>NZ_CP168511.1:0-4034330 GCF_047324335.1 Curtobacterium sp. Curtsp57
AGTTCTTACTCGTCACCCCAAAGGTGCGGCGGAGAAGCCGAGACGGTCACCCGGAGCGAAAGCCCCGATGATGCAGTCCGGCCGAGCCGACCTCAAGCGGGACCACCCACTCCAATGAAGCCGGTCGAAAGACCGCCACTGAAGTAGTGGTACAGTACCGAAGTTGCCCGAGCGGGCATTCCCTCCAGGGAGAAGAAGCTCGGCGCGTCTGGTCCTTGAGAACTCAACAGCGTGCACATTGTCAATGCCAATTTATTGACCCCGTGCTCGGCCGGTTTTGCTGGTCGAGTCGGAGACAATTCCTTTTGGATTGAAGATTGTCAGTAGACAGTCAACAGTCAAGATCAACTCGGCCTGACGCTTTCGGGTGTTGGGTCTGTAATTTTTTACGGAGAGTTTGATCCTGGCTCAGGACGAACGCTGGCGGCGTGCTTAACACATGCAAGTCGAACGATGATGCCCAGCTTGCTGGGTGGATTAGTGGCGAACGGGTGAGTAACACGTGAGTAACCTGCCCCTGACTCTGGGATAAGCGTTGGAAACGACGTCTAATACTGGATATGATCACTGGCCGCATGGTCTGGTGGTGGAAAGATTTTTTGGTTGGGGATGGACTCGCGGCCTATCAGCTTGTTGGTGAGGTAATGGCTCACCAAGGCGACGACGGGTAGCCGGCCTGAGAGGGTGACCGGCCACACTGGGACTGAGACACGGCCCAGACTCCTACGGGAGGCAGCAGTGGGGAATATTGCACAATGGGCGAAAGCCTGATGCAGCAACGCCGCGTGAGGGATGACGGCCTTCGGGTTGTAAACCTCTTTTAGTAGGGAAGAAGCGAGAGTGACGGTACCTGCAGAAAAAGCACCGGCTAACTACGTGCCAGCAGCCGCGGTAATACGTAGGGTGCAAGCGTTGTCCGGAATTATTGGGCGTAAAGAGCTCGTAGGCGGTTTGTCGCGTCTGCTGTGAAATCCCGAGGCTCAACCTCGGGCTTGCAGTGGGTACGGGCAGACTAGAGTGCGGTAGGGGAGATTGGAATTCCTGGTGTAGCGGTGGAATGCGCAGATATCAGGAGGAACACCGATGGCGAAGGCAGATCTCTGGGCCGTAACTGACGCTGAGGAGCGAAAGCATGGGGAGCGAACAGGATTAGATACCCTGGTAGTCCATGCCGTAAACGTTGGGCGCTAGATGTAGGGACCTTTCCACGGTTTCTGTGTCGTAGCTAACGCATTAAGCGCCCCGCCTGGGGAGTACGGCCGCAAGGCTAAAACTCAAAGGAATTGACGGGGGCCCGCACAAGCGGCGGAGCATGCGGATTAATTCGATGCAACGCGAAGAACCTTACCAAGGCTTGACATACACCGGAAACGGCCAGAGATGGTCGCCCCCTTGTGGTCGGTGTACAGGTGGTGCATGGTTGTCGTCAGCTCGTGTCGTGAGATGTTGGGTTAAGTCCCGCAACGAGCGCAACCCTCGTTCTATGTTGCCAGCGGGTTATGCCGGGGACTCATAGGAGACTGCCGGGGTCAACTCGGAGGAAGGTGGGGATGACGTCAAATCATCATGCCCCTTATGTCTTGGGCTTCACGCATGCTACAATGGCCGGTACAAAGGGCTGCGATACCGTAAGGTGGAGCGAATCCCAAAAAGCCGGTCTCAGTTCGGATTGAGGTCTGCAACTCGACCTCATGAAGTCGGAGTCGCTAGTAATCGCAGATCAGCAACGCTGCGGTGAATACGTTCCCGGGCCTTGTACACACCGCCCGTCAAGTCATGAAAGTCGGTAACACCCGAAGCCGGTGGCCTAACCCTTGTGGAAGGAGCCGTCGAAGGTGGGATCGGTGATTAGGACTAAGTCGTAACAAGGTAGCCGTACCGGAAGGTGCGGCTGGATCACCTCCTTTCTAAGGAGCATCTGGCATCGCTTGCGATGTCCAGGCGCCGGATCGAGACGAACGTTCTCGCCGGTAGCTCATGGGTGGAACATTGACAGTGCAGTCGGGAGCGCGGCTTCCGGTCTTAGTACGCCAGGTCTTCGGGTCTGGTTGGAAGGGGTCGGGGGTGAGCGGGCTGGCTGGTGCACGTTGTTGGGTCCTGAGGGACCAGGCTTCCTGCCGTCCACGACAGTGGTGGTGGGGGTTGGGCCGGCGGAGTGATCCGCATGGTTCTTCGATGGGCCACGTGAAGCTAGCTGTTATGGCTGGGGGAGTGTGGTGCCGATCGTATGTTGAGAACTACACAGTGGACGCGAGCATCTTAGATCGCTCGCAACGATGACTGCCTTTCGGGGTGGTCGTGTTGTCGAGTCGATCGCAATTTTAATCTTTGTGGTCAAGTTTCTAAGAGCAAACGGTGGATGCCTTGGCATCTGGAGCCGAAGAAGGACGTAGAAATCTGCGATAAGCCTCGGGGAGCTGATAATCGAGCTGTGAGCCGAGGATTTCCGAATGGGGAAACCCCGCCAGGCGACTTGTCGACCTGGTGACTCCCGCCTGAATATATAGGGCGGGTAGAGGGAACGTGGGGAAGTGAAACATCTCAGTACCCACAGGAAGAGAAAACAACATGTGATTCCGTGAGTAGTGGCGAGCGAAAGCGGATGAGGCTAAACCGATCATGTGTGATAGCCGGCGGGCGTTGCATGGTCGGGGTTGTGGGACACGTCGCTCAGTTCTGCCGGACTGGGGCGGTTACAGCGCATCATAGTCGAACCGGTTTGAAAGCCGGGCCGTAGTGGGTGCCAGCCCCGTAGACGAAATGGTGTTATGGCCGGATGTGTATCCCAAGTAGCACGGGGCCCGAGAAATCCCGTGTGAATCTGTCAGGACCACCTGATAAGCCTAAATACTCCCAGATGACCGATAGCGGACAAGTACCGTGAGGGAAAGGTGAAAAGTACCCCGGGAGGGGAGTGAAATAGTACCTGAAACCGTTTGCTTACAAACCGTCGGAGCCTCCTTGTAGGGGTGACGGCGTGCCTTTTGAAGAATGAGCCTGCGAGTTAGTGATATGTGGCGAGGTTAACCCGTGTGGGGCAGCCGTAGCGAAAGCGAGTCTGAATAGGGCGATTCAGTCGCATGTCCTAGACCCGAAGCGAAGTGATCTATCCATGGCCAGGTTGAAGCGACGGTAAGACGTCGTGGAGGACCGAACCCACTTCAGTTGAAAATGGAGGGGATGAGCTGTGGATAGGGGTGAAAGGCCAATCAAACTTCGTGATAGCTGGTTCTCTCCGAAATGCATTTAGGTGCAGCGTTGCGTGTTTCTCGCCGGAGGTAGAGCTACTGGATGGCCGATGGGCCTCAACAGGTTACTGACGTCAGCCAAACTCCGAATGCCGGTGAGTGAGAGCGCAGCAGTGAGACGGTGGGGGATAAGCTTCATCGTCGAGAGGGAAACAACCCAGACTACCAACTAAGGCCCCTAAGCGTGTGCTAAGTGGGAAAGGATGTGGAGTTGCATAGACAACCAGGAGGTTGGCTTAGAAGCAGCCACCCTTGAAAGAGTGCGTAATAGCTCACTGGTCAAGTGATTCCGCGCCGACAATGTAACGGGGCTCAAGCACACCGCCGAAGTTGTAGATTTCGCATGTTAGACAAGCCTTCGTGGTTCAGTCGTGCGGAGTGGTAGGAGAGCGTCGTGTGGCGAGTGAAGCGGCGGAGTAATCCAGCCGTGGACGCCACACGAGTGAGAATGCAGGCATGAGTAGCGAAAGACGGGTGAGAAACCCGTCCTCCGAAAGACCAAGGGTTCCAGGGCCAGGTTAATCCGCCCTGGGTAAGTCGGGACCTAAGGCGAGGCCGACAGGCGTAGTCGATGGACAACGGGTTGATATTCCCGTACCGGCGAACAACCGCCCAAGCTAATCCAGTGGTGCTAAGAGTCCTAACCCGTATTCAGTGGATCCCTTCGGGGTGAAGCGGTGCGGTCTAACGCTCGACCCCATGCTGGTGCGGTTAGCGTATGAACAGGTGTGACGCAGGAAGGTAGCTGAGCCAGGCGATGGTATCCGTAAGGTGAACCTGGTGTAAGGATGTAGGGCTGACGATAGGCAAATCCGTCGTCTGTACGCCTGAGATCCGACGCGTACCCGTTAGGGGAAATCAGTGATCCTATGCTGCCGAGAAAAGCATCGACGCGAGGTTGCAGCCGCCCGTACCCGAAACCGACTCAGGTGGTCAGGTAGAGAATACCAAGGAGATCGAGAGAATCGTGGTTAAGGAACTCGGCAAAATGCCCCCGTAACTTCGGGAGAAGGGGGGCCGGACACGTGACCGGATGTACTCCGTGAGCGTTGAAGGCCGCAGAGACCAGTGGGAAGCGACTGTTTACTAAAAACACAGGTCCGTGCGAAGTCGCAAGACGATGTATACGGACTGACGCCTGCCCGGTGCTGGAAGGTTAAGAGGAGGGGTTAGGTTTCGGCCGAAGCTCTGAATTTAAGCCCCAGTAAACGGCGGTGGTAACTATAACCATCCTAAGGTAGCGAAATTCCTTGTCGGGTAAGTTCCGACCTGCACGAATGGCGTAACGACTTCCCAGCTGTCTCAACCGCGAACTCGGCGAAATTGCACTACGAGTAAAGATGCTCGTTACGCGCAGCAGGACGGAAAGACCCCGTGACCTTTACTACAGTTTGGTATTGGTGTTCGGAGTGGCTTGTGTAGGATAGGTGGGAGACTGTGAAGCGGGCACGCTAGTGTTCGTGGAGTCATTGTTGAAATACCACTCTGGTCACTTTGGATGTCTAACGTAGGACCCTGATCGGGTTCATGGACAGTGCCTGATGGGTAGTTTAACTGGGGCGGTTGCCTCCCAAAGAGTAACGGAGGCGCCCAAAGGTTCCCTCAACCTGGTTGGCAATCAGGTGGCGAGTGTAAGTGCACAAGGGAGCTTGACTGTGAGACTGACAGGTCGAGCAGGGACGAAAGTCGGGACTAGTGATCCGGCAGTGGCTTGTGGAAGCGCTGTCGCTCAACGGATAAAAGGTACCTCGGGGATAACAGGCTGATCTTGCCCAAGAGTCCATATCGACGGCATGGTTTGGCACCTCGATGTCGGCTCGTCGCATCCTGGGGCTGGAGTAGGTCCCAAGGGTTGGGCTGTTCGCCCATTAAAGCGGTACGCGAGCTGGGTTTAGAACGTCGTGAGACAGTTCGGTCCCTATCCGCTGCGCGCGTTGGAAATTTGAGAAGATCTATCCCTAGTACGAGAGGACCGGGATGGACGAACCTCTGGTGTGTCAGTTGTTCTGCCAAGGGCACCGCTGATTAGCTACGTTCGGACCGGATAACCGCTGAAAGCATCTAAGCGGGAAGCCGTCTTCGAGATGAGATTTCCATGCACCTTGAGTGTGAGAGGCTCCCAGCAGACTACTGGGTTGATAGGCCGGATGTGGAAGCGGGGACTAACGACCCGTGGAGCTGACCGGTACTAATAAGCCGAAGACTTGACAACACAATTATTTCCGTGGCCTTCGGGTCACGGGCTCGCGTCCACTTTGTGGTTCCCGACAGACGATCGGGAATCAATTGAATACTTCAGCAACGGCTTGAAGGAACATGTTGAGACCAGATCATGGTCGACAGTGTTCCGGTGGTCATAGCGAGAGGGAAACGCCCGGTCACATTCCGAACCCGGAAGCTAAGCCTCTCAGCGCCGATGGTACTGCAAGGGGGACCTTGTGGGAGAGTAGGACGCCGCCGGACTTCTTTTGCAACACCAGGGAACCCCTGACCAGAACTGGTCAGGGGTTTTCTGCGTTTCCGGTACGTTCCAGGACCGCTTCAACTCCGTCCACACGGCCGCCGCCGCCCGGGTCGCCCGCGATAGGATCGTCGGCGTCATGACTGCGCCATTCACCACCGCCACCGGTTCCGACGTCCGCGTCCGATTCTGCCCCTCGCCGACGGGGACGCCGCACGTCGGCCTCGTGCGGACGGCCCTGTTCAACTGGGCCTACGCCCGCCACAGCGGCGGCAAGCTCGTGTTCCGCATCGAGGACACCGACGCGGCACGGGACAGCGAGGAGTCGTACCAGCAGATCATCGAGGCGCTGCGCTGGCTGCAGCTCGACTGGGACGAAGGCGTCGAGGTGGGGGGACCGCACGGCCCCTACCGGCAGTCCGAGCGGTCCGACGTCTACGAGGACGCCATCGCGAAGCTCAAGGACGCCGGCCACCTCTACGAGTCCTTCGTGACGCCGGAAGAGATGGAGGCGCGGAACATCGCGGCCGGTCGCGACCCGAAGCAGGGCTACGACAACCACGAGCGCGACCTGACCGACGACGAGCGCCAGGCGTTCCGTGACCAGGGGCGTGCGCCGGCACTGCGGCTCCGCGTGCCGGACCGGGATCTGAGCTTCGACGACCTGGTCCGCGGCGAGATCACGTTCAAGCAGGGCACGTTCCCGGACTTCGTGGTGGTGCGTCCGAACGGCAAGCCGCTGTACACGTTCACGAACCCGGTCGACGACGCGCTCATGGGCGTGACGCACGTGCTCCGTGGCGAGGACATCCTGTCGTCGACGCCGCGACAGATCGCCCTCTACGAGGCGCTGTTCGAGATCGGGATGGCCGAGTTCATCCCGCGCTTCGGGCACCTGCCGTACGTGATGGGCGAAGGCAACAAGAAGCTCTCCAAGCGCGACCCGGAGTCGAACCTCTTCCACCACCGCGCGAACGGCATGATCCCCGAGGGGCTCATCAACTACCTCGCGCTGCTCGGTTGGTCGATCGGTCCCGACCGCGACGTGTTCTCGATCGACGAGATGGTCGAGGCGTTCGACGTCGCCGACGTGAACCCGAACCCGGCCCGCTTCGACCACAAGAAGGCCGAGTCGATCAACGGTGACCACATCCGCCTGCTCGAGCCGGCGGACTTCCGGGACCGGCTGAAGCCGTACCTGACCGAGTACCTCTCGGACCCGGCCACCCCCGAGCAGGAGCACGTGCTCGAGGCCGCGGCGCCGTTGGTGCAGGAGCGCATGCAGCTGCTCAGCGAGGCCCCGGGGATGCTCGGGTTCCTGTTCACCGCGGACGGCGACCTGGTCGTCGAGGAGGACGCGCTCGCGAGCCTCAAGGGCGACCCGACCGAGGTCCTCACCGCGAGCATCGCCGCGCTCGAGCCGCTCGACGACTGGCAGACCGAGGCGATCGAGGGTGCGCTCCGCGTCGCGCTGATCGACGGTCTCGGCCTGAAGCCGCGCCTGGCGTTCGGACCGCTGCGTGTCGCGGTCTCCGGTCGTCGGATCAGCCCCCCGCTGTTCGAGTCGATGGAGATCCTCGGCAAGGACTCGACGCTCGCTCGGCTCCGCGCACTCTCGGCTCGCTGACGTGTACGACGTCGCGGTGATCGGTGCGGGGCCTGCTGGTCTCAGTGCCGCGCTCAACCTGGTGCGGGCGAAGCGGTCCGTGCTGCTGCTCGACGCGAACCGTCCGCGGAACGCCGCCACCCTGCGGTCGCACGGCTTCCTGACTCGCGACGGGGTGTCGCCGCTCGAGCTCCGGAAGCTCGGACGCGCGGAGGTCGAACAGTACGCAGAGGCCACGGTCGTGCAGACGATCGTCGACCGGGTCGCACCGGACGGCGGCGGCTGGCGCGTGCACGGGACCTGGCGCGGCGCCGAGGTGGACGAGACGGCGCGCACGGTGGTCATCGCGACCGGGCTCCGTGAGGAGTTCCCGGCGCTGCCGTCCCTGCGGGCGTTCTACGGCACCGCGATGCACAGCTGCGTCGAGTGCGATGCCTACGAGCGGTCAGGCGAACCCCTGGCGTTCGTGTGCGAGACCGCCGACGTCGTCGATCGGGCGCTGCTCATCGGGGCGTGGACGGACGACCTCGTCGTGTACACGAACGGGATCGCGCCGCTCGATGCCGACGGCCGCCGACGGCTGGCCGACGCGGGCGTGCGGATCGACGAGCGGCCCGTTGCCGACCTGGAGGGAGACCGGTCCGGGATGACCGGCGTGCGCCTCGCAGACGGCCACGTGGAGCCGCGCACGGGCGGGTTCGTCCGGCCGACGTGGCACGTCGACCTGGGCTGGGTCGACGCGGCACTCGACCGCGACGCCGAGGGACTCGTGGTGGTCGACCGCGTCGGACGCACGACGGTCCCCGGGCTGTACGCCGTCGGCGACGTGACCCCGCCCGGGCCCGAGCAGCTCATCGTCGCCGCCGGGCACGGTGCGACGACCGCCGCCGCGGTGCACCGCGACCTCGTCGGTGGTCTTGCGGACCTCCGGGATGCTGTACAGTAGATGACCGTGCCCCGGACAACGGGGACGGAAGACCGACAGGTCTTTTGGGGTATGGTGTAATTGGCAACACAGCGGTTTCTGGTACCGTCGTTCTTGGTTCGAGTCCAGGTACCCCAGCAGATGTGAGAACGGCCCCCGGGATGTCCCGGGGGCCGTTTTCGTGCGCCGTTCCCAGCACGTTCAGTGGAACCCGCAAGGATGCGCGGAACCGCAGGATGTCCGCACCCGCCGTCGTCACCCCTGGAACGGGGACCACTCGTCGACTTACTGTCCGAGTGGCCGTACCGGACGGGCGGTCAGCAGACGATCCAGGGGAACTGCCATGACGTCCACCGACGCATTGCTCCACCACCGTTGGGACCACACCGCCGTGGTCCCCGCCGCGGACGACCACTCGGTCCTCGAGCGCTGGGCACGCGTCGTCACCGCGTACCCGGACGAACCGGCCCTCGCCGGCAACGGCCGCGCGTGCACGTTCGCCGAGGCGGACGCGCTCGCGTCGTCGCTCGCAGCGGTGCTCGCCGAGCGGTTGCACCCGGACGACCGGACCGGTGCCGGCGTCGGGGCGGTCCCCGGCGGTGCTCCCGTCCCCGTCGGCGTCATGGCCGGTCAGACGACCGAGGCCGTCCTGGCGATCCTGGCGCTGACGATGGCGAACCGCGTCGTGGTAATCCTCGACGACCACCTGCCGGAGGCCCGGTTGCGCCACGTGGTCGAGCTCGCGGGCGTCTCGGAGGTCCTCGCGGACACCGAGCACGCGGACCTCGCCGCCTCGGTCCTCGGCGATGCCGGGACGGTCCACGACCTGGACGCACTGCTCGACGCCTCGGCGGACGCCGCGGACCGCACGGCCAGCGCCGATGCGGTGGCGCGGAGCACCGCGATCGCCGAACAGGAGCGGCGCGGGACGGACCCCCTCGTGCTGGTCTTCACCTCCGGGTCGACCGGCATGCCGAAGGGCGTCGCGATGACCCACCGGCAGCAGCTGCAGAACGCAGAGCAGGACGCCGTCGCGCTCGGGCTCCGACCGGGGGACCGGATGGGCCTCGTGCTCCCGCTGTCCTTCGCCGCCGGCTACCTCATGGCCTTCGACACCCTGCTGAACGGCGGGGCCATCGTGCTCCTCGACCCGCGGGACCTCGGCACCGACCGACTCCTCGAGCGGATGCCGGTGGAGGACGTGAACGTGCTCGTCTGCACCCCGCACCTCCTCCGGTCCATCGTCCAGACGAAGCAGGCGGTGCCCGGCGGCGCACGGCTCCCGTTCCGCCTCCTGATGACCGTGGGCGAACCGATCACCGGCACGGACGTCATCGCCGCGCGCCCGGTGCTCGACGCCGGGACGGTGATCTGGAACGGCTTCGGCGCGAGTGAGATGGGGTGCGTCGCGTACTGCTCGGTCGCCCCGGGCGACGACGTCGCCCCCGGCGTGATCCCCGCCGGGTTCCCGCTCCCCGGCAAGACCGCCAGGATCGTCCGCGAGGACGGCACCCCGGCCGACCTCGGCGAGACCGGCGAGCTCGTGATCGAGTCCGACGGACTCTCCGCCGGGTACTGGGGTGCACCGGACAAGACCGCCGAACGCCTCGGCGCGACGGACGACGGCACGCCGACGTGGCGACAGGGCGACCTCGCGAAGCTCGAGGCCGACGGCAGCCTGGTGCTCCTCGGCCGCTCCGACGACGCCGTGAAGGTCCGCGGGTACCTCGTCGAACCGAGCGAGGTCGAGGCAGCGCTCCGCGCCGTCGACGACGTGCACGACGTCGTCGTCACCGCACTCGTCGAGCCGCCGGCCGTCACCCGCCTCGTCGCCTACGTCGTCGGTCGACCTGGACGTCGAACCCCGGCACCCGCGGCGATCCGCCGTGCGCTCCGTGATCGGCTGCCCGAGTACATGGTGCCGGCGTCGATCGTCCCGATGCCCGAGCTGCCGCGCAACGAGCGCGGCAAGGTCGACCGCGGGCTGCTCCCCGGCGCGCCGTCGATCGAGACCGAGATGGTGGAGGGCGAGTACGACCAGTGGGAACTCGTCGTGGGGCAGATCTGGGCGGAGGTCCTCGGCCTCCGCGGTGTGCACCTCGACGAGGACTTCTCCGCACTCGGCGGCGACTCGCTGTCCGCCGAGGAGATGCTCGCGATCGTGCACGCCCGGCTCGGCGTCGACATGCGCGCGTCCGAGCTGCTCGAGCACCCCACCCTGCGCACCTTCGCACGACACGTCCGCTCGGGTGCCAGCGCGCTGCCGAGCCATCCGGACATCGTCAAGGTGTCCGAGGCGCGGACCCCTGGACGCCCGCCGGTGTTCTGCCTGTCCGGCGGCGGCGCGCTCGGCCTGACGTTCCTGCCGCTCTCCCGGTACCTGCCGGAGCACGACGTCTACGCGATCCAGCAGCACGGCCTGGAGCGGCGCGCGATCCCGGACTGGAGCATCGAGCAGAGCGCCCGGCGGTACATCGCGCTGATGCGCATCGTGCAGCCGCGCGGCCCGTACATCATCGTGGGCCACTCGCTCGGTGGCATCGTCGGACTCGAGGTGGCACGGCTCCTCACCGAGGCAGGGGAGGAGATCGAACACCTCGCACTGCTCGACTCGTACCTGCCGCGCACCCGGACCGAGGCAGCGCAGCTGAACTTCGCCAGGATGCAGCCCCGTGAGCCGCGGAACGCCGCCGTCCGCGCGCTCCGACACGGACTCGACCGCGCCGTGAAGCGCGTGCTGCCGTCCGGCGTGCCGTACGGGGACCTCTTCGTGCGTCGTGCACGGGCCTACGGCGCCGGGGTGCTGCGCTACGGCGGGCAGAAGGACTTCGACGCGATGTTCGACCACGCCGAGATGATCGTGCGCCGGCACACGCCGACGCCCTTCCACGGGCGGTCGACCTTCGTGCTCGCGGAGGACAACCCGGACGTCGAGCGCTGGTCCTCGGTGCTCCGCGGGGACAACCGCACGGTGCACATCCAGGCTGAACACACGTCGATCCTGCGCGAACCGCACGTCGCGGAGCTCGCGGCGGAGCTCCGCGCCGCCCTCGGGACGGACCCGACCCGGCCCTGACGGCCCCAACAGACGGACGGGAGGCTCGTGGCGACCCCGCCACGAGCCTCCCGTCCGTCTGTTGGGGCGACCCGACGACCCACCGCAGCCCGCTTGCGGGTTTCCGTATCCGCACCCGGGGCCCCGCAACGGATCACCGATCGCATTGACCGGCCTCCCCACCCCGACGAAGGTGGGAATCCCCAGGGAACGGCGTACCCCCGCTCCCGACGGGAACGACGGTGCACCCTCACCGCCGCGCACCGCAGCTGACGTACCCGCGTCCTGTCCTCGCGTACCCCGAGGACCAACGACCGTCGCCGTGACGGTCTTCCCGATTGCAGCCCTGAACCCGACAGGAGCACCATGTCCGCCAGCACGATCCGACCCCTGGACCCTCGCGTCTCGGTCGTCATCCCCGCACGCAACGAAGCGAGGAACCTCGAGATCATCCTCCCGAAGCTCCCGCCGGTGTACGAGGTGATCCTGGTCGACGGCAACTCCGTCGACGACACCATCGCGACCGCGCAGCGGCTGATGCCGGCGATCAAGGTCGTGCAGCAGACCCGGAAGGGCAAGGGCAACGCGCTCGCCTGCGGGTTCGAGGCCGTCACCGGCGACGTCGTCGTCATGTTCGACGCCGACTGCTCGGCGGACCCCGACGAGATCCCGCGCTTCGTCGACGCCCTCGTCGCCGGCGCGGACGTCGCCAAGGGCACCCGATACGCCCTCGGCGGTGGCAGCGACGACATCACGATCGTCAGGAGCCTCGGGAACCGCGGGCTGAACCTGCTCTGCAACCTGCTGCTCGGCACCAGGTACAGCGACCTCTGCTACGGCTACAACGCCTTCTGGGCGGACGCGCTGCCGAAGATCGGCCTGCTGTCCTCGACGCTCCCGCAGCCGTCCGACGGTTCGATGCTGTGGGGCGACGGGTTCGAGATCGAGACCGTCCTGACCTGCCGCTGGTCAGCAGCGGACCTGGCGATCTCCGAGGTCCCGAGCCACGAGAAGCTCCGTGTGCACGGCGCCAGCAACCTGAACGCCGTCACGGACGGCATCCGTGTCCTGAAGTCGATCATGCACGAGCGCCGACGTGCCGCCGACGCCCAGGCGAGCGCGCGCCTCACCCCGGTCACGCCCCGCGTCGTCCCGACCGCGGTGCCGGCACTGGACGAGGAAGCCGCGTGAGCGTCCCGACGGTCGCGGTCGTCATCTGCGCGTACACGCAGCAGCGCTGGGGCGACCTGCAGGACTCGGTCGAGTCCGCGAAGCGACAGCCGAACGCCACCGAGGTGGTCGTCGTCATCGACCACGAGCCCGAGCTGTTCCTGCGTGCGACGGCTCGCTGGCCGGAGCTGCTGGTCGTCGAGAACGCCGAGGACCGCGGCCTGTCCGGCGCGCGGAACACCGGCGTGGCGCTCGCCGAGTCGGACGTCGTTGCGTTCCTCGACGACGACGCGACCGCCGACGACGACTGGCTGGCCCACCTCGTCGAGGCGCTCTCGCGGCCGTCCGTCGTCGGCGTCGGTGGTCGGGCGACCCCGTCGTGGCCGACCGCGACCGGTGCGGGTCCCTACCCCGACGAGCTCCTGTGGATCGTCGGCTGCAGCTACACCGGACTGCCCACCGAACCGGGCGACGTCCGCAACGTGATCGGCTCGAGCATGGCGTTCCGCCGTGACGTGCTCCTCGCCGCCGGCGGGTTCCGGTCCGGGATCGGCCGGGTCGGCAACCAGCCGCTCGGGTGCGAGGAGACGGAGCTCTGCATCCGGATCGCGCAGGCCGACCCGACCGCGAGGATCCGCTTCGAGCCGCGGTCGAACGTCTCGCACCGTGTGTCCCCTGATCGCGTCGCGATGCGGTACGTGCGGCGCCGGAGCTACTACGAGGGCATCTCGAAGGCGGTCCTCAGCCGTCGTGTCGGGGCGAAGGACTCGCTGTCGAGCGAGTCGACCTACCTGACGAAGGTGCTGCCGAAGGCGCTGTTCCGTGAACTCGGTCGGCTCGGGCGAGGCGGCGGGACCCGTGCGGTTGCGATCGTCTCGTGCGTGCTCGGCACCGTGACCGGCTACGCCGTCGGCCGGTTCCTCGGCGGCGTCGTCGTGGCGTCGCCCGCACCCGCCCCCGTCGCCGTGCAGCCGGTGGGTGCACCGTGACGCGTGCGACCCTGGCGATGGTCGTCTCGCCGATCACCACGGGTCCGCTGTTCCCCACGTGGGACGGCGCCCTGTGGGTCGGCGAGGTCGACCGCGCGGACGTGCACGCCTCGAGCCACCGCGACGTCATCGCCCTCGACGGGGCCGAGGGGTACCGGCGTGCCCGGCTGCTCGTGCGCGACCACGGCGAGCCCCTCGGGTTCGTCGAGGCGGAGATCACCGAGCGCCGCCGCATCGGCGAGACGATCGACGTCCGCTCCCTGCAGCGCGCGATCCGGCCGATGCCGGCGCCGGCAGCGCGGGTCTCGTCGGTGTCCGCGACGGCAGCAGGTCTGGTGCTGCCGTCCGTCACCGTCGTGCTCTGCACGGACGGTGCTTCGGACTCGACGATGCGCTCGGTGCTCGCCTGCCGGTACCCGTCCTTCGACGTCGTCGTGGTCTCGCACGCGGCCGAGCCGGGTGACGACGCCGTCGTGACGATCGACGGCCGCACGGTGACCACGATCGCCGCACCGTCCGGCGGGCTCGCCGCAGCGCGGAACGCCGGCCTGCTCGCGGCGACCGGTGCGGTCGTCGCGTTCGTCGACGAGGGAGCCGTCGTCGACGCCGGGTGGCTCGACGCCCTCGGGACCGCGTTCGCCACGGACCCCGACGTCGCGTGCGTGACCGGCCTCGTGCCCAGTGCGGAGCTCCGCACGCCGGCGCAGCGGTGGCACGACGAGCGCACCCCGGCGGCCAGGACGATCCGCCGCCGTGTCCTGCGGCTCGGCGACGACCCGGGCGACCTCCCCCTGCACCCCTTCGCCGCGTCCGCGTACGGCACCGGGGCGAACCTCGCCGTGCACCGCGCGACGGCCCTCCGGATCGGCGGGTTCGACACCGCCTTCGGACCGGGCACCCGCGTCGGCGGCGGGGACGACCTCGACCTCTTCACACGACTGCTGTTCGCGGGTGCCGCGATCGCGGTCGAACCCGCCGCGATCGCGTGGCAGCGGTCGGCGGACGACGTCGCGTCGTTGCGCCGCGCCGCCGCGGCGAACGGCCACGGACTCGGAGCCTGGATGACCAAGAACGCCTTCGACCGCGAGACGCTCACCGCCTCGATCGACGCTGCTCCCGAGGCCATCAGCGCCTTCGCGCGCCTCGGACTCGAGCAGGGGGACCGTGCGGGTGCCGTCGACGGGTCCGCCGCGTCCGAACCGCTCGACGTCGTCGACGCCGAGTTCGCCGCGACGAAGCGTCGGCTCCGCGGGGTCGAACGACGGTCGGCGTTCACGGCGCCGTTCCTCGCGCTGCGCGAACGGATCGGCGGCGCCGGGACGATCGACCGGACGGCGCACGGACGGCACGAGCTGCAGCGTGGTCTCGAGACCGCTGGTCCTGCACGACCGGCACCGAGCGGCGCGATGGGACCCGGCGCCCGTCTCGGGGCGGCGGCGCTCGTCGTCCTGACGCTCGTCGTCGCGGCGGTCGGCTCGCTCGCCGGACTGCCCGATCTGCGTGCGGCTGCGATCGGCGTGTTCCTCTTCGCCCTGCTCGGCGTCGCGCCGCTGCTCCTGGTCCGCCCGATGCCGCTCGCGCGGTTCACGGTGTTCGCGGTCGCGGCGTCCCTCGTCGGGACGATCGGCATCGGGTACACGATGGCGACCTTCCACATCTGGCACCCGACGGCCCCGTTCGTCGTGGTGACCGTGCTGACCGCGATCGCCGTCGCGGTGGCCGTGCCGCGCGACCTCACCGACCTCCGCCGCGCGCGGTACGCGGCGCACGCGGCGCCGCGCCAGGTCCGCTGGACCCCCACCGCCACGGTGACCACCACGTCCGTCGCCGGGCTCGTGGTGGTCGTCGCCTCGGCGGTGACGCACATGGGGGACCCGGTCCGCGCTGGTCTCTTCGGGTCGCTCGGCCCCGGCCTCGTCGTCGGCATGGCACTCGTCGTCGCCGCTGCGGTGGTCGCCCTCGTCCGTGGCCGCGGCGTGGCCGTGCCCGTGGTCGTGCTCGGCGGCGCCGTCCAGCTGGCACAGGCGATCGCGTACGGGATGCCGACGGTCATGGCGGCGGCCCGGCACGTCGGCGTCCTCGAGTACATCCGACAGTACGGCGGGACGAACCCAGCAGCCGACATCTTCCAGACCTGGTCGGGGCTCTTCGCGGGCGGCGCGTGGGTCGCCGACGTCGGTGGCATCCAGAACGCGATGCTCATCGCCGCGTGGGTGCCCGTCCTGCTGGCGTTCAGCACGACGATCGCGGTCGGGGTGCTGGCAGCGCACTGGTTGCCAGGGGCCAGGCGTCCGTGGATCGCCGCCTTCCTGACGGCGATGACCGGGTCGCTCAACACGACCTACTTCTCGCCGCAGTCCACCGGCGTGCTGCTGTCGATCGTGGTCCTGGTGCTCGCGACGGGGCAGCTGCGGACCACCGTCGTCACCGGACCCGACGGTCACGTCGCAGCGAAGCCCCGCGCCCGCAGGGTGGGGCTGACCAGGATCGCCGCGATCGCCGCGATCAGCGTCGTGCTCGCCGTGACCCACCAGATCTCGCCGTACCTCACCGTCGCAGCCCTGGTGGTGCTCGTCGTGTTCCGCATGGTGCGGCCGTGGTGGCTGCCCGTCGTCGTGCTCGTCCCCGCGGTCGTCTTCGCGGTGATGAACGGCAGCGTGCTCGACAAGTTCCTGTCCTTCGCCGCGGTCGGTCGGGTGCTCGACAACGTCCAGCCGCCGACGCACGACATGACCGTGCTCCCGAAGCCGCTCGTCACCCGACTGGCGTTCGACGTCCCCGCCGCGGCGCTCGTGGTGCTCGGGCTCGTCGCGCTCGTCACCGTCCTGCTCCGGCGCGACCGCGTGCACTGGGGACTCCTCGTCGCCGCCGGGAGCCCGATCTCGCTGCTCGTCGCGACGAACTACGGGCAGGAAGGCATCTTCCGTGTGGTGCTCTTCGCGACGCCGTGGATCGCGATCCTCGCCGCAGCGGTCCCGCGACCAGGCGGCCGGCTGGCGTGGATCGGCGGCTTGGTCACCTCGGCGATGCGTCCGTCCGCGGTGCGGGTGGCCGTCGCGGCCGCCGGGGTCGCCGCGCTGGTGGCGATCGGGGCGTTCGGTCAGACGTCGCTCGACTGGAACCGCGTGATGACGAGGAGCCAGTCGGCTGCGACGCAGTACTACGACGCCACCGCCCCGAAGGGGTCCGTCCTGCTGCTGACCGGCTCGGCCAATGCGGTGCCGAGTAACACCGGCGCACGGTACTTCGACGTCGGCTACCTGTCGCGCGAGGCGCTCGGGCCGTACCCCGACCCGGCGGGGCCGTACGACGCCGCGGCCGACGTGTCGACCATCACGAAGGACCTCGTCGGCAACTGGACGGCGACGAAGTACTACGCGCTCGTCGCCGAGCCGTTCGGCGCGTACGACGAGCGGTACGGCTACCAGAGCGACGCCGACTACCAGCGGCTCGCGGCGGCGATGGCGTCGTCGCCGTACTGGAAGCGGGTCTGGTCGTCCGGGACGACCGCGGTCTACGAGCTGACGAGGGAAGGCATCATCCATGCGACGGACTGAACCGGGCGCCGGGAGCCGTGCGGGGCGGTACACCGTCGCGTTCGTCGTCGCAGCAGTCACCCTGACCGCCGCGATCCTGGTTGCGCCGACGGGCGGCACCGCGAACGCCGCCACCACGGTCGACTGCAGTGCCGGCAAGGTGCTCACCGTCGTCGCGCACGCCGACGACGACCTGCTCTTCGACGGCACCGAGCTCCGCAAGGACATGGACGCAGGGCGGTGCGTCCGCTCCGTCGTGGTCACGGGCGGGGACGCCGGCATGTCCGCGTCCTACTGGAAGGGACGGGAGGCCGGGGTGATGGCGTCCTACGCGCGGATGGCCGGTGTCGCCTCGACGTGGACGAACGGCACCACCACGGCGGCGGGACGCACGCTCCGCACCGTGACGCTCGCGACCGACCCGAAACTCAGCCTGGTGTTCATGGAGCTGCCCGACGGCAACGTCGACGGTTCGGGCTTCGCCGCCGACGGTTCGCAGAGCCTGCAGAAGCTCTACCAGGGCACCATCAGCACGATGCGGACCCTGACCGGGGCCACGTACTCGGCGACGTACACGCTCGCGCAGCTCGAGGCGACACTCCTCGCCGTCGTGACGGCCTACCAGCCGACGGACATCCACACCCTCGACCAGAAGGGCACCTACGGCGACGGCGACCACAGCGACCACCACACCGTCGCCTACCTGACCGATGCCGTGCAGCAGCAGTACGCGACCGCGCACTCCTTCACCGGGTACATGGGCTACCCGATCGCGAACCTCCCGTCGAACCTCACGCAGGCCCAGATCGACGCCAAGGGCGACGCGTTCTTCACCTACGCGCAGCACGACGGTCAGACGTGCGCGTCGTGGCAGGCGTGCTCGTCCCGGCCGGAGGGCTCCTGGCTGAGCCGCGAGTACACCGCGGGATCGACCGTGCCGACCACTCCTGGCGACCCGGACCCGGGGACCCGCGGCGCTGACGTCACCTCGGGCGCGACCGTCACCGCGAGCGCCGAGAACCCCGCGGACGGACAGACCGCCGCGAAGGCCGTGGACGGCGTGGTGAGCGGGTACCCCGACGCTCCGACGGCCGAGTGGGTGGCACCGTGGGGCGGCGTCGGCACCTGGATCCAGCTCGCGTGGGGCTCGCCGACGTCGCTCGGCGAGGTCGACCTCTCCGACCGGCCCAACCCGGACGACCAGGTCACCGGCGGCACGCTGACGTTCTCGGACGGATCCAGCGTGAGCGTGCCCGCACTCGACAACGGCGGCGCGGTGCAGCGGGTCGCGTTCAGCGCTCGCCCGGTGACGTGGGTGCGGTTCACCGTCTCGGCGGTCAGCAGCTCGACGCGGAACGTCGGGCTCGCCGAGATCCGGACGTACGCGCCGGCCGACGCGTCCACACCGACGACGCCGACCGACCCGACGACGCCGACCGACCCGACCCTGACCGACGTCACCGGTTCCGCGACGCCGACCGCGGCCTGGGACAACCCCGCCGACGGTCAGACCGTCGCGAAGGCGGTGGACGGTGTCGTGTCGGGCTACCCGGCGAACGCCGCTGCCGAGTGGGTCGCGCCGTGGGGTCGCACCGGTGTGTGGATCCAGCTCGACTGGAGCAGGTCGGTGGCTCTGCAGCGCATCGTCCTCGACGACCGCCCGAACGCGTCCGACCAGGTCACCAGCGGGACGCTGACGTTCTCGGACGGCAGCCAGGTCGCCGTCGGGACCCTGCCGAACGACGGCAGCCCGCTCACCGTGGACTTCAGCGCCAGGAATGTGACGTGGGTCCGGTTCACCACGACCGGTGTCTCCGACAGCACGGTGAACGTCGGGCTCTCGGAGATACGGACATGGGCGGCCGGGTGATCCCCACCGCGTCGCACGGCGCCGGGGTTCCGCGGCACCGGCCCCCCGTCGACACCAGGTGGCGACGGCTCGCGCTCGTCGCGGGGGCGCTCGTCGTCGCGGCGGGGGTCGTCGCGGCATCTGCGACCGTCGCGATCCGCGGCGACGACCCGCCGCACACCGTGGCGGTCGCCGACCCGAGCGGGGTGACCATGCCGACCGGCGACGGCAGCGGGTGGAAGCGGGTCTTCTCCGAGGACTTCGCCCGGCCGACACCCACCGGCGGGTTCGAAGCGGACTACGCAGACCGGTTCTCGGTCTACCACGGCTTCGCGGACACGGCGGGCACCGGGCGATACCAGTCCTCGGCGCTGACCGCGCACGATGGTGTGCTGGACATGCGACTGCGGACGACGAGCAGCGGGACGCCCCTCGCCGGCGGCGTCGTCCCGCTCGTCGACGGTCGGTGGGGTGGACAGACCTCCGGCAGGTACAGCGTCAGGATGAAGAGCGACGAGGTCGACGGCTACGGCGTCGCGGTGCTGCTCTGGAGCGACGACAACGCGTGGGCGGACGGCGAGGTGGACTTCCCCGAGGGCGCACTCGGGGCACCGGCCGGCCTGAACGTGCACTGCCTCGCGGACCCCGCCGAGAAGTGCATCCAGCACCAGACGGGGGCGTCGCTGGCGGACTGGCACACGTACACGATCGAGTGGACACCGACCAGGATGTCGTTCCTCGTCGACGACACCGTGGTCGGCACCACCACCGAGAACATCCCGACGGCGCGCATGCACCTCGTGGTCCAGGCCGGTTCGAACGACGGCCGGCCGCCGCGCAGCGCATCGGGATCGCTCCTCATCGACTGGGTCACGATCGACGTCCCGGCCGCCGGTGCGGAGCCCCAGGCGACCATGCCGGACGACGTGACGGCTCGGGACGTCCCGAGCTGGGTCGGTGACGCGCGCACGCAGGGCGACGCGGCCGCCTCGCGAGCCGGCTGAGCCTCAGCTCCTTGCGTGCTCGAGCAGTGCGCGGAGGAGCCCGGCGACGTGCGGCGCGCGGCCGTGGTGTTCCTGGACCCACGCCCGGCAGCGGACACCGAGCGACGGGTCGTGCACGGTCTCGTCGAGGGCGTCGAGCACCGTCCGGGCGAGCGCCTCGGTGTCCGTCGGGTCCACGGTGAACCTCGCCCACTCGCCGGACAGGATCTCGCCGGTGCCGCCACCTGCAGCGGCGACCACGGGACGACCCGTCGACATCGCCTCGACGACGACACGGCCGAAGCCCTCCGGCTCGATCGACGGCGCGACCACCAGGTCGGCGGCGTGCAGCAGCGGGACGACGTCGTCCCGCTCCGGCAGCACGAGCACCGAGCCCGTGGGGAGCGCATCGACCGCACGACGGACGTCGTCCGCGTCGTCCGGGTACAGCGCGCCTGCGAGCACGAGGAGCGGCTGCCGGCGCGCGGACCCGGCCGCGGCGGGGACCGTCACCGGCTGCCGGGCCCGAGCCGTCGCGAGGACGCGGCCCCATGCCTCCAGGAGGGCCAGGACGCCCTTCGAGCGCGTCAGCCGGCCGTAGTACAGCACCGTCGGCGTGGCGCTGTCGATCCCGAGTGTCCGACGCGCGTGCCGGACGTCCGCGGTGGACGGTGCCGGGAACGTCGACGTGTCGACGCCGTTCGGCACGACGGTGATCCTGGCGGCGGGGATGCCCGCCTCGGACCACGCCCGTGCCATCGACTGCGAGACCGCGAGGTAGCGGGTGCGCCCTCCGGAGATCGGGCCGAGGCGCCGGTAGTTCGGCGCGTGGTGCAGGTGCACGGCGAGGGGGACGCCGGAGAACATCGAGACGACACGGCCCCACGGCAGGAACTCCGGCCGGTTGAGCCAGAGCACGTCGAGGTGCGAGCGCCGCAGACGCAGCCCCTCCCACGCGAATCGGGCGGCGTCACGGAGCGCGGTCGTGACGCCGAAGCGGTAGTCACGGGCGTCGTGGAGCCGGACTCCGAGTGCGTCGAACGGTGCGCGCCCGTCGTCACCCTGGTCGGAGGACCGGTGCCAGATCTCGACGTCGTGCCCCGCGTGCACGAGCTCGCGGGTGTCCTCGAGCACGCACCGCTCGACCCCGCCGGTGATCGCCAGCCCGTTGGTCACCACACCGACGCGGAGGCGTCTGGCCCCTGACCGGGCGCCGCGGCTCACGCCACACCCCCGCGCGCACGACGCAGGCGACGGAAGAACCAGGGGACGCAGGCGATCACGCCGGCGAAGCGGACCCAGTTCCACAGGACGTCCTGCGGGACGAACACCGACACGGCGGCCACGGCGAGCGCTGCGGCGACCGTGAGGACGACGCGTGCTCTCGGTCCACGCCAGTCGCGGCGGTCGGGGAGCGCCGCCAGCTGCAGTGCGGCCAGGACCACGTACGCGACGACGGTCGCGACCGCGGCGCCCGCGATGCCGAGGAGCGGGACGAGGACCAGGTTCGCGCCGATGTTCACCGCGGCCGCGATCGCCGCGATCACTCCGACGGCGACTCCGCGTCGCTCGACGAGGAGCAGCCGGCCGGTCGCACCGCTCGCGACGACGGGGAACGCGGTGATCGCGACGACGAACACGACGACGGTGAGTTCCTGCACGCGGTACGACGCCGGGGCCAGGATCGGCAGCGCCAGCGGTGACACCAGGGTCACGGCGAGGAGCACCGGCGCCAGCAGCAGGTACAGCTCGTCACGGGAGTGCATCGCGAGGCGTCGGCGGGCGACGGCGTCGCGGAGGGCCGCGAAGTGCGGCGCCCACGCCTGGTTCGTGAAGGTCAGCAGCAGGACGACCGCCGACCCGACGACGTAGGCGATCTGGTACCGCGCCACCTCGTCGGGGCCCAGCAACCGCTGCACCACGATCCGGTCACCGGCGTTCAGCACGAAGTAGGACAGGTTGCCGAGCGCGATCGGGATGCCGAGCCGGAACGCCCTGGCGATGGTCCTCCGGTCGAGCAGGCCGGCGAACCGAGGACGGGTCGCGGCGATGCCGATGCCCATCGCCACCGCCTGCGCGACGACGCCGCCCCACGCGTACGTCGTGGCGTCGGCTCGCACGAACGTCAGGAGGCCGAGCCCGATGATCGAACCGCCGATCGACGACAGCAGGCTCGTCACCGCGAACACCCTGATGCGGTCCTGCGCGACGAGGAGCGCCAACGAGATCTGCACGATCGCCGCCGGTCCGGTCCAGAGCACCGCGACGAGCAGCAGCGGGTGTTCGCCGATGAAGCCGGACGCGTCG
The DNA here is from genome assembly GCF_047324335.1 of Curtobacterium sp. Curtsp57. Taxonomy (NCBI): domain Bacteria; kingdom Bacillati; phylum Actinomycetota; class Actinomycetes; order Micrococcales; family Microbacteriaceae; genus Curtobacterium; species Curtobacterium sp. Curtsp57. Next base: position 22,130 of record NZ_CP168511.1, read on the forward strand.
CCCCACACCGGGATCGTCGTGAGCGCGAGGACCGTGACGATGCTCGCGGTGACCATGCCGACGGCCAGGAGTCCGCGGGCCTTCCGGTCGTCGCCGTCCTCGGCGCGCTGCAGCACGGACGCCTGGTCGATGCCGGCGACCGCGAGCACGACGAGCGCCTGGTAGAGCGCGATCGCCGACGCGAGCACGCCGAACTCCGCCGGCGGCATGAGGTGTGCGAGCACCGGGGAGATGAGCGACGACACGACGAGCTGCATCGACCACACGACGACGTACAGCAGGCCGCGGCCGAACAGGACGTTGGCGCCCTTGCGGACGGCGACGGACCCCGTGTCGACGGACTCCGGCACCGGCGTGACGGGTTGCGTCGGAGACGTCACGCCGTGACCTCCCTCGGTGCCCCGGTCGATCGGCGCAGTTCGAACGCGCCGTCGACGACGTCGAGCAGGTCGGAGCTCTGCTCGGTCGAGAACTTCCGGGCGAACACGTGCGGGAGTCCGCCGGGGAACGTCCGGCGTTCGAGCAGCCGTCCGGCGTCGGCGGTCGTCAGCCACGGTGGGCTCTTCATCGCGCTGCCGTCCCACCCGATCCACCACAGCGCGTGCGGGACGTGCTGCTCGGCGAACCCCGGCGTCAGGGCGGGGGACCGCAGCACCGTCGGCACGAACGTCTCGTCGGCGATCCACGTCCGTCGCCAGAACCGCACGAGGTCGGGGCGACGGTCGACCGCGTCGACGACCGAAGCGGCGTGGTGTCGCGCGAGGACCTTCAGCTGCGAGCCCCCGGCCGGCACGACACCGCGGGGCAACCGGCGTGGGATCGGCAGCCGCACCATGTGCTTCCGCCACGCCCAGTGCGGGAACCGGAGCCGTGCCCGGCCACCGTCGCGTCCCCACGCCTCGTACGGCAGCGGGTGCACGGCGACGAAGGACTCCTCACGGTGCGCCGCGAGGAGCGCCGCGATCTCGGTCGCGTTCGCCAGCGGGTAGTCACTTCCGGTGAGCACCGCCACGTGCGACGCGTCGGTGTCGGCGAGTGCTGCCCGGTACCCGGAGACCTCTGCCTCGACGTTCTCCCACTTCGCCCAACCGGTCCGGATCCGCGGCAGCAGCCGGACACGATCGGGGAGCCCGTCGGTCATCGCCCTGAACACCGACTCCGAGGTCCGCGCGTCGCAGTGCAGGAACACCGGGAACGGGTCGAGCGACTCGATGAGCCGGCGCACGTGCACAGGGTCCTCGTGAGCGAGGACGATGCACGCGAGTGCGGCGGAGGGGGTGGCCATGGACGCGACGCTAACCGCGCCGCTCCAGCACCGACAAGGCGGCCATGACCCCTCTGCGGGGAAGCGGCGGTTTTCCGCACCACCGGCGTCGGATCAGCGTTTCCGGCGGAACTTCGGGCAGTCGCAGAGGGCGCAGTCGGTGCCGGGTCGGTAGTGCTCGTGCGCGACCTGCTCGTGGCCGCAGACGCACACGACGTGGTCACCGGTGTCGACGACGAGGAACGGACCGCCGAGCTCGGTCGTGGGGCCCAGCGGCATGCGTCCTCCTCGTGCCCGGCGTGCTGCCGCCGGGTCGTGTCCCCGATCCTACGGGCAGCACGGCTCCTGATGGCGGCAAACCGCAAGAGGGACGACCGTCGCCGCAACGGGTACGGACCCGCGTTGACCACGCCACGGCCGCACCCGACCATCGGGAGCATGACCGCACCCCAGGCGACCAGGTCCAGCGTGCTCACGCTCACGCCCGCGATGCCCTCGCCCGATGCCCCCACGTGGGCCGGAGCAGCATGGGTCGGCTCCGTCGACCGGCGGGAGGCGCTCGCCGCGGCCGTCGTCGAACTCGCCGGCGCCGAGGGCTTCCGCCGCGCGCGCCTGCTCGTCCGCGACGGCCGTGAGATCGCCGGCTTCGTCGACGTCGCGGTCGACGCCAGCGGGGACGTGGAGCCAGCCGAGCTGGGGCCGGCCCTGCGTGCGCTGCGTGCCACGAGCCTCCCAGCCGTGCCCGCGGGACCGGCCACCGGACGCATGTCGGTCGTCATCGGCACGCGCGACCGCCCCGAGGACGTGCGCCGCTGCGTCGCCTCGGTGCTCGCCTCGGCGTACGACGACTTCGAGGTGCTCGTCGTCGACAACGCGCCCACCACCTCCGCGACCCGCGACGTGGTCGCGTCGTTCGCGGACGCCAGGCTCCGGTACGTCCTGGAGGCCCGACCCGGCGTCTCCCGCGCACGGAACGCCGGTCTCGCCCTCGCGTCCGGAGCCGTGGTCGCCTTCGTCGACGACGACGTGGTCGTCGACACCCACTGGCTCGCGGCGCTCGCCGCCGCCTACGACCGGGACGACGACGTCGTCTGCGTCACCGGGCTCGTCCCGAGCGGGGAGCTCCGGAACCCGACCCAGCGGTACTTCGACGAGCGCGTCACGTGGGCGCGGAACCTCGACCGCCGGGTGTTCCGGACCTCGGCGCCGCCGGCGGACCTGCCGCTGTTCCCGTTCTCGGTCGGTGCGTTCGGCACCGGCGCAAACATGTCCCTCCGGCGCTCCGCGGCCCTGGCGCTCGGCGGCTTCGACGTCGCCCTCGGCCCGGGGACCCCGTCCCGCGCGGGGGAGGACCCCGACCTGTTCACCCGCGTGCTGCTGTCGGGTGGCGCGCTCGCCGTCGAGCCGTCCGCGTTCGTCTGGCACAAGCACCGCTCGGACCGCGAGGCCCTGCGCGGGCAGGCGCTCGGCTACGGCACGGGTCTCGGGGCGTGGGTCGCGAAGCTGATGACCCGGCCGCGGACCGCGCTCGCCGTGCTGCGTCGGGCCGTCGGGGCGCTCCGCCAGCTCGGGGCGCTGGGGCAGGGTGGCGCCGACCAGGTGTCGACCGCCGTGTCCGCGACCGCCGGATGGCCCGTCGACGACGAGTTCCGCGCGGCGACCGCCGGGCTGAAGCGGGTCGAACTCGTCGCAGCGCTCGGCGGCCCCTGGCGGTACGTGCTCGGACGCCTCCGCGCCCGCCGCGGGTAGCCCGCCGCGGGTAGCCCGCCGTGCGGGAGCGTCGCCGTTGACGCCCCCGCACGTTCCGTGCGGCGCTCCCGCTATGCCCGGAAGCGCCCGGCCTCGACGTCACGCCAGCGCCGGCGGCTGCGGAGCCACGCGGCGGGACCTGCGGGGAAGCCCCTGAGCTCGTGGTAGGCCAGGGAGCGCGGGATGCGGGTCGTCGACGCCTCGTTCGTGGACTCAGCCGCCGCATCGCGACGTCCGGCGAGACGTGACGCCATCTGCTTCGCCTTCACCTTCGCGGCGAGGGGCATCAGCCGCGCGAGCACGGCGAGGTGACGCCGGTCCTTCGCGGCGAGCGCGCACATGAGCGCGGTGAAGCCGACGCCGTTGCCGTGCAGCTGCTTGTGGAGGTCCTCGATCGTCTGGCGGTGCCGGTGGTGGACGACGGCGTGTGGCTCGAAGCCGATGCGGCCACCGCGCCAGAGCGTCTCGATGAACATCGCGAGGTCCTCACCACCACGTGCGGGGGAGCCGGCTCCGAGCGTCGTGTCGAAGCCACCGACGGCGTCGATGAGCGAGCGCCGGTAGGCCATGTTCGCGCCGGCGCCGTACGCGCCGATGCCGTACACCGCGAAGTGCTTCCTGACGGTGCCGTCCGGCCGCACGGCCGACACCCGCGCGTGGCGCATGGCACCGGCGACGTCGTCGGGGACGATCGTCACAGGGGCGAAGGTCCGCTCGGCGCTGAACCCGCCGTAGTACGCCTCGTACCAGATCTGCGCCGGTGTCGAGAGCTCCACCGGGAGGATCACACCGGTGACCGCGTCGAGGTCGGGCTCGCGCACGAACCGCGAGCCGATCGCCCGGAGCCACTGCGGGTCGACGCGGACGTCGTCGTCCGTGAACGCGATGACCTCGCCGGTGGCCGCCGCGACGCCGGCGTTCCGGCCGGCGGAGAGCCCTGGACGGCGCTCGGTGACGAGTCGCACGTCGCGACCGTCGAGGAGCGCCGGGAGCGCGTCGATGTCCGGCAGGTGCACGCGGTTGTCGACGAGGACCACCTCGTGCCGCGGGTAGTCGAGGTGCTCGAGCACGTCGAGCAGCTTGCCGAGGTCCTCGACGCGGTCCACGACGGTGGAGACGACGACGGAGATCATCGGGAGGTCGTCGTCGGAGACCGGAGCGAGGCTGTCGTACGCACCGTCGGTCGCGCTCTGGTCGACGAGCGGTGCGAGGGCCCGTGCCGCGTCGTCGGGGTCGGCGGTCAGCAGGACGTCGAGCGTCGTGACGGGATGACCGTCGCGGTACCCGATGACGAGGGCCGATGCGCCGGTCTCGTCGGCGACGAGTCGCGGCAGCGGAGCGTCGAGGTCGACGCTGATGACGCGACGGGGGCCCGGCGTGGTGACGGCGGAGGTGGTGGCCATGGCACCGGACGCTACGGACCCGTTCTCCCGGTCACAACGACCGGGGAACGAGGTGGCGGGGATCGTGCGGAACACCGCACGCCCCGTCGTCCAGGGTCGCCGAGGTGCAGGTCGCCACGGCGCCGAGTCGGTGAGCGCTCACCCAGGAAGTCTCACGAAGCCCGAAGGTCACGCTCAGGTCACGGGTTGGATGCAACCGGTTGCAGAACGCCGGGCGCGGGCGTAGCTTCCACTCCCAGCAGGCAGCGTCGCCTGCTCCAGGTGGTCGTCGTCCGGTACCCGAGCCGACGACTCCTGGTGATCTCGATGAGGAGACAACGCTGTGAAGAACACACGCGCGAAGGTGCGACTCGCATCAGTGGCCGGGGTCGCCGTGATCGGCCTCGCCCTGGCCGGGTGCTCGAGCGGGAGCTCGGCCTCGAACGACGCCAAGAGCGGGCAGGACAGCCGCGGCCCGATCACGTACGTCCAGGGCAAGGACAACTCGAACGTGGTCCGCCCCCTGATCGCCAAGTGGAACAAGGCGCACCCGGACGAGAAGGTCACGTTCAAGGAGCAGTCCGACCAGGCCGACCAGCAGCACGACGACCTCGTGCAGCACTTCCAGGCGAAGGACGACGGCTACGACGTGGTCGACGTCGACGTCGTGTGGACCGCGGAGTTCGCCGCGAAGGGCTGGCTGACGCCGCTCACGGGATCGATGAAGGTCGACACGTCGAAGCTGCTGCCCGCCACCGTGAAGACGGCGACGTACAACGACACGCTCTACGCGGCACCGCAGACGTCCGACGGCGCGCTGCTCTACTACCGCAAGGACCTCGTCAAGACCCCGCCGACCACGTGGTCGGAGATGATGGACGACTGCAAGATCGCCAAGGACAACGGCATCGGCTGCTACGCCGGCCAGTTCGCGAAGTACGAGGGACTCACCGTCAACGCTTCGGAGGCCGTGAACGGCGCCGGCGGGTCGATCCTCTCCAAGAGCGGCACGCCGGACGTCGACACGACGAAGGCCAAGGCCGGTCTGCAGAACCTGGTCGACGCGTTCAAGGACGGGAACATCCCGGCCGAGGCGATCACCTACCAGGAGGAACAGGGCCGCACGGCGTTCGAGGACGGCAAGCTGCTGTTCCTCCGCAACTGGCCGTACGTCTACAGCCTGGCCAAGACCGACGGCTCGTCGAAGGTCAAGGACACGTTCGGCATCGCCCCGATCCCGGGTGCCGACGGCGTCGGTGCATCGACGCTCGGCGGTCACAACGCCGCGATCAGCGCGTACTCGAAGCACAAGGCGACGGCGCACGACTTCCTCGAGTTCCTGATGTCGAGCGACACGCAGAAGTTCTTCGCGACCCAGGGCTCGCTCGCCCCGGTGCTCGGTGACCTCTACACGGACTCCGAGCTGACGGCGAAGCTGCCGTACCTGCCCACCCTGCTGAAGTCGATCCAGAGCGCGGAGCCCCGCCCGGTCACGCCGTACTACCCGGCCGTGACGAAGGCGATCCAGGACAACTCCTACGCGGCGCTCAAGGGTTCGAAGAGCGTCGACGAGGCGATGAAGGACATGGAAGCCGCCCTGAAGGCGGCGACCACCAGCAACTAGCGGCTCGCGCCGCGTCGGACGGGAGGCTCGTGGCAGCCTGGCCACGAGCCTCCCGTCCGCCCCTACTCGCGTCCCGACACCGGCAAGGAGGCCGTCAGTGTCAGCAGCAACCGAGATCCCAGCCGCCATCCCGAACCCCCAGGGTCTGGAGCCGCCCAAGCGGCGGCGCGGCGGACTGAACGCCGAACACGGCCGATGGGCCGTGTACCTGATCGGCCCGACGATCGTGCTCCTCGCCGTCGTCATCGGCTACCCCGTCGTCAGCGCGATCATCCAGTCGTTCCAGCTCGACGCCGGACTCGACAAGGCGACCGGCCTGTTCGTCGAGGGCGGCTTCGCTGGCGTCACGAACTACGTGCACTGGCTGGGCCAGCAGTGCGGCAACGTCACGTGCCCCCCTGGCAGCCTCGGCGCCCAGTTCTGGGTGTCGTTCGGCAACACGTTCTTCTTCACGGTCGTCACCGTGCTCGCCGAGACGCTCATCGGCGTCTGGATGGCGATCATCATGAACCGCAACTTCAAGGGCCGCGCGCTCGTCCGCGCCGCGATCCTGGTGCCGTGGGCGATCCCGACCGCCGTCACCGCGAAGCTCTGGTACTTCATCTTCGACGCGAACGGCGTGCTGAACCACGTCATCGGCCACCAGATCCTCTGGACCAGCGGCGAGTGGGCGTCCCGGTTCGCGGTCATCATCGCGGACACCTGGAAGACGACGCCGTTCATGGCGCTGCTCATCCTCGCGGGCCTGCAGCTCATCCCGGAGGAGGTCTACGAGGCCGGCAAGATGGACGGCGCCTCGACCGTGCAGCGCTTCATGCTCATCACGCTCCCGCTGCTGAAGCCGGCGCTGATGGTCGCGATCCTGTTCCGCGTGCTCGACGCGCTGCGCATGTACGACCTCCCGGCGATCCTCACCGGCGGCGGCGGTGGCTCCGGCAACGCCACGACGACCCTGTCGATCCTCGTCGTCGACCAGATCAGGCAGGGGTTCAACTCCGCCTCAGCGCTGTCGACGATCACCTTCCTCATCATCTTCGTCGTCGCGTTCCTGTTCGTGCGGTTCCTCGGTGCGAACGTCGTGCAGACGCAGGCAGCCCAGCAGAAGGGTGAACTCAAGTGACCCTCGCAGCAGACCGTCCCCGGTCGTCGACGCGTTCGCGTGAGCGGTCGATCGACCGCGCCGACGTCCGCGTCCAGCGGCACACCGGCCCGCGGGTCCGCACCGCGATCCAGGCGATCATCATCGCGGTGTGGTGCCTCCTGCCGTTCTACTGGATGGTGGTGACGAGCTTCCGCGACGTCGGGTTCACGTTCGACGCCACCCCGTGGCCGACGCACGTGACGCTCGACAACTACGCGACGGCGTTCTCCACCGAGCTCGGCAACCACCTCGGCCGGGCGCTGCTGAACAGCCTGCTGATCGGCGGCGTCGTGACGATCATCGCGCTGCTCGTCGGGACCTCGGCGGCGTACGCGCTGGCCCGGCTGGAGTTCACGGGCAAGTCCCTCATCGCCGGCGCGATCCTCGCGGCGTCGATGTTCCCTGGTGTCGCGCTCATCTCCCCGCTGTTCCAGCTCTTCACGGACATCGGGTGGATGGGGACGTACCAGGCGCTCATCCTGCCGAGCATCTCGTTCGTACTGCCGCTGACGGTCTACACGCTGGCGTCGTTCTTCCGTGAGATGCCGTGGGACCTCGAGGAAGCGGCGCGCATCGACGGGTGCACCCGCGTGCAGGCGTTCCGGCGGATCATCCTGCCGCTCGCCGCACCCGCCGTGTTCACCACCGCGATCCTGGCGTTCATCTCGTCCTGGAACGAGTACCTCATCTCGTCCCAGCTGTCCTCGGACGCCACCCAGCCGGTCACCGTCGCCATCGCGTCGTTCGCCGGGACCCAGCCGCACCAGGAGCCCTACACGGCGGTGATGGCAGCGGGGACGATCGTCACGATCCCGCTCGTGATCCTCGTGCTCGTCTTCCAGCGGCGCATCGTGGCCGGCCTCACCGCCGGCGGCGTGAAGGGCTGATCGCCATGGCGTACCGCGCACCGCGTCGACCGTCGGCGCCGATCGAGGAGGCGATGGGCTTCGTCGGCTTCTTCGGCGTCGCGTTCCTCGCCGTCACCGTGTTCTGCGAGTTCACCGGGCGACCGGCACTCGGCTGGGCGCTCACCCTGTGGGTGTGCGTGCTCGTGCTCGTCGCGCTCGACCGCTGGCGGGTCCGGGTGGTCCGTCGGTCGGAGGCCGCAGAGGCCCTGGCCGTCGGCCGCGTCCTCCGCCGCGACGAGCACCCGGTCGGGGTGCACGTCCCCGGTGGCCGCGCGCCCGTCGAGACCGTCTTCCGCGACCACGTGCACGTCGGGTTCGACGAGCGAGCACCGCGTCCGCATCGCACGCGAGCCGTCGCGCGGACCGGTGCCGGGCCCGTGACCCGTGACGCGGGGGACGCGACGCACGGCGCGGACGGTTGACCGGCCTCCCGGCAGTGTCCGATGGGGATCCAGGAGATCGCGACCGTCACCGGGCTGTCCAAGGCCACCGTGTCCCGCGCCCTGCGCGGCCTCCCGACCGTGGCCGACACCACCATCGACCAGGTGCGCCGGGTCGCCGACGAGCTCGGGTACGTCCCGAGCTCGGCGGCGGCCGGACTCGCCACCGGGCGGCAGCGTGCCGTCGGGGTCGTCGTGCCGGTGTTCGACCGCTGGTTCTACGTCAAGGCGCTCAGCGGGGTCGACGCCGAACTGCGGCGGGCGGGGTACGACCTCGTGCTCTACAACCTCGGCGGCCCAGGGGGAGACCGTGACCGGGCGTTCCGGCGGTCGATGCTGCGGCAGCGCGTCGACGCCCTCGTGCTGCTGTCGCTCGTGCTCGACGAGACCGAGCGGAGCGAGCTACAGGTGAGCTCGCTGCCCACCATCGTCATCGGCGGGCCGGCTCCCGGGCTCCGGAACGTCGGGATCGACGACGTCGAGGTCGCCGGCATCGCGACGGAGCACCTCGTCGGGCTCGGGCACCGGCGGATCGCGTACGTCGGTGGGCAGGACGAGGCGGGCATGAACGTCGCGGTGCCGTACCGCCGGCGGGACGGGTTCGTCGACGCGATGCACGGCGCCGGACTCTCGGTGCCGCCGTCGTGGATCGCGGACGGACGGTTCTCGTTCGCCGGCGGGGTGGACGCCGGCCTGTCGTTGCTCGGGCCGGGTCCCGATCGGCCGACCGCGGTGTTCTGCGCCTCGGACGAGATGGCGCTCGGCGTGATGCTCGCCGCGGCTCGGTTCGGCCTGTCGGTGCCGGATGACCTGTCGGTGATCGGCATCGATGGGCACGAGTACGGCGCAGCTGTCGGGTTGACGACGATCACGCAGGACCCCGAGGCGCAGGGGCGTCTCGCCGCGCGCGCGGTGCTCGCCGAGGTCGACGGCGCCGCGGTCCGTCCGGTGCCGCCGTCGCCGGCGTCGCTCGTGGTGCGGTCGTCCACGGCGCCGCCGCGGTCCTGACGGGCCGGCGAACGGAACCACATCAGCACCCCGCGTACGCTCGGCAGCATGGAGGTCACGAAGCTCGAGCACGCCTGCCAGATCGTCGACGTCGACGGGGCCCGGCTGGTGATCGACCCGGGGAACTTCACGCGGGACGTCGAGGTCACGGGTGTCGTCGCGGTCGTGCTCACCCACGAGCACCCCGACCACGTCACGCCGGCGCAGCTGTCCGGCATCCTGTCCCGGAACCCCGGCGCGGTGGTGTTCGGTCCGGCCGGAGTCGCTGCCGCGCTGCCGGACTTCGCGGTCGACGTCGTCACGGACGGGTCCTCGCGCTCGGTCGGGCCGTTCGCGCTGACCTTCCACGGCACCCGGCACAACGTCATCCACTCGTCCGTCCCGGTGATCGACAACACCGGCGTCATGGTGGACGGGCGGCTGTTCTACCCCGGCGACAGCTACACCGATCCCGGCATCCCCGTCGAGGTCCTCGCGGCACCCGTGGGCGCCCCGTGGCTCAAGGTCGCCGAGATGATGGACTACGTCGCCGCGATCGCACCCCGACGCGCCTACCCCGTGCACGAGGCGACCCTCTCCGACATCGGCTACGGCATGCACACCGGCCGGCTCCGCGAGATGGTCGAGCCCGCCGGTTCGCTCGTCCTGTTGCAGCCGGGCGAGTCGCTCACGATCTGAGCGGGGGACCGGACTGGAGGCTCGGGCCGGCTCGTGCATGCACGCTGCGGCATGACGGCACACCCGGGCGACACGCCTCGTTTTGGCAGGTCGGACCGCTTGTGCCATACTTGTCGAGTTGTCGGAACGGCCCCATCGTATAGCGGCCTAGTACGCTGCCCTCTCACGGCGGTAACGCGGGTTCGAATCCCGCTGGGGTCACCACAGGTGGCTTAGCCCGAGTCCGACAACGTGTGCCGCGGCCCCATCGTATAGCGGCCTAGTACGCTGCCCTCTCACGGCGGTAACGCGGGTTCGAATCCCGCTGGGGTCACCAACCGAAGGTCCTCGTCCACACGGACGGGGACCTTCGTCGTTCCCGGCCCGGTCGTGCATGCCGGTCACCCCGCGGTGGCCACGTCGCGGACGACGAAGCGCGGGATCTCCAAGGCGACCGTCGCGCGACACGTCGAGAACGTCGGGTCCGAGTGCACTCGGTCGAGGGTGACCACGACGGCTTCGGCGTCCGAGTCGAGTTCGACCGACCATCCGGCCGGGTCGTCGAGCGTCTCCGGAGCGCGCACACCGCGCGGCCGGAAGGCGTCGATGCGGTGGTCTCCGGAGCGTGCGGCGGCTGCGGCGACGGCAGCCTGTTCGACGTGGGAGTACAGCGACCGCCCGCGGAAGCCGTCCGGGGCGACGATCCCGTGCGTCGACGCCTCGGCGATCGCGACGGGATCGAGTTCGTCGACGCGTCCGTGGTTGAGGCCGTACGGGAACAGCATCGTCGTCGCCGCGAACCGGTCACCACCGAGGTGCGAGCACTCCCAGGTCTCGTCGGGGAACGCCTCCGCCAGCCTGGCTGCGACCGACCGTCCGCGCACGGCACAGCACTCGTCGTGCCGGCCGTGGGCGCACACGGCGAAGACGGGCCGGTCGGATGGCGTTCCGGTGCTGCCGTCGAGCGGGAGCGAGAGCAGTTCGTCCGGGCCGTCGGCCTCACCCCACCGCACGGTCGCGAGCCCGGTGTCGACGACAGCCCAGCGCCACCGACCGGCACCACGGGACCGGCCGGGGCGGCGGATCGCGAGGATGCGCATCCCGGCACGCTGCACCCGGCGCGCGAGGGCGATGCCGGTCTCGGGTGGGAGTGCGGGTGAGTCGGCCCAGACGTTCCAGCCCCACGCACCCGCGACCTCGACGAGCAGCCAGCGGCGACCGGGGGACGCGGTGGCGGTGAGGTCCTCGTCGCGTGACCGGGAGCGGTCGCTGCACGCCGGCCCACCGGCCGAGCGGGGGAGTCGTGGATCAGCCGGACCCGTGCGTCGCCACTCGCTCACGACGCCGGTACCAGCACGCCTTCCCGGAGGAGCCGACGGACCACGACGACGGCGTCGTCCTCGTCGAGGCCCGGCAGGGACCCGACGGCGTGCGTCCCTCCGGTGTGCAGCGCGCGCAGGGCAGGACCACACGATGCCGGCAGGCGGATCGTCGTCGTCGGCAGGACGAGCGCCACGCGTTCGCCCTCGTCGCGGACGTCGGCGCGGAGTCCCTCGCGCCACCGGACCCGATCGCCGCCCGAGAGCGTGCCGAGGAGGTCGACCGTCTGCAGCGGGCGGACCGGCTCCGGTCGGGTGGAGCGACGGAAGCGCGACCCGACGGTGTGCGCGACCTCGTCGACGGCCGAGCCGACCGACGCCGACTCGAGGAACCCGATGAGGTCCTCGGCAGCTGCGCGGACGTCCGTCGCGATCTGGTCCGGGTCGCCGAGGTCCACACCGAGGGGCAGCGATGCGCGGAGTCGGTCCGATCGGAGCGCACGGGTGATCAGGTCCCGCGCGAGGTCGGCCCGGGTGACGGCGGGGACGCCGATCGTCAGGTGGATGGTCGTGCCGCCGAGTGCGGTCGCCGAGTGCAGCCAACCGCGCGGGAGGTAGAGCGCGTCACCAGGACGGAGCACGGTGTCGATCGCGGGTGCCCCCGCTGCCCGCGCGGCGACCTCGTCGCGTCGGTCGCTCCACGGTTCGTCGGCGAACGGGAGCTCGTGCACGGGCTCGTGGATCACCCAGCGCTTCGCCCCGGCGATCTGCAGGACGAACACGTCGTGCACGTCGTAGTGCGGGTCGAAGCCGCGCGACGACGCCGGCGTGATGTAGGCGTTGACCTGCGCGGGGTGCCCGAGCTCCGCGACGAGGCGTCGTGTGAACTCCTGGATCGGCGGCCACGTGCGGTGGAGGCCCTGCAGGACGATGGTCGAGCCGGCAGCGAACTCGGCGAGCACCTTCTCGGAACTGACCTGGTCGCCGACCTCGGCGCCGTAGCCACCGGGTGCGGTGAAGGCGCTCTGCGGGAGCACGGTGCCGTCCTTCGCCATCCGGATGAACGGCGTCCGGAGTCCTCGGACCGAGAGCAGCTCGTCGGCGGCCTCGGTGGAGAACAGGTCGTCGAACGTCGAGCCGAGGTCAGCGGCGCTGCTCAGGAGCGCGCGGCGGCCCCAGTACTCGTCGGCGAACCGGGCGACAGGGACGGCGATGCACTGCTCGAGGGCGCGCGCCGTCTCCGTCGTCTCCGGTCCTCGGCTCACGCGGAGCCGTCCGCGCCGCCGTCGTGTCCGTTCGGGTTGGCGCCGCCGTCGGCCGGGCCTTCGCCGGCGTCTGCGGAGCCGTCCGCGCCGCCGTCGTGTCCGTTCGGGTTGGCGCCGCCGTCGGCCGGGCCTTCGCCGGCGTCTGCGGAGCCGTCCGCGCCGCCGTCGTGTCCGTTCGGGTTGGCGCCGCCGTCAGCGGGGCCTTCGCCTGCGCTCTGGGGGTCCGTGGTGATGTCGTCGTCGTTGATGCTCATGTGCGTCCCTCTCCGTCATGCGGCCGCGTGCCGTCTGTGCCCGAGCGTAGGACGTCCGGCTGGCGGTGGTCCAAGATTGTCGCGTGAGCAGCGTCCCGATCGACCCCGACGTCGCAGCCGACCAGGCCGCCGCCCGCCCGCCGCACCTCCGCTGGGGGTACCTCGGCGTCGTGGCGCTCGGTGGAGCCATCGGGACCGCGATCCGCGCCGTGCTGGCCGACCTCGTCCCCGCCGTGGACGGGATCAGCTGGACGATCCTCGCGATCAACGTGGTCGGGGCGTTCTGCCTCGGGCTGCTGCTCGAGGCGTTGGCGCACCGCGGGCCGGACGTCGGTCGGCGTCGGCGCCTGCGGCTCTTCGTCGGCACAGGGGTGCTCGGCGGGTTCACGACGTACAGCACGCTCGCCGACGACACCGCGCAGCTGCTCGGGGACGGACGGTGGGGCGCTGGGAGCGGGTACGCGCTGCTCACGGTCCTGCTCGGACTGCTCGCCGTGGTCGCCGGGCTCTGGGTGTCGACGCTGCTGCGCCCACGGGCGGCCTCCCGGTGAGCGCGCTCGAACTGCTGCTCGTCGCCGTCAGCGGGGGAGTCGGGGCGGCGCTCCGCTTCCTGCTCGACGGGCTCGTGAAGGCCAGGATCAGCGGCTTCCCGCTCGGTACCGTCGTCATCAACGTCTCCGGATCGCTGGTCCTCGGGCTCCTGACGGGCCTCGGGCAGGCCGGGACACTGGCGCTCCCGGCGGTCGCCATCCTCGGCACGGGCATGATGGGTGGGTACACGACGTTCTCGACGGCGAGTGTCGAGACCGTGCAGCTCCTCCGATCCGGCAAGACCCGGCTCGCCGTCCTGAACGGCCTCGGCATGCTCGTCGTCTCGGTCGGCGCAGCCGCGCTCGGCCTCTTGCTCGGAAGGAACACATGACCTCGGAACGCCCCGGCGAACTCGTCCTCGTCCGTCACGGAGAGACGGAGTGGTCGAAGAGCGGGCAGCACACCGGCCGCACCGACATCCCGCTCACCGAGAACGGGGTCGAGCAGGCGAAGCGTGCCGGCCGGTACCTCGCGGACCGCGACTTCGCGCTCGCGCTGTCGAGCCCGCTGCAGCGTGCTCGCGACACCGCCGCGCTCATCGGCGTGGACCCCGAGGTCGACGAGGACCTGTACGAGTGGGACTACGGCGCGTACGAGGGTCTCACGACACCGCAGATCAAGGTGCTCCGGCACGGGCCGTGGGACCTCTGGACCGACGGCGTGCCCGCAGGGGACACACCGGGTGAGAACGCCGCCGAGGTCCGTGTCCGGGCCGAGCGCGTGCTCGACCGAGCGCGTCCGGTGCTCGCGGAGGGGCAGGACGCCGTCTTCATCGCCCACGGGCACGTGCTCCGTGCGATCGGCGCCGCGTGGATCCGGCTCGCGCCGCAGGACGGTGCCGTGCTGAAGCTCGGGACCGCGTCCGTCAGCACGCTGGGGTACGAGCACGGGCGTCCGGTCATCGACTCCTGGAACGTCCAGCCGGACTGACGTCCAGCCCGACTGACGGCTGTCCCGGCTACCGCAGGACGGCGGCCATCCCGAGGCTCGGCGCGACGTCGTCGAGCCCGAGCGAGCGGTACAGCCGTTGCCCGGGCGGGTCCCCGATGAGCGACACGTAGGCGCCCTCCGGTGCCCGCGACCGGATGTCCGCGAGCAGCCACTCGAGCACGCGCCGACCGAGACCGCGCCGCTGGTGCGCCGGATCGGTGGCGACGTCCGCGATGCGGAAGTACCAGCCGCCGTCGCCCAGCACGCGACCCATCGCGACCGGCGTGCCAGCCGCGTCGACCACGTGGCAGGCTGACCAGCTCCCGCTGATCGCGCCGGCGCCCTGGTCGGCCCGGACCGGGGTCAGTCCGGAGTCGCGGCGGAGGCGGAGGTAGTCGTCGAGCGGCGGCGGCCCGGCGACGAGTCGGTAGTCGTCCATGTGTCGATCCTGCCGGGCGCCGCCGACAGCCGCCGACGGGTCCGCCCGGTCAGACCGTGCGGATCGAGGTCGTCGCACCGAGGGCTCGACCGCGGCGGCGTTCGATCGCGCGTCCGACGAACAGCAGCGCGACGCTCACCAGTGCTCCGAGCGTCGTCTGTGCGACGCGGTCCAGGGCGAGGAGCTCCGGTGCCTCGGGGAGGCTCAACCAGGACACCGCGAGCGCGAGCGGCGTGAGGAACAGCAGGCAGACCGCGTAGTTCCGCGCGACGAAGATCTCCGCGAAGAACTGTCCGACGACCGCGATGAGCACGATCCACCACGCTCCGGGTTCGAGGAGCAGGATCCCGACCGCGATCACCGTGCCCCCGATCGTGCCGATGAAGCGCTGGAACGCCCGGAGGACGGTGTGCCGTTGCCGGATGGCCGGGAGCGTCGACACGACGGCGATGACCGCCCAGTACGGGTGCCCGAGCCCTGGGATGGTCTCCGCGATCGCGCCGGCGACCAGGGCCCCGACGACGTTGAGCGCGACGGTCTCCCACAGTGCGGGGGTGCTGAGGATCCCGAAGCCCCGTTCCTTCATCGGCGCGAGCGGCCGGAAGCGGTGCGGCGCGCGCGGATGCCACACGCGGCGGATGACGAACCCGGACATCGCGACGAGCCACGCCCACGCGACGGAGCACACGATGATCGTCGCGACGAGCGGCAGGTCAGACGGCCGCAGCGGCACGAGCGAGGACACCAGGAACGCGAACGTCGGGAAGATCGGCTGCGCCGGGATCGACCGGAGCGTGCTCAAGGTGCAGACCGCGACGACGAGCACGACGACCAGCCCGACGGCCTGCAACCAGAGGGGCGCACCGACGATCGAGACCGCGATCCCTGCGAACATGCACAGGGCCTGCAGTCCCCCTGCGATTCCCGTGGTCACGGCGCGCTGCCGGTACGGCTCCGTGGCACCGAAGATCGCGGTGAACCCCGCGAACATCGCGAAGGCTGCGTACCCCGGCATCCCGAGGGCGATGAGCAGTGCGAGGGGAGCGGCGCCCGCGATCGCGGCGCGCGTCGCGCCCTCGAGGTTGACCGTGCGGGCGGAGTGCGTCGGAGTCGTCATGTCCCGGCCATTCTCCCACCGCGACAGGTGTCGGAGAACGCGAGTCGAGCCTCCAGTCCGGCCGGAAACCGGCCGCGATGCGGGCTGCACCGGCGTCGGACGCGTTGGTATACCAGTGCTAGACTCGCCGGATCGCGCCGCGTCAGCGGCATCGAACCGATGCGAACGGAAGGGTCGAGGTCATGGGTAGGACACTCGCCGAGAAGGTCTGGGACGACCACGTCGTGGTCAAGGGCAAGGACGGCAACCCCGACCTCCTCTACATCGACCTCCACCTCGTGCACGAGGTCACGAGCCCTCAGGCGTTCGACGGTCTCCGCCAGGCCGGCCGCCCGGTGCGCCGCCTCGACCTGACGATCGCGACGGAGGACCACAACACCCCGACGCTCGCGATCGACCGGCCCATCGCCGACCCGACGAGCCGCACCCAGATCGAGACGCTCCGCCGCAACTGCGAGGAGTTCGGCGTCCGCCTGCACTCGCTCGGCGACAAGGAGCAGGGCATCGTGCACGTCGTGGGCCCGCAGCTCGGTCTGACGATGCCGGGCATCACCGTGGTCTGCGGCGACTCGCACACCTCGACGCACGGTGCGTTCGGCGCGATGGCGTTCGGCATCGGGACGAGCGAGGTCGAGCACGTGCTCGCCACGCAGACGCTGCCGCTGAAGCCCTTCAAGACGATGGCCATCACCGTCGAGGGCACCCTGCGCCCCGGCGTCACGGCGAAGGACATAATCCTCGCGGTCATCGCGAAGATCGGTACCGGCGGCGGACAGGGCTACGTGCTCGAGTACCGCGGTTCGGCGATCCGGGCGCTCTCGATGGAGGGGCGCATGACGATCTGCAACATGTCGATCGAAGCGGGTGCCCGTGCCGGCATGGTCGGGCCCGACCAGACCACCTACGACTACGTGCAGGGCCGCGACCACGCCCCGACCGGTGCCGACTGGGACGAGGCCGTCGCGTACTGGGACACGCTGAACACCGACGACGACGCGGTGTTCGACGCCGAGGTGTTCATCGACGCCGACGCGCTCGAGCCCTTCGTCACCTGGGGGACGAACCCGGGCCAGGGTGTCTCGCTCTCCGAGTCCGTGCCGGACCCCGCCGACTACACCGACCCCAACGACCAGGCAGCGGCACAGCGCGCGCTGGAGTACATGGACATCACCGCGGGCACGCCGATGAAGGACATCGCCGTCGACGCGGTCTTCATGGGCTCCTGCACGAACTCGCGCATCGAGGACCTCCGCGCGTTCGCGTCCGTCATCAAGGGGCGCACCAAGGCCGAGGGCGTCCGTGTCATGGTGGTGCCCGGCTCCGCACGGGTCCGGCTCGAGGCCGAGGCCGAGGGGCTCGACAAGGTGTTCACCGACTTCGGGGCCGAATGGCGCTTCGCCGGTTGCTCGATGTGCCTCGGCATGAACCCCGACCAGCTCGCGCCGGGGGAGCGCTGCGCGTCGACCTCGAACCGCAACTTCGAGGGACGCCAGGGCAAGGGCGGCCGAACCCACCTCGTGTCGCCGCTCGTCGCGGCCGCCACCGCCGTGCGCGGGACGCTGTCGAGTCCGTGGGACCTGGAAACCGAAGCAGCAACCGCTCTGGAAGGGGCAGTCTGATGGAGAAGATCGGCACCGTCACCGGGATCGCCGCACCGCTGAAGCGGTCGAACGTCGACACCGACCAGATCATCCCCGCCGTGTACCTCAAGCGCGTCACGAAGACCGGCTTCGAGGACGCGCTGTTCTCCGGGTGGCGCCAGGACCCGTCGTTCGTGCTGAACCAGGAACCATTCGACCGCGCGAAGGTGCTCGTCGCCGGTCCCGACTTCGGCACCGGGTCGTCGCGCGAGCACGCCGTCTGGGCCCTCCGCGACTTCGGCTTCCGGGTCGTCATCTCGCCCCGGTTCGCGGACATCTTCAAGGGCAACGCGGGCAAGCAGGGCCTGGTCACCGCAATCGTGACCGAACCGGAAGTCGAGCGCCTGTGGGCCGCCATCGAGGCGAACCCGGGCATCGAGGCGACCGTGGACCTGGCGGCGCAGCGCGTGTCGCTGGGCGATGTGGACGTGGCATTCGAGATCGACGCTTACACTCGTTGGCGGTTGATGGAAGGGCTCGACGACATCGGGCTCACCCTCCGTGACGAGACCTCGATCACGGAGTTCGAATCCCGCCGTGGAAACTGGCGGCCGAAAACATTGCCGGTGAAGTAGTGAACTCTCTCGTACAGGACGCAGCAGCAGCTGGGGCACGCGTCGGGTTAAAGTCGGACGAGATCGTCATCCGCGGCGGCAAGCCGCTGGTCGGACGCATCGAGGTCCGCGGCGCGAAGAACCTCGCGACGAAGGCCATGGTGGCCTCCCTGCTCGGCGACACCCCGTCGATCCTCAAGGACGTCCCGGACATCTCCGACGTCAAGGTCGTCCGCGCGCTGCTCGAGGTGCACGGTGTGCGCATCACGGATCCTGCACGAGGCGAGCTCATCCTCGACCCGTCGAACGTCGAGTCGGCGCACTTCGCCGAGATCGACGCGCACGCCGGGTCGAGCCGCATCCCGATCCTGTTCTGCGGCCCGCTGCTGCACAAGCTCGGCGAGGCGTTCATCCCCGACCTCGGTGGCTGCCGCATCGGCGACCGTCCGATCGACTTCCACCTCGACGCGCTGCGCGCCATGGGTGCGGTCGTCGACAAGCAGGTCTCCGGCATCCACATCACGGCGCCGAACGGCCTCAAGGGCGCGAACATCGAGCTGCCGTACCCGAGCGTCGGTGCGACCGAGCAGGTCCTGCTGTCGTCGGTGCTCGCCGACGGCACGACCGAGCTCCGGAACGCCGCGATCGAGCCCGAGATCATGGACCTCATCGCGATCCTGCAGAAGATGGGCGCGATCATCACGGTCGAGCCGAGCCGCACGATCTTCATCGAGGGCGTCGAGTCGCTCCGTGGCTACACCCACCGCGCGATCAACGACCGCAACGAGGCAGCGAGCTGGGCCTCCGCCGCACTCGCGACCAACGGCGACATCTTCGTCGAGGGTGCGAAGCAGCAGGAGCTCATGACGTTCCTCAACGTCTTCCGGAAGGTCGGCGGCGGGTTCGACATCCAGGAGGACGGCATCCGGTTCTACCGGGAGCTCGAGGTCCTGAAGCCCGTCGTCATCGAGACCGACGTGCACCCCGGCTTCATGACGGACTGGCAGCAGCCGCTCGTCGTCGCGCTGACCCAGGCCGACGGCCAGAGCATCGTGCACGAGACCGTCTACGAGAACCGCTTCGGCTTCACCGAGGCGCTCAACGAGATGGGCGCCGACATCGTCGTGCACAAGGAAGGGCTCCCCGGGCACGACCGCCGGGTCGCCCGTCGTCCCTTCGAGCAGGCAGCGGTGATCACCGGCCCGACGAAGCTGCACGGCGCGAACGTGCGCGTCCCGGACCTCCGTGGCGGCTTCAGCCACCTCATCGCGGCACTGACCGCCGAGGGGGAGTCGCACATCACGAACGTCGGCATCATCAGCCGCGGGTACGAGCACTTCATCCCGAAGCTGCGCAAGCTCGGGGCGGACTTCGATTTTGCGGGATGAGCACAGGGCCTGAGATGGCTGACGACCACCGCGGCGTGCCCGACGGCACGCCCGGCCGCGACCTCGACCGTGTGACCACCGGCCTGCCGAACCCCGGCCGTCGGTGGAAGCGCGGCGACCTGAACCTGGCGTTCCGGATCACCGCGCTGTTCGTCATCCCGACGTTCCGGTTCACCGCGCGCTACCACTGGCACGGCGCGAACCGCCTGCCGGCCGACGGCGCCTTCGTGCTCGCCCCGAACCACTACACGAACATCGACCCGCTCGTCGTGGGCACCGCGGTCTACCTCAGCCGCCGGCAGCCCCGCTTCCTGGCGAAGGCGTCGCTGTTCCGCGTCCCGGTGCTCGGCAAGCTCATGAGCGGCATGGGGCAGATCCCCGTCGAGCGTTCCGGGCGGACCCGCATCAGCGACCCGCTCGGTGGCGGGCGCTCTCTGGTGGAGAGCGGTGGTGCGGTGATCGTCTACCCCGAGGGGACGCTCACGCGCGATCCCGACCTGTGGCCGATGCGCGGCAAGACCGGCGCGGTGCGGATCGCGCTCGAGAACGACGTGCCGCTCATCCCGATGGCGCACTGGGGGACGCAGCAGATCATGGCGCGGTACTCGAACAAGCTCCGGCTGTTCCCGCCGTCCCGTGTCGACATCGTCTTCGGCGACCCGGTGGACCTCTCGGCCTACCGCGGCCGTCCGATCGACCAGCAGATGCTCATCGAGGCGACCGCGCTCCTGATGGACCGGATCACCGAGCTCGTCGAGCAGCTCCGCGGCGAACGGGCACCGGCAGCCCGCTGGGACCCGTCCGCCAACAACCAGAAGGAAACCGGCAAGTTTGAGTGACGCGAGCTCCTCGGGAGCACCAGGCCTCCGCCCGCACGACGACCACCCGGATCCCACGGCTGCCGCACGTGGCGCGGTCGACACCGCCGCGATCCGCGTCGTCATGCAGTCCACGGACAAGCCCCGCGTGGCGGTCATCGGTGCCGGCAGCTGGGGGACCACGTTCGCGAAGGTCCTCGCGGAGGGCGGCGCCGAGACCGTCGTCTGGGCCCGTCGACCCGAGGTCGCCCGGGAGATCACCGAGACCAAGCGCAACTCGGACTACCTGCCCGGCATCAACCTGCCGCGCACGCTGACCGCGTCGACCTCGTTGGCCGCCGTGTTGCAGGGCGCGCAACAGGTCTACGTCTCCGTGCCGTCGCAGACGCTGCGGTCGAACCTCGAGGCCATCCGCGAACTCCTCCCGGCCGACGTCCCCGTCGTCAGCCTGATGAAGGGCGTGGAGAAGGCCACCGGTCTCCGGATGAGCGAGGTCCTGCTCCAGGGACTCGAGATCGACCAGGACCGCATCGCGGTGGCCAGTGGTCCGAACCTGGCGCTCGAGATCGCGCGACGGCAGCCGACCGCGGCCGTGGTGTCCTCGACGAGTGCCGACACCGCCAGTGCGGTCGCCGCGGTCGCGACGAACCCCTACTTCCGGTCGTTCATCAACACGGACGTCATCGGCACCGAGTTCGGCGGCGTGCTGAAGAACCTCATCGCCGTCGCGATCGGCATCGTGGACGGCGTCGGCTACGGCGAGAACACGAAGGCGTCGATCATCACGCGCGGGCTCGCGGAGATGACGGAGTTCGCCGTGTCGCTCGGCGCCCAGCCCTCGACGCTGTCCGGTCTCGCGGGGCTGGGCGACCTCATCGCGACCTGCCAGTCGCCGCTGTCGCGGAACAACACCGCCGGGCGCCTGCTCGGCCAGGGGTACCGCTTCGACGAGGTCGTCCGGCAGATGAACCAGACCGCGGAAGGGCTGGCGTCCGTCGCGCCGATCCTCGAACTCGCGCGGGCGAACGGCGTCGACATGCCCATCGTCGGGCAGGTCGGCGAGGTCCTCGCCGGTAGGCTCGATCCGCGCAACATCGCGCCGCACCTCACCGAGACCGACGAGCCCCAGGGCGAGTGACCGGTCCGGCCACTCTGCAATCGGGAGCGCCCATGACCACCAGCAGCACCACCGTCGTCGTCCTGTTCGGCGGCCGGTCGAGCGAACACGAGATCAGCTGTGTGACCGCCGGCGGGATCATGGACGTGATCGACCGCACCGCGTACGAGATCGTCCCGGTCGGCATCACCAAGGACGGTGCCTTCACGCTGCAGCCGGACGACCCGGCGCAGTGGGCCCTCGTCGGCGAGCACCTGCCGACGGTGCCGGACAACGGCACGCGCGTCCGGTTCCCGAGCGCCGCCGAGCCGCGGCAGCTGACCGTCGAGCACCAGGACGGCTCTGTCTCCACGATCCCCGTCGACATCGTCTTCCCGATCCTGCACGGTCCGTTCGGCGAGGACGGCACCGTGCAGGGCATGCTCGAGATCGCCGGGCTGCCGTACGCCGGGGACGGCGTCCTGGCGAGTGCGCTCGCGATGGACAAGCACGTCGCGAAGGCCGTCCTCGAGCACGCCGGGCTCCGCGTGGCCCCGTGGACGACGGTGCTCCGCCGACAGTGGCAGGCCGACGAGCTCGGGGTCGCCGAGACGATCGCGGCGCACGGCTGGCCGCTCTTCGTGAAGCCCGCCCGGGCCGGTTCGAGCATGGGCGTGTCCCGGGTCGACGGGCCCGAGCAGCTGGCAGCGGCCATGCACCTGGCGTTCGAGCACGACAGCAAGGTCATCGTCGAACCCCGCGTCGTCGGGCGGGAGGTCGAGGTCGCCGTCCTCGAGGGTCGAGACGGCACGCCGCGCACGAGCCTGCCCGGCGAGATCGTCGTCGCCGAGGACGGCTTCTACGACTTCGCCGCGAAGTACCTCGGCGGGGACGAGCAGCTCCTCTGCCCGGCACCGCTGACCGAGGCCGAGACCGACGAGATCCGCTCGATCGGTGCCCGCGCCTTCGAGGCGATCGGCGGCTCCGGACTCGCCCGCGTGGACTGCTTCCTGACCGACGACGGCTTCGTCGTGAACGAGGTCAACACGATGCCGGGCTTCACCCCGTTCTCGATGTACCCACGCTGCTGGGCGGCCACCGGGGTCAGCTACCCGGAGCTCGTCGCCGAACTCATCGAGCTGGGTCGCGCCGCCGTTCGCTGACACGGTCTCGGACCGTCCGGGGCATCAGCGCGCCCCGGGACGGACCGGTCGCGGGTCGCGTCAGCCCTGCACGTCGGACGGGTCGAGGCACTCGTGCCCGTCCTTCGGCAGCGTCTCGACGGCGTTGCCGATGTCCTGCAGGACCTGGTCCGTGGTCTTCGTCGAGTCGATGACGACCTGCACCGCGGGGTCCCGCCCGAACGTCGTGTAGACGATCTGCTTCCCCTCGTCGTCGCGGATCCAGTCGACCGACCCCTTCGAGAAGCACGGCAGGTCGGAGACCGTCGGGACCGCGACACCGCAGTGGTAGAGCGCCGCCGAGGGCTGGCCCCACGCGGCGGTGGACTGCGCGTTGGTGTTGCGGAGCTGGTACTTCGTGTCGACCGTGTCCGGCAGGCGGACCTGGGCCGCTGCACACGCGGCGGCGTTCGCCGACGGAGCGGCGGTCATCGTGACGGCGTTCGTGCACCCGGTCAGTCCGGCGGCGAGGGCGACCACGACGCCGAGTCCGGCGAGGATCCGCAGGGGGCGGCGCACAGTGTCCATCGAGAGTCCAGGCTACCGTTCTCGTGTGGACGTGAAGGACGAGCCCTGGACCGGACCGACCGTCGGGGAGCTCGGTGAACTCGTCGTGCTCGACCGGGTGACGTCGCGGCTGCCGCAGGGGTCGCCGCTCGTCGGGCCGGGGGACGACTGCGCGGTGGTGGCGGCTCCCGACGGCCGGTTCGTCGTGACGACCGACATGATGGTGCACGGTCCGGACTTCCGGTGGGCGTGGTCGTCGCCGTCGGACGTCGGGTGGAAGGCCGCGGCGACGAACCTCTCGGACGTCGCCGCGATGGGTGCGGTGCCCTCTGGACTGGTCGTCGCGATCGCCGCACCGCATGACACGCCCGTCGCGGTGCTCGAGGGCATCGCCGACGGGTTCCGGCTCGCGGTCGACGCGCTCGCTCCCGGGTGCGGGGTCGTCGGGGGAGACCTGTCCACGTCGTCGGCGTTCACGGTCGCCGTGACCGCCTTCGGCGACCTGCAGGACCGTGCTCCGGTGTTGCGGTCGGGAGCGCGCGTCGGCGACGTGCTGGCCGTCTCGGGTGAGCTCGGTCGCGCGGCGCGGGGGCTCGCTCGGCTGTTCCGGTCCGGTGTCGACGCGCACGGTGAGCCGTCGCGGGCCGCGGTGGTCGCCACCGGACTCGACGAGGACCCGGACGTCGGGCGCCAGCGCCGACCGGTGCCGCCGGTCGCCGACGGGCCGCTCGCCGCCGCTGCCGGTGCGACGGCGATGCTCGACCTGTCGGACGGGCTCGCGATCGACGCCGGGCGGCTTGCACGGTCGAGTCGGGTGACGCTGGAGATCTCCGCGGCGCTCGACGACGTGGCGTTGCACGGGGGCGAGGACCACGGGCTGCTCGCGACGTTCCCGGCAGACGCCGTGTTGCCCGGGGGGTTCCGGCGGATCGGTGTCGTGCGGGAGCGCGGTGCGGCCGACCTCGTGCGCGACGGTGTCGGCGTCCCGACGACCGGGTGGGACCCGTACGCGGACTGGGACGGCGCCGCGGGCTGAGCGCGCGCGCGGGCGCTTGCGCTCGGGGCGGTGCGCGGGCGGCGCGAGGTGGTTGCGCGTGCAAGGAACGACAGAGTCGCTGTCGTACGACGTCGATGGTGTCGTTGCCCGGCGCACGCAACTGTTGCGCGTGGAAGGAGCGACAGGATCGCTGTCGTACGACAACGGCGGTGTCGTTCCGAGTCGGCAGCGCCGCCCGCCGGCAGCGTCAGGCGGTGGCGACCACGGCCTCCCACGCGACGGTCTCGCCGTAGCTGCGCTTGCTGAACGGCTCGAGCCCGGCGGGCCACGTCGGTTCCGGGGACCGCTTGCTGCGTTCGACGATCACGACGGCGTCGCGCGTCAGCCGGGGGACGAGCGCGTCGAGCACCTCGGCGATCTCGGACTCCGTGACGTCGTACGGCGGGTCGATGAACACCAGGTCGAACGTCCGGACGGTCCCGCGGAGGAACCCCAGGGCCGGCTGCGCGTGCACGTCGATGCGGACACCGGGGACCCGCTGCTGCACGGTGCGCGCGTTCTCGCGACAGACCATCGCGGCAGCAGCAGCCCGGTCCACCAGGACCACCTCGACCGCACCGCGCGACGCGGCTTCGAGCCCGAGCGCACCCGTTCCCGCGTAGAGGTCGGCCACGGCGGTGTCGTCGACGAGCCCGCGCGACTCGAGCGAGGAGAACAGTGCTTCGCGCACCCGGTCGCTCGTCGGTCGGGTGCCCGACTTCGGCACCCGGAGCGTCGTGGAACCGGCGGCGCCGGCGATGATGCGGGTCATGCTGCAACCGTAGCGGCCACCAAGTCGCGTTCCGACGTTCTCCACAGGTCGTCCTGGAGGCTCGGTGCACGTCGGTCGTGCCGGGTACCGTTGCCGTGTGGTCACCTCAGGATCCGCCGCGCCGGCCGCCCCGTCCGACCTGCAGTGGGGTCCGGCGCCGCTGGACACGAAGCTCGCGAACGTGCTCGGCGGCCGCACGGCCAAGGCGGTCGAGAAGGCGTTCGGGTACCGCACGGTGGGGGAGTTCCTCGAGCACGCTCCGCGTCGCTACGCCGAGCGCGGTGCCCTGACGGCGCTCGACTCGCTCGCGATCGGGGAATCGGTGACGATCGTCGCCGAGGTCGTCGACGTCCGCGAACGCACGATGCGCCAGCGCAGGGGCTCCATCCTCGAAGCGAAGATCGGCGACGGCAAGGGCCTGCTGACGCTGACGTTCTTCAACCAGGGGTGGCGGACGAAGGACCTCGTCGTCGGCGCCCGCGGGATCTTCGCGGGCAAGGTCGGCGACTACCGCGGCGCCCGGCAGCTCGCGCACCCCGACTACGAACTCTTCGACGCGGACGACCCCCGTGCGACCGCCGACCCCGGGTCCGAGGAAGCGATCCGGTTCTCCCGGCAGCCGATCCCGATCTACCCGGCCACCGCGTCGCTGTCCTCCTGGCAGATCGCGAAGGCCATGGCGGTGGTGCTCGACACCCTGCCGGACATCGCCGACCCGATCCCGTCCGGCGTCAGGACCCGGCTCGACCTGGTGCCGTTCCGCCGCGCGCTCGAACTGCTGCACCGGCCGGAGAAGGTGTCCGACTTCAAGCGTGCGCAGGACGCCCTCCGCTACCGAGAGGCGTTCGTGCTGCAGACCGCCCTGGTGCAGCGCCGCATCGCCGCACGTGCGACCGCCTCGACCCCGCGGACCGCGTCACCTGGTGGGATCCTCGAGCGCTTCGACGCGACGCTGCCGTTCACCCTGACGGACGACCAGCGCGCCGTCGGCGACGAGATCGCGCACGACCTGACGGAGTCGTGGCCGATGCACCGTCTGGTCCAGGGCGAGGTCGGCTCCGGCAAGACCCTCGTCGCCATCCGCGCGATGCTGACGGTCGCGGAGTCCGGTGGGCAGTCGGCACTCATCGCCCCGACCGAGGTCCTGGCGGCGCAGCACCTGCGGTCGATCGTGAAGTTCCTCGGCCCCGACCTCGCCGCCGAACTCCGGCCGGTCATCCTCACCGGGTCGCAGTCCACCGAC
Source organism: Curtobacterium sp. Curtsp57 (assembly GCF_047324335.1). Lineage (NCBI taxonomy): Bacteria > Bacillati > Actinomycetota > Actinomycetes > Micrococcales > Microbacteriaceae > Curtobacterium > Curtobacterium sp. Curtsp57. The sequence continues at coordinate 48,453 of NZ_CP168511.1, forward strand.
GAACGCCGTCGTGCGCTCCTCGCGGCGGCGTCCGGCAGCTCCCGGCTCGTCGTCGGCACGCACGCGCTGCTCGGCGACAAGGTGGACTTCGCCGAGCTCGGCCTCGTGGTCGTCGACGAGCAGCACCGGTTCGGTGTCGAGCAGCGTGAGGCCCTCCGCACCAAGGGCGAGCGGCCGCCGCACGTGCTCGTCCTCACCGCCACGCCGATCCCGCGCACCGTCGCGATGACCGTCTTCGGCGACCTCGACGTCTCCACGATCGCCGGCATGCCGTCTGGCCGCGCGGGGGTGGAGACCTTCACGGTGGGGCTCGCCGAGCACCCCGGATGGGAGTCGCGGATCTGGACCCGCATGGCCGAGGAACTCGGCGCCGGTCGGCAGGCCTTCGTGGTCTGCCCGGCGATCGACGACGCCCACGCCGAGGACGACGGCGAGCCGGAAGTCGACGCGGATGACGACACACCGAAGCGTGCGCCTGCCACGGTGCTCGCGACGGCGGAACGGATGCGCACGATGCCGGTCCTCGACGGCCGCCGGATCGAGGTCCTGCACGGCCGGATGTCCGGCGACGAGAAGGACCGTGTGATGACGGCGTTCGCGGCCGGCCAGATCGACGTCCTGGTCGCGACCACCGTGATCGAGGTCGGCGTCGACGTGCCGAACGCGTCGATGATGGCGATCCTCGACGCCGACCGGTTCGGCGTCTCCCAGCTCCACCAGCTGCGCGGACGCATCGGTCGTGGGCAGTACGCGGGCGTGTGCCTGCTCGTCACCACCGCCGAGCTCGAGACCACCTCGCGCGAGCGGGTCGACGCGGTGGAAGGGTCCGACGACGGCTTCGAGCTCGCCCGCGTGGACCTCGAGCTGCGCCGCGAAGGCGACGTGCTGGGGGAGCGCCAGTCCGGCGGCCGGTCGTCCCTCAACCTGCTCCGGGTCGTGCGGGACGCCGACATCATCGTCGACGCGCGGGAAGAAGCCGAACGACTGCTCGGGATCGACCCGACGCTCGACGGGCAGCCCGAGCTCCGAGACGCCCTCGCCCGGCGTCTGGACGAGTCCGACGCGGCCTTCCTCGGCAAGAACTGAACCGGCGGTGGGGCAGGTATCGTCGCGGGTATGACGCAGATCGCGGTCGTCCCCGGCTCCTTCGACCCCGTGACCCTCGGGCACCTCGACGTGATCGGTCGGGCGGCAGGACTCTTCGACGAGGTCCACGTCCTCGTCGTGCACAACCCCGACAAGAAGACCGCGATGTTCGACGCCGTCGATCGTGTCCGGCTGATCGAGGAGTCGTTGGCCGAGACCGATGCGCCGGCGAACATCCGGGTCGGGGAGTGGACCGCCGGGCTCCTCGTCGACTACTGCCGGCAGGTCGGCGCGACGGTCCTGGTGAAGGGCGTCCGCTCGGGCGAGGACGTCGCGTACGAGACCCCGATGGCGATCATGAACCGGCACCTCGCCGACGTCGAGACGGTGTTCCTGCTGCCCGAGGCGTCGCGTGCCCACGTCTCGAGTTCGCTCATCCGGCAGGTGGCGACGCTCGGCGGAGACGTGTCGCCGTACGTGCCCGCCGTGGTCGACGACGCACTCCGGAACGCCGTCGGCTGAGACGACACGGCAGCGCGCTCCTCGACGTCAGCCGTCGTCCGCGCTAGGATGGTCGATCGTGTCTTCCCCCGTGAACAGCCCCTACGCCCTGCGCGTGCGTGACCTCGCGCACCGCCCGGGCGAGATGCGCGAGCACACGCTCGACATCACCGTCCCCGAGACCCTCGGGGCAGGGGTCGTGGCCGTTCGCGAGGGCGCTCCGATCCACATCGAGCTCCGGCTCGAGGGCCTCCACGAGGGCGTGCTCGTCTCCGGGCACGCTTCCGCAGAGGCCACCGGGCAGTGCTCGCGCTGCCTCATCGACATCAGCGAACCGGTCGAAGTCGATTTCGCCGAGCTGTTCGCGTATGATGCCTCGGAGGATTTCGACTTCCATGTTCATGAAGACCACGTGGATTCTGAACCGGTCGTTCGAGACGCGGTGGTGCTGTCACTGCCGTTCCAGCCGGTCTGCCGACCGGACTGCCCAGGACTCGACCCGGTGACGGGCGAGCGCCTGGCAGACACGGGGCGTACGGCTCCCGAGCCGACGGATCCCCGCTGGGCTGCGCTCGACGGACTGACGTTCGACGAGAACGACAGCTGAAGTCCGAGAACGACAGCTGAAGTCCGAGGACGACAGCTGAAGACCGAGCACGGCGCTCACAGCACCTCCACCGACTGACCACCGACCAACCGAAAGAGAACCACCATGGCCGTTCCCAAGCGCAAGCAATCCCGTGCCAACACGCACGCCCGTCGTTCGCAGTGGAAGGCCGCGCCGGTCCAGCTCGTGAAGACGATCGAGAACGGCAAGGTCACCTACAGCCTCCCGCACCGCGCGAAGGTCGTCGAGGACTCGGCCGGCACCGCCCTGTACATGGAGTACAAGGGCCGCAAGGTCGCCGACGTCTGATTCGGTAGCACGCATGGCAGCGACGTCCGGCTCCACGGGGTCCAACCCCGCGGGGTCGGACGTCGCTCGTCTGCGTGCACTGCTCCGGGTCGACGTGTCCCCGGAGCTGCTCCAGCTCGCCCTGACGCACCGCTCGTTCGCGTACGAGCACGGCGGCATCGGGCACAACGAACGACTCGAGTTCCTCGGTGACTCCATCCTCGGCCAAGCCGTGACGGTGAAGCTCTACCGCGACTTCCCGGATCTCGACGAAGGCGACCTGGCCAAGCGCCGGGCGAGCCTCGTCTCGACGGTCGCCCTCGCGGAGATCGCCCGGCTCAACGGCCTCGGCGCCTACCTGCGGCTCGGCAAGGGCGAGGAACTGACCGGCGGCCGCGACAAGTCGTCGATCCTCGCCGACACCGTCGAAGCCGTCATCGGCGCGACGTACCTCTCCGCCGGACCGGACGAAGCGACCGCGCTCGTCCTGCGCCTCGTGGAGCCGCTGCTCATCGACCCCGACCGTTTCGGTGCCGCGATGGACCCGAAGACGAGCCTGCAGGAGCTCGCGTCGTCGCTGGCCCTCGGCAACCCGGCGTACCGGGTCACCGAAGAGGGCCCCGACCACGACAAGACCTTCCACGCCACCGTCGTGCTGCAGGGCGAGGACATCGCCTCTGGCTCCGGGTCGAGCAAGAAGACCGCAGAGATGGCCGCGGCGCTTGACGCCTGGACGCGCCTCTCCGGCCGCAGCACCGACGACAGCACGACGGCGGCGCCAGACCGCGCGGCAGAGCCCGCCGGTGCCGCAGAGCCCGCCGGGTCCTAGCGCGTGCCCGAACTCCCCGAGGTCGAGGTCGTGCGCGCCGGCCTCGAACCCGCGGTCAGCGGCGCCCGGGTCCTCGCCGTGCACGTCGCCGACGAACGGGCCCTCACGCGCCACGACGGCCCCGCCGAGGACTTCGCACACCGACTGACCGGCAGGACCATCGCCGCCGCCGTCCGCCGTGGCAAGTTCATCTGGCTCCCGCTCGCCGAACCGGGCGCCGACGGCCGGGCAGAGGCGCTCGTGGCACACCTCGGCATGAGCGGACAGATCCTGCTCGGCCGCGACCGTCCAGCGGCGAAGCACCGCCGCATCGTCATCGACGTCCAGCCGCGCGGGTCGGACCGCGACGGCACGCCGGAGTCTCCCGTCGAGCTCGAGTTCGTGGACCAGCGCACGTTCGGCTCGATGGCGATCGACGCGATGGTGCCCACGATCGACGGCGCCCCCGCAGGGTTCGCCGGCGTCGTGGACGACCGACAGCCCGATGCCCCGTGGCGTCGGAGCATCCCGACCCAGGTGTCCCACATCGCCCGCGACCCGCTCGACCCCGCGTTCGACGACGACCGGTTCGTGCAGATGGCGAGGAAGCGTTCCAGCGGCATCAAGCGGGTGCTGCTCGACCAGGGCGTCGTGAGCGGCATCGGCAACATCTACGCCGACGAGTCGCTGTGGGCCGCGAAGCTCCACTACGACCGGCCGGCGGACCGTCTTCCGCGGGCATCGGTGCTGCTGCTCCTCCACGAGGTCCGCAGCGTGCTCGCGCGTGCACTCGAGGACGGTGGCACGAGCTTCGACGCCCAGTACGTCAACGTGAACGGGCAGTCCGGTTACTTCTCGCAGCGCCTCAACGTCTACGGGCAGCAGGGGAAGCCGTGCCCGCGGTGCGGCACGACGATCGTGCGCGAGGCGTTCATGAACCGGTCCAGCCACATCTGCCCCGTGTGCCAGCCGCGTCCGCGCGCTCGCAGGCGTTAGCCTGACGCCGAACAGCGAGACACCAGCCAGCGAGCAGCGCGACGAGCGACACACCCGGAGACCGCCATGTACTTGAAGAGCCTGACCATCAAGGGGTTCAAGTCCTTCGCGCAACCGACGACGTTCGCGTTCGAACCAGGGGTGACCTGCATCGTCGGCCCGAACGGCTCCGGCAAGTCCAACGTGGTCGACGCCCTCGCGTGGGTGATGGGGGAGCAGGGGGCGAAGACGCTCCGTGGCGGCAAGATGGAGGACGTCATCTTCGCCGGCACCTCGACCCGTGGCCCGCTCGGCCGGGCACAGGTGCTCCTGACGATCGACAACACCGACGGGCTCCTGCCGATCGACTACAGCGAGGTGACGATCTCCCGCACGCTGTTCCGGAACGGCGGCAGCGAGTACGCCATCAACGGTGAGAACTGCCGGCTGCTCGACGTGCAGGAACTGCTCTCGGACACCGGTCTCGGGCGCGAGATGCACGTCATCGTCGGCCAGGGCCAGCTCGACAAGGTCCTGCACGCCACCCCCGAGGACCGCCGCGGCTTCATCGAGGAGGCGGCCGGCATCCTGAAGCACCGTCGGCGCAAGGAGAAGACCCTCCGGAAGCTCGACGCCATGCAGACGAACCTCACGCGTCTGTCCGACCTCGCCGGCGAGATCCGTCGTCAGCTGAAGCCCCTCGGTCGCCAGGCCGAGGTCGCACGCAAGGCCCAGTCCGTCGCGGCCGTCGCCCGCGACGCCAAGGCCAGGATCCTGGCGGACGACGTCGTCCGCCTGCGCCGCGAGCTGCACGAGCACCAGGAGGTCGAGGCCGGCCGGAAGTCCGAGCGCATCGTCCTCACCGAACGCCTCGACCAGACCCGCGCCCGGCAGCAGCACGTCGAGCAGAGCATGGTCGGCGACGACGTCGACCGTGCCCGCACGGTCGTGCACCGACTGGAGAGCGTGCAGGAACGGCTCCGCGGCCTGTCGAGCCTCGCCAACCAGCGGCTCATGCTCCTCGCACAGCAGTCGGACGCCCCACAGCAGGGCCCCACGATCACCACCGAGCAGGTCGCCGGCGTCCGGGCCGAAGGAGACCGGCTCGACGCCCAGGCCACCGCGATGCAGCAGGGGATGGCAGCAGCAGCCGACCGGGTCCGGCAGGCCCGTGCGACCCTCGACGCCCTCGACGAGCGGATCGCCGCGCAGGCAGCGCTCGTCTCCCAGCACGACCTCGACGCGCAGCGACTCGCCAGTGCGGTCGACGTGGCACGGTCCAAGCGGGGCTCCGCCGTCGCCGACCGGGAGCGACGGGAGCGCGCGCTCACCGAGGCCGCCGAACGTTCCCGGATCGCCGAGGCGGCCCTCGCGGACGTCGGGACGGACCCGTCGGCGGACACCGACGCCGATGCCCTGCAGGCTGCGCTCGACGCCGCGCGCGAGCGGCTCGAACGGACGCAGACCGCCCGCGACGAGCTCCGCGACCGGCTGCACGGCATGGAACGCGAGCGGGACGCGCTCGAGGCGCGCGTGGCCGCACTCGGCATGTCGATCGACGTCCGCGACGGTTCCCAGGCGCTCATCGAGGCGGGGCGTGCCGGGATCGTCGGCCGGCTCGCCGACCACCTCACCGTCACCTCCGGCTTCGAGGCCGCCATCGCCGCGGCGCTCGACGGACTCGCCGACGCCGTCCTGGCCGAGGACCGCGCAGCTGCCCTCGACGCCGTCGCACACGCCCGCACCGAGGACATCGGCCGCATCGACGTGGTCGTCGCGGACGCCGCAGGGACCGCGGCCGGCTCCTCCGCACCCGCTGGCGTCCGCCGCGCCCTCGACCTGGTCAGCGGCCCGCCCGCGCTGTCCGCGATCCTCGCGGACACGCTGGTCGCCGACTCGGACGACGTCGATCTGGAGGCCGTGCTCACCGCCGCCCCGCAGGCGACGGTCGTGACGCGGTCGGGTGACCTGGTCCGTGCGGTCCGCGTGACCGGCGGCGGTGAGCGGACCACCTCGCGCATCGAGCTCGTCGCGGAACGGGATGACGCGGTGACGCGTCGCGATGCCATCGCGACGGCCGCGGCGGAGCTCGCCACGAGCCTCCAGGCCGCTCGCACCGACGTCGACGACGCACGCCGCGCTGCGGACGATGCGGACCGGACGAGCCGCGCGCACAACGCTGCGGTGGCGGAGTACGACCGGACGAGCGCGTCGGTCCGGGCGAAGGCGGAGAACGCCCTCGCCGAGGTCGAGCGACTCCGGGCCGCGCTCGGTGAGACGGACGGCGCCGTCGAGTCAGCGGAACGTGTCCTCGCCGAGGCCGAGCAGGCGCAGCAGGAGCACGCGGAGAAGCCGCGACCGACCGTCGACGCCACCGGACGACCGGCGCTGCAGGACGCGCTCGAGGCGGCGCGTGCCGCGGAGATCGAACAGCGCATCCAGATCGACACCGTGCGCGAGCGGGCGCGGGCCGAACGGTCGCGTGCCGACCAGCTCGACCGGCAGCTCGAGGCGGAGCGTGCGGCGGCCGAGGAAGCGGCACGGCTCGCGGTCATCCGACGTGGACAGATGGCGACGGCCGAGAGTGTCCTCGCGGACCTGCCGGAGGTGCTCGGCGCGGTCGACCGCTCGCTGGCCGAGGCGCGCGTGCAACTCGCGACCGCGGAGTCCGAACGGTCGAAGCGCAACACCGAGCTGCAGACGATCCGGAACGAGGAACGCGAGCTCCGCGACCGGCTGCAGTCGATCACCGACGGTGTGCACTCGCTCGAGATGGAGATCTACGAGAAGAAGCTCCACGTGTCCGGCGTGCTCGACCGGGCGCAGAGCGAGCTCGGGCTCGGCGAGGCCGTCCTGGTGGCGGAGTACGGGCCCGACGTGCCCGTGCCCGTCGACGTGCTCATCGACCCCCGGGTGCTCGCGCGGAAGCACCGGGATGCCTCGCGGGCGGCCGCCGCCGCAGCTGCCGCAGCCGCGGTCGCTCCGGACGAGGACGTCGACGCGGACTCCCTCGACTCCGCCGACGTGGACTCCGTGGATGTGGACGAGGACCTGGACGTCCCCGAGCTCGTCGACGCCGAGTCGACCCTGCCCGGCGGCCCCGCGCTGCCCGAGTTCGACGCGACCGACGACGTCGACCTCACCGAGGTCGAGACGGTGCCCTACGTGCGCGCCGAACAGGAGCGCCGGCTGAAGGCGGCCGAACGCGACCTCGGTCAGCTCGGCAAGGTCAACCCGCTCGCGCTCGAGGAGTTCCAGGCGCTCGAGCAGCGGCACGCGTTCCTCGCCGAGCAGCTCGAGGACCTGCAGAAGACCCGCACCGACCTCATGACGATCATCGAGGAGCTCGACGCGAAGATGCAGACCATCTTCGAGTCGGCGTTCAACGACACCCGCGAGGCCTTCGACGTCATCTTCCCGATCCTCTTTCCCGGTGGGTCCGGGTCGATCACGCTGACCGACCCCACCGACCTGCTCGGGACGGGGATCGACGTGCAGGTGAAGCCGGCAGGCAAGAAGATCGACCGGCTGACGCTGCTGTCGGGTGGCGAGCGGTCCCTGGCGGCGGTGGCGCTCCTCGTGGCGATCTTCACCGCGAGGCCCTCGCCGTTCTACATCATGGACGAGGTCGAGGCGGCGCTCGACGACGCGAACCTCGGACGGCTGCTGACGGTCTTCGAACGACTCCGCGAGGCCTCGCAGCTCATCGTGATCACGCATCAGAAGCGCACGATGGAGATCGCCGACGCGTTGTACGGCGTCTCCATGCGGCAGGACGGCGTCTCGGCCGTCGTCGGCCAGCGCGTCCAGCGTCGCGACGCCGCGTAGCGCCTGCCCGCGGGCGCCGGCTCGGCTGCCCGGCTGCCCGGCTGCCCGGCTGCCCGCGGGGGAGTACCGCGAAAGCGACAGTTCCCCGCTGGACTCGGGCGGGGAACTGTCGCTTTCGCGGCTACTTCGCGGCTACTTCGCGTCGGCCTCGGCGGCGACCGTGGGCTGCGAGCCCGTCGGGGTCAGGCCGCGCGCACGGCGCTTGTTCGAGACCACGAGGGACGCGACCGTCGCGACCGCGATCGTCAGCATGATGAACCCGAGCGAGAACCAGATCGGGATCTCCGGCGCCCACTCGATGTGCTCGCCGCCGTTGATGAACGGCAGCTCGTTGACGTGCATGGCGTGGAACACGAGCTTCACGCCGATGAACCCGAGGATGACGGCGAGCCCCTGGCCGAGGTAGATGAGCCGCTCGAGCAGTCCCGCGATGAGGAAGTAGAGCTGTCGGAGCCCGAGGAGCGAGAACGCGTTCGCGGTGAAGACGATGAAGGCGTCCTGCGTCAGACCGAAGATCGCGGGGATCGAGTCGAGCGCGAACAGCACGTCGGTGAGGCCGATGGCGACCATGACGAGCAGCATCGGGGTGAACAGCCGCTTGCCGTCGACCTTCGTGGTCAGGCGGTCACCGTCGTAGTGGTCCGACGTCGGGATGACGCGCTTCAGGATCCGGATGAGGCGGGAATCGCCCTCGTCTGCACCGTGGTCGTTCCCACTGCGGGCCTGGGACCACGCGAGCCAAAACAGCAGCGCCCCGAACAGGTAGAACACCCACGAGAAGTTGTCGATGATCGTGACGCCGAGCGCGATGAACAGACCACGGGCCACGAGGGCGATCGCGACACCGACGAGCAGGACCTTCTGCTGGAACTCCTTCGGCACCGCGAACGACGACATGATGATGAGGAAGACGAACAGGTTGTCGACCGACAGGGCCTTCTCCGTCAGCCACCCGGCGAAGTACTCACCGCCGGCCTGGTGGCCGCCGAAGACCCAGATCCCGATGCCGAACACGATCGCCAGGGCGATGTACACGACGGACCAGAACGCGGACTCGCGGATGTGGGGGACGTGCGGCTTGCGCACGTGCGAGAAGAAGTCGAACACCAGCAGGCCGAGGATGCCGGCGATGGTGATGATCCAGACGAGGAACGGGACGTCCAAGGAGTTTCCCTTCAGGGGGCGTACCGGGTACGCCGAGGCCTGAAGGTCTCTTCCGCCACGATCTGCTGCAACCGATCGCGACCGGCGCCCCGGGTCCGGATCGTTCCGGACCGTACTGACGGGGTCACCGAGAGGGAATACTCCCCTTCGTGTGGCCGAGCATACCGGGGACCGGCATCAGCCGCCGCGCCCTAAGCTGGGAACATGGCGAGTTCCTGGTCACTGTCCTCCCGGCTGCGCGGGCTCTTCCAGCGGAAGACCATCGACGAGACGACGTGGGACGACCTCGAGACGGCCTTGATCGGCGCCGACTTCGGCCCGGACATCTCCGAGGAGATCATCGAGGACCTGCACGCCCGCGTCGACCGCTACGGCACGACCGACCCCGCCGACCTGCAGCGCATGCTCCGCGAGGTGCTCGAGGAACGGCTCTCGAAGCTCGACACCACCCTGAAGCTCAGCGCGCGTCCCGCGGTGGTCCTGGTCGTCGGCGTGAACGGCGTCGGCAAGACGACCACGATCGGCAAGTTCGCCAAGTTCCTGAAGACCTACGACCGGACGGTGCTCGTCGGCGCGGCGGACACCTTCCGTGCGGCGGCGGTCGAGCAGGTCGCGACGTGGGCCCAGCGTGCGGGGGTCGACGTGGTCCGCCCCGCCCAGCCCGGCCAGGACCCGGCCTCGGTGGCGTACCAGACCGTCGAGAAGGCCATGCGAGAGGGCACCGAGATCGTGGTCATCGACACCGCGGGTCGTCTGCACACCAAGGCCGGGCTGATGGACGAGCTCGGCAAGATCAAGCGCGTCGTCGAGAAGCAGACCGAGATCTCCGAGGTCCTGCTCGTGCTCGACGCGACGACCGGGCAGAACGGGCTCGCGCAGGCGCAGGCCTTCATCGAGGGCGCCGGTGTGACCGGGCTCGTCATCACGAAGCTCGACGGCTCCGCGAAGGCCGGGTTCGTCCTGAGCGTGCAGGAGAAGACGGGCATCCCGATCAAGCTGATCGGGCAGGGCGAGGGCATCAACGACCTGACCGGTTTCACCCCGCACGTGTTCGTGCAGAACCTCGTCGGCTGATTCCGGGTACCGTCTCGGCAGTACAGGGATCGTCCAGGTACACGGAAGGAGCCCTCACATGCCCGCACTCCTGATCATCGCGATCGTCGTCGGCCTCGTCCTGCTCTTCAGCGGCATCTTCGTCGGTGCACTGAAGTTCCTGCTCTGGGTCGGCATCGTCCTCATCATCCTCGCCGTCATCGGCTGGCTGCTGCGGAGCATCCGCGGTCGCGCGTAGCAAGCAGCGTGCCCTGAACGGGCACCACGCAGACGGGAGGCCCGTCACCAGCTGGTGACGGGCCTCCCGTCTGTCCGTGGCCGGCGCTAGACCGCCTGGCGGCCGACCGGGGCGTCCACCAGGTGCGCGAGGTGCGCCGGCACCGTGCCGCCGCGCGCGACGGTCGCGCGGGCCCACAGCCGTCCGGCGCGGTACGAGGACCGGACCAGCGGACCGGCGAGGACCCCCGCGAAACCCATGTCCTCGGCGAGTTCGCGGAGCTCGACGAACTCCTCCGGCCTGACCCACCTCGCGACCGGCAGGTGCCGGGGCGACGGACGGAGGTACTGCGTGAGCGTGATGATGTCGGTGCCGGCGTCGTACAGCTGCCGGAGGGCGTCCTCGATCTCGGCACGTTCCTCGCCCATGCCGAGGATGAGGTTCGACTTCGTCACGAGGCCCGCGTCGTGCCCCTGCGTGATGACGTCGAGCGAGCGCTCGAACCGGAAGGCCGGACGGATGCGCTTGAAGATGCGGGGGACCGTCTCGACGTTGTGCGCGAAGACCTCGGGGCGGGCGTCGAACACCTGGCCGAGCTGGTCCGGGCGGCCGTTGAAGTCCGGCACGAGGATCTCGACGCCGGTGCCGGGGGAGTGCTCGTGGATCGCCCGGATGGTCTCCGCGTAGAGCCATGCCCCGCCGTCGTCGAGGTCGTCGCGTGCGACACCGGTGACCGTGGCGTAGCGCAGGCCCATGCTGGCCACGGAGTCCGCGACGCGTCGGGGCTCGTCACGGTCGAGCGGCTCGGGCTTGCCGGTGTCGATCTGGCAGAAGTCGCACCGGCGCGTGCACTGGGCGCCGCCGATGAGGAACGTCGCCTCGCGGTCCTCCCAGCACTCGAAGATGTTCGGGCACCCGGCCTCCTGGCAGACGGTGTGCAGCTGCTCGGACTTGACCAGGGCGGAGACCTCCGTGAACTCCGGACCCTGGGTCGCGCGGGTCTTGATCCACGCGGGCTTCGTCTCGATCGGTGTCTCGGCGTTCCTGGCCTCGACGCGGAGCATGCGGCGGCCTTCTGGAGCGAGGGTCATGCGGGGATCCGTTCGGGTGTGCTGGTGACGGCGCCGCTGATGCGCGCGCCGGTGTGCATGCCGTCGAGCGCGTCCTGGACACGACGTGCGACGGTGTCGGCGATGTCGTCGACGGTCACGGTTCGCCCGGACGCCGCGCCGAGGGTGGTCACGCCGGCGTCGGCGATCCCGCACGGCACGATCGCGGCGTACGCGTCGAGCGCGTTGCCGCAGTTGATCGCGATGCCGTGGCTCGTGACGCCCTCGGCGACGTGCAGGCCGATCGCGCCGACCTTGTCGAACGCGCCGGCCTGGTCGAACGTGTCGGCCTGGTCGAACGTGCCGGCCTCGTCGAACCTGCTGGCCGGATTCCTGACCCAGGCGCCGCTGCGACCGTCGACCCGTTCGGCGACGACCCCGACGGAGGCTGCGGCGTCGATGATGACCTGCTCGAGGTCGCGCACCCACGCCACGACGTCGAGGGGGTCGGCGAGCCGGACGATCGGGTAGGCGACGAGCTGCCCGGGGCCGTGCCAGGTGATGCGTCCGCCCCGGTCGACCTCGACCACGGGGGAGCCGTCCGTCGGCAGGTCGGACCGCTCGGTGCGTCGACCGGCCGTGTACACGGAGGGGTGCTCGCAGAGGACGAGTGCCCCGGGGGAGCGGCCAGCGACGACGTCGGCGTGGAGCGCTCGCTGCAGTGCGAGCCCCTCGGCGTAGTCGAGCAGTCCGGGCGGACGGAGGACCTCGAGTTCCGGCATGCTCCGAGCGTACGACGTTTCTGGACTCCGTCCAACAAGTCCGTGTCGGCGTGACAGGACGCTGCGGAACGGGGCCTGTAGAATCGTCGGATCATGGCGCAATTCGGATCCCTCTCTGATCGGCTGACCGAGACCTTCCGCAACCTGCGGACGAAGGGACGGCTCTCCCCGTCGGACGTGGACGGCACCGTCCGCGAGATCCGCCGGGCACTCCTCGACGCGGACGTCGCGCTCGAGGTCGTCAAGGCGTTCACCGCATCGGTGCGGGAGCGTGCCCTGTCCGACGAGGTCAACCGGGCGCTGAACCCGGCGCAGCAGGTCGTCCAGATCGTCAACGAGGAACTCGTCGGCATCCTCGGCGGCCAGCAGCGGCGGCTCGAGTTCGCGAAGAAGCCGCCGACGGTCATCATGCTCGCGGGTCTGCAGGGTGCCGGCAAGACGACCCTCGCGGGCAAGCTCGGCAAGTGGCTCAAGAAGGACGGCCACACGCCGATGCTCGTCGCGGCCGACCTCCAGCGCCCGAACGCCGTGCAGCAGCTCCAGGTCGTCGGCGAGCAGGCCGGTGTGCACGTCTTCGCTCCAGAGCCCGGCAACGGCGTCGGGGACCCGGTCAAGGTCGCGAAGAACGCGATCAAGGCCGCGGTCGACCAGCAGTACGACACCGTCATCGTGGACACCGCCGGTCGACTGGGTGTCGACGCCGAGCTCATGAAGCAGGCGGCGAACATCCGCAAGGCCGTCGACCCGGACGAGGTCCTCTTCGTCATCGACGCGATGATCGGTCAGGACGCCGTCACCACGGCGCGCGCGTTCCAGGAAGGCGTCGACTTCACCGGTGTCGTCCTGTCGAAGCTCGACGGCGACGCCCGCGGTGGTGCTGCCCTGTCGGTCGCCAGCGTCACCGGGCGCCCGATCATGTTCGCGTCCACGGGTGAGTCGCTCGACGACTTCGAGCCGTTCCACCCGGACCGCATGGCGAGCCGCATCCTCGACCTCGGCGACATCCTGTCCCTCATCGAGCAGGCCCAGGGCGCGTTCGACGAGGAAGAAGCGCGCAAGGTCGCGGACAAGATCGCGTCGGACAGCTTCACGCTGAACGACTTCCTGCAGCAGATGCAGCAGCTCCGCAAGGCCGGCTCGATCAAGGGCATGCTCGGCATGCTCCCCGGCGCCAAGGGCATGCGCGAGGCGCTCGACAACTTCGACGAGCGCGAGATCGTCCGCACCGAGGCGATCATCCAGTCGATGACCCCGCAGGAGCGCGAGCTCCCGAAGCTCCTGAACGGCTCGCGTCGTCTCCGCATCGCGCGCGGTGCCGGCTCCACCGTGACCGAGGTCAACCAGCTCGTGAACCGCTTCGAGCAGGCGGCGAAGATGATGAAGACCGTCGCCCGTGGTGGCGTCCCGCAGATGCCGGGCATGGGGCCGATCCCCGGCATGCACGGCGGCAAGAAGCAGCAGCAGGGCGGCGGCAAGAAGAAGAAGGTCGGCAACCCCGCGAAGCGTGCGGCCCTCGCCGCCGGTGCGGCTGCTGCGCCGCAGCAGGCGCCGAAGGGCTCCGGCCTCGGACTCGGTGGCGGCAAGAACGGCAAGGCGCCCACCGAGGAAGAGCTGGCGAGCCTGCAGAAGTTCCTGGGTCGCTAGTCGCGACCACCTGACGGACGGGAGGCCCGGTGCCAGCTGGCACCGGGCCTCCCGTCCGTGTCGGGGCGGCTAGAGGGAGTCGCGCAGCTCCCCGACCAGGTGGCGGACGACCGCGCGCAGGTCGCCGTCGTTCTCCTGCGCGACCTGGAGCTGCCGCTGGTACGACGCGCCGCGCTCGATCATCGTGTCGAGGTGGTGCAGTTCCTGCTGGCAGCCGAGCCGCTCCGCGATCGGGTCCAGTCGCTCGACGAGGTCGTGCACCTCGTCCGTGACGAGCCGTTCGTCGCCGGCGGCGTTCGTGATGATCTCCGCCTCCATGCCGTAGCGGGCCGCGCGCCACTTGTTCTCGCGGATGAACCACGGCTGCATCGTCGGCAGGGTCTCGCCGGCGTCGAGCCGGTCCGAGCAGGCGGTGACGAGGCACTGCACGAGCGCGGTGACGGCACCGACCTCGTGCAGGGTCGAGATGCCGTCGGAGACCCGGTTCTCGAGCGTGCCCCACTGCGGCGACGGGCGGATGTCCCACCGGAGGTCCCCGACGCCCTCGATGACGCCGGTGTGCGTCAGGTCGCCGACGACCTCCTCGAAGTTCGCCCACGCGCCGAGCTGCGGCGGGAGTCCGCCGGTCGGCAGCTGCTGGAACATCAGGGCCCGGTTCGACGCGTACCCGGTGTCGGTCCCGGCCCAGAACGGGCTGGACGCCGTGAACGCTTGGATGTGCGGCACGTAGGCGAGCATGGCGCCGAGGATCGGGAGTGCCTTGTCGCGGTCGTCGATGCCGACGTGCACGTGCACGCCCCAGATGAGCATCTGACGGCCCCACCACCTGGTGCGGTCGATGAGTGTCGTGTAGTGCTCGCTGTCGGGGGTGATCTCCTGCTGGTCCCACACGGCGAACGGATGCGTCCCGGAGCACATGACCTGCGCGTCGAGGGGTTCAGCGGCGTCGACGACCTCGCCGATGATGCCGGAGAGCTCGTTCGTCGCGCCGCCGACGGTGTGGTGGACGCCCGTGACGACCTCGACCGTGTTGGTCAGGAGCTCCTCGGTGACCTGTTCGTGCGAGCCGAGCCGCTCGCGGACGGCGGAGATGACCGCTGGGGCTCGTGGGGTCAGGTCGCCGGTGTCGCGGTCGACCAGTGGGAGTTCCCACTCGACGCCGATGGTCGATGCCGGGGACTCGGTGAAGCGGATGTCCATGCTGAACATCCTGCCCGGATCCTTGTCGGACACGCACAAGGAACGCTTGTCCCGATCGTGCGGTTTCGATTCTCAGGATTTCCCCATCAGGACTACCGTAGAAGCGCTCAACAGGGAAGAGGAACGCATGCAGCTGGTCGTACGAGGTACTTCTGCCCCGCTCATCGGAGAGCTCGACATCCCGGTCTCGAAGTACCACGCGCACCGCGCGCTGGTCCTCGCGTCGCTGGCGAAGGGGACGAGCATCGTCTCCGGGATCAGCACGACACGGCAGGTCGAGTGGACCGTCGGCACCTTGCGTGCCCTCGGCATCGACATCAAGCGCCGCGGGAACGAGTACCACGTCACCGGGCTCGGTGGGCGGTACGAAGCGACCGACGTCGTCGACCACGGGTCGCGCGGCGCCGACGGCGTCCTGAACATGGGCTCGTCGGGCACGACGCTCTACTTCATGACCGGTCTGGCATCCCTCGCGGACAAGCCGATGACGCTGTCGGGCATGAAGTACTTCCAGCGCCGTCCGATCAAGGCGCTGCTGACCTCGCTGACCCAGATGGGCGTCGATCTCGAGGCGACGAACGACTGCCCGCCGGTCACCGTCCAGCCGAAGCGTCCGCGCGGCGGTGACGTCCAGATCGCGGGCACGCTCTCGCAGTGGATCTCCGGCCTGCTCCTCGTCGCGCCGTTCGCGGAAGAGGAGACACGCATCCACATCACGGGCGGCCGCCTCAACGAGCAGCCGTACGTGGAGCTCACCGTGCGCATGATGCGCCAGTTCGGCCTGCGGGTCGAGGTCTCCGACGACTGGCTCGAGTACCGGATCCCGGCGAACCAGCAGGCGACCCCGCACGACTACGTCATCCCGCCGGACATCGGCTCCGCCGCCTTCGGCATCGCCGCTGCCGGCATCCGCGAGTCCAACGTGCTGCTCCGCGGCATGACCTCGTTCACCACCGCGGACACCGACCACCCGGAGAGCGAGTTCCTCGACCTCGCGACGGCGATGGGCGTCCCGATGCGCATCGACGAGGAGACCGGCTTCGTGCGGATCGAGCATGACGGCTCCCCGCTGAAGCCCCTCGACATCGACTGCCAGCCGATCCCGGACCTCCTGCCGATCCTGTCCACGATGGCGACCTTCGCCGAGGGCACGACCCGGCTCTGGAACGTGGCGCACATCCGGCTCAAGGAGTCGGACCGCGTCGCCGCCATGCTGCAGCTGAACCGGATGGGTGGACGTGCCGAGCAGGGCGCCGACGAACTCCGCGTGACCGGCGTGGGCGCCGGTGAGCTGCACGGCGCGTCGATGTCGTCGTTCAACGACCACCGCGTGCTCATGTCGCTCGCGGTCGCAGCGTCGAAGGCCGACGGGGTCTCCGCGCTCACGTATCCGCGTGCCTACCGGATCTCCTACCCGACGTTCCTCGAGGCGATGAACTCCGTCGGCCTCGAGATGGAGGTCGGCGACGCCGAGGCGGCGATGGCGGCAGCGGACACCCGCGCCGACCGTGCCGACGTGTCGAACCAGCACACCGACCTCGGCGAGGACACCGACGCCGCGGCCCGTGCCGCTGACCTGCCGGAGCTCACCGGCGTCGACGCCGACCCGCTCGTGCTCTCCGAGAAGGTCCGGACGCTGTCCGAGACCGACCCGGACGGCCTCGCCGTGATCGAGGTCGGCGGTCCCGAACCCGTGAACACGACCTGGAAGGAGCTCCAGGACGAGGCGGACAAGGTGTCTGCGCTACTCCTCGAGCTCGGTGTGCGCCGTGGTGAGTCCGTCGCCATGCAGCTCCCGAACTGGCGCGAGTTCGTGTCGATCACCCTCGGCGCGATCCAGATGGGTGCCGTCGCCACGCCGATCATGCCGGTGTTCGGCCCGCGTGAGACCACGATGACCCTGGCCCGCTCTCGTGCCCGCGTCGTGTTCCTGCCGAACGTGTTCCGCAAGCGTCGCCCAGCGCTCGAGCTCCTCGACGTGGTCGACGAGGCGAAGGCGCAGAAGCGTCGGCTCTCGGTCGAACACGTCGTCGTGATCCGGTCGGAAGCGCGCGGTCAGGGCGACACCCCGACCAACCAGGCACCGCTGCCCGCCGACGCCGCCGAGCGCGTCGCGGCGAGCGAGTGGAACTGGCGCTACTTCGACACCGCGCTCGAGAGCGTCCAGGTCGACGTCGAGCAGATCCGCTCGCACGCGCCGACGCCGGACGACATCTGCCAGCTGCTGTTCACCTCTGGCACCACCGGTGAGCCGAAGGGCGTGCAGCACCCGCACCGCACGCTCGGCCTCGCCACCGCGATGCACGTCGCGCAGTCCGGGCTGACGAGCGACGACCGGATCTACATCCCGTCGCCGCTCGCACACCAGACCGGCTTCCTCTACGGCATGCTGCTGGCGTTCCGGCTCGGCGCGCCGCAGGTCATCCAGCCGGTGTGGGACGGCACCGTCGCCCTCGAGCAGGCCTTCGGTGCGGCCGGGGCGACCTTCGTGCAGTGCGCGACGCCGTTCCTGACCGACCTGGTCGACCTGGTCGAGGCGGGTGCACCACAGCCCGAGTCGCTCCGGATCTTCGTCCCGACCGGAGCCGCGGTTCCCCGTGCCCTCGCCCAGCGGGCCAGCACCGTGCTCGGCACCGCGATCCTCGGTGCGTTCGGCACGAGCGAGACGTGCCTCGGCGCGTTGTCGAGCCCGTCCGACGACCCGGCGGACGCCTACGGACACGACGGCCGCGCGCTGCCCGGCATCAGGATCCGCATCGTGGACGACGAGGGCAACGAGCTGCCGGCCGACACCGAGGGCAACTACGAGCTGCACTCGCCGACGATGTTCGACGGGTACCTCGACCGCCCCGACCTGACCGACGACGTCTTCACCGAGGACGGCTGGTACAAGACCGGCGACCTCGCGAAGGTGTCGGCGAAGGGCTTCCTGTCGATCACCGGCCGCGTCAAGGACGTCATCAACCGCGGTGGCGAGAAGATCCCGGTCGTCGAGATCGAGAACCTGCTCTACCAGCACCCGCTCGTCACCGACGTCGCCATCGTCGCGATGCCCGACGAGCGCCTCGGGGAGCGCGCATGTGCGTTCGTCGT
Source organism: Curtobacterium sp. Curtsp57 (assembly GCF_047324335.1). Lineage (NCBI taxonomy): Bacteria > Bacillati > Actinomycetota > Actinomycetes > Micrococcales > Microbacteriaceae > Curtobacterium > Curtobacterium sp. Curtsp57. Next base: position 66,748 of record NZ_CP168511.1, read on the forward strand.
GTCCGCCCGTCAGGGTGAACCGCTCGATTTCCGGACGATGCAGCAGTACCTCGAGAAGTCCGGGGTGTCCAAGTACTACTGGCCGGAGCGGCTCGAGTACATCGCCGAGCTGCCGCGCAACGCGGTCGGCAAGGTCCAGAAGAACGTCCTGCGCGAGCAGGCTGCCGCGCTCGTCGCGACGAAGGAGAAGTAACCGAGATGACCACGTTCAACGAGGTCGAGTTCCAGCAGCTCAAGGCCGAGGTCACCGAGTGGGTCCGCGGCCGCGGCGAGGACTGGGCGAACGAGATCGAGCGCACCGGCCAGGTGAGCCCTGAGCTCTTCCAGGAGCTCAAGGACAAGGGCTGGCTGTCCCTCGCGGCGCCGACCGAGCTCGGCGGGCGGGACATCCCGTTCTCCCGCTACCTCGAGATCATGGAGATCGTGTCGCGCTCGCACGCGTCGATCCGCATGCTCGTGCACGTCATCAACGGCACCTGGCGCGCCATGCAGCCGTACGCGAGCCCGGAACAGATCGAGCAGGTCGTCAAGCCCTCCGTCGCCGGCGACAAGCTCGTCGCGTTCACGCTGACCGAGGCCACGGCCGGCACCGGCGCGGACATCCGCACGACGGTCCGTCGCGAGGGCGACACCTACGTGATGAACGGCGAGAAGCACCTCATCACGTTCGGCGTCAAGTGCGACTACTGGCTCATCGCGGCGCGGCTCGAGGGCACGACGGGCCAGGACGGCACCGTCGCGTTCCTCATGCCGAACACCGGGCTCCCCGGTGCCGAGGTGATCGACGACTCGGACACCATGGGCATCCGCGGCACCGACCACGCGATCCTCCGCTTCACCGACACCCCGATCCCCGCGAGCGCGCTGCTCGGCGAAGAGGGCCAGGGGCTGGAGGTCGCACTGGGTGGCTTCCTGCTCCCGAGCCGCGTGTCGGTCGCGATGAGCGCCGTCGGCCTCGCCGAGCGTGCGAACGAGCTCGCCGTCGAGTACGCAAACGAGCGCGAGACCTTCGGCAAGAAGCTCGCCACCCGCCAGGCGATCCAGTTCTACATCGCCGAGAACTACGCCGACATCGCCGCGGCACGGGCCCTCGTGCTCGAGGCCGCCCGCGCCTACGAGGAAGGCCGTCCCGACGCCGGCACGCTCTCCAGCGCATCGAAGATGATCGCGGTCGACATGCTCGCCCGCGTCACCGACAAGGCGCTCCAGGTGCACGGTGGCCAGGGCTACTGGAAGCGCAACGCCATCGAGCGCGTCTACCGTGACGCCCGTGCGCAGCGGTTCGAAGAGGGCACCAACGAGATCCAGAAGCTGGTCGTCGGTCGCGCAGTCGTGACCGGCCAGGCCGGGTTCTGACCCGCACCACGCACCTGACTGGAGGCTCGTGGCGGCCCCGCCACGAGCCTCCAGTCCGTATCCTGCTCACGCAACGCAAAGGACTGAAGTGACCGACAGCACCGCACCCATCGCGCTCATCACCGGGGCCTCCCGCGGCATCGGCCGGCTGCTCGCGCAGAAGCTCGGCCAGCGCGGCGCGACCGTCGTCGTGACCTACAAGGGCAACGCCGACCTCGCCGAGGAGTCGCTGGCCGACGTCAAGGCGGCCGGTGGTGACGGCATCACCGCGCAGGTCGACATCGAGCAGCCGGAGTCGATCGACGCCCTGTTCGACCTGGTGCGCGACACGTACGGACGCCTCGACTACTTCGTCGCGAACGCCGCGGCCAGCGCCTTCAAGCCGGTCGCCGACCTGAAGCTGCACCACCTGGACCGCAGCTACGCGACGAACGCCCGCTCGTTCGTCCTCGGTGCCCAGCGCGCCGCCGAGCTCATGGACAAGGGCGGCCGCATCGTCGTCGTCACCTCGTACGGCTCGCTCCGGGCGTTCCCGACGTACGCCGCGCTCGGCGCCGCGAAGGCGATGAGCGAGTCCTACATGAAGTACATGGCGGTCGAGTTCGGCCCGCGCCAGATCACCGTGAACGCGGTCAACGGCGGCCTCATCGACACCGACTCGCTCGAGTACTTCTACACGAAGGTCCCCGGCCAGGCGCCGATCGAGACCGTCTACGAGAAGCTGCCGCTGCAGCGACCGGGCACGGCGGACGACATGGCCGACGCCGTGGACTTCCTGCTGTCGGACAAGGCGTCGTACATCACCGGGCAGGTGCTGTCGGTCGACGGTGGGCTGACCGTCATCGCGCCGCCGTACTGGGCCGACACGACGTCGCCGCTTCGCGACGCCGTGCTGCCGGCCGCTCCGAGCGCATCGGACGCTTCCTAGCCATGACGATCGCCGCTGCCGACACCGCCGTCGCCACCGTCGCGTCCCCGTGGACGCTCGGCCCGCTGCACCTGCCCAACCGGGTGGTCATGGGGTCGATGCACACCGGACTCGAGGTGCACGACGACGGCGGTGCCGGGATGGCGGCGTTCTACCGTGAGCGTGCGGCCGGGGGAGCCGCGTGCATCATCACCGGCGGCATCGCGGTCAACGACGAGGCCCGAGGTGGCCCGGACTTCGCGGTGTTCGGCGTCGACGGTGCCGACGAGCGGTTCCGCGTGGCGGTCGACGCCGTGCACGAGTCGGGCGGCACGATCCTCGCGCAGCTCTTCCACGCCGGGCGGTACGCGCTCGTCGGCGGGATGACCGACCGGAACGGCGAGCCGCAGCGCGCGATCGCCCCGTCGGCGCTGCCGTGGGCCGCCGCCCGTGGGGTCGTCCCCGAGGCGATGACGACAGCGGACGTCGAGCGGACGATCGCCGACTTCGCCGCAGCCGCGCGATCCGCCAGGGACATCGGCTTCGACGGCGTCGAGATCATGGCGTCGGAGGGCTACCTCATCAACCAGTTCCACTCGCCGCTCACGAACCTGCGGGACGACGAGTGGGGTGGTTCGGCAGCGGCACGCCGGCGGTTCCCGGTCGCCGTCGTGCAGGCGGTACGTGCAGCGGTGCCGGACATCGCCGTCACGATCCGGTTATCCGGCGCCGACCTGATGCCAGGGTCCTCGACCGACGACGACGTCGACGCACTGGTGCACGACCTGCTGCCGCTCGGGCTCGACGGGATCTCCGTCGGCATCGGGTGGCACGAGTCCCGGACACCGACCGTGCAGGCCGCGGTGCCGCACGGCGCATGGCTGACCCAGGCGTCCCGGATCGCTCGTGTCGTCCGGGCGTCGGCGTACCCGGACGTGCGGGTCATCGCCTCGAACCGCATGACCGACCTCCGCGACGGCGAGACCGTGCTGGCCGACGGGCTCATCGACGCCGTCGCCCTCGCTCGCCCGTTCCTCGCGGACCCGCAGCTCGTGTCGCGGTCCCTCGCCGGACGCTTCGAGCTCGTGAACACCTGCATCGGCTGCAACCAGGCGTGCCTCGATCGGTCGATCGTCGGGCAGCCGGTCTCCTGCCTGGTGAACCCCCGCGCGGCGCGCGAGGTCGCGTTCCCGGCACGTCCCACCACCGACCCCAAGCGCGTGGACGTCGTCGGCGGTGGGCCAGCCGGGCTCGCCGCGGCCGTGGACGCAGCCCGCCGGGGCCACCACGTCACGCTCTGGGAGGCCGCGCCGGAGCTGGGCGGGCAGTTCGGCCTCGCCGCGCTGATCCCCGGGAAAGAGGACTACGCCGCGACCGTCCGCGCCGCCCGGGCAGAGCTCGACGACCGCGGGGCGACCGTGCACCTCGGACGTGCCGCCACCGCTGCCGACCTGGTGGACAGCGACGCCGTGGTCCTCGCGCCCGGTGTGGTCCCGCGCGTGGTCGACATCCCGGGAGCGGAGCTGCCGCACGTCCTGACGTACGAGCGTGCCCTGCGCGACGGCGTGCCCGCGGGCACCGTCGCGATCATCGGCGGCGGAGGCATCGGCGTCGACACGGCGGCGTTCCTCACCGAGTCCCCTTCCGAGGCGGTCCGTGCGACGTCCTTCGCCGAGCGGTGGGACGTCCCGGTCGCGCAGGACGTCGTGGGAGACCTGCCACAGCGCCAGCCGGTCGCGTCGCGCACGCTGCGGCCGGGCGACCAGGTCACCGTGCTCCGCCGTTCGGGCAAGTTCGGACAGGGTGTCGGCCTGACGTCCCGCTGGGTCGCGCTCGGCCGGCTGCGCGACGCGGGCGTCCGGATGGTCGGCGGGGTCCAGGAGTACCTGCGGATCGAACCCGGTGCGCTCTGGATCCGCGACGAGGACGGTGCCGAGCGGATGGTCCCGGCGGACTCCGTCGTGATCTGCGCGGGGCAGGAGACCGCTGTGCACGCGGACCGGGACGGTGCCGCCGGACTCGAGCCGGGCCTCCAGGCCGCCGGCGTGCCGTACGCGATCGTGGGCGGTGCGCGCGACGCACGGAGAGTCGACGCGGTGCGCGCGACGTCCGAGGCACTCGAGGCGGTCCGCGCACTCGCACCATGACGGCGCGTCCCGACTCGCTTCTCGCCGCGAAACCTGCAAGAATGAACGGTCGAATCGTGTCCGCTCGACCCTCTATCCAGCGGTACACGAATCTCTCGAGCTTTCACCGCGCGTGCCCCCACGCCCGCGGTTCCGGTTCAACCACAACAACACGCAACAGGAGCATTTGTGGCTGTCAAGATCCGTCTCAAGCGTCTCGGTAAGATCCGGGCGCCGTACTACCGTGTCGTCGTCGCCGACTCGCGCACCAAGCGCGACGGTCGCGTCATCGAGGAGATCGGTCAGTACCACCCGACCGAGGAGCCCTCGGTCATCAAGATCGAGTCCGAGCGTGCGCTGTACTGGCTCGGCGTCGGCGCGCAGCCGACCGAGCAGGTCGCCGCGCTGCTGAAGCTCACCGGTGACTGGGCCAAGTTCAAGGGCGAGAAGGACACCGAGTCCAAGGTCAAGGTCGCGGAGCCGAAGCAGGCCTTCGTCGCTGACACCGCCAAGAAGGCCGTCCTCAAGCCCAAGTCGGAGAAGAAGGCCCCGGCCGCTCCGACCGAGTCGGCCGACGACGCCGCAGAGACGACCGAGGCGTAATTCCTTGCTCGAATCCGCGCTGACGCACCTCGTCAAGGGGATCGTCGATCACCCTGACGACGTGCGCGTCGCCAGTTCCACCTCCGCGCGGGGCGAGGTCCTCGAGGTGCGTGTGCACCCCGAGGACCTCGGCCGCGTGATCGGACGCGCCGGTCGGACCGCCAAGGCGCTCCGCACCCTCGTCACGGCTCTCGCCGATGGCAAGCGGGTGCGGGTCGACGTGGTCGACACCGATTCCTGACGAGGCGACCCAGCTCCGGGTGGGTCGCATCACCAAGGCGCACGGGCTCAAGGGCGGTCTCAAGCTCGAGCTCTACACCGACGACCCGGATCGTCGGTTCACGCGCGGAGCGGTCTTCACGCTCCAGGTCCCCGAGGACTCTCCCTGGTCGGGGAAGACCATCGCCATCGACGAGCTCCGCTGGTACAACGGCCACCCGGTCGCGTTCTTCACCGGGATCGCCGACCGCGACGCCGCCGAGACCCTCGCACGCGCCATCCTCTGGGTCGATCAGGATCCCTCCGAGGAGACCGGCGAAGAGGACGCCTGGTACGACCACCAGCTGGTCGGCCTGCGTGTCATGCGCGACGGCGTCCAGGTCGGGACGGTCGCGCGCGTCGACCACCTGCCCGCGCAGGACCTGCTGGCCGTCGACACCCCCGATCGTGGCGAGGTGCTCGTGCCCTTCGTCGGCGCGATCGTCCCCGCGGTCGACGTCGCAGGCGGCACCGTGACGGTCACGCCGCCGACGGGTCTGTTCGAGGACCCCGAGGACACGTCGCGCCCCGAGACGATCTCCTAGCCCCGTGCGCATCGACATCGTCACGATCTTCCCGGAGTTCTTCGGGGTGCTCGACGTCTCGCTCCTCGGCAAGGCACGACAGGGCGGGCTGCTCGACCTGCACGTGCACGACCTGCGGAAGTGGACGACCGACCGGCACCGCACCGTCGACGACACCCCGTACGGCGGTGGTGCCGGGATGGTCATGAAGCCGGAGCCGTGGGCCCAGGCGCTCTCGGCGCTGCTGCGGCCGGACGGGTCGTCGACGCTCGTCGTCCCGACGCCGGCCGGCACGCCGTTCACGCAGTCGATCGCCCGGTCGCTGGCTGCTGACTCGGACCACCTCGTGTTCGCCTGCGGGCGGTACGAGGGGATCGACGCCCGCGTGTTCTCGTGGGCGTCGTCGCGGTGTTCGGTGGTCGAGCTCTCCCTCGGCGACTACGTCCTGAACGGTGGCGAGGTCGCGGCGATGGCGATGATCGAGGCCGTCGGGCGACTCGTCCCCGGTGTCGTCGGCAACCCGGAGTCCCTCGTCGAGGAATCGCACGAGGACGGCCTGCTCGAGTACCCCTCGTACACGAAGCCCGCGTCGTGGCGCGATCTGGACGTCCCCGAGGTCCTGCTCAGCGGGCACCACGGGCGCATCGCCGAGTGGCGCCACGAGCAGCAGGTGGAGCGGACGCGGCGCGTCCGGCCCGACCTGCTGCCGGACGGGTAGCGCCGGCGGCGCGAGTCTCGGCTCCGCCGTGACGAACGGGAGGCTCGTGGCGGGGCCGCCACGAGCCTCCCGTCCGTCAGTCCGCGCGCTGGGCGCGACGCAGGGTCAGGATCTCCGGTCCCGCCGCGGTAACCGCGACGGTGTGCTCGACGTGCGCGGCACGCGAGCCGTCGACGCTCTTGAGCGTCCAGCCGTCGTCGTCCTGGTAGAGCTCGTCGGTGCCCTGCATGAGCCAGGGTTCGATCGCGACGACGAGCCCCGGTCGGAGCTTCAGTCCGCGTCCGGGGCGGCCGTCGTTCGGGACGTGCGGCTCACCGTGCATCGTCCGACCGACGCCGTGCCCGCCGAACTGCAGGTTCACGTCGTAGCCGCCTTCGTGCGCGACGGCGCCGATGGCGTGGGACACGTCGCCGAGCTTGTTGCCAGGTGCGGCCTGTGCGATGCCGGCGGCCAGTGCACGCTCCACGGTGTCGATCAGCCGCTGGTCCTCGGGGTCCTTGGTGCCGACCTGCACGGTCACCGCGGAGTCCGCGACCCACCCGTCGACGCTCGCCGCGAAGTCCATGCTCACGAGGTCGCCGTCCTGCAGGACGGAGTCGTGGGGGAGTCCGTGCAGCGCGGCATCGTTGACCGAGGTGCACAGGTTCTTGCCGAACGGGGAGTTGCCGAACGACGGGTGGTAGTCCACGTAGCAACTGACGGCACCACGCTCCGCGATCATCCGTGCGGCCACCCGGTCCAGGTCGAGCAGGTTCACTCCGACGTCCACGGTGGTGAGGAGTTCGTCGAGCACGTCGGCGACGAAACGGCCGGCGACCCGGAGTCCGTCGAGTTCGGCGGGGGTGCGGAGTTCGATCATGCGTCCATCCTGCCGCGTTTCGTGTCTCGGCTCTTCTGTGGCAGAATCGATAGCCGTGCCCTGGCTGGACTCTGCCACGGGGGAGTCGCCGACACCGGGCACACACCACTTCTTTTCCGAAACCGATCCGCGGCGACCCGTGTGCGTCCGCAGAGAGTGACCCAATCATGAGCCAGCTCCTCGACTCCGTCGACGCAGCGTCGCTGCGTACCGACGTCCCGGACTTCCGCCCGGGCGACACCGTCAAGGTCCACGTCAACATCATCGAAGGCACGCGCTCGCGTATCCAGGTCTTCCAGGGTGTCGTCATCGGCCGTCAGGGCCACGGCCTCGGCGAGACCTTCAAGGTCCGCAAGGTCAGCTTCCAGGTCGGCGTCGAGCGCTGGTTCCCGGTGCACTCGCCGATCATCGACCACATCGAGGTCGTCACCCGCGGTGACGTCCGTCGCGCGAAGCTGTACTACCTCCGCGAGCTCCGCGGCAAGGCGGCTCGTCGCAAGATCAAGGAGAAGCGCGACAACTGATCGCCTTCACAGCGACGGTCCGCTCGCGGATCGCCGTTCCGGGCCCCTCGTCGATGTACGGTTGTGCATCGACGGGGGGCTCTCCCCGTTTCTTGACTTCGAGGGTGGAATGACCGACACGACCGAGACCGAGGGCCGTCGGCCGCGTTCCACGAAACAGCGGAACGGTGTGCTCACCTTCCTGCGTGACCTGCTCATCATCTTCGTCGCAGCGCTGCTCGTATCGTTCCTGGTCAAGACGTTCTTGATCCGCTCGTTCTACATCCCGTCGGCGTCGATGGAGAACACGCTGCAGATCAACGACCGGGTGATCGTGAACGAACTCGTTCCCGACGCGGTCTCGCTGAAGCGCGGCGACGTCGTCGTCTTCAAGGACCCGGGCGGGTGGCTGACGGGGGCCGAGGTGCCGAACGTCACGCCGCAGTCGCAGCCGGCGAAGGCGATCGACTGGCTCCTCACGCAGGTCGGTCTCGGTACCGGTGACAGCGACGACCACCTCATCAAGCGCGTCATCGGCCTGCCGGGTGACAAGGTCGCCTGCTGCAACGACCTCGGACAGATGACGGTCAACGGCGTCCCGGTCAAGGAGCCCTACCTCAAGCTGCCTGCAGGCGAGACCCGTGCGTCCGGGACCGACTTCTCGGTCACCGTGCCGAAGGGCACCATCTGGGTGATGGGCGACAACCGCTACGACTCGAAGGACTCCCGCTACAACGGGGAGACGCCGTCGAAGGGGTTCGTGCCGTTGTCGGACGTCACGGGTCGTGCATTCGTGATCTCGTGGCCGACGAGCCGGTGGACCTGGCTCGACGACTACCCTGGCGTGTTCGCGGGTGTGGAGGAGAAGGACCGGTGAGCGCGGTGCGGCCGTCGTTGCGCGTCGAGAAGGCGTTCTTCGCCGCCGGACGCGTCACGGTCATCGGCGTCGACGAGGTCGGGCGCGGTGCGATCGCGGGCCCCGTCGCCGTCGGAGCCGCCGCGGTGACCATCGACGTCCGGCGCGTGCCCCAGGGGCTCGCGGACTCGAAGGCCGTCTCCGCCGCCCGCCGCACCGAGCTCGTGCCGGTCGTCACCCGGTGGGCGCGGACCGCCGTCGGGATGGCGTCGGCGACGTACGTGGACGAGCAGGGCATCGTGCCGGCGCTGGGGCTCGCCGGTGCACGGGCGCTCTCGTCACTGGCCGACTCGGGAGTGTCGTTCGACGGTGCCGTCGTGCTGCTCGACGGCTCGTTCGACTGGCTGTCTCGGGCGCTCCCCCCTGGATCGTCGCCGCTCGACGTCACCGTGCGCGTGAAGGCCGACCGTGACTGCGCCTCGGTCGCGGCGGCGTCGATCGTCGCGAAGGTGGAGCGGGACGCGCTGATGGTGGCGGCGCACGACGATGCCCCGCACTACGCGTGGGCGTCGAACAAGGGGTACGGGTCGACCGCGCACTACGACGCCATCCGGTCGGTCGGTGCGCATCCGCTGCACCGGAAGAGTTGGCTGCACGCGGCGTCGAGCGTGGCGCTGGACGGGTTCGAGGCGCTGGGGTCGGTCGACGGGCTCGTTCGCTGAGTGCTCCGGCGCTGGTGTCCCCGGAGGGGTCGTCGGCCGTAGACTGTGGGCGCAATGGATGACGACGAATTCGACGACTACGACCGAGAGGTCGAGCTCGCCCTCTACCGTGAGTACCGCGACGTCGTGTCGCAGTTCCGATACGTGGTCGAGACCGAGCGCCGTTTCTACCTGGCGAACGAGGTGGAACTCGCCCGGCGCGACACCGAGCACGATTTCTACTTCGAACTGACGATGAACGACGTCTGGGTCTGGGACGTCTACCGGTCCGACCGTTTCGTGAAGTCCGTCCGGGTGCTGACGTTCAAGGACGTCAATGTCGAGGAACTCACCACGCGAGAACTCGAACTGCCGAAGGAACTCGCACTCGACGAGTGATCGTCAATTCGACCGAATTGCTGGGAAACGCGCTGCCCTTTTCACGGGTGGGCGGAATCCGCGATACTCTGGCCGGGATTTCACTTTCCCCACGCGCCAGGAGGCCACAATGGCACAGAAGGTCACCGTCCAGCTCGTCGACGATCTCGATGACTCGCCGATCACCCCGGGTGACGGACGCACCGTCGAATTCGCATTCGACGGATCCACCTACGAGATCGACCTGTCGAACGACAACGTCGACAAGTTCCGCGAAGCGATCTCCGACTACGTCGCCGCCGCGCGCAAAGTGAGCGGCCGCCGGACCGGCGGTGCCGGTGCCCCGAAGTCGGCGCCGAAGCGCGGCAATTCCGAAGAGCTCGCGAAGGTCCGTGAATGGGCCAAGGAGAACGGTTACGAGGTCTCCTCGCGCGGTCGTATCTCGACCCAGGTGCAGGAAGCGTACGCAGCGGCGCACTAGTCCCTGTCCCCGAAGCCCGGTCGATCATCACGGTCGACCGGGCTTCGTCGTTCCTCCACAGGTCGATTGCTTCGGCATTCTCTGCACAGAGTTCTCATTCGTGGTCGGACGGGCGCGCCCGGTGGCGACGCTTGCCCCATGACATCAGGGACATTGGGAGCGCGTGGTGAATCCATCGCCGCGGACTGGCTGGAACAGCGGGGCTACGTCGTCGTGGACCGCAATTGGCGCTGTGCCCGTGGCGAACTCGACATCGTCGCGCGGAAGGGCACCGACCTGGTCTTCGTCGAGGTGAAGACCCGCGCGACCGCTTCGACCGGTCACCCGCTCGAAGCCCTCACCGCTCAGAAGCTCGCGCGGCTCCGGCTGCTCGTGCCGCTCTGGTTCTCGGCGCACCCGACCGAGCACGCGCGCCGCATCCGGCTCGATGCGATCGCGGTGCACGTGATGGGGGACCACGCGGTCGTCGAGCACGTCGAGGCGATCGCGTGACCGACATCGGGCGGTCCGCAGCGGTCGCGTTGCTCGGGGTCAGCGGGCGGCTGGTGGAGGTCGAAGCGCACCTGACGAGTCAGCTCCCCGGGTTCAGCATCATCGGGCTCCCGGACACGTCGCTGGGGGAAGCGCGCGAACGCGTCCGCTCGGCGGCGGCGAACGCCGGGTGTCCACTGCCGGCGCGGCGCATCACGGTGAACCTGACGCCGGCGGCGATCCCGAAGCGCGGCTCGGGGTTCGACCTCGCGATCGCGATGGCGGTGCTCGCTGCCACCGGTACGGCACCGGGTGTGTCACAGCGCGTCGTCTACATCGGGGAGCTCGGGCTCGACGGCCGGGTCCGTCCGGTCCCCGGCGTGATCCCGATGACCGTCGCGGCACGGGACGCCGGCGCCGACCGGGTGGTGGTGCCCGTCGGCAACCTCGCCGAGGCGCAGGCGGTCCCCGACGTCGCGGTGGCGGGCGTCGACTCACTCCGTGGCGCCGCGATCGACGCCGGTGCGCTGCTGCCTCCGGTCGAGGTCGAGCCGGTGATGACGGACACGACACCGGCGCTGCCACCCCCGGCCGCCGAACTCGCTGACGTCGTCGGCAACGAGGTCGGGGTCCGCTCGATGCTCGTCGCCGCCGCCGGTGGCCACCACGTCCTGCTGCTCGGTCCACCGGGTGCGGGGAAGACGATGCTCGCCGAGCGACTGCCGGGGCTCTTGCCCGACCTGGATCCGCCGGCTGCGCTGGAGGTCGCTTCCGTCCGCTCGATCGCGGGCCTCGGCGCCAACTCCTGGACGACGCGTCCTCCGTGGGAGGCACCGCACCACTCGGCCTCGGCGATCGCGCTGATCGGTGGCGGGTCCGGGACGATCCGTCCAGGCGCGGTCTCCCGGGCGACCAGGGGCGTGCTCTTCCTCGACGAGGCGCCGGAGTTCCCGCGCGCGGTCCTCGACGCACTGCGGCAACCGTTGGAGTCCGGACGGATCACGGTGCACCGGGCAGCCGGAGCGGCGGAGTTCCCCGCCAGGTGCCAGGTCGTCCTCGCGGCGAACCCGTGTCCTTGCGGGAACGCCGGCACCCGGGCGGACCTCGGCGGGCCGCCGTGCGACTGCACGCCGACGACGGTCCGTCGGTACCTCGGGCGGATGTCCGGGCCGCTGCTCGATCGGATCGACATCCGTGTGCACGTCCACCGGATGACGACGGCCGAGATGCGGAGGACCGACGGCACGACGCCGACCAGCGAGGAGGCCAGGGCGATCGTGTCCGCTGCCCGGGCGCGGATGGCCGAACGACTCGAGGGCACCGGGTGGTCCAGGAACGCCGAGGTGCCCGGCACCTGGTTGCGCGGGGACGGTCGGCCCGAGCCGGGTTCCACCGCGGTGCTCGACCGGGCGCTCGACCTCGGGACGCTGACGATGCGCGGCTGGGACCGGGTGATGCGCCTGGCGTGGACGATCGCGGACCTCGACGGCGTCGACCGGCCGGCGCGGCGCCAGGTCGGTGCTGCGGCGGCACTCCGGAGCGCGCTGTGACGGGCGGGTCCTCGCTCGGCGGGGTGGACCTCAGCGGTGTACGGCCGGTGGCGTCGGTGACGGAGGACGCAGAGGTGGTGGCGCGGGTCGCGTGGAGTGCGTTGGCGGAACCCGGCGACTCCGGTGCCGGTGCCCTCGTGGCGGCGCTCGGGGCAGTGCGTGCGCTGGAACTCGTGTACGCCGAGGCGTCCGGCCGGGGCGGCGCGGTCGTGCGTGCGTGCGTCGGTGCCGTCGCTCCCGACGAACTCCTCGGGCTGCAGGCCACGGTCGATGCCGGACTGCTGCGCTGGGGCCCGCGCCTCGACCGCACCGATGTCGCGCGTGCGGTGGAGCGTGCCGAGGCGGTCGGTGCGACGCTGCTGGTGCCCGGTGATCCGGACTGGCCCGAGCGGACCGCTGACCTCGGCCACCATGCGCCACTCGTGCTCTGGTGTCGCGGTCGGGCGACCCCCGTGTTCGAACGGCCGACACTCGCGGTCGTCGGCGCCAGGGCGAACACCCTCGCCGGTGCAGAGGCCGCTGCGGAGATCACGTCGTCGGCCGCGGATGACGGGTGCGCCGTCGTCAGCGGGGGAGCCTACGGGATCGATGCGGTCGCTCACCGCGTGGCGATCGCCGCAGGCGCCCCCACCGTGGCGGTGCTCGCCGGTGGGATCGACCAGCTCTACCCCGTCGGACACGTCGAACTGCTCCGGAACGTCAGCCGACAGGGGATGCTCCTCGCCGAATCGCCCCCCGGTACGCGTCCGACCCGGTGGCGCTTCCTCGCCCGGAACCGGATGATCGCCGCCATGAGCGATGCGGTCGTGGTCGTCGAGGCCGCCGCGCGATCCGGGGCGCTCAACACGGCGAACCACGCCGCACAGCTCGGACGGCCCGTGTTCGCCGTCCCCGGCGCGTTCTCGTCGCCTGCGTCGGTGGGGTGCCACCGTCTCGTCGCAGACCGGCGTGCGGAGCTCGCCGTCGAGCCCTCCGACCCGGCACGAGCCGCACTCGGGTTCCACGACGGGACGGACTCGCAGGAGCCCGTCCCGTTGCGTTCGTCGGTCGAGGATCCCGATGTCGTCCGGGTGCTCGATGCGCTCGGGCGACGGCCGATCGGTGACCTGGAGGCGGCTCGTCGATCGGGCCTGTCGGTGGCAGGGGCGGCCGATGCGCTCGCGCTCGCCGAACTCCAGGGGCTCGTGCGGCGACAGCGAGACGGCTGGACCGTCGCATGACGCGCCGCCGCCGCCAGCCTGCTGCCGTCTTCGAACGCGCCTACGCTGGTCGCCATGGACGGCGACCGCGGAACCCTGGGCGGTGCGGTCACGTCCTTCCTGCGGGAGGCGCGAGACGTCCGCGGGCTCAGCGAACAGACCGTCCGGGCGTACCGGGGCGACCTCGAGGACCTCCTCCGATTCGCCGACGCCCGTGGGATCGAGTCCGTCGGAGCGGTGACGCTCGAGGTGCTCCGCGACTGGCTGTGGGACGCGAACGAGCGGGGGCTCGCGCGGTCGAGCATCGCGCGCCGGTCCTCGTCGGTCCGCGCGTTCACCCGCTGGGCGACCGAGGGCGGTGTGCTCACCGTGGACCCCGGTGTACGACTCCGTGCGCCGAAGGGGGCGGCGCACCTCCCACGGGTCGTGACCGAGGACCAGGTCCGAGGGCTCCTCGACGGGCTGGCAGATCGAGCTGCTGGGGACGATCCCGGAGCGCTGCGTGACATGGCGCTCGTCGAGCTGTTGTACGCGGCGGCGATCCGCGTCAGCGAACTCGTGGGGATCGACCTCGCCGACGTGGACCGGTCACGGTTGACCGTCCGGGTGCTGGGCAAGGGCGGCAAGGAGCGCGTGGTGCCATTCGGGGTGCCCGCCAGGGACGCGCTCGAGGCCTGGCTCGAACGGGGGCGTCCGATGCTCCTGGCGGCTGCGGCCTCGACTCAGGCCAGCGGTTCCGGGACGCCGGCCCATGACGCGCTCTTCCTCGGGGATCGCGGTGGACGGCTCGGGGTCCGCAGCGCCTACCGCATCGTCGCACGGCTGCTGGAGGGGCTTCCCGGGGAGGGGCCGAGCGGGCCGCACACCTTCCGGCACACCGCGGCGACGCACCTGCTGGACGGGGGAGCCGACCTCCGTGCCGTGCAGGAGATGCTCGGCCACGCGAGTCTCGGCACGACGCAGATCTACACGCACGTCTCCTCGGCGCGACTCCGCGAGGTCTACCGCACGGCACATCCGCGCGCCTGACACGGCACATCCGCGCGTCCGACGCGGGCTGTCCGACCGCCGGGCGAGCCGCCGTCCGTCCCGCCGGGGGTCACCCTGTCCGGTGCGGTTCTCGTCCGCACCGCCGCCCGGTGCGACATTGCGCCCCGGTGGGGACGTCGCGCCCCGGTGCGACGTTGCGCCCCGGTGGGGACGTCGCGCCCCGGTGGGGACGTCGCGCCCCGGTGGGGACGTCGCGCCCCGTCACGATCGGGCGCGATGATCACGGCGGGGTGCGAACGCGGTCATCCCGGCCACGCCGACTCGGGGAGCAGCACGGGCCACTCCGGTGCGGGCAGGTACGGCGTCGGGTCGACGTACCGACCGTCCACGCGAGCGCCGAGGTGCACACACGGTGAACTCGCCGGACAGTGCCCGACCGCGACGTGTCCGACGACCGATCCCTGCCGCACCGAATCGCCGGCCGAGACGACCGGGGCGACCGAGTCCAGCGTGCTCACGAGTCCCTCGCCGTGGTCGATCGTCACCACCGGCCGCCCGGCGACCGACCCGGCGAAGGCGACGATGCCGTCATCGACCGCGACCGCCGCCGTGCCGATGGCCGCCGGGACGTCGATCCCGCGGTGCCCGGCGGCGTAGTCGTCGGGCGGGGCTTCCCACCCCCGCTCGACCACCCGCACCCCGGTGGGCCACACCCAGGGCGCCGCTACGTCCCCGACGATGATCGTCGTCGCGGGGTGGGCCGCTGCCGGCGGGTCGGGGGACTGGTTCGTCCCGACGTCGCACCCGCCCAGCGCGACGAGCATTCCGGCGACGAGTGCGGGTGCCAAGGTGGGTCGGATCACCTGACCAGCCTGGGGCGGGGGAGGCGAGCGCAGGTCCGCCGATGCCGATCTGTGGAAGGTGAGTCGTGCCTCCAGGCTGTGGAGGGCCCGCGCGGACGCAACCAGCGACAAGACCGATGTCGTACGACAGCGACGGTGTCGTCAGGACGCGCGTGCAACTGTTGCGGACGCATCCAGCGACAGACTCGCTGTCGTACGACAGCGGATCTGTCGTTCCGAGTCGGCCGGGCCCACCCAGGCCACCCTGCCCTCCCTCGGAACCCGGTTATGACCACCCGCCGCCGAGGGAGTATCGTCGGGGCCGCTCCGGACCACGCAACGCCGCTCGGACGGCGAACGAGCCGACCGCCGGGGCACCGTGCAGCATCCCGCACGGCGGCAGAACCCAGGAGCATCGTGGCAAACACGTCCACCGGGCACGGCACCGACCGTGCGTTCAAGGGGAAGGTCACCGCGTTCGCCATCGCAGCAGCGGTGGGCGGTTTCCTCTTCGGTTTCGACTCGTCCGTGATCAACGGCGCGGTCGACGCGATCAAGGGCGAGTTCGGCCTGTCGGAGGCCGCCAGCGGGTTCGCCGTCGCCTCCGCCCTGATCGGCTGCGCGTTCGGCGCGTTCTTCGCCGGCCGCCTCGCGGACCGCTGGGGTCGCACCCGGATCATGTTCTGGGCAGCGGTGCTGTTCCTCATCTCCTCGATCGGCAGCGCGTTCGCCTTCGCCACCTGGGACCTCGTGATCTGGCGTCTCGTCGGTGGTCTCGGCATCGGGACCGCGTCGGTCATCGCACCGGCGTACATCTCCGAGGTGTCGCCGAAGGCCATCCGTGGCCGGCTCGCCTCGTTCCAGCAGCTGGCGATCACGCTCGGTATCTTCGCCGCGCTGCTCTCCGACCAGGTCTTCGCGGTCACCGCGGGCGGCGCTTCCGAGACCGTCCTCGGGCTCGCAGCGTGGCGCTGGATGTTCCTCGTCGGCGTGATCCCGTCGGTCGTCTACGGCATCCTGGCGATCACCCTGCCGGAGTCGCCGCGCTACCTGCTCGCGAAGGGCAGGACGGACGACGCGCGCGACGTCATGACGAAGATCGTCCCGCGTGACACGGTGAACACGAGCCTGGAGGAGATCCAGGACGGCATCGAGAAGGAAGCCAACGAGAAGAAGGGTTCCATCAAGGGCAACCGCTTCGGGCTCCAGCCGATCGTGTGGGTCGGCATCATCCTCGCCGTGCTGCAGCAGTTCGTCGGCATCAACGTGATCTTCTACTACTCGACGACGCTGTGGCAGGCCGTCGGGTTCAAGGAGAGCGACTCGTTCCTCATCTCGACGATCACCTCGGTGGTCAACGTCGCGGTGACGTTCATCGCGATCTTCCTGGTCGACAAGGTCGGGCGGAAGCCGCTGCTCGTGGCCGGTTCCGCCGGCATGTTCGTGTCGCTGACGATGGTGGCGATCGCGTTCTCGCAGGCCACGATCGTGAACGGCGCGCCGCAGCTGCCCGGCGCGTGGGGCATGATCGCGCTGATCTTCGCGAACCTGTTCGTCGTGTCCTTCGGCGCCACGTGGGGTCCGCTCATGTGGGTGCTGCTCGGCGAGATGTTCCCGAACCGCATCCGCGCGACGGCGCTCGGCGTCGGCTCCGCGGCGAACTGGATCGCGAACTTCGTGGTCACGATCTCGTTCCCGGTCCTGTCCGGCTTCAACCTGACGGTCACCTACGGCATCTACGCGCTGTTCGCCCTCATCTCGCTGTTCTTCGTGATCGCCAAGATCCCGGAGACCAAGGGCCGCTCCCTCGAGGAGATGGGCATCACCGCGGAAGGCGACACGGTCGACGCCAAGGCGTAGTCGGGCACAGACGGGAGGCGCGGTACGGGTCCGACCCGCACCGCGCCTCCCGTCCGTGCTCTGCTAGTATCTCTCCAGCAGCGCGCTGAGCGCGCTGACTTCGCGTGTCCACGCAAACCATCCGGCCAACGGTCCAGCTCGCAAGCGCTGGCGGCCGCATGTCAGGGCACCAGGGATCACGACCTCCGGTCGAGATCGACACAACCGCAACGGGCGCACGGCCATGCCGCGCGCCGAGAACACAGAAGGAGGACGGCACATGGCCGTCGTCACCATCCGCCAGCTGCTCGACAGCGGCGTCCACTTCGGACACCAGACCCGTCGGTGGAACCCGAAGGTGAAGCGCTTCATCCTCGCCGAGCGCTCGGGCATCCACATCATCGACCTGCAGCAGTCGCTCGCCTACATCGACCGCGCGTACGACTTCGTCAAGGAGACGGTCTCGCACGGTGGCACGATCCTCTTCGTGGGCACCAAGAAGCAGGCGCAGGGCTCCATCGCCGAGCAGGCGACCCGCGTCGGCCAGCCGTACGTCAACCAGCGTTGGCTCGGCGGTCTGCTCACGAACTTCCAGACGGTCTCCAAGCGCCTCGCGCGCATGAAGGAGCTCGAGGAGATCGACTTCGACGACACGACGAAGGGCTTCACCAAGAAGGAGCTCCTCATCAAGAAGCGCGAGCTGGACAAGCTCCACAAGACCCTCGGTGGTATCCGCAACCTCACGCGGACCCCGAGCGCGCTCTGGATCGTCGACACCAAGAAGGAGCACCTCGCCGTCGACGAGGCGCAGAAGCTCGGGATCCCGGTCATCGGCATCCTCGACACCAACTGCGACCCCGACGAGATCGCCTACCCGATCCCGGGCAACGACGACGCGATCCGCTCCGTCGGCCTGCTGACGCGCATCATCGCGGACGCCGCTGCCGAGGGTCTCAAGACCCGCCACAACGGTGGCTCCGACGACGAGGCCGCCGAGCCGCTCGCCGAGTGGGAGCAGGAGCTCCTCGGTGGCGAGTCCGCTGCTCCGGCTGCTGCCGCTGCTGAGACGCCCGTCGAAGAGAACGACGCTGACGCGCAGGTCGCCGCGAAGGAGATCGGCGAGCCGATCGCCGACGAGGCGAAGAACGCCGAGCCGACCGCCGAGGCCGAGGCCGCTGCGGAGACCACCCCCGCCGAGTGAGTGTCAGAGGGCGCCGGGCCACACGGCTCGGCGCCCTCGACTCCGCTCTCCACACACGCATAGTCCAGAAAGGACGCCATTCGAATGGCAAACTTCACCGCTCAGGACGTGAAGAAGCTCCGCGAGGACCTCGGGGCCGGCATGATGGACGCGAAGAACGCGCTCGTCGAGGCCGACGGCGACTACGACAAGGCCGTCGAGCTGCTCCGCATCAAGGGTGCGAAGGCCGTCGCCAAGCGCGATGACCGTGCGACCTCCGAGGGCGTCGTCGTCGCGACCGCCGAGAACGGCGCGGCCACCGTCGTCGAGCTCGCCTCCGAGACCGACTTCGTCGCGAAGAACGAGAAGTTCACCACCCTCGCCGACAAGGTCCTCGCCGCGGTCGCCGCTGCGGGTGCCGCCGACGTCGCCGCCGCCAACGAGGCCCCCCTCGACGGCAAGACGGTGCTCGAGGTCGTCAACGAGAGCGCCGCCGCGCTCGGCGAGAAGCTCGAGGTCCGCACGGTCCGCCGTGTCGAGGGCTCGAACTTCGAGATCTACCTGCACAAGACGAGCCAGGACCTGCCCCCGCAGATCGCCGTGGTCGTCGCCTACGACGGTGACAACGCCGCCGAGGCCCGCTCCATCGCGCAGCACGTCGCGTTCGCCAACCCGTCGTACCTCACGCGCGACGAGGTCCCGGCCGAGGCGATCGAGAAGGAGCGCGCCACCGTCGAGGCGATCACCCGCGAGGAGGGCAAGCCGGAGGCTGCGCTCCCGAAGATCGTCGAGGGTCGCGTCAACGCCTTCATCAAGGGCATCGCGCTCCTCGACCAGGACTACGCGAAGGACAACAAGATCTCCGTCGCGAAGGCCGCCGAGAACGCCGGCATCACGATCCAGGGCTTCGCCCGCGTCAAGGTCGGCGCGTAACGAACCCGTGACGGGGTCAGGAACCATTCGGTTCCTGGCCCCGTTTTCGCGCCCGCCGCAGCACGACCGCACGGGCGCTAGTAGATTCCCACGAGACTCCTCAACGAAGGGTGCGAGCACATGACCGACGAGAAGACCGGACGACGACGGGTCCTGCTGAAGCTCTCCGGAGAGGCGTTCGGCGCCGGCTCCCTGGGGGTCAACCCGGACGTGATCAGCAGCATCGCGAAGGAGATCGCGATCGCGGCCCGAGAGGTCGAGGTGGCGATCGTGGTCGGCGGTGGCAACTTCTTCCGCGGCGCGGAGCTCTCGCAGCGCGGGATGGACCGCGGCCGCGCGGACTACATGGGCATGCTCGGGACCGTGATGAACGCGCTCGCGCTCCAGGACTTCCTCGAGCAGGCCGGTGCCGCGACGCGGGTGCAGTCCGCGATCAGCATGACCCAGGTCGCCGAGCCGTACATCCCGCGGCGCGCCGAGCGACACCTCGAGAAGGGCCGCGTCGTCATCTTCGGTGCGGGTGCCGGCCTGCCCTACTTCTCCACCGACACCGTGGCTGCCCAGCGCGCGCTCGAGATCGGCGCCGAAGAGGTCCTGGTCGCGAAGAACGGCGTCGACGGCGTCTACTCGGCCGACCCGAAGAAGGACCCGACGGCCGAGAAGCTCCACCACGTCACGTACCAGGACGCACTGCTGAAGGGCCTCAAGGTCGTCGACGCCACCGCGTTCTCCCTCTGCATGGACAACGGCATGCCGATGCACGTGTTCGGGATGGAGCCGGGTGGCAACATCCAGGCCGCGATCCGGGGTGAACGCATCGGCACGGTGGTCAGCAACTGACCTGCACGGCTGACTAGACTCGACGACGTACCGAAGGAGAACCACCGTGATCAGTGATGTCATGACCGAGGCCACCGAGAAGATGGCGAAGGCGGTCGACGTCGCCAAGGACGACTTCGCAACCGTCCGCACCGGCCGCATCAACGCCGCGCTCTTCCAGAAGATCCCGGTGGACTACTACGGGTCGCCGACGCCGCTCGCGCAGCTGGCGTCCCTGCAGACGCCGGAAGCGCGCACGCTCATCGTCACGCCGTACGACAAGTCGGCGCTCAAGGAGATCGAACGCGCGATCGCGACGTTCCCGAACCTCGGCGCCAGCCCGACGAACGACGGTGAGATCGTCCGCGTGACGATCCCGGAGCTCACCCAGGACCGCCGCAAGGAGTTCGTGAAGCTCGTCCGCGGGAAGGGCGAGGACCACAAGGTCGTCATCCGGAACATCCGCCGCAAGGCGAAGGACGACCTCGACGCACTGAAGGGCGAGATCTCGGACGACGAGATCGCCCGCGGTGACAAGGACCTCGAGGTCCTCACGAAGAAGCACGTCGACCAGATCGACGACGCGCTGAAGAAGAAGGAAGCCGAACTCCTCGAGGTCTGATGCCGCGTCGAGACGAGGGCGTCGACCGCCCGACAGCAGATGACCCACGGCCGCCGGCGAAGGGGCTCAGGCACGACTTCGATGCCAGGGCCCGCGCCGCGCGGTCGGACTTCGAGGCGCAGATCCGCCAACGCCGTGCGTCCTTCGACGCCCGCAACGAGGCACTGACCGCGCGGACCGGCAGGAACCTCCCCGCAGCCATCGCGATCGCCCTCGCCTTCGCCGTGGTCATGCTCGGCTCGCTCCTGATCTGGCTGCCCGCATTCATGGTGGTGGCGGCGTTCCTCATCGGGTTCGGCGTCTGGGAACTCGCGAGCGCCATGCGTTTCGCCGGCCGAGACGTACCACGCATCCCGAGTGTCGCGACCGCGATCGCGATGGTGCCCGCGGCGTTCCTCGGCGGTCAGGTCGAGGCGCTCTTCACGATCCTCGGCGGCATCGTCCTGATCACCGTCTGGCGCCTGATCGAGGTCGCGGTCAGTCGCGACCGCCCGTCGGCGGCGAACGTGTTCCGCGACCTGACGAACGGGCTGTTCGTCCAGGCGTACGTCACCCTGCTCGGCGCCTGCGTGGTGCTGCTGTCCGCGCAGGACGGCGGGCCGCTGTGGGTCGTCGGGTTCATCCTGGTCGTCGTCGCGGTCGACACGGGCGCCTACGCGACCGGGCTGAACCTCGGCAAGCACCCGATGGCGCCACGGATCAGCCCGAAGAAGACGTGGGAGGGCTTCGCCGGCTCCGTCGCTGCGAGCATCCTGGTCGGCATCCTCGTGTCGTGGCTCATGCTCGGGCTCCCGTGGTGGGCGGGCATCGTCCTCGGCGTGCTGATCTCGGGATCGGCCACGCTCGGCGACCTGACCGAGTCGATGATCAAGCGCGACCTCGGCATCAAGGACATCTCGTCGTTCCTGCCAGGTCACGGTGGACTCCTCGACCGCATCGACAGCATCCTGCCGTCCGCCGCCGTCGCCTACGTCCTGTACCTGATCGTCAACCACTGAGGGACCCGGTCCGCGCGTCCAGCTTCCACCAGGGGAGGGGACTGGCAGAATGTCGCCCGTGCCCACGACGTTCCCGACAGCCCCCCGCTCGGTCCTCGGCTACGACATCGACGAAGTCGAGCGTTTCCTCGAGGACGCGCGTCGCGCCTACACGGCGAACGACAGCGCACCAGGCATCGAGGCGGCCAAGATCCGCGCGACGGCCTTCTCGATGAAGAAGGGCGGGTACTCGACGCAGCACGTGGACGCCGCACTCGAACGACTCGAGGACGCGTTCGCCTCCCGGGAGCGTGAGCGTGAGATCGCCGACGTCGGGCAGAAGACCTGGTACGCCGAGGCCCGCACGAAGGCATCCGACGTCGTCGAGCGGCTGGACCGCCCGGACGGGCAGCGCTTCCACCGCGTGAACGTCCTGTCGACCGGCTACCACCCGAAGGACGTCGACGCGTTCGCGAAGCGCCTCGGCGGGTACTTCCGAGAGGGCAAGCCGCTCAGCCTCACCGAGGTGCGGTCGATCGTGTTCCGCCCGAAGCACGGCGGCTACCGCGAGGCCCAGGTCGACGCGCTGCTCGACGCGGTCGTCGAGGTCATGCTGGCCGTCCGCTAGCCGAAGGCCGACGCGCGGGGCACAGGTGCTTCGCTTTCCGTGATCGTTCCGTTATCCTGGTCGGACTCATGGGCAGGCACACGGCAGACATTCGATCCGACCGCGCAACCCGGCAGCAGCACGACCACCCCGTGGTCAGCGAACGCCGCGCGGCACTGAACCGAATCCGCACCGCGGAGACTCCGGTTCCACTGGCGAACCCGGCAGCAGCGAATCGGGCAGCCCCGAATCGGGCAGCGGCGAACCCGATGGCCGAGGCCGCGGTCACCCAGCCGGTGATCGCTCCCAAGTCGGTCGCGGAGAACCGCGTCAGCGATGCCACACAGGCCGTCGCGCACGCAGCGGCAGTTCCGTCCACGCCGTCGGACCCGCGCATCGTCAAGCAGCGGCGCGCGACGACCGCGCAGCGCCGCCCAGGGCTCGCACCGTCGTCGTCGACGGCCAAGACCGCCGACACGACGCTCAACGGCTTCATGCGCCGTCGCTCGACGATCCCGGCGCTGTCCTTCTTCGCCGTGGCGTTCCTCGCCGGCGGCTCGCTCTTCAACCCGCTGCAGGCCGACGTCGCCCAGGCTGCGGTCTCGACGCCGGTGCTGACGAAGGCCCCGGCCCCGCAGGTGTACACGGCTCACGGCACGTACGGCTCGTTCGAGGTCTCCCGTGACGGCTACGAAGTGACGAAGCCCGCGCCGAAGGTCGTCACCCCGCCGGTGACCGAGACCGACGACACGGCTGCGACGTCGACCGCGAAGAAGGCCGTCACCCCGTCGAACAGCATCGCCGCCGTCGCCGCGACCCCTGACCCGGGCAGCGCGCAGGCCATCGCGCTCGAGCTCGTCTCCGCCCGCGGGTGGGGCACCGATCAGTACAACTGCCTCGTCTCCCTCTGGAACAAGGAGTCGGGCTGGCGCGTGAACGCCTACAACCCGAGCGGTGCCTACGGCATCCCGCAGGCGCTCCCCGGCAGCAAGATGGCCTCGGCCGGCGCCGACTGGCAGACCAACCCCGCGACGCAGATCACGTGGGGCCTCAACTACATCTCCGGTGTCTACGGCACGCCGTGCGGTGCGTGGGGTCACAGCCAGTCCTTCAACTGGTACTGATCGGCGGTCCCGCAGGTGCCGCGCAGCAACCGGCCGCGGCGCCCTCGTGGTGACCGTCGCCCCGACGAGGTCGAGGAGTCGGTCGGCCTCGATCGCCTGATGAGCGGGTGGAAGCGGACCGAGGTCCGTCGTGGGCGTGCGTACGCCGTCCAGCCGATCTCGGCAGCGTCCGCACAGAAGGACTACCTGTGCCCCGGGTGCGGCTTGACCATCGAGCCCGGCGTCGCACACGTGGTGGTGTGGCGCGCCGACGGCGTCCTCGGCGACGCAGCGGACCTCGCCTCGCGTCGGCACTGGCACAACCACTGCTGGAGGACGGCATGAGCGACGCCGCGGACGCACCCGGCACCGAGGACGCACCCGACACCGAGGACACCGAGATCCGATCCGGCACGGTGCTCCCAGCCGTGCGGACCGACATCGAGCTCGTCACCGATGACCACCTCACCCTCGTCGGGGAGCTCGCAGAGCCGCAGGGTCGTCCGGCGCGCGGCACGATCGTCACGCTGCACCCGCTGCCGACCGCGCACGGGTTCATGGACTCGCACGTCCTGAAGAAGGCCGCTGCCCGGTTGCCGGAGCTCGCGGACATCGCGGTGTTGCGGTTCAACTTCCGCTCGGTGACCTCTCCCCGCGGGACGTCGGAGGGCACGTTCGGCGACGGTGTCTCCGAGGGCTTCGACCTGCGCGCGGCGGTCGCCGACGTCGCCGCACGAGGCCTGCCCACCCCGTGGCTGGTGGGGTGGTCCTTCGGGACCGAGGTGATCCTCAAGCACGCGCTCGAGCACGTCGATGCCGGCACGGTCGCTGGCGTGGTCCTGCTCTCACCGCCGCTCCACCGCACGAGCGACGACGAGCTCGCACGATGGGCCGACGTCGCCGTGCCGGTCGTCGCCCTGGTCCCGGAACACGACGACTTCCTGCAGCCGGAAGCGGCCGAGCGGCGTTTCGCCGTCGCGCCGAACGTCCGCGTCGTCCCGGTGGCGGGCGCGAAGCACCTCTGGGTGGGGGAGCGGTACGTGCGGATCGTGCTGGACGCGATCGCGGACCTGGTGGTGCCGGGAAGCGCGCCGCTGCCGACGCACGTCACGCACTGAGACCGACCGCCTGTCGGCGGTGACCGGACAGGAGGCCCGGTGCAGGGCCTCCAGTCCGGGCCGGTTCAGGAGTCGGTGGCGTCCGCGTCGGCCGGGGACTCGACGACGCCGGCGGCGTGCGACAGCACGCCACGGAGGTTCTCGAGGTAGCCGGCGACCGCTTCGCGCTCGGTGCGGATCGCGGCGAGGCGGTCCTCCGCCTCGGCGATCTGTGCGGCCGAGCGTTCCTCGGCCTCGGCCACGAGGCGGTGCGCACGCTCCTGGGCCTCGGCGAGGACGGTGCGGGCACGTTCCTCGGCGTCGGATGTGCTGGTGCGCTCGAGGTCGTTGGCCTCTTGCTGCAGCCGCTCGGCACGCTCGCGCGCCTCGGTCGCGCGGCGCGTGGCCTCCGCGAGCTGGAGGTTCGCCTCGTCGAGGTACTTCTGCGTCTCGGTGACGGTCTCGTGGTGCTTCTGGAGGTAGTCCTGCTCGGCGTCGTCGCGGCGGGCTGCGAGCTCGGACTCGAGGGTCGTCCGGGCCTCGTCGCGCTCGCGGGCGATCTCGGCCCTGACCTCGTCGCGCTCCTTCGCGAGGCCGGCGCGTGCGGTGTCGATCTCCTGCCGGAGTGCGGTGCGCTCGGCTTCGAGCGCGTCCAACTCGGCACTGCGGCGCTCGGCGATCTCGGTGTCGATCTCGCCGTGCTCGCGCTCACGGCGTGCGGCGAGCTCGGCGGCGTGCTCTTGGGCGAGCCGCTCCGCGGTCGCGGTGGCCTCGGCGCGCTCCCGCTCGATGCGTCCGCGGTGCTCCTCGGTCTCGCGCGCGATGCGGTCGGCGGTCTCCTGCACGAGCCGCTCGTTCTCGGCAGCGGTGTGCTCCTGGTCGACGCGCAGCTGTGCACGAGCCGCTTCCAGCTCCTGCTCGAGGGCCGCGCGGGCCGACGCCAGTTCTCGATCCCACTCGGCCCGGCCGGCGGCGAGCTCCTCGTCGAGGGTCCGGCGGCGGTCGGCGAGCTCCGACTCGAGTTCGTCGCGGCGGCCGTCCACCTCGGCGGCGAGGTCGGCGCGACCCGTTGCGATCTCGAGCTCGAGCGCACGGGAGCGTTCGCCGTGCTCGTGCTCCCACGCGGCCCGACCGTCGGCGATCTCGCGCTCGAGGGCGTCGCGGCGGGTGCGCTCCTCGCGGTCGAGGTCCTCGATGCGTCGGGTGTGGTCGGCCTCGAAGACGCTGCGGCGGTGTTCGGTCTCGCGGTCCAGTTCGGCCGCTGCGCTCCGGGCGTCGGCGGACTCGCGCTGTGCGAGTTCCCGGAGTTCGGCGACCTCGTGCTCGACACCCGCGCGGAGCGCGTTCGTCTCCCGGATCGCGATCGAACGGGTCTCCGCGGCCTCGGTCACCGCGGCACCGCGGATCGCCGCTGACTCGTTCCTGGCGTCCTGCGTGAGCATCCCGGCTTCGGCGCGGGCGCGCTCGACGGTGTCGGCGGCCTCGGCGCGCGCTCGGGCGAGTTCGTTCGTGGCGCGGGTCCTGGCGTCCTCGAGGGTGTCGCGCGCCTCTTCCTGGGCTTCGCGGACGGTGCGCTCGGCCTCGGCGCGGCTGGACGCCCGCAGGCGCTGCGCGTCGATGTCCGCCTGACTGATCAAGCGGGTGGACTGCTCCTCGGCGACCCGGAGCGTGGACTCCAGGCGCGTGCCGAGTCCGCTGTACGTCGGGGTGCCCGCTTCGTCGAGTTCCGCCTGCATGTCGGAGAGGCGGGACTGCAGGAGCCGGATCTCCTTCGCGGCCTCCGCGCGGTCGTTGTTCGACTTGATGAGCTCGCGGCGGAGGTCGTTCAGAGCGCGGTCCACGTCGTCCTTGCGGTACCCCCGCATCTCGGTCCCGAACTCTGCCTCGTCGTTCGCCACGTGTCGCTCCTGCTGGTCCTCCGGACGGCGCCGTACCGCCCGCGCGTCGAGTGTAGTGGTGCGGCACGGGCCCCGTCTGAGCCGGTGGACAGCGAGCAGGGATGCGCTCTCCAGCCTCTCTCGCGTATCCTGGGCCGTTGATTCGCGCGCCGATTCCCCCCACCCCGGCGCGGAGGGAGAGAGATCCGTGCGATTCGTCCTGGCGATCGTCAGTTTCGTGATCGGGCTGCTGCTCGTCGGTCTGGGCGTCGCCCAACGCACCGTCTTCGCGCCACCGTCCTCCACCGTGGCGCAGGCGTCGTCGATGACCACGGCGCCCGTCACCGTCATCCCCGGCTCCACGCTCAACGCGAACCCGGGCTACCAGCGCATCAACGTCACCGGCTCGGGGACCGTATTCGCCGCCTACGGCAAGACCTCCGACGTCGACGCGTGGGTGGGCGACGCCAAGCACAACACGCTCCGCTACGACGCGGAGGGCGAGCGTCTCGTCGCGAAGACGACGGGCAGCGACGACTCCGTTCCCGACCCGAAGGGCAGCGACCTCTGGTACCAGGAGTACGACGGCGCCGGGCAGTTCACCGTGCGACTGCCGCAGGACGTCTCCGTGGTCCTCGTCGGCGACGGCAAGTCCGCCGCTCCCTCCGACGTCTCCGTGACCTGGCCGCGTGACACCGCGACCCCCTCGGTCGGACCGCTCATGGTGGCCGGTGGCGTGTTCGTGCTCGGTGGGATCGTCCTGCTCGTCTGGGCGTTCCTCCACCAGCGGCGTTCCCGTGGTCCGCGGCGTCGCAGCGGTGGGACCCGGCCGCCGCGCGTGCGCGCCTCGCGTCGCGCAGCGGCGGCGGGGGCCCAGGTCCCGGCTCGGTCGCGCCGAGGCCGCCGCTCGATGATCGCTGTGCCGGTCGTGCTCGTGGGCACGCTCGCACTCGCCGGGTGCTCCTCGGAGTACTGGCCGCAGGGCGGTGGAGACGCGACGGCGACCGCCACCCCGACGGCGTCGGCCACCGGTGCCGCCGAACAGGCCGAGCCGACCGCCGCGACCCGGCAGCAGATCAACCGGATCGTCGGTCGGATCGCAGAGGTCGCGACGAAGGCCGACGCCGACAAGGACGCCGACCTCGCCGCGACCCGGTTCACCGGACCGGCGCTCGAGCTCCGCAAGGCCAACTACCAGATCCGCGACAAGGACCAGGACGTGCAGGCCCCGCCGGCGATCTCGGCCGCGGACATCTCGGTGTCGCTCCCGCAGCAGACCGACACCTGGCCGCGCACGGTGTTCGTGGTCGCCTCCGACCCGGACGACCAGAAGACGGCGCCGCAGGCCCTGACGCTCGTGCAGGAGTCCGCACGCGACGACTACAAGGTCGCGTACGACGTGTCGCTCGAAGCCGACGCCAAGCTCCCGTCGGTCGCCCCGGTCTCGATCGGCACCGCACAGCTCGCGTCCGACTCGAAGCTCCTCGCGCTCGCCCCGGACGCGGTGGGGCCGGCGTACGGCGACATCCTCTCGAAGGACGCGGACAGCAAGTACGCCGACCTCTTCCAGTCGGACGGCGACGACCTGCGCGGCAAGATCGGCAAGGACTACAAGGACAAGAAGTCCGCCTCCCTGCCGGACACCGCGAAGATCGAGTACTCGTCCGAGTCCCCGGACGGCTCCGCCATCGCCCTGGCGACGAACGGGGCGGGTGCGCTCGTGTCCGTGAACCTGAACGAGATCGAGAAGGTCACCCCGACCGCCGACGGCGCCGAGGTCAACACCGAGGGCGCGGTGAAGGCCCTGTCCGGGGTCGACTCCAGCAAGAAGGGCATCAGCGCCACGTACGGCGTCCAGCTGCTCTTCTCCGTGCCGGCCGTCGGGTCGGACGACAAGATAGTCCTGCTCGGGTTCACGCAGGGCCTGACCGCAGCGAGTGAGGTGCAATGACGAACGTCCCCCCGACCCCGTCCGGACTCCGCGGAGCCGTCGACCTGTCATCCCTGGTCGAGCGTGCCCAACGTCCGGCAGCCCAACAGGCAGCCCCGGCCGCACCAGGGACCGGCTCCGAGACCGGTGCGGACCTGACCGTCCCGTCGCTCGTCATCGACGTCACCGACGACACGTTCCAGGACGTCCTGCAGCTGTCCACGATCGTCCCCGTGATCGTCGACATCTGGGCCGAGTGGTGCGGGCCGTGCAAGCAGCTCTCGCCCATCCTCGAGCAGCTCACCGAGGAGTACGCCGGACGCATCGTCCTGGCCAAGGTGGACGCCGACACGAACCCGCAGCTCGTGCAGGCGTTCCAGGCGCAGTCGATCCCGACCGTGGCCGCGGTCATCGGCGGGCGCCCGCTCGGGCTCTTCGTCGGCGCGCTGCCGGAGGCCCAGGTCCGCGACGTCTACGAGCAGGTGCTCCAGGCCGCCGAGCAGAACGGCGTCTCCGGTCGCGTCACGGTCGACGGCGCGGGCACCGACACCGAGCCGGTCGAACAGGGCGAGCCCGAGCCGGAGCCGCTGCCGCCGCACCACCAGGCGGCGTACGACGCGATCGAGCAGGGCGACTACGCCACGGCGATCCAGGAGTACAAGACCGCGATCGCGCAGGACCCGCACGACCAGATGGCCGTCGCCGGGCTCGCGCAGGTATCGCTCCTCGACCGGTTGAACGGCCGGACGGCGGACGACATCCGGTCAGCGGCGGGTGCGGGGCCGTCCGACGTGGGCGCGCAACTCGCCGTCGCCGACCTCGACATCAGCGGCGGCCACGTCGAGGACGCCTTCGGGCGCCTGCTCGACCTGGTGCCGACGGTGTTCGGCAGCGACCGTGAGTCCCTGCGTGTCCGGCTCGTCGAGTACTTCGAGCTCATCGGCGCGGAGGACCCCCGCGTCATCGCGGCGCGTCGGCGCCTCGCGAGCGCGCTGTACTGAGTCCATCAGGACCGCCAAAGCGACAGATCCCCGCGAGCATCTCGCGGGGATCTGTCGCTTTCGCGATGCAGACGTGTGGGTCAGCGGGTCAGCTTCAGCCAGACCGCGCCGAGCGGCGGCACCACGAGGTGCGCCGACGCCGGGCGCCCGGCCC
Source organism: Curtobacterium sp. Curtsp57 (assembly GCF_047324335.1). NCBI lineage: Bacteria > Bacillati > Actinomycetota > Actinomycetes > Micrococcales > Microbacteriaceae > Curtobacterium > Curtobacterium sp. Curtsp57. Next base: position 96,209 of record NZ_CP168511.1, read on the forward strand.
ACGGGGTGTCATCCGCGGTGACGACACCGAGGTTCCCGACACCCGAGCCGCCGTACTCTGCTGCGTCGGTGTTGAGGACCTCCTGCCACTGCCCGGCGGCCGGGAGCCCGAAGCGACGCTCGACGGGCACGCCCGAGAAGTTCACGAACACCGCCAGCCGCTCGTCGCCGGTCTTCCGTAGGAACCCGATCGTGGAGTGTGGGGCGTCGCCGCCCTCGATCCACTCGAAGCCCTCGGACGTGGCGTCGTGCGTCCACAGCGCCGGGGTGTCCTTGTACACGCGGTTGAGCGCCGCGACGAGGTCCTGCACCCCTCGGTGGCCGGGGTCGTCGAGAAGCCACCAGTCGAGCCCGCGTTCCTCGGACCACTCGGACGACTGCGCGAACTCCTGGCCCATGAACAGCAGCTGCTTGCCGGGGTGCGCCCACATGAACGCCAGGTAGGCGCGGACGTTCGCGAGCTTCTGCCATTCGTCCCCTGGCATCTTGCCGTAGAGCGATCCCTTGCCGTGCACGACCTCGTCGTGGCTGATCGGCAGGGTGAACTGCTCACTGAACGCGTACACGAACGAGAACGTCAGCTCATCGTGGTGGTAGCTGCGGTACACCGGTTCGCGCTGCACGTACTCGAGCGAGTCGTGCATCCAGCCCATGTTCCACTTCTGGCCGAAGCCGAGCCCGCCGGCGTCCGTCGGCTGTGTCACGCCGGGCCACGAGGTGCTCTCCTCGGCGATCATCACGATGCCCGGGTAGCGCTTGTACGCGGTGGCGTTCGTCTCCTGCAGGAAGGAGATCGCCTCGAGGTTCTCGCGGCCGCCGTGGATGTTCGGCAGCCAGTCCGTGCGGGAGTAGTCGAGGTAGAGGATCGATGCGACGGCGTCGACCCGGAGGCCGTCGATGTGGAACTCCTCGAGCCAGTACAGCGCGTTCGCGACGAGGAAGTTGCGGACCTGCGGCTGCCCGAAGTCGAACACGTAGGTGCCCCAGTCGAGCTGTTCGCCGCGGCGGGGGTCCGGGTGCTCGAAGAGCGCGTGGCCGTCGAACTTGCCGAGCGCCCACTCGTCCTTCGGGAAGTGCCCTGGGACCCAGTCCATGATCACGCCGATGCCCGCGGAGTGCAGCCGGTCGATGAGGTAGCGGAGGTCGTCGGGCGAACCGAACCGCGAGGTCGCCGCGTAGTACCCGGTGACCTGGTAGCCCCACGAGCCGCCGAACGGGTGTTCCGCGAGCGGCAGGAACTCGATGTGCGTGAACCCGAGGAACTGCACGTGGCCGATGAGCTGGTCGGCGACCTCGCGGTAGCTCAGCCCGGGGCGCCACGAGCCGAGGTGCACCTCGTAGACGCTCATCGGACGGTCGTGCGTGGTCGTCTTCGCCCGGTGTTCCATCCATGCCCGGTCGCCGTCGGACCACTCGTAGTCGGAGGTCGTGATGACGGACGCGGTCAGCGGTGGGACCTCGGTGCGCCGCGCGAACGGGTCGGCACGCTCCACCCAGCCGCTGTCGGTCAGGATCTGGAACTTGTACCGCTGTCCCTCGACGGCGCCCGGCCAGAACAGTTCCCAGACGCCGAGGTCGCTCAGGCGCCGCATCGCGGTCGTGCGCCCTTCCCAGCCCTCGAAGTCCCCGATCACCCGCACGGCGGTGGCCCGCGGCGCCCAGACCGAGAACGCGACGCCCTCGACCCCGTCCATCGTGCGGACGTGTGCGCCGAGGTGCTGCCAGAGCTGCTCGTCGCGGCCCTCACCGAACAGGTGCAGGTCGAGCTCGCCGAGCGTCGGCGGGAACCGGTACGCGTCGTCGGTCGTCCAGGTGGTGTCGTCGGTGTCGGTGCTCTCGTCGTAGTCGTAGTCGGCCTCGACCCGGTAGCGCCCGAGCGGTTCGGCGGTGGCGCCGGCCCAGAGTCCGTCGCCCTCGTGCGTCAGTTCGATGTCGTCGCCCTCGAGTCGCACGAGCCGGACGGCGCGGGCGAGGTGACGGACGACACGGACGCTCGTCCCGCCGTCGACGGGGTGCGGGCCGAGGACGTCGTGCGGCTGGGACCAGCGCCCCTCGGCGACGGCGGTCCGCAGCCACTCCTCGACGGGGGCCGGGTGCGGCTCGGTCGTGGCGTCGGCCACCGGGCTGGAGGCTCGGCTCGGCTCGGGCGCGTCCGTCCCGTCCGCTCCGGCTTGCGACACCGCATCGGGCAGGGTCTCCGCCACGCTCGAGGCAGCCGGCTCCTGCACCGCTTCCGCGGTGACGTGGCGCGGGTGCGCGGAGTCGGCCGCGTGCCCGGACAGTGTCGCCGATTCCTGCACACCGCGGTCGGGTGCTTCGCGTCGCGGGAGTCGGGCGCCCGGCATGTCCTCGCCGGGTGCGGAGCTCCGCGGCTCGTACCGTGGCGACTCGAAGCGTGCGGAGGGCGGCGTCGGAACAGGGGTCGGCTCCCGCACCGTCGGGGGATCGACGTGCTTCGCCGGGTGTGTCGGCCGGGGGGTGTCCTCGGGCATCAGACGGGGGAGCACGGGCGGGGGCGGCGGCTGGACCGGCGGCACGCTCGGCCCCTGCCCACGGTCCTGACCGGTGCTGCGGTCTGGCTGTTGGGGGTCGGTGGTCATCGGTGCGGTCCTTCCACGACGAGCAGGTGTACGGGTTCCTGGAACGCGTCCAGGCGGACGTAGTTGGACGAGCCCCAGACCCAGCGCTGGCCGGTGACGACGTCGCGGACGTCGAAGGACTGCTCGGGGTCGAGGCCGAGGGCGGCGAGGTCGAGGTGCACGGTCGTCTCGCGGGCCGAGTGCGGGTCGACGTTGGCGACCACGATCACGGTGTCGTCGCGGCCAGACCGGATGAACCGACCGGGCAGGTGCTTGGAGTAGACGACGATCGCATCGTCCTCGGCGTCGTGCACGTGCAGGTTCCGGAGCTGCCGGAGCGCCGGGTGCGCCGAGCGGAACCGGTTGAGCATCGTCACGTACGGCGCCAGGCTCGCGCCCTCTGCCTCGGCCAGGGCGAAGTCGCGCGGCTTGTACTCGTACTTCTCGTTGTCGATGTTCTCCTCGGAGCCCGGACGTGCGACGTCCTCGAAGAGCTCGTAGCCGGAGTACATGCCCCACGTCGGAGCCCCGGTCGCGGCGAGCGCTGCACGGACCTTGTAGCCGGCCCGGCCGCCGAACTGCAGGTACTCGGTGAGGATGTCCGGCGTGTTCACGAACAGGTTCGGACGCAGGTACGCACTCGTCTCGTGGGCGAGCTCGTCGAAGTAGTCCGCGATCTCGTCCTTCGTGTTCCGCCACGTGAAGTACGTGTACGACTGCTGGAAGCCCGCTTCGGCGAGCGCCCGCATCATCGCCGGACGCGTGAACGCCTCGGCGAGGAACACCGTCTCCGGGTGCTCGTCGCGGATCTCCCTGATGACGCGCTCCCAGAACCACAGCGGCTTGGTGTGCGGGTTGTCGACGCGGAAGATCCGGATCCCGAACGCGATCCAGTGTCGGAGTACCCGTTCGACCTCGGCGACGAGTCCTTCGGGATCGGTGTCGAACTGGATCGGGTAGATGTCCTGGTAGCGCTTCGGCGGGTTCTCGGCCGTGGCGATCGAGCCGTCGGCGCGGACCGTGAACCACTCCGGGTGTTCGGTCACCCACGGGTGGTCGGGGGAGCACTGCAGTGCGAAGTCGAGCGCCACTTCCATCCCGGTGTTCTTCGCCGTCTCGACGAAGTCGCGGAAGTCCTCTTCCGTCCCGAGGTCGGGGTGGATCGCGTCGTGCCCGCCGTCTTCGGAGCCGATCGCCCACGGGCTGCCCGGGTCGTTCGGGCCGGCGTCGAGGGTGTTGTTCGGGCCCTTCCTGGCGGTGTGCCCGATCGGGTGGATCGGCGGGAGGTAGACGACGTCGAAGCCCATCCGTGCGACGCCGGGGAGCCGACGGGCCGCTGTGCGGAAGTCGCCGCTCTTCCAGGAGCCGTCCGGGTTGCGCTTGGCGCCTTCGCTCCTGGGGAAGAACTCGTACCAGGCACCGACCCCGGCCCGCGTCCGCTCGACGTCGAGCAACTGCACGGGGGAGTGCGTCCGGAGCGATGTGAGGGGTGCGTCGGCGACTTCGCCGGTGATGCGGGGGTCGTCGACCGCTGCGAGCCGTTCGGCGGGGTCGAGGTCCTCGTCGCGGACGCGTTCAGCGGCGCGAGCAGCGGCGGGGGAGTCGGTCTCGGCGGCGAGCCGATCGAGCAGTGCTGCACCGTCGAGCAGCGTCGCTTCGGTGTCGACGCCCGCCGCGATCTTCAGCCGTGCTCCGTGCAGCCAGGTCTCCCAGTCGTCGGAGTACGCCTCGACGTGCCAGGCCCACACGCCCGTGTGGTCGACCTGCACCGTCGCTTCGTAGCGGTCGGTCCCCGGTGCGACGAGGGTCAACGGGACGGTCCTGGTCCCGCCGTCGGGGCGCTCCACGACGAGGTCGGCGCCGATGACGCCGTGTCCTTCTCGGAAGACGGTCGCTCCGAACGTGATCACCTCGCCGTCGAATGCCTTGCCCGGGAAGCCGTTCGGCGTCGTCGGGGCGAGATCGGTGATCGGGATGCGCCCGATCTTCGGACGCCGGGGTCGGTCTGCGGTGGCCACGGAACCGACGCTACCCGGCGGCGCCCTCCGTGTTCACCGGAACCCGGAGACTGTGGACAACACGTCGCTGCCGATCGACGGACGGGAGGCTCGTGGCGGCCCGGCACCGAGCCTCCCGTCCGTCGTCCGCGCCCGTTCCTGCCCATCACGGGCTGGATGGAAAGCTGAATCGCGCGTAGGTGGTCGGGAGTTCCGACTTCCTCCGCGCGATTCGACCCCCTACGCGCGATTCGACCAACCACCCGGGGCGGGCGACAGCCAGCGGCCAGCGGCGAGCGCCAGCGCGTCAGACGATCTCGAACACGTGGATGCCCGGGCCGTACGCGGTGAAGACCGTGCCCGCCGGACGATGCCGGTCGTGGTCACGGTGCTTCTCGCTCGACCATGCCAGGCGGTAGGCGAGCACGTCGTCCCGAACCGGCAGGGTCAGGTCGCGTGTCCGGCCGCTGCCGTGCACCACGACGAGCACCCGGTCGTACGGCTCGTGCTCCGGCGTCGACTCGACGAAGTACTGCAGCGCTCGATGGATCGGCTGGTCCCACCACTCACCGGTCATCGGACCGCCATCGGGGCCGTACCACGTCATCCGCGACGCGGACGGCGTGACCTGCCCGTCGACGCCGTACCGCGACGGTCGGAGCGCCGGGTGGGCGGCACGGAGCGCCGTCAGCGCGGCGACCGTCTCGGTCATCGACTCGGCGTCCTCGTCCGTCGACCAGTCCACCGGTGTCAGGTCGTCGGACACCACGTACGCGTTGTTGTTGCCGTGCTGCGTGCGGCTCCGCTCGTCACCGGCGGTCAGCATGGGCACGCCGGCGGAGAGCAGGAGCGTGCCGAGCAGGTTCCGCATCGAACGACCTCTGGCTGCCCGGACGCCGCGGTCCTCGGTCGGCCCCTCCACCCCGTGGTTGAACGAACGGTTGTCGTTCGTCCCGTCGCGGTCGTCCTCGCCGTTCGCCGCGTTGTGCTTGTGGTCGTACGCCGTCAGGTCGTGGAGCGTGAAGCCGTCGTGCGCGGTGACGAAGTTGATGCCGGCGAGGGGCCCCCGTGGCACGCCGAAGAGGCTCCGCGAACCGGTCAGGGCCCCTGCGAGCGGACCGATCCCGGCACCGGGCACCCCCGTGCGCCGCTCCTGCGCCACGTCGGTCAGCCAGAACTGCCGGACGGTGTTCCGGAACCCGTCGTTCCACTCGCTCACGCGCTCGCCGAAGTGCCCCGTCCGCCAGCCGTCCGGCCCGACGTCCCAGGGCTCGGCGATGACGAGCACGTCCTGCAGGTCCTCGTGGTGACGGATGCGGTCCAGCAAGGGGTGGTCAGGATCGAACGCGTGGTCGGCGTCGCGGGCGAGGGCGGCCATCAGGTCGAAGCGGAACCCGTCGACCTGCATCTCGCGCGCCCAGTACCGCAAGCTGTCGACGACGAGGTCGGCGGTGGCCTCCACCGAGGTGTCGAGCGTGTTCCCGCAGCCGGTGGTGTCGTAGTACGTGTCGTCGTCGGCCCAGCGGTACCGGTTCGCGCCGTCGATGCCGCGGAGCGACGATGTCGGGCCGCCGAGCCCCTCTTCGGCGGTGTGGTTGTAGACCACGTCCAGGACGACCTGGATGCCGGCCTCGTGCAGGAGCCGGACCATGCCCTTGAACTCGCGGAGCACCCCGTCAGCGCCCTGCTCGCGCGCAGGGGCCGAGGCGTACCCCGCGTGCGGCGCGAAGAACCCGAGGGTGTTGTAGCCCCACGCGTTCTCGCGGCCGGCCTCCTGCAGCCAGTGCTCGGTGTCGAACGCCTGCACCGGGAGGAGCTCCAGCGTCGTCACGCCGATGCGGTGCAGGTGCGCGATGGTGCTCTCGTGCGCGACGCCGGCGTACGTCCCGCGGAGGTGCTCCGGCACGGCGTGGTTCTCGCTCGTCAGCGTCCTGACGTTCGCCTCGTAGACGACGACGCGGTCGAGCGGCACCTCGGGCTTGCCGACGTCGCCCCAGTCGAAGGACCCGTCCACGACGACGCTCGACCAGCGGCGCTCGCCGTCGGTCCGCACGATGCCGCGTGCGTACGGGTCGAGCAGCGGCCGCGTGCCGTCGAACTCGTGCCGCGGTCCCGCGGGCCCGTCGACGAGCAGGTGGTACGTGTCACCGACTCGGACCCCGTCGACGCTCCCGGTCCACAGGTCGGTGCCGTCGACCCGCTCCAGGGCAACCGATCCGCGGCCGTCGACGACGAGCGTCGCCGACGTGGCCGATGCCGACCGCATGCAGAAGCGCGCGGTGCCGTCGGGGCCCAGGAGGATCCCCTGGGGTGTCTCGATCGCGGTCTCGTGCACCCGACAAGGGTACGAGGACCGGCGGGTATCCTGAAAACGCTCGAAAAGGGGGTACCTGCGTGCCGGTCTACCTCGACCACGCTGCGACGACACCGATCCTGCCGGAGGCGCTCGCCGCCTTCACGGACGCGCTCGCGACCGTCGGCAACCCGTCGTCGATCCACAGCGCCGGCCAGCGCGCCAAGATGCTGCTCGAGGACGGACGAGCGCGCGTCGCAGCGTCCCTCGACGCCGAACCCGTGGAGGTCGTCTTCACCTCGGGCGGGACCGAGAGCATCAACCTCGCGATCAAGGGTCTCTACTGGGCCAGGCAGCAGGACCGGCCGCGGCCCCGCATCGTGGTCGCCGCGGGGGAGCACCACGCGACCGTCGACACGGTCGACTGGCTCGAACGCCACGACGGAGCGGTCGTCGACGTGGTCCCGTTGGACGCGGACGGTCGCCTCGATCTCGCCGGACTGGAGGCACGGCTCGCCTCCGCCGACGACGTCGCCCTGGTCACGTTCCTCTGGGCCAACAACGAGGTCGGCACGATCCAGCCGGTCACCTCGATCGTCGCGCTGGCGCACGCCGCCGGCGTCCCCGTGCACTCCGACGCCGTCGCCGCCTACGGGCAGGTCCCCGTCTCCTTCCGAGCGTCCGGGTTGGACGCGCTGAGCGTCTCCGCGCACAAGATCGGCGGGCCCGTCGGCATCGGCGCGCTCGTCCTCGGGCGGAGCGCGACCGTCGAGCCGCTCATCCACGGTGGAGGGCAGCAGCGGCAGGTCCGCAGCGGGACGCAGGACGCGCCGGCGGCGATCGCGTTCGGTGTCGCCGCGTCCGCACCGCACGCCGACGTCCGGGTGCTCCGTGACCGCCTGATCGCCGGCGTGCTCGAGGCAGTGCCGTCCGCAGTGCTCCGCGGCGATCCCGTCGACCGACTGCCGGGCAACGCGCACTTCACCTTCCCGGGCTGCGAGGGCGACTCGCTGCTCTTCCTGCTCGACGCCGCAGGGGTCGCCGTGTCGACCGGGTCGGCATGCCAAGCGGGCGTCCCCGAGGCGTCGCACGTGCTGCTCGCGATGGGGCTGTCGGAGGACGAGGCCCGCGGTGCGCTCCGCATCACGCTCGGACACACCTCGACCGATGCCGACGTCGACGCGTTCCTCGCGGCGCTGCCCGACGCGGTGGCGCGCGCAGGTGCTGCGGGGATGGCCTCCCGGACGCCGTCGATGGGGCGGTGACGGGGCGGGATGGAACGGCTGGTCGTCGTGGGAACGCCTGAGCGCTTGCCTGCATCTGTCGACCGCGCGAACTGGCCCGTGCACGTGACCGTCCTGCCGAACTTCGTCGTCGACGGCTCCGCGGTCGCTGCCGTGACGTCGATCGTCCGCGAGGCCGCCGACCGGCAGTCGGCGTTCGACGCCGACCTGGGACCACGCGCGATGTTCGGCCCGCGCCGCGACGTCCCGGTGCTGCTCGCCGAACACCCGGTCTTCCACACACTGCACGGATCCTTTTCCGGATCGGTCGAGTCGCTGCCAGGATTCCGGACCGACCATGCCGAGTTCTGGGGGACGGGGTACCGGCCTCACGCGACGGTCGTGTGTGGAGCGGAACGCGCCCGGCGGATCAGCATCACGAACCTCGCGGTGGCGTCCCTCGCCGGTCCTCAGGCGCGCGTCCTCCTGAACTGCCAGCTCGCCGCCCGGTCGTAGCGGCCGAGCCGGAGGTACGGGGCTCCGCTCCGGCAGCGGCGGCGAGTCGTCCCGCGGCGAGATCGCCTCTCGAGACGTCGACATGACGTGCTTCGTGTGCCTACCATCGGCGCAGTCGGCGACTCCGTCGACGCAAGGGGAGTGTGTCTCCCGGGTGGGTGGGCTCCCCTTGTGGAGCCCACATGACCGTCGTCTACCGACGCCTGCTGGCTGACCGTCCCTTCGTGATCGGTGTCGGAGCAGTTGCCCTGTCAGCCGTCGCGCTGGGGATGATCCCGCTGTCGCTGATCCTGTCGCCCGGCGATTCCCTCGCCACCGGGGCAGTTGCTGCCGGCGCCTTCGGGCTGGCGAACGCAGTGGGCGTCCCGGTTCAGGGGGCGGTGATGGCGCGCGTCTCGGCCCGCTGGGTCGTGAGCATCGGAGCGGGCGTCAGCAGCAGCTTCATGCTCTTGGTGGCCGCATCGCCGGGGGCGACTGCGCAGTCGGTGCTCCTCGCCGGAGCCGGGGTCTCGTTCCCGGCGCTGGCGGCAGCCCTTCGAGCTTCGATCCCGCGTTCCTTCTCCGAGCCCGCGGAACGGTCTGGTGCCTACGCGCTGCTCTCGGTCGCGTTCCAAGCGGGACTCGCGACAGGACCGGTGGTGGCGGGCCTGCTCGTGGCCTCGGCGCCTCGGCAGCTGGACTTCGTGGTCGTCGCGGCGGTCATCGGGGCCGCCGGCGCCCTGCTGGCAGTGTCGATGGGGACGACCACGCCGACACCGCCTGCCGGTTTGTCCCTCTCGCTGGCCGGTGCGGCGCCGTTCGCTCGGATCGTCTCGGTCGGTGGTCTGGTGAGTGTGGCGACGGGATCGTTGACGGTGATCGTGCCGGCCGTCGTGGAGGCGGCGGGCAGGGGCGAACTGGCAGGGCCGGTGTTGGCCTGCCTGGCACTCGGAGAAGCCGTCGGTGCCCTGCTCTTCGGTGCACGACCGGTGCCGAGCAGCCGGCGGGCGCAGCTCCTCACCGCTCTTGCCCTGACCGCCGGCGGATACGCGACGTTGGTGATCGCTGCTGATCGGATCGTTCTCCTGGCCGCCCTGGTGTTCGTCGTCGGTGGGCTGTCGAGCCCGGTGGCGATCGTCCTGTCCGGCGCGCTCGACGTCGTCGTGCCGCCGCGGTTCATCGCGAGCGCGTACGGCCTCGTCGTCGTGGCTGCTGTCGGAGGTTCGGCACTCGGGACGAGCGTTGCGGGGCTCATCGTCGGGAGCGGGGGCGGCGTCGCTGCCGCGGCGGCCATGGCCGCTCTGGCGATCTCGATCGCAGGAGTGCTGTCGGTTCGACACGTCGAGCGCAGGACGACGTCCCGCTGAGTCACCGAAGACGAGTGTCGATGCTCCAGACGACGTCGTCGGCGTCCGCCGTTGTGCTCAGTCCCCGGACGGTGCGCTACTGTCGTCGGTAGAGGGAAAAAACCCGCTCTGCTCCGGCGGATCGGATCGCACACGCGTCTCACGGGAGTCGCCACTTCTTCATCGGAGGAGTCCGCCCGTGCTCGATCAAACCCCTGTGCCCGACCCCGTCGTCCGTCCGCCGTTCGATGCCGAACTCGCGACGTTCCTCACCGCGCTCGAAGCCCGCGGCCCCTTCACCATCACCGAGGAGATGCTGCCCCACATGCGGCAGCTCGACGTGCCCGAGCGCGTCCTCGACGAACGCCTGCGCTCGCGCGGGTACCAACGGCGGAACGTCACGGTTCCCGGTCACCTCGGCGACCCGATCGACCTCGCGATCATCGACCGCATCGAGCGCTCCGGCACGACGACCGCGGCCGTCTACACCATCCACGGCGGGGGCATGGTCTTCGGCCATCACCTCGGGAACCTCGACGGCTACGACGACTGGCTCCTCGACCACGACGTCGTCCTCGTCAGCGTCGACTACCGGCTCGCGCCCGAGCACCCGGACCCCTACCCGGTCGAGGACTGCTACGCCGGCCTGGTCTGGGTGGCCGAGCACGCCGCCGAGCTCGGCATCGACCCAGCGCGGATCGTCATCGCGGGACAGAGCGCCGGCGGCGGCCTCGCAGCGGGCACGGCGCTCCTCGCACGCGATCGGAAGGGGCCGGAGCTGCTGGCGCAGATCCTCGTGTCCCCGATGCTCGACGATCGGGACGACACCGTGTCCACCATGCAGATCGACGGCGTCGGGGTCGCGGACCGTCAGATGACCCGCTTCGGCTGGGATGCGTACCTCGGGGACCGCCGTGCCACGGCCGGCGTGTCCGTCTACGCCGCGCCGGCTCGTGCCACGGACCTCTCCGCGCTCCCGAAGACCTACATCGACTGCGGCAGCGCCGAGGTGTTCCGGGACGAGGACGTCGCCTTCGCCAGTCGCCTCTGGGCGTCCGGTGTCGACGCGGAGTTGCACGTCTGGCCAGGGGCGTTCCACGGCTTCACCAGCATGGTGCCCGACGCCGCGATCTCGAGGACCGCGACCGCAGCCCTCGCCGACTGGACGACGCGACTGTTCGGCGCCCCGTCTCCGATCGCGCCCTAGTCTTGTCGGATGCTCTCCCGACGCGAAGCGGCCATCCGGCTCGACATCCCCCTCGAGATGGCGGCCCATCACGGGATCCCCGCACGCCTGAGCGAAGTCGAGCTCGAGGCGATCGAGCAGGATCCGCCCGCCTGGCTCGTGCAGTCGCGCGCGAACCGCACGGGGAAGAAGAAGGTCTGGGTCAGCCTCGAGTGCGTGGTCTGCGGGTACGCGGAGGACGCCCGGCCCAAGAAGTGGTGGCCGGACTGGGACTACCTGATGTGCGACTACCACGCGCCGTACCAGGCACCGGACCCGACGGTGGGGCTCACCCGGCGCGAGGTCGAGGGCATCGGCAGCCGGTTCGTCGCCCTCGTCGACGAGAAGCCGTAGCGGGGACCGGGACCGGCGGGGCGGCGACCGGGACCGGCGGGGCGGGGACCGGGACCGGCGGGGCGGGGACCGGGACCGGCGGGGCGGACCCGCACCGAGCCTCCTGTCCGGACGGTCGGCCGTGTCGGACGCGCGCCGGTAGGATCGGTGACCATGGTCGAACTGGACTTCACCGAGCAGCTCTCCGCACTCCGAGAGACCTTCGGCAACATCCGCTCGGTGGTCGACGTCGACCGCCTGGAGCGTGACATCGCCGATCTCAGCGAGCAGGCGGGGGCACAGGACCTCTGGGACGACGTCGAGCACGCGCAGCAGGTGACGAGTGCGCTCTCGCACCGGCAGTCGGAGCTCAAGAAGATCACCGACACCGAGCGGCGCATCGACGACCTCGAGGTGCTCGTCGAGATGGCGAACGAGGCCGACGACCAGGAGTCCGCCGACGAGGCCGCCGCCGAGCTCAAGGCGATCACCAAGACCATGGGCGACCTCGAGGTGCAGACGCTCCTCGACGGCGAGTACGACGACCGTCCCGCCGTCATCACGATCCGCGCCGGGGCCGGAGGCGTCGACGCGGCCGACTTCGCCGAGATGCTCATGCGCATGTACCTGCGGTACGCCGAGCAGCACGGCTACAAGACCACCGTGATGGACACGTCCTACGCCGAAGAAGCGGGGATCAAGTCCGCCACGTTCGAGGTGGACGCCCCGCACGCCTTCGGCACGCTGTCGGTCGAAGCCGGCACGCACCGCCTGGTCCGGATGTCGCCGTTCGGTGCCGCCGGCAAGCGCCAGACGTCCTTCGCCGCCGTCGAGGTCATCCCGCTCATGCCGGAGACCGCCGTCATCGACATCCCGGAGAACGACATCCGCGTGGACGTCTTCCGCTCGTCGGGTCCTGGTGGGCAGTCGGTCAACACGACCGACTCCGCGGTGCGCCTGACGCACATCCCGACCGGCACCGTGGTCTCGATGCAGAACGAGAAGTCGCAGATCCAGAACCGTGCTGCGGCCATGCGTGTGCTGCAGTCGCGCCTGCTCCTCCTGAAGAAGGAAGAGGAGAACGCGAAGAAGAAGGAGCTCGCCGGCAACATCACGGCGAGCTGGGGCGACCAGATCCGCTCCTACGTCCTGGCGCCGTACCAGATGGTCAAGGACCTCCGCAGCGAGCACGAGGTGAACAACCCCTCAGCGGTGTTCGACGGCGACCTGGACGGGTTCATCAACGCCGGCATCCGCTGGCGGAAGCAATCCGTGGAGTCCTGAGCGCCAGCGTGCCGCGCGCCTGGCTTGTTTTCCAAGCGGGGCGACCTACCCTGATCCGGTCATGATCAAATTCGACCAGGTCACCAAGGTGTACTCGGGCAACCCGAGTCCAGCGCTCGACAACATCACCCTCGAGATCCTCAAGGGCGAGTTCGTCTTCCTCGTCGGCGCGTCCGGCTCCGGGAAGTCCAGCTTCCTGCGCCTCGTGCTCAAGGAGGAGAAGCCGTCCCGCGGGCAGATCCACGTGCTCGGCCAACGCCTCGGCGCCCTGTCCTCGCGGAAGGTGCCGTACTTCCGACGGAACCTCGGCGTGGTCTTCCAGGACTTCCGACTCCTGCCGAACAAGACCGTCTTCGACAACGTCGCGTTCTCACTGCAGGTCATCGGCAAGAGCAAGGGCTTCATCAGCGAGGCCGTCACCGACGTGCTCAAGCTCGTCGGGCTGAACGGCAAGGCGACCCGCATGCCGCACGAGCTCTCCGGTGGTGAGCAGCAGCGTGTGGCCATCGCCCGCGCCGTCGTGAACAAGCCGTCCGTGCTCCTCGCCGACGAGCCGACCGGCAACCTCGACCCGACGACCTCGGCGGGCATCATGGCGCTCCTCGAACGCATCAACCAGGGAGGCACCACCGTGCTCATGGCGACGCACGACGCCAGCATCGTGAACCAGATGCAGCGCCGGGTGATCGAGCTGTCCGGCGGCACCGTCCTCCGTGACGAGCAGTCCGGCGGGTACCAGACCCAGGCGTTCCCGACCATCCAGCAGTCCGGCGTCTCGAACACCACCGGCATCCAGACCATCCCGGGGCTCATCCGATGAGGCTCGGGCTCGTCATGTCCGAGGTCGGTTCCGGCCTCCGACGGAACGCCTCGATGGTCGTCTCGGTCGTCCTGGTCACCTTCATCTCGCTGACCTTCGTCGGCACCGCGATCCTGCTCCAGATGCAGATCAACCAGATGAAGGGGTACTGGTACGACCGGGCCCAGGTCGCGGTGTACCTCTGCACGGACACCGACACGACCGGCAACTGCACCGGCGCCAAGGCGACCGACGACCAGCGGAAGCAGGTCGAGGAGCAGCTCAAGGGCTCGACGCTCGCGCCGTACATCGAGAAGACGTACTACGAGGACCAGCAGCAGGCGTACGACCGCTTCAAGCAGCAGTTCAAGGACTCGCCCGCCACGGAGTTCGTCAAGCCCGAGTACCTCAACGAGACGTACTGGGTGAACCTGAAGAACCCGTCGCAGGCCGACGTCCTGCAGGAGAGCCTGTCGAAGGTCGCTGGCGTGCAGAGCGTGGTCGACCAGCGCGGCTACCTGCAACCGATCTTCAACCTGTTGAACGCGTCCTCGTACACGGCGATCGGCATCGCGGCGCTCATGCTCATCGCGGCCGTGCTGCTGATCGCGACGACGATCCGGTTGTCGGCGTTCAGTCGACGGCGAGAGCTCGGCATCATGCGACTCGTGGGCGCGTCGAACCGGTTCATCCAGACACCCTTCGTGCTCGAGGGGGTGATCGCGGCAGCCATCGGGGCGGTCCTGGCCGGTGGTGCGATCACCGCGGTGGTCTGGTTCTTCGTCCGCAACTACCTGACGAAGCGGTTCTCCGGCACCGCGTTCATCGGGATGAGCGACGCGGCGGTCGTCGTGCCGGCGGTGATCGTCATCGGGGTGGTCCTGGCGGCGGTCTCGGCATCCATCGCGATCCGCCGGTACCTCAAGGTCTAGCCGGGCGCTGCGGAGCAGTGCGGACGGGCGGCGCGCCGGGAAGGTGCGCCGCCCGTCCGGTGTTCGCTAGTCTGTAGGGCTGCACATCGGCAGCGACCGTTCGAGAGGAGACGCGCATGGCGAAGGAACGCGGCGAGAAGATCGTGGCGACCAACCGTCGCGCGCGCCACGACTACCTGATCGAGGACACGTACGAAGCGGGCATGGTGCTCTCGGGCACCGAGGTGAAGTCGCTCCGCGAAGGGCGTGCGTCGCTCGTGGACGGGTACGCGTTCGTCGACGGGGGAGAAGCGTGGCTCGACGCCGTGCACATCCCCGAGTACACCGAGGGGACGTGGAACAACCACGCCCCACGGCGCAAGCGGAAGCTGCTGCTCCACAAGCAGGAGATCGTGAAGATCTCGCACAAGACCCAGCAGGGCGGCTACACGCTCGTCCCGCTGCAGATCTACTTCCACGACGGTCGTGCCAAGGTCGAGATCGCGGTCGCGAAGGGCAAGCGCGAGTTCGACAAGCGCCAGGCCCTGCGCGAGAAGACGGACAAGCGTGAGGCCGAACGGGCCATGCGAAGCCGGAACCGCCTCGGAGAGTAGCGGCGAGAGCCGTTCCTCGGTAGACTGAACAGCTGCCTGCGAGAGCGGGCATTCAGAACTCCACAGTGTGACAGCGGCTCGCTGCTCGGCCCCCATGGGGATGATCGGTTTCGACATCGCCTGTGTGCCGACGGGAAGCGGGCCGAGGACCCACGGTTATCTCGTTAACGATCCGTGGAAAACAACAAGTGCCAATTCCAAGCGCACTGACTTCGCTCTCGCTGCGTAAGCAGCCCAGCACATGAAGTCCGTCGGCCAGGTGATCGTCTCCTAACCTGAGTTCCGGCGTCATCCAGGGGACTTGCTGCACGGTTGCGCCTCAGGGCCGTGCGGGACTTGCACTGAGACTGGGCCCGTCGTCCTAGAAGCCGGTAGCAAAGGACGGGGCCGAGCAGAACGAATCATCCGGATACGCCCGTAGAAGACGTCGAATTGCAGCGATGGACGGGGGTTCGATTCCCCCCATCTCCACCAACGCCGAAGCGACGCAGCCGCTGTCACACCGTGGTCACTCTTCCGGTTCACCCGGCAGGACTACGCTCCGCACCAGGCGCAGGAACACGCCAGCGCCGGTGAGTGGAAGGTCCCGTCGTGCAGGAGATCGCGATCCGTGTCCGGCTGCGAGAGCAGGAACGAGTCGGCCTGGCCGAGTACGAGCGCATCGTGGGGTCCGTCGCGACCGTCGCGGCACTCACGGCCTGGCTGCCCACCCCCGACGCCCGCCTGGTGATCCGCGGCCGCGGTGCCGAGCCGGTCCGCCTCGAGACCGTGTCGTACGGGTCGACGTTCGAGATGCTCGTGGTCCTCGACCAGCGCAGCGCCGCCGTCGAGCGGGCCGCCGCGACCGTGGCTGCCCTCATCGAGTCGGTGCGGTACGAGCACGTCGAGGACGACGTCTCCGGTGTCGCCGGCGAGCTCGACCGCCTCGATCGGTCCGCGCCCCGTGGTCGGTCGGTCGCCGAGCGGTCCCTCCGTGCGTTCCTCGAAGGGGCACGCGCCGATGTGCTCGCCCGGAAGAGCACGACGCGCCTCCGAGCGGCGTCCGCGCTCGTCCGGCTCGCCGAGGAGGCTGCCGAGATCACCGTCGAGCGGGTCGAGGACGCGTTGGCGTCGGAGCTCACCGAGCAGCCCGTCGACGTCCTCGCCGACACCGGTGCCGCGGTCGTCGTCGAGCCCGTGGACGGGATCGAAGCGCCGGAGGAGCCGTCGACACCGAAGCGGGACGAGCTCGGCACCGCCGACGGGAAGCAGGCGAAGCAGAAGTCCAAGGACAAGGACAAGGACAAGGACAAGGACAAGTCCAAGGACAAGGACAAGGGCGACAAGAAGAAGTCGAAGAAGAAGTCCAAGGACAAGGACGACAAGAAGACGAAGAAGAAGGCGAAGAAGAAGTAGTCTGAGTGCTTATACAGGGCATTTGTTTCCACCTCGTTAACAAATCGTCCGAGATCGCCACCAAGTGCCAGAGTCGATGACCACGTCCCCTGCAGAGGGGACGTGGTCATCTCGACAGGAGCAACAGTGGCAACATCGACAGCACAGGCGCTGCCCGACTCAGGGCTCAAGCGCAACGTCGGCTTCATCGGCCTCATCTGGGCCTCGACCGGTTCGATCATCGGATCCGGGTGGCTCTTCGGCTCGCAGGAAGCACTGAAGACCGCCGGTCCCGCAGCGATCATCTCGTGGCTCATCGGCGGCGTCGCGATCCTCGTCCTCGCACTCGTGCACGCCGAACTCGGCGGCATGTTCCCGATCGCGGGTGGAACAGCGCGGTTCCCCCACATCGCGTTCGGTGGCGTCGCCGGTGCATCGTTCGGCTGGTTCTCGTGGCTGCAGTCCGTGACCGTCGCCCCGATCGAGGTCGAGGCGATGATCAAGTACGCCCAGCACTGGCAGTTCGCCCACCCGTGGTTGCACACGACCACGATCGACGGCGAGACCCAGCAGCTGCTCACCGGTGCGGGCATAGCGGTCGCGATCGTCCTGATGGCCGTCGTCACCGTGATCAACATGCTGAGCGTCCGGATCCTCGCGAACACGAACTCCGCTGCGACCTGGTGGAAGGTCGCGATCCCCCTGCTCGTCATCATCGTGCTGGCGTTCAGCGGCTTCCACGGCTCGAACTTCACCGCGGCCAACGGGTTCATGCCAGAGGGTGCGAAGGGCATCCTCGCGGCGGTGTCGACGTCGGGCATCATCTTCGCGTTCCTCGGCTTCGAGCAGGCGGACCAGCTCGCGGGCGAGGCGAAGAACCCGAAGCGCGACATCCCGCGCGCCGTCATCGGGTCGGTGCTCATCGGGCTCGTGATCTACCTGCTCCTGCAGATCGTGTTCCTCGGCGTGCTGCGCTCCGACGCGATCCAGGGCTCGTGGGCGACCGCGGACTTCACGAAGTACACCGGTCCGTTCGCGGACATCGCGATGGCGGCTGGCATCACCTGGTTGGCCGTGGTCATCTTCATCGACGCGATCATCTCTCCGGCCGGGACGGGGCTCATCTACGTCACGGCCACGTCCCGCATCTCTTACGGGCTCAGCCGCAACGGCTACTTCCCGAAGGCGTTCGAGTGGACGACGAAGCAGGGCGTGCCGTGGGTCGGCCTCATCGTGGCGTTCGTCGTCGGGTGTGCGTGCTTCGCGCCGTTCCCGTCGTGGCAGGGCCTCGTCAGTCTCATCACGAGTGCGTCCGTCCTGATGTACGCGGGGGCGCCGCTCGCGCTCGGCGCGTTCCGCAAGCGCATCCCGGAGATCGAGCGGCCGTACCGGATGCCGGCGGCGACGGTCCTGTCGCCGATCGCGTTCATCGTCGCGAACCTCATCATCCTCTGGACCGGGTGGGACACCGACTGGAAGCTCGGCGTCGCGATCCTCATCGGCGCCGTGGTGATCATCCTGAACAACGTGTTCCGCGGGGCGTCGAGCGTCCGGCCGCGCTGGGACTGGAAGGCGGCGCAGTGGCTGCTGCCGTACCTGATCGGGATGGGGCTCATCGTGTTCCTCAGCGACTTCGGCCCGCTGACGCACCCGGTGTTCCCGCTGTGGATCGACATCGTCGTGGTCGCGGTGTTCTCGCTGGTGATCTACTACTGGGCGATCAACTCGGCGTCGCCGCGTGAGGAGATCCTCCGGACCGCCGAGGACGTCCGCGACACCGAGGAGTCGTCCGTGGTCGAACCCGTCCACCACTGACGACGGTTCCGGCGGTCGTCAGGCGACCAGCAGACGGACAGGAGGCTCGTGGCGGCGCCGCCACGAGCCTCCCGTCCGTTGCGTGACGCGACTAGAAGTCGAACAGGTTCCCCCGGATCCCGCCGGCTCCGTACTCCCGCCGCAGCAGCCCGCGCTGCCGGAGGACCGGCACCAGGTCGCCGAACATCCGGTACACCTGCGCCGGGTGCAGGTCGCCGGAGAAGATGATGCCGTCGTTGTCCGCGTCGGACCCGAGCTCCTCGATGAAGTCCGCGAACTCGTCAGCGGTGCCGACGAAACCGGCGCGCTCCGAGACCCGACCCTTCCTGGCCTTCCGGGTCAGGAGCTCGCGGAGCGGAGCGTCCGGGGTGTCACCGAGCAGCCCGCGGATCGTCCCCGCGGAGACGTGGTCCCCGAAGGTGCCCTCGGGGATCGGCGCGTCCAGGTGGAGCGCGAGCAGGTCCGTCTCGGAGTCGCTCGACCACGCGATCGCGGCCGTTCGGAGGTCATCGTCCGAGGGGTGCCGCGATGCATCGACGATCCGGTCGGCCTCTGCTGCCGAGACCGTGATCTCGGGCTTGAGGACGAACAGGATGCGCAGGTCGCCGGCGGTGCGGCCGGCCTCGAGCGCGGCGGCGATCACCCGGGCGCGGTAGTCCGACACGGCCGATGCGGACAGCGGCGCGAGCGCGAGCTGCACGTCCGAGTGCGTGCCCGCGAAGCCGAGCCCCCGTCCGGAACCACCGGGGGAGACCACGATCGGGTCGGAGTCGAGCGGCAGCGCGTTGAGCGGTCCGTCGGCGGTGAAGTACGCGCCCTCGTGGTGGAACGCGTCGAGTTCGGACCCGTCGGCGAAGTGCCAGTCCGGACGCGATCCGACGTACCCGTCCGACCCCCACGAACGCCAGAACCGGCGGAGCAGGGTGATCCACTCCTCGGCTCGGTCGTACGCCTGGTCGTGGGGGAGCGGTGGGAGTCCCGCGTGCCGGGCGCTGCCGACGTCCGTGACGACGTTGATCCCGAGGCGCTCGGACGACAGGTGCGCGAGCGTGGCGAACTGTCGTGCGGCGAGGTACGGCGGGGTGATCCCGGCGTTCACCGTCGGTGCGATGCCGATGTGGCTCGTCGCGGCGAAGAGGTACGGCGCGAGCAGCAGCGGGTCGTGCTTCGGGCCGCCGTAGGCCTGGCGGATGCGGAGGTCGAGCGTCGACGGGTTCCCGAGCGAGATCGCGTCCTCCGCGATCACCAGGTCCATCCCCGCCTGCTCGAGGGCCCGGACGGACTGCTGGTACAGGTCGGGCTTCGTCCAGTCGTGGCCCCAGTCCCAGTCGGACCGGCCCCATGCCTGCGGGCCGAACCCGCGCGAGAAGAAGTACCCGAAGTGTTGCAGGTCCGCCATCTAGAGCTCCTCGGCGATCACGTGCCGCCCTGGGACCGAGTGTTCCAGGGAGGCGAGCTCCGTGTCGAAGCCGCGCCGAGCCTCCCGTCCGGCCCGCAGGGCGGCGAAGCCGCGCTCGAGGTCGCGGATCAGGTCGGCGACGTCCTCGATGCCGATCGACAGCCGGATCAGTCCGTCGTCGATACCCTGCGCCGCACGTTCCTCCGGCGTCCGACCGGCGTGCGTCGTCGTGGCCGGGTGCAGGACGAGCGAGCGGACGTCGCCGAGGTGGGTCATCCGGCTGAACAGCTGCACCGCGTCGATGAAGGTGCGCGCGGCCGGCTCGCCGCCGGCGAGCGTGAACGCGAACACCGACCCGGCTCCTCGGGGCAGGTACCGCTCCGCCAGGTCGTGGAACGGACTGGAGGCAAGGCCCGCGTGGTCGACGCTCGTCACCTCCGCCTGCTGGTCCAGCCATTCCGCGACGGCCAGCGCGTTCGCGCTGTGCCGCTCCACGCGCAGGCTCAGGGTCTCGATGCCCTGTCGGAGCAGGAAGGCGTTGAACGGCGACGGCGTCGGGCCGATGCGGGAGCTGATCACGTCGCGTGCGAAGACGACGTACGCGCGGTTGCCGTACTTCTCCACGTAGCTCTGGCCGCCGAGCGCGCGCTCCGGGGTCGTCAGGTGCGTCCAGCGTTCCGGCGAGGCGGACCAGTCGAACGTGCCACCGTCGACGACCACGCCGCCGAGGCCGGAGCCGTGGCCGCTGAGGAACTTCGACGCCGAGTGGATGACGATGTCGGCGCCGAAGTCGATCGGCCGGACCAGGTACGGCGTCGCGAGGGTGTTGTCGACGATGAGCGGGACGCCCGCCCGGTGCGCGGTGTCCGCGACGCCCGTGATGTCGAGCACGTCGTTCTTCGGGTTCGGGATGGTCTCCGCGAAGAACGCCTTGGTGTTCGGGCGGACCGCCGCCGCCCACGCGTCCAGGTCGCGTGCATCGGCGACGAAGTCGACCTCGATGCCGAGCCGGCCGAGGTTCTGCAGCAGCAGGCCGCGCGTCCCCTCGTAGATGCTCCGGGCGCTGACGACGTGGTCGCCGGCCTGCAGCAGTCCGAGGAACGCCACCGTCGCCGCCGCCTGGCCGCTCGACACGAGGATCGACTCGGTGCCGCGCTCGAGCAACGCGATCCGCCGCTCGACGTCGGCGTTCGTCGGGTTGCCGAGTCGGGTGTACGTGTACCCGTCGTCGGTGCCGGCGAAGCGGTCACGGGCCTGCTCGAAGTCGTCGAAGAGGAAGCCGGACGACATGTGGATCGCGGGAACCCTCGCACCGTGTGCGGCGTCGGGGACGAACCCGCCGTGCACTTGCTCGGTCGCGAATCCGTGGTCGTCGTTCGACATGTGGCACCTCCGTGTGGGTTGTCACGTACTCTCGCAGGCTTCGCTTCGCGGATACTCCATTGCGGCGCTCCGTTACATCCGCTGTGGCAGCATGAGGGCGTGGCGAACGACGACGTGGACCTGGTCATCCGAGACGTGCGGCCGTGGGGAGGTGCGTCCTCGGACATCGTGGTCAGGGGGTCGCGCATCGACTCGGTGGTCCCGAGCGGCACGGCGTCGGCGGAGGGTGCGCGGATCGTCGAAGGGCGTGGCGTGCTCGCGCTGCCCGGCCTGGTGAACAGCCACGCGCACGCGGACAAGAGCTGGTGGGGCCACCCGTGGGAGTCGTTCGGCGGGGAGCCGACGACCGAGGGGCGGATCGCGCACGAGCGCGCACGCCGTGACGACCTCGGTATCCCGAGCGTCGGCATCGCGAAACGGGTGCTGCAGGAGTACCTCCGCACCGGGACGACGCGGGTCCGGACGCACGTGGACGTCGACCTCGGCCTGGGCCTGCGCGGCATCGACGCCGTGCGGGAGGCAGCGGCCGAACTCGACGGGGCGATCGAACTGTCGATCGTCGCGTTCCCGCAGGACGGCGTGCTGCGTCGACCCGGCGTGCTCGACCTGCTGCGCCAGGCTGCGGCGGACGGCGTGGAGCACATCGGGGGACTCGATCCGTCCCTCATCGACCGCGACCCGGTCGGGCAGCTCGACGGACTGTTCGACATCGCCGCCGAGTACGGGTGCGGGATCGACATCCACCTGCACGAGCCGGCGGACCTCGGTGCGTTCTCGTTCGACCTGGTGCTCGACCGGGTGGAGCGGCTCGGCATCGCCCCGGGGAAGGTCAACATCGCGCACGGCTTCGCGATCGTGGACCTCGAGCCGGTCCGGCGGCGCGACCTGCTCGCTCGGATGGCAGGGCTCGGGGTGACGATGACGACCGTCGCGCCCGTTCGGATGCGGCAGCTGCCCCTGCACGAGTTCGACGACGCCGGGGTGCGGTTCGGGCTCGGCACGGACGGCATCCGCGACCTCTGGAGCCCCTACGGCGACGGCGACCTGCTCGGCATCGCCTGGCAGTACGCCCGCGGCGGCGGGTACTCGCGTGACGAGGACATCACGCGGGTGGTGGAGCTCGCCACGCGGGACGGCGCCCGGTTCGTCACCGACGAGGAGCACGACCTGGTGGCGGGTGCCCGCGCGGACGTCGTGCTCGTCGACGCGGAGAACTCGATGGACGCGCTCGTCCGTCGGGCGCCGCGGTCGCTCGTCGTCGCCGGTGGCATGGTGGTCGACCCCGCCGACCTGGCGCGACACCCCTGGGAGTGAGGGCAGGTCCGCTCCGCGTCAGTGGACCTCGTCCCTGACCGTCGACAGGACGGCGTGGAGGCGGCGGGCGAAGCCGTCGGGCAGTGATTCGGGAAGGGCGTCGACCGGGAACCACCGGACGTCGTCGCTCTCGTCGCTGACCGTCGTGTCGGTGTCGCAGGGGACGGTCGCGACGAAGCCGACGTCCCAGTGCGCGGCGCACGAGAACCCGCCGTGCAGATCGTGCCGGTCGAGGTCGATGACGCGCGTGGCGGCGAGTTCGAGCGTGGCGATGCCGGACTCCTCTCGGGCTTCGCGGCGGGCGGCGTCGACGAGCGATGTGTCGCCCGGTTCGAGGTGCCCGCCGAACTGCACCCAGAAGGCACCCTTGCGGTGGAGGCAGAGCAGCACGTGCGTCAGGTCCGGCGAGAACACGAAGCAGGACGCCGTGAGGTGCTCGGGGCCTCCCGCACGCCACAGCGCTGCGTCCCCGTGCCGCTCGACGAACGCGAGGTACCGGTCGCGGAGGGTGCTCGCGGGCGCTTCGGCGAGGGCGCGGGCGACGTCGGCTGCGTACATGGTGTCCATCGTGGCAGGCGTGCGCGGGTGGTTGCGCTCGCAACGGACGACAACGCCGTTGTCGTACGACAGCGGTTCCGTCGTCGCCCCGCGCGCGCAACGGTTGCAGCCGCGTGCGAGCGACAGAGTCGATGTCGTACGACAGCGAGCGTGTCGTTCCGAGTCGGCAGCGCGGGGCGGGCGGGGCGGGGCCGCGCAGGGCAGCGCGGCGCGGGCCAGCGCTAGACGAGCGCGCGGACGCCGGTGACGATCGTGTCCCAGACCTCGAGCAAGGGGCCCCGCGCAAGCCACACCGCCGCGCCGTTGACGAGCACGAACAGCACGAACCACACTCCGGCCGGCAGGCGCATCTCGGCCGCCGCGATGTGGAAGTCGGTCTGGACACGGGCGCCGGTGAGGAGCCAGCGGGCGACCTGCACGACCGAGCGCAGACCGTCCACCACGAACAGTGCACCGACGGCCGCGACGACCAGCACGGTGAGCTCGGACGGGCGGAGGGCGACCCACAGCGCCAGGACGTCGAAGCCGATCACCACGAGCAGCCCGAACCAGTTCCGGACGAACACGAGCGCGATGAGCCCGATCACCCCGAGCACGACGACCGGGAGCCACCGCGACCCGTGCAGCACCCCGGTCAGCAACAGCGCACCGGCCCAGAGCGGCGCGCTGTACCCGGCGTAGAGGTTGAGGATCCGCACCAGCCAGCGCACCGCGCCGGGGACACCGCCGAGCTGCACCCAGGCCTCACCCGACCCGTCCGGGCGGAGGTCGATCCGGCGGATCCGGCCGCCGAACGGGACGACCACGACGCAGTGACCGACCTCGTGCGCGATCGTCGCGGCGATCCGTGCCACCTGCCCGACGACGGGGACGAACGGGAGCACGGCGCCGACGAGGATCGCGACGAAGACGAGGGACGCGGAGGAAGCGGTGGACATCAGCCGCCACTGTGGCAGAGCAGCCTAGGAGGGCACCGAGGGCAGCAGCACGATCACGACGACCGTGGCGAGCACGGCGATCGCGGTGAGGACGAGGAGGAACACCGTGAGTCGGTTCATGGGCTTCGGCACGCCTACTCGACCGTCACCGACTTCGCGAGGTTCCGCGGCTTGTCGACATCGCAGCCGAGCTGCAGCGCGAGCTCGCGGGCGAACATCTGGAGCGGCACGACGGCCTCGAGCGGACCCCACGGCCCGGTCGGTCCGAGCGCGGGGACGTCGGAGCCCGGCCCGCCGATCGTGATCACGAACCCGCCTCGGGCCCGGACCTCGGCGATGGCGGCCTGCAGTCGGTGCTCCCCGTGGTCGACGACCACGACGGGCGTGCCCTCGTCGACGAGCGCGAGCGGGCCGTGCTTGAGCTCGCCGGCCGGGTACGACTCGGCCCACCGGTAGCTGAGCTCCTTGAGCTTCAGGGCGCCCTCCGCCGCGTAGGGCAGGCCGACGCCGCGCCCGAGGAACAGGAACCCGGTGGCGTCCTTCACGCTCGAGACCAGCAGCGGGATCCGGTCGGCGGCGACCCGTCCGGCTCGCTCGATGCGCGCCGGGAGCTCGCGGAGACCCGCGACGTGGGCTGTCGCCTGTGTCGGGTCGATGCGCCCGGACGCGACCAGCGCGGAGATCATCGCCGCGACCCCGACCACCACCTGGGCGGTGAACGTCTTCGTCGCCGCGACGCCGATCTCGGGGCCGGCGTGGCAGTCGAGGACGGCGTCGGCTCGGCGGGCGAGCGACGAGTGCACGTTGTTCGTGAGCGCGAGGACGGGGTACCGGTCCGCGAACCGGTCGAGCGCCCGGAGGACGTCAGCGGTCTCACCGGACTGACTGATCGCGACGACGAGCGTCCCCGGACCGAGCACGGCCTGGTCCGCCTCGCTCGCGACGACGATGTCGGTGGGCACCCCGCCGATGCCGCGGAGCGCGGTCGCGATGACCTGTCCGGCGTTCAGGGAGGTGCCGCAGGCGACGATCGCGAGGCGGTGGAACCCGGGGAGCCCGAGGCCGACCCACATGCTCCCGTCGGCCGCGCGTCCGGCGATGCGGTCGACGATCGAGGCCACGACCGCCGGCTGCTCCTCGATCTCCTTCGCCATGTGGTCCGGGTGGTCGCCGAGGTCGAGCGCCGCGGCCGCGAACGGCGACGGCGTCGGGAACGGCACCGGCACCGAGATGCCGGCGGAGGACCAGTTCCAGGACTCGCCGAGCTCGACGACGTCGCCGTCGCGGAGCGCTACGAAGGTCTCGCACCACTCGGCGATCGCACCGATGTCGCTCGCGACGAAGTCGCCACGGGACGCTCGGGCCACCACGAGCGGGGAGCGTTCCGCCGCGACGACCATGCGGTTCGTGCGGGAGTCGAGCACGACGATCGCCCACGAGCCCTCGAGCTGTGCCGTCGCGATCTGGACGGCGAGCATCAGGTCGGCGTCCACGGCGAGCGCACGCTCGACGAGGTGCGTGATGACCTCGGAGTCGACGTCCGACGCGAAGACGTGCCCCTGCGCCTCGAGCATCGCGCGGAGGCGCCCGGCGTTCTCGACGATGCCGTTGTGCACGACGCTGATCCGGCCGGTGCAGTCCGTGTGCGGGTGGGCGTTCCGTTCGGACACACCACCGTGCGTCGCCCAGCGGGTGTGCCCGATGCCGGTGCCGGTGAGGGCATCACCCGATCGGGCAGCGACGAGCGTTCGGAGGTCGCCCACCCGGGACACCGACCGGATGGTCTCGGTGCCACCGGTGGCCGTGCGGACGGCGATGCCCGCGGAGTCGTACCCGCGGTACTCGAGCCGTTCCAGGCCGTCGAGGAGGTAGGGGGTCGCGTCGTCGGTGACGCGGGCCGCGATGATGCCGCACATCGGATGTCCCTTCGGGTGGGAGGACGGTGGGGGAGCGGTGCATGAGCGGGGCGGCACCGACCGCCGCGTTCGGGTCTGCCACGCGATCGGGGCCGCCGGCCCGGACCGCCGCCCGTCCTCGGATCAGGCGAGGACGGACGACGGCGTACCGGGGCCGACGGTTCGGGTACCGATCGGGGTACCGTGGGCCGGCCTCCCGGGGGAGGCGCGGCGGTCGGTGCATGGACAGCATCACCGGCGGTGGGGCCGGTGGACAACGCTCCGCGACGCTTGTTGCGGTTCTTCGCGCGGACCGTGCGAATCCGCGCGGTCGCGTGCGGTGTCACGCAACGCCGATTGAACCGACCTCGCAGGCTCGGTCGGCGCTGGCGCCGCGCGCCGCTGGCGCGTCGCAACATGCGGAGCGCGCGCTGGAGGCCCGGTGCCAGCTGGCACCGGGCCTCCAGTGTGTGGATGCGGTTATTCAGATCACGTGAGGAGCGCGACCAGGTGGGACCGGGACCGCGCCCCGACCTTCCGGTAGATCTGCGTCAGCCGCAGCTCCACCGTCCGCTGCGACATGTACAGCGACGAGGCGATCTCGCGGTTGCGGTACCCCTCCGTCACCTTCTGCACCACGGCACGCTCCTCGGCCGTCAGCGACGTGAGCACCGCTGCGGCGTCCGGGGCGCTCCGCGGCGTGCCGGGTGTCACCGGCGTCGACGCGGAGAGGAGTGCGCCGGAACGCACCCCGCCGGAGAACGGACCTGATCCGATCGCGTTGCCGCCGAGCGACGGCATGGCGGCCGTCGACGCCGGCGTCGCGAGCGGCCGACGGAGTCCCGCCGCCTCGTACGCCGCGGCGGCTGCCGCACCGAGTCGTGCGCGGTCACCGGGTGCGCCGATCGCGGCGAGCGCCGCCAACGTCCTGGCCCGCTCGAACTGCGAGTCGGCCGCCTGGAAGATCTCCAGCGCCCGACGCCGCGAGGTGTCGCGGGTGGTGTCGTCCGCGATGAGCGCGAGGCTCCTCGCGAGGACCAGCGCACCCCACCTCGACGGTCGGGCGTGGTGGTCGGCGGCGAGACGCGCCGTGATGGTGCGCGCGTCGTCGATTCGTCCGAGCCGCACGTACACCTCGACCAGGTCGCCCAGGTGCCGGAGCACCGCGGGGTTCCTGAGGCTGCGACCGATCGCGTCGGCCGCCTCGAGGGAGGACGCGGCCTCCTCGAGTCGCCCGTCGAGCAGCAGCACGCGGCCGCGGAGCGCGTACAGCTTCGCCGTCGCTCCCCAGAGCCGGTTGGTGGAACGCTGCCGCAGGCAGTGGTCGACGACGTCGAGCGCGTCGGCGGAGCGGCCCTCCGCGAAGTGCCGCCAGGCGACGGCGATCGCCCTGGACGGTTCGCGGAGGCGTTCGATGACGGCCGAGCCGGCTTCCCACACGTCGATCGCGCGGAGCGCCTGCCGGAAGTTGCCGGAGCGCACCTCGTTCTCGGCGGAGAGGTACCGCGCCGCCTCGAGCCACACCGGTGCGGTTGCGGTCGTCCTGGCGAGGACCAGGGCGAACACCCGCCGGGCGCTGCGGTAGCGCTCGGCGAGGCTCAGTGCGTGTGCGAGGAGGAGCAACGCCGGGTCGGACATGACGAGCAGTCGCTGCGCGGCCAGTCCCTCGTGCAGGTCGGCGTCCGGCGGCAGCGTGCCGTCGACCGCCGCCACGAGTTCGCGCGCCGTGCCGAGGATCTCCGCGGTGTGCGCGGAGGCACGGTCCTCGAAGGGCTCGGCCCGGTGCAGGAGGTCACGTGCCTGGTCGAGCTCCCACGCCTCGGCGCGGAAGCAGGCGACCATGGCGAGCAGCCCGGAGAGCGCGTCCGCGTCACCCTCGTCGGCCGTGTCGACGGGCACCGAGAGCTCGTCGGCGTGCACGGCGTCACCGCTGAGGTACTGCACCGAGTACTGCAGACGGAGACGCCTGACCTCGTCGCGGAGTTCCCGGAACGGCCGGATCGCCGCCAGGTACCTCGCCGCGAAGCCGAGGAGACGGTGCGCGAGGAGGGCTTCGGCCACGCCCAGCAGAGCGGCGTGTTCGGTCTCGGACGCGGTGCCGATGTGCAGGGCGCGCTCGGTGAGGGCGACCGCCGCGTGGGCGTCGCCGTCCACCGCGTACGACCGTGCGGCGGCGAGCAGTGCGATGGCGTCCGGGACGTCGTCGACGAAGCTCGCGTGCCAGGCGGCCGATCGGTCGTCGTTCGCCGCTGCGCTCGTCGCCAGTGCGGTGTGCGCCTCGCGGCGGTCCCGTGCGGGCATGCTCCAGTACAGCGCGGAGCGGACGAGCGGGTCGCGGACGGCGATCGACGGCCCGCGGACGGTGGCGAGACCGGCGCCCACGAGGTCGTCGATCGCGTCCCGGTCCCAGGCGGCGACGCGCGCCGTCGGGACGAGGGCCAGTCGTGCGAGGACGTCCAGATCGCGTCCCGCAGCGGCTTCGAGGACGAGCGCCGCAGCAGCGGAGGTCGTCGGCGTCGGCCGCAGCGGCAGCACGAGCGGTTCGGTGCCGACGAGTTGTTCACGTCGGAGTGCACCGATCTGCTCGCGGAGCGCGCCAGGGTTGCCGCCGGTCTCGTCGGCGAGGACGGCGAGGACACCGTCGTTCGCCTCCTCCGGCGCCATGTCACGGGCGAGCACGAGCGCCTCGTCCGGCTGCAGCGGCTGGAGCCGGAGCATCGGGAGGGCCGCGAGCGGACCGTTCGATGGCACACGACGGACCGTCGCCACGAGGCGCATGGCGGTGCCGGCGAGTCGCCCGGCCAGGAACGCGATGAGCTCCTGGCTCTCGGCGTCCATCCGGTCGAGGTCGTCGATGAGCACGAGCGTCGGCGGGAGGGTCAGCGCGTGCACGGCGTCGAGGAAGTCGTGCGCTGCGGCGAGGCCCTCGTCGACGTTGCGGACCAGCCGCGCGATGTGCGCCGAGGCCCTCGGGTCGTCGAGTGCGGTGAAGAGGGATGTCACTCCGGACATGGGCCAACGGGCTTCAGAGCCGTTGACGCCGAGCCGGACGACGGGGATGGAGACGCGGTTCGAGACCGCGTCGAGGACGCTGGTGCGTCCGGAGCCAGGGTCGCCGACCACGACCATCGCGGACTCCCGAGGGAGTACAGCGAGGGCCGCGATCCGGTCGACCTCAGAACGTCGACCGGTGAGTTCCATGGGGACTCACCGGCCTCCGGGTCCGGAGGCGAGCGTGGAGACGGGACGGAGTGCGCCCGGGCGTGCTGCGCCCAGGGTCACTGCGGAGATCCGGGCGGTGGTGCGGCGGGTGACCGCACGGGTGCTCGGACGCGAGGCGGCAATCAGATGCGCGCCGGACTGATCGTGGTTGGAATGCGGTCGAGTGAGGGTGCACTCGATCCTGCTCGGGAACGATGATGTCATCGTCTGTATCACCCCTCGGGTTAGGGTCTTCGACGAACACGACCGGTCCGGATCTGCTTCGGGACTAGGGATCCCGAGACGCCACCTGACCTGTCGTCTTCGGCAAAGATAACCCAGCGGTCACGGCCGTAGTCCGGTCAGCGCAATGAAATGTGAATCATGGTCACCCCAAAATGGGGGGGTCCTGCCCCGAGTCCGGGGGTCGCGCTCCGTACCCTGTGGTATGCGATCGGGGTACGGCCTGCATCGGTTCCGCCCAGTGCGTCGTGGAGTTCCGGGACTGGCTCGTCGCCGAGCTCGTCGTCCCGGGGTACGGGTGCCCGTCACGTGTCGGGACGACACTCGAACGGGGGTGATCGGATCGCTTACCGGCGGACGACCTCGACGACGGCGTCGTGGACCAGGCCGTTCGTCGCGAGGGCGCTGCCGTGCCAGGGGCCCGGATCGCCGTCGAGCGAGGTGAAGCGGCCGCCGGCCTCTTCGACGATGGGGACCAGCGCGGCGATGTCCCACGGCTTGAGGTCCGGCTCGCCGGCGACGTCGAGGACGCCCTCGGCCACCATCATGTACGACCACATGTCCCCGTACGCACGGGTGCGCCAGACCGTGCGCGACAGGTCGATCAGCGCCTGCAGACGGTCGTCGTCGTCCCACTGCTGGATGCTGTTGTAGCTGAGGCTCGCATCGCCGAGTTCGGCGACTCCCGACACGTGCAGCTCGCCCTCGAGCGAGTGCGCGCCGAGCCCCTGCGCGGCCCACCACCGCTTGCCGAGCGCCGGGGCGCTGACCACGCCGAGGACCGGGCGGCCGTCCACGGCGAGCGAGATGAGCGTCGCCCAGACCGGGACGCCGCGGAGGTAGTTCGCGGTGCCGTCGATCGGGTCGACCACCCACTGACGGTGTCCTTCGCTCGTCGCCTCGGCGCCGGAGTCCGCTGTCGTCTCCTCGCCGAGGAACGAGTCGTCCGGTCGTTCGGCCGCGATCCGCTCCCGCAGGGCCCGCTCGACGGCCTGGTCGGCGTCGGTGACGTGCGTGCTGTCGGCCTTCTTCGACACGTGGAGATCGGCCGCTCGGAACCGCTCGAGGCTGATCGCGTCGGCGGTGTCGGCGAGGGAGCGGGCGAAGTCCAGGTCGGCGCTGAGGTCCACGGGATCGAGCGTAGCGGGGGTCAGGCCGCGACGACCTCTTCCTCCTCGAGGCGGGACACCTCGCGCTCGCGGGCGATCCGGGTGCGGCGGGCGACGAGGCCGTGCACGACGACGCAGAGGAGCACGGCGCCGACGAGCCACAGTGTCAGCACGAGGGAACTCCGACCGAGTGAGGCGCCGGGGAAGTACTGCAGGTCCTGTGCTGCCTGGAGCCATGCGGCGCCGGACCAGAAGGAGTTGAGCGCCGCGAAGAACCCGGGCTGGAACGCCGGCTGGAAGATCCCGCCGGACGACGTGAAGTTCAGCATCACGAAGAGCATCGTCAGCACCGGGGTGGTCCAGCGTCCGAGGATCGGGTGCAGGCCGATCCCGAGCCCGATGATGATCGCGTCGTACATCCACGCGAACAGGAAGATCTGCCACTGGTGCGTGGTGATGACGCCGTAGATCGGCCCGGCGATCACGATCCCGATGCCCGCGACGACCCCGGCGGTGGCGAGCCCGATGACGGCGGTCCACACCGTGCGGAGCTTCGTGGCGAACGCTGCGACCGCGATCGCCGATGCGTAGCCGCCGACGCTCAGAGCGACGAGCAGGAAGAAGAGGCCCTGGCCGGTGCTGTCCTGGTCGCCCGAGGGGACGACGTCGACGACGTGGAACGGCAGGTGCTGCTCGTACGCGATCGGCATGAAGATCTTCTGCGCCGCGGTTGCCGTGGTCTCGCTGGCCGCCGTGGAGACGTAGAGCGACGCGTCCGTCGCGGTCGGGGCGAAGACCGCGGCGAGCTCGCGGTCCCGGACCTGCTGCTTCGCCGAGGCGTCGGTGGCGACGACGTGTGCCACGAGGGCGCCGTCGGACTGGTCCGTCACGGACTGCGCGAACACCTGCGCGGTCGCTCCCTGGCCGACGATGCCGACGGGGAGGTCCTTCGGTGCGGGGGCGTGGAAGGCGCCGAGGTACGCCAGGCCCATGCCTGCGGCGAGGAACAGCGGCACGAGGATGTGCGTCGCGAAGGTCAGGAGCGTCGTGCCGAGGCCGGCCGGACGGAGGACGTTGGGTGCACGATGCGGAGACCGGGGAGCGGCGTGGCCCCGGTGTGCGGACGCGGCGTCGTCGGCGCGGTCGAATGAGGCGGGGGCGTCGACGCGGGTCGGCGCAAAGTTGTACTTTGCAACTTCAGACACGAGTGGCAATTGTACAACTTCGTTGCCCGTTTGTCGAGCGGTCACGACACCCCGGCCATGCCTCGCCGATCGGTCACGACACCCCGGCCATGCCTCGCCGATCGGTCACGACACCCCGGCCATGCCTCGCCGATCGGTCTCGTTCCGTCGGTTGATGGCTTCGGAGACGACGGTTCGCGACCGCTCGGCGGAGGTGAGCGGGGTGTCGTGACCAGTGGGGACGAGAAAGACAGGGCAAGGAAGACGAAGGGGCGGGACGGGGCGGGACGAGCGAGTGGGGCAGGAGTCCTGCTAGTCCGTACCGGGGTCGGCGGCGCCCATGCCGGTCAGCAGTGCGCGGAAGGAGTCCAGCCGCTCGATGCCCGTCGGGCCGAGCTCCCCGGCGTTCACCCGGTCGACGATCTCCCAGTCGTGCGCCTGGTCGAGCGGGATGCCGGTGTCCTCCAGCCCGGACTCGGACGGGGCGACGGGGATCGCGTGCGAGGCGAACGCCCGGAACACGTTCGCGGGGTCGACGTGCCCGAGCCCGAACGACCGGACGCCAGGCGTGTCGATGATCCACCCGCCGTCCTCGACCCGGAGCGCGATCGACGATGACGACGTGTGGCGTCCCCGCCCGGTCACGGCGTTCACGACACCGGTCGCCCGCGTGGACCCGGTCAGGGCGTTCACGAGCGTGGACTTCCCGACGCCGGAGTGCCCGACGGTCACGGTCACCTCGCCGTCGAGGAGTTCGTGCAGTGCCTCGAGCGGGAAGTCGTCCTGACGGCTCGTGACGATCCGGATGTCCAGGCACGCGAAGTGCGCGAGGAACGGAGCCGGATCGGCGAGGTCGGTCTTCGTGATGCAGAGGATGGGGTCGAGCCCGGCGTCGAACGCGGCGACGAGGTACCGGTCGATGAGCCGGGTCCGGGGCTCGGGGTCGGCGGCCGCGACGACGATGAGCATCTGCGTCGCGTTCGCCACGACCACGCGCTCGACCTCGTCGCTGTCGTCGGCACTCCGGCGGAGGAGCGTGGTGCGCTCGGCGACCCGGACGATCCTGGCGAGCGAACCCTCGGCGCCGGAGACGTCACCGGTCAGGAACACCGTGTCACCGGTGACGACGGACTTCTTGCCGAGCTCACGGGCCTTCGTGGCGGTGATGAGCTCCCCGTCGACCAGCACGCCGAACCGACCACGGTCGACGTTCGTCACCCAGCCCTTCGGCGCGTCGTCGTACGTCGGGCGGGTCTTCGTGCGGGGTCGGTTGCCCTTCGGGTTCGGGCGGACCCGGACGCTCGACTCGTCGTACTGGCCGTACGGCTCGTCCTCGTCCGCGTCACCGTCGACGTCGTCCCACCAGCTCATCGCGTCACACCCCCGGAGACGAAGCCGTCGCCACCAGCGCCGCCCACAGCGACGGGAACTGCGGCAGGGTCTTCGCGGTCGACCCGATGTCGTCCACCGCGACGCCCTCCGTCACGAGTCCGATCACCGCGCCGGCCGTCGCCATCCGGTGGTCCTCGTACGCGGCCCACGCCGCGCCGTGGAGCCGGGCCGGCTCGATCCGCAGGCCGTCGTCGAGTTCGTGCACCGAGCCTCCCGTCCGGTTCACGTCGGAGGCGAGCGCGGCGAGCCGGTCGGTCTCGTGTCCGCGCAGGTGGCCGATGCCGGTGATGGTCGTCGGGCCGTCCGCGAGCGCCGCGAGCGCGACGAGCGCAGGTGCCAGTTCGCCTCCGCGGGTCAGGTCCAGGTCCAGACCCGGGAGGGAGGCTCCGCCCAGCACCCCGACGCCGCCGTCGAACACCAGGTCGTCACCGTCTCGGGCCACGGTCGCGCCCCACAGGGGCAGGAGCGTCTCGAGATCGGCGCCGACCTGCGTCGTCTCCGTCGGCCACGTCCGGATCCGGACGGTCCCGCCGGCGACGAGTGCGGCGACCGCGAAGGGCGCCGCGTTCGAGAGGTCCGGTTCGATGGTCAAGTCGCGCGCCGCGATCGGTCCCGGGTGCACGATCCACTCGCCGACGGCGGGCTCGTCCACCCGGACGCCGCGCGCTCGGAGCACCGCGACGGTCATCTCGATGTGGGGGAGGCTCGGGAGCCGCTCGCCCTCGTGCTTCAGGTGCAGCCCCTCGTCGAACCGCGGCGCGGAGAGGAGCAGCCCCGACACGAACTGGGACGAGGCACTCGCGTCGATGGTGAGCGTGCCGCCCCGGACCGATCCGGTGCCGGTGAACGTGAAGGGCATCGCGCCGTCGCCGTCGTCGGTGACGTCCACGCCGAGGTCGACGAGCGCGCTGATGATCGCGTGCATCGGGCGCTTGCGCGCGTAGGGGTCGCCGTCGATCGTGACCTGCCCGGTGGCCAGGGCGGCGAGCGGGGGCAGGAAGCGCATCACGGTGCCGGCGAGGCCGCAGTCGATGCGGACGCCGCCGGTCATCGGGGCCGGCGTGATCCGGAGGTCCGGGCCGTACGGGTTCGGCGCGCCGTCGGGTTCGACCTCCTCGATGCCGACGCCGAGCTGCCGGAGACCCGCCACCATCAGGGCGGAGTCGCGCGAGTGCAGGGGGAGGTGGATGGTGGACGGGCCGTCGGCGAGGGCGGCGAGGATCAGCTCGCGGTTCGTCAACGACTTCGATCCGGGCAGTGCGACGTCGCCGTGGAGCGGGCCCGCCGCCACGGGGGCGATCCAGGGCGCGGTCTCGCGCCCGCTGCCTGTGGCGGTCTGGGAATGCGTCGTCTCTGCCATCGGTTCACAAGACTACTGAAACGATCGGGAGGACCCTTGGCGACAGCACTCGCACCCGCGCGGCAGCACCTGCCCGCCGCGGTCACCGCGCTCGCTCTAGACTGGCCCGCGATGACGACCGACGAGCCACAGGCAGCACCGCACGACCTGGTCGACGAGACCGAGGCGCAGCTCGACGCTGTGCAGGCAGAGGCGGACGTCGTCGACGCGACCACCGCCTCGGACGCCGAGCTCCGCGCCCTGTTCGAGGACCAGGCGCTGCCCTTCATGGACCAGCTCTACGGCGCCGCGATGCGCATGACGCGTAATCCCGCCGACGCGTCCGACCTGGTGCAGGAGACCTTCGTCAAGGCGTTCGCCGCGTTCCGGCAGTTCAAGCAGGGCACGAACCTCAAGGCCTGGCTGTACCGGATCCTCACGAACACGTTCATCAACACGTACCGCAAGAACCAGCGGAACCCGTACCAGGGCACGATCGACGAGCTCGAGGACTGGCAGCTCGGCGGCGCAGAGAGCGTCACGCAGTCGATCTCTGCCCGGTCTGCCGAGGCGGACGCCATCGACCACCTGCCGTCCTCCGCCGTGAAGGACGCGCTGCAGGCCATCCCCGAGGACTTCCGGATGGCCGTCTACTTCGCCGATGTCGAGGGGTTCTCCTACCAGGAGATCGCCGACATCATGAAGACCCCAGTGGGGACGGTCATGAGCCGCCTCCACCGTGGTCGCCGGCTCCTCCGTGGGCTCCTGGCGGACCACGCACGTGAGACCGGCATCGTCCCGGACGCAGCGTCGACGGCGACGATGCGCGGGCGGGGCCGGAAGGTTGCTGCGACCACCGGTCGCGACGGACGGAAGGAAGCGCGATGAGCGGCTGCGACTGCTCGAAGGCCAAGGCGGAGCTCGAGGAGTTCCTGCACGACGAGCTCTGCCGCGAGGACGCGGCGGACATCCGCGAGCACATGGACGGCTGCGAGGACTGCACCACCGAGCACCGCGTCAACGTCGTGCTCATGGAGACGGTCCGTCGAGCCTGCAAGGAGTCCGCTCCTGAGCAGCTCCGGAGCGAGATCCTCGCGCGCATCCGGGTGGAGCAGGCGACGCACTGACCTCGTGACGGTCACCGGCCGGCTGCGAAGCGAGCCGTGATCTGCGCAGGACTGAGGGTGCCGAGGTGGACGCGTACCGAGTCGATCGCACCGACGAACGTCGGGTCGGTCGGCGGGTTGGGCCACGTCGATTCGATCCTCCCGTGGCCTGCCCGCCAGTACCCGTTGTAGGACACGGCGGTCAGCACGTCTGTCCGTGACGCCGCGAGGACGCCGTCGACGTGAAGTTCGAGCCGGCCCGCGGTGAACTGACCCACCGCGTGGTGCCAGATGCCGTCGTCGATCCGGCCCGGGCTCTGCACGACCTTCGCCACGGACGTGTCCCACACGCCGAACACCAGGCGCCCGTCCGCGCCGACGTAGAAGTTGCGGTCGTACGCGCCCGTGGTCCCCGTCGGCGTCCCGGTGAACCCGAACAGCCTGCCCTGGGGTCGGTCGGTCCGGAACCACAGCTCGGCAGCGAACGTCGGCGGCGCTGTTGTCGAACTCGTCGTGTGGACGACGCCGGACTGGGTCGAGCCGTCGGATAACGTGACGAAGGGGTTCTCGGTGCACGAGCCGTTCGTGCGTGCGGCACCGGCACCCAGGAGTCCGTCGCGGCCGTTGCCGGAGGAGTCCAGCGCCGTCGAGCCGCCGCGTTCCGCGAAGTCCCACGCCAGGGCGGCACCCGCGACACCGCGGTGGAAGCACGGGAACGAGTCCGTCGTGCCGAGTGCGGCATCACTCGTGGTCGACCCGCTGAACCCGGCGCCGGCCGTGGTCGCGGCGATCGCGACGAGTGCCGCGGTCGCGGCGAGGGGGAGCGCGAGTGACGTCCCTCCTGGCGCGTCGGGGCCGGTGGTTCGCACGACGGTCGTGTGCAGGTCCCAGCGGGGCGTCCCGCAGCGGCGGCAGGGAACTCCGGTCCGGAGGTCACGGTCGACGCGCCCCAGCAAGACGAGCGCGATCACCCCGAGGCCCGTCGCGGCGAGCTGCACCCAGTCGCCGGACCGGAGCCACACGCTCGGGAGCCCGACGACCGGGAACCGCAGCACGCCGACGCCGAGGACGGTGTCCGCATCGACCGCGGTCCGGTCCGGCTCCGGGTTGGCGTCCCCGCGGAGTCGCAGGGCGCCGTCGGACTCGATGCGCTCGAGACGGTGGAGTCGCTGGCGGTCCTCGTGGTCCGGGTCCTCGACCAGGAGCACCTGCCCGATGGATGCCGTTCCCGGTTCGATCGGCATCGCTGCGACCACGTCTCCGGTCCGGATGGCCGGGGCCATGGAGTCCGAGACGACGGTGGTCACGCGCCAGTCGAGCGCGGCTGGGAGTGCGGCCCAGACAGCGAGCAGGAACACGGTGGCGAGGGTCGTGCGTGCTGCGATCCCGAGGAGCAGGAGGACGAGGTCGCCGGTGCACCGGGTGGTGCGACGAGCGGACGTGTGTGCCATCGGGTGCTCCTCGGGATCGTCGGGTCTGGCCGTCAACGTCGGGTCTGGTCGTCCGCTCCGGGTCAGTCGGTCTGCGCTTCCCAGACGAACGTGGTGCCGACCGCGGAGTCCTGCGCGGTGTTCGGGGTGTCCGCGTCGAGGGCGTACGAGAATCGGTACGTCGTGGAGGACGTCCCGGTCGCCGGCTTCCAGTCGTCGACGCCATCGCCGAACGACCCGGCGGTGAGCAGTTCGGCGAGCGTGCCGTCGTGCACGGTCGATGCACCCGTGAAGGTGGTGCAGTCCCCGGCGGTGGCGAGGGTTCCGCGCTCGACCGTCATCTGGAGGTGCTGGCCGATGGCGTTCTCGTCCGATTGTGCTGCGGTGTAGAGCCGGACTTCGGACGGGTTCGACGTGGTCGACGTCACCGTGATGCAGTTCGAGCCGGTGCTGCCGGGAACGAGGTCGTCAACGGTGAAGAGCGCCGCTTCCCTGTCGTCGTCGGCGAGCGACACAGCACCGGTGCGCCAAGAGTTCGCGGCGTTGTCGGTGGTGGCGGAGAAGGCGGCGTACGAAGCGGTGGCGATCACGGCCCCGCTCGCGACGACGGCCAGGGGCAGGGCGATCCACGCGGCGGTGCGGCCCTGACGAGTGGTGAGGTGCATGTCGGCTCCAGTCGATTCGGTGTGGTGCTTGATATGCCAACATTGTATATGAATATCAAAGGTTCGCACAACCGAGTCGTCACGATGCGCGACCAATCGATAGGGTCGCGGCATGACCCTCTCCGTCGAGTCGATGACCACCTGGTCCGACGCGGACGTCGCTGACGTCACCGCCCTCGTCCGTCTGCTCGGTCACACCGTCGACGAGCCCGCGATGCGGGCGCGGCTCGCACGGCTCACCCCCGAAGCCGGCCACCGCACGTGGCTGGTACGTGACGACGACGGCCGAGCCGTCGCCGTCGCCGGCGCGCAGGTCACCTGGGCGTACGCCTCCGACGAGCCGACGGCGCAGCTGCTCCTGCTGGTGGTCGACCCGACGGCCAGGAGGCTCGGTACGGGTTCCGTGCTCATCGGCACGTTCGAGACGTGGGCGAGCGAGCAGGGCGCGCGCCGGCTTTCCGCCGTCAGCGCGGCCGCGACGGACAGCGCGCACCGGTTCTACCAGAAGCGCGGGTACCACGAGGCCGGGGTGCGGTACACGCGGATCGTGTAGCGCACCCCGGCCTCGTGGTCGTGGTCTAGCCGAGGGCCTTGGTGATGACCTCGGTGGCCTCTTGTGCGGAGCGCTTCGACGAACCCGTCGCCGGTGCGGCACTCGCGGGGCGGGCAGCCACCGACAGGGGTCGTCCGTCCAGGTGCGGCGAGAGGTTCATGCACACGAACGGCCACGCGCCCTGGTTCTCGGGCTCTTCCTGGGCCCACACGACGTCGGCGTTCGGGTAGCTCGCGAGCACCTCGAGGATCCGCTCGAGGGGGAGCGGTGCCAGCTGCTCGAGCCGGACCAGGGCGACGTCGGTCAGCTCACGCTTGTCCGCCTCGGCGCGCAGGTCGTGGTGGACCTTGCCGGAGTGCAGCACGACGCGGCGCACAGCACCCTTGTCGGTGACCTTCGCGTCGTCGATGACCTCTTCGAAGGTGCCGCTCGTGAACGCCTCGACCGGGCTCGTCGCCTGACGGAGCCGGAGCATCGCCTTCGGGCTGAACAGGACGAGCGGCCGC
The DNA here is from genome assembly GCF_047324335.1 of Curtobacterium sp. Curtsp57. NCBI lineage: Bacteria > Bacillati > Actinomycetota > Actinomycetes > Micrococcales > Microbacteriaceae > Curtobacterium > Curtobacterium sp. Curtsp57. Next base: position 134,711 of record NZ_CP168511.1, read on the forward strand.
TGCGGGCGTTCCCACGCCTGACGACGCAGCAGGTGGAAGTACGACGCCGGGGTCGACGGGCGGGCGACCACCATGTTGTCCTCGGCGCAGAGCTGCAGGTAGCGCTCGATGCGGGCGGACGAGTGGTCGGGTCCCTGGCCCTCGTAGCCGTGCGGCAGGAGGAGGACGAGGCCGGAGCGCTGCCCCCACTTCTGCTCGGCGGAGGAGATGAACTCGTCGATGATCGTCTGCGCGCCGTTGGCGAAGTCGCCGAACTGCGCCTCCCAGAGCACGAGCGCCTCCGGACGTTCCACCGAGTAGCCGTACTCGAAGCCCATCGCCGCGTACTCACTGAGCAGGGAGTCGTAGATGTAGAAGCGCGCCTGGTCCTCGGTGAGGTTCGACAGCGGCAGCCACTCCTGGCCGTTCACCCGGTCGTGGAACACCGCCTGACGCTGCACGAACGTGCCACGACGGGCGTCCTGGCCGGCGAGCCGGACCGGCTTGCCCTCGGTCAGGAGCGACCCGATCGCCATGAGCTCGGCCATCGCCCAGTCGACGCCGCCCTTGCGGGTCATGTCGGTGCGCTTCGACAGCAGCGCCTGCAGCTTCGGGTGGATGGAGAACCCGGCGGGCGGGTTGCCGTGCGCGTCGCCGATGAGCTCGACGAGTTCCTTCGAGATCGCGGTCTCGTGGACGTCGTTCTCGGAGTCGTCGCGCTGCGCGGTCGGTCGTTCGAGGCCCTGCACGGCGCCGTCGTCGTCGACGGTGATCACCGGGATGGTGCCGGTCTGTGCCTCGTGCGTCTCCGCGAACGCACGCTCCAGGCGGTCCTGGAAGTCGCGGTGCGCTTCGTCGTACTCCTCTTGCGTGATGTCCCCGCGGCCGACGAGGGCCTCGGTGAAGAGCGTGCGGACCGAGCGCTTCGCCTCGATGAGGTTGTACATGAGTGGCTGCGTCATCGAGGGGTCGTCGCCCTCGTTGTGGCCGCGCCTGCGGTAGCAGACCAGGTCGATCACGACGTCGCGGTGGAACTCCTCGCGGTACGCGAACGCCAGGTCGGCCACGCGTGCGACGGCCTCGGGGTCGTCACCGTTGACGTGGAAGATCGGTGCCTGGATCGTCTTCGCGACGTCGGTGGAGTACACCGAGCTGCGTGCCGACTCCGGCGGGGTGGTGAACCCGACCTGGTTGTTGATGACCAGGTGGACCGTGCCGCCGGTGCGGTACCCGCGGAGCTGGGACATCTGGAGCGTCTCGACGACGACACCCTGTCCGGCCATCGCGGCGTCGCCGTGCACGAGCACGGGGAGCACGCCGAACTCGCCGGCGGGCTTCCGGTCCTGCTTGGCGCGGACGATGCCCTCGAGGACACCGTCGACCGCTTCGAGGTGGGACGGGTTCGCGGCGATCGTGATGGGGATCGACGAGCCGTCAGAGGCCTTGAACACGCCTTCGGTGCCGACGTGGTACTTCACGTCGCCGGAGCCCTGGCCCTGCACGGCACCGGGGAGCGTGGTGCCCTCGAACTCGCGGAAGATCTGGCCGTAGGTCTTACCGGCGATGTTGGTCAGCACGTTGAGCCGACCGCGGTGGGCCATGCCGATCGCGACCTCGTCGAGACCGGCTGCCGCGGCGCCCTGGATCAGGGTGTCGAGGAACGCGATGGTGGACTCGCCGCCCTCGAGGGAGAAGCGCTTCTGGCCGACGTACTTGGTCTGCAGGAAGGTCTCGAACGCCTCGGCCTCGTTGAGCTTGCCGAGGACGCGCAGCTGCTCCTCCTTCGACGGCTTCGAGTACGGCACCTCGATGCGGGACTGTACCCAGCGGCGCTGTTCCGGGTCCTGGATGTGCATGTACTCGATGCCCACGGTGCGGCAGTACGCGTCGCGGAGGACACCGAGGATGTCGCGGAGCGGCGCGCTCGTTGTGCCGGCGAGCCCGCCGGTGACGAACTCGCGGTCGAGGTCCCAGAACGTCAGCCCGTGGCTCTCGATCTCGAGGTCCGGGTGGGTGCGCTGGCGGTACTCGAGCGGGTCGACGTCGGCCATCAGGTGACCGCGGACCCGGAAGCTGTTGATGAGCTCCTGCACGCGGGCCGTCTTGCCGACGCGGTGCGCGAGGTCGACGTTGATGTCGTTCGCCCACTGGATCGGCTTGTAGGGGATGCGGAGCGCCGAGAAGATGCCCTCGTAGAAGTCGTGCTGGCCGATGAGCCGCTCGTGCACCTTCTTCAGGTACTCGCCGGAGCCGGCGCCCTGGATGACGCGGTGGTCGTAGGTGCTGGTGAGCGTGATCGTCTTGCCGACGCCGAGCTCGACGAGCGTCTTCGGCGACGACCCCTGGAACTGTGCCGGGTACTCGAGCGCACCGGCGCCGATGATCGCGCCCTGGCCCTTCGTCAGGCGGGGGACCGAGTGCACCGTGCCGATGCCACCTGGGTTCGTCAGGGAGATCGTCGTGCCCTGGAAGTCCGTCGGCGTGAGCTTGTTGTCGCGGGCGCGCTTGACGAGGTCCTCGTAGGCGGAGAGGAACTGGCCGAACGTCAGCGTCTCGGCGCGCTTGATGCTCGGGACGAGCAGGGAGCGGGTGCCGTCCTTCTTCGGGACGTCGATCGCGATGCCGAGGTTGACGTGCGCGGGCTGCACCACGAACGGCTTGCCGTCGCGCTCCTCGTAGAAGACGTTCTGGCTCGGGAAGTCCTTGAGCGCCTGGACCATCGCCCAGCCGATCAGGTGGGTGAAGGAGATCTTGCCGCCGCGGGCACGCCGCAGGTGGTTGTTGATGACGATGCGGTTGTCGATCATCAGCTTCGCCGGGATCGTGCGGACGCTCGTCGCGGTCGGGACGGTGAGCGAGGCGTCCATGTTCGACGCGAGGGTCTTCGCCATGCCACGGAGCGGGGTGGCCACGTCCTCGTGGGTCTCGTCGTGGTCGTCGGCCTCGTCGTTCGCCTCGGCCGGGATCGGCTGGGGCGACGGCTGCTTGGACGTGGTCTTCGCCTGGATCTGCCCGCCCTTCGCCTCGGCTGCAGGAGCGGCGGGTGCGGGTGCCGCGGATGCGGGTGCTGCGGTCGCGGGCGCCGGTGCTGCTGGTGCCGTGCCCGCGCCCTTGCCGGCGGTCTGGTGGTAGCTCTCGAGGACCGGCCACCACGACTTGTCGACCGACTCCTTGTCGGCGAGGAACTGTTCGTACAGCTCGTCCACCAACCACTCGTTCGCGCCGAATTCGCCCGCGGTCTCGTCAGTTCCGGTCAGATGGCTCGACACAGCCGATCGCCCACTCTCCGTCGATTGATGCTCGTGTGTGTCGTGCGGGGCAACCCTGCTCCACACAGGGGTCAAGCGTAGCCGTTTCCACATGTCCGTTCGGTGTCAGACCGAGGCATGTCGCCGAGCCGTACAGTGGGCGGCATGAGGTTCTACGAGACTCGGCCGACGCACGATCTGACCTACTCCGACGTCTTCCTGGTCCCGAGCCGTTCCGCGGTGACCAGCCGCTTCGACGTGGACCTCTCCGCGAACGACGGCAGCGGCGCCACGATCCCGATCGTCAGCGCGAACATGAACTCGGTGACGGGCCCGCGACTCGCGGCGACCCTGGCGCGTCGTGGTGGCCTCGGGGTGCTGCCGCAGGACATGCACCTGCAGGACCTCGACGCCGCGATCCGCTGGGTGAAGGAACAACCGGTGGAGTTCGACACCGCGATCGAGATGGGCGCGGACACCACCGTCGCCGAGACCCTCGAACAGCTCCTGCCGGTCGCCGGACGCGGTGTGGTGGTGCGTGACGGCGAGGGGGAGTACCTCGGGTGCGTGCCGGCCACCCGCCTCGGCACGGCCGGCCCCGACGCCACGCTGCGCGACCTGCTGCACGGCGCCTCTACGGGCATCGACGCCGAGGACGCCGGCACCCCGCGCCACGTGTACGACGTCCTCACCGCGGCCGGTGCCGACTTCGCTCCGGTCACCCGGCACGGTCGCGTCGTCGGCACCACGAGCCCGACGAGCGCGATCCGGTCGAGCATCTACCGTCCTGCGGTCGACGCGTCCGGTCGACTCCGCGTCGCGGCCGCCATCGGCATCAACGGCGACGTCGCCGCCAAGGCCCAGGCCCTCGCTGCGGCGGGGGTGGACGTCCTCGTGCTCGACACCGCGCACGGCCACCAGGAAGGCATGCTCCGCGCGCTCCGCACCGTCGCGGCGCTCGACCTCGGCATCCCGCTCGTCGCTGGCAACGTCGTCACCGCCGACGCGGTCCACCACCTCGTCGAAGCCGGAGCGTCGATCATCAAGGTCGGTGTCGGCCCCGGCGCGATGTGCACCACCCGCATGATGACCGCGGTGGGACGACCGCAGTTCTCCGCCGTGCTCGAGACCGCGGCGGCGGCTCGGTCCCTCGGCGCGCACGTGTGGGCGGACGGTGGCGTGCGGTACCCGCGCGACGTCGCACTCGCACTGGCCGCCGGCGCGAGCGCGGTCATGATCGGCTCGTGGTTCGCGGGCACGCTCGAAGCTCCCGGGGTCCTCCGTCGCGACGCGAAGGGCGCCGCGTACAAGGAGAGCTGGGGGATGGCGTCGGCCAAGGCGGTGCGCGAGCGCTTCGAACGGCTCGACCCCTACGAGCGGGCGCGCAAGGCGCTCTTCGCCGAGGGCATCTCGTCGTCGACGATCTACCTCGACCCGGAGCGTCCGAGCGTCGAAGACCTGCTCGACATGATCACGACCGGTGTCCGCAGCTCTGCCACGTACGCCGGGGCGACGAGCCTCGCCGAGTTCTCGGAGCGTGCGCTCGTCGGCATCCAGTCCGCCGCCGGGTACGAAGAGGGCAAGCCGCTCCCCGTCAGCTGGTAGCGGCTACGGACGGACGGGAGGCCCGGTGCCAGCTGGCACCGGCCCCCCCGTCCGTCTGTGCGCCCGTCTCTGCCACGAAAGCGACAGTTCGCTGGGACATGCCCGCGTGACTCTGTCGCTTTCGCGGGCGGAGCTGGTGGTCAGCGGCGTCTGGTCGCGTCCTCGACGGTGCCCACGAGCTCTTCGAGGATGTCCTCGAGGAAGAGCACGCCCGTCGTCCGACCGTCCGCGTCGAACGCCCGCGCCACGTGGCGCCCGGCCGCGCGCATCGTCGCGAGTGCGTCCTCGAGGTCCATCTCGGTCCAGAGCGAGATGAGCTGCCGGATGCGCTTCGGCGGGACCGGGTCGTCGAACTCGTCCGGACGCAGGTCGATGACGTCCTTGACGTGCACGTACCCGGTCGGCTCGCCCGTCTCACCGGTCAGCACGTAGCGGGAGAAGCCCCGCTGCGCGACGGCACGCTCGACGTCGCCGGGGGTGGCGTCCTCGGGCAGGGTGACGAGCTCGGACATCGGCACGGCGATGTCCCTGACCTTCTTCTCGGTGAACTCGAACGCCATCTTGAGCGTGCCGCCGTCGTCGGACAGGGTGCCCTCGCGACGGGACTGCTCGACGATCGTCTGCACTTCTTCGACGGTGTAGGCGCTGACGGCCTCGTCCTTCGGCTCGACCTTGAAGAGCCTGAGCACGGCGTTCGCGACCTCGTTCAGGCCGACGACGACCCAGTGCAGGCCGTGCCCGATGTACCAGAGCGTCGGCACGAGGAGCAGGGCGGCACGGTCGGGCATCGAGAACGAGATGTTCTTCGGGACCATCTCGCCGAACACCACGTGCAGGAACGAGACCAGCAGCAGGGTGAACACGAACGCGACGATGCCGATGACCTCGACGCTCCACCCGGTGAGGTGCAGCGGGACCTCGAGCAGGTGGTGGATCGCCGGCTCGGAGACGTTGAGGATGAGCAGCGAGCACACCGTGATCCCGAGCTGGGTGGTGGCGAGCATGCGGGTGGCGTGCTCCATCGCCCACAGCGTCATCTGTGCGGCGCGGGAGCCCTCCTCGGCGCGGGGCTCGATCTGGGAGCGGCGCGCCGAGATGACGGCGAACTCGGCCGCGACGAAGTAGGCGTTGCCGAGCAGCAGCACGACGAGCCAGAAGATGCCCCACCAGTCGGAGCTCATCGGACCGACTCCTTCCGACTGCCCCTGCCAGGGATGGTGACGCCTCCTGGCGGGGTGTCCGTCGGGGTCGGAGTCCAGCGGATCCGGTCGATCCGACGACCGTCGAGGCGTTCGACGCGGAACACGCCGTCCTCGAGCGGGACCTCGTCGCCGACGACCGGCAGCCGGCCGAGCGTCGCCATGATGAACCCGCCGACGGTCTCGTACGGGCCGTCCTCGGGGACCTTCACACCGGCGCGGTCCTCGAGCTCGTCCGGGCGGAGGAGCCCGGGGAACGTCAGCCAGTTGCGGGAGCGGACCACGTCGATGCGTGCCCGGTCGTGCTCGTCGGACACCTCGCCGACGATCTCCTCGATGAGGTCCTCGAGCGTGACGACCCCTGCGGTGCCGCCGTACTCGTCGACGACGATCACCATCTGGTAGCCGCGACCCCTGACCTCGGTGAGGAGGGTGTCGCCCGGCATCGTCTCGGGAACCCGTTCGGCGTCGGTCATGAGCGCACCGACCGGGACCTCCGCGCGCTTCTCGCGCGGGACGGCGACGGCCTGCTTGACGTGCACGATGCCCACGACGTCGTCCGCGTCCTCCTCGATGACGGGGAAGCGGCTGAAGCCGGTGCGGCGTGCGAGCGCGATGACGTCCTCGGCGGACTCGGACACGCGGATGGTCGAGAGCCGGGGGCGCGGGGTCATCACGTCGCTGGCGTCGAGCTCGGAAAACGACAGCGTGCGCTGCAGGAGCGTCGCGGTGTCCTGTTCGAGCGAGCCCTCCGACGCGGAGCGGCGGAGCAACGAGGTGAGCTCCTCGGCGCTGCGCGCGCCGGAGAGCTCCTCCTGCGGCTCGATGCCCATCGCGCGGAGCACGGCGTTCGCGGTGCCGTTCAGCACGGCGACGGCCGGCTTGAACACCGTCGTGAAGGCGATCTGCAGCGGGACCACGAGCTTCGCGGTCTGCAGGGGCAGCGCGAGCGCGAAGTTCTTCGGCACGAGCTCGCCGAGGATCATCGACAGCAGGGTCGCGATGACCAGCGCCACGATCGACCCGACCGTCTCGACGATGCCCTCGGGCAGGTTCATCGCGAGGAACGGGGCTTCGAGGAGCTTGGCGATCGAGGGCTCGAGCAGGTAGCCGGTCAGCAGCGTCGTGAGCGTGATGCCGAGCTGCGCGCTCGACAGGTGCGTCGAGGTGACCTTGAGCGCACCGATGACGGGTGCCAGGCCGGCCTCGCCGCGGTCACGGCGTGCTTCGACGTCGGCGCGGTCGAGGTTCACGAGCGCGAACTCGGACGCCACGAAGACGCCGGTGCCGAGCGTCAGCAGGATGCCGCCGATCAGCATGACGATGTCGACGACGCTCATCGGGTCCACCCCCGCGACGAAGCGGTGCGGGCACACGACGAGTCAGGGCAGCTCACTGAGTGAGCGCCGGATGAGTGATGGGGCGAAGAGCTGTTCGGAGGATCGTCCACAGTGTCTGCAATCGTAGTGCCGCGCCGGGCTCCCTTTCCGAGAATCCGCCTTACTTCGTGACGGTTGCTCGGTGGTACTGCTGCGGCTCGTAGTCGACCTGCACACCGAGCTCGCGGGCTGCCCGCAGCGCGAACGAGGGGTCGCGGAGGAACTCGCGCCCGACCATCACGACGTCGGCCTGCCCGGTCGCGACGATCTGCTCCGCCTGGAACGCGTCGGAGATCATCCCGACCGCGATCGTCCCGATGCCGGCGCCCTGCTTGACCGCGGCCGCGAACGGCACCTGGTACCCGGGGCCGACGGGGATCGGCGCGTTCGCGACGTTGCCGCCGGTCGAGACGTCGGCGAGGTCGGCGCCGTGCTCCGCCGCCCAGCGAGCCACCTGGACGACCTCGTCGAGCGTCAGCCCGCCGTCGGTCCAGTCCGTCGCCGAGAACCGGACGACGACCGGGAAGCCGTCACCGACCTCGGCGCGGACGGCGTCGAGGACGTCGAGCAGCGCCCGCGCGCGGTTCTCGAGCGAGCCGCCGAAGTCGTCGGTGCGGTGGTTGCTCAGCGGCGAGAGGAACTCGTGGAGCAGGTACCCGTGCGCGGCGTGGATCTCGACCAGGTCGAACCCGGCCTCGATCGCACGACGGGCAGCGGCGGCGAAGCCGAGCGCGACCAGACGGATGTCCTCGACTCCGAGCTCGCGCGGGACGTCGTAGCCGGGGAACGCGACGGCCGACGGTGCCACGGCGGTCCATCCACCGTCCGAGGCCGGCACGGTGCCCTGCGTCGGCGACCAGCTGCGGTACGTCGAGGCCTTGCGCCCGGCGTGCGCGAGCTGCACGCCGGCGGCGGCGCCCTGCGAGTGGATGAAGTCGACGATCGGCCGGAACGCGTCGCGCTGCTCGTCGTTCCAGAGGCCGAGGTCCTGCGGGCTGATCCGACCCTCCGGCACGACACCGGTGGCCTCGACGACGACCGCACCCGCGCCGCCCTTCGCGAACCCGCCGAGGTGCACGAGGTGCCACGGCGTCGGGACACCGTCCTGCTGTTCGACCGAGTACTGGCACATCGGGGAGACCCAGATGCGGTTGCGGACCGTCAGGTCGCGGATGGTGATCGGTTCGAACAGGGCGTGCGTCACGCGGTGGCTCCTTCGGTCTCCGACAGGCGCTCCAGGAAGCTCCGCAGCCCGGCCGGTGAGGTGTAGTGGTGGCCGACCGCCCCGATCGCTTCCGCACCGGTGGCGTTCTCGGCCCTGTTGTCCACGAACACCATCTGCGCCGGGGTGATTCCCAGCCGGTCGCACGTGGTGCGGTAGATGGACGGATCGGGCTTCAGCACGTGCTCCTCCGCGCTGACCACGACGGTCTCGAACATCGACGCCATCGGGGAGCGGCGGTAGGGGTCGCCGAAGTCGAACCCGGCGTTCGACAGGAGGGCGATGCGGGTCCCGGCCTCGTGCAGCTCCTCGACGAGGTCGAGCACGTCGGGGTCGACCTCGAACCAGCCGGTGAAGTCGAGGGCCCAGAAGCGGTGGATCTCGCTGACCGACCAGGTCCGACCGGTGCGGGCGGCGATGGCGCGCCAGTAGTCGAGCACCGAGAGGTCGCCACGGTCGAGGTCGTGACGAAGCTCCTGGTACACGGGGAAGAGCTCGTCGGCGGCGAGCCCCGTCGCCGCGAGCAGGGCGTCCCTGGCGGCGTGCGGTGTCCGGCTGATCACCTCGCCGTAGTCGAAGACGACGACACGACCAGGCAGGAACAGGCTCATGCGCTCCACCGTAACGTGGGGGTGGTGAACGACTTCGTCTCCGTCTTCCCGTCCGATGCCGCCTCGTGGATCACGGTCCCGACCGGCGACACGACGAAGTACCGGCGGGGGGTCCTCGGCGTCGCGACCGGCTCCGCCGCCTACCCGGGCGCCGCGGTGATGGGGGTCGACGCCGCCGTGCACACCGGGGTCGGCATGGTCCGGTACGTCGGGCCGACCCGTGCGACGGACTCCGTGCTCGCCCGCCGCCCCGAGGTCGTGTCCGGTGTCGGTCGTGTCCAGGCCTGGCTCGTCGGGTCGGGCATCGCCGCGGACTCCCTCGACGACCTCGACGAGACCACCGCCGACGCGTTCCGGCACGCGTCCGATGACGGCGTGCCGGTGGTCGTCGACGCCGGGGCCATCCCGCTCGTCGACCTCGGCCCGCTCGCGGTGCTGACCCCGCACGCCGGGGAGCTCGCTGCGCTGCTGCAGGTGTCCCGGGATGCCGTCGAGGACGACCCGCGGGGGTCGGCACTCCGCGCCGCCGAGCGGACCGGGAGCGTCGTGCTCCTCAAGGGATCCGACACACACGTCGTGACGCCGGACGGTTCGGTCCGGCTCGTGGCCTCCTCCGCCACACCCTGGCTCGCCGCCGCCGGCGCCGGAGACGTCCTCGGCGGGGTGCTCGGTGCGCTCGTCGCCGGCCGGGCCGGTCAGGGCGAGGTCGGTCCCGAGGAGCTCGCGCACCTCGCTGCCGCCGCCGCCGTCGTGCACGGTACCGCGGCGCGGCGTGCGTCCGGGGGTGGGCCCTTCACGATGACCGCCCTGATCGAGGCCCTGCCCGGCGTGGTCCGCGACCTCGCCGTCACCGGGGACGCCACCGTGTGACGACGCCGTCGGCTGATTCGTGCGCGCCGGCTCGCGTGCGCTCGTGTGCACTTGTGCACTTGTGCACCGATCGGAGCCCGACTCGGAACGACAGCGTCGCTGTCGTACGACGTCCGCGTTGTCGTCCCAAGGCGCCTGCAACTGTTGCAGGCGCGGGATTGCGACAGTGTCGCTGTTGTACGACAGCGACATCGTCGCTGGTTGCAGACGCAAGCGGACGGTGCGACGGGCGGACGGTGCGACGGAAGGACGGGCGGACGGGAGGTTCGGTACCGGACGTGCGCCGAGCCTCCCGTCGGGTGGGTGGCGGTGTACCCGACTCGGAACGACAGCACCGCTGTCGGACGACGTCCACGTTGTCGTCGCACCGCGCCCGCAACTGTTGCGTGCGCGGGTCAGCGACAGGATCGCTGTCGTACGACAGCGACGTTGTCGCTGGTTGCAGACGCGCGGGTCCGCGGGCTGGCCACCCACCGGACGGGAGGCTCGGTGCCGGACGTGCGCCGAGCCTCCCGTCCGGCGGGTGGCGGTGGACCCGACTCGGGACGACAGGCGCGCTGTCGCTCACCTCGCGCGTCACGACGCGGTTGCGACGTCGCGTGCAGTGTCGCGGGAACACGCAACCGCAGCGGGAAGACGCACCGCGCGTGGGAGCCCGCACCGATCCCGCCAGCGGTGGCGCAGAGCCTCGTGGGACCGCCGGAGAACGCGTAGACAGACAGCCGAGGGACGACACCCGACCGATCAGACACGGTGGCCCGTCCTCGGAAGGCGATCCACGACCATGCAGTACGCGCAGCACCCCGTCCAGCTCCGGGACGACCGATGAAGGTCGCTCGGGCGCTCCTCGTGTTCTCCGCCGTCCTCGCCGCCGCCGTGACGCTGGGTGCCGTCACGACCGCTGATGCCCGCCCGTGGGTCGGCGATCCCGCCTCGCCGCTCGCGGTGGCACCGACGCCCACGCCGACGCCCACGCCTCCCGCCGATGGTGCGGCTCCGACGTTCTCCGAGGACTTCGACACCCCTGCGGCCGCCGGCGGACAGTTCGCCGCCACGTACGCCGGGTCGTGGCAGCCCTACCCGGACGGCATGAGCGGCAAGTACTGGTCCGGCGAGGTCGTCAGCGCCCACGACGGGATCATGGACGTCGCAATGGACGGGACGCGTGGAGCCGCCGGCACCTTCGGCACGCCGGACGGAGCCTGGTCGCACGTCGGCGGGACCTTCAGCGTGCGGGCACGAGCCATCGGCGGGGACGGCAACGGCGCCGCCTTCATGCTCTGGCCGACCTCGAACGTCTGGTCGGAGGGCGAGCTGGACTTCCCCGAGGGGACCTTCCAGGGCACCGTCGGAGCGTTCAGCCACTCGATGGTGCCCGGTCAGGAGCGGAACGCGATCGGCCTGCACACGGACGCGACCTGGCGGCAGTGGCACACGTACACGACCGAGTGGATCCCCGGCGTCTCGGTCCGGTACTTCGTGGACGGCGAGCTCGTGCTCACGGTCACCAAGCACGTGCCGACCACCGCGCACCGGTTCATGTTCCAGATCGGGAACTACGGGAACCCTGGGCACCTCGAGATCGACTGGGTGAAGACCTGGGACCGGTGAGTCGGGGCGGGGTGCTCTACCCGGCGGGCGTCGCGTGGACGAGGAACTCGACCGCGCCGTCCGCGTCGACCTTCACGAACCCGAGACTCGGCGCCTGCACGCCGTAGTCGGCGAACGTGATCGGGATCGAGCCGGAGATGTCGACGCCGTCGCCGTTCAGGCCGACCTGCAGCGTCGCGGTGACCGACTTCGTCACGCCGTGCAGCGTCAGGTCGCCGGCGGCCTGCACGGTCGTGGTCCCACTCCCGGACGGGACGGCATCCGCGATCGGGCTCGTCAGCGTGAAGGTCGCCTTCGGGAACGCCGCGGTGTCGAGCGCGGAATCGCGGAAGTACGAGTCCCGCTGTGCGGAGTCGGTGGCGATGTCGGCGACCTCGACCTCGATCGACGCCGCCGTGATCGACGAGCCGTCGACCGTCGCGGTCCCGCTGACGCTGTCCGTCCGCCCGGTGACGGTCACGTCGGAACCGTTGAGGACCTCGTGCAGCCGGTAGCCGGCCTCGGAGCCGCTGCCGACGGTCCAGTCGCCGGCGAGATCGCTCGCGTCGAGTGTCGACGGGGCACGACTCGCGGCGACGCTCGGCTCCGCCTCGGCCTTGGCGTTCTCGGTGTTCGAGTACACCGTCGTGCCGATCACCGTCCCGACGACGCCGAGGACCACGACGGCTGCCGCGATCGAGATCCAGATGGTGGCCCTGCGCTTGCCGGTGCGCTTGCGTGGAGTGGTCACCCTCAGACGGTGACACGTCATCCTCGGGAAGTCCTGGGGATCGCGCCGCTACGATCCTGGGGTGCTGAGGTCCAGGTCGTTCGAGGTCGTGGGCTTCGCCGTCGCGTTCGTCGCGGTGCACGCCGTGCTCTGGTGGCTGACCGCGACGACCGCGAACCTGCCGCTCGGCGACGTCACGATCACCTACCGACGGTGGATCGAGACCGGGCTCACGTCCCACTACTGGGTCGGCATGGACTCGGACTGGGTGTACCCGATCCTGGCGATCGTCCCCATGGCCGCAGCCGCACTCGGCGGAGCGGCGTCGATCGGCACCGGGTGGCTCGTCCTGATGGTCTTGCTCGACGCCGCCGCGTGCGCGTTCCTCTGGCGGTTCCGGGCGCTCGGCGTGCGGGTCGTCTGGTGGTGGCTCGTGTTCCTCCTCGCGCTCGGGCCGATCGCCCTCGGGCGGATCGACACCGTCGCGACCGCGGTGGCGATGGTCGGCGTGTGCTTCGTCGCGTCCCGGCCGGCGGTGGCCGCTGCCGTGTTCACCGCCGCCGCGTGGATCAAGGTGTGGCCGGCCGCGCTCGTCGGTGTGCTGCTCGTGGTGCGGCGCGGGCACCGGCGCGGGGTCCTCGTCGGTGCGCTCGTCGTCACCGCGCTGGTCGTCCTCGTCGACGTGCTGTTCGGCGGTGCCGCCCACCTGCTGTCCTTCGTCGGACAGCAGAGCGGTCGGGCGCTCCAGATCGAGGCGCCGCTCGCGACGCCGTTCATGTGGGCGGCCGCCGCGCACGTCCCGGGGGCCGCGGTGTTCTACGACCGGGAGATCCTCACCTTCGAGGTCTCGGGGAACGGCACCCACCTGGCCGCAGCCGCCTCCACGCCCCTGATGGCGCTCGTGGTCCTCGGCGGCATCGCGCTCGCCGCGTGGGCCGTCGTCCGCGGCGCCCGTCGAGCCGAGGTCGCGCCGCTGCTCGCACTGGTGCTCGTCGCGGCGCTCATCGCCACGAACAAGGTCGGGTCCCCGCAGTACATCGGGTGGTTCGCGGTGCCGATCGTGTGGGGACTGATCGCCGGCCGGGGGAGTGCACGACGGTTCCTGCCGATCGCGATGGCGGCGCTGCCCATGGCGTTCCTGACGCAGCTGATCTACCCCGCCTACTACGACCAGGTGCTCACCGTGCAGCCGTGGATCCTCGTCGTGCTCACGATCCGGAACGCCCTCGAGGTCGCGATCCTCGTCTGGGCTCTCGTGCTCGTCGTCCGGATCGGGCTCCGGGCCCGGCGGGGTGCGCTCGTCGGGTCCGGGCCGGGCGTCGCCGCAGAGGGCAGGATGGACCCATGATCGTCGCCTTCTCCGTCGCCCCGTCCGGTGGCCCGTCAGCCTCGTCCGACGGGTCCGTCCACGACGCCGTCGCCGCGGCCGTCCGTGTCGTCCGCGAGTCGGGTCTGCCGAACCGCACCTCGTCGATGTTCACCGAGATCGAGGGGGAGTGGGACGAGGTCATGGACGTCGTCAAGCGTGCGACCGAGGCCGTCGGCGCGTACGGCACCCGGGTGTCCCTCGTCCTGAAGGCCGACATCCGCCCTGGTCACACGGGCGAGCTCGACGGCAAGCTCGAGCGGCTCGAGGCTGCGCTCGACTCCTGAGTCCTCGCCGCTGCGCCGGCGACACGCCGTCGTCCTCCCGAGGATGTCGGTGGTCGGGTGTGTCATGTTGCGCAGATGGTCGCACCGGGCGGCCACCGACGTGACGAGGAGATCGTGATGATGCACGACGGCTGGTGCCCCGACTGCGACCTGCGAACGGTCGTCATCGACGTGGACTCCGACGAGCAGAACGCCTGGGCCACCTGCACCGAGTGCGGTGCCGGGTGGGTGCACCGCGACGACGTCCCCGCGCCGGTGGTCGTCCACCGGCAGCCGGAGCGTCGCGCCGCCTGAACAGCGGGCATCGAATCGATTCGGTCCGCCGGGTTCCGCTGACGGTTTGGAGCGGTCTACACTGATCCGACCGGGCCGTCCATTCGGACCGGTCTCTTCCGTTCACCGACGAGCGGACCGGCGAACGCCGGCCGCGACGCCGCCGTCCCGAACGGGGGGCCCGGCGCGCTCCGCCACGCGCCGCACCTCCAGCCCCTCCTCCGTGAGCTCCGTGGCTGGTCCCGAACCGTCCGTCACGTCCGAAACAGGCACCATGTTCCAGCTCACGCCGGCGCGTCGCGCGCTCTCGCTCATCGCCCTCGCCCTCGGTGGCTTTGCCATCGGGTCGACCGAGTTCGTCGCGATGGGGCTCCTCCCGAACATCGCCGCGGCGCTCCTGCCGACGCAGTACGCGGCGAACCCGGACGCCGGCATCGCCCACGCCGGATGGCTCGTCAGCGCCTACGCGCTCGGAGTGGTCGTCGGTGCGCCGACGATCGCCGCGATGTCGGCGAAGTTCCCGCGCAAGGGGCTCCTCATGGTGCTGCTCGTCGGGTTCGTCGTCGCCACGATCGCCAGTGCGCTGCTGCCGTCCTTCGGGCTGGTGCTCGTCGCCCGGTTCGTCGCGGGCCTGCCACACGGTGCGTACTTCGGTATCGCCTCGATCGTCGCCGGCGACATCATGGGTCCCGGCAAGCGTGGCAAGGGCATCGCGATGGTGCTCCTCGGCCTCTCCGTCGCGAACGTCATCGGCGTCCCGGCGATCACGTTCATCGGGCAGAACGCCGGGTGGCGTGTGGCGTACGGCGTCGTCGCCGTGCTCTTCGCCGCGACGTTCTTCGCGGTGTCGGCCTTCGTCCCGCGCTCGGCCCGCGACGAGCACGCGTCGATCGGCCGTGAGCTCCGGGCGTTCCGCGTGCCCCAGGTCTGGCTCGTGATGGGGCTCGGCGCCGTCGGGTTCGGCGGGTTCTTCGCGGTGTACTCGTACATCTCGCCGCTCGTCACGAACGTCACGGGGCTGTCCGAGTCGGTGGTGCCCCTGGTGCTCGTGGTCGTCGGCCTCGGCATGGTCGTGGGCGGTGTCCTCGGCGGGCACCTCGCCGACCACAGCGTCAAGCGCACGATCTACGTCGGTATGTTCGCACTCATCGGCGCGCTGCTCGTGACGGTGCTCACCGCGCAGTGGGCCGTCGGCGTGTTCGTCGGGGCGTTCCTGCTGGGCGCGACCTCGTCCGCGATCCCGCCGGCGGTGCAGTCGCGCCTGATGGACGTCGCCGGAGACGCGAAGACGATCGCCGCGGCGCTGAACCACTCGGCGTTCAACATCGGGAACTCGCTCGGTGCCGCCCTCGGTGGCGCGGTCATCGCCGCCGGGTTCGGCTTCGTGGCGCCGGGGTGGCTCGGCATCGTGCTGGCGCTGCTCGGTGTGGTGATGACCTCGATCAGCTACGCCGTCGAGCGTCGGTCGAACCGCCGCGCGGCGCTGTCAGCTCCGCACCCCACGACCGGCCCGATCACGTCCCCGATCCCGCTCGTCTGACGCGCGCGGGCCGGGCCCGGGGCGCCGAGATCGCGGTACCGGGCATCACATGCACGAGCGAGTGCGCAGAAAGTGTGGCCTCCGGGGGTATCCGGACGCATTTTCTGCGCGCTCGACGTTGCGGCCCAGCCGGAGCGCCACGAGCGAGTGCGGAGAAGTGTGGCCTCCGGGGGTATCCGGACGCATTGTCTGCGCACTCGATGGTCAGGGGATGGCCCGCGCGGACGCCCGCGCCCGACAGGGACCTACAGGCCGTGGGGGCTGCCGTCCTCGAAGATGATGCCGTCGGTGATCGCACGCTTCCGGAGGGCGACCTTCGTGCCGACGTCGAAGCCGGCCACGCGGTACTTCTCACGGATGCGCTTGAGGTAGCTCTTCGCCGTCTCCTCGGAGATGCCGAGCTGGTACGCGACGCTCTTCACCGGCTCGCCACCGCCGTAGAGCGCCATGACGCGGCGCTCCTGCGCGCTGAGCTTCGGCACGCCACCGACGTCCCCGGAGTTGATCGCCAGGTCGAGCTCGGCGGAGACGTACTGCTCGCCGCGCTGTGCCGAGCGGATGGCCTCGACGATCATCTCGGCGTCCTCGCTCTTCACGAGGTAGCCGAGGGCACCGGACCCGAGTGCCTCGCGCACCACGTTCGGCTCGGAGTACGTGCTCATGACGACGGTCTTCACGCCGGCCGTCTTGAGCGTCGAGATCTTCAGCGAGACCGGGATGGAGTCCTTGAGGTCCAGGTCGAGCAGCACCACGTCGACGGGGAACGACGGGCTGGTGAGCAGCTCGGGCCAGGTCGTGACGGCGGCGACGAGCGTGATGTCGTCGGCAGCGCCACGGATCCACTCCGTCAGGGCGCCGAGCAGCATCTTGTGGTCGTCGACGAGTGCGAGTCGGATCGGTTCCTCTGGAGTCGCCATGCTGGCGTCCTTTCTCGTGGTCTGCGTGGCAGAGCCTAGGTGGTGGGCGCACTCGGCGAGCGCAGGCTGGTCAGGGTGTCCGACAACCCGTCACATCGTGGGATGTCGGCTCACGACGCAGTGGGCGACGATGTGCAGCGCCCCGTCCCGCACCGTGTCGGTGTAGCTCCCGATGCGGGCGAGTCCGCTCCAGGCAGTCGGGCCGAGCCGTCGGCGCGGGACGCCGCGGGACTCGATGACGATCGGCACGTCCATCTCCTCGTCCGAGACCGGGTGCCCGTCCGAGCCGACCGGCCCGAGCGTGACGGAGACCATCGGGACGCCGGGCTGCAGCCCGCGGCCGTCGCCGACCATCTGCCAGAGCGCCTGGAGCAGTCCGTCGCGCTGTGCCGGGGAGAGGTGCCCGGCGAGCGACCCGGGGTCGGCGACGCTGACGGCACGGCCGAGGTGGTCCGACTCGGTGATGGCGTGGTACAGCCAGGTCTCGCGGCGGCCCTCGATGAGGTGCAGGCGGAGCTCGGTGGCCAGTGACGCCGCCACCGACGAGGACGCGTCCGACAGGGGCAGCGGGTCGGTGCCGTTCGCGACGGCGTCGAGGAGCTTCTCGGCCGCGAGGTCGAGTCGGGCGAGTTCGTCGGATGCGAGCATGCCGACGGCGAACTGCGGCGCGGAGACGTTCGACTGCACGAGCACCCGGTCGAGTTCACGCTGCACGAGCTGCCGGAAGCGGTGCGTGACGAAGATCGCCACGGACGGCGGGACGATCACGAGCGCCAGCAGCGAGAACAGCCCGGGAATGGTGTCCGTCGTGATCGGGGTCGATGCGACCGCCATGCCGATGAACGCGAGCCCGAGCACCGTGATCGCCGCGGCGACCTCGCGAGCCGGGCGGAGCGTCGCGACGGGGAGCAGGGCGAACCCGGCGGCGATCGAGGCGCTGGCCGTGTGGGCGAGGTCGTGCTCGGGCCAGATGCCGATGAAGTCGAGGGTGACGACGCACCCGAGGACGACGCAGATCAGCACGAAGGCCAGCCCGGTGAGTCGTTCGCCGTAGGTCAGGACGCTCAGGCCGACGCCGACCGCCGCGATGACGAAGAGCATCCACGCGGCAGCAGGGAGCCAGGGGTCGGAGAAGTCCGTCCAGTGTGCGAGGAAGAAGACGATGCCCGCGATCGCCTCGAGTGCGGTGAGCACCGCCGCGCCGAGCCCGAGGTGCCCGGCGCCGAGCGACGCTCCGGGCTTCGCGGCCTGCCGCAGCGACCGCGCACCGGTGGAGGTGGAGGGGAGGCCGCGCGCCTGCCGACGTTCCGTGCCCCGGTACCGTTCCCGAGCCTCCCGTCGGGTCCGCGGAGCGGGCTGCTGGGTCTCGCCGGGGAGTCCGCGGCCGATCGTGTCCTCGGGGACGCGACTCATCGGGGTGCCTCCAGGACGACGGTGGTGCCCGATCCGGGCGCGGAGAAGAGGCGTGCGTCCCCGCCGACCTCGCGAAGGCGGTTCACCACGCTCTCCTTGAAGCCGAGACGCTCTTCGTCGATGGCGCCGAGTTCGAAGCCGACGCCGGAGTCGGTGACCATCGCGCGGACCATGTCGTTGTCGTGCACGATCGTGACGTGCGCCTCGGCGACACCGGCGTGGCGGCGGACGTTCTCGAGGCACTCCGCGAGGGCGAGCAGGAACGCGTCGAGGACGTTCGACGGCAGGAGGACCTGCCCGGTGCCGTGCCAGCTGACCTCGAGCCCCATCCGGCCGAAGCGCTGCTTCACGGACTCGAGCGTCTGCCCGAGTGGTGATTCCTCGGTGCGGGTGAGCGAGTAGTCGCCGGACTGCTGTGGTTGCGGTGTCGCGCCGAGCCGGAGGTGCCGCAGGAGCCTGGCGTCCTCGGCGGCCTGCTCGCGCATCGCCTGCTCGGAGACGCCGACGCCGGAGTGGGCGAGGAGGGTGAGCGTCGCGAGGACGGTGTCGTGGAGCAGCCGGGCACCCTGGCGGCGCTGCGCCTCGGTCTCGCTGGCCTGGCGTTCCGCACGGTGCGCGGTGCCGATGCTGTAGATGCGACGCGCGACGCGGGGGATGCTCCGGGAGATCCAGTACGCGACCACGGCGGTGAGGACCCAACCGAGGACGGTCCCGCCGACGGCGTTGGAGACGAGTCCGCCGGCGGCGAAGGCCATCACGATGATCGACGCGACGCCGCCGAGGATGGTCAACCCGAGTCCGACGAGGTGTCCGCGCTGCGCCATGAGGAGCGAGGAGAGACCGCCGGCGGCGAGGGGGACGAGCGCGCTCGCGAGCACCGTGCGCTCGAGACCGTCGACGCTCGTCGTGAGGAGGACCATGGCGCCGAGGCCCGCCACGAGCGTGAGTGCCGTCCACCACGTCGAGCCGTTCCAGCCGAAGGCGACGAGCGCACCGATCATCACCGCCATGCAGGCGACGCCACCGGCGAGCGGTCCTGCTGGGACGGCGAATGAGCAGAGGACGCTGACCAGGCTGATCAGCGTGCAGGCGATCCCGACGACACGGGTCGTGGACCGGAGGAGCCGGTCACGTTCCTGTGCGATGAGTTCCATCGGTTTCCTGGTGCTGTTCTCGTGTGCGTGCAGGGAAGAAACCGACGGTTGATCGGTTCGCAGCCATCATTCCACGGGCGGCACCCGTTGGGGGGTGTTCGGCACGCCCGGTCGTTCCGATTGGAAACGGTTTTGTTATAGCGAATGCGATGAAATGGTCGGTTCAGCCCAGCAGACGACGGAGGTGCGCGCCGACCGCCGCGTGCTCGATGAGGAACCCGTCGTGGCCGAATTCGCTGTCGATGACGGCCGCGTGGTCGCCGTCGAGGGTGTCCGGGATGCCGGCGGCGATCCGGTGCTGGTCCTCGACGGGGAAGAGCCGATCGCTCGAGATGCCGACGACGAGCGTCCTCGCCGTGATGGCACCGAGGGCGGACGCGACGCCGCCTCGTCCGGCACCGACGTCGTGCGAGTCCATCGCGTGCGTCAGCGTCACGTACGTCGACGCGTCGAAGCGCCTGGTGAACTTGTTGCCGTGGAAGTCGAGGTAGCTCTCGACCGAGAAGCGGCCGTCGTCGCCGAGCGGGGACACGTCCGACTGCCATGAACGGTCGAACCGCCCGTTGAGCTCGTCGGACGCGCGGTAGGTCATCATCGCCATCCGCCTGGCCAGTGAGAGCCCCCTGGACGGCCCGTCGCCGGGTTCGGCTTCGTAGTAGTCGCCGCCCGCGAAGCCCGGGTCCATCTGGATCGCGGCGCGCTGCAGCGAGTTCGCCGCGATCTGGTCTGCCGTGGTCTGGGCCGTGCTGGCCAGGATCGCCAGCCGGGCGACACGGAACGGGGCCGACGCCGCGAACTCGAGCGCGTGCATGCCGCCCATCGACCCGCCGACCACCGCGGCGAACCGGTCGATGCCGAGCGCGTCGGCGAGCTGCACCTGTGCGGCGACCTGGTCGCGCACGGTGACGAACGGGAACCGCGAACCCCACTCCACCCCGTCTGGGGAGACCGACGACGGGCCGGTCGAGCCCTGGCAGCCGCCGAGCATGTTCGGCGCGACGACGAACCACCGGTCGGTGTCGATCGCCCGACCAGGTCCGACGACGTCGCCCCACCAGCCGGCGGTCTTGTGCCCGGGGCCGGCATCACCCGTGACGTGCGAGTCCCCGGTCAGCGCGTGGAACACGAGGACGGCGTTGTCCTTCGCGTCGTTGAGCGTGCCCCAGGACTCGTACGCGATCCGGACGCTCGGCAGTCGTCCGCCGCGGACCCACTGCTCGCCGAGCGCGACGAACTGCCGGGAACCGGGGTGGTCGCCCGGTCGCCATGCGCCCGTGACCGGGGGTTTGCCGATCACCCCGAGCGCGGTCCCCGGGACCAGGGTGGACGGGACGGAGTCCTCGGGAGTCGTCTGCCAGTCCATGGTCCGTCCATTGTCCCGGTCCGTGGACCGTCCGGACGCCGTGTTACGTCGGTTGCGTGGCCGGATCGGGGCGGACGGGAGGCTCGGGTCGGCTCCGCGGGGTCGTTGCGTCCGCGGGGTGGTTGCGTCCGCAGGGTCGTTGCGTCCGCAAGGGACGACAAGACCGCTGTCGTACGACATCGACGTTGTCGCAAGCAGGCGGACGCAACAGTTGCACACGCGTGGGAACGACGAAGTCGCTGTCGTACGACAGCGACTTCGTCGTTCTGAGTCGGGTCCGGAGGGGCGCCCGCCGGCGTACGCCTACGCGCGCAAACCAGCCTGGGCGACCGCACGAGCTGCTGCGAGCCCGGCCTCGAGGTCCGCCTTCAGGTCCTCGACGTTCTCGATGCCCACCGACAGGCGCACGAGCCCCGGCGTCACACCGGTCGTCAGCTGCTGCTCCGGCGTGAGCTGCGAGTGCGTCGTCGACGCCGGGTGGATCACGAGCGAGCGCACGTCACCGATGTTGGCGAGGTGCGAGAACAGCGTCAGGTTGTCGACGAGTGCACGACCCGCGTCGACGCCGCCCTTCAGCTCGAACGACAGCACCGCCCCGACGCCCTTCGGTGCGTACCGCGTCGCGGCGCCGTACCAGGGGGAGGTCGGCAGGCCGGCGTACGCCACCGTCGCCACGTCCGGGTGCTGGTCGAGCCACTCGGCGATCTCCTGCGCGTTCGCCACGTGCCGCTCGATGCGGAGCGACAGGGTCTCGATGCCCTGCAGCAGCGCGAACGCGGTGTCGGGGGAGCTCGACGCACCGAGGTCGCGGAGGAGCTGCACGCGCGCCTTGATGATGTAGGCGAGCGAGTTGCCGACCGCCTCGGCGAAGACCGCGCCGTGGTACGAGGGGTCCGGCGTGTTGAACTCCGGGAACTTCTCCGGGTGCTGGGACCACGGGAACGTGCCGCCGTCGACGATGACGCCGCCGATGACCGTGCCGTGCCCACCGAGGAACTTCGTCGCCGAGTGCACCACGATGTCGGCGCCGTGCTCGAACGGACGGATCAGGTACGGCGTCGCGATCGTGTTGTCGACGATGAGCGGCACCCCGGCCTGGTGCGCGATGTCCGCGACCGTCGTGATGTCGAGCACGTTGATCTTCGGGTTGCCGATCGTCTCCGCGAAGAACAGCTTCGTGTTCGGTCGGACCGCGCGACGCCACTCCTCGGGGTCGTCCTGGTCCTCGACGAAGGTCGTCTCGATGCCGAGCCGGGCGAGCGTGTACTTGAAGAGGTTGTACGTGCCGCCGTAGATCGACGACGAGGACACGATGTGGTCGCCGGCCTGCGCGATGTTGAGGACGGCGTAGGTCTCCGCCGCCTGACCGCTCGCGACGAGGAGCGCACCGGAGCCGCCCTCGAGCGCGGCGATCCGCTGCTCGAGGACGTCGTTCGTCGGGTTCATGATGCGCGAGTAGATGTTGCCGGGCTTCGCGAGGGCGAAGAGGTCACGCGCCTCGTCCGAGTTCGCGAAGACGTACGAGGTCGTCTTGTAGATCGGGGTGGCGCGTGCGCCGGTCGTCGGGTCCGGCTGCGCTCCGGCGTGGACCTGCGTGGTCTCGAACCGCCACTGCGCGGCGTCGTTCTCGGTCATCTCGTGCTCCTGTCCGGTGCGGTCGGTCGTCGGGTCGCCGTGCGCTCGGCCGGGAGGCTCGGCGCGTCGTCACGTCGGAGGCAACGGTACGGACGTGGCCGGTTCCACACCACCGCACCCGTCTCGTGACGTAACGAGCGTCAGGCGGGGTCGCGCCGGAACAGCCAGCGGACGTTCGGCTCGAGGAGCCAGCGCATGCCCCTCCTGACGAACGGCTGCGCCAGGAAGAGGCTCACCGCACAGGCGAACGCGACCATCAGGAGCACGTACGGCCACGCCGAGTGCTGGCCGGCGAGGATGCCGGACTCACGCACCGGGTAGAGCACGAAGGTGTGCAGCAGGTACACGTACATCGTCGCCGCGCCGAACTGCGTGATCCAGACGTTCCGCCTGGGCACCAGGAGGAGGAACGACGCGGTGAGCAGCGCGGCGAGGAGCATCAGTCCGAAGCGCACGGCACCCGCCCACCACGCGTCCTCGCCGAGACCCGAGTACGAGTCGTCGTAGAAGAACCAGTGGTGCAGGTCGAACTCCTTGAACTGCGGGATCCACACCGCGCACGCGACCGCCCACGCCGCGAACACCGCACCGGCCACGATCCGGAGCCGGACGACGATCCTCCGTGGCGCCTCGTACCAGCGGTCGAACAGTCCCCACTGCTTCACCTGCCAGCCGACGAGGAAGAACGGCAGCAGGCTGATCGCGCGGGAGAGGGACAGCGTGGAGTCGACGTTGTCGAAGTACCCGACGCCGATGCTGAACACGACCGCCCAGAACAGCGGCCACCGCAGCTGCGCCAGGTACGGCAGGATCAGCTTGAAGATCCCCAGCGCGAGCAGGAACCAGAGCGTCCAGGTCGGCTGGGTCGGGTTGAACTTCTTGCCGCCCTCGACGAGTGACTGCACGACGGTCCAGATCGTCTGCATGATGATGTACGGCACCACGATGTCCGTGATGGTCCGACGCATGCGCTTCGCCGTGGGGGTGTCCGCGGACGAGAAGTACCCGCTGATGACACCGAACGCCGGCATGTGGAACGCGTAGATGAACGTGTACAGCGCCAGGGCGTGCTCGCTCGCCGTGGTCTGCCGTTGGATCGCGTGCCCGATGACGACGAGCGTCACGGCGACGAACCGCGCGGTGTCCCACATCGGGATGCGCCGCTTCGCGCGACCCGGTTCGAGGTTCGTGATCGGCGCAGCGGGCGCGGGAGGGGCGGCGTCCATGGTCATCCCTCGTGACGTTACCGGAACGTGACCTTCGCCGTACTGGGTACCGTTGTCGTGACATTCGTCGACGGAGCACTGGAGGCACGGACATGGCAGCACGACGCGCGGTCGTCACGGGAGCGAGCTCGGGGATCGGGGCGGCCACCGTCCGCCTGTTCCGCGAACGGGGCTGGGACGTGCTCGCCGTCGCCCGGCGTGCCGACCGGCTCGACGCGCTCGCCGCGGAGCTCGGGATCGACACGCTGACGGCGGACATCACCGACGCCGCCGACGTCGAGCGCCTGGCGACGCGCGTCGCGGAGCTCGGCGGCGCGGACGTGCTCGTCAACAACGCCGGGGGAGCGTTCGGCTCGGCGACCGTCGAGGAGTCGGACGTCGACGACTGGCGCGCCATGTTCGAGGTCAACGTCATCGGCACCAAGCGTGTGATCGCGGCGCTGCTCCCGCATCTCCGGCAGCGTGCGTCGGCCACGGGCGGCGCCGACATCGTCACCGTCACGAGCACCGCCGGGTTCGTCTCCTACGAGAACGGAGGCGGGTACAACGCCGCGAAGGCCGCCGAGCACGCCCTGGTCGGTGCACTCCGCCTGGAGCTGAACGGCGAACCGATCCGCGTCGTCGAGATCGCTCCCGGGCTCGTGAAGACCGACGAGTTCGCGCTCGTGCGGTTCGGCGGCGACGAGTCGAAGGCCGCGGCGGTCTACGACGGTGTCGAGGACCCGCTCACGGCCGACGACGTCGCCGAGGCGATCGTGCACGCGGTGGAGCTGCCGGCGCACGTGAACCTCGACCTCGTCACGATCCGTCCGGTCGCGCAGTCCGCCCAGCACAAGCTGGCGCGCGGACACCTGTCGCCCAAGTCCTGACCAGGCAGCCGTCGGCGGTTCTCCGCCCCGCACGCGCCCGGGCGGGGAACTCGGGTCGCGGGGGCGGGGTACCTGCCGGTACCGTGGACGGATGCCGATCAGCAGCGAACCCGCCGAGCCCTCCTCGCCGGCCGTCGTGACCGTGACGAGCGGGCCCGAGGTGCTCGGCTGGCTCGAGTTCGGGGACGCCGCTCGGCTCCTCGCGAAGGACGTCCTGTCGTCCGGCTTCGAGCCAGAGGTCGTCGTGGCCGTCGCCCGTGGCGGGCTCATCATCGCCGGTGCCGTGGCCTACGCGCTCGGCACGAAGGAGTGCGGCTCGATCAACGTCGAGTTCTACACCGACGTCGAACAGCGTCTGGACGAGCCCGTCGTGCTCGCGCCGGCGCTCGACGCCCCCAGCCTCGCCGGCAAGCGCGTGCTCGTCGTGGACGACGTCTCCGACTCCGGGCGCACCCTCGCGCTCGTCGTCGACATCATCGCGAAGGCCGGCGCCGACGTGCGGAGCGCCTGCCTGTACTCGAAGCCAGGCACCGTGCTCGAGCCCGACCACGTCTGGCGACGGGTCGACGGCTGGATCACGTTCCCGTGGAGCGCCCTCGCACCGGTGACGGCCGAGTCGTGAGCATCCACCTCGTCGGCGGCGGACCGTTCGCCGCCTCCGACGCCGCTGCGCCCTTCCTCGCCGAGGCGACCGCCCGTTCCGCCGCCGTCGGCCGCACCGTCCCGCGCATCGGGCTGCTCTCCGTCGCCGACGCCACGGGCACGAGCCCGTCGTCGACCGCCGACATCGCGGAGGTCCTCGGCGGTGCCCGCGCGGCGGAGGTCCTCGTGACCGAGGTCGCTCCTGGGCAGCCGTTCAGCACGGCGGTCCTCAGCGACATCGACGCCCTGGTCATCGGCGGCGGGCGTACGCCCGACTACCTCGACGCGATCGCGCCGCTCGTCGACCAGATCCGCCTGCTCGTCTCCGACGGCCTGCCGTACCTCGGCTACTCGGCGGGCGCGATGATCGCGTCCGACCGTGCGCTCGTCGGCGGCTGGCGCGTCGGTGGCGTCGAGGTCTGCCCCGAGGGAGCATCGGAGGGCCTCGACGAGGTCGAGCTCCGCGAAGGACTCGGGCTCGTGGACCTGACGATCGACGTGCACGCCGTGCAGGCCGGCACGATCGCGCGGCTCATCGCCAGCGCCGAGGCCGAGTTCGTCACCGCCGGACTCGCCATCGACGAGGACACCGTCCTGGTCGTCGGTGAGGGGGCGCTCGAGGTCCGCGGAGCCGGCAGTGTCTGGCGCGTGGTCGCCGGCGACGAGTCGGTCTCCGTCGCCACGATGGGTGCGTAGCGACTCCGATGCAGGCGCAGCCGCTCGCCGAACTGGTCGACCCCGGGTGGGCGGAGGCCCTCGCCCCGGTCGAGGACGACGTCCACCGACTCGGTGCGTGGCTCCGTGAGGAGACGGCGTCGGGGCGGCCGTACCTGCCCGCCGGCGCGTCCGTGCTCCGGGCGTTCGAGTACCCGTTCGACCAGGTGAAGGTGCTGGTCATCGGGCAGGATCCGTACCCGACGCCAGGACACCCGATCGGCCTGTCCTTCGCCGTCGACCCAGGGGTCCGTCCGGTGCCGCGCAGCCTCGCGAACATCTACCGCGAGCTCCACGACGACCTCGGCGTCACCCCGCCGGTGCACGGTGACCTGCGTCCGTGGTCGGAGCGGGGCGTGATGCTGCTCAACCGCGTGCTGACGGTCGGTGCCGGGGACGCCGGCAGCCACCGCGGCAAGGGGTGGGAGCGGGTCACCGAGCAGGCCGTCCGCGCGCTCGTCGCCCGGGACCGCCCGCTCGTCGCCGTGCTCTGGGGCGCGCAGGCCGGGTCCGTCCGGCCGTTCCTCGGGGACACGCCGATCGTCGCGTCGGCACACCCGAGTCCGCTCAGCGCGTCCCGCGGGTTCTTCGGGAGCCGCCCGTTCTCCCAGGTGAACGAGCTGCTCGTCGCCCAGGGTGCCGACCCCGTCGACTGGACGCTGCCCGCCCAGGTGTGACGAGCCTCCAGGCCGGTGTCGCGACCGCCTGCCGGACGCGACCCGTAGGCTCGTGATCGTGCTCGAGGAGGAATACCGCCAGCGGCGGGTGCTGCCGCGTCACCTGCGTGCGCCCGCGCCGTCCGAGACCGCGTTCGCCTGGTCGATCCGCGCCGCCGAGCCGTCGGACCTGCCGGACATCCGCGAGATCCACGCGCACTACGTGCGGAACTCGTCGGTGACGTTCGACGGCGCCGTGCTGACGTTCGCTTCGTGGAAGCAGCGGTACGACGAGATCCGTCGGCGGAAGCTCCCATTCCTGGTCGCGGTGAACCCGTCTGGACAGTTGCTCGGGTACGCGCTCGTCGACCCCTGGAACCCGCGTGACCGGTCGAACCACGTCGTCGAGAACTCGATCTACCTCGGACCGGCGTCCGGCGGGAAGGGACTCGGGCGCGCGCTGATGGAGGCGCTGCTCGACGAGTGCCGTGCTGCCGGAGTGCGGGAGGTGGTCGCGGTCATCGCCGATCGGTCAGCCGATGCCTCGATCAAGTTGCACCGACGGCTCGGCTTCGAGGAGATCGGCCGCATGGGCAAGGTCGGGTACAAGTACGACCGGTGGCTCGGGACCGTCACGATGCGCCTCCGCCTGCGGGGTCCGCGGACGCGCCGCGGGGCCGGCACCCGGAGCCGAGACTCGGGCTGAGCGACGTTCCTCGGGCCCCGGGCCGCGAGATCGGTCGCTCACGCCGAGTCTCGGGCCCGCGACGCCGAGTCTCGGGGCCGCGACGCCGAGTCTCGGGGCCGCGACGCGCGTCAGCGCCCCGGCGCCTCGGCGACGAACTCGTCG
The DNA here is from genome assembly GCF_047324335.1 of Curtobacterium sp. Curtsp57. Taxonomy (NCBI): domain Bacteria; kingdom Bacillati; phylum Actinomycetota; class Actinomycetes; order Micrococcales; family Microbacteriaceae; genus Curtobacterium; species Curtobacterium sp. Curtsp57. The sequence goes on from NZ_CP168511.1 coordinate 162,049, forward strand.
CGCGTCACACCGACCATCGCGGTCGCCGCGGCCGCGGCAGCGTCGGCGTCCTCGGCGACCACGGCCCGCCCGACGGCCTCGTGCCGACCGGCAGCGGCGCCGGTCCACCGCGTGATCGTGTCGCGCGACTCCGACGTGCGGGTGCGGAGGAGCGCCTCGACGGTGCCGGCGAAGTGCCCGAACACGGCGTTGCCCGACCCGGTGAGGAGCGCGCGGTGGAAGCGGACGTCCGCCTCGAGGTAGGCGCGGCCGTCCCCGCTCGCCGCCGCGGCGACCATCTCGAGCGCCGCGGCCAGCACCGGAGCCCCGGCCTCGGCCCCACGCCCGGCGAGCAGCGACGCCGCGACGGGCTCGATCCCGAGCCGGAGTTCGAGGAGTTCGCGCTGCTGGACGAAGTAGCCGTCGGAGAGACCTCTCCACCGGATGACCGACGGCGAGAGCAGCTCCCACGACGTCACGGGCAGCACCTGGGTCCCGATGCGCTGTCGCGGCTCGACGAGTCCGAGTGACTGCAGGACGCGGAGCGCCTCGCGCACGACGGAGCGCGACACGCCGAACTCGGTCGCGATCTCCTCAGGACGCAGCACGACTCCCGCTGGCGATGCGCCGGACACGATCCGCTGACCGAGGGTGTCGAGCACCTGGGCGTGCAGTCCGCGGGGCGTGCTCATCGTTCCTCCATGCAGTACGGATCGCGCACCGGGCGCGACGTGTGCTCCATCAGACCGGCAGACTGCCCCGACGGGTGTGTGCCGCGCGGAAGACCGACGTATAGTCTGATTAATCAGATTATTCGATGTCGCTCCGAACGGCATCGAAGCCCGGAACCAGGCGACGGAGCCGCGCGGAAGCGTCTCCAGGAAGGGGCGCAGATGCCTCACCTCGCACCAACCAGCGCGAGCACCGTGCTCGCTGCCGGCACCGACACGGTCGATCCGTCCGGTCCGGTCTCGCAGCTCGTGATCGCGGCGCTCATCGGCATCGTCGTGATCATCGTCCTGATCACGTGGCTCAAGATCCACCCGTTCATCGCGCTGACGGTCGGCGCGGTCGGCGTCGGCATCGGCGCGGGACTGGCACCGGACAAGGCCGTGACGAGCTTCGGCGTCGGTTTCGGCGCGACCATGACGAGCGTGGGCATCCTGGTCGGGCTCGGGTCGATGTTCGGCAAGATGCTCGTCGACTCGGGCGCCGCGGACCGGGTGGTGGACACCCTCGTCCGGAAGTCGTCGAAGGCGGCGCTGCCGTGGACGATGGCGCTCATCGGCGCGCTGATCGGCCTGCCGATGTTCTTCGAGGTCGGCCTGGTGCTCCTCATCCCGATCATCGTCCTCGTCGCCAAGCGCAGCGACGTGCCGATCATGAAGATCGCCGTCCCCGCCCTCGTCGGTCTGTCCACGATGCACGCGTTCGTCCCGCCGCACCCCGGCCCGCTCGTCGCGATCTCGACGGTCGGCGCGAACCTCGGCACGACACTCGCCTTCGGCATCGTGCTCGCGATCCCGGTCATCATCCTGGCCGGCCCGGTCTTCGCCCGCTTCGCGGCCCGCTGGGTCGACATCCCGGCACCCGACCTGTTCGGCTCGCGTGGCAGCGACCCGGCTCACGAAGGACGGGAGGCCCGGCGCGGCCCCGCCACGCAGGACACCGCGTCCCTGCCGAACGGCAAGAGCGACTTCACCCGCGTCATCAGCGAACCGCGCAGCCCGTCGTTCGCGGTCGCGCTGATCGGCATCCTGCTGCCGGTGGTCCTCATGCTCGCGCAGGCGATCCGCGAGGCGACGATGCCCGACGCCGCTGGCGCCTGGGTGAGCCTGCTCGACTTCCTCGGTTCGCCGATGGTCGCGATCGGACTCGCGGCGCTGTACGCGATCGTCTTCTTCGCGATCGGCGGCGGCATGGACCGCTCGGCCGTGTCCCGGTCGCTCGAGAGCGCGCTGCCGCCCGTCGCCGGCGTGCTGCTCATCGTCGGCGCGGGCGGTGGGTTCAAGCAGGTCTTGATCGACACCGGGATCGGCGGGGTGATCGCCGACGCCGTGAAGGACTCCGGGATCTCGGTGCTCCTCGTCGCATGGGTCGTCTCGGCGCTGGTCCGTGTCGCCACCGGTTCGGCCACGGTCGCGACCGTCACGGCTGCCGGCATCATGGCACCGATCGCGCAGGACCTGTCGTCGCCGGTGGTGTCGCTCCTGGTGCTCGCGATCGGCGCGGGCTCGGTGTTCCTGTCGCACGTCAACGACGCCGGGTTCTGGCTGGTGAAGGGGTACCTCAACACCACGGTGGGGCAGACGTTCAAGACGTGGACGGTGCTCGAGTGCCTGATCTCGGTGTTCGGGTTGCTCGGCGTCCTGCTCGCGGGGGTGTTCATCCGATGAGCACTCGTCCATTGAGTACCGACAACGCACTCGACGCCCGCGTCCTCGTCGTGATGGGGGTCTCCGGGTCCGGCAAGTCGACCGTGGCCGAGATGGTCGCGAAGCGGCTCGGGTGGGACTTCGCCGAGGGCGACGCGATGCACCCGCAGGCGAACGTCGACAAGATGCACGCCGGTATCCCGCTCGACGACGACGACCGCTGGCCGTGGCTCGAGGTCGTCGCGAGCTGGATCCGCGACCACCTGGACTCCGGGACGAACGGTGTCGTCACGTGCTCGGCACTGAAGCGCTCGTACCGTGACGTCCTCCGGGCGCCCGGCGTGGTGTTCGTGCACGTCGCCGGCGACAACTCCTTGATCGAGGACCGGATGACGGCCAGGTCGGGGCACTTCATGCCGGCGTCGCTCCTGGCGTCGCAGCTCGCGACCCTGGAGCCGCCGCAGGACGACGAGGCGCACATCACCGTCGCCGCCGACCGCACGCCGGAGGAGGAGCGCGACGAGGTGATCGAGCGACTGGGGCTCGAACCCGGCGTCAGGTGAACTGGATCGGGGTACCGACCGGCAGCGCCGCCAGGGTCTTCGTCATCTCGGCGGAGATCCGCACGCATCCGTGCGAGCTGCCGGTCGGGTCCGGGTAGAAGTGCAGCGCCGTCAGTGCGGCGTTCCCCCCGTACGACGGGATGCGGGAGGAGTGCGCGCCGGTCAGGATGATCGGGTTGCCCTGCGTGTAGGTCACCCGCGCGTCGACGTATGCCGCTTCGACGTAGGTCGCCGTGGCGGTCGGGGTCGGGTCGTCCGGTGTGCCGAGCCGTGCTGGCTCGCTCGCCACGACCTGGCCGCTCCGCGCCACGACCGAGACGGTGTCCGCCGCGACGTCGACCCGGATCGTCCGGTCCGTGTCTACGATGCTGAAGTCGGCGGCGCGGGCCCACGCGAACGTCGCACTCGGGGCGTCGGGCACGCCACCGTCACCCGGCGTGCGGTTCCGGGCCGGGGTCGACACGAGCAGCATCCCGCCGTCGACGCCGGCGGAGCGACCCCACACGGCCGTGGCGGCGGGGAGCTCCACCGTCGACACCGTCGCCGAGAGCGTCCCGATGGGCGCAGCGTCGGCGTCCGGGCTGGCGTACAGCGCGACGAGCTGCTCGTTCGGGGTCGCGATCTGCCAGCCGTTCTCGGGGTGGACGTCCGAGCCGTCGAGGAGCGCGGGGATCACCGCGTCGTGGAACGCGAGCGGCAGGGCCGCGAGTTCCGCCGCCGACGGTGCCGCGGGCACGGCGGCGAGGGTCGGCGTCGGCGTCGGCCGCCGGGCGGCGGCGGTCGTCGGTGGGCTCGCCTGGTCGCGGTCCGGTACCAGGGCGAGCCCGACGCACACGACGGTACCGATGAGGGCAGCACCGGCCACACTCGCCACGATCCACGTCCGCCGTCGCACCACGGGCCTCCTGTCCGGTCCTAGCGTTCCGTGACGCGGCCGGACTCGACGCGCCACTGGCGGTCCAGCCGGACCGTCTCCAGCATCCTCCGGTCGTGCGTGACGAGCAGCAGCGTGCCGTCGTACGAGTCGAGTGCCTGTTCGAGCTGCTCGATCGCCGGGAGGTCGAGGTGGTTCGTCGGCTCGTCGAGGACCAGGACGTTCACGCCGCGGGCCTGCAGCAGCGCGAGGCCGGCGCGCGTGCGTTCGCCGGGTGAGAGCTCGCCGGCCGCGCGGCCCACGTGGTCCGCCTTGAGACCGAACTTGGCGAGCAGGGTCCGGACCTCGGCGGTGGCCAGCTCCGGCACGAGGCCCTCGAACACCGCGGCGAGGGGCTCCGTGCCGGTGAACAGCCCGCGGGCCTGGTCGATCTCGCCGACCGCGACGCTCGACCCGGAGCTCGCCGTCCCGGTCGTCGGCGACTGCTTGCCGAGCAGTGCGCGGAGCAGCGTCGACTTGCCGGCGCCGTTGGGGCCGGTGATGCCGATTCGGTCGCCGCCGTCGACCTGTAGCGACACCGGACCGAGCGTGAAGTCGCCCTGCGTGAACGTTGCGTCCGACAGGGTCGCCACGACCGCGGAGCTCCTCGGCGCCTGGCCGATCGTGAACTCGAGCTGCCACTCCTTGCGGGGTTCCTCGACCTCGTCGAGGCGTGCGATGCGGGACTCCATCTGGCGGACCTTCTGCGCCTGCTTCTCGCTCGACTCCGATGCCGCCTTGCGCCGGATCTTGTCGTTGTCCGGTGCCTTCTTCATCGCGTTCCGGACGCCCTGGCTCGACCACTCCCGCTGCGTCCGGGCCCGTGACACCAGATCCGCCTTCGTCGACGCGTACTCGTCGTAGGCGTCCCGCTTGTGCTGACGGGCGATCTCGCGTTCTTCCAGGTAGGCGTCGTAGCCGCCGCCGAAGAGCCGGTTCGACGACTGCGCGAGGTCGAGCTCGAGGACGCCGGTGACCGACCGGGCGAGGAACTCCCGGTCGTGGCTGACGAGGACGACCCCGCCGCGGAGGCCCGTGACGAACGCCTCCAGCTTCGCCAGGCCGTCGAGGTCGAGGTCGTTGGTGGGTTCGTCGAGCAGGACGACGTCGAATCGGGACAGCAGCAGCGCGGCCAGTCCGACCCGTGCGGCCTGACCGCCGGACAGCGACGTCATGAGCGCGTCCGTGTCCACGGTCAGCCCGAGGTCCGCGAGGACGGCCGGGACGCGCTCGTCGAGGTCGGCCGCGCCCGACGCGAGCCACCGGTCGAGCGCGGTGGAGTACCGGTCGGCGGCGTCGGCCGGGGCATCCGGGTCCCCGAGGGCAGCCGCGGCGGTGTCCATCTCCGCGGTCGCCGCGGTGCAGCCGGTCCGTCGTCCGAGGTACCCGGTCACGGTCTCCCCGGCGACCCGCTCGTGTTCCTGGGGCAGCCAGCCGACGAACGCGTCGGCCGGGGCGAGCGACACGGTGCCCGCGAGCGGCTCGTCGACGCCCGCGAGGAGCCGCAGCAGGGTGGACTTGCCGGCGCCGTTCACGCCGACGACGCCGATCACGTCCCCGGGGGCGACCGTGAGGTCGAGCCCCTCGAACAGTGTGCGTGCGGCGTAGCCGCCGGCGAGGCCCTTGACGACGAGCGTGGCGGTCATGGTGCAATCGTCCCATGGACGCATCAGTGGCCGTGGTCGGGCCGGGAGCCATCGGGACCGTCGTCGCCGCAGCACTGCACGACGCCGGTCGGACGCCGCTGTTGTTCGGTCGGACGGCTCGGGACCACCTGGAGCTCGTGGACGTGTCCGGGCGGATCGTGGTGCCAGGGCCCGTCGAGACCGACCCGCGAGCCGTGGCGGATCCCGTTGACGTCGTGCTCCTCGCCGTGAAGGCGACCCAGGTACGGGCCTGCGCACCCTGGCTCGCCGCGCTCTGCCGACCGGGCACCGTGGTCTGTGTGCTGCAGAACGGGGTCGAGCAGGTCCGTTCCCTCGCGCCGCACGTCGCTGGTGCCGACGTCGTGCCGTCGGTGGTCTGGTTCCCGGCCGAGACGCAGCACGACGGCACCGTCTGGCTCCGTGCGACGCCGCGGCTGACCCTGCCGGACGGGCCGGGTACCGGAGCCCTGCTGCGCGCGATGGACGGCACGCGGGTCGAGGTCGACGTCGCGCAGGACTTCACGAGTGTCGCGTGGCGGAAGCTCCTGCAGAACGCCGTCGCGGGCCTCATGGTCCTCACCGGGCGTCGCGCCGGGATGTTCGCGCGGGACGACCTCGCGCGGCTCGCGCACGACTACCTGCGGGAGTGCCTGCTCGTCGCCCGTGCGGAGGGGGCGGACCTCGGCGACGACGTGCCCGACGCACTCGTCGAGCAGTTCCGTGGCTCGCCCGCCGACATGGGGACCTCGATCCTCGCCGACCGGATCGCGGGGAACCCGCTCGAGTGGGACGTGCGGAACGGCGTGGTGCAGCGACTCGGAGCGGCCCACGGCATCGCGACACCCGTGAGCGACGTGCTCGTGCCGCTCCTCGCCGCCGCGAGTGACGGACCGGGCTGATCCCGTGGCAGGATCTCCGGTGTGCTGACCGCGGTGTTCCTGCTCGTCGCCGGGGTCCTCGCCGGCGTGATCGGCACCGCTGGCGGCATCACGTCGCTCGTCGCCTACCCCGCGCTCCTCGCCGTGGGTGTGCCGCCCCTCGCCGCGAACGTCACGAACTCGGTCGCGTTGCTCGGCAGTGGTGCGAGCTCCGCCCTGCGCGCCCGCGCGGACCTCGTCGGACACGGCCCGACCCTGCGGCGGTGGATGCCGATCACGGTGATCGTCTCCGCGGCGGGCGCGGTGCTGCTGCTCCTCACGCCGTCGCACCTGTTCGACCGGATCGTGCCGTTCCTCGTGGCGGCCGGGTCGGTGCTGCTCCTGGCGCAGCCGTGGATCGACCGGCGGCGCGGATCGGCCACGATGCGGCCAGGGGTCGCGACGACGAGCGTCTCGGCGGTCTCGCTCTACAACGGGTACTTCGGCGCGGGGTCCGGCGTGCTCATGATCGCCGTCATGCTCCTGGACGGGGAGCCCGTGCTGCACCGGGCGAACGCGCTGAAGAACGTGCTCCTGCTCGCGGCGGACGTCCTGCCAGCGGTGGCGTTCGCCCTGTCCGGGACCGTGGTGTGGGCGATGGTGTGGCCCCTCGGCATCGGGGCGGTCCTCGGTGGCCTGATCGGACCGAGCGTCGCGCGTCGCGTCCCGCCGACGCCGCTGCGCATCGCGATCGCCGTCTGCGGGTTCGTGTTGGCCGTGTACCTGTTCTTCGAGGCGTGACGCGGGACCGTTCCATGCCAGAGCCGGACGCCCGCAGGCTCGCCGGGATCACCGCGTCAGTCGGGCGTCCGCCGGCACGCCGGGATCACCGGGTCAGCAGCTCGATCCACTCCGCGCGCTCGGTGAGCAGGCGGCGCTGCCGAGCGCGACCATCAGCGGTCGAGTGCTCGTCGCGTCGGCTGAACCGCAGGAGGTCAAGGAACACCACGGCCACGCAAGCGCGGAACACCACCGGTTCGGCAGCGTCCGTCCCAGCGGCGACGATGCGCACGAGCGCGTCCTGGTCGACCCGGTCGTGGCTCAGCAGCGTCGCGAGGTCGAACGTTCGCGGCCCGCTGCCGATCGCCTCGACGTCGACCACGCCGCTGACCGAGCCGCCGTCGAACAGGACGTTGGCCGGCCGGAAGTCCCCGTGCACCATGTCCGTGCGCGGCCACGTGGCGCGGTCCGCGTCCCGGAGGAGCCGGTCGCAGACGTCGAGCATCGGCCAGGGCGCGCCGGACTCCGCGCGGAGCCGTTCCCGACCCGCTCCGATCTGCTCCTGCAGGAAGTCCGTCCAGCAGTGCTCCGGCGACGGGTCGATCCCGGCCTGCGACTCGACGACCGCGATCAACGCCTCCGCCGTCGCCGTGTCCACGTCGTCGGTCGTGTGCCCTGGGCACCACTCCTGGACCTGGTAGCCGATGCCCGCTCCGGTCGTCCCGGACGCGAGCCACGCCGGCGTCGGGTAGCCCGCGTGCCGAGCGACGTCGACCGCGTGCCGGGCGGCGACGATCCGCACCGCCCACTCCGCGTCCGCCGTCGTCTTCAGGACGGCAGCGGAGTCGTCCTCGGCGCGGACCAGCCAGGCGCCGGTCTGCCGACCACCGTCGAGCCGTTCCGCGAGGTGCCAGCGCCGTCCCGTCACGGCCGACGCGTCGCGGAGCGCTGCCTCGGCCTGGGCGCGGTCCGTCGTCATCGGCGCACGCGTTCCACGATCGTCCGGGCGACCTCCGGCGCCGGGGTCGTGGTCGTGTCGACCACCTCGGCCGCGTCGCCCAACCACGCCTCGAACGCCGCCGCGTACCGGTCGACGCGACTGTGCCGGAACGTGGACGGCCCGAGCACCTCGTCGCCGTCGATCCGCGCCCGGAGCGTCTCCGGCTCGGCGTGCAGCACGAAGTGCCGGATCGGGACGTCGTACCGGGCGAGTCCGTCGCTGATCTCGCGCCAGTACGCCTCGACCAGCACCGTCATCGGCATCACGAGCGTCCCGCCGGTGTAGTCGAGTACCCGACGGGCGGTCTCGACGACGAGCGGACGCCACGGGTCCCAGTGCTGGAAGTCGTCGAGGTCCGGGAGCGGTGGCGAGACGTCCATGAGCGTCTCGCCCACCTTCTCGGCGTCGAGGACGTGCGACCCGGGCAGGAGGTCCCGGACGAGCGCGGCCGTCGTCGTCTTGCCCACCCCGTGCGTGCCGTTCAGCCATACGATCACGGCACCGACGCTAGCGCGACGCGGGTCGGGAAGCCGGGACGTCGACGATCCGCTCGGCACCGACGACCGGGGCGAGCGTGCCGGCCGACGTGGCTGCGAGGTCCGCCACGAGGGTCGGGATCGCCGGGGCGGGGACCCACAGTTCGAAGGTCGCGGCCGTCCCGTACCTGGTCTCCGCCAGCGTCGAACCGTGGTGCCGCACCCAGTCGCGCAGCACGTTGTCGACCCGCCCGGCATCCGCGTGCCGGACGTCCACGGTCACCGACGTCAGGGCTTCGCGGCGGACGGTCTCGGCTCGGTCGAGTGCTTCGGACACCGACGTCGAGTACGCGCGGACGAGTCCGCCTGCACCGAGCTTGACGCCGCCGAAGTACCGCGTCACGACCGCCACGACGTCGGTCAGTTCGCGGCGGCGCAGGACCTCGAGCATCGGCACGCCAGCGGTGCCGGACGGTTCGCCGTCGTCCGAGGAGCGCGCCTGGTCACCGAGGACGCCGGTCACCATCGCGGTGCAGTTGTGTCGCGCGTCCCAGAACCGCTTCCGGACCTCGGCGATCGCCTGGTCCGCCGCGTCCGGGTCGGACACCGGGACGACGGTGGTGATGAACCGCGACTTCGTGATGACGATCTCGTGCTCGACCGTGGCCGCGATCGTGGACGGGTAGCGGCGGCTCACCCGTCGAGCGTACCCGCGCGAGGGGTACGGCTCAGCTGCAGGCAGGGACGAGGACCAGGGCGAATAGGCTCGGGAACCGTGTTCGAACTCCACCACCTCTCCGCGCAGGAACTCTGGGACTGGATCCGCCGCGGCGACACCACGGCCCGCGAAGCGACCGAGCACTTCCTCGCCCGCATCGAGCGGTTGGACCCGGGACTCGGTGCCTTCGTGACGGTCACCGCGGACGCTGCGCGCGAACGAGCCGACCGTCTCGGCCACCTGGTGCCGACGTCGAGACCGTTGTGGGGCCTCCCGTCCGGCGACAAGGACCTGTACGACCGCGCCGGCGTGCCCACCGGATCCGGGACGGCGTCGTTGCCGGAGCGGCCGGCGACGGCCGACCACCCGCTCGTGGCGGCGCTCGACGCCGCCGGTGCGGTGAGCCTCGGCAAGACGGCGAGCCCGGAGTTCGGGATGTCGTCGTCGTCCGAGACGGCGCGTGGTGTCACGCGCAACCCGTACGACACGAGCCGGGCTCCTGGTGGGTCGTCGAGCGGCGCGGCGGTCGCGGTCGCGGCGGGACTGCTGCCGGCGGCGGTCGGGTCGGATGGCGGGGGATCGGTGCGGATCCCCGCTGCCGCGACGGGCCTCGTCGGGCTGAAGCCGAGCCGGGGCCGCGTACCGTCGCTGCCCGGGCGCTCGGGCGTGGGCGGGCTCTCGGTGGCCGGGCCGCTGACGCGCTCCGTCGCGGACGCGGGCATGTACCTGGACGCGCTCGTGGCGCCGACGGGCCTCGACGAGCCCGCGCCGTACGCGCTCGTCACACCGGACGTCGGTGACGGACCCTTCACCGCGGCGGCCGTGCGAGGCGAGGGGCGGTTCGTCCTCGGCGTGCTCGACGGGTCGCCGTGGGACGACACGGTCGACGTCGTGGTCGATCCGGCGGCACGGGCGGCTGTGGACACCGCACTCCGGGTGCTCGGCGAGCTCGGCCACGGCATCGAGGACGTCGCGATGCCGCGCGTGCCGTACGCGTCGGCGTTCCGGGTCGCGTGGGAGAGCTCTGCCGCGCGGCTGCCGTCCGTCCCCGGCATCGACCTGTCCGCGCTCACCCCGCTGGTCTCCTGGCTGCTCGCCAGGGGCCGGGCGCTGACGGGGACGCAGGTCCTCGACGCGATGACGGCGCTCGACTTGTTCTCGACGACGCTCATCGGTGCGTTCGACCGATTCGACGCCGTCGTCACGCCGACGCTCGCGCTCACGCCGCGTCCGCTCGGCTGGTACGGCGAGGACCCCGAGGAGGACTTCCGCCGCCAGTGCGCGTACTCACCGTGGACGTCGATGGCGAACGTGGCGGGGCTCCCGGCGATCACGCTGCCGGTCGGGGTGACCGAGGACACGCACCCGGACGGTGGTGGGCTCCCGATGGGCGTGCAGCTCATCGGCCGGCCGGGTGGGGAGCGCACGCTGCTGGCGCTCGGCGCGCAGCTCGAGCGGCGCATCCGCTGGCAGCGGCGGCACCCGCCGGTGTGGTGAGGCCGGTCGGCACCGGCACCGGCCCCGCCCGCGGACGCACCCAGACGGGAGGCTCGTGGCGGCCCCGCGCCGACCCTCCCGTCCGGCCCGTGTCAGGTGCTCCCGCCGCGCCGGTCTCGGCTCCCCGCCGGTCGGGTCGGCTCGTGACTGGTCACGACATCCCGTTGGTAGATCGTCGAGTGGTCGGGGGCCGTCGTCTGCGCTGCGCGCGGCCGACGACGTCCGACCACTCGACGTACGTGAGCGGGGTGTTGTGACCAGTGGGCGAGGGACCAGTGGGCGAGGGGCCAGTGGGCGAGGGACCAGCGGCGGGGCGCGCCCGGCCCGGCCCGGCCCGCCCTACGGGAGCGTGGGGGCGGCGTCGACCAGCGCGCGGGTCAGCGGGTGCGCCGGGGCGTCGAGCAGGGACACCGGACCGTGCTCGACGATCCGCCCGGCCGACATCACCGCGACCGAGTCGCACAGCCGCTGCACCACGCCGATGTCGTGCGACACCAGGACGAGCGTCAGCCCGAGCTCCGCGGCGAGCGAGTGGAACAGGTCGATCACCCGCGCGCGGACGACCACGTCGAGGGCACTCATCGGCTCGTCCCCGAACAGGATCCGCGGCCCGTGCACCACCGCCCGGGCGATCGCGATCCGCTGCCGCTGCCCACCCGAGAACTCGTGCGGGTACCGGTCGGCAGCGTCGGCGGGCAGGTCCACCCGCGACAGCGCCGACGCCACGAGCGCCGCGTGCGACCCCGGGATCCGGAGCGCCCGCAGCGGCTCCCCGACGATCGCCCCCACGCGCATCCGCGGGTCCAGCGACGAGTACGGGTCCTGGAACACCACCCCGGTCTCGCGACGGAACCAGCGCATCGCGGCCGCGGACCCGGACGCGACCACCGGCCGACCGCCGGCCGACACGGTGCCTGCGGAAGGGGCCTCCAGTCCGGCCAGCAGGCGGACGAGGGTCGACTTGCCGGAACCGGACTCCCCGATGATCCCGAGCCGCGCACCGTCGGGCACCGTCAGGTCCACGCCGTCCACGGCGGTGCGGACCGGGCCGGGCTCGAACGGGCCGCGGCGGGGGAGTCGGTACGTGCGGTGCAGTCCGACTGCTTCCAGGGCGGTCACGGGGTCCTCCTCGCGGTGGCGCGGGCGGCATCGACGAGTGCTCGCGTGGCGGGGTGCTGCGGGGCAGCGAGGAGGTCGGCGACCGTTCCCGTCTCGACGACCCGGCCGGCGTCGAGCACGACGGCCGTGTCCGCGATCCGGGCGAGCACGGCGAGGTCGTGCGTCACGAACAGCACGGAGACGTCGAGTCCCTCGAGCAGGTCGAGGATCCGCGCCTCGGTCGTGACGTCGAGCGCCGTCGTGGGTTCGTCGGCGACGAGGAGGTCCGGCCGGCCGGCGATCGCCATCGCGATGCAGATGCGCTGCCGCTGCCCACCGGAGAGCTGGTGCGGGTACTGCCGGAGCAGCGAGACGGGGTCCGGGAGCCCGACCTGCTGGGCGAGTTCGACCGCGGCGCGGTCGGCAGCCCGCCGGTCGAGTCCGCGGTGCAGTCGGAGCGGCTCGGCGATCTGCTTCCCGACGCGACGGAGCGGATCGAGCGCGGTGCCCGGCTCCTGGAACACCATGCCGATCCGCGCGCCGCGGAACGCGGCACGCGACCGGTCGGGCATCCCGACGAGCTCCTCGCCGTCCAGCCGGATGCTGCCGGTCACGTCGGCGCCGCTCGGCTCCAGGCCCATCAGCGCCAGCGACGTCATGGACTTGCCGGATCCGGATGCGCCGATCACGCCGACACGCCGGCCGGGAGGCACGGTGAACGACACGCGGTCCAGGACCGTCCGCCCCGTGATGCGGACCGACAGGTCACGCACCTCCAGTCCGCCGGCCGCGGTCGCGTCGGTGGTCGCCGCGCTGGTCGCGTCGGTGGGCGTCATGCGATCCCCTCGGTCCCGGTCACCCGTGCGGAGTCCGTGCCAGGCACAGGTTCGGTGCCCGGTGCACGATCGGCGTCCCGCGTGGCGTCCCGCGCGGCGTCGCCCGTCGTCAGGCGCGGGTCGGAGGCGTCGCGGATGGCGTCGCCGAGCAGCGAGAGCGCGGCCACGACGAGGGCGATCGCCGCACCCGGCCACGTCGCGCTCCACGGGTGCACGCCGATGTACGTCTGCAGGTCGGACAACAGGCTGCCCCACGACGCCGTCCCGGAGCCCGCGCCGTAGCCGAGGTAGGACAGGCCCGCCTCGGCGAGGACCGCGGTCGCCATCGCGAGCGAGAGCTGCACGGTGAAGAGCGGCGCGGCGTTCGGGACGAGGTGCCGGACGAGCACGCCCCACGGACCGACGCCGGACGCCTTGGCCGCGACGACGTAGTCGCTCCTGGCGATGCGACGGATCTCCCCGCGGGCGACGCGGGCGATCGTCACGCCGAACGCCAGGCCGACGGACGCGATGACGACGCCGAGCGACCCGCCGAAGATCGCGGTGAGGAGCATCGCCGTGAGCAGCGTGGGGAAGGCCACCAGGATGTCGAGGAGCACGGCCATGCCCTCGCGCACCCACCGCGCGGTGAGCGCCCCGATCGCCGTGAGCACGATGCCGACGACGCTCGCGATGATCCCGGACCCGACCGCGACGATGACGGTGGTGCGGGTGCCGGCGAGCAGGTAGCTCGCGATGTCGCGCCCGACCCCGTCGGTGCCGAACCAGTGCGCGCCGCTCGGCGGCTCCCACTGGTGGAACGGGTCGGTGCGGAACGGGTTCTCCGGCGTCCAGAACAGGGACACGACCGCGAGCACCACGAGCAGGCCGAGCACGACGACGGCGAACACGCCCGTCGGCCGGGCGAGGATGCGGCGGAAGGCCGTCACGACGCCTCCCGCTGTCGGGGGTCGAGCGCACGGTGGACGACGTCCACGGCGAAGCCGACCAGGAGCACCAGGCCGGTGAGGACGAGCAGTTCGGACTGCACCTTCGTGATTTCGCGGCGACCGACGTCGGTCACGAGCATCCGGCCGACGCCCGGCAGCGAGAACAGCTGCTCGACGACGACCGCACCGACGAGGAGCCCGGCGATCTGCACGCCGAGGACCGCCAGCACGGTGAGCGCCACGCTCGGCAGGCCGTGCCGGACGAGCGCGCCGTTCCGGGTCAGCCCGATCGCCGCAGCCGTCCGGACGTGGTCGGCGTCGAGCACCGACAGTGTGGCGGAGCGGGTGAAGCGGAGGATGACGGCGCCCTCGACCGCACCGATCGTCAGCGCGGGGAGCACCAGCGACGAGAACGCCCGTCCGGGTTCCGACCAACCGTCGAGCGGGAAGCCCTGCGTCGGCAACCAGTGCAGCGTCACCGCGAAGAGCGCGACGAGCAACATCCCGGCCCACACGATCGGGACCGCGGCGACCGCCTGGGCGACGAAGGCGATGACCGCACCGCCCGCCCGTCGACGGAGCACGGCTGCGACGACCCCGAGCGGGACGCCGAGCACGAGGGCGGCGGCGAGGGACATGCCAGCGAGGGGGAGCGTCACGCCGAGCTTCTCGGTGATCTCCGGGGCGACCGCGCCGTCGGTGACGAGCGACCGACCCAGGTCCCCGCGGAACACGCCGCCGATCCAGTCGAGGTACTGCACCACCACGGGGCGGTCGAGGCCCAGCTGCTGCCGGAGTTCCTCGACCTGCGCCGGGGTGGCCTGCGTGCCGGCGACGATCTGCGCGACGTCGCCGGGCAGCACGCGGAGCGTGGCGAAGATGATGATGCTCGCCACGAGCAGACCGACGACGAGCAGCAGCAGTCGCCCGACGAGGAACCGGGTCACGAGTCGATGCTAGTCAGCAGCTACTTCACCGCGAGCTTCGAGAGGTCGAAGCGGGAGTTCGTGCCGTCGAAGGGCACCCCGGTGACGCCCTTCCGGACGGCCGTGATCGACGTCGACGTGTACAGCCACTCGCCGGCCGCGTCCTCGCTGACGATCTTCGCCGCCTTCCGGAGGTCGGCCGCCTTCTCGTCCGCACTGGTCGCCGCGACCGAGTCTGCGTAGAGCTGCTGCACCTCGGCGTTGTCGTACCCGAAGTAGTAGTCCGGGTTCGCCCAGTTGCCGAAGTCACGGGCCTCGACGTGGTCGACCATCGAGAGCTGGAAGTCCTTCTTCTCGAAGACCTGCGAGAGCCAGGTGGCGAAGTCGACGCGCTTGACCGTCAAGCTGATCCCCACGTCGGCGAGCTGCGACTTCAGCACGTCGCCGATGGTCGACGGGTAGATGTTCGCGTACGTCAGCGTGAGGTCGAGCTCCGGGGAGCCGGCCTCGGCCAGCAGCTTCTTCGCGTTCGACGGGTCGTGCGCGTCGATGTCCGTCAGGTCCTCGTAGCCCGGGTCCAGCTGGGGGATCGGGCCGCCCTGCTCGACGCCCGTGCCACCGATGGCCTTGATGATCGCCTTGGAGTCGATCGCCTGCCGGATCGCCTGGCGCACCCGCTTGTCGGTGAACGGCGCCGCTTTGTCGTTGAACGCGAGCGTGTACTTGTCGGTCGTCTTGCCCGTGTGGAGCGTGATGTCGGACGAGTTCTGCAGCTGGCTCTTCAGCGTGCCGTCGACGGCGGTCTGCACGTCGAGGTCGCCGTTCGCCATCGCGTTCACGGCCGTCGAGGGCTGCGTGATGTACCGGAAGACGATCTTCGCGACCTTCGCCTTCGTGCCCCAGTAGTCCGCGTTCCGTTCGAACGTCAGGGAGTCGCCCTGCTTCCAGCTCGCGACCTCGTACGGTCCGGTGCCGTTCGCGGTGTCCGAGCGGTCGTTCTTCGCCGCCTTCTCCAGCACGAGGCCCGAGCGCCCGGTGAGGTTCCAGAGCAGGTCGGAGTCCGGCTTCGACAGCTTCAGGACGACGGTGTCCGCCGACGGCGACGCGATCGACGACACGTTCGCGAGCTTCGCCGAGTCGACGTAGGACGCGTTGTCCTTGACCTGCTGCAGCGACCAGACGACGTCGTCCGCGGTGACGGGCTTGCCGTCCTGGAAGGTGGTGCCCTTGCGGAGCGTGAACGTGTACGTCAGGCCGTCGCTCGACACCTCGTGCTTCGCCGCGAGCACGTCGCGGACGTCACCGTCGGCCGTGCGTCCGACGAGGCCCTGGTACACGTTGTCGATGAGGACCTGGTCGAGCGCAGCGCCCGACTGGGTGCGGATGTCGAGGCTCGTGGGCTCGAGGACCAGGCCGACCCGGACCGTGGCGTCGGTGCCGCCGGTCTCGTTCGAGGATCCGGCGCAGCCCGCCAGCGCGATGCCGGTGACGAGTGCCACGGTGGTCGCGACCATCGCGGTGCGACGGCGGCTGCTGCGGGGGAGGGAGAAGCTCATGGGTTGTGGGTTCCTTCCGGCGCTGGAGCGACGGTCGTCGCGCGCGCTCGGAAGAGGCTACCGGCGCGCGGGGGTTTCTTCGATCCCGTGCAACAAACCGTTACGAGTCGCCCATTCCCGGATCGCCGCCGCGAGCTCGAGCGGTGCCTGCGTCTGCACCGCGTGGCGTGCCTCGACCGTGACGATCGTCGCGTCGGGGAGTCGTTCCGCGAACGTGGTCACCAGCTTCGGGGACACGTAGCCCCGGTCGCCGCGGACGAGCAGGATCGGGACCTCGAGTGACTCCAGGTCGGGCCAGGCGTCCGCGAACCGACCCACCGACGAGGTCCGTCCCTCCGGCAGGTGCGGGAAGTGGTGCCGTCGGACGAGCGTGCCGTCCTGACCGAGCCGGGTGGTGTGCCGGGCCTCGCGGAGGAGGACCTGACGATCGTCACCGACACGGGCCTCGATCGCCCGGTCGACGACCTCGTCGAGGGACGTGAACGGCGGTTCCGACTCCAGCGCCCGGGCGATCCGGTCCACGGCACGCTGGGCGAAGTCCGGGGACATGTCGACGAGCACGAGTCCGGTGACGCGTTCCGGAGCGGTGGCGGCGATGCGCGCCGCGAGGATCGCACCGAGGGAGTGCCCGACGAGGACCCCCGGCGGCACGTCGAGCGCGTCCATGGCGGCGAGGACGGTGGGTGCGGTCGCGGACGCCGCGTAGTCGGCGTCGTCCCGCCATGCCGACCGGCCGTGGCCCGGGAGGTCCAGGGCGACGGCCGGCTGGCCGACGGCGATCGCCGTCTGGTCGAAACTGTGGGCGTCGATCCCGAGCCCGTGCAGGTAGGTGATCCGAGCCTCCCGGCCCGGCACTGCCGGATCCTGCCACCGGATCGCGGAGACGGCGCCTCCCGTCGTGGTCCGGATCTCCTGCCGGGAGGCTCGGAGCGGCTCCGCCACGCCGCTCGCGCGGGCGAGGTCGGCCAGGTCGCGGAATTCGTCGTCGGAATCGGGCACGAGCGTCAGTCTCGCAGGTGGTCGCCGCCCTGGAGTCGTTAGGTAAGGCATGCCATACTCGAATCGTGGCAGCCCGGTACCGTGTCTTCTCCGTCCGCGTGGCAGCCGTCACCTCGCTCACTCCGCACTTCGTCCGGGTGACGCTGACCGGTGACGAGCTCGGCGCGTTCTCCTCGGTCGGGCTCGACCAGCGGATCAAGGTCGTCCTGCCGATCCCCGGGCTCGGGTTCACGGACCTGCCGGACGGCGAGGACTGGTACGCGGCCTGGCGTGCGCTGCCCGACGAGGCGCGGAACCCGCTCCGCACCTACACGGTGCGCTCGTTCCGCCCGGACGCCCACGAACTCGACATCGACTTCGTCGCCCACGGCGACGCCGGTCCCGCGTCGCGCTGGGTGTCGTCGTGCCGGGTCGGCGACGAGCTCCGGATCGTCGGACCCGCGGTGCCGTCGTCACCGGCGGAGCTGCCGACGGGTGCCGCCGAGTTCGCGCCCGGTTCCGCGAACCGGATCCTGCTCGCTGGCGACGAGACCGCCGCTCCGGCCATCTGCGCGATCCTCGAAGCCCTCGACGTCAGCACCGTCGGACACGTCTTCATCGAGGTCCCGACCGATGCCGACCGGCTGCCGGTCACCGCGCCCGCCGGGGTCGAGGTCCGCTGGATCGCCCGGAACGGCGCATCCCACGGCGTGCGGATGACGGACCAGGTGCACGCGTGGGCGTCGACGGCGGTGGCCGGTGGTGCCTGTTCCTCCTCGGACGAGCTGGTGGACGTGGACGTCGACCAGCAGGTCCTCTGGGACATCCCGCCCGTGACCGACTCGCAGCTCTACGCCTGGATCGCCGGGGAAGCCGGGTGCATCAAGGAGCTCCGGCGGCACCTCGTGCGTGGCGTCGGGCTCGACCGCAAGCAGGTCGCGTTCATGGGGTACTGGCGGCACGGCAAGGCCGAGAACTGAGCGCCGCGGCTCCGTCGTCGGTGGCTGCTCCGGCCACGGCGCTTGGTGCCAGGGGTCTGACACTCGCCTACGACGACCGGGTCGTCGTGGACGGACTCGACGTCGACATCCCCGACGGGGAGCTGACCGTCATCGTCGGACCGAACGCGTGCGGGAAGTCCACGCTGCTGAAGTCACTCGCGCGGACGCTCAAGCCGACCGCCGGCACGGTCTACCTCGACGGTGCACCCATCTCGTCGTTCCGCCCGAAGGCCGTCGCGCGCCGCGTGGCGATGCTGCCGCAGACCCCGATCGCGCCCGACGGGATCACCGTCCGCGACCTCGTGTCCCGCGGACGCTTCCCGCACCAGGACCTGTTGCACCCGACGTCCGGCTCCGACCGCATCGCCGTGCAGCGTGCCCTCGAGCAGACGGACACGGTGTCGCTCGCCGACCGGGCAGTCGGCGAGCTCTCCGGTGGGCAGCGGCAGCGGGTGTGGATCGCCATGGTGCTCGCGCAGGAGACCGACATCGTCCTGCTCGACGAACCCACGACGTTCCTCGACATCGCGCACCAGTACGACGTGCTCGAGCTCGCGTCGACGTTGCACGCGGCCGGTCGGACCGTCGTCGCGGTGCTGCACGACCTCAACCAGGCCGCGCGGTACGCCACGCACGTGATCGCGATGCGGGCGGGGTCGATCGTCGCGTCCGGTCCGCCGGCGTCGGTCCTGACGGCGGACCTCGTCGAGGACGTCTTCGGGCTGCCGTGCGTGGTCGTCCCCGACCCCGAGACCGGCACGCCCCTCGTGGTCCCGCGCCGCCCGCGCTGAGGCGCGCTGCGCGCGGCGTTCTCGTCGAGATGCACGGCAGGGTGTGGCCACGTGTGTCCCGACTGGTGTGCCCCGACTGGCCACAACACCCCGCTCAGCTTCGGCGAGTGGTCGAAGATCGTCGTCGTACAGCCGGGCGGACGACAGTTCGCGGCCACTCGACGAACGCGAGCGGCGAGTCACGACCACTCGCGGGCACTCGCGGGCGGGCGCGGGGCTGGCGCGGGCAGGGGCGGGGGCGGACTAGCGGTAGCCGCCGTCCTCCAGGCCCGCCTCGATCTCGAAGCGGTTGCGCAGTGGATCGCGGCCGGCGATCGCGTACAGGAACGGCATGAGCATGCCGTACCGGCGCCACTGCGACACGTGGACGCGTTCGTGCCGGAGCACCCGGTCGCCGTCGTTGTCCCTGGTGAGGTACACCGACCCGACGCACGTGCCGCCGCGACGGAACACCCACCGCGGCAGCCCAGAGCACACGACCAGCCCGTCGACGCGGCGGATCGGGCCGGTCGACAGCGGCACGCCGATCGACAACCCGACGAGTGTCGCGAACGCCCAGCCCGCCCACGACACGGGGGAGTCGAGCAGCGGGTTGCGCATCCGCTACTCCGGGCGGCCGTAGGTCTCGAGGAGGCGCAACCAGATCTCGTTCATCGTCGGGTACGCGGGGACGGCGTGCCACAGGCGGTCGAGCGGGACCTCTCCGACGACCGCGATCGTCGCGGCCTGCAGCATCTCCGCGACGTCCTGGCCGACGAAGGTCATGCCGACGACGACCCCGCGGTCCTCGTCGACGACCATGTTCGCGCGACCCGTGTACCCGTCCGCCTGCAGGGCGGCGCCCGCGATGTTCCCGAGCTCGTACTCGACGGCGCGGACGTTCAGCCCCTGCTGCTTCGCCTTCGCCTCGGTCAGGCCGACGCTCGCGACCTCCGGGTCCGTGAAGGTCACCTGCGGTGCCGCGGCGTGGTCGGCGGTGGCGACGTGCGCGCCCCACGGCTCGGTGTGCAGCGGCGTGCCCTGGTACCGCGCGGCGATCGCCTCGCCGGCGGCACGCGCCTGGTACTTGCCCTGGTGGGTGAGGAGCACGCGGTGGTTGACGTCGCCCACGGCGTACAGCCAGTCCGTCCCCGTCACGAGCATCGTGTCGTCGACGTCGAGCCAGTCACCCGCGGTGAGCCCGATGGACTCGAGCCCGAGGTCGGCGGTGTGCGGCGTGCGCCCGGTGGCCGCGAGGACCTCGCTGGTGATGACCGTGGTGCCGTCGTCGAGGGTCGTGGTGACCAGTCCGTGCTCGTCACGGTCGACGCGCGTCGGGTTCACGCCCGTGCGGACGTCGATCCCGGACTCGCGCATGGCGTCGGCGACGAGTTCCCCGGCGAAGGGCTCCATCCCACCCAGCAGCCCGTGGCGAGCGACGAGGGTGACCTTCGCGCCGAGGGACGCCCACGCGGTCGCGAGCTCGGTGCCGGCGACGCCGCCACCGATGACCAGGAGGCTCTCCGGCACCGACCGGGCGCTCGTGCCCTCCCGGGTGCCCCACGGCTTCGCGTCCGCGAGCCCTGGGACGTCCGGCAGCGCGTGCAGCGAGCCGGTGACGACGGCGACGGCCGCACGGGCGGTGTGGGTGGTGCCGTCGACCTCGATGGTCTTCGGGCCGGTGATGCGGGCGTGGCCGCGGACGAGGTCGATGCCGGCGGACTCCAGCCAGGAGACCTGCCCGTCGTCCTTCCAGTCGCTCGTGAAGGAGGTGCGCCGTGCGAGGACCGCCGCGGCGTCGAGCGAGCCCGTGACCGCCTCTGCCGAACCGGCGAGCCGCTTCGCCGCCGCGAGCGCGTGGCCACTGCGCAGGAGCGCCTTCGAGGGCATGCACGCCCAGTACGAACACTCACCGCCCACGAGTTCCGCCTCCACGATCGCGACCGAGAGGCCGCGCTTGTGGGCGTAGTCCGCCACGTTCTCGCCGACAGCGCCGGCGCCGATCACGATGAGGTCGTAGTCCGTCATGCGGCCGAGCGTACGCGGAGCGGCATGGAACCGGACCGAGTGCTGGTCGTCCCCCGGGCTACGCCACCCGGGCGGCCGCACTCAGGGCACCGACGGCCCGCAGGATGACGCCCATGTCGTCCACGGCACGGTCGGGGTCGACCGGCGCGAAGCCGGTGAGCGCCGCACCGACCAGCCGGCGTCCGCGCGTGGCCGCCTGGATCCGCTCGACGAGCGCCGCACCGTCGATGCCGAACGGAACGGGTTCCAGGAGCCCGTCGAGTTCGGACGGGTCGAGGACGTCGAGATCGACGTGCACGTAGACGGAGTCGGCACCGGTCGCCTCGACCGCGGCGGCGATCGCGTCGGGAGTGGCCGCGTCGACGTCCAGGTGCGCGATGCCCGCCCTGGTGACGGCGTTCGCCTCGGCCTCGTCGATGCCCCGCGTGCCGGCGAGCACAACGGACGCGGGAGGGACGGTCGGCAGCGACGGGAAGAGCTCGGTCGGACGGTCGACCAGGATCCGGAGCGCGGCGGTCTCTGCGGCGATCGGCTGGGCACGGTTCAGCGCCCGGTAGCCACTCGACCCCGAGATCCGGACGAATGCGGTGCCTGGCTCGAGGGCGACGCTGCCACCGAGTGCGCTCGACCCGTCGCCACCGATGACGAGAACCGGTTCGGATGCGATCGCGGTCTCCTCCGCCACGCGCTCCGCGACGTGGAGCACGGAGGTGTAGCGAGCGAGCGCGGTCTCGAGTCGGTCGCCGGCCCCGGTCGGGACGTCGACGACGGTGGTCGCGGTGCGGGGGAGATCGGCTGCTATGGCTGCGGCACCGTCGCCGAGGCGCATCGCACGCGACGACGCCGAACCCTGCCACTGACCGACGACGAGGAACTGCATCTCCTCAGTCTGTCAGGCGGGTCCGGCGTCGTCCGCAGTGCGTGGCCGGTTCAGCTCAGAGCGTCGACGAGCCGCCGGACTTCAGCGCGGCGAGACGCGCCTCGACCTCGGCGTCCTTGCCGACGTCCTCGAGGCTCTCGAACTGCGAGTCCAGGCTGGACGACTGGAGTTCCTGCTGACCGATGACCTTCGCCTCTTCGCGGCGGACCTTCTCCTCGAAGCGGTTGAGGTCGCTCGTCGGGTCGGTGATGTCGATGTTGCCGATCGCGTCGTTGACCTTCGACTGGGCTTCGGCCGTCTTCGAACGCGCCACCAGGCTGTCGCGCTTGGACTTCAGCTGCTCGAGCTTCTGCTCCATGTTCGTGATGCCGGTCTTGAGCTTCTCGACCTGCTCGTTCTGGGTGGCCAGCGGGGAGGCGTTGTCCTTGACCTCTTGCTCGGCGGCGATCTGCTTGCCGATCGCGATCTTCGCGAGGTTGTCGAACTTGTCGGCGTCCTCGGTCTTGCCCGCTGCGCGGTACTTGTCCGCCGCTGCCGATGCGTTGAGCGCCTTCTGGCCCCACTCCTGCGCGGCCTTGACGTCTTCCTCGTTGTCCTGTTCGAGCAGGCGGAGGTTGCCGATGGTCTGGGCGACCGCGCTCTTGGCGTCCGCGATGTTGTTCGTGTAGTCGCGCACGAGCTGGTCGAGCATCAACTGCGGGTCTTCCGCGTTGTCGATGAGCTGGTTGATGTTCGCCCGGACGAGCGTGGAGATGCGACCGAAGATCGACTGCTTTGCCATTGCTGTTTCCCCTTCTTGGGATGGTGGTTGTGCCGTGCGAGGTGGTGCGACTCAGCGGATCAGCTCAGAAGCGACCTCCGCCCGAGAAGCCGCCGCCGCCGCCTCCGCCTCCGCCGCCGAAGCCCCCGCCTCCGCCGCCGAAACCGCCCCCGCCGAACGACCCGCCGCCGTAGCTGCCGCCGCGGCCGCCGAGGAGCCCGCCGAGGATGATGCCGGTGACGAGGCCGCCGAGCTGGGCGCCGTTCCCGCCGCCCCCGCCGCCTGCACCGGGCCACCCGCCCATGTCGTTGCCGGCTTCGTCCATCGCCGCCGCCGCGTACTGCTCGGCGGCGCGGGCCGCCTGCAGCGCCCGCTGCGGGTCGGTGGTGGCGAGCTGGACCGCGTCGTCGAGTGCCCGTTCCGCCTCGGACAGGCGGGTCCGTGCCGTCGGGCCGACGCCACCACGACGGAGCGAGATGAACTCGCGCGCCTGACTGATCCTGGTCCGGGCGTCGCGGAGCGCCGCGTCGAGCGCCTGCATCGCGCGCTGGTTCTGCTCCTCGGCACCGCGGGCCGAGGCGAGCGCGGCGTCGATGGCGGTGTTCGCCTGCGTCAGCGCGTCGACGGCGGCGATCGGGTCCTTCGGGTCGAGGCGTTCTCGCAGGACGGTCTCCGCAGTGACGACGGCCGACGCGAGGTCTGGTCCGCCGGTCTTCATGGCACGGGCCGCCGCGACGTCGCCCTCGATGTCGAGGCGCATCGCGTCCACCCGAGCCGTCGCTTCCCGGAACGACGCCTCTGCGCCGGTCGCCGACGCGCTGAGCTGCTGCACCTGCGCGAGTGCGTGTTGGGCGTCCCGGACGGCGACGACGGCTTGGCCCTTGTCACCGTTCGCGATGGCGGCGTCTGCTGCCTGCGATCGTTCGGTCGCGTACTCGAGGACCTGGCGCGCCTGGTCGACACTGTCGGCGACGGTCGCGAGCGTGCGGCCGCTGTAGGTGCTCCTGATCCGCTCGAGCGATGCAGCCGCCTCGGTCACCGTCGCCGGGGCCGCGCGGACCGCCTCGCCGAGCGACACGGCCGCCGCCTCGACGCCGTCCTCCAGCGATCGGAGCTTGTCGAACGAGTCCGTCTGTTCCTCGATCGCGGCATGGGCCTGCTCGCAGATCGCGATGATCTGGTTCGACCAGTCGGCTCGCTGCTGGGGGGAGTCCGGGATCTCGTCGTCGAGCTGCTGCTGGAACGTGAACGCCTTGCGGACGTTCTTCTGCGCGGTGGCGACGGCGTCGGCGAAGGGCTTCGCGGCGTCGGGGCCGAACTGTGCCGTCGCGAAGCCGACCTCTTGTTCAGCGGTCCGGAGCTCGTCGTCGATGGTCACGAGCGCGGCACCCGCTGTGCGCTCGAGGTCCGCCAGGGACGCCTGCTGCGCCTTGGTCGCGGCGGCGGTCTTCCGCTTGTTCCGCGTCCGGATCACGAGCACGATGACGACGATCGCGACCACCACGACGAGCAGCAGGATCCAGAGCCACGTGAGGTTCGGCGGCTGCTGCGTCTGGGCGAGTCCGTTCGCGAAGGCGGTGGCGGCCCCTGCCCAGTCGTCCGCCTTGAGCTTGGGGAGCAGGTCGTCGTTGACGGCTGACTCGACGTCGCCGGAGCTGATGGAGGTCTCGTTGGTCTGCTGGACGTCGTAGTTGCGCTCGTCCACCGCGATCGAGAGCAGGATGCTGTCGTTCTGGATCTGGTTCTTGCTCATCACCGCGTCGCCCCATGCGCCGTGGTCGGTCGGATCCGTGAACTCCGGCACGAACACGACGTAGAGCTGCGTCTTCGTCTCCGAGTAGAGGTCCTGCACCGCCTGCTCGACGTCGGACTGCTGCGACGACGTCAGCGCATCGGCGTCGTCGAGGACGTACGCGCCGTCGAGGCCGACCGGCGCGGTCGCCCGAGCCGCGGTCGCCGGCGCGAGCACCAGCAGGGCGGTGATCGTCGCCGCAGCGAGTCGCGCTGCCCAGCGCCTGGACGTCCCCCTGCCCGTGGTCGACCCGATCCTGCTCGATCCGCCCTGGACCGCTCGCATCCGTCCTCCGTCCGTCGGCGGCACCCTGCCGACTGTCCCGGTGGATCCCCGGAACGCCGCGGAAGGGCGCCGTCGCCCGGAGTCTATCCAGGCAGCGCAGCACTCGTCCGGGAAGCGTCGCACCTGTGGAGAACACTCACGGGGGACGCCGTCTGTCCCCCGATCGGGGTAGTATCCGCGGTGACCGTTTCGACGACGAAAGGGGTCGACGATGGAACGAACGACCAGCACCGAAGTAGTCCCGCTCGAGGACGGCTTCCACCGCGTCTCGACGCCCGCCAGTGGGGTGATCGGGTTCGTGCGCGAGCACGACGGCCGGTACGAGGTGCTCCGCGGACGCGTGCGTCAGGCCACCCGCTCCGAGGGGCTGTACTCGACGATGAACGTCGCGCTCATCGCACTGACCCACGCCTGATCGCCGCGGACTCACCGCAGGACCTCCGAGACACCGCCGCATCCGGCGGTGTCTCGCTGTGTTCGCAGGACGTCGGGACGCGCGGCCGTAAGGTGCGTGTGTGGGTGATCCGGGCCTCCAGACCGTGTCGGTGCGCGTCAGCGCGCCCGGCGTGACGCGGGCGGCCGACCGGGAGGCCCTGCTCGCCTTCGTCGCGGAGGTCACCGGAGCGGACCCCGCGACGGTTCGCGGCGGGCGCCGGTGCGCCCACTGCGGCAGCACCGCGCACGGGCGGCCGTGGGCAGTGGTGGACGACCGGGCAGCGAACACCCGGATCGTCGGCGTGAGCCTGTCGCGGACGGACGGCGCCGTCGCACTCGCGGTCGGTCCTGCAGCGCTCGGCGTCGACGTGGAGCGTGTCGGACGGGTGGCCGCTGCACGCCTCGACGCGTTCACGGCGGGGGAGCGTGCGCGGTCCGAGGGTGATGCGGCGCTCCTCGCGGTGTGCTGGGCGGGCAAGGAAGCCGTCCTGAAGCGCGACGGGAGGGGCATGCGTGTCGACCCCGGCGCAGTCGACGTCGACGTGACGACCGGGTCGGCCGTCCTCGAGGGGGTGGCGCAGGCGGTCTCGGTCGTGCGCCTCGAGGAGGACCTCGTGCTCGCCGTCGCAGCGGCCGGGATGCCGCTGGAACTCGAGGACCGCCGCTAGGGGAGCTCCGGGACTCCAGGGTCGTCGATCCACGGTGCGAAGACGGCGTCGATCGCCGTCACCGATCGGTCGGACGCCGTCGCGAATGCGTCCAGCACGTCGGACGGCGCGACCGTGCCGTGGCGGTGTCGCTCGGTGATCGTGCGCAGCCCGGCGAAGAACGCGTCGTCGCCGATGGTCCGACGCAGTGCGTGCAGTGCGAGTGCGCCGCGCTTGTAGACCCGGTCGTCGAACATGTCCTTCGGCCCGGGGTCCGCGACGACGAGGTCCTGCGGCTGGTCGAGCAGGCCGGCGCGGTGCTCGTCGGCGAGTCGATCGGCGTCGTCACCGCCGCGGTGCTCGGACCAGAGCCACTCCGCGTAGCAGGCGAAGCCCTCGTGCAGCCAGATGTCCCGCCACCGTCCGAGCGTCACGGAGTTGCCGAACCACTGGTGCGCGAGCTCGTGGGCGATGAGTCGATCGGTGCCGTGCTCACCGTCGACGTGGTTCCGGCCGAAGACCGCCAGCCCGTGGGCCTCGAGCGGGATCTCGAGTTCGTCGTCGGTCACGACCACGCCGTACGCGGGGAACGGGTACGGCCCGAACCGGTCGGCGTAGAGCGCGAGCATGTCCGGCACCTGCCCGAAGTCGGTCTTCGCCGCAGCGGCCAGGTCGGCCGGGTGGTGCAGCGTCACGGGGACGTCGGCACCGCGGAGCGCGTGCGTCCGGTAGCGCCCGATCTGCACGGTCGCCAGGTAGGTGGCCATGGGGTCGGTCGTCGCGTACGTCCACCTGGTGCCGCGACCGGTGCGCTCCTTGCCGAGCAGCTCGCCGTTCGCGACGACGTCGTACCCGGTCTCGCACGTGATCTCGAAGCGGTACGTGGCCTTGTCGTCCGGTCGGTCGTTGCACGGGAACCACGACGGCGCACCGGTGGGCTGGGCGGCGACGATGACACCGTCGGTCAGTTCCTCCCAGCCGATCTGGCCCCACGGGCTCCTGAGCGGTCGTGGGGTGCCGCGGTACCGGACGTGCACCGTGAACTCGGTGCCCGACGCGATCGGGGTCGCCGGCGTCACCGTGCTCTTGTGGACGGCGGTGGTCGTCTTCCGCGCACGCTGCCCGTCGATGTCGACCCGGTCGACCGACAGCCCGTGCAGGTCGACGACGACCTTGTCCAGGTCCTCGAGGGCGGTCGCGGTGATCGTCGCGGTGCCGTCGAGCCGGTTCGTCGCGACGCGGTAGTCGAGCCGGAGCTCGTAGTGGTCGGCACGCCAACGACGGTCTCCACTGTGCGGGGTGTACGGGTCGGCTGCGTTCGTCGGCTTCACGGTGCCGTCGAGTCTGCCACGCGGGCGGACGACCCATCCCAGGCGGAGTCCTCCCACGGCGCGATGGGGTTCCCTGCCCAGCGGGTGCCGCCAGGGACCTGCTCGCCGCGCATCACCAGGGACGCCGGTGCGACGGTGGCTCCCGGGCCGATCCCGGCGGCGGGCAGGACGACGCTGTGCGGCCCGAGGGTGCCGCCGGCGTCGACGCGGACCTCGTCGAGCTGCATGACGCGGTCGTGGAACAGGTGCGTCTGCACGACGGTGCCGCGCGCGATGGTCGCCCCGGCACCGATCGTGACGAGGTCGGCCTCCGGCAGCCAGTACGTCTCCAGCCAGGTGCCCCGCCCGATCGTCGCGCCGAGGCTCCTGAGCCACGCCGCCAACGCCGGCGTCCCCGTCGCCTGCTCGGCGAACCACGGCCGTGCGACGGTCTCCACGAACGTGTCCTGCACCTCGTTCCGCCACACGAAGGACGACCAGAGCGGGTGTTCCGTGGCGGTGATCCGCCCGACGAACGCCCACTTCGCGATCGTCGACACGATCGCGGCAACGGCTCCGGCGACGATCAGGACGGGCGCGGCGAGGAGGACCGTCCACCCGATCCCGACGGCCGACCACAGCGCGACGAGGGAGGCGCCGACACCGAGCGCGATCGCCGCGGAGACCATCGGTGCGAGCACCCGCAGCACCTCCCAGCAGCCGCGGGCGACACGGAGGCGCGCCGGCGGACGGAAGGTGCGCTCCTCGTCGAACGTCGTCGCGGCACGTCGGAGCCGGACCGGCGGGGAGCCGAGCCACGACGACCCGCGCTTGGCCTTCTTCGGCACGGCGGAGAGCACCGCGACGAGCGCCTCGCGCGGGACGTTGCGCCCGGCGCCGGTCATGCCGCTGTTGCCGAGGAACGCGCGACGCCCGACCTTGGACTTCCCGATGGTGACCCGGCCACCGCCGAGTTCGTACGTGGCGACCATGGTGTCGTCGGCGAGGAACGCCCCGGATGCGATCTGCGTGAGGGAGGGCAGGAGGAGCACCGTGGAGATCTCGGTGTTGCGACCGACCCTGGCACCGAGGAGCCGGAGCCACAGCGGCGTCACCAGGCTCGCGTACAGGGGGAACAGCAGCGTCCGTGCCGCGTCGAGGACCCGCTCGGTGCACCACGCCTGCCACCCGATCCGGGAGCGGACCGGGTGTCTGCCCTCGTGCAGGGCGATCCCGAGCAGCCGGACGACCGCCACGACGAGCCCGGCGTACACCGCGCCGGCCACGATCGTCGCGAGGGGGACCACGGCGAGGGCGTGCAGCACGGCGGAACCGAGCGACGGGGCACGGCCGACGATCGCGACGGCGACCAGCAGGCCGACCGCGACGCCGATCACCGGCAGACCGGCCACGGCCACCGACCCGGCCCCGTACGCGACGAGCCATCGACGTCGGGCCGGGGGACGGGCCTCCCGGTCCTGCCTGGCCGAGCCGACGCGTTCCGCCGGCGATCCCGCCCAGCGCTCCCCGTCCGGGACCTGCCCGGCGACGGCGGAGCCGGCCTCGATCGCGGCACCCGCGCCGACCGCTGCGCCAGGCATGAGTGTCGTCCGGCTGTGCACGACCGCGTCTGCGCCGACCTGGACGCGCCCGAGTCGGAACACGTCGCCGTCGACCCAGTGGCCAGCGAGGTCGACCTCGGGCTCGATCGACGCACGCTTGCCGATCGTGAGCATGCCGGTGACCGGCGGCAGCGTGTGCAGGTCGACGTCGCGGCCGATCGTCGCGCCGAGGGCCCTGGCGTAGTAGCTGATCCACGGGGCGCCGGCGGTGGACGGGCCGTCGACGGCCTCGGCGATCCGTTCCGCGAGCCAGACCCGGACGTGCACCGATCCGCCGCGCGGGTGGTCTCCCGGTCGGACGCCGAGCAGCACCAGCCGGACCAGGGCGACGGTGAGCGCCATCTTCCCGATCGGGGTGACGAACACGAGCAGTGCGAGCACCAGCACCGGGACCGGGAGTGCCGGCAGGAACGGCAGCGTGGTGATGTGCAGCACCCCGGCGACGAGCGCCGTCCACGTCAGGACCCGCAGGCCGCGGAGCAGCTGCACCGGGAGGCCGAGGAGCGTGAGGGTCAGCCCCGTCGCCGGCGGTGTCGGACGGACGTCGCGCGAGGCGGCGGCGACCGGTCCCGATGCGTCGAGCGCATCGGCCAGCGCGCCGATCCGCGGGTGGTCGTACACGTCGGCCACGGTCGTCGTCGGGTAGCGCTCACGGATCGCGGACACGAGCTGCGCGGCCGTCAGGGACCCGCCGCCGTGGGCGAAGAAGTCGTCGTCCTCGCCGGTGACGGGCACGCCGAGGATCGCGGTCCAGCGCTCGGCGATCCAGGCGACCGTCGGCGGGAGCACCGCGGTGTCGCCGCCGGCGGGACCGGTCAACGGCCAGGGGAGCGCGGCACGGTCGACCTTGCCGGACGTCCGGGTGGGCAGGGAGTCGACGACGGCGAGGAACGGGACGAGCGCCGCAGGCAGTTCCTCGCGGAGCCTGGCGTTCGCTGCTGCGGTGTCGATCGTCGCACCGGCGACGGGGGCGACGTACCCGACGAGGACCTGGTTGCCCGCCGGGGTCCGCTGCACGACGGCGGCACCGCCCGCGACGTCGTCGAGGGCCTGCAGTGCGGCGTCGATCTCGCCGAGTTCGATGCGGCGGCCGCCGAGCTTCACCTGGTCGTCCGCACGACCCTGGAACACGAGACCCTCCTGGTCGTACCGGACCAGGTCGCCGCTCCGGTACGCGCGCTCCCACCCGAGCGACGGGAACGGCGCGTACTTCTCGGCGTCCTTCGCCGGGTCGAGGTACCGGCCGAGTCCGACGCCGCCGATGACGAGTTCGCCGACCTCGCCCGGCGCGACCCTGGCGCCCGCCGGGTCCACGACGGCGAGGTCCCAGCCGTCGAGGGGCAGGCCGATGCGGATCGGTGCCGACCCGTCCAGCAGGGAGCCGCAGGCGACGACGGTGGCCTCGGTCGGACCGTAGGTGTTCCAGACCTCGCGGTCCCTGGAGGCGATGCGGGCGGCGAGCTCCGGCGGGCATGCCTCGCCGCCGAAGATCACCAGACGGACCTGCTCGAGGGCGTCGTCCGGCCAGAGTGCCGCGAGGGTCGGGACGGTGGACACGACGGTGATGCCGTGCACGATGAGCCACGGACCCAGGTCCACGCCGGTCCGGACGAGGGAGCGGGGCGCCGGCACCAGGCACGCGCCGTGCCCCCACGCGAGCCACATCTCCTCGCAGGACGCGTCGAACGCCACGCTCAGCCCGGCCAGTACGCGGTCCCCTGGTCCGATCGGTGCGCGCTGCAGGAAGATCCGCGCCTCGGCGTCGACGAAGGCCGCTGCGGAACGGTGGGTGACCGCGACGCCCTTCGGGACGCCGGTGGAGCCGGACGTGAAGATGATCCATGCGTCGTCGTCGACGGTCGGAGCCGCCGCCGGCGCCTGGTCCCCGGCGCCGCCGACCGGGATCGCGGCGCCGTCGCGGGTGCGCAGCACCCCGCCCGCACCGATCACGCCGACGACGCCGGCCTCGCCGAACACCAGCGTCGCGCGCTCCTCGGGGTCGTCCGCGTCCACGGGCACGTACGCCGCGCCGGCAGCGAGCACCGCGAGGATGGACAGGTACAGGTCACGGCCGCCGGACGGGATCCGGATGCCCACCCGGTCGCCCCGCCGGACACCGCGGGCCGCGAGGTCGTCCGCTCGCTCGCGCACCAGCGACACGAGCGTCCGGTAGTCGATCGTCCCGTCCGGGTCCTCGAGCGCCAGGGCCTCCGGGTGCGCGTCCGCGGTCGCGGTGAGGACGTCGAGCAGCGTCCGCGGGTCGGCGGCGAGGTCGCCGCGGGCGAGTTCCCGCTGCGGGTTCCCGGTGACGATGGGCATCGCGTCCTCTTCCCGGTCGTGGACTGGTCGACCGGCCGGTGATCCTAGGGGGCCGAGGTGTCGTGCTCGGAAACACCCCGGACGCCGAGGGCGACCCTGGCGTCGTCGAGCGCCGTCGCGAGCCCGATCGAGTCGTCGAGCCCGTGCAGCGGCGACTCCGTCCGACCGTCCGCGACGTACCGTGCGAGCGCTGCCGCCTGCCACGCCAGACCCTGCCTGCCGCGGAGCCCGGTCGGTTCGGACCACCGGTCCTCACCGGCCGCGTGGTGCAGCACGAACGAGGCGGGGAAGACGAAGTGGTCGGTGTACCGAACGGTCGCATCGGTGCCCGCGACGACGGCGAGGCCGGGCGTCCACGCCGTCATCGACGTGGTCACCACGGACTGCGCGCCGCCGGTGGCCGTCGACACGGTGACGGACTGGAGGTCCACCCCGCGATCCGAGACCGCTCCCGTCGTCCGGCTGGTCACCGGGGCACCGGTGGCGAAGCGGGCGAACCAGTGGCCGTAGACGCCGGCGTCGAGGAGCGCGCCTCCGCCGGCCTCCGGATCGAACATTCGGTCTGCCGGGTCCGGCTCGTGCGGCCAGCCGACGTCGACGGTCGCCAGGTGCACGTCGCCGAGGACACCGTCCGCGATGAGCTGTGCGATGACGGTGGTTCCAGGGAGGTACCTGGTCCACATCGCCTCCATCGCGAGCACCCCGGCGCCGCGGGCCGCGTCGGCGAGGCGTCTGGTGTCCGCGGCCGAGGTCGTCATCGGCTTCTCGACGAGGACGTGCTTGCCGGCGGCGATCGCGAGGAGTGCGTGTCCGAGGTGCTGCGGGTGTGGGGAGGCGACGTAGACGACGTCGACCGCGGGGTCCTCGACGAGTGCCTCGTACGAGCCGTGCACGCCGTCGACCCCGTGTCGGGCGGCGAAGGCCGCGGCGCGTTCGGGGGAGCGGGACCCGACGGCGACGACGCGCTGGTCGGAGTTCGCGTGCAGGGTGCTCGTGAAGTCGTGTGCGATCTTGCCGGGCCCGATCACACCCCAGCGGAGTGTCGGCCCGCCCCGGAGCGGCTCAGCGGTGTGCACCGGAAACGAGAACATGCACCGGACGCTACCGCGAGTGGTGCGCTCAGCATCGGAGGTGACCACGGGGGAACGGTCGCGGCCTGCCGTGATGTCGCGCGCTGCCGACCGAGCGCAGCGAGGACGACAGCTTGCGCGGGGATGTCACTGTGCCCCCAGGAGGATTCGAACCTCCGCCCCTGCCTCCGGAGGGCAGTGCTCTATCCCCTGAGCTATGGGGGCCCTGGGTGGGAACAACCGTAGCAGGTCCCGACCCCGCCCCGGGACCACCGGCTGCACCCCGGGCGTGCCCGACTTCCGCCAAGATCGTCCCATGCAGCCAGGAGCGCGTCCCGTCCTCGCCGTGGTCGACGTCAGCGACGCCGACCGACACGATCCCGCGTTCCACGACGCCCTCACGACGCTCACCGGGCGTGCCGTCGAGGTCGCCCGCGCAGCGGGGTGGGAGCCGCGTCGGGTGGCCGCCGAGCAGCTCGGGCCCGCTGGACTGCAGCGGGCGCTGGCTGACGCCGACGGCGTGCTCGTGATGGGCGGCGAGGACGTCGCCCCGGCGCACTACGGCGGCCCCGAGGACTACGAGGGGCGCGGGCAGCACTTCGCCGTCGCCGACCTCGCGCAGATCGAGGCGGTCCGGGCGGCGGTCACGGACGGGCTGCCGACGCTCGGCATCTGCCGTGGCATGCAGGTGATCAACGTGGCGCTCGGTGGCGACCTGGTCCAGCACCTCGAGCACGGCGGGCACGTGGCGCCGGGGGACCCCGCGGAGAGCATGGTCGACCACCGGGTGTCGCTGGCGCCGGGCAGTCGGCTCGCAGCGGCGCTCGGATCCGAGGAGCTCGACGTGCGGTCGTCGCACCACCAGGCGATCGGGCGGGTCGGCGACGGACTCCGCGTGGTCGCCACCGCGCCGGACGGCACGGTCGAGGCGGTCGAGCACGAGACTGCGCCGCTGTGGGCGGTGCAGTGGCACCCGGAGGACTCCGGTGCCCGTGGCACCGCCCTCCGCGACCTGCTGGTCGCCATGCTGCCGTCACGCGACTGACGACCGACGGGAGGCTCGTGGCGGTCCGGCGCCGCGCCTCCAGTCGGTCCGACCCGCGTCAGCCTGCCGGGGTCGCGGTCGAGGAGGCGGCCGGCGCGAGGGCCTGGCGGACGGCATCGACGACCGGCTGGGCGGAGCCCGGCTCGGTGAACAGCGTCGAGGACGTGGTGATCCAGTACGGGTCGGCGAACGCGTCGGCGCGGCCGACGTCGTCGGTGAGGGCGAAGTACCCCTCCACGCGGTACGTCGGCACCGACCCGCCGCGTTCGTAGAGTGCGTCCTTGAGGTTCGTGAGCGACTTCTCAGGCAGGTCTGCGACGGCCAGCGTGATCGTCATGGACTCGTCCGTCACCTCGTGGAAGACGCAGACGCGGCCGCGCTGCTGCGCGATCTTCGCCGCTGCCGACCCTTTCTCCGGGGTCGCGGACGCGTCGAGTTCGAACTGCTTCCCGTACACGGCGAAGGTGGTGTCCGGCACGAGCTCGGCGCACGTCTGACTGATGCGCTTGCCGATCGGGGCGGCCGTGGCGCTCGCACTCGGAGCCGTCGTCGGGGTCCGCGTGGGGGACCCGCCGGAGTCGCCGCCGGAGCAGGCGGCGAGCACGAGGGCTGCGGGGACGGCGAGCGCGGCGACGCTGATCGCCCGGGCGGATCGTCGGGTGGTCATGCGGACATGATGCTGCACGTCGCCGGGTGCGACCGGTGGGTCCTCGCTCGCCCGGTAGACTCGTGCGCCGTGACTCCTGCCGAACTCTCCGCCGCGTACCTGTCGATCCTGACCGGGATCGTCGAGCGCCGAGGCGCGTCCGACACCGTGACCGTCGAGGAGTCGCACGTCGCCCTCGAGCGCCCCAAGAACCGGGCGCACGGCGACTGGGCGTCGAACGCCGCGATGCAGCTCGCGAAACGCCTCGGCACGAACCCGCGGGAGCTCGCAACCGAGATCGCGGGCGAGCTGACCGAGCTCGACGGTGTCGCCTCGGTGGACGTCGCGGGCCCCGGCTTCATCAACATCACGCTCGAGGCCGCGGCGGCCGGCGAGATCGCCCGCACCATCGTGGAGTCCGGCGAGTCCTTCGGGCACGGCGACCTGTACGACGGTGTGCGCATCGACCTGGAGTTCGTGTCCGCGAACCCGACCGGACCGATCCACATGGGCGGTGTCCGCTGGGCGGCGGTCGGCGACAGCCTCGCCCGGGTCTTCCAGGCGCAGGGCGGCCTCGTCACCCGCGAGTACTACTTCAACGACCACGGCAGCCAGATCGACCGGTTCGCCCGGTCGCTCGTCGCGTCGGCGCTCGGGGAACCGGCACCGGAGGACGGCTACGGCGGCGCGTACATCGCCGAGATCGCGGCCCGCGTGCTCGCCACCTTCGACGGGGACGTCCGCGACATCCCCCGCGACGAGGCGCAGGAGATGTTCCGCCGTGAGGGCGTGGACTTCATGTTCGCCGACATCAAGCAGTCGCTCCACGAGTTCGGCGTCGACTTCGACGTCTACTTCCACGAGAACTCGCTGCACGAGTCGAAGGCCGTCGAGCGCGCCATCGAGCGCCTGCAGGAGCAGGGCCAGATGTACGAGGCCGACGGCGCCCAGTGGCTCCGCACGACCGACTTCGGCGACGACCGGGACCGCGTCGTCATCAAGTCCGACGGGGAGCCCGCGTACATCGCCGCCGACCTGGCGTACTACCTCGACAAGCGCGAGCGCGGGTTCGAGCGGAACCTCATCATGCTCGGCGCGGACCACCACGGCTACGTCGGCCGCATGATGGCGATGTGCGCCGCGTTCGGTGACGAGCCGGGCAAGAACCTCGAGATCCTCATTGGCCAGATGGTCAACCTGCTGAAGGACGGCCAGCCGTTCCGGATGTCGAAGCGCAACGGCACGATCGTCTCGATGGAGGACCTCGTCGAGGCAGTCGGTGTCGACGCCGGCCGGTACGCGCTCGTGCGGTTCGCGATCGACACCGCGATCGACATCGACCTCGACCTGCTGACCAAGCGCACCAACGACAACCCGGTGTTCTACGTGCAGTACGCCCACGCCCGCACGCAGTCCGTCGCGCGGAACGCCGCGGCCTCCGGTGTCGACCGTTCGGCGTTCGACGCGTCGCTCCTCACGCACGACACCGAGGGTGCGCTCCTCGGGGCCCTCGCCGAGTACCCGCGCGTGGTCCGGCAGGCCGCCGAGCTCCGGGAGCCGCACCGCATCGCGCGGTACATCGAGCAGCTCGCCGGCCTGTACCACCGCTGGTACGACGCCTGCCGGGTGACGCCGCTCGGGGACGAGGACGTGACCGACCTGCACCGCACGCGGCTCTGGCTGAACGACGCCACGGGCCAGGTCGTGCGCAACGGCCTCGGGCTCCTCGGCGTGAGCGCCCCCGAGCGCATGTAGTCTCCGCGCGCCGCCGCCCCGCCGCCGCTCGCACAACCGAAAGCAGCTCGCGCCACGGAATTCCGTGGCGCGAGCTGCTTTCGGTTGTGCGGGAGCATTCCGCACCACGCGCCAGACGCGACACATGCGCCCGACCCGCGCCGAGCCTCCAGGCGGGCTGCCGGGGGACGCTGGCAAGGTGGGACGCATGTCCACCGCAACCGACACCCCGAAGCGGCGCCGCCGCGGCCGCACCCTGACGATCGTCGTGATCGGCATCGTGGTCGTGCTCGCCGCGCTCGTCGTCATCGCCGAGTTCGTGCTCCGCGGCGTCGTGGACCGGATGATCGCGCAGCAGGTGGAGCAGTCCCTGCCCGCCGGGACCGAGGGGACGGTCGACGCCCACGCGAACGGCGTCCTCATCCCGCAGCTGATCGGCGGCTCCCTCGACGAGGTCGAGATCTCGTCGAGGAAGATCACCGTCGACGGCGTCCCGCTCGCCGCCGACGTCACGGCGCACGACGTGCCGATCGACGCTGCCGGTGCCGTGCACGACGTGGACGGCACCGTGACGCTCGCGGCGTCGAGCGTGAAGGACCTGTCGAAGTACAGCCCGCTGTTCGACCGGATGTCGCTCGTCGACGGCGGCGTGCAGCTGTCCGGCACGACCGCGGTGCTCGGGTACGACATCTCGTACGAGGCCCGCGGTTCCGTCGTCGCCCAGAGCGACGGCAAGGGCATCACGATCACCCCGAAGACGGTCAGGATCACGAACTCGGCACTCGACCTCAAGGTGGACGACATCCCCGGGGTGACGAACACGCCCGTGTCGGTGTGCACGGCGCAGTTCCTCCCCGAGTCGCTGCGGGTCCGGTCGCTCGACGTGACGGCGGCGCACGCGACGGTGCGCGTCACGGCGGACGAGCTCCCGCTGAGCGAGCAGGGCCTCCAGACCACAGGAACGTGCTGACAGTTCCACAGCGGTTTCGTCCACAGTGGGTTTTGTCCACAGCGGCGTAACGCAGGCCGGGAGGGCCGTCCCGGCTCGGTAGGATCGGGTCCCGTGAGCGAGAACCCACTTGCCCCGCCGCGGCTGCGGTTCCCGACGGACGCCTCCGCGCTGACCGCGCGGATCTGGCCCGCCTCCGCGACCAGGACGGACGACGGCTCGCTCGCGGTCGGCGGCGTGTCCGCCGACGACCTGGTGGCCGAGTACGGCACGCCCCTCTACGTGGTCGACCAGCGTGACGTGCAGTCCCGCGCGGTCCGGGTGCGCGACGCCTTCGCCGAGGCGTTCGGTCGCATCGGCACGACGGCGCACGTCTACTACGCGGGCAAGGCGTTCCTCACGACCCAGGTCGCCGCGTGGATGGCCGAGGCAGACCTCCGCGTCGACGTGTGCACCGGGGGAGAGCTCGCGGTCGCCCTGGCCGGCGGTGTCGACCCCGGTCGGCTCGGGTTCCACGGCAACGACAAGTCCGATGCCGAGATCGCCCGCGCGGTGCAGGTGGGTGTCGGGACGATCGTGCTCGACAGCCACGAAGAAGTGCAGCGGGTCGCCGACGCCGCGGCCGCCGCCGGAGTCGTCCAGCGTGTCCGCATCCGGATCAACAGCGGGGTGCACGCCTCGACGCACGAGTACCTCGCGACCGCTCGGGAAGACCAGAAGTTCGGCATCCCGTTGACCGAGGCGGTCGCCGCCGCGGAGACGATCCGATCCCTGCCGTCCCTGGCGTTCGTCGGGCTGCACTCGCACATCGGTTCGCAGATCTTCGACGAGTCCGGTTTCCGTGAAGCCGCTCGTCGTCTGATGGACGTGCACGCGACGCTCGTGCAGTCCGGTCCGGTGCCGGAGCTCAACCTCGGCGGCGGGTGGGGCATCGACTACACCGAGGCGGACTCGGCGTTCGAACCGGAGGACGTGGCGGACGCCCTCGCGACGATCGTGGCGGATGCCTGCGCCGAGCGCGGCATCCCCGTGCCGGAGGTCGCCGTGGAGCCCGGGCGGTACATCGTCGGGCCGGCGGGGCTCACGCTCTACCGTGTCGGCACGATCAAGCCCGTGACGCTCGAGACCTCCGACGGGCACGACCAGGCGACGCGCACCTACGTGTCGGTGGACGGCGGCATGAGCGACAACGCGCGCCCCGCCCTGTACGGCGCCGAGTACACCGCGCGCCTCGCCCGCACCTCCGACGCCGATGCGGTGCTGACCCGCGTCGTCGGCAAGCACTGCGAGAGCGGGGACATCGTCGTCCACGACGAGTACCTCCCCGGGGACGTCCACCGCGGCGACCTGCTGGCGGTCGCGGCGACCGGTGCCTACTGCTGGAGCCTCGCGAGCAACTACAACCACGTCGGTCGCCCGCCGGTCGTGGCGGTCGCCGACGGCCGAGCCCGTATCCTCGTCCGTGGTGAGACGGTCGACGACCTCCTCGCCCGCGACACCGGGGTGTCGCCCGCGGCCGCAGCCGGTGCCGCGCGGTGAGCCCCCGAGATCCCGGAGACACGCACCACATGATCGAATACCGCAACGTCCGCGTCGCGCTGCTCGGAGCCGGCTCGGTCGGCTCGCAGGTCGCGCGACTCCTCCTCGAGCACGGCGACGAGCTCGCCTCGCGCGCCGGCGCCGGCCTGGAGCTCGTCGGCATCGCCGTCCGTGACGTCGACGCCCAGCGCGACGTCGACCTCCCGCGGGAGCTCTTCACCACGGACGCCGGCTCGCTGATCCTCGGCGCGGACATCGTCGTCGAGCTCATCGGCGGCATCGAGCCGGCACGCACCCTCGTGCTGCAGGCGCTGCAGTCCGGTGCCGACGTGGTGACGGGCAACAAGGCGCTCCTCGCGACGCACGGTCCCGAGCTCTTCGCCGCGGCGGAGCAGGTCGGCGCGCAGCTCTACTACGAGGCCGCCGTCGCCGGGGCGATCCCGATCATCCGCCCGTTGCACGACTCGCTCGCGGGGGACCGCATCGAGCGGATCATGGGCATCGTCAACGGCACCACGAACTTCATCCTCGACCTGATGGACCGCGAAGGCGCCACGTTCGAGGACGCCCTCGCGACCGCGACGGAGCTCGGGTACGCCGAGGCCGACCCGACCGCCGACATCGAGGGCTACGACGCCGCGCAGAAGGCCGCGATCCTGGCGTCGCTCGCGTTCCACACCTCGGTGCCGCTCGCCGCCGTGCACCGCGAGGGCATCACCTCGGTGACCATCGAGCAGGTCCGTGCCGCGCGCAAGGCCGGCTACGTCGTGAAGATCCTCGCGACGTGCGAACGCCTGACGGACGAGAACGGTCGTGAAGGCGTCAGCGCCCGCGTGTACCCAGCGCTCGTCCCGGACACCCACCCGCTCGCGAGCGTCCACGGCGCGAAGAACGCCGTCTTCGTCGAGGCAGAAGCCGCCGGCGACCTGATGTTCTACGGCGCGGGTGCCGGTGGTGTCGAGACTGCATCCGCGGTCCTCGGCGACCTGGTGTCCGCTGCTCGTCGGCACGTGATCGGCGGCCCCGGTGTCGCCGAGTCGACGCAGTCCGCGCTGCCTGTCTTCCCGATCGGCACCGTCCGGACGAGCTACCAGATCACCCTGCACGTGACGGACGCCCCCGGCGTGCTGTCGACCGTCGCGGGCGTGCTCGCGAAGCACGGCGTCAGCGTCGAGACGGTCGAGCAGTCCAGCGCGCACGGTGAGGGCGGCACCGCCACCCTCGTGATCGGCACGCACGAAGCACGCGAGTCCGACCTCGCCGACACCGTCGCAGCCCTCCGTGGCGAGGCGACCGTGACCGACGTCGCCAGCGTGCTCCGCGTCGTCGGCGCCTGAGCAGCACCGTCCCGACCAGCACCGTCCCCGTTCCA
Organism: Curtobacterium sp. Curtsp57; assembly: GCF_047324335.1. NCBI lineage: Bacteria > Bacillati > Actinomycetota > Actinomycetes > Micrococcales > Microbacteriaceae > Curtobacterium > Curtobacterium sp. Curtsp57. Next base: position 201,380 of record NZ_CP168511.1, read on the forward strand.
CCAGCCCCGAAGCACCAGACAGAGAGAGAACCCTGATGGCCCACCAGTGGCAGGGAGTCCTGCGCGAGTACGCCGACCGTCTCGACGTGACCGAGGCGACGCCCGTCATCACGCTGGGGGAGGGCGGCACGCCGCTCATCCCGGCGCGTCGGCTGTCTGAGCGCACCGGCGCGGACGTCTACGTGAAGTTCGAGGGCATGAACCCGACGGGCTCGTTCAAGGACCGCGGCATGACGATGGCGATCTCGAAGGCCGTCGAGCACGGCGCGAAGGCCGTCATCTGTGCATCGACCGGCAACACGAGCGCCTCGGCCGCCGCGTACGCGACGCACGCCGGCATCACCGCCGCCGTGCTCGTCCCCGAGGGCAAGATCGCGATGGGCAAGCTCAGCCAGGCCGTCGCACACGACGCCCAGCTGCTGCAGGTCCAGGGCAACTTCGACGACTGCCTCGACATCGCGCGCGACCTCGCCGCCAACTACCCGGTGCACCTCGTCAACTCCGTGAACAACGACCGCATCGAGGGGCAGAAGACCGCCGCGTTCGAGGTCGTCGACGTCCTCGGCGACGCGCCGGACTTCCACTTCCTGCCGGTCGGGAACGCCGGCAACTACACGGCGTACTCCCGCGGCTACCGCGAGGACGTCGCCGCCGGTCGTTCGACCAAGATGCCGCGCATGTTCGGCTTCCAGGCTGCCGGCTCGGCGCCGATCGTCAACGGCGCGGTCGTCGAGCACCCCGAGACGGTCGCGTCGGCGATCCGCATCGGGAACCCCGCTTCGTGGAAGTACGCCCTCGAAGCGCGTGAGGAGACGGACGGCTACTTCGGTGCGATCACCGACGCCGGCATCCTCGCCGCACACCGCATCCTGTCGGCCGAGGTCGGCGTCTTCGTCGAACCAGCATCGGCCATCGGTGTCGCTGGGCTCCTCGAGCGCGCCGACGCCGGGCAGATCCCGAAGGGCGCGACGGTCGTCATCACGGTGACGGGCCACGGCCTGAAGGACCCGCAGTGGGCCCTCCGCACCGAGGACGGCAGCGACGTGACGCCGACGAGCGTCCCGGTCGACACCGCGGCGGTCGCGGACGTGCTCGGACTGGCCGGCGCGCAGTGAGCACCGACCGCTCGTCCGGGCCGGACGGGGGCGTCACCGCCCGCAACGCTGTACCGGCCGGACGGGCGGTCCGCGTGCGGGTGCCGGCGACCTCCGCCAACCTCGGGCCGGGGTTCGACTCGCTCGGCCTCGCGCTGTCCCTGTACGACGAGGTCGAGGTCCGTGTGCGGCCGGAGCCGGGTGCGACCGTCACGGTCGACGGTGTCGGTGCTGGCGAGGTCGCGACCGACGACACGAACCTCGTGGTCCGTGCGATCCGGCGTGGTCTCGAGCACGCGGGCGTCGAGCAGCCGGGGCTCGAGCTGCACGCGGTGAACGCGATCCCGCACGGCCGCGGCATGGGGTCCTCCGCCGCCGCGATCGTCGCCGGGCTGATGGCGGCCAGGGGACTGCTCGAGGGCGTCGTCGACCTGGACGCGTCGACCCTGCTGACCCTCGCGACGGAGATGGAGGGGCACCCGGACAACGTCGCGCCGGCACTCTTCGGCGGGCTCACCATCGCGTGGATGACCGCAGAGGGCCCCGCGTACAAGCGACTCCTGGTGCACCGTGGCGTCTCGCCGGTGGTCTTCGTACCGACCTCGACGTTGTCGACCAAGCTCGCGCGGTCCCTGCAGCCGGCCAGCGTGCCGCACGCCGACGCCGCGTTCAACGTGTCCCGCTCGGCACTCCTCGTCGCGGCGCTCATCCAGAGCCCGGAGCTCCTGCTCGCTGCGACCGAGGACCGGCTCCACCAGACGTACCGGGCGAGCGCGATGCCGGAGACCGACGTCCTCATCCGGCTGCTCCGGCAGCACGGGCTCGCCGCCGTGGTGTCCGGTGCCGGGCCGAGCCTGCTGGTGCTCGGAAGCGATCCCGCGCAGCGTCTCACCGCCGCCGGGCTGGTGGAACGACACGCCGAATCCACCTGGCGCCCGCTCATGCTGGCCGTCGATCTGGGTGGTGCTACAGTAGTGCCGCACCCGGCGGTCCACGAAGAACGCCCCTAGCGCGGCTCGACAGTCAGCAGGGAATCTCCGACCCCAGGTGTGATCTCCCTCAGATCACCGATTCCCGGCCCGTCGTCTGAACGGCGGCCGATGCACTGCGCTTGCCCACCCGTGCAAGTGCGCTCCGTGCGGGAGTCGGTGAAAAATCTCCGCGCTCTGCGGTTCGGAAGGAACACAGGAACTTGACCGACGTGAACAACTCTGCCGACACGGTGGAGATCCCCAGCGACCTGCGCGCACTGCGCCTGCCCGAGCTGCAGCGCATCGCGTCCTCCCTCGGCATCACGGGACTCTCGAAGCTCCGCAAGGGCGACCTCATCGCCGCCATCGAGGACAAGCGTCCCGCCGAGGCGACGACGCCAGACACCACGGCCCCCGCGGCTGCCGCCCAGACGCCCGAGCAGCCCACCCTGCCCGAGGTCGAGGCACCTGCCGCCGAGGCCCCCGCCGCCGAGGCGACCACGACCGAGGCACCCTCGCGTGCTCGTCGCTCGCGCCGCGCCACCTCCGGCGGCAACGTGACCACCGCGCCGACCACGGCAGCGGAGCACACCAACCACGGTCAGACCGGTACCGAGGACCTCCTCGCCGGGCTCGACCAGGTCCGTGCCGAGAAGGACGCAGCCGAAGCCGGCCAGAACGGTGGCCAGCCCGCAGGCCAGAACGGTGGCCAGCGTCGTCGTCGTGGGCAGAAGCCCGCCGAGCAGGCTCCGACCAGCGCTGCCGAGGCACCCGACGCCGAGCCGTCGACCGACGCGGTCGACGACCAGTCGAACCAGAACGACCAGAACGACCAGAACGACCAGCAGAGCGACCAGAACGGCGAGCACGAGGGCGGTCAGCGCCGCGGTCGTCGCAGCCGTGGCCGTGGTCGTGGCCGTGGGCAGAACGCCGACACCGCCGACCAGCAGGGCCAGCAGGCGCAGGACGACCAGAACGGTCGCCAGCAGAACGGCAAGCAGGACGCCGACAAGGGCGACCAGCAGAAGCAGGGCGACCAGCAGAAGCAGGGTCAGAACCAGGGCGACCAGCAGAAGCAGCAGCAGCAGCAGAAGCAGGGCCAGAACCAGCAGGGCCAGCAGAAGCAGAACCAGGGCCAGAGCAGCCAGAACCAGCGCGACGAGCAGCAGCGTCACAACGACGAGGCCGAGAGCGGCCGCAGCCGTCGCCAGCGTGACCGCAAGCGCGGCCGTGGTGGCCAGAACGACGACTTCGAGCCGGAGATCACCGAGGACGACGTCCTGATCCCGGTCGCCGGCATCCTCGACGTGCTCGACAACTACGCGTTCGTGCGGACGACCGGGTACCTCCCGGGCCCGAGCGACGTGTACGTCTCCCTCGGCCAGGTCAAGAAGTACCACCTGCGCAAGGGCGACGCGGTCGTCGGCGCGATCAAGCAGCCGCGCGACAACGAGCAGCAGAGCCGCCAGAAGTACAACGCCCTGGTGAAGATCGACACGATCAACGGCCAGTCCGCCGACGACGCCGCGAACCGCGTCGACTTCCAGGACCTCACCCCGCTGTACCCGAACGAGCGCCTGCGCCTCGAGACCGAGCCGGCGAAGCTGTCGACCCGGATCATCGACCTCGTCGCCCCGATCGGCAAGGGCCAGCGCGGCCTGATCGTCTCGCCGCCCAAGGCCGGCAAGACCGTCGTGCTGCAGGCCATCGCGAACGCGATCTCGAAGAACAACCCCGAGGCGCACCTGATGGTCGTCCTCGTGGACGAGCGGCCCGAAGAGGTCACCGACATGCAGCGCACGGTGAAGGGCGAGGTCATCGCCTCGACCTTCGACCGCCCGGCCGAGGACCACACCACGGTCGCCGAGCTCGCCATCGAGCGTGCGAAGCGCCTGGTCGAGCTCGGTCACGACGTCGTCGTGCTCCTCGACTCGATCACCCGACTCGGCCGCGCATACAACCTCTCCACGCCGGCCTCCGGTCGCGTGCTGTCGGGTGGCGTCGACTCGTCCGCGCTGTACCCGCCGAAGCGCTTCTTCGGCGCAGCGCGCAACATCGAGAACGGCGGCTCGCTCACCATCCTCGCCACGGCGCTCGTCGAGACCGGGTCGAAGATGGACGAGGTGATCTTCGAGGAGTTCAAGGGCACCGGCAACATGGAGCTCCGCCTGAACCGTCACCTGGCGGACAAGCGGATCTTCCCGGCCGTGGACGTCAACGCGTCCGGCACCCGTCGCGAGGAGCAGCTGCTCTCCGCCGACGAGGTCAAGATCACGTGGCGACTGCGTCGTGCCCTCGCCGGGCTCGACCCGCAGCAGGCGCTCGAGATCGTGCTGCGGAACCTCAAGGAGACGCAGTCCAACGTCGAGTTCCTCGTCCAGGTGCAGAAGTCGGTCCCGGCGACCGGCAACGGTCACCACGGCCACCAGGAGTAACCGGTGTTCGAGTCGGTAGCAGGGCTGCTGGCGGAACACGAGGACCTGACGCAGCAGCTGTCGGACCCCGCGCTCCACGCCGATCCGGCCCGGGCGAAGAAGGTCAACCGCCGCTTCGCCGAACTGAACCAGATCAAGTCCGCGTACGAGGCCTGGACGGCGGCGGGGGACGACCTCGCCGCCGCCCGGGAGCTCGCGCGCGAGGACCCGGCGTTCGCCGAAGAGGTCCCCGCGCTCGAGGAGCAGCTCGCGGAGCGCCAGGAGCGTCTCCGCCGGCTGCTCGTCCCGCGTGACCCCGACGACGGTCGCGACGTCATCATGGAGATCAAGGGCGGCGAGGGCGGCGAGGAATCGGCGCTCTTCGCGGCCGACCTCCTGCGCATGTACTCGCACTACGCCGAGTCCAAGGGCTGGAAGATCGAGCTCCTCGAGCGCACCGAGAGCGATCTCGGCGGCTACAAGGACGTCCAGGTCGCGATCAAGTCGAACTCGTCCGACCCCGCACAGGGTGTCTGGGCGCACCTGAAGTACGAGGGTGGCGTGCACCGCGTCCAGCGTGTGCCGGCGACCGAGTCCCAGGGGCGCATCCACACCTCGACGACGGGCGTGCTCGTCTTCCCCGAGGTGGACGAGCCCGAAGAGGTCGAGATCAACCAGAACGACCTGAAGATCGACGTGTACCGGTCCTCGGGCCCCGGCGGTCAGTCGGTCAACACCACGGACTCCGCGGTCCGCATCACCCACCTGCCCACGGGCATCACGGTCGCGATGCAGAACGAGAAGTCCCAGTTGCAGAACCGAGAGGCCGGAATGCGCGTCCTGCGCGCCCGCATCCTCGCGAAGCAGCAGGAGGAGCTCGACGCGATCGCGTCGGACGCCCGTCGTTCGCAGATCCGCGGCATGGACCGGTCCGAGCGCATCCGCACGTACAACTTCCCGGAGAACCGCATCGCGGACCACCGCACCGGGTACAAGGCGTACGACCTGGACCGCGTGATGAACGGTGCGCTCGAGCCCGTCATCGAGTCCGCCATCCGTGCGGACGAAGAAGCACGCCTGGCTGCCGTCGGCGACCAGAGCTGAACTGGAGGCTCGGCTCCTGTCCGGCACGCACGGTACGTTCACAGCGGATCGCCTCCTCGACGAGGCGACCGCTGCGCTCGTCGCGCACGGTGTCCCGACACCGCGCGTGGACGCGGAACTCCTGCTCGCGTGGGCGACCGACACCTCGCGCGGTGCCGTCCAGGCGCGTGCGATGACGAGCGGGGCGATCGCGGAGGAGCACGTCGAACGGTTCCGTCAGGCCGTCGCGCGACGCATGACCCGTGAGCCGCTCCAGCACATCACCGGCGAGGCGCACTTCCGCGCGCTGACCCTGGCCGTCGGTCCAGGGGTGTTCGTCCCGCGGCCCGAGACCGAGGGCGTCGTGCAGTTCGGCATCGACGCGCTCCGGGCGACGGCGGTGCCGGAGCCGATCGCCGTGGACCTGGGGTCGGGCAGCGGCGCCATCGCGATCGCCATGGACACCGAGGTGCCGAACGCCCTCGTCTACGCCGTCGAGCGCTCTGCCGAGGCCCTGCCGTGGACCCGTCGCAACGTCGAGCGGTACGGCGGCACGGTCCGGCTCGTCGAGGGCGACCTCGCCGACGCGTTCCCGGAGCTCGACGGGACCGTCTCGGTCGTCGTGTCGAACCCGCCGTACGTCCCCGACGACGCGATCCCGGTGGACCCGGAGGTCCGTGACCACGACCCGGCGCTCGCGCTGTACGGCGGACCGGACGGTCTCGATGCCGTCCGGGCCCTCGCCGAGACCGCCTGGCGCCTGCTCGTCCCCGGTGGCGCGCTCGTCATCGAGCACGCCGAGCCGCAGGGCGCAGCCGTGCGGGACGTCCTGGCGCGCCTGGGGTTCCGATCCCCGGAGACGCACCAGGACCTGACGGGCCGCGACCGCACGACCACCGCGACCCGCTAGGCGGAGGTGAGCCGAGCCTCCAGGCTGTCGTTCCGGGACGCGACGAAGTCCCGGACCGCGTTCCGCAGGTCGGTGTCGTGCTCCACGAGCACCGCGGAGATGCCGACGCTCCTGGCGCCCTCGATGTTCTCGGGCATGTCGTCGGCGAAGAAGGTGTCCTCCGCCCGCGCGCCGTGGTGTGCGAGCGCACGGCGGAAGACCTCGGGGTCGGGCTTCCTGGCACCGAAGTTGCTCGACGTGTCGAGGTGCTCGCCGAACAGCGGCGGCAGTGACGGTGCCCATCGGTGGATCCAGCGGCCGGCGAGCGGACCGTTGTTGGTGAGGAGCGCGACACGCCCGTGTTCGCTGGCGATGCGGACCGCCTCGATGCGCTGCGGGAGCTCGGTCATCGCGGAACCGCGGATCCGCGCCCACTCCGTCTCGGGGACGTCGCACTCCATCGCGGCCGCGAACGCGGCGAGGTACGCGTCGCCGTCCGGGAAGTGTCCGGCCTCGGCACGGGACTCGTTGCCGGACAGCCACCACCGGCGACGGAGCTCGTCGAGCTCGTGCCCGGTGAGGTCGGTCAACCCGGCCATCCGGGTCTTCCAGTCGTAGCGGACGAGGACGTCGTCCATGTCGAAGAGGAACAGGAGTCGGGGCGCTGGCGTCTCGTTCACGATGTCCTCCATTGTGTCGCACTATCATCGTCGAGTCATGGCATCCCGATACGACTGCACCGACCCCGACGGACTCCTGACCGGGATGCGGCTCGCACGTGCCGCACTCGGCCGGGGAGAACTCGTCGTCGTCCCCACCGACACCGTCTACGGCCTCGCCGCCGACGCCTTCGACGCGGCCGCCGTCCAGCGGCTGCTCGACGCGAAGGGGCGGACCCGGCAGTCGCCGCCGCCGGTCCTCATCCCCGGTCCGCCGACGCTCGACGCGCTCGCGAGCGAGGTCCCGCAGCAGGTGCGCGACCTGGTCGCCGAGTTCTGGCCGGGCGGGCTGACCGTGATCCTGCACGCGCAGCCCTCGCTGGACTGGGACCTGGGGGAGACCCGCGGCACGGTCGCGCTCCGCATGCCCGACTCCCGGATCGCACTCGAGCTCCTGCAAGAGGTCGGCCCGCTCGCGGTGTCGTCGGCGAACTCGACCGGTGATCCTGCCGCGATGACGATCGACGCCGCCGAGTCGATGCTCGGCGACAGCGTGTCCGTCTACCTCGACGGTGGTTCCCTCGAACCGCACGACGGGTTCGAGGCGTCGACCGGGTCGACGATCGTCGACGCCACCGGGCTCTCCACCGGTGGCGGGCTGCGCATCGTGCGGCACGGCGTGATCCCGGACTCGGAGATCGAACGGGTCGTCGGGGCCGACCTCGTCACGTGAAGTACTACCTGCTCGCGGGGCTCATCTCCGCGGTCGTGAGCTTCCTGGTCAGCTGGCTGGTCTGGAAGCTCGGCCTGAAGTACAAGTGGTACCCGAAGGTCCGCGAACGCGACGTGCACCGCACCCCGACGCCGCGGCTCGGCGGGATCGCGATGTTCATCGGCGTGATGGTGTCGCTGCTGTGTGCGTGGTTCCTGTTCCCCGAGATCGCGGGCGTCGACTACTTCCGCCTGGTGTTCGCCGAACCCGGGCGCGTGCTGGCGGTGCTCGCCGGGGCGACGATCATCGTGGTGCTCGGTGTCGCCGACGACATCTGGGACCTCGACTGGATGACGAAGCTCGCCGGCCAGATCATCGCCGCGGGGATCCTGGCGTGGCAGGGCGTCGCGATCGTGTCGCTGCCGATCGGCAACACGCTCGGCGTCGGCTCGTCCTACATGAGCCTGATCTTCACGGTGCTCGCCGTCGTGCTGGTGATGAACGCCGTCAACTTCATCGACGGGCTCGACGGGCTCGTCGCCGGCGTCGCGATCATCGCCGGCGGGGTGTTCTTCCTCTACACGTTCTTCATCAACCGCGTGGTCGTGCAGACCGAGTTCTTCTTCAACCTGCCGTCGCTGCTGACGGCGGTCCTCGTCGGCGCGTGCTTCGGGTTCCTCATCCTGAACTGGCATCCGGCGAAGCTCTTCATGGGGGACGCCGGCGCGCTGCTCGTGGGCTTCCTGATGGCGACGAGCGCCGTGTCGATCACGGGCAACATCGACCCGGCCGCCGTGCGCACCCGCACCGACCTGCTGCCGGCGTTCATCCCGATCCTGCTGCCGTTCGCGATCCTCATCGTGCCGATCCTCGACTTCGGGCTCGCCGTCGTCCGGCGACTGAGCGCGGGGAAGTCGCCCTTCTCGGCGGACCGGAAGCACCTGCACCACCGGCTGCTCGACATGGGCCACTCGCACTTCCACGCCGTGCTGATCTTCTACGCGTGGACGGCGACCGTCGCGATCGGCTGCCTGCTGTTCCTGTTCCTGCAGTGGTGGTGGGTCGTGGCCTTCGTCGCGGTCGGGTTCACGATCTGCGCGATCGCGACGTTCGCCCCGCTCGGCCGGAAGCGTGCCGAGATCGCCGCCCAGAGCCGAGCAGGAACGGGAGCGGCCGTCGATGCCCGGCTCGACCCGCTCGACCGCGCCGCAGCCACCCGCGACATCCCGACTCCAGGAGACCCCTCGTGACCACGCCGAACGGCCTCGACCACGTCAGCCCGCTCTTCCGCCGCATCCTCGTGCAGGGGGCCGTGCTCGCGGTCGCCCTCGCCGTCGTCGGGGGAGTCGTCGGCTTCTTCGTCGCCGGGACGCCGGGGTTGGTCGGGGGATTGATCGGCGCGGTGATGAGCGTCGTGTTCTGCGGGCTCACGGCGGTGAGCGTCCTGCTGGCGATCCGGTTCTCCCGCGGACAGATGATCTCCGGCGCCTTCTTCGGCACGATCATGGGGATGTTCCTCGTGAAGTTCGTGCTCTTCATCGTGGTGCTCGTGCTGCTGAAGGACCGGGACTGGGTGAACACGCCCGTGCTCGCGATCGCGATCATCGTCGGCGTCATCGGGTCGCTCGTGATCGACGTGACGGTCATCGCCAAGGGACGTGTGCCGATCGACGTGCCCCTGCCCGGCTCTGCGGATGCTGAGAAGGACGACCCGGGCGTCTGAGAGCCCGGGAAGGCTCTGACACCTGATAGGGTTTGAGGAGTCCGCGCCCGGAGCCATGCTCGGAGCGGACGAGCCTCCACACAGTCCACCATCGCGTGCCATGACGTGCGCGCGCCGACACAGGAGACAGCGCTGCTATCCCACGCTCTTCCCCTGTCCCTCACCGCTGCGGCCAACACCGTTGCGGCGGGGAGCAGTAAGGCCGCCGAGTTCCATGGTCCGTCGATCAACGAGTTCTTCCCCGACCCGATCTTCTTCGCGGGGACGCCGTTCGAGATCGACCGGATCGTCATCATCCGCTTCATCGCGGTCGCAGTGCTGCTCGTCTTCGCGTTCGCGGGGACCCGGGCGCTCAAGCTGATCCCCAACCGCGGTCAGGCGTTCATCGAGTACGGCTTCGACGTCGTCCGCCGGAACACCTTCGACAACCTCGGTGAGAAGGACGGCAAGCGGTTCCTCCCGCTCCTGGCGACCATCTTCTTCGGCGTCCTGTTCATGAACCTGACGGGGCTCATCCCGTTCATGAACATCGCCGGCACGAGCCGCATCGCGATGCCGCTGATCCTCGCGATCGTCGCGTACGTGGCCTTCATCTACGCCGGTCTCCGCAAGCACCCGGGCACGTTCCTCCGGAACTCGCTCTTCCCGCCCGGTGTCCCGTGGTACCTGTACATCATCGTGACGCCGATCGAGCTGGTCTCGACCTTCGTCCTCCGCCCGGTCACCCTGACCCTGCGACTGCTGATGAACATGGTGGTCGGCCACCTGCTCCTGGTGCTGTTCTTCTCGGCCACCTGGTTCTTCTTCTTCGACTCGCACAGCCTGCTGGCGTTCTTCGGGATCGGCACGCTCGCGTTCGGCATCGCCTTCAGCTTCTTCGAGATCCTCGTCGCGCTGCTGCAGGCCTACGTCTTCATGCTCCTCACCGCCGTCTACATCCAGCTGGCGCTGGCAGACGAGCACTGATTCCTCACTGACCCCCTACGGGGCCGGCAACCGTCGGGCCCGCACCTCGAAAGGAAAACACGTGGACGCAACGACCGTTCTCGCGGAGATCAACGGCAACATCGCGACGGTTGGCTACGGCCTCGCTGCGATCGGCCCGGCCATCGGCGTCGGCATCGTCGTCGGCAAGACGATCGAGTCCGTCGCTCGCCAGCCCGAGCTCCAGGGCCGACTGACGACCCTCATGTACATCGGTATCGCCTTCACCGAGGCCCTGGCCTTCATCGGTATCGCCACGTACTTCATCTTCACCAACTAAGGTTCCTCGATGCAGAACGCACTCATCATCGCGGCGGAGGAGACCCACAATCCGCTGATCCCGCCGGTGTACGACATCGTGTGGTCTGCGGTGGCCTTCGTCATCATCTTCCTGGTGTTCTGGCGTGTCGTCACGCCGCGCATCACGAAGATGCTCGATGAGCGCACCGAGGCCATCGAAGGCGGCATCAAGAAGGCCGAGGCCGCTCAGGAGCAGGCTGCTGCTGCGCTCGAGGAGTACAACAAGCAGCTCGCCGACGCCCGTGCCGAGGCCTCCCGCATCCGCGAGCAGGCCCGTGCCGACGCCACGGCGATCGGCAACGAGGTCCGCGAGCAGGCTGCTGCCGACGCCGCGCGCATCACGTCGAACGCCCAGGCGCAGATCGAGGCAGAGCGCCAGAGCGCGCTCCAGTCGCTCCGCACCGAGGTCGGCTCGCTCGCACTCGACCTCGCGTCTGGTGTCATCGGCGAGTCCCTCAAGGACGACGCCAAGGCCACCGCGGTCGTCGACCGCTTCCTCGCCGACCTCGAGTCGTCGAAGGACGCGCAGGCGTCGCAGGCAGAGACGGAGCGCTGAGCATGCGGAGCGCCACTCGTTCAGCACTCTCGTCGACGCAGGCGGTCCTCGCCGAACTCGGCGGGAGCGCCGACCTGGCGACCGGTGCTGAGATCCTCGCCGCCGGGCGAGTGGTCGCCGGTTCTTCGCAGCTCCTCACGCTGCTCGCGGACCCCACGGCGGACGTCGTCGGCAAGAAGGCGGTCATCGACCGCGTCTTCGCCGGGCAGGCGACCACCACGCGGGCTGTCCTGACGGCGGTCGCCGGGGCGCGCTGGTCCTCGCAGCAGGACCTGCTCGCCGGCATCGAGGACGCGGGCATCCGCGCCGTCGCGGCCACCGCTGGACCCGGGACCTCGATCGAGGCGGAGCTCTTCGCCTTCGAGACCGCCGTCCGGTCCGACGCGGGCCTCGAGCTCGCGCTCGGCACGAAGCTCGGCAGCCCCGCTGAGAAGAGCGCGCTCGTCGAGCGGCTCATCGGCGGCAAGTCGTCGGCGCAGACGGTGACGATCCTGTCGGCACTCGTCCAGCAGCCCCGTGGCCGCCGGATCGGTGAACTGGTCCGCGATGCCTCGCGCATCGTCGCCGACCAGGCCGAGAAGGTCGTGGCGACGGTCATCACCGCGACGGCGCTGTCGGAAGCACAGGCGGCTCGTGTCGCCCGTGGGCTGTCGGCGCGCTACGGCAAGGACATCATCGTCAACCACGTCGTCGACCCCAAGGTCGTCGGCGGGGTCAGGGTGCAGGTCGGCGGCGACGTCATCGACGGCACCGTGTCCACGCGCCTCGCCGACCTCCGGCTCCAGCTCGCGGGCTGAGCGTACGGTCGTACCCGACACCCCAAGTCCACAACGGGAACTGTCCTGACCGGACAGCATCACCCTCTCGGAGCCGAAGGGCCCCGGAAACCAACAAGGAAAATCCCATGGCAGACATCACCATCAGCCCCGATGAGATCCGTGATGCCCTGAAGGACTTCGTCTCGAACTACGAGCCGACGAAGGCCTCCACGGCCGAGGTCGGGCACGTCACCGACGCCGGTGACGGCATCGCCCACGTCGAAGGCCTCCCCGGCGTCATGGCCAACGAGCTCATCCGTTTCGAGGACGGCACGCTCGGCCTGGCCCAGAACCTGGACGAGGACGAGATCGGCGCCATCGTGCTCGGCGAGTTCGCCGGCGTCGAGGAGGGCCAGGAGGTCACCCGCACCGGCGAGGTCCTCTCCGTCCCCGTCGGCGACGCCTTCCTCGGTCGCGTCGTCGACCCGCTCGGCGCCCCGATCGACGGCCTCGGCGAGATCGCGGCGGAGGGCCGTCGTGCCCTCGAGCTGCAGGCTCCCGGCGTCATGGCCCGCAAGTCGGTCCACGAGCCGCTGCAGACCGGCATCAAGGCGATCGACGCGATGATCCCCGTCGGCCGTGGCCAGCGTCAGCTGATCATCGGCGACCGCCAGACCGGCAAGACGGCGATCGCGATCGACACGATCATCAACCAGAAGGCCAACTGGGAGTCCGGCGACGAGGACAAGCAGGTCCGCTGCATCTACGTCGCGATCGGTCAGAAGGGCTCGACGATCGCCTCCGTGAAGGGTGCGCTCGAGGACGCCGGCGCGATGGAGTACACCACCATCGTCGCCGCCCCGGCATCCGACCCGGCCGGCTTCAAGTACCTCGCCCCGTACACCGGCTCGGCCATCGGCCAGCACTGGATGTACCAGGGCAAGCACGTCCTCATCATCTTCGACGACCTGTCGAAGCAGGCAGAGGCCTACCGTGCCGTGTCGCTCCTCCTGCGTCGTCCGCCGGGACGCGAGGCCTACCCGGGTGACGTCTTCTACCTGCACTCCCGTCTGCTGGAGCGTTGCGCGAAGCTGTCCGACGAGCTCGGCGCAGGCTCGATGACGGGTCTCCCGATCATCGAGACCAAGGCGAACGACGTCTCGGCGTACATCCCGACCAACGTCATCTCGATCACCGACGGCCAGATCTTCCTGCAGTCGGACCTCTTCAACGCGAACCAGCGTCCGGCCGTCGACGTGGGCATCTCGGTGTCGCGCGTCGGTGGTGACGCCCAGGTGAAGTCGATCAAGAAGGTCTCCGGCACGCTGAAGCTCGAGCTGGCGCAGTACCGCTCGCTCGAGGCGTTCGCGATGTTCGCGTCCGACCTCGACCAGGCCTCGCGTCGTCAGCTGGACCGCGGCGCCCGTCTCACCGAGCTCCTCAAGCAGCCGCAGTACTCGCCGTACCCGGTCGAGGAGCAGGTCGTCTCGATCTGGGCCGGCACGAACGGCAAGCTCGACACGGTCCCCGTGCCGGACGTGCTCCGCTTCGAGTCCGAGCTGCTCGACCACCTGCGTCGCAACTCCGACGTCCTCACGACGCTGCGCGAGACCAACCAGCTCAGCGACGAGACGGTCGCCGAGATGTCGAAGCAGATCGACGAGTTCTCGAAGAGCTTCCAGACGAGCGACGGCAAGACGCTCGGGTCCGAGCAGTTCGACGCCGCCGACGCCGAGGACGTGGACCAGGAGCAGATCGTCAAGGGTCGTCGCTAGATGGCAGCGCAGGTCCGGGTCTACCGACAGCGAATCAAGTCGGCGAAGACCACGAAGAAGGTCACTCGCGCGATGGAGCTGATCTCGGCGTCGCGGATCCAGAAGGCACAGGCCCGCATGGCCGCGTCCGGCCCGTACTCGCGGGCCGTGACGCGGGCGGTGTCGGCCGTGGCGACGTTCTCGAACGTCGACCACGTGCTGACCACCGAGCCGGAGTCGTCGACGCGTGCGGCCGTGGTGCTGTTCACCTCGGACCGTGGCCTCAACGGTGCGTTCAGCACGAACGTCCTCAAGCAGGGCGAGGAGCTCGCCTCCCTGCTCCGCAGCGAGGGCAAGGACGTCGTGTACTACCTGGTCGGGCGCAAGTCCGTCGGGTACTTCGCGTTCCGTGAGCGCCCATCCGAGCAGCAGTGGGTCGGCAACACCGACCAGCCCGAGTTCTCGACGGCGAAGGAGATCGGCGACGCGGTCGTGTCGAAGTTCCTCCAGGACACGGCAGAGGGCGGCGTGGACGAGATCCACATCGTGTTCAACCGCTTCCTCAGCCTCGCGACCCAGGAGCCGCAGGTCGTTCGCCTGCTCCCGCTCGAGGTCGTCGAGGGTGTCGAGGAGCCGACGGACAACGAGCCGCTCCCGCTGTACGAGTTCGAGCCGGACGCCGATGCGGTGCTCGACTCGCTGCTCCCGGTCTACATCGAGAGCCGCATCTTCAACGCCATGCTCCAGTCGGCTGCCTCCGAGCACGCCGCCCGGCAGAAGGCGATGAAGGCGGCCAGTGACAACGCCGACTCGCTGATCCGTGACTTCACCCGTCTCGCGAACAACGCACGCCAGGCCGAGATCACCCAGCAGATCTCCGAGATCGTCGGCGGCGCCGACGCCCTCTCGTCGAAGAAGAAGTAGTCCGCGTCGTTCGCGGACAGATACCCACCCTCAGGAAGGCACCAGCCATGACCGACACCGCAACCACCGCGGTCGAGACGTCGTCGGCGCCCGGTGTCGGCCGGATCGCCCGTGTCACGGGTCCCGTCGTCGACATCGAGTTCCCGCACGACGCAATCCCGGAGATGTACAACCTCCTGTTCACGACCATCACCATCGGTGACTCGTCGCAGGAGATCGGCCTCGAGGTCGCGCAGCACCTCGGCGACGACCTCGTCCGTGCCATCTCCCTGAAGCCGACCGACGGCCTCGTCCGTGGTCAGGAGGTCCGTGACTCGGGCGCCCCGATCTCGGTCCCCGTCGGCGACGTCACCAAGGGCAAGGTCTTCGACGTGCTGGGCAACGTGCTCAACACCGACGAGAAGCTCGAGATCACCGAGCGCTGGCCGATCCACCGCAAGGCCCCCGCGTTCGATCAGCTCGAGTCCAAGACCTCGATGTTCGAGACCGGCATCAAGTCGATCGACCTCCTCACCCCGTACGTCCAGGGTGGCAAGATCGGTCTGTTCGGTGGTGCCGGTGTCGGCAAGACCGTCCTCATCCAGGAGATGATCCAGCGCGTCGCGCAGGACCACGGTGGTGTGTCGGTGTTCGCCGGTGTCGGTGAGCGCACCCGTGAGGGCAACGACCTCATCGGTGAGATGGAAGAGGCGGGTGTCTTCGACAAGACGGCCCTCGTGTTCGGCCAGATGGACGAGCCGCCGGGAACGCGTCTGCGCGTCGCCCTGTCGGCGCTGACGATGGCGGAGTACTTCCGCGATGTCCAGAAGCAGGACGTGCTCCTCTTCATCGACAACATCTTCCGCTTCACGCAGGCCGGCTCCGAGGTCTCCACGCTGCTCGGCCGCATGCCGTCCGCGGTGGGCTACCAGCCGAACCTCGCCGACGAGATGGGTGTGCTCCAGGAGCGCATCACCTCGACGCGTGGTCACTCGATCACCTCGCTGCAGGCGATCTACGTCCCGGCCGACGACTACACCGACCCGGCGCCGGCGACCACGTTCGCGCACCTCGACGCCACGACCGAGCTCTCCCGTGAGATCGCGTCGCAGGGCCTCTACCCGGCGATCGACCCGCTGACCTCCACGTCGCGGATCATGGACCCCCGGTACCTGGGCGCCGACCACTACCAGACGGCGACCCGCGTCAAGCAGATCCTCCAGAAGAACAAGGAACTGCAGGAGATCATCGCCATCCTCGGTGTCGACGAGCTCTCCGAAGAGGACAAGATCACGGTCGAGCGCGCTCGTCGTATCCAGCAGTTCCTCTCGCAGAACACGTACATGGCGAAGAAGTTCACCGGTGTCGAGGGCTCCACGGTCCCGCTCAAGGACACGATCGAGTCCTTCCGCGCCATCGCCGACGGCGAGTTCGACCACGTGGCCACGCAGGCCTTCTTCAACGTCGGTGGCATCAACGACGTCGAAGAGAAGTGGGCGCAGATCCAGAAGGAGAACCGCTGACATGGCGGGTCTCACCGTGAGTGTCGTCTCGGCGGACCGCGAGGTCTGGACGGGCGACACCACCATGGTCGTCGCACGCACGACAGAAGGCCAGATCGGCATCCTGGCGGGTCACGAGCCGATGCTCGCGATCCTCGCCCAGGGCCAGGTCCGCATCACGCGGGCCGACGGTTCGACCGTCGCGGTCGACGCTGAGGATGGGTTCCTCTCGGTCGAGCACGACACGGTCACGATCGTGGCGCGGCAGGCCGCGCTGGCCTCCTGACCGGACTGACCGTCCTCCTCCCGCCTTCGGAGACGAAGCGGGAGGGCGGGGACACGGGAACCACCCTCGACCTGGGTGGTCTCTCGTTCCCGGAACTGACCCGAGAGCGGGCCGCGGTGATCGCCGCGGCCCGCTCCGTCAGTTCCGAGGAGTCCACCGCGCGGACGGCGCTCAAGCTCGGACCGAAGTCGATCGCCGAGCGGTTCCGGAACCTCTCGCTGGACACGTCGCCGACGCTGCCGGCGATCGAGCGGTACACCGGGGTGCTCTACGACCCGCTGGACGTCCCGTCGGCCTCTGCGGAGGTCCGTTCCTGGTGGTACCGGCACGTGGTCGTCCAGTCCGCGATGTTCGGGCCGATCGGCGCGGGGGACCAGATCCCGGCCTACCGGTTGTCGCACGATTCGCGCCTCGGGCCGTTGCGCCTCGCGTCGCACTGGCCCGCAGTCGCGACCGCAGCGTTGTCAACCAGGGGTGGTGGACTGGTCCTGGACCTGCGCTCGGAGGGCTACCGCGCGCTCGGTCCGGTCGACGGCGCCGTGGCCCTGCGGGTCGTGAGCGTCGACGGCAGCGACCGCCGGAAGGCGCTGAACCACTGGAACAAGACCGCGAAGGGGCGACTGGTGTCGCTGCTGGCTCGGGCCGATGCGTCGATCGGGTCGATGGACGACCTCGTCGCATGGGCGACGTCCGTGGGCGTGCTGGTGGAGCGCTCGGACACCGGGTGGGACCTGGTCGCCGAGAGCCTGGAGCCGGCCTCCGTCTGATCGGCGGCCGTTCCTCCACAGGCGCCCCGTACGTCGCGCTCACCACGGAATCGCCTCCGTCACCGCTCTGGAGGCTCGGTGCGCGTTTCGATCGACGCATGAACCTCGACGTCGCACGATCGTCCAGCTCCCCGTTCGTCCATTACCCGCGCGAGATCGCAGCAGCCGTGACCCTGCCGGTCGCCGCCGCCGCGCTCGTCGCGCCCGGCACCGCGCTCCTCGACACCGCCGGCCGGTCGGCCGTCGCGACCGCGTGCGCCGCACTCGCGACCCGGATGGCCCTGGTGCGGTTCATCGGTGCCGCATCCGGACCGGACCTGCGGGCGGCCCGACCGTTCGACCCCTTCACGGACCCGACCCCGCCGGCGTTCCACGGCCGCGGCCCGGCTCCGTCACGCGACCGCATCCGGACCGCTGGCGCACGGTGCACCGCGGTCTGGCACGGCTGGAAGCAGCAGGGCGCACCGCGTGACGAACGTCGGGGCGTCGCGGGAGCGGTCGCGCTCGGCGCCTGGTGCTCATGGGCGATCGGTGCGTTGACGGAGGCCGAGGTCCGAGCCGGGTACGCGCTCGACGTGGTGCCGGACGACGCGTTGGCGCTCGTCGTCCATCGATCGGCCCGGGCCGGGGCGCGCCCGGAGTGGTGGGGGTGACGGGGCGTGCACCGGATCGTCTACGGTTGTGAGACCGCACCGCGGGCAGGACGCAGGGAGGCACCACGTGCACGACGACGCCGATGACGTCGAGGACACGGTGATCCGTCCTCGGTCGCGGCCGCTCGGATCCGCTCGCGCGCAGGACGCGATCGACGACACGGTCCTCCGGGTCCCCTCGGGTGGCGGGTCGCACGGATCGGACCTGCTCGACGACGGCCCACTCGGGGACACCGTCATCCGTGGGCCGCGCACTGCGCCGGACCCGTCGACGGTCCCGGAGGACACGGTCCTCGGGCCGCGTCGGACCGCGCCGTCCACGCGGCCGACGGCCTCCCTGTCGGACGCGCCCCCGAGCCTCCCGACCGTCCCGGAACCAGCACGCACCCGCGTGCCGTCGATCCGCGTCGGCGGACGCGTCATCCGACTCGACCACCCGGTGGTGATCGGCCGGCGTCCCGCGTTGCCGCGTGTCGTCCGAGGGCCGGCGCCCGAACTCGTGACCGTACCGTCGCCGCTCGGACAGGTGTCGTCGTCCCACCTGCTCGTGCACGCCGAGGGCGAAGCCGCGGTGGTGGACGACCTGCGCTCGACCAACGGGACCGTCGTCCGGCCCGCCGGCTCGGCGCCGTACCGGATGGCGTCGGGTGCGTCGATCGTCGCGCTGACGGGTACGGTAGTCGAGATCGGGGACGGCATCGTGGTGGAGATCCTCTCGCCGCACCTCCGGCTCACGCCAGGGGCCGACGGTGTCCCGCCGTCGCTCCACCAGCCTCCGACCCCTCAGACCGGCACGCCCCGAACCCCCAGAGAGCGATCCTGAAACGTGACCGAACTCGGCCGAGCAGCCGCCGCCCACGCCATCGACGTCCCCGGAACGGACGGCGCCACCCTGACGCTCTCGTGGGGAGCCGCGACCGACGTCGGTCGTCGCCGAGACCACAACGAGGACAGCTACATCGTCGAAGCACCGTTCTTCGTCGTCGCGGACGGCATGGGTGGACACCTCGCCGGTGACCGCGCGAGCGACGCCGTTGTCCGTCGCCTCGGTGACTCGGTCGACGGGCCGTTCGGTACCCGGCAGTCGATCCAGCGCGCGCTCCTGCTCGCCACGGCGGACATCGAGCGTGCGGCGGGCGGCAACGCGATCGGTGCCGGCACGACCGTGACCGGACTCGCGCTCGTCGCGTCGAACGGGCAGCCGGCAGCGCTCGTCTTCAACGTGGGTGACTCGCGCACCTACCGGGTCGACGACGGCGTCCTCCGTCGGATCACGGTCGACCACTCGGTCGTGCAGGAGATGGTCGACGCCGGTGTGCTGCGGGCAGAGGACGCCGAAGCGCACCCGGACAGCAACGTCATCACCCGCGCGGTCGGCTTCGGCGAACCGCCGGAGCCGGACTGGTGGACGTTGCCGCTCCGCACCGGCGACCGGTACATCGTGTGCTCGGACGGTCTGACGAAGGAGATCGGCGACGCGGTCATCGGCCGCATCGCCGCGAAGGTCGCCGACCCGCAGGAGCTCGCCGAGCGCCTGGTGGGCGATGCCCTCATCGCAGGTGGTCGCGACAACGTCACCGTCGTGGTCCTCCAAGTGGAGGACGCACCGCAGGACGGCGACCTCGAGGACACGCTGCCTCGCCACTGACGTCCCCCGAATTGGGGGCAGCGGATGGAATCCCGTACTCTGGTGTGCGGAATTCCGGCCGGCTCGTTTCCGTAGACTGAAGGGCCGAGGGGACGATCGGCTGCGGCCGGGGAGGAGAGGGTGCCATGGCGCGACGGCTACCGTCCACCCCTCCCGTGATCGCCGGGTTCAGCCCGGTGCACGTCCTCGGCTCCGGCGGCTTCGCCGACGTGTTCCTCTACGAGCAGGACATGCCGCGGCGCCAGGTCGCGGTGAAGGTCCTGCTCGACGAAGTCGTCGACGACCGGGTCCGGCAGATGTTCCAGGCCGAGGCGAACCTGATGGCTCGGCTGAGCACGCACCCGTCCATCCTCACCGTGTTCCAGGCGAGCGTCGCGGCCGACGGACGTCCGTACCTCGTGATGGAACTCTGCTCGTCGTCGCTCAGCGAGCGCTACCGGCGCGAGCCGATCCCGGTCTCCGAGGTCCTGTCGATCGGGGTGCGCATCGGTTCCGCGCTCGAGACGGCGCACCGTGAAGGCGTGCTGCACCGCGACATCAAGCCGTCCAACATCCTGCTCACCGCGTACGGCAACCCCGTGCTGTCCGACTTCGGCATCGCGGCGACCATCGGTGAGTCGGATCCCGACGAGCCGATCGGCATGTCCATCCCGTGGTCGGCGCCAGAGGTCCTCATCGACGAGTCCCGCGGGACCATCCAGTCCGAGGTGTACTCCCTCGCGGCGACGGTCTTCTCGCTCCTCGCCGGGCGCAGCCCGTTCGAGGTCCCCGGCGGCAAGAACGGTGCCGCCGACCTGATGGCGCGCGTGGACAAGGGCGGTGTGAAGCCGTCCGGTCGCACGGACGTGCCGCCGTCGCTCGAGCGACTGCTGGCGACGGCGATGTCCCGCAAGGTCCAGCAGCGTCCGGCCACCGTGATGGAACTCGTCCGCGGGTTCCAGCAGGTCCAGGCCGAGCTCGGCATCCCGCAGACTGCTGCCGACGTCGCGGTCGAGGCATGGGCCGTCGCCACGCCCACGCCGGAGGGTGACCGCACGATGATCCGGGAGCTCCAGCCGCCGAGCCGGGTCGGTCGTCGGCGCCGGACGCGTCGCCCGGTGCAGGGCGGTGTGGCGGCCACCGGTTCGCGGAGCGTCGGCACCGTCCACCGGACCGGCTCGGTCACCCGGGCCCGACGTCGATCCCGCCGAACCGTGATCTGGGCGTCCTCGGTCGCGGCTGCGGTCGTGGTCGCCCTCGCCGTGACCTCCTTCGTCCTCGTGACACGCGTCGGTTCCGGGGCGATCCCCACGGTCTCCGACGTCCGCGCGTCGACCGCCGGTCAGTCCGTCACGTTCCGCTGGAGCGACCCAGGACTCCGGAACGGCGACACCTACGTGATCTCCTCGAACGGCGCGTCGAGCCAGCAGTCGGGCACGTCGTTCGTCGTCTCCGGCAGCAAGGGCGACGAGGAGTGCATCTCGGTCGCGGTGAACCGCGACGGCAAGACCGGCGTCGCGAGTGCCGAACGGTGCGCCACGATCGGCGGCGGATCGTGATCCGGCGGCTCATCGCACAACACCGGTCCGCCGCGATCACCGTCGGCGCGTCCGTGGTCGTCGCTGCGCTCGTCGCCGGGGCCGCCGTCGTCTCGAGCGGGTACCACACGCAGCGGGTCGCGCTCGGGGACGGCACCGTCTGGGTGCCCTCGTCGCAGTACGGGGCGGTCGGCCGCGCGAACACCGCGGTCCTGCAGCTGAACACCGCGGTGGAGTCGTCCACGGACGCGCTCTCCGTACTGCAGAGCGGATCGATGGTCTACAGCGTCGACGAGACCAAGGGCACGGTCGCGAAGGTCGACGTGGCGGACGCGACGATCGGTGACCCGGTCACCCTGCCCTCCGGGTCACCGCAGGTGTTCTTCTCGGGATCGACCGCGGTCATCGGCAACCAGGAGACCGGTGAGGTCTGGTCCACGCCGGCGAAGGAGCTCGCCGATTTCGACGCATCCACCAAGGCTGATCTGACGCTCGGCGCGGACGCGGTGTTCGACGCGTCGGACGAGCACGTCGCGGTGTACTCGCCGCGGACCGGGACGGCGTCCCTCGTCGAGGTCGGCTCGACCCTGTCCGTCGCGAAGCGCTGGACCGTGCGGATGGACCGCAAGGACGACTTCCAGGTCGCGGCGTTCGGCTCCCACATGGCGGTGCTCGACCAGACGACCGGCGCGCTCTCGGTCGACGGCGACACGGTCGACCTCGGCGACCGGGTCGGTGGGTCCCCGGCGCTCCAGCGGTCCTCGGCCGACGGGGACTCGGTGGTCGTCGCCGGTGCCGCGGGTCTCGTCCGCGTCACGCCGTCGGGCGCAGTGACCACGACCGCCCTGGCGGTGTCGGGACGCGCGGCCCGACCCTACGTCGACGGCAACTGCACGTTCGGGGCGTGGAGCGGCGGGCAGGCGATCGACACGTGCGCCGGCCGCGCGCTGCAGCAGCTCGACCGGGTGCCCGGCGGTGCCGCCCTCCAGATCGTCCACAACGCCGACACCGTCGTCGCCAACGACCCGGCGACCGGGCGCTCCTGGGCGATCGACCGCAGCGGTCAGCTCATCGACAACTGGTCCGACCTGATCAAGCGGGACGACGACCAGCAGCAGGAGCAGATCTCGGACGACAACCCCGAGGTCGACAAGGACCAGAAGCCGCCGGTCGCGGTCGACGACGACCTGGGAGCCCGTCCGGGGCGCACCACGAGCCTCCCGGTCCTGCTCAACGACTACGACCCCAACGGCGACCCGATCATCGTCAGCGAGGTCGGGTCCGTCGACCAGGCCGCCGGGAAGGTCGCGATCGTCGACGACGGGCAGCGGCTGCAGATCGCCCTGTCGGACAGCGCGTCCGGGACCGTGACGTTCCCGTACACGATCACCGACGGCAACGGCGGCTCGGCCACCGCGACCGTCCGGGTCAGCGTGCGACCCGAGTCCGAGAACGACGCGCCCAGGCAGGTCAGGGACACCACGGCCGACGTGGTCCAGGGCGGGCACGTGTCGAGCAACGTGCTCGGCGACTGGGTCGACCCCGACGGCGACCCGGTGTACCTGAAGTCGGCGACCGCGACGGACGGGGACGAGGTCTCGACGACGCCGGACGGCCTCCTCGACTTCCGCAACAAGAGCGGTCGCACCGGCGACCGCAGCGTCCAGCTCGTGGTGAGCGACGGTCGCTCGGACGGCCGCGGATCCCTCACCGTGCACGTCGCCGCGCAGGGGAGCGTGCCGCTCCGGGCAGACGCGTTCCCGGTGAAGGGCTACGCAGGCAAGTCCTTCACGGTGAACCCGCTCGAGCACGTGCGGGGCGGCAACGGGAGCATCACGCTGACGAGTGTCTCGTCGGCGAGCGGCGTGACGATCACCCCGAGCTACGACGCCGGGACCTTCCGGGTGCAGAGCGACGCAGTGGGGGACCACCAGGTCGAGTACACCGTGACGGACGGCACGAAGACGTCCAGCGGGATCGTCCGCATGACGATCGCGGCCCCGCCGGACGCCTCGACCGCGCCGATCACGACCCCGAAGACCGTCTTCGTCAACACGCTGTCGACGAAGGACACCGACGTCACCGCCACTGACATCGATCCGGCGGGCGGGGTCCTCCTCGTCACGGCGCTCGACGGACCCGCGCGGGGTTCCGGCGTGCAGGCGAGCATCCTCGACCAGCACACGATCAGGACGACCCTGTCGGCACCGCTCGACGGACCGGTGACCTTCACCTACACCGAGACGAACGGCCTCGCGTCGTCGCCCGGCACCGTCACGGTCGTCGAGATCCCGAAGCCCGACCGGATCCAGCCGCCCGTGGCGCAGCCGGACACCGCGACGGTCCGGGTCGGGGACGTCGCGAACATCGACGTCCTCGCGAACGACACCCAGCCGGAAGGCGAGCCGCTGACCCTGCAGCCGGACCTCGTGCAGAACGTCCCCGGCGACGGCGGTCTGCTCTTCGCCTCCGGCGACCACCTCCGGTACCTTGCGCCGAAGACCCCTGGCAACTACACGGCGGTGTACCGCGTCGCCGGCCCGGACGGACAGTCCGCGGACGCCGCGGTCTCGATCTCGGTCCGTGAGAAGGACAGTGCCACGAACAACCCGCCGGTGCCACAGACGGTCACGGCTCGTGTCGTCGCGGGCCAGGCGGTCAGCATCTCCGTGCCGCTGAACGGCATCGACCCGGACGGGGACTCCGTGCAGCTGGTCGGGGTGGCGTCGAACCCCGACAAGGGTTCGGTCAGCGACATCGGTTCCGACTCCCTGACCTACGAGGCCGGGGACTACTCGGCCGGCACCGACGAGTTCACCTACACGGTCGTCGACGCGCTGGGCGCTCGCGCCACGGGCACCATCCGCGTCGGCATCGCACCGCGGGCCGAACAGGCGTCGAACCCGGTGGCCGAGGCGGACCACGTGACGATCCGGCCGGGCGGCTCCGTGACGGTTCGCGTGCTCCAGAACGACTCGGACCCCGAGGGCGGCGACCTCACCGTCTCCAAGGCCGAGCCGACCGCCAAGGACGTCACCGCGAAGGTCCTGCGGAAGCAGGAGATCCGCGTCACCCCGCCGAAGACCGCGAAGAGCGGAGACTTCGCGGTGCTCTACACGGCGTCGAACGAGAGCGGCGGCGCGAGCACGGCGTTCCTCACGGTCACCGTGGACAAGGACGCGCGCCCGCTCCGTCCCGAGGTCGACGACACCACGCTCGACCTGCAGGACATCCTGCACCGGCAGAGCGTGACCGTCGACGTGCTGAAGAACGTGTTCTTCGCCGAGGGGTCGACGTCGTCCCTGACCGTCGGTGTGGTGGACGGCTACGGCGACACCGCCCGCACCACGACCGACGGTCGGATCTCCGTTCGGCTCACGGACGACTCGCAGGTCATCCCGTTCTCGGTCGCCCGGCAGGACCACCCGGACATCGTGTCGTACGGGTTCATCCACGTCCCGGGGTTCGACGACGCCCTCCCGCAGGTCAACCGGTCAGCGGGCGCGATCACGGTGAAGAGCGAGTCGACCATCAGGATCCCGCTGTCGAAGTACGTCGTGACCGCGAACGGGCAGACCGCCAAGATCACCGACCCCGGCACGGTCAAGGCCACCCACGCGAACGGCGACGACCTCACCGTCGACTCGTCCACGTTGCAGTTCACGTCGGCGAAGCTGTACTACGGCAACGCGTCGATCTCGTTCGAGGTGACCGACGGCTCGAACGCCAACGGCGGCAAGGGGCGGGTCGCGACCCTGGTCCTCCCCGTGAAGGTCACGCCGCGCTCGAACCAGCCGCCCGCGTTCACCGGGTCCTCGATCGAGATGCAGCCGGGCGACTCCCGGACGCTCGACCTCACGCGGCTGACGGACTACCCGTACCCGAAGGACCTGCCCGAACTGCAGTACTCCGTCGTCAGCCAGCCGTCCTCCGGGACCACGGCCACGATCTCCGGCCAGCGACTGACGATCAAGGTCGCGGACTCCGCCCAGAAGAACACCTCGGCGACGATCGGCGTCGGCGTCGCCGATGCCGCGAACGCCGGCCGGTCCGGTCTCGTGACCGTCGGGATCGTCGCGTCCACCAGGCCGCTCGTGCAGCCGGGGGCGGACAGCGCCGTCGCGAAGCGTGGATCGTCGACGACGATCGACGTCCTCGCGAACGATCAACCGACCAACCCGTTCCCGAACGAGCGCCTGCGCGTGGTGAACATCCGCGGGCTCGCCGGCGGCCTGCCCTCCGGCGTCACGATCACCCCGAGTGCCGACAAGTCACGGCTCCAGGTGTCCGTCTCGGGCACCGCCAAGCCCGTGAACACGAACCTGCAGTACCAGGTCGCCGACGCGACGAACGACCCCGACCGGTACGTCTGGGGCGACGTCACGATCTCGGTGCAGGACGTCCCGGACGCCCCCGGTACCCCGACACGCACCGGGTCGTACGACGGCGGGCAGATCACGCTGACCTGGTCGGCGCCGCAGGCGAACAACTCGGCGATCACCGGCTACCGGGTCACCGGCACGAACGGCGTGTCGAAGGACTGCGGGACCTCCACCGTCTGCACGCTCACTGATCTCGACCCGAGCGCGTCCTACCGGTTCTCGGTCATCGCGGTGAACGCCGTCGGGACGTCTGATCCGTCGCCGCAGTCGGCGCCGTTGAGTGCTGACTTCGTCCCGGCACCGCCGACCGGAGTCAAGGCGGTGCCGAACTCGTCCTCGCCGAACCGACTGGACCTGTCCTGGAACGCGGTTCCGCGGCCCGGACGAGGAACGGCCGTCGACAACTACGTGGTCACGATCGACGGACCCGGGTCCTCCACGACCAGGAGCGTCGGGACGGCGACGAGCGCCTCCTTCGACGGCCTCACCGGCGGGGGCAACTACACCTTCACGGTCTCCGCGCGCAACGACGCGGACCGGGACGGCAGCCCGGTCCAGTGGAACTCCGCCTCGGCCTCGGCGACCGCGGTGGGCAACCCCTCGGCGCCGAGCGGGCTGTCGGCGACCGGGCAGTCGAGTGGCGGACAGACGAAGGTCTCGATCACCTTCGGACCCTCGGACGGCGGCGGGACCGACATCCGGGAGTACTGGCTGTTCCGACTGTCGTCGCAGTCGTTCAACTGCTCGGCCGTCACACGCAACGACGCGACGCAGATCGGCGGCGCTGGCACCCAGTCGTTCGCCGACACCCCCGGCGGTGACTCGAATTACTACTACGCGGTGGTCGCGGTCAACTCCCTGGGCTTCTGCGCGTCGAGCGTCGTCGGCCCGGTGCAGTCGTACCTCACGCCGTCGGGCCCACGAGCGGACGTCGGTCTCCCCGGCCAGTCCGACAGCGCCGGTCGGTACCCGGTCGTCGTCTCGAACTTCCGTGTGGACGCCGGTCGCGCGACGCTCTACCGCGTCGCGCTCGCGAACGGTGACAGCGCCACCACGTCAGGGGACGCCGTGACGCTCTACCCGTCGGCGCAGGACTTCGGGAACTCGCTGGCCGTGACGGTCTCGGCCTGCCGGCTGGCGAACAACGGCGGGCAGTACTGCACCGACGACACCGCTGTCGGGAACGCGGTCCCGCTCAACACCCGGGCCACGGCCGTGGCGCCCACCGCCGGCGGGAAGATCGCGCTCAACCCGCCGCAGAACGTCGGGTCGCCGACCGTCACCTACTCCATCCGCATCTGCACCGGTGCCATCGGCGAAGGCGTCTTCGGATGCGCCGACGGTGACGCGAACGGGAAGTACGCGGAAGGGTCGACGATCCCCGCGGACGCGACGAAGATCACCGTGCAGGCGACCGTCGCCGGCAGAACCGACTCCAACCCCACCGAGCAGGACGTCGCGCCGGCCCCGGCTGCCCCGCCGGCGGGCTGAACGACCCACGACGACCGACCCGAGCCGACCGACACGAGGAACCCCTTCACATGAGCATGACCCCCGAGCAGGCCACCTGGTTCGCCGACGTCTCCGGCCGCATCGTGACCAACGTCGAGCAGGTGCTCCTGGGGAAGACGTTCGTGATCCGACTCGCGGTCACGGCGATGCTCAGCGAGGGCCACCTGCTGCTGGAGGACGTCCCCGGCACCGGGAAGACGAGCATGGCGCGGGCGCTGGCGCAGAGCGTGCAGGGCTCGACGAACCGGATCCAGTTCACCCCGGACCTGCTGCCTGGTGACATCACCGGCATCAGCGTCTACGACCAGCGCGCGCAGGAGTTCGAGTTCCACCGCGGACCGGTCTTCGCGAACATCGTGCTCGCCGACGAGATCAACCGCGCGAGCCCGAAGACGCAGTCTGCACTGCTGGAGGCGATGGAGGAATCCGCGATCACGGTGGACGGCGTGAACCACCGGCTCGCGGCGCCGTTCATGGTCATTGCGACGCAGAACCCCATCGAGCAGGCGGGCACGTACCGGCTCCCGGAGGCGCAGCTCGACCGCTTCCTGATGAAGACGTCGATCGGCTACCCCGACCACGCGGCGACGGTGAAGATCCTCGAGACCTCCTCGGCGCCGGCGTCGTCGGTGCCGCTCGCGAGCGTGGTGCCCGCTGCGACGATCACGGAGATGGCGGCGCTGGCCCGCACGGTGCACGTCGACGCGACGATCGCCGACTACGTCGCCCGCCTCGTGGACGCCACGCGTTCGGCGAGCGAGGTCCGCCTCGGCGTCAGTGTCCGTGGTGCGATGGGGCTCATGCGCGCGTCGCGCGTGTTCGCGGCGCTGAGCGGCCGGCACTACGTCACCCCCGACGACGTCAAGGCACTCGCGGAGCCCGTGCTCGCCCACCGTCTCGTGCTCGACGCCGAGGCGGAGTTCGACGGCGTCAGTGCCTCGAGCGTCGTCTCCCAGCTCCTGGTGGAGACCCCGCCGCCCGCGGACCGGGTCACGTCGTGACGGACCGCCGGCCCGTCTCCACGCGCTCGCGCCGTCCCTCGTCGACGCGGTCGCGTCGTTCGAGCACGGCGTACGAGCGCACGGGGACGGTCGCCGGCCTGACGAACGTCCGCACGCGGCTGGTCGGCGACCGCGACGGCGTCGCCGCCGACGCGGTCGTCGGGATCGTCCGTCTGTGGCGCACGGCCTGGAGGCTCGTGGCACGCGGGTGGGCCGAGGTCTCGTCGGTGGTCACCGGCCTGGGCTGGACGGTCGCCGCGCTCACACTCGTCGCGTTCGTCACGGGGTACGTCTTCGGCCTGCGCGAGGTCGTCGTCGTCGGCTTCGCCGGTGCCCTGCTCGTGGTCGTCGCTGCCGTCGCGCTCATCGGTGGGTCGAGGCTGCTCATCCGGATGAGCCTCCCGGTCCGCCGGGTCGCGGTCGGTGACCCGGCCGGCGTGACCGTCACCGCGGAGAACCCCGCACGTCTGCCGTCCGTCCCGATCACGGTCGAGGTGCCGGTCGGCGCCGGACTCGTGGACGTCGCCATCCCGACCATCGCCCCTCGTGGCACGTTCGAACGGGAGGTGCCCGTCCCGACGGTCCGCCGAGGGGTCCTCGACGTCGGTCCGGTGACGGGTGTCCGCGCCGACCCGGTGGGCCTCGTGCGCCGGGAGATCGTCTGGACCGCTCGCGAACAGGTCATCGTGCACCCGAGGACGGTCGCGATCCCGTCGACCAGCACCGGTCTGGTCCGGGACCTCGAGGGGCAGGCGACGACCGACCTCTCGCCTGCCGACATCTCCTTCCACGCGATCCGTGAGTACATGCCGGGTGACGATCCCCGGAACATCCACTGGAAGTCGACGGCGAAGACCGGCGCGCTCATGGTGCGCCAGTTCGAGGACACGCGTCGGTCGCACCTGGTGATCGCGCTCGGCATCTCCAGGACCGAGTTCGCTGACGACGAGGAGTTCGAGCTCGCGGTCAGCGCTGCGGCGTCCCTCGGCAGCCGTGCGGTGCGAGACGGCCGAGAGGTCACGGTCGTGGTGTCCGAACGCACCCCGGAGTTCGCCAAGCGCGCCGTCTACGCCGTGCACCGCCTGCCGACCGTGACCCCGACGCGACTGCTTGACGACTTCGCGACCGTCGGCCTGGCGGACGCCTGCCTGCCCGTCGCAGAGGTCGCTCGCATCGTGGGCAACGACACCGCCGGGATCTCGGTGGCGTTCCTCGTCGTCGGTTCTGCGGTCGAACTCCCCGCGCTCCGCCTCGCCGCCACCCGCTTCCCGATCGGCGTCGAGGTCGTCGCCGTGATCTGCGAGCCCGAGGCCGTCCCGCGGTTCGTGCGAGTGCCAGGACTGACCGTGATGACGATCGGCTACCTCGACGACCTCCGTCACGCGCTGCACCGATCGGCCGCCGCATGAGCGCCCCCGCGGTGGTGCCGTCGCGCGCACGGCGGGACACGCGACGTCGGGCCCGACGGGTGCCGGCGTTCCGGCTCGTCGGCGGAACGCTCGTCGTGTGGCTGCTCCTGGCGGTCGCGAGCGTCGCGTGGTGGCCGGTGTACCGCGACGACGGTATGGTCGTCGCCGCGGTCACCGCGGTGCTCGTCGGTTCGCTCGTCGCGCTGCTCGGGGCCGTCTTCCGTCTGCCGACCGCGGTCGTTGCGATCGCGACGGTCGCGGCGTTCACGGTGACCGGTGTCCCCGCCGCCGTGCCGGGGGAGGCGAACGGGGTGCTCCCGACCGGCCAGGGCCTCCTGGACCTCTTGTCCGGCGTCGCGCTCGGCTGGAAGCGGCTCGTCACCATCAGCCTGCCGGTCGGGACCTACGAAGCCCTCCTGGTGCCGTTCTTCGTGACGCTCCTCGTCGCGACGGTGACGTCCGTGAGCGTGGCGACCCGTGCCTCCAGGCAGGAACTGGCGAGCATCCCGGCACTGGTGCTGTTCGCCGCCGGTGTGGTCGTCGGGCCGAGCCGTCTCGACACGTCGCTCGCCCTCGCGGTCGTGCTCACCGGCATCGCGCTCGTCTGGGCGCTCACGGTGCGCCACGCGCGCCGCGCGGTCGCGGTGGCCGAGACGATCGGCGCCCGTGTCACGGTGACCAGGTCCGTCGTCCGGCCGGCCCTGGTCGGGACGGGGACGATCGTCGCTGCGGCGGTCGTCGCGACCGGACTGGGGCTGGTCGCGCCACCGACCACCGCGCGGACCGTCGCGAGGACGGACGTCGTCAAGCCGTTCGATCCCCGCGACTACGTCAGCCCGCTCAGCGGCTTCCGGGCCTACGAGGAATCGACCGAGGCGGACACCACGCAGCTCCGTGTCACCGGCCTGCCGGAGAACGGGTTCGTCCGGATCGCCACGCTGGACACGTACGACGGCGTGGTCTACCGCGTCGGCGGGACGGACGGCGCGTCGGCGTCGGGCACCTTCGAGCGTGTCCCGACGTCGGTGGACGTCCGCGGCGTGAGCGGGACCACCGTGCACGTCGGGGTGACCGTGGACGGCTACTCCGGGGTCTGGCTCCCGACCGTCGGCGACCTCGAACGCGTCGAGTTCGCGGGCGCTGCGGCGGAGCGGGAGCGCAGTGCGTTCTTCTACAACGCATCGACCCGCACCGGAGCGGTCGTCGGCGGGGTGCAGGACGGGACGCGGTACGACCTCACCGCGGTGGTCCCCGACCAGCCGACGGAGGAACAGCTGGCGACCGCGCGTCCGGGAACCGCAACGGTCCCTGCGGCTCGCAACGTCCCCGACGCCGTGCGCGACACCGTCGAGTCGACGACCACCGATGCCCAGAGCGACGGGGCGAAGCTCGTGGCCGTGGTGCAGGCGCTGCAGCGGAACGGGTACGTCAGCCACGGTGTGGGGGACGACCGGGTCAGCCGTTCGGGCCACGGTGCCGACCGCATCCAGGAACTCCTCACCTCGCCGCTGATGCTCGGCGACCAGGAGCAGTACGCCGTCGCGGCGGCGCTGATGTCCGAGTCGATCGGCTTCCCCACCAGGGTCGTGCTGGGCTTCGCAGCGGGGGGTGACTCCGGATCGACGCCGTCCTCCTCCGGTGCTGCCGGCACGACGACCTTCCGCGGTTCCGACGTGACGGCCCGCATCGAGGTGGACACGGCGCAGTGGGGATGGGTCACCCTGAACCCCAACCCGACCGTCCGGGAGATCCCGAAGGAGCAGGAGCAGACCCCGCAACCGGTCACCAGGCCCGAGACGGTGGTGCCGCCGCCGCCCGTCGACCAGCAGGACCAGGACCAGCAGACGCCGCCGCAGAGCGACCGGAACACGCCGGACCAGCCACCGCTCTGGTTGCAGATCCTGCTCGCGGCACTGCCGTGGGTGCTCGGGACCCTCGCGTTCATCGCCCTGGTGTTGCTGCCGTTCGGCGTGATCGTGCTGCTGAAGCGGATCCGTCGTCGTCGCCGTCGCCGCGCCGCGACGGCCAGGGGCCGCATCGTCGGCGCGTGGGACGAGTACCGGGACGCGTTGCTCGACCGCGGACACGACGTCCGCGCGGAGTCGACACGACGAGAGGTCGCGTCGAGCGCCCCGGGGGACGGCGGCACCGGACTCGCCGCGCTGGCGGACCGAGCGGTGTTCGGCCCGAGCGAGGCGGACGACCGCACTGCGGACCGCATGTGGGAGGCCACCGACACCGCGATCGGGCAGCTCCGCGACGGACGGACCCGGCGGGAGCGCATCCGGACCGCCGTGTCGACGAGGTCGCTGCGCAGCACCGCACCGGGAGCGGCTGTCGCACGTGTCGGCGGCGCACTCCGACGGCGTGTGGGTGCCGGCCAGCGACGGGGTGGAGCCGGCGGTGACTACGATGTCCGGAGGCCCGACGAGCGTCACGGCGGGCCGGACGAGGACAGAGGCAACCTGTGATCAGATGCGAACACTGCGGATCGGTGCTCCCGGACGGAGCGATCTTCTGCGGTGAGTGCGGTCGAGCGGTGAACGCGGCTCCCGGGCGACGATCCGTCGCGCCCGAGCCCGTCGACCGTGCGACACCGCCGCCGCTCCAGCAGCCGGACCAGCACGGCCGTCGCCAGGACCCCGCCGCTGAGGCGTGGCTGCCGGAGTCGACGCTCGACCCCGCCACCAGGGCCTGGCTCACCGGTGCCGATCGCCAGCAGGCCGGTCCGACCGCACCCGTTCCCGTCCGGACGCCGGACGCCTACGCGCCCCGCTCCGCGCCGACCCACGTGCACGGTGCCGGCAGCGGCCTCGGTGCGTGGACGGGCGGCGAGGGTTCTCCGAGCACGCAGGCGCCGACGGAGCCGCCGCTCGACCCGGACGCGTTCCCGTCCGAGCCCGTTGCCGTCGAGGACGACCCGGAGGTCACGCGCGTCGCACCCCGCTCCGGCGCAGGAACCACCCCGGTGCCGCCGACGTTCCAGCCGTCGCAGCCCGTGGCCGAGACCGCCGCCGCGCCGTTCTGGGCGCCGGAGCCCGCACCCGCGACCGCTCCGAGCGCGCCGTCCTGGTGGATCGGTCGAGCCGTCGACGAGCAGTCGGCCGCTGCCGAACCGGTGACGGAGTCGGTGTCCGCCGACCGCGACGACGCAGTCTCGCCGGCCGAGCCGACGGCCGCGCCGGTGCAGGACGAGGCCACGCCCGATGCTCTTCCCGAGGGCGACACCGCTGCCCGGCCGGGCGACACCGCGGTCGTCGAGCCGCTGGTCGACCGCCGGTCGATGCGTCCCACACCGTTGGTCCAGCCCGGGCTGCAGCCGACGACGTGCCACGTGTGCGGCCACCGGCTCGAGCCCGACGACATCTTCTGCGGCGAGTGCGGGGCGGTCCGTCCCGCGGTCACCGCCGCGTTCACCGGTCCCGTGATGCCGTTGCCGATGGACCGTCCCGACTGGGCGGCGAACGACGACGGGTCGCCGGTGGAAGCACCGGACGACGAGATCCCGGTCGACGCGCCGACGGACGACGCCGAGCGGACGGACGACCCCGAGCCGACGGACGAGGTCGGGCCGACGGACGACGTCGAGCCGACGGACGACGCCAAGCCGACGGACCAGGTCGAGGCGACGGACGACGTCGAGGTCTCGCGACAGGATGTGCCCGCGCGCGAGGACGCATCCGTCCCGACCGCAGCACCCCTCCCGCCTGTCCCGACCGTCGCGCCCCTGCCGCCCATCCCCGGTGTGGAGCCTGCTCGACCGTTGTCCGACGCAGACGCCGTGCCCTCGAGCAGCGACGCCGACGAGTCCGCACAGCTCGACGAGGACGTGGACGAGACACGGATCGTCACCAAGACCCCGACGCGTGCGCCCTTCGTCCTGCACTTCAGCACCGGTGAGCGCATCGGCGTCCACGGGACCGGACTGCTCGGGCGTCTGCCCCGCCCCGAGCCCGGCGAACGGTTCGACGACCTGCTGACGATCCACGACCCGGGCAAGTCCGTGTCGAAGACGCACCTCGAGCTCGGGCGCGATGACGCCGACCTCTGGGTGTCCGACCGGTTCTCCGGCAACGGGTCCGTCATCCGGCACATCGACGGATCGATCCGCCGATGCGAGCCGGGTCGTCGGTACCGGGTCGAGCGCGGCGCCCGCGTGGACATCGGCGAGCAGTTCTTCCTCGTGCAGTAGCACCTCCCTGCACACGACGGCGGGCGCCCGGGTTCTCCACGGGCTCCGGCGCCCGCTCTCGTTCGTCGTCGTGGTGCGATGGACTCGACGACATGGGAGCACCAGCCGTTCGATGGTCCGTGTTGGCCGTCGCCGTCGTGGCCGGAGCTGCCGCGTCGCTCCCGGGCCCACCAGGACAGCGAACCGCTGCCCTGTCAGCGGCCGTCGTCCTCGGTGCGATCGCGTCGGTCGTGCGGTCGCGGTCGGCGGACACCGACCGCCCCGCGCCGGTGGAGGCGCGCTTCCCCATGGACGAGGTGGTCGCCGAGCCGGCGCCCGATGGCCGTGCGCTCGACGGCGGTGCACTGCACGTCGGCCGGGTGATCGGGGGAGGACCGGTGTCGATCGACCGCCTCGACGGCGTGCTGGTCGTCGGTCGTGGCGCACTGGCCGCCGGTGTCTTCGCGGCGGTCACGGCAGCCCTCGGGGCGACGGCGACCGCCGATCAGGAGCTCCGGGTCGCCCACGGCGCCGACGTCGTCCTGCCCGAGCTGGCCTGCGCGCCGGTCGCGACGTTGCCGTCCGGGTTCGCGGTGGCCGTGCTTGTCGGCGCAGACGGCAGCAGGGGCGGGTCCGTCGTGCTCGTTCCCGATCTGCGGTTCCGACCACGCCGCCCCTGTCCCACCATCGAGGTCACCCGGTACGGCTGCACGCTCCGCGGCGACCCGGACGAATCCGTCGGGATGGCACTGGCCCCGGTGCTCCCGGGCCTCGACCCGCCTGCGGTCTAGCGGAGCCCGGCACCGGGGCGGATCGACCCGACCGGGACGCCGCCGCCCAGGACCTTCTCGCCGGTGGCGCCGAGCACGTCGGCGACACCGTCCGCCGACACGACGCCGTTCCGCTCGAGCAGCGTGAGCGCTGCCAGCGTGCCGGCGCGGAGTGCTCCGTCGAGGACCTTGACGACGACCGCGGCACCGCCGGGCGCAGCCATGACCATGACCCCCTCGGCGCCGAGCTTGGCGACGAGCCCGAGCCGCTCGATCGTGACCGTGTTCGCTCGCCCGACCCCGTCGATCGCCCAGGGGTTCGCGAGGATCGCGTCGGTGAGGGCCGCCGTGTCGGCGTCGCCGCGCTGCACCACTCCCGCGATGCCACGGGCCATGCCGGTGAACGTCAGCGGGAACACCGGCGCCCCGCACCCGTCGACGCCGACCACGTCGACGACCTCACCGGTCGCGTCCTCGACGGTGGCCCGGACGGCGCGCTGCATCGGGTGGTCGATGTCGAGGTAGGTCGCGGCGTCCCACCCGTTCACCCGGCAGGCGGCGAGCATGCCGGCGTGCTTGCCGGAGCAGTTCATCGCGAGCCGGCGGGGCTCGGTCATGGTCCGCGCCGTCGCCCGGTCGTACGGCATGTCCGGCGGACACCCGAGGTCGGCCTCGACGTGGTCGAAGGCAGCGAGCATGTGCTCGGCCAGCGCCTGGTGCGACGGCGTTCCGGCGTGGCTCGCCGTCGTCATCACGAGTTCCGCGTCCGAGAACCGGGCGCCGGCCCGTCGGATGGCGAGCGCCTGGAACGGCTTCATCGTGGAGCGCGGGTAGATGCTCGCGGAGACGTCCCCGACGGAGTCGATCACCGTGCCCGACGCGTCGACGACGACACCGGCTCCGATGTGCCGGCTCTCGTCGAAGCCGGAGCGTTCGAGCACCGCGAGCTCGACGGAGCCGTCGGCGGTGAGAGGATGGCGGTCGGTGCGGACATCGGTGCTCTCCGTCATACCGAGATCGTACCGAGCCGCACGGCACCGGATCGCCCTGGAAGGGGAGCAGGCATGCACGACCACACCTACGAGGTCGAGGTCCGCTGGACCGGCGACCGTGGGACCGGCACCAGTGGGTACCGCGAGTACGGACGCGACCACGTGGTCTCCGCCACCGGCAAGCCCGATGTCCTCGGGTCCGCCGACCCGACGTTCCGTGGCGACCGCGATCGCTGGAACCCGGAGGAGATGGTGACGGCGGCGCTCGCCCAGTGCCACATGCTCAGCTACCTGCACGTCGCGGTGACGCAGGGGTTCACCGTCCTCGCGTACGAGGACCGTGCCACCGCCTCGATGAACCTGAACCGCGACGGCTCCGGGGAACTGACCGGCGCGACGCTCCACCCGGTCGTGACGATCGCCGAAGCCGACCGCGTCGCAGATGCCGAGGCGGCGCACGCGGCAGCGAACGCCCTCTGCTTCATCGCCCGGTCGGTGGCCTTCCCGGTGCACCACGACGCAACGACCATCGTCGCCGATCCGGCCGGTCGACCGGGTGAGCCCCGACTCGGAGCCGACTCATCGACGAGTGAGGCAGACTAGGTGCCCGTGAAGCGTCTCCGCCTGCTCCCGATCGCCCTGGTGCCCGCCGTCGTCCTCGGACTGGCCGCCTGCTCCGGTTCCGGTTCCACCGACTCGTCGGCGACCCCGTCCGCGTCGTCCAGCGCGACCGCGTCGGCGATCACCAGCTGCCCGAAGCCAGGGAAGGCCTCGGCTGCGATCGACGTCTCCGGTGACTTCGGCGGCAAGACGGCCCCGACCGTGACGTTCTCCAAGGGGATCAAGGCGACGCCGCCGCAGGCGACGACCGTCACCAAGGGGTCCGGCGCGGCGCTGAAGAACGGCGACTACACGCAGGTCGCCTACAGCGTCTACCAGGCGTCGGACGCGAAGAAGCTCGGGACGGTCGGGTTCGACCAGGGCAACGCCCAGGTCCTGTCCGTCGGTGGCAGCGGTTTCGGCGCGCTCCTCGCGTGCTCGCACGTCGGCGACCGCATCGCTGCCGTCGGCGCTTCGTCCGCGCTCGGGTTCAACACCGGCGGCAACATCGTCGTCGTGGCCGACGTCATCGCGCAGACGCCGACGAAGTCCACGGGGGCGGCTCAGACGCAGAACCCCGACCTGCCGACCGTCAAGGACAAGTCCGACGGTGAACCGGAGATCACCATCCCGGACACCACGGCTCCGACCAAGACGACCGCCGAGGTCATCAAGCAGGGCGACGGCGACGAGATCGCCGAGGGGGACACCGCGCTGGTGCAGTACAAGGGCGTCCTCTACGACGGCGGCAAGGAGTTCGACTCCTCGTGGTCGAAGGGCGCGCCGACGACCTTCACCATCGCCGAGGGCTCCCTGATCAAGGGCTTCGTGACCGGACTGGTCGGCCAGAAGGTCGGCTCCCAGGTCATGATCGTCGTCACCCCGGAGGACGGCTACGGCGCCAACCCGCCGGAGGGATCCGACATCCCGAAGAACGCGACCCTGGTCTTCGTCGTCGACATCCTCGCAAAGGGCTGATCCCGTGACCGCGGTCCCGGAGACGGAGCCCGAACGCCGCCGCATCATCGTCCTCGGCAGCACCGGCTCGATCGGCACGCAGGCGCTCGACGTCGTCGCCCGCAACCCCGACCGCTTCGAGGTCGTCGGCCTCACCGCGGGGACGAACGCCGCCACGATGGCCGAGCAGGCTGCCGCGTTCGGCGTCCGCGACACCGCGCTCGGCGCCGCCGACGCCGAGCGCCTGATCCGCAGCGTCGAGGCGGACGTCGTGCTCAACGGCATCACCGGCTCCGTGGGCCTCGGCCCGACGCTCGCCACGCTCGAGACGGACGCCACCCTCGCCCTGGCGAACAAGGAGAGCCTGATCGTCGGCGGCCCGCTCGTGCAGGCGGCAGCGTCACCCGGCCAGATCGTCCCGGTCGACAGCGAGCACTCCGCCATCGCGCAGGCCCTCCGCTCGGGCACCGACGCCGAGGTCCACCGCCTGGTCCTGACGGCCAGCGGCGGCCCGTTCCGCGGCAGGTCCCGTGCGAGCCTCCTCGACGTGACGCCGCAGCAGGCACTCGCGCACCCGACGTGGGACATGGGCCTCGTGGTGACGACGAACTCGGCCACCCTGGTGAACAAGGGCCTCGAGGTGATCGAGGCGCACCTGCTCTTCGGCGTGCCGTACGACCGCATCGACGTCACCGTGCACGCCCAGTCGATCGTGCACTCGATGGTGGAGTTCACCGACGGGTCCACGATCGCGCAGGCATCGCCCCCTGACATGCGGCTGCCGATCGCGCTCGGCCTCGCGTGGCCGCACCGTGTGCCCGGTGTCGGGGTCCCGCTCGACTGGACCTCGGCGAGCACGTGGACGTTCGAGCCGCTCGACGACGAGGCGTTCGGTGCGGTGGCGCTGGCGAAGCGGGTCGGCGAACTCGGCGGTACGTACCCGGCCGTGTTCAACGCCGCGAACGAGCAGGCCGTCGCCGCGTTCCACGCCGGCGCGATCGGCTTCCTCGACATCGTGGAGACGATCGAGCGGGTGGTGGAGTCGCACGAGCCCACGGAGCCGTCGCTCGACGGCGTCCTCGCGTCGGAGCGGTGGGCACGCACCGCTGCGGACCGCGCGCTGGCCCGCTGACGCGGAGACGGGCAGGGCCCACGCCGCCGGTTCCCGGGCGACGCGCCAGCGGCGCACGGGCCGTGCCGGTGGGGAGAGGCACGGGTCACCACCCAGGACACGCTCGGCTGCTTCTTTGCCAGCGTCCCGTACGCTTCTCCGGTGACCGTCGGAACCGTGCTCCTCTTCGTCCTCGGCGTGGTCGTCTTCATCGTCGGCCTGCTGATCTCGATCGGGCTCCACGAGCTCGGTCACCTCGCGTTCGCGAAGCTCTTCGGCGTGAAGGTGACGCAGTACTCGCTCGGCTTCGGCAAGGCGCTCTGGTCGTTCCGTCGGGGCGAGACCGAGTACGGCATCCGCCCGATCCTGCTCGGCGGCTACATCTCGATGGTCGGCATGCTGAAGCCCCGCGCTTCCGGCCGCGCCATCACGAACACGGGCATGTACAGCGCGTTCGTGCAGGACGCCAGGCAGGCCAGCGCCGAGCAGATCGCGGAGTCCGGCGGCGACGACTCGCGGGCGTTCTACCGGTTGACCCCGTGGAAGCGCATCATCGTGATGGTCGCCGGTCCGGCGATGAACCTCGTGATCGGGATCGTCCTGTTCGGTGTGCTGCTCGTCGGGTTCGGCGCGCCGACCACGACCTTCACGTCGAGCGTCGACTGCGTGCTCCCGACGACCGCGACGACCACGTGTTCACCGGGGGACGCCGTCTCCCCGGCGAGGGAGGCGGGGATCCGCTCCGGCGACGTGGTCCTCGCCGTCGGCGGCAAGGAGGACCCGACGATCACCGAGGTCTCCGACACGTTCCAGGAGTCGGCTGGCAGGGCGGTCGAGGTCGTCGTCGAGCGCGACGGTGCACGGAAGACCCTCGAGGTCACGCCGGCGCTGGCCACCCGCGACGTCTACGACGCGCAGGGGAAGGTCGTGAAGAACGACGACGGCACCGCGAAGACCCAGCAGGTCGGTGTGGTCGGGGTCTCGATCGGCCAGACGCTCGTGCGGCAGTCGCCCGCTGCGGTGCTCCCGGCCACCGGGGCGCAGATCGGGGCGTCCGCCCACCTCATCATCGACCTCCCGCAGCGCCTCGTCGCGGTCTGGAACGCGGCCTTCGGCGCCCAGGAGCGTTCGTCGGACAGCCCGGTGTCCGTGGTCGGTGTCGGTCGAGCGATCGGCACGGTGTCGTCGATGAGCGGTGTCCCCGTGGTCGACAAGATCTACACGATCCTCGGGCTGCTGGCGTCGCTGAACATCGGCCTGTTCGTGCTGAACATGGTGCCGCTCCTGCCACTCGACGGCGGACACATCGCCGGCGCCCTCTGGGAGTCGATCAAGCGTCGCGCGTTCACGCTCGTCGGCAAGGCGGACCCAGGTCCCATCGACCTCGCGAAGACCATGCCGCTCACGATGGTCGTCGTGGTGCTGCTCGCCGGCATGAGCGCACTGCTGATCTACGCCGACATCGTGCGGCCGGTGAACCTGTTCGGATAGGCCCCGCCAGCACTACGCTCAGCGCATGAGCACAGCGCCCGAGGTCCGTGCCGTCGAACGGCAGGGCATCGACGTCATCGCCGAGTCCGAGCGGAAGGGGCGGCCCCGCGGGCTGTTCTGGCCGTGGTTCGCCGCCAACATCTCCGTCCTCGGGCTGAGCTACGGCTCGTTCGTGCTGGGCTTCGGGATCTCCGTCGTCCAGGCGACCGTGGTGTCCGTCGTCGGGGTCGTGTTCTCGTTCCTGCTGTGCGGCATCGTGGCGATCGCCGGCAAGCGCGGTTCTGCGCCGACGATGGTCCTGAGCCGCGCGGCCTTCGGCGTGCGGGGCAACCGACTGCCGTCGTTCCTGAGCTGGATCCTCACCGTCGGATGGGAGACCTCGCTCGCCGCGCTGGCGGTGCTCGCGACGTCGACGGTGTTCCGGGAGCTCGGCTGGGACGACGGCGTCGTGACGAAGCTCGTCGCGCTCGTGGTCGTCGCCGCCCTGGTGATCGGCGCCGGCATCGCCGGGTTCGACGTGATCATGCGGCTGCAGGCGTGGATCACCGTGATCACCGCCGTGTTGACGGTCGTCTACATCGTGCTCGTCGCCGGGTCGATCGACTTCGGGGCACTCGCGGCGCTGCCGTCCGGGAGCGCGCAGAACGTCGTCGGCGCACTGGTCCTCGTGATGACCGGGTTCGGCCTCGGCTGGGTGAACGCCGCCGCCGACTACTCGCGCTACCTGCCGCGGTCGGCCTCGACGGGCGGGGTGGTGTGGTGGACGACGTTCGGGGGAGCGCTCGCTCCGGTGGTGCTCGTCGTCACCGGGGTCCTGCTCGCCGGGTCGTCGAAGCAGCTGAACACCGACATCAGTGCCGACCCGATCGGCGCGCTCACCACGCTGCTGCCGGTCTGGTTCCTCGTGCCGTTCGCGATCGTCGCCATCCTCGGCCTGGTCGGCGGCGCGGTCCTCGACATCTACTCCTCCGGACTCGCGCTGCTGAGTGCCGGGATCCGCATCCCGCGCCCGGTCGCCGCGGGGGTGGACGGCGTCTTCATGGTCGCCGGTGCGATCTACGTGGTGTTCTTCGCGACCGACTTCATCTCGCCGTTCCAGGCGTTCCTGGTGACGCTCGGCGTCCCGATCGCGGCGTGGTGCGGCGTCTTCGTGGCCGACGTCGTCCTGCGCCGGAAGGCCTACGCCGAGGGGGAGCTGCACGCGACGACCGGCCGGTACGGTGACGTCCGCTGGGGAGCGATCGGGCTCGTCGTGCTCGGGACCGCCCTCGGTTGGGGACTGGTGACGAACACGTACGGCGTCCCGTCGTGGCTCAACTGGCAGGGGTACCTGCTGGAGCCGTTCGGACTCGGCGGTCGCACGGGTGCATGGGCGTACGCGAACCTCGGTGTGCTGGTGGCCCTGGTCGTCGGGTTCCTCGGGACGCTGCTCTTCGCCCGCCGGTCGATCCGCGAGCAGGAGGCGCTGCCGGTGACCGAGCCGATCGACAGCGTCCCCGCGACGGAGCTGCACCCGTGACTCCTGCACCGGACACCGGCGACGCGTGGCTCGTCGTGATCGACATGCAACGCGTCTTCACCGGCGACAGCCAGTGGGCCGCGCCGCGCTACGACGACGCAGCTGCGGGGATCCAGCGCCTGCTCCCGCGGTTCACGGATCGGACGGTCCGTACCCGCTTCGTCGCGCCGGAGCACCCACAGGGTGCATGGGGCGACTACTACCGGGACTGGCCCTTCGCGCTCGTCCCCGCCGACGATCCGCTGTACGACCTGACGGAGCCGTTCGCGGACCTGGACGGCCCCGTCGTCACCGAGACGTCGTTCGGCAAGTGGGGAACGGGCCTCCAGTCCGTCGTCGGCGACCAGCCGCACCTGGTCCTGACCGGCGTGTCGACGGACTGCTGCGTCCTGTCGACCGCGCTCGCGGCGGCGGACGCCGGCGCCCGCGTGACGGTCGTCGCGGACGCCTGCGCCG
Source organism: Curtobacterium sp. Curtsp57 (assembly GCF_047324335.1). Taxonomy (NCBI): domain Bacteria; kingdom Bacillati; phylum Actinomycetota; class Actinomycetes; order Micrococcales; family Microbacteriaceae; genus Curtobacterium; species Curtobacterium sp. Curtsp57. The sequence continues at coordinate 242,924 of NZ_CP168511.1, forward strand.
GCGCGAGTGACGCGGACCACGAGCGTGCCCTCGACACCATGCGCCTGTACGCCCCACTGATCACGGTCGTCGACACGCTCTGAGGTTCGCGCGCACCCGGAGCGCGTAGAGTTCGATGCGTGCCCGCAGTGAATCTCGGTATGCCCAAGGCCCCGGAAACCCTCGCCCCCCGTCGCAAGTCCCGGCAGATCCGGGTCGGCAAGGTGCTGGTCGGTGGCGACGCGCCGGTCTCCGTGCAGTCGATGACCACGACGCCGACCACGAACATCAACGCGACCCTGCAGCAGATCGCCGAGCTCACGGCGTCCGGCTGTGACATCGTCCGCGTGGCGGTGCCGACCCAGGACGACGCCGACGCGCTGCCGATCATCGCGAAGAAGTCGCAGATCCCGGTGATCGCCGACATCCACTTCCAGCCGAAGTACGTCTTCCAGGCGATCGACGCCGGATGTGCCGCCGTCCGCGTGAACCCGGGCAACATCCGCAAGTTCGACGACCAGGTGGGCGCGATCGCCGCGGCGGCCAAGGCGGCGAACGTCAGCCTCCGCATCGGGGTGAACGCCGGGTCGCTCGAGCCGAGCCTGCTCCAGAAGTACGGCAAGGCCACCCCGGAGGCGCTCGTCGAGTCGGCCGTCTGGGAAGCGAGCCTGTTCGAGGAGCACGACTTCCACGACTTCAAGATCTCGGTCAAGCACAACGACCCGATCGTGATGGTGAAGGCCTACCGGCAGCTCGCCGAGCGCGGCGACTGGCCCCTGCACCTCGGCGTGACCGAGGCCGGTCCCGAGTTCCAGGGCACCATCAAGAGCGCCACCGCGTTCGGCATCCTGCTCAGCGAGGGCATCGGCGACACCATCCGCGTGTCCCTGTCCGCGCCCCCCGCGCAAGAGGTGAAGGTCGGCCTGCAGATCCTGCAGTCGCTGAACCTCCGCGAGCGCAAGCTCGAGATCGTCTCGTGCCCGAGCTGCGGCCGCGCCCAGGTGGACGTCTACCAGCTCGCGAACGACGTCACGACGGGGCTCGAGGGCATGACCGTGCCGCTCCGCGTCGCCGTGATGGGCTGCGTCGTGAACGGCCCCGGTGAAGCCCGCGAGGCCGACCTCGGCGTCGCGTCCGGCAACGGCAAGGGCCAGATCTTCGTCAAGGGCCAGGTCATCAAGACCGTGCCGGAGGCCGAGATCGTCGCCACCCTCATCGCGGAGGCGAACCGCCTGGCCGACGAGATGGGTCCTGCGGCCGCGACCGGCAAGCCCGAGGTCATCACCGCGTAGTCCCGGCCTGGAGGCCCGCGGCGGCTTCTCCACGCCGGTCCCGGCCCGTCGCACGACCGGTTCCACCGCCGCTAGGCTTGCGTCCGTGGTCACACGGCTTTCGCATCTCTTCCTCCGCACGCTCCGCGACGACCCCTCCGACGCCGAGGTGACGAGCGCCAAGCTGCTCGTCCGCGCCGGGTACATCCGTCGCCAAGCCCCGGGGATCTTCGCCTGGCTGCCGCTCGGTCTCCGCGTTCGCTCCCGCATCGAGGGCATCATCCGGCAGGAGATGGAGGCCGCCGGCGCACAAGAGGTCCTCCTCCCGGCGCTCGCCCCGCGTGAGCCGTACGAGGCCACCGACCGCTGGACCGAGTACGGCGACGGCATCTTCCGGCTCAAGGACCGCAAGGGTGCCGACTACCTGCTCGCCCCGACGCACGAGGAGCTCTTCGCGCTGCTCGTGAAGGACCTGTACTCGTCCTACAAGGACCTCCCCGTCACGCTCTTCCAGATCCAGGACAAGTACCGCGACGAAGCGCGTCCCCGTGCCGGGCTCCTGCGCGGCCGTGAGTTCACCATGAAGGACGCGTACTCCTTCGACGTGACCGACGAGGGCCTCGACGCCAGCTACCAGGTCATGCGCGACGCCTACGAGCGGATCTTCGCCCGCCTCGGCCTCGAGTACGTGATCGTCAAGGCCGACGCCGGCGCGATGGGCGGCTCCAAGTCGGAAGAGTTCCTGCACCCGATCGCGGTCGGCGAGGACACCTTCGTGCGCAGTGCCGGCGGGTACGCGGCCAACGTCGAGGCGTACGTCACCCCGGTCCCCGACGCCCTGCCGATCGACGGCCAGCCCGAGCCCGTGCTGCTGCCGGCGTCGGACACCCCGACGATCGACACCCTCGTCGAGCACGCCAACCAGGTCGCTCCGCGTGACGGTGCACCGTGGACGGCCGCCGACACGCTCAAGAACGTCGTGCTCGCGCTGACGCACCTCGACGGCACGCGGGAGATCGTCGTCGTCGGGCTCCCCGGCGACCGCGACGTCGACATGAAGCGGGCGGAGGTCTCGTTCGCCCCCGCAGAGGTCGAAGCCGCTGGTGACGACGACTTCCGGAAGCACAAGGGCCTGGTCAAGGGCTACATCGGCCCGCAGGTCCTCGGCGAGGAGAGCGCGACGGGCATCCGGTACTTCGTCGATCCGCGCGTCGTCGACGGCACGGCGTGGGTGACCGGCGCGAACGAGCGCGGCCTCCACGTCTCGGGCCTCGTCGCCGGGCGTGACTTCGTCGCCGACGGCGTGGTCGAGGTCTCCGACGTCCGTGCCGGCGACCCCGCACCCGACGGCTCCGGCCCGCTCGAGACCGCCCGCGGCATGGAGATCGGCCACGTGTTCCAGCTCGGCCGCAAGTACGCAGAGGCCCTCGGGCTCAAGGTGCAGGACGAGAACGGCAAGCTCGCCACCGTGACGATGGGCTCGTACGGCATCGGCGTCACCCGCATCCTGGCGATCCTGGCCGAGGCGCACAACGACGACAAGGGCCTCGCGTGGCCGAAGCACGTCGCGCCGTTCGACGTGCACGTCGTCGCCACGGGCCGCGACGAGACCGCGTACGACCTCGCCACGTCGATCGTCGCCTCGCTCGAGGACGACCGCTACGACGTGCTGTACGACGACCGTCCGAAGGTCTCTCCCGGCGTCAAGCTCCGCGACGCCGAGCTGCTGGGCATGCCGATCGTGATCGTCTCCGGTCGTGGTGCCGCGGACGGCATCGTCGAACTGTGGAACCGTGCGAGCGGTGAGCGCACCGAGGTGCCGGTCGCCGACCTGCTCGAGGCGGTCCGCGCGATCTAGCAGGCGCGGGCGGCCACCAGCAGTGCGGTAGTCTGGACGCCGACTTCTGCGCGGTTCCAGTGCGCGGGAGCGACTCAGCTGAATACGGAGGCCCTCGGTGAAGATCGATCTCGCAGTCCTGCGACTCATGGAGCGTGAACGGGAGATCCCGTTCGAAGAACTCGTCCAGATCATCGAGTCGGCCATCCTGACCGCGTACCACAAGCACACCGACGAGAACGGCGAGCCGGCCGACGCGCAGTCCCGCGTCGAGCTCGACCGGAAGACCGGCGAGGTCAGCGTGTTCGTGCCGGAGCGCGACGACGAGGGCACCGTCATCGGCGAGGCCGTCGACCAGCCGAGCGACTTCGGCCGCATCGCGGCGTTCGCGGCGAAGCAGGTCATCAACCAGCGACTCCGCGACATCGGCGACGACAAGATCCTCGGCGAGTTCCGCGGCAAGGAGGGCGACATCGTCGCGGGTGTGGTCCAGCAGGGCCCGAACCCGAAGATGGTGCACGTCGACCTCGGCACCGTCGAGGCCATCCTGCCGCCCGAAGAGCAGGTCCCTGGCGAGACGTACACGCACGGCTCCCGCCTCCGCGTCTACGTGACGAGCGTCGGCCGCGGCAACAAGGGCCCGCAGATCACGGTGTCGCGCACGCACCCGGGTCTGGTCCGCAAGCTGTTCGCGCTCGAGGTCCCGGAGATCGCCTCCGGTGTCGTGGAGATCACCTCGCTCGCTCGTGAAGCCGGTCACCGCACGAAGATCGCGGTCAAGGCGAACGAGCCTGGCGTCAACGCGAAGGGCGCGTGCATCGGCGAGCTCGGTGCCCGCGTGCGCGCCGTGACGACCGAGCTCGGTGCCGAGAAGATCGACATCGTGGACTGGTCGCCCGACCTCGCGACCTTCGTGGCGAGCGCGCTGTCGCCGGCGAAGGTGACGAGCGCCTTCGTGCTCGACGCGTCGACGAAGGCGGTCCGTGCCCTGGTACCGGACTACCAGCTGTCGCTCGCGATCGGCAAGGAAGGGCAGAACGCCCGACTCGCCGCGAAGCTCACGGGTGCGCGCATCGACATCCAGCCGGATTCGATCCTGGACGACGACGAGTCCTGAGACGACGACGAGTCCTGACGGGCGCGTTTCGCGCTCGGCGTGCCCCGTCCGGGCGCGCCGGATCGCGGTCGTCGGAGGCAAGGAGTAGAGTGGTCGCCGTCAGAACGTGCATCGGCAGTCGTCGTCGCGCATCCCGATCCTCCCTCCTCCGAGTCGTCGCCCTGGGTGACGGACGTGTGGTGGCGGATCCGAAGGCAGTCATGCCGGGCCGGGGAGCGTGGCTCACACCGACCGTCGAAGCCTACGAGCTGGCCGTCAAGCGCAGGGCTTTCCGCCGGGCGCTGCGGCTGGATCGCGAACCGGACACGTCTGCGGTGCTCGACTACCTGCGGAGTCTCCCTCACCCGAGGGACCTCGCGGAAGAGCGCCCGGACACGACAGAACAGGCTGAACGGCTTATGGACAACTGATGAGCGGCTCGAAATGAGACCCATCATCCAGTGAGTCCTGCCCCTTGACGGGGTGGGACCCGTGAAGGAGAACAGTGGCGAAACCACGCGTACACGAGATCGCAAGCGAGCTCGGCGTCGACAGCAAGACCGCACTCGAGAAGCTCAAGGAGCTGGGCGAGTTCGTCAAGGGACCGAGCTCGAGTGTCGAGCCCCCCGTGGCACGGAAGCTCCGTGCTGCCCTGCAGGCAGAAGGTGCTTCGGCGTCCGCCAAGCCCGCTGCAGCAACACCCGCGCCGGCGGCGACGTCCGCAGCGCCCAAGCCAGGTGGCCCGAAGCCCGGACCCAAGCGTCCGGCGCCGACACCGGAGCCCGAGGCCGCAGCACCCGCCGCGGCAGCACCTTCGGACGATTCCGACGTGCCCGTCACGCCGGCCCCGAAGACCGTCGCACAGCGACAGGCCGAGGCAGAAGCAGCCAGGAAGGCGGCAGCCGAGTCGAAGAGCTCCGGTTCCGCTGACGGCCCCGCCAAGACCGACGCCGTGAAGCCGGGTGGCCCGAAGCCCGCAGCGGCTGCCGGCCCGAAGCCGGGTGGCCCGAAGCCTGGTGCACGACCGGGCAACAACCCCTACGCGTCCAGCCAGGGCATGGGCTCGCGCCCGCCCCGTCCGGGCAACAACCCCTACTCGTCGAACCAGGGCATGGGCCAGCGCCCCGCCGGCGGTGCCGGAGGCGGTGGGATCCCGCGTCCGCAGCCCCCGCGTCCCGGCGCGCCCCGACCGGGTGCTCCGCGTCCGGGTGGTCCCGGTCAGGGCAACCGTCCGAACGGCTTCGGGCAGCGCCCGGGCCAGGGTGGCGGTGGTCGTGGCGGCCCCGGTGGTCGTCCGGGTGCCGGTGGTGGCGCCGGTGGCGGCTTCCCGCGTCCGGCGTTCAGCGGCCCGCGTCCCGCCGGTGGCGGTGGCCGCGGTCGTGGCCCCGGTGGCGGTACCGCTGGTGCGTTCGGTCGTGGTGGCGGCAAGAGCCGTGCCCGCAAGTCGAAGCGGACGAAGCGCGCCGAGTACGAGATGCGGCAGGCCCCGTCGCTCGGCGGTGTGCAGGTCCCTCGTGGTGACGGCAACACGGTCGTCCGACTCCGTCGTGGTGCGAGCATCTCGGACTTCGCGGACAAGATCGACGCCAGCCCCGGCAACCTCGTGACGGTGCTGTTCCACCTCGGTGAGATGGCGACCGCCACGGAGTCCCTCGACGAGGCGACCTTCGAGGTCCTCGGCGACGAGCTCGGCTACAAGATCCAGATCGTGTCGCCGGAAGACGAAGACCGCGAGCTCCTCGAGGGCTTCGACATCGACATCGACGCCGAGTACGCAGAGGAAGACGACTCCGTCCTCCAGCAGCGTCCCCCGGTCGTCACCGTCATGGGTCACGTCGACCACGGTAAGACCCGACTGCTCGACGCCATCCGCAACTCCAAGGTGGTCGAGGGCGAAGCCGGCGGGATCACGCAGCACATCGGTGCGTACCAGATCACCACCGAGCACGAGGGCATCGAGCGCCCGATCACCTTCATCGACACCCCTGGACACGAGGCGTTCACCGCCATGCGTGCCCGTGGTGCGCAGGTGACGGACATCGCGATCCTCGTGGTCGCGGCGGACGACGGCATCATGCCCCAGACGATCGAGGCGCTGAACCACGCGCAGTCGGCGAACGTGCCGATCGTGGTCGCGGTGAACAAGATCGACAAGGAAGGCGCCAACCCCGCCAAGGTCCGCCAGCAGCTCACCGAGTACAACCTGGTGGCCGAGGAGTACGGCGGCGACGTCATGTTCGTCGACGTGTCGGCGCGGCAGAACATCGGCATCCAGGAGCTCCTGGACGCCGTGCTGCTCACCGCGGACGCCGGGCTCGACCTGCGTGCGAACCCCGACAAGGACGCCCGTGGTGTCGCGATCGAAGCGCGCCTCGACAAGGGCCGCGGTGCCGTCGCGACCGTGCTCATCCAGTCGGGCACGCTCCACGTCGGTGACGCCATCGTGGCGGGCACGGCCTACGGCCGCGTCCGTGCGATGACCGACGAGGACGGCAACGCGGTCGCAGCAGCGACGCCGAGCCGCCCGGTCCAGGTGCAGGGTCTGTCGTCGGTGCCCCGCGCCGGTGACACGTTCCTCGTCACCGAAGAGGACCGCACGGCACGCCAGATCGCCGAGAAGCGTGAAGCCGCCGAGCGCAACGCCCAGCTGGCCAAGGCCCGCAAGCGCATCTCGCTCGAGGACTTCACCCGCGCACTCGAAGAGGGCAAGGTCGACTCGCTCAACCTCATCATCAAGGGTGACGTCTCCGGTGCCGTCGAGGCACTCGAGCAGTCGCTCCTCGACATCGAGGTGGACGACAGCGTCCAGCTGCGCATCCTGCACCGCGGTGTGGGTGCGATCACGGAGTCGGACATCGACCTCGCCACGATCGACAACGCGATCGTCGTCGGCTTCAACGTCCGTCCGGACGTCAAGGCCCGCGAACGCGCTGCCCGTGAAGGCATCGACGTCCGGTTCTACTCGGTCATCTACAACGCACTCGAGGACATCGAGCAGTCCCTCAAGGGCATGCTCAAGCCCGAGTACGAAGAGGTGCAGTCCGGTGTCGCCGAGATCCGCGAGGTCTTCCGGTCCTCGAAGTTCGGCAACATCGCCGGTGTCATCGTCCGTTCCGGCACGATCACGCGCAACGCCAAGGCGCGCGTCATCCGTGACGGCGTGGTCCTCGCGGACGGGCTGGCCATCGAGTCGCTCCGTCGCTTCAAGGACGACGTCACCGAGGTCCGCACGGACTTCGAGGCCGGTATCGGTCTGGGCAAGTACAACGACATCCAGATCGGTGACGAGATCGAGACCACCGAGCTCGTCGAGAAGCCGCGCGACTGATCGTGTGACCACCATGGGCCCCGGCCTCTCCTTCGCGGGAGGAGCCGGGGCCCGACCCCGTTCCACCACCGCCCCAGGAGGCACCCATGGCTGATCCGCAGCGCGCACGCAAGATGGCGGACCGCATCAAGGAAGTCGTCGCCCGACGGATCGACAAGGGCCTGCGTGACCCGCGACTCGGGTTCGTGACCATCACGGACGTCCGCGTCACCGGTGACCTGCAGCACGCGTCGGTCTTCTACACCGTGTACGGCACCGACGAGGAGCGTGCCGACTCCGCCGCGGCGCTCAAGGCCGCGACCGGCATGCTCCGCACCGAGGTCGGCAAGAACATCACCGCTCGGCTGACGCCGTCGCTCGAGTTCATCGCCGACGCCCTGCCGGACACCTCGGCGCACATGGAGGACCTGCTGGTGCAGGCCAAGCTGCGCGACGAAGCGGTCCGGAACGCCTCGGCCGGCGCGACGTACGCCGGCGACGCCGACCCGTACAAGCACGACGACGAGGACGACGACGACGCCGAGGAACGCGCCTAGTCGGTCCCGACGCTCAGTCTGACCCGTCCGGCAACCGGTAGCCGCTCGCGTCGTCGCCGACGGCCAGTCCGTCCCGCAGGAGCGACGCGAGCGCCCGGTCCCGCTGGTCGTCGTCCGGCCACACCATCCGGATCTCGTCGGGGGTGACCGGCACGTCGCTCGCACGGAGCTCGGCCATCACGAGCCCGCGGACCTGTCGGTCGCTCCCGGCGAACTTCGCCTGTCTCGGCGCGCGCGGTCCGTCGTGTTCCGGGTACCCGGCCGCTCGCCAGGCGCAGCGGTCCGCGATCGGGCACGCGTCGCACGCGGGGGAGCGGGCGACGCACACGAGTGCGCCGAGCTCCATCACGGCGGCGTTCGTCGTCGCCGCGTCATCGCGGTCCTCCGGCAGCACCGACTCCATCAGCGGCAGGTCCTGCTTGGCCTTCGCCGGTCCTGGCTCGCCCTCGCCGAGGACCGCTCGGGCGAGGACCCGGCGCACGTTGACGTCGACCACCGGGTGCCGGTCACCGTACGCGAAGACCGCCACCGCCCTGGCCGTGTAGTCGCCGATCCCCGGGAGTGCGAGCAGCGCGTCGACGTCGCGGGGCACCACGTTGTCGTGCTGCTCGGCGATGGCCGTCGCCGCGGCGTGCAGCGCGAGCGCGCGTCTCGGGTAGCCGAGCCGGTCCCAGGCCCGCACCGCGTCGCCGGGAGGCGAGTCGGCGAGGTCGCGAGGCGTCGGCCACCGGGTGAGCCATGCCTCCAGTCGGGGGACCACCCGCGCGACCTGCGTCTGCTGGAGCATGATCTCGCTCACCAGCGTGCCCCAGGCCGGGAACCCGGGGCGTCGCCACGGCAGGTCGCGCGCCTCGGCGCGGTACCAGGCGATCAGCGGGGTCGCGATGTCCGGATCGGTCGAGTTCTCCACAGGCTGCCTGGAGGCTCGACTCGCGTTCACCACGACAGCCTACGGTGGGTGCATGGCACGCTGGGCACCAGAAGAGACCGACACGATGGCCGCGATCGCGAACGAGGTGATCGCGCAGGTCGGCACGAACCGCACCGTCGTCGGCATCGACGGGCAGGACGGCGTCGACCTCGAGCGGGTGGCCGCTGCGCTCGTCGCGGGGTTCGAGCAGCATGGTGTCTCCGCCATGGCGGCCGCCGCGAGCTCGGCCGACGCCGACGCGTTGCGGAACGACCTGGTGGCGCCGTTCCGGTCGACGGGCGAAGGTCCCGGCGTGCTGGTGGTGCACGGGCACGGCGTCCTCGGCGCCGGCGCACGTGCACTGTGGCGGTGGTCGATGTGGGTCGAGCAGGAGTCCGGCCGGCTCGAGCGCCGCGCCGACGTCAAGATCGCGGCGTCCGCCGTGCTCGACGTCACCGATCCGGCGCACCCGCGGCGTGAGTGGAACGACGCCTGCTGACGCCGCTGGCGTCCCGCCGCGCTGGTAATCTGCTGCGGTGCTCGCAACCGCTCCCGACGGCATCCTCCTCGTCGACAAACCGCAGGGGATCTCGAGCCACCGTGCCGTGTCCATCGCGCGTCGACGGCTCGACCTGAAGAAGATCGGCCACGCCGGCACGCTCGACCCGATGGCGACGGGGCTGCTGCTCCTCGGCGCCGGCCCCTCCACCAGGCTCCTGACGCACCTCGTCGGGCTCGACAAGACCTACACCGCGACGATCCGCCTCGGAGTCTCCACCGACTCCGACGACGCTGACGGCACGCCGGTCGCAGTGGACGGAGTCGGCTCTGCCGACGTCTCCGATGCTGCGATCGAGGCGGCCGTCGCCACGCAGCGCGGCCCGATCTCGCAGGTGCCCTCGACGGTCAGCGCCATCAAGGTGGACGGTCGGCGCGCGTACGACCTGGCCAGGAAGGGCGAGGAAGTGACCCTCAAGGCGAGGGCGGTGACGATCTCGCGCTTCGACGTGACCGGCCGGAACGACCGTGTCGTGTCCGCGCTCGACACGTCGGTGCCCGTCGTCGACCTCGACGTCGTGGTCTCGTGCTCGTCGGGCACGTACGTGCGGGCACTCGCCCGTGACGTCGGGGCAGCGCTCGGTACCGGCGCGCACCTGACAGCCCTGCGTCGCACCCTCGTCGGCCCGTTCTCGGTCGACGACGCGGTCGACCTGGAGGACGACTCGGTGGACGTCCGCGGGGCACTCGTGCGACCGGCCGACATCGCCCGCACCCTGTTCCCGGTCGTGACGCTCGACGCCGTCGACGCGAAGGACCTCGCGGACGGCAAGCGGATCGGCGCCGACCACCCGGACACCGACGGACCCGTTGCCGCGGTCACCGCGCGCGACGACCGGCTCATCGGCCTCGTGTCGGTGCGCAAGGGGCTGCTGCGCGTCATCACCAACTTCCCGACGACGACCGGAGCCAACGCGTGATCGAGTGGTTCATGTGGGTGCAGTTCGTGCTCGCCGTCGTGATCGGCATCTTCGCGGTGGTGGTCGGGTTCATCGGGTGGAAGCCGAACGACTACACCGTCGGATCGCTCGTCCTCGTCGAACTGCTGCTCATCGCGCAGCTGGTCGTCTCGCTGGTCGCACCCGCGGTCGGCAACCCACCGCAGGGCAACGTCCTCGAGTTCTGGGTCTACGCGGTGTCCGTCCTGCTCGTGCCACCAGCCACCATCGTGTGGGCGCTCGTCGACCGCACGCGGTGGAGCACCGTGGTCCTGGGCGCTGGGGCCTTCACCGTCGCGGTGATGCTCTACCGGATGTACCAGATCTGGTTCGCGCTGAACTGAGGTCGGTCGGTCCGCGTCACCGGGGGACGAGGTGTGCCGCGGTGGGCTTCCGGCGTCGGTAGAATCGGTGCAATGGCGACCAAGACCTCACTCGCGACCGGCATCGGTCGCGTCCTCATCGCCGTGTACGGCATCCTCGCGCTCGCGGCGACCGGGCGGAGCGTCGTCCAGATCGCGGAGAAGTTCTCGTTCGCCCCGTTCGCGTACACGCTGAGTGCGATCGCCGCGGTCGTGTACATCGTCGCGATGATCGCCCTGATCGTCCCCGGTCGGTTCTGGTACCGGGTGGCGTGCGTCACCATCGTGTTCGAGATGACCGGTGTCCTGGTGATCGGCACGCTGTCGCTGTTCGACCGTCAGCTCTTCCCGGACGACACCATCTGGTCGTACTACGGCATGGGGTACGCCTTCGCGCCGCTCGTCCTGCCGATCGCCGGTCTGTGGTGGCTCCGCAAGCACCACCGCACCGCCGGCCGACCAGTTGCCGAGCCCGTCGTGACGGCCGGCGAGTAGGCGGGGGAGCAGCATGCAGTACTACGAGGACGTCGACGACGTCGCAGAGGGATTCGGGCCGAGTGCCGTCACGATCGGCAAGTTCGACGGCGTGCACGTCGGTCACCGTGCCGTGATCGCCCACCTCGAGCGGGCCGCTCGGCAGCACGGGCTGGTGTCCACCGTCGTGACGTTCGACCGGCACCCGCTGAGCATCATCGACCCAGGCAAGGTGCCGCCGGCGCTCACGAGCATCGCGCAACGCCGCGAACTGCTCGACGACGTCGGGGTCGACGCCACCCTGCTGCTCCGGTTCGACGCGGAACTGCAGTCGTGGACGCCGGAGACCTTCGTGTCCCGGATCCTCGTCGAGACACTGCACGCCGAGCTCGTCTTCGTCGGGAGCGACTTCCGGTTCGGTGCGAAGGGGGCGGGCGACGTCGCACTCCTGCGGACCCTCGGTGCGCAGCACGGGTTCTCCGTCGAGCTCATCGACGACGTGGACCTGGTCGACGACGTCCGCCCCGACGGGGAACGGCGTGTCTCGTCGACGTGGATCCGCGAGCTCCTCGGCGAGGGTCGTGTCGCGGAGGCCGCCAGGCTCCTCGGCCGCGAGCACGCGGTCCGCAGCGTGGTGGTGCACGGCAACCAGCGTGGTCGCGCGATGGGGTACCCCACGGCGAACCTCGACCCGTCGTGCGAGGGCTTCGTGCCGGCCGACGGTGTGTACGCCGCCCGGGTGCTGCACGACGGCACGGTGTACCCGGCCGCGGTGTCAGTGGGGAACAACCCGACGTTCGAGGGCGTGCCCGCGAAGCAGATCGAGGCGCACCTGCTGGACGTCGACATCGACCTCTACGGGGAGACGATCTCGGTGCTGTTCGTCTCCTACGTGCGCGGGATGGTGAAGTTCTCGTCGATGGACGAGCTCGCTGCCCAGATGCGACAGGACGACCGGGACATCAGGACCCTGCTCGGGCTCCCGGCGCCCGTCTGACCACCGGGTCCCGCACCACGACGAAGGCCCCGGCGGATCCGCCGGGGCTTCGTCGTGGTGCTGCAGTGTCAGCCGTCGCGCTGGGTCAGCTGCCGAGCGCGTCGAGCCAGATCTTGCGGGCGTCGAGGGCTTCCTGGGCGTCCTTGATCTTGCGGGCGTCCCCGGAGGCCTTGGCGGACTCGAGTTCGGCTTCGAGCTTGCCGATCGCGTCCTCGAGCTGGCTCGCGAGCCCGGTCGTACGGGCCTTGCGCTCCGGGTTCGACTCGCGCCAGTGCGCCTCCTCGAGCCCGCGGACGTGGTCCTCCACCGCGCGGAGGCGGTCCTCGATGCGGCGGACGTCCCCGCGGGGGACCTTGCCGATCTCGTCCCACCGGCGCTGGATGTCCGTGAGGGTCTTGCGGGCCGCGACCCGGTCGTTCTGCTGGAGGAGCGGCTCGGCCTCGGTCAGGACGGCGAGCTTCGCTTCGAGGTTGGCGGAGTACTCCTCGTTCTCCGCGGCGCTCTCGGCGTGACGCTGTTCGAACAGCACGTCACCCGCGGCCTTGAACCGTGCCCAGAGCGCGTCGTCGTGGCGCTTGCCCGCACGCCCGGCGCGCTTCCAGTCGTCGAGGAGCTGGCGGTAGGTCGGGATGGCGTCCGAACCACGGGGCGCGAGCGCTTCGGCCTGCTGGACGAGCTCCTGCTTGCGGGTGCGGGCGTCCCGGTGCTGCGCGTCGAGTTCGGAGTAGAACGCGCGACGGTGCTGGTCCACCGTGGACCGTGCGGCACGGAACCGCTTCCACAGCTCGTTCGCTTCGTTCTTGGGGATCCGCGGCCCGTCGTGCTGGTGCTGCTGCCACCGCGCGAACACGTCGTCGAGCTGCGCGGTGATCTGCTTCCACTGCGCGCGTGCCGGGTCGACCGCTGCGAGTGCCTCGGCTTCCTCGACGAGGGCGGTGCGGAACGCGAGTGCCTCGGCGAGGGCCTGCTGGGCCTGCTCCGCCTGCTCCTTGGTCAGCGACCCCAGCTGCTCGGAGAGCGCTGCGACGCGGTCTTCGAGGGACTTGACGTCGCCGACGACGCGGGCTTCGCCGACGAGCGCGGTCAGGTGCTCGACCGTCCTGGCGACGTCGTTCGCGGACGCGCCGCGCTGCACGCGCTGCTCCGCGATCTTCACCTGACCTTCGAGGTCGGCGTACTTGCGCGCGAAGTAGGCGAGTGCTTCTTCGGGGGTGGCGTCCGGGTACTCACCCACGACACGCTCGGTGTCCTGGTACCGGACGTACACGGTGCCGTCATCGTCGACCCGCCCCCAGGTCGTTGCTTCGTCAGATCCCACAGGTCTCGCCTCGATCGTGGTCGTGCATCACCGACGTCACCGTCGGTACGGTCAGGAAGCCACCCTATTGCACTGGCGAGCCCCGCGACCCGCCAGTGTGCTGGTCTGTGGACTACTGCTCCTGCTTGATCGTCGCGCCGGTGATCGTGGTCTTCACCTTCGGCTCCCCGGTGCCGTCAGAACCGGCGTCCGAGATGCCCTTCGACGTGATCTTCGACACCAGGTCCGACAGGCCGCTGGTGACCTTGCCGACCACGGTGTAGCCGCCGGTCGAGCCGTCGAGCGTGGTGTCGCCGTAGACGATGAAGAACTGCGTCGACTGGGAGTACGTGGACGAGCTGCGGGCGATCGCGATCGTGCCCTTGTCGTAGACGTCGTCGCTCGGCGTGTTCTCGATCGGTCCGTACTGGAATCCAGCGTCGCCCGTGCCGTCGCCGTTCGCCGAACCGCACTGCAGGAACTCGAACCCGTCGCTGTCGGCGAGCCGGTGGCAGGTCGTGCCCTCGTAGAACTGCTTGCGGATCAGGTCGATCTCGACGCTCGTGGCCTGCGGCGCCTTCTTCCCGTCGAGTTCGATCCCGAGCTTCACGTCCTTGTTCAGCGTGAGCGACCCCGTCCACGTCGAGTCCTTCGCGATGGACTTGCTCGGGACGTCCCCGGTGTTCGCGGGGGTGGCGCTGGCCGAGGGAGTCGGCGTGCTGCTGGCGCTGGCGCTGGCGCTCGCACTCGGCTTCGCGTCGGGCCGCGAGCCGGCGAAGGCGAGCTGGGACCCCGTCGCGAGTGCCGCGACGGCCACGAGCGCGCTGATCCCGATGACGTTGTCCCGCACACGTCGGCGGCGTTGCCGGTCGTGGAGGCCCTGTCGAGCCTCGTAGAGACGGAGCCGCTCGCGCGCCTCACGGTTGTCACGCGCCTGGTTCTTCGGTGCCACGGTGCTGGTCTGCCCTCTCGTCGCAGTGTGCTTGCGAGCGTATCGGACCCGCTCCCATGAGTCGGCTGTCAGTGGTTCCACCTACGATTGGGGGCATGGCATCGGATCGATCGGGCATGACCGCGCCCACGACCGGTGGGCGTGTCGGTCTGGCGCAGGGCTCCGTGCCGCTCGCCGTCCGGATGCGTCCGACCAGCCTCGACGAAGTCGCCGGTCAGCAGCACCTCCTCGGGCGCGGTTCACCGCTCGTGCAGCTCGCGACCGGCACGCGTGAGAACCCCGGCGGTGTCTCCGTGATCCTCTGGGGACCCCCCGGCACCGGCAAGACCACCCTGGCGCAGGCGATCGCCCGCCAGTCCGGACGCGAGTTCGTCGAGCTCTCCGCGGTGACCGCCGGCGTCAAGGACGTGCGAGAGGTGATGGAGAAGGCCCTCACGCACCGTGACCTCTACGGCTCGACCACGGTGCTGTTCCTCGACGAGATCCACCGCTTCAGCAAGGCGCAGCAGGACGCGCTGCTCCCCGGGGTCGAGAACGGCTGGGTGATCCTCATCGCGGCCACGACCGAGAACCCGTCGTTCTCGGTCATCTCGCCGCTGCTGTCCCGGTCGCTCCTGCTCACCCTGAAGCCGCTCACCGACGCCGACCTCGGCATGCTCGTCGACCGTGCGGTGGAGGACCCCCGTGGCCTCGGTGGGTCCGTCGTCCTCGGCGACGAAGCACGCTCCGCCATCGTGCGGCTCGCATCCGGCGACGCCCGTCGTGCGCTCACGGCGCTGGAAGCCGCCGCCGCCTCGGCCGGGGCTGCACAGGACGACGACGACGACAGTGTGCCGGTGGTCGACGCCGACACGGTCGCGGCCGCCGTCGACCGCGCGCTGCTCCGCTACGACCGGCAGGGCGACGAGCACTACGACGTCATCAGCGCGTTCATCAAGTCGGTGCGGGGGAGCGACGTCGACGCCGCGCTGCACTACCTGGCCCGGATGATCGAGGCAGGAGAGGACTCCCGGTTCATCGCCAGGCGCATCATCATCTCCGCGTCCGAGGACATCGGCATGGCAGACCCCCAGGCGCTCCCGATCGCCGTCGCCGCGGCACAGGCGGTGCAGCTGATCGGCATGCCGGAGGGACGGATCCCCCTGGCAGAAGCGGTCGTGTACCTGGCGACGGCGCCGAAGTCGAACGCCGCGTACAACGGCGTCAACGCGGCGATGGCCGACGTCAAGGCCGGCCGGATGGGCGTCGTGCCGAACCACCTCCGGGACGCCCACTACGCCGGTGCGAAGCGGCTCGGGCACGGCAAGGGCTACATCTACTCCCACGACGCCGAGCACGGTGTGGCGGAGCAGCAGTACCTCCCCGACGCGCTCGAGGGCACCGAGTACTACACGCCGACCGCGAACGGCTACGAGCGAGAAGTCGGGCCGCGGCTCGACCGGCTCCGGAAGATCACGCGCGGCACTTCTGGGGACGCCTGAAGCCTGCTATCGTTGACGGGCCTACGTCCTGGTCCCCGCGTGCGGCTGCGTCGGGGACAGAGTGCCACGCAGCGCAGAGCGTTGTGTCGGCACGGGGGCAGAGGTTCGGACTGTAGCCGTCCGATCCCACAGGCTCATCCCTCTGGATCCCTTCACGGGGTTCGTCGGCACGTGCGCGTGCCGGGACCCGTGTTCAGTTCAGCAACAACAGAGAAAAGGACCCTGTGTCTACCAAGTCACGTACCCGCAGCAAGACCCGCCTGTCTCGCGCGCTCGGCATCCCGCTGACGCCGAAGGCGGCCCGGTACCTCGAGAAGCGCCCCTACGGCCCCGGTGAGCATGGCCGCACGCGTCGTCGTGCCGACAGCGACTACGCCGTCCGCCTCCGTGAGAAGCAGCGTCTGCGCGCCCAGTACGGCATCCGCGAGAAGCAGCTGCGCATCGTCTTCGAAGAGGCCCGCAAGACCAACGGCCTGACCGGTGAGAACCTGGTCGAGCTGCTCGAGCAGCGCCTCGACGCCCTCGTGCTGCGTGCCGGCTTCGCCCGCACCACCGCGCAGGCCCGTCAGCTGATCGTGCACCGCCACATCCTCGTCGACGGCAAGCTCGTCGACCGCCCCTCCTTCCGCGTCAAGGAGGGCCAGCTGATCCACGTCAAGCAGCGCTCCGAGTCGCTCGAGCCCTTCCAGGTCGCCGCTGCCGGTGGCCACCAGGAAGTCCTCCCGAAGGTCCCTGGTTACCTCGAGGTCGAGATCGACAAGCTCCAGGCCCGCCTCGTGCGTCGCCCGAAGCGCGCCGAGGTCCCCGTGACCTGCGAGGTCCAGCTGGTCGTCGAGTACTACGCGGCTCGCTGATCCACTGCACCGCCTGAACGGCGGGTCGTCCACATCGGACGGCCCGCCGTTCTGCGTTCCCGGAGCGACGACTAAGCTGGTCGGACGCGCGCCACGGCGCGTGCGAGAGGGAGGCACCGTGAAGCAGCTGTTCGCCGTCGCCGTTGGCGTCGTCATCGGGTTCCTCGTCGCCCACAGGGTCAGCAGGACCTCGTCGGGCGCGAAGTTCTTCGCCGAGGTCGATGCCCGCACGAAGGCCTTCACCGGTGCCGTGGCCGACGGGTACCGCTCCCGTGAAGCCGAGCTCCGCACCGACGACTGACCGTCGCACCGACACGCGGCGACACCGTCGCACCGCACAGCCCCAGCGCCCGTACCCGTTCCACGTCATCAGGAAGCACCATGCAGACCGCAGAGATCCGCCGCCGTTGGCTCCAGTACTTCGGTGACCGCGGCCACACCGTCGTCCCGTCCGCCTCGCTCGTCTCGGACGACCCGTCGCTGCTGTTCACGGTGGCCGGCATGGTCCCGTTCATCCCGTACCTGACCGGACTCATCCCCGCGCCGTACCCCCGCGCGACGAGCGTGCAGAAGTGCATCCGCACCAACGACATCGAAGAGGTCGGCAAGACCCCGCGGCACGGCACGTTCTTCCAGATGAACGGCAACTTCTCCTTCGGCGACTACTTCAAGGAGCAGGCGATCCAGTACGCCTGGGAGTTCCTCACCTCGCCGGAGCCCGACGGAGGGCTCGGTTTCTCGCCTGACGACCTGTGGGTCACGGTGTACGAGGACGACGACGAGGCGATCGCGTTCTGGAAGCAGCACTCGTCCCTGCCCGACGAACGCATCCAGCGACTCGGCAAGGACACCAACTACTGGTCGACCGGCCAGCCCGGCCCAGCCGGCCCCTGCTCGGAGATCTTCTTCGACCGCGGCCCGGAGTACGGCATCGACGGTGGTCCGGCGACGGACGACGACCGCTACGTCGAGATCTGGAACCTCGTGTTCATGCAGTACCAGATCGCCGACGTGCGGTCGAAGTACGACTTCGAGATCACCGGCGAGCTGCCGAACAAGAACATCGACACCGGCATGGGGCTCGAGCGCGTCGCCTTCATCAAGCAGGGCGTCGACAACATGTACGAGATCGACCAGGTTCGCCCGGTCCTCGACAAGGCGGCTGAGGTCTCCGGTCGTCGTTACGGCGCGGTGCACGAGGACGACGTCCGCATGCGCGTCATCGCCGACCACGTGCGGTCCTCGCTCATGCTCATCGCCGACGGCGTCACGCCGTCGAACGAGGGACGCGGCTACATCCTCCGCCGTCTGCTGCGCCGCACGGTCCGGGCGATGCGTCTGCTCGGCGTCGAGGGCGCGACGTTCCCCGAGCTGTTCCCTGCGTCGCGTGACGCCATGCGTGACGCCTACCCCGAGGTCGCGTCCGACTACGACCGCATCTCGCGCATCGCCTACGCGGAGGAAGAGACCTTCCTCCGCACCCTGGCACAGGGGACGACGATCCTCGACGTCGCGGTGGACCGTGCGAAGCAGGACAACCAGCCGTCGATCGGCGGGGACACCGCGTTCCTGCTGCACGACACGTTCGGCTTCCCGATCGACCTGACGATGGAGATGGCCGAGGAAGCCGGCGTCCACGTCGACCGCACCGCGTTCGACACCCTGATGTCGGAGCAGCGTGCGCGTGCCAAGGCGGACGCCAAGAGCAAGAAGACCGCGCTGGCCGACCTCAGTGTCTATAGCGCGTTCCGTGCTTCCGGCGAGACCACGTTCCTCGGGTACGACGCCCTCGAAGCCGAGTCCCGCGTGCTCGGCCTCATCGTCGACGGCCAGAGCGTCGACCGTGCGGTCGCCGGCGACATCGCCGAGGTCGTCCTCAGCGAGACGACGCTGTACGCGGAGTCCGGCGGGCAGGACGCCGACCAGGGCTCGATCGTCGGCAACGGCTTCGACCTCGAGGTCCTCGACGTGCAGCGACCGGTGTCCGGACTGTGGAGCCACAAGGTGCAGGTCCGCTCCGGTGAGGTCGGCGTCGGCGACGCAGCCACCACCGTGGTCGACGCCGAGTACCGCAGGGGCGCGACCCAGGCCCACTCCGCCACCCACCTCGTGAACGCGGCGCTCCGCGACATCCTCGGGCCGGAAGCGCTGCAGGCCGGTTCGTACAACAAGTCCGGCTACATGCGCCTTGACTTCTCGTGGAGCCAGCCCGTCTCGCTCGAGACCCGTTCCGAGATCGAAGAGGTCGTGAACACCGCGATCCGCTCCGACCTCGAGGTCTCGACCAGGATCATGCCGCTCGACCAGGCGAAGGAACTCGGTGCGCAGGCGCTGTTCGGCGAGAAGTACGGCGCCGAGGTCCGCATGGTCGACATCGGTGGCCCGTGGTCGCGTGAGCTCTGCGGTGGGACGCACGTCGCGTCCAGCTCGCAGGTCGGTCTCGTGAACCTGGTCGGCGAATCCAGCGTCGGTTCCACCAACCGTCGTGTCGAGGCCCTCGTCGGACTCGAGGGCTTCCGCGACCTCGCGGTCGAGCGCACGATCGTGTCGCAGCTCTCGAGCGCGCTGAAGGCCCCCCGCGCCGACCTCCCCACCCGTGTCCAGTCCCTGATGGAGGACCTCCGTGTCGCGCAGAAGCGCATCGCGGAGTTCGAGTCGGCCGGGCTCCAGCAGCGGGTACCGGCGATCGCCCGTCAGGCGACGACGATCGGCGGGACCACCGTGGTCGCCGAGTCGGTCGAGAACCTCGGGTCCGCGGACGACCTGCGGTCGCTCGCCACCGGTGTCCGCGCCCAGCTCGGCGACGGCGCGGCGGTGGTCGTCCTCGGCGCCGTGGTCAACGACAAGCCGGCCGTCATCGTCGCGACGAACGACGCCGCCCGTGCGGCCGGGATCCAGGCCGGACCCCTCGCCAAGGAAGCCGCCGGTGTCCTCGGCGGTGGGGGTGGCGGGAAGCCCGACCTCGCACAGGGTGGCGGCACGAACGCCGCGGCACTGCCAGAAGCGCTCCGTGCGGTGACCGCGCGGTTGTCGGCCTGACCATGACGATCCGATCCGGACGCCGGCTCGGCGTCGACGTCGGACGCGCCCGGATCGGTGTCGCCGTCTGCGACCGCGACGGACTCCTCGCCACGCCGGTGGAGACCGTCGCGCGCGACGACGACGCTGATCTGCGGCGGATCCTGACGATCGCCGAGGAGTACGACGTGCTCGAGATCGTCGTCGGGCTGCCGCTGTCGATGTCCGGCGCGGACACGCCGTCCACGACGGACGCACGGGGGTTCGCGGCCAGGATCGCCGAGCACCGACCCGTCCGTCTGGTCGACGAGCGACTGTCGACGGTGACCGCCCAGCGGGGGATGCGGCAGGCGGGACGCAACGCCAAGAAGTCGCGGTCCGTCATCGACCAAGCGGCCGCTGTTATCATTCTGCAACATGCGCTCGACCACGAGCGCGCGTCCGGCGCCCCACCCGGGGCCACGCTCCCCGAGTAGGGCTGCCCTCCCGTCGCCACCGCAGCGACGGAGCCCCCGCGGAGTCTTCCCGACCGAGAGACCGAGGACCGTTGGCAGACGACCTGGACTGGAACGCGATCATCGCGCCCGGCAACGACGCCGAGCGGCGGGCGAAGCCCGCCGACGGTGCACCCGATGGACGCGACGACGTCCGCTCCGCCGACGGTGCCGCAGCGCGCCCGCTGTCTAGACGGGAGGCTCGTGCCCGGGAAGCGACGTCGGCTCGCGCGGCCGCCGGGTCGCCCCGGGACGACGCGGAGCGGCCGGTCTCACCGGCCGACGCTCCGGTGGCACGGTCCGTCGACGAGCTCCACCCGGAGGTGCACGGCCTGCTCACCGAGGGGGCGGCAGCGCCTGCGCCAGGCGACGGCGACGGTGCCGGCAGCACCGGTGGCGGCAGCACCGGTGGCGGATCGGCGGGAGGCCGCGGACGTGGGCGTCGAGGCGGACGCGGTGGAGCCTCCAGGCCGCCCCGTGAGCCGCGTCGTCGGTCGCGCGGCGCACTGATCGCCGGCATCGTCATCGTCGCCGTCGTGCTGGCGGCCGGCATCGGCGCGTACACGTTCGCTGCGCCGAAGGTGCAGCAGGTCATCGGAGCGCTCACCGGCGCGAAGGAGACCGACGACTACACCGGGAACGGGACCTCGAAGGTCACCATCACCATCAAACAGGGCGACATCGGCGAGGACGTCGCGAAGACCCTGCAGCGGAGCGGCGTCGTGAAGACGTCGACCGCGTTCTACAAGCTCCTGCTGGCATCCGGCGACGTCCAGTTCCAGCCGGGTTCCTACGCGCTGAAGAAGCACATGAGCTCGAAGGCCGCGCTCGCGGCGCTGCAGGACAAGGACAACAAGGTCACCGCGTCCATCGTGATCCCGGAGGGCACCGCGCTCAAGGACATCGAGGCCGGCATGGTCTCGAAGGCCGGGCTGAGCGAAGCCGAGGTGTCGTCGGCCGCGAAGGACGTCTCCGCCTACGGGCTGCCGAGCGGCGTGACCACCCTCGAGGGCTGGCTCTTCCCGGCGACGTACCCGATCAACCCGGGCTGGACCGCGAAGCAGTACTTCCAGTCCATGGTCGACACGATGAAGCAGCACCTGAAGGACGCCGGCGTGGCCGAGGCGGACCAGGAGCACGTCATCGTGTTCGCGTCCCTCGTGCAGAAGGAAGCCGGCCTGGCAGCCGATTACCCGAAGGTCGCGCGCGTGTTCCAGAACCGCCTCGACCAGGGCATGAAGCTGCAGTCGGACGCGACCGTCGCGTACGGCACGGGGAACACCCACCGGGTGACCACCACCGACGCCGAGCGGAACGACGCCTCGAACCCGTACAACACCTACCAGCACGAGGGACTGCCGCCCGCGCCGATCTCGAACCCCGGTGACATCGCCATCAAGGCGGTCACCCAAGAGGCCACCGGCAACTGGCTGTACTTCGTCACGGTGAACCTCGAGACGGGCGAGACGGTCTTCTCGGACACCTACGCCGAGCACCAGCAGGCGGTGAAGCAGTTCCAGGCGTGGCTCCGCGCGAACCCCTCGTACCAGTAACGACTCGGGCCCCGGCGCTGTGGGAGGATGGACACCATGCTTCGTTGGTTGACCGCTGGTGAGTCCCACGGACCCGAACTGATCGCGATGCTCGAGGGCCTGCCCGCCGGCGTCCCGGTGTCGTTCGAGTCCATCCGTACCGACCTCGCACGGCGCAAGCTCGGCTACGGCCGCGGCTCGCGCATGAAGTTCGAGCAGGACGAGCTGCACGTGTCCGGTGGCGTCCGGCACGGGTACTCCCTCGGCAGCCCGATCGCGATCCGCATCGGCAACACCGAGTGGCCGAAGTGGGTCGAGGTGATGAACCCGGAGCCGGTCGAGCAGACCGAGCTCTCGCGTGGTCGCAGCGCCCCGCTGACCCGCCCGCGTCCGGGGCACGCCGATCTGGTCGGCATGCAGAAGTACGGGTTCGACGAGTCCCGCCCGATCCTCGAACGTGCCTCGGCTCGCGAGACCGCGGCGCGCGTCGCCCTCGGTGCCGTCGCGAAGTCGTTCCTCGCCGAACTCGGCATCCGGTCGGTCGCGCACACGCTGCAGGTCGGGACCGTCCGCGTTCCCGACGGCACCGCACTGCCCCAGCCCGACGACGTCGACCGGCTCGACGAGGACCAGCTGCGCTGCTTCGACGCCGACACCTCTGCCCGCATGGTCACCGAGGTCGAGGCGGCGAAGAAGGACGGCGACACCCTCGGCGGTGTCGTCGAGGTGCTGTTCTACGGCGTCCCGCCGGGGCTCGGCTCGCACGTGCAGTGGGACCGTCGTCTCGACGCGCGTCTCGCCGCCGCGATCATGGGCATCCAGGCGATCAAGGGCGTCGAGATCGGCGACGGGTTCCAGACGGCTGCCCGCCGCGGTTCCGAGGCGCACGACGAGCTGTTCCGCGAGGACGGCGAGATCATCCGCACGAGCGACCGCGCCGGTGGGACCGAGGGCGGCATGTCCACCGGGACCGTGCTGCGCGTCCGCGCGGGGATGAAGCCGATCGCCACGGTCCCGCACGCGCTGCACACCATCGACGTCGCCACGGGTGAGGACGCCTCCGCGCACCACCAGCGCTCGGACGTCTGCGCCGTCCCGGCCGCCGGTGTGGTCGCCGAGGCCATGGTCGCGCTCGTGCTCGCCGACGCCGTGCTCGAGAAGTTCGGTGGCGACAACGTCGTGGAGACCAAGCGCAACCTCGAGTCGTACCTCGCGTCGATCCCGGAGACCCTGCGTTCACGCCGCACCGAGCCGGCTGAGCCGTCCAGCACCTGGTGAGCGACGAGCACGCCGCGGCTCCCGTCGTCATCATCGGACCGATGGGCGCCGGCAAGTCGAGCGTCGGCAAGCGCGTCGCGAAGCAGCTCGGCGTGCCGTTCACCGACACCGACCGGGTGATCGTCCGAGAGCACGGACCGATCCCCGGGATCTTCGCGGACCGCGGCGAACCGGCGTTCCGGGCGCTCGAGGCCGATGCGGTGGCCGCGGCGATGGCGTCGGGTGGCGTGATCGCCGTGGGTGGGGGAGCCGTGACCCACGCGGCCACCCGTGACGCGATGGCCGGGGCGCGCGTCGTCCTCCTCACCGTCTCACCCGAAGCCGTCGCCGAGCGGATCAACGGCTCGGACCGGCCGTTGCTGGCGTCCGGCGGCATCGACGCCTGGCAGACCATCATGGACGAGCGCGCCGCGACCTACGCGGAGCTGGCGCACATCGTCGTCGACACCTCCCGCCGCCCGATGTCGCACGTCGTCGACGACGTCGTCGCGTGGGTGCGGGGGACAACAGGAGGAACACCGTGACCGAGTCGATCCTGCCAGAGGGCACCACCGAGATCCGCGTCGGGGGCGACGACGGGTACGTCGTGGCGGTCGGCAACGGCTTGCTCGGCTCCGTGCCTGCGCTCCTCGGACCGCGGGTCGCCAAGGTGCTCATCGTGCACGCGCCGACCCTCGGTGCACGCGCTGAGGAGCTCCGCGTGCAACTGGTCGACGCCGGCCTCGAGGCGCTCATCGCCGAGGTCCCGGACGCCGAGGCCGCCAAGCGCATCGAGGTCGCGGCGTTCTGCTGGCAGATCATGGGGCAGTCGGACTTCACCAGGACCGACGCCGTGATCGGGCTCGGTGGGGGAGCCGTCACCGACCTCGCCGGGTTCGTCGCTGCGACGTGGCTCCGCGGAGTGCCGTACATCGCGATCCCGACGAGCGTGCTCGGCATGGTGGACGCGAGTGTCGGCGGCAAGACCGGCATCAACACGAACGAGGGCAAGAACCTCGTCGGCGCGTTCTATCCGCCGAAGGCGGTCGTCGCGGACATCGACCTCGTGCTGACGCTGCCGCGCAACGACGTGCTCACCGGGTTCGCGGAGATCGTGAAGGCCGGGTTCATCGCCGTGCCGGAGATCCTCGACATCGTCGAAGCCGACGTCGACCGCGCGACCGATCCCACGACGCCGGAGTTCCGCCGAGTGGTCGAGCTCGCCATCGAACTGAAGGCGCAGGTGGTGTCGGACGACTTCACCGAGCAGGGCCGCCGCGAGATCCTCAACTACGGGCACACGCTCGGGCACGCGATCGAGCACGCCGAGCGGTACCAGTGGCGGCACGGTGCGGCGGTCTCGGTCGGCATGGTGTTCGCTGCGGAACTCGCCCGGTTGACCGGGCACCTCGACGACGCGACGGTGGACCGGCACCGTGCCGTCCTCGATTCGCTGTCGCTCCCCACCACGTACCCGCTCGGCCGGTGGGAGGGGCTCCTCGCCACGATGCGCCGCGACAAGAAGGCACGTGCCGGGATGTTGCGCTTCATCATCCTCGACGGGGTCGGCAAGCCCGTCACGCTCGAGGGGCCGGAGGACCACCTGCTCTTCACCGCCTACCAGGAGGTCGGCGTCTAGCCCGAGCTCATCGGAGGACGTGGAGCGTCCTCCGCCACCACCACTTCACGCGCATCGACACCGTGATGATGTTGGTGCGGTGGAACTCGGCCCATTCCTCGGGCGTGGCGCCGTTGGCGAATGCCCGCCGGCGGTCTGGACGGGTGCGGCGGACCGAGCCACCAGGCGGCGGTCGGCCGATCTGTGGGACGCGCGCCGAGCCTCCCGGCTGTGGAGGGGCCGTCTGCGGAAGCCCAGCCCGGGGGAGCATGCTGGCCGAGTGCCCAACCCACCCCGCCTGAGCGACCTCGGCGCCGGGCCGGCGGCGGAGCCCGGAACGCTCCGCACCCGTGCGCGCCGGTTCGCCGAGCTCCTGTCCATCGCCCGTCGACACGGCCTGGTGCCGTTCCGGCGGCTCGACTTCTCACGCGACCCGGAGACGTCCGACAAACGCCGCGATCAGGCGGAGCACCTCCGCCGCGCGCTCGAAGAAGCCGGCGGCGGGTTCGTGAAGATGGGGCAGCTGCTGTCGACCAGGGACGACCTGTTGCCCGACGAGTGGACGGAGGGCCTCGCGCACCTGCAGCGCAACGTGACGCCGGCGGACCCCGCTGCCGTCGCTGCGCTGCTCGCCACCGATCTGCACGCGCCCCTCGACGAGGTCTTCCAGTCGTTCGACACGACACCCGTCGCGGCCGCGTCGATCGCGCAGGTCCACCGTGCCCGACTGCACGACGGCACGGCGGTCGCCGTGAAGGTCCAGCGACCCGGCATCGACGACGCCGTCCGACGCGACGTGGACATCGCGCTCCGGGTCGTGCGGTTCATGGCCCGCACCTCGACCGAAGCCCGGCAGATCGGCGTGCAGGACGTCGCGGCGCAGTACGCGGCCGACCTCGTCAGACAGGTCGACTTCACGTCGGAGCTCCGCAACCTCGAGGCACTCCGCGCGGCGCAGGCACGGAGCGCGCGTCCGGACGAGGTGCGCCTCCCCGACTCGTACCCGGAGCTGTCCGGCCGCCGCGTGCTCGTGATGGAGTTCCTCGAGGGCGACACCCTGAGCGCGATCCGGGCCGCCAGGTCCGACCGCGACCTGGACGAGCCGATGCGGGCGATCCTGCGTGTGTTCCTCCGGCAGGTGGTCTTCGACGGCATCTACCACGCCGACATGCACCCGGGGAACGTGCTCCTGCTCCCCGACGGTCGGCCGGCACTGATCGACTTCGGGTCGGTCGGACGGCTCGACCCGGGGCTCCGCGACATCGTGCAGGAACTGCTCGCGTCCTACCTGCAGGACGACACCTCCCGGATCGCGGACGCGGTACTGCGGATGGCCCCGGTTCGGCGGGCGCAGGACGAGCCGGACTTCCGACGGGACATCGCCCGGTTCGTGGCCGAGGAGCTCGGGCCGGGCGCGCGCATCGGCGTCGAGACCGTCGACCGTGCGGTCGAGGTGTTCGGGCAGTACCGGCTGAAGGCCCCGCCGGACTTCGTGGCCGCGGCCAGGGCGCTCGCGATCTTCGAGGGAACGCTCCGGACCCTGGTGCCGAGCTTCGACCTGCTCGACGAATCGCGAAACCTCGCTCGTGAGCAGATCCGCGACCAGCTGCGCCCCGGCAAGCTGCGGGACGTCGCGCTGAAGGAGCTCTTCGGGCTCGTGTCCACCGCACGGCGCCTGCCGCGCCGCGTCGACCGGATCGGCGAGGCGATCGAGACCGGGAAGCTGACCGTCAACATCCGGCTCTTCGCGGACCAGCGGGACCGCCGGACGCTGTCCGGTCTGATCCGCCGGGTGCTCCTCGTGCTGCTCGGCGCAGGAGCGGGCGTGCTCGCCATCGTCTACCTGGCGTCGCCCGCGCGGCCGACTGCGGCGTTGAGCACCGCAGCGGCCGGTGGCCTGCTCGGCGGCGCCGCGGTGGTGCTGCTGGTCTGGGCGGCGATCGACGCGTGGCGGGCACGACGGCGGGAGTGACGCCGTCGGCTACACTCGACCGGGGCGCGCGCCCGACACCGGGCGCCAGCCGCCCGAACACTTCACTCATCAATACGAACGGGACATCGAAGACTCATGGCCAGTACCACTGACATCAAGAACGGCGCCGTTCTCATCATCGACGGGCAGCTCTGGTCGGTCGTCGAGTTCCAGCACGTCAAGCCCGGCAAGGGCGGTGCGTTCGTGCGCACCAAGCTGAAGAACGTCGTCTCCGGCAAGGTCGTCGACCGCACGTTCAACGCGGGCGCCAAGATCGAGACCGCGACGGTCGACCGTCGCGACTACCAGTTCCTCTACGAGGACGGCGACTCGTACGTGTTCATGGACACCGACACCTACGACCAGATCCCGGTCCCCGCGACGGTCGTCGGCGACGCGAAGAACTTCCTGCTCGAGTCCGCGATGGTCACCATCGCGATGAACGAGGGCAACCCGCTCTACATCGAGCTCCCGACCTCGATCGTCACCGAGATCGAGACCGAGCCCGGCCTGCAGGGCGACCGCTCGTCCGGCGGCACCAAGCCCGCGACGATCAAGGCCACCGGCTACCAGATCCAGGTGCCGCTGTACCTGGAGACCGACACCAAGGTGAAGATCGACACGCGCGACGGCAACTACCTCGGCCGCGTCAACGAATGAGCGCTCGTTCCAAGGCCCGCAAGCGCGCCCTCGACATGTTGTACGTGGCGGAGGTCCGCGATCTCCCGATCGCGGACGTCCTCGCCACGGAGACCGTCCGGCACCTGGACCAGCCCGAGCGTGCGTCCAGCTGGGACTACGCCAGGCAGGTCGTCACCGGCGTCGAGGAAGCGCGCGCCGAGATCGACGCCGTGATCGTCGACCACGCCCAGGGCTGGTCGATCGCGCGGATGCCGGTCCTCGACCGGTGCATCCTGCGCATGGGCGTCTGGGAGATCCGGTTCAACGCCGACGTGCCCGACGGCGTCGCCATCGCCGAGGCGGTCGAGCTCGCGCAGTCGCTCTCGACCGAGGAGTCGGCCGGGTTCGTCAACGGCGTCCTGGGGGCCGTCGCCGGGGGCCGTGCACCGTCCGGCCGGACGGTCGCAGGGGACCAGGAGTCCCGGTAGGGTTGACCACGTCAGCATCCTTTAAATGCCGTCCTGAGAGGCGGGGAAGGAGGTCGGCGTGGGTACCAGAACGGTCCTGCAGCACCCCGACATCTCGCGTGCTCTGACACGCATCGGCCACGAGATCCTCGAGGCCAACCACGGCGGCTCGGATCTCGTGCTCCTGGGCATCCCGACGCGCGGAGCCGTGCTCGCCGATCGTCTCGCGACGATCCTGGCCGGCATCGAGCCCGACTGGGCGGATCAGCGCGACCAGCGCGTCGGCACGCTCGACGTCACGATGCACCGCGACGACCTCGGCCACGGCATCGGTCGTGCGCCGCACCGCACGACGATCCCGACGACCGGCATCGACGGCAAGGTCGTCGTGCTCGTCGACGACGTGCTGTACTCGGGCCGCACGGTCCGCGCGGCGCTCGACGCGCTGCAGGGGATCGGCCGGCCGCGCGCCGTCCGGCTCGCCGTGCTCGTGGACCGGGGGCACCGCGAGCTCCCGATCCGTGCCGACCACGTCGGCAAGAACCTGCCGACGGCGTCCGACGAGCGCGTGACGCTCCGGCTGACGGAGACGGACGGCACCGACGAGGTCGTCATCGAACAGAGCGAGCAGCAGGGCGAGACGCCGGGGGCCGCCTCGTGAAGCACCTCCTCTCCACCGCGGACCTCTCCCGCGCCGAGGCGATCCACATCCTCGACGTCGCCGAGGAGATGGCCGAGGTCAACACGCGAGAGGTCAAGCGGCTGCCTGCCCTCCGCGGCAAGACCGTCGTGAACCTCTTCTTCGAGGACTCCACGCGCACCCGCATCTCGTTCGAGGCCGCCGCGAAGCGCCTGTCCGCCGACGTCATCAACTTCGCCGCGAAGGGCTCCAGCGTCTCCAAGGGCGAGTCGCTCAAGGACACCGTGCAGACACTCGGCGCGATGGGCATCGACGGCATCGTCATGCGACACGGCGCGTCCGGCGCCCCGAGGGTGCTCGCCGACGCGGACTGGATCGACGTCCCGGTGGTGAACGCCGGCGACGGGACGCACGAGCACCCGACCCAGGCCCTGCTCGACGCCTTCACGATGCGCCGCCGCCTGCACGGCAGTGCCTCACGCGGCCAGGGCCTCGACGGTGTGCGCGTGCTGATCGTCGGCGACGTGCTGCACAGTCGCGTCGCACGGTCCAACGCGTGGCTCCTCCGCACGCTCGGTGCCAGCGTCACGTTCGCGGCGCCGCCGACGCTGCTGCCCGCCACCACGACCCCGTTCGGGGCCGCCGTGCACCACGACCTCGACGCAGCCCTCGCCGAGGACCCTGACGTCGTGATGACGCTGCGCATCCAGCAGGAGCGGATGAACGACGCGTTCTTCCCGAACCCCCGCGAGTACACCCGGCACTGGGGGCTCACCGCGGCCCGGTTCCAGCGGCTGTCCGAGCGCACGCTCGTGATGCACCCCGGCCCGATGAACCGCGGGCTCGAGATCGCCGGGGTCGCCGCGGACGACGCCCGCTCGACCGTCGTCGAGCAGGTCGCCAACGGCGTGAGCGTCCGCATGGCGGTGCTGTACCTGGCACTGACCGGAAACGAAGCGAAGGAGACCATCGCATGACCGCCCACCTCATCCGCGGCGCGCAGCTGGTCGACGGCACCCGTGCCGACATCCGACTGGAGGCCGGGCGCATCACCGCGGTCGGGTCCGGTCTCGACGCGGCCGGTGCCACGGCCGTGGACGCGGACGGCCTGATCGCCATGCCCGGTCTCGTGGACCTGCACACCCACCTCCGCGAGCCCGGCTTCGAGGAGTCAGAGACGGTCCTGTCCGGCTCGCGCGCCGCGGCCGCCGGCGGCTTCACCGCCGTCAACGCGATGGCGAACTCGAGCCCGGTGGCCGACACGGCAGGGGTCGTCGAGCAGGTCCAGGCCCTCGGCGACGACGCCGGCTACGTCACGGTCCGTCCGATCGGCGCCGTCTCGCAGGGGCTGCAGGGCACGCACCTGTCCGAGATCGGCGCGATGGCGACGTCCAGGGCGAAGGTCCGGGTGTTCTCGGACGACGGCTCGTGTGTGTCCGACCCGCTGCTGATGCGGCGCGCGCTCGAGTACATCAAGGGCTTCGGCGGTGTCCTGGCGCAGCACGCGCAGGAACCCCGCCTGACGATCGGCGCGCAGATGAACGAGGGGCGGCTGTCGTCGGAACTCGGGCTCGCCGGCTGGCCGTCCGTGGCGGAAGAGGCGATCATCGCCCGCGACGTCCTGCTCGCGGACCACGTCGGTGCGCGGCTGCACGTGTGCCACGTCTCGACCGCCGGCAGCGTGGAGGTCATCCGCTGGGCGAAGTCCCGCGGGATCGACGTCACCGCGGAGGTCACACCGCACCACCTCGTGCTCACCGAGGACCTCATCGCCGGGGTCGACGGTGCACCGGGGTACGACGCCAAGTACAAGGTGAACCCCCCGCTCCGCTCCCGCGAGGACGTCGACGCCCTGCGTGCCGCACTGGCCGACGGGACGATCGACATCGTCGCGACGGACCACGCGCCGCACACGGCAGAGGCCAAGTGCTGCGAGTGGCCGGCGGCCGCCAACGGCATGGTCGGCCTCGAGTCCGCGCTGAGCGTCGTGCACGCCGCGGTGGTCGAGGACGGCCGACTGGACTGGGCGGACGTCGCCCGCGTGCTCTCCAGCGCCCCTGCCCGGATCGGGCAGGTCGCCGGTCACGGGCACGCGATCGCTGCCGGTGCCCCCGCGGAGATCACGCTGTACGACCCGAGCGCGGTCCGCGAGTTCGCGGTGACCGACCTCGCCGGACAGTCGCAGAACTCGCCGTACCTCGGCATGCGGCTCCCGGGGCGGGTCGTCGCGACCTTCCACCAGGGCTACCCGACGCTCCTCGACGGCGTCCTGGTCGACACCGAGACCGTCGCCGCCGCAGCCGCAGCGGCGGCGACGGCCGGGACGGCGGCGACCGCATGAGCGGTGACGCCGCACGCTGGCTGCTGGGCGGGGTGATCCTGCTCGCCGTGGCCGCGCTGTTCGTCGCCATGGCACGCACCTGGCGGACGCGGGCCCGCAAGCAGGCGGAATCCGTGCCTCCCGTCAGCGTGCCGGCCGACCCCGGGCCGGAAGCCGGGTCGTGGGACGGGTTCACCGTCGCGACGACCCGGGCCGACACCCCGCTCGAACGCATCACCGCAGGCGGACTCGGCTTCCGCGGCCGCGGCGGCGTGACCGTCCACCGTGACGGCGTGGTCCTGCACCTCGCCGGAGCCGACGACCGCTGGGTCGCCCGGGACGCCGTCCGTGGCGCCGACCGCGCCACCTGGGCCATCGACCGCGTGGTCGAACCCGGGGGACTGGTCCGTCTGCGATGGACGGCGACCGGCGCCGCGGGTGCGACGGACCTCGACACCTACTTCCGGTTCCCGGAGGGCGACGCAGCAGTGCTGCACGCGCTCCAGGAGCTGGCGACGAAGCACAACCACCCGCACCACGCGGGCGAAGGGACGAACTGATGACACGCGAACGGGCCGTGCTGGTCCTCGAGGACGGCACCCGGTACGACGGATGGGCCTACGGCGCCCGCGGGCGCACACTCGGCGAGGTGGTCTTCGCGACCGGGATGACCGGCTACCAGGAGACCCTGACCGACCCCTCGTACGCCGGGCAGATCGTGGTGCAGACCGCGCCGCACATCGGCAACACCGGGGTCAACGACGAGGACCCGGAGTCCCGCCGCATCTGGGTCGCCGGGTACGTCGTCCGCGACCCCAGCCGCGTCGTGTCGAACCACCGCGCGAACGCGTCGCTCGACGACCACCTCGAGCGGGACGGCATCGTCGGCATCTCCGGCATCGACACCCGCGCGCTCACCCGGCGCATCCGGGACGCCGGCGCGATGAAGGGCGGCGTGTTCAGCGGCCAGGACGCCGCGCTGGCGCCCGAGGAGCAGGCGCGCCTCGTCCGCGAGCAGGCCGACATGGCCGGCGCGAGCTTCTCCGCGACGGTGTCCACCCCAGAGACCTACGTCGTGCCCGCCGTCGGCGAGCAGATCGGCACCCTCGCGGTGCTCGACCTCGGCGTCAAGGCGTCGACCACGCGCTACCTCGCCGAGCGGGGCTTCGAGGTGCACGTCCTGCCCCAGGACGTCACGATCGAGGCGCTCCGAGCGCTCGCCCCCGACGCCCTGTTCTACTCGAACGGCCCTGGCGACCCCGCTGCGTCCGACGCCCAGGTGACGCTCCTGCAGGAGAGCCTGCACGACGGCCGCCCGTTCTTCGGGATCTGCTTCGGCAACCAGCTCCTCGGCCGCGCGCTCGGCTTCGGCACGTACAAGCTGCCGTTCGGCCACCGCGGGATCAACCAGCCGGTCCTCGACACCACGACGGGCAAGGTCGAGATCACGAGCCAGAACCACGGCTTCGCGGTCGACGCCCCCGTCGGCGAGGTCCTCGAGTCGCCCGCCGGTTTCGGCCGCGTCGAGGTCTCGCACTACTCCCTCAACGACAACGTGGTCGAGGGCCTCCGTGCGCTCGACATCCCCGCGTTCAGCGTGCAGTACCACCCGGAGGCCGCCGCGGGACCGCACGACAGCATGTACCTCTTCGACCGCTTCCGGGACATGGTCGTGGCGCGTGCGGAAGGCCGTCCGCTGGACGCCGCCACCGCCGACGCGACGACTCCCGCAGCAGACATCACCAAGGAAGCGAACTGATGCCCAAGCGCTCCGACATCAACTCCGTCCTCGTCATCGGCTCGGGTCCGATCGTCATCGGCCAGGCCGCCGAGTTCGACTACTCCGGCACCCAGGCCTGCCGTGTCCTCCGTGCAGAGGGCATCCGCGTCATCCTCGTGAACCCGAACCCGGCCACGATCATGACCGACCCCGACTTCGCCGACGCGACGTACATCGAGCCGATCACGAACGCCTCGCTCGAGGAGATCATCCGCATCGAGCAGCCGGACGCCGTCCTGCCGACGCTCGGCGGCCAGACCGCCCTGAACGCGGCGATCGCGCTCGACGAGGCCGGGATCCTCGAGAAGCACGGCGTCGAGCTGATCGGTGCCAAGGTCGACGCGATCCAGCGCGGCGAGGACCGGTGGCTCTTCAAGGAGCTCGTGCTCGAGTCCGGCGCCGACGTGGCCCGCAGCCACATCGCGCACACCCTGGAGGAGGCGAAGGCGTTCGCGGCCGACCTCGGCTACCCGCTCGTCGTCCGTCCGTCCTTCACCATGGGCGGCCTCGGCTCCGGCTTCGCGTACAACGAGGACGAGCTCGTCCGCTTCGTCGGCGACGGGCTGCAGTCCAGCCCGACGACCGAGGTCCTGCTCGAGGAGTCGATCCTCGGCTGGAAGGAGTACGAGCTCGAGCTCATGCGGGACAACTACGACAACACCGTCGTGGTCTGCTCCATCGAGAACGTCGACCCGGTCGGCGTGCACACCGGCGACTCGATCACGGTCGCCCCGGCGCTGACGCTCACCGACCGCGAGTACCAGAACCTCCGCGACATCGGCATCGACATCATCCGTCGCGTCGGCGTCGACACCGGCGGCTGCAACATCCAGTTCGCGATCGACCCGTCCAACGGCCGCGTCATCGTGATCGAGATGAACCCGCGTGTGTCCCGCTCGAGCGCCCTCGCGTCGAAGGCGACGGGCTTCCCGATCGCCAAGATCGCCGCGAAGCTCGCCATCGGGTACCGCCTCGACGAGATCCAGAACGACATCACGCGGGTCACCCCGGCGAGCTTCGAGCCGACGCTCGACTACGTCGTGGTGAAGACCCCGCGCTTCGCGTTCGAGAAGTTCCCGGCCGCCGACGCCACGCTGACCACGACGATGAAGAGCGTCGGCGAGGCGATGGCCATCGGCCGGAACTACGCCACCGCCCTGCAGAAGTCGCTCCGCTCGCTGGAGAAGCGTGGCTCGAGCTTCCACTGGGACACCCCGGCCGCCGAGCTCGACAAGGACGCACTGCTGGCGAAGTCGGCGATCCCGACCGACGGCCGCATCGTCACGGTGCAGCAGGCCCTGGTCGCCGGCGCCACCGCGGAAGAGGTCTTCGACGCCACGAAGATCGACCCGTGGTTCATCGACCAGATCGTGCTCATCAACGAGGTCGCCGCCGAGGTCGCCGCGGCAGCGGAGCTCGATGCCGACACGATCCGGTGGGCCAAGGAGCACGGCTTCAGCGACATCCAGATCGCGGCGCTGCGTGGCACCACCGAGCAGGACGTCCGCGACGTGCGTCACGCGCTGGGCATCCGTCCGGTGTTCAAGACGGTGGACACCTGCGCCGGCGAGTTCCCGGCACTCACGCCGTACCACTACTCGTCCTACGACACCGAGACCGAGGTCGCACCCAGCGACCGCAAGAAGGTCGTCATCCTCGGCTCCGGCCCGAACCGCATCGGCCAGGGCGTGGAGTTCGACTACTCCTGCGTGCACGCGTCCTTCGCGCTCTCGGACGCCGGGTTCGAGACGATCATGATCAACTGCAACCCGGAGACGGTCTCCACCGACTACGACACCTCCGACCGCCTGTACTTCGAGCCGCTGACCACCGAGGACGTCCTCGAGGTCATCGAGGCCGAGGCGGCGTCCGGCGAGTTGGTCGGCGTCGTCGTGCAGCTCGGCGGCCAGACGGCCCTGGGGCTCGCGAAGCCGCTCGAGGCAGCCGGCATCCCGATCCTCGGCACCAGCCCGACGGCGATCGACTCCGCCGAGGAGCGCGGCCAGTTCTCCGCGATCCTCGACGAGGCCGGGCTGCTCGCCCCGCGCAACGGCACCGCGCACGATCTCGCCAGCGCGACCGCGGTGGCCGAGGAGATCGGGTACCCGGTACTCGTCCGCCCGTCGTTCGTCCTTGGTGGCCGCGGCATGGAGATCGTCTACGACTCCACCGCGATGGCCGACTACTTCGACCGGATGGCCGACCAGGCGATCATCGGCCCCGATCTGCCGCTCCTGGTGGACCGGTTCCTCGACGACGCCGTGGAGATCGACGTCGACGCGCTCTTCGACGGTGAGCGGCTCTACATCGGCGGCATCATGGAGCACATCGAGGAAGCCGGGATCCACTCCGGCGACTCGTCCTGCACGCTCCCGCCGGTCGGGCTCGGCCGCGGCGAGATCCAGGCCGTCGTCGACGCGACCGAGAAGATCGCGCGCGGCATCGGCGTCCGAGGGCTGCTCAACGTGCAGTTCGCGATCGGTGCCGGCGTGCTCTACGTGCTCGAGGCGAACCCGCGTGCCAGCCGCACCGTCCCGTTCGTCTCCAAGGCGCTCGGCATCGCGCTGGCGAAGGCCGCTGCCCGCATCATGACCGGGACCACCGTCGACGGGCTCGTCGCCGAGGGACTGCTGCCCGAGCGGGACGGCGCGTTCGTCCCCGCGCAGGCGCCGGTCGCGGTCAAGGAGGCCGTGCTGCCCTTCCGCAGGTTCCGCACCGCGGACGGCCAGGTCGTCGACTCGGTCCTCAGCCCGGAGATGCGCTCCACGGGCGAGGTCATGGGCATCGACCGCGACTTCCCGCGGGCGTTCCTCAAGTCGCAGGAAGCCGCGTACGGCGGACTGCCGACCTCCGGCACGGTCTTCGTGAGCGTCGCCGACACCGACAAGCGCGCGATCGTGCTGCCGGTGCACCGCCTCCAGCAGCTCGGCTTCACGATCACCGCGACCGAGGGCACCGCCGAGGTGCTCCGCCGCAACGGCATCCAGGTGTCGGTCGTCGGCAAGTACAGCCAGGGCGGCGACAGCGTCGTGGAGATGCTCGCCCGCGACGAGGTCGACATCGTGATCAACACCCCGTCGGGCGCGTCGGGTCGCGCGGACGGCTACGAGATCCGCGCGGCCACCGTCGCCGCGGACAAGCCGCTGTTCACCACGATCGCGCAGCTCGGTGCGGCCGTCGCGGCGATCGAGACGATCGGCACGCAGCACAGCGTCCGCAGCCTGCAGGACTACGCGCTCGAGCGGGCGGGCTGGTGACGGACCGCTCCGACGCCGCAGACCGGTCGGGAGGCCCGGAGCCGTTCGGCGTCCGGCTCGCGGCCGCCATCGGGTCGCGGTCCGCGCTGTGCGTCGGGATCGACCCTCATGCCGCCACCCTGGCGGCGTGGGGGCTCGGTCGTGACGAAGCGGGTCTGACCGAGTTCGGCCGCGTCCTGGTGGACGCGGCCGCCGGCCGCGCCGCGGTCGTGAAGCCGCAGATCGCCTTCTTCGAGGCCGCGGGGGTGGACGGGTACCGTGCACTCGACGCGACGATCCGCCGGGCACGCGATGCGGGCCTCCTGGTCGTCGCCGACGTGAAGCGCGGCGACATCGGATCCACCGGGGACGACTACGCACTCGCGTGGCTGGACCGCGACGGGCCGTTCGCCGCCGACGCGATGACGGTCTCGCCCTACCTCGGCTACGGCTCGCTCGCCGGCACGGTCGACGTCGCGCGCCGGAACGGCGCCGGCGTGTTCGTGCTCGCGGCGACGAGCAACCCCGAGGCCCGCGTCCTGCAGACCGCAGTGCTGGCGGAGGGCCCGCGTGCGGGGCGCTCCGTCGCTGCCGGTATCGTTCTCGACGTGGCAGACGACAACCCGGCCGTGGGCGACCAGGCCATCGGCGACGTCGGGCTCGTGCTCGGCGCGACCCTCTCCCTGCAGGACTTCGGCATCGGCGCGGACGAGATCGGCACCTCGCCGATCCTGGCTCCGGGGTTCGGTGCGCAGGGCGCTCGCATCGAGGACCTCAGGTCCCTGTACGGCTCCCGCGCCGAGCAGGTACTCGTGAGCGAGTCCCGCGGGCTGCTCACCGACGGGCCGGACGGCGTCGCCGCACTCGTCACCGACCGTGCCGACCGGATCGCGGCGGCGCTGGTGGGGGCAGGGGCATGACCGACGACCGCAGCCAGCTGCCCGCGCACCGCAATCCACCGGAGGTGGACCGGGTCGCGGCCGCACGTGCGGCGGTCGCCGCGCGTCGCGCCCGGGCCGCGGTGAAGGCCGCCGTCGCGTCGGGGGAGCGGTCGGCACTCGACGTCGCGCGCACCGCATGGAGCGACGAGGACGCACCGGCCGAGAAGTCCCTGCGCGTCCGTGACCTCCTCACCAGCCTGAGCGGGATCGGTCCGGCGCGGGCCGAGGGGATCATGGGAACGCTCCGGATCGCCCCGTCGAAGCGGCTCGGCGGGCTCGGGACCCGGCAGCGGACCGCGCTGTCGGACTGGCTCGTCGCACGTGGCCGCAAGCGTGGCGTGTCGAAGCTCGTCGTGCTCGCGGGTCCGACCGCCGTCGGCAAGGGCACCGTGAGCGCGTACATCCGCGAGCAGTACCCCGAGGTGAACCTCAGCGTGTCCGCGACGACGAGGAAGCCCCGTCCCGGCGAGGTCGACGGCGTGCACTACTACTTCGTCGACGACGCCGAGTTCGACCGGATGATCCGGGACCGCGAGCTCCTCGAGTGGGCGACCGTGCACAACTCGTACCGCTACGGCACCCCGCGTCCGCCGATCGACCGCGCGCTCGACGCCGGCGACAAGGTGATGCTCGAGATCGACCTGCAGGGCGCTCGGCAGGTCCGTGACGCCATGCCCGAGGCGGTGCTCGTGTTCCTGCTGCCGCCGACGTGGGACGAACTCGTCCGCCGGCTGATCGGTCGCGGCACGGAATCCGCAGAGGAACAGGCCCGTCGGCTCGAGACCGCGAAGGTCGAACTCGCCGCGCAGGACGAGTTCGACGTGCGCATCGTGAACTCCGATGTCAGCACCGCGGCACAGGAAGTCGTAGACTTGTTCACTGCGCCCTAGCCGGGTGCCACTGCGCCCGCTCGGGCGCGACTGCGCCCCGCCGGGTGCGACCGAACTTCCGTCGACAGGAGACACCATGGCCAACCCCCAGGGCATCATCGACCCGCCCATCGACGACCTGCTGTCCAAGGTCGAGTCGAAGTACGCGCTCGTCATCTTCGCGTCGAAGCGCGCGCGCCAGATCAACGACTACTACGCCGACCTGCACGAGGGCTCGCTCTTCGACAACGTCGGTCCGCTCGTCGACTCCACGATCGACGACAAGCCGCTGTCGGTGGCCCTCCACGAGATCAACGAGGACAAGCTCACCGCCACCAAGCAGCAGCCGCAGCCCACCGTCTGACCCCGGTGACGTCCAGCACCCTGCGCCTCTTCACGTCCGAGTCGGTCACCGAGGGGCATCCAGACAAGATCTGCGACCAGATATCGGACAGCATCCTCGACGCCCTCCTCGCGGTGGACCCGCACGCGCGCGTCGCCGTCGAGACGATGGTGACGACCGGGCTCGTGCACGTCGCGGGCGAGGTCACGACGTCGGGCTACGTCGAGATCCCGAAGATCGTCCGTGACGTCATCACGGGCATCGGGTACAACTCGTCAGAGGTGAGCTTCGACGGCCACACCTGTGGTGTCGAGGTCTCCATCGGCGCGCAGTCCCCGGACATCGCGCAGGGCGTCGACGAGTCGCTCGACGCCCGCTCGGGTGCGGGCGTCGACCCGCTCGACCGCCAGGGCGCCGGTGACCAGGGCATCATGTTCGGCTTCGCGACGAACGAGACGCCCGAGTACATGCCCGTCGCGATCTGGCTCGCGCACCGGCTGGCCGAGCGTCTCGCCGCCGTACGCAAGTCCGGTGAACTGCCGTTCCTGCGTCCCGACGGCAAGACCCAGGTCACCGTCGGGTACGACGGCGTCGTCCCGAAGACCGTCGAGACCGTCGTCGTGTCGACGCAGCACTCGCCGAGCGTCACGCTCGACGAACTGACCGCGGCGATCACCGAGCACGTCATCCGACCGGTCCTGGCCCTGTCGGAACTGGACTCGTCCGGCGTCGAGGTCATCGTGAACCCGACCGGTCGCTTCGAGATCGGCGGTCCCCAGGGCGACGCCGGACTCACCGGCCGCAAGGTGATCGTGGACACGTACGGCGGTGCCTCCCGGCACGGTGGTGGCGCGTTCAGCGGCAAGGACCCGTCGAAGGTCGACCGCTCCGCCGCCTACGCCCTGCGCTGGGTCGCGAAGAACGCCGTCGCCGCCGGCCTCGCCGACCGGCTCGAGGTCCAGGTCGCCTACGCGATCGGCCGCGCGAAGCCCGTCGGGCTCTACGTGGAGACGTTCGGCACCGGGCACGTCGACGACGCCACGATCGAAGCCGCCATCCGACAGGTCTTCGACCTCCGTCCGGCCGCGATCATCCGGGACCTCGACCTGCTCAAGCCGCGCTACGCGCAGACCGCGACGTACGGCCACTTCGGCCGGGAGCTCCCCGGGTTCACCTGGGAGCAGCTCGACCGCGTCGAGGAACTCCGCCAGGCGGCAGGACTCGTCTCCGTCGCCGTCTGAGGGCACGCGTGACCACCGTCGCGCGCGTCGTCCTCGACTCGCCGCTCCCGCAGCTCGACCGTCTGTTCGACTACCGGGTGCCGGCTGAGCTCGAGGACGACTGCGTGCCGGGGGTCCGCGTGAAGGTGCCACTGCGCACCGGGGCACGGATGTCCGACGCGTACGTCGTCGAGGTGCTGCACGAGGGCGGCTACCCGGGAGAGCTCAGCGCGATCGAGACGCTCGTCAGCCCGGTGCCGGTGCTCGCGCCGGAGATCTGGAAGCTCGCGCGCGCGGTGTCCGACCGGGCAGCAGGGGTGGCATCGGACGTGTTGCGCCTGGCCGTGCCGACGCGG
The DNA here is from genome assembly GCF_047324335.1 of Curtobacterium sp. Curtsp57. Classification (NCBI taxonomy): domain Bacteria; kingdom Bacillati; phylum Actinomycetota; class Actinomycetes; order Micrococcales; family Microbacteriaceae; genus Curtobacterium; species Curtobacterium sp. Curtsp57. The sequence goes on from NZ_CP168511.1 coordinate 282,478, forward strand.
CAGGTCCGGGCCGAGAAGGCCTGGCTCGCGCGGGACACGTCTGCGGTGCCACCCGTGGTCGTCGCCCCGACCGTGACGGGCTACGGGGACGGCGTGCTGGAGGGCGTCCTGGCGAAGGACGGCCGTGCGGCGGTCGCAGCGGTCCCTCACCCCGTCGACCTGGGGTCCGCCGATGAACCGGTCTGGGTCCCCGGCTGGGCCGCGACGCTCGCGCAGGCCGCCGCGCGGACCCTCGCCACCGAGCGGTCTGCGGTGATCGCGGTCCCGGACTTCCGCGACGTGATGGACCTGGAACGGGCGCTGCACGCGCTCGTCCCCGTCGAACGGGTGGTCCGGTTCGACGCCAAGCAGACGAACGGTCAGCGCGCGAAGGCGCTCTTGCAGGCGCGGACGCACCCGGTGGTGGCGATCGGGAACCGGACGGCGATGTACGCGCCCGCCGACGACCTCGGGCTGATCGCGATGTGGGACGACGGCGACCAGTCGTTCATCGAGCCGCGAGCGCCCTACGTGCACACGCGCGACGTCGCCCTCGTCCGGGCAGCGCAGTCCGGCGCCGCGCTGCTGCTCGCCGCACACGCCAGGAGCACCGACGTCCAGCGGCTCGTCGAGCTGCAGTGGCTCGAGGACGTCGTGCCGTACCGCCAGCCCGTGCCGAACGTCATCCCGACCGCACAGCAGGTGAACGCCGACGGTCCGGCCGCCCAGGCCCGGATCCCGAGCAGCGCGTGGCGTGCCGCGCGAGAGGCCAGCCGGACGGGCCCGGTGCTCGTGCAGGTCGCGAACCCGGGGTTCGGCACCGGGCTCGTCTGCGCCGACTGCGGCGAGCGGGCGCACTGCCGGGTGTGCGGCGGGCCGCTCGGCAGCCCCACGCACGGTGCCGTCCCGCAGTGTCGGTTCTGCGGCGCCCTCGCGGTCGGGTACCGCTGCCCGACGTGCGGTGGGGGCAAGTTGAAGCCCGTCGGTCAGGGTGCCCAGCGCACCGCGGACGAGCTCGGTCGGGCGTTCCCCGGCACCCGGATCATCGTCGCGGACGGGTCACGGCCGATCGACGAGGTCCCCGCGAGACCCGCGGTGGTCGTCGCGACGCGGGGAGCGGAACCGTCGACACCGGGTGGGTACGCCTGCGTGCTGCTGCTCGACGGCGAACGCATGCTCGCGCGGGAGGGGCTCCGCGTGCAGGAGGAAGTGCTGCGCTTCTGGACGAACGCCGCCGCGAAGGGTGCTCCTGGTACCGAGGTCTACCTGGTCGGCATCGGTGGCCGTCTCGCGACCGCGATGGCCCTGTGGCAGCTCGACGGTCCCGCGCACGACGAGCTCGTCGACCGCCGCGAGCTGCTCTTCCCGCCGGCCGTCCGGGTGGCGACGCTGACCGGGACCGAGCAGGCGGTGACCGCGGCGGTCGAGGCGCTCGGGGACGCCCCGGTCGGCCCCGTGCTCGGTCCCGTGCCCGTCGACGACCCGGTCCCCGGCACGGTCCGCGCGATCGTGCGCTTCCCGTACGCGCACGGTACCGAGGTCGCGGCGACGCTCAAGGCCGAGGTCATCCGGCGTTCCTCGACCCGCCGGGTGCTCCCCGGCGGCGAGAAGCGGCGTGCGGCTCCTGCGCTCCGTGCGCGGCTCGACGACGCCGAGCCCTTCTCCGAGGTCTGACGCGCGGCGGCTGGTCGCGCCCGCGCCCTCGCGCGACGACTTCTCGCGCCGACCCCGTACGACGACGCCGCTGTCGTACGACAACGCTCGTGTCGCTGCTTGCAGGGAAGAACTGTGCGCGTGTGCAACGAGCGACGACCTCGCTGTCGTACGACAGCGGTCGTGTCGTTCCGAGTCGACAGCCCGCGACAGCCCGCGACAGCCCGCGACAGCCCGCGCCCGCGTCCCGCCCCTGCCGCGACCTGTGCCAGGGTGGAGGGTGGTGACCACGAGTCGCCGCCAGACGACATTCACGACGAGGTGAACGCCATGCGAGCGCTGTACAAGCCCGATGCCGCCCCGGGACTGGTCATGGTCGACCGTCCCGTGCCGGTCCCCACCGAGGACGAGGTCCTGATCCGGGTGCTCCGGACCGGCATCTGCGGCACCGACCTGCACATCAGACGATGGGACGACTGGGCAGCCTCCGCCGTCACCGCGCCGCTGGTCCCCGGGCACGAGTTCTTCGGCGAGGTCGTCGAGGTGGGCGCCGCCGTCCGGGACGTCTCGGTCGGGGACCAGGTCTCCGGCGAGGGGCACATCGTGTGCGGCACCTGCCGGAACTGCCGCGCCGGTCGCCGTCAGATGTGCATCCGCACGAAGGGGCTCGGCGTGCAGCGGGACGGCGCCTTCGCCGAGTACCTGACGCTCCCCGGCGCGAACGTCTGGGTCCACCACGAGACGATCGAGCCGGAGGTCGGCGCGCTGTTCGACCCGCTCGGGAACGCCGTGCACACCGCGCTGGCCTTCCCGGTCATCGGCGAGGACGTGCTCGTGACGGGGTGCGGACCGATCGGCCTCATGGCGATCGCGGTCGCCCGCCACGCCGGAGCCCGGTTCGTGGTGGGGACCGACGTCAGCGCGAACCGCCTGGCGATGGCGACGGAGATGGGCGCCGACGCCGCGGTCGACGTCCGGGCCGGCGGTGCCGAGGCGATCCGAGCGGCGCAGCACGACCTCGGCATGCGCGAGGGGTTCGACGTCGGCTTCGAGATGTCCGGAGCGCCGGACGCACTGCCCTCGATGGTCGCGAACATGAACCACGGCGGTCGGATCGCGATGCTCGGCCTGCCGTCGAGCACGATCGCCGTCGACTGGGGACTCGTCGTGACGCACATGCTCACCGTGAAGGGCATCTACGGCCGCGAGATGTTCGAGACCTGGCAGGCCATGAGCTCGATGCTGCAGACGAGCACGGTGCTGCGGGACCGCATCGGCTCACTCGTGACGGCACGGTTCCCCGCGAGCGCGTGGGAGCAGGCATTCGACGCGGCAGCGACCGCAGACGGCGGCAAGGTCGTCATCGACTGGACGGAGCACTGATGTACGGCGCGATCAAGGACCACCTGGCGAGCGAACTCGCGGGCATCGAGGAGGCTGGCCTCACCAAGCACGAACGGGGGATCGCTGGTCCCCAGCGCGCCGCGATCGACGCGGACGGGCGCGAGCTCCTCAACTTCTGCGCGAACAACTACCTCGGGCTCGCCGACTCGACGGACCTGGTCGGCGCCGCGAAGGACGCGCTCGACCGCTGGGGCTACGGGATGGCGAGCGTCCGGTTCATCTGCGGGACGCAGGACCTGCACCTCGACCTCGAACGCCGGGTGTCGTCGTTCCTCGGCACCGAGGCGACGATCCTGTACTCGTCGTGCTTCGACGCGAACGGCGGGCTGTTCGAGGTGCTGCTCGGTCCCGAGGACGCGATCATCTCCGACGAGCTGAACCACGCCTCGATCATCGACGGCGTCCGACTCTGCAAGGCGCAGCGCTACCGCTACCGGAACCGGGACATGCAGGACCTCGAGGCGCAGCTCGTCGCCGCGGGGGACGCGCGCTTCCGGGCGATCGTCACGGACGGCGTGTTCTCGATGGACGGCTTCATCGCACCGCTCGCGGAGATCTGCGACCTCGCGGACCGCTACGACGCCCTGGTCATCGTGGACGACTCGCACGCCGTCGGCTTCATCGGGGAGCACGGTCGCGGAACGCCGGAGCACTGCGGGGTCACGGACCGGGTCGACGTCTACACCGGCACCTTCGGCAAGGCACTCGGCGGCGCGTCCGGCGGGTACGTGTCGAGCAGGAAGGAGATCGTCGACCTGCTCCGGCAGCGCTCCCGTCCCTACCTCTTCTCGAACTCGCTCGCGCCGGTCATCGCAGCGGGGACGGTGGCGGCGCTGGACCTGATCGAACGCTCCGACGACGCCAGGGCCCGCCTGGTGCGGAACGCCGAGCTGTTCCGGACGCGGATGACCGACGCCGGGTTCGACCTGCTCCCCGGTGAGCACCCGATCGTGCCGGTCATGTTCCACGACGCGGCCCTGACGGCACGGATCGCCGACGAGATGCAGAGCAGAGGAGTCTACGTCACCGCGTTCAGCTACCCCGTGGTGCCGAAGGGGCGTGCCCGCATTCGCGTGCAGCTCTCCGCCGCGCACACCGAGGAGCAGATCGAGGCGTGCGTGCAGGCGTTCACCGAGTCGCGGGACGCGGCGACGACGACCTGAGGCATGGGAGGATCGAACCCATGCGTCTCGTCGTCGCCGGCAGCCCCGCTGCGGCCGTCCCCACCCTCCGCCGGCTCGCGGCCTCCGACCACGAGATCGCCGCGGTGCTGACGCGTCCGCCGACGCCGCAGGGCCGGAAGCGCGTGCTCACCCCGACCCCGGTGGCGCGGGTCGCCGAGGAGCTCGGCCTCCCCGTCATCGAGGCGTCCCGCGTCGACGACGACGTCACCCGGCAGCTCGTCGGCCTCGACGTCGACCTCGGCGTCATCGTCGCCTACGGCGCGCTGCTCCGCCGTCCGGCGCTCGACGCGCCGCGGCACGGCTGGATCAACCTGCACTTCTCCGACCTGCCGGCGTACCGCGGCGCGGCCCCCGTGCAGCGTGCCGTCATGGCGGGGGACACGACGACCGCCGCGACCGTGTTCCAGCTCGTCGAGGCGCTCGACGCCGGGCCGGTCTTCGCCGCCGAACCCTTCGTCATCGGACCGGAGGCCACGTCGGGCGAGGTCCTCGCCGCGATGGCGGAGACGGGCGCAGAGGTCGTCGCCCGCGTCGTCGACGGCATCGCCGCCGGGACCGCCACCGCCACCGAGCAGGTCGGCGAGCCGACCGTCGCCCCGAAGACCACCATCGAGGACGGCCGGATCGACTTCGCCGAGCCCGCCTCCGCCGTGCAGGCCCGCATCCGCGGCGTGACGCCGGAACCAGGAGCGTTCGCGCACCTGGGGGAGACGCGCGTCAAGCTGCTCCGCGTGGCACGGTCGGGAGGCTCGGGAGACCCCGCCCCGTCGCTCGCCCCCGGCGCGTTGGCCGTCCAGGGCGGTCGGCTGTTCGTCGGGACCGGTGACGGTCCGCTGGTGCTCACCGAGGTGCAGCCGGCGGGCAAGAAGGCGATGGACGCCGCCGCTTGGGCCCGCGGCCTCGGCGAACTCGACGGGAAGACCCTCGCATGAGCCCCCACCAGCAGCACCAGCAGCCGGCGCGCACCGTCCGCGGACCGAGTGCACGTCGCGTCGCGTTCGACGTCATCCGCGCCGTGCAGGTCGACGACGCGTACGCGAACCTGCTCCTCCCGACCCGCATCCGTCGAGCCGCGCTCTCCGCTCGCGACGCCGGGTTCGCCACCGAGCTGACGTACGGCACGATCCGGATGATCGGCCGGTACGACGCCATCGTGGAAGCGGCTTCAGCACGGCGGGTCGCGAACATCGAGGCGGACGTGCTCGACGTCATGCGCCTCGGTGTCCACCAGCTCCTCGCGATGCGCACCCCGGTGCACGCCGCGGTGTCCGCGACGGTCGAGCTCGCCCGCGAGGTCGGTGCCCGCCGTGCCACGGGCTTCGTGAACGCCGTCCTGCGCAAGGTCGCCGCGAAGACGCCGGACGAGTGGGACGCCGAGATCACCCGCGGGCTGTCCGGGGACGCCCTCCTCGCGACCAGGTGGTCGCACCCGACCTGGGTCGTGTCGGCGCTCCGCGACGCCCTCGCCGCCGAGCGCTCCCGCGACGAACTCGTGGCGTTGCTCGCGGCGGACGACGTCGCCCCCCGTGTGCAGCTCGCTGCGCTGCCCGGTCTCGCGACGGAGGACGACCTCGCCACCGCGACCACCGCGGTGGAACCGGCCACGGACGAACCGGAGGCCGACGACGCGGACGGTGCCGAGCCTCCCGTGCCGGTGTCCGAGGTCGTGACGGACGCGGACGCCCTGCCGGTGTCGCCCGTCGGGATCCGTGGCGTCACCGGCGATCCCGCCCGCGTGCCAGGGGTCGCGGCCGGGCGACTGCGGGTGCAGGACGAGGGCTCGCAGCTCGCCGCGCTGGCACTGAGCCGAGCGTCGGCGGTCCGCGCGGGGGAGCGCTGGCTCGACCTGTGCGCCGGCCCAGGCGGCAAGGCCGCGCTGCTCGCCGCCGAGGCCGCGCAGGGCGGCGCGACGCTCGTGGCCAACGAACTCGTGCCGGCGCGTGTCGGACTCGTGAAACAGGCCCTCGCGGGGTTCGGGGACACGGTCGCCGTCGTCGAGGGAGACGGCCGGCGGTACGGGCTCGACGGCTCCGGCGTGATGTTCGACCGCGTGCTCCTCGATGCGCCGTGCACCGGACTCGGCGCGTTGCGGCGGCGGCCGGAGGCGCGCTGGCGCAAGGTGCCGGAGGACGTGCAGGAGCTCGCGGCGCTGCAGGCCGAGCTGCTCGACGCGGCGGTCCGGGTGCTGGCACCCGGCGGGACCCTGGCGTACGTGACGTGCTCGCCGCACCTGGCGGAGACCCGTGGGCAGGTCGACGCGCTGATGGCACGGCACGGCGGGGTGCTCGAGCAGGTCGACACGGCGTCGGTCGTGCGGTCGGTGGCCGCGCGTGACCCGCAGGTCCCCGACGGCATGACGGCGCAGCTCTGGCCGCACCGCATCGGTACGGACGCGATGTTCATCGCGCTGTTCCGACGAGCGTCCTGACGACGCGGTCAGCGGTCGACGCGGAAGACGAAGGCCGGCTTCGTCACCAGTCGGGCCGCGGCTCGCACGAATCGGGCGCCCTTGCCCTGGTCGCCGTCGGAGGTCGGAGCGCGGTGGTCCTCCGCCTCGCGGATGCGCCAGGCCAGGTCGGTTCCACGAGCCTCGTACGCGACTCGCTCCATCGCCTCCAGGACGTGCTTCTCGGCGTCGTCGACGGTCGTTGCGCCGGCCGCGGCCGTGCTCGACCATGCCGCGCGCAGCACCGCCTCGACGGCGGTCACCCCTTCTTGGACCTCGGGGTGGGTCAGCCCGAGGCCGCCGGACATGACCAAGCGGAGGTCCATCGAGACCGGCGTGCCGTGGTCCAGCTCGTCGAGCCGCACCTGCCCCCGGCCTCCGCCGCGCTCCCACCGGCGGGCATCGCCGTGCGCGAGGAAGAATGCGAGGTCGACCGCCTCGTGCACGTCCTCGAGCGCAGCGATCGTCTCGCGCAACGGCACGCCACGGTCCTCGGCGAACTCGACCCGCACGCGGATCGACTCCGCGTCCGTGCGGATCTGATCATCGGTCACGATCTGCAGCCTACGTGCGCCGGTAGGCTCGTGGGGTGACGATCCGTATCTCGCCGAGCATCCTGTCCGCCGACTTCGCGAACCTCGAGCGTGAGCTCCACCGCATCGCGACCGCCGACATGGTGCACGTCGACGTGATGGACAACCACTTCGTGCCGAACCTGACGCTCGGGCTGCCGATCGTGCAGCGCCTGCAGCAGGTGTCGCCGGTGCCGCTGGACGTGCACCTGATGATCACCGACGCCGACACTCAGGCCCCGCAGTACGCCGAGACGGGTGCCGCGAGCGTCACGTTCCACTTCGAGGCGGCCACCGACCCGGTCGCGACCGCGGCGGCCATCCGGTCGAACGGCGCCCGCGCGGCGGTCGCGGTGAAGCCGGGGACCCCGATCGCGCCCGTGCTGGAACACCTCGACGCGTACGACATGATCCTGCTCATGACGGTGGAGCCCGGGTTTGGTGGGCAGTCGTTCATGCCGGAGGTCATGCCGAAGCTCGCCGACGCACGGGCAGCGGTCGACGCCTCCGGGCTCGACGTCTGGCTCGAGGTCGACGGCGGCATCGCCGTCGACACCGTGCCCCAGGCGGTGCAGAGCGGCGCGGACACCCTCGTCGCCGGCTCGGCCGTCTACGGCGGCGAGCCCGCATCGCGCATCGCCGACCTCCGCGACGCGGCGCAACGTGCGCTCGCAGGACGGTAGCCTGGGAGCGTGAAGACGTTCGACGACCTGTTCGCGGAGCTGACCGAGAAGGCCGCCACGCGCCCCGAGGGCTCCGGCACCGTCGCCGAACTGGACGCCGGAGTGCACCAGATCGGCAAGAAGATCGTGGAAGAGGCCGCAGAGGTCTGGATGGCCGCCGAGTACGAGGGCGACGTCCGCACGGCCGAGGAGATCTCCCAGCTCGTCTACCACCTGCAGGTGCTGATGGTCGCGAAGGGCCTCACCCCGGCGGACGTCTGGCGACATCTGTAGGCCTCGCCTCCAGAACCGTCATCAGACCCTCCACCAGAAAGCAGACCCCCTGATGCTCCGCATCGCCGTGCCCAACAAGGGCTCACTCTCCGAGACCGCCTCCGAGATGCTGCGGGAGGCCGGGTACGCCGGTCGCCGTGACCCGAAGGCGCTCCACCTCGTCGACGACCGCAACGGGGTGGAGTTCTTCTTCCTGCGGCCGCGGGACATCGCCACGTACGTCGGGTCCGGCGCGCTCGACGTCGGGATCACCGGCCGCGACCTGCTCCTCGACTCCGGGTCGACCGCGCACGAGGTCGATGCGCTCGGCTTCGCCGACTCCACGTTCCGCTTCGCCGGCACGCCCGGTCGGTTCGCGGCCCTGCAGGACCTCGACGGCGTCCGGGTCGCCACGAGCTACCCGGGGCTCGTCGGGGAGTTCCTCGCGAAGCACGGCGTCACCGCGACCCTCGTCAAGCTGGACGGTGCCGTGGAGAGCGCCGTGCGCCTCGGTGTGGCCGATGCCGTCGCGGACGTCGTCTCGACCGGCAGCACCCTCCGGCAGGCCGGGCTCGAGATCTTCGGACCGGTGATCCTCGAGTCGACCGCGCTCCTCATCACCACGGACGAGACGATCGCGGGCATCGACGTGCTCCGCCGTCGGCTGCAGGGCGTCCTCGTCGCCCGCGGCTACGTGATGCTCGACTACGACATCCCCACCGAACTGCTCGAGCAGGCGACGGCGATCGCGTCGGGCATCGAGTCGCCGACGGTCTCGCCGCTGCACGGACGCGACTGGGCTGCCGTCCGCGTGATGATCCCGCGCGACGACGCGAACCTGATCATGGACGCCCTCTACGACCTCGGCGCACGCGCCATCCTGGTCAGCCCGATCCACGCGGCACGACTGTGACCGCGGCGACCGGAGGCGTGGGCGGCCCCCGCGGCGGGGTCGCGGTCCGCGTGATCCCGTGCCTCGACGTGTCCGGTGGACGCGTCGTGAAGGGCGTGAACTTCCTCGACCTGCAGGACGCCGGCGACCCCGTCGAGCTCGCGGCGCGCTACTACGAGCAGGGTGCGGACGAGCTGACGTTCCTGGACGTCGGCGCGACCATCGAGAACCGGTCCACGATGTACGAGACCGTCACGCGCACCGCCGAGCAGGTCTTCATCCCGCTCACGGTCGGCGGTGGCGTCCGGAGCGTCGACGACGTGTCACGACTCCAGCAGTGCGGCGCGGACAAGATCGGCGTGAACAGCGCCGCCATCGCCCGGCCCGACCTCGTCGGCGAGATCGCGGACCGGTTCGGCGCGCAGGCCGTCGTCCTGTCGCTCGACGTGAAGCGGTCGGACCGGATGCCCTCCGGGTTCGTCGTGACGACCCACGGCGGCCGCACCGAGTCGGACCTCGATGCGATCGACTGGGCGCGGGAAGCCGTCGAGCGTGGCGCGGGAGAGCTGCTCGTCAACTCGATCGACGCCGACGGCACGAAGAACGGGTTCGACCTCGAGCTGACCGCCGCGGTCCGTGCAGTGTCGTCGGTGCCCGTGATCGCCTCCGGCGGAGCCGGCAGCCTCGACCACTTCGCCCCGGCCGTCGACGCCGGCGCGGACGCGGTCCTCGCCGCGAGTGTGTTCCACCGCGGGGAGATGACCATCGGGGACGTCAAGGACGCGCTGCGGGGGACCGGGCACGCCGTACGCTAGGAGCCTCATGACCGACAGCACCAGCACCAGCACGGACGCGGTCCTCGACCGCGCACGCTTCGGTGCGGACGGGCTGCTCCCGGCAGTCGTGCAAGAGGAATCCAGCAAGGACGTCCTCATGCTCGGCTACATGGACCGGGAAGCCCTCCGCCGCACCCTGACCGAGGGGCGGGTGACCTTCTGGTCCCGCTCGCGGCAGGAGTACTGGCGCAAGGGAGACACCTCCGGTCACGCCCAGTACGTCCGGGCGGCGGCGTTCGACTGCGACGCCGACACGCTCCTCGTCACCGTGCAGCAGGTCGGTGCCGCATGCCACACCGGTGCGCACCGGTGCTTCGACGTCGACCCCCTGGAGCCGGTGACGGCGTCCGCTCCGGTGACCACGGCAGTGGAGGAGACCCGATGACCACCGCGACGCTCGCCGAGCAGCCGCACACGACCTCCCGTCCGGAGTTCGACGGCCTGGTGGCGGACGGCCACCGCGTCGTCCCCGTGGTGCGCGCGCTCTACGGCGACAGCGAGACGCCGGTCGGTGTCTACCGGAAGCTCGCGGACGGCCGTCCCGGGTCGTTCCTGCTCGAGTCGGCCGGCCAGGGCGGCCTGTGGTCGCGGTGGTCGTTCGTCGGCGTGCGGAGCTTCGGCGTCCTGACCCAGGACGGCGACCGTGCGGCGTGGATCGACACCGGCATGAGCGCCGAACGCGCCGTGGGGTCCCTCGACGGTGCGCCGCTCGACGTGCTCGCACGGCTCCACGAGCGCTGGGCGACCCCGCGCGTCCCCGGCACGCCGCCGCTCGTCGGCGGCACGGTCGGGTTCATCGGTTGGGAGGCCGTGCGGCAGCTCGAGCACCTGCCGAACGTCCCGCAGGCCGACTTCGACGTCCCGGGGCAGTCGCTCGCCTTCGTCTCAGAGCTCGCGGCGCTCGACCACCGCACCGGACTCGTCCTGCTGGTCGCGAGCGCGCTCAACGACGGCACCGACGGCGCCGACGTGCTGTGGGCCGCGGCGCAGGAGCGCCTCGACCGGATGCAGGCCGACCTGGTCCAGCCGACCGTCGCGACCGTGGCCGAGGCGTTCGACATCGCCGAGCCGACGCCCAGGCACCGGTCGACGCCGGACGAGTACATGGCTGCGGTGACCCGGTCGAAGGACTTCATCCGCGACGGCGACGTGTTCCAGGTCGTCATCTCGCAGCGGTTCGACCACGACGTCACGGCCGAGCCGCTCGACGTCTACCGGGTGCTCCGGACGCTGAACCCCAGCCCGTACATGTACTTCCTGTCGATGGAGGACACCGCGGGCAAGCCGTTCTGGATCGTCGGCGCCTCGCCCGAGGCGCTGGTCAAGGTGCAGGGCGGCCGGGCCATCACGCACCCGATCGCCGGGTCCCGTCCGAGGGGCGCCACCCCGGAAGAGGACGTGCGCTTCGGCGAGGACCTGCTCGAGGACCCGAAGGAGCGCGCGGAGCACCTGATGCTCGTCGACCTCTCCCGCAACGACCTGCAGAAGGTCTGCGAACCGGGCACCGTCGCCGTCACCGAGTTCATGACCGTGGAGCGCTTCAGCCACATCATGCACCTCGTGTCGAGCGTCGAGGGCTCGGTCCGTCCGGAGGCGTCGGCGATCGACGTGTTCCGTGCGACGTTCCCGGCCGGCACGCTGTCCGGTGCCCCGAAGCCGCGCGCGCTCGAGATCATCGACGAGCTCGAACCGGCCAAGCGCGGTGCGTACGCGGGGGTCGTCGGGTACTTCGACTTCGCCGGTGACGCGGACCTGGCCATCGCGATCCGTACCGCCCTGATCCAGGACGGCGTCGCCCGGGTGCAGGCGGGAGCGGGGCTCGTCGCCGACTCCGACCCCGAGACCGAGCACACCGAGGCCGTGAACAAGGCAGCGGCACCGCTCCGAGCCGTCGCGACCGCCAACAAGATGCGGGAGGTCCGCTCGTGAAGCGCTCCCGTCCGCTCGTCGTCGTCATCGGGTTGGCCGTCGCCGGCATCGTGATGCTCTCGTGGACCCAGACGTGGTTCACGGTGCACCTCGACGCCGCCTCGGCCGTGACCACCACCGTGGACGCCGACGGCTCGAAGGCGGTGCCGCAGTACACCGCGCTGGCGATCGCGTCGCTCGCGCTGTTCCTGGCCATGACGATCGCCGGACGCGTCGTCCGCGTCGTCCTCGCGGTGATCGAGGTCCTGCTCGGCGTCGCGATCGTCGTCGCCGGCATCAACGCGCTGGCCGATCCGGTCGCCGCCGCGAGGGGGGCCATCGGTGAGGTCGCCGGCGTGAGTGACCTGTCAGCCGTCCGCCGGGTCGTCACGAGCGTCGACGTCTCCGCGTGGCCCGCCGTCGGCATCGTCGGGGGAGTCCTCGCGGTCCTGCTCGGCGTGGTGGTCCTGGTCGTGCAGCGGTCGTGGCCGGGGCCGAGCCGGAAGTACGCCGCGACGCCCTCCGCAACACCGAAGGCCGCGCCCGTGGAACGGGACGCCGTCGTCGACTGGGACGACCTGAGCGCAGGCGTCGACCCGACCTCCGTCGACGCGACGTCCGGCTCTGCGCCGAGCGACGGGACGGACACCGCCGACACGGTAGGCTGGGAACCGCGCCGCTCGACCGACGGCGCCACCGACCACGAGGAGCACCGTGAGCACCACTGAGCCCGCAGAACTCGGCGAAGGCCACTCGCCGGCAGCCTGGACGTCCGTCATCATCATGCTGGTGGCGTTCGCGATCGGCACGATCTGCTTCTGGTTCAGCATCGTGTGGGGTGTCTGGGCCTCCGCCGCGCTGCTCGTCGTCGGCCTCATCGTCGGCTGGGTCATGGGCAAGGCCGGCTACGGCGTGAACGGTCCGAAGTTCGTCCCCAAGCACCACAACGAGTAGGTCCGGCATGCCGAACGTGCTCGAGACCCTCGTCGCGGGCGCGCTCGAAGACGCTGCGGCCCGTCGCGTCGACCGTCCCCTCGCGGACGTCGAACGCGACCTGGACCGGGTCGCATCGCCGCTCGACGCGCTCGAGTTCCTCGCACCGGGTGACCGCGTGAAGATCCTCGCCGAGGTCAAGCGCGCGAGCCCGTCGCGCGGTTCGATGGCGCCCATCGCGGACCCGGCTGCCCTCGCCGCCGAGTACGAGCGTGGCGGCGCCTCGGCGATCAGCGTCCTGACCGAGGGGCGGAAGTTCCTCGGCAGCCTGGCCGACCTCGAAGCCGTCAAGGCACGCGTCTCGGTACCGGTCCTGCGCAAGGACTTCATCGCCGATCCGTACCAGGTGATCGAGGCCCGTGCCTCCGGAGCGGACATCGTGCTGCTCATCGTCGCGGCGCTCGAGCAGCAGCAGCTGGTCGAGCTCCACGACCTCGCGGAGCAGCTCGGCATGCGTGTCCTGGTGGAGGCCCACTCCGCCGACGAGGTCGCGCGCGGGCTCGACGCCGGCGCGCGCATCCTCGGGGTGAACGCCCGCGACCTGACGGACTTCTCGCTGGACCGCGACCTGTTCGGCTCCCTCGCCGGCGCGATCCCGGACGGGGTCGTCCGTGTCGCCGAGTCCGCCGTCGCCGGTCCCGCCGACGTCGCCCACTACCGCGCTGCGGGTGCCGACGTCGTCCTGGTGGGGGAGGCGCTCGTGACGGGCACCGACCCCGCTGCTGCACTCGCGTCGTTCATCGACGCCTGACCCTTCGTCCGGCCAGGTGCCGGACACGTTCCGGGAGCACCATCGTGACCTCACTCCGTGACCTCCACGGCCCGTACTTCGGCGACTTCGGCGGACGCTTCGTCCCCGAGTCCCTGGTGCTGGCCCTCGACGAACTCGAAGCCGCCTTCCGCGAAGCCTGGGCGGACCCGGCCTTCCACGAGGAGCTCGACGCCCTGCAGCGCGACTACACCGGACGCCCGTCGATCATCACCGAGGTGCCGCGGTTCGCGAAGCACGCCGGTGGTGCCCGGGTGATCCTCAAGCGCGAGGACCTCAACCACACCGGTTCGCACAAGATCAACAACGTCCTCGGCCAGGCCCTCGTCGCGAAGCGGCTCGGCAAGACGCGCCTGATCGCCGAGACCGGCGCCGGTCAGCACGGTGTCGCCACGGCGACGGCCGCCGCGCTCTTCGGTATGGACTGCGTCGTGTACATGGGCGCGGTCGACACCGACCGGCAGGCGCTCAACGTCGCCCGCATGCGGCTCCTCGGCGCCGAGGTCATCCCGGTCGAGACCGGCTCGAAGACGCTGAAGGACGCGATCAACGACGCGCTCCGCGACTGGGTGGCGAACGTCGACTCGACGCACTACCTGCTCGGCACGGTCGCGGGTCCGCACCCGTTCCCCGAGATGGTGCGCGAGTTCCACAAGGTGATCGGTGTCGAGGCACGCCAGCAGGTGCTCGACCTGGTCGGCCGCCTGCCCGACGCCGTCGCCGCGTGCGTCGGTGGCGGGTCGAACGCGATGGGGATCTTCGAGGCGTTCCTCGACGACGAGTCGGTCCGCCTGCACGGCTTCGAGGCCGGTGGCGACGGCGTCGAGACCGGTCGGCACGCGGCCAGCATCACCCTGGGCCGCGAGGGCGTGCTGCAGGGGACGAAGTCCTACCTCATGCAGGACGAGGACGGCCAGACCATCGAGAGCCACAGCATCTCCGCCGGCCTCGACTACCCGAGCGTCGGCCCGGAGCACGCCTACCTGGCGTCGATCGGCCGTGCCCGGTACGAGCCGATCACGGACGCCGAGGCCATGGAGGCCTTCCGGCTGCTCAGCCGCACCGAGGGCATCATCCCGGCGATCGAGTCGTCGCACGCGCTGGCGGGGACGATCAAGCTCGGCAAGGAGCTCGGCCCGGAGGGCGTCATCCTGGTGAACCTGTCCGGACGCGGCGACAAGGACGTCGCGTCGGCCAGCCGGTACTTCGGCATCCTCGACGAGAACGCGGTGCAGCTGTGAGCACGACGAACACGAACACGGTCGCGACGACGATCGACCAGGCGAACGCGGACCGCGCAGGAGCCGTGATCGGGTACCTGCCCGCCGGGTTCCCGGACGTCCGGACGAGCATCGACGCCGCCGTCGCCCTCGCCGAGAACGGCGTGGACGTCATCGAGCTCGGGCTGCCGTACTCCGACCCGGTGATGGACGGCCCGGTCATCCAGCGCGCGGCCGAGGAGTCGCTCGCGAACGGGTTCCGCGTGGCGCAGGTGTTCGACGCCGTGCACGAGATCACCGAGCGCGCCGGGATCCCCGTGCTCGTGATGACGTATTGGAACCCGGTGCTCCGCTACGGGGTGGACCGGTTCGCCGACGACCTGGTGGCCGCCGGCGCCTCGGGACTCATCACCCCTGACCTCATCCCCGACGAGGGCACCGAGTGGCTCACCGCTTCCGAGCGGACCGGGCTCGACCGGGTGTTCCTCGCCGCGCCGTCGTCGACGGATGCGCGCATGCGCCAGGCCGTCGAGTCGAGCCGCGGGTTCGTCTACGCCGTCTCGACAATGGGGGTCACCGGGGCACGACTCGGCGTCGACGCCGCGGCACGCACCGTCGTGTCCCGACTCCGCGACGCCGGCGTCGACCGGACGTGTGTCGGGCTCGGCATCTCGACGGCCGACCAGGTCGCCGAGGTCCTCGACTACGCGGACGGTGCGATCGTCGGCTCGGCCTTCGTCCGTGCCCTCGCCGACCTCGGTGTCACCGGTGCCGGCCAGCGCGCCGCGGAGCTGACAGCGGGCGCGCAGCGCCGCTGAGAACCGGGACGGGAGGCCCGGCGGACGTCAGCCGATCGGCTCACGTCCGCCGAGCCTCCCGTCCACCCGCATCACGGTTTCCACAGACAGCCGCCGCCGGGTCCTGACCACCGTGCCACCCGCGCTACAGTGATCCGGGATCGTCGCGACTGCGACGCCCGCGGCGCACACCGAAAGGCGACAGCACCTCCATGCCCCTCCTGAGCATCCCGAGCCCCAGCACCGCCTGGCAGTACTTCGATCTGACCGCTTGGCTGCGCGACGCGTTCGGGTGGTCGCTGCCCCTCGACTTCCGGATCCACGCCTACGCGATCTGCATCCTGCTCGGCATCGTCGCCGCCGTCGTCGTCACGAACCGACGGCTCAACGCCCGCGGCGTGGAGCGCTGGATCATCATCGACATCGCGATCTGGGCGGTGCCGGCCGGCATCATCGGCGGGCGCCTGTTCCACGTGTTCACCCACGTCAGCGACTACTTCGGGCCCGGACGCGATCCGCTCTCCTTCCTCTACATCTGGGAAGGCGGCCTCGCGATCTTCGGGGCGCTCATCCTGGGTTCGGTCGGCGCCTGGATCGGTTGCCGTCAGGTGGGGCTCCGGTTCACGGCCTTCCTCGACGCCGTCGCGCCCGCGATGCTGCTCGCACAGGCGTTCGGCCGGCTCGGCAACTACTTCAACCACGAGCTGTTCGGCATGCCGACAAGCCTGCCGTGGGGTCTGCAGATCGAGTCGTCCAACGCGGCCTACCCGACCGGGCTGCCGGAGGGCACGCTGTTCCACCCGACCTTCCTCTACGAGATCATCTGGAACGTCCTCGGCTTCGTCGTGATCATCCTGATCGACCGCAGGTTCAGCCTCCAGTGGGGCCGCGTGCTCGCGCTGTACCTGATCTGGTACGGCCTCGGCCGGTCGTTCCTCGAGTCGATCCGCGTCGACACCTCCGAGACCTTCTTCGGCATCCGGACGAACGTCTGGGCGTCGTTCGCGGCGATCCTGCTGGGCCTCATCATCTTCTGGATCCAGTCGAAGCGGCACACCGGCAAGGAGCCGAGCCCGTACCTGCCCGGTCGCGGGCCCCGTGCGAACTCGGATGTAGACTCGGACGACACCTACTCGGAGCACGGGGACGACGCACCCCTCGCCGCCGACTCCGAACCGGTCGCCACAGCAGCCGACCGTTCCTGAGGGGTCCGCTGCAGCGACCCGCTCGGCGCACCACACAAGCCGCGCACCACCACAGCAACAGGTCCACCACAAGCGGGCCAGAACACCTCCGCACGCCGCAGGGCAACTCGCTGACGGCGTGCACGGGCACCAGTCCCGCCCACACGGGCGGCACGCACCGCCGGGCCACCGCTGTCCCTGTTCCACTTCCTCGTGAGGACGGTTCCCCATGGCGCTCCTGCCACCACAGTCCACGTCTCGTCCGGCCGCAACGGGCCGGGCCACGGCGCTCCTCCCTGCGCACCGGCGGTTCTCCGCGATCCCGGACGCAACGGGGATGTACGACCCCGCCAACGAGAAGGACGCCTGCGGCCTGGCGATGGTCGCGACGCTCCGCGGGACGCCAGGACACGACATCGTGGACGCCGCGCTCGGCGCGCTCCGCAACCTCGAGCACCGCGGTGCCGTCGGTTCGGACGCCGGCACCGGAGACGGCGCCGGCATCCTCTGCCAGGTGCCCGACGCGTTCTTCCGCGACGAGGCGCCGTTCGAGCTGCCCGCCGCGGGCGAGTACGCCGTCGGTACCGCCTACCTGCCGGTGGACGAGGCCGACCGTGCCGCGGTGAAGGCCGCCGTCGAGTCGTACGCTGCCGAGGAGGGCCTCCGGGTCCTCGGCTGGCGTGTGGTGCCGGTGCGTCCGGACGTCCTCGGGACGCTCGCACGAGCCGCGATGCCGGCCTTCGAGCAGCTGTTCGTGGCGTCCGAGCGGCACGACGAGCAGGGCGCCGCCTGGAGCGGCATCGCCCTCGACCGCCAGACCTTCCGTCTCCGCAAGCGCGTCGAGCGCGAGCAGGAGGTCTACTTCATGTCCCTGTCGAGCCGGACCATGGTCTACAAGGGCATGGTCACGACGCTCCAGCTCGAGCCGTTCTACCCGGACCTCAGTGACGAGCGCTTCGCGTCGAAGCTCGCGATCGTGCACTCCCGGTACTCCACGAACACGTTCCCGTCCTGGCCGCTCGCCCAACCGTTCCGCACGCTGGCGCACAACGGCGAGATCAACACCGTCCGCGGCAACCGCAACTGGATGCGCGCCCGCCAGTCGCAGCTCGAGAGCGAGCTGCTCGGCGACATGGCGCCGCTGCTGCCGATCGTCAGCCCCGGCGCGAGCGACTCCGCGTCCTTCGACGAGACCCTCGAGCTGCTCACCCTGACCGGGCGGACGCTCCCGCACGCGGTGTCGATGATGGTCCCAGAAGCGTGGGAGAACCAGGCCGACATGGACCCGGAGCTCCGGGCGTTCTACGAGTACCACTCGATGCTCATGGAGCCGTGGGACGGCCCCGCCGCGATCACGTTCACCGACGGCTCGCTCGTCGGCGCCACGCTCGACCGCAACGGCCTGCGTCCGGGTCGGTTCCTGGTCACCGACGACGGCCTCATCGTGATGGGGTCGGAGACCGGCGTGATCGACGTCCCCGCGTCGAAGGTCGTCCGCAAGGGCCGTCTGCGCCCCGGCCGGATGTTCCTCGTCGACACCGAGGCCGGTCGCATCATCGAGGACGACGAGGTCAAGCAGGGCCTGGCGTCCTCAGGGCCGTGGGGCGAGTGGCTGGAGGCCGGCCGGATCAACCTCCGCGACCTGCCCGAGCGGGAGCACATCGTGCACACCCCTGCCTCCGTCACGCGTCGACAGCGCGCCTTCGGGTACACCGAGGAAGAGGTCCGGATCCTGCTGCGTCCGATGGCGCAGGCCGGTGCGGAACCGCTCGGCGCGATGGGCTCCGACACACCGATCGCCGTGCTGTCCCAGCGCCCGCGGCTCCTCTTCGACTACTTCACCCAGCAGTTCGCCCAGGTGACGAACCCGCCGCTCGACTCCATCCGCGAGCAGGTCATCACCTCGATGGGCATGGGCCTCGGCCCGGAGCGCAACCTGCTCGACGCCGGCCCGGAGCACGCGAAGCAGATCGTCCTCGACTTCCCGGTGATCGACAACGACCAGCTCGCGAAGGTCCAGCACTTCGAGACGGCGTCCGGTCGGCACCTCACCGTGACGATCAAGGGCCTCTACCGTGTCGACGCGGGCAAACAGGCCATGGAGCAGCGCATCCAGGCCGTCTGCGACGAGGTGGACGAGGCCATCGAGTCCGGCAAGCAGTTCATCGTGCTGTCCGACCGCGACGGCAACGCCGAGAGCGCGCCGATCCCGAGCCTGCTGCTGCTCGCGGCCGTGCACCACCACCTGATCCGCACCGAGCAGCGCATGAAGGTCGGCCTGATCGTCGAGGCGGGCGACGTGCGTGAGGTCCACCACGTCGCGACCCTGATCGGCTACGGTGCCTCCGCGATCAACCCGTACCTCGCGATGGAGACATGCGAGAACCTGGTCCGCCAGGGCATGATCAGCGGGATCACCCCCGAGCAGGCCGTCAAGAACGTGATCAAGGCGCTCGGTAAGGGCGTCCTGAAGATCATGTCGAAGATGGGCATCTCGACGGTGTCGAGCTACGCGGGCGCCCAGGCGTTCGAGGCGGTCGGGCTGTCGCAGGAGTTCGTCGACAAGTACTTCACCGGTACCTCGTCGATCCTCGGCGGCGTCGACATCGACGTGATCGCGAAGGAGAACGCCGAGCGGCACGGTCAGGCGTACCCGCAGGACGGCGCGGTGCTCGCACACGAGCGCCTGCAGACCGGTGGCGAGTACCAGTGGCGCCGCGAAGGCCCGCCGCACCTGTTCAACCCGGACACGGTGTTCCGCCTGCAGCACGCCACCCGTGCCCGGCGGTACGACATCTTCAAGGAGTACTCGAGCGCGGTCGACGACCAGTCCGAGGAGCTCATGACGCTCCGCGGTCTGTTCCGCTTCAAGCACGGCGAGCGGAAGCCCGTCCCGCTGGAAGAGGTCGAGTCGATCGAGTCCATCGTCAAGCGGTTCAACACCGGCGCGATGTCCTACGGCTCCATCTCGAAGGAAGCCCACGAGACGCTCGCCATCGCGATGAACCGTCTCGGCGGCCGGTCGAACACGGGTGAGGGCGGCGAGGACGTCGACCGGCTCCTCGACCCCGAGCGCCGCAGCGCGATCAAGCAGGTCGCCTCCGGTCGCTTCGGCGTCACGAGCATGTACCTGACGCACGCCACGGACATCCAGCTGAAGATGGCCCAGGGTGCGAAGCCCGGCGAGGGCGGGCAGCTGCCGCCGCAGAAGGTCTACCCGTGGGTGGCGCGCACCCGGCACGCCACCGCCGGTGTCGGCCTCATCTCGCCGCCGCCGCACCACGACATCTACTCCATCGAGGACCTCAAACAGCTGATCTTCGACGTCAAGCGCGCCAACCCCTCGGCACGCGTGCACGTCAAGCTCGTGAGCCAGTCCGGCATCGGTGCGGTGGCCGCCGGCGTGACGAAGGCCCTCGCCGACGTCGTGCTCGTCTCCGGCCACGACGGTGGCACCGGTGCGTCGCCGCTGAACTCGTTGAAGCACGCAGGCACCCCGTGGGAGATCGGTCTCGCCGAGACCCAGCAGACGCTCATGCTCAACGGCATGCGCGACCGCGTGGTGGTGCAGGTCGACGGCCAGATGAAGACCGGCCGTGACGTCGTCGTCGCAGCGCTGCTCGGCGCGGAGGAGTACGGCTTCGCCACCGCGCCGCTCGTCGTCGAGGGATGCATCCTGATGCGCGTCTGCCACCTCGACACGTGCCCGGTCGGCGTCGCGACGCAGAACCCGGAGCTCCGCAAACGGTTCTCGGGCAAGCCAGAGTTCGTGGTGAACTTCTTCGAGTTCATCGCCCAGGAAGTCCGCGAGCTCCTCGCCGAACTCGGCTTCCGCAGCCTCGACGAGGCGATCGGGCACACCGACGTCCTCGACGTCGACCGCGCCGTCGAGCACTGGAAGGCGTCAGGCCTCGACCTCGAACCCGTCCTCAAGGGGCCGGAGTTCCAGGCGGAGGAACCCCGTCGGCACCACCGCGAGCAGGACCACGAGCTCGAGCAGCACTTCGACGTGCAGCTCATCCAGAAGGCGTCCGACGTGCTCGAGCACGGTGGGTCCGTCACGCTCGACCTCCCGATCCGCAACACCGAGCGCGCCGTCGGTACCATGCTCGGCCACGAGGTCACGCTGCGCCACGGTGAGAACGGGCTGCCGGCCGGGTCGATCGACGTCACGCTGCGCGGGTCCGCCGGGCAGTCGCTCGGCGCGTTCATGCCGTCCGGCATCACCCTGCGGCTCATCGGCGACAGCAACGACTACGTCGGCAAGGGTCTCTCCGGTGGCGACATCGTCGTGCGCCCGGCCGAGTCGAGCGGCTTCGAGCCGTCGGAGAACGTCATCGCCGGCAACGTCATCGGCTACGGCGCCACCCAGGGCAGCATGTTCATCCGCGGCATCGTGGGGGAGCGCTTCCTGGTCAGGAACTCCGGCGCGACCGCGGTCGTCGAGGGCGTCGGTGACCACGCGCTCGAGTACATGACGGGTGGCCTCGCGCTCATCCTCGGTGAGACCGGTCGGAACCTCGGCGCCGGCATGTCCGGTGGCACCGCGTACGTCAGGGGCCTGCGGACGGAGCACGTCAACCAGGACTCCCTGGGCAGCGGCGAGCTCCGGCTCGAGGAACTCGACAGCGCCGACGTGGAGATCGTCACCGACCTGCTCGAGCGGCACGCTGGCGAGACGGGCTCGACGGTCGCCGCCGACCTGCTGGCGTCGGGTGACCTGTCCGAGTTCGTCAAGGTGCTGCCGCGCGACTACGCCGCAGTGCTCGAGACCCGCAAGCAGGCCGTCGATGAGGGGCTCGACCCCGACGGCGACATCGTTTGGAATCGGATCATGGAGGTAACAGGTGGCTGAGGACCCGACGCGTCTGGAATCGACAGAGCCCACCAACATCCCGGAGGTAACCGGTGGCTGACCCCAAGGGATTCCTGAAGGTCCAGGAACGCGAACTGCCCGAGCGTCGGCCCGTCCCCGTCCGGCTCATGGACTGGAAAGAGGTCTACGAGCAGCAGGAGTCCGGCCAGCTGAAGCGCCAGGCCGGCCGCTGCATGGACTGCGGTGTGCCGTTCTGTCACCAGGGCTGCCCACTCGGCAACCTCATCCCGGAGTGGAACGACCTCACGTGGCGCGGCGAGGGCCGCCAGGCGATCGAGCGGCTCCACGCGACGAACAACTTCCCGGAGTTCACGGGTCGGCTCTGCCCGGCTCCGTGCGAGTCGTCGTGCGTGCTCGGCATCAACCAGCCGCCCGTGACCATCAAGCAGGTCGAGGTCTCGATCATCGACGAGGCGTTCCAGAACGGGTGGGTCACCCCGCACCCGCCGGAGCGCCTGACCGGCAAGACCGTCGCCGTCGTCGGCTCCGGTCCCGCCGGGCTCGCGGCCGCGCAGCAGCTGACCCGCGCCGGCCACACCGTCGCCGTCTACGAGCGTGACGACCGCATCGGTGGCCTGCTCCGCTACGGCATCCCGGACTTCAAGATGGAGAAGCGCCAGATCGACGCGCGACTCGCTCAGATGCAGGCGGAGGGCACGCGCTTCCGCGCCGGTGTCGAGATCGGCCGGGACATCACCTGGGACGACCTGAAGTCGCGCTACGACGCGGTCGTCGTCGCCACCGGTGCGACGGTCCCGCGCGACCTGCCCATCCCCGGTCGCGACCTCGCCGGCGTGCACTTCGCGATGGAGTACCTCGTGCAGCAGAACCGCGCGGGTGCCGGCACCGTCGTCGACAACCAGATCACGGCGGAGGGCAAGCACGTCGTCGTGATCGGCGGCGGTGACACGGGTGCGGACTGCATCGGGACCGCCCACCGTCAGGGTGCGCTGAGCGTGACGAACCTCGCGATCGGCAAGCAGCCGCCGCTGGAGCGCCCGGAGAACCAGCCGTGGCCGATGTTCCCGACCGTGTTCGAGGTCACCAGCGCCCACGAGGAGGGCGGGGAGCGCACCTTCCTGGCCTCGACGGTCGAGTTCCTCTCGAACGACGCTGGCGAGGTCCGGGCGCTCCGTGTCGCCGAGACCGAGTACCTCGACGGCCGCCGGGTCCCGAAGGCCGGCACCGAGCGGGAGATCCCCGCCGACCTGGTCCTCATCGCGATGGGCTTCACCGGTCCCGAGACCGACACGCTCGAGCCGCAGCTCGGGCTCCCGGTGACGGTGTCCGGCGCGGTCGCGCGGCAGGCCGACTACACCACGAACGAGGCCGGCGTGTTCGTCGCCGGTGACGCCGGTCGCGGTCAGTCCCTGATCGTCTGGGCCATCGCGGAGGGCCGTGCGGCCGCCGCGAAGGTCGACGAGTACCTCGAGGGCACCACGATGCTGCCGGCGCCGGTGAAGGCGACCGACCGGGCGATCTCCATCTGATGGCCACCACTCGGTGAGCGGGAGGCCACCAGCACTCGATAGGGTGCTGGTGGCCTCTTCTTCGTACTGCGAAGCCCCACGCCAGCAAGCAAGCAGCAGCCGCAAGCCCCACAAGACACCACACGAAGGAATCCATTGAGACGCGCAAAGATCGTTTCGACCCTCGGCCCGGCCACGTCGGACTACGAGACCGTCAAGGAGATCATCGAGGCAGGCGTGGACGTCGCCCGACTCAACCTCAGCCACGGTGACTACAGCGTCCACGAGGCCAACTACGAGAACGTCCGTCGCGCCGCCGAGGAACTCGGCAAGCCGGTCGCGATCCTCGTCGACCTCCAGGGTCCGAAGATCCGTCTCGCGAAGTTCGCCGACGGTCCGCACGAACTCGCCGTCGGCGACGTCTTCACGATCACGACCGAGGACGTGCCCGGCTCGAAGGAGATCTGCGGCACCACGTTCAAGGGTCTCCCCGACGACGTGCAGCCCGGCGACCCGCTCCTCATCGACGACGGCCGCGTGCGCCTCCGCGTGCTCGACACCGACGGGGTGCGCGTCCGCACCGAGGTCGTCGTCGGCGGCACCGTGTCGAACAACAAGGGCATCAACCTCCCCGGCGTCGCCGTGAACGTCCCCGCGCTGAGCGAGAAGGACGAAGCGGACCTCCGCTGGGGGATCCGGCAGGGCGCCGACCTCATCGCGTTGTCGTTCGTGCGGAACGCCGCCGACGTCGACCGCGCCCACGAGATCATGGACGAAGAGGGCAAGCGCCTCCCCGTCATCGCGAAGATCGAGAAGCCGCAGGCCGTCGACGCGCTCGAGGAGATCATCGACGCCTTCGACTCGATCATGGTCGCCCGCGGCGACCTCGGCGTCGAGCTCCCGCTCGAGGCGGTCCCGATCGTGCAGAAGCGCGCCGTCGAGCTCTCCCGCCGCATGGCGAAGCCGGTGATCGTCGCGACGCAGATGCTCGAGTCGATGATCTCGTCGCCGATCCCGACCCGCGCCGAGACGTCCGACGTCGCGAACGCGGTGCTCGACGGTGCCGACGCCGTGATGCTCTCCGGCGAGACCAGCGTGGGCGAGTACCCCGTGCAGACCGTCCGCACCATGGCCCGCATCGTCGAGTCGACCGAGGACCACGGCCTCGAGCGCATCGCGCCGCTCGGCACCAAGCCGCGCACCCTCGGTGGTGCGATCACGCTCGCCGCGGTCGAGATCGCCGAGTTCACCGAGGCGTCGTACCTCTGCGTCTTCACCGAGTCCGGCGACTCCGCCCGCCGCATGTCGCGTCTCCGCCACGGGCTGCCGATCATCGCGTTCACCCCGAACGAGGCCACACGTCGCCGCATGGCGCTCACCTGGGGCGTCCGCTCGTTCCTGGTGCCGCGCATGAAGCACACCGACGAGCTGTTCGGTCAGGTCGACGACGTCCTGATCCACAACGGCCTCGCCGCACCCGGTGACCGCGTCATCGTGACGGCCGGCTCGCCTCCCGGACTCGAGGGCTCGACGAACGACCTCCGCGTGCACCGCGTGGGCGACGCGCACGCCGAGGCCGCACCGGCGTACGTTCGGGACTAGTCCCGCGGATCGCGCGAGGGCGCGGACGGGAGGCCCGGTGTAGCTGACTGCACCACCTCCGGTCCGCGCCCGCTCGCGTCCAGAGCCCCCATCCCGTCGACAGGAGACGATCGCGATGAGTGAGCGGAGCCTCCGGTCCGAGACGGTGGGCCGACGGCCCACGGACGTACGCCGATGGCGACGGTACCTGGCCGACGAACGCGCGGAAGGCGCCGTCTACCGCAACCTCGCGGCCCGTCGCGAGGGTGAGGAGCGGGAGATCCTGAGCGCCCTCGCGGAGGCCGAGGGCCGGCACGAGCAGCACTGGATCGAGCTGCTCGGCAACGACATCGGCCGACCGTTGCGCGGCAGCCTGCGGACGCGGGTCCTCGCCGGACTGGCGAAGCGGTTCGGGTCGGTGTTCGTGCTCGCGCTCATGCAACGCGCCGAGGACCGCTCGCCGTACGCCGACGACGCGGACGCGACCGCGAGCATGGCCGCAGACGAACGGATCCACGGCGAGGTTGTCCGCGGGCTGGCGAACCGCGGCCGGATGCGGCTGTCCGGCACGTTCCGGGCGGCGGTCTTCGGCGCGAACGACGGGCTGGTCTCGAACCTCGCACTCATCATCGGCATCAGCGCCTCGGGAGCGGATCGGCACTTCGTGCTCCTGAGCGGGATCGCGGGGCTGCTCGCGGGTGCCCTGTCGATGGGCGCGGGGGAGTACGTGTCGGTTCGGTCCCAGCGCGAGCTGCTCGAGGCGTCGTCACCGCATCCAGACGCGAACCGGGCCGTCGCGGACCTCGACGTCGACGCGAACGAGCTCGCCCTGGTCTACCGGGCGCGGGGGATGCCCGAGCACGAGGCCGAGGCCCACGCGACCGACGTGCTCGCCGGGCTCGGAACCGGGCCGGACACCCGGTCCACCCGGCCGGTCGACGACCACGAGGCGGTCGGCAACGGCATGAGCGCGGCGATCTCGAGCTTCCTGTTCTTCGCGTCGGGAGCGATCATCCCGGTGCTGCCCTACCTGTTCGGGCTCGACGGCTGGACCGCGGTCGCCGTGGCCGGGTTCCTGGTCGGGATCGCCCTGCTCGGCACCGGCGCCGTTGTGGGCGTGCTCAGCGGTGCCTCGCCGCTCCGTCGGGCACTGCGGCAGCTCGCGATCGGCTTCGGCGCCGCCGTGGTCACGTACCTGCTCGGGCTGCTCTTCGGGACCGGATCGGCGTAGCGACCGCCGGCTACCGGCGGACGGCGGCTCGCGGGGGCAGGAGCAGCAAGGCCGCCGCCCCGACCACGATCAACGCGATCCCGGCGAAGACCATGAACACGGTCAGGGCGAGGCCAGGCGCGAACAGCACCACGATGCCGCCGAGGATCGACAGCACCCCGCTGACGACCGTCGGGATGCGGGACGAACCGGGGTGTCCGGCGAACCCGCCGACGAGTGACGCGATGCCCTCGATGACGAACCCGATCCCCGCGAGCACGGCGTAGACCACGAGCGGGACGGCAGGGTCGAGGAGCGTGACCAGGCCGGCGACCGCGACGAGCGCCCCGACCACGCCGGACGTCCACCGCCACACGGACGGCGTCCCGTGGCCGCGGACCGCTGCGAACACACGCATCACGCCGGCGACGACGAGGTAGACGCCGAAGAGCAGTGCGACGACGACGAGGGACGGCCGGGGCCAGACGATCGCGACGATGCCGAGCGCGATGGCGACGACGGACGTCACGATGACGAACACCCGGAACGTCCGGACTGCACGGGAATCCACGAGCACTCCTCCCTGATCGGAGCTGGACGACCTGGACAGTACCCGGAGCGCGACCGGCCTGCCCGCCCGTGCAACCGGATGCAACCCCTGTCCACGTAGCGTCGCGGACAGGCGCGCGGATCGTGCGCCCCGACAGCGTCGTCGAAAGGGCACCACCATGACCATCGCAGCATCGCCCACCACCTACGCCGCACCCGGCGAGCCAGGATCACTCGTCTCGTTCCGACCGAGGTACGACCACTTCATCGGGGGCGAGTACGTCGCCCCCACCGGCGGCCAGTACTTCGAGAACCCGACACCGGTCACCGGGCGGGTCTTCACCGAGGTCGCCCGCGGCGACTCCACCGACGTGGACCGCGCCGTGCAGGCCGCGTGGAGGGCGTTCCCCGCGTGGGGGAAGACCAGCGTCACCGAACGGGCGAACATCCTCAACAGGATCGCCGACCGGATGGAGCAGAACCTCGAGCTCCTCGCGGTCGCGGAGACGTGGGAGAACGGCAAACCGATCCGCGAGACCCTCGGTGCGGACATCCCGCTCGCGATCGACCACTTCCGCTACTTCGCTGGGGCCATCCGCGCGCAGGAGGGCTCGACGGGGGAGATCGACCACGACACCGTGGCGTACCACTTCCACGGCCGCTCGGCGTCGTCGCCCAGATCATCCCGTGGAACTTCCCGATCCTGATGGCGGTGTGGAAGCTCGCGCCGGCCCTCGCCGCCGGCAACTGCGTCGTCCTGAAGCCGGCAGAGCAGACGCCGGCGTCGATCCACGTGCTCGTCGAGCTGATCCAGGACCTCATCCCCGCCGGCGTGCTCAACGTCGTGAACGGCTTCGGGTTCGAGGTCGGTGCCCCGCTCGCGCAGCACCCTGACGTCCGGAAGGTGGCGTTCACGGGGGAGACGACCACGGGCCGGCTCATCATGCAGTACGCGTCGCAGAACCTCATCCCCGTGACGCTCGAGCTCGGCGGCAAGAGCCCGAACGTGTTCTTCGCCGATGTGGCCCAGGAGCACGACGCGTTCTACGACAAGGCACTCGAGGGGTTCGCGTTCTTCAACCTCAACCAGGGCGAGGTGTGTACCTGCCCGTCCCGCGCGCTCGTCGCGAAGGAGATCTACGACGAGTTCGTCGCCGACGGTCTCGACCGCGTGCGTGCAGTGCAGCAGGGGCACCCGCTCGACATGTCGACGATGATCGGCGCCCAGGCGTCGAACGACCAGCTCGAGAAGATCCTGAGCTACATCGACATCGGCAAGCAGGAGGGGGCGAAGCTCCTGACCGGTGGCGAGCGAGCCGACCTCGGCGGCGAGCTGTCCGGCGGGTACTACGTCACCCCGACCGTCTTCGAGGGCGACAACGCGATGCGCATCTTCCAGGAGGAGATCTTCGGGCCGGTCCTGGCGCTCACGTCCTTCAGCGGCTACGACGACGCCATCTCGATCGCCAACGACACCCTGTACGGTCTGGGCGCCGGTGTGTGGAGCCGCGAGGCCACCACCCTCTACCGGGCAGGTCGTGACATCCAGGCCGGACGCGTGTGGGAGAACACCTACCACCAGTACCCGGCGGGAGCGGCCTTCGGCGGGTACAAGCAGTCCGGGGTCGGGCGCGAGAACCACAAGATGATGCTCGACCACTACCAGCAGACGAAGAACCTGCTGGTCTCCTACGCCGAGGGGCCGATGGGGTTCTTCTGATGAGCACCGACCGCGTCGCGGTGACGCCGGCGGCGAGTGACCTGCTCAGGTCACTCGCCGCCCGGCACGGCCCGCTCATGTTCCACCAGTCCGGCGGCTGCTGCGACGGCTCGAGCCCGATGTGCTACCCCGTCGGCATGTTCATGACCGGGCCGGGTGACGTGCTGCTCGGGGCGCTCGAGGTCGACGGTATCGACCCCGTCGAGGTCTACATGTCGAAGGCCCAGTTCGAGTACTGGAAGTACACCCACCTCACGATCGACGTCGTCGACGGGCGCGGCGGCGGCTTCTCGCTCGAGGTACCCGAGGGCAAGCGGTTCCTCACCAGGTCCCGGATGTTCACCGACCCGGAACTGGAGGATCTCGGTCTGGTCCCGGCCACCCACCGGACGTAGGCTGGCCGCACCCGGCGCGACGGCGCGACGGGCGGACCCGAGGACGGAGGACGCATGCGCGCACCCCGACCGGGATCCGTTCGTCCCCTCGTCGCCGACTCCTGGCGCCGCTCCGCTGGGGTCGACCCCGATGGTGTCCCACGGGTCGCCCTCGGCGCCGACGAACTCGACGCCGCCCGGCGCGACGGGCCGCTCGCCACGCTGCTGCCGATCGTCCGCCGCCTGCTCGTCGACGACACGCGGTCGGCCGGCTGTGTCGTGGCCGTCGGTGACGCGTCCGGCCGGCTCGTCTGGGTGGACGGTGCCCGGACGGCTCGACGGGCAGCGGAGGACATGGGGTTCGTCCCCGGCGCCGACTGGGCAGAGGAACACGTCGGCACGAGCGCACCAGGCACCGCACTCCGCATCGACCGTGCCGTGCAGATCCGCAGCGACGAGCACTACGCGACCGCGGTGAAGCCCTGGTCCTGCACGGCGGTCCCGGTGCACGACCCGTCCGGACGCGCGGTCGGTGTGCTCGACATCACCGGCGACGACCGTGCGGTCGAACGGCACACGCTGCCGCTCGTGCGTGCCACGGTCGCGGCGGTCGAAGCGGAACTCGCCCTCGCCACGCTCCGGATCCCGACTCCCTCGGTGGTCCTGCCCGCCGAGGCCGAACTCGTCCTGCTCGGTGCCGACACCGCGACACTGCACGTCGACGGCCGCGCGGTGGCCCTGTCGGCCAGGCACTCGGAGATCCTCGCGGTGCTCGCGACCGCCCCGGCGGGGATGGCCGCTGCTGACCTCGCCGACGCCGTCTACGGCGACCCCGATGCGGTCGTCACGCTCCGCGCCGAGGTGGTGCGGCTCCGCCGCGTGCTGTCGTCGGCCGCACCGTCGGTGACGCTCGCCTCCCGCCCGTACCGGGTCGGCGGTGTCCGGACCGACGTCGACGGCGTGCTGTGCGCGCTCGACCGCGGGGCGCGCCTCCAGGCCGTCAGCCGGTACCCGGGACCCGTCCTGCCCGGCTCCGCAGCGCCCGGCGTGGACGCGCTCCGCGACCTGGTGCGCGGTCGGTTCCGCGAGGCGGTCGTGTCCGACGGGTCATCCGACGCGTTGCTCGCCTGGTCCCGTACCCCTGATGGTTCCGCGGATGCGCGCGTGCTGCGAGCGCTGCTCGCGACGCTGCCGCCGCGGTCGCCCCGCCGTGCCGGGCTGGTGGCCGCGGTGGAAGCGCTCGAAGGTCCGTGACCGGACGCACCGGCCTGGAGGCCCGGGTCGGGCTGGTATCGTGAGTCACCTCGCGAGTGTGGTGGAATCGGCAGACACGGGGCACTCAAAATGCTCTGCCTCACGGCGTGCGGGTTCAAGTCCCGCCACTCGTACAAGTTGTCCGTTGACTCGTGATCTGGAACGGCGTGCTTCTTGCGTCTAGTAGGCTTTCGGACGTGAGTGACTCAGAAGCAACTGCAACAGCACCCCGTCGTGTCGTCGTCGCCGAGGACGAGTCGCTCATCCGTCTCGACATCGTCGAGATCCTCCGCGACAACGGGTTCGACGTCGTCGGCGAAGCGGGCGACGGCGAGACCGCCGTGCAGCTCGCGACCGACCTCCGCCCGGACCTCGTCATCATGGACGTCAAGATGCCCCAGCTCGACGGCATCTCCGCGGCCGAGAAGCTCTCGAAGAACCACATCGCCCCGGTCGTCCTCCTCACGGCGTTCAGCCAGAAGGAGCTCGTCGAGCGTGCGACCGAGGCCGGAGCGCTCGCGTACGTCGTGAAGCCCTTCACGCCGAACGACCTGCTCCCCGCGATCGAGATCGCCCTCTCGCGGCACCAGCAGATCATCACCCTCGAAGCCGAGGTCGCCGACCTGGTCGAGCGCTTCGAGACCCGCAAGCTCGTCGACCGCGCCAAGGGCCTGCTCAACGAGAAGATGGGACTCACCGAGCCCGAGGCGTTCCGCTGGATCCAGAAGGCCTCCATGGACCGCCGCCTGACCATGCACGACGTCGCCAAGGCGATCATCGAGCAGCTCAGCGCGAAGAAGTAGTCGCTCACACCGTCTCCTTCCCGAAACGCCGCCGTTCTCGGCGGCGTTTCGCGGTTCCGGCGGCGTTCCGCGTCTCCGGTGGTGTCCATCTGCGAAGGTGGAGCCGTGAACGACGTCGTGATCCGTGCCTCCCGCCCGTCCGACATGCCGGCGGTTGCCGACCTGCGGTGGCGGTGGAGCATCGAGGAGGACGGCCGACAGGCCGCGCAGACACCCGAGTCGTACCGCGACGCCATGACGGACTTCGCCGTCGCCCACCCGGAGTCGCACCGGTGCGTCGTCGCCGAGCGCGACGGCGTCGTGCTCGGGATGGCGTGGCTGGCGCTGCATCCACGGCCACCGGCGCCGCACGTGCCGGGAGGCCGGATCGCCGCTGAGCTGCAGACCGTCTACGTCCACCCGGACCTGCGTGGGCTCGGGGTCGCGGGGCGGCTCGTCTCGCGGTTGGTCGAGATCGCGGACGAGCTCGGGGCCGAACGGATCAGCGTCCATTCGAGCGTGGACGGCGAACGGCTCTACCGGCGGCTCGGCTTCGGCGACGCCCGGCTGCTGCTGCAGCGGCCGCCGGAGGACTGACCGCCCGCCGTCGTTCAGCCGCGTGCGGGGATCTGCTGCAGCGTCCAGGCGTTCTCGTCCGGGTCGGTGAAGAACACGAACCGACCCCAAGCCATCTCGTCCACGCCGACGGCGTCCACCCCGAGGCCCTGCAGGTGTGCGAGGGCCTCGTCGGCATCCGGGACGACGACCTGGATCGACTTCAGCGACCCTGGCAGCACGTCGGGCGACATGATGCCCTGGCCGAACGCGATCGAGCACGCGGACCCGGGAGGGGTTGCCTGCACGAACCGGAGCTCGTCCGAGACACGCTGGTCGTGGTCGATGGTGAAGCCGATGCGTTCGTAGAACGCTCGGGAACGGTCGACGTCGCTGACGGGGACCATGATGAGTTCGATCTTCCAGTCCATGCCGGACTCCCTGCGTCGGAGCGGTCGGTCAGCGCCGCTCGCGGATCATGTTCGTGATGCGCACCGTGGAGCAGCGTCGCCCCTGCTCGTCGGTGAGGACGATCTCGTGGGTCGTCAGCGTGTTGCCGAGGTGGATCGCGGTGCACGTGCCGGTGACGATGCCGCTGGTGGCACTCCGCGAGTGCGAGGCGTTCAGCTCGATGCCGACCGCGTACCGACCGGGTCCGGCGTGCACGTTCGCGGCCATCGAGCCGAGGCTCTCCGCCAGGACGACGTACGCCCCGCCGTGCAGGAGCCCGACCGGCTGCCGGTTGCCCTCGACCGGGATGGTGCCGACGGCGCGCTCCGCGGACAGCTCCGTGATGACCATGCCCATCTTGTCGGCGAGCTCGCCCATCCCGCGGTCCGCGAGGCGTTCGTCGACGGGGCCGGTGGTGGTCGCTTCGTCGGTCACGCGCTGGGACTCCCGTGTCGGATGGCGTCGGTAGGCTGTCCGGGTGTCGGACTCCGCAAAGCCTACCCTCATGGTCATCGACGGCCACTCGCTCGCCTTCCGGGCCTTCTACGCGCTCCCGGTGGACAGCTTCGTGAACCGCGACGGGCAGCACACGAACGCCATCCACGGCTTCATCTCGATGCTGCTCATGCTCCTCCAGCGCGAGAAGCCGACCCACCTGGCGGTCGCGTTCGACATCTCGCGGTTCTCGTTCCGCACCCGTGAGTACGAGGACTACAAGGGCACCCGTTCCGAGACCCCTGCGGAGTTCAAGGGGCAGATCCCGCTCCTGCAGCAGGCGCTCGAGGCGATGGGCATCACCACCGTCACGAAGGAGGACTACGAGGCGGACGACATCCTCGCGACCCTCTCCTCGCAGGGTGCAGCGCAGGGCTACCAGGTCTACGTGGTGTCCGGCGACCGCGACTCCATCCAGCTCGTGAACGACGACGTCACGCTGCTGTACCCGTCCGTCCGCGGCGTCTCCGAGCTGACGCGGTACGACCGCGACAAGGTGTACGAGCGCTACGGCATCGAGCCGCACCAGTACCCCGACATCGCCGCACTCGTGGGCGAGACCAGCGACAACCTGATCGGCATCGACAAGGTCGGCGAGAAGACCGCCGTCAAGTGGATCACCCAGTACGGCTCGCTCGACGGCGTGCTCGAGCACGCGGACGAGATCAAGGGCGTCGTGGGCAACAACCTGCGCGAGCAGAAGGACCGGGCGATCCGGAACCGCAAGCTGAACCGCCTCGTCACCGACGTCGAGCTGCCTGTCGGTCCGGGGGACGTCGCACTCCGACCCCTCGACGAGACCGCCGTCCGCGAGCTGTTCGCCAAGCTGCAGTTCCGCACGCTGCTCGACCGCGTGTTCAAGGTCGCTGGGAACGGCGAGACCGGTGAGGCCCCAGCGGTCGAGGGCGGCGTCGACGACGGTGGACCAGCCTCGCCGACGGTGAAGACCCTGATCGACGAAGAGCTCGGCTACTGGCTCGAGCGGAAGAACGCCGCAGCAGCCGAGAACGGGTACGGCGTCGCGGTGGAGGTCATCGACGGCCGCCTCAGCGCCATCGGGATCGCCACCCACGACGACGCCGTCCTGGTCCCGGGCGGCAGCGGTGCGAAGGACTACGAGCAGCTGACCGCGTGGTTCGCGTCCGACGCCCCGAAGCACTTCCACGACGCCAAGGCCGCGGTGAAGGCGCTCGGCACCGCCGGCATCGCGGTGAACGGCATCGCCGGTGACGCCCGCATCATGGGCTGGCTGGCGAACCCCGGCAAGCAGGGCCAGCCGCTCAGCGACCTCGTCTACCAGGAGCTCGGTGAAGAGCTCCCGACGGCGGACCCGAACCAGCTCGTCCCGGAGACCGACCCCGTGAACGTCGGCGTGCACGCCTGGTACGTCCTCCGCGTGACGACGGCGCTCCGGGCTCGCATCGACGCCGGGTCGCTGCGGGTCCTCGACGACATCGAGCTCCCGCTCGTGTCGGTCCTCGCCGACATGGAGACCACCGGTGTCGGCATCGACCGACCGGTGCTCACGAACCTCTCGAAGGAGCTCGGGGAACGCGCGGCCGACCTCGCGCAGCAGGCGTTCGCCGAGATCGGGCACGAGGTCAACCTCGGCTCGCCGAAGCAGCTGCAGGAAGTGCTCTTCACCGAGCTCGCGATGCCGAAGACCCGCAAGACCAAGACGGGCTTCTCGACCGACGCCGCGAGCCTGGCCGACCTGCAGGAGCAGCACCCGCACCCGTTCCTGGGCCTCCTGCTCCAGCACCGTGATGCCACGAAGCTCCGGCAGATCGTGGACACGCTCGACGCTGCGGTCGTCGACGGCCGCATCCACACCCGGTACGAGCAGACCGGCAGCAGCACCGGCCGCATCTCCTCGACCGACCCGAACCTGCAGAACATCCCGGTGAAGACCGCGGTCGGTCGTCGGGTCCGTTCCGCGTTCGCCGTGGCCGAGCCGTACACGACGCTCCTCACCGCGGACTACTCGCAGATCGAGATGCGCATCATGGCGCACCTCTCCGGTGACCCCGGGCTGATCCAGGCATTCAACGAGGGCGAGGACCTGCACCGCTTCGTCGGCGCCCGGGTGTTCGGTGTCGAGCCGGCGGACGTCTCGCCGGAGATGCGCACGAAGGTCAAGGCGATGTCGTACGGCCTCGCGTACGGGCTCAGCGCGTTCGGTCTGTCCAAGCAGCTCCGGATCGAGCAGAGCGAAGCGCGCACCCTGATGACCGAGTACTTCGCCCGCTTCGGCGCGGTGCGGGACTACCTCCGCAACGTGGTCGAGCAGGCTCGTGAGGACGGCTACACCGAGACGATCTTCGGTCGTCGCCGCCCGTTCCCCGACCTCAAGAGCCCGAACCGCGTCCTCCGCGAGAACGCCGAGCGTGCTGCGCTGAACGCACCGATCCAGGGCTCGGCCGCCGACATCATGAAGATCGCCATGCTCGGCGTCGCGGCCGACCTGCGCGGCGGCGAGATGGGCACGCGGCTGCTGCTCCAGGTGCACGACGAACTCATCCTCGAGGTCGCCCCTGGGGAGCAGGACCGCGTCGAGGAGATCCTGCGGACCCGGATGGGCGGCGCGGCCGACCTCACCGTCCCGCTCGACGTGTCCGTCGGCTCCGGCCCCAACTGGGAGGCCGCCGCGCACTGACCCGCGTCTGGTCACGACACCCCGCACGGGTTCGCCGGGTGGTCGCTGCCCGTCGGTTCGGCGGCGTCGGAGCCACGTTCTTCGACCGGCCGAGGGCGTGCGCGCGGGGTGTTGTGACCGGTCGCCTGGTGCCACGTCCCCCCATCCCGGGCCGCACCCGCACCCGCACACCTGTTCCGCGCGAGCCTGCACCTCGCACGCCGGTACCTCGCACGCCGGTACCTCGCGCGCCTGCGCCGCGCACGCCTGCACCTCGCACGGACACACGCCTGGCCCCCCGCCCGCGACCGGTCACAACACCCCGCTCAGGTTCGCCGGGCGGTCGCGAAGGGTCGTTCGGACGCCCGCTGCGCGACGTTCTTCGACCGGTCGGGGGTGTCCACGCGGGGTGTCGTGACCGGTCGCGCAGGCGGGTGGCGGGCGCGAGCACGGCGTCGGCGCACGTCGATAGGGTCGAGGCATGACCGAAGACCGTCCCGCCCGCCAGCCCTCCGCCGTCGACCGCGTGGCCGAGGAGTGGGTGACCACCCTCGTCGACCTCGACCCGACGGTCGCCACCTACATCGGCGTCCCCGGGCGCACGGGGGAGTACGGCGACACCTCGCCCGCCGGTGCGGCCGCGATGGCGGACGCGGCGAAGGCGGCCGCTCGTTCCCTGGCCGCTGCGGAGCCGGTGGACGCCGTCGACCGCGTGACGAAGACGGACCTCGGCGCCGAGCTCGCCCTCGTCGTCGAGTCGTACGACCGGAAGCTCCACCTGCGTGACCTCAACGTCATCGCCAGCCCGGCGCAGTCGCTCCGCGAGATCATCGACCTGATGCCGACCGCCACGGCATCGGACTGGGACGACATCGCCAACCGTGTCGGCGCGTTGCCGGACGCGCTGGAGGGGTTCCGCGAGACCCTGCTCGAGGGCACGCGCGAGGACGTCACCCCGGCCAGGCGCCAGGTCGAGCTCGTCGCCGAGCAGGCTGCTCGGAGCGGTGCCGAGGACGGCTTCTTCCGGCAGCTCGCCGAGAGCGCGGCGCTCGACGACGGGTCGCCCGTCCCGGACTCGGTGCGCGCGGAGCTCGCTCGGCGTGGTGAGATCGCCGCGGCGTCCTTCCGGTCGCTCGGGCGCTTCCTCGAACACGAGCTGATGCCACTGGCGACCCCGGTGGACGCCGTCGGCCGTGATGCCTACGAACTGCACTCCCGGCACTTCCTCGGTGCCGTCGTCGACCTCGACGAGACGTACGAGTGGGGGCTCGAGGAGCTCGCACGCATGCGGTCGGAGCAGGAGCGCATCGCGGACCGCATCGAACCCGGTGCTTCGGTCGCCCGCGCGGTCGAGGTGCTCGACGCCGACCCGTCCAGGATGCTGCACGGCACCGACGCCCTGCAGCGGTGGATGCAGGAGACGAGCGACGCCTCGATCCGGGCGATGGACGGCGTGTACTTCGACATCGCCGACCCGATCAAGCGCCTCGAGTGCCGCATCGC
Organism: Curtobacterium sp. Curtsp57; assembly: GCF_047324335.1. NCBI lineage: Bacteria > Bacillati > Actinomycetota > Actinomycetes > Micrococcales > Microbacteriaceae > Curtobacterium > Curtobacterium sp. Curtsp57. The sequence continues at coordinate 318,703 of NZ_CP168511.1, forward strand.
CCCGACGCAGGAGGGCGGGATCTACTACTCCGGTCCGTCGGACGACTTCTCGCGGCCCGGCCGGATGTGGTGGTCCGTGCCGCAGGGTGTGACCGAGTTCCAGACCTGGCGCGAGAAGACGACCGTCTACCACGAGGGCGTTCCCGGACACCACCTGCAGATCAGCCAGGGCGTCTACAACCGCGGCGAGCTGAACACCTGGCGCCGGCAGCTCTCCGGGTCGTCCGGCCACGTCGAGGGCTGGGCGCTCTACGCGGAGCGGCTGATGGAGCAGCTCGGGTTCCTCGACGACGAGGGCGACCGGCTCGGGATGCTCGACGGGCAGCGCATGCGGGCAGCCCGCGTCGTCCTCGACATCGGCGTCCACCTGCAGAAGACCAACCCGGACGGCGGCGGCTGGACGTGGGAGTACGCGCTCGACTTCATGCGCGAGAACGTGAACATGGACGACGCGTTCATCCGGTTCGAGGTCGCCAGGTACTTCGGGTGGCCGGGGCAGGCGCCGTCCTACAAGGTCGGACAGCGCGTCTGGGAGTCGATCCGTGACGAGGTCGCGGCGCGGGAGGGCGCCGCGTTCGACCTGAAGTCCTTCCACCACCGCGCGCTGGCGCTCGGCAGCATCGGCCTCGACACGCTTCGGTCGGCGCTGCTCGACTGACCGATCCGGTGCGTGTGACGCCCCGCGACACGGGCGACACACCCGCTTGTGGGGGGTCGCGCGCACCGGTTAGACTTGTGCGGCGCAATCCGCGTCACCACAATCAACCGCCACCGCGACAGCATGTGGGAGTCAGTCTCCCGCGTCGCCCTGGCCCGACTCATGTCCGTTCGGAGCAATCTCTACATGACAACCACTACGACCAAGGCTCCTAAGCAGGTCGCCATCAACGACATCGGTTCGGCTGATGACTTCCTGGCCGAGGTCGAGAAGACCCTGAAGTTCTTCAACGACGGCGATCTCATCTCCGGCACCGTCGTGAAGATCGACCGCGACGAGGTCCTCCTCGACGTCGGTTACAAGACCGAGGGCGTCATCCCCTCGCGCGAGCTCTCGATCAAGCACGACGTCGACCCCAACGAGGTCGTCAACGTCGGTGACGAGGTCGAGGCCCTGGTTCTCCAGAAGGAGGACAAGGAAGGCCGCCTCATCCTGTCGAAGAAGCGTGCGCAGTACGAGCGTGCGTGGGGCGACGTCGAGAAGATCAAGGAGTCCGACGGGGTCGTCACCGGCACCGTCATCGAGGTCGTCAAGGGTGGCCTCATCGTGGACATCGGTCTCCGTGGCTTCCTCCCGGCTTCGCTCATCGAGCTGCGTCGCGTCCGTGACCTGACGCCGTACCTCGGCCAGGAGATCGAGGCGAAGATCCTCGAGCTCGACAAGAACCGCAACAACGTGGTCCTCTCGCGCCGCGCCCTGCTCGAGCAGACGCAGTCCGAGTCGCGCACCACGTTCCTCAACAACCTCCACAAGGGCCAGGTCCGCAAGGGCGTCGTCTCGTCGATCGTCAACTTCGGTGCGTTCGTCGACCTCGGCGGCGTCGACGGTCTCGTCCACGTCTCGGAGCTCAGCTGGAAGCACATCGAGCACGCCAGCGAGGTCGTCGAGGTCGGTCAGGAAGTCACCGTCGAGATCCTCGAGGTGGACCTGGACCGCGAGCGCGTGTCGCTCTCGCTCAAGGCCACCCAGGAAGACCCGTGGCAGGTCTTCGCCCGCACCCACGCGATCGGTCAGATCGCACCGGGCAAGGTCACGAAGCTCGTCCCGTTCGGTGCCTTCGTCCGCGTCGCGGACGGCATCGAGGGCCTCGTCCACATCTCGGAGCTCTCGAACAAGCACGTCGAGCTCGCCGAGCAGGTCGTCTCGGTCGGCGACGAGGTCTTCGTGAAGATCATCGACATCGACCTCGACCGTCGCCGCATCTCGCTCAGCCTGAAGCAGGCGAACGAGGGCGTCGACCCCGAGGGCAGCGAGTTCGACCCGGCGCTCTACGGCATGCCGACGGAGTACGACGACAAGGGTGACTACAAGTACCCGGACGGCTTCGACCCGGAGACCAACGAGTGGCTCGAGGGCTACGACACCCAGCGCGAAGAGTGGGAGCGTCAGTACGCCGCCGCTCAGGGTCGCTGGGAGGCGCACAAGGCGCAGGTCGCCAAGTCGCTCACCGAAGAGGCGCAGGGTGGTTTCGACCTCCCGGCCAGCGCTTCCTCGTCGTTCACGAGCGAGCAGGCCGGTCAGGGCACCCTGGCCGACGACGCTTCGCTCGCGGCGCTCCGCGAGAAGCTCAGCTCGACCAACTGATCGAGCCAGTGCTGCCGTCCGCAGCACTGCGTGCACCGGAGACCCGGCACCCCGAGAGGGTGCCGGGTCTCCGGCGTTTCGGGAGGGTGCGACCCGTACGCTTTTGCCGTGCGCATCATCGGATTGACGGGCGGCATCGCCGCGGGGAAGTCGACCGTGTCGCGTCGGTGGGCCGAGCACGGCGCGGTCGTCGTCGATGCGGACCGGCTGGCGCGGGACGCCGTCGCTCCCGGCAGCCGGGGGCTTGCACGCGTCGCGGAGCGGTTCGGTCCCGATGTGATCGCTGCCGACGGCTCGCTCGACCGCCCGGCGCTCGGCACCGTCGTGTTCGCTGATCCCGCGGCACGAAAGGACCTCGAAGCGATCACGCATCCGGAGGTGTGGCGCCTCGCCCAACTCGCGTTCGACGCCGCCGCTGCAGCGGACCCCGACGCGGTCGTGGTGTACGACGTGCCGCTCCTCGCCGAGGCGAAGGCGGACCGCCCGCTGCAGTTCGACGCCGTCGTGGTCGTCGACGCCCCGGCGGCCGACCGCATCGAACGACTCGTGGCGCACCGTGGGATGTCCCGTGCCGAGGCCGAACGGCGCGTCGGTGCACAGGCCTCCGACGCGGAGCGCCTCGCACTCGCGGATCACGTCGTCGACGCCACGGGCTCCGTGGCCGACACGATCCGGTCCGCGGACGAGGTGTGGTGCCGGGTCGGCCGATGAGGCACCGTCTGCTGATCGTCATCGCGCTGGTCGTCCTGGTGGCGATCGGCGCCGCGGCACTCGTCGCGGCGAACGTGATGGGCGAGCAGCGCGTCGAGGACCACGGACGGCGGCCCGCGAACGCCCAGCCACGCAACACACACGGTCCGCAGGACGAGTTCCACCGCTTCCGGCTCGGCGCGATCGACGGCGAGCGGCTGGAGCCGAACCGTGACGACTTCGCGGCCAGGACGGCGTCGGACGGCCCGCTGCTCCTGTTCCTCCCCGCCACCCGGGCGAAGCCCGCCCAGTACCAGCGCTTCCTCACCACGGCGCTCGGTGACGGCTACCACGTGCTCGGGCTCGACTACTGGAACCTCGGGAAGACCCTGTCCGGCACGTGCGAGGCCGATCCGCAGTGCTACGGACAGGTGCAGCGGAACCGGTTCGACGGCACCAGGCAGTCCGAGTTCAGCAAGGTGTCGCCGGCCGGATCGATCGTCTCCCGGTTCCGCGACGCGATCGCGCACCTCGACGACGTCGACCCGAAGGGCGGCTGGGGGCGGTTCGTCGCCGCGAACGAGGACATCGCCTGGCAGGACATCGTCGTCGCCGGGCACTCGCAGGGCGGGGGAGAGGCGGCCTACATCGCGCACATCCGTCCGGTCCTCGGCGCGCTGATGTTCTCGTCGCCGGTGGAGTCACTCGGGCCGGCACACGCGGCGTGGATGGACCGACCCGGTCGGACCCCTGCGTCGAAGATGTACGCGATCGACGACGTCCGTGACGTCTTCGGTCCGCGCATCCGCGGGTCGTGGCGGGTCCTCGGACTCGACGCACCCGCGACGTCGGGTGGACCGGACGGCCCGTGGCGCACGGACACCGCAGCGCCGCCGGACGGCTGGGATCCGCACGCGATCCTCACCGACATCGAGGTGGGGACGCCGGACGAGTCGCACTCGCGCATCATCAAGGACACCACACCGCTCGCGGCCGACGGACAGCCGCGGATGCTCGGGCTGTGGCAGTGGCTGCTCAGGCGGTTCCCGCTCCCCGTCGAGCCCGGACCGGATGCGGGTGCCACCGACGCCCCACAGGCGGCCCCGACGACGTCCTCCGGGACGTCATAGGAACGAGAACTACCATTGGGTGGTGCAGCACGATGGTCGATCACCCGAACCCGCACCCGCCGATCTCCGCTCGTTGATCCGGGAGCGCGCCTCCACGGACACGGATCGTGTCTTCCTCGAGGACGCCCGGTCCGACCGGGTCCTGCGCTACGGCGCCCTCGATGCCGCGGTCAGCGCCTGGGCGTCGACGTTCGACGTGATCGGCATCCCGTCGTCCGGCGCGGTCCTGATCGACGTCGGCGACCCGCTCGCGTTCGCGGTGGTGCACCTCGCCGCGGTCGCCACCGGTCGTCGAGCGGTCCCGGTCGACACCGGACAGCCGGTCACCGAGCCGGCCCGGCTCGCCGGCCTGCTCGGTGGGGCCTCCATCGTGGTGTCGGACCGCGAGGTGGACTCGACCATCCCCGGGACGCCCGCCGCGCGCGTCGACCCGGCCACGGGCCTCCCGACCGACGTCCACGACGGCGACCTGCCGGGCGACTCACCGGACGCTCCCGGCGAGGGCTCCGTGGTCCTGTTCACCTCGGGCTCGACGGGCACGCCGAAGGGCGTCGAACTCCCGGAGTCGCAGCTGCTCTTCGTCGCCCGAGCAGTCGCGCAGCACAACCAGCTCGACTCGGACGACCGCGGGTTCAACTCCCTGCCGCTCTTCCACGTCAACGCCGAGGTCGTCGGACTGCTCGCGACGCTGGTGGCGGGCGCGACGCTCGTGCTCGACCGGCGCTTCCGTCGCACCGGGTTCTGGGAGTTGCTCGCCGAACGACGCATCACCTGGCTGAACGCGGTCCCGGCGATCCTCGCGGTGCTCGCGAAGACCGGCCCCCTCGACTTCCCGCCGAGCCTGCGCTTCGTCCGCAGCGCGTCGGCACCGCTGCCCGACCCGGTCCGCACGGCGCTCGGCGACACCCCGCTCGTCGTGAGCTGGGGGATGACCGAGGGCGCGAGCCAGATCACCGCGACGCCGCTCGACGCTCCGGCGCGACTCGGCACGGTCGGCGTGCCCGTCGGCTCCGAGGTGCAGGTCCGCGGCGAGGACGGCACGCTGCTGCCCGCCGGCGAGGTCGGCGCGCTCTGGGTCCGCGGTCCCGGCATCGTGCACTCGTACCTGTTCGGCCGCGCGGCGGAACGCTTCGACGCCGACGGTTGGCTCTCGACGGGCGACGTCGGGTCGGTGTCGGAGGACGGCTGGGTGTCGCTGGCCGGACGGTCGGACGACGTGATCAACCGCGGCGGCGAGAAGGTCTACCCCTCCGAGGTCGAGGACGTCCTCCTCGGCGACGCCCGCGTGCTCGAGGCCGTCGTGGTCGGACGTCCGCACGACGTGCTCGGGAGCGTGCCGATCGCCTACGTGATCCCGCAACCGGACGAGCCCGTCGACGCCGACGCCCTCGTGGCCGACCTGACCGAGCGGACCACCGCGGAGCTCACCCGCTTCCGGCGGCCGGTGGAGATCGTCGTGGTGCCCGACCTGCCGCGGGCACCCACCGGCAAGATCCAGCGCGCCCGGGTACGGAGCATGGCGGAGCGCTCGTGACCGCGACGGGAACCGGCACGGGAACGGCGGACGCCGCGCTGCGCGTCGCCCCGACCGGCGTACGGACCCCGACCAGGACCGCCGCCGGGCGGCCGCGGCACCTGTACGAGATCGACGTCCTCCGCATCCTGACGTTCGCGTGCGTGCTCGGTGTGCACACCACGAGCCACACGATGGCGTCGGACGACATCGGCCTCGCCGGGCTGCTGTCGCTGCTGCACTTCACCCGCCTGGTCTTCTTCACCCTGACGGCGTTCGTGCTCGTGTACAGCTACACGATCCGCCCGAAACCCATGTCGGTGTTCTGGCCGAAGCGCTTCCTGCTCGTCGGCGTGCCCTACCTGGCGTGGTCGTTCGTCTACGTGGCGTCGGCCTGGCTGCTCGACTCCGGGCAACGCGGCGACGTCCCCGCGCTCGTCACGACGTACGCCGAGGGCATCGTCACCGGCACCGCGAAGTACCACCTGTACTTCCTCCTCGTCACGATGCAGGTGTACCTCCTGCTGCCCGCCATCATGTGGGTCGTCCGCAGGACCCGGCGGCACCACGTGACAGTGCTCGTCGTCGCGTTCGTCGTGCAGCTCGGCATCTTCGCCTGCTACAAGTACTTCCCGTCGACGGACGCGTGGATGCACGGGTACCAGAAGCAGTTCTTCTTCTCGTACGTGTTCTTCATCATCTCCGGGGCCATCGCCGCCGACCACGCGGACGGGTTCCTCGGCTTCATCCGGAGGTACCGGCGCGCGATCATGTGGTCGTTCGCCGGCGGTGCGCTGCTGACACTCGTCGTGTTCGCGATCCACCTGCTCGCGGGCAACTCCCCGTACGCCGCCGGGACGCCGCTGCAGCCGATCGAGGTCGTCTGGAGCACGATCGTCTTCGTCGCGTTCCTGGCGATCGGTGCCGCGTGGGCGGACAAGCGCGTCCCCGGCAGTCGCCTCGCCAAGGCGGTCGACTACGCCTCGGACCGCTCGTTCGGCATCTTCCTGAGCCACCCGCTCGTCATCTGGCTGCTCCTGTACGGCGACAGCTGGCTCGAGGGCCTCGTCCCGAAGCCGTGGCTGACGCTCGTCACGTACCTGCTGGTGGTGGTGCTCGCCGTCGCGATCACCGAGGTGTTCCGCTGGACGCCCCTCAGCGTGCCGCTCACGGGTCGTCCGTCACTGTCGTCCAGGAAGGCGCGTGCCGCACGCGCCGCGAAGCGGCAGGCCGCGGCCGCGTAGCGGATCGGGCCGACCACGCAACGGACGGGAGGCTCGTGGCGGCGCGGCCACGAGCCTCCCGTCCGTCAGATGGTCCGGTCAGGACGCCTGCTGCTGCTCCGCCTTCGGGGTGCCGACCTCGAGGACACCGTCGGTCATCGTGAGCCGCTGCGGCTTCATGAACCACGCGACGACGGCGGCGGCGCCGAGGAGCGCGCAGGACAGGGCGAAGGGCAGCTGCCACCCGGACGCGTCGATGAGCAGTCCGAAGACGATCGGCGAGACAACGCCGGCGATCCCGAACCCGGTGTTCATGAACCCGGACGCGGTCCCGGACCACTGCGGTGCCACGTCCATCGGGATGGCCCAGAGGTTCGCGTTGCAGAGCTCGAGGAAGAAGAACGACAGCGCCAGTGAGATCGTGGCGACGAGGAGTCCCTGGCCGATGACGAGGGGGATCAGACACACGAGCGACCCGCCGAGCCCGACGACGAGGATGCTGCGTCGCGCGTTGCGGGTGTTTCCCCCACGGTGGATGATCCGGTCGCTGAGCATGCCGCCGACGGTGTCCCCGACGACGCCGGCGAGCAGGATCAGCGTGGTGAAGAGGGCGAAGTCGCCGATCTCCAGGCCGTAGGTCGAGCTCAGGAACGTCGGCAGCCAGGTGAGGAACACCCAGAGCGTCCAGCCGTACCCGAAGTCGACGAAGGTGACCGGCAGGATCTGCTTCGCCATCTGGCCCCACGGCACCGGGGGACGCGTCGCGCGGGTCTCGACGGGCGGCAGCTCGTCGAGCTCGACCTGCTTGATGCCCTTCGCCGACTCCGGCTTGTCGCGGAAGAAGAACCACCACACGACGGCCCACGCGAAGGAGAGCACTGCGGTGGCGAAGAACGCGAGTCGCCAGCCGCTGATCGCGATGAAGTAGGCGACGACGAGTGGCGCCAGCGCGTTGCCGAGTCGAGCAGCCGAGTGCACCACGCCCTGGGCGAAGCCGTTCCGGTCGCGCGGGATCCAGCGGCTCATGGCCTGCGTCGCTGTCGGGAACGCCGCGGCCTCGCTGAGCCCGAGGAGTGCGCGTGCGGCGAAGAGGGTCCAGAAGCCGACGGCGAACCCCGTCCAGAGCGTCGCGACGCCCCAGATCACGGTGATGACGAACAGCGCCTTTCGGGGCCCGAACTTCTCGCTGATCGTGCCGCCGAACACCTGCAACAGGGCGTAGGGGAGCGAGAAGGCGGAGACGATGAGACCGGCGGTGGCCTCGTTGAAGCCGAACTCCTCGGTGATGTGGGGGAGTGCGGTGGAGATGTTGGTGCGGTCGATGTACGAAATCGCGTACATGAAGCACAGCAGGATGAGCACGCGCCCACGGATGCGTCCGCGGAACGGTGTGCCCTTCGCCGGTGCGGTGGGAGTCGCCGTCGTCATGGGAGCCTCTTCGGGTCTTCGGGTCTTCGGGGCGTTGCGGGGAGATCGCTGCGCGTGCTGAACGGATGGGACGCTAGACCTGATTTCTATCAGCGTCCTTTGTGGTTCGTTGCGCGGACCGATGGACGGCCCGCGCGCGGACGGGGTACGCCGTGGGCGAGCGGGACCCTTCGGTGTCGGTGGTCGCGCCTAGTGTTGACGGCATGGGAGTTGCGATCGAACCCACCCGCGCGGTCCGTCCGTTCGAGGTGATCAGCGAGTACTCGCCGAGCGGTGACCAGCCGGCGGCCATCGCGGAACTCGCCGGTCGGATCAACGCCGGTGAGACCGACGTGGTGCTCCTCGGCGCGACCGGGACCGGCAAGTCGGCGACCACGGCATGGCTCATCGAGCAGGTCCAGCGGCCGACGCTCGTGCTCGCCCACAACAAGACGCTCGCCGCCCAGCTGGCCACCGAGTTCCGTGGACTGCTGCCGAACAACGCCGTCGAGTACTTCGTCTCGTACTACGACTACTACCAGCCGGAAGCGTACGTGCCGCAGACGGACACCTTCATCGAGAAGGACTCCTCGGTCAACGCCGAGGTCGAGCGCCTCCGGCACTCCACGACGAACTCGCTGCTCAGCCGACGGGACGTCGTCGTCGTCTCGACGGTGTCCTGCATCTACGGCCTCGGGACGCCGGAGCAGTACATGAACGCCTCGGTGGCGCTGCACCGCGGGCAGACGATCTCCCGCGACCAGCTCGTCCGCCGGTTCGTCGCCATGCAGTACCAGCGCAACGACGTCGACTTCGCCCGCGGGACGTTCCGCGTCCGTGGTGACACCATCGAGATCATCCCGATGTACGAAGAGCACGCGATCCGCATCGAGATGTTCGGCGACGAGGTCGAAGCGCTCAGCTCCCTGCACCCGCTCACCGGCTCCGTGATCGAAGACCTCGACGCCGTGTCGATCTTCCCGGCGTCGCACTACGTCGCCGACACCGACGTCATGCACCGGGCGATCGGCACCATCAAGGAAGAACTCGCCGAGCGCCTCGCCGAGCTCGAAGGGCAGGGCAAGCTCCTCGAAGCGCAGCGCCTCCGGATGCGCACCACGTTCGACATCGAGATGATGGAGCAGATCGGCTTCTGCTCCGGCATCGAGAACTACTCGCGGCACGTCGACGCCCGCATGCCGGGTGAAGCGCCGCACTGCCTGCTCGACTACTTCCCGGACGACTTCCTCATCGTGATCGACGAGTCGCACGTCACGGTGCCGCAGATCGGCGCGATGTACGAAGGCGACGCCTCGCGCAAGCGCACCCTCGTCGACCACGGGTTCCGCCTGCCGAGTGCCCTCGACAACCGTCCACTGACGTGGGAGGAGTTCCTCGAGCGCGCCGGTCAGAAGGTCTACCTGTCGGCCACGCCCGGTCGGTACGAGCTCGGCGTCACCGACAGCGTCGTCGAGCAGATCATCCGACCGACGGGCCTCGTGGACCCAGAGATCGTCATCAAGCCCTCCGACGGGCAGATCGACGACCTGCTCGAGGAGATCCAGCAGCGCGTCGAGAAGAACGAGCGGGTGCTCGTCACGACCCTCACCAAGCGCATGGCCGAGGAACTCACGGACTTCCTCGGGAACGCGGGCGTCCGAGTCCGCTACCTGCACTCCGACGTCGACACGCTCAAGCGCGTGGAGCTCCTGACCGAGCTGCGACAGGGTGTCTACGACGTCCTCGTCGGCATCAACCTGCTGCGAGAGGGCCTCGACCTGCCGGAGGTCTCGCTCGTGGCGATCCTCGATGCCGACAAGGAAGGCTTCCTCCGCTCGTCGACCTCGCTCATCCAGACGATCGGTCGTGCCGCGCGCAACGTGTCCGGCCAGGTGCTGATGTACGCGGACAAGATGACCGACTCGATGAAGCAGGCCATCGAGGAGACCGACCGTCGTCGCGAGAAGCAGGTCGCGTACAACCTGGAACACGGCATCGACCCGCAGCCGCTCCGCAAGAAGATCGGCGACATCACCGAGCAGCTCGCCCGCGAGAACGACGACACGCAGGAACTCCTCGAACGTCGGGGCGGTGGGGCGCGGGACCGCGGTCGGGCACCCACGCCGTCGCTCAAGCGCGGGGGCATCGCCGGAGAGGGCGCGACGCAGCTCGAGGCGACCATCGCGGACCTCAACGACCAGATGCTCCAGGCGGCCACCGAGCTGAAGTTCGAGCTCGCGGCACGTCTGCGTGACGAGGTCCAGGACCTCAAGAAGGCGTTGCGCCAGATGGAGTCGGCCGGGCATGTCCGCTGAGCGGTCGCGGAAGACCGTCGTGGTCACCGGCGCCAGTGCCGGGCTGGGGTACTTCGCGGCGGAGCAGCTCGCCGCGGCCGGGCACCGGGTGGTGCTCGCCACCCGCAGCCCCGAGCGTGCGACGGCGGCCGCCGACAGCATCCGCCGGCACGTTCCCGACGCGGCGCTCGAGCACCTGCACGTGGACCTCGCCGACCTCGATGTCGTCCGGACAGCGGCGGCAGCGCTCGGTGCACTCGGCCCGATCGACGCCGTGGTCAACAACGCCGGCGTCGTGGGATCGAGGACGGAGCGGTTCACGGCGCAGGGGACCGAGCTGCAGGTGGGGACGAACCACCTCGGACACTTCGCGTTCACCGCGCTCGTGCTCCCACTGCTCGAGGAGACCGCGGGACGCGTGGTCCACCTCGGGTCGATCGCGCACCGATGGGCATCGCTCGACCCGTCGGATCCGTTCCGGGTCGGGCACTACTCCGGCTACCGGCAGTACGCCCGCAGCAAGCTCGCGGTGATGCTCTTCGGCTTCGAGCTCGCCGAGCGACTCGCGGACGCCGGTTCCCCGGTGTCGAGCGTGGTCGCGCACCCCGGCCTCTCGTTGGACTCCCTCGCACCGTCGCGTCCCGCCATCGCTCCCGCACGGACCGAGCCGGCGTGGACCCGACCGGGGCAACGGCTGTACGCACAGGGCAAGGACGCCGGGGCACACCCGCTCGTCCACGCCGCGGTGGGCGACGACGTCCGGTCCGGGCAGTACTGGGGGCCAGGCGGCTTCATGCAGCTCCGCGGTCCGGCGGCGGTCGTCCCGGCCGAGCCGCGCGCGCACGACCGCGGCGAAGCGGCACGGCTCTGGCAGGCGAGCGAGCGTGCTTCGGGGGTCGCGTTCGCTCTCGACGCACTCGTCTGATGCCGTTCCCGGACCGAATGTCGGACCTCCTTCGTAGAATCGACGGTGATGACCATCACCTCTGACCGCGGTACCGCGACCTCCGGCCGGAGCGCCTTCGGCGACTCCGCCACCACCGAGCCGGCCGACCTCGAGCCCGCAGACCAGCACCTCCCCGGTGGGGCTGCACCGCACGACACCTCGACGCTCAGCGTCCGTGGTGCGCGCGTGCACAACCTGCGCGACGTCGACCTCGAGATCCCGCGCGACTCGCTCGTCGTGTTCACCGGACTGTCCGGCTCGGGGAAGTCCTCGTTGGCGTTCGACACGATCTTCGCCGAGGGACAGCGGCGCTACGTCGAGTCGCTCTCGGCGTACGCGCGCCAGTTCCTCGGGCAGGTGGACCGCCCCGACGTCGACTTCATCGAGGGGCTCTCGCCAGCGGTCTCGATCGACCAGAAGTCGACGAACCGCAACCCGCGGTCGACGGTCGGCACCATCACCGAGGTGTACGACTACATGCGTCTGCTCTGGGCGCGCATCGGTGTCCCGCACTGCCCGACGTGTGGTGAGGTCATCAGCAAGCAGACGGTCCAGCAGATCGCGGACCAGCTCATGACCCAGGAGACCGGTACCCGGTTCCAGGTCCTGGCCCCGATCGTCTCCAAGAAGAAGGGCGAGTTCGTCGACCTCTTCCAGGAGCTCGCGGCGTCCGGCTACTCGCGCGCGATCGTCGACGGCGAGCGGATCCAGCTGAGCAGCCCGCCCACGCTCAAGAAGCAGGTCAAGCACGACATCTCGGTGATCGTCGACCGACTGGTGGCGAGCGACGACATCCTCGGCCGCCTCACCGACTCCCTCGAGACGGCGCTGCGCCTGACGAACGGCACGGTCGCGATCGACCTCGTCGACCACGAGGGGCCCGGCGCGGTCAGGACCTACTCCGAGAACCTGTCGTGCCCGAACAACCACCCGCTGGCGCTCACCGAGATCGAGCCGCGGACGTTCTCGTTCAACGCCCCGTTCGGTGCCTGCCCGGAGTGCTCCGGCCTCGGCACGCGCATGTCGGTCGACCCCGATCTGGTGCTCGGCGACCCGGAAGCCTCGCTCGCCGACGGTGTCCTCCTGCCCTGGACCGGCACGAGCGGCCTGTACTCGTACTTCGAGAAGCTCCTCGCCGGTCTCGGCAAGGAACTCGGCTTCCGGCTCGACACCCCCTGGAACCAGCTCGACGCGTCCGTGCAGGCAGCGATCCTCACGGGCAAGGACTTCGAGGTCTCGGTGTCCTGGCGCAACCGCTTCGGCCGCGAGATGCGCTACACCAGCGGCTTCGAAGGCGTGATGCCGTACATCGAGCGCAAGTTCGCCGAGGCGGAGTCCGACTCCCAGCGGCAGCGCTTCCAGGGGTACCTGCGCGAGGTCCCGTGCCCGGTGTGCGACGGCACCCGGCTCAAGCCAGAGGTCCTCGCCGTGACCGTGGCGGACCGCAGCATCGCGGACGTGACCGAGCTCAGCCTCGACAACGCGTACGCGTTCATGGAGACCCTGACCCTCACCGACCGTGAAGCCCACATCGCCGCGGCCGTGCTGCGCGAGATCCGGGCGCGCCTCGAGTTCCTGCTCGAGGTCGGGCTCAACTACCTCACGCTGTCCCGTGGCGCCGGTTCGCTGTCGGGCGGCGAAGCGCAGCGCATCCGGCTCGCGACCCAGATCGGGTCGGGGCTGACGGGCGTGCTCTACGTCCTCGACGAGCCGAGCATCGGGCTGCACCAGCGGGACAACCGCCGGCTGATCGACACGCTCGTGAAGCTGAAGAACCTCGGCAACACCCTCATCGTCGTCGAGCACGACGAGGACACGATCCGCACGGCGGACTGGGTCGTCGACATCGGTCCCGGTGCCGGGGTGAACGGCGGCAACGTGGTGCACTCGGGCTCGTACGAGGGCATCATCGAGAACCGCGAGTCGATCACGGGCGACTACCTCGCCGGGCGTCGCATGATCGAGATGCCGTCGGAGCGCCGGAAGATCAACAAGAAGCGCGTGATCAGCGTGCAGGGCGCCCGCGCCAACAACCTCAAGGAAGTCGACGTCGACTTCCCGCTCGGGGTGTTCACCGCGGTGACCGGCGTCAGCGGTTCCGGAAAGTCGACGCTCGTGAACGACATCCTCTACAAGGTGCTCGCGAACCAGCTCAACGGCGCACGGCACATCGCCGGCAAGCACACCCGCGTCAAGGGACTCGACCAGCTCGACAAGGTCGTCCACGTCGACCAGGCACCGATCGGCCGCACCCCGCGGTCGAACCCGGCGACCTACACGGGTGTGTTCGACCGGATCCGGCAGCTCTTCGCCGAGACCCCGGAAGCGAAGGCCCGCGGCTACCAGCCCGGTCGCTTCAGCTTCAACGTGAAGGGCGGTCGCTGCGAGAACTGCTCTGGTGACGGCACGATCAAGATCGAGATGAACTTCCTCCCCGACGTCTACGTCGCGTGCGAAGTCTGTGGTGGCGCGCGGTACAACCGCGAGACGCTGCAGGTGCACTACAAGGGCAAGGACATCTCCGAGGTCCTCGACATGCCGATCAGCGAAGCTGCCGAGTTCTTCGAGCCGATCTCCGCGATCCACCGCTACATGGCGACCCTCGTCGACGTGGGTCTCGGGTACGTCCGCCTCGGGCAGAGCGCGACGACCCTCTCCGGCGGCGAGGCGCAGCGCGTGAAGCTCGCGACGGAACTCCAGCGCCGGTCCAACGGTCGCACCGTGTACGTGCTCGACGAGCCGACGACGGGCCTGCACTTCGAGGACGTCCGGAAGCTGCTGCTCGTGCTGCAAGGACTCGTCGACAAGGGCAACACCGTGATCACGATCGAGCACAACCTCGACGTCATCAAGTCGGCTGATTGGCTCATCGACATGGGTCCGGAAGGTGGTTCCGGTGGTGGCACCGTCCTGGCGACGGGCACCCCGGAGTTCGTCGCGGACGTCCCCGAGAGCCACACCGGTGTCTTCCTGCGCGAGATCTTCGACGCGCAGGACGCCCGCGTGGGCAAGGAGCGCTCCGTCGGCGCCCGTACGGTCACGGAGACCGGCACGCTGAAGCGCGGCACGAAGGCGGGTGCTCGGTAGGTGGCGGACACCGTCCCGTGGCGTCCGAAGGCGGGGGAGATCCCGACCGACCCGGGCGTCTACCGCTGGCGTGACGGCAACGGCCGGGTGCTCTACGTCGGCAAGGCGAAGAACCTCCGGGCGCGGCTCAGCAACTACTTCGCGCCGCTGCCGACGCTGCACGAGCGCACCCGCCGGATGGTCCTCACGGCGAAGAGCGTCGAGTGGACGACCGTCGGGTCCGAGATCGAGGCGCTCCAGCTCGAGTACACCTGGATCAAGGAGTTCGATCCGCCGTTCAACGTCAAGTTCCGGGACGACAAGTCGTACCCGTACATGGCGATCACGATGGCGGACGAAGCACCACGGGTGATGGTGACGCGGAACCGGAAGATCAAGGGCGCGAAGTACTTCGGGCCGTACCCGAAGATCTGGGCCGTGCACGACACGATCGACCTGATGATCAAGGTGTTCCCGATCCGCACCTGCTCCGACTCCTCGTACAAGCGAGCGATGCAGACCGGCAAGCCGTGCTTCCCCGGGCAGATCGGCAAGTGCGGCGGACCGTGTTCGCAGCGGGTCACGATCGCGGAGCACCGTGCCCTGGTCGAGGAGTTCGTCCGGTTCATGGCGAGCTACGACCGCCGGGTGATCACCGAGCTCCGGCAGCGCATGGGCGCTTCCGCCGACGCGATGCAGTACGAGCAGGCCGCGAAGTACCGCGACCAGGTCGAGGCGCTCGAGGCCGTCCTCGAGAAGTCGGCCGTCGTGCTCCGCGACTCGGTGGACCTCGACCTGTTCGGCATCGCCGAGGACGAGCTCGCCGCCGCCGTGCAGCTGTTCTCGGTCCGCGGCGGTCGCATCCGCGGTGTCCGCGGCTGGGTCGTGGACAAGGAGCTCGACATCTCGACGGGCGACCTGGTCGAACAGATCGTTCAGGGCAACTACGCCGACGGCACGGCCGAGTCCGAGCCGCCCCGAGAGGTCGTCGTCCCGGAGCTCCCCGACGACGCTGACGCGCTGCAGCAGTGGCTCAGCGACCGTCGCGGCGGGCGGGGGACGAAGCTCAGCACCGCGCAGCGCGGTGACCGGGCCGGCCTCGCACGGACGGCGTCGCAGAACGCGCAGCAGGCGCTGATGCTCTACAAGACCAAGCGCTCGGCCGACTACACGACGCGTGCCGCGGCCCTGGCCGACATCCAGGAAGCGCTCGGCATGACCGAGGCGCCGTTGCGGATGGAGTGCTACGACATCTCGCACCTGCAGGGCACGAACGTCGTGGCGTCGATGGTGGTGTTCGAGGACGGGCTGCCCCGCAAGGACCAGTACCGGCGGTACTCGATCGCGGAGACCCGCGACGACACCGACAGCATGCACCAGGTGCTGACCCGTCGGCTCGCGCGCCTCGACGAGGACGCCGAGCTGCCCGAGCAGCCGGACCAGAACGCCGACGGCGTGGTCGCGGTGGAGAAGCCCACGAAGCGGTTCGCGTACCGCCCGCAGCTGCTCATCGTCGACGGCGGCCAGCCCCAGGTCCAGGCGGCGAAGCGGGCGATGGACGAA
This sequence comes from Curtobacterium sp. Curtsp57, assembly GCF_047324335.1. Taxonomy (NCBI): domain Bacteria; kingdom Bacillati; phylum Actinomycetota; class Actinomycetes; order Micrococcales; family Microbacteriaceae; genus Curtobacterium; species Curtobacterium sp. Curtsp57. The sequence continues at coordinate 334,837 of NZ_CP168511.1, forward strand.
GCCGGTGTCACCGACATCGCGCTGGTCGGCATCGCCAAGCGGCTCGAGGAACTCTGGCTGCCGGACGACGACTTCCCGGTGATCCTGCCGCGCAACTCCGAGGCGCTCTTCCTCATCCAGCGCATCCGCGACGAGGCGCACCGGTTCGCGATCACCCACCAGCGGGGACGGCGCAAGCGCGACGTCCGCACGCAGCTCTCGGAGATCCCGGGTCTCGGGCCGAGCCGGGTGAGTGCGCTGTTGAAGCACTTCGGTTCGGTGGCGCGACTGCGGTCCGCCACGGCGGAGGAGATCGCCGAGGTCAACGGGGTGGGTCCGGCGACCGCCGCTGCGGTGGTCAGGAAGCTGACGACGGTGCCGACGAGCACGCCGACCGGCGAGTCGCCGACGAGCGCGCCCCAGCCGGCGGAGCCGGGTGCACAGGACACAGACGCGACCCGCTCAGGAGGCCCGGTGCAGGTCCCGGAGACGACAGCCGACGGTCCGCACCTGCCTGCATGACGCGTGACGAGCCTCCAGGCCGGCCTGCGGACCGCGCGTGTCGGGGGATAGCCTTGTCCGCGAGCCCAACCGACCCGAGACCACCCGGCCGGGCCGTCCCGGAGACCCCTGGCGACGCGCCCGGGCAGCGACGACGGAGCATATCTCCCAGATGACCGACACCGAACCGAAGCCGCAGCACGACGTCCTCATCGTCACCGGGATGTCCGGTGCGGGCAGGTCGACGGTCGGCAAGGCCCTCGAGGACCTCGACTGGTACGTCGTCGACAACCTGCCGACCCAGATGCTCGGTCCGCTGACCGATCTCGCCGACCGGGCGGGGGAGAAGATCCCGAAGCTCGCCGCGGTGGTCGACGTGCGTGGTGGGCGGCACTTCACCGACCCCGAAGCCGCCGTCGAGCAGCTGCGTGCGAGCACCTCCGCACGGGTGCGCGTGCTGTTCCTCGAGGCGACGGACCAGGTGCTCGTCCGACGGTTCGAGCAGGTCCGCCGACCGCACCCCCTGCAGGGCGAGGACACGCTGCTGGACGGCATCGCCCGTGAGCGCCAGCGACTCCTCGGTCTCCGAGAGGCGTCGGACGTGATCATCGACACCTCGGACCTCAACATCCACCAGCTCGCGAACACCGTCATCGAGAAGTTCGCCGAGGACCGCTTCACAGGTGTTCAGGTGACGCTGATGAGCTTCGGGTTCAAGTACGGGCTGCCGCCGGACGCGGACATGGTCGCCGACGTGCGGTTCCTCCCGAACCCGTACTGGGTGCCGGAACTCCGGCCGCACACGGGCCTCGACAAGCCCGTCTCGGACTACGTCCTGGCCCAGTCCGGTGCCCGTCCGTTCGTGGACCGGTACGCCGCGGTGCTGGAGCCCGTGCTGGACGGCTACCAGCGCGAGAACAAAAGACACGCTACGATCGCCATCGGCTGTACCGGCGGGAAGCACCGCTCGGTCGCCATCGTCGCCGAGTTGGCGAGTCTCCTCCGTGGGATGCCCAACGTCGCCGTGCGTGTGAAGAACCGAGATCTCGGCCGGGAGTGACCGTCCCACCGGCCGCTCCACACGGCTGCGCCACCGGGACCGACGAGCCCCACCACCAGAAACGTTAGGAATGATGCTGTGCCGTTGACTGCCGAGGTCAAGGACGAACTGGCCAGGGTCGTCGTGGGCCGCAACACGGTCCGTGCCGCCGAGCTCGCGACCGTGCTGCGCTTCGCGGGCGGGCTGCACGTGATCTCCGGCCGCATCGCCGTCGAGGTCGAGCTCGACACCCGGATCATCGTGCACCGTGTCCGCAAGGACCTCGCCGAGCTCTACGGCGTCCGCAGCGAGGCCTCTGTCGGCTCCTCGGCGTCCGCTCGGCGTGGCACCCGCTACCTGGTCCGCGTGCTCGAGGCCGGGGAGACCCTCGCACGCCAGACCGGGCTCATGGACGCCCGCCGTCGTCCGGTCCGCGGGCTGCCGAACCGGCTGACCACCGGGAACCGCGAGGACCTCGCCGCGATCTGGCGCGGTGCGTTCCTCGCAGCCGGCACCCTGACCGACCCGGGTCGCGCCGCAGCGCTCGAGGTGACCTGCCCCGGCAACGAGGCGGCGATGGCCCTGGTGGGAGCCGCGTCGCGTCTCGGGATCGCCGCGAAGGGCCGTGAGGTCCGCGGGGTGCACCGCGTCGTCATCCGCGACGGCGAGGCCATCGGGCAGATGCTCACGGTGATGGGTGCAGCGCGCACCACCGCCGAGTGGGAGGAGATGCGCCAGCGCCGGGAGGTCCGCGCGACCGCCAACCGCCTGGTGAACTTCGACGACGCGAACCTCCGCCGCTCGGCCCAGGCCGCGGTCGCAGCGTGCGCACGGGTCGAGCGCGCGCTCGAGATCCTCGGCGACGAGGTCCCCGACCACCTGCAGTACGCCGGGTCCCTGCGGCTCGCACACCGGGACGCGTCGCTCGACGAACTCGGCCAGCACGCCGACCCGCCCATGACCAAGGACGCCATCGCCGGCCGCATCCGCCGCCTCCTCGCGATGGCCGACAAGCGTGCCGCGGAACTCGACATCCCGGGCACCGAGGCCAGCGTCCCCGAGGAGCTCGAGGGCGCCTGAGGCCCCCTCGTCCGACCCGTCCCTGCGTGGCGCTTCCTGGACGTCACACGGGCGGGCGCTGATGCTCCGACTGCTAGGGTCGTTACGGCGACGTTACGGGGCGTATCGTCACCACACGCGGGCCCGACGAGGGCTCGCGACTCCGAAAGCAGCGCCCCCTGGGCGCTCCACACCCAACAGGAGATCCATTGACCGTCAAGATCGGCATCAACGGCTTCGGCCGCATCGGCCGTAACTTCTTCCGGGCCGCCCTCGCCAAGGGCAGCGACCTCGAGATCGTGGCGGTGAACGACCTCACCGACAACGCCGCGCTGGCGAACCTGCTGAAGTTCGACTCCATCACGGGCCGTCTCGGCGTCTCCGTCGAGCTCGACGGCGACAACATCGTCGTCGACGGCAAGCCGATCAAGGTCCTCGCGGAGCGCGACCCCGCCAACCTCCCGTGGGGCGAGCTGGGCGTCGACATCGTCATCGAGTCGACCGGGTTCTTCACCAAGGCCGCCGACGCGCAGAAGCACATCGACGCCGGCGCCAAGAAGGTCATCATCTCCGCCCCGGCCACGGGTGACGACGTCACCATCGTGCTCGGTGTGAACGAGGACCAGTACGACCCGGCGAACCACAACATCATCTCGAACGCCTCGTGCACCACGAACAGCCTCGCGCCGCTCGCCAAGGTGTTCAACGACAAGTTCGGCATCGAGCGCGGTCTCATGACCACGGTCCACGCGTACACCGCCGACCAGAACCTGCAGGACGGCCCGCACAAGGACCCGCGTCGCGCCCGCGCCGCTGCCCTCAACATCGTCCCGACCTCGACCGGTGCCGCCAAGGCCATCGGTCAGGTCATGCCGGAGCTCGCCGGCAAGCTCGACGGTTTCGCCCTCCGCGTGCCGGTCCCGACCGGGTCGATCACCGACCTGACGCTCGAGACCAAGGCCGAGGTCACCGTCGACGAGATCAACGCGGCCTACAAGGAGGCCGCTGAGGGCCCCCTCAAGGGCATCCTGCTCTACAGCGAGGACCCGCTGGTGTCGACCGACATCACCACGGACCCGCACTCGTCGATCTACGACTCCGGCCTGACCAAGGTCATCGGCGGTCTCGTGAAGATCACGTCGTGGTACGACAACGAGTGGGGCTACTCGAACCGCCTCGTCGACCTGACCGAGTTCGTGGGCGAGCGACTCTGAGCATGACCCTCCGCACCCTCGAGGACCTCGGCGACCTCGCCGGCAAGCGTGTCGTCGTCCGCTGTGACCTGAACGTCCCGCTCAAGGACGGCGTGATCACGGACGACGGCCGCGTGCGGGCGTCGCTCGCGACGCTCAACACGCTCATCAACGCCGGCGCGCGTGTCATCGTCATCTCCCACCTCGGCCGTCCCGACGGGTCGCCGGCGCCGGAGTACTCGCTGGCCCCGGTGGCCCAGCGCCTCTCCGAGCTGCTCGGGAAAGAGGTGACGTTCGTCGGCGAGACCGTCGGCGACGACGCCACCGCGGCCGCCGAGGCCCTCGGGGACGGCGACGTCCTGCTGCTCGAGAACCTCCGCTTCAACCCGGAGGAGACCTCGAAGGACGCCGCCGTGCGCGGTGGCTTCGCGGACCGCATCGCCGCTCTGGCCGACGCCTTCGTGTCGGACGGCTTCGGCGTCGTGCACCGCAAGCAGGCCTCCGTGTACGAGCTCGCCTCCGCGCTGCCCTCGGCAGCCGGTGAGCTCATCGAGACCGAGCTCCGCGTGCTCGAGCGTCTGACCACGAACCCGGAGCGCCCCTACACGGTGGTGCTCGGCGGCTCGAAGGTCAGCGACAAGCTCGGCGTGATCGACCACCTGCTCCCGCAGGTGGACACGCTGTGCATCGGTGGCGGCATGCTCTTCACCTTCCTCGCGGCGCAGGGCCACGGTGTCGCCAAGTCCCTGCTCGAGCAGGACCAGCTCGACGTCGTGCGCTCCTACCTGAGCAAGGCCGACGAGCTGGGCGTGACGATCGACCTGCCGACCGACGTCGTCGTGGCGTCCGGCTTCTCCGCAGACGCCGACCACGAGACGGTCGCCGCCGACGCCATCGAGTCCTCCTCGTTCGGCGCCGACGGCATCGGTCTCGACATCGGCCCGGAGACGGCGGCGCGGTTCGCCTCGGCCGTGTCCGGTTCGAAGACCGTGTTCTGGAACGGCCCGATGGGCGTGTTCGAGTTCCCGGCCTTCGCCGCGGGCACGAAGACCGTCGCACAGGCGCTCACCGAGGTCGACGGGCTCGGGGTCGTCGGCGGTGGCGACTCCGCTGCTGCCGTCCGGTCCCTCGGGTTCTCGGACGACCAGTTCGGGCACATCTCGACCGGTGGCGGCGCGAGCCTCGAGTTCCTCGAGGGCAAGTCGCTCCCCGGTCTCGAAGCACTGGGGTGGTCACGATGACGCGGACTCCGTTCCGTTTCGGAATCCTGGAGGACGCAGCATGAATCGCGTTCCGCTCATCGCCGGCAACTGGAAGATGAATCTCGATCATCTCCAGGCCATCGCCACCGTGCAGAAGCTCGCGTGGACCCTCAAGGACGCGCGCCACGACTTCGACGACGTCGAGGTCGCGGTGTTCCCGCCCTTCACGGACCTCCGCAGCGTGCAGACGCTCATCTCCGCCGACAAGCTCCCGATCCGGTTCGGTGCGCAGGACCTCTCCCAGCACGACTCCGGGGCACACACGGGCGACGTCTCGGGCGCGTTCCTCGCTGCCCTCGACGCGGCGTACGTGATCGTGGGGCACTCCGAGCGTCGCACCGTCCACGGTGAGACCGACGAGATCGTCGCCGCGAAGACCGCCGCCGCCGTCAAGCACGGACTCGTGCCGGTCGTCTGCGTCGGGGAGACCGGCGAGCAGCGCGAGAGCCGCGGAGCCGGTGTCGTGCCGGTCGAGCAGCTCCAGGTCGTGCTCGACGCGGTCAAGCCGTCCGAGATCGTCGTCGCGTACGAGCCGGTCTGGGCGATCGGCTCCGGCCAGGCGGCCACGGCTGAGCAGGCGCAGGACGAATGCGCAGCACTCCGTCGCGGGATCGCTGCGGCGTGGGGCGACGAGGCTGCTGCCGAGACCCGCGTGCTCTACGGCGGCTCCGTGAAGTCGGGCAACATCGCGGGCTTCCTGCGCGAGCCCGACGTCGACGGCGCGCTCGTCGGTGGGGCGTCGCTCGACGTCCAGGAGTTCGCGGCCATCGCGCGCTTCCGCCAGCACGTCGGCCTCTGACACACCGTTCCGTCCGGGGTACCGGCCGAGCCCTGCTCGGCCGGTATACTCGTACGGCTGACTGACACGAAAGGTACGTCGTGGCGATTCTCTCCGTCGTGCTGCAGGTGCTCCTCGCTATCACGAGTCTCCTGCTCACGCTCCTCATCCTCCTGCACAAGGGCCGCGGTGGCGGTCTCTCCGACATGTTCGGCGGTGGTGTGACGAGCAACCTCGGGGCGTCCGGCGTGGCCGAGCGCAACCTCAACCGGATCACGGTGATCCTCGGTCTCCTCTGGATCGTGTCGATCATCGTGCTCGGGCTCATCAACAAGTTCACGGCGGGGAGCTGATCCATGGCAACCGGAGGCAGTGCAATCCGAGGTTCGCGCGTCGGCGCGGGCCCCATGGGGGAGCAGGACCGCGGGGTCCAGGCAGAGCGTGTGGCGATCTCGTACTGGGACGCCCTCGGCAACGAGGTCGTGCGGTACTTCTCCGCCACCCTGCCGGACGAGGAGATCCCCGAGACGGTCGACTCGCCGTCCACCGGGCTCCCGGCTGGTCGTGACAAGGAGAACCCGCCGCAGGTCACGAAGACCGAGCCGTACAAGACCCACCTCGCGTACGTGAAGGAACGCCGCACCGAAGAGGAAGCCGAGCAGCTCCTCGAGGACGCGCTCCAGCAGCTCCGGCAGCGTCGCGGTACCGCGAAGTAGCACCAGACGTCACGAAGGCCCCCGCACTCCGGTGCGGGGGCCTTCGTCGTGTCGCAGCACACTCGCGAGGCGCTGCGAGGCGCTGCGAGGCTCAGCGAGGCTCAGCGAGGCTCCGCGAGGCTCCGCGAGTGGCCACAACACCCCGCCCGCGCGCCACCGACCGGTCGGAACCTGTCGCTCCAGGCTTCGTCGAGCGACTGTTCGTGACCGCTCGGCGGACGTGAGCGGGGTGTTGTGACCGGTCGGCGGGCGTAGCACCCGGCACGTCCCGCGCGCCGGCAGGGCGTGCGACCCGCCACGTCCCCCGTCGCGGCACCCGCACCACACGGAAGACGGGAGGCACGGTGCCAGCTGGCACCGTGCCTCCCGTCCGGAAGTGCGCGCGTCAGTACGTCGACGCGATCAGGTTCTCCGGGACGTCACGCGCGGCGTCCTGGTCCACGAAGAACACCGTGCGCTTGCGGCCCTGTACGCCGCCGACGGGGACCTCGTCCACCGAGGCCCCGGCGAGGGCGAGTCCGAGCACGGACGCCTTCTCGGCACCGGAGAGGATCACCCAGACCCGCTGCGACGCGTTGATCGCCGGGTAGGTCAGGGTGAGCCGCTGCGGCGGCGGCTTGGGGGAGTCGTCGACCGACAGCACGACGCGGTCGGTGACGGTGAGCTGTGGGAACTCCGGGAAGAGCGACGCCGTGTGCCCGTCCGGGCCGACACCGAGCAGCGTGATGTCGAACTTCGGCGCGACGGCCGAGTCGGGCGCAGCAGCCTGGAGCTCGCGCTCGTACTGCGTCGCCGCTTCGTCGATGGTCAGGCCGGCGTCCGACGCTGCCATCGGGTGGATGTTCTCCGCCGGGATCGCGACGTGGTCGAAGAAGTCCGTCTGCGTGCCGGTGATGTTGCGGTCCGCGTCACCCTCCGGCACCCACCGCTCGTCGACCCACCACACGTGCACCTTCGACCAGTCGACGCTCTCGCGCGCCGGGGACTGCCCGATGGCCGCGAGGACCAGGGACGACACCGAACCACCGCTGATCGCGATGTCGGCACGCTCCTGCTCGTCGAGCACGTCGATGATCTTCGTGATGAACCGTGCGGCGACGGAGGCGCCGAGGGCCTGCTTGTCCGGGTGCACCAGCACCCGCCGTTCGTTGGTCACGTGACTCCCGTGTTCGTGGTGCGGCCACCCGATGTGACCGCCGTCGTCACGACGGGGACCGGCCGGACCGCTGTGGAGCTTGATCAGCCCGCGACGGAATCGCGGAGCTGGGCCACCCCGTGCTTGACGACGTCCCCGAAGAGGACGTCTGGGTCGAGTCTACGGAGTTCCTCGGCCAGGCAGTCGCGCAGGTTGCGGCGTGGCAGCGACAGATCGTGCGTCGGCTGGCCGGGCATCGACAGGGTCGCGACGTCGACCAGGGAGCGCTCGAGCTCGATCGTCCCGCTCTCGCGCACCAGCGAGACGCCGTGGATGCCGCTCGACCCGGTCGCGCGCGGCGACGTGACGACGGACACGGGCACCTGGAGCTGCAGCCGCAGCCAGGCGGCGAGGAGGATCGTCGACGGGCTGTCGCTCGCCCCCGAGACCTCGACGCCGGTGATCGGCTCGTACGGCGGCTGGTCGAGCGCCGCGGCGAGCTGGTTCCGCCACAGGGTCAGGCGGGTCCACGCGAAGTCGGTGTCACCCGGCACGTAGGACGCTCCGAGCGCCGCGATCGCGATGCTCGGGTCCTTCTGGGCAGCCGCGTCCGTGATCCGGCGCTGCGCGATGCGACCGAGCGAGGACTCGGACGGCTTCGACGGCGCGATGCCGGGCCACCAGGCGACGACGGGCGCGTCCGGCAGCAGGAGCCCCGTGACCAGGCTCTCCTCGTCGGTGGCCGTCTCGCCGTAGGCGCGGAGCACGATGACCTCGCTCGCGCCGGCGTCGCTCCCCACACGGATCTGGGCGTCGAGGCGACCGGGCGAGTGGATGTCGCCGTCGTTCTTCGACACGATGATCACGCGCATCGGGTGCTCGCGCGATGCCTCGTTCGCGGCCGCGATCGCCTCTTCCTCGTGGCCGAGGGCCGTCGAGATGATCAGGGTCAGGACACGACCGAGTGCGACGGCGCCGCCCTCTTCGCGGATGTGGACCAGGGTCTTCTGGATCTTCGAGACCGTGGTGTTCGGCAGATCGATCTTCATGGACGCCTCCAGGTCCGGCCGTCGCGGGCGAGCAGGTCGTCGGCCGAAGCCGGACCCCACGTGCCGGGACGGTACTGCTCGGGCTGGCCCTGCGTGGCCCAGAACTCCTCGATCGGGTCGAGGATCTTCCAGGACAGCTCGACCTCCTGGTGCCGCGGGAAGAGCGGCGGGTCACCGAGGAGCACGTCGAGGATGAGTCGCTCGTACGCCTCTGGCGATGCCTCGGTGAACGCGTGGCCGTAGCCGAAGTCCATCGTCACGTCGCGCACCTGGGTGCCGACGCCGGGGACCTTCGACCCGAAGCGCAGCGTCACGCCCTCGTCGGGCTGGACGCGGATGACGAGTGCGTTCTGGCCGAGCGGGGACTGCGGGATGCCGAACACGTCCTCGGGGACGCGCTTGAACACGATCGCGATCTCCGTGACACGGCGGCCGAGGCGCTTGCCGGCGCGCAGGTAGAACGGGACGCCCTGCCACCGTCGCGTGGCGATGTTCAGCTTGATGGCCGCGAACGTCTCCGTGCCGGACTCCGGGTTCATCCCCGCTTCTTCGAGGAAGCCGAGGACCTTCTCGCCGCCCTGCCAGCCGCCGGCGTACTGCCCGCGTGCGGTGGCGGTCGACAGGTCGTCCGGGAGCTCCACCGCGGACAGCACCTTCTCCTTCTCGGCACGGAGGTGACCGGCCTTGAACGAGACGGGCTCTTCCATCGCGGTGAGCGCGAGGAGCTGGAGCAGGTGGTTCTGGATGACGTCGCGCGCCGCGCCGATGCCGTCGTAGTACGCGGCACGTCCGGCGACGCCGATGTCCTCGGCCATCGTGATCTGCACGTGGTCGACGTAGTTCGAGTTCCAGATGGGTTCGTACATCTGGTTCGCGAACCGCAGCGTCAGGAGGTTCTGGACCGTCTCCTTGCCGAGGTAGTGGTCGATGCGGAACACGTCATCGGGAGCGAAGACGCTCTCGACGATCGCGTTCAGCTCGCGCGCGGTGCGGAGGTCGGAGCCGAACGGCTTCTCCACCACGACGCGACTCCAGGAACCGTCCCGCTTCTCGGTCAGGCCGGACAGCTTCAGCTGCTCGGTGACGACCGGGAACATCTTCGGGGGGATCGAGAGGTAGAACGCGTGGTTGCCGAGCGTCCCGCGTTCGGCGTCGAGTGCGTCGACCGTCTCCTTGAGCTGGACGAACGCGTCGGGGTCGTCGAAAGACCCCTGGACGAAGCGGATGCCCTGTTCGAGCTGCCGCCAGACGTCCTCGTCGAATGGAGTACGCGAGTGCTCCTTGACCGCGTCGTGGACGAGCTGGGAGAAGTCTTGGTCCTCCCAGTCACGTCGAGCGAACCCGACCAGCGCGAATCCAGGAGGCAGGAGCCCCCGGTTCGCGAGGTCGTACACCGCGGGCATCAGCTTCTTGCGGGACAGGTCGCCCGTCACGCCGAAGATGATGAGGGTACTGGGACCCGCGATGCGGTTCAGTCGACGATCCGTGGGCAGCCGGAGCGGGTTGTGCTCCGGGGTGATCGCCACCGGTGACATGTGTCGGTGAACTCCTTTTGGTGTCAGGAACGTACTGCGGCCGTGAGCGCCTGCGCGAGCGCGGGAACGTCCCGCGTGGACAGGGTCAGGACCGGGCGCCCGTGCTGCGCGAGGACGCTGGCGTCCCCCGCTGCCTGCGCCCGGATGAGCTGGCCGAAGGTGAAGGGGCGGCCGGGGACGTCGAGGTCTGCCTGGTCGTCGGAGACGATCTGCAGGAACACGCCGTTCGCGGGTCCGCCCTTGTGGTACTGCCCGGTCGAGTGGAGGAACCGGGGGCCGTACCCGAAGGTGACGGGACGGCCGGTGCGCGCCGCGAGCAGGTCGCGGATCGGCTCGAGGGACTGGCTCGTCGTGCGGTCGACGTACGCCTGGACGGCGACGTAGCCGCGGTCGCCGAGACCGGACAGGAGGCCCGTCACGGCCTGGGCGATGGTGGTGCCCGGTTCGAAGCCGGTCGCCGTCACCGCCGTGCCCGCTTCCTCGAAGGCGGGTTCCGGTCGTCGGGAGCCGTCGCCGGCTCCGCCGTCGAGCAGGGCTCGCGCGGCGGCCTTGGCGGCCTCGACGTCTGGCTGGTCGAAGGGGTTGATCCCCATGAGGCGACCGGCCACTGCGACCGCGTACTCCCAGACCAGGATCTGGCCGCCGAGCGTGCCGTCGATCTCGGCCTCGTTCGGAGCCACGTGGCGTTCGGCCCCGCGCGACCCGACGATGCGGATGATCTGCATGTCCGCCGGGACGTTCGTGACCTCGGGGGAGTCCGGGGTGAGGACGACGGGCAGGAGCCCGAGCCCGTCCTTGCCGGTGGACTCGGCGAGGAGCTGTTCGATCCAGTCGCCGAACCCGACGATGTGGGTGCCGTCCGGGACGATGCCGATCTTCGACACCGTCGGATCGACGCTCATGAGGACCGCGCCGAGCACGAGCCCGGGGTTCTCGTCGGTGTCGACGGCGAGGAGCGCCGAGATGGCGTCGGCCTCGTCGAGGAGCTCCTGGATGTCCGCTCCGGCCAGACCCGACGGCACGAGGCCGAACGCGGTGAGTGCGGAGAACCGGCCGCCGACGTTCGGGTCGGCGGTGAACACCCGGTAGCCGGCGTCGCGAGCAGACGCCTCGAGCGGCGAACCCGGGTCGGTGACGACGACGATGCGCTGCGCGGGGTCGATCCCGGCATCGCGGAACGCCTGCTCGTACACCCGGCGCTGAGCGTCGGTCTCGATCGTGGAACCGGACTTCGACGAGACGACGAGGACGGTGCGCTCGAGGTCGTGCTCCACGGCGGCCCGGACCTGTGCCGGGTTCGTCGAGTCGAGGATCGTCAGCGGGACGCCGTACGTCCGCGTGATGACCTCAGGAGCGAGCGACGATCCCCCCATGCCGGCGAGCACGACGTGGTCGACTCCCTCGGCACGGAGGGAGTCGCGCAGGGCCTCGATCTGCGCCACGAGGGGGGTGGAGACCGAGACGGCCTCCACCCACCCGAGGCGCTCGGACGCCTCGGCCTCGGCTGCCGGACCCCAGAGCTCGGGGTCCTCCGCGGTGATCCCCGACGCGACCAGGTCGGCGACGAGCTGCGGGACCATCTTGTCGATGGCCCGCGCGGCGTCGCCGGTGGCTGCGATGGAGACCGTCACTTACTTGTTGGCGTTCTCGAGAGCGGTCTTGACGGTCTCGACGAGCTCACCCCAGGAGACGATGAACTTGTCGACGCCCTCCTTCTCGAGGAGCGCGACGACGTCGTCGTAGTCGATGCCGACCGCGGCGAGCTGGTCCATGACGCCGTTGGCGGCGTCGTAGGAGCCGGAGATCGCGTCACCGTGCACCTGGCCGTGGTCGAACGTGGCCTCGAGGGTCTTGCCCGGCATGGTGTTGACGGTGTGCGGGGCGGCGAGCTCGGTCACGTAGAGCGTGTCGGAGAGCGACGGGTCCTTGACACCGGTCGAGGCCCAGAGCGGACGCTGGGTGTTGGCACCGGCCTCGAGGAGGCCCTTGGCGCGCTCGGAGTCGAACGCCTGCTCCCAGACCTGGTAGGCGAGCTGCGCGTTGGCGACGCCGGCCTTGGACTTGAGGGCCTTCGCCTCGTCCGAGCCGATCGCGTCGAGGCGCTTGTCGATCTCGGTGTCGACGCGCGACACGAAGAACGAGGCGACCGAGTGGATCTTCGAGAGGTCGTGGCCAGCCGCCTTCGCCTTCTCGAGGCCACCGAGGTAGGCGTCGATGACGGCGCGGTAGCGCTCGAGCGAGAAGATCAGGGTGACGTTGACGGAGATGCCGGCGCCGATGACCTCGGTGATCGCCTCCAGGCCCTCGAGCGTCGCGGGGATCTTGATGAGGACGTTCTCGCGGCCGACCTTCTCGTACAGGAACTTGGCCTGCTCGATGGTCTTCGCGGTGTCGTGGGCGAGGCCCGGCTCGACCTCGATCGAGACGCGGCCGTCGAAGCCCTTGGTGCCGTCGTAGATCGCCTTGAAGCGGTCCGACGCGTTCGCGACGTCCTGCGTGGTGATCGCGAAGATCGCGTCGGTGACCTCGGTGCCAGCGGCGGCGAGCTCCTTGACCTGCGAGTCGTAGCGCTCGCCCTTGGCGAGTGCCGACGCGAAGATCGTCGGGTTGGTGGTCACGCCGACGACGTTGCGGTCCTCGATGAGGCCGTCGAGACGGCCGGTCTCGAGGAGCTCGCGGGAGAGGTCGTCGAGCCAGATGCTCACGCCGACGGCGGAGAGCTCGGCGGTGGGGGTGGTGTCAGCCATGTGTTTCTCTTCTTCTTTCGTCGACCGGCCCGCGTCGCGGAGGTGATGCGGGCCCTGGTGTCGTGGTGTGGGGCCGGGAGGCGACTGGCGGAGCCGAGCCGGGCCTCCCGGAAGAAGGGCCGGATCCGGCGAACCGGACCCGGCCCATCAGGGTCAGGAAGCCGCGATGGATTCCTTCGCGGCGGCCACGACGTGCTCCGTCGTGAAGCCGAACTCCTTGAAGAGCGTCTGGTAGTCGGCCGACGCACCGAAGTGCTCGATCGAGACGCTGCGGCCCTTGTCGCCGACGATGTCGCGCCAGCTCATCGCGATCCCGGCCTCGACCGAGACACGCGCGGTGACGTCCTTCGGCAGGACCTGGTCCTGGTAGTTCTCGCTCTGGGCGCGGAACCACTCGAGCGACGGGGCGCTCACGACGCGGGCGTTGATGCCCTCGGCCTTGAGCTGCTCACGGGCCTCGACCGCGATCTGCACCTCGGAGCCGGTCGCGATGAGGATGACGTCCGGGGTGCCGTTCGGCGCCTCGGCCAGGACGTACGCGCCCTTGCCGACGTTCTTCGCGGATGCGAAGACCTCGCCGGACGCGTCACCGTCGCCACGCTCGAAGACGGGGAGGTTCTGACGGCTCAGCGCGATGCCGGCCGGGCGGTCCTGGTGCTTGAGCATTTCGAGCCACGCGTACGCGACCTCGTTGGCGTCGGCCGGACGGACGACGTCGAGACCCGGGATCGCGCGGAGTGCGGAGAGCTGCTCGATCGGCTGGTGCGTCGGGCCGTCCTCACCGAGGGCGACCGAGTCGTGCGTCCAGACGTAGATCGCCGGCGCCTGCATGAGCGCGGCGAGACGGACGGCCGGGCGCATGTAGTCGCTGAAGATGAGGAACGTGCCGCCGAAGGGGCGGGTGTTCCCGTGCAGGACGATGCCGGACAGGATCGAGCCCATCGCGTGCTCGCGGATGCCGAAGTGCAGCACGCGGCCGTACGGGTCGGTGCTCCAGGCCTTGGTGGCCGCGTCGAGCGGGCCGAAGGACTTGGCGCCCTCGATCGTGGTGAGGTTCGACTCCGCGAGGTCCGCGGAACCGCCCCAGAACTCGGGCATCAGCGGCGCGATGGCGTTGATGACCTTGCCGGACGCGGCGCGGGTGGAGACGGCCTTGTCGGTCGGGAAGTCCGGCAGCGCTGCCTCGAGGCCCTCGGGGAGGGTCTTCGACATGACGCGGTCGAACAGTTCCTTCTGCTCCGGGTGGGACTCGGCCCACGCGTCGAAGGTCTTCTGCCACTCGGCGTGCTGTGCCTGACCCTTGGCGACCGCGCCGCGGGTGTACTCGAGGACCTCGGGGTCGACGTGGAAGGTCTGCTCGGGGTCGAAGCCGAGGACCTCCTTGAGGCCCTTGATCTCCTCGGCGCCGAGCGCGGAGCCGTGGATCTTGCCGGAGTTCTGCTTGGTCGGCGACGGCCAGCCGATGATCGTCTTGAGGACGATGAGCGACGGCTTGGTCGTCTCGGCCTTCGCGGCCTCGATCGCGGCGTACAGGGACTCGACGTCCTCGGTGTACTCGCCGGTCTTCTTCCAGTCGACGGTCTGGACGTGCCAGCCGAGGGCCTCGTAGCGGTCCGGGACGCTCTCCGAGAAGGAGATGTCGGTGTCGTCCTCGATCGAGATCTGGTTCGAGTCGTAGAAGACGACCAGGCGACCGAGCTGCTGACGGCCCGCGAGGCTCGCTGCCTCGTTGGTGACGCCCTCCTGCATGTCGCCGTCACCGGCGATCACGTAGGTGAAGTGGTCGAAGGGCGACTGGCCCTCGCCGGCTTCTGCGTCGAAGAGACCGCGCTCGTAGCGCTGCGCGTAGCCGAAGCCCACGGCGGACGCGAGGCCCTGGCCGAGCGGGCCGGTGGTGATCTCGACACCGTCGGTGTGGCCGTACTCCGGGTGACCCGGGGTCTTGGAGCCCCACTTGCGGAGGTGCTGGAGGTCCTCGAGCTCGAGGCCGTAGCCGTGCAGGTAGAACTGCACATACTGGAGGATCGATGCGTGTCCAGCGGAGAGGATGAACCGGTCACGGCCGATCCACGTGGAGTCGCTCGGGTCGCGGTGCATCACCTTCTGGAAGAGGAGGTGTGCGAGCGGCGCGAGGCTCATCGCGGTGCCGGGGTGACCGTTGCCGGCGGCCTCGACCGCATCGGCGGCGAGAACGCGGGCCGTGTCGACGGCCTTCCGGTCGATGGCGTCCCAGGTGAATTCAGCCACTTGGATGTTGACCCTTCTGTAGCGACATGTGCGAGGGCTCGTGCCATCGCACGGACATGGTTCCCATCCCGGGGCTCCGTCGTGTCGCCGTCACCGGCGGCCGACCGGCGCATTTTCGCGGCCGGCTTCGTCGGGGCACACTGCGGGAGGGCGTCTCCAGCATAGTGACCCGCCACTCAGAAGGGGTTCAGGTGACCCCCGATGTTCATGGACGCGGTCCTCGCGCGTTGCCGCTCCGGGCGTGTCGCCCGCTGTTCCGCGGTTCTGCGGCGGTCTCGGGACGCATCTCGTCGACTTCTCCACCGGATGGGGAGCGGGGCATCGTCGCGGCGCTTCCATCCCGTAAACTGTCGATGACCCGTGAACATTCCGGGTCAGCGCATGCCCGGACGCCGATGGCGTCGTCCACCGAGCGTGCGAGCTGAAGCGAACAGACTGAGGTCCCCTTGCCGACTGCCACCGTGACCAGGCCCGACACCGAGCGTCGCTCGACGCTGTCCCGCAAGGTCCGAGCGTACGTCTCGCTGACGAAGCCGCGTGTGATGGAGCTGCTGCTCGTCACGACGGCGCCGACGATGTTCCTCGCCGAGCGCGGGGTGCCGAACCTGTGGCTGGTCTTCTGGACGCTGCTGGGCGGCGCGATGTCGGCCGGGTCGGCGTCGGCGTTCAACTGCTACATCGACCGCGACATCGACCGCCTCATGAAGCGGACCAGCACGCGGCCGCTCGTCACCGGCGAGCTCTCGGATCGTGAAGCACTGGTGTTCTCGTGGGTGCTCGCGATCGGGTCGACCGCGGTCCTCGGGTTCCTGGTCAACTGGCTCGCCGCAGCGCTCAGCGTCGCCGCGATCCTGATCTACGTCTTCGTCTACACGCTGTGGCTGAAGCGCCGCACGCCGCAGAACATCGTCTGGGGCGGATCAGCCGGTTGCATGCCCGTGCTCATCGGCTGGGCGGCCGTCACGGGGTCGCTGACCTGGGCGCCCGTGATCCTCTTCATGGTGATCTTCCTCTGGACCCCGCCGCACTACTGGCCGCTGTCGATGAAGTACCGCGACGACTACGACGCCGCCGACGTGCCGATGCTCGCCGTCGTCCGGGGTCGCACGGTCGTCGGTCTGCAGGTCGTGCTGTACGCGTGGGCGACGCTCGTCTGCTCGCTGCTGCTCATCCCGGTCGCACACATGGGGCCGCTCTACTCGGTCGTTGCGCTCGCGGGCGGTGTCTGGTTCGTCGTCGAGTCGCACAAGCTCTACAACCGGGCGATCCAGCACGTGGAACAGGTCCAGCCGATGCGGGTCTTCCACAGCTCGATCACCTACTTGACGCTGCTCTTCATCGCGGTGGGCATCGACCCCCTGCTCCCGCAGGTCTTCACCTTCTAGGTGCTGCGGCCTGGGGCTGGCGCGGGTGCGCCGCCGCAGGCGCGCCGCCGCCGCGGGCGGCGATTCGCGCGTTGTGGGCGGGAACGGGCGGAGCGGTCGGACGGGAGGCTCGTTGCGGGCCCGCCACGAGCCTCCCGTCCGACCGTGACCGGCGCGTGACGCAGCGTCCCCTGGGTGCGTGCGTCCAGATGCGAAAGCGACAGTGTCCGCCCGGGATCCGGGCGGACACTGTCGCTTTCGCGGGTGGCGGGTGCGGTGGGGGTCAGCGGGGCAGGGGCTCCCGGACCGCCTTGCGCCCGCCCGATGCCCGCGTGGACAGCGTCACGACGGTGACGGCGCCGACGAGCAGCCCGGCGAGGACCATGTGCGTGCCGACCAGCCCGACCGGCAGCCCGGTGCGTGCCTGGGTCAGGCCGACGGCGATCTGCACGAACTCCACGACGAGCAGGACGAGCGCCCATCGGCTGGAGAGGTGCAGTCGCACGGCACCGACGACGAGCACCAGGGTCAGCGCGAAGAGGACGTACGCCGGGACCGCGTGCACGTGCTGCAGGATCGCCGGGTCGAGCCCCGTGCGGTGCAGGCGGCCGCCGTCGACCGCTTCGTCCGCGCCGGCGTGCGGGCCACTGCCCGTGGTCAGGATGCCGATGAGGACCGTGACGGCGGTGGCGGCGATCGTGCCCCGGACGACGCCGACGTACCATCCGGGGACCAGCCGCGAGGCGGTGCGAGGCCCGTTCATCGACCGGTAGACGAGGGTGGCCGTCACCGCGGTCAGGAGCGTCGACACGACGAAGTGCAGCCCGACGACGTAGGGGTTCAGGTTCGTGAGGACGCTCAGACCACCGATGACCGCCTGCACGGGGATCGCTGCGCCCTGGGCGAACGCGAGCCAGAACAACTCCGGGCGGGTACGACGCGTCCGGACGACCAGCAGGAACATCGCGATGGCCACGATCACGAGCACGAAGGTCAGCAGACGGTTGCCGAACTCGATGATCCCGTGGACGCCCATCTCCGGCGTCGACACGAGGGAGTCGGCGGTGCATCGGGGCCAGGTCGGGCATCCGAGGCCGGACGCGGTGAGGCGGACGAGCCCACCCGTGCCGATCAGGACGACCTCGACGACGAACGACGCCCAGGCGAGGACGACCACCCGCTGGTCGACGACGCGGGGGAGGGACCACCACCTGGTCCGGGTCTCCTGGCCGACGGGGGATCCGACGCGTGTCACGAGGGTGGTGCCTTCCTGTTGTTCCGTGCAGTGAACCTGTAGGATTCGAGGGTTCAGCAGCAGTCAAGTCTAGGCAGGCGCCGGCTCCGAATGGGCCGAGATCGCCGATCATGCCCAGGACTGCGTGGAACCATGACGTTGCGAGGTAGCAGCACCGTGATCGCCCTGTCGGCGGTTCGCGATGGAATGGCGCCCGACGCCGACCGGTTGGAACCGGAAGCTGCCACGAGAAGGAAACGAGGAGACCATGTCCGACGTGCTCATCGACCGTCCAGAACTCGAAGGGCTCGGCCAGTACGAATTCGGCTGGTCCGACTCCGACTCCGCCGGCGCCTCTGCGCGTCGCGGGATCTCGGAAGAGGTCGTCACCGACATCTCGAACCTCAAGAACGAGCCCGAGTGGATGCTGAAGAACCGGCTCAAGGGCCTGCAGCTCTTCGGCCGGAAGCCCATGCCGACGTGGGGTGCCGACCTGACGGGCATCGACTTCGACAACATCAAGTACTTCGTGCGCTCCACGGAGAAGCAGGCGCAGTCGTGGGAGGACCTCCCCGAGGACATCCGCGCGACCTACGAGAAGCTCGGCATCCCCGAGGCAGAGCGCCAGCGCCTCGTCGCCGGTGTCGCCGCGCAGTACGAGTCCGAGGTGGTCTACCACCAGATCCGCGAGGACCTGGAGCAGCAGGGTGTCATCTTCATGGACACCGACACGGCCCTCCGCGAGCACCCCGAGATCTTCGAGGAGTACTTCGGCACCGTGATCCCGGCCGGCGACAACAAGTTCGCCGCGCTGAACACGGCCGTGTGGTCCGGCGGCTCGTTCGTCTACGTCCCGAAGGGCGTCCACGTCGAGATCCCGCTGCAGGCCTACTTCCGGATCAACACCGAGAACATGGGCCAGTTCGAGCGGACGCTGATCATCGCGGACGAGGACTCGTACGTCCACTACATCGAGGGCTGCACTGCCCCGATCTACAAGTCGGACTCCCTGCACTCGGCCGTCGTCGAGATCATCGTGAAGAAGAACGCCCGCGTGCGCTACACGACGATCCAGAACTGGTCGAACAACGTCTACAACCTCGTCACCAAGCGTGCCATCGCGCACGAGGGCGCCACGATGGAGTGGATCGACGGCAACATCGGCTCCAAGGTCACGATGAAGTACCCGTCGATCTACCTCGCCGGTGAGCACGCCAAGGGCGAGACGCTCTCGGTCGCCTTCGCGGGCCCCGGCCAGCACCAGGACGCCGGCGCGAAGATGATCCACATGGCGCCGTACACGACGTCCTCGATCGTCTCGAAGTCGATCGCCCGTGGCGGCGGCCGTGCGGGCTACCGCGGCGAGGTCCGGGTCGACCCGAATGCGCACCACGCGGCGAACACGGTCCGCTGCGACGCGCTCCTCGTCGACACGATCAGCCGGTCGGACACGTACCCGGCGATCGACATCCGTGTGGACGACGTGCAGCTCGGCCACGAGGCGACGGTGTCGCGCGTGAGCGAAGAGCAGCTGTTCTACCTCATGTCACGCGGCATGGCAGAAGACGAGGCGATGGCGATGATCGTCCGCGGGTTCATCGAGCCGATCGCCCGCGAGCTCCCGATGGAGTACGCACTCGAACTCAACAAGCTCATCGAGATGAGCATGGAAGGATCCGTCGGCTAGATGTCCAGCCCCACCCAGACACCCCGCATCGACCAGCCGGTCGAGCCTGCGTCCGCCACGGTCCAGCACGGCGCGAAGGCGCACTCCGACGGCGGATGGGACTCCAAGGTCCCCGTCCAGACCCGTTCGGCGCGCCCGCAGTCGGGCGACATCGACGACTTCCCGACGGTCACCGGCCGAGAGGTCAACTGGAAGTTCGCGCCGCTCGACAAGCTCGCACCGCTCCTCGCGGGTGGGCTCGACGGCTCCGCGTACCCGTTCCTGGCGACGGAGACCGACGGCGCCGACGTGGAGTGGGGTCGCAGTGACGACCCCCGCGTCGGCACGGCGGGTCTCCCGGAGGACCGGGCGGCGGCCGCTGCCTGGACCGCTCGTGACGCCGTCCTCGCCGTGACGATCAAGGCGACCGAGTCCTACGAGTCGATCACCATCACCCGCTCGGACTTCGGCACGCAGCCCCGCGCTGCGCACACCGTCGTCACGGCCGAGCCGAACGCGCAGGGCATCGTCGTCATCGACAACCGCGGTTCGGCGCTCCTCAGCGAGAACGTCGAGATCGTCGTCGGCGACAACGCCCGCCTGACGGTCGTGTCGCTGCAGGACTGGGCCGACGACACCGTCCACGTGTCGACGCAGTTCGCCGAGGTCGGCCGCGACGCCTTCCTCAAGCACGTCGTGGTCTCGCTCGGCGGCGACGTCGTCCGGGTCAACCCGTCGACGCACCTCGGCGCCCAGGGCGCCGACACCGAGATGTACGGCGTGTACTTCGCCGATGCGGGTCAGTACATCGAGCAGCAGGTCTACGTGAACCACGACGCGCCGAACACGCGCGGTCGGGTCAACTACAAGGGGGCGCTGCAGGGTCAGGGTGCGCACACCGTCTGGATCGGCGACGTGCTGATCGGGCGCGCCGGCGACGACACCGACTCGTACGAGCAGAACCGCAACCTCGTCCTGACCGACGGCACCCGCGCGGACAGCATCCCGAACCTCGAGATCGAGACGGGCAACATCCAGGGCGCCGGGCACGCGAGTGCGACCGGTCGGTTCGACGACGAGCAGCTGTTCTACCTGCAGGCCCGCGGCATCCCGGAAGAAGAAGCACGCCGACTCGTCGTGCTCGGCTTCCTCGTCGAGGTCATCCAGAAGATCGGCGCCCCCGAGCTCGAGGAACGCCTCATCGCCGCCGTCGAGCAGGAGCTCGCCGAGGGGCGGACCGTGCTCGTCGCGCCGTCGGCCGAGGCGGACGGCTCGGACGCCTGATGGCCGAGAAGGTCTGCTCCGAGGGCGACATCGCGGTGGACAGCCCGATGCGCGTCGTCGTCGACGGCACCGCTGTGGCGATCGTGAAGGACTCCGCGGGCACGGTGCACGCCATCGGTGACACGTGCACGCACGGGGACATCTCCCTCGCCGAGGGCTTCGTCGAGGGCGACTCGCTCGAGTGCTGGGCGCACGGATCCCGCTTCTCGCTGACCACCGGCAAGCCGCAGAACTTCCCCGCGTACGAGCCCGTCCCGGTCTTCCGGGTCGAGGTCCGCGACGGCGACGTCTACGTCGACGTGCACGACCCCGTCCCCATCGACTAGCGACCCCACCTCTTCCCCGCGGCTGACGCCGCGACCCAGCTGCAACCGAAGGAACGCAATGTCCACTCTCGAAATCCGCGATCTGCAGGTCTCGATCGACACCGACCAGGGTGTCAAGGAGATCCTCAAGGGCGTCGACCTCACCATCAACGAGGGCGAGATCCACGCGATCATGGGGCCGAACGGCTCGGGCAAGTCCACCCTCGCCTACACGATCGCCGGCCACCCGCGCTACAACGTCGTCGGTGGCTCGATCACCCTCGACGGCGAGGACGTCCTCGCGATGAGCGTCGACGAGCGTGCCCGCGCCGGCATGTTCCTCGCGATGCAGTACCCGGTGGAGATCCCGGGCGTCACCGTCTCGAACTTCCTCCGCACCGCCAAGACCGCGATCGACGGCGAGGCTCCCGCCCTCCGCACCTGGGTGAAGGACCTCCGTCAGTCGATGGCCGACCTCAAGATGGACTCGGCCTTCGCCGAGCGCAACGTCAACGAGGGCTTCTCCGGCGGCGAGAAGAAGCGCCACGAGATCATGCAGCTGGAGCTCCTCAAGCCGAAGTTCGCCGTCCTCGACGAGACCGACTCCGGGCTCGACGTCGACGCCCTGAAGATCGTCTCCGAGGGCGTCAACCGCGCGAAGGCCGCCACGGGCCTCGGCGTGCTGCTCATCACGCACTACACGCGCATCCTGCGCTACATCAAGCCGGACTTCGTGCACGTGTTCGTCGCGGGCAAGGTCGCCGAGCAGGGCGGCCCCGAGCTCGCGGACCGGCTCGAGAACGAGGGCTACGACCGCTACGTGCAGGCCGCAGCCGCGGCCGAGGCGCACTGACCATGATCACCGCACTCGCACCGGAGAAGTTCGACGAGGTCGTCGAGGGCCTCAAGGAGGTCCAGGACCCGGAGCTCGGCGTCAACATCGTCGACCTCGGGCTCATCTACGACCTCGCCTGGGACGACGAGGCGACCGCGCTGATCATCAGCATGACGCTGACGAGCGCGGGCTGCCCCCTGACCGACGTCATCGAGGGCGACACCGCGAACGCGCTCGACGGCATCGTCGACGCGTTCCGCATCAACTGGGTCTGGATGCCGCCGTGGGGTCCGGAGCGGATCACCGACGACGGGCGCGAGATGATGCGCGCGCTCGGCTTCTCGATCTAGTCGCGACCACACACAGACGGGAGGCGCGGTGCCAGCTGGCACCGCGCCTCCCGTTCGTCATGGGCTGGGTCGCGCAGAGCCCGCGCCGTTCACTGGTCACGACACACCGCTCACGTACGCCGGGTGGTCGCCAACCGTCGGCTGGGTAGCCATCGGCCGACGGTTCGTGACCGGTCGCCGGATGCTGTCGGGGTGTCGTGACCGGTCGCCGCAGACGCGTCCCGGCACACCCGCACCCGCACCCGCACCCGAACGCGAAGGGCCCCGGACCAGCGGTCTGGGGCCCTTCGCGCGGGCGCGTGACGCGTCAGCGGCGGCCGACGACCTTCCACACGAGGGGGACGATGCCCGCGGCGATGAGGGCCTTCACGAGGCCGCCCACGACGAACGGGTACAGGCCGGCAGCGAGGACGGACTGCAGGTCGTTCGGCAGGCCGAGCGCACCGAGCGCGACGGCGAGGTAGGGGAGTCCCGTCACGAACGGGATCGCGCTCGCGAGCGTGAACGCCACCGCGGCGCGCCCCACGTGGCGGTCCCAGTTGCGGCGTGCGAGCCACCCGACGACGCCGGCGGCGGGGATGAACCCGATGACGTACCCGAAGCTCGGCAGGGTCAGCGCGTGCAGGCCGCCCTGCATGTCCGCGAAGAACGGCGCGCCGGCGAGCCCGGCGATCGCGTAGACGAGCATCGAGAGCACTCCGCGGCGGGCACCGAGGGTCGCACCGACGAGCACGACCGCGAGGGTCTGCCCGGTGATCGGGACGGGCCACATCGGGACCTCGACCTGGGCCATCGCCGCGGTGAAGAGCGTTCCGCCGGCGATGAGCGCGGCATCGGTGGCGAGGCCGTGCGTCCGCAGACGGTCGGCGAGGACTGCGCGGGGAGCGAACCCGGTGGCGTTCGTCATGGATTCTCCTAGAATGGACTGCTGGTCCTGTTCAGGACCATCGGTCCCGTCAGCGTAGCGGTGCACCTCATGCGCACGTCGTTGTGCAAAACCACCAACTGATTGGACTTCCACTGTGCTTGCCGTGCACGACCTCGAGATCCGAGTCGGGGCCCGCCTCCTGATGGAGAACGTGTCCTTCCGCGTGGAGAAGGGCGACAAGATCGGTCTCGTCGGCCGGAACGGCGCCGGGAAGACCACGATGACCAAGGCCCTGGCGGGGGAGACCCCGCCGACCGACGGCAAGATCGAGCGCTCCGGCGAGATCGGCT
The DNA here is from genome assembly GCF_047324335.1 of Curtobacterium sp. Curtsp57. Taxonomy (NCBI): domain Bacteria; kingdom Bacillati; phylum Actinomycetota; class Actinomycetes; order Micrococcales; family Microbacteriaceae; genus Curtobacterium; species Curtobacterium sp. Curtsp57. The sequence continues at coordinate 358,333 of NZ_CP168511.1, forward strand.
ACCTGCCGCAGGACCCGCGCTCGGGCAACCCGGAGGACACCGCGCGGAAGCGCATCCTCGACGCTCGCGGTCTCGGCGAACTCGTCGAGGGCATCCGGCTCGCCACGCTCGACATGGCCAGCGACGACCCGGCCGTGGCCGAGAAGGCGATGCGCCGCTACTCGCGCCTCGACGACCAGTTCAACGCGCTCGGCGGCTACGCGGCCGAGGCCGAGGCGGCGTCGATCGCGTCGAACCTCAAGCTCCCGGACCGCATCCTCGACCAGCAGCTGAAGACGTTGTCGGGTGGTCAGCGTCGTCGCATCGAGCTCGCCCGGATCCTGTTCTCGGATGCCGAGACCATGATCCTCGACGAGCCGACGAACCACCTCGACGCCGACAGCGTCGTCTGGCTCCGTGAGCACCTCAAGACCTACCCCGGCGGCGTCATCGTGATCTCCCACGACGTCGAACTCGTCGACGAGGTCGTCAACCGGGTGTTCTACCTCGATGCGAACCGCCAGACCATCGACATCTACAACATGGGCTGGAAGCTGTACCAGCGGCAGCGCGTCGCCGACGAGGAACGTCGCCGCAAGGAACGCGCGAACGCCGAGAAGAAGGCGGCCACCCTCAAGGACCAGGCTGCTCGATTCGGTGCCAAGGCGTCGAAGGCGGCCGCGGCGCACCAGATGGTCGCGCGGGCCGACAAGCTGCTCGCCGGCCTCGAGGACGAGCGCGCCGTCGACCGGGTCGCGAAGCTCCGGTTCCCGACGCCGGTCGCATGTGGTCGGACGCCGCTGATGGCCGAGGGGCTGTCGAAGTCCTACGGCTCGTTGGAGATCTTCGCCGGTGTCGACCTGGCGATCGACCGCGGCTCGCGCGTCGTCATCCTCGGGTTCAACGGTGCAGGCAAGACGACCCTGCTCCGTATCCTCGCCGGCGCCGACGCGCCCGACACGGGCGAGATCCAGCCGGGGCACGGTCTGCGTATCGGCTACTACGCGCAGGAGCACGAGAACATCGACGTGAACCGCACCGTCATCGAGAACATGGTGTCGGCGTCGACGGAGCTCAACGAGACCGAGGCACGTCGGGTCCTCGGGTCGTTCCTCTTCACGGGGGACGACGGCTACAAGAAGGCCGGCGTGCTCTCCGGTGGCGAGAAGACCCGGCTGTCGCTCGCGATGATCGTGGTCTCCGGTGCGAACGTGCTGCTCCTCGACGAGCCGACGAACAACCTGGACCCGGCGTCCCGCGAGGAGATCCTCGGCGCACTGGCGGGCTACGAGGGCGCCGTGGTGCTCGTGTCGCACGACGCCGGTGCGGTCGAGGCGCTCAACCCCGAACGGGTGCTCCTGCTGCCCGACGGCACCGAGGACCACTGGAACAAGGACTACGCGGAGCTCATCGAGCTCGCGTAGTGCCGCGCAGGCAACTGCGGGATGCTGACCCGACCAGGATCGTTCCCCTGACTGGTCACGACGGCCCGCTCACCTTCGTCGAGTGGGCAAGGATCGTCGTCGTGAGCCACGCTGAGCGACGGACCGTGACCACTCGGCGAACGACCGGCGAGGTGTCGTGACCATTCGGGCCGGTCAGCGCGCCGCGGTCAGCGTGAGAGGAGCTCGTCCTCGATGTCGGCGTCCGACTTGGGCTTCGCGTCCTTGCGCCGCTGCCGCTCGAGGGCGCGCTCGCGCTCTTCCGGGTCGTCCTGGTTGAGGTTCCGGTACTCCTGCACCATCAGGTAGGCCAGGAAGCCGAACCCGCCGGCGGCGAACATGAACCACTGGATGAAGTAGCTGAGGTGGAGGCCGGTGTCCGCGCTCGGCCGGTCCCACCCGAGCGGGCGGGCCTCGGTCGGCGCCGGGGTCTCCGATGCGAGCTGGCCGTAGGCACCCGTCCAGATCGGGGCGTCGACCTTCTTTGCGACGTCGGCGAGCGTCACGGACTGGACCTGGTCGGTGTGGGCCGGATCGGTCCGCCCGGGGATGCGCGGCTCGCTCTGCTGCAGACGGGCCACGACGGTGACCTGCCCGGTCGGTGCGGCCGGGATGCTGTCGGGTGCGTCCTGCCGGTTGCCCGTCGGGACCCACCCGCGATCGACGACGAAGGCGCGGCCGTCCGCGGTGACGAGCGGCGTGAGGACCTCGAAGCCGGGTTGTCCGTTGTGCACGCGGTTCCGGACGAGGAGCTGGTCGTCGGTGTCGTAGCGCCCGGTGACCTCGACCCGGAGCCAGGTCTGGTCGTCGTCCCAGCTCGAGGCCCGGGGGAGTGCCTGGTCGACCGGCACCGGGGTGTGGTCGTAGTTCGCCGCGATCTGCTGGTTCTCGCGCACGGCCTCGTTCCTGCGGTCCCACTGCCACATGCCGAACAGGGCGCAGACGATGGCGAACGCGACGGCGATGGCGAAGTACCCGAGCCAGCGACGGCTCCCGACGAACCGCCAGCCGACGAAGGGCTCGTCGGGATCGCGTTCCACCACGCCGGCGTCGACGGCCGCCCGGCGTTCCCGCTCGGCAGCGCGACGGAGCTTCTCGGCGTGGCGGCGGCCGTACCGGGAACCCGGGTCGAAGTCGTCGGTCATCGCTCGTTCGCCGAGCGCGCCCGTTCGCCGACGTCGTTCTTCGGCTGGTCGTGCGCGTCGTGCTTGGCGTCGTCGAGCTGGTCGACGTCTTCGTCGATGCCGGTGACCCGGACCGGGAACGTCCGGGAGCGGAGGTACCCGGCGAGGAAGTCACGGTGCTCGTCGCAGGCCGCCCAGATCTTCACGCGGTCGATGGCGTGGATGCGTGGGTTCCGCCAGTTCACCCGCCAGCTGGCGGCGGTCGAGCAGCCGGCGCGGGAGCACACCGGGGTCGAACCCGGCTCGGTGAAGAGGTCGAACGTGGCGCCCATCAGCGGTGGCCCCACACGCGGGAGCGGTCTCCGTTGCGCTGCCATTCTTCTTGCGCGTGCTGGGCACCTTCGCGCAGGCGGTCCTGCTCGTCTCGGTAGGCCTGTGCCCGCGCGTCTTCCTGCTGTTCGCGGAGGCGCGGGTCGATGTCAGCGACACGGACGAGCGCGCCAGCCGGAGCGACATAGTCGGACTCGGTGTGGCTGCCGGCGTTCGCGATGACCACGGCGACCCAGGGGATGACCGCCGCGAGGACGATCGGGATGAGCGCGAGCCACGGGCTGTGCCAGACGGTGTAGACGAGGACTGCCCCGACGAAGAGGATCACGCGCACGGCCATCTGCCAGATGTACCGCGACAGACGGTGTTTCCGGTCGCGCTGCGGTGTCTCCGGCAGTGCCGTGATGGCCTGCGTCGTGCGTCGCGTGATGCGTCGCGTCGTCTTCATGCGTTCGGTCTCCGTCTTCCCTCTGACAAGCCTAAGCCCGCGCACCGACACATGGACACATCACGCGCACATGGTCACATCACGCGCGCGATGTGGGCCCGGGTAGGCTCGTGCGGGCGTGTCGGCCGGGAGACCCGGTCCGCAGCGCACGAGATCGCCACCGAACGGAGCCTCCATGACCACCCCCCGTACCGTCCTCATCACCGGCGGCAACCGCAGCATCGGATTCGCCCTCGCGGAGCGGTTCGTGGCGGAAGGACACCGGGTCGCCGTCACGTCCAGGAGCGGCCTCGGCGGACCAGAGGGTGCGCTCACGGTGCAGGCCGACATCACCGACACCGCGTCGGTCGACGCCGCCTTCACGCAGGTCGAGGCAGAGCTCGGACCGGTCGAGGTGCTCGTCGCGAACGCCGGGATCACGAACGACCAGCTCCTGCTGCGCATGTCGGAAGAGGACTTCACCAGCGTCATCGACACGAACCTGACCGGGACGTTCCGGGTCGTGAAGCGGGCCACGAAGGGCATGATGCGTGCCAAGTTCGGCCGGATCGTGCTGATGGGCAGCGTCGTCGGGGCCTACGGGCAGGTCGGCCAGGTCAACTACGCGTCGTCCAAGGCGGCCCTCGTCGGCATGGCCCGATCGATCACGCGCGAACTCGGGTCGCGTGGCATCACCGCGAACGTCGTCGCGCCCGGGTTCATCCAGACGGACATGACGGCAGCGCTGCCGGAGGAACTGCAGGCCGAGTTCAAGAAGCAGATCCCGGCGGCGCGCTACGGCAGCGTCGACGACGTCGCGGACGCGACGCTCTTCCTCGCCGGTGACGGCGCCGGGTACATCTCCGGTGCGGTCATCCCGGTCGACGGTGGCCTCGGGATGGGGCACTAGCGCGGACTCGGGCCCGGCGCGGGCAGCGCTCAGCCGCGCAGGCCGAGGGCGGCGAGCACAGGGGAGAGGTCCCGGTCGACGACCGCGACGTCCGCCGACTCCCGGACACGCGGCTTGGCGTCGAACGCCACGGACAGCGCCGCGACCCCCATCATCTCGAGGTCGTTCGCGCCGTCGCCGATCGCCACGGTCCGTGCGAGGGGCACACCGTCCGCCCCGGCCCATGTCCGGAGCGCGGCGGCCTTCGCGTGCGCGTCCACGACGTCGCCGAGCACCCGCCCGGTGAGCCGGCCGTCGACGACCTCGAGCCGGTTCGCCTGGCAGTGGTCGAGGCCGAGCGCGGCGGCGAACGGGTCGAGGACCTCGTGGAAGCCGCCAGAGACGACGCCGACGGTGCCGCCTGCGGCGTGCACGCCGCGGACGAGCTCGTCCGCGCCGCGGGTCACGTGGACCGCGCGCTGGGCGTCGGTGAAGACGGCGGACGGGAGGCCAGCAAGGGTCGCGACACGCTCCCGGAGGCTGTCTCCGAAGTCGATGTCCCCCCGCATGGCGCGCTCCGTGATCGCGGCGACCTGTGGCCGGGTCCCGGCGGCGTCGGCCAGCAGCTCGATGACCTCGTCCTCGAGCAAGGTGGAATCGGCATCGAGGACGACGAGGAAGCGCGGCACGCCACAACGGTAGCGGTGCCGCGCCTCCTGTGACGTCGGACGGGGCTACGCCTCGACGCGGACGCCCTTGCCCACGCGTGGGCGGAGTCCGGAGTCGGGTGCCGTCATGCCTCGACCCGCACGCCCTTGCCCACCACGGTGATCCCGGAATCGGTGACGGTGAAGCCCCTGGCCAGGTCGGCCTCCCGATCGACGCCGACCTGCGCACCCGGTGCGAGGACGACGTCCTTGTCCAGGATCGAGCGGTTCACGATCGACCCGGCGCCGATCGACGCCCGCTCGAAGACGATCGAATCGAGCACCTTCGACCCGGAGTCGATCCCACACCACGGCCCGATGACGCTGCGCTCGACCTGGGCTCCGGAGAGCAGGCACCCGAGCGACACGATCGAGTCCACGGTCGCGCCGGTGTTGCCGTTCGCGTCCCGCACGAACTTCGCCGGCGGCAGGTTGGTCTGCTGGTTGAAGATCGGCCAGTCCTGGTTGTACAGGTTGAACACCGGCACGGGCGCGATGAGGTCCATGTGTGCGTCGAAGAACGAGTCGATCGTCCCCACGTCGCGCCAGTAGTACTTGTCGCGGTCGTTCGAGCCGGGAACCTCGTTGCCCTTCAGGTCGTAGACGCCTGCGTCGCCGCGTGCGACGAAGTCCGGCACGATGTCGCCACCCATGTCGTGCGCCGACGACTCGAGCTGGCCGTCGCGCAGCACGGCGTCGACGAGCGCGTCGGCGTCGAACACGTAGTTGCCCATCGAGGCGAGGATCTCGTCGGGCGAGTCCGCGAGGCCGACGGCGTCCTTCGGCTTCTCGAGGAACGCGTCGATCTTCGTCGGGTCGTCCTCGGCCACCTGGATGACGCCGAACTGGTCGGCGAGACCGATCGGCTGGCGGATCGCCGCGACCGTGGCGCTGCGGCCGGAGGCGATGTGTGCCTCGACCATCTGGTGGAAGTCCATCCGGTACACGTGGTCCGCGCCGACGACGACGACGATGTCGGGGCGCTCGTCACGGAGCAGGTTGAGCGACTGCAGGATCGCGTCGGCCGATCCGGCGAACCACCGCTTGCCGAGACGCTGCTGCGCCGGGACCGACGCGACGTAGGACCCGAGCAGGCCCTCCATGCGCCACGTCTTCGCGACGTGGCGGTCGAGACTGTGGGACTTGTACTGCGTCAGGACGACGATCTTCTGCAACCCGGAGTTCACCAGGTTCGAGAGTGCGAAGTCGATGAGACGGAAGTTCCCGCCGAACGGAACAGCGGGCTTCGCCCGGTCGGCCGTCAGCGGCATGAGCCGCTTGCCCTCACCTCCCGCGAGGACGATGCCGAAGACCTTCTTTGGTGCCATGCCGTTCACAGTAGGCGTCAGCACTGGGAACCGGTTACGTTGAACCAGTGCGAGTCGATCTGCTGACCAGAGAGTATCCGCCGGAGGTCTACGGCGGTGCTGGCGTCCACGTGGCCGAGCTCACCGCAGCGTTGCGGTCGGGAACGGACACCGACGTGCGCGTGCGTGCCTTCGGGGGGTTCCGCGACGAAGAGGGCGTCTGGGCCTACCGGACACCAGCGGGGCTCGAGAACGCGAACGGCGCGCTCCAGGCCCTCGGTACCGACGTCCAGATGGCTGCGGACGTCGAGGGTGCCGACCTCGTGCACTCGCACACCTGGTACGCGAACGCCGCCGGACGCCTGGCGCAGCTCACCCACGGCATCCCGCACGTCGTCACGGCGCACAGCCTCGAACCGCTCCGGCCGTGGAAGGCCGAACAGCTCGGCGGCGGCTACCGGCTGTCCAGCTGGATGGAGCGCGAGTCGTTCGAGCAGGCGGACGCGGTGGTCGCGGTGTCGAAGGCGATGCGTGCGGACATCCTGCGCTCGTACCCGTCGATCGACCCGGCGAAGGTCCACGTCGTCTACAACGGCATCGACGTCGACGAGTGGAAGCCGGACGTCGACCACGACGCGGTGCGTGGCCTCGGCATCGACCCGGAGCGTCCGAGCGTCGTCTTCGTGGGGCGCATCACCCGCCAGAAGGGCCTGCCGTACCTGCTGCGCGCCGTGGCGTCGCTGCCGCCGGAGGTCCAGATCGTCCTCTGCGCCGGCGCCCCGGACACCCCGGAGATCATGGCCGAGGTCACCGGACTCGTCGAGGACCTCCGGGCACACCGCGACGGCGTCGTCTGGATCGACCGGATGCTCGCGCACGAGGAGATCGTCAAGGTCCTGTCCTCCGGCACCGTCTTCGTGTGCCCGTCGATCTACGAACCGCTCGGCATCGTGAACCTCGAGGCCATGGCGTGCGGGATCCCCGTCGTCGGCACCGGCACCGGTGGCATCCCCGAGGTCGTCGCCGACGGGCTGACCGGCCGCATCGTGCCCATCGACCAGGCCACCGACGGCACCGGCACGCCGACCGACCCCGACAAGTACGTCGCCGACCTCGCGGCCGCCCTCAACGAGGTCCTGTCCGACATCGGGCTGGCGAAGCTGATGGGTCGCGCGGGTCGGCTCCGGGTCGAGACCGAGTTCACCTGGGCCGCGATCGCGACGCGCACGCGCGCCGTGTACGACCAGGTCCTGGCGGCGCGCTGACCGCACCACGGCCCTGAACCGGACTGGAGGCTCGGGGTGACGTTCCTGACGGACGTCACCCCGAGCCTCCAGTCCGTTGCGCGCGGGGCGCGGCGGGCGTAACGTACAACCCGATGGTTGTACGTGATGAGATGGACGCCGAGGCGGTGGACCGCGTGTTCGCGGCCCTCGCGGACGCGACGCGCCGGGACATCGTCCGGCGCGTCATCGTGCGTGAGCAGTCGGTGTCCTCGCTCGCATCCGGGTACGCGATGAGCTTCGCGGCCGTGCAGAAGCACGTCGCGGTGCTCGAACGTGCCGAACTCGTCCGCAAGGAGCGGCGAGGGCGCGAGCAGATCGTCACGAGCGAGATCGGCGGCGTCCGACGCGCCGATCGTCTGCTGCGGTCCTACGAGGACCTCTGGCGGCACCGGGTCGACCGGATCACGGAGCTCCTCGGCGACGAGGGCCCCGCCGATCGGCCGCACACCGCTCCGTGACGGAGCCCACCGACCCCGAGGGGGACCGGAAGATGAGCACCACCATCGACGCGACGCACGACGTCGACGCCCTGACCATGACCTTCACCGCCGAGTTCGACGCGCCGGTCGAGCGGGTCTGGCAGATCTGGGCGGACCCCAGGCAACTCGAACGGTGGTGGGGACCGCCGTCGTGGCCGGCCACGTTCGTCCGGCACTCGCTGGAGCCCGGGTCACGCAGCGACTACTTCATGACCGGCCCGGACGGCACGAAGGCGGCCGGCTACTGGACGATCGTCGCCGTGGACGAACCGCACTCCATCAGGCTCGAGGACGGGTTCGCGGACGAGTCGGGGCAGCCGGACACGTCGATGCCGATCACGACCATGGAGGTCACGCTCGAGGACCTCGGTGGACGCACCAGGATGACGAACACGGCGCACTTCGCCACGGCGGAGCAGCTCGAGCAATTGCTCGAGATGGGCATGCGTGAGGGCATGCTCGAGGCGCTCGGGCAGATCGAGTCGATCCTGGCGGAGTGACGCTCGGCGTGTGCCCCGTTTCGGATGGTCGGCTGCCGTAGGGTGATCACATGCCCTCGGTTGTGCGCTTGTCTGACGTGTCCGTGGTCCGGAACGGGGCCACCATCCTCGACGGTGTCTCGTGGGAGGTGCAGGACGACGAGCGGTGGGTCGTGCTCGGTGCGAACGGCGCCGGCAAGACCACGCTGCTGCAGGTCGCGGGGGCCCAGAGCTTCCCGACCTCTGGTGAGGTCGAGGTGCTCGGGACCGAGCTCGGCGGTGCCGACCTCTTCGACCTGCGGCCCCGCATCGGGTTCGCGTCGACGGCCCTCGCGCGTCGCATCCCGGTCACCGAGAAGGTCATCGACGTCGTGCTGACCGCCGCTTACTCGGTCACCGGGCGGTGGAACGAGGAGTACGAGGAGCTCGACGTCCGCCGTGCGCAGCGCGTGCTCGACGAATGGGGCCTCGGCGCGTTCACCGACCGCACCTTCGGTGAGCTGAGCGACGGCGAGCAGAAGCGCGTCCAGATCGCCCGTGCCGTCATGACCGACCCCGAGATCCTGTTCCTCGACGAGCCGGCAGCGTCGCTCGACCTCGGCGCGCGCGAGAGTCTCGTGCGCACGCTCGGTGGGTACGCGAAGAGCGGTGACTCGCCGGCGATCGTCATCGTGACGCACCACGTCGAGGAGATCCCCGAGGGCTTCACGCACGCACTGATCCTGGCCGACGGGCACGTCCAGGCGGCGGGACCGATCGACGAGGTCCTGACCGACGCCACCCTGACCGAGGCGTTCGGCATCGGGCTCACCGTGTCGAAGGACTCCGGCCGGTTCTCGGCGCGCGCGGCCTAGCCCTGCTCCACATCGGCCGTGCTGTCTGGTAACGTAGACGGCTGGCGTAGGCCAACGACTTCCCGCGCGGTTCTGCGCATCTCAACACACACTGCTATCCGAGGAATCTCCATGAAGACCGACATCCACCCCGAGTACCGCGCCATCGTCTTCCGTGACCTGGCTTCCGGTGAGACGTTCCTGACGCGTTCGACCGCGAACAGCGACAAGACCATCGAGCTCGACGGTGCCACCTACCCGGTCATCGACGTCGAGATCTCGTCCGCGTCGCACCCGTTCTACACGGGCAAGCAGCGCATCCTCGACTCGGCCGGTCGCGTCGAGAAGTTCAACCAGCGCTTCAAGGGCTTCAGCAAGTAAGACGCCATGCGCTCGACGGGCGGCTCTCCTCTGGGAGAGCCGCCCGTTCCGCGTTCGTGCCGATCGCGCTCGCACAACCGAAAGCAGCTCGCACCGCGTCGTTGCGCGGTGCGAGCTGCTTTTCGTTGTGCGGGGGCGGCGAGGAGTCGACGAGAGCGTCAGTCCGCGGTGCGGTGGGGCCAGCGGCCGTCGGCGGTGAACGACGGGTCGCGCTTCTTCCGCATGTAGTCCTGGAACGACGCGGCCTGCTCGGCGCACCAGCCGACCTGCTTGCGGTGGAGCTCTTCGGCGGAGACGGTGAGGTCGTCCGGGTACTTCGTCGCGATGGCCTGCGCGACACGGCCGGCAGCGATCGCGTCCGCGCCCGCGTCGTGCGCGTCGGAGAGGGTGACGCCGTACAGCTCGGCGGCGGCTTCGAGCGTGCGCTTGCCCTTGCGGTAGGTGTCGAGCGCCTTGTCGATCACGAGCGGGTCGACGACGTTGCCGATCACGGGGGAGGCGATGCCGTGCCGCTTGGCTTCACGGTCGAGCAGCGTCAGGTCGTACGGGGCGTTGTAGATCACGAGTGGGATGCCGCGCGCGAACACGGCTTCGATCGCGGCGACGATCTCGGCGACGACCTCTCCCGCTGGACGCCCCTCGGCGCGGGCACGCTCGGTGCTGATGCCGTGCACGGCCGATGCCTGCTCGGGGATCTCCACCCCGGGGTCGGCGAGCCAGGAGCCCTCGACGATGCTGCGCCCGGTCATGTCGATCAGCCCGACGTGCGCCGTGACGATCCGGGAGGTCTCGACGTCGATGCCGGTGGTCTCGAGGTCGAACACGCCGAGGGCATGCCACCACGGACGTGTCGAGAGGTCCTGGGGGGCCGCCGGCGTGTCGAGCTGCGATGTGGGGAACGTCACGGTGTCAGGCTAACCGCGCGCACCGACACGCCCGGTCACGCGGTCGGCGCGGCCCCGACGTGCAGCCAGGTGAACGACTGCCAAAGCCTGCTCACGCGGTCGGCGCGGCCCCGACGTGCAGCCAGGTGAACGACTGCCAAAGCCTGCTCACGCGGTCGGCGCGGCCCCGACGTGCAGCCAGGTGAACGACTGCCAAAGCCTGCTCACGCGGTCGGCGCGGCCCCGACGTGCAGCCAGGTGAACGACTGCCAAAGCCTGCTCACGCGGTCGGCGCGGCCCCGACGTGCAGCCAGTAGAACGACTGCGTGCCCAGCGTCAGCGTGACGTTGCCCTCGTCGTCGAACGACGGGAACGAGCTGCCGCCGAACAGGTCGTAGAGCGGACGACCCGCGAACTCCGGCGCCGAGATGGTCGCCGTCGTCGCGTTGACCGCGAACGAGAACACGCAGAGCACGTCCTCGGCCGAGGCACCGAACTGGGTGCCTGCACCCTCCCACGAGCGGACGAAGGCGAGCACGCTCTCGTTGTCGGTCTCCTGCACCGCGATCGACCCCATGCCGAACACCGGGTGTGCCTTCCGCACGTGGATGACGTTGCGCACCCAGTGGAGCAGGGACCGCGACTGCGCGAGCTGTGCCTCGACGTTGACCTGCGCGTAGTTGTACACGAGCGACTGGACGACCGGCAGGAACAGCTTCCCGGGGTCCGCGGTGGAGAACCCCGCGTTCCGGTCCGGCGTCCACTGCATCGGCGTGCGGGAGGAGTCCCGGTCGGGCAGCCAGATGTTGTCGCCCATCCCGATCTCGTCGCCGTAGTACAGGAACGGTGAACCGGGAAGCGAGAACAGCAGCGCGTGGATGAGTTCGAGCTCCGCGCGGGAGTTGTCGAGCAGGGGAGCGAGGCGCCTGCGGATACCGATGTTCGACCGCATCCGCGGGTCGTACCCGTACCAGCCGTACATCGCCTGCCGGTACTCCTCGCTGACCATCTCGAGGGTGAGCTCGTCGTGGTTGCGGAGGAACACGCCCCACGCCGCACTGTCCGGCACGTCGAGCGTCTCGGACAGGATCGCGGAGAGCTCCTTGGCGTGCTGGGCGCGGAGCGAGTAGAAGATGCGGGGCATCACCGGGAAGTCGAACGCCATGTGACACTCGGGCTCCTCGTCCGTCCCGAAGAACGCGGCGGTCTCGCGGGGCCACTGGTTCGCCTCGGCGATGAGGACACGGCCCGGGTACTCCTCGTCGACCATCGCGCGGAGCTTCTTGATGAACTCGTGCGTCTCCGGCTCGCCCTCGCCGTTGCCCTCTTCCGACTCGAAGAGGTACGGGATGGCGTCGAGCCGCAGGCCGTCCACGCCGAGGTCGAGCCAGTGCCGGACGACGTCGTACACGGCCTCGACGACCGCCGGGTTCTCGAAGTTGAGGTCCGGCTGGTGCGAGAAGAACCGGTGGAAGAAGAACTGTCGACGGACCGGGTCGAACGTCCAGTTGGACTCCTCGGTGTCGACGAAGATGATGCGGATGTTCTCGTAGTGCTCGTCGGTGTCGCGCCAGACGTAGAAGTCGCCGTAGGGACCGTCCGGGTCCTCCCGGGACTGCTGGAACCACTCGTGCTGGTCCGACGTGTGGTTGATCACCATGTCGATGACGATGCGCATGTTCCGCTCGTGCGACTTCGTCACGAGCTCGCGGAACTCCTCGAGCGTGCCGAACTCCGGCAGGATCGCCTTGTAGTCCGCGATGTCGTAGCCGCCGTCGCGCAGCGGGGACTTGAAGAACGGCGGCAGCCAGAGGGCGTCGACGCCGAGCCACTGCAGGTAGTCCAGGCGACTGATCAGGCCCTGCAGGTCCCCGGTACCGTCGCCGTTCGAATCGACGAACGAGCGGATCATGCACTCGTAGAAGACGGACCGCTTGTACCAGAGGGGGTCGAGCGTCAGTCCGGGCAGCTGGATCGGGGCTGTGAAGGTCACCGTGCTCCTCGTCGTGGTCGACGGGCATCTCCGCCCGCCCCGGACACGATAGGCCGACGGCTCCGAGCGTGTTCCCTGCTGCACCGGAGTCGGTTTCGTAGACTGGCGCGGATGCAACCGCCCGTGCTCTCTCCGTACCAGTCGCTGATGGCCTCGACGCCCGTCGTGCACCGCGCCGTCGAGGTCGACGGCCGCACCACGCACTACTGGGAGTACGGGCCAGCCGACGCGTCGCAGACCGTGCTCGCCGTGCACGGGTTCCGTGGCGACCACCACGGGCTCGAATCGATCGCCGCGCACCTCGTCGGGGTCCGCGTGATCGTCCCGGACCTGCCCGGCTTCGGGATCTCCGACCCGCTCGCGGTCTCCGACATCGACGGGTACGTGTCGTGGCTGCGCGGGTTCCACGCGGCGCTCGGCCTCGACCGCACCGCCGTCGTGCTCGGGCACTCGTTCGGGTCGATCGTGGTGTCCGCAGCGGTCGCCGCCGGGCTCGACACGCGGCTGCTCGTCCTGGTGAACCCGATCGCGGCTCCTGCGCTCCAGGGCCCCCGTGCCATCGGCACCGGCATCGCGATCGCGTACTACCGCGCGGGTGCTGCACTGCCCCGACCCGTCGGCCTCGGCGTCCTCAGGAACCGCGCGATCGTCCGGGCGATGAGCGTCGCGATGCTCAAGTCGAAGGACCCGGAGATGCGCCGGTGGGTGCACGACCAGCACGACCGGTACTTCTCCGCCTTCGCCAACCGGACGAGCGTGCTCGAGGCCTTCCGCACCTCGGTCACCCACGACGTCTCGGAGTACGCCGACCGTATCGAGGTCCCCGTGCTCATGATCGCTGCCGAGCGTGACGACATCACCGCCGTGCCGGAACAACGTGCGCTCGCCGATCGGCTCCGTGACGCCGAGCTCGTCGTCATCCCCGAGGTCGGGCACCTGGTGCACTACGAGACGCCGGCCGCCGCTGCCAGCGCGACCCTGCGCCGGATGGCCGACCCCGTCCGGAAGCCCGCACGCGCTGCCAAGGCGGACCGGGCCTCCAGGCCGAACACCGGGCGCGCATCGTGAGCCGCCTGCGCGTCGGGATCGACTGCCGGTACGTCCGGATCGGTCGGCACGACGGGATCAGCCGTTTCACGGCCGGTGTCGTCGCGCACCTTCCGGAGCGCCACGACTACACGCTGCTCGTGAACGACGAACGGCAGCTCGAGTCGCTGCCGGACGACCTGCCGTGGGAGCTGATCCCGGCGCCGACCGACGCGGGGGAGCCGCTCGTCGCCCGCCACGTGAACCGTCTCGGACTCGACGCCGTGTTCTCACCGATGCAGACGATGGGGTCACGAGGGCGCAGGTACGCGCTCGTCCTCACGCTGCACGACCTGATCTACTACCGGAACCGGACGCCGCCGCGGGAGTTCGCGTGGCCGATCCGGCTCGGCTGGCGGGCGTTCCACCTGTCGTGGTGGCCGCAGCGCCTCCTGCTGAACGGAGCAGACGGGGTGGTGACGGTGTCATCGACGACCGCTGCGCTGATCACGGCGCACCGACTGACGAAGCGCCCGGTGACGGTGGCGTACAACGCAGCAGACCCGGCCACGGTGCGACCGGCGGGGGGAACGCGGACGAAGACCCTCGTCTACATGGGCTCCTTCATGCCGTACAAGAACGTCGAGACGCTCGTCGCGGCGCTCCCGCTCCTTGGTTCGGACTGGACGCTGCACTGCATGTCCCGCGTGTCCGCTGCCGACCGTGCCCGGCTGTCCGCGCTCGCCGGCCCGGACGCGGTCGTCTTCCACGACGGGGCGTCGGACGAGGAATACCTCGACGCGCTCCGGTCGGCGACCGCCCTGGTCACGGCGTCGTACGACGAGGGGTTCGGGATCCCGTTGGTCGAGGCGATGGGGGTCGGGACGCCGGTGGCCGTCAGCGACATCCCGATCTTCCGCGAGATCGGGGGAGACGCGGCGGAGTACTTCGACCCGTCGTCGCCTGCTGCGGTCGCTGCGGCGGTGCGCAGACTGGAGGCTCGGTGGGACGCCGCCTCGGATGCTTCGGTCGTGCAGGCGGCCCGGTTCCGGTGGGAGGACTCCGCCGAGCAGGTCGTCCGGGCGGTCGAACAGGCGGTCGCGGCGCGCGGCGCCTGAGCCCGGAGTGGGGCTCCGCTCACTGCTTGGCGGCGACGACCTGCACGGCGGCGTCGGGGAAGACCCGGTGCACGGCATCCGTGACCTGCGCCTGGACCGCCGGGACGTCGACACCCGTCGGAGCCGTCTCCACCTCGACGGACTGACCGGCGGGCGTGTCGGCTCGTCCCTCGCTCGTGGCCGCCCACACGCACCTGACCTGCTGCACGCCGGCGACCTGCCGGATCGCACGGGCGAGCCGGAGCCGTTCGTCGGTGCGGGCCTTCGACGGCGAGATCCCGACGTCCACATCGCCCAGGTCCGCGATCGCGTACACGTGCACGCCGTTGCCACTCGCGTCCGCCACGGCCTCGCTCAGCTGGTCGATGAGCGCTGTGCGCTGGTCCGGTGACAGCTCCGTGGACGCGGTGACCGTGGCCGTGACGTCGTAGCTGGCGAAGGACGTCTTCGTCGGCTTCGTGGCGTCGGTCGAGATCACACCGTCGAGCGCGCCGGCGTCCTCCGTGAAGCGCTGGAGGCTGGCGTCCGGTCGGGGGAAGATCCCGCCGACGCCGGTCTGGACACTGCCGATGATCATCGAGAGCACGACGATGATGACCGCGGCCACGACGACCACCCCGGCCAGGAGCAGGGACCACGCGCGGACGCGTTGCGGTGTCGTGCGCACGGGCACGGAGGACGTGTCCGTGCCGAAGGCGCGACCGAGGTCGTCGTCGTCCCCGAACCGGTCGCTGTGTCGGCCGGTCGGGCCCGGTCCCTCGGTCGTCATGTCATCCCCTCACACGCGTGCTCGGGCCATCGAGTGAACAGGATGCTAGTCCGCGCGCGGGAGCGGTGCCGCGCGTGGAGACAACGATCGGGCAACGTCCTCCACAGGGCGAGGTTGCCGTGATGCCTCCACGGATCCGCACATTGGGCAGCGAGGATGCGCGGTGTTCGGGAGGGTGGTGCCGTGTTCGCTCGTCCGCTTCCGCTGCTCCTCAGGAACACCTCGTTCACCGTCCGCGAGGGGCGCCGTCGAGGTGTCTCGCGGTCACGGATGCGTGGGAGGGACCTCGGCCGTCCCACTCGCTCGCTCCGCGTACCGCGGGTCGTTCCGCTCGACACCGTCGAGTTGCGGGCCCGTGCGTACAGGCCGCTGCTCGGTGCAAACCAGTGGTTCAGTCACACCACCGCTGCGGCCTTGTGGGGCCTCGCCCTGCCCGCGCGACTACGAGACGAGCCCGTACTGCACGTGACCGGCGCGAACGGACGGCAGATGCGTCGGCCGGGAGTCGTCGGTCACAGGACGAGATCGGTTCCGCGCATCGGAACAGCGGCGGGGTTGCCGACGAGCGATCCACTCCGGACGTGGCTGGACTGCGCCGCCGTGCTGTCCGTCCGAGAGCTGACCGTCATGGGGGACCAGCTCATCGAGCGGTGGTGTTCGCTGGACGATCTGCGGGTCGCTGTCAGCCGCGCCGGTGGCATCAGGGGGATCACCCGCCTGCGCGCAGCGGTCGAGTTGGTCCGGCCGGGCTCCGAGTCCCCGATGGAGAGTGCGTTGCGCCTGGTGCTCGTCGATCACGGGCTGCCTGAGCCGGAGTGCAACCTCGATGTGCGCGGCAGCGATGGTCGATTCCTCGGGCGGGTCGACCTCGCCTACCCGGAGTTGCGGATCGCGATCGAGTACGAAGGACGCCACCACCAGGAGGACCGGGCGACGTACCTCCGCGACATCGCGCGCCGGGAACGCTTCGAAGCCGAACGGTGGGCCTTCGTCCTGGTGACCGATGGCGACCTGGTGGATGAACGCCGCCTCGTGGATCGCGTGCGACGGCGGCGCGCAGAGCGTTCGTCGGACGCACAGCGGGTGTGAGCATCAGTCGCTAGGCTGCAGGCATGTTCATCACCCTGCTGGTCGCGTTCCTCGCGATCGTGGCGGTCGGTGTCGTGCTGGGGGTCCAGGCGTCGCGTCGTGCGCGGTCATTGCGGGGGCTGGAGGATCCGCTCGCGCCCCGGCCCGGCATCGACGCCGATCAGGAGATCCGGACGGCGAACGCCAAGGCCGCGCGCCCAGATGGGGCGACGGGCTTCACCGGCGGTCCCGGCGCCTGAGGGCGGGTTCCCGCGGGGCATTGTCGAGCGTCGTCCATCGAGCGCGCGCGAGTGGCGACGAGGTGGGTGGTGCAGACGCTGCTTCTGCGCACTCGATCGGTTTTCTGTTTCGAGTGCGACTTCGAGTGCGACTTCGTGAGTGATCGAGTGCGCGGAAATGGCGACGAGGGGCCGGCTGAGGTCGTCACTTCTGGGTTGTCGGACCGGGGGCATCCTCGCGCTTGTGCCGGGATGAAGTGACGGCGGCGCGACGTGCGCTGCGCGTCGAGTGCGCAATCGTGCCGATCGGAAGCCGTCCGTGGGCTGCAGGTCTGCGCACTCGAAGGGCTGGTGCGTTTCGGGAGCGATCGAGTGCGCGGTCGTGGTGACGGATTTGGGCTGTCCGCCGGCATTGTTGCGCACTCGATCGTGTCGCCACGCCGTGTCGCGCCCTGCTGCGCCGCGACGAGCACAGCGCCGGCCGAGCTCAGCGCACCGCCGCGCGCCCGGTCGCCCCGCCCGCCTCAGCTGCGCTGTTCGAGCGGGTTCTGGTACTCGAAGGAGTACTTGCCCGGCGCGTCCGACGCGTCGTCGATGGGGTCGTCGAAGCGGACGAGTTCCGCGTGGAAGCGCTCCGGGTCCCACCGGAAGGAGTGGATCGACCCGTTCCGGATCGGCGTGTGGTGTCGATCGGCGGTCCCGGGAGCCGCGGCGTTCACCACGCTCCGGATCACGGCACCGTGCGTGGCCACCACGATGACGCCGCCGTCGTACCGGACCGCGATCTCGGCGAGGGTCTCGGTCGCGCGGGCGAGCAGCGCAGCCCGCGACTCCCGCCCGGGGATGACGTCGTCGGGGTAGTGCGCCAGGACCTCGTCGTCGGTCAGCCCCTCGGCCTCGCCGTAGGAACGCTCGGCGAGCCCCGGGTACGTCGTGGGCGCGGGGAGCGCGAGTCTCGACGCGATGATCGACCCGGTCTCCGACGCGCGCGACAACGGCGAGGCGACGACGGCGTCGAACGACCTGTGCGCGAGCAGCGATGCCGAAGCTGCTGCCTGCGCCCGTCCGGTGTCGTTCAGCGGGATGTCGGTCGAGCCCTGGATGCGGCGCTGCTTGTTCCAGTCGGTCTCGCCGTGGCGCACGAGGTACAGGAGGGTGGTCACGACTCGATCATGACAGAGCCAGCCGGGACGCCAGGGCGACCAGGGTCTCCGTGGTGCCGGCGTCGATCTTCGCCGCCGCCCGCCGATCGCTCCGCGTGGCACCGCGGTTGACGATCACGACGGGGTGCTTCCGCCGCGCCGCGTGGTCGACGAGCCGGACGCCGGAGTTGACGGTGAGCGACGACCCGACGACGAGCAGTGCGTCGGCGTCCGCGACGATCGACACCGACTCGGCGAACTTCTCGGTCGGGACGAACTCGCCGAAGAAGACGACGTCGGGCTTGAGCATCCCGCCGCACACGGTGCAGTCGGGCACCACGAAGCGCTCGACGTCGGTGATCTCGACGTCGCCGTCGGGCTGGAGGCGCACCGAGTCGGGGTCGTCGATCCAGGGGTTGAGCGCGTCGAGGACACCGGCGAGGTCTGCCCGGGCGAACACCTGCCCGCACGTCAGGCAGACGGCGCGGTCCATGGAGCCGTGGATCTCGACGACCCGCCGTGACCCTGCGCGGAGGTGGAGTCCGTCCACGTTCTGGGTGATGACCCCGGTGACGACGCCGGCCCGTTCGAGCGAGGCCAGGGCGTCGTGCCCGGCGTTCGGCCGTGCGGCGGCGAAGGTCCGCCAGCCGAGGTGCGACCCGGCCCAGTACCGCTGGCGCTTCGCGGCGTCGGCGCGGAACTCCTGGAAGGTCATCGGCTTCCGGACGACGCGGCCGCCGCCCCGGTAGTCGGGGATCCCGGAGTCGGTGCTGAGGCCGGCGCCCGAGAGCACGGCGATGCGCTTGCCCGCGAGCAGGTCCACGACCCGGTCGAACTGGGCCGTGTCGGTCGCGTCGCTCGTCGCCATCACGTTCACGGTACCCTCAACAGCCGACCGACCCCGACACTTCCCATACCGCCACGCGTCGACGTGAGCAGCGACGCGAGCAGCCGCCACGCGCCGCCACGACCCCGGAACGAGACCAGTGCACCCCGTCCGCATCGACACCATCGACGACCCCCGCCTCGACGACTTCGCCCGACTGACCGACGTCGCGCTGCGACGGGTGTCCGAACCGGAGGGCGGCCTGTACATCGCCGAGTCGAACACCGTCATCGAACGCGCCGTCCGCGCCGGCCACGTCCCGCGGAGCATCCTGGTGCAGGAGAAGTGGCTGGACAGCGTGCTGCCGCTCGTCGCCGACCACGACGGTCCGGTGTTCGTCGGCCCGGACGACCTGCTCGAGGACCTCACCGGCTTCCGGATGCACCGCGGCGCGATCGCGGCGATGCAGCGCCCCGAGCTGCCGAGCGTCGAGGACGTCGTCCGGGACGCGAAGCTCGTCGTCGTCCTCGAGGACATCGTCGACCACACCAACGTCGGCGCCGTCTTCCGGAGCGTCGCGGGGCTCGGCGCGGACGCGGTGCTGGTGAGTCCGCGGTGCGCCGACCCGCTCTACCGTCGCAGCGTCCGGGTCAGCATGGGCACGGTGCTCCAGGTCCCGTGGACACGGATCGGCGACTGGCCGGAGGCGGGGGAGTCGCTCCGCGCGCAGGGCTTCCACCTCGCCGCGATGGCGTTGACGGACCGCTCGGTCGACCTCGACGCCTTCGCGGCGGACGTGCCCGATCGCGTCGCGCTGGTGATGGGCACCGAGGGGCAGGGGCTCACGTCCGCCGCGATCGCCGCCGCGGACACGACGGTGCGCATCCCGATGCACCACGGCGTCGACTCCCTCAACGTGGCGGCGGCGAGCGCCGTCGGCCTGTGGGCGGTGCGGTCGGCGCAGCGAGCGCGGGGATAGGGCCGGGAGGCTCGACCAACCTTCTCCACATCGCGGCGGTTCCGCAGGTGGCCGGTACCCGGCCCCGGTACCCTCTCTTGTCGTGTCACGTGTCGTCCGCCGCCCCCGTTCCGCCGTCAGGAGGCCGGTGACGATCTCGGTCGTCGCGGTGCTCGTCCTGGCGGTGGGGTACCTCGTCGCCGCAGCGGTCGTACCGTTCTCCCCGGCGAGCGCCACGACCACCTCGTACGCGGCCCCGACGTCCTCGTTGCCCGCGTTGACGTTCCCGTCGTACGGCGCGACCGCGGTCGAGGCGCCCGGCTTCCCGGAGAGCCTCCGCACGAGCGGTGACACGAAGCAGCGGTCGATCGCGAGCATCTCGAAGGTCGTGACCGCGTTGGTCGTGCTGGACGCCAAGCCCCTGTCGCAGGGGCAGGCGGGTCCGACGATCGCGTTCACGCCGGAGATGGAGGGCCTCTACGCGCAGTACCTCGCGCAGAACGGCGAGGTCGCCCCGATGCCGTCAGGGCTCCGGTTGTCGGAGTACCAGACGCTGCAGGTCATGCTCATGAAGTCGGCGAACAACTACGCGGGCTCGCTGGCGCTCTGGGCGTTCGGGTCGATGGACGCGTACAAGAAGGCCGCAGCGTCGTGGCTCGATGAGCACGGCCTCGACGAGACGTCCATCCAGGAGCCCACGGGCCTCGACGCGAAGAACGTCTCGACGGCGACGGACCTGGTGGACCTCGGGAAGCTCGCGCTGGCGAACCCGGTGGTGAAGGAGGTCGTCGGCACGAAGCAGGCGACGATCCCGGACGTCGGCGACATCGAGAACTCGAACAAGCTGCTCGGGATCGACGGGGTCGAGGGCATCAAGACCGGGACCCTCGACGAAGCCGGTGCGTGCCTGCTCTTCGCGGCGACGTACCAGCGCGGCGGGAAGACGGTCACGGTGATCGGCGCGATGCTCGGCGGCAAGGACCACGACGCGCTCGACGCCGACATCCAGCGACTGCTGCACTCGGTTGCCGACAACTTCCACGTGGTCACGCTGACCCATGCCGGGCAGACCTTCGGTACCTACTCGACGCCGTGGAAGGACGAGACCGACGCCGTGACGGAGTCCGCGTCGGAGGTCCTGGTGTGGGGCAAGACCACCGTGACGGCGACGACGAAGCTGGACCCCGTGACGCTCGGTACCAAGGGTGAGCGGATCGGACGGGTGCGGTTCGCGATCACGGACCACGACCCGGTGACGGTGCCGCTCGTCCTGGAACAGGCGATCCCGGATCCGGGCATCTGGTGGCGTTGGACGAACCCGTTCCAGGGTGCCTGACGCGCTCGGGCTCGTCCAGAGTCGCTGACGCGCTAGGGCGTGTCGCTCCGGTGCTCGACGATCGTCTGCAGCTCCGGGCGTTTCGGGCTGATGCCGTCGCCGGACGAGGTGTGCCGGATGCGGCGGACGACCCACGGCACGAGGTACTCCTTCGCCCAGCCGAGGTCCTCGGCGCGGGCTTCGCGCCAGGGCCGCGCGGCGAGGGGCTCCGGGTTGAATGGCTCGAGTCCGTGCTGCACCCCGAGGGAGTCGAGCACGGCCGCGGCGATCGTCGCGTGGCCCATGGGGGAGTGGTGCAGCCGGTCGGGCGCCCACATGCGTGAGTCGCGGAGCACCCGGAGCGCCCACATGTCGGCGACGAGCGCACCGTGCTTGAGGGCGATGGCGTGCAGGTGCTCGTTGTAGATCGCCGCCTTGCCACGGACGAGCCCGAGCACCGGGGTCATGCCGACGTCCGGGCCGGTGAAGATGACGACGGTCGCGCCGTCGCGTCGCAGGTCGGCGACGGTCTGGTCGAAGCGCGAGGCGATCTCGTCCGGGTCCGAGCCCGGGCGGATGATGTCGTTGCCGCCGGCGGAGATCGTGATCAGGTCGGGCCCGAGCGCCAGCGCGTCCGACACCTGCTCGTCGATGATCTGCTGGAGCAGGCGTCCGCGGATCGCGAGGTTGGCGTACGCGAAGTCGTCGGTCTGGTGGGCGAGGACCTCGGCGACCCGGTCTGCCCAGCCGCGGAACCCACCCGGCACGGTCGGGTCCGGGTCTCCGAGCCCTTCGGTGAACGAGTCACCGATCGCGACGTACCTGGACCACGGATGACGATCTGACACGCCTCGGAACATAGTCTCGTGCCATGACGAAGGCAAAGCCGTGGACCGTTCCGGACGACCTGCTCGCCCGGTTGGCGGAGCGCGCGCCACGGTACGACGCCGAGAACGCGTTCTGCACCGAGGACCTCGACGAACTCCGTGCGGCCGGGTACCTGCGCATCGGGGTGCCGATCGCGGACGGCGGCAGCGGGCTCGGTCTGCGCGCGACTGCTGCGGTCCAGCGGGAGATCGCCCGGGCCGCGCCGGCGACGGCGCTGGCCCTCGGCATGCACCAGGTCTGGGTGCAGGCGGCCCGCAGCGTGTCCGCTCGTGGTGAGTCGTTCCTCCAGTCCGTCACGGACCACGCCGCGGCGGACCGGCTGCTGGCCTTCGGGGTCAGCGAACCCGGCAACGACCGTGTGCTCTTCGACTCGTTGACCGAGGCCGCGCCCGACGGGCATGGCGGCTACCGGTTCACGGGCACGAAGGTCTCCACGTCGCTGGCACCAGCGTGGGACGTGCTGAGCGTCTTCGGGAAGGACTCGACGGGCGACGAGCCGCGACTGGTGCACGGGTTCGCCCTCCGTGCCGATGGGGGCATCCGGCACCTCGACGACTGGGACACCCTCGGCATGCGGGCGACGCAGAGCCGGACGACCCTGCTCGAGGGCGTCCACGTGCCCGCGGACCGGATCGTGCGGTCGCTGCCGGTCGGGCCGACCGCGGACCCGCTCGTCTTCGGGGTGTTCGCCGCGTTCGAGTTGCTCGTCGCGTCGGTGTACGTGGGGATCGCCACGCGGGCGCTCGACCTCGCGGTGGAGCGGGTCCGCGACCGGCGGGGGATGGACGGGACGTCGCGTGCGGACGACCCGGACGTGCGCCGGGCGATCGCGGACATGCGCGGGGCGGTCGACGCCGTCGCGCTCCAGGTGGACGCGCTGGCTCGGGACGTGGACGAGCTCGAGGACCACGGGCCCCGGTGGTTCCCGCTCCTCGTCGGCACCAAGGCCCGCACGGTGGACGCCGCACAGTCCGTCGTGGACGAGGCGATGCGGGTCGTCGGCGGCGGGTCGTACCGGGCGTCGAGCGAACTCGCGCGGCTGGCCAGGGACGTGCGGGCCGGGCAGTACCACCCGTCCTCGCGGGACTCGGCCGCGCGCACGATCGCGACCGAGGTGCTCGGACCCCCGTCAGCAAAGTAGTTCAGATGCGGTACTATTGGTGTTTTCCCCGCAGGAGGCGATGCGCCAGGTGACGAGCACGACGGACGCGACGATCGAACGGACCGACCGCGGCCGCTCCGCACCCACGCACCGGACGCCACCACGGCGTCGGACCCGCCGCCAGCGCCTGTGGGATCGCCTGCTCGTCCTCGACCCGGGCTTCGTGAAGAGCGAGGGCGCCCTCCGCACCCTGCTCTGCGTCCCGGCCGGCATGGCCGTCGGGTACGCGATCGCCCTCGGGTTCGGGCTGCCAGCGATCCTCGGGCTGATGATCGGTGCGATGCCGGCGTTCATCACGTGCCTGGTCATCGTCGACCCGAGCGCAGGACGCGTCGCCGGGCGCACCGGTGCCGTCGTCGTGCCCTTCGTGATCGCCCTGGCCGGCAGCATCGCGCTGCACCCGTTCCGCATCGTCGAACTCGTGCTCATCGTCGTGCTGCTCTTCGTGCAGTTCCTGGCGTTCCAGTGGGGGAAGTGGGCGTCCGACACCGCCATCGTGGCCTTCTCCGGGTACCTGTGCGGGCTGCTGCTGCCGCTCCCGGAGACGGCGGTGCTGCCGCTGTCGATCGTCGTCGCCGGCTCCCTCGCCGTGACGATCGTGATCCGGACCGTGTTCCTCCGTCCGAACCCGTACCGTTCCCTGATGCGCACCCGGCGCGGCTTCGTGGCGCGCGGGTCGGACGTGCTCGAGGCGGCGACCGCCGCCCTCGCGACCGCCGACGAACCGCGCCGTCGTGCTCGCGCGCTCCGGCGGCTCCGGCACCGGCGTGCGCAGTACCACGAGATCGCGCTGACGGTCGACGGCATGCTCGCGGCGAGCGGCGTCGACGGTACGGCCGACGAGCTGCACCGACTCGTGTTCGACACCCACTTCGCGATCGACGAGCTCGGTCGTGCCGCAGCGGCCCTCGTCGAGCAGGGCGCGCCCGAGGACGTCCGGCACGCAGCGCTCCGGGCGTTCACGACGGTGCTCCGGCACGGCGGCAGCGCCGGGGACGACGCCGGGCGGACGCTCGGAGCCCGGTTCGCGATCACGGCGACCGCTGCCGACCGGGGGTCGCGGACCGCGGTGCTCGTGCAGCGGATGGGCCGGGAGTTCGCGGACCTCCGGACGGCCGGGCTGCGCTGGAGGGAACTCCGCGACGAGCTGCCCCGCGCGGGCGACGGCGTGCCGTTCGCGTCCCCGGTGATCCTCGCGGGTGGCCGCCCGGTCGGCGCCGTGCCGGTCGTCGCGGACGAGATCGCCGAGGGACCGTGGCGCCGGTTCCACATGACGGCGTCGCTCCGGACCGCGGTGCACGCGGCGATCGCCGTCGCGATCACGGAGCCACTCGCCCTGCTCCTCGACGGCAGTCGCTTCTACTGGGGCGTCATCGGCGTGATGATCGTCCTCGCCGGCACGAACACCACCCCGGAGCGTGTCCGCAAGGGGATCCACCGCGGCGTCGGGACGATCGTCGGCGGTGCGGTCGGCATCGGACTGGTGCACGTCCTCGGCACCGACCACCCCTGGGTCACGATGGTCATGGTCTGCGTGCTGCTCGCCGTCGGCACCTACGGGTTCGGCGGTCTGTACGCGGTCTGGGCGGCGTGCCTCGTCGTCGTGCTCTGCCAGGTCTACGACTACTCGGGCACCTTCACGGACGCGCTCATCCCGATGCGCCTCGCCGAGAACCTGCTCGGCGCGACCATCGCGATCCTGGTCAGCCTGGTGGTGCTGCCGCTCGCGACGCGCAGCGTCGTCCGTCGTGCCGTCCGCCGGCAGCTCGTGGCGGTGCGGGCCTTCGTGCTGGCGACCGTGGGGGTGGACGCAGACGCGACCGACGACGGCGACGAGGCGGACGGGACCACGGCCTCCCGGTCGGACCGGCTCGACCTGCGCTCCCGCTCCCGTGCCGTCGACAACGCGACGTACCAGCTCGAGAGCGTCCTGAAGCCGATGGTGCGGTTCCCGACGGGCGGGCCGGCGCGCGCCGACGCGCGGATGCGGGCGTCGCTGCAGGCGGCTGCGGCGTTCGCGCGGGAGCTGGCCGGGAGGCCCGGTGCGGCCCCGGCGGTCGTCCCCGCAACCCTGCGCGGTGCGGCCGAACACCTCGCCGCGTCCGTGGACACGCTGTCGGACCGGGTCGTGGCCGGTCCCGCTGCCGCTGCCGAGGGGGTCTGGACCCGGATCACCGACCGGCTCGAGGACGTGGCGCAGTCACTCCCCGACGGTCCGGACGGCGACGCGCTGCGGGACCGCGTGCACGCGCTCGGTCGCATCGACGAGTCGCTCGCGCTGCTGGCCGAGCGGGTCGGCATGACGGTCGTCGGCGACGCCTCGACGCCGATGTCGGCGGTCGGTGGCACCATCTCGGTGTGAGCAAGCAGGACGGACGCAACCGCCTCGTCTCCGACCAACCGGTCGCGGACCTGACGGCGACGGTGCTGCACGTCGACATGGACGCGTTCTTCGCCTCGGTGGAACTGCTCGACCGGCCGGACCTCCGCGGGCTGCCGGTGATCGTCGGGCACGACTCCGACCGCTCGGTGGTCACGGCCGCCACCTACGAAGCCCGCAAGTACGGCGTGAACTCGGCGATGCCGATGGCCGTCGCGAAGCGCCGCTGCCCGAACGCGATCATCGTCGAGCCGCACTTCGAGAAGTACCGGGCGAACTCCGAAGCGGTGATGGACGTCTTCGATCGATTCACCCCCAGGGTCGAACGGCTCGGCATCGACGAGGCGTTCCTCGACGTCGCCGGGGCCGTCCGGATGTACGGCACGCCGTGGGAGATCGGCACCGCGATCCGCCGCGCCGTGTTCGAGGCGACCGGGCTGCACTGCTCGGTCGGTGCCGCGTCGACGAAGTTCGTCGCCAAGCTCGCCTCCAGCCGCGCCAAGCCAGCGGGGCTCCTCGTGGTCCCCGAAGCCGAGACCGTGGCGTTCCTCCACCCGCAGCCGGTGTCCGCGCTGTGGGGTGTGGGCGGCAAGACGCAGGAGATCCTCGAGCGCCGTGGCATCCGCACCGTCGGCGACCTGGCGACCACGCCGCTCGGCTCACTCGTGTCCGCGCTCGGCCCTGCCGGTGGGCAGCGTCTGCACGACCTGTCGTGGGGGCGTGACCCCCGCGTGGTCGACACGGCCGTCGGCGAGAAGTCGATCGGGCACGAAGTCACCTTCGGCACCGACCTCACCGACCGCGACGCCGTCGCTCGGGAGCTCCTGCGCCTGGCGGAGAAGGTCGCCGTCCGCATGCGCCGTGCCGACGTCCAGGCCCGCACGATCGCCCTCAAGGTCCGCTACACCGACTTCACGACGGTGACCCGCTCGCGGACCCTCGCCGAGCCGACCGACGTGGCCCGCCGGATCCACCGCGAAGCCGTCGAGCTGTACGACGTGCTGCACAAGCCGGGCAACCGCATCCGGCTCATCGGGGTCCGCGGCGAGAACCTCGTCCCGACCGCGGCGAGCAACGCGCTGTGGGACGACGACGCGCCGTGGCGTGAGACCGAGACCACCGTCGACGCGGTCACGGCCCGCTTCGGCGCCGGCGTGCTCCGACCGGCGTCGCTGGTCCGCGGCACGCCCGAGCAACGACCTCCGCACGCCCGACAGGACATCGGGTGACGGTAGAATCGGGGACAGTGAGCGCAGCGGAGTACGAACACCAGCAGCACGCCGCGGCCGACGGACTCGACACCGAGCGGGCCACGGCGCCGTCGGAGGAACTCGGGCAGGCCCGATCGGCATCGGCCGAACTCGCGCCGGCCGAACTGGCCGAGATCGCGGGCAACGCCGCGGCGGAGCACCTCTCGCCGGCCTTCCCGGACCGCGCGGCATGGGGCACCGCGTCGAAGCTCCGCGCCTGGCAGGTCGAAGCGCTCACCAAGTACTTCGAGACCGAACCGCGCGACTTCCTCGCGGCCGCGACGCCCGGTGCCGGCAAGACGACGTTCGCGCTCCGGCTGGCGACCGAACTGCTCGCCCGGGGCACCGTCGACCGCATCGTGGTGGTCGCACCGACGGAACACCTGAAGCGTCAGTGGGCGGACGCCGCCGACCGCGTGAGCATCCGCATCGACCCGATGTTCAAGAACGGCGACGGCATGTTCGGCCGGCACTACCAGGGCGTCGCGATCACGTACGCCCAGGTCGGCATGAACCCCGAGGTCCACAGGAAGATCACCGAGGGCGGGCGCACGCTCGTGATCCTCGACGAGGTCCACCACGGCGGGGACGCACTCACGTGGGGCGACGGCATCAGGGAGGCGTTCAGCGGGGCCACCCGGCGCCTGTCGCTCTCCGGGACGCCGTTCCGCTCGGACACCGCACCGATCCCGTTCGTGCAGTACGCCCCCGACGAGCAGGGCATCCGCACGTCGATCTCCGACTACAACTACGGCTACGGACGCGCCCTGCAGGACGGCGTGGTCCGTCCCGTGCTGTTCATGGCGTACGCCGGCCAGATGCGCTGGAAGACGCGCATGGGCGACGAGATGTCGGCATCCCTCGGCGAGCAGGTCACCAAGGACATCACGGCGCAGGCGTGGCGCACGGCCCTGTCGCCGGAAGGCGAGTGGATGCCGGCGGTGCTCTCGGCGGCCGACAAGCGCCTGACCGAGGTCCGGCGCGGTGTGCCGGACGCCGGCGGCCTGGTCATCGCGACCGACACCACGACCGCGCGTGCGTACGCCAGGATCCTGCAGCAGATCACGGGGGAGCGCCCGACCGTCGTCCTCTCCGACGAAGCGGCGGGGTCGAGCCGGATCGGCGCGTTCGCCGCGGACACCTCACGGTGGATGGTCGCGGTCCGGATGGTGTCGGAAGGCGTCGACGTCCCCCGGCTCTGCGTCGGGGTGTACGCGACCAGCGCGAGCACGCCGCTGTTCTTCGCGCAGGTGATCGGCCGCTTCGTGCGTGCACGTCGCCGTGGGGAGACGGCGTCGGTGTTCCTGCCGAGCGTCCCGGGGCTGATGGCCCTCGCCGCGACCCTCGAGCTCGAGCGCGACCACGCCCTCGACCGCCCGAAGGACGCCGACGACGGGATGTACAACCCGGAAGACGCGATGGTCGCCGAGGCCAACAAGGAAGAGCGTGCCTCGGAGAGCCTCCTCGACGTGCAGCCGTTCGAGGCCCTCGACTCGCAGGCGTCGTTCGACCGTGTCCTCTACGACGGGGGTGAGTTCGGCACCGGTGGCGAGATCGGCTCGCTGGAGGAACTCGACTTCATCGGTATCCCCGGGCTCCTCGAACCCGACCAGGTGCGCGACCTGCTGCGTGCGCGTCAGGCCACCCAGGCGAAGCGATCCAAGGGTCGCGCCGTGAAGGACGGCCAACCGAAGGCGGCAGCGCCCGAGAACCGGCCCATGTACATGACGCTCAAGGAACAGCGGTCGGAGCTCCAGCGGCTCGTGTCGATCTGGTCCAGGCACTCGAACGAGCCGCACGGCGCCATCCACGCGGAACTCCGTCGGATCAGCGGGGGACCGGCCGTCGCACAGGCGAGCATCGAGCAGATCCAGAAACGCATCGACCTGCTGCGCTCCCGCATCGGCGGCCGCCGGTGACCCGGGTGCGCGCGTGATCGTCGCCGTCGACGACCGGACCTGGCTCGTGAAGCGCACGGCCGAGTCCTCTCCCGAGGCGATCATCGACCGGTTCGGTGGCGGGTACCGTCTCCGCCGCTTCAGCCTCACCGAGTCGCGCCGGACCGCGCACGGGGTGTACCTCGGGGTCGACCTCGCCGAGACGGCGTGGTGGCGGTTGCGCGACGGTCGTCGTTGATCTCGACCGGATCTCGGCATTCTGCGCGGCGTACATGACGCAGCAAGGTCAGATCGAGTAGACCGGAGGAATGGCAGACTCCATCCCTCACGTCCTCGTCCTCGGTGGCGGCTCGGCCGGCTACACAACCGTCAAGCAGCTCCAGAAGCACGCCGCGACCGTCCCGATGCGCATCACCCTCGTCGACCAGAACACGTACTACACGTACCTGCCGTTCCTGCCAGAGGTCGCCGGCGGTCACATCGCGCCGAAGGACGTCACGGTCGAGCTCCGTCGTGCGCTGCGCAAGACCCGGGTGATCCAGGGCAAGGTCACCGGGATCTCGTCCGCCGACAAGACCGTCTCGATCGCCACGGCCGGCGGCGACGACCGCACGCTCGGCTACGACCAGCTCGTCGTCGCGCTCGGCTCCGTCACGCGGACCTTCCCGACGCCCGGACTCGAAGAGGTCGGTGTCGGCTTCAAGAGCGTGGAAGAGGCGGCGTACGTCCGGGCGAAGCTGCTCGACAACATCGCGAAGGCTGCGGCGACCCGTGACGAGGACGAGCGTCGCCGGCTCCTGACCAGCATCTTCATCGGCGGCGGCTACACCGGCGTCGAGGCGATCGGTGAGCTGTTCGACGTCTCGCAGGCCGCGATCAAGACCTACCCGTCGCTCGCGGGGGAGCAGCCGCGCTGGGTGCTCATCGACGCGCTCGACCGCGTGGCACCCGAGGTCGGCCCCGAGCTGTCGAAGTGGACCCTCGAGTCCCTCCGCGCCCGCGGCATCGACGTCCGCCTGAAGACCACCATGCCGAGCTGCGAGGGCGGCGTCGTGAAGCTCTCCGACGGCGACGAGTTCGCCACCGGGCTGCTCGTCTGGACCGCCGGCGTCAAGCCGAACCCGCTCCTCGACGCCTCCGACCTGCCGCGCGGGCCGAAGGGGCACCTCGCCGCCAACGCGAAGCTCCAGGTCGAGAACGAGGAGACGCACGAGGTCGTCGCGGGCGTCTGGGGTCTCGGCGACGTCGCGCAGGTCCCCGACCTCACCGCGGACAAGCAGCCGGCGTACTACCCGCCGAACGCGCAGAACGCCGTGCGCCAGGCCGTCGTGGCGGCGGACAACGTCGTCGCGACGATCACGGGCAAGCCGCTCGAGGAGTACCGCCACCCGTCGATCGGGACCGTCGCCTCGTACGGCGTCGGGAAGGGTGCCGCGAACATCAAGGGCATCAAGATGACGAACCTCTTCGCGTGGCTCGCACACCGGGCGTACCACGTCTACGCGATGCCGACCCTGAACCGCAAGGCGCGCATCGTCATCGGCTGGGTGACCGGCGCGGTCTCCGGTCGCGACGCGACCTCGCTCATCAAGGAGACCGACCCGCGCCGCGCCTTCGTGGACGCGACGAAGTAGCGACCGCCTGACCGACGGGAGGCCCGGTGCCAGCTGGCACCGGGCCTCCCGTCCGTCTGCTGGTCCCGTTGGCCGCGCACCCTCCCGACTCGGAACGACCAGGCCGCTGTCGCACGACAGCGACCCTGTCGCTCCTTGCGGGCGCAACAGTTGCACGCGCGCGGTTGCGACGTACCCGCTGTCGTACGACAGCGACTCTGTCGCTCCTTGCGGACGCAACGACTGTCACGGAGGAGCCGAACGGGCGCGCAAAAACGAACGGCCCACCCGAAGGTGAGCCGTTCGCCGCGTGTCTCAACACTGCGTGTCCGAGGGGGGACTTGAACCCCCACGCCCTAATACGGGCACTAGCACCTCAAGCTAGCGCGTCTACCAATTCCGCCACCCGGACAGGTGTTCGTTTCAGTTGTCGGCCGCTCCGGCGGATTTCCCCGGCGTTGCTGCCGGAGAAGACATTAGCACGGCTCTGAACGCACGTTGAACACGGGCGCGCATCCCGGGCGCGTCCTCCGGCGACGGCGAGTTCCGGCGCGTCAGCGGTGCCCGATAGCGTTGGAGCATGACGACGGATCCCGCGGCCACCACGACCGAGCTCGAAGCCACCGCGACGATCGCCAGGGACCTCATCCGGATCGACACCACGAACTGGGGCGAGGGCCGCTCGAGAGGCGAGACGGAAGCGGCGCACTACGTCGAAGCCAAGCTGCAGGAGCTCGGCGCGACGCCGCAGCTGTTCGAGTCGGAGCCCGACCGGGTGAGCGTCGTCGCACGCATCCCCGGGCGTGATCGCAGCAAGCCGGCGCTCGTCGTGCACGGCCACCTCGACGTCGTCCCGGCCGATCCCGCGAACTGGAGCGTCGACCCGTTCGGCGGCGTGGTCAAGGACGGCATGCTGTGGGGCCGCGGCGCGGTGGACATGAAGAACATGGACGCGATGATGCTCACCGCCCTCGGTGACGTGATCGCCGCGCAGGGGGCACCAGAGCGCGACCTCGTGATCGCGTACTTCGCGGACGAGGAAGCCGGGGGAGTCCTCGGCTCTCACCACGTCGTGTCCGAGCACCCCGAGGTGTTCGCCGGAGCGTCGGCCGCCATCAGCGAGGTCGGTGGCTACTCCATCACGCTCGGTGATCGCCGCGCCTACCTGCTGCAGACCGGCGAGAAGGCCCTGATGTGGATCAAGCTCGTCGCGAAGGGCACCGCGGCGCACGGCTCGCACGTCATCCGCGACAACGCCGTGACCAAGCTCGCAGCGGCCGTCGCCCGGATCGGCAGCGAGGAGTGGCCCGTCCGGCTGTCCGCCACGACCGAGGCGATGGTCGCCGAGGTCGCACGGTTCCTCGGCGTCGACCCCGCGGTGACCGGCCCGGACGAAGTGGCCCTCGCGACGGGATCGGCGTCCCGGTTCATCCACGCGGCGCTCCACACGACCTCGAACCCGACGGTGCTGCAGGCCGGGTACAAGCACAACGTCATCCCCGACGCCGCCGAGGCGCTCATCGACATCCGGTGCCTCCCCGGTGACGAAGAGACGGTCCTCGATCGCGTGCGGGAGCTCGCCGGCGACGACGTCGAGGTCGTGATGTCCTTCCGCGACATCGGTCTCGAGCAGGACTTCGGCGGACCGCTCGTGGACGCCGTCCGTGACGTCCTCGACCGCCACGACCCGGGTGCGCCCGTGCTGCCGTACCTGCTGTCCGGCGGGACCGACAACAAGGCGCTGTCGACCCTCGGCATCGCGGGCTACGGCTTCGTGCCGCTCCAGCTGCCGGCCGGCGTCGACTTCCCGGCGATGTTCCACGGTGTCGACGAGCGCGTGCCGCTGGACTCGCTCGCGTTCGGTCGTCGTGTCCTCGGGGACCTGCTCGCGTCGTATTGATATGCTGTCGGGTGGCCACCGGCGACCACGACCCGAAAGGCCGCGCCAGTGCACATCCTCGAGGCGATCTTCCTCGGCTTCGTGCAGGGACTGACCGAGTTCCTGCCCGTCTCCTCCAGCGCACACCTGCGCATCGTCGGACTCTTCCTGCCGGACGCGCAGGACCCGGGTGCCGCGTTCACCGCCGTGACGCAGCTCGGGACCGAGACCGCGGTGCTCATCTACTTCTGGCGGGACATCACGCGCATCGTCAAACGCTGGTTCGGGGCGCTCGGTGGCAGGGTCCCGCGCAACGACCCCGACGTGCGACTCGGCTGGCTCGTGATCATCGGCACGATCCCGATCGGCGTCGTCGGACTCCTGCTGCAGCACTCCATCGAGACCACCTTCCGCTCGCTCTGGATCGTCGCGATCGTCCTCATCGTGTTCGGCATCGTCCTCGGTGTGCTCGACCGCATCGGCCGCAAGGAACGACGGATCGAGCACATGACCTTCGGCGGCGGGATCCTGATCGGCATCGCGCAGGTGCTCGCTCTGGTCCCCGGTGTCTCGCGCTCCGGGGCCACCGTCTCGATGGGGCTCGCCCTCGGGTACACCCGTGCCGCAGCCGCGCGTTTCGCGTTCCTGCTCGCGATCCCGGCGGTGTTCCTGTCCGGCCTGTACGAGGCCGCGACCAGCCTCAGCGACACCGGCGCGCCCTTCGGGGTGGCCGACACCGTCATCGCGACCGTGGTGGCGTTCGTCGTCGGGTTCGTCGTGATCGCGGCGTTCATGAACTACATCAGCAAGCGCAGCTTCATGCCGTTCGTCTACTACCGCATCGCACTCGGTATTGTTCTCATCGTGTTGCTGTCGCTCGGAGTGATCCAGCCGTGAGGGCCTGGGAGGCCCCGTCCGTCCCCGACGTCGGCGGGACCGGGCCCCGTCCGGTCGTGCACGACACGGCGACCGGGAAGCCCGTCGACCCGACCCACGGTGACGACCGTGCGGCGTTGTACGTCTGCGGGATCACCCCGTACGACGCCACGCACCTGGGACACGCCGCGACGTACCTGGCGTTCGACACGCTGGGCCGGGCCTGGCGCGACGCCGGGCTCGACGTCGAGTACGCGCAGAACACCACCGACGTGGACGACCCGCTGCTCGAGCGGGCGACCCGTGACGGCATCGACTGGCAGGAGCTCGCGGCGTCGCAGATCGACCTGTTCCGACGGGACATGGAAGCCCTGCGCATCCTGCCGCCCGACGACTACGTGGCCGTCACCGACGAGGTCGAGCGCATCGCCGAGGCCGTCGCGTTCCTGCAGGAGACCGGCTACGCCTACAGCGTGCCGACGCCCGACTCTGCCGGCGACGACCTCTACTTCGACGTCAACCGTCCGACCGAGTCCTGGGCGCTCGGCGACGAGAGCCGCATGGACCGCGAGACGATGCTGGCCCTGTCCGCAGACCGCGGCGGCGATCCGGACCGAGCAGGCAAGCGCGACCCGCTCGACCCGCTGCTCTGGCGGGCCGCCCGTGCGGGGGAGCCGCGCTGGGAGACCGTGCTCGGCGAGGGGCGCCCCGGCTGGCACATCGAGTGCAGCGTCATCGCCGGCGACCGGTTGGGCCTGCCGATCAGCGTGCAGGGCGGTGGCAGCGACCTGGTCTTCCCGCACCACGAGATGAGTGCTGGGCACGCTGCGGCGCTGGCGCACCAGCCGTTGGCGCACGCGTACGTGCACACCGGCATGATCGCGTACCAGGGCGAAAAGATCTCGAAGTCGCTCGGCAACCTGGTCACCGTCCGCGGCCTGCTCGACGACGGGGCCGATCCCCGTGCGATCCGGCTCGCGCTCCTGTCGCACCGGTACTCGGACGACTGGGAGTGGTTCGACGCCGAACTGTCGAGCGCCATCCGGCGGCTCGCAGCCTGGGACTCGTGGGCGACGGCGGGCGCGGGACACGCCGATGACGCCGACGACGTCATCGCGCGCATCCGAGCGCGCGTCGCCGACGACCTCGACACGCCGGGTGCGGTCGCGGCCGTCGACACCGCGGTCGCCGGCGGGACCCGGTGCACGCCCGAGCTCGTCGACCTGGTCGACGCCCTGCTCGGCATCCGTATCGCCTGACGCGCGCCCACTACCGGTACCTGCCGCCAGGCATCTGCCGACCGGTCACAACACCCCGTTCACGTCTGCCGCGGCACCTGCCGACCGGTCACAACACCCCGTTCACGTCTGCCGCGGCACCTGCCGACCGGTCACAACACCCCGCTCACGTCTGCCGAGCGGCCACGATCCGTCGTTCCGGCTGCCCGCGAGCGACAGTTCGTGGCCGGTCGGCGGAGGCGGACGGGGTGTCGTGACCAGTCGGCGGGCGGCGGGCGGCAGGCGGCGGGCGGGGCGCGGGATCCGGACGGGCGCCGAATCGGACGGGAGGCTCGGTGCCAGCTGGCACCGTCCCTCCAGGCTCGGCCGTCACCCCGCTGGCGCGGTGCGCCGGTACCGGCTGGTGGGGCCCACCTCCCGTCCGTCGTCGCGCGCTCCTACTGCGGTGGCTGCGGGGGCCGCCACGGGCCCTCGCCCGCCTGGCCGGGACCGTCCTTGCCGTCCTTGCGCTCCCGACGCCGCAGGTACTGCTCGAACTCCTGCGCGATGGCGTCACCCGACGCCTCGGGGGAGTCGACGGTGTCGCGTGCCTGCTCGAGCTGCTCGATGTACGACGCCATGTCCTCGTCGTCGGAGGCCAGGGCGTCGATGCCCTCTTCCCACTGCGTCGCGTCGTCGAGGAGTGTGCCGCGGGGGACCGTGACGTCGGTGAGCTCCTCCATCTTGTCCAGGAGCGACAGCGTGGCCTTGGGCGACGGCGCGTTGTGCACGTAGTGCGGGACCGAGGCCCAGAGGGACAGCGTCGTGAGCCCGGCCTTGTCCATCGTGTCGGAGAGCACACCGAGGATGCCAGTGGGGCCCTCGTAGGACGACTTGTCGACGTCGAACGCGGCACGGACGCCGGCGTTCTCGCTCGACACGAACACCGAGATCGGACGGGTGTGCGGGACGTCCGCGAGCATGGCGCCGACGAACACCACCGCGTCGATGGAGTACACGTCGGCGAGGTCGATGATCTCGGCGCAGAACGCCCGCCACGTGCGGGACGGCTCCGGTCCGACGAGCACGAAGACGTCGCGCTCCGCCGGGGAACCCGCCGCGCCGATGACCGGGCGTCCGACGTCGCCGGGGCCGTGCAGCACGATCCGCGGCCACTGGATCCCGCGGACGCCGTTGTCGTCGCTGCCGACGTTCGGGCGGTTGAACTGGTAGTCGACGTACTGCTCCCCGTCGATCTCCCGCAGTTCGTCGAGCCCGAGTGCGTCGACGATCCGCCGGGCGAGGCCACTGGCGGCTTCCCCGGCGTCGTTCCAGCCCTCGAACGCGACGACCAGCAGGCGGCCGTCGTTGAAGGGGGAGTGCTGTGGCACGGAGCGGACCTCCTGGAGGTGGAGTGGAGCGGGTCGGCGCGGGAGGCGAACCGTCCACAGCCGACCGGACACGATCAGGCATCCACAATAGGCCCCAGGGCCTTCGGCGACCGCGTGCGCCGGTAGACTCGTCGCCCGTGACCGCGCATCCCCTCGCCCTCGTCCAGCCCGCAGCCGTGCTGTGGGACATGGACGGCACGATCATCGACACCGAGCCGATCTGGCAGCAGTCCCAAGTGGAGCTGACCGGCCGCTACGGCGCCGAGTGGACCCACGAGGACGGGCTCTCCCTGGTGGGGAGCGGCCTCGAGCGCTCGGGGGAGATCCTGCGGGACAAGGGCGTCGACATGGAGGTCGAGGAGATCGTCCAGTGGATGACCTCGTACGTCATGGAGCGGCTGGCGCACGACGACCTGCCGTGGCGACCCGGTGCGCGTGAGCTCATCGAGGAACTGCACGCCCGTGGCATCCCCACGGCACTCGTGACGATGTCCCGCCGCACCATGGCGCTCGTCGCCGCTGACGCCCTGGCGGACCACCCGTTCCGGGTCGTCGTCGCCGGCGACGACGTCGAGCACCCGAAGCCCCACCCCGAGGCGTACCTGACCGCAGCCGCCCAGCTGGGCGTCGACGCCACCGCATGCGTCGCGATCGAGGACTCCGCCACCGGTGTCGCCGCGGCCGTCGCGTCCGGCGCCGTCACGATCGCCGTCGAACACATCGTGCCGCTGCCGGAGACGGCCGGCGACGTCTACCTGACGTCGCTCGCCGGTGTCGACGTGGACCGGCTGGTGGCACTCACCTCGCCGGCGCTGGCCGCACGAGCCGGTGGGTCCGCCACCGACGCCGAGGAGGTCGCACGGTGAACGCCGAGCTCCCCGACACCACCGGACTGCCGCACACGACCGGCGGCACCCCGCACACCCCGCCGCGCGGGCCGTTCCGCGCGGGCGACCGCGTGCAGCTCACCGGCCCCAAGGGCAAGCTCACGACGCTCTCGCTCGAGCCCGGCGTGATCTACCACACGCACCGCGGCATGCTCGCGCACGACGACGTGATCGGGCAGCCGGACGGATCCGTCATCACCGCGAGCTCGGGCGACGAGTACCTCGCGCTCCGGCCGCTGCTGAACGACTACGTCATGTCGATGCCGCGCGGTGCGGCGATCGTCTACCCGAAGGACGCCGCGCAGATCGTGGCGTTCGCCGACGTCTTCCCCGGGGCCCGCGTGGTCGAGGCCGGTGTCGGCTCCGGCGCGCTCTCGCTCTGGCTGCTCCGCGCGATCGGTCCGACCGGCCGCCTGCAGTCGTTCGAGCGCCGCGACGAGTTCGCCGAGATCGCCCGTGGGAACGTCGGCACCTTCCTCGGCGCCGTGCCGGACAACTGGAGCGTGACCGTCGGCGACCTCGTCGAGGAGCTCCCCGGTGCCACCGAACCCCAGAGCGTCGACCGCGTCGTGCTCGACATGCTCGCGCCGTGGGAGTGCGTCGACGCGGCCGCCGACGCGCTCGTGCCCGGCGGGCTGATCGTCTGCTACGTCGCGACCGTCACGCAGCTGAGCCGCACGGCGGAGGCGCTCCGCGACACCGGCCGGTTCACCGACCCCCAGTCGAGCGAGACGCTCGTGCGCACCTGGCACGTCGAGGGGCTCGCCGTCCGACCGGACCACCGCATGGTCGGACACACCGGGTTCCTCGTGACGGCACGCCGTCTGGCCGACGGTGTGGTCCTCCCGAACCTGAAGCGACGCGCAGGCAAGGCGGAGTTCTCCGACGAGGACGTCGAGGCCTGGACGCCGGGCGCCGTCGGCGAACGGTCCGCCAGCGACAAGAAGCTCCGCAAGGTGGCGCGCCAGGCGGCGGCACAGGCCCGGAAGGTCGCGGCCGCCGAAGCCGCGGACGCGGCAGGAGCCGGCGCGATGGACGCGTCCGATCCTGATGGAGACGACCGGTAGGCTACCGACCGTTGCCCGCCCCGCATCGAACGGAAAGAGGGTCCGTGCGCACCATCCCCGCACTCCTGGTCACCATCGGACTGGCCGCGTCGCTCACGGCATGCGCGTCGAGCGGAGCCGGCACGACGCCGTCGAGCTGCAACGCTCCCGGTGCCGCGTCCGAGTCCGTCACCGCGTCGGGCGCGTTCGGCAAGGAGCCGAAGGTCTCGATCCCCGCGGGGCTCACCACGAAGGGCACCCAGGTCTCGGTCCTGAAGCAGGGCGACGGCCGCACGGTGGGGAACGGCACGCCGGTCCTCATCGAGTACACGCTCGTCGACGGCGCCACCGGGAAGGTCGCGCAGACCAGCGGGTACTCCGGCACGACCGCGCCGATCACCGCGGGTTCCTCGAACGCCGGTGCCCTCGGCAAGGCGCTCGAGTGCGCGAAGGTCGGCGACCGGCTCGCCGTG
The DNA here is from genome assembly GCF_047324335.1 of Curtobacterium sp. Curtsp57. Taxonomy (NCBI): domain Bacteria; kingdom Bacillati; phylum Actinomycetota; class Actinomycetes; order Micrococcales; family Microbacteriaceae; genus Curtobacterium; species Curtobacterium sp. Curtsp57. The sequence goes on from NZ_CP168511.1 coordinate 396,294, forward strand.
GCGCTGCCGCAGAGTGCGCTGTCGAGCGGCGCGACCTCGACCAAGAAGACCGAGGACGCCGTCGTCGCGGTGATCGACGTCAAGCGGGCGTTCGACTCCCGCGCCACCGGGACCCCGCAGCTCGCGGGTGACCACATGCCCGCCGTCGTCCTGGCGCCCGACGGTGCCCCCGGCATCACGGTGCCGTCGTCCGCGGCACCGTCCTCCGATGAGACCCACCTGCTCCGCAAAGGCCACGGCGAGGTGCTCACCGACAAGGACACCGCGGTCATCAAGTACACCGCCGTCACGTGGGGCAACGACTCCACGGTCGCCGGGTCGAGCTGGACCGACGGGACCGGCGCCCAGACCGTGCCCCTCGCAAAGGGGCAGGTCCAGGAAGGCGTGCGCAGCGCGCTCGTCGGCCGGAAGGTCGGCGACCAGGTGCTCGCGATCGTCCACCAGCAGGGTGTGGCCTACGCGTACGTCATCGACGTGCTCGGCTCGATGAAGTCCTGACCCGGATCCCGGTCCTGACGACGTTCGTCCGCTCTCCACGAACCCGCGCGCGGGTGCACTCCGGTGCCCCCGCGCTGCCGTAGGATCGGCTCGTGCCAGCCACCCGTGTGCCCCGCGTACCGGCGGAAGAACGCCTGTTCAGCCTCGTGCTCGCGCTGCTGTCGACCGAGTCGGGCCTGACGAAGTCCGAGATCCTGACGAACGTCCAGGGCTACCGACAGCGGTTCGCGGCCGGTGGTGACAACGCGTCGCTCGAGCGGCAGTTCGAACGCGACAAGGACGACGTCCGCGAACTCGGCATCCCGCTCGAGACCATCGAGACCCCCGGGTCGTCCGGCAACAACCAGACTCTGCGGTACCGCATCCCGAAGGGCGAGTACGACCTGCCCCTCGACGTCCGGTTCACCCCGGACGAATCCGCGCTGCTGTCGCTCGCGGCGATGGCGTGGCGTGAAGGGGCCCTGTCGTCCGATTCGCGTCGAGCGCTCCTCAAGGTCCGTTCCGCCGGTGATGACGACAGCCGCGCCGGCGCGACCGGCATGGACGCGTACGCTCCGCGGCTCCGCGCACGGGACGCCGCGTTCGAACCACTCCGTGCCGCGCTCGACCGCGCGGCAGCCGTCCGGTTCGACTACATCACCCCTGGTGAACACGAAGCACGACGGCGCGATGTCGCTCCGCTGGCGCTCGTGCAGCACGGCGGCCGGTGGATGCTCGCCGCACACGAACCCTCGACGGACTCCGACAAGAACTACCTGCTCTCGCGGATCGTCGGTCCCGTCACGACGTACGAGCCGGGTCGCCACCCGGCGCCCGCCGGTGCGGGGGAGCGGACCCTCGCGGAACTCGACCGGCTCTGGTCCGAGCGCACGGCGACGATCGCGGTCCTCCCCGGGTCGGATGCCGAACGCCGTCTCGGCCGTCGGCGGGACACCACCGCACAGGGCGATGGCGTCCTCGTGCTCCACTACGTCGACCCGCAGATCCTCGCCGAGGAACTCGCCGCCTTCGGCCCAGAGGTACAGGTGCTCGAACCCGCGGACGTCCGCGACCGCGTGCTCGACCGTCTCCGCGGCCTCGTCGCCGACCACGGCGGAGTCGCCGACCACAGCGAAGGGGTGCTCCGTGGCTGAACCCCAGCCGCTCCAGGCGCAGGACAAGCTCGCGTTCCTGCTCGCACTGGTGCCGTACCTGATCGACCGCGAGCGGGTCTCCGTGGCCGAGGCCGCTCGGCACTTCGGCGTCCCGGAGACCAGGATCCGCCGCGCGGTGGAGCTCATCGCCGTGTCGGGGATCCCCGGCGAGACGATGCAGTACCAGCACGGCGACCTGTTCGACATCGCCTGGGACGACTTCGAGCAGAACGACATGATCGTGCTGACGAACCTCGTGGCGATCGACGACTCCCCGCGGCTCTCCGCACGAGAAGCCTCTGCGCTCATCGCAGGCCTGCAGTACCTCTCCGCGCTGCCGGAAGCCGCCGACCGCGACGCCATCCGGGCGCTCATGGCGAAGCTCTCCCGCGGTGCTGGTGGAGCATCCGCGAACGTCGCCGTCGGCCAGGAGCGCCACGACGCCACGCTCGCCACCATCCGGCAGGCGATGTCCGACGGCTGTGGACTCGTGTTCGACTACGCCGGCCCGCGGACCCAGGGCAGCACGCGCTCGGTGGACCCGCTCCGCGTGGAGTCCATCGACACGGACTGGTACCTCCGCGCCTGGGACCTCGATCGTGCAGCGCTCCGCACGTTCCGACTGGACCGGATGTCGGCCGTGCGCGTCGACGACCGCCAGGCGTCGCACTCGACGGACGACGTCACCATCCCCGACACGCTGTTCCAGCAGAGCGCGGACGACGTGATCGTGACCGTGGAGCTCGACGCCTCGTCGTTGCCGCTCGTGGCGGACTTCCTCGCGGACACCGCCGACGTGCCCGACGCCGATCGGCGCGTGCGCATCCGGCTCGCCGCGTCCGCGGGGTTCGACGGTGTGGTGCGTCTCGTCGCCGGCCTGCCGGGGCGGGCCGTCGTGCTCGACCCGCCCGCTGCGCGTGACGCCGTGCGCGCCTTCGCGGCGTCCGCGCTCCCCGCGTCCTGACGGCAGCGGCGCGCGACGCCGTGCGCGTGGCGACGCGACGCCGCGCGCGTGGCGACCCGCCGCCGCGCGCGTGGCGCCGCGACCCCGCGCGGGGGTCGACGCGGGCGGTGCCGACGCGCGGTGGGAGCGGACGGGCCCTGGTCGCGACCGTCCACCGGACGGGAGGCTCGTTCCCGGCCCGCACCGTGCCTCCCGTCCGCCGACCGCCCACCGGACCCGCAGAGGCCGCCGACCGCGGCGAGTGGTCGCGACACCCCGCGCATCGACCGCCCACCGGTCGCAGACCGTCGGTCGGTGATCCCGACGACGACGGACGTTGACCGGTCGGCGGATCCGAGCGGGGTGTCGTGACCACTCGCCCGAAGGTGCGCTGTGCGTTCGCACGTCCTGCCGCCGACCGGGGGCCGCGCTGCCGTAGGATCGACGCATGGCTTCGACGACCGCGCGCGGGCGAGAGAAGCGGCAGGGTCGCCGTCCGAAGGAACCCGAAGGCCGCATGTCCCTCGGGCAGCACCTCATCGAGCTGCGCAACCGCCTGTTCAAGGCCGTCCTCGCGGTCCTCGTCGGTGCGGTCGGCGGCTGGTTCCTGACCCCGTTCGTGCTCGACTCGCTGCGCGCCCCCGTGTCCCAGCTGGCGAAGGTCGGTGGGCACACCGCCGAGCTGAACTTCCCGATGATCACGGGCGCGTTCGACCTCAAGCTGCAGATCGCGATCACGATCGGCATCGTGATCGCGAGCCCGGTGTGGCTCTACCAGATCTGGGCGTTCATCGTCCCGGCGCTGGTCCGGCGCGAGAAGCAGTACGTGTGGGGCTTCCTCGGCACGGCGATCCCGCTGTTCTTCGCCGGGTGCTACTTCGGCTGGTACGTCCTGCCGCACATCGTCGGGATCCTCGGCAGCTTCGTGTCGAGCCAGGACACCTCCATCGTCGATGCGAAGGCCTACTACGACTTCGTCATCAAGCTCATCGTGGCCGTCGGCATCGCCTTCGTGCTGCCCGTGTTCCTGGTGCTGCTGAACTTCGTCGGCGTGCTCGAGGCGAAGTCGATCATCAAGTCCTGGCGCGTGGCCATCCTCTGCATCCTGGTCTTCTGCGCGATCGTGACCCCGAGCGCCGACGTCATCTCGATGTTCCTGCTCGCGATCCCGATGATGGTGCTCTACGTCGCCGCCTGCGTGGTGACCTGGCTGCACGACCGTCGTCTCGCGAAGCGCCAGGCCAAGCTCGACGCCGAGTACGGCCTGTGACCGACACCGGGCTGAGCGCGGCCGAGCGGTTCCAGGCCGCCCGCGTCCGGAGCCGGTCGCGCAACCTGGAGCTGTTCCGTGCGGACCTGCGGTTCGACCTGGACGCGTTCCAGTTCGCCGCGTGCGATGCGCTCGACCAGGGGCGGAGCGTGCTCGTCGCCGCTCCGACCGGCGCCGGCAAGACGATCGTCGCCGAGTTCGCGATCTGGCTGGCGATGCGGCAGCCGACGGCGAAGGTGTTCTACACGACGCCGATGAAGGCGCTGAGCAACCAGAAGTACGCCGAACTCGTGGAGGCGTACGGGGAGTCCGAGGTGGGGCTCCTGACCGGCGACACCAACGTCAACCCCCGGGCACGGGTCGTCGTGATGACGACCGAGGTGCTCCGCAACATGATCTACGCGGACTCCGACCTGCTCGACGACCTGGCATGGGTCGTGCTGGACGAGGTCCACTACCTCGCCGACCGGTTCCGGGGCGCGGTCTGGGAAGAGGTGATCCTGCACCTGCCGACCGAGGTCCGTCTGGTCTCGCTCAGCGCGACGGTGTCCAACGCCGAGGAGTTCGGCGACTGGCTGCAGACCGTCCGCGGCGACACCGACGTCATCGTGTCCGAGGACCGTCCGGTGCCCCTCGAGCAGCACGTGCTCGTCGGCAACAAGATGGTCGACCTCTTCGACTCGTCCGGTGCCGCGGCGACCAACCGCGTGAACCCCGAGCTGCTGCGTCTCGTCGGCGGAGGCTCGCGCAACGACAGTCGTGGCGGCCACCGCGGACGTCGGGGTCGTGGCGGGTACGTCGACCGCCGTGGTCCGCGCACCGAGAAGCTGCACCGCGAGCACATCGCCCGCATGCTGGACGAGCGGATGCTGCTCCCGGCGATCTTCTTCGTGTTCAGCCGCAACGGGTGCGACCAGGGTGTCCGGCAGGTCCTGCGGTCCGGGGTGTCCCTGACCACCCGCGAGGAGCGGAACGAGATCCGCGAGACCGCGGAGTACCACTGCCGGACGCTCCTCGACGAGGACCTCGCCGTCCTCGGGTACTGGGAGTGGCTCGAAGGCCTCGAGCGGGGCGTCGCGGCGCACCACGCCGGGCTCCTGCCCGCGTTCAAGGAGGTCGTCGAGGACCTCTTCCAGCGCAAGCTCCTCAAGGTCGTCTTCGCGACGGAGACCCTGGCGCTCGGGGTCAACATGCCGGCGCGCACGGTCGTCCTCGAGAAGCTCGAGAAGTTCAACGGCGAGGCCCGTGTGCCGATCACGCCGGGGGAGTACACGCAGCTCACGGGTCGAGCCGGCCGTCGGGGGATCGACGTCGAGGGGCACTCGGTCATCCAGTGGACCGACGGCCTCGAACCGCAGGCCGTCGCGTCGCTCGCGAGCCGTCGGACGTACCCCCTCAACTCCTCGTTCAAGCCGACGTACAACATGGCCGTGAACCTGATCGAGCAGTTCGGTCGACAGCGCACGCGTGAGGTCCTCGAGACGTCCTTCGCGCAGTTCCAGGCGGACCGCTCCGTCGTCGACCTCGCCAGGAAGGTGCGGTCGCAGCAGGAGTCGCTCGACGGCTACCAGCGGTCGATGGCGTGCCACCTCGGCGACTTCACCGAGTACGCGGCGCTGCGACGGCGACTCTCGGACCTCGAACGCACGAACGTCCCCGGTGGCCGCGAAGCCTCGCACGGTGCCCGCCAGGAACGGCAGTCCCAGATCACCGAGGTGCGGCGCGCCCTGCAGCGTCACCCGTGCCACGCCTGTCCCGACCGCGAAGCGCACGCCCGCTGGGCGGAGCGCTGGTACAAGCTCAAGCGCGTCAACGACAAGCTCGTGCAGCAGATCCGCTCCCGGACCGGCGCCGTCGCGACGACGTTCGACCGGGTGACCGACGTGCTCGTCCAGCTCGGGTACCTCGTGCCGAGCGGGAACGACGCCGACGGCGCACCTGGCGGCGCCGAGGACGGCGAGCTCACCGTGGCAGCGGGTGGTCGTCGTCTGCAGCGGATCTACGGCGAGCGTGACCTGCTCGTCGCCGAGTGCCTCGAGGCCGGGGTGTGGAAGGACCTCACGCCCGCACAGCTCGCCGCGATGGCAGCAACGATCGTCTACCAGCCCCGTCGGGAGGACGCTCCGGGGACCGAGCACGCACTGCCGCGCGGCGCGTTCCGCCCGGCGCTCGACGAGACCCTGACGATCTGGTCACGCCTCGACGACGTGGAGCGCGACGCCCGGCTGTCCGGTTCGCAGCCGCCGACCCCCGCGATCGCCGTCGGCATGTTCCGGTGGGCGTCCGGCTCGGCGCTCGACGACGTCCTGCGGTCGCTCGACCTGGCGGCAGGTGACTTCGTCCGGTGGTGCAAGCAGGTCATCGACCTCCTCGACCAGATCAAGAACGCCGGCGACCCCGAGCTCGCCGAGACCGCCCGACGTGCGACGGACGCGGTCCGCCGCGGCATCGTCGCGTACGCGACGGTCTGACGGGAGGCCCGGTGCAGGTTCCCGAGACCGGTGTGCGTCCGCGCGCGCCCTTCGCGGCGTTGCCGGTGCGGATCGCGCTGCCGCTGGCGGTCATCGGTGGGCTGCTCTTCGCCCTGTCCTTCCCGTCGCCCGGGTGGTGGTTCCTCGCCTACCCCGCGGTGGCCTGTCTGCTGCTGTCCGCCATGGGACAGGGGTGGCGCCGTGCGGCATGGCTCGGCTACCTCGGGGGAGTCGCGTTCTGGGTGCCGGCCATCTCGTGGGCCGGGCGCTACCTGGGTCCGGTCCCGTGGCTCGCGCTCGCGCTGTTCGAGGCGGCCATGTTCGCACTCGGCAGCGTCGCGATCGCCCTCACGTACCGCTGGGTCGCGCGCCTCCTGCCCTCGACCGCCGGACGCGTGTGGGGCCTCCCGGCCGTGGTCGCCGCACTGTGGACCGGACGCGAGTGGTTCTCCGGGAGCTGGCCGTACGGCGGGTTCGCGTGGGGACGGGTCGGGCTGTCGCAGTCCGAGAGCCCGTTCGCGCACCTCGTCGCGTACGTCGGCGTCCTCGGGTTGTCGTTCGTCGTCGTCTACTGCGTCGCCGTCGTCGTCTCCCTGGGGCTCGTCGGGGGGATCCAGCTCCGGATGCGCGTCGCCGTCGCCGGACTCCTCGTGGCGGCGGTGCTCGCCGTCCCCGCCTGGCCGACAGCGACCGACGGGACCATCCGTATCGAGTCCGTGCAGGGCAACGGTCCTGCCGGGTACTTCGACCGGGCGGCCCCCGGACAGGTCCTCGAGTCGCAGGTCGCCGCGACCGACGTGTCCGCGAAGGGCGTCGACCTGGTCGTCTGGCCCGAGGCGTCCGCCGAGTTCGACCCGCGCCAGCAGCCCGTGATCGCGAGCGCGCTGAACTCCGTCGTGCAGTCCGTCGGGGCCCCCATCGTCGCCGGCGCGATCACCCAGACACCGGCGGGTGTGCTCCACAACACGTCGTTCGTCTGGACCGCCGACGGGTGGCAGTCGTCCTACGACAAGAAGCGCCCGGTGCCCTTCGGCGAGTACGTCCCGGACCGGTGGTTCTTCTCCAAGCTCGCGCCGTCGCTCATCGGACTGCTGCAGCGCGACTATACGCCGGGGACGAAGCCGAACGTGCTCGACGTCGCCGGGATCAAGGCGGGCATCGCGATCTGCTTCGACATCGTCGACGACGGGCTGACGCGGGACATGGCCCGCGGCGGCGCGCAGGTGATCCTCGCGCAGACGAACAACGCCGACTTCTCCGGCACCGACGAGAACCTGCAGCAGCTCGAGATCGCGCGGATGCGGGCCATCGAGACCGGCCGGTCGCTCGTGAACATCTCGACCGTCGGCGCCTCGCAGGTGATCGACCCCTCCGGGCGGACGATCGACCGCGTGCCGGAGTACACCGCGACCTCGATGGTGACCGACGTCCCCCTCGGCACCTCCACGACGCCGGCCACCGTCGCGTCCGGACTGATCGCGCTCGTCCTCTCGCTCGGCGGGCTCCTCGTCCTCATCGCCTGCGCCCCGTTCCACACGCCCCGCCGCCGCCGCTGAGCGTCCGCCCGTCCCGCGGTCCCGCACTGGGAACCCACTGTGAATGCGGATGCCCCGGAACGAACCCGCGTGGGACAGTGTTGCAAGGGGGGAACGAGCGAGAGGAGTCCACCATGGCTGATCGGAGTCTCCGCGGCATGCGGCTCGGGAGCCAGAGCCTCCAGAGCGAAGAGGGCGTTGAGCTCTCTGACCGCAAGCGCGCGGTCTACCAGACCGACTCGGGCGAGACGTTCGACGTCGTGTTCTCCGCCGAGGCAGAGGTCCCGCAGAGCTGGGCCGACCCCAGGAGCGGACGCGAAGGACGCCTGCTCGGCGACGACGGGGTCCCCGTCGAGGTCGCAGCAGAGGACGTCAAGGCACCACGTACCCACTGGGACATGCTGCTCGAGCGGCGCTCGCGCGAAGAGCTCGAGGAACTGCTCCAGGAACGACTGCAGTTCCTGCGCGCCCGTCGCGGCGCCTGAGGCACTGGCGAACGACGAAGGCCCGCTCCCCGATGGGAGCGGGCCTTCGTGGTTCCCGGCTACTGCTGCGTGCGGTCGTCGCCGAGCTGTTCGCGCGTGGCCTCGGCCGCGGCGGCGAGCTTCTCCTCGACGCTGCGGTTCGACTCCGCGAGACGCTCGTCGAGACCCGCGTCCGGCACGATGTCCGCCGCGGTCGCGTTCGGGTTCGCCGCAGCCGCGCCGCCCCCCGGCTCGGTCGCCGCCGTGTTGGCGAGGCTCTCGTTGGCGAGCTTGGAGATCTTCGCGAGGAAGTCGCTCCCACCTGCACCGCCGGCGGCAGGCGCTGCGCCGGAGCGGCTCGTGGTGAAGCCCTTGGCGATGCCGGACAGCGCCTCCGTGAACTCGCTCGGGATCATCCAGAGCTTGTTCGCGGTGCCCTCGGCGATCTTCGGCAGGGTCTGCAGGTACTGGTACGACAGCAGCTTCTCGTCCGGGTCGCCGGTGTGGATGGCGTCGAACACCGTCGCGATGGCCTGCGCCTCACCCTCGGCGCGGAGCACCTGGGCCTTGGCGTCACCCTCGGCGGCGAGGATCGCCGCCTGTCGCTGGCCCTCTGCCTCGAGGATCTGCGACTGCTTGGTGCCCTCGGCCTGCAGGATCGCTGCACGACGGCTGCGCTCCGCCCGGAGCTGCTGCTCCATGGCGTCCTGGATGGACACGGGCGGCTCGATGGCCTTGAGCTCCACGCGTCCGACGCGGATGCCCCACTTGCCGGTCGCCTCGTCGAGCACCACGCGGAGCTGGCCGTTGATGTTGTCGCGGCTGGTCAGTGCCTCTTCGAGGTTGAGGCCACCGACGACGTTGCGGAGCGTGGTGGTCGTCAGCTGCTCGACGGCGCCGAGGTAGTTCGCGATCTCGTAGGTGGCGGCGCGGGCGTCGGTCACCTGGAAGTACACGACGGTGTCGATCGAGACCACGAGGTTGTCCTCGGTGATCACCGGCTGCGGCGGGAACGACACGACCTGCTCGCGCATGTCGAGCAGCGGCCGGAGCCGGTCGATGAACGGCACTAGGAGGTTCAACCCCGGGTTGAGGGTCTTGTGGTACTTGCCGAGCCGCTCGACGATGCCCGCCGTGGCCTGGGGGACGATGCGGATCGCCTTGGCCAGGACGACGATCACGAAGATGACGATGACGACGATCAGTACGAGGAGCACGATCGTCCCGGGTTCGAGGGTCATGAAGCAGCCTTCTGTTGGATGCGGACGACGGCGGTCGAGCCCTCGATGGACTCGACGACGACGTGGGTGCCGAGCGGCGGGGTGCGATCGGGGGCGGCGACGTCGATGCGCGCGCTCCAGGTCTCACCGTTCGCCAGGCGGACCTGGCCGGGGGCGGTGGAGGTGAACGCGACGGCGACGGTGCCCGGCATGCCGACCAGTCCCTCGACGCCGGTGCGGTGGGGGTCGGCGTTCCGGCCGAGCGCGACGAGGAGCCGGGGCCGGACGAGCGCGAGGAGCAGGAGCGCGACGGCCGCGGCGATGATGGCGGACAGCCACCACTCCGCGCCGATGAGCGCGGCGATCAAGCCGCCCGCTGCTCCGGCTGCGAGCATGATGAAGATGAAGTCGAGGGTGAACACCTCGACCACCCCCAACACCAGCACCAGAGCGATCCAGACGATGGTCTGGATCCAATCCGAGATGTTCACGCGATCTCCCTCCCTCGGTCGCGCGCGGCAGCGCTGCGTCGCGACGGCCGGTTCAAGTCCGTTCAACATATCAAACGACGTCTGACCGGGCGCACGGATTGGTAGGCTCGACCGGTCCCGATGCACGGTCACGAACTGGAGAACACCACTGTGAGCAGCCCCCTCGCCCCCGGATCCCTCGCCGGCAAGCGCGCCCTCGTCACCGGCTCGTCCCGCGGCATCGGCGCCGACACCGTCGGGTACCTGGCCGAGGCCGGGGCCAAGGTGGTCGTCAACTACCGGAACAAGGCCCGCCGCGCCGAGCAGATCGCCGAGGGCATCGTCGCCGCCGGGGGAGAAGCCCTCGCGGTCGGCGCCGACCTGACCGACCACGACTCGGTGCAGGCCATGGTCGACACCGTGGTGCAGGCATGGGGCGGGATCGACCTCCTCGTCCTGAACGCATCGGGCGGGATGGAGTCGGGCATGGGCGAGGACTACGCGCTCCGTCTCAACCGCGACGCGCAGGTCGACATGCTCCAGACCGCCGTGCCGCACATGGCCGCCGGCTCCCGGGTCGTGTTCGTCACGAGCCACCAGGCCCACTTCGTCGAGACCGCTGAGACGCTGCCGGAGTACCTGCCGGTCGCCAAGAGCAAGCACGCCGGTGAGACCGCGCTCCGCGAGCTCCTCCCGCAGCTGGAGGCAGCCGGCATCGAGTTCGTCGTCGTCTCCGGCGACATGATCGAGGGCACGATCACCGCGACGCTCCTGAACCGCATCAACCCCGGTGCGATCGAGGAACGTCGCGGGGCCGTCGGCAAGCTCTACAGCGTGTCCGAGTTCGCCGCCGAGGTCGCCCTCGCCGCGGTCGAGCCGATCCCCACGGACAACACGCGCCTGGTCGGCGACGTCAGCGGCTTCACCGCCTGAGCGCTCGGGGTAGCGTCGACCGGGTGACTGCAGCACCCGGCCTCCGCCTGACCTCTCGCATCCTGCTGCTCGACGACGACGGCCGCGTGTTCCTGATGGACACCAACGCCCCGTCGTCCGACGGCTTCCACCGGTGGATCACGCCGGGTGGGGGAGTCGACCCGGGCGAGACGCACCGCGATGCTGCGATCCGGGAACTCCGCGAGGAGACCGGCATCGTGATCACCGACCCGGGCGAACCGGTCTGGTCGTGGGACTTCGACGTCACGTGGGACCAGGCGGACCACGACCGCGGACACTCCGAGTTCTACGTCGTCCGGACCGCCGGATTCGTGCTGTCGAGCGACGAGTGGACCGACGACGAGCGGGTCGACATCCTCGGTTCCCGCTGGTGGACGGCCGACGAGCTCGACGCCACGGACGAGCCGTTCGAGCCCGCCGAGCTGCCCGACCTGGTCCGGCGGGTCATTCGCGGGGCGTGAGCACGCAGAACTCGTTGCCCTCGGGATCGGCCAGCACCACCCACGGCACGTCGCGCTGACCGACGTCGGCGAGCGTCGCGCCCCGAGCCACCAGGGCGTCGACCTCTGCCTGGTGCGAGTCGTCCGGCGCGGGTGCGAGGTCGATGTGGAGCCGGTTCTTCACGGTCTTGCCCTCCGGCACCGGCACGAAGACGAGCCCCTGCGGCTGGTGCTCGCGCGGCGTGCCCTCCGGGAGCTCGAGCGCGTGTTCCGGCGCGATCACGGCTTCGTCGTCGGACTCGTACACGACCGGCCACGCGAGGGTCTCACCCCACCACCGCGCGAGGGCGTGCGGGTCGTGGCTGTCGACGACGATCGAGTACCAGCGGAGTGCCATGGCGCCAGTATGGCCGTGCCCGCCGACGCCGTCCGGCCAGCGGTCGACCACCCGGTCGGTACCCTGATCGGCATGCACACCAGCGACGCGTCGATCGCCGACAGCCACGACCGCATCCGTGTCCGCGGCGCGCGCGAGAACAACTTGCGCGATGTCGACGTGGACCTGCCGAAGCGTCGCCTGACGGTGTTCACGGGTGTGTCCGGTTCCGGCAAGAGCTCACTCGTGTTCGGCACGGTCGCCGCCGAGTCGCAGCGGATGATCAACGAGACGTACAGCGCCTTCGTGCAGGGATTCATGCCGACGCTGGGCCGTCCCGACGTGGACGTGCTCGACGGGCTCACCACCGCCATCGTCGTCGACCAGGAGCGCATCGGCGCCGACCCGCGGTCGACGGTGGGGACCGTCACGGACGCGAACGCGATGCTGCGCGTGCTGTTCAGCCGGCTCGGGCAGCCGCACGTCGGCGGGCCCAACGCGTTCTCGTTCAACCTGGCCACGGTGTCCGCGGGCGGAGCGATCACCGTCCAGAAGGGCACCGACGCCACGGCCCAGAAGGTCAGCTTCAACCGGCTCGGCGGGATGTGCGCCCGCTGCGAGGGGCGGGGGAGCGTCAGCGACATCGACCTCACGCAGCTGTTCGACGACGCCAAGCCGCTGTCCGACGGTGCCCTCACGATACCCGGCTACGGGACCGAGGGCTGGAACGTCCGGCTGTACGCCGAGTCGGGGTACTTCGACGCCGACAAGCCCATCCGGGACTTCACCGAGCAGGAGCGGCAGGACTTCCTCTACCGGGAGCCGACGAAGCAGAAGATCGCCGGCATCAACATGACGTACGAGGGGCTCGTGCACCGCGTCCGACGGTCGTTCCTGCAGAAGGACCGGGAAGCCATGCAGCCGCACATCCGGGCGTTCGTCGACCGGGCGGTGACGTTCACGACGTGCCCGGACTGCGGCGGCACCCGGCTGAACGACGTCGCGCGCTCGTCCAAGGTGGCCGGCAAGAGCATCGCCGACGTCTGCGCGATGCAGATCACCGACCTCGCGACCTGGCTGCACAGGCTCGACGAACCGTCGGTCGGCCCGCTCCTCGACGGGCTCCGCGACGCCGTCGACTCCTTCGTCGAGATCGGCCTCGGGTACCTGTCGCTCGATCGGCCCACCGGCACCCTGTCCGGCGGCGAGGGCCAGCGCGTCAAGATGGTGAAGCACCTCGGGTCCTCGCTCAGCGACGTCACGTACGTGTTCGACGAACCGAGCACCGGCCTGCACCCGCACGACATCGAACGGATGAACGGACTCCTGCTCCGGCTCCGCGACAAGGGCAACACGGTGCTCGTGGTGGAGCACAAGCCCGAGGTGATCCAGATCGCCGACCACGTGGTCGACCTCGGGCCCGGCGCAGGCGCCGCCGGCGGGACGCTCTGCTACGAGGGACCGCTCGACGGACTCCGGGGGAGCGGCACCGTCACCGGGAACCACCTCGACGACCGCGTCTCGGTGAAGCCGTCGGTCCGGCAGCCGACGGGCGCGATCGAGATCCGCGGCGCCGACCGGCACAACCTGCAGGACGTCGACGTCGACGTGCCGCTCGGCGTGCTCACCGTCGTCACGGGTGTCGCCGGGTCGGGGAAGAGCACGCTCATCCACGGCTCGCTGGCACCGCTCGACGACGTCGTCGCGATCGACCAGAGTGCCATCAAGGGGTCCCGCCGCAGCAACCCGGCGACCTACACCGGCATGCTCGAGCCGATCCGCAAGGCGTTCGCGAAGGCCAACGGCGTGAAGCCGGCGTTGTTCAGCGCCAACTCCGAGGGGGCGTGCCCGGCCTGCAACGGTGCCGGCGTGATCTACACCGACCTCGGGATGATGGCCGGGGTCTCCACCACCTGCGCGGAGTGCGACGGCAAGCGCTTCGACCAGTCGGTGCTCGAGTACCGGTTCGGCGGGAAGGACATCAGCGAGGTGCTCGCGATGTCGGTCGCGGACGCCGCGGCCTTCTTCGCCGCGGGGGACACCCGCGTCGCCCCGGCCAGGGCGGTCCTCGAACGGCTCGTGGACGTCGGGCTCGGCTACCTGACCATCGGGCAGCCGCTCACCACGCTGTCCGGCGGGGAGCGACAGCGCCTGAAGCTCGCGACGCACCTGGGGGAGCCCGGCGGGATCATCGTCCTCGACGAGCCGACCACCGGGCTGCACCTGGCGGACGTGCAGCAGCTCCTCGGGCTGCTCGACCGGCTCGTCGACTCCGGCAAGAGCGTCGTCGTCATCGAGCACCACCAGGCGGTCATGGCGCACGCCGACCACCTGATCGACCTCGGGCCCGGTGCCGGACACGACGGCGGCCGGGTCGTGTTCGAGGGGACCCCGGCGGAGCTCGTCGCCGCGCGGTCCACGCTGACGGGGCAGCACCTGGCGGACTACGTCCGAGGCTGAGCGGCCGGGTGCGGGTGCTGCCGGTGAGTGTGAGCTCCACATCGAGTGCGCGGAAGTTGCGGGCGGAGTCGTGTTCCGGTCGAGCTTTCTGCGCATTCGCGCGGAGGGCCAGGCCGACCACGGGCGGACGGGAGGCTCGGGTGCCGGGAGCGAGCCGAGCCTCCAGTCCGGAATGCGGCGGCTGACGGCCGTTCCAGCGTGGCGCGCGTACGGTCGCGACCATGAGCTACAGCCAGCCGGATCCGGCAGAAGAGACCACACAAGGCGGAGCGCCCGAGCAGCCCGACACCGAGCCCGAGGTGCTCGAGGAGTCGGGGGAGGAGAGCGCGGCGCTCGAGATCGACGCCGACGATGTCCCTACCGAGGACGGGGAGAAGTCGTAGGGCACGTCGTCAGACGGACACGGCACGCTTGATCGCGACGGGCAGCATCTCCTGAGAAGTTGATGCTGCCCGTCGTCGTCTCGGACCTGTCGAGGCGGTCGCCAGCCGCGCCCTCGTTATGTCAGCTCACGGACGGCCACGAACAGGCACAAGCTGAGGCGATGGGGATCCCTGTCGTGACCGTCGGACTCATCGAGCCTGGCCGTTCGGATGAGAGGCGCCGCCAAGAGCTCCGGTAGCAGCGGCGTTGTCGGACACATCGTCCTACTCGCATGCAACGGACCATGCGAGCAACCTCATCTGGGCGGCCGGGCTCCCGGGCCGGGTGTCCCTCCAAGCGCCGATAATGCATATTATGTCAGCTTTAACTTCGCAGGGGCTATCCTTCTGCAGCGCCCTGGTCGACTGAGCCGAAGCGGCGGTGACGTGCGGGATGAGCGGGAAGCAACGCGACCGCGGCGCCGACACGGATCGGCAGATCGCCTTCGACCGCGAGCAGCACGAAGAACTCGCCCGGGACCGCTCATCGGCCATCCGCGCGGCGAAGGCTGCCTACGTCTCGGACGTCATCTCCTTCGACGAGCTTTGGCGCACCTGGTGGCGGCTGGATATCGAGTTCCAGCCCGTCTTGCCCGCCGAAGATTCCATCCGACACCTCGTCATCAAGGAGATGGAGCTCGAGAAGGTGCGACACCTGCCGAACCGCAAGTACGCCACCAGTGGCGTCATCCTTCCGACCTACCCGACGGGGCCCTCGAGAATCTCGCCTAGTCCCCGCTAGACCAACTTGCCCGACCGCTCGAAGCGCTGCTTCGAGCGGTCGGTGCGCTGCTTGACGCCCTTGAGTCGCGTGGCGTACCCCCGCCAGACCGTCGTATCCGGGTCGTTGGAGGTCGTCACGTTTTCGAAGACCCAGTCAATGACTCCGCCGACGGGGATGGAGCACGGAAGACCTGGCCCGTCCGAGTAGTCGAATGTCTTCGGGTCGATGCCAGCGGGATTGCTGTGCAAGAGGTTCCGGACGATATCCCGACCGAATCGAAGCGATACCTGCTTGCCATCAGCGCGTTCGAGCCCCACGTCCCAGACGGTGAGCGGCTTATTGCCGAGGTTCTGCACGGTGACGGTGAAGAGCACGTTGAACACCCGCGGCTTCGCCGACGGCGTGAATAGCACGTGCGAGAGGACGACAACGATCCGCGCCCGTTCGCGCACCTTCTTAACGATCCCTGCAACGAAGTTGTAGATCGACAGCAGAAGTCCGATGAGGGCGACGATCGAGACACCCCAGATCATCGGTCGACGGGCCGCGCCGCCCGTCGCTCCCCCGGGCTCTGGTTCAGGCGCTCCTCGTTGGCTGCACGCCGCTTCCGCTCGAGCCCCTGCTCGTACTTTTCCAGCTGATCCCGCGGGCTGGTGCCGCGCGTCCGGTCGAGGTACCGGTGCCCCGCGACGATGACGACGATGAGCGCCCAGGCGTTGAGGATGGCGAAGGCGCCTCCAATCAACAGGGTTGCGATACCTAGGCCGGTCAGGCTGCCGTACACATCGATGAACTCCACCGTCGAAGCATACTCAACGGTTTCGACCGCGCTGTCGCGGGGTTTGAGCGATCGTCGTGAACTCGTAGGGCTCATTTCGTGAAGAAGACGACCCTCATCGCGCTCGTGCTCATCCCGCTCGCTCTAGCTGAATGCGCGACCCACTTGTCCGCGCCTATCCCCCTCCACAACGAAGGCTTAGGCCGACGCGAATGAAGCGGCGTGCCACGGCTTCGGTGAAGCTACCTAGGCCGCCAGCGACCTCGTCGTGAACGGGTCCGACGACATCGGTCAGGATGCATGGCAAACCGGCTTCGACGGACTAGCGGATCGGTTCGACAAGATAGTGCTCACGGCGCAGGGCCGCGTGGAGTCCCGCATGAACGACACCGTCGAGAACTTCCCGACGCCGATCAGCCGGATCGTGACCGCACCCCACCAATACATCGCCGACGTCAAGCGCGTTCGAACGCCTGCGACGCAGCCAGCTTCTCGACCGCGTCGCGGTGATCTTGCAGGATGGCCGTCACGCGAGTGTCGATCGGGAACCGTGAATCACGGCCGATGACGATTGCTCTGAAGGGTCCCTCGTCTGCCTTCATGGTCCCGTTGGTGCCGAAGTAGGGCTCATATCCGAAAGGTGTGTATGACTGGAACAGCACCTTGCCTCCCGCAGCTACAGGCGCTCGAGGGGCTCTGCACGGGTGGGGCGACGCGTACGATGTTGATCAGAGATGCTGGTTCGCTCGTTCGATGAGGTCGACGACCGCCTGCACCTGCTGCTTGAGGTTGTACGGCCACTGCTCGATCGGGACATTCGTAGCTCGCTTGGCGATCGCTACCTTGCTCGGACTTCGAGTTCCAATGCGGCTCGCCGCCAGCGGGTTCCCGTACCTCTCTTGCGTCGTCATCGTCGCCTTGCTCTTCGGATGCGCCGCGTGAATGGCCGCCGTGAGCGTCTCCTCGGGCACGTAGTTCTCGATCGTGTACCCGGCGGTCACCCACGCCAGCCCGGTTGCGGGGTCTGATTTTAGGTCGTCGATGACGCGACGCTTGCTGTGGTTGAGAGCGGCACGCGGTTTCTCACGGTCGGAGTCGATGACCACGACCATGTAGCGGTTGAGTGCGCGAAGGGAGATGAAGTCGTCGACCTCTTCGGCGTCGAGCGGCGACAGGTCCCTGAGTAGCGAGCCGCCGTAGAACATGATCGAGTAGTGGGCGCCTTCGACGAATCGCCCCGGCGCAAGCTGCTCCATCCACCGCTGCAGGTAGATCCGGTCGGAAGGTCCTTCCACCCAGATGACCGCGTTGGTCTGAACGAGGTCGGATGGGCGGTAGCCGAGGTCGGCGCAGATGGCTGCCCGGTCTCGTGCCGAGCCGGCATATCGCACGCTCGACATCGTCCCGTCGTGGGTGACGTGAAAAATCGACCCGAGCTGGGAGTCGAGCATGTGGGCGGAGTGGGTGGCGATGAAGTACTGGTTAGTGGTGGCGTTCGCCAGGTAGCGCAGCAGCTTCCGCTGGAGGATCGGATGCAGGTGCACCTCGGGCTCCTCGATGCACACGATCGAGTCAGACGTGACGGTGGCGGCCGCGGCGATGATGACGACTTCGTGCACGCCAGTGCCCATGTTCTCGACGGGCAGTGTCCGGCCGTTCTGGGTGACGTGGATCGTCGAGAGGTCGTACGGGATGTCGATCGTCAGGGTCGGGTCTTCGAGCACGGTCCGTACAAACTGCTGGAACTGCTCGAACGTTTCGCGGTCCGCAAGCCGCTCCGTGGCGGGACTCTGCAGCTGCTGCAGCCGGCTCTTGATGCTGCGACCGTTGAGATCCGGTGCTTCCGTGTTCTCGTCCGAGATGGAACGGTTCCCGCTGATCACGACCGCTTGAGGAAGTTCAGGCCGCTTCGCGATCAGCGAGTCGATCACGCGCAGGGTGTCTTCGCCAGTTGACCCTCCAGATCGTCTAGTCAGGTCGGTCGACAGGTCCCTTGCAAGTCTCAATGGGCCGACCTCCACGGCGACAGGGCGCATGCGATCGGATTCATACTTCCCAAGGCCGCTGACGGGCAAGTAGATCCCATTGGGCGTTCCCGCAACGGCGCATACGAGATCGAGCAGACTGCGGAGCCGGGCCTCGAGGTCCGAGTCCATAGGCGATCGCCAGGAGAGAATCGTGTCTACCGAGTAGTAGATGGATCGCTCGTACTGGTGCTCGGCGTCTCCGACCGGCCGGTCCCAAGTCGATCGTTCAGCTCGCGCAGCAGCGAAGGTCGATGCGACCACGCGCAGAATGTTGGACTTCCCAGCGTTGTTCTGCCCAGCAATGAGGTTGATCTTGCTCAGCGGGTACAGCTCAGCGGTCCTGTCGCTCGGGAAGCTGCGGTAGCCGCGGAAGGTGAAGCCGTCGAGGAAGTCCACTCAGTCATCATCCGGCTGTGACGATCATTCGACCTCTGGCACACGCCGTCGACCAACCACATCGATTGGCAATCGACAGCGCACCTTGAAGCAGACATCCATCGGCGGAGCCGGCGGGGGTGATTCAGGACAGCCCACCAGCAGGCTGTCCTGCCAGTTCCGGAACTCCGAGCTCGAGCGCCTCAGAGCGTCAGAGGATGGCTGGTGTCGTCACGACGGTGCGTGGAATCCTGCGATCGGCCGAGACCCGAGACCCGAGAAGCGGAAGCGACCGTGCCCGACAACGCGTCTGCACGCGCTGCCGCGATCGCTGGCATCGACATGGCCGGCTACGAGCTCATCCAGGCCGGCACCACCGATCACGATCCGCGCGATCGCCCGCACCATCGAGACCCGTGACCACGAAGCGACCGGACCCGATCGCGACGCCGCAACGCGGGCATTCCGGAACTCGGTGCCCGAAGGCTGGCAAGCCCAGTACGCCCGCACCATCCACTAAGTCGGGCCTCGATCGAGGGGTTTTCCTATCAGTGTCAGTACGGGACCGTATGGTGCAAGTCGTGAAGACCTCGCGTGAGCTCGCAGACGTCCTTGTCGACGACATCGGCGGAACGATCACCGTCAGCGGGGCTTCCGTGTCTCGCGCCCTTGCGGACGCAACGCAGGCCATCTCGTGACGGACTGGGCCAACCTGTTCGCAGGGGCGGTCGGTGGTCTCGTCGGCGCCGGCGGCGCCGTGGCGACGACGCTCATCACCGCCAGGAGCGATCGCGCCGCTCGCAAGGCCGATCGTGGCGAAGATCGGACCGATCGCGCCGATGAACGCAAACAAGAACGCGTAGCGCGACGACTCGACCAGGGCCGCACCGCCGCTCGCGACGCCCTGGCAACCACATCCAAATTCTTCACCACCACCGTCAACAGGGATGGCCCAAACAATGGGGATAGCTTCATCGGCCATAACGGCTGGGACGACATGCGCATCATCGACGACCTCGCCGAGCTCATCGACAGCGAAGAGATCCGTGGAGCGGTCCGCTCCACCGTGAACGCCGTCGGGACCGCGGGGTACGTCTCGATGTTGATTCGCGAGTACGACGATCCCGAACAGTGGGACCTCACCCTGCGTCGAGAGCGCGACCTCCTGCTGCTGATGCGCCGCATTCTCGGGTCCTATCTTCGTGACGAGGAGGACCAGTACGCCACGCTCCGCGACGAAGCGACAAAGGAAGAAGAAGTTGGCGACCGTGCCTTCAACCAGATTCAGGCTGACTGACGCATGCCCACTCGGACCGACCACCGCGCGGTGATCCGGCATCTCCTCGCCATATGGGCGACGGAAGAGGATCGGAAGGAGGTCGAACTCCGGTCCGACCTGGAACTCCAGGTGTCCGTCCTCGTGCGCGGGCTTGCCGCGCACGCTGCCGACTGCGCGCGTGGCGTTCTCACCCTCTATGAGGCTGGCCAGCCGATCGCGGCCGTGCCGCTGATCCGATCGCTCATGGAAGACTCTGTCACCGCTGGATGGGTCCTCGTCGTCCCAGACGGGTGGAAGGCGGTACTCAGCGAGGGCAGTAAAGCGCGGGCTCGCATCTTGCGAGAAGCGATTGAAGCCGACGCCGTGGGTGCAGACTCGACCGCGGAAGCCCGGCGTCAGGAGTACGAGGCCCAGGCAAGGAAGCTGGGTTCAATCCCAGCTGGGTACAAGCAGTTCGAGCAGCGCCTCAACGCGCTCGAGGGAACCGGCAACATGTACATGCTCTACCGCTACCTCAGCGCTCTCACGCATGCTGGCGCAGAGACCGTCGAGCTCTACACCAGCGAGAGTCGCCGCTCCGAGCTCGGGGTCTCATATCGACGCTTCGCCAAACACAGCATGGCGGCGAACCTCATTCAGGCAGCAGCCACATCATTAACGCAGGCTCTCACCGCCTGGGATGTGACGCAAGTAGGGCGCCCTCACGAAAGCGCTCTTCGCGCGATCGCTACGGAGCTCGGCGTCGACAACGAGTGGCGACTACGGGGGAACGGCTGACGACCAGCCCTCCCACAAGCGCTTTGGCTGAATCTGTCGATGATTCGCACGCTGCCCGTGTAGCCGATAATATAGATGATGTCAGCTCGCCCGTTCCGGGACATCGCGCAGGACGAACCGGTCTCCCCATTCGGACTCCGTGTACGCCAGCGCGCCGGGCGTGATCGAGACCACGACGCCTGCAGCAAGTCCGGCGTGGTCGTCCAGGGCTGACCGGACCCTGGACGAACTCATTGCCGTCGACCGTGAACACCACACACGGTGTGTCCTCCGTCGCGCCGAGCGCTTCGAGCTGTCGCAACACCGCTTCGGGAGCCGGACCCGTTCCCGACAGGACCGGCAAGCGCCGGTCGGTTCGGAACGGCTGCCGGAGTGCGACCTCGATCGCGAACTTCCGTCTGGCGGACACCGAGCCGCGGAGGCCGGCGAGCCGGGAGCGCCGGCCCGGTTCCACGAACGAGGTGATCAACGCCTCCGCGTGGACATCGATCTGCTCCGATGTCATCAGTACTCCCCTGGTGGTCCGTTGCCCGTCCCGGTCTACCAGGAACGGCTCCGGGGTGCTGAAAGTGGACGTGGTCGCCGACGGCGACGAGTTGGGTCGGTTGCGATGCCGTCGTTCGACGGTCCTCGCCGACGAAAGACACCTCATGCACCCCGTCAAGTACCTCAGCAGCATCGGTTTCCGCAGTGACTACGCCTACCTCGGAGCGTTCATCTCGATCGCCCTCTCGCTGGTCAGCTGGCTGTTCTCCCGCGGCAACAAGCACCACGACAAGGCACAGTCCGACCGATAGGGCATCTTCGTCGGCCACTGGGCGCCGACGTTCATGGCGCTCGGCGTCGCGCTGACCCTCGAAGAGCGCGACTGACACGACGGAGCGCCCTGTCACATGCGTGTGACGGGGCGCTCGACCTGTGTGGAGTCCCGAGCGTGGGCTCAGAAGACGGCCACGGTCATCCCCACCGACGAGCTCGGTCCGTCCATGGCCTGGAGCGCGGCGGGCAGCTCCGAGAAGTCGATCGTCCGTCCGATGGACTCGTCCGGGCGCAGTCGTCCGGTGACCACGTCGTCGAGCATCGCGGCGTACTCACCGACGGAGATGCCGTGGCTGCCGAGCAGCTCGAGTTCCTCGCCGATCACCCGGCCCATCGGGATCGCCGGCGCGGCCTCGTCGTCGAGGAGCAACCCGACCTGCACGTGCCGACCCCGCGCGCGGAGTGACGCGACGGCAGCGACCGAGGTCGCGCGACTGCCGTAGGCGTCGACCGAGACGTGCGCTCCGCCGTCGGTCAGCTCCCGGACCCGCTCCACGGCCAGCTCCCCCGACGGCACGGTCGTCGCTCCGAGGGCCTCTGCACGTGCGAGCGCACCGGGCGAGACGTCCACGGCGACGACGTGTGCACCTGCTGCGATCGCGACGATCACGGCCGACAGTCCGACACCGCCGCACCCGAACACCGCGACGTGCTCCCCCGCACGCAAGCGGGCGCGGGCGTGCAGCGCGTGGTACGCCGTCCCGAAGCGACACCCGAGTCCGGCGGCCTCGGCGAACCCGACGGCGTCGGGCAACGCCACGAGGTTCAGGTCGGCCTGCGGGACGACGAGTTCCTCGGCGAACGACCCGGGCAGGGTGAAGCCCGGCTGCTCCTGCCGCGTGCAGACCTGGGTGGCGCCGTCCAGGCACTCGGGGCAGGTCCCACAGGCGAAGACGAACGGCGCGGTGACACGGTCCCCCACCCGGTGGTCGCGGACCTCGGGTCCGGCCTCGACGACGACGCCCGCGAACTCGTGTCCGGGGACGTGCGGCAGCGTGACCGAGTCGTCGTGGCCGCGCCAGGCGTGCCAGTCGCTCCGGCAGACGCCGGTCGCCGCGACCCGCACCACGACGCCGTGCGGCGGGCACGGTTCCCGATCCACGTCGACGATCGTCGGGGTGGCACCGAACTCCTGGTACATGACTGCGCGCACCGGATCATCATGGCAGGGACAGCAGCCAGAACGAGCGAACGAGGGTGGGTGGTGACCGTGGGTGCGCTGGTCCTGAAGATGTCGATGTCACTGGACGGGTTCACGAGCGGCGCGGACGGCTCCGACTGGATGTTCCGCGCGAGCACCCCGGACTCGGCGGCTTGGGTGGCCGACACGGTCGCGAGCGCCGCGGTCCACGTCTTCGGTCGCCGGACGTTCGAGTCCATCGCCGGGTTCTGGTCGACCGCGACGATGCCCGTCGCGGACGCGATGAACAGCGTCCAGAAGGTCGTGTTCACCCGGGCCGGCTTCGACCCTCGCGCACTCGACGCCGCCGCGGTGTGGCGGGACGCGCGGGTCGCGGACGGGGACCTCGCCTCCGAGGTCACCCGCCTCAAGGCCGAGCACGACGGAGTCGTGCTCGCGCAGGGCGGCACCGCGTTCTGCCGGAGCCTCGTGCACGCCGACCTGGTCGACGAGTACCGGCTCGTGGTGCTGCCGGTCGCGCTCGGAGGCGGGGACGCCCTCTTCGCCGGACTCCCCCGCGAGCTGGACCTCGAGCTCGTCAGCTCGACGACGTTCGCGGGCGGCGCCATGGCGAACGTCTACCGACCCCGGCGCTGACACCAGGCAACCGGCCTGCCGCGCCCCTGACCTCAGCCGGCCGCCGCCCGCATCGCCTGGTTCACCGGGGTCTGCGCCTGCTTCCAGACGTTCGACCGCATGCTCGCGTACGTGCCGCCCGCTCCGCTGCCGTAGTGCCGGAGGTTCGTCTTCTTCCCGTCGGTGAGCCCCTGCCAGTACGCGGTGACGGCCTGCTTGCTCCCACCGACGAGCCAGATCTGGTCGGCGTCGTCGGTGGTGCCGGTCTTCGCGAACAGCGGCGTGCCGTCCGGGGTCTGCGCGCCGACGGCCGTGCCCCGGGCGACGGTCCCCTGCATCGTCCGGAACGCGGTGTCCGCGACCGCCGGCGACAGTGCCTGCGTGCAGGAGCGCTGCTGCCCCCCGAGCGACTTCCCACTCCGGTCGGTGACGGCGTCGATCACGGTCGGGGCGCAGTACACGCCGCCGTTCGCGACCGCCGCGTAGGCGGACGCCATGGTCAGCGGGGCGATGTTCGAGGTGCCGAGGATCGACGCCGGGTTCGCCGGCAGGTCGCCACCCGCTGCGAGGTGCACGCCGAGCTCGGCGGCGACGTCGCGGATGTCGCAGAGGTCGAGCTTCGCCGCCATCGACGCGTAGGCCGCGTTCACGGATCCGGCGGTCGCGGCAGCAACGGTGTAGTTGCCGCGCTGCCCTGGGGAGTCGTTCTTCGGGCTCCACGCCGCGGTGATGGTCTCACCGCACTGCGTCCAGCGGCTCGTCGTGTGTGGTGTCCCGTTCACGACGGCGTTCACGCTCCGACCGGCTTCGAGCCACGCGAGCAGGGTGAACAGCTTGTACGTGGACCCCGGCTGGAAGCCGATCCCGCCGCCGCGGTCCTGGTCGACGCTGTAGTTGATGCTGGTGTCCGTCGCGGGTGCGCATGCGCCCTGGTCCGAGTCGACCGCCGCGCAGGACGGGAGCTGGTTGTAGTTGCGGTTCTGCGCCATCGTCAGCACGCGACCGGTGGACGCCTCGACGGTGTCGAGCGTCGATCCGAGCGCGATCCTGGCCTCGGTGTTCGGGTCGTACGTGTCGAGCAGGCCCTTCTGCTGGCCGTTCAGGTCGAGGTCGAGACTCGTCTGGATCGTGTAGCCACCGTTCCGCCAGGCGACGTCCCGTTGCTCCTGGGTCGTGCCGAGTTGCGTCATCGTCTTCACGACCCGAACGGCGTAGTCGCAGAAGAACTGGGATCCGACCCCTGCGGCGGCCACGCACCCCTGCGACGGCGCGGTCAGGTGGACGTACTGGTCCGGCTGCGCCGCGATGGCCTCGTCGTACTGGGCCCTGGTGAGGTGCCCCTGCGCGTGCATCGAACCGAGGATGACGTCTCGGCGCTCGGTGTTGGCCGGGTAGTGCGACGGTTCGGAGAGGTCGCGCTTCTCCGGCCACTGCACGATCGCCAGGATCGAAGCAGCCTCGGTTGGTGTGAGGTTCGTCGCGTCCTTGCCGAAGTATCGCTGCGCCGCGGCCTGTACACCGTAGGTCTGATCGCCGAAGTAGGCGATGTTGAGGTACGCGGCGAGGATCTCCTTCTTGGAGTACTTCTTCTCGAGACCGATCGCGAGCTTCATCTCCGCGAGCTTCCGGGACGCCGACGGCTCGATGGCTTCGCGGTACGCGGCGTCGACCTCCTCCTGCGTCGGGAGCTCGAGCGCCTGCTGCATCTTGATGTTGCGGACGAGCTGCATCGTCAGCGTCGACGCACCACCTGACCCGCCGAGTCCCCCGCTGGCCAGGCTGCCGACGGCGGCACGGACGACCGACGACGCGTCGACGCCGCCGTGGTCCCAGAACCGCTTGTCCTCGCCGTCGACGGCCGCGTACCGGAGGTACTCGCTGATCTCGTCGAGCTGCAGCTCTTCGCGGTTCTGGGCGTACACGGTCGCCAGGTGCACGGGCTGCCCACCCTGGTACGCGAGCACCTCGTTGCGCTGCGGCAGGTCACCGATCTCGATGTACTCCGGCAGCGAGTCGAAGACGTCGATCGTCGAGGTCGTGGTGACGCCGAGCACGGCGATCGCGGGGGTGACACCGACGGTCACGAGCAGTCCGGCGAGCGTGCTGAACCCGATGAACCCGATGAACGCTCCGACCCCCGAGCGGTTCTCCTGTGTTGCCATGCGCACACTGTCCTGCATGCGACATGACGTGCACTGGGTGATCGGTGTGGATGTCCGGGGTCAGGCTGGCAGAACGCCGTGACGGAGCGTGTCGAGGAGACGGTCGACGCGGACGCGGTGTCCGGCTGCGACGTCATCACCGGACTCCCCCGCGAGCACGTGGCCGGCGGTCTCGACGAGCACCGAGGCGTACCCGGCGACCACGTACGCCGCTGCCAGTCCCGCGTCCGCCGGGAACGCCGGGTCCGACGACAGCGCGTCGCGGAGCGCAGCCTGGAGTTCGCTGGCGATCGCACGCGCGTGCGCCAGCAGCGCCGGCGACCCGGCGATCGTCCGGAAGAAGGGCACGGACCGTGGATCGAGCCCGGACAGTGGATGGCGCTCGTCGGCGAGTCGGTGGAACAGGCCGGACAGGGCCTCCCCCACCCCGACACCGTCCGCGCGCTCCGTGACGGCTCCGACGAGCAGTTCGCGGGCCTCGTCGGAACGATCGAGGAACAGGTCCTCCTTGCGTGGGAAGTGGTTGAAGACCGTGACGCTCGAGACCCCTGCTGCCCGGGCGATCTGCGCGACCGTCACCGCGTCGAACCCGTGCTCGAGGAACAGCTCCGCCGCCGTCGACGCGATCTTCTCGCGCGTCTGCGGTCCCCCGCGGGTCGCGGTCCTGGGCATGCTGACTCCTCCGTGCATTGTGTCACTAACTTTAGTCGGTTAACCTAACGACATGTCCACCAACCAGTCCGACGTCATCATCCCGCAGTCTCGCGCCTTGCTCCGTGATGCGTGGGTCGCACTCGCCGGTCTGTCGGCGGTGTTCCTCTTCGAGATGCTCGACAACTCGATCCTCACCGTGGCGCTCCCGACGATCGGGCGCGAACTCCACGCGAGCACGACCGCCCTGCAGTGGGTGACCGGCTCCTACTCCGTGGTGTTCGGCGGTCTGATGCTCGGGTTCGGCGCCGTCGCCGACCGGTTCGGCCGCCGCCGCGTGATGCTCCTCGGACTCGTGCTCCTGGGGCTCGCCAGCCTGACGACGGTGTTCGTGACGACGGTCGAGCAGCTCGTCGCCGTCCGGATCGTGATGGGCATCGCCGCCGCGATGACGACACCGGGGTCGATGGCGCTGGCCTTCCGGCTCTTCCGCGAGGACGACCTGCGGGTCCGCGCCACCACGGTGATCTCGACGGTCGGCCTCGTCGGACTCGCGATCGGTCCCACGGCCGGCGGGCTCGTCCTCGCGGTCGCACCCTGGCAGGTGCTGCTGCTCGTCAACGTGCCGATCGCCGCACTCGCCTTCGCGGGGATCCGCACCGGCATCGCCCGCGACGACCCGACGGAACTCCACCGCGACCCTGTCGACGTGCTCGGGGCCGTCCTCGGGACGGCGGCGATCGTCTGTGCGCTCGTGGCTCCCACGCTCTTCGTGCAGGACGGGGTCGGCGCCGTCGGACCGTGGATCGCGACGACCGCTGCGGTCCTCGCGGTCGTGCTCTTCGTCGTGCGCGAGCGCACGGCCCGACACCCGCTCCTCGACCTCGCCCTGGTCGCTCGTCCGCTGGTGTCCGCCGGTCTCGCGTACAAGGCCGCGACGGGCATCGCGGTCGCGGGCATGGGGTACCTCGTCACCCTGCAGCTCCAGCTCGCCTGGGGCTGGTCCCCCGCGCTCGCCGCCGTCGGCATGCTGCCGCAGGTCGTCGTCCTGATCGCGGGCGGCCGGTTCGTCGGACCGTTCGTGCAGCGCGTCGGTCTGGGGCGTGCGGCGTGGATGAGCGCCACCTCCGTGGTCATCGGGCTCGCGGTGTTCGCGCTGTTCGGTCGCACCGGTTACGTCGCTGTCGCCATCGCGCTCGTGCTCGTCGCCGCCGGCATGCGCGTGGTCGGTGTCGTCGCCGGCGTCAACGTCCTCCGCGGCCTCCCCGAGGACCGCACCACCATCGGCGCCGCACTCGTCGACACCGCCTCCGAGGTCTCCTCCGGCGTCGGCCTCGCGGTCGTCGGCACGATCCTCGCCGCGCTCGTCACCGGCTCGATCGCGTCCGCGCACTGGACCGCAGCGCAGGCCGCCGGGTTCGACGAGGCGGTCACGGTCGGCAGCGTGGCCCTGACGGCGGTCGCCGCGGCGCTCGTCCTGTGGGCGACGATGCGGACGCGCCGCGGTGCGGCGCAGCCGACGGACTGACCCGTCACCGGTCGGCCCAGCCGACGGACGGCCCGGTCACGAGGCAGACGGGAGGCTCTGCGCACCGCCGCCACGAGCCTCCCGTCCGGCCCTGGTCGAGTGGACCACCGGGCCACTCCGCGGAGATCGGCCGTTGTCGCGCCGCGCCTGCTTGGGTGGTCGGATGAGCGACCTGCGGTTCTCCGACGACCCAGCTGATCTCGACTTCGAGCGGGTGCACCGCTGGCTGAGCGAGCAGTCCTACTGGGCGCGCGGCCGGACCCGCGAGCAGCAGCGCGCCGCGATGGCGGGCTCGCGGGTCTTCGGCGTGTTCGACGGCGCGAGCGGGGTGCAGCTCGGGTACGCCCGGGTGATCACCGACGGCGCGACGTTCGGCTGGCTCGCCGACGTCTTCGTCGACCCCGACGCCCGTGGTCGCGGCGTCGGCATCGCCCTCGTCGAGGGCATCACGACGTCGTTGGCGCCGCTCGGACTCAAGCGGATCGTGCTGTACACCGCGGACGCACACGGCCTCTACGAGAAGTCCGGCTTCCGACCGGTGCCGGATCCGGCGAACTGGATGGTCCTGCCCGGCCCGGGGTTCGGCCACGACGTGCACGACTGACCACCATCCTCCCGGAGAATGGACGCATGCGTCGCATCCTCCAGTCCTCGGTCGCCGCAGCGGTCCTCGTCCTGGCCACGCTCGTCGCGACGGAACCGGCCAGCGCGCACTCGGCGCTGACCGCGAGCAACCCCGCCGACGGCGCGACCGTGACGACGCCGCTGGAGCGGGTCGAGCTGACGTTCTCGCAGGCGCCGCTCGCCGGACTCGACGCCGGCCTTCGGATCGAGGTCCGCGATGCAGCCGGAACCGACGTGTCGAACGGCGAGGTGCTCGTCGACGGGACGACGATGTCCACCGGGGTCCGTGTCGAGGACGGCGCGTACTCGGTGCTCTGGCGGTACGTCTCCCCCGACGGGCACCCGATCACCGGCGAGCTCGGCTTCACGGTCGCGCAGCCTGCCGCATCGACGCCGACGGCGGTACCGAGCCCGTCGTCGTCCTCGCTCGACGTGACGCGGTCGGCGACCGCCCCGCCCGTCTCCGGGGCCGACGGCGGATCCCCCTGGTACGCGGGACCGGCGCCGTGGATCGGTGGCGGCGCGCTGCTGCTCGCCGTGGCCCTCGTGCTCGTCGCCACCACCCGCGGACGCCGGACCGCGGACGAGGAATGAGCGGCCGAGGACTGAGTGTCAGTACGCGATGCGTCCGTCGCGGTCGTGGAACTCGCCCGTCGGGCCGCTCTGGTCGAGCGTCGCCAGGGCGACCGTGGCGTCGGTGCCCTCGGTGACGGTCTGGTGGCCGCCGAACCCGTTGAACTCCGTTGCCGTGTACCCGGGGTCGCTGACGTTGACGCGGAAGTCTGGCAGGTTCTTCGCGTACTGCACGGTCAGCGCGATCACCGCTGCCTTCGACGCCGCGTAGGGTATCGACGGCACCGGGTACTCGTCCCGGCCGGGGGTGGTCAGCCAGCGCGCGAACCCGACGCCGGACGCCACGTTGACGATCACCGGGTTCGCCGACTGCCGGAGACGGGGCAGCGCCGCCTGCGTCACCCGCACGATGCCGGTGACGTTGGTGTCGAGGACGTGCGTCATCGCGTCGGCATCGAGATCGTCGACGCCGAAGGACGTCCCGAGGACCCCGGCGTTGTTCACGAGGACGTCGAGTTCCGGCAGCGTCGCGATCGCCGCGTCGATGCTCGCCTGGTCGGTGACGTCGAGCCGGAGGACGTGCGCGCCGAGGTCGCGTGCGGCGTCGCCGGTCGCGGGATCGCGCATGCCGGCGTACACGGTGTGGCCGGCGTCGATCAGTCGTCGTGCGGTCTCGAGCCCGAGGCTCCGGTTGGCTCCGGTGATGAGTGTGGTGGTCATGCACCCAGCCTGGACCGCACGCGGTGGGCCTCCCAGGTGCCGGTCGACGGTGGGACCCGGAGTACCAGGCCGACCCGGCCGATCGGGGCGATGATGGGGCCATGAGCGAGTTCGCGAGTGTGCTGCGGTCCTGGCGTGATCGGGTCCGGCCCGAGGAGGTCGGCCTCCCAGCCGGCCCCGGGCGACGGACACCAGGGCTCCGCCGCGAGGAACTCGCCGCGCTCGCCGGAGTGAGCGTCGACTACGTGGTCCGGCTCGAGCAGGGGCGCTCGGTGAACCCGTCGCCGCAGCTGCTCGGCTCCCTCGCGACCGCGCTCCGACTGACGACCGAGGAGCGGGACCACCTGTTCCGCGTCGCCGACGCCGCTCCGCCGTCACGAAGCGTCGTCCCCCGCCACGTCACGCCGGGGGTCCAGCGCATGGTGGACCGTCTCGGCGACGTCCCACTCGCGGTGTTCACGGCGGCGCACGACACGCTGCTCTGGAACGACCTCTGGGCGGCGCTCACCGGTGACCCGGAACGCCTCCTCGGCATCGAGCGGAACCTGGTCTGGCGGCACTTCATGCTCGGCCACGACGGCATCGAGTACGACGACGACCACCAGGAGGAGTTCTCCAGCGACCTCGTGGCAGACCTGCGCGTCGCCGTCGGGAAGTACCCCGGCGACCGGGCACTCGCCGAGCTGGTGGCCCGGCTCCGACGGGAGTCGCCGGAGTTCGAGCGCCGGTGGGCGGTCGCGCGGGTCGCGGAGCACCGAGCGAGCCGGAAGACCCTCCACACCGCCGTCGGTCCGATCACAGTGGACTGCGACGTGCTCAGCGTGCCGGGCGGGGACCTGCGGATCGTGGTCTACACGGCGGTCCCCGGATCGGACGACGCCGACAAGCTCGACCTGCTCCGGGTCACCGGGCTGCAGGACCTGGCGCCCCGCTGACCGACCACGACCGACTCACGCGGCCGTCAGGAGCAGCGACGCGTTCTGGCCACCGAAGCCGAACGAGTTGTTCAGTGCGGCCCGCATCGGCGCCTGCCGTGCGACGCCGGACACGACGTCGAGGTCGATCTCCGGGTCCAGCCGCTCCAGGTTCAGCGTCGGCGGCACGATGCCGGTCTCCAGGGCGCGGATCGTCAGGATCGTCTCCACGGCACCTGCGGCGCCGAACATGTGGCCGATCGCGCTCTTCGGCGCCGTCACCACCGCATCCGCACCGACGACCCTGGTGATCGCGGCAGCCTCGCTCGTGTCGCCGACCGACGTCCCGGTGGCGTGTGCGTTCACGTGGTCGACGTCGGTCCCCTGCAGTCCGGCCATCCGGAGTGCCTGGAGCATCGCCCGTTCCTGTCCGGAACCGTCCGACCGCGGTGCGGTGATGTGGAAGGCGTCGGAGGTGATGCCCCAACCCGCGAGCCGCGCACGCACCCGTGCACGGCGGGCGGCGGCGTGGTCGGCACGCTCGAGGACGACGAGCCCCGACCCCTCCCCGAGCACGAACCCGCGCCGGTCGGCGTCGAAGGGTCGCGACAGGGTGGTCGGGTCGTCGCCGTCCGGCTTCGCGAGCGCCTGCGACTGGGCGAACGACGCCATCGTCACCGGGGTCACCGCAGCCTCCGCTCCCCCGGCGACGACCACGTCCGCCTCCCCCGAGCGGATCAGACGGGCACCGAGCGCGATCGCCTCGGCTCCCGACGCGCAGGCGGAGACGGTCGTGTACGCGCCGGCCCGAGCATCGAGTTCGATGCTGATCTGTGCGGCAGCGCCGTTCGCCATGAGCATCGGCACCGTCCGCGGGGACACGCGCCTGGCACCGTTCCGACCGAGTTCGTCGTGCGCGCCGAGGAGCGTCTCGATGCCGCCGATGCCCGTGCCCACCACGACGGCGAGTCGGTCGGGGTCGACGTCCGGCGCGCCGGCGTCCGCCCACGCCTCGGCAGCGGCGACGAGCGCGAGCTGCTGGCTGCGGTCGAGACGCTGCGCGCGGACCCGCCCGAGCGCACCATCGGCGTCGAGCGCGGCATCGGCGCCGATGCGGATCGGCACCTGCGCCCAGAGGTCGCCCTGGCGGTCGAGCGTCCGGACGCCCGACCGACCGGCGACGAGCGCGTCCCAGAGCGGGGCGACGCCGTGCCCGAACGGCGAGACCGCGCCGGACCCGGTGATGACGACGTCGTGGAGATCAGTACTTGTATGCTGCACAATTGGAGTTGTACCACGTACAATTAGGGCATGGCAAGCACACACGGCTCGGCGACACGGGCACGGATCCTCGACGCGGCGGCCGACCTCCTCGGCGACCGCAGTCCTCGTGCGCTCACCGTCAGCGACGTCGCTCGGGCCGCCGAGGTCTACCCGAACCAGATCACGCACCACTTCGGATCGAAGGACCGTCTCGTCGTCGACGCGGCGTTCGCCCGGTTCCTCCGTGACACCACGCGACTCCAGGCTGCCGGGCGTCGTGCGACGACCCCTGAGGCACTCCGGTCGGTGCTGGCGCGGACCGCGCTCGCGATGCCGTCGACGGCCCTCCTGGTGACGGCGCTCGGCACCGCGCAGGACGACGCCCGCCTCCGCGATCGCACGAGCACGCTGCTCGCGGTGCTCTTCCGACAGTCCGAGCGCTACCTCGACCGCATCACCGCTGACCACGGCTGGCACAGCGAGCGTGGCGTGGTGCGTGATGCCCGGACGTTCTGGAGTGCGGTGTTCGGTGCCGTGCTGTTCGCCACGGCTGGCGCCGTCGGCGGGCCCTCCGACGTCGACGTCGCCGCGACGATCAGCATCACCGACTGACGGCGACTACTCCCCGAAGCCGGACCGGACGAGCGCCTCGAGCGCGTCCACGGCGTCCTGCGCGTCGTCGCCAGAAGCCTCGATGGTCACCGTGGCGCCCTTGGGCAGGGCGAGCGCCATGATGCCGAGCAGGCTCTTCGCGTCCACACCGTTCACGCGGACGGCCGCGTCGTACTTCGCGGCGGTCTTCACGAAGTCCGCAGCGGGGCGGGCGTGCAGGCCGGTCTCGTTGACCAGTTCCACGGTCGTGGACGCGGCCACGTCGCCATCGGGGCCGGCCTGGTCTTCCGGCACCGAGCCTCTCCCCATCGGCACGGCCGTCTCGCCGCTGGCGCGTCGATCCGGAACCGGCGACGTGGGCCCAGACTGGTCACCGTCCACCGGACGGGAGGCAGTGCTCGCGTCCGACCCGGAGGCTGCGGCGGACGCCGCGGCGGCGAGCACGGCGTCGACGTCGCCACCCGTCTGGGCCGCGACGGCGGCGGCGACCGTCCCCTCGACGATCGGGGCATCGGACACGTGCACCCGCGCGCGCACCTCGTCGTCCAGGAAGTCGAGCGCGGTGTCCGTCGTCAGGTACGCGGACCCGAGGTCGCACAGGACGACGACCGCATCGGCATCGGCGAGCTCCTCGATGCCGGCCGTGATCGCCTCGAACGAGGTGCCGATGCCGCCGTCCTCGGTGCCGCCGGCGGCGACGAGCTGCACGTCGGCAGCCATCTGTCGGGCGAGCTCGACGGTCCCGGTCGCGACCGCCGCGCTGTGCGACACGACCAGGATCCCGACGGTCACGCCGCGTCCACTGCTGCGCGGAGGATGTAGGCGGTCGACTGGGCACCCGGGTCGCGGTGCCCGACCGCCCGCTCGCCGAGGTAGCTCGCGCGGCCCTTGTGGGCGACGAGCGGCTCGGTCGACTCGGCGCCGGTGACGGCCGCGTCCGCTGCCGCCTCGAGCACCCGCTCCGGGGACTCGCCGGCCTGTGCCGCCGTGGCCGCGGCGTCGACCGCCGGGGTCCACGCGTCGATCATCGTCTTGTCGCCGACCGCGGCCTTGCCGCGGGAGACGACGCCGTCCCTGGCTGCCGTGAGGACCGCGACGAGCGCGTCCGCGTCGAGTTCGGATGCGTCACCCGCTGCCTGGGCCGCCTTGAGGTACGCGGTGCCGAACAGCGGACCCGCCGCACCGCCGACCGTGGAGATCAGCTTCGTGGCGACGGTCTTGAACACGGCGCCCGGTGTGTCGAACGAACCGCCGTCGACGGCTTCGAGCACGGCGCGGAAGCCCCGGTCGAGGTTCTCGCCGTGGTCGCCGTCACCGATCTCCCGGTCGAGCGTCACGAGCTCCGCCCGGTGTTCGTCGATCGTCGCGGCGGTGCGGCGTACCCAGTCGATGGCCCATGCGGTGTCGAGCGCCAATTCTCGTTCCCTTCCTGCGGTCGGTGCGGTGTCAACGGCCCCAGCGCAGTGCTGGGGTCTCCACCGGTGCATCCCAGAGCGTGGTCAGTTCGTCGTCGAGCACCGTGACGGTGATCGAGAACCCCTGCATCTCGAGGGACGTGACGTAGTCGCCGACCAAACTACGCGTGACCTCGTAGCCGCGGTCGGACAGGACTTCTGCGGCGCGTCGGTAGGCGATGTACAGCTCCGACAGCGGGGTCCCGCCCATGCCGTTCACGAACAGGAGCAGGCGTGCGGCCGCCGGTGCGGCGAGGTCGGTCAGGATCGGTTCGAGGACCCGGTCGACGAGCGCGTCGACCGGCGCCATCGCGATCCGCTCACGGCCGGGCTCGCCGTGGATCCCGATGCCGAGCTCGGCCTCGTCGTCGGCCAGGGTGAACGACGGCTCCCCGGCGTGCGGCACGGTGCCCGGCGCGATCGCGAGGCCCATCGACCGCGTGACGTCGTTGACGTGCCGGGCGACGGCGGCGACCGCGTCCAGGTCGTCGCCGCGTTCGGCGGCGGCGCCTGCACACTTCTCCACGACGACGGTGCCGGCGACACCGCGGCGGCCGGCTGTGTAGAGGGAGTCCTGCACGGCGACGTCGTCGTCGACCACGACGGACTCGACGCGGATGTCGTCCATGCCGGCGAGCTCCGCCGCCGTCTCGAAGTTGAGGACGTCCCCGGTGTAGTTCTTCACGATGTGCAGGACGCCGGCGCCACCGTCGACGGCCTTCGTCGCAGCGACGATGGGGTCCGGCGTGGGGCTCGTGAAGACCGGGCCGGGAACGGCGGCGTCGAGCATCCCGTGTCCGACGAACCCGGCGTGCAGGGGCTCGTGCCCGCTGCCGCCGCCGCTGACCAGGCCGACCTTGCCCTGCTTCGGCGCATCAGTGCGGTGCAGGTGGATCGGGTCCTCCACCAGGACGACGTGCCCGGCGTGTGCCTGGGCGAACCCGCGGACGGACTCGATGACCACGTCCTGCGGGTCGTTGATGAGCTTCTTCATGTGTGGCCTCCACGGGTGTCGACGCCGAGACGAGGCCTGCACACCGCCGACGTCGTCCGGAGTGCGCCCAACATACAACGGGCGGGCGTTCGTCCGATCTGCACGTTCGTGCACGGCAGGGTCGTCGCGGGCAGCCCCCGGGGCTGGCGGACGCACATCCCGGATGCACGTTCGTGCACTTTCGCGCAGATCGCTCACGTGTCCATCGCGCGCCGCGAAAACCCAGCAGTATGCTCGCCACAATCACTCGATGGGGAGTGTCGGTGCAGCCCGGGACCCCCAAACCACAGCGCAATGGAGGTCACCGATGGACGGCATCGGAGTCAAGTTCCTGTCTGAGCTCGTCGGCACCGCGATGCTCATCATCCTGGGTGGCGGTGTCGTCGCCGCAGTGTCCCTCAAGAAGTCCAAGG
Organism: Curtobacterium sp. Curtsp57; assembly: GCF_047324335.1. Taxonomy (NCBI): domain Bacteria; kingdom Bacillati; phylum Actinomycetota; class Actinomycetes; order Micrococcales; family Microbacteriaceae; genus Curtobacterium; species Curtobacterium sp. Curtsp57. The sequence continues at coordinate 431,393 of NZ_CP168511.1, forward strand.
GCTTCGGCGCGGGCTTCCTCATGGTCACGATCGGTTGGGGCTTCGCGGTCTTCGCCGGTGTCACCGTCTCCTACAAGTCGGGCGGCCAGCTCAACCCCGCGGTCAGCCTCGCCCAGGCCATCCTCGGCAACATCACCATCGGCGAGATGTTCCTCTTCTGGCTCGCCCAGATGATCGGCGCCGTGATCGGCGCCGTCATCGTCTGGCTCGCCTACAAGCAGCACTTCGACGAAGAGCCGGACCCGGCTGCGAAGCTCGGCGTCTTCTCGACCGGCCCGGCGATCCGCTCGTACGGCTGGAACCTCGTCACCGAGATCATCGGCACCTTCGTGCTCGTCTTCGTCGTGATCGCCTTCACGAACGGCAAGACCCCCGCTGAGCTCGGAGCCATCCCCGTCGCCTTCCTCGTGATCGCGATCGGTGTCAGCCTCGGTGGCCCGACCGGGTACGCCATCAACCCCGCCCGTGACCTCGGCCCGCGCATCGCGCACGCCTTCCTGCCCATCAAGGGCAAGGGCTCGAGCGACTGGGCCTACGCCTGGGTGCCGGTCGTCGGCCCCCTCCTCGGTGGAGCGATCGCGGCGGGCCTGTCCTACGCGCTCCTCCCCCTCGCCTGAACCCACCGAACGAACCCGTAAGGAGCACCAATGGCCGACTACATCGTCGCCATCGACCAGGGCACGACCAGCACCCGAGCGATCGTCTTCGACCACTCCGGGTCGATCGTCTCGACCGGACAGAAGGAGCACGAGCAGATCTTCCCGCGCGCCGGCTGGGTCGAGCACGACCCCGCCGAGATCTGGGACAACACCCGTGAGGTCATCGGCCAGGCACTGTCCCGCGCCGACATCACCCGCCACGACGTCGCGGCGGTCGGCATCACGAACCAGCGCGAGACCGCGGTGGTCTGGGACAAGACCACCGGCAAGCCGGTCTACAACGCCATCGTCTGGCAGGACACCCGCACGCAGTCGATCGTCGACAAGCTCGCGGACGGCGACACGGACCGGTACAAGTCGATCGTGGGCCTCCCGCTCGCGACCTACTTCGCCGGCACCAAGATCATGTGGATCCTCGAGAACGTCGAGGGCGCCCGTGAGAAGGCCGAGGCGGGCGACCTGCTCTTCGGCACCACCGACACCTGGGTCCTCTGGAACCTGACCGGTGGCGTCGACGGCGGCGTCCACAAGACCGACGTCACGAACGCGTCCCGCACGCTGTTCATGGACCTCGAGACGCTGCAGTGGCGCGACGACATCCTCGCCGACTTCGGTGTGCCGAAGTCGATGCTCCCCGAGATCGTCAGCTCCTCCGAGGTCTACGGCCACGTCGAGTCGTCCAGTCTGCTCCGCGAGGTCCCGATCGCCGGCATCCTCGGCGACCAGCAGGCCGCGACCTTCGGCCAGGCCGCGTTCGACAAGGGCGAGTCGAAGAACACGTACGGCACCGGCAACTTCCTGATCTTCAACACCGGCACGGACATCGTCCGCTCCGAGAACGGGCTGCTGACGACCGTCGGCTACAAGCTCGGCGACCAGGAGACGCACTACGCGCTCGAGGGCTCGATCGCCGTCACGGGCTCGCTCATCCAGTGGCTCCGCGACAACCTCGGACTGATCCAGAGCGCACCGGAGGTCGAGGCGCTCGCGAAGACCGTCGACGACAACGGCGGCGTGTACTTCGTCCCGGCGTTCTCCGGCCTGTTCGCGCCGTACTGGCGTCCTGATGCCCGTGGTGCGATCGTCGGCCTCACCCGCTACGTCAACAAGGGGCACATCGCGCGTGCGGCCCTCGAGGCGACGGCGCTGCAGACCCGCGAGGTCCTCGACGCGGTCAACGCCGACTCCGGTGTGGACCTGACCGAGCTCAAGGTCGACGGCGGCATGACCGCCAACAACGAGCTCATGCAGTTCCAGGCGGACATCCTCGACGTGCCGGTCGTCCGACCGGTCGTCGCGGAGACGACGGCGCTCGGCGCCGCCTACGCCGCAGGCCTCGCGGTCGGGTTCTGGGCGAACCTCGACGAGCTCCGTGCGAACTGGCAGGAGGACCAGCGCTGGGAGCCGAAGCTCGACCCGGCGGAGCGTGACCGCACGCTGCGCCTCTGGAAGAAGGCCGTCACGAAGACCTTCGACTGGGTCGACGAGGACGTCCAGTAGTCCTGCAGTCCACTCCACCGACGGGAGGCCCGGTGCCGGTTCCATGAACCGGCACCGGGCCTCCCGTCTTCGGTCTGGTCCGTACGCGCCTACCAGACGGGCGCTGCGGTCACCCAGTCGGCGAGCTTCTGCTCGGCGGCGCCGGAGTCGATCGCCTCGGCGGCGACGAGGAGCTGCTCGCGGAAGCGGTGCAGGATCGGACGGTCCCACTCGGTTGGGTCCTGCGCGAGCCGGAAGGACACCAGGCCGGCGGCCGCGTTGAGGAGCACGATGTCGCGGACCGGACCGGTCTCCCCCGCCAGGACGCGCCGGACGATCGCGGCGTTGACGTCGGGCTCGCCGCCGAGCAGGTCCTCAATCCGTGCCCGGGGGATGCCGAGGTCCCGCGGGTCGAGGTCGTGCTCCGTGACCCGGCCGCCGGTGACCTCCCAGATGTGGCTGTGACCGGTCGTGGTGAGCTCGTCGAGGCCGTCGTCGCCGCGGAACACGAGCGCCGTCGCGCCACGGGTCTGGAACACGCCCGTGATGATCGGCACGAGGTCGAGCTGTGCGACCCCGACGGCGTTCGCCTCACACCGAGCAGGGTTGACGAGCGGGCCGAGGAAGTTGAACACCGTGGGCACGCCGATCTCCCGGCGGACCGGGGCGGCGTGCGCGAAGCCGGGGTGGAAGGCGCTCGCGAACGCGAAGGTCAGGCCGACACGCCGGAACGTCTCGGCGACGTGCTCGGCGTCCATCGACAGGTCGAGACCGAGTGCGGCGAGGACGTCGCTCGACCCGGACTTCGACGAGCTCGCGCGGTTGCCGTGCTTCACGACGGGGACGCCCGCGGCCGCGATGACGATCGCAGCCATGGTCGACACGTTCACCGTGCCGACGACGTCGCCCCCGGTCCCGACGATGTCGAGCGCCATCGGGTCGACGTCCAGCGGGACCGCCGCGTCGAGGATCGCGTCGCGGAACCCGACCACCTCGTCGACGGTCTCGCCCTTCGCGCGGAGGGCGACGGCGAACGCCGCGATCTGCGCATCGGTGGCCCGGCCGTGCACGATCTCCTCCATCGCCCATGTGGACTGCCTGATCGTGAGGTCCTCGCGCGCCATGAGCGCGCTGATCACTGCAGGCCAGGAGAGAACGTCAGACATACCCAGGATCGTACTGTTTTCGAACGACCCGCCAGTTGCCTGGCAAAACACTGTCCGAGGTTTCGGCCATAATGGACACTGTGACAAGCACCCCTCTCTCCAGACCAGCCAGCGGTACGGTCCTCAACAGGCCGAACCCCGTTGCCGTGGGGACGATCGTGTGGCTGGGCAGCGAGGTCATGTTCTTCGCCGGCCTGTTCGCGATCTACTTCACGCTGCGCAGCACCTCCCCCGAGCTCTGGGCGACCGAGACCGCCAAGCTCGAGGTGCCGTTCGCCTCCGTGAACACCATCGTCCTGGTGCTGTCCAGCTTCGCGTGCCAGTTCGCCGTCTTCGCCGCCGAACGCTTCCAGGTGCACCGCACCAGCTGGAACCCGCGCGACTGGGGCATGACGGAGTGGTTCTTCGTCACGTACTGCATGGGTGCGGTCTTCGTCTGCGGCCAGATCTTCGAGTACGCCAACCTCTGGCACGAGGGCGTCACGCTCTCCTCGAGCGCGTACGGCTCGGCGTTCTACATCACCACCGGCTTCCACGGCCTCCACGTCACCGGTGGCCTGCTCGCCTTCCTCCTGACGCTCGGCCGTGGCTTCGCCGCCAAGAACTTCGGCCACAAGGAGGCCACCACGGCCATCGTCGTGTCGTACTACTGGCACTTCGTCGACGTGGTCTGGATCGGCCTCTTCGCAGTCATTTACCTTCTCAAGTAGGAATCGGACAGCACCCACCGCATGTTCAACAGAACCAAGTCCAAGAAGGGCCGCCGCTCCCCGCTGGCGACCGTGTCGCTCATCGCCGTCGCGCTGATGACCACCGGCGGTGCCTACGCACTGTTCAGCTCCACGGCGAACGCGGACGACAACGTCAGCACGGTCGCCGCATCGAGCCAGTCGCAGGTGAACGAGGGCCAGAAGCTCTTCGCGTCCAACTGCGCCACCTGCCACGGCCTCTCCGCGCAGGGCACCAGCGAGGGCCCGTCCCTCATCGGTGTCGGCGCCGCGTCGGTCGACTTCCAGGTCGGCACCGGCCGCATGCCGATGGCTGCCCAGGGCCCGCAGGCCGAGGAGAAGCCGTCGCAGTTCTCGGACGAGCAGATCGACGCCCTGTCCGCGTACGTCGCGTCGCTCGGCCCAGGCCCGTCGGTCCCGTCCGAGTCGCTCACCAACGGTCAGGACGGCGACGCCGCTGCCGGTGCGGAACTCTTCCGCATCAACTGCGCCATGTGCCACAACGTGGCCGGCGCCGGTGGCGCGCTGACCGAGGGCAAGTACGCCCCGAAGCTGACGGACGTCAGCGGCAAGCACATCTACGAGGCCATGGTCACGGGCCCGCAGAACATGCCGGTCTTCAACGACCTGAACATCACGCCGCAGCAGAAGGCCGACATCATCACGTACCTCAAGTACGTGCAGGACAACTCCTCGCCCGGTGGTTTCGGCCTCGGCGCCCTCGGCCCGGTGGCAGAGGGTCTGTTCATCTGGATCTTCGGACTCGGGGCGGTCGTCGCGATGACCGTCTGGCTGACCGCGAAGTCCAACTGATCGTCCGTGTCGCACGACACTGAAGGGAACACCATGGCAGAGCACGACGACGAGGCACTGAACTCGTCCTCGGCTGTCGAGAAGCACGGCACGAGCACGACGTCGCCCGGTACCGCGGTCCTGCCCGCCGAGCCGTTCGAGAACCCGGGTGAGCCGCCGCACCGCGCACGCCGCACCGACGTCGACCCGAAGAAGCAGCGTCTGGCCGAGCGCCAGGTCGCCACGTTCTTCTACGTGTCGATCGTCGCGAGCGTCCTGTCGATCGCGGCGTACGTCGCCTTCCCGATCAAGGCCGACGACTTCAGCACGGTCCGCACCGGGAACCTCTTCCTCGGCCTGGCCATCGCGCTCGCGCTGCTCAGCCTGGGCCTCGGCGCGGTCTACTGGTCCAAGTCGCTCGTCAGCGACCGCGAGATCTCCGAGGACCGCCACCCCACGCGTGGCTCCGACGCGACCCGTGCGAAGGCCGTCGAGGCCTTCCAGCTGGCGGACAAGGAGTCCGGGTTCAGCCGTCGCAAGCTGATCCGCAACTCGATGATCGGGGCCCTCGCTGCGTTCCCGCTCCCGGGCATCGTGCTCGTGCGTGACCTCGCACCCGCCGCCGACCCGAACGAGCTCCTCCGCCACACCATGTGGGCGAAGGGCACCCGCCTGACGAAGGACCCGACCGGTCTCCCGATCAAGGCGTCCGACGTCACGATCGGCTCGGTCTTCCACGTCATCCCCGACGGGCTGCTCGACAAGGAGGACATGCTCGAGGAGAAGGCCAAGGCAGCCGTGCTCCTGATGCGCCTCGACCCGAAGGACCTCAATCCGGCCAAGGGCCACGAGAACTGGGGCTACGACGGTATCGTTGCCTACTCCAAGATCTGCACCCACGTCGGATGCCCGGTTGCGCTCTACGAGCAGCAGACGCACCACCTGCTGTGCCCCTGCCACCAGTCGACCTTCGATGTCTCGAACAACTGCGAGGTCATCTTCGGACCGGCGGCTCGTCCCCTCCCCCAACTTCCGATCGCGATCGACGACGACGGGTACCTGGTAGCGCAGAGCGACTTCCACGAACCGGTCGGCCCGTCCTTCTGGGAGCGTGCACGCTGATGACCACCACCACGACACAGCAGCCCGCAACCGGCACCAAGCCGGCTCCGGACCGCGGATCCCGCATCATCGGCGGGCTCTCCAACTACATCGACGAGCGAACGAGCATCTCCGGGCTGGTGAAGGAGGTCGGTCGCAAGATCTTCCCCGACCACTGGAGCTTCATGCTCGGTGAGGTCGCCCTCTACAGCTTCGTCGTGATCCTGCTCTCGGGCACCTTCCTGACGTTCTTCTTCCAGGCGTCCATGGCAGAGGTCGTCTACGACGGCTCGTACATCCCGCTCAAGGGCGTCGAGATGTCGACGGCGCTGCAGTCGACGCTGAACATCTCGTTCGACATCCGTGGCGGGCTCTTCGTCCGGCAGATCCACCACTGGGCGGCCCTGCTGTTCGTCGCTTCGGTGATGCTGCACATGGCCCGCGTGTTCTTCACCGGCGCGTTCCGGAAGCCGCGTGAGCTCAACTGGGTCTTCGGCTTCGTCCTCTGGGTCCTGGCCATGGCCGAGGGCTTCACGGGCTACTCGCTCCCCGACGACCTGCTCTCCGGCAACGGTCTCCGCATCATCGTCGGCATGATCGAGGGCGTTCCCGTCATCGGCGTGTGGATCGGGTACATCCTGTTCGGCGGCGAGTTCCCCGGGACCGCGATCGTCGGCCGTCTGTACACGTTGCACATCCTGTTGCTGCCGGCGATCCTCGTCGCGGTGCTCGGTGTCCACCTCGTCCTCGTGGTGATCAACAAGCACACGCAGTACGCGGGCCCCGGCAAGACCAACGACAACGTCGTGGGTGTCCCGATCCTCCCGGCGTTCGCCGCGAAGGCCGGTGGCTTCTTCTTCATCGTCGCCGGCATCCTCGCCCTCATCGCGTCGCTGTTCACGATCAACCCGATCTGGAACTACGGCCCGTACGACCCGTCCCCCGTGTCCGCCGGTACCCAGCCCGACTGGTACATCGGCTTCGCGGACGGTGCGCTCCGTCTGGTGCCGCCGCACTGGGAGGTCGTGTGGTTCGGCTACACGGTGTCGTTCAACATCCTCGTTCCGATCGCGGTGCTCGTGGGGCTCATCCTCGCGATCTTCATCTACCCGTTCATCGAGGCGTGGGTCACGGGCGACAAGCGTGAGCACCACATCGCCGACCGCCCGCGCAACGCGCCGACCCGCACGGCCTTCGGGGCCGCCGGCGTCACGCTCTACGCCAGCCTCTGGGCGGCGGCGAGCTCGGACATCATCGCGACGCACTTCCTGGTGTCCGTCGACTCGGTGATCCACGTCATCCAGGCGACGACGGTCCTCGGTCCGTTCGTGGCCTTCTGGATCACGAAGCGCGTCTGCCTCGCGCTGCAGAAGAAGGACCGCGAGATCGTCCTCCACGGGTACGAGTCGGGCCGCATCGTCCGTCTCCCGCACGGTGAGTACATCGAGGTCCACGAGCAGCTCGACGAGTACGAGCGCTGGCGTCTGCTGCAGTTCAACGACTACAAGCCGTTGATGATCCGTCCGAACGCCAAGGGACAGATTACGCCCCTGCAGAAGATGCGTGCGAGCGCCTCGCGCTTCTTCTTCGAGGACCGCATCGCGCCGGTCTCGAAGGCCGAGCTCGACGCCGCGCACGCCGCGCACCATGGACACGGCGTGGAGGGTTCGCACGAGGCCCCGCAGGTGGGTGCCGGTACCCCCCAGCACTGATCACACGACCCGCAACACGACGAACGCCCCGACCTGACAGGTCGGGGCGTTCGTCGTTTCGTGTACCCGGAACGCGCGCACATATCGAAATTGTTATCTGCAACCTGACACCTGTTCAGGGGTAGTACGTTGGTTCTACGCCTCGCACGAGCGAGGAACGGAATGAGGGGATCACCATGAAGAAGACGTCTCGTGTCATCGGCACCATCGCTGCACTCGGCCTCGGCGCCGGCCTCGCTCTCGCGGGACCCGTTGCCGCGAACGCCTCGACCGGGCAGTCCGCGGCCACGTCATCGGCAGTCACGCCGCTCAGCGGAGACTGCAAGTGGCGCAACGCCGTCGGTCCGATCGGCGGGGGCTGGTCGGGGGCATCCACGGGGTGCAACTACATCGGCACGACGAAGAACACGACGGTGACGTACGTGTGGACCAAGACGTCCGACACCGAGTCGTGCGTCCAGGGCAAGGGCTTCAATGCCCTGACTGCTCCCGTCTGGCAGAGCGCCGGCTGTGGCGACGGCGGGAGCACCACGATCCTGTGGGGCAACGTCGCCGGCGCCAAGCAGGTGAAGGTGAAGTCGCTCGCCGTCGCCACCGGCTCCACGATCAACTGGGAGTGACGATGACGCCACGGCGACGGACCATGACCGGGATCGCGACCGCGATCGTGGCCATGGCCGTCGCCGTCGGCGCGACGGGCTGTGCCGCATCGGAACCGGAACGGCCGGCGCCGACGGCCGCCTCGGCCACTGCGCTCGAGAAGCAGGTCGAACGACTGCGTGCGCACCTGGCGTGCGACGGGGACGTCTCGTGGGCGGACGATCCGTACTTCTGGGACTCGATGCGGGGTGTCGACTGCACCACTCCGGACGGCCAACCGGTCTTCGTCCGCGTGTACGCGCACGACGACTCCGCTGCACAGGTCCTCCAGGACTGGAAGGGCACCTTCGGAGCGCATCGCGCCCTGATCCGCGGGTTTGACTGGTTCGTCATCGGCCCGGAGGAGACCATCGCTCCCGTGTCGTCCGCAGAGTCGGTGGCCGCTCCGTCCGTGCGGGTTCCCGACGCAGAACCGCTCACCGCGCGCGCAGAGGCTCGGACGACCTGCGTCCGGTTCTTGAGCGGGGCGGCGCAAGACCGTGTCCGCGCACCGGAGCGGTTCCGTTCGGAGCTCCCCAAGCTGGACGCGCTCTACCCGGGAACGAAGACGGTGCTCGACGAGGCCCTCACCGCGGAGCACCTCGAGGCGCTCGAACAGGCGCCCGACACTCAGTTCGCCGCGCGTCTGGGCGATCTCGCCGGCCCGTTCAAGCGGTTCTGCCGAGACGTCCCGCCAGAGAGCGGCGCCGAACCCGGCCAGGCGTCTCCGGCAGCGTGACCGACACGCCGTCCCCAGTTCACGGGCGGTTCACCAACACGTGCTGGACTCTTCCAGGACGGTGTGGCAACGTGTTGCACCACGCATCTGGAACGGGTGGCCCTCGCGGAGCCCGCCAACGGAATGAGAACCCGATGGAACCCCGGACGGCCGAGCACCCCAGGCCGAACCACTTCCTGCTCCACCTCAGCGACACGCACCTCATCGCCTCGGACGGTGATCTGTACGGTGACGTCGACTCGGCGGCACGGCTGTCACAGATCGTCGAGGAGATCGAGGCATCCGGCACCCGTCCCGAGGCGATCGTCGTCACCGGCGACGTCGCCGACAAGGGCGAACCGGGGGCCTACGCCCGCGTGCGTCGCATCGTCGAGCCGGCCGCCGAGCGCATCGGCGCCCAGGTCATCTGGGCGATGGGAAACCACGACGAGCGCGGAGCGTTCCGTCAGGAGCTCTTCGGACTCCAGCCCACCGAGCGGCCTGTGGACTTCGTCTACGACGTCAACGGGCTCCGGGTCATCACGCTCGACACCAGTGTCCCCGGCGAGCACTACGGCACCGTCACGCCGGAGCAGCTGGACTGGCTCGCAGAGGTGCTCTCCGAGCCCGCTCCGCACGGCACGGTCCTCGCGATGCACCATCCGCCGGTACCGAGCGTGCAGGACCTCGCCGTCCTCGTCGAACTGCGTGACCAGCGCGCCCTTGCCGAGGTCGTCGAGGGCAGCGACGTCCTGACGATCATCGCGGGACACCTGCACTACTCGACCAGCGCCGTGTTCGCGGGCATCCCGGTGTCGGTGGCGAGTGCGACGTGCTACACCCAGGACCTCAACGAGTTCCGCGGTGGGACCCGTGGCCAGGACGGTGCGCAGTCGTTCAACCTGGTGCACGTGTACGGCCACGACGTCGTCCACTCCGTGGTGCCGATCGGCCAGTACGCCACCGTGGGCGAGCCGGTCTCCGCCGCGGAGACCGACGCACGACTCGCCGCTGCCGGGGTCGTCATCCCGCCGGCCGTCGAGCCGGCACCCGTCACGTCGAGCATCCCGGTCTTCACCCTCGATTCGGTGCCGCTCTCCCCCGTCCACCGCTGACCGGTCACGACTCACCGCGTGCGTTCCACCGGGCGGTCAGAACACGTCGTTCTCGATCTGATTCGGCGACGGCACGAGGCCACTCGGCGGAGCTGAGCGGTGTGTTGCGACCGGTCAGCAGTCGTCGGGGCTCGCCCCGACCGGTCACGACTCCCCGTTTGGGTTGCGCCGAGCGGTCGGAACTCGTCGCCGGCACCGCGTCCAGCCGACGGTTCGTGACCGCTCGGCGGACCTGAGCGGGGTGTTGTGACCGGTGGGGCTGAGGGCCACAGGCGGGGGGCACCGGGCGGGCACCGCCTGGGCGGCGGGCACCGCGCGGGCTACTCCTCGGGCTGCTCCCACGGGGCCGGGAACGGGAAGTAGCGGTCGAGGAACTCGGTGACGCGGGTCGTGCGTTCCTCGTCGGAGACCTCGGGGAAGCTGCCGTCGTTCAGGCAGAAGAAGTCGACGTTCCGCTTCTTGAGCAGGTCGTCGAGTGCCCGGAGCCCGGACTGCATCGTCGTGTCCACGTACCGGACCGGCGCGTTCTCCTGCACGATCGCCCGCCCGGTGAGCAGCGCGTAGTAGTGGTACAGGGAGTTCGTCACCGAGATGTTCTCCGCCGCCCGGAACCGTGACGCCGCCGTCGCGCGGAACTCGTCCGCGAACTCGTGCTCCATCTCGGTCATGATGCTGGCCCGGAGCGGGGTCGGTGCGTGTTCGAGGTGGCGCGTGGTGACGGCACCGAACCGCTGCTGGAGCAGACGTCGGTTCACCCGCGCGGAGTTCTCGAATCCGCTCCGGCGCGGGTTGTTCGAGCCGAGGCCGATCCGGGTCGTCGCCAGGATGAACTTCGACACGGAGCCCGGGCTGAAGAACACCGAGGGGTCGACCTGCCGACCGAAGAACATGTCGTCGTTCGAGTAGATGAAGTGCTCGCTGATGCCCGGGATGTGGTGCAACTGCGACTCGACGGCCTGCGAGTTGTGCGTGGGCAGCACCGACGGGTCGGCGAAGAACTCCTCGCTCCGGACGATCCGAACACGAGGGTGGTCCGCGAGCCATGCCGGCGCCGGCGAGTCCGTGGCGATGTAGATCGTCCGGATCCACGGGGCGTACGTGTACACCGAACGCAGCGCGTACTTCAGCTCGTTGATCTGCCGGAACCGGGCGGGCGCGTCGTCGCCCTCCCCCAGGACAGCCGAGGACTGCGCGGCCTGCCGCGCGCGCTGGTACTCGATCGCGTTGCCGTCGACCCACGAGAACACGATGTCGATCGGGAAGCGGATGTCCGAGACGTGGTCGTCGAACATGTGCTCGACGGTGCGCCACGTGCGACCGTACCGCTCGATGTCGGTGAGCACGAACTCGTCGACGGGCAGGCTCCTGCGCATCAGGGCGTTCTCGACCGGTGCGAGGACTTCGGTGTCCGTCACCCGCCAGAACTCGAGCTGGACACTGGTCTCGGCACCGTACCGGAGCCGTCCGAGCGGCTCCAGGCGCGGGCGGAACACCCGGAGCACTGGTTGGTCGACGGGACCGAGGCCGTCATCGACGACGAGGACGGCCGGCTCTCCCGGCGGCTTGGCGTAGAACGGCTCGCCGACGGCGGCGTCCATCACGGCCGACTCGGCGCGCTGACGGTCTCGCTCGTCGACGGCGATGACGGGGCGCTGGTCGTTCCCGCGGATGAGCAGGTGGTCGACGTCGGCCGCGGTGAGCGCGTCGTCGAGGAAGAGGAGGTCCTCGATCATCGACTGCTGCGGCGTCAGGTGGCCGTTCAGCAGGGTGAAGCGGCCCTTCCGGAGCACGATGTCGGGGCGGTCGAGACCGCCGGAGGACGGTCGAGGGTTCAGCAGAGGACTCTCGGTCTCCGGCTCGGTCTCGTTGCTCATCCATGCCCTTCTGATCAGGTGGTCGGGCGCTGCACCCGACCGATCCGATCCTACCGGGCAGGCGGCTCCTCCGTCGTTCTGGGCACCTTCACGACGATCCCGACGACGATGAACAGCGCCGCTGCGACGATCTGCAGTGCTGCCCAGAGCTGTCCGGGGATCGGGATCGTCACCAGCGGGTTCCAGCAGACCGCGACCGCTGCCATCAGGACGGCCGCCCACCAAGCACGGCCCCTGGTCGCGAAGACGAGCACGATGAGGGCCAGGACCGTGACCCCCCACCGGACGAACACGAACGCCGGCGCGTCGAGGAACGCGATGCACGCGAGCAGCACGATGGCCGCGACGAGCCCAGGCGCCAGGGCCGGGCGCGTGAACGCCGGCGTCCCCGAAGTGCCCGACGACGCGGCGGCTGCGGGGCGGGCACCGGGCGCGGCGGAGTGGAGCGACGACCCGACTGCTGGTCGTCCCTTGCGTGCGGCCATCAGGCAGATGCCTCGTCGAGTTCGATGGCCGTGATCGGGCGGGACATCGGCGGCAGGCCGCGGAGCCGCTCGAGCGCCGGACCGAGCTCTGCGACGTACGCGCGGTAGCCGTCGTCGGTCAAGTGCAGGCCGTCCTCGGTGTACTGCTCGGCGAGGTGGTCGCCGTCCGCGAGGGCGGGCCACGCGTCGAGGTACTGCGCGTGGCAGGTGGCGACGAACTGGCGCAGGTGTAGGTTCGCCTCCTCGATCCGCGGGGTGAACTCGGCCTGGCGCGGCAGGATCGACACCAGGAGGAGGCGGACGCCGGGGAGCTCGCGGCGGAGCGTCACGAGGATCGTCTCCACGTTCCGCACGACGTGCTCGGCGCTCTTGCGGTGGTTGCCGAAGTCGTTCGTGCCGATGAGCAGGACGATCGCGTCGGGAGCGGCCTGCACGACCTCGTCGAGTCGCTCCAGCACACCGTCCGTGGTGTCCCCGCTGATGCCGAGGTTCAGGGTGCGCTCGTCGGGAAAGCGTCCGTCCCACGTGCCTCCTGCGGTGATGCTGTCCCCCAGGAACAGGACCAGTCCGCGGTCGTCGTCGCTCATGCTGCCTCCTCGTGCGCTGGCGCGCGAGACCCATTCTGCTGCGTGCTGTTGGCCTGCGTCGAGTCGGTGCGGTGGGCCTCGCGTTCGGCGCGGGCCGTGATGCGCTCGACCATGCCCGGGAAGATCACCCCGTGGAACGGCAGGATGGAGTACCAGTAGAGGCGCCCGGCGAGGCCCTGCGGGAAGTACAGCGCCCGCTGGTGGTAGTCGCAGCCGCCGTCGTCCGTCGGCGTGACGGTCATCTCGAGCCAGGCCCGACCAGGGGACTTGAACTCGGCCCGGAGCCGGAGGTAGTGCCCGCGGTCGAGTCGTTCGACGCGCCACCAGTCGAGCGCGTCGCCCTGTTCGAGGCGCTTCGGGTCCCGTCGACCACGGTTGAGGCCGACTCCCCCGGCGATCTTGTCCATCCACCCCCTGGCGACCCATGCGAGCGGGAACGAGTACCAGCCGTTCTCGCCGCCGATCGACTCGACGACGCTCCAGACCGCTTCCGGCGGCGCGGACGTGTGCCGGGTCCGGTCGTCGGAGTACACCGTGTGCCCGGCCCAGTCCGGGTCGCTCGGCAGCGGGTCGGCCGGGGTGCTCGACAGCGTCGCGCTCCGCCAGCTCGTCTCGACCTCGGCGGTGCGCATCTTCGTGAGTGCGAGCCGCACGGCCCTGCGGTACGACGTCAGCCCGCCCTCCGGCCGCGGCACGACGTCGTCGATGTCGTGCTCACGCTGGACGCACTCGAACTGCAGCGACTCGATGATCGGCGTCGCGAGCTTGCGCGGGATCGGCGTCACCATGTTGAACCAGTGTGCGGCGAGCCCGGGGGTCATCACCGGCAGCGCGGTGATCGGCCGCTGCGGGAGCTTTGCCTCGACCGCGTACCCGTTCAGCATCTGCCCGTACCGGAGGACGTCCGGCCCGCCGATGTCGAACGTCCGGTTCACGTCCGCCGGGATGTCGAGCGCCTCGACGAGGTAGTAGAGGACGTCGCGGACGGCGATCGGCTGGATCTTGTTGCGGACCCACCGCGGCGCCGGCATCCACGGCAGGACGTCCGTGACGTGCCGGATCATCTCGAACGACGTGCTCCCGGAGCCGATGACGACACCGGCCTGGTACGCGATCGTCGGCACACCCGACCCGAGCAGGATGTCGCCGACCTCCTTCCGACTGCGGAGGTGCTTCGACAGCTCCCCGTCGGGGTGCAGGCCGCCCAGGTACACGAAGCGCCGGACACCGGCGTCGTGCGCCGCGGTGGCCATCGTCTGGGTGGCGTCCCGCTCGGACTCCTCGAAGTCCCCGTCGGCACCCATCGCGTGGGCGAGGTAGTAGACCGCTTCGATCCCGTCGACCGCGGTGGCCACCGCCGAGCCGTCCTGCAGGTCACCCTGGACGACGTCGATCGACTCCCGCCAGGGGACGTCGTCGAGCTTCTGCGGGGTACGGACGAGCACGCGGACGGCGTGCCCGGCTTCGAGGAGACGTGGGACGAGACGACCGCCGATGTAGCCGGTGGCCCCGGTGACGAGGACGCGCATGCCGGGAACGGTACGCCGCGCCCCTCCGGGTACGCTTGTCGAGTGGACAACGCAGCCTTCCCCGTCACCGCCGACGCCGTGCGTCGACTCATCGACCACGCGATCCTGAAGCCGGAGCTGACCCGCTCCGACGTCGATGCGCAGCTCGACGAAGCCGCGACCCACCGCGTGTTCAGCGTGTGCGTCCGCCCGAGCGACGTCCGGCACGCCGTGGAGCGCCTCCAGGGCACCGGCGTGGGCGTCGGGACCGTCATCGGCTTCCCGCACGGCACCACCTCGACCGAGGCCAAGGTCGCCGAGTCGCTGCAGGCACTCGCCGACGGAGCCTTCGAGCTCGACATGGTCCAGAACATCGGCGCGGCGAAGTCCGGCGATTGGAACCGCGTCCAGCAGGACGTGCGTGCCGTCGTCGACGCTGCGGGCGACACCGTGGTCAAGGTCATCCTCGAGACGGCGTTCCTCACCGACGACGAGATCGTCGCCGCCAGTCGCGCGGCCGTCGCGGGCGGCGCGGACTTCGTGAAGACCTCGACCGGGTTCGCCGGCGGTGGCGCCACGACCGAGCACATCGCCCTGATGCGCGAGACGGTCGGCCCGGACACCGGCGTGAAGGCATCCGGCGGCGTCCGAGGGCTCGACACCCTCGTCGCGATGGTCCAGGCAGGTGCGGACCGCATCGGCACGAGCGCCTCGGCCCGCATCCTCGACGAGGTCGCACACCGCGTCGCGACCGGCGTCGCCTCCGGTGTCGGCGACGACACCACCTCCTACTGACCTCCGGCCGACCAGGCCGACCCGACCACCAGCACCGAGCCGGTGCGTGACCGACGCGACGCCGCGTCGGGAGCCGCTCCGAGCCTCCAGACCGTCGCATCGGAGCGCGCATGTCGAACACCGACCCCATCACCGACCACCCCGGGTCGCTCGCCCTCGCCGTGGACCTCGGCGGCACCAAGGTCGAGGCGGCCCTGGTCACCGACCAGGGCGTCGTCCTGCCCGGGACCCGGTTCCGGAGCCCCACCGGCCCGCAGCGCAGCTCCGAAGCGCTGCAGGCAGCCGTCGACGAGGTGGTCACGAGCGCCCTCGCGGCGCTGCCGACCGACGCGACGCTCGCCGGTGTCGGCATCGGCTCGGCCGGCCCCGTCGACGAGGAGCACGGGCTCGTCTCGCCGCTCAACATGCCGGTCTGGCGCGGCTACCCGCTCCGCGACCGCGTCGCGGCGCTCGTCCCGGCCGGGACGCCGGTGACGCTGCGGATGGACGGCCTCGCGATCACGCTCGCCGAGCACTGGCTCGGTGCGGCGCAGGGCTCCGACCACGTGATGGGCATGATCGTCTCCACGGGCGTCGGCGGTGGGCTCATCCTGCACGGCCGCACCGTGAGCGGTCCGACCGGCAACGCCGGGCACATCGGTCACGTCGAGTGCGGTGGGTACGACGACCCGTGCGCCTGCGGCGGCACCGGCTGCCTGGAGGCCGTGGCGAGCGGGCCGAAGACCGTCGCGTGGGCAAGGCGGCAGGGGTTCACCGGGGAGACCGGCGAGGAGCTGTCGGCCGCGTACGCCGCCGGGGACGAGATCGCCGTCGCGGCGATCAAGCGCAGTGGTCGCGCCCTCGGGCAGGCCATCGCCGCCGCCACGTCGCTCGTGGACCTCGAGGTGGTGGCGATCGGCGGCGGGTTCTCGCACGTCACGCCGGACCTGTTCGAGTACGCCAGGCAGGCCGTCGCCGAACGCGTGGAGTTCGGCTTCGTGACCAAGGTGCGGATCGTCCCGACCGGGCTGTCCCAGGACGGGCCGCTCATCGGCGCCGCGGCGCTCGTGCACCGCTCCCACGTCCTGCGCTGAGCCGGCCCGCACCAGCCGCTGTCGAGCTGCGCTGCTGTCCACAGTCGGCTCCATCGCGTCGGTGCGGTGCGGCAGGATGACCGGGTGCGCTCCTCCCGACTCGTCACCACCGACGACTGGCCGGAAGCCGAACTCCGCGCAGCGGTGCTCGCCGGCGACCTGGTCGCGATCGGCGAGTGCTGGGCGTCCGTCGCGGAACCGACGGACCCGGGGCTGCGTGCTGCGTCGTTCCGCTGGAGCGTGGGGGACGAGCGGATCATCGCATCGGACCGCAGCGCCGCGTGGATCTGGGGCGGGTGCTCGCGGCCGCCGCTCCCCCACGACGCCTGCATCGACGACGGGCAGCGCGTGCGCCAGCGGGGCGGTGGACGCGTCCGCGAGGTCCGCGTCGAACCATCCGACGTCGCGGTCGTCGCCGGCGTCCGGGTGACGACCCCGGTCAGGACCGCGCTCGACCTGCTGCGGATCGCCGGACCGGCGGACTGGGCGGTCCGCGCCCCTACCGTCCTGGGACTGCTCGCGGCGACCGACACCGCGCCGTCGACGCTCCGGCTCCGCCTCCGGCAGCTCGGGACGGTGCCGATGGTGCGGCAGGCGGAACGGCGGCTCGCCGAGCTGGTGTGACCGCTCCTGGTCAGCCTGCGCTGACGCGGTAGACGTCGTACACGGCGTCGATGCGTCGCACCGCGTTGAGGACGCGGTCCAGGTGCGTCGTGTCACCCATCTCGAACACGAACCGGGACAGCGCGAGACGGTCCGACGACGTCGACACGGTGGCCGACAGGATGTTCACGTGATGGTCGGTCAGCACCCGGGTGACGTCGCTCAGCAGTCCCGACCGATCGAGCGCTTCGATCTGGATCTGGACCAGGAACACCGACTTCGACGACGGCGCCCACTCGACCTCGATCATGCGGTCGGGTTCGTTCATCAGCGACTTCACGTTGGTGCACGATGCCTGGTGCACGGACACACCCTGCCCGCGGGTGATGAACCCGACGATCTGGTCGCCGGGAACCGGGGTGCAGCACTTCGCGAGCTTGACGAGGATGTCGGGCGCCCCGCGGACGAGCACGCCACTGTCGCTGTTGCGGAGCTGCCGGCTCGTGACCTGCCGCGGGAAGGCGAGCTCCGGTTCGTCCGTCTCGGTCTCGGTCTGGACGCCCGCGAGCACCTTCTCGATCACCGACTGCGTCGAGACGTGTCCCTCGCCGATCGCGGCGTAGAGCGCGGAGACGTCGTCGTACCGCATCGCGGATGCGACCTCCGAGATGGAGTCCTGGCTCATGATCCGCTGGAGCGGCAGGTTCTGCTTGCGCATCGCACGGGCGATGGCGTCGCGGCCCTGCTCGATCGCCTCTTCGCGGCGCTCCTTGGTGAACCACTGCTTGATCTTGTTCCGCGCGCGGGGGCTGCGGACGAAGGTCAGCCAGTCCTGGCTCGGCCCGGAGTCGGGGTTCTTCGACGTGAAGATCTCGACGACGTCACCGCTCGACAGCGAGCTCTCGAGGGGCACCAGGCGACCGTTCACCTTCGCGCCCATCGTGCGGTGTCCGATCTCGGTGTGCACCGCGTACGCGAAGTCGACCGGGGTCGCACCGGCGGGGAGCCCGATGACCTTGCCCTGCGGCGTGAAGACGTAGGTCTCCTTCGCGCCGATCTCGTAGCGGAGGGAGTCGAGGAACTCGCCGGGGTCGCTGGTCTCGGCCTGCCAGTCGGTGATGTGCGCGAGCCACGCCATGTCGTCGTTCGCGCTCGAGCTGTCCACGTCGCGACCGGCGGCACGCTGCTTGTACTTCCAGTGCGCGGCGACACCGAACTCGGCGCGCTGGTGCATCTCGTGCGTGCGGATCTGGATCTCGACCGGACGCCCCTGCGGCCCGAGGACCGTGGTGTGCAGCGACTGGTACAGGTTGAACTTCGGGGTCGCGATGTAGTCCTTGAAACGTCCGGGCAGCGGGGTCCAGCGCGCGTGCACGGAGCCGAGCATGGCGTAGCAGTCGCGGACCGTGGGGACGAGCACCCGGATGCCGACGAGGTCGTAGATCTCGTCGAACTCGCGGCCCCGGACGATCATCTTCTGGTAGATCGAGTAGTACTGCTTCGGCCGGCCCATGACCTCGCCGCGCACCTTGGCGGCCTTGAGGTCCTTCTTCAGCGTCCCGATGACGTTCTGGACGAACTGCTCGCGCTTCGGCTGCCGTTCCTTGACCAGGCTGTCGATCTCGACGTAGAGCTTCGGGTGCAGCACCGCGAACGACAGGTCCTCGAGCTCGAGCTTGATCATCTGGATGCCCAGACGGTGCGCGAGCGGCGCGTAGATCTCGAGGGTCTCCTTGGCCTTGCGCGTGGCCGAGGTGGACTCGACGAAGCCCCACGTCCTGGCGTTGTGCAGGCGGTCCGCGAGCTTGATCACCAGGACGCGGATGTCCTTCGACATCGCGATGACCATCTTGCGGACGGTCTCGGCCTGGGCGCTGTCGCCGTACTTGACCTTGTCGAGCTTCGTGACACCGTCGACGAGCATCGCGATCTCGTCGCCGAAGTCGTGGCGCAGCTGGTCGAGCTGGTAGTCGGTGTCCTCGACCGTGTCGTGCAGCAGCGCAGCCGCGATCGTGATGGGCCCGATGCCGAGGTCCGCGAGGATCTGCGCGACCGCGACCGGGTGCGTGATGTAGGGCTCGCCGGACTTGCGCTTCTGGCCGTCGTGCGCGCGTTCCGCGACCGAGTACGCACGCTCGATCAGCGTGACGTCCGCCTTCGGGTGGTGCGAGCGCACGGTCCGGATGAGCGTGTCGACGGCACCGGCCGGCTGGGCGCGGGAGAACAGGCGCGGCAGCAGGGACCGGAGGGAGCCGAGGTTACCCGTGGTGTTCGGGCCCACGGGCGGGCTGGACGGCAGCGGGGACGGACCGGGGCGGCTCGCGGCGGAGTCGTCCTGCGCCGACGTCTCACGGATGTCCGTCATGCTGCGTCTCCCAGAACTCGAACCGGCCGAACTCGATCCGACCAGACTACGCGCGTGTCGTCAGTGCTCGTGACCACGTTCGCGCTGGGCGTCGGCGCGCTCCACCGGCGCACCGGCGGCTTCCCACGCCACCATGCCGCCGGCGAGGTTCACCGCAGGGACGCCGGACTGCTCGAGGGCCGCGACGACCCGGGCGGACCGCATGCCGGAGTGGCACACGATGATCGCCGGGTCGTCGGTCGGTTGGATCTCGGTCCACCGGGTCTGGAACTCGGACATCGGCACGAGGGTGGCCTGGGGCGCGTGGACCTCGTCCCACTCCCCCGGCTCGCGCACGTCGTACAGACGCGCGCCGTTCTCGATGCGACGGAGGGCCTCGTCGACGGTGATCTCGTCCATGCGGCTCAGGCCTCGACCGGCGCGGCGGTCTCCGCACGCTTGCGCGCGGCGGCGGCCTTCTTCGCGTCGGCCTGCTTGATCTTCGGTTCGTTCTCACGCAGGTGCGCGTACATCGGCGACGCGATGAAGATCGTCGAGTACGTCCCGACGATGATGCCGATGAACAGGGCGAGCGAGATGTCGCGCAGGGTGCCGGCGCCGAGCACGTACGACCCGATGAAGAGGATCGCCGCGACGGGCAGCAGCGCCACGACGGACGTGTTGATCGAGCGGACCAGCGTCTGGTTCACCGCGAGGTTGACCGACTGGACGAACGTCCGGTGCGATTCCTGCGCGGTGTTCTCGCGCACCTTGTCGAACACCACGACGGTGTCGTACAGCGAGTACCCGAGGATCGTCAGGAAGCCGATCACCGCGGCCGGCGTGACCTCCAGCCCGACGATGCCGTACACACCTGCGGTGATCAGGAGGTCGTGGAGCAGCGCCACCATCGCCGACAGCGACATCTTCCACGTGCGGAAGTACAGCGCCATGAACACCGCGGCGAGGGCGAGGAAGATGATCAGACCACGGATCGCCTGTGCGAGCACGTCGGCGCCCCAGGTCGCACCGATGAACGTCGACGCGACCTGGTCCCTGTCGACCTTGTACGCGTCGGCCAGCGCGGTCTGGATCTGCGTCGTCTCGGCATCGGTGAGCTGCCCGGTCTGCACGCGGATGCCGTGCGTCCCGAGCTGGGAGACGCGCGGGATCTCATCGGGGACGATCTTCTCGACGGTGTTCGTCGCGAGGTTCTGGTCGACGGTCTTGGCGTCGGAGATCGTGAACTCGGACCCGCCGGTGAACTCGATGCCGAGCTGGTACCCGCCGCGGAGCCACGGCACCGCAAGGGAGACCACGATCGCGGCGATCGCGATGATGTACCACGTGCGACGGCGTCCGACGATGTCGTACGAGCGCTTGCCCGTGTAGAGGTCGTTGCCGAACTGGCTGAAGCTCGCCATCAGCTGTCCTTCCCGTTCGGCTTGCCGCCGTTGTCGGTGGTGTCGCCGTTGCCGGCCTTCCGCTCAGCGATCGTCTGGCGGCGCTGTGCCTCGCCGGCGGCCCGCTGGCGCTTGCCGTCCACGACGGGCGCACGGAACTGCGCACGACCGCGGTAGACCGCGCCGAGGGCTGTCGGGTCGAGGCCGCTGAACCGGTGTCCCTCGTTGAAGAAACGGCGACGCGAGATGAGCTGCAGCATCGGGTGCGTGAAGAGGATCACGACCACGACGTCGATCAGGGTGGTGAGGAGCAGCGTGAACGCGAAGCCCTTCACGTCGCTCACCGCGAGGATGTACAGCACGATGGCGGCGAGGAAATTGATCGAGTCGGACGCCAGGATCGTGCGGAGCGCACGCTTCCAGCCGGACTCGACGGCTCCCTCGAGCGCGCGGCCGTCACGGAGTTCGTCACGGATGCGCTCGAAGTAGACGATGAACGAGTCCGCCGTGATGCCGATCGCCACGATCAACCCCGCGACGCCGGCCAACGACAGTCGGTAGTCGACGCGCCAGGACATGATCGCGATCACCAGGTACGTCAGGGTCGCGGCGACACCGAGCGAGAGCACCGTGACGAACGCGAGGGCCCGGTACTGGATCACCGAGTAGATGATGACCAGGATCAGACCGATCAGGCCGGCGATGAGGCCGCCGATGAGCTGCGCGCTGCCGAGCGTGGCCGAGATGTTCTCGTTCGACTGCACCTTGAAGTTGATCGGCAGGGCGCCGTACTTCAGCTGGTCCGCAAGGGTCTTCGCCGACTCCGCGGTGAACGAGCCGGTGATCTGGGCCTTGCCGTTCGTGATCGCGCTGTTGGTCTGCGGGGCCTCGATGACGGATCCGTCGAGGACGATCGCGAACTGGTTCTGCGGCGACTGCAGGGACACCAGGCGGTTCGTGACGGCCCGGAACTCCTTCGTGCCGGTGCTGTTGAAGTCGAGGGTCACCGCCCACTCGCCGGTCGTCGTGCCCTGCGAGTTTGACGCCAGCCCCGAGGTGGCGTTCGAGATGCTGGCGCCGTCCACCTCGACCGGGCCCAGGATGTACTTCGAGGTGCCGGACACGTCACACGTCACGAGCGGCTGGTCGTCCGGGGCGGCGGTGACGTCGTCCGGGGCGTTGCAGTTGTAGTTGGTGTACAGGTCCTGCAGCTTCGGCGACGCCCAGTTCAGGTCGCTGGCGTTCGTCGGCTTCGCGCTGGGCGTCGCCGGGAGCGATGCCGGTGGCGTGTACGGCGTCGGGGAGGCGCTCGACGACGAGCCGCCGCCGACCGACGAGTTCGTCGCGGCCTCGGTGTAGAGGACCGGGCGGAACGTCAGCTTCGCCGCCGCCTCGATGCGGTTGATGGTCTGCTGGTCCGGCTTGCCAGGGATCGACACCACGATGTTGTTCGCACCCTGGCGGTTGATCTCGGTCTCCGAGACGCCGGTGGCGTTGACACGCTGGCGGATGATGTCCACGGCCTGCTTGAGCTGGTCGGCCGTGGCCGCCGAGCCGTCGGTGCTCTGCGCCGCCAGGGTCAGCTGCGTGCCGCCCTGCAGGTCGAGGGCGAGCTCGGGGACCCAGCTCGCTCCCTCGAACCACTTGCCCGTGTCGTCCTTGCTGGTGCTGGCCAGGATCGACGCGGCCGTGTTCAGGCCAGCGAGGACCGCCATGAGGATCACCAACCAGGTGAGCGAGCGCAACGCCTTCTTGACGGGTGTCGATCGTGCCACCGGTCGTCTCGTCTTTCTGTCAGGACCGACGGCGCGCACGCCGACGGCAGGGGGTGTCACCGCCCGGTCACGGTTGTGTCCGGGCGGGTGAGCGGATCAGTCCTCGGACTTGCGCTTCGCCTGTTCGGCGTCGTCCGCACGCTCGCCGTAGACCGGCTCGCCGTTCAACTCGGCGACGGGCTTCGGCTCGTCTTCCGGGGTGGCGGTCGTCTCGATGTCCGACGCGGTGTCGTCGACGACACGCGAGAGGGTCTGACGGTGGACGGTGACGATGGTCCCCGGCGCGATCTCGACGTCGGCGGTGACCTTCTCGTCGTCGACCGACAGGAGCGTGCCGTAGAGACCGAAGGACAGCATGACGCGGGCTCCAGGAACCATCTTGGTCGCGAGCTCCGACTGCTGCTTCTTGCGCTTGCGGCTGTTGTAGAACATGAAGGCCGCGAACGCCACGACGATGACGATGAGGATGACTTCTTGACCCATGATTGCGATGCCTTCTCTGGTATTTCGGTTTCGGGCCGTAGCAGTCTAGGGCACGTGGCTGTGGCGGATGCCGCAGACGGGTCTACTCGTCGTCGAACAGCCCCGGTTGGGAGGAACCGGCCGGCTGACCGGGCGTGAGCCCGAAGTGTCGCCAGGCCGCCGGCGTGGCGATCCGACCCCGAGGAGTGCGGGTGACGAGCCCGATGCGGACCAGGAACGGCTCGACCACCGACTCGATGGTCTCGGATTCTTCCCCGACGGAGACCGCGAGCGTGTTCAGGCCGACCGGTCCCCCGTCGAACCGGGTGAGCATCGTCTCGAGCACCGCGCGGTCGAGTCGGTCCAGCCCGTACTCGTCGACGTCGTAGAGCTCGAGGGCGCCCTGCACCGCGGCCATGCCGTCCCGGGTGCCGTGCACGAGGGCGTAGTCCCGGACGCGGCGGAGCAGACGGTTCGCGATGCGCGGCGTGCCCCGTGACCGACCGGCGATCTCGCGGAGCGCGAAGCGGTCGAAGTCGAGTTCGAGCAGGTGTGCGGCGCGGATGAGGACCTGTTCGAGTTCGTCCCGTTCGTAGAACTCGAGGTGCGCCGTGAACCCGAAGCGGTCTCGCAGCGGGTTCGGCAGGAGGCCCGCCCTGGTGGTCGCCCCGACGAGGGTGAACGGCGCGAGGTCGAGCGGGATGCTCGTCGCCCCCGCACCCTTGCCCACCATCACGTCGATGCGGAAGTCCTCCATCGCCAGGTACAGCATCTCTTCGGCCGAGCGGGCCATCCGGTGGATCTCGTCGATGAACAGGACCTCACCGGGCATCAGCGACGACAGGACCGCGGCGAGGTCGCCGGCGTGCTGGATCGCCGGACCGCTCGACATGCGCAAGGGGCGACCGGACTCGTGCGCCACGATCATCGCGAGCGTGGTCTTCCCGAGCCCGGGCGGACCGGCCATCAGGATGTGGTCGGGCGTGCGGTCCTGCATCGCTGCGGCCTTGAGGAGCAGGTCGAGCTGCCCGCGGACCTTGCGCTGCCCGACGAACTCGGCGAGCGACTTCGGACGGAGCGCGCCTTCGAACGCGAGTTCTTCCGGTGACTGGGCGTCCGCCGCGGTGATCCCGCCGCTCATCGGCCGGCCCCGGTCGGGCGGAGGGCTCCGAGCGCGGCACGGAGGAGTGCCTGGGTCCCCATGGCCGCGACACCGGGTTCGTTCGCGATCGTGTCGTCGACCGCGGAACGTGCTGCATCTTCGCGCCAGCCGAGCCCGACGAGCGCGATGACGACGTCTTCCGACGCGGGGTGCGCCGTGGCGCCATGACCGGCAGCAGCTGCGGCGGACGAGGTCTCGAAGGCGGTGAGCTTGCCGGACAGCGCGACGATGATGAGCTTGGCGGTCTTCGGCCCGATGCCGGACACCTTCCGGAACGCGGCGTCGTCGTCGTTCGCCACGGCGTTCGCGATCTGTCCAGGGTCCATCGCGCCGAGGACACCGAGCGCCGACTTCGGGCCGACCCCGGACACGCTGCGGAGCAGGTCGAAGACGCGCAGCGCGTCGGTCGACTCGAACCCGAAGAGCAGGTGCTCGTCTTCACGCACGATCATCGCCGTGCGCACGAACACCTCGGCGCCGTGGCGCATGGTGAGTGCGTGTGCCGGTGTCACCGTGACGGCGTAGCCGACTCCCCCGACCTCGATCACGACGGCGGATCCGGCGACGTCGATGCAGGTGCCCCGGAGACTCGCGATCATGCCCCGAGCCTACGTCCAGCCGCCGACGCGACGGACGAGCCACGCTGCGACGCAGCGTCGACGGGTGCAGCCGCCGACGTCCCCGACGCGGCGCGCTGTACCCCCGTCCCCGAGCGCCCAGCGGACGCGGCGGCCGCCGCCGCGCGTGCGAGTGGCGAGGACGCCGTGCGCCCACCGGTCCCGGCCTGCGCGTCGCGCCATGCGCGCTGCGCCGGCGTCAGACTGCCGGACTGCACACCGACCTGGTCGGGTGCACCGAGCCTCCAGGCATGACAGACCGCCAGGGCGAGCGCGTCGGCGGCGTCCGCCGGCTTCGGGGCTTCGGCGAGACCGAGCACACGCGCGATCATCGCCTGCACCTGCTTCTTGTCGGCGTTGCCGTACCCGGTGACGGCTGCCTTGACCTCGGACGGCGTGTGCAGCCCGACCGGGATGCCGCGCACCGCAGCGGCGTGCAGTGCCAGGCCGGACGCCTGTGCCGTGCCCATCACGGTGCGGACGTTCGCCTGGGCGAACACCCGCTCGACCGCGACGGCGTCTGGGTGGTGTTCCTCGATCTGCTCCGCGATCCCCGCGGCGATCAGGACCAGCCGCTGCTCGAGCGCCATGTCTGACGGGGTGCGGACCACGGTGACCGCGACCATGCGGGCGCGACGGTCAGGGGTGACCTCGACGACGCCGACGCCGCACCGCGTGAGCCCGGGGTCGACCCCGAGCACGCGGAGCACGGGCCCGGGGCGCGACAAGGTCAGTCCTCGTCCTCGTCCTGGTCGAGCTCGGCCTGGACGTCGGCGGGGATGTCGAAGTTCGCGTAGACGTTCTGGACGTCGTCGGAGTCTTCGAGTGCGTCGATGAGGCGGAACACCTTGCGGGCCGTCTCGGCGTCGACCGGGACCTTCAGGCCGGGCACGAACTCGGCGTCGGCGGAGTCGTAGTCGATGCCGGCGTCCTGCAGCGCGGTGCGGGCCGCGACGAGGTCGGTCGCCGAGGTGTAGACCTCGAAGCCGCCGCCCTGGTCGATGACGTCCTCGACACCGGCGTCGAGCACCGCGGTCATCACGTCGTCCTCCGACAGGCCGTCCACCTTCGAGACGGAGATGACGCCCTTGCGGGAGAAGTTGTACGCGACGCTGCCCGGGTCGGCCATGGTGCCGCCGTTGCGGGACATCGCGGTCCGGACCTCGGCCGCTGCACGGTTCTTGTTGTCCGTGAGGCACTCGATGAGCATCGCGACGCCGTTCGGGGCGTAGCCCTCGTACATGATCGTCGTGTACTCGATGGACTCACCCGTGAGCCCGGCACCGCGCTTGATCGCGCGGTCGATGTTGTCGTTGGGGACCGAGGTCTTCTTCGCCTTCTGCACGGCGTCGACCAGGGTCGGGTTGCCCGACATGTCGGCGCCGCCCATCTTCGCGGCGACCTCGATGTTCTTGATGAGCTTCGCGAACGACTTGGCACGTCGCTGGTCGATGACGGCCTTCTTGTGCTTCGTCGTTGCCCACTTGGAATGCCCGGACACGGTTCTCCTTGCGTCTTGCGGAAAGTCCAGATCAGTGTAGCGATCTGGAGGCTCGGTGCGGTCTCGGCGCGCAGGCCGCGGTTCCGAGCGGGTCAGGCGGCGGTTCCGAGCGGGTCAGGCGGAGCGGACGAGGTCCAGGAAGCGTCGGTGGAAGCGGTCCTCGCCCGTGACCTCCGGGTGGAAGGCGCTCGCGAGGACGTTGCCCTGCTGCACGGCGACCGCGCGGCCGTCCGGCAGCGCTCCGAGGACCTGGACTCCGGCACCGTGCTGCTCCACGACCGGTGCACGGATGAACACCGCGTGCACCGGTGCCTCGCCGAGGTCGGGCATCGGGATGTCGATCTCGAACGAGTCGTTCTGGTTGCCGAAGGCGTTCCGCCGCACCGTCGTGTCGAGCACGTCGAGCGTCCGCTGCCCGGTGGTCGCGTTCGTGATCCGGGCGCTCAGCATGATCATGCCCGCGCACGTGCCGTAGGTCGGCAGGCCGTTCCGGATCGCAGCGGTCAGCGGCTCGGCGAGACCGAAGACCCGCGAGAGCTTGTCCATCACCCCGGATTCGCCGCCGGGGATCACGACGCCGTGCAGGCCGTCGATCTCCTCCGGGCGGCGCAGCGACACCACGTCGGCGCCGAGCTCGGTCAGCGAGACGATGTGCTCGCGGAAGTCGCCCTGCAGTGCGAGCACCCCGATGCGGGGCGCTGCACCACCGATGGGGCTACCAGCCACGCTCGGCGAGGCGGTGCGGCGCGGGGACGTCGGCGACGTTGATGCCGACCATCGCCTCACCGAGACCGCGGGACACCTCGGCGATGACCTTGCGGTCGTCGTGGAAGGTGGTCGCCTTGACGATCGCGGCAGCACGGGCGGCCGGGTCGCCGGACTTGAAGATGCCGGAGCCGACGAAGACGCCGTCGGCGCCGAGCTGCATCATCATCGCGGCGTCCGCCGGGGTCGCGACGCCACCTGCGGTGAAGAGGACGACGGGGAGCTTGCCGGTCTCGGCGACTTCCTGCACGACGTCGATCGGGGCCTGCAGTTCCTTCGCCGCGACGTACAGCTCGTCGGGGCGGAGGTTCCGGAGCGCCGCGATCTCCTTCGAGATGGTGCGGATGTGCTTGGTCGCCTCGGAGACATCACCGGTGCCGGCTTCGCCCTTGGAGCGGATCATCGCCGCGCCCTCGGTGATGCGGCGGAGCGCCTCGCCGAGGTTGGTGGCACCGCAGACGAACGGAGTGGTGAACTTCCACTTGTCGATGTGGTTGACGTAGTCAGCGGGCGACAGCACCTCGGACTCGTCGATGTAGTCGACGCCGAGCTCCTGCAGCACCTGCGCCTCGACGAAGTGACCGATGCGCGCCTTCGCCATGACCGGGATCGACACCGCTGCGATGATCTCCTCGATCATCGACGGGTCGGACATGCGGGCGACGCCGCCCTGCGCACGGATGTCGGCGGGGACGCGCTCGAGGGCCATGACCGCGGTCGCGCCGGCTTCTTCCGCGATGCGGGCCTGTTCGGCGTCGACGACGTCCATGATGACGCCGCCCTTGAGCATCTCCGCGAGGCCGCGCTTGACGCGCGAGGAGCCGGTGATGGACGTGCCGATGGGGTCCTGGCCGGGGGTACTGGTGCTGTCGCTCATGATGGCGACCAGTCTAGTGCTGCGCGGGCCACGCTTCCGCGACGAGCCGGCGGGTGTCCCCGAGCATCTGGGACATCGACTTGGTGCGGGCGATGATCGGGAAGAAGTTCGAGTCGGACTCCCACCGCGGGACGATGTGCTGGTGCAGGTGCCCGGCGACGCCCGCCCCGGCGACCTCGCCCTGGTTCATGCCGATGTTGAAGCCGTCGCAGTGGGAGACCTGCCGGAGGACCCGCATCGCGGTCTGCGTCAGCTCGCCGATCTCCCGGAGTTCTTCTGGGGTCGCCTCGTCGTAGAGGGGCGTGTGGCGGTAGGGGCAGACGAGCAGGTGCCCGTTGTTGTACGGGTACAGGTTCAGCAGGACGTAGGCGTGCTCGCCCCGCGCGACGATGAGCGCGTCCTCGTCGGACTTTCGCGGTGCTTCGCAGAACGGGCAGTCGTCTTTGTGCCCGCGGCCCTCGCCCTCGCGACCGGCGTCGATGTACGCCATCCGGTGCGGGTTCCAGAGGCGCTGGAAGGCATCCGGGACGGCCGCCTGAGTGGCGGCGTCCCGGATGACCAGCGGCTCGTCCTGCTCTGCCGACATCAGACCTGAGCGCGCTCGCGGATCGCGGTGAGGATGCGGTCGACCGCCTCGTCCACCGGCACGCCGTTGTCCTGGCGACCGTCGCGGAAGCGGAACGACACCGCACCGGCGTCGCGGTCGTCCCCGCCCGCGATGAGCTGGAACGGCACCTTCGCCTTGGTGTGCGTGCGGATCTTCTTCTGCATGCGGTCGTCCGAGTGGTCGACCTCGGCGCGGACGCCGTGCGCACGGAGCTTCGCGATCACCTCGTCGAGGTAGTCGGCGTACTCCTCGGCGACGGGGATGCCCACGACCTGCACCGGGGACAGCCACGCCGGGAACGCGCCGGCGTAGTGCTCGGTCAGCACGCCGAAGAACCGCTCGATCGAGCCGAACAGGGCGCGGTGGATCATCACGGGACGCTGACGGGTGCCGTCGGCTGCCGCGTACTCGATGCCGAAGCGCTCGGGCAGGTTGAAGTCGAGCTGCACGGTCGACATCTGCCACGTGCGACCGATGGCGTCGCGGGCCTGGACGGAGATCTTCGGGCCGTAGAACGCGGCGCCGGCGGGGTCCGGCACGAGTTCGAGCCCGGACTCCTCGGCGACCTCGCGCAGGGTGTTCGTCGCCTCTTCCCAGACGTCGTCGTCGCCGACGTACTTCTCCGGGTCCTTCGTGGAGAGCTCGAGGTAGAAGTCGTCGAGGCCGTAGTCGCGCAGCAGCGAGAGGACGAACTGGAGCGTCGTGGTCAGCTCCTCCTTCATCTTCTCCTTGGTGGTGAAGATGTGGGCGTCGTCCTGGGTCATGCCGCGGACCCGGGTGAGGCCGTGGATGACGCCGGACTTCTCGTTGCGGTAGACCGTGCCGAACTCGAACATCCGCAGGGGCAGGTCGCGGTAGGACCGTGCCTGCGAGCGGTACGCCAGGATGTGCATCGGGCAGTTCATCGGCTTGAGGTAGTAGTCGGCGCCCTGCCGGGTGACGTTGCCGTCCTCGTCCACCGCCTGGTCCATGTGCATGGGCGGGAACATGCCGTCCTTGTACCAGCCCAGGTGCCCCGACTGCTCGAACAGGTCGCCCTTGGTGATGTGCGGTGTGTAGACGAACGAGTAGCCGTTCTCCTCGTGCCGACGACGCGAGTAGTCCTCCATCTCGCGGCGGATGATCCCGCCCTTCGGGTGGAAGATCGCCAGGCCCGAGCCGATCTCGTCCGGGAACGAGAACAGGTCGAGCTCGGCACCGAGCTTGCGGTGGTCGCGCTTGGCCGCTTCCTCCAGACGCACGAGGTACCCCTTGAGCTGGTCCTTGTCCGGCCATGCGGTGCCGTAGATGCGCTGCAGCTGCGGGTTCTTCTCGGAGCCGCGCCAGTAGGCGGCGGCGACGCGCATCAGCTTGGCCGCGTTGCCGATCCACCGGGTGTGCGGGACGTGCGGGCCGCGGCAGAGGTCCTGCCAGACGACGTCCCCGGACTTCGGGTCGACGTTCTCGTAGACGGTGAGTTCACCGGCGCCGACCTCGACGCTCTCGCCGGAGTCGCCGTCGGCCGCGGCGCCCTTCAGGCCGATGAGCTCCTGCTTGTAGGGCTCCCCGGCCATCAGCTCGCGGGCTTCGTCGTCGGTCACGACCCGGCGACGGAAGCGCTGGGCCTGCTTGATGATGCGGTCCATGCCCTTCTCGATGGCCTTGAGGTCCTCGGGCGTGAACGGCTCGGCGACGTCGAAGTCGTAGTAGAAGCCGTCGGTGACGGGCGGGCCGATGCCGAGCTTGGCGTCGGGGTTGATCTGCTGCACCGCCTGCGCGAGGACGTGCGCGGCGGAGTGGCGCAGGATGTCGAGGCCGTCCTGCTCGTCGAGGGTGACCGGCTCGGCGGTCTCCCCCGCCTGCACGTCCGCGGCGAGGTCCTTGAGGACGCCGGCGACGCGGATCGCGACGATCCCGCGCACGCCGTCGAAGAGCTCGGTGCCCGTCGTGGTCGTCGTCGCGGTCCGGGGCTCGGGTGCCTGGGGAAGCTCTGCGGGCTCGGGTGCGACTGACTCGGTCACGATGATGGGACTCCTCGGTTGGATGGGGTGGATCAAGACTAGTGCGCGAGGGCGGTCACGCCGGGACCATCCCGAGCGTCGTCACGGGCAGGCGCGGTTCGATGCGCTCCCGGCCCGCGAGCCCGTCGAGTTCGAGCAGCGCCGCGAACCCGATGGCCTGGTATCCGGCGCGTTCCAGCAGCGTGATCGTGGCGTCCGCGGTCCCGCCGGTCGCGAGGACGTCGTCCACCACGAGCACGCGCGTACCCGCCGGGAGCTGACCCGGACGGAGCTCGAGCTCGGCCTCGCCGTACTCGAGCGCGTACTGCTCACTGAGGACCTCGCCGGGGAGCTTGCCCGCCTTCCGGATCGTCAGCACGCCGACTTGGTGCTGCGCGGCGATCCCGCCGGCGAGTGCGAACCCGCGTGCTTCGATGCCCGCGACGGCGTCGAACCCGGCGCCGATCGCGAACGGGGCTGCGAGGGCTTCGCAGACCCGGCCGAACGCCACGGCGTCGGAGAACACCGGCGTCACGTCACGGAACAGGATCCCCGGCTTCGGGAAGTCCGGGACGATGGCGGTGAGTCGTTCGACGAGGGCAGCAGCGGTTTCGGTCACCCGACAACGGTACGGGTTCGACGACGAACGCCCGGCACACCGGGTGCCGGGCGTCCGTCGTCAGCGCCACACGCGCATGCCGGCACCGAGCATCAGCCACTGGGCTTCACGCTCGGCGCGTTCGCGATCGAGCTGCACGCGCAGAGCGGGGTCGATCGAGGGCCGGACACGACGGGTGCGGCGGCTCCAGATGATGAGTGCCATCCCGATGCGCAGCGCGACCCGGTCGGTCAGGGAGACCGTGCGGGGCGCGTCGAGCGCTTCGGGGGGACGGAGGACGGACTTCGTTGACATCGTGGTCACCGTTCGATGAAGGAATGTTGAACAAGAAGAGGGCATGGTGAATCACCCCATGCCGGGCGTGGGGAATGGACCGGACCCGGAATCGATGCATTCGCACCGAATGACCCGGAATCGGTCAGGAGAACGTCGTGACACGGAAATCGTCGCAGCCACCACCGACATTCCCGACGGCATTCCCGGTCGTCGTCGTGCGCCGGACCATGACCGCGATGCGGCGGTCCGGCGAGCACCGACGACGGCCGGTCAGCCCCGAACGATCCCTGCGCGAGCGGTGCTCAGCGCGCACACCGAAGGGGTGCGGAGATCGGGCGTGTGGCGGACGTTCCGCGTCAGCGGGACCCGGCGAGCGGGGCGCCGGTGATCCCACGGACTGCACGGAACGGCGTCTGCGTGGTGATGGTGTTGGTGAACATGTCGGCCCCCTTTCGGCACGAGGTCTGGGTGCCGCAACCAGATCGTTCGCGGCGTGAGAACACTATCCACATTCCCGGCAGGAGCGCAAGCAGAAATCGGAAGAAAAGAGAATTGCATTCCCGAACACGACGAACGCCCCGGAACCGATGCGGTTCCGGGGCGTTCGGGATCGAGCTGGACTAAACGCCGACCGCTGCCTGCGCGCGCACGACCAGGCCGTCCTCGCCGACGGTCACGCGGACCGTGTCACCGGCCTGCACGGCACCGTCGACCACGAGGGTCGCGATGCGGTCGTCGACCTCGCGCTGGATCAGCCGGCGCAGTGGGCGGGCGCCGTACTCCGGCTCGTACCCGTGCTCGGCGAGCCAGTCGACCGCCTCGTCGGACACCGACAGCACCATGTCCTGCGCGATGAGTCGCATCGCGGTCTCCGAGACGAGCAGGGAGACGATCGCGTGCAGCTGCGCACGGTCGAGCTTGCGGAACAGCACGATGTCGTCGATGCGGTTGATGAACTCGGGGCGCATGGCCTCGCGGAGCTTGCCCATCACCCGGTTCCGCAGGTCGTCGTCCGAGTAGCCGCCGTCCGCCGACGCCGAGAACCCGAGCGCACCGGAGCGCGACGCCAGGAACTCGGACCCGATGTTCGACGTCATGATGACCACCGTGTTCCGGAAGTCGACCGTCCGCCCCTGTCCGTCGGTCAGGCGACCGTCGTCGAGCACCTGCAGGAGCAGGTTGAACACGTCGGGGTGCGCCTTCTCGACCTCGTCCAGCAGGACCACCGAGTAGGGGTTGCGACGGACGCGCTCGGTGAGCTGACCGGCCTCGTCGTAGCCGACGTACCCGGGAGGGGCGCCGACCAGTCGGGAGACGGTGTGCCGCTCGCCGAATTCGCTCATGTCGAAGCGGAGCATCGCCGACTCGTCGCCGAACAGCGACGCCGCGAGCGACTTCGCCAGCTCGGTCTTGCCGACGCCGGTCGGCCCGAGGAACAGGAAGCTGCCCACCGGTCGGCGCGGGTCGCCCATGCCGGTCCGGTTGCGCCGGACCGCCGTGGCGATCGCGCGGACCGCGTCGTCCTGGCCGACCACGCGTTCGTGCAGCTCGGACTCGAGCGCGGCGAGCCGCGTCCGGTCGCCCTGCGTCAGCCGGGTGGCGGGGATCCCGGTGGCGCGGCTCACCACGGCAGCGATGTCCGCTTCCGTGATCTCGCCGGTCACCCGGTCCTGTTCAGCGGTTGCCGGACTGGAGGCACGGCTGACGTCCGCCGACGAGGCGGCGGTGATCCGGGCCTC
This sequence comes from Curtobacterium sp. Curtsp57, assembly GCF_047324335.1. Lineage (NCBI taxonomy): Bacteria > Bacillati > Actinomycetota > Actinomycetes > Micrococcales > Microbacteriaceae > Curtobacterium > Curtobacterium sp. Curtsp57. The sequence goes on from NZ_CP168511.1 coordinate 464,553, forward strand.
CAGTTCGACCGTCTGGTCGCGCAGGCGCGACGCCTCCTCGTAGAGCTCCTCGGCGACTGCGCGGTCCTTGTCCGCCAGCAGTTCGGCGAGCTGGTCGCGGAGCGCCTCGACGTCGACCTCGCCCGAACGGGCGAGCCGACGGCGTGCGCCGGCCTGGTCGATGAGGTCGATGGCCTTGTCCGGCAGGTGCCGGTCGGTGACGTAGCGGTGCGACAGCTCGACCGCGGCGCGGAGGGCGTCGTCGGTGTACGTGACACCGTGGTGCTCGGCGTAGCGCGGGGCGAGGCCGGTCAGGATCGCGACGGCGTCCTCGACGCTCGGCTCCCCCACCGTGACGGGCTGGAAGCGACGCTCGAGTGCCGCGTCCTTCTCGATCCGTCGGTACTCGTTCAACGTCGTCGCGCCGACCATGTGCAGGTCACCGCGCGCGAGCCGGGGCTTGAGGATGTTGCCGGCGTCCATCGAGCCGCCCTCGCCGCCACCACCGGCACCGACGACGGTGTGGAGCTCGTCCACGAAGACGATGAGCTCGTCGGCGTGCGCCGCGATCTCGTCCATCGCCTTCGTGAGGCGCTCCTCGAAGTCACCGCGGTAGCGGGTGCCGGAGAGCATGCCGGCGAGATCGAGGGAGACGACGCGCTTGCCGTGGAGCAGGGCGGGGACGTCACCGTCGGCGATGCGCTGTGCGAGTCCCTCGACGATGGCGGTCTTGCCGACGCCGGGCTCGCCGATCAACACGGGGTTGTTCTTGGTGCGACGGAGCAGGATCTCGACGGTCTGCTCGATCTCCTCCGCACGCCCGACCACGGGGTCGATGCGGCCGTCACGAGCGCGCTCGGTCAGGTCGGTGCCGAACTGGTCGAGCGTCGGGGTGCCCGACTGCTCCTGCTGGTCCGCCTCGGTCGTTCCCGGCATGGGACGCCCCTCTCGAGCCGCCTCTGCGGCCTGTTGTGCGTAGGACTGCATGACCTGGGGCGTCACGCCGGCGCTCGCGAGGAGCTGGCCGGTGACGGTCTCCTGGTCCATCACGAGCGCGAAGAAGACGTGCTCGGGGTCGGTGTAGGTGCTGCCGAACCCGCGCGCGGCCTGCGTCGCCTCCACGAGGATGCGCTGCGCGGACGGGGTCAGCGCCGGGCGCCCGTCGACGCGGACGTCGGACGGGGCGGGGAGTCGCTGCTCGATCTCCTCGGCCAGGCGCTCGGGGTCGACGCCACCGGAGCGGATCACGGCGTCGAAGGGCTGGGTGCGGACGAGCACGTGCAGGATGTGCAGTGCGTCGATCTCGCGCTGCCCCTGCGCCACCGCGAACTCGGCGGTGTGCTGGAGCAGCTCGTGGGTGCGACGGCTGAGCAGTCGCGTGATGTCGACGGGGCGCCCCAGCGAACGGTAGCGCTGGGTGTCACCGTCGGTCTGCGCCGCGAGCAGGCGGGCGAGGAACTCGTCGAACGAGTCACTGCCGCCGGTCGGGCCGAACGTCTCTGGCAACGGGACCTCCTGGGAACTTGAGTGCCTTTGACTCAATGCAACGCAGGAGGCGCCGGGTCATTCCCGGTCGTGCGAGAAACTTGCGGCGAACCGACTCAGGTCCAGGATCAGGTGCGGGCGATCGCAGCGGTCGTGGCTTCGGTGACCGCGAGCAGGTCGCTCGGGGCGATCTCGATGTCGAAGCCCCGACGGCCGCCGGACACGAAGATCGTCGCGTACTCGGTCGCCGACTCGTCGAGCACGGTACGGATCCGGGAGCGCTGGCCGACGGGGCTGATCCCGCCGACGACGTAGCCGGTGCGCTTCTCGGCGAGGGCGGGGTCGGCGAGCGTGGCCTTCTTGCCCCCGACCGCCGCCGCGATGGCCTTGAGGTCGAGACGGTTCGCGACCGGGACGATCGCGACCGCCAGGGTCCCGTCGACGGAGACGATCAGCGTCTTGAAGACCTGTTCCTCGCGGAGGCCGAGCGCGGCCGCCGCCTCTTCGCCGAAGTTCGTCGCGGTCTCGTGGTGCTCGTACACGTGCGGGGTGAACGGGACGCCTGCCCGCTCCAGCGCGAGCGTCGCAGGGGTGCTCGGGGATCCAACGCTCATGCCGTGATCCTCCCCCGGCGATGGTGCATGCCATCCGAGGCACGCGGGGTTGCGCCGAACCGGTGGTCGCGCCGGGAGGTCCCGATCAGCCCTCGTGCTGCGGGCCCTGGTCGACCGGGTCGTACTCGGTACCGCGGCCCTGCTCCTCCTCTGGGAGCGGGACGTGCCGCTCGGTGCCGCTGCCACCGGGGTTCGTGGCGACGTAGTCGGCCTCGCCGGACTGCGTGTCGTGGCTGACGGGTTCGACGATCTCGGGGTCGGGTTCGCGGGGTGAGGTCATGCGCCAGGCCTACTCCCCCGAACTGGGCGAGCACGGCGCGCGGCGGAGTGCCACGATGAGCGGGAGAGCAGCGGCCGGAATCCGGGAGCACGCATGGCCGACGACGGCGACGACACCACGGACGCCCGAGCGCGCCTGGAACGCGTGGCGTGGGGTGCGGGGTCGACCGAGGCGGAGGCCGCGAAGGCGCGCATCGCGCTCGCGGACCTCGATCGACGGGCGCAGCGACGCTCGAGCACCGTCCGCCGCGAGCCCACGGCAGCGGAGACCGTCCACGGACCTGCCGCAGCGCCGGTACCCGAGCCGGCCACGGCGCTGCGACCCGACCCCGTGCCGGACGAGCGGTCGACCGGCCAGGGTGAGCCGGGCCTCCAGGCCGAGGTCGACCGATCGACCGAGCCGGACCGCCGGTCCGGTGCGGACGACGAGTCCGTGACGCAACCATCGTCGGTCTGGGCGCGCGTGCGGCGGGTGCTCGGCGAGCGGCGTGCGCGACCGTGGATCGCCGGCGGCGTCGCCGCGGCCGTCGTCGTCGCGTTCGGCACCGGACTCGTCGTCGGGACCGCACGTCCGGACACACCCGCGTCGCCGTCGGTGACCCCGACCGCTGGAACGGTGACCCTCGAGCAGCTCCTCGATGCGCCGCAGACGTACGCGGACCAGCTGCCGGGCTCGTTCGAGGTGCCGGTGAGCCTGCACACGACCCGACTCGTGTTCACGAACCGGTCGCTGAGCGGCGACGACTCGGCGACACCGTGGAACGTCTGGGCGGGCGTCGGCTCCGACCGGTCCACGATCTGCCTGGTGGCGACGGCGGACCGGCTGCAGGCCACGACCGCGTGCTACCCGAGGGAGGACGCGCTGCACGGGTCGGTGTCGCTCTCGGCGTCGTCGCTCAGCGGGACGCTCACGGTCAACCTCTCGGGTGGCGGCGTCCAGGGGCTCGTGACGAACGAGTACTGATCGGGAATGTCCGCACCGCTGCTGCGTTGGAGCGCTCCTAGAAGATTCACGGCGGTGCCTCTCGCCAGGCTCGGGACATCGTGCAACACTGGATGGACCGCACTCGCCGTGGAGTGATCAACCACACACCAACCCGCGAGCGCGCACTGCCCGACCGACCCGGTCGTGGTGTCGCCGACGTGACATCCCCGTCGCGCGCTCCGCCACGCCTTGAGGAGGTCAGCACCGTGTCCACCAGCACAGCGTCCATCAGCACGACCACGTCCACGGTCTCGACGTCCGTCCTGACCTCGAAGGCCGTCGTCGGCATCGCCGTCCTCGGCCTCGCGACCTTCTTCGCGATCACGACCGAGCTGATGCCCGTCGGGCTGCTCGGCACCATGAGCACGGACCTCGGTGTCACCGAGTCCACCATGGGCATCGTCATCACCGTCTACGCCACCGCGGTGGCACTGCTCGCGCTTCCCCTGACGTCGCTCACCGCACGGATGCCGAGGAAGACCGTGCTCGTGTCGACGCTCGTCGGGTACACCGTGTCCAACCTGATGATCGCGCTCGCGCCGTCGTTCGCGATCGTCTGTGCCGGCCGCGTCGTCGGTGGCATCGCGCACGCGCTGTTCTTCTCGGTCGCGTCGGCGTACGCCACGCGCATCGTGCCACCGCGGCTCGCCGGCCGTGCCATCGCGTTCGTCTACTCCGGCAGCTCGCTGGGCTTCGTCATCGGCGTGCCCTTGGCAACCGGGGTCGGCGAGTCGATCGGGTGGCGCCCGGCGGTCGGTGCCGTCGCGGTCTGCGCGGCGATCCTGGCCGTCGTGGCACTGGCGTTCCTGCCCGGTGTCCGCGGCACGTCCTCGCCGCACATCGGGTCGCCGAAGGCATGGGCGCGCAGCGGGCTGCTCGCCGTCGTCGTGGCCGACCTGCTGCTCTTCGCGGGGCACTACATCGTCTACACGTACATCGGGCCGTACGCGATCGACGCCGGGCTCGCCTCGGGCCTCGTGAGCGGGGCGCTGCTGGTCCTCGGCGGCACCGGGGTGATCGGGCTCTGGCTCGCCGGCATGTTCGTCGACAAGGCACCCCGGCAGACGCTCATCGCCGCGGTGGCCACGATGGCAGCCGCCTTCGTCGCACTGCCGTTCGTGCACGGTTCGCTCATCGGCACGATGATCGTCGCCGGCGTCTGGATGGCTGCGAACGGCACGACGGGGACGCTGTTCATGGCGGCTGCGATCCGCACAGGGGGCGTCTCCCCCGACATCGCGGGGGCGCTCGTCAACGGGGCATCGAACATCGGCATCGCCGCCGGTGCGGCCATCGGCGGGCAGGTGCTCGGGCTCACGGGCATGCAGACGATGCCGTTCGCCGGAGCCGTCGTGCTGCTCGGGTCGCTCGGGGTCGTCGTCGCTGCCCGTCGGGGCTTCCCGCTGCGGACGACGCACCAGGAGCACCTGTCGACCTCGTCGATCGAGGCGATCACGTCGTCGCTCGGGGTCGTCACCACGTCGATGCCGACCATCAGCCGGGCGATCCAGACCATGACGGGATCCGTCGCGACGATCACCGGGACGACGCGGACGCAGCGCTCGCGCTGACGCGGCGGGCCGCGGCGGGCGGGTAGACCGGCGTGGTGCGGTTCGCTCTCACACAACCAAAAGCGATCCGCGCCACGAGAAGTCGTGGCGCGGATCGCTTGCGGTTGTGCGGAGTGCCGCACCATCGGCGGCGACCGCGAGCGGCGCCGGGTCAGTCCTGCAGGTGCTCCGCGCGACGTCGGTTGCGAGCGGCTCGGAAGGTGAGCAGCCCGGCACCGAGGAGCACGAGCACGCCGGCCGCGATCAGCCCCGGGGTGAGGTCGGCTCCCGTGTAGGCGAGGGCACCGGTGGACGACGAGCCACCCGTCGAGGACACCGGCGTCGTGCCGCTGCCACCACCGGACACCGGCGGAGTCGTCGGGGTGGGGGTCGGCGTCGGCGTCACCGCTGCCGGGACGACGAACGCGATCGGATCGCCCGACCCCGTCTCAGGGGTGGTGATCGTCTTCCGCTGACCAGGATCCTCCCCGGTGCCGACGACGACCTCGTACTCCGAGGTGGGGTTGAGCCCCGGCAGCACGAACGAGCCGTCTCGACCAGTCGTCGTGCTCACCGGCTCCCCCGCGTCCGGTTCGGCGGGCGTCGCCACGACCTGGACACCTGCGACGGGGTCGCCGTTCGTGTCGGTGACGGTGCCCGGCTGCTCGACGACCTGCGGCGCGGCCGGTTCCGGTGTGGTGAAGGCGAAGTCCGCGTTCGCGACGTCCAGGCCGCCGGTCGTGTCCACCGCCAGGGTCGAGGCTCCCTCGGCGCCCTCGGCCGGGAGCGCGGAGCGCACCGTGTAGGCGCCGGGGACGGTCGTGAACTCGTACCCGCCACCTGCACCGGTCGTCGTGGACGCCAGCACGTTGCCGTCGGCGTCGAGCAGGTCGACGACGACTCCCGCGGGAACCGCGATCGTGTCGAGCGTGACAGTGCCGGAGATCGTCGAGACGGCAGTCGGCGGAGCGGCGATGGGGTCCAGCGGCTCCGGCGGCGCGCCGGCTTCCCCGGTCCTGATCGGCGCCGGGTCGGCACCGCCCACCGACACCGCCAGGTCGGTCTCTGGGGGCAGACCGGAGCCCGTGTAGACGCCCTCGCTGTTGGTCTCCGTGGTCACGAGCGTGGAGCCGTCCGCCGGGTCGATGATGACGACCGGCACGTTCGCCGCGGGGGTCGTACCGTCCTCGCCGGTGACGGTCCCGATCACGGATGCGGTGCCGTCCGGAGCCGTGAACGCACGATCTGCCCTGCCGTCGGTCCCGACGAGACTCACGGTGCTGCTCTGATCGAGCGGTTCGGCGCCGCTCGGGGGCGTGACCTCGACCGTGTACCCGCCGATCTGCGGCAGGTCCGGGAACGAGTAGGAGCCGTCGGTGCCCGTCGTGGTGGTGTAGATCGTCCCCCTGGGAGCCGTCACGGTGACGGTCGCGCCCGGGATCGGAGTCGTGTCGAGGGTGGCGACGCCGTTCAGCGCCGCCGTCCGCGACGCGAACCACGTCTGGTACACGGGGAAGCCGCTGCGCCACTGATAGCTGACCGTCAGGCTGAGGAGCGGGACCGTCGGGGTGAACCAGGCGGTCGCGCCGGCGGTGTCGTTCGCCGCGGCGTTGCCCGTGAGCGTTCCCGTCGTCTCGTTCCAGGTCGGCTTGTCCTGCCCGGTCGAGCCATCGGGGTCCGGCGTGCAGGACCACCCGCCCGGCGAGGACACCGAGCACGAGTTGTACGAGCCCTGGTACCCGAGCTCCGCCGGCGTGACGGTCCCACCGCCCGCGACGGTGGCGGAGATCGTCGCCTGGTCGGCGTCGATGTCACCCAGGACGAAGGACCAGCTGCCGACCGGGGTGCTCCCGTCGAAGGTGTAGGTCGTCACGGACGGGCTGCCCGCGTTGTTCGCGTTCGGCCGCTGGTTGATGTAGGTGTGCCCCTTGCTCGAGCCGTACAGCTGACCGGGCCCGGTCGCGGCGGACTGCCACGTGGACGCGCCGCTGACGACGGTCGCCTGGGACGCGTTCGACTTGAACGTGGTCTCCGGGAACCCCGGCATCGTCATGGTGCCGTGGTAGTCCTTGCCGGTCCCGCTGACCGTGAAGTCCCCCCAGTGCTGCGCCGGCGTAGCCGACGCGCTCGTCGCACCCCCGAGGGCCAACCCCGTCGCGAGGACGATCCCGGTCAACCCGGCTGCCACCATCCGCCAACGGCGCATGCGTACTCCCCTGTTCGCGCACCGACCGACCTCGATGCCCGCTCAGGCTATCCAGCAACCCCCCGTTCGGGCCAGATCGAGATCCGGTCGTGACGCCGCACCCGTCACTCCCGCACCACGTCCCCGAGCGCCGAGAGCGCCGCGACCTGCCCCGCGACGAGCATGGAGCGAGCGGCCTCGATCGGAACCCAGCGGGCGTCGTCGACCTCGGGCACCTCGACGAAGCGACCCGATCCGCGCGGGAGCTCGAGTCGCACCGTGTTCGAGTGCACCGCGTCCACGGAGAACGACGGGGCGTGCCCGGCGAACACCGTCACACGCTTCCCGGACGCCTGTCGGAACTCGCCGAGGTCGACGAGGTCCGCCGTCGGTGCCCCCACCCCGATCTCCTCCGCGAACTCCCGCAGCGCGGCATCGCGCGGCGACTCGTCGTCGCCGTACTCGCCTTTCGGGATCGACCACGCACGCTCGCGACGACGCCAGAACGGGCCGCCCATGTGCGCGATGAACACCTCGAGCACCCCGGACGCATCCGTCCGGTACAGCAGCAGTCCCGCACTCCGCACCACGGTGTGAGGCTACGCTCGCGCCATGCAGCGAAGCACCCGTCCAGGAGACGACCTGCGTCCCGTGCGACTCGACGACGACCGGACCGTCCTGGTCGACGACACCGCGGACGGCACCGATGCACTGCCGGACGCACCGACGGTCGTCTGGCACCACGAGACGCCGCACACCGGCGCGCACCTCGAACCGGTCCGCCGCGCGGCATCGGACCGCGGCATCCGGCTGGTCGCCGTCACCCGCCCCGGCTTCGGCGGCGCCGACCCGCTGCCGGGCCGGACGGTCGCCGACGGCGCCCGGGATCTCGCGCAGGTGCTCGACACGCTCGGCATCGACCGCGTCGCGGTCGTCGGCGGTTCCGGTGGCGGCCCGCACGCCCTCGCCGCAGCCGCGCTGCTCACGGACCGCGTCACCGCCGTCGCGACGTTCGCCGCACCAGCCCCCTTCTTCGACGACGCGGCCTGGTGGGACGGCATGGCGGACGACGGCGGTCTGCGCAGCGCGCAGGCCGGACGGGAGGCTCGGCTCGCCTGGGCGGAGACGGCCGGGTTCGACCCCGCGCAGTTCACCGACGCGGACTGGGCGGCCCTGGACGGAGAGTGGGCCGCGCTGGGTCAGGACGCACAGGCGGCGGGTCCCACGAGCCTCCAGGGCGGTGCCGACGACGACGTGGCGTTCGTGACGGACTGGGGCTTCGCCCTCGCCGACGTGCGGGTGCCGGCGCTCGTGGAACAGGGCGTCGACGACCGGGTCATCCCGGTCGCGCACGGACGGATGCTCGCGGCCGGCCTGCCGGACGCGACCCTGCACGAACGGTCGGGCCTCGGGCACGTGTCCGTCCTCACGGCACTCCCTCAGGCGATGGACTGGTTGCTCCGCGCCGGCCGGGAGTAGCTTCAGCGCCAGGAGCGCCGACCGACGCCCCGCGCTGGCCCCGATGAGGAGGTCGATCGGGATGGACGAGCAGTGGACGAGCGTCACCCTCGCGGCGGATGCGGCACATCCGCACGACGAGGCCGTCAGGTGGATCGCGGCGCGAGCAGGGACCGGGATCCGGCACGTCCGGGTCGTCGGTGTCGATCCGGCACTCGAGGGCCGCGTCGGTCCGGACGGCAAACGGGTCGCGGAGCACGTCGCGGACGAGACCAGGAGCGCGTTGCCCGGCGTCGACGTCGAGGTCGTCCGGCACGCCGGACCGGCTGCCGCCGCGCTCCTCACCGAGTCGGACACGACGGACCTGCTCGTGATCGGCACGTTCCGGAGCCGGCGCGGGTCCACGGTCGGGGGCGAGGCCGCTCGCGTCGCCGGACGCGCGGCGGTGCCGACCGTCGTCGTGCCGGACGGGCCGCACCCGATCGACGGGGACGTCGTCCTCGCGGTGGAGGATCCGCTCGACGAACGCGCCGTCGCGATCGCCGTCGACGAGGCCCGCCGCACGAACCGTCGGCTGACCCTGCTCCGGGCGTGGGAGATGCCCGTGCTCACCAGGACCGGCCTGACCGACTTCGCCGAGGACCCCGACCGCTGGCGGCTGCAGAACAAGGCGTTGCTCGCGCGGGCGTCGACGGAGATCGCGGGGCGGTACCCGGACGTCCGGCTGCGGTCGCTCCTGGTCGAGGGTCGGCCGGGTCGGGCGATCGCCGCGCACACCAGGCACGCGTCACTGGTCGTGCTCGGGCGGGGGCACGTCCGGGTGCTGTCGGGGTCGGTGCTGCGCGACGTGCTGCACGGGACGGTGTCGCCGGTGTGCGTCGTTCCGCCGTCGGCGCACGAGGCCGCAGCGGTGACCGCCGCGGCGGCCGAGGCGATCGGCTGACCGCTCAGCCGAGCAGGTCGCGGATCGCAGCCTCCGCTCGACGCGCCAGGTACGCGACGCCCGCCGTGTTCGGGTGCAGTGCGCCCGGCTCCAGGTCGATCCGCCGGAGCCCGTTGGTGGAGTCGAGCGTGACCCCGGAGACGTACGGCCGCTTCGTGGCGCAGGCCGAGCGCGCCTGCGTCGACGCGAACACGTCGACGAAGCGGACGCCCGCCGCGGCGGCAGCCGACCTGGCGACGTCGTTCAGTTCCTCTTGGACGCCGTGCAGGTAGCGGACGTCGGTGTTCGTGAACGGGTACGAGTTCGTCGGGAAGGACCCGGTGAGCGTCCCGATGTCGAGCGCCGACCGGAAGCACCCCTTCGCCGGGGTGTGATCGGCGTCGGGGAAGATCGCCGGGTACCCGAGGAACACGATCTCGGCGTTCGGCGCCGCGTTCCTGATCGCCGCGAGGGTGTTCGCGATGCCCAGGGACACCCGGGCCTGGATCTTCGTGCCGAGCTGGTCCACGCCGTCGCGGACCAGGGTGCTCCGGCAGGACGGGGCGTCACGGCCGGAGAAGACCGGGCCCTTCGCCGAGAGCGCCAGGCACGACGCCGCGGTGCCGAAGAGATCGGCGTCGTTCCCGCCGATGGTCAGGGTCACGAGCCGCGTGTCCGACGACAGCGCCTCGATCTGCGGCGGCACACCCCGGAACTGGTGCCCGCCGAGGATGTCCGCGCTGGTGGCACCGCCGCACGTGACGTCGTGCAGCGCGAGGCCGAACCGGGCGGCGATCCGGTGCGGGTAGTCCTGGGCGGACTGCCCGCACGCGGTCGTCGGCAGCCCGGTCGGGTCGCCGAGCCCGTAGCCCGCCGAGTACGAGTCGCCCAGCGCCACGTACTCGCTGCCGACCGGCAGGTTCGCGAGGCGCTCCGGCGGCTCGGCCGACGAACGGTACGGCTGCGGCACGGGCCAGAGCGGCGCCGCCGACGCGGAGGGCGCGGCGATCGATCCGGCTGCGAGCACGACGGACACCGCCAGTGCGGCGACCAGCGTCGAACGGACGGAACGGAGCAGGGCGGGTCCCTCGGGTGTGCGCGGGGTCGGACAGAGGGAACCAGGCTAGCCGGGCGTCCTCAGCGTCGGCCGAGTCGCCGTTCGCCGTTGCTGCCCGTGCGGTGTTCGAGTCCGTAGTGCGAGTACAGCTCCGGCTCGGTCGCCGCGTCGAGCTCGCCGTCGGTGGGGATCGACGGGGCGTCCTTGATGAGCTTCTTCGCGAACGTCACGTGCAGGTGCTTCGGGGTGACGGTCGCACCGGTGAGCGGGACGAAGACGAGCTTCTGGAAGCCGACGATACCGGTCTGCACGGCGCCGAACGCGGGTTCCGAGGTCGCGGTGTCGTAGTAGATGCTCTCGAGCGTCCCGACGCGGTCGTCGCCCTCGTCGACGACCGGCAGGCCGATCCAGTCCCGGATGTTGGCCGCTTCGAACACGGTGCTCCCTCCGCGGTCGCCGGTCGCTCCGGCACCGCTCCTCGACGCTACCGGTCGGCAGCTGCGTCCGTCCGGCCCTGGACGCCGAGCCCGTCGACCGCTGCGAGCACGTCGGCCGCGTGCACGGCGAGGATCGCCGGATCGGGTTCCTCGGAGAACACCTCGCCGCGACGGACCGACGCGTCCGTCAGCACGACGTGCGGTCCGGATGCCGGCGGCCCCCAGCTCTCGGGCGGTGCCGGTCCGAAGAGCACGACCGAGGGGATGCCGTACGCCGATGCGAGGTGGGCAGCCCCGGTGTCCACCGTGACGACGACGCGTGCCGCGGCGACCACCGCGGCGAACGCACGGAGGTCGAGGACGCCGGCCAGCACCGCCCCCGGCGGCAGGCCGGCCCCCTCCGCGACCGCGGTGGCGCGCTCGACGTCAGCCGGGCCTCCCGTCAGGACGACGTCGTGTCCGCGCTCGCGCAGTCCGCGCACCACCTCGGCGAAGCGGTCGACCGGCCAGTGCCGGGCCCCGTGGAACGCACCGACGTGCACCACGGCCGCCCCGTCGACGACGGGGGGATCGTCCGGGCGGTCGATCGCGACGTCGTCGGCGTCCGCGTCGACGTCGTACGCGCGGAGGAGTGCGGTCCACCGCTCGCGTTCGTTGACGGTGCCGGTGTCCCACGTCGGTCCGCCGGCGCCGTGGTGGATGACCCGGCGCGCGCCGAGCGCGGCGACGAGGTCCTCGGACTCCGGACCGGCGCCGTGGAGGTTGACGGCCACGTCGGTCACGCCGGGGGGCACCCCGATCGGGTGGTCGAACCCCTGCTGCGCGAGGTGCACGTCGACGGACGGGATCAGCTCGACGAGCGGCGCCAGCCACGCCGTCGTCGCGAGGCTGATGCGGTGGTCGGGGAACGCGCGTCGCAGAGCGTGGAGGGCCGGGACGGCGACGAGGAGGTCGCCGAGCTTGATCGCGCGGAGCACGACGAGTTCCGGTCGGCCGTCGGACGGGGGCAGGGAGTCGAGCGCGGTCACCTCGGAGACGCTAGACCGGCGAGGCGACACCGGTCACCACGATCGCGCTCAGCGGCCTTCCTGCCCGCCCGTCCGGGGACCGGTGGGTACAACTCGGGTATGGCCCTCTCCGCAGACCGCGTCGTACGCGGTCTCCTCTTCGATCGGGACGACACCCTCGTCATCGACGTGCCGTACAACGCCGACCCGCACCGCGTGGTCCCCGTGCCCGGTGCTCGCCGGGCGGTCGAACGGGCGAGAGCGGCGGGTCTCGCGGTCGGCGTCGTCACGAACCAGTCGGTGATCGCCCGCGGCGGGGCCACCCGTGCGCAGGTCGACGCGACGAACGCCCGGGTCGACGAACTCGTCGGCCCCTTCGACGTCTGGTGCGTCTGCCCGCACGGTCCGGAGGACGCGTGCGTCTGCCGGAAGCCCCGTCCCGGACTCGTCGACCAGGCCTCGGAACGGCTCGGGATCGCCGCGACCGACCTCGTCGTCATCGGTGACATCGGCGCGGACGTCGGCGCCGCGGCCGCTGCCGGAGCGCAGTCGATCCTCGTCCCGACGCCGCGCACGCGGACCGCGGAGGTCGACGCCGCGCCGACCGTCGCCGCGTCGCTCGACGAGGCGGTCGGACTGGTGCTCGCCCACGTTCCCGCGGCCCACGCGTGAGCAGCACGGATCCGCACGAGGGACGGTCGGGTCCCCGGGTCCTCGTCGCACGGCTCGATTCGTTCGGCGACGTCCTCGTGGCCGGTCCGGCGGTGCGCGCGATCGCGGCGGGGGCGTCCCACGTCACGATGCTGTGCGGCCCGCATGGGGCCCCGGCCGCCGAGCTCCTGCCCGGGATCGACCGCGTGCGGGTCTGGGCAGCGCCGTGGGTCACCGAGACGCCGGGCGCGCTCGACGACACCGCGCTCGTGGCCTTCCGCGCGATGGTCGAGGAGGAGGGCATCGACGAAGCGGTCGTCCTCACGTCCTTCCACCAATCGCCGCTCCCCCTTGCCGTGCTCCTCCGGCTGGCCGGCGTCGGCCGGGTCTCCGGGGCGTCCGTCGACCACCCCGGTTCGCTCCTCGACGTGCGTCTCCGGCCCGGGGAGGATCTGCCGGAGGACATCCCCGAACCGGAACGCGCGCTGCGCATCGCCGCCGCCGCCGGGTTCCTGCTGCCGCCGGAGGACGACGGGAGGCTCGGGGTGCTCCCGCCCGGCGCCCCACCGGACGACGTGGCCGCGCTGGGTCGCTATGTGGTGGTCCATCCCGGAGCCAGCGTCGAGGCGCGTTCCTGGCCGGCGGCGCAGCACCGTGCGCTCGTCACGGCGTACGCGGAACGCGGCGTCCCGGTGGTCGTGACCGGCTCCCCCGGCGAGCGGGCGCTCACCGCCGCGGTCGCCGCCGGCGCGGTGGCCGGTGCGGCACCGGTGCTCGACCTCGGCGGACGGACGACGCCGGCGGGACTCGCCGCGGTGCTCGCCGGGGCCGAGGTCGTCGTCGTGGGGAACACCGGCCCGGCGCACCTGGCCGCCGCCGTCGGAGCGCGCATCGTCAGCCTGTTCTCCCCCGTCGTCCCCGCCGCCAAGTGGGCCCCGTCCGCCGAGCACGTCGAGCTGCTGGGCGACCAGTCCGCTGCCTGTCGACTGACCCGCGCACGCGACTGCCCGGTCCCGGGGCACCCCTGCCTCACCTCCGTGTCCGTCGACGACGTGCTCGCCGCGCACGAGCGCCTCACGGCACCGCGCACCTGACGCCACGACCCGCCCCGGGCACCGCGGGTGCGCTCCGTGGATGAAGCGACGCTGTCTGCGAAGCGCTCCAGAAGCCGCTGCGTAGCGTCCGGCACTGCTCCTCCTCTCCGCTCCTCCCCGCCGTCCACGGCGGCCGACCTCCCGAAGGGACAGCATGCGCATCCTCGTCTGGCACGTCCACGGTGGCTGGATGGACGCCTTCGTCCGCGGCTCGCACGAGTACCTCGTCCCGACGACGCCGGCGCGCGACGGCTGGGGCCTCGGCACCGGAGGACGTGACTGGCCGAACGTCGTCGAGATCGCGCCGGAGGACCTCGCCGCCGCCGACGTCGACCTCGTCGTCCTGCAGCGCACCGAGGAAGCCGGGGTCGTGACCGAGATGCTCGGAGGACGCCAGGTGCCGACGGTCTTCGTCGAGCACAACGCGCCGAGGGTCGACGTACCGGGCTCGGTGCACCCCTTCCGCGACCGTGACGACCTGACGATCGCGCACGTCACCCACTGGAACGCACTCATGTGGGACTGCGGTTCCACCCGCACCACCGTCGTCGAGCACGGCGTCGTCGACCCGGGCCTGCTCTACTCCGGACGCCTCGAACGGTTCGGCGCGGTCATCAACGAGCCCGTCCGCCGGAACCGGGTCGTCGGCACGGACCTGCTCCCCCGTTTCGCCGAGGTCGCACCCGTGGACGTCTTCGGCATGGGGACCGAACACCTCGTGGAGCTCGGGCACGGCGACCGCCTGGTGGGGCTCGGCGACGTCAAGCCCGACCCGATGCACGCTGCCCTGGCCGAGCGCCGGGCCTACCTGCACCCGAACCGCTGGACCTCGCTCGGCCTCTCGCTCATCGAGGCGATGCACATGGCCATGCCGGTCCTCGTCCTCGCGACGACCGACGCTCCGCGCACGGTGCCCGCCGAGGCCGGCGCGATCTCGACCGACGTGGCGGAGCTGACCCGAGCCTCCCGGCTGCTCCTCGACGACCCGGACGAGGCGCGCCGTCGTGGCGCCGTCGCCCGTGAAGCCGCGCTCGCGCGCCACTCCCTCGCCCGGTTCCTCCGGGACTGGGACGAACTCCTCGACGACACGGTCACCCGACACCACCGTGCGAACCGCACCACCCGTCCGGCTCTCGAAGGGAGCACTCGATGAAGATCGCGATGGTCTCGGAACACGCCAGTCCGCTCGCCGTCCTCGGCGGCGTCGACGCGGGCGGACAGAACGTCCACGTCGCCGCGCTGTCCGGCGCGCTCGCCGACCGTGGCCACGAGGTGACGGTCTACACGCGTCGCGACGACCCCGAACTGCCGACCCGTGTGCCGCTGCGCACCGGCGTCGAGGTCGTGCACGTCGACGCGGGCCCGGCGCGAGCGGTGCCGAAGGACGACCTCTTCCCGTACATGGCGACGTTCGCCCAGGTGCTCGCCGCCGAGTGGTTCGTCGACCGACCGGACATCGTCCACGGGCACTTCTGGATGTCCGGACACGCAGCGCTCGAGGCGGTGACGCAGGTCCAGGCCCGCACGGGCGGCGTGCGCGTCCCGATCGTGCAGACCTTCCACGCACTCGGGGTCGTCAAGCGTCGGCACCAGGGGTCGGCGGACACGAGTCCGGTGGAACGCGAGTGGATCGAACCGTCCGTCGGGCGCGGGGTCGACCAGGTCGTCGCGACCTGCTCGGACGAGGCGTTCGAGCTGAAGGCGCTCGGTGTGCCGCTCCGCGCGATCTCGGTCGTCCCGTGCGGCGTCGACGTCGAGCGCTTCCGCCCGACCGGTCCGGTCGAGCAGCGCGGCCGCGCGTTCCGGGTGCTGACCGCCTCCCGCCTGGTCCGACGCAAGGGCGTCGGGACGACGATCGCGGCACTGGCGCAGCTCGTCGCCGACGGGCGCGACGTCGAACTCGTCGTGGTCGGCGGAGCCGGCACCGCGGGCGCCGACCTGCCGGACGACCCCGAGTACCAGCGGCTCGACACGCTCGCTCGCCAGCTGGGCGTCCGCGACCACGTCTCCTTCCGCGGGCAGCTGGGGCAGGACGACATGCCGTCGGTGTACCGGAGCGCGGACGTCGTCGTCTGCGCGCCCTGGTACGAACCGTTCGGCATCGTGCCGCTCGAGGCGATGGCCTGCGGACGGCCCGTCGTGGCGTCCCGCGTCGGTGGACTCATCGACACCGTCGTCGAGGACTCGACCGGGCTGCATGTGCCGCCACGCGACGAGGACGCGGTCGCGGCAGCTGTCGCAGCGCTCCTCGACGACCCGGACCGTGCCGCGGCGTACGGCAGTGCCGGACGTGAGCGGGTCGAGACCCGGTACGCCTGGACGAAGGTCGCGGCCGACACCGAACGCGTCTACGAGCGACTGATCGGGCGCGAACTCCGCGCACCGAGGACCACCGCGCGCGGCACCGCAGCCGTCCGCGCCACGGAGAGGACAGCACGATGACCGTCGACCAGCACGCCCTCGGCACCACCGAACGGATGAGCGACAGCGCCCGGGCGGTGCTCGACCACGTCGCGGCGTCCGTGCCCGTGATCGCGTCGCTCGTCGACCACCGCGACCACATCGCGGCATGGGCCGACGACGTCGCCGCCCGACTGGTGGCCGGCCGACGGCTCCTCGCCGCCGGCAACGGCGGGTCCGCGGCCGAGGCGCAGCACCTGACCTCGGAGCTCACCGGTCGGTTCGACGGCGATCGTCCCGCGTACTCGGCGATCTCCCTGCACGCGGAGACCTCGGCCGTCACCGCGATCGGGAACGACTACGGCTACGACGAGGTGTTCGCCAGGCAGGTCCGCGCGCACGCCCGCGCCGGGGACGTCGTCGTCCTCCTCAGCACCAGCGGGAAGAGCCCGAACCTCCTCACGGCAGCGGCCGCCGCCCGAGCGGTCGGTGCCCGGTCGCTCGCGATGACCGGCCCGCGGCCGAACCCCCTCGCCGACGCCGTCGACGACGCGATCTGCATCGAGGGTCCGTCCGCCCACGTGCAGGAGGCCCAGCTCGTCCTCGTGCACGCCCTCTGCACGGCGATGGAACCGGTCCTCCGCCGAGGAGCACGACGATGAGCGCGGCCCGACCGATCCCGCCGAGCCCGGCTCCGCTCCGGATCGCGGTCGTCGGGGACACGCTGCTCGACGTCGACGTGTCCGGCTCCAGCGAGCGACTGAGTCCGGACGCACCCGTGCCCGTCGTGGACGTCCGCACCGACGAGCGGCGGGCCGGGGGCGCCGGCCTGGTCGCGACGATGCTCGCGAAGGACGGCCACGACGTCACGCTCGTCACCGTGCTCGCGGACGACGGCCACGCGACCGAGATCCAGGACCTCCTCCCCGGCGTCCGGGTCGTCGCCGGTCCGTCCGGCGCCCCCACTCCCGTCAAGACCCGGGTGCGGGTCGGCGACCACGCCCTCGTCCGCATCGACGAGGGCTGCGACACCCCGCCGATCCCCGACGTCACCGACGCCATGACCGCGGTGCTCGGCGATGTGGACGCGGTCGTCGTCGCCGACTACGGGCGCGGTGTCGCCGCCGCGCCCGTGCTCCGCGACGCGATCGCCCGTGCAGCCGAGACCGTGCCAGTGGTGTGGGACCCGCACCCGAAGGGCGCCGCTCCGGTCCCCGGGATCGCGGTCGCCACGCCGAACGCCGCGGAGGCCCGACGGTTCACCGACCTGACCGGCGACGGTGTCACGTTCGCCACGGACGCCGCCGACGCGCTGCTCGAGACCTGGCAGATCGGTGCCGTCGCCGTCACGATGGGCGACCGCGGTGCGCTCGTCGGTCGCCGGACCGGACGCGGCCTCGACAGCCGGTTCCTCCCAGCGCCCTCGGTGACGGCCGGCGACCCGTGCGGCGCCGGCGACCGGCTCGCCGCGGGTGTCGCCGTCGCGCTCGCGAGCGGCGCCGACGTGGCCGACGCGGTCGCCGCCGGTGTCGCGGACGCCTCCGCGTACCTCGCCGCAGGCGGTGTCGCCTCGCTGCTCGCCGACGCCGATCCCGCTCCCGTGGAGGTCCCTGGTACGGACCGCGACGCCATGCGGGTGGTGCACCGCACGCGGAGCGCCGGCGGCACCGTCGTCGCGACCGGGGGCTGCTTCGACCTGCTGCACGCCGGCCACGCCAGGACGCTCTCGGCAGCCCGGGCGCTCGGCGACTGCCTGGTCGTCTGCCTGAACTCGGACGACTCCGTCCGACAGCTCAAGGGACCGGAGCGGCCGATCATGACGCAGGACGACCGCGTCGAACTGCTGCTCGCGCTCGACTGCGTCGACGCCGTCGTCGTGTTCGACGAGACCACTCCGGACGAGGCGCTCCGTCGCTTCCGCCCCGACGTCTGGGCGAAGGGCGGCGACTACACCGCCGACGAACTCCCGGAGTCCCGGACGCTCGCGGAGTGGGGCGGGCGGGTCGTCACCGTCCCGTTCCACCCCGGACGATCCACCACCCGTCTCGCCGCGGCGCTCGCGCACGTCGGCTGACGACACCCACCACGAAAGGAACCACATGCCCGTCCCCACCACCCCCATCGGCCGCGTCCTCGTGACCGGCGGTGCCAGCGGACTCGGAGCGGCCGTCGTCGACGCCGTCACCGAGGCCGGCGGCACCCCGATCGTCCTCGACCTCCGGGTCGACGGTGTCGCCGACGGCATCGACGCGGTCGCCGTGGACGTGACGGACACCGCCGCGACCGAGCGGGCCGTCCGTGACGCGGCGGAACGGCACGGCGGGCTCGACGCGGTCGTCACCGCCGCGGGCATCGACAAGCCCGCGCCGATCGGCGGGCTGTCCGCCACGGACTGGGAGCGGATCGTCGGCGTGAACCTGCTCGGCACCGCGGCCGTGGTCCGTGCGGCGCTCCCGACGCTCGAGGAGAACCACGGCCGGGTGGTGACGATCTCCTCGTCCCTCGCCCTGCGCGGGGTCGGCGACGGCACCGCCTACTCGGCGTCCAAGTTCGGCGTCCGCGGGTTCTCCCAGGCGCTCGCAGCCGAGACCGCCGGCACGGTCGGCGTCACGAACGTCATCCCCGCCGGCATGCGGACGAACTTCTTCGCGGACCGCACCGAGCAGTACAAGCCGGGCCCCGACGCGCAGCTCATCGAGCCGTCCTACGTCGCCAACGCGATCCTGTTCGCGCTCGCGCAGCCGGCGGGATGCGAGATCCGCGAGCTGTCGATCATGCCGGCCACGGAGCCGAGCTGGCCGTGAGGCGCTGACGTACACACAGAACCGACGGGAGGCTCGGTGCCGGTCCGGCACCGAGCCTCCGGTCCGTCAGCGGGTGCGGAGCAGGTCGTCGACGTCCGCCAGGACGAGCGCCGGGTCGACCTCGTCGACGTAGGACGGGTCGTGTTCGCAGCGCTCCGCCGTCCAGCCGACCTGCGTGACGTCGACGCCGCAGACCGGGCAGCGCGTCACGAAGGACATGTGGACGCGGTGTCGGCCGCGGTCGAGCGGCCCGGCGTTGACGACGTTGCCGAACCAGAACACGCCCACCGTCCGCGTGCCCACGGCGACGGCCAGGTGCCGGGGCCCGGAGTCGTCGCCGACCATGACGTCCGCCGCTCCGAGGACCGCGGGCAGTTCGCGCAGCGGCAGCACGCCGACCATGTCGTGCAGGCGGGCCGCCTCCTCCGCTCCGACCGCCGCTCGGACGGCCCGGGCGATGGCGTCGGCGGCCGGGCGGTCCGACTCGTCGCCGACCAGCACGACGTCGTCCCCCTCGGCGAGCCGTGCGACGGCGACCGTCGCGAACCGTTCCGGACTCCACCGGCGCCGGGGGTCGGTGGCGCCGGGGTGCATCGCGATCAGGGTCCGCTCCACGCCGAGCCGCTCCCGGACCGCGGCGCGCTCGACGTCGGCGACCACGACCCGGGGGTCGAGCGTGACCGGGTCGGCGCCCGCGAGACCGACGACCTCGAGTGCTCGGAGCACCTCGTGCTGGTAGTAGACGTACCGGACCCAGCGTTCGAGGACCTCGGCGTCCTCGGTGGCGGTGCCGACGGTGTGCCGCGCCCCGAGTCGCAGCAGGAACGGGTTCGAGTTCCGCCCACCGCCGTGCAGCTGGACCGCGAGGTCGAACCGGCCGGCGAGCCGCGACTCGAAGTCCTCGACCGACGGTGCACCCTCGCCGGAGTCACGGACGCCCGGCGACACCGGGAGTTCCTCGAACGCGTGGACGGCACGGGTCCGTCCCGAGAGCAGTGCCTCGGCCGCCGGAGTGCCGAGCAGGGTCACCCGCGCGTCCGGGTACGCGGCGGCGAGGGCCTCGATCGCCGGCATCGCGAACATCAGGTCGCCGAGCCCGCCTCCCCGGAGCACCGCGACCTCGCGGACCCCCTCGAACCGTTCGCCACCTTCGCCGATGCGCACCACGCTCGCCGTCTCCTCTTTCGTCGTCAGCCTCCCTGTCTACCGACCGTCGCCCGAGAGCGTGCTCGTGGCCCGGGCGACGAGCCGCAGACCGCGCCGTCCCGCCCGTCGGTCAGCCGCAGACCGCGTTCCCGTGACCGCGCTCAGCGAAGGAGGGGGAGCGTCGGACCTCGCCCGTGACCGCCGTCCCCGGAAGGACCCGCATGACGCTCGAAGCCCCCACCACGACCGACCGGATCGTCGTGCTCGACCCGGTGACCGGGTCGGTCGCGTCCGCCGTGCCGGTCGCGACCGCGGAGGTCGTCCGGGACGCGGTGGAGCGCGCCCGGACGGCCTTCCCCGGGTGGGCCATGACCGCTCCGGCCGACCGTGGCGCCCTGCTGCGCACCGCCGCCGAGCACCTCCGTGAGCACGCCGCCGAACTCGCCGAGTTGAACACGCGCGAGACCGGCAAGGTGCCAGGGGACGCGCTCGGCGGCGTCGAGGCCGGCATCGGGACGCTGCTGCAGTACGCCGAGCTCGGCCCGCTGCACCGTGGCGAGGCGCTCCGCGGCCAGCACGGAGCGGCGGATTGGACCGTGCCGCACCCCCGCGGTGTGGTGCTCGCGCTGACCCCCTGGAACGACCCCGTCGCCGTGGCGCTCGGCATCCTGGGCGCAGCCGTCGTCACCGGCAACACCGTCGTGCACAAGGGCAGCGAGCGATGCCCCGCGACCATCCGACGACTCAACGAGCTCGTCGCCGAGGTCCTGCCGGAGGGTGTCCTGGTGGGTGTCGACGGCGACGCCGGCACCGGAGAGGCCCTCCTCGCCCAGGACGGCATCGCCGTGTACGCCCACGTCGGGTCCACGGCGACCGGCGACCGGTTGACCGAGGTGGCAGCGACCACGCGGGCCCACGTGATCCGCGAGAACGGCGGCAACGACGCGCTCGTCGTCGACGCCGACGTCGACCCGGACTGGGCCGCGTCGCAGGCCGCGCTCGGCGCGTTCGCGAACACCGGCCAGATCTGCACGAGCGTCGAGCGCATCTACGTGCACCGTGCTGTGGCCGACGCCTTCGTCGAGGCCCTGGTCACCGAAGCGGACGTCCGCACCGCGGCACCCGCCGCGGAGTACGGCCCCCTCGTCGACGAGCGCCTCCGGGCCCTCGTGCAGGGACACGTCGACGACGCGGTCGCCCGCGGTGCCCGAATCCGGACCGGCGGCGTCCTGCCGGACGGCGTCGGGACCGCGTACCCCGCGACGGTGCTGACCGACGTGCCAGATGACGCACTCGCGCTCACCGAGGAGACCTTCGGCCCGATCGCACCGGTCCGCGTCGTCGACTCGTTCGACGAGGGACTCCGTCTCGCCGCCTCCGACCGCTACGGCCTCGCGGCGACGGTCCTGACGAACGACACCGCTGCAGCGCTCCGTGCGGCGGCCACCTTGCCCGTCGGCACCGTGAAGGTGAACGCCGTGTTCGGTGGTGCGCCCGGCGGCAGCGCCGAACCCCGTGGTGCCTCCGGTTCCGGCTTCGGGTACGGCCCGCACCTGCTCGACGAGATGACCACCACGACCGTGGTGCACGTCGAGGCGGCGCCGGCACGCGCCGCGGCGGACCCGACCGCGACCGCGACCCCCGGTGACGCACTTGCGGACACCAGCACGGCCGACGCCGAGGGGTTCGACCGATGACCGCCGACGTCCGCCTCGTCCGCGACGTCATCGCACGGATCGACGACCGCGAGCCGCTCGTCGTCGTGATCGGCGACCCGATCCTCGACCGGTGGACGATCGGCGAGGCCGAGCGGGTCTCGCGAGAGGCGCCGGCACCCGTCGTCCGCGTCACCGAGACGATCGCGGTCCCGGGCGGTGCCGCGAACGCCGCCGTGAACGCCCGGGCCCTCGGCGCGCAGGTCCGGATGGTCGGTCTCGTCGGGGACGACGAAGCCGGCACGGTCCTCCGCGACCGGCTCGCGACCGCCGGTGTCGACACCTCGTTCCTCGTCGCGATCCCCGGCGCGACGACCACCACCAAGTCCCGCATCGTCGGCGGCGACCGCGTGCTCGTGCGCGTCGACGAACTCACCGGGACGCCCACCGCCGGGCAGAGCGACCAGCTCGCCGCTGCGGTGAGCCGTGCGCTCCGTGGCGCGGACGCCGCGGTGGTCTGCGACTACGGGCTCGGCGTGACGCCGGAGACGGTGCTGCCGGTCCTCGACCGTGACCGGCCGGACGTCGTCGTCGTGGACGCCCACGAGCTCGGCGCCTGGAAGGGACTGCGTCCCGACCTCGTCACCCCGAACGCGGGCGAGGCGACGGCACTCCTCGGCGTGGACCTCGGCCACGGACCCGACCGTGCCGAGGCGGTGCTCGCACGGCACGACGAGGTCCTCCGGGCGACCGGCGCCAGGGCCGCCGTGGTGACGCTCGACCGCGACGGGACCGTCCTGGTCGAGGAGGGGCGCGTGGACGGAGACGACCGTGGTCACCGCACGCGTGCGACCCCGGCCTCCGAGCAGCAGGCATCGGGCGCGGGCGACACGTTCTGCGCCGCTGCGTCCGTGGCCCTCGCCGTCGGCTCGACGCCCCGGGTCGCCGTCACCTTCGCACAGGCCGCCGCCGACGTCGTGGTGCGCGAGGCCGGCACGTCCACGTGCGACACCGCGGCGCTCCTGGCGTCCGTCGAGGCACCGGCCGAGACCGTCGTCGACCACGACGACCTCGCGGCGGCGGTCCAGGCGGCGCACGAGCAGGGGCGCCGGGTGGTGTTCACGAACGGCTGCTTCGACGTCGTGCACCGCGGGCACACGACGTACCTGCGGCAGGCCAAGGAACTCGGCGACCTGCTCGTCGTCGCGCTGAACGACGACGACTCGGTCCGTCGGCTGAAGGGACCCGAGCGGCCGATCAACACCGCCGAGGACCGGGCGGGCGTCCTCGCGGCGCTGGCGTGCGTGGACCTCGTCACGGTCTTCGCGACGGACACCCCGATCCCGCTGCTCGAGCGGGTGCGTCCCGACGTGTACGTGAAGGGCGGCGACTACTCCCCCGAGATGCTGCGCGAGACCGAGGTCGTCCGGGCCTACGGCGGCGAGGTGGTCATGGTCGACTACGTCCCCGAACACTCGACGAGCGCCGTGGTGCGTCGGATCCGCGAGACGAGCGGCCTGGCCGGTCCCGCGGAGACGGGATCGGCCAGGCCGGACACGAACGAGCGCTGATCAGCGGACGCGGACCTGCTTGGACGCCTGCTTCCCCGACTGGACACCCGTGAAGGTGATCGTCGACGAGCCCGTCGTCGCCTTCCACCGGACCGAGGCCGTGCCGTCGATGACGTCGAGCGTGCCGAGGTCGGTCGACCCGACGGTGACCCGCACCTGGCGGTCACCGGCGAACCGGCTGCCCGTCAGCACGACCCGCTGGTTCGGTCGTGGCGCACCGAAGGAGAGGTCGATCCGCGCACCGCGGCTCAGCGCCGCCAGGTCGCCGTTCAACCGGAGCCCGTCGGAGATCGTGAAGAACGTGTCCGTCTGGTCGGTGAGTCCGACGACGTTCGCTGCACCGGGACCGAAGGCCGCGATCCGGACCTGCGTGCCGGTGTGCTGCTGCGACGCACCGGCGCCCGCCGTGCCGTAGGAGACCTTCATCGTCGTGCCGTCGGCCGTGACGAGCGCGGTGGACAGCGAGGCCGGCGGGGTGTTGTCGACGATCTGGCTCGAGTGCGCGTGGTCCGCCGTCGCGATGACGAGGGTGTTGCCGTCCTTCTGGGCGAACGCGAGCGCGGCCTGCACCGCCTCGTCGAAGTCGATCGTCTCGCCGATCTGGCCGCACGCGTCGGCGGCGTGGTCCTGCTTGTCGATGCTCGCGCCCTCGACCTGCAGGAAGAAGCCCTTGCCGTTCGACGCGCCGCGGTTCAGCAGCCCGATCGACTTGTTCGTCAGTGACTGCAGCGAGAGGCCGGTGTCGAGGCGAGCCGGGTTCGGCGTGCAGCGCACCGCTGCCTGGTCGGCTCCGCCCACCGTGGCCGTGGTCGGCGCGTACCGGGTCGGGAAGTTGCCCGGCGTGAAGAGGCCGAGCACCGGCTGCTTCTGGTCGGCCTTGCGCACAGCGGCGAGCCCCGCGGCGTCGTCGACGACCTGGTAGCCGCGCGCACCTGCCTGGTCGAAGAGCGTCTTCCCCGCGTACTGCCCGGCCTTGGCGGTCTGGGTGAAGCTCGCCGAGCCACCGCCGAGCGTGACGTCGGGGCGGGCGTTCAGCAGCTGCTCGCTGATCGATCCGAGCCCGCCGTTCTGCAGCGCGTCCGACCCGCACGACGCGGTGTCCGGTCCGTAGCAGCTCCGCGCGCCGACGTGGGCGACCTGCACGCCAGGGGTGGCGTCCTGGATCTCCGCCGTCGACACGTTGCCGGTCCGCAGGCCGTTCGCCTTCGCCAGCTCCAGGAGGGTCTGCTGCGGTGCGCCGTCGATGTCGACCGAGATCGCGCCGTCGTAGGTCTTGGTGCCGGTCGCCCAGGCGCTCCCGGATGCCGCCGAGTCGGTCACGTAGTCGGGCTTGCCCTTGTCCGCGCCGTCCTTCACGAGCGAGTACGTCGTGTACGACCCCGTCAGCGGGAGCGCGTCGAGCCCGGGCAGACGACCGGCGGCGCCGTACTCGTAGTTGCGCGCGACCGTGATCTCGGAGTCACCCATCCCGTCGCCGATGAGCAGGATGACGTTCTTCGCGTTCGCGTTCTTGATCGCCTGCCGGACGGCCTGCGTCTGGTCGCCTGCTGCCCGTTGCGCGCCGCCGTGCTGGTTGAGTGCCAGTTGGTTGACGGCTTCGGCGGTGCCGGGAAGCGCGATCGCGCCGGCGACGACGACGGCGCCGATCGCGAGTGCCGCGCGCCGACGGCGCTTCGGTGTGTGCTGTTCCATGTCGGTTCCCCTCGTCATGTGCCCCGAACGGGTGCCATCCGAGGATGGCTGTACGGGGGTACAGGCGGGTGAACCGGCGGGGTCCGGTGCGTGAACGGGACGGGGCCACACGCATGACAGGAGGCCCGGTGCCAGCTGGCACCGAGCCTCCTGTCCAGGAGATCGCTGGTCTCAGGCCGCGAGGTGCGCCTGCAGGAACCAGCGGTCCTTGGTCAGTCCGCGCTCGATCTCGATGACGACGTCCTGGCTGTTCAGGTCGACCTCGTCGAGTCCCTCGACCGCGCGACGGACCTGCGCGAGCGCCGCGTCGATGTCGGCGATCACCTCGGTGATGGTGACATCGGAGTTCTGGAAGCCC
Source organism: Curtobacterium sp. Curtsp57 (assembly GCF_047324335.1). Taxonomy (NCBI): domain Bacteria; kingdom Bacillati; phylum Actinomycetota; class Actinomycetes; order Micrococcales; family Microbacteriaceae; genus Curtobacterium; species Curtobacterium sp. Curtsp57. The sequence continues at coordinate 489,882 of NZ_CP168511.1, forward strand.
TCGGACAGCGCCGGGATCGTGGTGTTCGCGGCGACGGTCGCGATGCGCGAGTCGACCGGCAGGCCGAGGGCGACGATGCGCTCCGCGGCGAGGTCGGCGTACTCCTGCGCGTGGGCGACGATGTCGTCGAGGAGCTCGTGGACACCGACGAAGTTCCGGCCGCGCACGTGCCAGTGCGCCTGCTTGCCGTTGACGACGAGCGCCTCGAGGTCGATGACGACCGGCGCGAGGAACTGTGCGACACCGGCTGCGAGCTCCGGCGTCGTCGAGAACGGGGACGTGGTGTTCGGGGTGGTCGTGCTCGTGGTCATGTGCTGCTTCCTCCTACCTCGTGGGCACGGACGGAGCTCGTGCTCCGGTCGCGCCGATGGAACAACCATGCTCCGCTTTCTTGAACGGCGCAAGGAAGCACAGGCTGACCTCACCCGCCGTACTCCACCTGGACCTGCTGGCCGGCGTCGGTCAGTTCGAGCTGCACCGCCGCGCGGGCCTGCTCGACCCACGGGCTGTCCGCGCAGCCGATCCAGACCGTCGTCCGCGGCTCACAGTCGGCGACGCACCACTCGGCCGCCCAGCCGATGACGGCCGCTGCGAGGGCCTCCCCGTGGTCGGCGAAGACGAGCGGGGCGACAGCGGACGTACGGGCGCTCCGGACCAGCCAGGTGACGGTCACGCGCGGGGGCGCCGGGAGGATGCGGACCTGCTCGTCGAGGGCGACCTCGACGAAGACCTGGCCGTACGCGTTCTCGGGGAGGTCGAGCAACAGGCGGTGGATCTCGACGAGGTCGTCGGAGCTCCCCGCGATGAGGATGCGCTCGCTGGGCTGTCGACGGGTCCTGGCCATGGACACAACGGTAAGGGAAGCCTTACCTCAGTACAACCCCGAGGTGCTGTGCGAGGAACTCCCACATCCAGGTCAGTGCCACCGCGTTGGTCAGCCCGGGGGCGTTCTGGGCGATCTGCGTCGCCACGCCGTCGCTGTAGGCGGCGAGCTTGAGCGCGACGACCGAGGGGTCGATGCCGTCCGAGGACACGTCGAACGTCCCCGTGTCGACCCCGCGGCGGATCACGCGGACCAAGCAGGCCTCCCAGACACGGATGCGTTCCGCGTACTCCTCGGCCACCTCTGGACGACGTGCGACCGCGGTCCAGTAGTCGGACCAGATCCGCCAGTGCTGCCGGACCTCCTCGCTGTCGTCGAACAACGGCTCGACGAGCATCCGCAGCGCCGTCGCCGGATCGGGTTCCGCGTCGACGGCGGCGACGATCGCCCCGTAGAAGCGCTCGGTCTCGAGCACGACGACCTCGTTCAGGATCTCCGCAACGCTCCCGAAGTGGTAGGTCACGGTCCCGACGGAGACACCTGCCTCCGCCGCGATGTCACGGAGCCCGGTCGCGCCGAGACCGTTGCGGACGATGACGCTGCGCGCGGCGAGGACGATCATCGCGCGGCGGACCTCGGGTCGCTGGCGCGCCCGTGGCTTCGGCTGCGCCGGGTCTGGTGCCTGCTGCTCGGCGCTCACGCAGACGTCCTCGGCACCTCGTCACGGAACGTGTGTTCGGCGACGAGCTGCTCCTCGGTCCCGGCTGCTCCGTCCCGTGCCCACGCGCGGACGGTGTTGACGAGGTGGAACGACTCGGCGTCCGCCGCCACGTGCGACGTCGTCTCCAGGCGCGCGGCCCAGTCGGTGTGCGTCAGACCGATGGCCCAGCGCGAGTCCGCGGTGGCCGAGGTCGGGTCGTCCGAACGGATCCGGTAGGTCTCGCGCGCGTCCTCGCTGAACACCAGTCCGTCCGGGTAGACCCGGCCGCCGCCGTACCCGGGGTCGACGTCGAGCGTCCACGTCCGGGTCTCCACGTCGTGGGTGACGGTGCGCTGCGGGAGCGGGTCGCTCGGTTCCACCCGGGTGATCGCGAGCGGGGTCGACCGCTCGGGCTCCTCGAAGCGGATGTCGTCGTCGTCCGACCGGGTCCACACCGGGAGGGTCACCGAGCTCTCCGACGGATCGAGCACGAGGGTCGCGACCGTCCCGTGCGGCCACACCCACGGCCAGTACGACGTCGACACGGCGACCCGGAGTCGGTGTCCGGCGACGAAGCGGTGCCCGGTGGACACCAGTCGGACGGGCAGCACGGTGGGCGCACCCGGCTCGAGCGGATCGGTCCGGTCCATGCCGTGCCGGCGGGCGGCGTTCAGCACACCACGGGTGACGAGCGTCGAGCTGCCATCAGGGGCCACGTCGCACAGCCGCACGGTGACCGTGGCCCTGGGCAGGTCGCTCGTGACGGCGAGGTCGACGAGGACGTTGCCGAGCAGATCGAACGACTCGTCGACGAGCAGGTCGAAGCACGCCGAGCGACCGTCCTCGGCGCGCTGGTCCGGCGGCAGGTCGGTCGCGTTGCCGAACGGGAAGAACCGTCCGGCGTCCGTGCCGGTCTCCTGCGGGGAGGAGACCACGACGTCGCCGTCCCGTCCGCCGCGCAGGGTGTCGAGCGTGTGCGACACGGCCTCGGTCGCGGTCGATGGCCACGACGTCGCCCCGACCCACCGCCCGGTGCGCGACGCGTGGTACGTCGCGGGCGGTTCCGGGTCGTTGATCCACGCGCGCAGTGCCGGATCGGCCTCGACCCCGGTGTCGACGCCCTTGAGCCACCGGTCCCACCAGCGCAGCGTCTCCTGCAGGAACCCGATCGACGGTCCCGGCGCGAGCCCGCGGTCCGGGTACTGGTGCGACCACGGCCCGACGATCCCCTTGACCGGGGCGTCGACGTGCTCGACCAGGCGCAGGACGGCGTCCCGGTACGGGTCCGCCCAGCCGCCGACGGCGAGGACCGCTGCGCCGATCTTCCCGTAGTCCTCCGCCGCGCTGCCGTGCCGCCAGTAGTCGTCACGGGCCTGGTGCGACAGCCACACCGGCGTCATCGGCCGGTTCGCGTCGAGCCGCTCCTTCCAGCGCGCGACCCACGACGACCCGACGACCTCGGGGCGCGGCGGACGGGAGTTGAACGCGAACATCGTCGCGCCCCACGCCGCCATGTCGATCCCGAGCACCGCGCCGCCGACGTAGTGCACGTCGTTGTCGTAGCGGTCGTCCGTCGAGCACACGGTGACGATGGCCTTGAGCGCCGCCGGTGCCCTGGCCGCGAGCTGCAGGGCGTTGAACCCGCCCCACGAGATGCCGAACATCCCGACCGCACCGGTCGACCACTCCTGCGCGGCGAGCCACGCGATCACGGCTTCGCCGTCGCGCAGCTCCTGCTCGCTGTACTCGTCGTCGAAGAACCCGTCCGACGACCCGGTCCCGCGGATGTCGACGCGCACCGAGGCGTACCCGTGCGCCGCGTACCAGGGGTGCCGCTCGGAGTCCCGCGGCGCCGTCCAGTCGTCGAGCCGGTAGGGCAGGTACTCCAGCAACACCGGCACACGGGCATCGGCGGACGCGTCCGCTGGGGCCCAGATCCTGGTGTGCAGCCGCACGCCGTCCGGCATCGGGATCCACTCGTCGCGGACGGTGACCCCCTCCGGTAGTCCGGTCGGCACCCCGATCGCCGTCAGCCCGTCCGTCATGCGTCCTCCCAGTTCCTGATCCGGTGTCCGTCCCCGTGGTCGGTCCAGCCGTCGACGTGCCGCCAGCGCTGCACACCGTCGTCGACCTCGGGCAGCGTCGTCACGCCCGGCTCGAGCGTGGCCGCGAGCAGCGTGCTCGTGTAGGGGTGGTTCGGGCCGGTGAACACCCGCTCGGTCGGGCCGATCTCGACGATGCGGCCGCCGGTCATCACCGCGACGCGGTCGGCGACACCCCGCACGACGGCGAGGTCGTGGCTGATGAACAGGCAGCTCAGGCCGTTCTCGCGCTGCAGGTCGGCCAGCAGCGACAGGATGCCGGCCTGGACCTGCACGTCGAGCGCGGTGGTGATCTCGTCGGCGATCACGAGTCGCGGCCCGGCGGCGAGGGCCCGTGCGATGCCCACGCGCTGCCGCTGGCCGCCGGACAGCTGTGCCGGCAGGCGGTTCGCGAACTCCGGTCCGAGGCCGACCTGCGTGAGGAGCTCGGCGACGCGCTGGCGTGAGGACGAGCCGGTGAAGAGCCGGAGCGGTCTGGCGATCGCGGCACCGACGGTCCGACGCGGGTTGAGCGAGGTGTCGGCGTTCTGGAACACCAGCTGCACGGCGCGGCGGAGCGCGGCGGACCGGGCGGCGACGGGCTCGCGGAGGTCACCCGTCACCGTGTCGTCGGTGTAGTCGAAGCTGCCGGACTCGGCGGGCACCAGCCCGGCCAGTGCGGTTGCGAGGGTCGACTTGCCGCTCCCGGACTCGCCGACGACGGCGAGGGTCTCGTGCGCCGCGATCTCGAAGGAGACGCCGTCGACCGCGGCCGACAGGCCGCGCCCGTACCTGACCACCAGGTCCTGTGCGGTCACGACGGGACGGACGGGAGGCACGGTGGGCGTGGCAGTGGAGCCGACCGTCCCCGGGACGGTCGCCTCCAGACCGTCTGGACCCGCGCCTCCAGACCGTGTCCCGTTCGGTACCGCGGCCAACAGGGCACGCGTGTACTCGTGCTGCGGGTCGGCGAAGAGGTCGGCGGTCGCGCGGTGCTCGACGATCTCGCCGTGCCGCATCACGGCGATCTCGTCGGCCATGGCCGACACCACCCCGAGGTCGTGGCTGACGAGGAGGACGGCCATCCCGAGCTCCCGGCCGAGGTCGGCGACGAGGTCGAGGACCGCCGCCTGCGTGACCACGTCGAGCGCGGTGGTCGGCTCGTCGAGGACGAGCACGCGCGGCCTGGCCGCGACGGCCATGGCGATGGCGACGCGCTGCTGCTGGCCGCCCGAGAGCTGGTGCGGGTACCGACGGACGATGGTGTCCGGGTCGGGCAGCCGCACGAGCCGGACCAGTTCGGCGACCCGGTCCGGGCCGTCCTGCTCGCCGTGGGCACGGAGGGCCTCGCGGATCTGCTCCCCGATCCGCATCGACGGGGTCAGCGCCTGGCCCGCGTTCTGCGCGACGACGGACGCGGTGCCGCCGCGGAGCGCCCTGGTCTCGGCGGGCGACAGGGCGAAGACGTCCTGCTCGGCGACCGTGACCGTCCCGCCGACGATGGTCGATCCGGTGCGGAGGTGGGCGAGGAGCGTCCTGGCGACGGTGGACTTGCCGCTGCCGGACTCCCCCACGAGACCGAGCGTCCGGCCGGCGTCGATCGTGAACGAGACGCCCCGGACGACCGGGACCCAGGTACGACCGGCGGCGTAGGAGATGGCGAGGTCGTCGACGCGGACGGCCTGCGTGGTGGTCGTGTCGATGACGGTCATGCGCTCGTCGCTCCCTGCGTGGCACGGTCGACCCCGAGCGACTTGCTCAGTCCGTCCGCAGCGAGGTTGAGGCCGATCACGAGCGTCGCCAGTGCCACGATCGGCGCCAGCGTGCCGAGCGGCACGACGGTCAGAGCGGTGCGGTTCTCCTGCACCATGAGCCCCCAGTCCGGTGTCGGTGGGTTCGCTCCGAACCCGAGGAAGGACAGCGACGCCACGAGGAGCACGATCCACGACGCCCGCATCGCGTACTCGACGAGCACCACGTCGAGGACGTTCGGCAGGATCTCGCGGAACACGATCGACAGGGGCTTCTCGCCGCGGGCGCGGGCCGCCGTGACGTAGTCCTGCGTGATCACGGTGCGCGCGGCCCCGCGGACCACGCGGGTGACGGCTGGGGCGTAGACGATCGTCACGGCGAGCACGATCACCCAGAGACCGGCGTCGAAGACCGTGACCACGACGAGGAGCGCCAGGATCGACGGCACGCTGAGCAGCGCGTCCACGACCCGCATGACGACCTCGTCGAACCAGTTGTCCGCGTACGCGGTGACGGCGCCGAGGAACGTGCCGACGGCGACCGCGATCGTCGTCGCGAGGAACGTGACCAGCAGGGCGTACCTGCCACCGTTCAGCGTGCGGGACAGGATGTCGCGGCCGTACTGGTCGGTGCCGAGCCAGTGCGTCCACTCCGGTCCGGCGAGCACGTTCGTCGAGTCGGTCGCGACGGGGTCGTGCACGCCGATGACGGGTGCCAGCACCGCGAGGACGAGGTGCAGAGCGATCAGCCCGAGGCCGATGGCGAGTGCCGTGGAGCTGCGGAGCGGCGCGACGGCGGCACCGATCACGCTGCGCGAGCGCGGGGCGATGGCGGTCATGCGGTGGCCTTCCGTTCGGTGCGCTCGGCGCCGGTGGACGAGCGGCGCCCGGTCGTCGGCCGGATCCGCGTCCGCCGCTGCCGGGTGCGGAGCTTCGGGTCGAGTGCGAGCGCGACCAGGTCGGCTGCGAGGTTGCAGACGACGTAGATGAGGGCACTGAGGAGCGCGATCGCCTCGATCGTGGGCAGGTCCCGGTTGAACACCGACTCGAGCATGAGCTTGCCCATGCCCGGGTAGTTGAAGACGTTCTCCACGACGACCACGCCGCCGAGGAGCCACGCCACGTTCAGCGCGACGACGTTGAGCGTCGGCAGCAGCGCGCTCGGGACCGCGTGTTTCCACACCACCCGGCGCGTCGTCAGGCCCTTGAGCTCGGCGGTCGTGACGAACTCGGACGCCATCACGTCGATCGTCGAGGACCGCGCGGTGCGGACGATGTACGCGGCCATCGCGAGGGTGAGCACGATGATCGGGAGCCAGATCGTCGGCAGCAGCTCGGCCACGGTGGCGTCGCTGCCGCGCAGGACGACGGCCGGGAAGAGCGGGATGCCGATCGCGAAGAGCAGCACGAGCACGGTCGCGACCATGAACTCCGGCACGCTCATCACCACGAGGCTGACGATCGAGATGACCCGGTCGGTCGGGCGGCCGCGGCGCACGCCGGCGACGACCCCGAGCGTCAGGGACAGCGTGACCCCGACGAGCATCGCCGGGACCGCGATGAGCATGCTGTTCCGGAACGCCGTGAACAGGGTCGGCGCGACGGGCTCCCCGCTGACGAGCGAGGTGCCGAAGTCGCCGTGCGCGGCGCCGACGAGCCACTGCCCGTAGCGGAGCCACACGTTCTGGTCGAGACCGAGCGACTCGCGGAGCTGCTTGACCGCGTCGGGCGTGGCGTTCTGCCCGAGCAGCTGCTGCGCGACGTCACCCGGGAGCGCCTGCACGGCGAGGAACACGAACAGCGAGGCGAGGACCACCGTGAGGACGGCGATGCCGACCCGGCGGAGCACGGGGAGGAGGACGTTCATCGGCGCAGTCCGATCCGGAGGTAGTCGAACTCGAAGCCGAACTCCGAGTAGTTCACGACGTCGCGGGACAACCCCACCAGGCGGTCGCCGAACATCGGGGTCATGTCGGCACCGTCGGCCACGACGAGTCGCTGGGCGTCCTGGTACAGGGTCTTCCGCTTGGCGTCGTCCATCTCGGCACGCGCCTCGTCGAGGAGCTTGTCGAACGACCCGTTCGACCACGCACTCTCGTTGTAGGACGAGCCCGATCGGAAGATCTGGTTGAGCAGCTGGTCGATCGGCCGGCCGGTGAACCAGTAGCTCACCATCAGCGGCTTCTGCATCCAGATCTGTGTGTAGTAGGAGTCCGACGAGGCGTTCCGGACCGTCAGGTCGACGCCGGCGTCCTTGACCTGGTCCCGGTACGCGACCGCGAGGGGCGTGAAGACCGACTCGTAGCTGGACGTGTAGATCGACGCGCGCAGTCCCTCCCGGTCGGCCCGCTGCAGCAGGCTCCTGGCCTTGTCGGGGTCGTACTCGCGCGGTTCGTCGAGGAACGCGGCGAGCTGTGGCGGGACCGGGTTGTCCCAGCCGGGCGAACCCGTGCCCTGCAGCGCCGTCTCGACGATCCGCTTCGGGTCGTAGGCGAGCTTCATCGCCTGGCGCACCGTTGGGTCACGGAACTCGTCGCTCGTCGCGAGCATCGGGATCGTGTACCACTGCGCGTTCACGGAGCGCGCGACCGTCGCCCGGTCCGATGCCGCGACCACCCGGGCGGTGGCGAAGTCGAGGTTCGTCTGCGAGATGAGGTCGATCTGTCCGGCGAGCAGTGCGTTCACCCGGGCCGGGGTGTCCTGGATCGAGAAGAAGTCGATCCCGTCGAGTGCCGGACGACCCGCGAAGTGGTCGTCGAACGCCTCGACGCTGCCGGCTCCGGCCGGCGTGAACGAGGACAGCTTGAAGGGCCCGGTCCCGATCCCGGTGCTGCCGATCGTGCCAACGGCCGAGGCCGGGACGATGTAGCACTGGTAGGCGGTCAGGAGCGACGGGAACTCGGCGTTCGGCTTCGTCAGCTCGAAGCGCAGCGTGTACCGGTCGACCGCGCGCATCGAGTTCGCGTCCATCACCTCGCCGAGCACGCCGGCCTGCGGGGACCCGGTCTTCTCGTCGAGGATGTGCCGGATGCTGGCGATCGCGTCGTCCGCGCCGAACCGGGACCCGTCGTGGAACCGGACACCCTGGCGGAGGTGGAACGTCCACACGGTGCCGTCGGCGTTCGCGGACCACTCCCGCGCGAGGTCGGGCACGGTCTCCCCCGACTCGTCGAGCTTCACGAGCCGGTTGTAGAGCGCGCCGAGGTACTCGTACGCGGAGAGGGAGCTCGCGGAGTCGAGGGTCTCGGCGGCGGATGCGGCGGGGCGGGCGATGCGGAGACGGCCGCCGCGCCGGGCGGTGCCGGTCGCGGCCTGCTCGGGGATGCTGACCGTTCCGGCGCTCGCACCGGAGCTGCATCCGGTCAGGGTGAGCAGACCGAGGCCGGCGAGACCGGCGGCGCCGGTGAGGAGCGCGCGGCGGCTCGGGCGACGGTCCGCTGGGGTGCGGCCGTCTTCGGGTTGGACGATGGGTGGCATTCGGGGTGACCCCTCCCGGTAATCGTTCCGGTGAACGATAGAGGGAATCCGCGGCCCCGCCAACCGCGTGATGCCGCCGACCGCCGCCTCTGCGACCAGGGTTTCCGCGCAGCGCCGCGGATGCAGCCGGGTCAGGGGAGCAGCCGAACGTTTACGAACCCGTTACACAGCGCCGCCGGATCAGGGCCAGGATCGTCTCGAGACGAGGAGCACCGATGGCGACCTTCACACGCGGATTCGGCGGACGACGACGTGACGAAGACGATCGGTTGCCACCCGGTCAGACCCTGGTGCGCGACTGGCCCGTCCTGTCCGCCGGGGACACCCCAGAGGTCTCCCCCACGGACTGGACCTTCTCGATCCGGACCGAGACCGCGCTGCACGAGTGGACGTGGGACGAGGTGCACGCGCTCGGGGTCGAGGACGTCACCGTCGACATCCACTGCGTCACGCACTGGTCCAAGCTCGCGATGCCGTGGCGCGGCGTCCCGCTGGACCGGTTGTTCGAGCAGGTCGAGACGTCCCTGGACTTCTGCATGGTGCACAGCGTCGGCGGCTACACGACCAACGTGCCGCTCGACGAGCTCCTCGACGGACAGGCCTGGATCGCCTTCGAGGCGGACGGCGCGCCACTCGAGGCCGAGCACGGCGGGCCGGCGCGGCTGCTCGTCCCGCACCTGTACTTCTGGAAGAGCGCGAAGTGGGTGCGCGGGATCGTCATGCAGGCCGACGACGAGCCCGGCTTCTGGGAGAACGCGGGCTACCACCTGCACGGCGACCCGTGGAAGGAAGAACGGTACTGGTGAGCGGACTGGAGGCAGGGGTCGCCACCGTCACGCCACTCGCGACCCGTCGGCGGCCGGCCTGGCACCAGGCCACGGTCGCGTCCGCCACCATGGAGACGCCGTCATCGCGCCGGATCGTCCTCGACGTCCCGACCTGGCCGGGCAACGACGCCGGTCAACACCTGGACCTCCGGCTCACCGCCGAGGACGGGTACCAGGCCACCCGCTCGTACTCCATCGCGTCGCAGGGCCCCGGCACCCGCGTGACCCTCGCCGTCGACCGGGTCGACGACGGGGAGGTCTCCCCGTTCCTCGTCGACGCGATCGAGGTCGGCGACGCCCTCGAGGTGCACGGTCCCCTCGGCGGGTGGTTCGTCTGGCGCCCGACGCCGGGCGATCCCCGCCCCGTGCAGCTCATCGCGGGTGGATCCGGCATCGTGCCCCTCGTCGCGATGGTCTCGGCACACGCCGCGGCGGGCGACCAGGCCCCGTTCCGGCTGCTCGCGGCCGTGCGGACACCGGACGACGTCTTCTTCCGACCAGAGATCGACGCGGCACGCACTGCGTCCGCCCCGCTCGAGGTGACCGTCGTGTACAGCCGACGGGCGCCGGAGGGCGCGGCGGAACCGGCGGGACGGCTGACCCGTGCGGCGCTCGCCGAGGCGGTGTTCCCGCCCGACGCGGGCGCGCTGACGTACGTGTGCGGCTCGACGTCGTTCGTGGAACAGGTCCTCGGGTGGCTCGGCGAGCTCGGGCACGACACCGCGGACCTCCGCGCCGAGCGGTTCGGAGGCACGTCGTGAGCGTCGTCGACGGCAACGTCCTCGCCGGTGACCTGGCCGACGTCCTCGGGGACGACCCGACGGCGGCGCGGCTCCGTTGCGCGGGATGTGGTTCGTCGGGTCCCCTCGGCGAGGCCCGCGTGCACCGGAGTCCGATGGGGTCCGTCGCACGCTGTCGAGCATGTGGCAGGGTGCTCGTGACGGTCGTGCTCGTCGGGGATCGTCGCCGGGTCGGCATGCCGGGGGTCAGGGCCGCCGAGGTCTGAGGCGTCTTCGTCCGTGCGGGAGCCCTGCGCCTGCTGCGTCCGCGGTAGACCCGGACGGCCCGGACGGCCCGGACGGCCCGGAAACCAGAGAACCCCGACCGAGGTCGGGGTTCGTGGGGGGCCGGGTGGAGCCGGCGGTTCCCGAGCGGATGACGAGATTCGAACTCGCGACCCTCACCTTGGCAAGGTGATGCGCTACCACTGCGCCACATCCGCAAGCACGACCAGACGGTCGAACAGGGCCAGCATACCCGTCTTCGATGGGTCCCCCCGATTCCCGACAGGACCCGGGCGTGTCCGTCCTCGGCGTCCGACCCGCTCCGCCACGATGGGGCCATGGCTGAACGACGACGCACCCGACCGCAGCTGCGCTTCAGGTATCCGCCGAACTCGCCGCTGGACACGAACGTCCACGCCGAGCTCATCAGGCGCCTGCAAGACGGAGCGTGGGTGATCGAACCGGACCCGGAACAAGCCGGACGACTCGAGGACGAGTACTACTCCGACGTCTGGAAGATCGACATCCCGCAGGGCAACGGGTCTCGTGAGCTGCACGTGCCGTGGGACCGATGGTCCGCATTCGCCGCCATCGAGTTCGAGCGGATCCGCTTCGTCGATGGGTTCGAAGCCATATGGCACGATGCCACGCAGACCGTCGAGGCCTCCGTCACCCCGGGCATTCGCATGTCGACCCGCCGGCCACATCCGATCTGGGCTTCCCCCGACACATCAACTGACCCAGTGAAGGCCGAAGAAGAGCGGAGCCTCTTCTACCAGTTCCAAGACGGCGAGGGCGACCTTCGCCTGTTGTTCCCCGAGGGCCAGATGATCCGGTTCCAGGGGCCTGAGGCGACCATCGAGTTGTCCGCGCCCTCGCGTGCCTTCACGTCGTTCTTCGACGTCGAGCTGGACGAACCGCTGGCAACCCTCAAGGTGACCGTGGCGGCGGTGCACGAAGCACCTGCGGCGCTCCTCCGCGGGGTCGCATCCGACTTCCTCTTCGAACTGGACATGCGGACGGGTTGGGGACTGCAGCTGGCGGCCGTTCCCACCCAGGCGGTGACCGCCGCGCCGACTCCGGACGACCTCCAGATGCGATACCCCTCCGCGCGGTACCGACCAGACGCCAAGTCGCTGTACTGGTACGCGGCGTCGAACTCCCGACTCCCCCTGGCCCAGTACGTCGCGTACTACCAGGTCCTCGAGCACTTCTTCGGCTCGTTCTCGCAACGCCTCGCCATCGAGCGGGCGAAGTCCACGCTTCGTGATCCGACGTTCGACCGATCCGACTCCGAGGCCGTCCACAACCTCCTTGCGGACGCCGCGTCCTCGTTCGTGGCATCGACGAAGGAGCACGTGCAGCTCCGATCGGTACTCCAGACATGTGTGTCTGCGCCGGAACTCCGTCGTTTCATCACGAGCGACGAAGCTCGGCACGCATCACTCACGACGGAACACCTAGAAGCAGTACCCAGCATCGTGGCAGACGAATCGGAAGAGCGGCTCTGGGAATCTGTCGCTCAGCACGTCTACAAACTGCGGAATCGCATCGTGCACAAGAAACAACACGACACACCGAGCGCGATCGGTCTCCTTCTCCCGAACAGTCCGGATGAAGGGCTCCTCGGGCACGACATTCAACTCGTCCGCTGGCTCGCGCAGAAAGCCATCGTCCACGACGGATCATGATCACGAGCATTCGGCGACGAGGTGTTGGCTGGGCGCATGAGCGACTTCGTGAAGGACACCACCGACGGCACGCCTGCCGAACCCGACTCCCACGGCGTCGACCTGGTCGACGGGGACGCTCCGGCGGTCCGGATCCTGGTGCGCGGCGACCTGCCGCCGACCATCGAGCACGACGGGCGCATGTGGGCGGCGACGGACGAGACACACGACGCCGGTGACGCGCCGGCGATCAGCGTCTACCGGCCGGCCTGACGCCTGACGCCTGACGCCTGACGCCTGAGGTCAGCGTCTCGTCCGGTCGAGGTTGAGGGTCTCGCCGGCTCGCAACTCGTACGCCAGACCGAGCGCCTGCCGTGCACTGAGGTACCGGAGGTCGGCGACGGTCACGCCGAAGCGGTGTTCGATCGCGTCGAGGGTGTCGCCGTCGGCGACGTGGTACCACCTCGGCACGCCGTCGATGCTCTCGACGGTGCCCGTCGCGCCGGCCAGCTGACCGGAGTCGTGCACCGTGAGACCCGGGTGCCGGTCCGGCACGTGCCAGTCCAGCCGCGCGACGCCGAGCACCGTCCACGGGGAGGTCTCCGGCCGGTCGACCAGCACCGCGGTCCTGAGGAAGCTCGGGTCGTCGCCCGCTTCCTGCAGTCGGAACTGCTGATCGGGGACCTGCGCCGTCTCCCCCGGCGCTCCCCAGGCGTCGTAGCCGAAGCTGACCCCGTCGGAGATTGTGTCACCGACCCGCTCGTCGAACTGGCGGAAGAAGATCGCGAGCGGCTGGCCGAGGGTCGACCGGTACGCCGAGGTCTGCACGACGTAGTCGTCGTTGCCGGTGGCGACCACCTGCAGGTGGATCGACGCGCGACCGTCCGCGGTGGCCAGGTCGGTGTCGAGGACGACGGTCCCCGCTGCCGGTGCCGGGCCGGCCGGGTCCGCAACAGCCGTCGGGGTCGCGGACGCGGTCGGACTCGCCGTGGCCGGTCGTTCGTCCGTCGCGGCGTGGTGCGCCGAGCCCGCGGTCGCGCAGCCCGTCACCGTGAGCACGGCGGCGAGACCGAGTGCCGCGACACCCGTTCGGCGGTTCACCGCGTCGTCCCGGGCAACGGCGTCTCCTGTCGCACCCCGGCGGCCACCGCGACCGAGCGCACCTGGGCCTCGAGCGCCCCACCGTGCAGGTGCTTCGCGAAGCCGATCACGGTGCGGTAGAGCGGCACGTCGATGCTCGTCCACTGCCCGTTGTCCACGATGACCCGGAGGGCGTCGACGGTGCCGAAGGTGTACCGGCCGGCGGCCTTCGTCTCGCCGGTCGAGACCGCGCGCACCTGGTTGCGCGGAATACCGAGGACGAGCCGCGGCGTGGTGCCGCCCACGTAGATGCCGATGCCGTTGTGGTCGGCGACGACCGTCGCGTGTCCACGTCGAGGGACGTCCGGACCGGGCTCGGCGCCGAGCATCGCGGCGGTGCGGCGGACGTCGGTCGCGAGGTCCTTCGTGAAGAGCGCCGGAGCGAGGTGCGCACCGGGATGGGCGAGGGCGAGTGCAGCCTCCCGTCGTCGGGTCGACGCGTTCTGCACCGCCAGGACGATCTCGATGATCGCGAAGATCGCAGCGGCGTAGAGGAACAGCGTCCCGATCACGGCTCCCGTCGACATGCCAGCCTCGTGCTCGCGCCACGCCAGCACGCCGAACCGCAGCACGAGGTACGCCGCCACGACGACGATGCCGATCAGCCCGCCACGACGCCGACCCGTTCCGTTGCTGTTCCCCACCCGGACACCGTAGCGAGTGCACGCCGCTCGACGGGCAGTCTGGACGATTGCTCAGGTCACGATCCCGCATCCTCCGGTCGGCAAGCCGATCGGCTGCAGACCACCATGCCTGGTCGGTGTGTGCTGGTCGGTCGTTGCCGGGATCGTGAGCACGAACACGGTGCCGACTCCCGGCGGGCAGACGAGCTCGCCGCCGTGCGCCCGAGCGATGCCCCGTGCGATCGGCAGGCCGAGCCCCGCTCCCCCGCCGCTCGCCGCCCGAGCAGCGTCGAGCCGGACGAGCCGGTCGAACACACGCGCACGGTCGACCGCCGGGATCCCGGGCCCGTCGTCGGCGACGCGCACACGGCCCACGTCGCCCAGCCGGTCGATCTCGACCACGACGTGCCCGGCGCCGTCGGTCGCCCTGGCGGCGTTCTCGAGGAGGTTGGCGAGGACCTGGCCGATCCGGTCGCCGTCCGCGGACACGACGACTGCGCCATCCGTCTCGGAGACCTGGACGGTGAGGCCCGGCGAGCGGAGCCGTGCACGGTCGGCCTCACTCCTCGCGATGGCGCCGAGGTCCACGGACGCTGGCTCGAGCGCGAGGCCGCCGTCCACCCGCGCCATCAGCAACAGGTCGTCCACGAGCCGCGCCGCCCGACCGGCCTGCCGGACCACGTGCACGGCGAGCTCTTCACGCTCCACCACGTCGGGGCGTGCACGCACCAGGGTGTCGGCGGCAGCGGTGATCCCGGCCACCGGCGTCCGCAGCTCATGTGCGGCGTCCGACAAGAAGGACCGCATCCGGGCCTCCGCCGAGACGGCCTGTCGTTCCGCACCCTCGACGGCGTCGAGCATCTCGTCGAAGGCCACCGCGACGCGACCGATCTCGGTTCCCTGGCGGGCCGGACGGAGGCGCCGCCCGCGGTCACCGTGCGCGATCGAGCGTGCGGCGTTCGTCATCACGTCGAGCGGGCGCATCGTCCGCCGCACCACGATGACCAGGCCGACCGCCGCCACGAGCATGAACCCGACGGACGCGGCGAGCATCACCCATCGGAGTTCGCCGAGGACCTCGTCGACGGGGCCGGTTCCGGCGGTGAGCCGGATCCGCGAGCCGTCGCTCAGGGTCGACACGAGCGTGACGATCCGGTCGCCCTCGGTGAGCCGCGAAGACCTGATCGTCACGTGCGACGCCGCATCGGTCCCGGTCGTTGAGGGGTCCGCCGTGGCGTCCCGCGCGGGAGCGGCCGCCGGCGCGGGGAGGGTCCCGGGGTCCGGTGGACCGTGCCGCAGCTGGTCCGGGCTGGGACCGGCCTCCACGGAACCGCCGTCGGCGGCCGTGATCGTCACCGAGAGGCCCTGCATCGACAGCCGGTCGGCGAGGTCAGCCGCGTCGACCGTCCCGACGAGGGCGGCCGCCGCCGAAGCACGGTCGCGCAACCGGTCCTCGACCTGGGCGCGGAGCCGGTCGCCGAGGGTTGCCTGCACGACGACACCGAGCGCGCCGAGGAGGACCGCCAGCAGGACCAGGACCGCGACGACGGTCCGCATCCGGAGCGAACCGGTGCGGAGGACCGACGCGCTGGGCGCCTCGCCGTTCACGCCGCCACCGCACTCAATCGGTACCCGAGACCGCGCACCGTGTGGACGAGTCGTGGGCCGTGCACTTCCATCTTCCGCCGGAGCGCGCTGAGGTGGACCTCGACGAGGTTCGGGTCGACGCTGTCGTACCCCCACACCTGCGTCAGGATCTGCCCCTTCGACAGGGTCCGGCCGCGGCTCTCGGCGAGGAAGGCGAGCAGTCGGAACTCGGTCGCGGTGAGCTCGAGCACGACACCGGCGCGACGCGCGACCGCGGCGTCGGGGTCGAGGACCAGGTCGCCGACCTCGATCACGGCCGGCACCCGACCACGGCGGCGGAGGACCGCGGTGACCCTGGCGACGAGTTCCGCGATCGCGAACGGCTTCACGACGTAGTCGTCAGCGCCCTCGGCGAACCCCCTGAGCCGGTCCTCGACGTCGTCCCGGGCGGTCAGCATCACGATGGCCGCGTCAGACGAGGTGCGAACGCTCCCGGCGAGCTGGATCCCGCTCGCACCGGGGAGCATCCAGTCCAGGACCACGAGGTCCGGGACGAACGCCGCGAGGTCCCGGTGGAGCCCGGAGCCGTCGGGGGCGTCGAGCACGACGAGGCCCTCGTCGCGCAGGGAGCGTGCGACGGAGACACGGATGGTCTCGTCGTCGTCGATGAGCAGGACGCGGGCTGGACTGGGCACGGCGGACACCGTACGTCCGCGATTCGATCACGAAGCCTGGAACGACCTGGGGAGCACCTGTGCTTCAGTCATGCTTCAGATTCGACTTCGACCGTGGTCCACGTCGGCAGCACAGCCGACCCGGCACCGCCGGACGACGAAGTGGAGACACCATGGCGAACGAGAACGAGAACGAGAACCAGCACGACGAACCGACACGGGAGTACCCGCGCGGCGGCTTCGGCCAGGGCGCGCAGCCGACCGAGCAGTTCGCCGCCGCCGAGGCCCCGGCTCCGGCGTCCGCCACCGACCGACCCCGTCGTCTCGGGCGGCGGATCGGGATCGGCGCGGCGATCGTCGCCGTGCTGATCGGCGGCGTCGGTGTGACCGCGGCGGTGGCGGCCGGTGGCGACGGCGGGAGCACGCCGGTGGCAGCCCCGTCCGGCGCGCCCTCGGGCAAGCCGTCGGGCGCTCCGACGGGCGCGCCGACCGGCGCACCGACGCCGGGTGCAGCAGGACCCGACGCGGCGGGACCGGGTGCTGCGAGCGGACCGGGCGGTACCTGCGCTCCGGGTGCCGGCGGAGGACCGGCAGCTGCAGCACCCACCCCGCCGAAGGACGGGCCCGCACCGGACGGGGCCGCTGCCGCTCCGAACCCGACCGATGCCCCGAAGCCGCCGAAGGACGCCCCGAAGCAGTCCACGGATGCGCCGAGCACATCGCCGACCAGCGGTTCCTGACCGGTCGGCAGCCCCCGCCGGACGACGGTCCGACGGGGCTGCCGTCGGCTCCGCGGGCCGATCAGGGCACCGGTGCCGCTCCGGTGGTGACCCAGGAGGACGCACCGGGCGTCGCCCACACCCTCCCGTCCGCCCCGAAGGCCAGGACGTCGACGTCGACGTCGCTCGTGAACCGACCGAGGTCCTCCTCGTCGCCGGCGACGATCGCGGTGGCGAGCACGTCGGCGGTGACGACGTCGTCCGCGACCACGGTCGCCTGCACGAACGTCGGAGTCGTGCTTCGCCAGATGTGCTCGCCGCGTTCGGCGGTCCCGGAGGTCGCGACCGCACGGCGGGGCGCGTCGAGACGGACGACGCCGACGACCGTGTCGCGGTGCGCCGGGTCGACCACCCCGACGCTCCACGGCTCGACACCGCGGTGCATCCCACGGACGAGCACGTCGCCGCCGGCGCTGATCATCCAGTCGGCACCCGCCTCGTCCAGCACCGCTCCCGCGTCGCGGATGGCGAGTGCCTTCACGACGCCGGAGAGGTCGACCACGCCGTCGGGGCGGTGCGGGGTGAACGCGCCGCCGGTCCGCTCCCGCCAGTCCAGAGCAAGTGCGTACACGTCGCGGACCTGCTCCGGTGTGTCGGGGAGCCGGATCGTGCCGTCGGCCACCCGACTGAGGACCGATGACGGGTCGTAGAGGCTGTACCGGTGGTCGTAGCCCGCGAACACGGCGCGGACCTCGGACGCAGCCGCCGCGGTCGCTCCGCGGAGACTGACGACGGTCCCCATCGTCTCGAAGGTCAGGACGTCGTTCACAGTCCCGCCTTGTCGATCGCGGACTGCAGCGAAGTCGTGTACCCCTCGCTGGTGAAGGTCGCGCCACTCACGGCCTGGATCGACGCGGACTGTGCGGCGAGGGCCTCCTGCCGGAGGATCGGTGCCGCTTGCTGGCTGATCTGCACGGATCGGCCGTCGTGGTCGGTGAGCTGCAGGGCGGTGACGTCGGTGATCTTGCCACCCGCGACGGTGATCCGGACCTGCACGGGGCCGTACCGGGTCTGGGTGGCATCACCGGTGAACGTGCCCGAGACGGACACCCCGCCGGTGCCCGACGCCGTGCTGCCGGACGACCCGCTCCCCGATGATCCGCTCCCCGACGCGGAGCTGCCGGACGTCGTGCTCTGCGACGGCGCGGTGACGGCAGGCTCGCCGCCGAGCTGCCAGCCGATGACGAGGACCGCGATCGACGACACGATCCCCCCGACGACGGCGCGCGCCCTCATGACTCGAACCGTTCCTGGTGGATCTGGTGTTCGGGGACCCCTGCGAGCCGGGCCTCGCGGACGACGAGGTCCGACCAGGCGCGGGGCCCGCAGACGTACAGGTCCGACTCGAGCAGCCGCGGGAAGACCGACAGCAGGGTGACGCCGCGACGGAGGTCCTCCTCGGGCATCCAGGTCGCTCGGGACCGAGCACGGTGTCCGACCATCGCGAAGAGCCGGCTGCCCGTGGTCGCCGCCAGGTCGGCGGTCTCCCGCCAGAGGTACTGCTGCTGCGCATCGCTCCCACGCAGGAGCACCGTCGCTTCGCCCGGTCGGAGGTCGGTGTCCTCCAGCAACGCGCGGACGGGCGTGATCCCGATCCCCGAGGCCACGAGCGCCAGGTACGGTGCCGTCCGGGCGCGGCTCGTGAAGAGGCCGTACGGACCCTCGAGCGAGACGAACGCCCCCGGCCGGATCCGACCCAGTCGCGACGACCCCGCGCCGAGGTCCCGGACGGTGATGCGGGCCCGGTCACGTCCGGGCACCGCCGAGAACGACACCGGGTGGGCGTGCCACCAGGTCGTCGCCGTCCAGAACCGCCAGACGCCGTACTGTCCGCCGCGCGCGCCGAGTCGGTCGAGGTCGCGCCCGGCGAGGTGGATCGACACGACACCGGGGGCGATGGGTTCCACGCCGACGACGCGGATCCGGTGCCGGACGGTCACGACGAACGGCACCGCGAACCGGTACACGGCGATGAGGCCGAGCGCGAGGACGTACAGCGCGATCCAGTACGCCCGCTGCCACGTCCCTGCCGCGAGCACGCTGCCCGCGCTCAGCATGTGCGGCAGCGCGACGAGCACCGCCGCGTAGCTGAGCAGGTGGATGACGTGCCAGGCCTCGTACGGCAGGCGCCGACGCACGGCGACGAGCGAGGACACCACGACGGCGACGAACAGGCCGAGCCCGAGGTACGCCAGCGGCATGTCCGGCGTCGAGAAGAGCGCGATCGTCTCGACGATCGGCCCGGTGCCCGCCGACGCGCCGTAACCGAGTGTCAGGAGCGCTCCGTGCGCCAGCAGCAGGTACAGCACCGGCTTGCCGAGCGATCGGTGGACCGCGATCGCCGTGTCCTGCCCGAAGGTGCGGTCGATGAGCGGCACCCGGGCGGCGAGCACCAGCATCACGAGGACGAGGTCGGTCGCGATCAGGCCGGCGACGATGCCGGCATCGGTGAGCCACCCACCGATGCCGACGACCGAGTGCGATCCGGGTGACGCGAGCCACAACGCGACGGCGACCGCGGCGGAGATCCAGGCGAGGATCCCGAGCAGGTCGGTCGTCGCACTGCGACGACGTCGGGACCGGTCGCGACGACGCGCGGCGACGGCGAGGGGTTCGGTGGCCGGGGCCGCTGCGAGCGGGTGGGCCGTGGGCCGAGCGGTGTCGATCATCGGCTCGTTCCTCTCCAGCATGTGATCGGGTGACGCTCAGCATCGACACCGGCCCTTGGGAGGAACCCGGAACGGGACGTGGACTTCGTTCGAGACTTCGAGTGATCAGGCTCGCCGTGGGGCAGCGTCGGTGCGGGGCAGCACGACCGTCGCGACCGCGCCGCGCTCCTCGCCGTTCCGGAGCGACGCGGTCCCGCCGGCCCGTTCGGCGATCCCACGGACGAGCGCGAGCCCGAGACCGCTCCCGGTACCGTTCCCGCTCGGCGCCGTCCGACGTGAACTGTCGGCTCGGGCGAACCGCTCGAAGGCCTTCGGCAGGAAGCCCTCCGGGATCCCGTGGCCGTCGTCCACCACGCGCAGCACGAGCCGGCGCGTCGCATCCTGTTCGAGCTGCACCCGGACCACGCCGCGGGCGTCCCCCGCGGCGACGGCGTTGGCGACGAGGTTGTCGACGACCCGCGCGAACGCTGCCGGTTCGACCCCGTACCGCTCGTCCGGAGCGTCGACGGCGACCGAGAAGTCGATGTCGCGGTCTCCCGCGCCGTGTGCCGCCCGCGCCCGGTCGATCGAGCCCATGAGCTCGGTGACGAGGTCGGCGGCGGCGGTCGGCGGCGCCGGCTCCGCCTCGTCGAGCCGGCTCAGCTCGAGCATCGTGTTCGCGAGGGCCACCAGCCGCGCGGCGTCGTCCTCAGCGGCCTGCAGCTCCCGGGCGAGCGCGTCCGCGTCGCCTGCCGACCGGTGCGCCAACTCCAGCCGGGCGGTGAGCGCGGCCAGCGGGGTCCGGAGTTCGTGGCTCGCGTCCGAGACCATCCGACGCTCCCGCTCGGCGTTCTCCCGCTGCCGGTCGATGAAGGCGTTCAGCGTCCGCGCGAGCGCCGCGAGTTCGTCGTCGGACGTCCCGACCGGCAGGTGCCCGCTCGTCCTGCCGGCGCTGAGGTCCTCGGCGGTGCGGCGCATCCGCCCGACGGGTCGGAGTGCGAGGGTCGACAGGAGCCACGCGGCCGCGCCGAACGCGAGCAGCGCGAGGACCGTACCGACCGCGAGCGACCGGTCGACGCGCGCGACCGTCTCCTCGCCGGCGCGACCGTCGTGCGCCGCCCAGACCACGAAGGCCCCGTCGTCGTTCACCACCGGGGTGCCCACCACGGTCATCACCCGGTGCCCGGCTTCCGTGCGGAGCGTCACTCCGCCTTCGGGGACGTCCGTGGGCAGCACGGACCGCACGTCAGCGGGGAGCGAGTCGACCACCCACCGTCCCGATGCGGAACGGATGCCGACGAGGACACCCTCGGCGGGCCGGTCCGGTGGCTCGTCCGGGTTGTGGAGGAGGTCCGACACGAACGGGGCGGCGTCGCCGGACGCGAGCGACGCGTCCGACGCCAGCGACGCGCGCTCGATCTGCACGTGCAGCACCACGGCGACGCCGCACAGTACGACGGCCCCGACGACGAGGCTCCCGAGCGTGATACGGGCGCGGATGGACAGTCGACGGAAGACGTTCATCAGGACGCGACGACCTCGAGCGCGTACCCGACGCCGCGGACCGTGCGGATCGCGACGTCGGCCCCTGCTGCGTGCAGCTTCTTGCGCACGTAGCTGACGTACTGGTCGACGATCGTGGGGTCGAAGTGCTCGGCGCTCCCCCACACCTCCCGCAGCACGTCCGCTCGCGTCCGCGGCGACGGCGACCCCTGGACGAGGAACCGGAGCAGCGAGAACTCCTTGACGCTCAGGGGCATGTCGCGGCCGCGGACCGACGCCCGGACCGCGACGGTGTCCAGCCGGACCGTCCCCGCCTCCACGATCGTCGCGGTCCCGGCAGCGCGCCGCCGGAGGTGGGCGCGGATACGGGCGTTGAGTTCGGCGATCGCGAAGGGCTTCGTCAGGTAGTCGTCGGCACCGGAGTCGAGCCCGAAGACCCGGTCGTCCACGGCGTCACGTGCGGTGACGAGCACCACCGGGAAGTCCTCCCCGAGCTCTCGGAGTCGTCGGCAGACCTCGAACCCGGTCATCTCGGGCAGCATCACGTCGATCGCTGCCGCGTCGAACGACTGTGCGCGCGCGGCGACGAGCGCGGCGATCCCGTCGCCCACGACGGTGACCGTGTGCCCCTCGCCGGTCAGCCCTCGCTCGACGAGCGACCGCATCTCCGGGTCGTCCTCGACCACCAGGATGTTCGCCACGTCACACCCGAGCGTCCCGCTCGACGCCCGTCCCTCCGGTGATCGCCACACGCATACCAGCGATCGTAGGCCCGCATCCGCCCGACGGGAGCCACGGTGCGGGCCGGCACCGAGCCTCCCGTCCGGCGGATGGCCGCGCCGGTCGGCCACCGCGATGCTGGTCGTCAGCCGGGAGGGGTGCGGAACCGCCGTGGGAGCAGGACGAACGCCAGCACCGCGGTGATCGCGTAGGCGGCGGCTTGGACCTCCAGCAGCGGCAGGGTGCCGAGCGGTTCCTGGAGGAGACCGGCGACGGTGATCCCGATCGCCTGACCGACCGCTTGCCCGAGCCCGAGCGCAGCGAACGCCGTCCCACGGACTGCGCCGTCGACCGCCCGCTGCAGCAGACTCGTGAGTCCGGCGCCCATGAACACCGCCGGCACACCGATCGTCGCGAAGAGCACGGCGTAGACCGGCACGGCGTGGGTGACGAACGACGCGTTCCACACGAGGACGGTGATCACCGTGAACGTGCTCGCACCGATGAGGGCGAGCCGGAGCGCGTCGATCCTCGCGCCGAGGACCCCCAGTGCGAGGCCGGCGCCGATCGCCCCGATCGCCTGTACTCCGCGCAGCAGGCCGACGTCTGCCGCGTCGCCACGGATGACGTCGGTCACGAAGAAGACGAACAGGACGAGGAAGAGCCCCTGCGCGATCGACGCGACCGTGCTCACCAGGACCAGGTGCCGCGTTGCACGGTCGCCGAGGGCACGGAGGACGCCGCCGGTGTTCGGTCCGATCGGGATGGGGGAAGCAGGCGGAGCCGGATCGACGCGTCGCCCGTGCGGCACGCTGAGGACGAGGGCAGCGGCGACGACGTACGAGGCCACGTCGACGAGCGCCACCGTGCCGATGGACCCGACCGCGAGCAGCACGCCGCCGAGCGGGCCACCGATGATCCGGCCGAGGTCGTTGTTCAGCCCGACGAGGGCATTCGCCGAGTTCGCCCGATCGAGCCCGACGAGCGTCGGGAGGAGCGCGTTCTTGGCCGGCAGGAAGAACGCGCCGAACGACGCCTGCGCGACGATGACGGCGTAGACGAGCGGCAGCTCCGACCGGTCGTGCACGAGGAGCAGCGGCAGGAGGGTGAGGGCCTGACCGAGCATCGCGACGACCATCACGCGCCGGTGTGGCAGCCGGTCGGTGACCCGCGCGACGACCGGGGCGAGCAGCACGGGCGGGGCGAGTTCGAGGAGGAACGCGAACGACGTCCCGACGGCCGATCCGGTGAGCCGGAGGACGACGAGCGGCAACGCGATGAACATCAGCCAGTCGCCGGTGTCCGACACGAGCCCCGCGAGCCAGAGCCGTCGGAACGCCGGTACCGCCATCGCCGAGCCTGCGAGGCCACGGCGCGTGGTCGGCGGCGTGCTCGTCATCGGTCGGGGCCGAACCCGAGTCGCGGGAACGCGCTGAGTGAGAGGTGGACGTGTTCGGCGTCACCGGGGGTGTTCGCCCGCGTGGCCTGGATGTACGGCCGGACGACGGCATCGAGCCGCGCGACGACCTCGGCGAGTTCGGTCGGTGTCAGCGCGAGCCCGTAGCTGGCGTGGACGTCCGCTGCCCGCCAAGCCCCCGGGACCGCGTCCCGACCGCGGAGGTACTCGCGCAGGAGGTGGTGGTCGAGCTCGACCGACGCCGCCAACATCCGGTCCAGTCCCGCCACGTCCGCCGGATCGACGTCGTCGGTGGTGAAGCCGGTGATGCTCGTCCGCCACGGCCTGGACCGACCGTCGCCCGACGGGTCCGGTTCGACCAGTCCGTGGGACGCGAGCACCCTGAGGTGGTAACTGCAGTTCGACGGCGTGTCGCCCACCGCCCGGGCGCATTGTGACGCCGTCGCGGGGCCCGACGCCGCCAGGTACCCCAGGACGTCGAGCCGTACCGGGTGCGACAGTGCGTCGAGGACGCCGGGATCGGCGAGATTGGGACGGTTCTCCTGCACGGGGACTCCTCGATCTGAAGTGGATTTTCAGATCGTACGTCCGGTTGTCGCGATCTGCAAATGTCTTTCAGGTGCAGCGTGGGCGATGATCGTTCCTGGACGAAGGGAACATCGTGGACACCATCCCCACCGTCGGCGCCGATCATGCCGAGGACCGCACGTGAACGCCCTCCTCGTGGCCCAGCTGGTCCTCGTCGGGTTGCTCGCCGGCGAGGAGCTGATCGTCCGGTGGGGTGTCCAGCCGGCGATGGCCGCCCTGCCCGACGACGCGCACGTCCGCACGCGCATCGCACTGGTCAAGTCCCTCAAGGTCGTCGTGCCGATCCTGATGATCCCTGCGGTCCTGGCATCCATCGCCGTCCTCGTCGTCGGTGGAACAGGCGACGGGCTCGTGTGGCGGATCGCCGCGGTCGCCGCCCTGACGGTGTTCGTCCTGGCGTCGTTCCTCGGGACCGTCCCGATCAACATCGGCGTGAACGACTGGGACCCTGCCGATCCCCCGGCGGACTGGAAACGGATCGTGACCCGCTGGGAGCGCATCGACGTCCTGCGGTCGAGCGCCGCGGTGATCGCGTTCGTGGCGTCCGCCATCGCCGTCGTCCAGGCCTCGAGCACGTGATGCCCGCGAACCGCCGCCTTCCCCGTCGCGCGGACGATCGCCGGCGCGCGGTCGTGACCCGGGTGGCCTGGTGGCGCACACCGTGGTGGCATCCTCGCCGGTGGGAGGCCCGCATGTGGGTGGTGCTCACCGCCGCTGCGGCTGGTGGAGTCGCCCGTGAGATCGTGCACCCGTTCTACGAGGACGCCGCCGACGCGCTCGTGCACTGGCTCGGGCTGCTGCCGTTCGTCCTGCTGCTGACGTACGTACTGGTCGGCCGGTGGAAGAAGGGCATGACGGTGCTGTGGCGGCCGACGTGGCCCGAGTGGCGCCGCCTGCTCGTCGTCGCGCCGCTCGCCTTGTTCGCGGTGCGGCTGCTCATCGAGGACGACGCTTCGTGGCGCTGGCTCTTCGCGGGCATCGCCACGGTCATGATCGCCCTCGCCGTGGCACGCGGCATCTGCGTGGTGCGGGACCGACGCCGGCGAACCGACGTGTACGGAAACGTGGCCACGGATCCGTACGCGGCGACGTCGCCGACCCGGTAGCAGGAACGACGAAACCCCCGGCCGAGGCCGGGGGTTTCAGATGGTGGGCGATACTGGGATCGAACCAGTGACCTCTTCCGTGTCAGGGAAGCGCGCTACCGCTGCGCCAATCGCCCAGAGAGAGTTGAATTCTGGAGGTGGGGACGGGATTCGAACCCGCGTGGACGGCTTTGCAGGCCGCTGCCTAGCCTCTCGGCCACCCCACCATCGAGGTTCACGTCTCCGTGAGTACCCGAACGGTGGGATACCCTCTGGTGAGAAACCGGATCCCGAGGGAACCAGTACTCGAGCGGATGACGAGATTCGAACTCGCGACCCTCACCTTGGCAAGGTGATGCGCTACCACTGCGCCACATCCGCATGTCTGACCCGCTCTCGCGGCGACTCGTAAACTGTATCCGACTCCGACGCGTTTCTCCAAAATCCTGGGTGTTCACCGGGCGTGTCCCCCGAGTTCATGCGGATCGAGGCGCATCCAGCGCGGCACGAAGCACCCCGACGCGCGCGGGGGCACCGCCGTGTTCGGCACACCGCCCGACATCCGCTACTATCGATCCGCACGCAAGTGCAGGGGCGATTGGCGCAGTTGGTAGCGCGCTTCGTTCACACCGAAGAGGTCATCAGTTCGAGTCTGGTATCGCCCACGTGCCCATTCAGGGCCTGAAGAACAACCAAGAGAGCCCGACGCAACCGCGTCGGGCTCTTTTCGTCCCCCAACCGGACACGACCGATCACCAGAGCAAGGGCAGCATGACCGACGTCGACCTCGAGTACGCACGCGTGCGCGCGGTGCTCGACCGCCCGACGCTGCGCCTCATGTCCCGCCCGACGAGCGCCGTCGTGCTCGCGGTGTTCCGCACGGTGTTCGACCGCGACGTGCAGTACGTCCCCGCCGACCGGATGCACCTGCAGGTCGAGGAGCACGTCGCACGGCTGCAGGCGACCGGCGCCAGGGTCCCGGCGAGCGAGAACCCGCAGGACGACGACAAGCGCCCGAACGGCCGAGCGCTCTGCCGTGAATGGGTCGCGGCGCAGTGGCTCGTGCGGTCGAACTCCCCCGACGGTGACGAGCAGTACTCCCTCACGAGCCACGCCCTCGAAGCACTGAGCCTCGTCGACGCCCTGTCCGCCGACCGGGCCCTGATCAGCGAGAGCCGCCTGGCGATGATCGTCGACGCGGTGCACCGGTGGGCCGCCAGGGCGGAGCCGGACCCCGACGTGCAGATCCGCCGCATCGACGCACAGATCGCCGAACTCCAGGCAGAGCGCGACCGGCTGGCGACGGGTGACGCCCCGACCACCGTCGACGACGACCGGATGCGCGACGGCTACACGAACATCACCGACCTCATCCGCCAGCTCCCGAGCGACTTCAAGCGCGTCGAGGAAGCCGTCGCGTCGATGCACCGCGAGATCGTCGAGGACTTCCGGAACGAGGTCCGTCCGATCGGCGAGATCCTCGACGACTACCTCGCACGCACGGACACGCTCATGGAGGCCACGCCGGAGGGCCGGGCGTTCGAGGGCGCCTTCGAGCTCCTCCGCGACGACGCACTGCTCCTGCGCCTCCGCGACGACATCGCGACGATCCTCGAGCACCCGTTCGCCGAGTCCCTCAACGCCGCGGAGCGCCGGGCCTTCCGCAACACCGTGAGCATCCTGCGGCAGGGCATCGAGGACGTCCTCGCCCAGCGTCGCCTGCTCACCGGGACGCTCCGCGACCAGATCGTCGCGCACGACGTCGTCCGTGACCGCGAGCTCGACGCGGTGCTGCGGAGCGTGAACCGCCGGCTCGCGACGCTGATGGGCGACGGCAGCACCCGCGGCACCCTCCCGCTCGAGCTCCTGCCGCCGGTCGCCGAGATCGGCACCCTGCGCGAGCGCTTCTACGACCCGGACACCGAGGCCGTCCCGCCGCCCATCGAGGAGCCGGACGACGACGTCTTCGACGAGATCGACGTCGACTCCCTCCGACGTCACGGCGGCCCGCTCCTGACCGAACTCCGCGCGGCACTGCGGTTCAGCACCGCGGCCACCAGCGACGGCGCGTTCCACGAGCTCCCCCCTGAGCAGCGGCGTCCCGTCGAGCTGTTCGGTCTGGCGCACCTGCTGACCGGTCGGGACGACTTCGAGGCCGCGGCCGCAGCCGTCGCGCACGAGACCGTGCGCCCGGACGGCACGGCGGTCGCCTTCACCATGCCGACGGCCGCGTTGACCCCGCGGGATCCGTTCGCAGACGACGACGACACCCTGGAGGCTCGGTGACCGACACGACGTCAGCTCCCGTCGACGAGACGGACGAGTACGACGACCCCACTCCCGTGGAGCAGGACGACGAGCGTGACGAGTCCAGCTTCGCCCTCTTCGAAGGCGACGAGGGCCGGCTCGACGAGCTCCAGCGTCGCGCCTTCGTCGCGCTGCTCCGGCACTCGTACATCAGCGCGCGCACGCACGCGGACGAGTGGCGCGCGGTCCTCGACGCCGAGTACCAGCTCCGGTCCCGGCTGAACGACCTGTTCCTCGAACTGCACGTCGACCGGGACCGCGAGGTCGCGTGGAAGCGTCAGGCCCGGTCCGAGAGCCAGCGCCGCGCGTTCCCGACGCTCCTCCGGGACGTCCCGTACACGCGCGAGGAGACGATCGTCCTCGTCTACCTCCGCATGCGACTCCGCGCCGACGCCCGACCGGGGCCGGACCAGGTCGTCGTCGACCGGTCGGAGATCCTCGGGCACGTCGCCGGGTTCCGGCCCGCCACCGCGACCGACAAGACGCGCGACGAGGGCCGGGTCGCGAAGGCCATCGACCGACTCGTGACCGCGCGGGTGCTCCTCAAGACGAGCGACCCCGACCGCTTCCGCATCGCGAGCGTCGTCGAGGTCCTGCTCCCGCTGGAGCGGCTCCTGGAACTCGATCAGTGGCTGGCCAACGTGACCACCGGCGGGGGCTCCGAGCCTGACGAAGCCGAGCCGAGCCTCCAGACCGACACCGACGAAACGGAAGACGAGGACGAGTCGTGACCGACTTCCGGATGGACACCGCCGGCATGCCGGCGCTCTTCGACACCGTCGCGCAGTGGCGCGCCGAGTCCATGCAGGTCGTCAACTGGGGCGGCTTCCACGGCCACCGCCGGGTCGAGCTCTCCGGTGCGGCGACGCTCATCTCCGGCGCATCCGGAACCGGCAAGTCGACCCTCATGGACGCGTACCTCGCCGTGATGATGCCGTCCGACGTGCCGTTCAACGGCGCCTCGAACGACGCGACCACCGGGCGGGCGCGGAGTGCGGACCAGCGCAACCTGCTGACGTACCTGCGCGGCAAGGTCGACTCCCGGCGCGACCCGGAGTCCGGGGCGCTCCGCGACGTGAACCTCCGCGGTGACGAGACGGCGACGTGGGGTGCGGTCGCCGTCACGTTCCGGAACGACGACGAGCGACAGTTCACGGTGCTGCGCGCGTACATCGTGCCGAAGCGTGCCCGTGGTGTCGGCGACATCCAGATGACCATGGCGACCGTGGACGACGACTTCGACCTGCGCCGGCTCGAGGACTTCGTGCCGTCCCGGTTCAGCCACCTCGAGCTCACCGGACGCGTGCCGGGGCTCGTCATCCGCGACACCTACCAGGAGCTCGCGTACACGCTGCAGACGCGGCTCGGGATCGGCGACTCCGGCGGCGGGAACCGGGCGATGCGCCTGCTCGCCCGCATCCAGGCCGGGCAGCACATGCCGACGGTCGACTCGCTGTACAAGTCGCTCGTGCTCGAGACCCCCGGCACGTACGAGGCCGCCGACCGGGCGCTCGCCCACTTCGCCGCGCTCGACGAGGCGTACGAGGCGATGGACACCGAGGAGCGCAAGGTCGCGATCCTCTCCCCCATCACCGAGCTGCACCTGGAGATCGAACGGTCCCGCGCCGCCGCCGAGACCCTCGACGGCATCGCCACCGGGTCCGAGGTGTCACCGTTCGCGCACTGGACGGCCACCAGGAAGCGTGCGCTGCTCGACGACGAGGTCTCGCGCAACTCGCGCGCCCGGACCGTCGCACGAGCCGAGGTCGAGGCAGCTTCCGCTCGCCACGCCGCGGTCGAGATCGAGCTGCGGGAGGCCGAGGCTCGACTCCGGGACTCCGGGGGCAACGCGCTCGCCCAGCTCGAGGACCGCATCGACCGCGGCACGCGTGAGCGCGAGGTCGTGCTCCGCGCGCGCGAGGCCTTCGAGTCGCGGACGGCGCTGCTCGGGGAGGTGCCGACGACCGAGACCGCCTTCGGCACGGCCCAGCGGGACTCGCACGAGTTCCTCGGCACGTTCGGTGCCACCCGCGCCGCGCTCGACGAGCGTCGGGACGCCCTGACGCGGGAGGAGTACCCCCTCCTCGACCGTGAGCGGTCGCTGCGTCAGGAGCGCCAGTCGCTCGAACACCGGCAGGGTGCGATGCCGCTGCCGATGCACGAGGCACGGGTGGCGATGGCGAACGCCGCCGGCATCGACCCGTCGTCCCTGCCGTTCGTCGCCGAGCTGCTCGACGTCCTCCCCGGTGAGGAACGATGGCGCACGGCGATCGAGTCGGTGCTCGCGCCCGTCGCCCGCACGCTGCTCGTCGACCAGGACCAGCTCGACTCCTTCAGTGCCGCGATCGACTCGCTGCGCATCGGGGTGCGGGTGCAGTTCGAGGGCGTCCCGTCCGGTCCGCACCTGGACCTCGACGGCGACCGGTCCATGGTGTCCGGCAAGCTCGCGATCAAGGACTCCCCCTTCAGCACGTGGGTCCGCTCGCGCATCGAGTCCGACCGGATCGACGCCCGCTGCGTTTCCTCCGCCGCCGAGCTGGGTGATGGCGGCCGCCGTGTGACCGAATCAGGGCAGCTCCGCGACGGCCGACGTGGCGCGCACGGCGACCGCCGCCAGGCGAACGTCATCGGCTTCACGAACGAGGCCCGCGTCGTCGCCGTCGAGACCGAACTCGCCTCCATCGCCGAGGACCTCACCACACTCGAGGCCCGCCGGACCGACGTCGCGCAGGACATCGCGGCACTCGAGGCCCTCCGCGCCGCCCACCAGCACCGGGTCGACACGACGTGGGAGAGCATCGACGTCGCCGGCGTCGACGCGTCGCTGACGCGCCTGGGCGAGGAACGGGAGGCCGTGCTCGCCGCCGACGACGGGCTGCGGACGCTCCGGGCGTCGGTCGCGAAGCTGCGTGCGGCCCTCGACGAGGCCTCCGACCGTCGATCGGCCGCGCGGCTCACGGTCACACGGCTCGAGGAGCGCCACGCGGTGCTCGTCGACGGGCAGGACGCCGCCGCCGAGATCCTCGAGCGGTTCGAGTCCACGCCGACCGCGGTGCCGGACGAGGAACAGGCACACCTCCTCGAGGAGACGTTCGAGGAGGTCGGCGCACCGGACACCGTCGACGGGTTCGACGACGCGACGAAGCGACTGCGCCGACGACTCGAGGAACGACTCTCGCAGGCTCTCGACGGGGCGGCGTCGGCGTCCAACGCCATGACGCTGACCTTCCAGCGCTACCAGGACGCGTGGCACGACCCGAACCTCGGCACCGGCGTCGCGTCGTACCCCGACTACCGCGCGATCCTCGACCAGATCGTGGCGACGGGGCTGCACGCACGGCGCAGCGAGTGGCGTCGCCGCCTGTCGCAGTGGAGTGGCGAGGACCTGGTCCCGCTCGCCGGGGCGTTCGACCGTGCGGTCGTCGAGATCGAGGAGCGGTTGGAGCCGGTCAACGAGATCCTCCGCGACCTGCCGTTCGGTGCGAACCGGGACCGCCTGAAGATCGTCATCCGCCGGGTCACGCGCGAGGACGTCTCGCAGTTCCGTCGCGAGCTCCGTGCACTGTCGGCCTCGGTCGACGCGGAGCTCACCGACGACGTGCTCGAGACCCGCTTCCGGCGGCTCCGGCGCTTCATGGCGGTCATCCGGGTCGACGCGGATGCGCCGCGAGGACGGACGACCCAGCGCGATGCCGTGCTCGACGTCCGTCGGCACATGGAGATCACGGCCGTGCGGTACGACACCGACGGCAACGACCTCGGCGTGTACTCGTCGCTGGGCGACAAGTCCGGTGGCGAGACGCAGGAGCTCGTCGCGTTCATCGTGGGGGCTGCGCTCCGGTACCAGCTCGGCGACGAGACCCGTCCCCGACCCCGGTTCGCGCCGGTGTTCCTCGACGAGGCGTTCATCAAGGCCGACTCGGAGTTCGCCGGTCGTGCCGTGACGGCGTGGCTCCGGCTCGGGTTCCAGCTCGTGGTCAGTGCCCCGCTCGACAAGGTCACGGCGCTCGAGCCCTCGATGGAGCGGCTGCTGTCGATGCGCAAGCACCCGGAGACCGGCCACTCGTCCATCACCGAGATCGTGCGCGTCCCGTCTGCGTCCTGAGTCCCTCGCGCCCAGCTGCGTCGACCGGTCACGACACCCCGCTCACCGCTGCCGAGCGGTCGCATCCCGTCGGAACGAAGCGTCGCGGGCAACACTTCGTGACCACTCGGCGTACAGCGCGCGGGGTGTTGTGGCCACTCCGGCGGATACGGGCAGCGCACTCCTGCAGGTGCCGTCCGGGGGTGGCGCGGTACGGTGACCGCGTGATGTGGAACCGGAAGCGGCGACCGAGCGACGGCGACTCCGACGGCGCCCGCGGGGCCGGGCTCGGGATCGGGGCACTCGTCCGCGTGGTGTACACCACCGAGGGCGGCGAGCAGTGGGTCGAGGCGGACGGCAGCCCGGAACCGATCGGGCTCATCGTCGCGCCGGGCGGCAACCAGATCGTCGGGTACCCCGGTGTCGGCGAGCCCCTGTCGTGGACCGTCGCGTTCGACGAGCCCGTGTACACGAAGGACGGCCGCGGCCCCTTCGAGCGCGCGACCGTCCTGAGTCGTCAGCTGGTGCCGGTGGAGGCCTAGTACTCCTCGGAACCGCTCTTCATCATGGCGCTGATGGCCATGCACGTGAACACACCACCGACGACGCCGATGCCGATGACGACTGCTCCGACGAGCTCCAGCATGTGATCTCTCCTCGTTCAGGGGGCCGTTGTCCAGCGCGTCGCTGTGGCCACGTCCAGGCTATCGGATCCCGCGCATCAGGCGGAGCACCGGGCGGGCGGACACGAGGAGCAGCACACCGACCACGACGGCGACGAGGCCGAGGATCGCGAAGTACGGCGCCTCGTGCTTCGGGCTGTAGTACTTCGACAGCACACCGGTGACGGCCGTGCCGAGGGACACGGACAGGAAGAACAGCGCGACCATCTGCGTCTGGAACTTCGGGGGTGCGAGCTTCGTCGCGACGGACTGCCCGATCGGCGACAGCAGGAGCTCGGCGATCGTGAAGACGAGCAGGATGCCGACGAGCACGAGCACGGGCGTGCCGTTCCGCCCGGTACCGACGAAGGGCAGGAAGAGGAGGAACGCGATGCCCATGATCCCGGTGCCGAGCGCGAACTTCGTCGGGGTGGACGGCTGGCGGTCGCCGAGCTTGGTCCACATCGCCGCGAAGACGCCGGACAGGACGATGATCATGATCGGGTTGATCGACTGCACCCACGACACCGGCATCTCCCACCCGAAGATGCTCCGGTCGAGGCGCTGGTCGGAGTAGATCGTCACGACGGTGAACTGCTGCTGGTAGAGCGACCAGAACACGGCGCTGCCGATGAACAGCGGGATGAAGGCGAACACGCGGGAGCGCTCGTCCTTCGTCAGCCCGCTCGACAGGATCACGACGAAGTAGACGATCGTGGCGGCGATGACGATCCCGACCACGACGAGCGGCAGGTTGTCGACGTTGAGCAGCCCCGTCAGGACGGCCACGACGACGATCGCGAGGCCGACGAGCACGAGCACCCCGACCATCGGGTAGCGGCGCTTCTCGAGTGGGTTCGTGACGTGCCGGACGCTGTCGGGCAGCTTGCCGCGGCGGATGCCGTACTGGATCAGGCCGGCTGCCATGCCGACGGCGGCCAGACCGAATCCGAAGTGGAACCCGAGCGACGACTGCAGCAGGCCGGTGAGGATCGGACCGAAGAACGCGCCGATGTTGACGCCGAGGTAGTACAGCGAGAACCCGGCGTCGCGACGCGGGTCCTCCTTCGAGTACAGCCCGCCGACGATGGTGGTCGCCGTGGCCTTGAGTCCGCCGGACCCGAGCGCGATGAGCACCAGACCGACGCCCACGCCGGTGACGCCTGGCAGCACGGCCAGGGCGATGTGTCCGCACATCACGACGATCGCGCTGGCGAACAGCGTCCGGTCCGCTCCGATCAAGCGGTCGGCGATCCACGCCCCGATGATGGTGAAGAGGTACACGGCGCCGCCGTAGGCCCCCATGATCCCGGCCGCGACGTGCTCGTCGATGCCCAGGCCGCCCCGCGAGACGGTGTAGTACATGTAGATGAGGACGATGCCCTGCATCCCGTAGAACGAGAACCGCTCCCAGAGTTCGACCGCGAACGGTGTGGACAGTTCGAAGGGCTGACCGAAGAACGTCCGTTCGCGCTGCTGCGTGTCGTGCCCGGGGGCGGAGGTGCCTGACATGGCGGCCAGTCTGCCCCGCATCCGGGGGGCGCGCCCAATCGTCGAGTGGTCCTCAGAGCACGCGGGAGCGATGCGATTGGAGGGTTCCCACCACCCCTCCGCTCCGTCACGCGCGCCGCGTTGTCGGCCGCGCACGGCTCTCGTGCGGCACTCGGCGTGGGTGCCTAGGTTGGAACGGCAACACCGGCAGCACGAGGACAGAGCAGTTCAGGAGAGCGCACGATGGTCGACACCGCACCCGTCACGAACACCGGCAGCACCGGCAGCGCAGGGACCCCGAAGGCCGACGCCGCCGGAGACCCGGCAGCCGGTACCCCGAAGACCGGGACCGACACGGACGTGCGCATCGACGTCGACCTGCTCGCGGAGCACCTGCTCGGGCGCTGGGCCGAGGACCGCCGCATCTCGCGCCGTCTGGTCCGCGACCCCGCCCTGCACAAGGTCGAGGGGCTCACGATCGCCGAACACCGTGCCCGCGCCTTCGACCAGCTCCGCATCCTGCAGGAGAACGGCGCCATCCAGCGCCCCTACCCGCCGGAGCTCGGCGGCCAGGACAACCACGGCGGCAACCTCGCGGCCTTCGAGGAGCTGACGACCGCGGACCCGTCGCTCCAGATCAAGGCCGGCGTGCAGTGGGGGTTGTTCGGCTCCGCGGTCCACCACCTCGGCACCGAGCGGAACCACCGCGAGTTCCTCCCCGGCATCATCGGGTTCGACGTGCCCGGGTGCTTCGCCATGACGGAGACCGGCCACGGCTCCGACGTGCAGAACATCGCGACGACGGCGACGTACGACGCGGACACGCAGGAGTTCGTCGTGCACACGCCGTTCCGCGGTGCGTGGAAGGACTACATAGGCAACGCCGCGCTGCACGGCAAGGCCGCCGTCGTGTTCGCGAAGCTCGTCACCCAGGGCGTCGACCACGGCGTGCACGCCTTCTACGTGCCGCTCCGCGACGACGACGGCGAGTTCCTGCCCGGTGTCGGCGGCGAGGACGACGGCGTCAAGGGCGGTCTGAACGGCATCGACAACGGCCGACTGCACTTCGACCACGTCCGGATCCCCCGCACGAACCTGCTGAACCGCTACGGCGACGTCGCCGAGGACGGCACGTACTCGTCGCCGATCGAGTCCCCCGGTCGTCGGTTCTTCACGATGCTCGGCACCCTGGTGCAGGGCCGTGTCTCGCTCGACGGCGCAGCGGTGGTGGCGCAGAAGATCGGCCTGCAGATCGCCCTGACCTACGCGATGCAGCGCCGGCAGTTCCCCACCGGCGGCGGTGAGGAGGGCGTCCTGCTCGACTACGGACGCCACCAGCGCCGACTCATCCCGCGACTCGCGACGGTGTTCGCGCAGTCGTTCGCGCACGAGAAGCTCCTGCGGACGTTCGACGACGTCTTCAGCGGCCGACTGGACACCCCGGAGCGCCGCGAGGACCTGGAGACCGAGGCGGCCGCGTTCAAGTCGATGTCGACCTGGTACGCGCTCGACACCCTGCAGGAGTGCCGCGAGGCGTGCGGCGGTGCCGGCTTCCTCGCCGAGAACCGGCTCACGAGCCTCCGCGCCGACCTCGACGTCTACG
Source organism: Curtobacterium sp. Curtsp57 (assembly GCF_047324335.1). Taxonomy (NCBI): domain Bacteria; kingdom Bacillati; phylum Actinomycetota; class Actinomycetes; order Micrococcales; family Microbacteriaceae; genus Curtobacterium; species Curtobacterium sp. Curtsp57. Next base: position 525,126 of record NZ_CP168511.1, read on the forward strand.
TGACGTTCGAGGGCGACAACACCGTGCTCCTCCAGCTCGTCGGCAAGCGGCTCCTCACCGAGTTCCGCAAGCAGGCGCCCCGCGACGCCGCCTCGACCGCGAAGTTCGTCGCCGCCCAGGTCGGCACGAAACTCGCCGACGCGAGCGGCATCCGTCGCCTCGGGCAGACCGCGAAGGACCGCGGGTCGCTCGCCGCGAGCGTGGCCGATCTCCGTGACCCCGCGACGCAGCGCGACCTGCTCAGCGGTCGCGTGGACACGATGGTCGCCGAGATCGGTATGCGCCTGAACACCGCGGGCAAGGACCGCGCACGGCAGGCCCTGCTCCTCAACCGGTCGCAGCACGAGCTCATCGAGGCGTCCAAGGCGCACGCGGAACTCATGCAGTGGGAGGCGTTCACCGACGCCATCGAGGAGGTGCCGGTCGGCGACACCCGCCGCGCGCTGGTCTGGCTCCGCGACCTGTTCGCGCTCGGGCTGCTCGTACAGCACCTCGAGTGGTACCTGCTGCACGGACGGCTGTCCGCACAGCGTGCCCGTGCGGTGTCGGCGTCCATCGACCGGCTCATCGCCCGGATCCGTCCGCTGGTCCCCCAGCTCATCGAGTCGTTCGGCTACGAGCCGGAGCACGTCCGGGCGCCGATCGCCCTCGGCGCGGAGCAGCGGCGCCAGGACGAGGCCCGTGCGTGGTTCGCCGCAGAGCGCGCCGCGGGACGGCTGCCGGAGCAGGAGAAGAAGCCGCGTCCGTGATCAACCTCAGCGGGTTGATTTCGTCATTATCAACCTTGTATGGTTGATCGCGGAGGTGGCCATGTACGCACTCACCGTCGATCAGGTCGACAGTCGGAACGGCGACGACCGCGTCGAGGGGACCATGCGCGAACTCCTCGGCGCGCTCGACGACGTCGTGCTCGCACCCGAACGCACCGCAGGTGACGAGTTCCAGCTGCTGACGAGCTCGCCGGAGACCACCCTCGACGCACTGCTGCGCCTGACCCGAACCGGCGGGTGGAGCATCGGGATCGGCATCGGCGACGTGGACGAGCCATTGCCCGCCTCCACCCGCGCCGCCTCTGGTTCCGCGTTCATCCGCGCCCGCGACGCCGTGGAGCGGGCGAAGCGCAACCCCGAGCACCTCGCGGTCGAGATCGACCCTGATCGGCGGTTGCGGGGGAACGACGTGGAGCCGATCCTCCGACAGACCGTGCGGCTCCGTGCCCGACGATCCCCGGAGGGCTGGCAGCTGGCCGACCTGCTCGCGAAGGGGGTCTCGCGTCCCGATGCCGCCGAGGAGCTCGGCATCACTCCCCAGGCGGTCGCGAAGCGGTTCGCCGCCGCAGACCTGCGCGACGAGGACGTCCTGCACGCGGCCCTGGTCCGGCTGCTCGCGGACGCGGACGAGCGGGCATGATCGGCGTGGAAGCAGCCTGGGTCGGCTTCGTGGTCGTCACCCTCGCGGCCGCCGTGTTCTCCGTGCTCCCCCGGCTCGGCCCCGTGGTCCGCGCGGTACCCGCCGCGGTCATCGTGCTCGGCGCACTCGTCCTCACGGCGTTCGACGTCCGGCCGGAGCCGCCGTCCACCGTGCTCGGCACCCTCGCGGCGCTGAGCGTCGCGCTCCTCGGCATCGTCGCGGGCAGCGCCGTCACGAACGCCGCGCTCCGGCTCTCGACGCGGACCACGATCCCCGCTGGGACGCACGGCGGCATCCTCGTGGTCGCGTCGAGCGGTCCCGCCGCGCGCGGTGCCACCGCGACGGGAGCGACGCCGACGACGAAGGAGGTCCTCCGCGGTGGTGCCGCCATCGGGGACCTCGAGCGCTTCGCCGTGATCGGCGCGGCCGCGATCGGTCACCTGGAGCTCATCGCGGCGGTGATCGCGATCAAGGGGCTCGGCAGGTTCTCCGAGCTCGACAGTGCCGAGGCGCGTGAGCGCTTCATCGTCGGCACCCTGACGAGCATGCTCTGGGCCGGCGCGGCAGCGGCAGCGGTCCTGCTCCGCTGACCTTCAGCCCGAGGTGGCCCTCAGTCCGAGGTGGCCCTCAGTCCGAGGTGGCCCTCAGTCCGAGGACGGAGACGACGGACCGGCTCCGCCGCCGAGTGCCTCGCGCAGTCGCGCCTCGGCATCGTCGGACGCGGTCCGCGTCGCCTCGACGTTGGCCTCGGCCACGGCACGGACGACCTCTTCACGCTGGATCTTGACACCGCGGGGCGCATCGATCCCGATGCGCACGCCGTCGCCGCGGGAGTCGAGCACCGTGATGACGATGTCGTCCCCGATGAGGATCCGCTCGCCGACCTTCCGCGTGAGTACCAGCACCCGGACAGCCTAGCGACCGCCGGAAGCAATCCGTCAGAGCACGCGGACCGGCAGGCCGAGTTCGTGCACGGAGTCCGGCGTCGCGGTCTCGGACGCCCCGATCGACAGCACACCGGCCACGGTCACCACGGACGCCACCGCCGACACCATGGCGCGGCTGTCCTCGGTCTTCCGCCCGGCATCCACGACGATCCACACCTGGTCGGGCACGAGACCGTCGAGCGTGCGGCGGTCGTCCCACGTCGCGACACCGAGCAGCGCGTACCCCGCGCGGACGCCGTCGGCCCTGGCGAGGATCCCGCCCCGGCGATCGCTGGCATCGGTCGCACGCAGGTCGTGCCGCGCCGCGAACAGCCCGGCGGCGGCGTCGACGTCCCCGGCGCGGCCGACGAGCACGACGAGGTCACCGTCGGCCGACAGCACGGCCGGCACCGACGGCCGCCCCGCGGCCAGCACGCGTCGCGACGCGGCCGCGTCGACGTCGCTGACGGTGGACGGGCCTCCCGGCATCACCGCAGCACCGGACGGGAGGCTCGGATCGCCACCCTCGGGACGACCTGCGCCCGCCGCGGGGCCGGGTGCGATCCCGTCGGCGACGAAGCCGTCGAGTACCGACGCGAACGCGTCGGCACGCGTCGACGACGTCCCGTCGGCGGCGGCGATGCGGGCTTCGGCCTCGTCGGCGTCGGCCAGCAGGGCGGCGATCCCGACGCGCACCGCAGGACCGTCGGCGATCGCGACCCGCGCCGTCGGCACGTCGGTGGTGTCGAGCACCTCGACGGTCGCCTCGACGTGCGCACGGCGGAACAGCCCGCCGATCCCGCCGCTCGTGACCTTCTCGGCCGAGACGATCCTGGCTGCGGGGCCGAACTCGGCACGGACGGCGTCGCGGACGTCGTCGAGCGTCGCGGCGCTACGCTGCAATCGGGTCGGCGGCACGGACCACTCCAACGGTCTCGATGGTGGATCCCGCTGCCGTGGCCTCCTGGTAGGAGAGCACGGGCAGGCCGTTCGACTGCGCGGACACCATCCGGTGCACGGCCGGACGGAGCTGCGGTGCGCAGACGAGCACGGCGGAGAGGCCCTGCTCCTCGACGTTCCGGACGGCGTCGCGCACGGAGCCCAGGACCTGCTCGATGCGGTGCGCGTCGAGGACGATCTGGGTCCCCTGCTCGGACGGCCGGAGCCCCTCGAGCATCGACTGCTCGAGCAGGGGGTCGATCATGATGACGCGGAGCACGCCCTCCTCGAGGTGGCGCGCGGGCAGCGCCGGGCCGAGCGCTGCGCGTGCGGCCTCGACGAGCCCCTCCGGGTCGGTCGAGACCTTCGCGCGGAGGGTCAGCGCCTCGCAGATCCGGCCGAGGTCGTTGATCGGGACGCGCTCGACGAGCAGCCCCTGCAGGACGCGCTGGAGCTCGGCCATCGAGAGCATGCCCGGCACGAGTTCCTCGACCGCGGCGGGGTTGACCTGCTTGACGCCCTCCGTGAGGACCTTGACGTCCTCGCGGGTGAGCAGGCGCGCGGCGTTGTCGCCGATGACCGCCTGCAGGTGGGTGACGAGGACGGAGACACGGTCGATCACGGTGGCGCCGGTCATCTCCGCGGCGTGCCGGAGCTCGGCGGGGACCCATTTGCCGGCGAGCCCGAACACCGGCTCGACGGTGGCGTCTCCCGGGAGCCCGTCGAGCTGGTCGCCGAGCGCCAGGACGCTGCGTGCCGGAGCCGTGCCACGACCGGCCTCGACGCCGGCGATCCGGATCGCGTAGGTCGACGGCGGCAGGTCGATGCTGTCCCGGGTGCGGACCGGCGGCACCACGACGCCCATGTCCATCGCGATCTTCCGGCGGAGTGCCCGGACCCGGCCGAGCAGGTCGTCCGACGCGCCGGACACCATGTCGACGAGGTCGGGCGCCAGCAGGATCTCGAGGGCGTGCACGCGCATCTGCTCGACGAGGTCCTCCGGGGAGTCGCCGGTGGGTGCAGCGGCTTCGAGTGCCTGCTGCTGCTCCGCCTGCTGTTCGGCGCGGGCGGCGTTCCGCCCGATGCGCCAGCCCGTGAAGAGGAGCGTCGCGCCGACGAGCAGGAACGGCAGGATCGGCATGCCGGGGATGAACCCCATCGCGATCGCTGCCACACCGGCGATCATGAGCGCGTTCCTGGACTGTCCGAGCTGCGTCGCAGCCGATGAGCCCATCTCGGACTCCGCACCGGATCGGGTCACGATCATGCCGGTCGAGACGGCCATCAGGAGCGCGGGGATCTGCGTGACGAGCCCGTCGCCGATCGTCAGGATGCCGTACTTCGACAGCGCGTCCGTGATCGAGAGGCCGTTCTGCAGCATCCCGATCGCGATGCCGCCGATCAGGTTGATGATGATGATGAGGATGCCGGCGATCGCGTCGCCCTTGACGAACTTCGACGCACCGTCCATCGCGCCGTAGAAGTCGGCCTCGGCGGAGACCGCGGCGCGGCGCTCCTTCGCCTGCACGTCGGTGATGAGGCCGGCGTTCAGGTCGGCGTCGATCGCCATCTGCTTGCCGGGCATCGCGTCGAGGGTGAAGCGTGCCCCGACCTCGGCGACGCGCTCTGCACCCTTCGTCACGACGACGAACTGGATGACGACGAGGATCAGGAAGATCACCGCGCCGATGATGATCGAGCCGGAGACCGCCACGTGACCGAACGCCTGGATCACGTCGCCGGCGAACCCCTCGCCGAGCACGAGCCTGGTCGACGCGACGTTGAGCCCGAGCCGGAACAGCGTGGCGACGAGGAGCAGCGACGGGAACACCGAGAAGTCGAGCGGCTTCTTCACGAACAGCGTCGTGAGCAGGATCACCAGCGCCAGCAGGATGTTGCAGATGATCAGGAAGTCCAGCAGGAAGGACGGCACCGGCAGGATCAGCAGCAGGATGATGCCGACGATGAAGACCGGGACGGCGAGCTTCGGCAGGTCCTTGCGGTTCATGCTGGCACCTCTTCGGGAGACGGATTCGTGCGTGGCGTGCGGAGCTTGCGGGGGCGGAGGTCCCCGGTCAGGGTCGCCGGGTCGAGGACGGTGGCGACCTCGTCCGGCGTGGTCGGCCGCGGTGGTGCGTGCGTCCCGGCCGCGGCGCCCTTGGCCTTGAGCGCCATCACGAAGGAGAGCACCCGGGCGACCGGCGTGTAGAGGTCGACGGGGACCTCCTGCCCGAGCTCGCACGCCGCGTGCAGGGCACGGGTCAGCGGGACGTCGCGGACGATCGGCACCCGCGCCTCCAGCGCTCGGTCGCGGATGAGCGACGCGACGGGACCCGCGCCCTTCGCGACGACGCGCGGCGCGGACTTGCCAGGCTCGTACCTGAGCGCGACGGCGTAGTGCGTCGGGTTCGTCATCACCACGTCCGCGGTGCCGATGGACTGGATCATCCGGTTCCGGCTCATCGCGAGCTGCCGGGAGCGCCGCTGGCCCTTGACGAGCGGGTCGCCCTCTGCGGTCTTGTTCTCGTCCTTGACCTCGCGCTTGGTCATCATGGTGCGCTTGCGGTTCCGGCGGATCACGACGAACACGTCGAGCGCCGCGAGCACCAGCCCGGCGGCGATGGCGGCGCGCAAGAGGGTCCCCGCACCCTCGCCGGCGGCGGAGAGCACGGCGGACAGGGGCAGCGAGCCGCTCGTCATGAGCACGGGAACGAGCCCCTGGACGGCGAACCAGAGCACGAGGCCGACGACCGCGGTCTTCACGAGGGCCTTCACACCGTTCCAGAGCGCCTGGGTCCCGAACACCCGCTTGATGCCCTGCACGGGATCGAAGTGCTCCGGCGTCGGGGCCAGGGAACGGAAGTGCACGCCGCCCTGTGCGACGGCGGCCGCTGTGACGCCGACGAGCACCACCAGGAGCATCGGGCCGAGCGTCGCCCCGAGCGAGCCCATCGCCTCGTCGAACACCCCGCGCATCGTGCCGATCGTCGGGTCGGCGATGACGACGCGCACGGCGTCCAGCTGCGCCTGCCCCGCTGCGGCCGCCTTGCCGATGGTCGCCGGCACCATGAGCGCGGCGACGGCGATGCCGATCCACGCGCCGAGGTCCTGGGAACGGCCGAGCTGGCCCTTCTTGTGGACCTCCTTCATCCGCTTGGCGGTGGCCTTCTCGGACTTCTCACCGGAGTCGGACATGCTCACCCCCTCCCCGTGATCGCCTGCACGGCGTCACCGGTCAGCGACGAGACGATCGACGGCAGCGCCATGAAGAGCGCACCGGCGAAGATCACCGTCAGGCCGATCTTGATCGGGAAGCCCATCTGGAAGGCGTTGAGCGCCGGTGCCACACGGGTCAGGAGCCCGAGGCCGACGTCGGCGAGGAACAGGACGACCACGAGCGGCCCGGCGATCTGCAGCGTCGCGAGGAACATCTGCGACAGCGCGCTGACGAGCACGGACGCCACCCCGCCGAGCGCGAAGGATCCGTCCACGAGCGGCACCGCGTCGAACGACCGGACGAGTCCGGCGACGATGAGCTGGTACCCGCCCGATGCGAAGAGCAGCGCGAGCGCGGCCATCTGGAACAGCCGGGTGAACTGCGCGCCGTTCACCTGCGACTGCGGGTCGTACGCCTGCGCGAGCGTGAACCCGCCGAACAGGTCGATGAGTGCGCCGGCGGACTGCACGGCCGCGAACACGAGGTACACCAGGAAGCCGAGCACCAGGCCGACGACGAGCTGCGTCACGAGGGCGATGACGAACGCCCCGGTGTCGAGCGACTCGTACCCGGCGGTGACCCGTGGCGCGACGCCGACGGCGAGGCCGAGCGCGAGGATCACCTTGACCGTCGCGGGGAACGCCTTGTACGAGAACGGCGGCGCGATCACGAAGAACGCGATCATCCGGACGCCCGCGAGCATGGTGCCCTCGAGCGAGTCGAAGTCGATGGCGAGTTCCATCAGCCCACCCCGAGGAGCTTCGGGATCTGGTCGAACGCGAAGTGCGTGAACGCGACCATCTCCGAGATCATCCAGTTGCCGCAGACGACGAGCGCGACGGCGACGGCCAGGGCCTTCGGGACGAACGAGAGCGTGACCTCCTGGATCTGGGTGACCGACTGGAACAGCGAGATCGCGAAGCCCACGACGAGCGACGTCACGAGGACGGGTGCGGCGAGCTTGCCCGCGACCATGAGGGCCTGCAGGACGAGGTCGATGACGGCTTGCTGGTCCACTAGTGCACCACCTGGTAGCTCTCGATGAGCGACTTGATGATGAGCCCCCACCCGTCGACCAGCACGAAGAGCAGGATCTTGAACGGCAGCGAGATCATCACCGGCGGGAGCATCATCATGCCCATCGACATCAGCGCTGCGGAGACGACGAGGTCGATGACGAGGAACGGGATGAAGATGACGAACCCGATGATGAACGCGCTGCGGAGCTCGGAGATGATGAACGCCGGGATCACCGTGGTCATCGGCACGTCGGCCATCGTCTTCGGGTTGTCCTGGCCGGCAGCGCGGGTGATGAGCGCGACGTCCTCCTCGCGCGTCTGGTGCAGCATGAACGTCCGGAGCGGCTTCGTGCCGATGTCGACGGCCTGCTGGAAGTCGATGTGCCCCGCCAGGTAGGGCTGGAGCGCGTCGTCGTTGATGTGCCCGATCACCGGCGCCATCACGAACAGCGACAGGAACAGCGCCAGGCCCGCGAGCACCTGGTTCGGCGGGATCGACTGCAGCGCGAGCGCGTTCCTGGTCATCGCGAGGACGACGAAGATCTTCGTGAACGACGTCATCATCAGCATCAGCGCCGGGGCGACGCTCAGCAGCGTGATCCCGATGAGCGTCACGACGGCAGAGGACGGCTGCCCGTCCGGCCCGTTCACGCTGACGGAGAATCCGCCGCTGGACGGCGACGCCGGCGCGGACGGCGTGGCCGGAGCGGTGGGCTGGACGACCCCGGTCGCGTGCGCGCCGGTCGCGGTGAGCATGAGGAACCCGGCGACCATCGCCAACCCGAGCAGGACCAGCAGGACGAGTCGTCCCACTCGGCTCGGCCGGTCCGCCGCTGGCGCGTCGGCCCGGAACCGGCGAGCGGGGCCCACGGTGCGCGCGGCCGTCACCCGGCCCGCCGGGAACGGAGGGCGGCGGCGGCCTGCCGCCAGGTGTCCGCGGACAGGATCGAGCCCTGCAGCTGCGCGGACGTGGGAACGACCGTGCGCTGGGCGCGACGGTTGCGCGGGCGCATGGGCGGCGGCTCCGCCGCTTCGGACGGGAGGCTCGCGGCGGCCTGGTCGTGCCTGGCCAGTTCCGCACGGAACGCGTCAGCCCCCACCGCCGGCTCCACAGGCTCGGTCCGAGCGGCGCGCGGCACGCTCGGCAGCGCGACCGGACCGGTCACGATCGTCAGATCCGGTGCGGGTGCCGCACCGCTCGTGAGCAGGCTGACGCCGTGCTCGGTCACGCCGAGCACGAGGCGCTCCCCCTCGACGTCCACGACGACGACGCTCGCCTTGCCGCCGATGCCCTGTCGGGCGACGACCTCCACCGCGGCGGAACGACGTCCGCGCGGCTTCTTCCCCGCGCCGAACTGGCCCTTCGACACGCGGCGGTGCAGCACCCACATCAGGGCGAGCACGACGCCGAGCGAGAGCGCGACGCGGAGGGTGATGACGAGCGTGTCCACGTCGGGTCAGAGGCTTTCGGCGACGTCGAGGATCTTCGTGATGCGCACGGCGTAGTCCTGGTCGACGACGACGACCTCGCCGTGCGCGATGAGCCGACCGTTCAGCAGGACATCGGCGGGGGCACCGGCGGAACGGTCGAGCTCGACGACGGCGCCCGGCTCCATGCCGAGCACGTCGCGGACGGACATCCGGGTGCGACCGATCTCGACGGTCAGCGTCATCTCGACGTTGTTGATCCGGCCGAGGTTCCCGGCGGGGATCGACACGTGCTGCACCGGCGCGGCGCCGACGGTGCCGTTCTCGCGGATGCGGATGCCGAACCAGCCGCCGGGGAGCCCGCCGGCGGTGAGCTCGAACACCACCGTGTCCGGGTCGGCGAACAGCGACGCGGCGGACTCACGACGGGCCTCGCCGAGGACACCGACACCGAGCGCCGACACCGCGGCCTCGAGCGACGGACGGAGCACGTCGGTGACCGCCACGAGGCCGTGGTCGGTGCCGCCGGCAGCGGCGATCTGGTCCAGGTCGGTGAGGACCACCGCGAGGTCTGCGGACAGCCCGCCGACGAAGGACGCGACCACACCGTCGACCGCAGCCTCCAGGACGGCGGCGGTCGAGCCTCCCGGCATGGCCAGCGCGCGGAGGGGCGCCGCCGTCGGGAGCTGCGCGACGAGTGCCTCGGCGGCACCGGTGTGGAGGGTGGTGGTGGCGGTCATGCGGGGAGCTCCGATGTGGTGGTGACGACGATGCCGGCGAGGCGCGAGCCGTTCGCGCCGACGGCGGCGGTGCCGACGGGCTCGCCGTCGACCGCGATGGTGAGGGGACGGTGCTGCGGGTGCGGCAGCGGCAGCAGGTCGCCGACGGCGAGGCGCAGGACCTGTGACGGCAGGACGGCGGCCGGAGCGAAGCGCAGCGAGACGCCGACGGGGACGCTCGCGAGCTGGGCGTCGAGGAGCACACGGGCGTCGGCGGACGACACGGTGGTCGCGGCCTCGCCGAGCTGCGGGAGCACGGCCTCGGCCGGCAGGGCGAGGGTGCCGGGAGCGATGCGGTCGCCGACGCGGATCTCGAAGGACGCCACGATCATCAGGTCGCCCTTCTGCGCGGCCTGGGCGAACTGCGAGTTGTACTGGAAGCCGCCGACGGCGACGTCGTGCGTGAGGAGCCCGCCGAACGAGTAGCGGAGGTCGTCGAGGGCGTCCTCGATGATCTTCCGGACGAGGGCCTGCTCGATCGGTGTGAAGGTGCGGTCGGGCGTGGGCAACGGCTTCGAGGCGCCGAGCGCGTGCGACACCCACGTCAGGGCGGCGTCGAGCGGGACCTGCAGCACGCCCTTCGGGGTCGTGTCGGCGATCGGCAGCAGCGCCATGCCCGTCAGCGCCGGCAGGGACGCGGCGTACTCGTCGTACGTCATCATCTGGACCTGCTCGCACGTGACCTGGCTGACCACGCGGACCTTGGCGGTCAACTGGGTGCCCCACTGCCTGGCGAAGGTCTCGAAGGCGAGCTCGAGGACCCGTGCGTGCTCGCGGGCGAGCGTCGACGGGCGCGCGAAGTCGTACACCTCGGGCGCTGGCAGGGTCTCGGTCACGGGTGGGTCTATCGGGTGGACCCGTCCCACCCGTCAGTGCTGTGCCCACTTCTGGGGGCCGGAGGGTGTCAGCCGGATCGCGCCCCGTCCTGCGCCTTCGCCAGCGCCGGCATGAGTGCGCTGACGTCCTGGTCGGCGTTCGACAGCACCACGATGTCGACGCGTCGGTTCAGCGCGAGGTCTTGGTCGGTGCTCCCCTTGGCGAGCGGCCGGCTCGACCCGAAGCCGACGCTCTGGATGCGGTCGGCCGGCATCCCACCGCGTTCGACCAGGTCGCGGAGGACCCCGGTGGCGCGGGCGGCGCTGAGCTCCCAGTTCGTCGCGTACGGGGCGGTCGAGTTCCGCTGGTCGGCGTGGCCCTCGACGCTGACGTCGTGGTCCGCCGTCTTCAGGACCGGGGCGATCGCGTCCATGATCGCCTTCGCCTGGTCGGACAGGTCGGCGCTGTTCGTGCCGAAGTACGTCTCACTGCCCACCAGCCGCACCGTGAGCCCGCGGGCGTCGACGGTGAACTGCACGTTGGTGGTCTGCCCGGCCTTGTCGAGGTTGGCCTTGATCGCCGCCTCGATCGCCTGCAGGTCGTCGAGCTCCTGCTTCGCGGCGGCGACGTCCTGCTTGGTCGCGCTCGCCGGGACGGCCGGGACGGCACTCGACGCCGGGTCCGTGTTGGTGTCCTTGCTGCCGGACGCCGCAGTGGAGTGGTCGGCCTTCGCGTTGTCGACCGAGTACCCCTTGCCGTCGGTGACCTCGTTCTTCTTCACGACGGTGCCGCTCGCGGTGTCGATCTTGTCCGTCTTGACCTCGCCGAACCCGGTGGCGAGCGAGGTCTTCAGCGCGATGTACTTCTGCTGGTCGACCGTCGACATCGCGAAGAGCACGAGGAACATGCACATCAGGACGGTGATCATGTCCATGTAGGACGCCATCCAGCGCTCGTCGGGGTGCTCGGCCTCGTCGTGACCGCCCCTCTTCGACCGTCCACGACCGCGTCCACGGGGGTTCGCGCTCATCGTCAGGCCGCCAGCTGCTGGTCGTCGACGGACTCGCCCTTGCCGGACTTGCCCTTGCCCTTCGCCGCGGCGGCGTCGCCCCTGGCAGCCGGCGGGACCATCGCCTTGAGGCGTTCGCCGAGCAGCCGCGGCTGGCTGCCGGCCTGCACCGCGAGGAGTCCCTCCATCAGGAGCGTCTGACGGTCGGACTCGAGCTGCGCGAGCTTGCGGAGCTTCCCGCCGATCGGCAGCCAGAGGAAGTTCGCGGTGAGGAGGCCCCACAGCGTCGCGACGAAGGCGCTCGCGATCAGCGGGCCGAGCTCGTCCGGCTTGCCGAGGTTCGCGAGCACGTGGGTCAGCGACACCACGGTGCCGATGATGCCGACGGTCGGGGCGAAGCCGCCGAGGCCCATGAAGAACGAGCTCGCACTGCGGACCGGCGCGGCGTTCGACTCGATCTCGTCCTCGAGCAGGATCCGGAGCTCGTCGCCGTCGGTGCCGTCCGCGATGTTCTGCAGCGCCTTCTTCATGAACGGGTCGGCGTGCTTGTCGGCCTCCTGCTCGAGCGCGAGCAGGCCGTTGGCGCGGGCGACCTCGGCGAGGCTCACGACGTCGTCGATGACCGACGCCGGCGGGGTGACCTTGCCGGTGAACGCCTTCGGCACCGACTTGAACGACGCGATGGCGTCCTTCAGCGTGGTGCTCGCGATGCCGCAGCCGATGGTGGCGCCGAACACGAGCAGCATCGGTGCGGGGAGGAACAGGCCGGCGAGCTCGACGTGCTCCATCTCGACCATGCCGAACAGTGCTCCGAAGGCGAGCAGGATCCCGACGATCGTTGCGATGTCCACGTCAGCGCTCCCCGTGCAGCGGTGCGACCGGCGCGAGGACCGGCTGCGGGCCCGTGGCACCGCGCGGTTCGGAGGCACCGCGCAGTTCGGAGGCACCGCGCGGCTCGGTGCCGTACGCCATCGTGACGATGCGGGCGCGGTACGCGGCGATCCGGTCGATCACCTCTGCCATGGACTCGCGCACGATGTACTTCGCGCCGTCGACCATGATGAGCGTCGTGTCCGGCGTCTCCTGGATGCGCTCCACGAGATCGGGGTTGACAGCGAACCCGCTGCCGTTGAGTCGTGTGACGACGATCATGACCCGTCCTTGGTGTGTCTCGTCCCCGCCGCCGTCCGTGGGGCAGGGTGTGCGACCGCCCTTCCGTGGGTGGTCAGCGGTGTCTATCGGCCGCACGGCGGCGCGCGTTAGGAGCGCGGGCGTCCGCGCAAGTGGGGACCGGCCGTCACCCGATCTCGGGAACGCACGCCGAGCCTCCAGGCCCTGCCCAGGCCGAGTGCACGACCAGCGCAGGTTCGGAGCGCTCCATGGGGTGATGGCCAGATCCCTGCTGACCGTCCCCCTGCTCACCACGACCGCCGTCGCCGCACTCGCCTGGTTCACGCTCGGCCCGGCCGCGGCACTCGCGTTCATCGCACTCGCCCTGCTCGAGATCGCGATGGCGGCCGACTCGTCCGTCCCGATGGCCGGCATCGCCGGCCGGCTGCACTCCCCCGCGAGACGGCTCTTCCTGTCGCTCGGGATCGTCGCCGGCGTCCTCGCGATGCGGCTGCTGCTGCCGCCCGCAGCCGTCGCCGTCGGCGACGCCTCGGACCCGGCGTCGGCCGTGTCCGAGGCCGTGTTCGCACCGGGCGCCTTCGCAGCGCACCTGCAGGACGTGCGTCCCGCACTCGCCGCCTTCGGAGCGTCGTTCATCTGGCTCGTCTTCGCCGAGTACCTGTTCAACACGGACCGCGCGTCCCGCAGGTCCTGGCTGGGCGGACTGGAGGCCCGGCTCGCCGCCGTCGCACGGCCGCGCGTCTGGTCGCTGGTCACCGCTGGGACCGGTGTGGTGCTGACGTCCGTGCTCGTCGGGTCCGCCTCCTCGTGGGAGCCGGCCTCGGTGGTGCCGGTGGCCCTCGGTGGCATCGCCGGCACCGTCGGCTACTTCGGGTCGAAGGCCGTGGCGAAGTGGGCGCTCCGCTCCCCCGTCGGGACCACGGACACGTCCTCGATCGGGACCGGGCGGGACGCCTGGCGGATCCACGCCTACGCGTCGACCGTCGTGTTCGAGCGCGGACTCGTGGTGTTCATGCTGTTCGAGATCCTGGACGGGGCGTACTCGCTGTCCGGATCGGGACCGCTCGGGTCCGACGGGATCGGTGCGCTCGAACAGGCAGCCGTCGCGGGTGCGGCGATCGCGGTCGGGGCGGTGTTCCTCGCACGCCTGACCTCGCACCTGGACCAGGCGGCCGGGCTGCAGCGGCTCCGGTACCTGAAGGCCGGGGCCGCGTACGTGCTCGGCGTGCTGTCGGTGCTGCTGTGGACGAGCCTGCTCGTGCCGATCCCCGGCACCGTCGTCGGCTGGTTCGGCTCGGTGGTCATCGGACTGGCGCTCGCGACGTCACTGCCGTGGCGGGCGTGGGTCCGCCGTGCGAGAGTTGGCGCGTGAGCACAGCGACGGCGCCGACACCCACCCGACTCCACCGGCTGGCGCTCTTCGCGGTGTCCACCATGACGGGGTTCGGCATCGCGTCGTGGGTCACGCGCACCCCGGCCGTCCGGTCCGACCTCGGCGCGTCGATCGAGGCGATGGGCATCGTCCTGTTCGGTCTGTCGATCGGGTCGATGATCGGCATCCTCGGCGCTGGAGCGCTCGTCCGCGTCCTCGGGACCCGCCCGCTCGTGCTCGTCGGCGCAGCGCTGCCGGTGCTCGGCATGCTGCTCGTCGGGGTCCTGGCACCGGCGCAGTTCGCCGTCGGGGTCTGGGGCGGACTGTTCCTCATCGGCTTCGGCGCCGGCGTCGCCGAGATCGGCCTGAACGTCGAGGCCGCTGCGCAGGAGCGTGCGACCGGCCGCCCGGTCGTGCCGATGCTGCACGCGTGCTTCAGTCTCGGCACCGTCGCGGGCGGAGTCGTCGGGATCGCGATGACCGCCGCGCAGACCCCCGTCGTCGTGCACCTGACCATCGCCACGGCCGTGATGGCCGCGCTCGCGGTCTTCGCCGCGGCGAACCTCCGGCCGCTACCCCGGGCCGAGGTCCCCGCCGCTGACGACACCCGACCCGTTCGTCGCCGTGGCGTCGTCACCGTGCAGCTACTCCTCATCGCGGTGATCACACTCGCGATGGCGTTCGCCGAGGGTTCCGCGAGCGACTGGCTGCCGCTCCTCATGACGAACGAGCACGACGCTCCGGAGGTCCTCGGCTCCCTCGTGTTCACCGGTTTCGCGCTCGCGATGTTCATCGGTCGGTCCGCCGGGACGCCGCTCGTCACCCGCTTCGGACGCGGCACCGTCATCCGGGTGTGCGCGACCGTCGGTGCGATCGGGGTGCTCGGTGTCGTCCTGGCGCCGAACCCGCTCCTCACCGCCATCGCGGCGGTGGTCTGGGGCCTCGGCATCGCGCTCGGTTTCCCGCTCGCGGTCTCCGCGGCGGGTGACCACCCCACCGACGGCGACCGCCGCGTGTCCGTCGTCGCCGCAGCCGGCTACATCGCGTTCCTCGTCGGGCCGCCGGCGCTCGGCTTCCTCGGGGAGCACCTCGGGCTGCAACTCACCATGCTCGTGCCGGCTGCGCTGCTCGTCATCGCGGTCGTCATCGCGCCGGCAGCCGGGGTGCAGCGGACCGTGGCGCGCTCGGCCGGGTAGCCGCGGGTCAGTCGCGCTCGCCCTGGCGGAGCAGCCGGGTCTCCTCGGCGTCGTACTCCGCCCGGACCTGCCGCAGCACCAGGTCGTCGATGTCGCCGTCGTCGCGCATCCTGAGCACGGTCGCCGACTTGTGCCGGACGAGCTCGAGTTCGAGCTCGACCGCGTCGCCGCGCTTCGCGAGCAACGGGTGGTCGGACTCGTCGCTCTGCTCCGCCCGGACGAGCGCCAGGTGCCCCTCGTAGTCGCCGCGGATGCGCTCGACCACCTCGTCGTCGGCGCCGAGCCGCTTGGCCAGGCGCGGCAGGGCGTCGAGCGCCTCCTCGATCGCGGTCCGCTCGGCGTCCCGACGCTCGTCGGCCACCTCGTCGCGACCGCCGAAGTCCGCCCACCTGACGACGGCGGGGAGG
The DNA here is from genome assembly GCF_047324335.1 of Curtobacterium sp. Curtsp57. Lineage (NCBI taxonomy): Bacteria > Bacillati > Actinomycetota > Actinomycetes > Micrococcales > Microbacteriaceae > Curtobacterium > Curtobacterium sp. Curtsp57. The sequence goes on from NZ_CP168511.1 coordinate 540,775, forward strand.
ACGAGCGACTGCCCGACGATCGTGACCACGACGACGCCTGCCGTGACGAACACGATGAGGTCGCGGTCCGGGAACGCCGCACCGCTCTCGACCATGCGGGGCACCGCGACGGCCATCGCCAGCGACACCGCCCCACGGAACCCGGTGAATCCGCTGACCACCCGGTCGCGATGTCCCTCTCGTGGCGTGCCGCCGGTGCGGAGCGTGACGAGCTTGACGGCGCCCCACGACGCGTTGAGGAAGGCGAAGCGGAGCACCACGACCGTCACCGAGACCAGTCCGATCAGGCCGAGGCCGAGCCACAGTTCCCGGACGCCGAGCGCGCGGACCGCGATGGTCGCCTCGATGCCGACGAGCACGAACAGCGCGCCGTTGAGCAGGAACGTCGCGAACGACCAGAACGACCGCACCTGCTGGCGGGTCTCGGCACGGTCGAGCTTCGGCGCGACCTGACTGACGACGAGCCCGGCCACGACGACGGCGAGGACGCCGGACGCACCGATCGCTTCAGCGGCCAGGAACGCCACGAACGGGACGAGCAGCGTGAGCAGGTTCTCCAGCACGACGGCGTGCACTCGCCGGAGGACCTGCATGCCGAGCCAGGACACCACGAGACCGGCGGCGATACCGCCGACGTAGGACAGCAGCAGCATCCAGCTGACGTTCCACGCCGTCAGGGTCTGCTCGCCCGCCGTCACCGCCACCGCGATCCCGTAGACGACGAGCGTCGTCCCGTCGTTCACCAGGCTCTCCGCGCGGAGCACCGTCGTGTTCCGGCGTGGGAGGGACCGGGTCAGCGCGCCGACGGCCGTCGCGTCCGTCGGAGCCACCGCGGCACCGAGCACCCATGCGGGGCCCCATGCCATGCCGAGCAGGTGCAGGAGCGTCGCCACCCCGCCCGCGGTGACCACGACGAGGAGCGTGCCCATCAGGACGATGCCCCGCAGGTTCGCGCGGATCTCCCGCAGCGAGATGGTCAGGCTCTCCCAGTACAGGAGCGCGGGCAGGAACAGGAGCAGCACCGCGTCCGCCGGGAGCTCCAGGCGGCCGAACACCGGGATGAAGGCGATCCCGGCGCCGAAGACGAGCAGCAGCACGGGCGGTGCGATCCGGATGCGCCCGGAGACGGCGGTGGCGACCGCGATCGCCGTGGCGAGCACGACGACGAGTTCGGGTGCGATGAGTTCCATGGGCCTCAGAGCATGGCAGGCGGTGCCTGTGCGCGGCTCGCAGCAAGGCTGTCCGCCGGCGGGCCCTCACCCGGCGGGGGTGATCTCCCGGCGCTCGAAGGTCAGGTGGACGACACCGGACGGCGACGGGGTCGCCTCGATCGTGAACCCGTCCTCGAGTCCCTCGAGACCGTCCCAGAGGCGCTCGCCCCGTCCGAGCACGATCGGGACGAGCACGACGTGCATGCGGTCGATGAGGTCCGCTGCGAGGAACGCTCGGACCGTCTCGACGCCGCCCCCGATCCGCACGTCCAGCCCTGGCGCCGCAGCGCGTGCCTGTGCGAGTGCCTCGGCCGGGCTCGCGTCGATGAAGTGGAACGTCGTCCCGCCCGCCATCGACAGCGGCTCCCGGGGGTGGTGCGTCAGCACGAAGACCGGGGTGTGGAACGGCGGGTCCTCGCCCCACCAGCCCGTCCACGACTCGTCCGGCCAGGGCCCGCGGACAGGCCCGAACTTGTTCCGGCCCATGATCTCGACACCGATGCCATCGCCCCACGTGCGCGCGAACCGATCGTCGAGGTCGGTGCTCCCGCCCGACGCCCCCTGCATCGCGCGGAACGTCTGCGTCCCGAAGAACCACTGCATGAGCCGTCCGTCGGCGTGGCCGAACGGCTGCTCGAGCGACTGGTCGGCGCCCGCGCCGTAGCCGTCCAGCGAGATTGCGAAGTTGTGCACCCTGACGATCGACACGCGGCAACCATACGACTAGAGGGTCGTGGTGAGCACCCCACCGTCGACCCGGAGTGCTGCGCCGTTCGTCGCCGACGACCGCGGGCTCGCCAGGTAGGTGACCATGTCGGCGATCTCGGACGGCTCGATGAACCGCTCGAGCAGCGTGGTGCGGTTCTGCGCGATGACGGCGGCCTTCACCTCGTCGACCGCGGCCCCTTGTGACGAAGCGATCCCCTCGACCGCGCTCGCGACGCCGTCCGAGTAGGTCGGGCCGCCGAGCACGGTGTTCACGGTCACCCCGGTCCCCCGCGTGGTCTTCGCCAAGCCGTTCGCGAGCGCGATCATCGCTGCCTTCGTGGTGCCGTAGTGGACCATGTCGGCCGGCACGGCGACACCGGACTCGCTGCTGATGAACACGATGCGACCCCGGCCCCGCGCGAGCATGCCGGGGAGCAGGTGCCGGGACAGCCGCACGCCGCTCATCACGTTCACGTCGAAGTACCGCTGCCACTCGTCGTCGTCGATGTCCGGGAACGCCGTGAGCCCGAACAGGCCGACGTTGTTCACGAGCACGTCGACCTCGTCGAGTTCCGCGAGCAGTCGCTGCACCGACGCCGGGTCCCCGAAGTCCGCGACGATCCCGCGGGGCGACGAGTCCGGCCACGCGGCACGCAGACGGTCGACCGCCGCATCGACGCGCGTCGCAGACCGGCCGTTCACGATGACCCGGACGCCCTCGGCGCTCAACGCGGACGCCACGGCGAACCCGATCCCGCCCGTCGATCCGCTCACGAAGGCCGTCCTGCCGTGCAGCTGCATGTCCATGTCACTCCCGTCGATGACTTGCTCAGGCAAGTCACCGTAGCGAGGTTGACTTGCCTGAGCAAGTAGTATCGAGCCATGGACCATGACCAGGCCGCGTGGGCGGCGTTCGCCACCGTCCTCGAACGCCTCCCCAGCGCGCTCGACGCGCAGCTGCAACGGGACAGCGGGCTCACGCACTTCGAGTACGGCGTGCTGTACGCCCTCGACACCGCCCCCGACCGGACCCTCCGGATGAGCATCCTCGCCGGGTACGCCAGCAGCACGCTGTCACGGCTGTCCCGCGCCGTCACCCGGCTCGAGGGCAAGGGCTGGGTGCGCCGGCGACCCGACCCGGGCGACGGCCGGTTCACCTTGGCCGTGCTCACGGACGACGGGCACGCCGCCGTCGCGCAGGCCACTCCCGGCCACCGCGCGCTCGTCGACGAGGTCGTCTTCGGCGCCCTCACCAGCGCGCAGGTCCGGCAGCTCGGTGTGATCAGCCGCCGCATCGCGGCGGCCGTCGGCCCGGAGCCCGTCTGGACCCCACCAGAACAGGGTGACCAACGGCCCTGAACCGGTCGCGATGACGGACTGGAGGCTCCCCACCGGCCCGCACCGAGCCTCCCGTCCGTCGACTAGTGGTCCGTCGACTAGTGGTCCGTCGACTAGTGGTCCGTCAGGGCCGCCGCGTACGCGCGGACGGAACGGTTGTAGCGCGGGAGCGTCGGCTCGATGGCCTCGATCACGACGCGGAGGGCCTCGTCGTGGCGGCCGGCGCTGTGCAGCGCGAGCGCCAGGAACACGCGCGGTGCGGTGCCGGTCGATTCGTGCTCGGGAGCGTCCCGCAGCATCGCGATGGCCTCGTCGAGTCGACCGAGGTTGCGGAGCGTCGACGCGTACTGGACGGTCATCCGCGCCGCACGGAGTGGATCGACCTCCGACAGGCCGGCGTCGGCCGCGGCGGCGTAGTGCTCGGCCGCCTCGGCCTCGTGCCCGGAGGAGTCGTAGGCGCCGCCGAGCTCGAACGCGCCGAGCGCGGGGTGCGGTGCGGAGCCGGCGAGCTCGCGCATCAGGGCGAGGCGGGACTCGGGATCGACGGCTTCGTCGGCCCAGAGCGCGTCGACCAGGGTCTCCCACTCGACGTCGGCGGGCACGGCATCGGGGATGATCGGCATCGCGCCAGGCTACCGAGGCGAAACCGATCGCACGAAGTCGAGCACGACCCGCGTCGCGTCCTGGTGATCCTGCGGGCGGTGTCCGTGGCCGGCGAGGACCCGGTGCACCGCCCCGTCGACGTGCGCGGCGATCGTCTCGTACTCGTCGTTCCACCCACCGGTGACGACGAGCGTCGGGACTCCCGTGCGGTCCGGGGTGTCGAGCGTCCACGGGCCGGGCAGCATGCGCTGCCGTTCGGCCGCGAGCAGGCCCTCGGGCGTGGTCGGCGCAGACGCGTCGGACCGGCCCGACACCGCGTTCCCGAAGGCCACCGCGAAGCTCGCAGCGTCGAGCGATCCGGCACGGTCGAGCACGGGCTGCACCCGTCGGACGTGGTCCTCCACCGCGGGGGTCCCCCGTGCGAGTGCGTACGCCGCCGGTTCGAACAGCACGAGCGCCCGCACCAGATCGGGACGCCGGGCGGCCGCGCGCATCGCGACCGGCCCACCGAACGAGTGCGCGACGACCACGGCGTCGTCGGGGCAGGCCCGGAGCAGCCGTGACTCCCATGCGTCCTGGTCGAACGGTACGGCCGCGGCCGACTCGGAGTCGTAGCCGGGCATCCGCGCGAACCGCTCGTCCGGCAGCCCGGACGCGACCGGCCACGCCCGGTCGACCGTGCGGTTCGAGGCGTGCAGGAACACGAACGCGCCGGTCTTCGCCATGGCACGACCCTAGCGAGACCGCGGATGCGCTGACAGGGTGGGACGATGTCGTCCATCCGGAACATCGCCGTCGGACTCCCGGTTCGTGACGGCCACGTGCTGCTGTCCGAGAACCACGACCGCGTCCGAGACCTCCGGTTCCACCGGCCGGTCGGGGGCGGGATCGAGTTCGGGGAGACCGCGGAGGAGGCACTCCGCCGGGAGTTCCGCGAAGAGCTCGACGTCGACCTGGACACGGTCGAGCCGCTCGGTGTGCTGGAGAACATCTTCGCGTTCGAGGGGCACCCGGGGCACGAGTTCGTGCACGTCTTCGCGGTCGGCTCGCCCGGTCTCGACTCCGTGCCGCTCGACGCCTCACTCGTCGTGCTCGACGAGGGCAGTCCCGTGCAGTGGGTGCCCCTCGACACGAGCGACCAGGTCTACCCCGAGGGTGTGCTCGACCTCCTCCGCTCAGCCTGACGCCGGGGCGTCCCACCCGTCCGGCAGCGCGAGCGGGCGATCGAGTCCGGGCGCGGGCCGGAAGTCCCCCCAGTGCCCGATCGCGTCGACGAAGCCCTCGGGGTCCCGAGCGATCGCCTGTCCGGTCTCCCGTGCGGCCTCGAGGTCCCGCTCCCGGAGGTACTCGGTCCGCACGGCGGCCTCCGCTTCGTCCTCGTCCTTCCAGCTCACCGCGTACTCCGGCGAGACGAGCAGGTCGAGGTGCCAGTCCACCGACGTCACACCGAGGTGGTCGCGCTGCTTCTCGGACTCGAGGTTCACGTACCACCCCGAGAACACCCCGTGTTCGTCCCAGAAGTGGAGCACCTGCCAGTGCTCGCCCCACGGGATCACCCGGAGCACGCTCCCGCCGGCCCAGGAGCCGGACGGGAGGCTCGGTGTCGGCTGGCACCGAGCCTCCGGTCCGCTAGTGGGTCGCCACCGAACCGGTGCGCGCCTGCAGGAGCGCGTCGAGCCGGTCCACGTCCCGCGGGTAGGTCCGGTAGAGCAGCGTCACGAACGCCGCGTTGACCAGCATCAAGACGCCGGGGATCCAGAACATGACCGCCTTCAGGCCGATCGCCTCGGCCAGGAACCCCGCCGAGAGGTTGAAGAGCGCGTAGGCCAGCCCCTCGAACACGGAGAGCATGAGCGCGAACGCGGCACCGCGGAGCTCCGGCGGCACGACGGACGCGACGATCGGCCGGTTCACACCGGGGTTCAAGCCCTGCATGAACCCCATCACCGACCACAGGCCGGCGAACACCCAGATGGTGCCCCAGTCGAACTGCGTCGCGATCAGCGAGGCGACCGCGAACCCGAGCTGCGCGAACTGCAGCACGGCGATCCGGCCCGCACGCGGGAACCGCCGTTGGAGGGCGTCCGTCACGATGCCGCCGCCGAACGTCCCGACGAGGTAGCCGAGACCGAACGGCAGGGTGACGACCGCCGCGACGGCCGTGCTGAAGCCGTACGTCTGCACGAGGAAGAGGATGCCGAACGACCCGATCAGCAGGTGCCCGGAGATGAGGCGCTGGACGAGCATGAGCGTGAACGTCGGGATCCCGAACATCCGTCGCACCTTCGCCCACGAGATGCGCTCGTTCTCGGCGCGCTGCTCGACGGTCATCATCGCCGTCGTCGGCTCGCTCGCGCCGAGGCCGGGGTCCGTGAAGCAGAACAGGAGCACGAGCGAAGCGACGATGGTCAGGCCGCCCCAGATGAAGAAGCCGTAGCGCCAGCCGTCGTGCACGTTCGCGAGCTGGCCGATGAGCGGACCGGCGATCGAGCCGAGCAGCGAGATCGCTCCCCAGGTGTAGCCGGAGGCACGGCCGCGGCTCTTCTCGTCGAAGAGGTCGGTCGTGATCTCACTCACGATCGGCAGCGCGGCCGCGATGAACACCGCGGACAGGCCGTAGAACAGGATGATGTGCGCGTAGTTCTGCGCCAGGCCGGTCAGCGCCGTGAGCACACCGGTGATGGCGGTCGTGATGACGAAGGTCGCCTTCCGGTTCGTCTTCCGGGCAACGAACGCCCAGAACGGGCCGAAGAGGATGCTGATGAACTTCGCGATCGAGGTCAGGACGCCGACGGCGGCGAGCGGCAGCGAGATCGCCGCGATGATGACCGGCGCGAGGGTGCTGAGGATGCTGCCCTCGTTGTTGTCGGCCCAGAGCGGGGCGACGACGGCAGCGAGTCGTCGCCACCGCCTCGGGACGATGACGGACGACGGTGTCGCTGGTGCGTCGGTCGGGGTGGCGGCGTGTGGTGCCTGCTGTGCCATCGGAACTCCTCGTCGAGATACCTGGTGCTGGGGTCGGGTGGTGTCGGGCCGGGGCCCGGGGTGGTTCGGCTGCCGGTCAGGAGATCGCCGCGAGGCGCGCGTCGATGCGCCGGATCGCGGCGGCGCGGAGCACCGGGGTGAACGGGGCGAGGTCGAGCAGGGTCGACGAGCCGGTCTGTGCGGCGAGCTGGCCGACGACCGGGCCGAGCGCGTCCTCCAGGACGGCACGTGCCTGCGGGACGGACAGGAGGCTCGTGATCGGGGTGCGCACACTCGGCCGGTCCGTCGGGAACTCGCCAGCCGCCGGGATCGGCTCGAGTGCGGCACGGTACCGGTCGAGCTGGGCGCGGGCGAGCAGGTGCGAACCGTCGGCAGGGCCCGCCTGCGGCAGGCCGAGGCGTTCGTACTGCGACGGCGGGGCGTCGTTGGCGCGCATGGCGTCGAGCAGCAACCCGACCATGCGGAGCTCGAGCGCGTCGTCGATGACGGGGTGCTCCTGCTCCGGGTCGGTCGCGAGGTCGAACAGGACGGTCCCGAAGGACGACGGGTCGCCGAACGCCGAGCCGGGGACACGGAGGACCGGCACACCCCGGGTGAAGTCGAACGGCGGGACGAGTTCGGCGTCGCGCAGCTCGGCCGGGGTGAAGCGCGAGTTCATGTGGGTCGGCATGAGGGTGTGTTCGTGGAGCGGAGCGTTCTCGGCGGCGGCGGCACGCATGTAGACGTACCGGCCGTCGGTGATGTTCACGTGGCCGCCGAACGAGCCGAACATCGCGGTGGTGCGGACTGAATCGACTCGGTCGGCATCCGCGCGGTCTGCGCTCGCGCGGACGATCGGCAGGATGGAGCGGCCCTGCATGCGCTCGGTCCGGTCGACGCCGAAGAGGTCGAGCAGCGTCGGGCCGAGGTCGATCGTCTGGACGAGGGCATCAGTGGCGGTCCCGGCGGCGCGGGACACCGGGTCCCAGAGGAACAACGGCGTGTGGATGTTCTCGTCGTACCAGGGCTGGATGTTCTTGCCCCACCAGCCGTGCTCACCGAGCAGGAAGCCGTGGTCGGTGCACACCATGAGCAAGGTGTCCTCCCAGAGACCTTCCTCGTCGAAGCGGTCGAGCACCCGGCCGAGGGACGCGTCGCACATCGACAACAGCGCCGCGTACTCCTCCCGGGTCCGCTCGATCACCTCGGGTGTCTCGTCCGCGCGCTTGTAGTCGGGCCAGTCGACCGTCGCGGAGCCGGGTTCGTCGAGCGAGCCGTAGTGACGGCGGTACTCGCGGTACGAGAAGTACGGCTCGTGCGGGTCGAAGCACTCGATCTGCACCATCCACGAGTCCTCGTCACGGTTCGTCGCCATGAACTCCAGGCCGGCGTCGACGGTGAGTGTCTGGGGATGGTCGGCCTCGTCCTGCAGGTACTGCCGGTTCACCAGGTCCTGCCGCCAGAGCGCGTGACGGACGCGTCGGGTGCTCGCCGGGACCTCGGGTTCGGCGACGTGCCCCTTCCACGCGTCCCCCTCCTGCCCGCGGAAGAACTCGAACGTGTCGAAGCGGTTGTGGTACGTCGCTCCCCCGTCCTCCCAGTAGTGCGGGTGGTCCGTGACGAGGTGCGTGTACACACCGGCGTCAGAGAGCATCGCGGGCACGGAGTCGTCGAACGGCTCCAGCGGCCCCCAAGACCGGTGCAGGAAGTTCGGGCGGCCGGTGTGCAGCTCGCGCCGGGCGGGCATGCACGGCATGCTGCCCGCGTAGCAGTTGTCGAACCGCACCGTCTGGCGTGCCAGACGCTCGAAGTTGGGGGCGTGCACCCAGTCAGCCCCGTAGGGCGGGAGGAACTTGCGGTTCAGGCTGTCGAACAGCACCATCACGGCTCGCATGCCGTGACTCTAACCTACTAAGTACTTAGTAAGTCAAGCGGGGTCGTCCCGCCGGTACTGCTCGAGCATGCCGACGAAGGCGCGCACCGACTCAATCCGGTCGACCGAGCCGGGGTTGAGGAGTTGCTGCAGCCGGAGTCCGTCCGCCAGTCCGACGAGCCACTGACTGACGGTCGTCGCTGTCACCCCCTGCGGCAGCTTCGCCGGGTCGAGGAGCCGGTCCATCTCGTGCGACGACGTCTCGGCCAGCACGCGGTAGCGCTCGACGAACCAGTCGTGACCTGGGTGGTCGCGCGTGATGCTCTCCGCGGACAGCAGCGCGAACAGCTGCACGAGCGCCGGGTGGTCCTCGTTCTGTTCGAGCCGCCCGACGAACGTCTCGAGCCAGTCCTTGCCCTCGGCCCGCAGGGACTCGTCCACCTGTCCGTTGCGGGTCTCGCGTTCCTGCAGCACCGCGATGAGCAGGGCGTTCTTCGTCCCGAAGTGGTGCAGGAGCCCGGCCGTCGTGATGCCGACCTCTCCCGCGACGTCGGCGACGCTCACGTCGGTGAAGCCCCGCTCGGCGAACAACCGCAGCGCGACGTCGAGGATCTGACGGCGGCGTTCGTCGCCTCGTGGTCGAGTCGGTCGGCCCTGAGCGTTCACCCGACCACCCTAGCCAGTCGGTACCGGCCCGCTCTCGTGGGCCGGGGCTCCCGGATCAGCGGACTGCGGCCGCGGCGCGGCGAACGACAGCGGCGGACACCCACTCGACCGTCGCGTCCGCCGTCTCGTCGATGCCGTGAAGCGACGTGTCGAAGGTCGCGAACCGGTGCGGCGCCCGTGCCGCGGCGTCGCGGAGCTCGCGATCGACGGCGACGTGCTTCTCGGGGTGCTGCCACGCGCCGCCGTACCCGCGCTCGGCGACACGGTGGCGGATCGTGTCCGGGTGGCACACGAGCGCGAGCATGTCCACGCGGAGCCCGGCGGCGTCGGCGGCGGGGAAGACCTGCCCCGGCATCCCGATCCCGCAGATGACGGGGACGAGCCCGTTCCGGAGCACATCAGCGCAGACGCGCATCGTGAAGGCCCAGTACTCGTCGTAGTCCCACGCGCGCCGAGCCGACGAGAGCGTGTCGCCGTCGATGGCGCACGCACCGGGGACCCGTCCGGCGATGGCCACGCACGCTGTGGACTTTCCGGCGCCGGCCGCTCCCGACAGCACCAGGACCTCGGACGTCGTCGTCATCGCGTCAGGGTACCGAGCCTGTCGACATGGCATGCTCGAACGCGATGGACACCGCACGAGCACCCCGCGACGACGCGGGTCGATTCGAACCAGGGACACCGGTCGCCCTCAGGAGCATCAACGGGTACGGGCACCACGGCCGCGCCGTCGGGTTCACCGTCGCCGGAACCGTCGTCGTGGACTCGGACGAGTTCTCAGTCGTCGCCACGACACCCGACTCCGAGGTCCGCAACCGCGCAGGGGTCGGCAGCGGCCCGAACGGACGACTCGTGCTGCCCGACGACTGGAACGGTTCGTACCGGGAAGCGACGTGGTTCGGATCCACCGTGGTCCGGGTGCACCAGCGAGACGTGCCGTGGTCCGTGTGGCGCTGGCACGACGGCGTGCAGTGGGAGCCGGACTGGTACGTGAACCTCGAGACGCCGTGGGTCCGGTCGGACGTCGGGTTCGACACGCAGGACTGGACGCTGGACGTCGTCGCGCGGCAGGCGACCGACGGCTGGCAGGTCTCGTTCAAGGACGTCGACGAACTCGCGTTCCTGGAGTCGTCGGGGTTCTGGTCCGCGGAGCGCGCCACGAGCATCCGGGCGGCGGGCGAGGCTGCCCGCGATGCAGCGTCCATACGGTCGTGGCCGTTCGACGCCGAGTGGGAGGCCTGGTTGCCGAGGGACAGCACCCCGGTCGCCCTCCCGACGGGTTGGGAGCGGGTGGCGTGACCGCCCGACGAGCTCGACGCCGACCGGACGTGACGACCGTCGAGATCGTCGGCGGGCCGGAGGCGATCGAGGTCTCCCTCCACGACGCAGACCCCGCTTGGGCCGACCGCTACCGCGAGCACGAGCGGCGCATCCGACAGGTCCTGCCCGGGCCGGAGACGGGGATCGAACACATCGGTTCCACTGCGGTGCCAGGCCTCGCGGCGAAGCCCATCATCGACGTGCTGGTCACGGTCGAGGACATCACCGCCGAGGAGGACTACCTCGACCAGCTCCTGGCCGCCGGCTACGAGCTCCGCGTCCGTGAACCCGGGCATCGGCTCGTGCGCACGCCGGCTCGGGATGCCCATGTGCACGTCTACGAGCACGGTGCGCCCGCGGTCGACGAGTACCGACTCCTGCGCGACCACCTGCGCGACGACGCTGGAGACCGGGAGCTCTACGCCGAGACGAAGCGCGCGCTGCTCGACCGGCAGTGGGACGACATGAACGACTACGCCGATGCCAAGACCGAGGTGATCACCGCGATCAAGGCGCGAGCCCGGGCAGCCCGCGGCCGGTGATCACGCGAACGAGCTGAGCGCTGCCGCGTAGCCGTCAGGATCGCTCCTGGTCTCGGCGGTCACGAGGAGACCGTGTGGTCCCACCCGTCGGGTGAACGTCCCCCGGCACGGGATCTCGACGATCGTCGTCAACCCCGCTCGCCACGCTGGGACGAGCTGCTCGAGACGCTCGCGTTCCGGTGACCGTCGCAAGACCTCCGGCGAAGTGATCTCGTTGAACCGTGCGGATGTCCACTCGTCGTACCGCCCGGTGAACGCGGCATCACCGAACTCGTCCCGCCACGACGGCCCTGACACCAGTTCCAGCAGCGCACCACGCTCGGACTGCGGGATCGACGGATCGTGCAACCGTTCGATCGCTCGCGGATCAGGCTGCGAACCGGCATGGGCGAGGCATGCGCCCCACAGCGCGGGCCACGCCACCGACCACCTCGCGCGATCGGCTCCGGATCCGCCAGTCTCCCGATCCGGCGTGTCGACGAGCACCGGCGGGAGATCCTCACCGTCCGGGTCGAGCGCCCACGCCTCTCGGACCCAGAGCAGATCGAGCAGCGTCTGCGCGCCGTTCTCGATCGTGAGGAGCATGTCGCGCGGCCACGGGTTCCCCGGGTCCGGCGTCGTCGAGATCACTGAGTCCCCCATCTGTCCGGTCCAGCGAACCACGGAGCCCCCACCACCGCAACGGCGACCAGACGACGGACGGGAGGCTCGGTGCCAGCTGGCACCGAGCCTCCCGTCCGGCCCGTGTCCGGGACTGCATCACTCGGTCGTGGAGACCCAGTCGATGAGGAGGTTGCCATCGTCGCCCCAGTTGCCGGTCTGGAACATGAAGCGGTGCGCGGTCGTCGGCACGTCCTCGGTCAGGGTCTGGAGGACCTGGCCGTCGACGCTGTACGTGACCGACTCGCCGGGGACCCAGTCGATCGTGTACGTGTGCCAGTCACGCCACGAGACGCCGCTGCCGATCTGGACGCGCTCGTTCTCCTGCCCAGGGGTCATCGAGTGCTGGAACGCGGACGGGCTCGACTCGAAGTTGCCCTCGGGGAAGTCGATCTCGCCGTCGGACCAGACGTTCGAGCTCGGCCAGAGCATGAACGCCGCACCGTTGCCGTCGCCGCCCGTGGCCTTGGCCCGGACGGAGAACGAGCCGCCGATGTGGTCCCATGCGCCGTCCTCGGACCCGAAGGTGCCGGCAGCGCCCGCACCGCCGAGCTGGACGTCCATCACGCCGTCGTGGACGGAGACCGTCTTGCTCGGCTCGTAGATGCCGGACGTGCCGTCGGGGTAGGGCTGCCACGACTGCGGGTACAGGGACTGGACGAGGCCGGTGACCGCGGACGTGCTGAAGTCCTCGACGAACGACGAGTCGGGTGCGACGGCTGCGTCGTCCGCGACGGGCTCCGGCGCGGCCTGCTCGGGGGCGCCTGCGGGGTCAGGACTCGGAGCGTCGGTCGGCTCGGCCGTCGCGGTGTCCGTCGGATCGTCCGACGGCTCGTCGCTCGGTGTGCTCGTCTGATCGTCGCTCGGTGTGCTCGTCGGATCGTCCGACGGCTCGTCGCTCGGTGTGCTCGTCGGCTCGTCCGACGGGGCGGGCGACACGACGGGCGGTGCGTGGTGCCACCGGCCGCCCCAGCCCCACGCGTGTGCGGAGGCAGCGGTCGGGATCCCGACCAACAGGACGGAGGCGGTGGCCGCCGCGAGGACGATGCGCCCGCGCTTCACCGCTGGTGCCCATCGATGGTGGGCGTACTGGACGTGGGGGTCGTGCCGCGCATGGGCGTGCACGTGCTTCGGGTGTGGATGTCGTGCTCCTCGAGGGCTTCGGGTTGGGGAGTCGTCAGGGGCGGACGCACGTCCCGAGGGGAATCGGTGACGTGTCCGCGAACATCCTGCATCATCCTGTGCCCCGTTTGGGGGTCACCGCGAGATCGTCCCCCGAATTCCCCGCTCGGAGCGCGGAGCGGCCACTCGTGTACCCCGAGAGGTGCTCGGTCGACGGTCAGCGCCCCATCGCCCCGGTGAGCACGTCGACGAGGGCCATCAGCCCGAGGACGACCACGACCACAGACAACAGCCAGACGAACCCGAGCGCGTACTCGCCCACGGCACGGAGGAACGTCCCGTCAGCACGACGGCCGGTCAGACGGTCGAGACGTCCACGACCTCCTGACCACAGCGCAGGAACGAGCGCGACGACATGTAGACGCCGATCGATCACCAGCCCACCGTGGACGACGCCCGTCTGATCGAGCAGGCGGAACGGGAGCACGAGGGCGCCGGGCACCAGGATCCGCCGGTCGCTGAACACCGTCGGCGCGACGAGTGTGTCCCCGTCCCGCCAGCATGCGTCAGGAGAAGCGGCCAGTCCGCAGACCCACTGCCAGGCGATCCCGACGACGAGCACGAGCAGGAGCGTCGTGTTCGGCACCCAGCTCACCGGGAACCCGTCGGCCTCGAAGCCCTGCGCGGTCCACTCCGCGCGCGTCGCCCGGGTGAGGACGACCGCCAGGACGGTGACGACGAGCAGCAACCGTCCGGCCCACCGCGCCGCCCTGAGCCACGGCGTCGGGCGTTGCGCCCCTCCGGCAGGCGGCACCGAGCCGTCACGGTGACGCGGAGGAGTCGTCGTGGTGTCCATGGCAGTCGTCATCATCCCGCAGCCGAGTCCGGGTCGCGCGCCCCAGTGGGGGGCACGGTGGCCGTCGCGCGTCCCCCGGTCGTGGACCTTGCGTCGTCCACGCCGTACGGCCACCCTGGCGAGATGCGCATCCGGACCGTCGTCGCGCTCTCGATCCTGGGTGCCTGTGCGCTCACAGGAGGGGGTTTCGCGATCCAGCACGTCCACGACCGCATCGTCGCGCAGCAGGAGGCCCCGGCCGCTGATGCCTCCGTCGAGACGGTGACCCGGGCGTACCTGCGGGCGGCGGAACGGCACGACTGCGCGCTCACCAGCCTGCTGACGACCTCGAACACGTTCTCGTGGTGCGGCGCGGCGCCGGACGCGCTCTCGGACGGCTGGCCCGATCTCCGGTCCTTCCGCGACCTCCGCGCGCCGGAACACGTCTCCGCCGAGGTCGGTGGCCGCAGCCAGGAGTGCGTGGCATCGACGATCGACCAGCGTTGGATGACCGGAGCCGAGCCCGGCGAACTGCAGTGGAACTGGTGCTGGGTGCACACCTCGGGCGGCTGGCGGCTCTGGGACCAGGGCCAGGGCTGAGACGCACCGCGCGGCCTGCTCACGTCGGGGTGGTGCCGTCGAGCGTGACACCGGACCGGCGCCGACACAACGTGCGCGGGATCTTCGTCCCACCGCACAACCGGAAGCAGTCCGCACCACGGCGAATCGTGGTGCGGACTGCTCCCGGTTGGTCGAACGTCGGCGCCCGACGGACCGGCGCCCGACGGACCGGCGCCGCCGAACGGCTCAGCGCTTCAGGTTCGTCAGCTCCTGCAGGACCTCGTCCGAGGTGGTGATGATGCGCGCGTTCGCCTGGAACCCGCGCTGCGCCACGATGAGGTTCGTGAACTCCTGCGACAGGTCGACGTTGGACATCTCGAGCGTGCCGGACGCCAGCGACCCCACACCGGCGGAGCCGGGCGCGCCGACCGTGGCCTGGCCCGAGTTCGCCGTCGCGCGGTAGCCGGACGCACCGGTCTTCTCGAGGCCAGCCGGGTTCGCGAACGTCGCGAGCGCGATGCGGCCGATGGCGAGCGAGGACCCGTTCGAGAACGTGCCGACGACGGTGCCGTCCTTCGAGATCGAGTAGCCCTGCAGCGACCCGGCCTCGTGCCCGTTCTGCGACGAGATCGACGCGGTGTTGAGCGCCGCGAAGCCGGAGAGCTGGGTCATGTCGACGGTGATGCCGCCGACCGCGAGCGTGCCACCGGACGCGACGGAACCGTCTGCGGCGAAGGTGATCGCGCCGGTCGCCGATGTTCCCTGCCCGTTCGACGCCGCGACGCTCCACCCGGTCGTGGTCCGTGTGTACGCCAGGGAGAGCGTGTGCTTGCTGCCGTTCTGGTCGAACACGGTGGCGTCGCGGTTGAGTGTCTCACCCACGGCGGTGTCGGACGGCAGGTTGCCGGTGACGGTGGCCGAGGAGGTCGCGGTCGCCGGTGCGGCGGCGTCGAGCGGCAGGACGATGTCGGTGAGCTGCCCACCGTCGTTGACCACGCCGTTCGTCGCGGAGTACCCCTGGACGATCTTGCCGTCCGCGCTGACGAGTCGGCCGTTCGCGTCGAAGTCGAACGCGCCCGCACGGCTGTAGATCGTGTCGTTGCCGAGCCGCGTGACGAAGAAGCCGTCGCCCGAGATCATCAGGTCTGTTGCCTTGCCGGTGGCCTGCGCCGACCCCTGGGCGAAGTTGGTGGAGACGCCGGCGACCTGCACGCCGAGTCCGATCTGCGCCGGGTTGGTGCCGCCGATGCCGGTCTGCGGCCCGCCGGCGCCCTGGGTCATCTGCGACAGGGTGTCCTGGAAGACCGTTGACGAGGCCTTGAACCCGACGGTGTTGACGTTGGCGATGTTGTTGCCCGTGACGTCGAGCATCTCCTGGTGGGAGCGGAGTCCGGAGATACCGGAGTAGAGCGAGCGGAGCATGGTGTGTTCCTTTCAGAACGAGACGGAGGGAGAAGAGGAGGGAGCGGGTCAGGCGGTCTTGATACCGGAGATCACGTCGAGATCGACCTCCTTCCCGTTCACGGTCACGGTCGGCACGCTGTTCGCGTACGACACGGCGCTCGCGGTCCCGGTGACGGATGCACCGGAGGACGCGTCCGTGTAGGTGACCTGCTTGCCGACGAGGTTCGCCGCGGCGATGCGCATCTGCAACGAGAAGTTCTCGTTCCCCGTCGTGGTCTGGTTGGTGATCTGCTCCATCATCGCGAGCTGCGTCTGCTGGCTGATCATCTGGTTCGTGTCCATCGGCGAGGACGGGTCCTGGTTCTGCAGCTGCGTGACGAGCAGCTTCATGAACACCTCGGAGTCCATCGTCTGTGACTTCTTCGAGGCGGCGTTCGCGGCGAGGGCTGCGGCCTGCGTGGCTTGGTCCACGCTGCCGGTGATCGAGTCGATCGGCATGGTTCTTCCTTGTCGTGGAGCGGCTCAGGCGAGGACGTCGAGTCCCGCGGTGCGGACGGTGGAGGGGACGGACCGGAGGGTCCTGGCGGAGGCGGGTCGGGCCTCCAGGTCGTCGCCGACCGGCGGACCGGCGGCCGGCCGCCCGTCGCGACCGGCGGATTCGCCCGCCTGGCGGTCCGGGTGGTTCTGCGACGACAGGTCGAGCGTCGTCGCCACGCCGGTGGTGGCAGCGTCGCGCCGGAGGTCGGGCAGCACCTGCCGCACGGCGTCGCGCCCGGCATCGGATGCGGCGAACAGCTCGACGTGCATCCCCTGCGCCGTGACGTGCGCGCGGACGGTGACCGGGCCGAGCGTGTCCGGCACGACCTGCACGGTCACCACGTGGTCACCGTGGCCGGCCTGCGCGAGCGTGAACACGGGCCGCGCGAGCTGCTGTGCGAGGGGTGCCGGCTGGGCAGCGGGCGCGGCGGTCGCTGCTGCGGTCGTCGGCGCGGTGGTCGTCGGGGCCGGGAGCGCGAAGGTCGCCTCCGGCGTCCGTCCGGTGGGGCCGGCCTGGAGGCTCGGCTCGCCCTGGGTGCGGACGATCGCGTCCGCCTCGTGCTGCGGCGCGGTCGTCGCCGCGGCCGCGGGACTCGGTACGGCGGGTGCGGTCGGTGCGGTCGGTGCGGTGACCGTGGGCGAGACTCGGGCTGCGCGACCGTTCTCGGCCTGCGCGGCCCGAGGAGTGTCGCTCAGCTCGAGACTCGGCGCGCCGGTGGCCGGAGTGGCCGGGAGTCCGCCAGCGGCAACCGGCGCCGGGCTGCTCGGCGCCGTGCCGGCCGCACCCGCGCCGACGACCGCACCCGCACCGCCGGGCGAGACTCGGGCTGCGCGACCGTTCTCGGCCTGCGCGGCCAGAGGAGTGTCGCCCTCCACGAGACTCGGCTGCGCGGCGCGCCCGGACGCCGGCCGCGCCGCACCCGCCAGCGCCGCGGCCGAGTCTCGGGCCACGCGACCGTTCTCGCGCTCCGGAGCCCGAGAGCCGTCGCCCACCGCGAGGCTCGGGGCGGCGGCCGCGAGAGTCGGGGCGGCGTCGGCCGACGACACCGCGGCGGAAGCCGCGGAAGCGGCGGGCGCGGCGACCGGGAGACCGAGGAGTGCGGCGAGGGCGCCGGCATCCGCGGGTGCGGGTTGCCCGGGCACGGGCTGCGCCGGCACGGGCTGCGCCGGCACGGCCTGCGACGGCACCGGCTGGCCCGCCGTGGGCGCCGTCGTGGTGACGTCGGCGGCAGCACCGGACTCGGCAGTGGTCGTGCTCGCCGTCAGACGTCCGTCCTGGCCCCTTGCCGGACCACGCCCGGCGGCAGGCGCTGCGGCGTCCGCGGCGGTCAGCGCGGCGGCGAACCCGGTGCCCGCTGCGGGGGCGTCCTTCGCGGACGAGCCGGCACGGGCGGGAGCCGCGGCGGTGGGGGCGCCCTGGGCGGTGGGCATCGTCATGGTCATGCGGCGGCGCTCCCGGACTGCAGTAGGGACATCAGGGCAGCGGTCTGCAGGTCGGTCCCGGACGAACCGGCCCCGGCGGCGGAGGCGGCCTTCGTCGCGGCGGCGTCCTGGGCCGACGGCACGATGCGCCGGATGGTCGCGATGTCCGAGTCCTTGTACCAGTTGTCGACGATGCGGACGTCCTTGCCGGGGCGGGGCGCGTGCAGCACCTTGCCGTCGCCGACGTAGATGACGACGTGGCCCTCGCCCTTCGGGATGATCAGGTCGCCCGGCTGTGCCTGCGCGAGCGACGGCACCGCGACGCCCATCTTCGCCTGGTCGGGCACGACGCGCGGCATCGTGACGCCGAGGTCCTTGAAGACGGTCTGCACGAGTCCTGAGCAGTCCATGCCCGAGGTCGTCGTCCCACCGAACACGTACGGCACGCCGAGGTACTTCTTCGCGTCGGCGACCACGTCGTCCCCGGTCGCACCGCTGCCGGTGGCGACGGTCCCCTTGCCCGCGTCGACCGACGTGGCCGGGGCGGTCGTCGGTGCGGCGGTGCCCGAGGCCTCGGCGAGTGCCGATGCGAAGGCGGTCGACGACGCCGCCGAGTCGGCCGAGGACGTCGACGTCGCGGCCGTCGACGTGGCGGTCCCGCTCTGCAGCGTGTCGATCTGGGAACGGATCTCGGAGATCCGGCTCAGCACGGTGTCGAGGCTCATCGGCCGTCTCCGTTCCCGAGGTCGCGCGGGCTCCGTGCCGCGATCTCGTCGAGGGTGGTCTGTTCGGTGCGCAGGTCCTCCGCCGCGACACGGGAGTCGTGCTGCGTCTCGAGCTTCTCGAGCCCGAGCGCCGCGCGACGGGCGGCGTTGTACGACCCCTGCGCGGCATCGGCGTCGGCGCGACGGTGCTGCACCACGGCGTCGAGCTCCTCGAGCATCCCGCGGGTCGCGGCACGGGCTGCGGCGACCGCGCTGAGGGTCGCGGCGTCCTCGATCGGCATCGCGGCCTCTTGGTCGCTCAGGTTCCGGCGCGCGGCGATCCGGGCGTCGGCGGCGTCACGGACGCGTTCGTTCGCGGCGGCGAGGACCGCTGCGGCCTGGTCCTGTTCCGCGTGCCGGAGTCGGAGGAGCCCGGCGAGCGGGAAGCGGCGCGCCATCAGACACCCCCGAGCTGCTGGACGAGTGCTCCGAGGCGATCCCACGACGAGTCCGCGGTCGCACGCTCGTCCATGCCCTGGCGGAGGAACGCGTCGATCGCGTCCTGGTGGTCGACGGCCGCGTCCACGAGCGGGTTCGTCCCACGCTGGTACGCCCCGACGTCGAGCAGGTCCTGCGCGGCCTTCCGTGCGGCCATCACCTTCCGCAGGCCCGTCGCAGCGGCGCGCTGGTGGTCGGTGGTGACCTTCGACGCCACGCGGGAGATCGACCCGAGGGCGTCCACGGACGGGAAGTGCCCCGTCACGGCGAGCTTGCGGTCGAGGACGACGTGCCCGTCGAGGATGCTCCGCGCGGAGTCGGCGATCGGCTCGTTGTGGTCGTCACCGTCGACGAGCACCGTGTAGAGCCCGGTGATGCTCCCGGCGCGGTCGGTGCCGGCGCGTTCGAGCAGGCCGGCGAGGACCGAGAACGTCGACGGCGGGTAGCCCCTGGTGGCTGGCGGCTCCCCCACCGAGAGCCCGATCTCGCGCTGCGCCATCGCGACACGGGTGAGCGAGTCCATCATCAGCACGACGTCCTGCCCGGCGTCGCGGAACGACTCCGCGATGCGGGTGGCGACGAACGCGGCACGCAGACGCATGAGTGCTGGTTCGTCCGAGGTGGACACGACGACGATCGAGCGTGCGAGGCCCTCGGCACCGAGGTCGTCCTCCAGGAACTCCCGGACCTCGCGGCCGCGCTCCCCGACCAGTGCGATGACGTTGACGGCCGCGTCACTCCCCCTGGCGATCATCGACAGCAGCGACGACTTGCCCACGCCGGACCCCGCGAACAGGCCCATGCGCTGCCCGCGCCCGACGGTCGTCAGGGTGTCGAGCACCCGGACCCCGAGCTGCATCGGCGTGTCGATGCGCGTGCGCGCCATCGCGTTCGGCGTCGCGTGGTCGAGTTCCACCCAGTCGGCGGCGTCGAGCGGGCCACGGTCGTCGATCGGGCGGCCGAGGCCGTCGAGCACGCGTCCGAACAGGCCGTGTCCGGTCGGCACGAGCACCGGTCGCCCGGTGGGCCGAGCCGGCGTCCCCGCGGTGATCCCGGTGAGTCGCCCGAGCGGCATGCAGCGGACGCCCGTCGCGTCGGTGGCGACGACCTCGACGGCGGTCTGCGGTCCGTCGTCGTGCCCGACGAGGACGACCTCGCCGATGCGCGCCTCGAGTCCGGCGATCGTCAGCCCGAGGCCGACGGCGCTCGTGACGACGCCGACGCGCTGCGGTGCGGCGAGGGCGACGGCGGCGTCGAGGCCGCGCGGACGGAGGAGCGTCGCGGTCACGCGGTCACCCCCAGCGCGTCCTTGGCGCGGGCGAGTGCGACACCGATGCGGGCATCGAGGATGCCGTCCGGCAGGTCGACGACCGCGTCGCCGTCGGCGAGGGTCGCGTCCGCGCGCACCGGGACCGGCAGGTCCAGTCCGGCGACCGCCGCGGCGTCGGCCGGGCTGAGCCGCACGTCGATCGCGACCGTGTGGTCGACGGACGCGAGCGCACGGCGGACCGTCGCCTCCGCACCGGAGTCGACCCGGGCCTCCAGGACCGGACGGGAGGACCGGATCGCGTACCCGACGGCGGCGTCGGCCAGTTCGACGGCGGCTTCCACGACGGATCGCTCCGCCGACTCCAGCACCGGCACCGTGCGCGCGACGAGCGCGTCGGTCATCGCGCCGAGCACGGCGACCCGCCTGGCCGCCTCGGCCTCGAGCTGCGCGGCGCGGTGGTCGTGCGCTGCCGCGAGCTCGGCGCGCAGTGCGTCCGTCTCGGCCTGCGCGGCCCTGAGCCCTGCTGCGTACCCGGCGGCGTGCCCGCGGACCTCGGCGCTGGCGACGCGGTCGCGGAGCCCGGCATCGGCGACGACGGGGAACGCGACCCGTTCGAAGGTGGTGTCACTCAACGAGCTCGTCCTCCTCCGCGCGGTGGACGGTGATGACGCCCTGCGCCTCGAGTTCGCGGACGGAGCGGACCACCTCGGCACGCGCCTCCTCGACCTGCGAGACGCGGACGGGGCCCATCGCCTGCAGTTCGTCGTCGAGCAGTTCGCGGTTGCGCTCGGAGACGTTGGCGCGGATGGTCTCGACGACCGGTCCGGCAGCGCCCTTCATCGCGGTGGCGAGGATCTTCGAGTCGATGCCGCGGAGCACCTGCTGGATGTCCCGCGCCTCGAGCTTGACGATGTCCTCGAAGGTGAGCATCCGCGAACGGATGTCCTCGGCGAGCTCGGGGTCGCGCGCCTCGAGCCCGTCGAGCACGGCCTTCTCGGTCGCGACGTCCGATCGGTTGATGATGTCCACGAGCGGCTGGATGCCCCCGACGACCTCGATGCTCTCGCGCGGCGACACGACGGCGCCGGCGCGCTGCCGGAGGACGCCCGCGACGATGCCGACCGCCTCGGGGGTCGCCGAGCCCATCGTGGCGAACGCCTGCGCGACGTCCGTGCGGGCACGTTCGTCGACCCCGGCGAGCACGGCGCTCGCCTGGGCGGGCTTGAGGTGTGCCAGCACGAGGGCGATGGTCTGCGGGAGCTCGCCCTCGAGGAGGGTGATGATCTGCCCTGGTTCGGCGTCGTCGAGGAAGTCGAAGGACTGCCCGGCGAGGTTCGAGGCCAGGCGGTCCATGACGCCCGCGGCGCGCTCGGCACCGAAGGACGCCTCGAGGAGCCCGAGCGCGGTCTCCTTGCCGCCTCGACGCTGCGTGCGCCCGGTCAGCGTCATCCGGTGGAACTCGGTCAGCGTCTTGTCGACGACGGTGTCCTCGACCCGGCGCATCCGGACGATCTCGGCGGAGATCTCCTCGGCCTCGAGCTCGGAGAACTGCTTCATCACCTCGGCGGCACGCTCGGTCTCCATCTGCATGAGGATGAGCGCGACCTTCTGCGCACCGGTCAACGCGCGGTCGCCGGACGCTGGGGCGGCGGCGTTCACACCGTGGTCCGGTCGTCGAGGAGCCCGCGGAGGAGCTCGGCCGTGCGCTTCGGGTCGCGCTCGGCGAGGGCGGAGATGTCCTGACGGCGGCGCTCGGCGGTGATCTCGTCGGTCGTGAGGACCTCGGTCGGGGCGTCGTCGTGCGGCAGCGTCGGCAGCGCGACGGTCGGGGCGTCGCCGGCGGACGAGAGCCCGGCGCGCTGCTCGGCTGCGTCGACCGCCAGCGGCAGTTCGAACGCGCTCCCGAAGGCGTCGAGCTCGCCGACGTCGACGCTCTCGCGCTCCTGCCGCCGACCGCGCTTGACCAGCACGATGATCAGCGCGATGAGGGCCAGAGCGATGCCGATGACAATGCCGGCGGTGCGGATCGCCGACCACATCGCCTCCTGCTGGTCGGCCTCCTGCTGTGCCTTGAGCGCCTTCGCGGCCTCGTCGGCGGTGCTCGTGTCGAAGTCCATCATCGCGACCTTCACCTGGTCCCCGCGGGCGGTGTCGGCTCCAGCAGCGGCGGACACGAGGTCGTTGATGCTCTGCAGGTTCGCGTTCTGCACGGACGTCGCCTTGCTGTTCAGCGCGACCGACACGGTCTGGCGCTGCACGCCGCCCGACGGGATCTGCGTCGTCTCGGTGGTGTGGTCGACGGCGTTGTTCTTCGTCGCAGACTCGTTCGTGTACCCGCCGTCACCGGTGCCGCTCGTCGCGGTGCCGTTCGGGACGGCGATGTTGTCCGGGCCGAGGACGCCCGTCGCGCCGCTGGAGGCTCCGGCGCCGGACCCGTACTGCTCCTTCGTGGACGACTCGTTGAGCGCGACCGGTCCTGACGTCGGCGTCGTGTAGGACTCCGACGTGCGCGTCCCGGTGTTCTGGTTCATCGTCGCGGACACGACGACGCTGGCGTTGCCGGCTCCGAGGGTCGTGTCGAGCAGGTCCTGGATCTTCTTCGACGTCGACGCGTCGTAGTCCGCTGCCTGGTCGGCACCCGATCCGGTCGCGCCGGTGCCGACGGCCGACAGGGTCTGGCCCTTCGCGTCGACGACGGACACGTCGGTGGGCTGCATGCCCTCGACCGCGGCGCTCGTCAGGTGCACGATCGACTGCACCTGGTCGGTGGTGAGCTGGACGCCGTTCTTCGTGGCGATGAACACCGACGCCGTCGGGTCCTTCTCCTCGGACACGAACACGGACTTCTCCGGGATCGCGAGCTGCACGGTGGCGGTCTGCACGCCGTCCATCGCCGAGATCGTCTTCGCGAGTTCGCCCTCGATCGCGCGCTTGTAGGTGACGTCCTGCTGGAACTCGGAGCTCGTCACGCCCATCTTGTCGAGCAGCGAGTAGCCGCCTTCGTTCGACGACGGCAGGCCGTTCGACGCCGCCTTGAGCCGCTCGGTGTACACCGCGGACTGCGGCACGAGGATGGTCGCCCCGCCGTCGGTGAGCTGGAACGGCACGCCGTCGGTGGTGAGCTGGTCCGTGACCGAGCTCGCGTCAGCAGCGGCCAGCCCGGTGAAGAGCGGCGCGTACGACGGCTTGCCGAGCCAGGACGCGAGCGCGATGCCGCCGAGGACGAGCGCCGCGACGCCGAGGATCGCGATGGTGCGCTGGGCGGCGGAGAAGCCCTTGACGTAGGCGCCGAGGCGACCGAAGACGTTCTGCAGTGCGGCGGGCATCAGGCCTGCATCCTCATGATCTCGTTGAACGCGTCGACGCCCTTGTTGCGCACGGCGGCGACGAGCTCGAGCGTGACCTGCGCACGGGTGGACGCGATGGTGGCGTCGTGGATGTCGTCGAGGTTGCCGGTGACGGCCTTGAGCGCGAGCGTCTTCGACGTGCTCTGCAGCTCCTGGAGTCCGTCGACGGCGTTGCCGAGACTCGCGGCGAAGGACCCGTCGGTGCCCGTGGTGGGCTCGGCGGTGTTCGCGGGCGTGGTGGCCTGGTTCGTGCCGAACACCCCGGAGAGGGCGTTCGTGGTCACACCGTTCACGGCGTCGATGGGCATCAGTTCTTCCCGATCTGCAGTGCCGCCTCGTAGGCGGTCTTCGCGCGGTCGACCACTGCGGCGTTCGCCTGGTAGCCGCGCTGGGCCATGATGAGGTCCGCCATCTGCGTGCCGAGGTCGATGTCCGGCATGCGGACGTACCCTTCGGCGTTCGCGAGCGGGTTGTCCGGGTCGTAGGTCACGCGGCCGGCGGCGCTGCCGAACGCAGCGCCCTTGACGTAGGCGCCGGAGACGCCGTTGCCCTCCTGCACCTCGACGTACCGGGCCTGGAACGCGGTGTCGTCCATCGACTTGACCGTGTTGACGTTGGCGATGTTGTCGGAGATGGCGTCGAGCCACTTCCGGTGCACGGTGAGGCCGGTGCTCGCGATCCCGATCGCGTCGAAGGTCGTCACGAGTTCGTCCGCATCGCCGCACGGACGCTGGTGAGCTCGGAGTTCATCGCCTGCGTGGCGAACTGGTACCGGAGCACCGTGTCGATGTTGGAGAGCGTCTCCTCGTCGAGGTTGACGTTGTTGCCGTTCGTGTTCGTGGGCTCGAGGCTCCGCGCGATGGTCGGCGTCGTGCTGCCGTTGCCCTCGACGACGGACTTGGCGAGGGCGTCCTCGAACTGCACCTTCTCGGCGTGGTAGTTCGTGGTGTTGATGTTCGCGATGTTGTTCGCGATCACGCGCTGGCGCATCGAGAGCCCGTCGAGCGCGCTCTGCAGCGCCGCCGACGTCACGGAATCGAACACGGAGGGTCCCCTCGTCAAGGTGCCGTCGTCCTGTGCGACGACACCGTGCGGTGGTGGCCGATCCGTGGCCGGGTGGTCGAGCGATCCGTGCTCGTCGGGCGCTATCGGAGCGCGGGTCCCTGGGTGTTAGCGGTTGCCCCGAACGGGGGGCTCAGGCGGAGGCGTCGAGGTACACCGAGCGCTGCGGCTCGCGCGTCGCGTCGACGGCGCGGAGCGCCCCGAGGTGCTCGAGCGTGCTGCGCCGGTCCTGCTCCAGCACCTGCATGCGGTCCCGCTGCGCGGCGAGCAGCCGGGAGGCCCGCCCCACCAGGTCCCGCGGGATCCGGCCCAGCCCGGTCGGCTCGTGCCACGGGGCCGGGTCGTCGGCGGCCGCCGCCTGTTCCAGGGACGTGAGCACGGCCTCCCAAGCGGCCCGCTGCTCGTCTGACCCGGTCTGCTCGTCTGGCGGGGTCTGCTCAGGCGACACCGAGCGCTCCGCCGACCGTGTGCTGGGCCGGTGCTGGCGTCGCCGGCATCGCGGCGGCCGCGTCGTGCCAGGACTGTCGCAGGGGCTCGAGGATCCGGATGCAGTCGCGGGTCGCCTGGACGTCCCGGTGCACGTTCGCCGTGATCAGCGAGGTGGACGCGTAGTTGTAGATCGCCAGGAGACCCTCGCCGCCGTCCCACGCGTCGATGCGGAGCGTCGCGGACAACTCGCCGACGATCGCCTGGGCGTGCAGGAGCTGCTCGCGCGCGGCGTCCCAGTCGTTCGTGGTCTGCGCGGCCTCTGCACGGTGCAGGTCGAGCAGCAGCCGGTCGTAGAGCATCGTGACGAGCTGTGCCGGCGTCGCGGAGAGGACGGCCTCGCTGGTGTACTGCGCGCGGCGGCGGAGCGTGTTCTTGTCGTACATGGTGTCTTCCCGTTCAGCTCGACGTCGAGGACAGCTGGCTGGAGAGCCAGCTCGACTGCGACTGGAGCTTGCTGAGGCTGGTCTCGAGCGCCGCGTACTGCGTCTGCAGCGCCGACTTGCGCGATGCGAGGCGGTCCGTCCAACGGTCGATCTGGTCGTTGAGGTCCTTGACCACGGCCTGTTGGCCGGTGATCGCGGTGGTGAGCGAGCCGGTGTACTTGTCGGACGCCGACGTCGCGGCAGCTCCGACGTTCGTCGCGACCCCGGAGAGGATCGCCTGCGTCCCCTGCGGGTCCGTCGCGAGGGCCTTCTGGAACACGTCGGCGTCGAAGGTGAAGTCGCCGTCCTTCGTGATCGAGATGCCGATCGACGATGGGGACTTCCCGTTGACCGGGGCGGACATCGTGCTCGTGAGCCGCTGCACGGCGTCGCGGGTCGTCGAGTCACCGAGGAGCACCCCGGCCGTCGTCGTCGTGGTACCGGCCGTGGCGCTCGTCGTGCTCGTCAGCGTGGTGTTCGACGCGTAGTAGGAGCTGATGGCGTTCATCGCGTCGACCAGACCGGACGCCACCGCCTGTGCCTTGGTGGTGTCCTGTGCGATCGAGACGGTGACCGGGTCGCTCGTGACCTGGGACACCGTCACGTTCAACCCCGGGACGATGTCCGCGAAGGTGTTCGTCGCACTCGTCACCGTCTGCGCCGCGGCCGTCCCCGCCCAGAGCGTCACGCTCGCGTCGGATGCCTGCTTGACGACAGCGGCGCCGGTCTCGGTGAGCACGTCGGTCGCCGTTCCCGCGGCGACGTCGGCGGCCGTGCCGCGGTGGATCGTGAACGCGCCTGCCGCGCCGGTCGCGGTGGACGTGAGCTGCAGCCGGTAGAGCTTCGTGCCGTCGGCGTCGGTGCCGGCGGACACCTTCGTCGCGGTGATGCCCGCTCCCGACTTCGTGATGGCGGAAGCGACGTCGTCCATCGAGCCGGATGCCGGGGTGACGGTCGTCGTCGTGCCGTCGGCCTTGGTGATCGTGATCGGTTGCGCGTCCGTGGACCACGTCCGCATCGCCGCCGTGACGCCCACCTGCGCGGACGCGGTGGAGGCCACGGTGAAGCTCAGCGACCCGGCCGTGGCGTTCGCACCGGTCGTCGCCGTGACCCCGGCGTTCGAGCTGGTGACCCCGAAGACGTCGAGCGAGGTGGCCTTCGCAGCGTCGGCCGCCTTCGTCGCGAGGGTCTGGACGAGCCCGTTGATCGTCTGCAGTGACGAGATGAACGAGTTGGTCGTCGTGACCTTGGTCTTGAGGAGCGTCTGCGGCACCGACTCGATCGACATGAGCGAGTTGATGAGGCTCGTCGTGTCGAGCCCGGACACGAGTCCGTCGATGGCGAAGTTGCCGCTGGACACGGACGAGGTGGACATCTTGGCTCCTGGTCCTCAGTCGGGTGAACTGGTGGTGCGGGAGGCGCCGCTCGCCGGGAGGTCCGAACCGTCCCCGGTGAGCGGCGCCGTCGCCCCTAGCGGAGCAGCGAGAGGACGCCCTGCGTGCTCTGGTTCGCCTGCGCGAGCATCGACGTGCCGGCCTGGCTGAGGATGTTGTCGCGCGTGTACTTGACCATCTCCTCCGCCATGTCGACGTCGGTGATGCGCGACCCGGCCGCGGTCAGGTTCTCCTTGGCCACGTTCGTCACGTTGATGGCGTGGTCGAAGCGGTTCTGGATCGCACCGATGTTCGAACGAGCCGACGAGACGGCCTTGATCTGCTCGTCGATCGTGGTGATCGCCGCCTGCGCGTCGGTCGCCGTGTCGAACTTGATCGCCCCGGCCACGTCGACGGTGCCGTCCGCCTTGTACGTGTCCGTGGTGAGCTTGCCCGCGATCGAGCTGACGTCGGCCCCGGCGAGGTCGACCGTGATCTGGCTGGCGGTGTCACCGTTCGCCCCGACCTGGA
The DNA here is from genome assembly GCF_047324335.1 of Curtobacterium sp. Curtsp57. NCBI lineage: Bacteria > Bacillati > Actinomycetota > Actinomycetes > Micrococcales > Microbacteriaceae > Curtobacterium > Curtobacterium sp. Curtsp57. Next base: position 568,237 of record NZ_CP168511.1, read on the forward strand.
ACTGCAGCTTGCCGTCGGCGGCGCTACCGGCCTTGCCGTCGAGCAGCTTGATGCCGTTGAAGTTGGTCGAGTCCGAGATGCGCTGCAGTTCCTGCTGGAGCTGCCCGACCTCGGTGGTGATCGCCTTGCGCGAGTCGGCGTTGTTCGAGTCGTTGCCGGCCTGGACGGCCAGGTCGCGCATGCGCTGGAGGATCGAGTGGGTCTCGGTGAGGCCACCTTCAGCGGTCTGCACGACGGAGATGCCGTCCTGCGCGTTGCGGGCGGCGACCGTGAGGCCACCGACCTGGGACTTCAGTCCCTCGGAGATCGACAGACCGGCCGCGTCGTCGGCAGCACGGTTGATGCGGAGACCCGTCGAGAGCTTCTCGAGGGACTTCGACAGGTCGTTCTGCGTCGAGTTGAGGTTCCGGTACGTGTTGAGTGCCGAGAGGTTGGTGTTGATGGACATACCCATGGTGGTTTCCTCCGTGAAATCTGGGTCTTCGTCAGCCCGTCCGTGGGCTGACATGGTGTCCTCTCGGCCGGGCGGCCGGAGGCGTTAGGGAAACCGTCGGGATTTCTCCGAGCGGTTCCCACGGCTCAACTGGCGACCACGTGCTGGCCGGTCGCGGCGTCCTGCACCGCACGGGCGACACCGACCGCGGCGTTCGCGGCGACCTTCGCCAGGTACGCGCTGCGACGTGCCGCGGTGGTGCGGGACACGGGCTCCGGGGTCTCGCCACCGTCGCCGTAGTGCGTGGCCAGACCGTCGCGGAGCAGCCGCATCGCCTCGGAGCGCTGCTGGGACACGGCGGAGTGGGTGATGCCGAGCTCGGCGGCGACGTCGGTGACCGAACGGTCCCCGAAGTAGACGGCCTCGACGACGAAGCGCATCCGCTCGGGCAGCGCCTCGACGGCAGCACGGAGGTAGCGGCGCCGCTCGGCCTCGACGAGGTCCTCGCCGGGGAGCGGCAGGTCGGCGGCGACGGTGTCGTGCACGGTCTCGTCGATCGGCGTCACGACCCGGCCGGCGTCGCTCATCGCGTCGGCGGCGGTCTGGCGGTCGACACCCATCGCGTCGGCGATCTCCTGCACGGACACCGTGCGACCGAGTCGGGAGGACAGCGCCTCCTGCGTCGCGAGGGCCTCGCGGATGCGCTTCCTGGTCCCGCGGCTCGCCCAGTCCGCCGAGCGCATGTCGTCGGCGATCGCGCCGGTGATGCGGGTGCGGGCGTACGCACCGAACGGCACGCCGAGGGTGGGGTCGAAGGCGTCGGCGGCCGCGACGAGCGCGAGCGAACCGACGGCGGCGAGGTCGTCGCGGTCGAGGTGGGTGGCACGTGCACGGACGTCGGACACGATGTAGCCGACGAGCGGGAGGTGCTCGACGATCATCGCGTTGCGTTCGGTGCGGTCCATGCTGATCCCCTGGTCGTCTCGACTGGTGTGACCCGTCCGTGGGCGCGGCGATCACCGGCCGCGTGGAGGCCGGTCGGTACGCCGAAGACCCGCCCGGGTCCCTCCGGGCGGTGCACCCGCGTCCCTGCGACGCGTTCCGGTTTGTCCCCCGGGGGTGCGTTCTGAATGTATCGGCTGGCAAACCGCTGAACACCCCCTCACACGTCCCCAAAGCGGGGGGACACGGGCTGTTTCCCGGTCGGCATTTGGGGGGACCCGAGTGCGGGAACGGTCGTTGCTGTCCCCCGGAGTGGAGGCACCGGGAGGAAACCGTGCCGACTCGTGCCCCGCCACCGCCGGGGTCGCGCTTACGGGGCACCCCGGGCTGCCGATAGTCCCCGCTGTCCGCAGGATGACCGACACCGCAGGATGACCGACACCGCAGGATGACCGACACGCAGTCGGACCGACACCGGGAGGAGATGATGAGCGTGAACGACCTGTCCGCCGTGCTCTGGCGCGAACGAGAACTGCTCGAACTGCTCACCTTCAAGCTCGAGGAGGAGCAGCTGCTGCTCGCCGCCGGGCGCTCCCGCTGGGTGTCGCACGCCAGCCGCGAGGTCGAGCAGGTGCTCGAACGTCTCCGCGCCACCGGACTCGAACGGAGCGCCGAGAGCGCCGCCGTCGCCGAGGAGTGGGGCGTGGACCCCGACGCTCCCCTGCGCGAGGTCGTCGCCGCGGCGCCTGGTGGCCCGTGGGGCGAGATCCTCGCGTCGCACCTCCACGCGATGGTCGAGCTGACCACGCAGATCGGGGCCCTGCGGGACGAGAACGACCGCTTCCTCCGGACCGCTGCACAGGCCACCGAGGAGACCCTCGCCGGCACGGTCGGCGACACCGCGACGTACGACGCCACCGGGACCTCGGGCCACGCGACGGGCGAGGCCCGACTGTTCGACGGGACCCTGTAGACGATGGTCAGCACATTCGGCTCGCTCGCCACCGCTTACTCCGGCCTCGCCGCAGCGCGTGCCGGCATCGACGTCACCGGGCAGAACATCGCGAACGCGGGCACCGCCGGGTACACCCGCCAGCGCGTCACGCAGACGTCGATCCCCGCGGCGCAGACCGGCTTCATGCGCGGGACGGCGGCCCTCGCCGGACAGGGCGTCTCCGTCGACGGCATCGCACGACTCGGCTCCCTCACGCTCGACGCCGGCGTCCGCGCCGCTGCCGGGTCCTCCGCGTACGCCACGGCCAGGGCAGCCGGACTCGACCAGCTCGAGACCGGGCTGAACGAGCCGGGCGACGACGGGCTCTCCGCGAAGCTCGACGACTTCTGGTCCGCGTGGGGCGATGTGTCCACGCACACCGACGACCCGGGTGCCGCCACCGCGCTGCTCGGTGCCGCGAAGACCGTCGCGTCCACCCTGGCCGCCGGGTCGAAGGCCGTCGACGCACAGTGGACCAGCGTCCGCAGCACCGTCGCCGGACAGGTGTCGCAGCTCAACGACGCGGCGAAACAGGTCGCCGACCTCAACGGCCGCATCCGCACCGCACTCGCCGGTGGCGGCAACGCGAACGAGCTCATCGACCAGCGTGACCAGCTCACCGAGCAGATCGCCTCCCTCGCCGGGGGCACGACCCGCGCGAACGCCGACGGCACCGTCGACGTGCTCATCGGCGGCAACCCGCTGGTGCAGGGCTCGGATGCCCGCTCGGTCGCGCTCGGCGGCGGGACCCGACTCGCGGACGGCGCGCCGGTCACCCTCACCTGGACCTCGGGTTCCGGTTCGGCCGTCGCCCTCGACGGCGGATCGATCGCCGGCAACGTGTCGCTGCTGGCACCGGCGAACGCGAACGGCACCGGCGGTGCGCTCGCGCAGGCGTCCGCCGCGTACGACACGATCGCGACGACGATCGCCGCACAGGTCAACGCCGTGCACGCCACCGGCACCACGGCGAACGGGACCACCGGTGCCGCCTTCTTCGCACTCACCGCCGGCGTCCCGGCCGCGCAGGGCCTCACCGTCGTCCCCACCGACGCCGGCGGCATCGCGACGCGGAACGCGGCCGGCGAGTACGACGGCTCCGTGGCCGATGCCCTCGGCGAGCTGGGGAAGGCCGTGGACGCACCCGACAAGGCGTGGGCGACGTTCGTGGCGGGCGTGGGCACGGCCTCCCGTTCGGCGACGTCGGAGGCGACGCTCACCGGCCTCGCCCTCACCAACGCGCGCACCCAGCAGCAGTCGGGCGCCGGCGTCGACCTCGACGAGGAGAACGTCAACCTGCTCAGCTACCAGCACGCCTACCAGGGCGCGGCACGTGTCCTGACGGCCGTCGACGAGATGCTCGACACCCTCATCAACCGCGTCGGCCTCGTCGGGAGGGGATGACCGTGATCACCCGTGTGACCACCCAGATGTCCATGGCAGCGGCCACGGGCCGGCTGCAGGCCGGTGCCGCCAAGCTCGCACAGCTCACCGAGCAGGCCACGACGTTGAAGAACATCGGGAAGCCGTCGGACGACCCGGTCGGTACCGCATCGTCGATGCAGGTCCGCAAGGAGCAGGCCGCGAACGCGCAGTACACCAGGAACGCGAACGACGCGGTCGGGTGGCTGGCGAACACCGACAGCGCGCTCGGCGACGTCTACTCGGTCCTCTCGAAGGTGCGGGACCTCGCCGTGCAGGCGGCGAACTCCGGCACCATGAGCGACACCGACCGTGACGCGTTCGTCACCCAGTTCCAGGCGCTCAAGGGCGACCTCGCTGCGAGCGCGAACGCCACGTACGGTGCCCGGTCCGTCTTCGCCGGGTCCTCGACCTCGTCGACGGCGTACGACCCCGCCACCGGGTGGGCGCCGTCCACCGCGACCGTCGACCGGCGCATCGGCGACGGGACCACGGTGCGGGTCGACACCTCAGGGGCCGCCGTGTTCGGCTCCGGGTCGACCTCCGTGTTCTCGATGATCGACTCGATCGTCGGGGACCTGCAGAACGGCGTGAACGTGAACCCCCGCATCAACGACGTGGACGCGCACCTCCAGACCGTGCGGGGCGTGCAGGCGGACGTCGGTGTCCGGCACGCGGCCGCGATCGCCGCGCAGGACTCCCTGAAGTCGTCGTCGACGACGCTCGAGGGACGCCGCTCGTCGATCGAGGACAAGGACCTCGCCAAGGCCGTCCTCGACCTGCAGGTGCAGCAGACCAACTACCAGGCAGCCCTCGCCGTCACCGCGAAGGTCCTGCAGCCGACCCTGATGGACTACCTCCGATGAACATCGACCTCACCTTCGCCGTCGCACCGTTCGGTCTCGAGCCCCTCGTCGCGTTCACACTGACGCCGGTCTCGGGTGCCGACGGGCTCTTCACGCTCGTCGGGGCGGGGACCACGGCGTCCGGGGTGTCCGCGCCGAAGATGTTCCTGCTCGACGCTGCGGTGCACCTGCCCGACTACGCGCCGGCGCTGTCCGACGAGCAGGCGGCGACGATCGGGCTGACCGCGCCGTCGGACGCGATGCTCCTCGTCGTGGCGACCCCGGGTGACGCCGGCACGACGGTGAACCTGCTCGCGCCGGTCGTGGTGAACGCGCGGACGTCGGTCGGCGCACAGTTCATCCTCGAGGACCAGGACCTGCCGTTGCGCGCGGAGCTCGCTCGGCGGTAGGGGGCTGGGCTGGTCCCGGCTCCCGGCTCCCCGCTCCCCGCACCCCGCTCCCCCCCCCGGGGGCCGACTCGGAACGACAGGATCGCTGTCGTACGACAGCGATCCTGTCGCTGGGCGGCGTGCGCAACCGTTGCACACGCGTGGTTGCGACAGAGTCGATGTCGTACGACATCGACTCTGTCGCAGGTTGCGCACGCACGAACCCTCCACAGCCTGGAGGCTCGGCTCGTCGTCCACAGATCGACTCGCCTCCGCCCCGTGGGCAGGTCACGAGCGGGATCGTTTCCGCATGCACGATCACGTCATGCAGACACCACTGATCCGCACCGCAGACCACGACAGCGCCGAACGCCGCGCGCTCCAGCGTCGTGCTCGCCGCGGCGAACTCGTCGCGGTGCGCCCGGGGGTCCTCGTCGAACCCGACGCCCTCGACGCCCTCAGACCGGAAGCGCGGCACCTGCTGCTCCTCCGCGCCACCGCCTCGATGATCCGCCCACCGCGGGCGATCTCGCACGCGTCCGCGGCGGCGGTCCACGATCTGCCCTTCGTCTCCCCACCTCCGGCAAAGGTGCAGGTCACGGATCCGCGACGGACCCACGCCGACGCGACACGGTTGACCAGCGTGCACGTCGAAGCCGATCGGACCGGCCCGGTTCCCCGGTACGCCGGCAGCCCACCGACGATGCCGACGGAGTTCTGCGGCGCGCACGTGACGGCGCTCGTCCGGACGCTCGTCGACGTCGCTGCGACCGAACCTGCATTCGTGTCGGTTCCCATGCTCGACGCGGCACTGGCTGCTCGTCAGGTGTTCCCGGAGATGCTCCTCGACGAACTCGCGGCGGCTCCGCCGAACGCCGTGCACCGTGCGCGTGTGGCCATCGAGATGGCGTCGTCACTGTCGGACTCCCCCGCGGAATCCATCGCACGGGTCCGGTTCCGGCAGCTCGGGACACCGGAACCGGTCCAGCAGCACGTCTTCGCACGACCAGGTGTTCGGCGCGCCGTCGTCGACTTCTGGTTCCCGGCGCAGGGCGTCGTCGTCGAGGTGGACGGGCGTGCCAAGTACGGGGACGGGGCTGCCGCCGCCGAAGCGCACTGGGACGAGAAGCGTCGAGAAGACTTCGTGCGCTCCTTCCCCGAGGTTCGAACGGTCATCCGGTTCAGCTGGGCCGATCTCATGGACCCGGAGGTGATCCGTGCCGTGCTCATCCGTGCTGGCGTTCCACTCCGGTAGCCAGACGCTGCCACGTCTCGACGACGCTGTCGGGGTTGAGCGACATCGAGCTGATGCCGCGCGCCATGAGGTGCTCGGCGAGGTCAGGGTGGTCGCTCGGCCCCTGCCCGCAGATGCCGACGTAGGCGCCGCGAGCACGGCAGGCATCGATCGCCATGTCGATCAGGCGCAGCACGGCCGGGTTCCGCTCGTCGAACGACTCCGCGACGATGCCGGAGTCCCGGTCGACGCCGAGGGTCAGCTGTGTCAGGTCGTTCGAGCCGATCGAGAAGCCGTCGACGTGGTCCAGGAACCGGTCTGCGTCGAGTGCGTTCGAGGGGATCTCGCACATCATCACGACCTGCAGCCCGTTGCGTCCACGGACCAGTCCGTTCGACGCCATGCGCTCGACGACGCCGGACGCCTCCTCGACCGTCCGGACGAACGGGATCATCACCCGCACGTTCGTGAACCACATCACGTCCCGCACCGTCCGGATCGCCTCGCACTCCAGCGCGAACGCTTCGGCGAAGTCGTCCGACAGGTACCGGGCGGCGCCGCGGAACCCGATCATCGGGTTCTCCTCGTCCGGCTCGTACGCCGCGCCACCGAGCAGGTGCGCGTACTCGTTCGACTTGAAGTCCGACAGCCGCACGATCACCGGCTTCGGGTCGAACGCCGCCGCGAGCGTGCTGATGCCCTCGGCGAGTCGGCGGACGAAGTAGTCCCGCGGCGCCCCGTACGCCGCGATGCGGTCCTCGATCTGCTCGCGCAACTCGGTCGGCTGATCGGCCAGGTGCAGGAGCGCCTTCGGGTGCACACCGATCTGCCGGTTGACGACGAACTCCATCCGCGCGAGCCCGACGCCCGCGTTCGGCAGCGCCTGGAACCCGAACGCCTGCTCCGGCGACCCCACGTTGAGCATCAGGTCGACGCCGAGGTCCGGCAGGGCATCGACCTCGACCCGCTCGGTGACGACGTCGAGCAACCCGGGGAACACGCGCCCGGTCTCCCCCTCCGCGCAGGACACCGTGACGGCGTCCCCGTCCGTGAGCACGGACGTCGCGGAGCCAGTGCCGACGACGGCGGGGATGCCGAGCTCACGGGCGATGATGGCGGCGTGGCAGGTGCGCCCCCCGCGGTTCGTCACGATCGCGGATGCTCGCTTCATCACCGGCTCCCAATCCGGATCGGTCATGTCGGCGACCAGTACCTCGCCCTCCTCGAAGTCGTGCATCTCGTGCGGGGATGCGAGCACTCGCACCGGACCGGCACCGATCCGCGCGCCGATCGCCCGGCCCTCCAGCAACGGTGCCCCCGTCGGCGCCGCGGCGAGGCGGTGCCGCTCGACGACACCGGCGAGGGATCGCGACGCCACCGTCTCCGGCCGGGCCTGCAGCACGTAGAGCTGTCCGTCGAGTCCGTCCTTGCCCCACTCGATGTCCATCGGGCGACCGTAGTGCCGCTCGATCGCCACGGCCGTCCGCGCGAGTTCGGTGACCTCGGCGTCGGTGAGCGAGAACCGTCGACGGTCGAGCGGGTCGGTGTCGACGAACGCGGTGGTCCGTCCGACGGCGGTGTCCTCGGTGAAGACCATCCGTGTCGCCTTCGCTCCGACGAGCCGGGAGAGCACGGCCGGCCGGCCGGCCGCGAGCGCCGTCTTCGACACCGTGAACTCGTCCGGGTTGACCGCACCCTGGACCACGCCCTCACCGAGTCCGAACGCGCTCGTGACGAAGACGGCCCGGTCGAAGCCGGTCTCGGTGTCGAGCGTGAACATCACCCCGGATGCGGCCAGGTCGGACCGCACCATGCGCTGGACACCGACGGAGATCGCGACCTCGTCGTGCACGAACCCGCGGTGCACGCGGTAGGCGATGGCCCGATCGGTGTAGAGCGACGCGAACACCTGCCGGATCGCTTCGAGCACCGACTCGACCCCGCGGACGTTGAGGAACGTCTCCTGCTGCCCGGCGAACGAGGAGTCGGGCAGGTCCTCGGCGGTGGCGCTCGACCGCACCGCGAAGCTGACACCGTCCGGCATGCCTCGAGTCAGGCGTTCGAAGGCCGCGCGGACGGACAGCTCGAACGCGATGCCGAGATCGGTCGTCGCGATCCGTTCCCGGACGGCCCGACCGACACGCGCGAGCGCTCGGGTGTCCTCGACGTCCAGGCCCTCCAGCTGCCGTGCGATCCAGTGCTCGAGCCCGGACGTCGCCAGGTGGCGGCGGAACGCAGCGGCTGTCGTCGCGAAGCCGTCGGGGACGCGGATGCCGGCGGAGGAGAGCGAGCGGATGAGCTCGCCGAGCGACGCGTTCTTGCCGCCGACCGCCGCCAGGTCCTCGAGACCGACTGCGTCGAACGACACGACGTCCACGGTCGTGGTGTTGGTTCGGGGTGCTTCGGTGATGGTCATCGGTGGCGCCTTTCGTCAGGTCGTCGTTGCACCGCCCGGTCGTCAAGACCGCGCTGTGGAAGCAGTCTCGAGGCCGGACAGCACCCGCGAGACTCGATAACGCCGTCAAGATCGGCGCTTCTTGCCGGAACGTGGAGCCACGCGTACCGTGTGCGCATGGACGACGACCTGGACCGCGCCGGCCTCCTCGGCGCCCGGATCCGCCACTACCGGACGACGGCGGGTCTGACGCTCGATGCACTCGGCGCCGTGCTCGGCATGAGTGCGAGCCGCCTCTCCCTCATCGAGAACGCACGGCGCGAACCCCGTGTGTCCGAGCTCCAGGCGTTCGCGGATGCCCTCGGCGTCGGCGTGACCGACCTGCTCCGTGACGAACCGCCGAACGACCGTGCTGCGCTGGAACTGGAACTCCGTCGGGCGCAGGCCGCTCCCGTGTACGCGACCACCGGCCTCCCGACCGTCCGACCCGGGCGGAGCCTCGGCGACGACGCCTTGCGGGCGCTGGTCGGCCTCCATCGCGAGCTCGAACGGCGCGCGTCCGAAGCCATCGCGACACCGGAGGCAGCACGGCGCGGAAACACCGAGCAGCGTGCCCGGATGCGTGAACGCGACAACCACATCGCGGAGATCGAGGCCATCGCCGAGGAGTGCGTGCGCTCCGTCGGCCACTCGTCCGGTGCCCTGACCCACCGGGAGGTGAGCCGGATGGCAGAGACCATGGGGTTCGACCTGTTCTTCGTGGACGACCTCCCCCGATCGGCCAGGAGCGTCACGGACATCGCGAACGGCCGCATCTACCTACCGCCGTCGTCGATCCCCGGCGGACACGGCCTCCGCTCGATGGCGCTGCAGGCGATGGCGCACCGGATCCTCGGGCACCGGCCGCCGCACTCGTACGCCGATTTCCTGCAACAGCGGCTCGAGATCAACTACTTCGCGGCGTGCTGTCTGATGCCCGAAGCGCAGGCGGTGGCGTTCCTCGGGCAGGCGAAGCGCGCGAAGGACCTGGCGGTGGAGGACTTCCGCGACGCGTTCGGTGTCACGCACGAAGCCGCGGCGCTGCGGATGACGAACCTCATGACGCGGCACTTCGACATGCGCGTGCACTTCCTCCGCGTCGGTGACGACGGCGCGGTCTACAAGGCGTACGAGAACGACGGACTCCCTCTGCCCGTCGACGTCACCGGTGCGGTCGAGGGCCAGGTCGTCTGTCGTCGCTGGGGTGCACGTCGCGCGGGCGACCGGGCGAACCGGACGACCGAGTTCCACCAGTACACGGACACCCCGACCGGCACGTTCTGGTGCTCGACGCAGACCGGATCGACACCGGAGGGTGGGTTCTCGATCACGTTCGGCGTGCCGTTCGACGACGCGAAGTGGTTCCGCGGGCGGGAGACGACGCATCGGGAGACCTCGCGCTGCCCGGACGAGCAGTGCTGCCGGCGGCCGTCACGAGCGCTCGAGGACCGATGGGCCGGCTCGGCGTGGCCGAGCGCGCGGCTGCACGCGCAGATCCTCGCGCCGCTACCGTCCGGCCGCTTCCCCGGGGTCGACGACGGGGAGGTCTACGCGTTCCTCGACCGGCACGCCGCATCTTGAGACACGGCGACGTCACCAGCCGCAGCGGCGCCCGCGTCAGCAGCCGCACCCGCGTCAGCAGCCGCACCCGCACCCGCGTCGCCAGCCGCACCCGGGTGGTACGCCCGCTGCCGCTCCACCACCCACGGCCCCGCCCCGACCGCCACGACCTCGCCGACCGCCAGTCGCGCACCGTGCACCCGGCCAGCACCCTTCACCACGGCACCCCGACGATCCGGATCGGGCTCCGCGTGCGTCCCGCCCCCGTCGAGCACGACGTCCCGCACCGCCACCGAACCGAGCACCTGCGCGCCGTCACCGATCCGTGCCGGTCCCTCCACCTGCGCACCGCCGAGGACGCGGCCCCCGGCCCCCACCACCACGTCGGCACCGTCCGAAGCGGTGATCGTCACGGCACCCGGCCCGATCTGCGCACGCGCACCGATGCGCACCGCGCCGCCGTCCGCGACGACACCGACCGCGCCGGGTCCGAGCCGGGCTCCTGCCCCGACCTCGACACACCCGGACCCGCGGGTCTCGAGCACCACGCCGGGGTACAGCACGACGTCGTCGGCGAGCACCACGCCGCGGCCGACGAGCACCGACCCGGGATCGAGGACCATGACGCGGGGCGCGAGCGCAGCGGTCTCCTGCACGGTGAGGAACCCTGCGGCACGACGGACCTCGTCGAGCGCGTGTTCCGGAGACGAGGCATGCACGGGGTGGTCCACCCAGCGAGCCTCCCACATGCCCGGCGTAGCGTGGCTGCCATGGCCCCGAAGCAGAACCACCAGTCGGACCAGGCGATCGTCCCGCTCCCCCAGGCCCCGGTCGACCGGACGGCGAGCGCGGAGGTCTCCACGACGACGAGCGCGAAACTCCCGACCACCGCGAAGGGCTGGGAGCGCTGGCTCGACCGCCTCCTCGACGTGCAGCGCCCCGTCGTCGTCGCCCATGTCAACGGTGTCCGACGCCGCCACCCCGACGCCTCTCCCGCAGAGGTCATCCAGATCCTCGAGCGGCACTACCTCACCGCTGTGACCTCCGGTGGCGCCGCCGTCGGTGCGAGCGCGGTGATCCCGGGCATCGGCGTCGCCGCGAGCTTCGGCTTGACCGGCGTGGAGACGATGGGCTTCCTGGAGACGACGGCACTCTTCGCACAGTCGGTCACCGAGGTGCACGGCATCGCCCTCGACGACCCCGAGCGCTCACGCACCCTGGTGATGGCGATGATCCTCGGCACGCCGGGCACGCAGCTCATCAAGCAGCTCGCCGGACAGGCCGCCGGTGGCCAGGCACGCACGGCGTTCTGGGGCGAGATGGTCACCTCGTCGATGCCCAAGCAGGTCGTGAGCGGGATCGGCGGCCAGGTCCGGGACATGTTCATCAAGCGGTTCGCCGCACGACAGGGCACGTCGATGCTCGGTCGGGCGCTGCCGTTCGGCATCGGCGCTGCCGTCGGTGGGCTCGGCAACCACGCGCTCGGCCGTCGGGTCATCCAGGCCTCGCGGACCGGCTTCGGTCTGCCGCCGGCGCACTTCCCGATCGTCCTGCAGCAGCAGGAGCCGAAGCAGCGTCAGCTGCCGTGGCGCCGCCGTGGCGGGAGCTCGGACGCGCCGCAGGAGAGCAAGCGGACCGACACCGCGCTCTGAACGCGACCGGACGGCGGACGGGAGGCTCGTGGCGATCCCGCCACGAGCCTCCCGTCCGCCGTCTGCACAGTCCCGGTCAGCGGGCGCGGACCGGCGTCATCACGACCTGCCCAGCGTGGGCGAACCCGCCGCCGAAGCCGAACAGCAGCGCCGGGACGCCCTCGGGGAGGTCCCCACGCGCCCAGGCCTTCGACAGCCCGAGCGGCACGCTCGCGGCCGAAGTGTTCCCCGACTCGACGACGTCCCGGACCACGAACTTCGATTCGCCACCGAGTGCTGCGACGAGCGGCTCGATGATGCGCAGGTTCGCCTGGTGGAACGCGAACACCTGAATGTCGTCCATCGTCAGCCCAGCCTGCTCGACGACACGGCGGGCGTGCCCCTCGGCCTCGGTGATGGCCCAGCGGTAGATGGAGCGGCCCTCCTGCGAGAAGCGCTCCGGCGTCCCGGACACGAGCACCGCCTGCTCCAGGTGCGGCACGCTTCCCCAGGACACGGGCCCGATCGACGGCGTGTCGGAGACACCGACGACCGCCGCACCGGCTCCGTCGCCGACGAGCACGCAGGTCGACCGGTCGGTCCAGTCGACGATCCCGGACAGCAGCTCCGACCCGATCACGAGCACGGTGTCGGCCGAGCCGGTGCGGATCGCCTGGTCGGCGAGGGCCATCGCGTACTCGAAGCCACTGCACGCGGTGTTGATGTCGATCGGCGCTGGGCCGTTCGACATCCCCAGCGCCGCGGCGACCCGACCGGCCGTGTACGGCGCACGGTCGCGGTGGGTGGTCGACGCGACGACGACGAGGTCGACGTCGGTGGGCTCGACCCCGGCGTCGGCGAGGGCGGCACGACCGGCCTCGGTCGCCATCGACGTGACGGTGTCGTCGGGCCCGGCGATGTGTCGCGTGCGGATCCCGGTCCGGGTCACGATCCACTCGTCGTTCGTATCGACCATCGTCGAGAGTTCGTCGTTGGTGAGGACGCGCGAGGGCTGGTGGTGGCCGAACCCGAGGATCCGGCTGCCGCGCAGCGGTGCAGGGGTGATCATCTCCCGCACGTTACCCCTCCCCGCGACCCCCGCATTCCCCCGCCGGAATACACGTGGAGAACTCGGGACGGGGTCCGTGACCGGTACTCGCAGGGCCTCTCACGGTCCGGCCGTGGCGGCGTAGACACGATCCATGGACTACACACACCTCGGACGGACAGGGTTGTCGGTGTCGCGAGCAGTGCTCGGCACGATGAACTTCGGACCGGAGACCAGCGAGGACGACTCGCACGCCATCATGGACCGGGCGCACGAGCTCGGCGTCAACTTCTTCGACACGGCCAACGGCTACGGCGGCTCGGTGGGCAAGGGTGCCACCGAGGAGATCATCGGCCGCTGGTTCGCGAAGGGCGGCGGCCGACGCGAGAAGACCGTCCTCGCCACCAAGGTCTACGGCGACATGATCGACTGGCCGAACGGCGGGAAGCTGTCGGCGTACAACATCCGCCAGGCCCTCGACGCGTCGCTTCGACGTCTGCAGACCGACCACATCGACCTCTACCAGATGCACCACGTCGACCGTGACACCCCCTGGGACGAGATCTGGCAGGCGATGGAGATCGCGGTCGCGCAGGGCAAGGTGCTCTACGTCGGCTCGTCGAACTTCGCCGGGTGGCACATCGCGCAGGCGCAGGAGGCCGCGAAGCACCGCAACTTCCTCGGACTCGTCAGCGAGCAGTCGATCTACAACCTCGTCGTCCGCGACGTCGAGCGCGAGGTCCTGCCGGCCGCCCGCCACTACGGCCTCGGCGTGATTCCGTGGTCGCCGCTGCAGGGCGGTCTCCTCGGCGGCATCATCGAGAAGACCGAGCAGGGCTCCCGGCGGCTGAGTGGCCGGAGCGCCGAGTACGTCGAGGGGCACCGCGACCAGCTGACGGCGTACGAAGCGCTCGCGAAGGACCTCGGCCACACCCCCGGCGAGCTCGCACTCGCGTGGCTGCTGCACCAGCCGGGCATCACGGCGCCGATCACGGGACCGCGCACGATGGAGCAGTGGGAGTCGGCCGTCAACGCCGTCGACATCCGTCTCGACGAGTCGGCGCTGACGCGCCTCGACGAGATCTTCCCGGGGCACAAGACCTCGCCGGAGGACTACGCCTGGTGAGCTGAACCACGGACGGGAGGCTCGGTGCACGTCGGACGCGCACCGAACCTCCCGTCATGTGGTCGCGTTCAGAGCGCGCGGATCTCGTCGTCCGTCAGCCCGATCCACCGCAGGTAGTCCTCGACGCTGCCCCAGCGCCGCTCCAGGTGCCCGATGACCGTCGTCATGACCTCCGGAACACAGCGCTGCGCTACGGCAGTCGCCTCGGGGTCGGTGCTCACCGCGCGTTCGGCGGCGAACCGCTCCGCGAGGCCGTCCGCGCTCGCTGCGTAGTCCTCGCCGACGCGGTCCACGGACGCTCCCCACAGCCGGGCCAGCAGGGCGCTGATGACTCCGGTGCGGTCCTTCCCCGCTGAACAGCAGACCAGCACGTCTCCGTCGGCGTCGGCGATCGCCCGGAGTGCGTCTGCGATCCCCGTGCTGTGCCGGGTCAGCCAGTCGACGTACTGCTCCTCGAGCTGCACGGCGTCCGCCCCTGACTCGACGGTGGACGGGTCGAAGAGCGGCACGCCGCGATAGCCAGGATCGCTCGCGAGGGGATGCGGGACCCGCGCGATCTCGTCGTCCCGTCGCAGGTCCACCACGGCGACCCCGGTCGGGTACACACTCGCGGGGAGGTCCGGCTCGGTGTTCGCGCGGTACACCCGGCGCGCGCGGCCGTCCTGGAACCCAGATCCCCCGACCTCGCGGAGGTTGGTCAGCATCGACGTCGTCGTCATGCTGCCACCCTCCCACAGCACGCGCTGGCGCCCGCCCGCACCGCGCGCCGCCCGCCCGCACCGCGCGCCGACCGACTCGGAACGACGAAGTCGCTGTCGTACGACGACGACCGTGTCGCTCCTTGCACACGCCGTCATCCGCGGGTGTGAACGGACGACAACGCCGCTGTCGTACGACAGCGACGAAGTCGTTCCGAGTCGACAAACACCCGCACGCACCCCCATGCACACCCGCACCCGCACCCCACCCCACCCGCACCCCCACGCACGACGACGGCCCCCGCGCGGACGCGGGGCCGTCGTTCGAGAGGGTCGAGCTAGCGCACGGAGACCGGGGTCTCGTCGCGCTCCTCGTAGAGGACGTAGCCCTCTTCGCCGTGGACGGCCGTGTCGATGCCGGCGACCTCGTCCTCGGTCTTCACGCGGAAGCCCATCGTCTTCTCGATGATCCAACCGATGATGAAGGCCAGGACGAACGAGTACGCACCGACCGCTCCGGCGGCAGCGGCCTGCTTGCCGAGCTGCGCGAACGAGCCCGAGTAGATGAGGCCGGTGTCGTTGGCGAAGAAGCCGAGGTACAGCGTGCCGACGATGCCGCCGACCAGGTGCACACCGACGACGTCGAGCGAGTCGTCGAAGCCGAGACGGTACTTCCAGTCGATCGCAAAGCAGCAGATGATGCCGGCGATGAAGCCGAGCAGGATGCCCCAGCCGGGGGTCAGCGCTGCACATGCCGGGGTGATCGCGACGAGACCGGTGACGGCGCCCGATGCGGCACCGATCGACGTGGCCTTGCCGTCCTTGAGCTTCTCGACGAGGAGCCAACCGAGGATGGCGGCGGCCGGGGCGGCGAGGGTGTTCACCCAGGCGATCGCGGCGATGCCGTCAGCAGCGCCCTCGGACCCGGCGTTGAAGCCGAACCAGCCGAACCAGAGGATCGCGGCACCGAGGAGGACGAAGGGCGGGTTGTGCGGCTTGTGCGCGCCCTTGGCGAACCCGACACGCTTGCCGAGGACGATCGCCAGCGCGAGACCCGCCGCACCGGCGTTGATGTGCACCGCGGTCCCACCGGCGAAGTCGATGACGCCCCACGTGGCGGCCCAACCGGAGGTGAGGTTGAAGACCCACGAGGCGACGGGGAAGTAGACGACCGTGACCCAGACGCCGGCGAAGACCATCCACGCGCCGAACTTGGCACGGTCGGCGATCGCGCCGGAGATGAGGGCGACGGTGATGATCGCGAACGTGGCCTGGAAGCCGACGAACGCCATCGAGGGGTACGCGGCGTGGATCGTCGAGGCCTTGGCCTCCTCGAACGCCTGCCCGAGGCCGATCTGGTTCCAGTCGATGCTGAAGAAGCCGACCACGCCGGAGACCGCGGTACCGTCACCGTGGTTGGCGAAGGCGATCGCGTAGCCGTAGACGACCCAGAGGACGCTCACCAGTGCGATCGCCCCGAAGGACATCATCATCATGCTGATGACGGACTTGGCCTTCACCAGTCCGCCGTAGAAGAACGCCAGGCCGGGTGTCATGAACAACACCAGCGCTGCCATCACCAACACGAAGGTCGTGTTGCCTTGATCAAGCATGTCTCACCTCTCGATTGCAGTGCGGTCACCACGTCGGCGGTGCTTGCTGTGCATCGGGGCACCGACGTGTCCGCCTCGGGTAGGACAGAGTCTGGCGAGGTGACGTTTCGCGAGGGAGCACGATGTGTTTCGCGGGTGTAACGCGACGGGTTGCTTTGTAAACGTCGTGTTACCGGGGCCTCTCGACCCCCTGGACGGGGGCCAGGAGTTCGCGCAGTCCGTCCGGACGGTGCCCGACAGGCGTCGCGCAACCCGCCCTGGAGGCCCGGCGCGGCCCCGTTGCGGTCGTTCTGGTGAGCGGGTGGCTCAGTCCACGGCGCGGGTCAGGGCCACCACGCGGCTCGCGGCACGCAGGTACTTCTTGCGGTACCCGCCGTCGAGCATCGACGAGGGGTACACGGCGTCGAGCGGCGTCCCCGACGCGACGATCCGCACCTGGGCGTCGTACAGCCGGTCGACGAGCGCGACCCAGCGGAGCGCGTCGGTCTGGTCGGTGAACGCCGCGACGTCGGTGAGGCCGACCGCGTCGAGCCCGTCCACGAGCGCGACGTACTTCGACGGGTGCACGGACGCCAGGTGCGCCACGACGGCGCGGAAGTCGTCGAGCGTGACCTCGCCGGACGACGGCAACGACGACGACACGTCGGACACGACCGCGGCGGACTCGTCGACCGCGCGTCTGCGGTAGTCGAGGCCGTCGATCCGCATCGTCTCGAAGCGGTCCGACATCGCCTGGATCTCGCGGAGGAAGTCCTGTGCGGCGAAGCGCCCCTCGCCGAGGGCCCCCGGTGGCGTGTTCGACGTGGCGGCGAACCGCGTGCCGGACTCCGTCAGCTCCTTGATGAGCCGCGTCATGACCATGGTGTCACCAGGGTCGTCGAGCTCGAACTCGTCGATGCACACCAGCGAGGTCCCGCGGAGCAGGTCGACCGTGCCCTGGAACCCGAGCGCACCGACCAGCGCGGTGTACTCGATGAACGTGCCGAACGTCTTCCGGCCGGGTTCCGCGTGGTAGGCGGCGGCGAGCAGGTGGGTCTTGCCGACACCGAACCCGCCGTCGAGGTACACGCCCGACTTCGGCGCGGTGTCCGTCGCCGCAGCGCGTCGGCGTCCGAACAGCCCACGCTTCGCCGGCTCCGGTCGGGTCGCGACGAACGACTCGACCGCGTCGCGGACCGCTGCCTGCGACGGGTAGTCCGGGTCGGGGCGGTACGACGCGAACGACGCGTCCGTGAACTGGGGTGGGGGCACCAGCGCCGCGGCCATCTGCTGTGGGGAGACCGATGGGTCGCGGTCGACCAGGTGCTGGGGCATGCAGTGCCTTCCGGGAAGCGTGTCGTGCGGTGTCACGTTGCATCGGGGACGAGGTACGTCCGCGTACCGTTGCTCCCGACGCCGAGCACCGATCCTAGTCCGGCGCCACCGCACCCAGGAGGTAACCACGATGACCGCACCGGTCGACCCGTCCGCCGAGTTCCGCGCCTACGCCCACCCCGAACGACTCGTGTCGACGGCATGGCTGCAGGAACAGCTCGACGCCGGTACGCAGGACCTCG
The DNA here is from genome assembly GCF_047324335.1 of Curtobacterium sp. Curtsp57. Classification (NCBI taxonomy): domain Bacteria; kingdom Bacillati; phylum Actinomycetota; class Actinomycetes; order Micrococcales; family Microbacteriaceae; genus Curtobacterium; species Curtobacterium sp. Curtsp57. The sequence goes on from NZ_CP168511.1 coordinate 586,162, forward strand.
TGGTCGTCGAGTCCGACGAGGACGTGCTGCTCTACGAGACGGGGCACATCCCCGGCGCGGTGAAGATCGACTGGCACACCGACCTCAACGACCCGGTGCAGCGCGACTACATCGACGGCGAGGCGTTCGCCAGGCTCGTCGGCGGCAAGGGCATCGGCCGCGACACCACCGTCGTGGTCTACGGCGACAAGAACAACTGGTGGGCCGCGTACGCCCTCTGGGTCTTCGAGCTGTTCGGCCACGAGGACGTCCGGCTCCTCGACGGCGGCCGCGCGAAGTGGATCGCCGAGGACCGTGCACTCACGACCGACCGCACCGAGGTCGCACCGGTCGAGTACCCGGTCGTCGAGCGCGACGACACCGTGGTCCGCGCCTTCAAGGAGGACGTCCTCGACCACCTCGGCAAGCCGCTCGTCGACGTCCGCAGCGCACCGGAGTACAGCGGCGAGCGGACGACCGCACCCGACTACCCGGAGGAGGGCGCCCTGCGCGGCGGGCACATCCCGACCGCGGTGAACATCCCGTGGGCGACCGCCGCGGCTCCGGACGGCACGTTCAAGCGCCGTGACGACCTCGACGCCGTGTACCGCGACGGCGCCGGCATCGGCGCCGACGACGAGGTGATCGCCTACTGCCGCATCGGCGAGCGGTCGAGCCACACCTGGTTCGTGCTGCGGTACCTGCTCGGGCACGAGAACGTCCGCAACTACGACGGCTCCTGGACGGAGTGGGGCAGCGCGGTGCGCGTGCCCATCGTCCAGGGCGCGGAGCCGGGTACCCTTCCGAACCGATGAGCACCGAACTCCCGGAACCCACACTCCCCCGCGCCCTCGCCGAGATCCGCGACGACTTCCTCGAACTGTCCCAGGCCGACCGGCTGCAGCTGCTCCTCGAGTTCTCGAACGAGCTCCCGGCGCTGCCCGAGCGACTCCGAGGACACGAGGACGAGCTCGAGCGCGTCGAGGAGTGCCAGTCCCCCGTCTTCATCACGGTCACCGTGGGTGAGGACGGCGACGCACCTGACATCGTCCGCATGCACGCGACCGCACCGCGCGAGGCGCCGACGACCCGCGGGTTCGCCTCGATCCTCGCGCAGGGCCTGTCCGGCCTGACGGCCCAGCAGGTGCTCGCGGTGCCGTCCGACTACCCGCTGACGCTGGGCCTGTCCGAGGCGGTCAGCCCGCTGCGGATCCGCGGCATGGTCGGCATGCTCGGCCGGGTGCAGCGCCAGGTGCGCGCGCTGGTGGCGGTGCGCTGAACGCGAGCGAGCGCGGACGGGAGGCCCGGTGCCAGCTGGCACCGGGCCTCCCGTCCGTCTCGGGCCGACTACCGGGCGGTGGTCGCGTTCTGCGGCCGGACCACCTCGGTGAGCCACGCGAGGATGCGGGCGTCGAACCAGTCGGCGTCGTGGTTCCAGAGCTTGGTGTGCCGCGCGACGTGCGCGACCTCGAGCCGGACCAGGTCCGGCCGCGCCTGCGCGAGGGCGTGCGAGGCGGACGACGGGACGAAGCCGTCGTCGTCGCTGTGCAGCAGCAGGATCGGGACGGTGAGCTCGTCCGCCCGCGCGACCATGTCGAGCTCCCGGAGGTCGACCGGGTGCCGCAGGCCGGCGAGCCGGTGCAGGACCGGCGTCCGCAGCACGCGCTGGGCGACCTTCCGGACCACGCGCGGCAGCCGCATCGCCTGGCTCTGCGACTTGAGGACCGCGTGCCAGTCGACCACGGCCGACTCCAGCACGACGCCGTCGACGAGCCGCGCGAACGACGACCGCAGCAGTGTCTGCAGGACGACCGCGCCACCCATCGACCAGCCCATCAGCACGACGCTCGTCGCGCCCTGGCCGTCGACCCAGCGGAGCGCGGCGTCGATGTCCTCCCACTCGGTGGACCCGAGACCGTAGCGACCGTCGACGCTCTTCGGGGCGACGCCGTCGTTCCGCCACGAGGCGAGGAGGACCGAGTAGCCGGCGGCGCGGAACACCGGGACGGCACGGATGGTCTCGGCGCGGGTGACGCCGCGACCGTGCACGAGGACCGCCCACGGCGCGGCAGGGTCGTCGGCACGGACGACCCACGCAGGCGCCGGACCGTTCGGCGTCGGGACGTCGATGTCCTCCACCGGGACGTCGAGCTCGCCTGGGGTGAGGTAGAACCAGCCACCCCAGCGGCCACGACGGGCACTGGTGGGGTCGCCGGCGTCGACGGCGATGATGCTGCGGGTGACCGTGGTCGGGGTGGTCCCGAGGACGTCGCCGACGCGCATGTGCCCGGTGCCGCCGCCGAACCAGAGGCTGTAGCGCCCCTGCAGCTCGGTGTCGGGCGTCCGCTCCAGCGTCACGGTCTTCCGGACCGGGTCGACGGCCACGATGGGCACCCGTTCGGTGCGCTTGCGGTCGGGGGTGACGACCATCCGGGCGATCGCGGCGACGAAGCCACCGACCACCGCGGTCCCGACGGCGGCGGCCGCGATGCCGGCTCCGAGGGCGAGGAGTCCGGCCGACCTGGCGGTGTCCTGGACCGGCTCATCGGCGGGTCGCGCGGAACGGGACATGGTCCGGAGCCTAGTCTGCATTCGTGTCCGAAACCCGAGAGCCCGAGGCCTTCGCGCAGCTCCGCGCGTTCGTGTCATCGGGCGGGACCCGCACCGAGACGACGGTCACCGAGATCCCGTCCCCCAGCCGCATGGCCCCGTTCTCGATCGCCCTCGCGGCGGACGTCTCCGGGGCAGCACACGGGGTCGACTCCGACCTCGGCACCGGGCGGTTCATCGCGCTGTACGACCCCGCAGAACCGGAGGGCTGGCACGGGCCGTTCCGCATCGTGACGTTCGCGCAGGCCCCGCTCGAACCGGAGATCGGCGTCGACGAGTTCGTCGCCGACGTCACCTGGAGCTGGCTCGTCGACGCACTCGAGGCGCACGGCGCGGCGTACGACCACGCTTCGGGCACCGCTACCAAGATCATCTCCCGCGGCTACGGCGAGCTCGCGGCCCAGGGCGACGGCGCACAGCTGGAGCTCCGGGCATCGTGGACCCCGCACGTCACGGACGTCGACGGCACCGACCTCGTCGCGCACGTCGAGGCGTGGGAGGAGATCGTCGCCATGCTCGCAGGACTGCCCCCGTCGTCCGACGGCGTGACGCTGCTCGGCCCCAGGAGGCTCGCGAAGTGACTGACCCCGTACCGAACCCCGTCGTCCCCTCGTTCGAGGAGGGACACGACGCGGTCAAGGTCATCGAGTCGCGTGCGGACTACCTCGACGCGGTCGCCGCGATCGCGTCCGGTCACGGCCCGGTCGCCGTCGACGCCGAGCGCGCCAGCGGCTACAAGTACTCGCAGCGCGCCTACCTGATCCAGGTCTTCCGCCGGGGCGCCGGCGCGTTCCTCTTCGACCCCATCGCGATCGGCTCCTTCCCGGAACTGCAGGACGCGATCGTCGACGAGGAGTGGCTCTTCCACGCCGCGTCGCAGGACCTGCCGTGCCTCCGCGAGGTCGGACTCGACCCGTCGCGCATCTTCGACACCGAGCTCGGCGCCCGCATCGCCGGGTTCCCCCGCGTCGGCCTCGGCGCCGTGGTGGAGCAGCTCCTCGGCATCACGCTCGCGAAGGCCCACTCCGCGGCCGACTGGTCCACCCGACCGCTCCCGCAGTCCTGGCTCGTCTACGCCGCGCTCGACGTCGAACTGCTCCCCGACCTCCGCGACGCCCTCGCCGCGAAGCTCGAGGAGTCCGGCAAGACCGAGATCGCCCGGCAAGAATTCGACGCGGTCCTGCACCGGGCGCCGAAGCCCCCGCGTGCCGAGCCGTGGCGCCGCCTGTCCGGCATGCACGCCCTCCGTGGACAGCGCGCCCTGGCGATCGCCCGCTCGCTGTGGGAAGCCCGTGACGCCTTCGCGCAGGAGACCGACGTCTCGCCGGGTCGCACGATCCCGGACTCCGCGATCGTCGCCGCTGCCGCGGCCGCTCCGGAGACCCGCAAGGACCTCGCCGCGCTGAAGGCGTTCACCGGCCGCGCCAGCCGCTCCGAGCTCGACCGCTGGTGGGCCGCGGTCGACGCCGGGCGGACGACCGACGACCTCCCGCGACTCCGGGGCAAGGGGGAACCGACCCTCCCGCCGCCGCGTGCGTGGGCCGATCGCAACCCGGAGGCCGACCGCCGGTACAAGGCGGCCCGCGCCGCGATGACCGCCCGCGCCGAGGAACTCGACCTGCCGCTCGAGAACCTGCTCACGCCGGACACCCTCCGCTCCATCGCGTGGGAGCCGCCCACACCGGCCACTGCCGAGGCGGTCGCGGCGGCGCTCGTCGCGCTCGACGCACGGCCCTGGCAGGTCGAGGAGTCCGCGTCGCGGATCGCCGACGCCTTTGTCGCAGCCGGACAGGAGTCGTCCACCGAGGATCCTGCCTCGTCGTAGGAACCGACCAACCGAGGTGCGTCTCCCCAGCCGTGGGGCATAGCGTCGGTTGCGTCGTCGGGGTGCGCCCCGACCAGGGCGGGACGACCCGATCGTCCGGCTCGATCGATGTTGATCTTCTGGAGGCCAGCTTTGCCAAAGGCATCAGACGTCGTCTTCGTTGACGGCGTGCGGACACCGTTCGGACGTGCCGGGGAGAAGGGGGTGTTCTGGCGGACCCGCGCCGACGACCTCGCGGTGCACGCGATGCGGGGTTTGCTCGATCGGAACGCGTCACTCGACCACGCGGCCGTCGACGACGTGGCGGTCGCTGCGACGACGCAGCAGGGCGACCAGGGCCTCACCCTCGGACGCACCGTCGGCATGCTCGCCGGCCTGCCGAAGTCCGTGCCCGGCTACGCCATCGACCGCATGTGCGCCGGCGCGATGACGAGCGTCACGACCCTCGCCGGCGCGATCGCGTTCGGCGCGGCCGACATCGCCATCGCCGGAGGTGTCGAGCACATGGGACGCCACCCGATGGGCTTCAACTCCGACCCGAACCCGCGGTTCATCGCCGAGCGCATGGTGAACGCCGACGCACTGGTGATGGGCAAGACCGCCGAGCGACTGCACGACCGGTTCCCGGCGATCACGAAGGACCGCACCGACGCCTACGCCGTGCAGTCCCAGCAGCGGTACGCCGCCGCGTGGGCCGCCGGCAAGCTGCAGCCCGACCTGGTGCCCGTCGAGGTGAACACCGGCGAGGGCTGGGACATCGTCTCCAGCGACGAGCCGCCCCGCCCGGGGACGACGCTCGAGGCACTCGCGGCGCTGAAGACCCCGTTCCGACCGCACGGCCGGGTCACCGCAGGGAACGCCGCGGGTCTCAACGACGGCGCGACGATGAGCCTCCTGGCCTCCGACGCCGGCGCGAAGCAGTTCGGGCTGGAGCCGAAGATGCGCATGGTGTCGTTCGCCTTCGCGGGCGTCGACCCCGAGGTGATGGGCGTGGGTCCTGTCCCCGCGACGGACAAGGCACTCGCCAAGGCCGGGCTGTCGATCGACGACATCGGCCTGTTCGAGATCAACGAGGCGTTCGCCGTGCAGGTGCTCGCCTTCCTCGACAACTACGGCATCGCGCAGGACGCCACGAACGTGAACGCCTGGGGCGGCGCGATCGCCGTCGGGCACCCGCTCGCATCGAGCGGCGTCCGCCTGATGACCCAGCTCGCGGCGCAGTTCGCCGAGCGTCCCGACGTCAAGTACGGCATCACGACGATGTGCATCGGGCTCGGCCAGGGCGGAACCGTGATCTGGGAGAACCCGCACTTCAGCAAGTCAGCGGCACGGAAGGCGGCATGACCATGACCCTCGTCGACAACGACCGACTGCTCGCCCTCTCCGAGGACGAGGTCGTCACGCACTCGTACCTGAAGCACGTCGCGCTGCCGTCCGGCGGCACGCTCGGGCTCATCACGCTCGACAACGGCAAGGACTACAAGCGTCCGTCGACGCTCGGGCCGCGCACCCTCCACGAGCTCTCCGGTGTGCTCGACACGCTCAAGACCGAGGCGGCCGCCGGCACCGTGCAGGCCGTCGCCGTCACGGGCAAGGAGTACTGCTTCGCCGCAGGGGCGGACCTCTCCCAGGCGGCGTCCGTGCCGTCGCGGGACGTCGCCCACGACCTCGCGGCGCTCGGGCACGCCACGCTCCGGAAGTTCGGCGACCTCGGCGTCCCGTCCTTCGCCCTGATCAACGGCATCGCGCTCGGCGGCGGTCTCGAGATCGGACTGCACTGCACCTACCGCGCGTTCTCCTCGGCGGCGCAGGGCATCGGCCTGCCCGAGGTGTTCCTCGGCATCATCCCCGGCTGGGGCGGCGCGACGCTGCTCCCCCGCCTGATCGGTCCGGAGAAGGCGCTCCGCGTCATCGTCGAGAACCCGTTGAAGAACAACCGGCTGATGGACGGCCCCGCCGCGGTGGAGCTCGGCATCGGCGACGCGCTCATCCCGTCGGTGACGTTCCTGCCGTCCGCCGTGGCGTGGATCGACGGCGTCGTGTCCGGCACCACGAAGGTCGTCAGGAAGAACGAGCCCGGCGTGCTCGAGAAGGCCGCGTGGGGCACGGTCGTCAAGGTCGCCCGCTCCCAGGTGGCGTCGAAGATCGGCACGGTGCCGAAGTCGCCGTTCCGCGCGCTCGACCTGGTCGCTGCGGCGAAGTCCGGCTCGCTCGACGAGCGGTTCGCCGGCGAGGACGACGCCCTCGCCGACCTCATCTCGGGCGACCAGTTCGCGGCGTCGATGTACGCGTTCGACCTCGTGCAGAAGCGAGCGAAGAAGCCCGTCGGCGCACCGACCGACGTCGAACCGAAGAAGATCACGAAGGTCGGCGTCCTCGGCGCCGGGCTCATGGCGTCGCAGTTCGCGCTGCTCTTCGCCCGCCGTCTCGGCGTCCCCGTGGTCATCACCGACGTCTCGCAGGAGCGCGTGGACGCCGGCGTCGCACGTATCCGCTCCTCCGTCGACGAGCTGCTGGCGAAGGGCCGGGTCTCGCAGGACGACGCCAACCGGATCAGCGCGCTCGTCAGCGGTTCGGTGTCGTACGACGCGTTCGCGGACGCCGACTGGGTGATCGAGGCCGTGTTCGAGGAGATGTCCGTCAAGCAGGACGTGCTCGCCGCCATCGAGAAGGTGATCGCCCCCGATGCGATCCTCGCCACGAACACGTCGTCGTTGTCCGTCGGGTCCATGGCGAGCGTGCTCGAACACCCGGAGCGCCTGGTCGGGTTCCACTTCTTCAACCCGGTGGCCGTGATGCCCCTGGTCGAGGTCGTCCGCGCGTCGCAGACCTCGGACGAGGCCGTCGCCACGGCGCTGGCCGTCGCGAAGACGCTCAAGAAGACGGCGATCGTCACGGCCGACCAACCGGGCTTCGTCGTGAACCGAGTCCTCGCCCGCGTCCTCGGCGAGGCCATGCGCGGCGTCGAGGAGGGCACGCCGTTCGAGGTCGTCGCCGAGGGTGCTGCACCGCTCGGGCTGCCGATGTCCCCGTTCGAGCTGCTCGAGCTCGTCGGCCTGCCGGTCGGTGCGCACGTGCTCGACTCGCACCACGCTGCGTGGCCGGAGCGCTTCTACCCCGGCGACGGACTGAAGCGGATCGCCGAGTTCGGACACATCCTGACGCGGGACAAGAAGGGCAACGCGACGGGCTACGACCCCGCTGCCGTGAAGCTCGTCGCACCCGCGAAGAAGGACGCGAACGCCGTGGACGCAGGCACGATGCAGCAGCGCTTCGAGGACGCCCTCGCCGACGAGCTGCACCGCATGCTGTCCGACGGTGTGGTCGAGCACGTCGAGGAGATCGACCTCGGGCTGATCCTCGGCGCTGGGTACCCGTTCCAGGCCGGTGGGATCAGCCCGTCCCTCGACCGCTCCGGTGCGTCCGAGCGCGTCTTCGGCGGCACGTTCCACGACCCGCTGATCGTGGGCCCGGCCTCCCGCTGACCCCGCCCGCGCCGCCCGCGGCCTGCGCCGCCCGCGGGCCGCGCGGTTCGCACAACCAAAAGCACGTCGCACCACGCGATTCCGTGGTGCGACGTGCTTTTGGTTGTGCGGCGGCCAGGCGGCCGGCTGACGGGCGCCCGGAGCCGTCAGCGCTCGGCGGACTCCCGCGACCGCGCCGGCTTCGCCTGGGGCAGCTTCGTCCCGACGACCTGGTCGATGACGTCGCGGGCGATCGCCTGCGCCGTGAGCCCGGCGTCGTTGAGGATCTGCGTGCGGGTGGCGTGGTCGATGAACTCGTCCGGCAGCCCGAGCTCGTTCACCCCGGTGTCGACACCAGCCGCGCGGAGGTCCTGCCGCAGCCGCGTCCCGACACCGCCGACTCGGACGCCGTCCTCGATCGTGATGACGAGCCGGTGGTCGCGCGCGAGGTCGATGAGGGACGCCGGGATCGGCACGACCCACCGGGGATCGACCACGGTGACGCCGATGCCCTGCGCCTCGAGCAACGCGGCGGCTTCGAGCGCGACGGGCACCATCGACCCGACGGCCACGATCAGCACGTCCTCCGACGCAGCAGCGGCGTGCAGCACGTCGACGCCGTCCGACAGCCGTGACACCGCGGGGATGTCCGGCCCGACCTGCCCCTTCGACCAGCGGAGCACCGTCGGCGCGTCGTCGATCGCCACCGCCTCGCGGAGCTCCTCGCGGAGGGTCGCCGCGTCACGCGGTGCCGCGATCCGGATCCCCGGGACGACCTGCAGCAGTGCGAGGTCCCACATCCCGTGGTGCGACGGCCCGTCCGGACCGGTGACTCCGGCGCGGTCGAGCACGAACGTCACTCCGGCGCGGTGTAGCGCGACGTCCATCAGGACCTGGTCGAACGCGCGGTTGAGGAACGTGGCGTAGAGCGCGACCACGGGGTGCAGTCCGCCGTACGCGAGCCCCGCGGCGCTGGTGACGGCGTGCTGCTCGGCGATCCCGACGTCGATCACCCGCGAGGGGTGCCGCTGCTGGAACAGGTGCAACCCGGTCGGCCGGAGCATGGCCGCAGTGATCGCCACGATGCGCGGGTCCTCGTCGCCGAGGTCGGCGAGCGACGACGCGAACACCGAGGTCCACGACGGACCCGATGCGGTGTCGAGCGACTCCCCCGTCTCCGGGTCGATGTGCCCGACGGCGTGGAACTGGTCCGCCTGGTCACGGAGCGCCGGCTCGAAGCCGTGGCCCTTCTCGGTGATCGCGTGCACGATGACCGGGGCGCCGTACTCCTTGGCCTGCCGGAGTGCGCTCTCCATGGCCTGCTGGTCGTGTCCGTTGACCGGGCCGATGTACTTGATGTCGAGGTTCGAGTAGAGGGCCTCGTTGTTCGTCAGCCGCGACAGGAAGCCGTGCAGACCGCCGCGCATCCCGCGGTACACCGCACGCCCCGGAGCACCGAAGCGGGCCGCAGCCGCCTGGGTCTTCTCGTACAGGGCGCGGTACTCGCGACGGGTTCGCACGGAGTTCAGGTAGCGCGCCATGCCCCCGATCGTCGGGGCGTACGACCGGCCGTTGTCGTTGACCACGATCACCAGGCGGCGGTCGTTGTCGTCCGAGATGTTGTTGAGCGCCTCCCACGTCATCCCGCCGGTGAGCGCACCGTCACCGACCACGGCGACGACGGTCCGGTCGTGCTGCCCGGTCTGCCGGAAGGCCCGGGAGATCCCGTCGGCCCAGGAGAGCGACGACGACGCGTGCGAGGACTCCACGATGTCGTGCTCCGACTCGCTCCGCTGCGGGTAGCCGGCGATGCCGCCGCGCTCCCGGAGGTGCGAGAAGTCCTGCCGCCCGGTGACGATCTTGTGCACGTACGACTGGTGGCCGGTGTCGAACACGAACGGGTCGTTCGGCGAGTCGAAGACCCGGTGCATCGCGAGCGTCAGCTCGACGACGCCGAGGTTCGGCCCGAGGTGCCCACCGGTCTTCGCGACCTCGGCGACGAGGAACCGCCGGATCTCGGCGGACAGTTCCGTCATCTGTGCGTCGGAGAGACGCTTCAGGTCGCGCGGCGACGTGATGCTGGCGAGCAGACTCACGGGCGCTCCTTTCGTGCGGCGAAGGCCCCATGCTATTCGCGCAACCAGCAGACGGACTGGAGGCTCGGTGCGGGTCGCGCACCGAGCCTCCAGTCCGTCGTGTGGTCGCGTCAGCGACCTGTGGTCACCTCGCTCAGACGAGCGAGCGGAGCACGTACTGCAGGATGCCACCGTTGCGGTAGTAGTCGGCTTCACCGGGGGTGTCGATGCGGACGACCGCGTCGAACTCCACGGTCTCCTTGCCGGCGGGCGAGTGCTCGCTCGGCGTCGCGGTGACGTGGACCGTCTTCGGCGTGCGGCCCTCGTTCAGCTCCGTGAGGCCCGAGATCGAGACGACCTCGGTGCCGTCGAGCCCGAGGGACTCGATCGACTCGCCGACCGGGAACTGCAGTGGCACGACGCCCATGCCGATGAGGTTCGAGCGGTGGATGCGCTCGAAGCTCTCGGTGATGACGGCCTTGACGCCGAGCAGGTTCGTGCCCTTCGCCGCCCAGTCGCGCGACGAGCCGGAGCCGTACTCCTTGCCGCCGAACACGACGAGCGGGATGCCCTGCTCCTGGTAGTGCTGCGACGCGTCGTAGATGAACGACTGCTCGCCGTCGGGCGTGGTGAAGTCACGGGTGTAGCCACCCTCCACGCCGTCGAGGAGCTGGTTGCGCAGGCGGATGTTCGCGAACGTGCCGCGGATCATGACCTCGTGGTTGCCGCGGCGCGAGCCGTAGGAGTTGAAGTCCTTGCGGTCCACACCGTGCTCGGCGAGGTACTTGCCGGCCGGGCTGTCGGCCTTGATCGAACCGGCTGGCGAGATGTGGTCGGTCGTGACCGAGTCGCCGAGCTTCGCGAGGACGCGGGCGCCGGAGATGTCGGAGACGGCGTCCGGCGTCATCGTCATGCCCTCGAAGTACGGGGGCTTCCGGACGTAGGTCGACTCGGTGTCCCACTCGAACGTGTCGCCCGTCGGGGTCGGCAGGTTCTTCCAGCGGTCGTCGCCCTCGAACACGGAGCCGTACTCGTGGGTGAACATCTCGGTGTCGATCGAGGCGTCGATGACCTGCTGGACCTCGGCCGTGTCGGGCCAGATGTCCGCCAGGTAGACGTCGTTGCCGTCCTGGTCCTGCCCGAGGGCGTCCTTGTCGAAGTCGAAGTGCATCGACCCGGCGAGGGCGTACGCGATGACCAGCGGCGGGGACGCCAGGTAGTTCATCTTGACGTCGGGGTTGATCCGGCCCTCGAAGTTGCGGTTGCCCGAGAGCACCGCGGTCACGGCGAGGTCGTTGTCCTGCACGGCCTGCGAGATCTCCTCGGGCAGCGGGCCCGAGTTGCCGATGCAGGTGGTGCAGCCGTAGCCGACCGTGTAGAAGCCGAGCTGCTCGAGGTAGGTCGTGAGACCGGCCTTCTCGTAGTAGTCCGTGACGACCTTCGACCCGGGCGCGAGGGTGGTCTTGACCCACGGCTTCGCGGTGAGGCCCTTGTTCGCGGCGTTCCGGGCGAGGATGCCGGCGGCCATCATGACCGACGGGTTCGACGTGTTCGTGCACGAGGTGATCGCGGCGATCGCGACGGCGCCGTGGTCGATCGTGAACGGGTCGGCGCCGTCCATCGCGACCTTGGTCGGCTGGGACGCCGTGGACGGGGCGCTCGAGACGTAGACGTGCTCGTGCGTCGTCGTGTCCTCCGTCGTCGATCCGGCGGCGATCGGGTCGGACGCCGGGAAGGTCTCCTCGACGGCGTCGTCCAGGTCGGTCTGCACGGCCGGGTCGGTGTAGGTGGCGAGGTCGACCTCGAACTGGTCCTTCGCCTTCGACAGCTCGATGCGGTCCTGCGGGCGCTTCGGGCCGGAGATCGAGGGGACGACGGTCGAGAGGTCGAGCTCCATGTACTCGGAGTAGTTCGGCTCGACGGAGGCGTCGTGCCAGAGGCCCTGCGCCTTGGAGTACGCCTCGACGAGGGCGATCTGCGCCTCGTCGCGGCCGGTCAGACGGAGGTAGTCGAGCGTGACGTCGTCGACCGGGAAGATCGCCGCCGTCGAGCCGAACTCCGGCGACATGTTGCCGATCGTGGCGCGGTTCGCGAGCGGCACGGCGCTGACGCCCTCGCCGTAGAACTCGACGAACTTGCCGACGACACCGTGCTTGCGGAGCTCCTGCGTGATGGTCAGCACCACGTCGGTCGCGGTCACGCCCGCGGGGATCTCACCCGAGAGCTTGAAGCCGACGACCTTCGGGATGAGCATCGACACGGGCTGGCCGAGCATCGCTGCTTCCGCCTCGATCCCGCCGACGCCCCAGCCGAGCACACCCAGGCCGTTGACCATCGTGGTGTGCGAGTCGGTACCGACGAGCGTGTCGGGGTAGGCGTAGGTCTCGCCGTCGAAGTCACGCGTGTAGGTGACCTTCGCCAGGTACTCGATGTTGACCTGGTGGACGATGCCGGTTCCCGGCGGGACGACCTTGAAGTCCTCGAACGCGGTCTGGCCCCAGCGGAGGAACTGGTAGCGCTCGCCGTTCCGCTCGTACTCGAGGTCGGTGTTGCGCTGGAGTGCGTCCTCGCGGCCGAAGAGGTCGGCGATGACGGAGTGGTCGATGACCATCTCGGCCGGCGACAGCGGGTTGATCTTGTTCGGGTCGCCGCCGATCGTGGCCATCGCCTCGCGCATGGTGGCGAGGTCGACGATGCACGGCACGCCCGTGAAGTCCTGCATGACGACGCGCGCCGGCGAGAACTGGATCTCGGTGTCCGGGTCGGCCTCCGGGCGCCAGTTGCCGAGCGAGCGGATCTGGTCCGCCGTGACGTTCTTGCCGTCCTCGGTGCGGAGGAGGTTCTCGAGCAGCACCTTCAGGCTGTACGGGAGCTTCTCGTGACCGGGGACCGAGTCGATCCGGTGGATCGCGTAGTCGACACCCCCAACCGACAGTGTGTCCTTCGAGCCGAAGCTATTGACTGCAGCCACCGTGCCGCCTCCCTACTGATCGGTTTGCCCTCATCCTCGCGGGCCGTGGACCGTCCCACCAGCAAGGCAAACCTAAACCCCCGACGCTGCGGTGCCCCGGGGGAAACTATCTCGATGTCGAGATAACTCTACACCGTGGCCGCGTCGTCGTCGTGCTGGTCGTGCCGGAAGACCGTCCGGACGAGCAGCCAGGTCACCCAGAGCAGTGCGGCGTAGAGCGGGACACCGGTGATGAGCTTGATCGCCGCGAGGAGTTCCACCTGCGCGGCGAGGTACAGCGGGATCTCGACGACCAGTCGGAGCGCGAAGAGCCCCACCCACATCCACGTGGCGACGGTGAGCACCCGGCGCTTGGCGGGGTCGGCACGCCAGTCCATCGGACCGCCGTCCTCGCCCTGGGCGAGCAGCCCGACGATCAGCCCGATGAGCGGACGCCGGATCGCCAGCGTCACGAGGAGCACCAGCAGGCAGACCAGGTTGATGATGATGCCGGGGATGAAGTTGCTCTCGGCCTTGCCCGTGATGAGCGCGAGCCCGGCGGAGACGGCGACGCCGAGGATGCCGGCGAACGACATCGCGAGGGACTGCCGCTGCAGCAGTCGGAGGACGACGAACACGAGCCCGACGACCACCGGGATCACGACGCTCGGGACGAGTTCCTTCGTGATCGCGTACACGACGAGGAACGCGAACCCGGGCAGCACCGATTCCGCGAGCCCCCTGGCACCGCCGACGGCGCCGATCAGTGCCCTGCCGGACGGTGCCTCACCGGGAGCCACCTTCGCGATGCCGGCGTTCCGGACGGCGTCGCGGAGCTGGGCGTTCAGCGACAGGGGTTGCTCGCGCTCGTCAGCGAAGCGGTCGTCACGGTCGTCGTGCTGCTCGGGCAACGGTGCTCCGGATCAGATGGCCGACTGCGTCGACTTCGGCATGTGCAGCGGGATCAGGTCGCGCGGCGGCATCGGCGTGGTGCCGCGGACCACCACGACGCTGCGGAACAGGTCCTCGATCTCCTCGGCGTCGTCCGGCTGCTCGGCGGCCTTGCCCGCGATCACGCCGCGGAGGAACCAGCGGGGGCCGTCGACGCCGATGAACCGCGCAGGACGAGCGCCGGCGGCACCGCCGTCACCGTCCACCACGACGGGCACCGATGCGCGCAGCTCGGGGCCGAACGGCCCGTCGACCTCGGTCACGGAGCCGCCCTGGCGCTCGATCTGCTCGGCGATCTGCGCGCGGATCTCGTGCCAGAGACCGGTCGACCGCGGCGCGGCGAACGGCTGGACCTGGAGCGTGGACTCGTCGTAGTCGAGCCCGACGGCGACGACGCGCTGCGAGCCCTCCTCGACCTCGAGCCGGAGGTGCAGGCCCTCGCGCGGCAGGATCTTCACGCCGCCGAGGTCCACGTACGGCCGGACCGGGTTCGCCTCGGTCTCGTCGAGCGGACCCGCTTCCTCGCGGTCGTCGGGAGCGGACTTGCCCGTCGGGGCGAACTCCACGACCTCGTCGAGTCCCGAGTCCGCCTCGTCGGCGAGCTCGACCTCGGGTGTCGTCTCAGCGACCTCGACGTCGGCGGCGACCTCTGCGGCCACCTCGACCTCGTCGCGCTTGCGTCGGCCGATCCTCATGCTCGCGTTCCTTCCTGCTGGTTCGTGACACCGTAGCCCGACGAGCCGAAGCCGCCCTGGCCACGGACGCTGTCCGGGAGCTCGTCCACTCGCGAGAACGTCACGCGCGGCACGGGCATCACGATCATCTGGGCGATGCGGTCGCCGACGTGCACCTCGTAGGGCTCGGCGACGTCGGTGTTGAGCAGTGAGACCTTGATCTCGCCGCGGTAGCCCGAGTCGACGGTCCCCGGTGAGTTCACGATCGTGATGCCGTGCTTCGCCGCGAGACCACTGCGCGGGACGACGAACGCCGCGTACCCCTCGGGCAGTGCGATCGAGAGCCCCGTCGGCACGAGGCGTCGCTCGCCCGGCGCGAGCACGAACGCCTCGGTCGAGACGAGGTCGGCACCGGCATCACCGGGGTGGGCGTGGCCGGGAGTGTTCTCCCCGGTCCAGAGCACGTCGACTGGTTCGGTCACGTGTCGAGGGTAGTGCAGACCGTGACCGTTCCGTGACCTGCCCCGAGTCGTGATCGAATGGGGTCGTGACCCTGTACCGCGAGCGCCTCTGGGCGCCACCGACCCTGTACCTGGCGACGGCGCTCGTCATCCCGGCGGACCTGCTCGTCTTCCTGCCGATCAACATCGCGACGGGCATCATCGTCGCCGCGTGCATGGAGGTCGCCGTCCTGGTGCTCCTGTGGGTCCTCGCACCCGTGATCGAGGTGACGGAGACCGAGTTCCGTGCAGGACGCGCCCACCTGCCCCGCCCGCTCGTCGGCGAGGTCGCCGGCTACACCGGTGCCGAGGCGACGACGCAGCGCGGCCCGAAGCTCGACGCGCGCGCCTGGACGCTCTTCCGCGGCTACGTGAAGGGCGTCGTCAAGGTCGAGGTCCTGGACGACGCCGACCCCACGCCGTACTGGCTCGTCAGCGTGCGGAACCCGCAGAAGGTCGCCGCCGCACTGCGGTCCTGAGGCGCGCCCGCCAGATCGAGTGCGCAGAAACGGGCCTCCGTTCCCACCTCGCGTCACCATATCTGCGCACTCGTCCTGCCGCCGCCACCGGACTGGAGGCACGGTGCCAGGCCACCACGGGCCTCCCGTCCGACTGCCCGCACGTCCGGCGGCCTGTCGCGCGATCGAGTGCGCTGAAGTGCCGCTCTGGCCCCGCCGGGCATCGCCGCATCTGCGCTCTCGCGGGGCGAGGCCGCCCCACGAACGTCGAACGGCCCGCATCCCATCGGGGATGCGGGCCGTCCTCATCTGCGTGTGCCTAGAGCGCCGCGCACTCCGCACAGACCGGGCCGAGCTTCGACTCGTGGTCGAGCTGCGAACGGTGCTTCACGAGGAAGCACTCCACGCACGTGAACTCGTCGACCTGCGGGGGGAGCACGACGACGTCGAGGTCGACGTCGCTGAGGTCCTGACCGGCCAGCTCGAAGCTGCCCGGGTTGTCGGAATCATCATCGACGACCCCCGACATCTTGTCGGGCACGCGCTCCTTGAGGGCCTCGATCGACTCCGAGTCGGAGTTGTCGTCGGTCTTCCGGGGGGCGTCGTAATCGGTGGCCATGCCCATCCATTTCTCGTATCGAGAGGTCGTCGCCGGAGATCGGCGGCGACAGTATCCAACACGCGCCGCCCTGATGCAAACTGAACGTCGGGTGGCTCGTCGTGCCCGTGCAACCAGGCGTTGGCCCGATCCATTCCCGTTGGCCACGAAACGCTCGGCGACATCCGCGATCCGATGACGGCGCGCGGCGCGCGCCTCCCCGGAATCCGGTCCGACGCGCTGCATACTTCCCGGGTACGAGGCACGACCGTACGCGACGCTGGGAAGGCGGAACCATGCAAGACGTGAGAGTCATCGGGGTGGAATCCGGGGCACTCCTGCTCGCGACCGACGGCGGCAGCGAGTTCCGGTTGCCCGTCACCTCGTCGTTGGCGGGACAGGTCCGGCAGGCGAACCCGGACGGCACGCCGCAGAAGCGCGTGTCCCCGAAGGACGTCCAGGCCCGCATCCGCGGTGGTGCCGACGCAGCAGAGGTCGCCGCGGCGCTCGACGTCGACGTCGAGTACGTCCGCCGCTTCGAGGGCCCCGTCCTCGCGGAGCGCGCGTTCATCCTCGACGCCGCGCACCGCGTCCCGGTCACGCCCGTCGACGACACGACCCCGGACACCTTCGGCGAGGCGATCTCCGCCAGGCTCGAGTCGGGCGACGCCGCCGGGGTCGCGTGGTCGAGCTGGAAGCACGCGGAGAACGGCTGGCAGGTGCAGGTCCGCTACACCGCCGCCGAGGTCGAGCACGACGCCCAGTGGCACTTCGACCCGAAGACCTCCGTGCTGACGCCGGACAACGGCGACGCGCATCGGCTGTCGCACACCGAGGACGAGGGGCTCGCACCGCGGCTCCGCGCCGTCGAGTTCGACCAGCAGGACACCGACGGCACCCGGTTCGACTCCGGTGCGTTCCGTGTCGACGAGCCGGACGAGGACGTCACGAACCCGGAGGTCGCCGAGCGTGCCCCGCTCCGGGCGCCCCTCCCCCGCATCGGTGCGGCTCAGATCGAGGAACGCGCACCTGGTAACGAGACCGCCGACCTGCTCGAGGCGCTCCGCCGTCGCCGCGGAGAGCGCGAGTCGGTGTCGCTCGCCGACCAGCAGCAGGACGAGTCGCGCGGGTCGATCAGCGTCGTCGACATCCCGCTGCAGGGCTTCGAGGACCAGTCGGACACCGCACCGCAGTCGGACCAGCGTCCGTCATCGGCACCGGAGTCGGAGGGACGGCAGGAGCGCAAGAAGCGCAACCGCCGATCGATGCCCAGCTGGGACGAGATCGTGTTCGGCACCCGCCCGGAAGAGGACTAGCCCCCTCCCCCAGCGGACTATCCGGCGAAGGCCCCTGCGAGGCGCAGGGGTACGCCGACCTCGTCATCGGTGAGCGCGCCGTGCTGGCCGATCATCCGCTTCGGGTCCTTCCGCGGGTCGAGCTCGCGGTCGTCGTTGAACGCCCACGAGCCGCGCGCGACGACGACCACGTCGCCGATCCGCGGACGGACCTCGTCGGCGACGGCGCCGAACCAGTTCGCCGCGATCGCCTCGTCCTTGCTGGCCACGTACGCCCGCTTGCCGTACTTCGTGCGCCAGGCCTCGACGAGGGCCGACACGTCGGTGCCGGGCACCACGGTGAGCTGCCGGCAGCGGGGGTCCCCTGCGACGCCGATGACGTCCACGAGCAGGTCGGGGTCGATCGCGATGTTCGAGTCCTCCGGCACGTCGAGGATGCCGTGGTCCGCGGTGACGACGATGCCGACGTCTGCCGCGACGCGTGCGCCCAGTCGTGCGAGTTGCCCGTCGAGTGCCTCGAGCGACGCGGTCCATCGATCGGACTGCCACCCGTGCTTGTGGGCGATGGAGTCGAGCTCCGGGACGTAGAGGTACACGAGCGACCTGCCGACGAGGGTCTCCGCGATCGCGGCGTCGACGCGCTGGGCGATCGTGTCGGCGGGGACGTAGCGCGCGCCGCCGAGCACGTTCGCCGTCATCCCGGACGACCGGTAGCGGGCTGGGCCGACCACGACGGGGTCCACGCCGACCTCGGACGCCGCGGTGAAGAGGGTCGCCGAACGGAGCCAGCCGGCCGGGACCTCGTCGTCCCATCCGCCGAGCATGTTCATGACCACCTCGGTGTCCGGGTTCCACCCGCTGTACCCGACGACGCCGTGCGTGCCGGGAGACCGACCGGTCGTCAGGGTCGACAGCGCGGCTGCGGTCGTCGTGGGGAACCCGCTCCGCAGGCGCTTCCGGGAGGCCGCCAGGAACCGGGCGTGCCCGGCACGCGCGCCGAGCGCACCGGCCCCCAGGCCGTCCACCAGGACGACGACCGCGGAACGGGCGGGACGGAGGGTGATCCGGGCCTCCAGTCCGTTCTCACGCACCCATGCGTCGTCGACCGCACCGAGCGCCACCAGGCAACTCGGGAGCACGTCGGCGAGGTTCGCGGTGTCGTCGGGGGCCGTCGGTAGGCTTTGGGGCACCCCCCGATCCTCCCAGAAAGGTCCCATGGCACGCACGGACGCAGTCGGTCTGCCCGACGGTGAGCGCATCGAGGACGTCGACGTCTCCGAGGAGATGCAGGGCTCCTTCCTCGAGTACGCGTACTCCGTCATCTACTCGCGCGCGCTCCCGGACGCCCGCGACGGACTGAAGCCGGTGCAGCGCCGGATCCTGTACCAGATGGCCGAGATGGGCCTCCGGCCGGACCGCGGCCACGTGAAGAGCGCCCGCGTCACCGGCGAGGTGATGGGCAAGCTGCACCCGCACGGCGACGGCGCGATCTACGACGCCCTGGTGCGGATGGCGCAGCCGTTCACGATGCGTGTGCCGCTGGTGGACGGGCACGGCAACTTCGGGTCGCTCGACGACGGCCCGGCCGCTGCCCGGTACACCGAGGCGCGCCTGGCGGAGCCGTCGATGGCGATGACCGAGGGCCTCGGGGAAGACGTCGTCGACTTCGTCCCGAACTACGACAACCAGATCATGCAGCCGGGCGTGCTCCCGGCCGCGTTCCCGAACCTGCTCGTGAACGGCGCATCGGGCATCGCGGTCGGCATGGCCACCAACATGGCGCCGCACAACCTGGGCGAGGTGGTCGAGGCCGCCAAGCACCTGCTCATGAACCCGCAGGCCACGCTCGAAGAGCTGATGGAGTTCGTGCCGGGCCCGGATCTCCCCTCCGGCGGCACGATCGTGGGGCTCACCGGCGTGCGCGATGCCTACGCCACGGGGCGCGGGACGTTCCGGACGCGCGCCAAGGTCGCCGTCGAGAACCTCACCCCGCGGAAGACCGGCCTCGTCGTCACCGAGCTGCCGTACCTCGTCGGCCCGGAACGCGTGATCGAGAAGATCAAGGACGGCGTCCAGTCGAAGAAGCTCGTCGGCATCTCCGACGTCAACGACCTCACCGACCGCAACCACGGGCTCCGGCTCGTCATCGGCATCAAGTCCGGGTTCAACGCCGCCGCCGTGCTCGAGCAGCTGTACAAGCACACCCCGCTCGAAGAGGGTTTCGGCATCAACAACGTCGCGCTCGTCGGCGGGTCGCCGCGCACGCTCGGGCTGCGCGAGCTCCTCGATGTGTACGTGCAGCACCGGCTGGCGGTCGTCACGCGGCGCTCGGAGTACCGACTCGCGCGGCGACGGGAGCGACTGCACCTCGTCGAGGGCCTCCTCGTCGCGATCCTCGACATCGACGAGGTCATCGAGGTCATCCGGTCCTCGGACGACTCCGAAGCCGCGCGCTCCCGCCTGCAGGACGTCTTCGACCTGTCCGAGGTGCAGGCCGAGTACATCCTCGAGCTCCGCCTCCGCCGCCTGACGAAGTTCTCGCGCCTCGAGCTCGAGGGCGAGCGCGACCAGCTCCTCAGCGAGATCGCAGCGCTCGAGGAACTGTTGGCATCCGACGAACGACTCCGCGCCCAGGTCGCGCTCGAGCTCACCGAGGTGTCGGACAAGTTCGCGACGCCGCGGCGGACGCTCCTGACCGAAGCGGACGCTCCGGTCCGCGGTGGCAAGAAGGCGGTGGTGAACCCCGAGGACCTGCAGGTCGCGGACTCCCCGTGCCGCGTGCTGCTGTCCACGACCGGCCGGCTCATCCGGGTCGACATCCCGACGTCGGAGCTCGGCATCGTGCGGGTCCCGAAGCGGTCCAAGCACGACGCCGTCCTCGCCACCGTGGTCAGCACGGTGCGCGGACAGGTCGGCGCACTGACCTCGACCGGACGCATCGTGCGGTTCTCCCCCGTCGACGTCCCGGCCGTCCCCCCGGCAGCGGTACGACTCGACGCGGGTGTCCGGGTGAACGACTACCTCGGCATCCCCCGGTCCGAGGCCGTGGTCGCGATCGTCGACCTCTCCGGCGCCACCGAGCACTCGCTCGCGATCGGGACCGCGCAGGGCGTCGTGAAGCGTGTCGTCCCGGGAGCCTGGCCGGACAAGCCCGAGTTCGTCGCCATCGGCCTGAAACCAGGGGACGCCGTGGTCGGTGCCGCCCAGTCGCCGGAGTCCGACGACCTGGTCTTCATCACCTCGAACGCCCAGCTGCTGCGCTTCGGTGCGTCCGTCGTCCGTGCGCAGGGTCTCCCGGCGGGCGGTGTCGCGGGGGTCTCCCTCGCCGCCGACGCCCGGGTCATCTGGTTCGGCGCCGTCGCCCCGTCCGAGGACGCCGTCGTCGCCACGGTGTCCACGTCGTCGTCGGCGCTGCCCGGCACCGACACCGGGCGCGCCAAGGTGTCGTCGCTGTCGGAGTTCCCGTCCAAGGGCCGCGCGACCCAGGGCGTCCGGGCACATGCGTTCCTGAAGGGCGAGGACGGGCTCAGCGTCGCGTGGGCGGGCATCGCTCCCCCGCACGCCGTGGGGTCGGACGGCGCTGCGCGGACCCTGCCGGACTGGCTGTCGAAGCGGGACGGGTCCGGGAGCCCGCTCGAGGCCGTCATCGGCTCCATCGGCGGTAGCGCGGCGACGCTCGACGGCACGCGCGGCGAGGCGTAGGCGCCCGGGGCGGCGCGCGCCCGGCGCCGCGGGCCGGTTGGTGCCGGCAAGGCGACGCTGTCCCGTCAGGCTGCGCGGATTGTGCCGCGGGACCGACAGGGTGTCGCCGAAAGAACGCGGGGCACTGTCGCTTTCGCGGCGCGCGCTGGACAGCCCCGGGCCGCTACGCGTCGATGCGGTCGTGGTCGAGGCCCTCGCCCGCCAGGATGAACTCCTTGCGCGGGGCGACGTCGTTGCCCATCAGCAGCTCGAACACCTTCGCAGCACCCTCGGCATCGGACACGTTCACCCGTCGGAGCGTCCGGTGCGCACGGTCCATGGTCGTCTCCGCCAGCTGGTCCGCGTCCATCTCGCCCAGCCCCTTGTAGCGCTGGATCGGCTCCTGGTACTTCTTGCCCGACTTCTCGAGCTTCTTCAGTACCGACTGGAGCTCCTGCTCGGAGTAGGTGTACAACGTGTCGTTCGGCTTGCCGCGGTTCACCACGACGACCCGGTGCAGCGGCGGGACGGCGGCGAAGACGCGCCCCTGCTCGATCATCGGTCGCATGTAGCGGAAGAAGAGCGTGAGCAGCAGCGTGCGGATGTGCGCGCCGTCGACATCGGCGTCGGACATGATGATGACCTTGCCGTACCGGGCCTGGTCGAGCTCGAACGTCCGGCCGGAGCCGGCGCCGATCACCTGGATGATCGACGCGCACTCGGCGTTCGAGAGCATGTCGGAGACGGACGCCTTCTGGACGTTGAGGATCTTGCCGCGGATCGGCAGCAGCGCCTGGTACTCGCTGTTGCGCGCGAGCTTGGCGGTACCGAGCGCGGAGTCGCCCTCCACGATGAAGAGCTCGGTACCGGCGACGTCGTTCGAGCGGCAGTCGGCGAGCTTCGTCGGCAGCGACGAGTTCTCGAGCGCGTTCTTCCGGCGCTGGGTCTCCTTGTGGGCGCGAGCGGAGATGCGGGACTTCATCTCCGAGACGACCTTCTCGAGCAGCGTCGCCGCCTGGGCCTTCTCGGTGCGCTGTGTCGACGTGAGGATCTCCGTCATGCGCTTCGACACCACTTGGTCGACGATCTTGCGGACCGCCGGGGTACCGAGGACCTCCTTCGTCTGTCCTTCGAACTGCGGTTCCGGCAGCCGGACGGTGAGCACCGCGGTCATGCCGGCGAGCACGTCGTCCTTGTCGAGCTTGTCCTGGCCGACCTTGAGCTTGCGGGCGTTCGCCTCGACCTGGGCCCGGACGGCCTTCATCACGCCGCTCTCGAAGCCGGCCTGGTGGGTGCCGCCCTTCGGGGTTGCGATGATGTTGACGAAGCTGCGGAACACCGTCTCGTAGCCGCCGCCCCAGCGGAGTGCGAGGTCGACCTCGCACGAGCGTTCGACGTCCGTGGAGACCATGTGGCCCTTGTCGTCGAGCATCGGGACGGTCTCGGTGAAGGTGCCGGTGCCCTGCACGCGCCAGACGTCGGTGATCGCGGAGTCCGGCGCGAGGTGCTCGACGAACTCGCTGATGCCGCCCTCGTACCGGAAGCGCTCGACCACGGGACCGGCCGTTACCTCGACACCGGTGGCCGACGCGCGCGCCGCTGCGGCCTCGATCGCGGCTGGGCGTTCGTCGGTGATCGTCAGCCCGAGCCCGGGGACCAGGAACGCCGTCTGGCGCGCCCGGTTTACCAGGTCGGACATGCTGAACGCGGCGTCCTTGGTGAAGATCTGGCGGTCGGCCCAGTAGCGGATGCGCGACCCGGTCACGTTCTTCTTGACCTTGCCGACGACCTTCAGCTCACTGCCGGAGGTGAACGGGGTGAACGGCGCGTCCGGCCCGATCCCGGCGGCGTCGTCGAACACCCCGGGCTCACCACGGTGGAACGACATCGCGTAGGTCTTGCCGTCGCGGTCGACCTCGACGTCGAGGCGCTCCGACAGCGCGTTCACCACCGAGGCACCGACGCCGTGCAGCCCGCCGGAGGCCGCGTACGACCCCGAACCGAACTTGCCGCCGGCGTGCAGCTTGGTGAAGACGACCTCGACACCCGTCAGGCCCGTCTTCGGTTCGACGTCGACCGGGATGCCACGAGCGGTGTCCGAAACCTGCACGGATCCGTCCGGGAACAGCCGGACACCGATCTCGTCACCGTGCCCGGCGAGGGCTTCGTCGACGGAGTTGTCGATGATCTCCCACAGGCAGTGCATCAGCCCGCGGGAGTCGGTCGACCCGATGTACATGCCGGGACGCTTCCGTACTGCCTCGAGCCCTTCGAGGACGGAGAGATGGCGTGCGGAGTAGTCGGAGCTCACCTCCTGAGCCTACCGAGCACCCCGGACAACGCCGTCCGGACACTCGGACTGGGGACAGTCGATCCGCGCTGAGCGAAATGGGGGGTCCGCAATGCGACGTATCCAGGCAGCACGTGTTGAAATGGGTGGACCATCAAGGCACCACCTGCGATCCGTGAGGAGCACAGCAATGACCCAGACCGTGCAGGACCCCTCCATCGACGAACTCAGCAGCCACCAGCTCACGGCTGCCGACCGCTGCGACAGCTGCGGGGCGCAGGCCTACATCCGAGCCACCATGGCCAGCGGTGAACTGTTCTTCTGCGCCCACCACGGCGCCGAGTTCAAGGACAAGCTCGCCGCGACCGCGATCGAGTGGCACGACGAGAGCAGCCGACTCTACGAGTCGAAGTAGGTCGCGGCCGACGCGACCGCACAGCGAACGGGAGGCCCGGTACCAGTTGGTACCGGGCCTCCCGTTCGTCGCATGGCCGCGTCAGAACTCGCGGTTCAGCGCCCAGGCAACGCCGCGGTAGCTGTTCGGGCCCCAGGTGCCGTCGACCGGACCGCTGTACTGGCCGTGCGCAGCCGCCCACCGCTGGAGCGCAGCGATGGTCAGGGGATGCTCGGATCCGTAGAACGAGCCCGATTGGTAGTAGCCGCCGACCGCCAGGCGCTTCGCGACGAAGAACCAGGCGTCGGACCGCATCTTGCCATCGATCTCTCCTGAGTAGCCCGCCATGCTGCCGAGACACTGCAGGCGCTTGTAGAAGATCGTGCCCGGGACGCCGTCGAACTCGGTCGTGGTCGTCGGGACCGATCCGCAGGGGTCGGCGATCCGGGTCGTCGCGGCTTCGGCGGGCGCTGGCTGGATGACTGCCCCCGCGGTGGTCAGGGTCACGACGAGTGCGCCGACCAGGACGAGGGCGTGCTTGGTGTGGTGCATGGAAACCTCCCTGTTCAGCTTCCAACATGTCACATCCTGTGGATCAGCAGATGGGTTGCCAACCGTTGCCATCGAGAACGACGGAAGGCCGAGCCCGATCGGCCCGGCCTTCCGTCGTCACCTCCGATGACGCACCATCGTCACGCGATGCGCTTGAACGCCTTGTCGACGTAGCGGTCGACGGTCGCGCGCGCTTCGCGCGCGTAGCGGTCGATCGTCGCGGTGCGCTCCGGGTCGGGGGCGTACTCCCGCCCGACACGTGCGGTCGCCGCAGCGAGGACGGCATCCGTCAGGTCCGGGTTGAGCGGCAGGAGCGGTCCCTGCGTGTGCGTCCCGAACGATGCTCCGGCGCTCGCGCCCTCCACCGCGGAACCCGCCTGGTTGCCACCGCCGGAGACGACGTCGGCGAACGGAGTGACACCGGCGCCGATCTCGATCCGGGTGGCGTGGTCCTCGAACCCGGCGAGCCGTTTCGCGGCACCGGGCAGGAGCGGGTAGCGCGTCTCGAGCACGAAGTAGTTGACCCGACGCTCGGCACCACGGACCGCCCGGGCGTCGAACACGCCGAAGCCCGCGAGCGGCGAGCCGTCGGTCGGGACGATCTCGTTCGTCGCCAGGTCGAACCCGCCACCGACGGCCACGACCGGCACACCAGCAGCCGCGAACTCGCGGAGCGGGGCACCGATGCGCGCCACGTCGTCGCCGAGGGAGCGCATCGCACTGAGCGGGCCGTTGCCGATCACCACGACGTCGGCCGCGGTCGGCAGGGCGTCACCGGGCGCGTACTCGAGGACCTCGGTGGGGACGTCAGCGGCGTCCGCACGGCGGGTCAGTGCCACGACGTTGCCGCGGTCCCCCGACACCCCCATCTGGCGCGGGTAGACGTGCAGGATGGTCAGGCGATCGGCCGTCATGCGGTCTTCTCCATGTCCGGGTGGCCGAGGGCCTTCCGGGCGATCATCATGATCTCGTAGTTGACGATGAAGTTCTTCGTGCCGCTGGTCGTCGCACCGAGGCCCTGCATGAGCGCGATCGCCGCTTCGACGTCGGGCTCGACGGTGCCGATGCGGACACCGGCGTGCTCGAGCGCGATGGCGATCTGCCACGCCTTGTCACCGGAGACGACGTCCACGTGGTCGAGCTTCGAGAAGTCGATGTCGTAGATCCAGGAGATGTCCGGCGTGCCCTCGTCGATCGCCATGAGCACCTGCTCGGGGTGGTCCGGCAGCGCGTCGAGGTTCAACTGGAGACTGGCCGCGTTCTTGAACATGGTGAACTCGGCCGACTCGCCTGCGATGGGGAGTCGTTCGCCGCGGCCGTACGCCGGCTTCATCGTCGTGAAGGCCTTCGTGACGGCGTCCGCGCGGAACTGCGTCCCGAGCGCGGCGCTGGCCGTCGCGGTGGCGGCAGCGGCGTCGACCGCGTAGTGCAGGCCGCGTGCCGGGAGCCGGACCGGGATCGTCGCCCCCTCGAACGCGATGGTCGCCGCGTCGCCGCGGTTCTCGACCACCTCGGCGTCGGCCGAGGTCGCCGCACGGTCGGCGGACGCGAAGTCGTCGGCGTTCTGCAGGCCGTTCGGCGCAGCCGCGACGACCTCGGCGCTCGCGCCGAAGCGGAGCACACGCTGCCCGTCGACGCCCGCGTAGGCGTCGAGGAACTGGTCGTCGTGGTTCGTGATGACGTTCGCGGAGGACAGCGCCGCGGTGTCGAGCATCATCGTCGCGACGCGCTCGGTCTCGAAGAACCGGTACAGCTGGTCGACCTGGACGTTGAGCATCGTGACGGTCGACGGCGACAGGATCCCGGCGAGCTCGACGGCGAAGGCCTCGTCGACCTCGAGGATGCCGATGTCCGCCTTGAGCCGGCCGGTCAGCGACACCTCGGACAGCAGCGCCGACGCGATCCCCTGCGGCAGGTTCGCGCCGGAGGGGTTCGTGAAGACGCGAAGGCCGTGGGCGCGCACGATCTCGGAGATCATGTGCGTCGTCGTGGACTTGCCGTTCGACCCGAGCACGAAGACGACCCCGTTCGGGAACTGCTTCGTGACGTGCTGCAGGAAGTCCGGGACGAGCTTCAGGACGATGAACCCGGGGTACGCGGATCCCCCGCCCCGCGCACGAGCGAGGGCACGGAGGATCCGCCCGATGAGGATCGGGATGAAGAAACGCACCGGACGGCCTACTCGAGGTAGTCGCGCAGCGACTGCGACCGCGACGGGTGGCGGAGCTTCGCCATCGTCTTGGACTCGATCTGGCGGATGCGCTCGCGCGTCACGCCGAACGTGTCACCGATCTGGTCGAGCGTCTTCGGCTGGCCGTCACCGAGACCGAAGCGCATCCGGATGACACCGGCTTCGCGCTCCGACAGGGAGTCGAGGAGGCTCTCGAGCTGCTTCTGCAGCATCGTGAAGCCCACCGCGTCGGCCGGGACGACCGCCTCGGTGTCCTCGATGAGGTCACCGAACTCCGAGTCGCCGTCTTCACCCAGCGGGGTGTGCAGCGAGATCGGCTCGCGGCCGTACTTCTGGACCTCGACGACCTTCTCCGGGGTCATGTCGAGCTCGCGGGCGAGTTCTTCCGGAGTGGGTTCGCGACCCAGGTCCTGCAGCATCTGCCGCTGGACGCGCGCGAGCTTGTTGATGACCTCGACCATGTGCACCGGGATGCGGATGGTGCGGGCCTGGTCGGCCATGGCGCGGGTGATCGCCTGGCGGATCCACCACGTCGCGTAGGTCGAGAACTTGAAGCCCTTGGTGTAGTCGAACTTCTCGACCGCACGGATGAGGCCGAGGTTGCCTTCCTGGATCAGGTCGAGGAACTGCATGCCACGACCGGTGTAGCGCTTGGCGAGGGACACGACGAGGCGCAGGTTCGCACCGAGCAGGTGCGACTTCGCGCGCTGACCGTCACGAGCGACCCAGCGGAGCTCACGCTCTTCCGGCTTCGACAGGCCCGTCGAGTGCTGCAGCTTGTCCTCGGCGAACAGGCCGGCCTCGATGCGCATCGCGAGCTCGACCTCCTGCTCCGCGTTGAGGAGCGCGACCTTGCCGATCTGCTTCAGGTAGTCCTTGACCGGGTCGGCGGTCGCACCCGTGATCGTGGTCGAGTAGACCGGCGCTTCGTCGTCGTCGGACTGCGAGATGACGAGCGCCCCGGCTGCGACCGCATTGGCGGCTTCGGCCGCGGCGGTCGCCGGCTTCTCCTCGGCGTCGTCCTCGGTCTCGTCCACGTCGACCGGTTCGACGGTCTCCTCGTCCTCGACGTCGTCGTCAGCGGCCTTCTTGGTCGCCGGCTTCTTGGCCGCCGCCTTCTTCGCGGGCGCCTTCTTGGCGGGGGCCCTCTTCGCCGCGGCCTTCTTGGGCGCGGCGGTTCCGTCGGTGTCCTCGGCCGCAGCCTGGTCCACCGTGTCGGCGTTGTCCTTCGTGGGATCGATCGTCGTGCTCCGGGCAGCCATGCGATCACCTCTCTCCTCGTGCCACGTTCCTGGGGTCGTGGCGCCCCTCGCCGCTCAGGGCTTGCGCCGCAGTCCCCCGCGTCGCCGGCTCAGTCGTTCCTGGCGGCACTGCCTCTCCGGGCAGCACTAGGACCCATGTCAAGTCCCCCAGCGAATCCGGCGCTCCGGAAGAGCACCTGTACACGGGGGACCCGAACGGGTCCGGGTTCATTATTGCACGGTCCGCTTCCGCAGGCGTGCAACCAGTGCAACCCACAGCGGGGCCACCCGTATTCCGTCCTCGGCGTGCATCACCGCGCGGGTCCGTCGACGGGCGTGCAACAGCATCCCCACGCCGATCCCGACCACGACGTACTGCACGGTGAGGGCGATCCGGAAGTTCGACCACGCGAAGACCGTGTCGCCCGTCACCCGCGAGACGGCGTCGAGCAGGGTGCCGATCAGGAACATCATCACGAAGGCCGCCAGGAAGCCACCGACGTTCACGACGCCGTTCGCCGAACCCAGTGAGCCCATCGGGTTGAACGACCGCGCGAAGTCGAAGCCGATCAGGGACCCTGGCCCACCGATGCCCATCGCCACGACGAGCAGGACGAGCAGCCACGTCGGCGGGTGGTCAGGCCAGAGCAGCACCGCGGTCCACACCACACCGAGCACGACGACCACGCCGAGCACCAGGTTCGACCTGCGGAACGGGAACCGGGCACACAGCACGCCGAGGATCGGACCGACGACGAACCCCACGACGACGATGACGGTCAGGAACGCAGCGGCCTCCGTCGCGGAGTAGCCGAGTCCCCGGAGCATCGGGACGCCCCAGAGCAGGCTGAAGACGGTGCCGGAGGACTGCGTGACGTAGTGCGACCAGAAGCCGAGCTGCGTACCCGGTCGACGGAGCGCGTGCCCGAACGTCCGGAACGCGCCGCCCCACGAGTGCGGCAGCGGGATCGTGTCGGTGCGCACCGGCACGGGTCCGTTCCGGACGAAGACGAACGCCAGGACCAGCCCGACGGCGCTGGCGGCCGCGGCGACACCGAACGCGATCGACCACCCGGCGGTGTGCAGGAGCAGGGCGAACGGGAACGCGGAGGCGATCTGCCCGACCTGCCCGAGGTTGCCCGTCCACTGCGAGATCTGCGGCAGGATGCGCCCGCTGAACCACATCGGGAGCAGTCGGATCACCGAGATGAAGGTCATCGCGTCCCCCGCACCGACGAACACCCTGCCGACGATCGCCGGCCCGATCGTCGGTGAGACCGCCACGATCGCCTGCCCCACGACGAGGAGCAGCGCCCCGAGCAGGACGAGTCGGCGCGGGCCGATGCGGTCGAGCGCGATCCCGACGGGGATCTGCAGCCCCGCGTAGACGGCGATCTGGACGACCGCGAGCGTGGAGAGGACCGCGGCGGAGACCGCGAAGCGGTCCTGCGCGTCGACGCCGGACACACCCAGCGAGGACCGCTGGACGACCGCCAGGACGTACGCGAGCACCGCGACGCCCCAGACGACGAAGGCACGGCGGGAGTTCACCCGACCAGGCTATCGGCGCGGCCCCGCCGCCAGGACGGGCTGTGGAGAACGCGCGATGCGCGCCCGACGGGTGCACGGCCTCCAGGCCGGACGGGAGGACCGGTGCGCGATCGCGACGTCCGTCGCGGACCGCAGGTGGTCCGGTCTCAGTCCTCGCTCGCGTCGCCGTCGACGCGACGGTCCGCCAGGAAGCGTTCGAGCTCTGCCGCGATCGAGTCCGCCGTCGGCACCTCGCCGTCGACGTTGGTCAGCGGCGACGAGACGGAGTTGCCCTCCATGTAGGTGTCGTGACGCTCCTCGAGCGCACTGACCAGGCGCTGCAACTCCGCGTTGCCCGCCACCTGCTCGTCCACCCGCGCGATGAACTCGCGCCCTTCCTCGCGGAGGGCGTCCGTCGGGAAGATCAGCCCCGTCGACGCGGAGATGCCGGACAGCGCCGCGACGGCCGCGTCCGGGAACTCGGTGTCGGACAGGTAGTGCGGGACGAGGAGGACGAGGCCGGTGACCTGCTGGTCGAGCTCGGTCAGCCGGTGCTCGACGAGGTGCAGCACGTTCGCCGGCGCCTGCGTCTGCGGCTTCCAGACGCTCATCGACTCGATGAGGTCCGCCCGCGTGCCGGACACCGTCAGGCTGATCGGCCGGGTGTGCGGCACCGGCATCGGGATCGACTGCACCCACGTGGTGTCGACGACCCGGAGCTCGGCGGCGAGTTCGGTGACCGCGCGCACGAACCGGTTCCACTGGAAGTCCGGCTCGTACCCGGAGAGGAAGAGGAAGGGCTGGCCGAGCTCGTCACGCACGAGGTGCAGGGCGAGGCGCGGCGGTTCCACGTCGCTGATGTGGTCGTGTTCGAAGGTGATGACCGGCCGACGCGCGCGCCAGTCGAGCAGGACGTCTGGGTCGAACTCCGCGACCAGGCGGGTGTCCAGCCGCTCGAGGATCGACGTCGTCACCTGGGCGACGGCCGAACCGGCGTCCGCGAACCCGGTGAGCCCGGCGACGAGGTGCAGGCCTGCTGGCACCGTCGGGGCGGACTCGTCGAACGTGTAGAGGTCCTCGGGGTGGTTCACCGTCCCCATGCTAGGCGGGCGGTTCGTCCACACCTGCCGTGCAACCCACGCCGACAGCGAACACCGCGTGGATAGGGTTGGAGCATGGTCCGACCGACGCTCTCCACCGACAGTTCATCCCCCTCCTCGATCGCCGCCGACGTGCTCGTCGTCGGCGTCCGTCCGGGCACCGACGGCGCTCCGGCGACCGTCGTGTCGCCCACCACGGGTGCGGTCGCCGCACTCGACGGGCTCGACCTCGCCGCGATCGGCGCGACGGGTTCCAAGGACCAGCTCGTCCGCATCCCCGCGACCGGTGTCGAGGCGTCGAGCATCGCGCTCGTCGGTCTCGGTTCCGGCACCGACGCCGCGGCCGTCCGCGCCGCAGCGGGCAGCGCCGTCCGCCAGCTCCCCCATGCGTCGTCGATCGTGCTCGCGCTGCCGACCGACACCGACGAGCTCGTCGCCGCCGCGTTGGAGGGCGCTGCGCTCGGCGCGTACTCCTTCACCCGGCACAAAGGTACGGGGACGACCGGACCGCAGCGTGGCGACCAGTCGATCACCGTGCTGGCCACGTCGGCACCGGCCGATGCCGCCGTCCGTCCGGCGATCGTCGCCGACGCGGCCGCGCTGGTCCGCGACCTCGTCAACACCACGGCAGGCGATCTCGGCCCGTCCGAGGTGGCAGACGTCGCTGCGTCGTTCGCCGAGGACCTGCCGCTCACCGTCGAGGTCCTCGACGAGACCGCGCTGGCCGAGCAGGGCTTCGGCGGCATCCTCGGCGTCGGCGCGGGGTCCGTCCGTCCGCCGCGACTCGTCGTCGTCCGGTACGCGCCGTCGACCGCGTCGAAGCACCTCGCGCTCGTCGGCAAGGGCATCACGTTCGACTCCGGCGGCCTCTCCCTGAAGCCCGCAGCCTCGATGCTCGGCATGAAGACCGACATGACCGGTGCCGCCACCGTGCTCGCCACCACCGTCGCGGCCGCGCGCCTGGGCCTCGACGTCAAGGTGACGGCCTGGCTCTGCCTCGCCGAGAACATGCCGTCCGGTTCGGCCACCCGCCCCGGTGACGTGCTCACGCTCAAGAACGGCAAGACGGTCGAGGTGACCAACACCGACGCCGAGGGCCGCCTCGTCCTCGGTGACGGTCTCGTCGCCGCCACGCTCGAGCAGCCGGACGCCGTCGTCGACATCGCCACGCTCACCGGCGCGCAGGTCGTCGCACTCGGCGACCGGACCACCGGCCTGATGGGCACCGACGCGCTCGTCGCGCAGCTGCAGGCGGTCGCGGCGTCCGTCGCGGAGCCGATCTGGCCGATGCCGCTCCCCGAGGAACTCGACGCGCGACTCGCCAGCGAGGTCGCCGACATGGTGAACGCCACGGTCGGCAACCCGGCGGGCGGCATGCTCCTCGCCGGCAAGTTCCTCGAGCGGTTCGTCGAGGGCGACGTGCCGTGGGCGCACCTCGACATCGCCGGCCCGTCCGAGAACAAGGGCGGCGGCTACGGGTGGCTCGGCAAGGGCGCCACCGGCGTCATGGTCCGGACACTCATCGCACTCGCAGAAGAGCTCCAGTCCAAGTAGTAGGTTTGGTTCCGGCGGGGCGGGCGTGTTCTGCGCGTCCCCCGTCGGAACGGACGGGACGGGACCGGAACCATGCGGTCCGACCGTCGGGCACCGCCGCCGCGGTGTCCATGCACGGGCTCGAACCCACCAGAACCGGGCCCGGGCTCACACGCACGAGGGAGTTGCACCAGGTGACGGAACAGACTTACGACGTCGTGGTCCTCGGTGGCGGCAGCGGCGGGTACGCCGCAGCGCTGCGGTCGGCCGAGCTCGGCATGAGCGTCGCGCTCATCGAGGGGGACAAGCTCGGAGGGACGTGCCTGCACCGCGGCTGCATCCCGACGAAGGCCCTCCTGCACGCGGCCGAGATCGCCGACGGCACCCGTGAGGCCGAGAAGTACGGCGTCATCGCCGAGTTCGCCGGTGTC
This sequence comes from Curtobacterium sp. Curtsp57, assembly GCF_047324335.1. Lineage (NCBI taxonomy): Bacteria > Bacillati > Actinomycetota > Actinomycetes > Micrococcales > Microbacteriaceae > Curtobacterium > Curtobacterium sp. Curtsp57. Next base: position 618,484 of record NZ_CP168511.1, read on the forward strand.
GAGGTCCCGAAGGTCATCGAGTACCAGCAGGGCGTCATCAACTCGAAGTACAAGGGTCTGCAGGGCCTCATCAAGGCCCGCGGCATCACCGTGGTCGAGGGCTGGGGCAAGCTCACCTCGCAGAACACCGTGCAGGTCGGCGACCAGACCATCACGGGCAAGAACGTCGTCCTCGCGACCGGCTCCTACTCGAAGTCCCTCCCCGGGCTCGAGATCGGCGGCCGCGTGATCACCTCCGAGACCGCGCTCCGCATGGACTACGTTCCGAACAAGGTCGTCATCCTCGGCGGCGGCGTGATCGGCGTCGAGTTCGCGAGCGTCTGGAAGTCCTTCGGCGCCGAGGTCACCATCGTCGAGGCGCTCCCCCACCTCATCCCGGCCGAGGACGAGTCGATGTCGAAGCAGCTCGAGCGGGCCTTCCGCAAGCGCGGCATCGAGTTCTCGCTCGGTGTCCGCTTCCAGGGTGTCGAGCAGCACGAGAACGGTGTCGTCGTCACTCTCGAGGACGGCAAGACCTTCGACGGTGACGTGCTTCTGGTCGCCGTCGGCCGTGGCCCCGTCACGCAGAACGTCGGCTTCGACGAGGTCGGCGTCACGATGGACCGTGGCTTCGTCACCACGAACGAGCGCCTCGCGACCAACCTGCCGAACGTCTACGCCGTGGGTGACATCGTCCCCGGCCTGCAGCTCGCCCATCGCGGGTTCCAGCAGGGCATCTTCGTCGCCGAGGAGATCGCCGGCCTGAACCCGGTCATCATCGAGGACAAGAACATCCCGAAGATCACGTACTCCGACCCCGAGGTCGCGTCCGTCGGACTCTCGCAGGCCAAGGCCGAGGCCGAGTACGGCGCCGACAAGGTGGACTCGTACGAGTACAACCTCGCGGGCAACGGCAAGAGCCACATCATCGGCACCTCCGGCTCGATCAAGGTCGTCCGCGTCGTCGACGGTCCCGTCGTCGGCGTCAGCATGATCGGCGCCCGAGTCGGCGAGCTCATCGGTGAGGCACAGCTCGCCGTGAACTGGGAGGCGCACCCCGAGGACGTCGCCCCGCTCATCCACGCGCACCCGACGCAGAACGAAGCGCTCGGCGAGGCGTTCCTGCACCTCGCGGGCAAGCCGCTCCACGCACTGTGAGCGCGCGCACCGTGACAACGACACCAACCACCACGAACCACCCCTGCGAAGAGGAGTCCCACCGATGAGCGAATCCGTCAACCTCCCGGCGCTCGGCGAGAGCGTCACCGAGGGCACGGTGACCCGATGGCTGAAGAACGTCGGTGACCGGGTCGAGGTCGACGAGCCGCTGCTCGAGGTCTCGACCGACAAGGTCGACACCGAGATCCCGTCGCCGATCGCCGGCGTCGTCGAGGAGATCCTCGTCCAGGAAGACGAGACCGTCGAGGTCGGCACCGCGCTGGTGAAGATCGGCGACGGCTCGTCCGACGCCGGTTCGTCCGACGCCGGCTCGTCCGACGCGGGCTCGTCCGAGTCGAACGAGGAAGCCGCCGAGGAGGCCGAGCCCGAGGCCGCCCCGAGCACCGAGCAGGAGTCCGAGACGCCCGCTCCGCAGCCGACCGAGCCCGAGCCGGCCCCCGCCGGTCAGACGCAGCCCGCCGCTCCGGCGGCCCCGGCAGCGCCGCCCGCAGCAGCCCCGGTCCCCCAGGCCGCTCCGGTCCCGCCGCCCGCGGCAGCTCCGGCCCCGCCTGCAGCCGTCCCGGCTCCGGCCGCCGCGGTCGCCAGCGCGCCCACCGCCTCCGCTGCGGTCCCCAACCCGACGCAGACGGGTGCCGCCTCCGGCTACGTCACGCCGCTCGTCCGCAAGCTCGCGAACGAGCAGGGCGTCGACCTGTCCACCGTCACCGGCACCGGTGTCGGCGGTCGCATCCGCAAGGAGGACGTGCTCGCCGCCGTCTCGGCCGCTCCGGCAGCCGGTGGCTCGGGAACACCCGCTGCCGCGTCCGGCCCGTTCGTCGCAGAGGTCTCGCCGCTGCGTGGCACCCGCGAGAAGATGACCCGCCTCCGCAAGGTCGTTGCCGAGCGCGCCGTGCAGTCGATGACCTCGACCGCGCAGCTCACCAGCGTCGTCGAGGTGGACGTCACGAAGGTGGCCCAGTTCCGGGACGCCAACAAGGCGCAGTTCCTCGAGAAGACGGGTTCGAAGCTCTCCTTCATGCCGTTCTTCGCCCTGGCGGCGTCCGAGGCGCTGAAGGCGCACCCGAAGATCAACTCCACGGTGGAGGGCGAGGAGATCGTCTACCCGGAGACCGAGAACGTGTCGATCGCGGTCGACACCGAGCGCGGTCTGCTCACCCCCGTGATCAAGGACGCTGCGTCGCTGAACCTGGCGCAGTTCTCGCAGTCGATCGCGGACCTCGCCGAGCGCACGCGGAACAACCAGCTCAAGCCCGACGAGCTCGCCGGCGGCACGTTCACGCTGACCAACACCGGTTCGCGCGGCGCGCTGTTCGACACCCCGGTCGTGTTCCTCCCGCAGTCGGCCATCCTCGGCACCGGCATCGTCACGAAGCGCCCGGCGGTCGTGAAGGTCGACGGGCAAGAGGCCATCGCGATCCGTTCGTTCGTGTACCTGGCGCTGTCGTACGACCACCGGATCATCGACGGTGCGGACGCCTCGCGGTACCTCGTCGCGGTGAAGAACCGTCTCGAAGAGGGCAACTTCGGTCCGAACCTCGGGTACTGACCCGCGGCTCCGGCCCGAACGACGGCCCCGTCTCCCCTCGTGGGAGCCGGGGCCGTCGGCGTTCGTGTGCGGTCGCCTCGCGCGCTGTCCGCTCACGGGTTCGAGACCGCGAACACACCTGCCACGGCGAGACCGGTCGCGACCACGAGTCCGACGACCACCCGCCGCACCGGGAGCTTCCCGCCGCCTGGTACCGGGACGCCGTCGACGATCCACCCGCGGAGACGCGCGACCACGTCGTCACCCGGCGGCGGGGTGGGCTCGACGAAGTCGAAGTCGTCACGGGGCGGGTCCCATCGCACCGGTCGGGGCGCCGCCGTGCTCCTGACGACGCGCAACAGCTCCCGGGCTTCTGCGACACCCCCGCCGATCGCCTCCGCCATCGCGGCGTCGAGGACCACACGACACGGTGCGCGCGGGTCGACCCGCTCCCAGACCGTCCGCGCCGCGTGCAGGAGCGCGGTCGCGCCCGCGGTCTCCGAGGATCGGACGATCCCACTGCCGATCAGGTCCACGGCGTCCGGCGGATGGTCGACGAGCACGGTGGCACCGGCGTCGTCCACGAGGACGTCGTCCGCGCGCGCGACCCCGAGCACGATGGCCCCGGCGACGGCGTCCACGACGAGGTCGAGCAACGGCACCGTGAGCGTCACCGCGACACCCACGGTCGGCTGCCCGATCCGATCCAGCGCATCGGGCAGCGGAGCCCCGCGGACGGGCCCGGTGCGCACGACGAGCCGCCCGTCCGCACCACGACCGACCTCGGTGACGCGGACACAGTGGACCGGGTCGGCCGCGGAGCGGTCGGCGACCCACGTCGCGAAGGGACCGGAGTCGGGTCCGGTCCACCAGTGTTCCAGCGTGATCGCGTCCATGGTGACCAGCGTCGCGGAGGCGGGACGGTCCTCCAGGCCGGGTCCGGGCGTCTGTGGAGAACCCCGTTCGCCCACAGCCTGATCACGGGCGGTCCACGGGAAGCCCGTCAGGCCGTATCCTGGGAGCATGGCACGCAGCAGTTCGACGGACACGAAGGCGAAGGAGCCGGGGCGTCTCAAGCAGATGTTCCAGGTCTTCCAGATGACGCGTCGGGCAGACCCGACGTCGATCTGGTGGTTCGCAGCGGCGTTCGTCGTGCCCGTCGTGCTCGGTGTGCTGCTCGCACTCCTGTTGCCTGGGCAGAACTGGCTCGCGGTCGTCCTGTGGATCGTCGCCGGGGTGCTCCTCGGCGTGCTGCTGTTCCTCATCGTCCTCGGGCGTCTGGCGGAACGCGCCGCGTACTCGCAGATCGACGGGCAGCCGGGTGCTGTCGGCGCCGTGCTCTCGAACTCCCTCCGTCGCCAGTGGCGCTCCAGCGAGATGCCCGTCGCGGTCCACGGCCGTTCGCAGGCCGCCGTCTACCGTGCCGTCGGTACCCCTGGCGTCGTGCTCATCACCGAGGGCCAGCTCGGCAACCTGACGCGCCAGGTCGACGAAGAGCGTCGCAAGGTCCAGCGCATCGTGCCGAACGTCCCGATCCACGTCGTCCACGTCGGCGACGGCAAGGACGCCGTGACCCTGCACAAGCTCCCCCGCGCGATGAACAAGTTCAAGAAGTCGCTCAACCGCAACGAGGTCCTCGCGGTCGCGAACCGTCTCGACTCGCTCACGCAGAACCCGGCGTCCGCGATCCCGAAGGGCATCGACCCGACTCGGGTCCGCGCCGGTCGCCCGCGCTGAGTCGCACCCCGCGCACCACGAACGCCCCCGGCCGCTGCGGCCGGGGGCGTTCTGCGTGTGGAGGCGTGCAGCGCGATCACGGACCGCTCTTCGTCAGCGCGGTGTCGCCCACCATCCGTCCTCGGCGCGGTGCCACACGCGCACCGGCACCCGCTCCGGCACCCGGCGATCGGTCAGAACACCCCGCTCACGTTCGTCGATCGGTCGCGAGTGGTTGGTCGCGCGTACCCGGGCCGACGGCTTGTGACCGATCGACGTCGAACCGGCGGCATGTCGTGACCCTTCGACCACGGCAGGACGCGACGGGGCAGACCGCAGCGCGGCGCAGCGCAACGCAGCGCGACGCGGCGCGGCACGGCGCACCGCGGCGCTCCGGTCTGCGCGAGTCAGCGCCGGACGAGCACCGTGCCGGCCGCGGCGTCGTGCAGGGGTCGACCGTCCTTCGCGTGGATGAGGACCGGGATCACGACGCACAGCAGCACCGTGCGGACCACCGGGCGCCAGGCCCCGACGTAGCCCCCACGGATCGGGACGACCCGGAGCCCGACGCACACGTGCCCGAACGAGCCGGACAGCAGCGCGATGAACAGGACCTGCAGCACCGCGAAGATCCCGAGCGTCACGAAGTTGCCCGCCGCGCCGTACGTCCCGATCGCGAGCGAGATGACCGATGCGAGCGCCCAGTCGATCGCGAGCCCACCGAGCCGCCGACCGAACCCGCCCATCGAGCGGGGCCCGGATTCCGGCAGGCCCAGGACCTTGCCCGGCCAGTCGCCCGCACCGTGTGCTGCGGCGGCTGACGAGGACGGAGTGGAACGGGCCATGCTCCAAGGGTAGGCGACAGCAGGCGCGTAACACGCCGGAAACAACGCAGTCACGTCCGGGAAACCCCGTGTCAATAGCCTCGTCGGAGAGTGCACCCGCTGCACCTCCACATCACCCAAACCCCCAGGAGATCGACACACATGTTCAGCGATTCCTCCGAGGTCCTGGCCTTCATCAAGGACACGGACGTCAAGTTCCTCGACATCCGATTCACCGACCTGCCCGGCGTGCAGCAGCACTTCAACATCCCGGCTTCCACGGTCGACGAGGACTTCTTCTCGGTCGGTCAGCTCTTCGACGGCTCCTCGATCCGCGGCTTCGCGTCGATCCACGAGTCCGACATGCAGCTCATCCCTGATGTGACGACGGCGTACATCGACCAGTTCCGCGCCGAGCGCACGCTGATCATGATCTTCGACATCTACAACCCGCGGAACGGCGAGATCTACGGCCGCGACCCGCGCCAGGTCGCCAAGAAGGCGGAGAAGTACCTCGCGTCGACGGGCATCGCGGACACCGCGTTCTTCGCCCCCGAGGCCGAGTTCTACATCTTCGACGACGTCCGCTACTCGGTCACCCAGAACAAGTCCTTCTACTCGGTCGACTCCGAAGAGGGCGCCTGGAACACCGGCCGCGAGGAAGAGGGCGGCAACCTCGCCAACAAGACCCCGTACAAGGGCGGCTACTTCCCGGTGTCCCCGGTCGACAAGACCGCTGACCTCCGCGACGACATCACCCTCAAGCTGATCGAGGCGGGCTTCGAGCTCGAGCGCTCGCACCACGAGGTGGGCACCGGCGGCCAGCAGGAGATCAACTACAAGTTCGACACGATGGTCCACGCCGCGGACGACATCCTGAAGTTCAAGTACATCGTCAAGAACACGGCCGACCAGTGGGGCAAGGTCGCCACGTTCATGCCGAAGCCGCTCTTCGGTGACAACGGGTCCGGCATGCACACCCACCAGTCGCTCTGGAACGACGGCAAGCCGCTGTTCTACGACGAGAACGGCTACGGCGGTCTCTCCGACGTGGCGCGCTGGTACATCGGCGGCATCCTGAAGCACGCCTCGGCGCTGCTCGCCTTCACGAACCCGTCGATCAACTCCTACCACCGTCTGGTGAAGGGCTTCGAGGCGCCGGTCAACCTGGTCTACTCGGCCGGCAACCGCTCGGCGGCGATCCGCATCCCGATCACGGGCACCAACCCGAAGGCCAAGCGCATCGAGTTCCGCGCGCCCGACGCCTCCGGCAACCCGTACCTCGCCTTCGCGGCGCAGCTCATGGCGGGCCTCGACGGCATCCAGAACCGCATCGAGCCGCACGAGCCGGTCGACAAGGACCTCTACGAGCTCCCCCCGGAGGAGGCCAAGGGCATCCCCCAGGTCCCCGGCTCGCTCGACGAGGCGCTCGACGCACTCGAGGCCGACCACGAGTTCCTCACGAAGGGCAACGTCTTCACCGAGGACCTCATCCAGACCTGGATCGACTACAAGCGCGAGAACGAGATCCTCCCGCTCGCGCAGCGTCCGCACCCGTTCGAGTACGAGCTGTACTTCGGCGTCTGAGTTCTGCTCGTCAGGCACTCGCGCTGTGCGCACGTGCGTCTGACCTGCCGCACAAGGGCCCCGCACCGTCAGGTGCGGGGCCCTTCCGCGTGGTGTCCGAGCCTCGCAGGCGCCGTGGACGCATCCAGCCTGGAGGCCCGGTGCCGGCCCGCCGGACCGGCACCGGGCCTCCAGGCTGTCGCGTTTCCACCCATGGCGGCCGCACTGGAAAGCGGAAACGCGCGTAGGTGGCCCGGAGTTCTGGCCTCCTACGCGCGCTTCGACCTCCTACGCGCGAAACGGGGCCCGTGCCGCCCCGGCACGGACCCCGTCTGCTGCGGCGACTAGCGGCTCGTGGCCAACGTGTCGTTCGTCCCCGCGGCGACGCTCACGGGTGCACCCGCGATCGGAGTGGGCCGTCCCAGGGAACGGACGGTCCAGCCCGCCTTGACCCAGTTCTCGACCGGGAGGCAGTTGCGCGCATCGATGACGACCTTGCGTCCGACGAGCTCGCCGAGCACCGCGGGGTCTGCACCGATGATGTCGTCCCACTCGGTGAGCACGAGCACGATGTCAGCACCCTCGAGGGCCTCGGGCATCGAGGCGGTGTAGCTGAGCGTCGGGAACGACCGCTTGGCCGTGTCCATCGCCTCGGGGTCCCACAGCGTGACCTGGGCGCCACGGAGGTGCAGCGCGGCGGCGACGTTGAGCGCCGGCGAGTCCCGCACGTCGTCGGTGAGGGGCTTGAACGCCGCACCGATGACCGCGATGCGACGGTTCAGGACCGAGCCGCCGGCGGAGTCGATCGCCATGTCGATGACCCGCTGCCGCTGGCCCATGTTGATCTCGTCGACCTGCTGCATGAGGCCGACGACCTGCCCGGCACCGATCTCGTTCGCGCGGTACATGAGCGCACGGATGTCCTTCGGCAGGCAGCCGCCCCCGAAGCCGAGCCCGGCGTTCAGGAACTTGCGACCGATGCGCGCGTCGTGCCCGAGGGCGTCCGCGAGCGTCGTGACGTCGGCACCGGTGATGGCGCACATCTCGGAGATCGCGTTGATGAACGAGATCTTCGTGGCCAGGAACGCGTTCGCGCTGACCTTGACGAGCTCGGCGGTGGCGAGGTCCGTCGTGATGACCGGGGTGCCCTCGCTGATCGGTGCGGCGTAGACCTCGCGGATGACGGCGTCGGCCGCAGCGGACGCGCCGCCCCAGACCAGGCGGTCCGGGTGGAGCGTGTCCTCGACGGCCTTGCCCTCGCGGAGGAACTCGGGGTTCCAGATGAGTTCGGCGGTGATCCCGCTCGGCGTGAACTCGCGGACGATGCCACGGAGCCGCGCGGCGGTGCCGACGGGGACGGTCGACTTGCCGACGATCAGGCCGGGGTGGGTGAGGTTCTCCGCGACGCCACGCGTGGCGCTCTCGACGTAGGCGAGGTTCGCGGCGTGCGAGCCGGCCTTCTGCGGGGTGCCGACGCACACGAAGTGGACGTCGGCGGCTGCCACTGCCTCGGCGATGTCCGCCGTGAACCGGAGCTTGCCGCTCGCGACGTGCTTCGTGATGAGCTCGGGCAGCCCGGGCTCGTAGAACGGGACCTCGCCGGCGGACAGCGCCGCGAGCTTGGCGGGGTCGACGTCCACGCCGATGGTCTCGAAGCCCATCTCGGCCATGGCGGCCGCGTGGGTGGCGCCGAGGTAGCCGGTGCCGATCACGCTGATCACGGGTGCCGGACGGACGTCGGCGGTGGACGGGGACTTCTTCGGAGCACTCACTTGGTGACCTCCTGCAGGTCGAAGTTGATGTCGGTGCGCTTGATGCCGTCCACGAATGCCTGGAGGCTGTCGGAGCGCGAGTTGAGTCGCCAGTCATTGGTCGAGCGGACACCGTCGACGACGGTCGTGGCGGTCTCGCTGAAGTACGAGAACCCGATGATGTCGTCGTTCGCGGGATCGGCCAGCGCGTCGAACAGGGATGTGATCCACTTCGACTTCTGCCCGTTGGACACGGTCGTGCCGGTCTCGGTGGCGCCGATCTCACTGAGGAGGATCTTCTTCCCGGGTGCCACCTGACGGAGCTGCCCGATGGTCGCACCGAAGGTGTTCGCGAAGGACGGGGTCTCCGAGGCTGAGCGGTAGTAGCCGGACATGCCCACCCAGTCGACGTAGTCAGCGCCCGGGTAGTAGTTCTTCATGTAGTCGAGCGTCTGGTACTTGGCGTTGCCGAGCTTGTCGATGCGGCTCGGCGCCCAGTTCCACACCACGTAGTCGTTCGCGCCGTTGGCCTGGAACACGTCGTGCACGTGCTGCCACATCTTCACGTAGGAACCGGCGGCGTTCTGCTGGGCATCGCCCTCGGACCAGTTGTACCAAGAGCCGTTCATCTCGTGGTCGAGACGGATGACCATCGGCTGCCCGTTCGCCTTGAGCGCCTGGGCGTACTTGGTCAGGTAGGCGTCGAACTTGCCCGAGATGATGTCCTGGTTGGTGTAGCCGGCGACGTACTTCTCGTCGTTCCCGGTCTGCGCGGGGGCGGACTCCCACGTCATCATCGGCAGGCGACCGTTGGCCCACGAACGCTGGACGGCGTTGGCGTTGAAGTCCTGGTCGAAGCCCTGGAAGAACCCGACCATGTTCGTGGCCTTGCCGACCTGCTGGGACACCTGGTCGTACTCGGACCAGTTAAAGGGCGACTGCGCGGTGTAGAGGCCGTACCAGCGCGTGGGCTGGTTCAGGATGTCCGCCTTGGACGGGACCGCGACCGGGGTCGTCGGGTTCGGGTCCTTCGAGGGACCGGTGTTCGGGTTCGTGACGCCGTGGCCGGTCGAGGCGTTGTGCGTGCCGGACCCGGAGGAGCCCGAGGAGCCGGAACCGGACGAGCCGGACCCGGTCGACCCGGAACCGGACTTCGACCCGGCTGCCGCCTGTGCCTTCGCGGACCCGAGCTCGGACTGCAGCGAGGCGATCTGGGCCTTGAGCTGCGCGACCTGGTCACCGCGGGAGCCGGACTGGGCGGTCGAGGACTTGAGCTGCCCCTCGAGCTTCCAGATCTGCTTCTGGGCCGCGGTCAGCTTGGCCTGCAGCGCCTCGGCGTCGACGGCCTTCTCCTGGGAGGTCTTGACGCCGAGGGCGTGGTGCACCGCCGTCGAGACCGGGCTGGACGGCGAGATCCACACCGACCACGTGATGAGGCCGAGCGCCACCACGATCGCGGTCGTCCCCACGGCCGTGCGCTTGGCGTGCTTGCTCGATGGTGCCCACCACGAACTGGTGGAACGGAAGAGGTCAGACAATGGTGAGAGCCTCCAGGGCGAAGATCGCGATCCCGATGCAGTACGGGATCGCCGCGTAGGGGTTGTACCGACGGACCTTGGTGGGCTTCGCCGCTGCGGCCGGAGCCGCAGGCGCTGCCGCCGGCGCTGCCGCGGCTGCCGCCGAGCGCCGGGTCGCCAGGACCGTCGAGGTCGAGTTGGTGGTGACGTCGAGGCCGTCGAGCCCACGGGCGTTCGGCCCGAAGAGGTCGTCGAAGGCCCGGTCCGCCGCCAGCTGGTCGTCGGTCAGCGCGGCATGCGCCCCGGCGTCCGCCGTCGTGTACCCGGCAGCACGGTCGATCGGGCTGACCGGCGTCTGGGTGGCGACGGCCTGCGGCTGTGCCGGTTCGGTCTCCATCGGACCACCGGCGTAGGCCCCGGCACGGGTCCCCCAGCCGCTGGCGTGGGCGAGCCGGAAGAAGCCGATGAGGCGGATCGGCATGAGGAAGAACGTCGACACGATGATGAACATCGGCAGCCGGAAGAAGTCGCTCGGCTTCTCGGCGAGGTGCCGCATCTGCCGGATCGCCATGCTCAGGACGCTGGACACGACCATGAGTGCCGCGACGTAGATGAAGCCAGTCGAGAACCCGTACTGGTGCAGGATCCCCTGGTAGAGGTTCTCTCCCTGACCGGTGAGCGCGCGGTAGATCCAGCCGGCGATCACGCCGAAGAGCATGAACGGCAGGATGATGTCGGTGATGAAGAACAGCGCCAGCACGGGTGCGTGACCGAGCATCCACGGCATCATGCGCAGCGTGTTGTACTGCGAGCCACGGGCCCAGCGGAGCTGCTGCTTGAAGAGCTTCTTCACCTGCAGCGGAGCGTCCGTGTACACGAGCGACGTGTACTGGTAGACGGTCCGGTAGCCCTCCTTGAGGGTGAGGTTCGTCAGCGTGCGGTCGTCCGAGACCTCGAGGAAGACGCCCATGAACTTCTCGTGCATGAACCGGTCCATGACGCGCATCAGGATGTTCCGGCGGAACGCGATCGTGCGGCCGGGCAGGCAGCCGATCTGTCCGAGGACGCTCTGTGCGGGCATCGAGTAGAGCGCACGCGAGTTCTCGAGCCAGTCCGCCCAGCGGGTGATCCACGAGCGCTCGGGCTCGAGGATGCGCTGCCGGGTGGTGACACCGCCCACGGACTCGTCGGCGAACGGCCTGAGGAGCTCTTCGAGCGTGCCTGGGGTCCACACCGTGTCCGAGTCGACGAGGACGGTGATGTCCCCGTTCGACATCTCGGTGCCGACCTTGACGGCGTTGCGCTTGCCGGGGATCGGCGTGTGGGTCCAGCGGACGAGTGGGGCGAACTCGTCGCAGACCTCCTCGAGCGCTTCGTTCCTCTTGCCGTTGATCACGACGATGATCTCGCCTGGGCGCTGCTCGACCATGCGGCCGATGACGTCCCGGAAGAGGTCGAGTGGCTCGTCCACGACGGGGACGACGACGCTCGTCGTCCCGACGTAGCTGCCGGTGAAGGGGCGGTAACGGGCGGACAGGACGACCTTGAGCAACCAGAGCAACCAGATCACCGCGGAGTACACGGCGAAGAGGTAGAACTCGGGGTGTCCGTCGACCATCTGCCTGATCTGCAGAATGAAGGTGAACATCGATCCCTGCTTCAACGTTCGGGGTGGTGATTCCGCGCCATCGGGAAATCGGGGGTCGGTTCGGGTGAGACCCATTGACGCATCTCCGAGGCGACCGCTGCAACGTGACCCCCGTCCGGGGGCGTTACGAGCGCGTTACGGGGTACACCGAAGTCCCCCGACGGGCGTACTCCTCCTGTCCCCTCGGTTGCTGTCAGCACATGTGCGGACTGCTTTCACCCCGCCGGTCACCCCGACGGGGTGGACGAGCAGACGGGAGGCCCGGATCGCGTCTCCGGGAAAGCCCAGTTCAGAGCGTGGTCACCGGGCGGGTCGCGGGCCGACCTCGCACGGCGTGCTGCGGTCTTCCGAACGCTTCGTCACAGCTCGGTAACGGCGCGACATCGGTTGCTGAGCGGGGTACGGGACGTCCGATTTCGGGGGACGACCTGCGACACGAGGAATTAACCTTCGACGACATGTCACCTTCGCGACGAGATCGACATCCCGGGCGTGTCGGGCGGAGGTCAGGCGCCGTAGAACTCGCGCTCGAACACCTGTCGGGCACGTCGGGTGACGCCGAGGTAGTCCTCTTCGAGCTGCGTCGCCGACCCCGGCGGGTACTCCATCAACCGCGCGACACCCTCGAGCTGGGTGCGGTCGACCGGGAGCACGTCAGTGGTCTTGCCCGACCACAGCACGAGCGCGCTGCGGGTCCTCGACGCGAACCGCCACGCTGCGGCGAGACGTTCCCCGTCCTCCGCCGCGACGAGTCCCTCGGCGACGGCTCCGTCCAGGGCGTCGAGCGTCGACGTCGTGCGGAGCGCCGGCACGGAGAGGGCGTACTGGAGCTGCAGGAGCTGGACGAACCACTCCACGTCGCTGAGCGATCCGCGACCGAGCTTCAGGTGGCGCGCGGGATCCGCACCGCGGGGCAGCCGCTCGGACTCCACGCGGGCCTTGATGCGACGGACCTCGCGGACCTCGCGCTCCTCGATGTGCTCGGGGTACCTGGTGCGGTCGGCGAGGTGCTCGAAGTCGCGGAGGAGCTGCTCGTCCCCGACGGCACCCCTGGCACGGAGGAGCGCCTGCGCCTCCCACGTGAGCGACCAGCGGGCGTAGTAGGCGCCGTAGGACTCGAGGGTGCGCACCACCGGGCCGTTCTTGCCCTCCGGACGCAGGTCGATGTCGAGGTCGAACGGGTAGATGGCATCGTCGGTGAGGCGGTTGAGCTCGCGGACGATCACCTGTGCCGCACGGGAGGCGGTCTCACCCGTGCCCTCGGGCGCGCGGTAGACGTACAGGACGTCGGCGTCCGACCCGAACCCGAGCTCGCGCCCGCCGTAGCGTCCCATCGCGATGATGCCGAACTCCAGGTCGTCCGGAGCGTCGCGTCGTGCCAGGTCGAGCGCGCCGGTCAACGTCGCTTCCGTGATGTCGCTGAGGGCGGGCCCGAGCTGGTCGACGTCGAGCCTGCCGAGCGCGGCCGCCATCCCGAGCCGCAGCGTCTCGCGCCGGCGGATCGACCGGATCAGCGACGACGCCGCTGCCACGTCGTCGCCGTGCCGCGCCGTGGTCGCGCGCACCTCGGACAGCAGGGACGCGATCGGTCGCGGCTGCAGGAGCGACTCGGGTTCGTCGAGCCAGGCCACCGCCTCGGGGAAGCGTTCGAGGAGCCCGGACAGGAACGCGGACTCGGACAGGACGGTCGTCAGGCTGTGCGCGGCGCCCGACGAGTCGCGGAGCATGCGCAGGAACCAGCTGGACTCCCCCAGGGTGTCGCTCAACCGGCGGAACGCCAGGAGCGCGCGATCGGGTGCCGGGCCCTCCGCCATCCACCGGAGCAGCACCGGCAACAGGTTCCGCTGGATGGTCGCACGACGCGACGTGCCAGGCGTGAGCGCTCGGATGTGTGCCAACGCACCGTCCGGGTCGACGAAGCCGATCGCGCCGAGGCGGTCCCGCGCCTGGTCGTTGGTCAGGACGATGTCACCGTCGGACGCAGCCACGGCGGACAGCAGCGGGCGGTAGAACAGCCGCTCGTGCAGGCCGCGGACCTCGAGCTTGACGGCGCGCCAGCGGGTCTCCAGCGCACTCGCCGACGTCGCGACGCCGCTCGAGCGCGCGAGGACCCGGAGCTCGTCCTCGTCCGCGGGCATCATGTGCGTCCGCTGCAGCCGCCGCAGCTGGATCCGGTGCTCGAGGACCCGCAGCAGGGCGTAGTCGGGACCGAACCGTGCGGCTTCCGGTCGTCCGACGTACCCGGCCGCGGTGAGCGCGTCCATGGCCTCGAGTGTCGAGCGCACGCGGACGCTCTCGTCGTCGCGGCCGTGCACCAGCTGCAGGAGCTGCACGGTGAACTCGACGTCGCGCAAGCCCCCGGGTCCGAGCTTGAGCTGCCGGTCGACCTCGGCGTCCGGGATGTTGTCGGTCACGCGCTCGCGCATGCGCTGCACGGACTCGACGAACCCGGGACGCTTCGACGAGTTCCACACGAACGGCGCGACCGCAGCGACGTAGCGCTCCCCGAGGTCCGTCGTGCCCGCGATCGCGCGGGCCTTCAGCAGCGCCTGGAACTCCCACTCCCTGGCCCAGCGCTCGTAGTACGCCACGTGCGAGTCGAGGGTCCGGACGAGGGCGCCGTCCTTGCCCTCTGGGCGCAGGTTGGCGTCGACCTCCCACAGCGCCGGCTCGACCGCGAGGTCGGTGATCACGTGCGTCGCGGCGATCGCGATGCGGGTGGAGATCCGGACGGCCTTGTCGGTGTCGACGGTGTCCGTCGCCTCGGTCACGAAGATGACGTCGACGTCGCTGACGTAGTTGAGCTCGCGCGCACCGGCCTTGCCCATCGCGATGACGGCGAGCGGGGTCGCTGCGACGTCGGCTTCTGGGAAAGGGACCTCTCGCCTGGCGACGTCCACGGCGACGTCGAGCGCAGCGCCCGCGAGGTCGGCGAGCCCGGCGGCGACGGCCGGGAACGCGCTCGTCGGGGACGGGTGCAGGACGTCGAACAGGGCGATCTGCGCCAGGTGCCGTCGGTAGCGCACCCGGAGTCGCAGCCGGGCGTCCTCACCCGTGCCGCCGTCGACCGCCTCGGTCAGGGACGCCGTGTACTCCTGCTGCGACCACGGTGCGGTGACCGGGTCGAGCAGCAGTGCGAGCTCGGCGGGTCGGCGCTGGAAGAAGTCCCCCAGACCGACCGAGGCACCGAGCAGGCGGACGAACCGCTCGGTGGCGTCGTCGTCCGCCAGGACGGCCCTGACCTCGTCCGGATGGGTCTCCATGAGGCGTTCGATGCGCCGGAGCGCACCGTCGGGATCGGCCGTGGACTCCCAGAGCCCCGGCCGCTCGCTGACCGGCAGGCGCATGTCGGAGCCGGACCGGGCCTCCAGGTCGGCCAGACGCTCGAGCGTCTCGGAGAGCTCCGCGAAGCCCAGCCGGGCCAACTCGGAACGCGACGTCTTCGTCCTGCCGGTCATCTCCTGCTAGAGCATCCCCAGGTTGGTGTCGAGCTCGAACGGCGTGACCTGGTCGCGGTACCGCTTCCACTCCTGCCGCTTGTTGAGGAGCACGTAGTTGAACACCTGCTCCCCCAGCGTCTCGGCGACGAGCTCGGAGTCCTCCATCAGCGAGAGCGCGTGATCGAGGCTCGCCGGGAGCTGCGCGTACCCGAGGGCCTTGCGCTCGGAGTCGCTGAGGCTCCAGACGTTGTCCTCGGCCTCGGCCGGGAGCTCGTATCCCTCTTCGATGCCCTTGAGTCCGGCGGCGAGGATGAGCGAGTACGCCAGGTACGGGTTCGCCGCCGAGTCGATGCCGCGGTACTCGACGCGCGACGACTGGCCCTTGTTCGGCTTGTACAGCGGGACGCGGACCAGGGCCGATCGGTTGTTGTGGCCCCACGTGACGAACGAGGGGGCCTCGTCGCCGCCCCAGAGCCGCTTGTACGAGTTCACGAACTGGTTCGTGACCGCCGTGATCTCCGGCGCGTGCTTGAGCAGGCCCGCGATGAACTGCTTCGCCGTCGGGGAGAGCTGGTACTCGCCGCCGGGCTCGTAGAACGCGTTCTGGTCGCCCTCGAACAGCGACACGTGCGTGTGCATGCCGGAGCCGGGCTGCCCGGAGATCGGCTTCGGCATGAACGTCGCGTAGACGCCCTGCTCGATCGCGACTTCCTTCACCACGGTGCGGAACGTCATGATGTTGTCCGCCATCGTCAGCGCGTCGGCGTAGCGGAGGTCGATCTCGTTCTGGCCGGGGCCCGCTTCGTGGTGGCTGAACTCCACCGAGATGCCGAGGTCCTCGAGCATGCGGACGGCGCGGCGACGGAAGTCGTGGGCGCTGCCGCCGGGGACGTTGTCGAAGTAGCCGGCCTGGTCGACGGGCTTCGGGCCGCCGTCCTTCCAGTCGCGGTCCTTCAGCAGGTAGAACTCGATCTCGGGGTGCGTGTAGAACGTGAACCCGCGCTCGCTCGCCCGCGCCAGCGTGCGCTTGAGGACGTTGCGGGGGTCGGCGACGGCTGGCTGGCCGTCCGGCGTCGCGATGTCGCAGAACATCCGCGCGGTCGGGTCGATCTCCCCGCGCCACGGCAGGATCTGGAACGTCGAGGGGTCAGGGTGTGCGAGCACGTCGGCTTCGTAGGAGCGACTGAGGCCCTCGATCGCGGAGCCGTCGAAACCGATCCCCTCGGCGAACGCACCCTCGACCTCTGCCGGGGCGATCGCCACCGACTTGAGGGTCCCGATGACGTCCGTGAACCAGAGTCGGATGAACTTGATGCCCCGCTCCTCGATGGTGCGGAGCACGAAGTCCGTCTGCTTGTCCATGCACGCCCTTTCCGCGTTCCACCACGGCCGTACGACGGCCGTGGTCAATAGGCTAGTGGTCATGCCCCGTCTCCGCTTGGCACTCGCCCAGACGAATCCGGTGGTGGGTGCGTTCGCCCGGAACACCGCCGGGATCGTCGACGCCGTCCGCTCCGCAGCCGCGCGGGGCGCCGACCTCGTCGCGGTCGGTGAGATGGCGATCTCCGGCTACCCGATCGAGGACCTCGCGTCGCGTCCGTCGTTCCTGCGGGCCGCGCGTGCCGCGGTGGTCACGCTCGCCGCACGGCTCGCCGACGAGGGGCTCGGTGACGTCGCCGTCGTCGTCGGACACCCGGACGGGCCGTTCGAGCCGCGGGCCGTCGACGTCAGCACGGCCCCGACCGCGATCGCGAAGAACTGCGCGAGCGTCCTGCAGCACGGACGCGTCGTCGCCACCACCGCGAAGTACCACCTGCCGAACTACTCGGTGTTCGACGAGTACCGGGTGTTCATCCCCGGTGACGACCTGCTCGTGGCCAGGATCGCGGACGTCGACGTGGCGATCATCATCTGCGAGGACCTCTGGCGCGACGGCGGCCCGGTCGCGCGGGTGCTCGACGCCGACGCCGGGCTGCTGCTCGTCGTGAACGCGTCGCCGTGGGTCGCGGACAAGGACGAGGTCCGGCTGCCGCTCGTGACCCGTCGTGCGACCGAGTCCGACACGATCGTCGCGTACGTGAACATCGTCGGCGGCCAGGACGACCTGGTCTTCGACGGCGACTCCGTCGTGGTGGACGAGCAGGGCACGATCCTCGCCAGGGCCCCGCAGTTCGAGCCGCACCTGCTCGTCGTCGACGTCGACCCGGCACCCGCCACGGACCCCGTCGAGACCGACCACGTCCAGCGCATCGTCCTGGACACGCCGAACACGACGCCCGGCGAGCTCCCCGGCCGCCCGGCGCTGCCCCTGGACATCGCGGCACCGCTGGACGACACCGCCGCGATCTGGGACGCGCTCGTGCTCGGCACCCGGGACTACGTGCAGAAGAACGGGTTCCGCTCGGTGGTCCTCGGGCTCTCCGGCGGCATCGACTCGGCGGTGTGCGCGGCCATCGCCGTGGACGCCATCGGCCCGTCGAACGTGTTCGGCGTCTCGATGCCGTCGCGGTGGTCGTCTGACCACTCGCGGTCGGACGCGGACGACGTCGCCGCCCGGCTCGGCCTGCAGTACCGCACGGAGCCGATCGCCGACCTCGTCGCTCCCTTCGACGAGCAGCTCGCACTCACCGGGCTCGCGGCGGAGAACATCCAGGCCCGTGTCCGCGCGCTCATCCTGATGGGACTGTCGAACCTCGACGGGCACCTCGTGCTGACGACGGGCAACAAGACCGAGCTCGCCGTCGGCTACTCCACCATCTACGGCGACTCGGTCGGCGGGTTCGCCCCGATCAAGGACGTCCCGAAGACGATGGTGTGGGAGCTCGCCCGGTGGCGGAACGCGGTCGCCGCGTCACGTGGCGAGACCGGACCGATCCCGGAGAACTCGATCACGAAGCCGCCGTCGGCCGAACTCCGCGACGGACAAGAGGACCAGGACTCCCTGCCGCCGTACGAGGTCCTGGACGCGATCCTCGACCTCTACGTCACGCAGGCGCAGGGCGCGGCGGACATCGTGGCGCGTGGGTTCGACGCGGCCACCGTGGCCGAGGTCACCCGCCTGGTCGACCGGTCCGAATGGAAGCGCCGACAGGGAGCCATCGGTCCGAAGATCTCCGGCATGGCGTTCGGTCGTGACCGGCGGCTCCCGATCACGTACCGCCCCTGACGGGGCCGGACGGCGGACGGGAGGCACGGTGCCAGCTGGCACCGTGCCTCCCGTCCGTCAGCGGTCCCGTCCGTCACCGGGCCTGTCCGGATCGCGTCACGCGTCCTCGTCGTCCCACTTCTCGTTGTTTGCCTTGATGCGCTCCAGCGCGTGTTCGGCTGCTTCGCGGGTTTCGAACGGGCCGATCCGGTCGCGCTGCGGAGACTGCGGTCCCTGCTCGACCGCGTGGGTCTTGTCGTTGAACCACCACTGGGACTCGATGCGCTCGTCGCTCATGCCGCCAAACGTACCCTCGCCGTCCGCGGCACGGGCGGCACGGGTCGTCGTCCGCCGCGGCTAGAGTGGTCCGCATGCCCCGGGACGAACACGGACACCTGACCGCCGGCCGCATCTCCCCCCAGCGGCCCGTCCCGAAGGACATCGAACGCCCCGAGTACGTCGGCAGGGTCGAGCCCCACGAGCACGGGCTCGGCGACACGTACTCCGCGTCCGAGATCGAGCTGATCCGCACCGCCGGGCGCATCGCGTCCCGGGCGATCGACGCGGTGGCCGCCGCGATCCGCCCCGGTGTCACCACCGACGAGCTCGACCGCATCGGGCACGAGTACGTCCTCGCGCACGGCGCCTACCCGTCGACGCTCGGCTACCGGGGCTACCCGAAGTCGCTGTGCTCGTCGGTCAACGAGGTCATCTGCCACGGCATCCCGGACGACACGGTGCTGCAGGACGGCGACATCGTGAACATCGACATCACCGCGTACAAGGACGGCATGCACGGCGACACGAACCGCACGTTCGTCGTCGGGCAGGCAGCGCCAGAGGTCGCGGACCTGGTCGAACGCACGCGGATCGCGATGGAACGCGGCATCAAGGCCGTCGCCCCTGGTCGGCAGGTGAACGTCATCGGCCGCGCCATCGAGTCGTACGCGAAACGCTTCGGCTACGGCGTCGTCCGCGACTACACCGGGCACGGGGTCGGCCGGGCGTTCCACTCCGGCCTGATCATCCCCCACTACGACGCGCCCCAGTACGACACCGTCATCGAGACCGGCATGGTGTTCACCATCGAGCCGATGCTCACGCTCGGCGGCATCGAAGCGGACATCTGGGCCGACGACTGGACCGTCAGCACCCGCGACAAGTCCTGGACCGCGCAGTTCGAACAGACCCTCGTCGTCACAGAACGTGGCGCCGAGCTCCTCACCGTCTCCTGAAAGGCAACCGCTCCTCATGACCTCACTCGCAGTCGGCGTCGACATCGGCGGTACGGGCATCAAGGGCGCGATCGTCGACACGACGACCGGTGAACTGACGACCGACCGGATCAAGAAGGCCACCCCGGAGGGCGGGAAGCCCCACGACATCGTGTCCGTCGTCGTCGAGATCCTCGACGAGCTCGGCCCGGACCAGGACGTCCCCGTGGGTGTGTGCTTCCCCGCGATCGTCCGCGACGGCAAGACCATGTCGGCGGCGAACGTGTCGAAGAAGTGGATCGGTTTCGAGGCGGAGGCGCTCTTCGAGAAGGAACTCGGCCGCTCGATCCACTTCGTCAACGACGCCGACGCCGCCGGGTTCGCCGAGCAGCAGTTCGGCGCCGCCAAGGGTCGGGACGGCCTCGTCATCATGACGACGCTCGGCACGGGCATCGGCACCGCGCTCATCAACGACGGCGTGCTCATCGTGAACGCGGAGCTCGGCCACCTGGAGATCGACGGGGTCGACTACGAGACGAAGGCCTCGTTCGCGGCGAAGGAGCGGGACGACCTCTCCTGGAAGCACTGGGCGAAGCGTCTGCAGAAGTACTACTCGCGGCTCGAGGCCCTGCTCTCCCCCGAGCTCTTCGTGGTCGGCGGCGGTGTGTCGAAGCAGTACGACGAGTTCCTGCCGCTCCTCGACCTGCAGGCGGACATCATCCCCGCGACGCTCCGCAACAACGCCGGCATCATCGGTGCCGCGACCCTGGCGTTCAACTCGAAGTAGCCCGGCGCGACTGTGCCGCCGAGCGGTCGCAACACGCCGTTGACGCTTCGCCGTGTGGTCACGAGCCGTCGTCCGGCCGGTCTGGGAGCGACAGTTCGTGACCGCTCGGCGCTCGCACGCGGCGTGTCACGACCACTCGGCACCGGTAGACTCGGCACTGCGAACGGGTCGGTGAGACGGTCGCGTCACTCCCCCGGGAGTGCCGAGGAACGTCCGGGCTCCACAGAGCAGGGCGGTGGGTAACACCCACCCGGAGCAATCCGCGAGACAGTGCCACAGAAAGCAGACCGCCGGCGGCGACGTCGGTAAGGGTGAAACGGTGGTGTAAGAGACCACCAGGGGTCCGGGTGACCGGACTCGCTCGGTAAACCTCGCCCGGAGCAAGGTCAGACAGAGGACGTCGAGGCTGCTCGCCGAGTCCTCGGGTAGACCGCTGGAGGCCGACGGCAACGTCGGTCCGAGAGAGATGGCCGTCACCGCTGCAAGGCGGGACAGAACCCGGCGTACGGCCGGCCCGTTCGCACCACGTGACGGACGGGAGGCCCGGTGCCAGCTGGCACCGGGCCTCCCGTCCGGTTCGGCGTGCGTCTACAGGCCGGACTCGGCCGTCCGGACCAGGATCGCCTCGCTGTCGGGGCAGAGCACGACGTCGTCGGGCGCGGCCGCACGGACCGCCTGCAGGTCGGCGCCGGTGAGCGTGACGCCGGACGCCGTCGACACACCGCCCTGCAGGAGCGACGCCCCGAACCCGTACCGCGCACGCTGGCGCTCGTACAGCGCGAGGAGGTCGTCCGGGACCTTCGCCGCGACGTCGGCGCGGCTCTGGGTCGCGGAGACCCGGTCGCCCTCGAGCCGCTCGATCTCGGTGTCCCGCTCCGCGACGAGGGCGGTGCGCTGCGCCTCGACGTCGGCGAGCTTCGCCTCGACGTCGCCGACCCGCGCACGGAGGACGTCGAGCGTCTCCATGATCTCCAGCTCGGACGTCTCGAGGTCCCCGATGCGGCGCTGCAACGAGTCGAGTTCGCTCTGGAGCCCGGCGGCGTCCTTGGCGCTCGACACGTTCTGCAGCATGGTCGTGTCGCGCTCGATCCTGGCCTGGGCCGTCGCGGTGTCGGACTCGAGTCGGGCGAGGTCGCGCTCGGCGTCCTCGACCTTGCCGGTCGCGTCGACGAGTTCGCTCCTGAGCCCCGCCGCCGTCGTGCCGAGCTCGGTCAGCTTGGCGCCCTTCTGCAGCGAGCTGATGCGGTGCGCGATGCGGGTGATGTCGTTGTCCAGACGCTGGACGTCGAGGAGGATGGCCTGGTCCTCGGGTGCTGCCTTCATGATCAGGCTCCTTCGTTGTGGTGCTCGGTGGTGGGGGCGGAGGCGTTCGGCAGGACCGCGAAGTCCCACGGGTCGGTCCGGAGGTCGCTGACCGTCACGCGGACACCGGCGGCGCGACGGAGTTCCTCGGCGGCGACGTCGAGCCAGAGCCACTCGGTGGCCCAGTGCGACGTGTCGATGAGTGCCGGGCCGCCAGCGAGCATCGCCTGCTCGCGGAACTCGGACGCCGGGTGGTGACGGAGGTCGCTCGTGACGTACACGTCGGCGGCCTGCACGAGCGGGTTGCCCAGCAGGGAGTCCCCGGCGCCGGCGCAGAGTGCGACGGTCCGGACGGGCTGGTCGTACGCGCCGGACACGCGGACCCCAGACGCGGTGGCGGGCAGCACGTCGACGATGCGCCGTGCGAGCGCCCCGAGCGTGACGGACTCCGGCAGCACGCCGACCCGGCCGATCCCGGTGTCCGCTGCCGAACCGGACTCGATCGGACGCAGGTCGGTGAGCCCGATCCGGTCGGCGAGCACGGCCGAGGTGCCGGAGCGCACGACGTCGGCGTTGGTGTGTGCGGCCACGAGCGCGCAACCACCGCGGACGAGCGTGGCCAGCACGGACCCCTTGTAGGTCGACTCCGCGATCGTGGTCACGCCGCGGAGCAGCAGCGGGTGGTGCGTGAGGAGCAGGTCGGCACCGACCGCGACGGCTTCACGCGCCGTGTCCGGCACGGCGTCGACGGCGAGGTGCACGTGCTCGACGACCGCGTCCGGGTCCCCGGAGGCGAGGCCGACGGCGTCCCAGGACTCCGCGCCGTCGACCGGCCAGAGGGACTCGATCACGGCCTGGAGATCGCGGAGCGTCGGCATCCGGTCAGTCTACCGAGGAGCGGCAGGCCACCGGGTTCAGCGGCGGACGAGCCGGAGCACCGCGGCGACGACCCGGGACCACCAACCGGAGTGCGCCGGTGCCTCGGTGGTCGCCACGGGCTGCGGCTCCGGTGACGGTGCGACCGCCGGGAGCTCGGCCGCGTGCTCGGCGGCGAACACGACCGGCGTGCCGGCCGTCTCCACACGGTGCGCACGGAGGACGGCGGCGAAGGCGTCGCGGTCCACGACCGTCGGACCGGTCGCGGGCTGGACGAGCGGGGTCGGGCGGGTGTTCGCGGACACCGGCGACACGGCCGGGAGGCGCAGCACGGGTCGTGCGGGCTCGTCACGCTCCGTGGACTCGACGTCCAGGTCGTCGACCCGGTCCGCGGTGACGGGCGCCGCTGCAGGCTCGACCAGGGCTGGCGCCGCGGTAGGCGCCGTCACCACGGCGACCGAGCCTGCGGTCACGACCGCGACCGCCCCGGTGGCCGCTGCACGGCGGGCGGCGGCACGGTCCCGGCGGTCGTTCTCGACGGCGGCGTCGGCGAGCAGGTCGGCGAAGACCGAGCGCGCGTACGCACGAGCGGCGTCGACCTCGGGGTCCGCGAGATCGGCGACGACGGCTTCCCAGGCGGACAGGCGGGCGAGGTCCTCGTCGCGACGGCGGACCTCGTCCTCGAGGATCACGATGCGCTCGATCACCGGACGGCCGCTCTGCGCGGACACCTCGACCTCGAGCTCGTCGATGCGGAGCGCGAGCCGCTCAGGGGGTTCGGGGAAGGACGGCGCGCAGACCGAGGCGTGACGCCCACGGTCGCGGGGGCGACGGAACGCCGTGTCGTCCGAGGGTGCCGACGATGGCTCCTCGGTGGCGTGGTCGCATTCGGGTGCGGCGTCCGTGGTGGCGTCCGGTCGCTGCACCGGACCCGTGACGGGTGGGACCACGAGGTCCGACACGTACGGTGACCGGGTCGCCGGTGCGTCACGGAGCCACTCCTCGAGCTCGCGACCGAAGGGGTCGACGAGGGGGGTGCGTGCACCGGACTGCGTTTCCATGAGGGAAGTATGAATATCGCGCGCTCGATCCCGTCGGACATCCGCGGAGTGTCGCGGCATCGCGTGCCATATCGCCCTGAACGTGAACGGCGTGTCGTCCGGGCGGGCACCGCTCGGCTGCGATCGGGCCTACAGCGTCGCGGCGAAGTCCTCGAGCAGGGTGCGTCCGGCGTCCCAGTCCCCCACGCCGCTCGCCACGTTGACGTGCCCGAAGGCGCCGATCCGCTGCACCCCCGCGCCGAGCGTCGAAGCGATCCCGAGCGCACGATCAGCGGTGCAGTACGGGTCGTCGTCACTCACCACGAGGACGGTGGGCGTCCGCACGCCCTGCGTCGGCACCGTGAAGCCGGCCGCGGCGACGGGGAACCCGGGGGCGTCCGGGTCCGGCGGCGCCACGAGGAAGGCACCGGCCACGCGGCCGTCGTCGTGCTCCGCGAGCCACGCCGCCACCGCCAGCACGCCGAGGCTGTGCGCCACGAGCACGGGCGGTTCGGCACAGGCCGCCACCGCACGGTCGATCGCGGCCGACCAGTCGTCGGGATCCGGCTCGGACCAGGACGTCGGCGCGATCCGCACGGCGTCCGCCCCGCGGGACTCCTGCCAGTGCGACTGCCAGTGCTCGGCGTCGGAGTTCCAGATGCCGGGGACGATCACCCAGGGTCGAGGTCGGCTCACTCCTGCAGCGTACGGGATCGTCCGCCGCGGTCGATCAGGCCTGCAGCGTGTCCCGCGGGTACTCGCCGAAGCGCGAGGCGTACGCGGCCGAGAACCGCCCGAGGTGTGCGAAGCCCCACTTCACCGCCACCGACGCGACCGTCAGCTCCCCCGGTGATCCCCGGCGGAGCTCCTCCCGGATGCGGTCCAGTCGGATCCCGCGGAGCATGGCGTTCGGGGCCGTGCCGACCTGCCGCTGGAAGGCCTGCTGCAGACCGCGGACGCTCAGGCCGACGTGTTCCGCGACGTCGGTCGTGGAGATCGGCGTGTGTGCGAAGGCGTGCATGTACTCCACCGCCCCGCGGACCCTGCCGGTCGCGCCCTGCGGCAGCGGGACATCAGGCGTGAGCAGCCGGTGCGGGAAGGTGCGGAGCAGCGTCGTCGCGGTCTCGCGGGCGGTCTCCGCCAGCACGAGCGGCGAGGCCGGTGCGCTGCCGAGCACCGTCGCGGCGGCGGCCTGGACCTGCCGGTTCCACACCCGCACGTCATCGGCTTCGAGGGCGGCGGCGTGGTCGAACACGAGCGGCCCCGGCTGCGCGCCGTGGAACTCCGCCGCGACGCCCTCCAGGTAGCTGCGCTCGAACTGCACCAGGCTCTGGCGGATGTCGGCGAGGTCGAAGACGTACGGGCGTCCGGTCGGGAACATCATCGGCGTCCCCGGGACGAGTGTCACCTCGTCGCGGCCGACGTCGACCCGACCGCCGCCCTCGGCCGTCCACATCACGACGTACTCGTCACGGACCTCGACCTCGCCGGACACCCGGGCGTCGAACCGACTCGACCGGAAGGACATCGTGTCGTCACCGACCACGCGGAACCGGTACGAGAAGTCGCGCTCCGTGTACCGCGCGACGAAATCGGTGCCCTCGTACGCGTCCTCGTACATGCGGAGCGCCGCGCCGAGGTCGTCACCAGACGTCTCGAAGCTCATCCTGGGGTCGGACTCGACTGTCATCGACCGGATCGTGACACGCGCCGGTGACCCCGACGGAATCGCCGTCGGAGCCTTGCGGGTTCCGGCTCACCCAGTGCGCGTTCTGGACAGTCAGGCGGTGCTGGAGGACCGGCCGCGGCGTACTGTCCAGCGGTTGCGGTCGCCCTCGCGTTCGTACCGCAGCTCGTCCACGACCATGCCGACCAGCGCCAGACCGCGACCGCTCTCCGCGGACCCGTCCGGCAGCACGGCGGCCGCGGGGTCGACGGACGCAGGCCGACCGTCGTCGGTGAGCCGTGCCTCCAGCCCGTCACCGGTGACCGCGAGGGCCAGCGAGCACGCGACCCGGTGGCCGGCACCCGCGTGCTCGACGACGTTGGACGCGAGCTCGACGAGCGCCAGCTCGAAGGCCATGCGGTCTTCGGCACCGACCGACGGCTCGGTGCCCCACACCACCGCGAGGAAGTCGTGGACCGCGTTCACGTCGTCCGGTGGGGACGCGAACTCCAGGCGGTGCTCGCCCACGGCGGACCCGCTCATCCCCAGTTGGACACCGCGGCGTCCCCGTCCGGGTACGTCCGCAGGATCTTGTCGATGTTCGAGAGCTTCAGCACCATCGAGACCTGGTCGGACGGCGCCGCGATCCGCAGGTCGCCGCCCGCCTGCCGCGCGGTCTTCAGGCACCCGACCAGGGCGCCGAGTCCGGACGAGTCCATGAAGTCCACGGCGGAGAGCTCGACCACCACACGGTGCCGACCGTCCCCGACCACCTTGGCGACGGTCTCCCGGAACGCGGGGGCCGAGACCATGTTGAGTCGCCCCTTGCACTCCAGGACCGCCGCGTCCGCCTGTGCCTCGTGTACGACGATCTCCATGCCGGTGGTCCTCCTCAGGTCGGTGCGCGTGCTCCACGGACCCTATCGGTTCGACTCCGCCCACCGTCGGTACGGTCAGCGAGTTCTCCGTGTCGCCACCGTCTGCACGACCACCGCCGCTGCCATCAGCACGACCATGACCGCACCCATCGCGAGCGCGGTCCCGCCGAGCACCCCCGCGAGTGGCGTGCCGAGGCCACCCAGCCCGAACGACAGTCCGCCCTGGAGCGCCGCGGCGGTCCCCGGGTGCGCGGCGCCGACGTGCTGCGTGCGGGTCATCGCGGCCGGCAGGACGAACCCCCACGCGCCCGTCACCACGGCGAGCGAACACCAGACCGGGACGGGACCGAGGCCGAGCAGCGCCGAGGCCAGCACCCCGGCCCCACCGATCGTCCCGACGACGAGCCCGAACGTGAGCAGGCCGTCCTCGGAGAAGCGCCCGACGACCCGCCGGAACACGAGGGTCGTGATGATCATCATCGTCGCGTTCGTGGCGAACACAATCGTGTACAGCCCCTCCGAGAACCCGAACTGCGTCTGGAACACGAACGAACTCGTCGCGATGTACGCGAAGAAGCCGATGGTCGAGAGGACCCCGGAGAGCAGGTAGGCGCGGAACCGCGGGATCGCCAGGAGCTCGCGCATCCGGTGCCAGTTCGCGCCGAGGCCGATGCCGCCGCGTGCCTCCGCGCGGAGGGTCTCGGGGAACCGGGCCACCACCATGGCGAAGAACACCGCGCCGAGGACCGCGAGCACGACGAACATCACGCGCCATGTCCCGACCGTCAGGACCGCTCCCCCGACGAGCGGCGCCACGACCGGCCCGATCGCGTTGATCGCCGCGAGGGTGCCGAACACCTTCGCCATGACCGCCCCGTCGGTCACGTCGGACACCATCGCCCGCCCGGCCACGGCAGCGGCGGCTCCGGCGAGGCCCTCCACGACCCGGGCGACGACCAGCGTGACGACGTCGGGGGCGAGGGCGCACCCGAGCGAGGCGACGGCGAAGAGCGCGGTGCCCCAGAGGAGCATCGGCCGGCGACCGATGCCGTCGCTGACCGGGCCGGCGAGCAACTGCCCGACCGCGAACGCGACGAGGAACGCGGTCAGGGAGAGCTGCACGGCGCTCGGCGTGGTCCCGAGGTCGCGGGCGATCGCCGGCAACGCGGGGATGTACATGTCCGTCGCGAACGGCGAGACACCGACGATGAGGGCCAGCGGGACGATCGGCGGCAGGGTGGTCGAGATGGTCCGCATGCGCTCCGTCGTCACGTCCGCCACGCTACCGCGGACCGAATCGATTCGACAGTGCAGACTGGCTGGTCACGAAACCCCGCTCGCGTTCGCCGAGTGGTCGCGGGACGTCGGGTGTCTTTCGGCCGGACGACCATCCGTGGCCGGTCGGCGTCGGGCTGGCGGGGTGTCGCGACCACTCGAGGAGGGTCACCGGCCGGTGACGGGTCGCGCCACGCGATCGACGGGAGGCGCGGTGCCAGCCAGCACCGCGCCTCCCGTCCGCCGGTGCGTTCGGGGGTCAGCCCGTGTTCTGCAGGCCGGCGGCGATCCCGTTGACCGTCAGGAGCAGCAGCCGGTGGTCGGCATCGGCCGGATCGGTGCTGCCTGTGCTGCGGATCGCGCGCAGCGCCCGGAGCTGCAGGTGGGACAGGGCGTCGACGTACGGGCTGCGGAGTCGCACGGCGCGGGCGAGCACCGGACGGTCCTCGAGCACGTCGGCACCGCCGGAGACCCGGAGCACCCACTCCCGCGTGCGGAGCATCTCGTCGAGCACCTTCGCCGCGAGGTCGTCGCGGTCGGCCAGCTCGAGGTACCGGCGGGCGATGTGCTCGTCCGTCTTCGCGAGCGACATCTCGACGTTCTTGATCATCGCGCCGAAGAGCGGCCACTCGGCGTAGGCGGTACGGAGGAGTTCCTCGTCGCCCACCGCCTGGAGCGCGGACCCGAGGCCGTACCAGCCGGCGAGGTTGATCCGGGCCTGGGTCCACGAGAAGACCCACGGGATGGCGCGGAGGTCCTCGAGCGACTCGACCGACAGTCCACGGCGCGCCGGACGGGATCCGAGCGGCAGCAGCCCGATCTCCTCCATCGGGGTCACCGTGGCGAACCACGGCGCGAACCCGTCGGCCTTCACGAGGTCGTAGAAGGCGTCGCGGGAGACGTCGTCGAGCTGCTGGGCGAGGTCGGCGAACCGATCGGCAGCGGCCTCGGTGAGCGCCTCGTTCGACGGCGACGACGCGAACAGCGTCGCGGAGGCCATCTGCTCGAGGTGCCGGGCGGCGATGTCCTGGTCGCCGTACTGGGCGAAGATGACCTCACCCTGTTCGGTGAGCTTCAGCCGGCCGTCGATGGACCCCGGCGGCTGGGCGAGCACGGCCTCGTTCGCGGGACCGCCACCGCGGCCGAGCGACCCGCCGCGTCCGTGGAACAGGGTGAGCTCGACGTCGTTCTGCCTGGCCCACTCGGCGATCTTCGCCTGCGCGTCGTAGAGCGCCAGGTTCGCCGACACCGGGCCGACGTCCTTCGAGGAGTCCGAGTACCCGAGCATGACCTCGAGCTTGCGACCGGTCGCGGCGAGGCGTCGCTGGAACGCCTCGGTCCGGACGGCCTCGTCGAGGATGCCGACGCTCGCGTGCAGGTCGGCGAAGGTCTCGAACAGCGGGATGACGTCGAGCACCGGCGCCGCCTCGGCGGACCCGAGCGCGGCGGCGGCGAGCTCGTGGACGTTCGCCAGGTCCTCCGCCGACTGCGTGAACGACACGATGTACCGGTTGGAAGCCCGCACGCCGTACCGACGCTGCAGGTCCGCGATGGTCCGGAAGACCGCGAGGACCTCTTCGGTCGTCTCGCTGAGCTCGCCACCCGCACGGATCTCGGCGAGGGCGTTCCGGTGCACCTGCGAGTGCTGCCGGACCTCGAGCTCGGCGAGGTGGAACCCGAAGGTCTCGACCTGCCAGATGAGGTTCTGCAGCTCGCCGTACGCGGGACGCGCCGCGCCGGCCGCGACGAGCGACGCCTGGATGGTGCGGAGGTCCGCGAGGAACGCCTCTGGTCCGTCGTACGCGAGCACGGCGTCGCCGCGACGGGTCGCGTCGATCCGAGCAGCGGTGAAGAGCAGCGCACGGCGGTGCGTCTCGTTCGGCGCGCGGATCCCGATGCGCTCGGCGATGCCGGGGTCGAGGGTCTCCTGCGCCGCCACGAGCGCGGTCAGTCCGGCGTCCGCCGGGGTCTCGCTGCTGTCGAGGGTCAGGGTGCTGCCGATGCGGGTCGCCGCGCGCATCAGGCCGAGCAGGATGTGCTCCGCCGCGATCTCGGCCGCCTGCCGGGTCACGTCGGCCGTGACGTGCGGATTGCCGTCGCGGTCGCCGCCGATCCACGTGCCGAACCGGACGAACGCCGGGGCCTTGGCCGGAGCGCTGCCAGCGGCGTCGCCCTGGAGCCGGTCGTCGAGCAGACGGTAGACCTGCGGGACGATCTCGAACAGCGTCTGGTCGAACACGCTCATCGCCGTGCGGACCTCGTCGAGCGGGGTCGGCCGGGTGGTGCGGAGCGGGGACGTGCGGAGGAGGTTCGTGATCTCCTCGAGCAGCCGCCGTTCGTTCTCCACGAGCGCCGTCGAGTTCTTCGCCCGGTCGCGCTCGTCGATGAGGTCCGTGATGCGGCGGACGGCCGTGGTCACCGCGCGACGGCGGGCCTCCGTCGGGTGCGCGGTCAGGACGGGGTGGAAGCGGAGCGCGTCGAGTCGCGTGGCCGCCTGCTCGGCGCCGACCTCGTCGACGAGCTGGGCGTACGTCGCCGGGAACGAGTCTCCCGCGACACCGCCGTCGTCCCCGCGCAGCCGGAGCACGCGCACACGGTGGTGCTCCTCGGCCAGGTTCGTCAGGTGGAAGTAGGTGGTGAAGGCACGTGCGACCTCTTCGGCGCGTTCCGCCGAGAGTCCGGACACGACCGCCTCGGCACGTGCCGCGCCGTCCGCGTCGGAGCCCTCATACGCCTCGATCACCGCGGCACGCAGGGCCTCGACGTCGCGCAGCAGGTCGTCGCCGCCGCTCTCGCGCAGCACCCGCCCGAGCAGCTTGCCGAGGTAGCGGACATCCGAACGCAGGTCGCTGTCGACCGCTCCGCTCACATCGTCGCGCGCGCTCCCGAAGCGCGTCGATCCGTCGATCGCCGTCATCTCGTCCTTTCGGGTCGGCCCGGTATACCGCTTCCGGGTCCAGAGCAGCGTATCGGCAGCCGGGCTCCGGTGACGACGACCGTCCGGACGGGCGGCGTGGATTCGGATCGCATCCGGACGGACTTCGGGGTCCGTTCGTAGAATCCGGGGGTGTGAGCGACACTGCGGAACCGGCCGAGGGCGCCGAAGCGGCCATCGACGAGACGGGGGCCGCCCAGGTGGCGCATGACGAGCCTCCTGTCCTGGAGGGCGACGACGGACGGGAGCCGCCGGTCAAGCGCTGGGTGTTCTGGCCGGCAGCCGGCCTGGTGCTGGCGTTCGTCGTCATCGCACTCATCGCGCCGAAGCAGACCGAGGCCGTCTTCGCCACGGTGCAGGACGCGATCGTCCGCGACTTCGGCTGGTACTACGTGATCGTCGCCGCGGGGTTCGTCCTGTTCGCGATCTGGATCGGGTTCAGCCGGTTCGGCGACATCGTGCTGGGCAAGGACGACGAGCAGCCCGAGTTCTCCACGATGTCCTGGCTGGCGCTGCTGTTCGCCGCCGGGATGGGCATCGGGCTCGTCTTCTACGGCGTCGCGGAGCCGCTCAGCCACTACGCCTCCCCCAGGCCAGGCGTCACCGGCAGCGACGAGCAGCTCGCCCAGCGCGCGATGTCCCAGACGTTCCTGCACTGGGGCCTGCACGCATGGGCGATCTACGTCGTCGTCGGGCTCGCGCTCGCCTACGCGATCCACCGCCGCGGTCGCCCGGTGTCCATCCGCTGGGCGCTCGAGCCGCTCCTCGGCAAGCGGGTCACGGGCGGCTGGGGGAACCTCATCGACGTCGTCGCGCTCGTCGGGACGCTGTTCGGCGTCGCGACGTCCCTCGGCCTCGGTGTCCTGCAGATCGGTGCAGGACTCGACTACACGGACATCGCGGCGAACACCCGCGGCCTGCAGATCGGGCTGATCGTCGTCGTCACGCTGATCGCCATCGGGTCGCTGTTGAGCGGCGTCGGCAAGGGCATGAAGATCCTGTCGAACATCAACCTGCTGCTCGCCGCGGCGCTGCTCCTGGTCGTGCTCGCCTTCGGACCGACCCAGTTCCTGCTCGGCGAGTTCGTGCAGTCGATCGGACAGTACCTGCAGGGCTTCGTCGGGCTCGCGTTCGACACGAGTGCCTTCGCGGGCAAGGCCGGGCAGGAGTGGCAGGGTGCCTGGACGACGTTCTACTGGGGCTGGTGGATGTCGTGGGCCCCGTTCGTGGGGATCTTCATCGCCAGGATCTCCCGCGGTCGGACCGTGCGCCAGTTCGTCCTCGGCGTGCTCTTCGTCCCGACCCTGCTGACCTTCCTCTGGTTCTCGATCATGGGCGGGACCGCGCTGTGGGACCAGCTCAACGGGAACGGGGACCTCCTCGGCGCCGGCGGGACCGTGAACGTCGAGCAGGTGCTCTTCCAGATGCTCGGGGACCTGCCGGCCGGGTCGGTGCTCGTCATCGGCGCGATCGTCCTCATCGGGGTGTTCTTCGTGACCTCTGCGGACTCGGGGGCACTCGTGATGGGCATGATCGCGACCGGCGGGCAGATCGAGCCGAAGAACTGGATCCGGGTGTTCTTCGCGGGGGTCACGGCGCTCGTCGCCATCGCACTGCTGCTCGCCGGCGGCTTGAACGCGCTGAAGACGGCCGCGATCACCACGGCGCTCCCGTTCAGCGTCGTGATGGTGCTGATGTGCTGGTCGACCGTCATCGCGTTCACCCGGGAGCGTCGGGCGTACCTGCGCGCGGAGCGGCGGGCGATGATGGTCGACTTCGCGGACTTCTACCAGCAGGAGGTCGAGGACCCGTCCGAACGCGCACCCCGGACCGGCCCGATCGCGAAGCTCACGCGGCGCATCCGACGCTAGGTGCCGCCGGGCGGGTTGTGTCGCCGGGAAGGCGGACGGGCAGCGGGAGCACCCCTGCTGTGGCCGACCGTCCGCGATCCCGGCGGGTCTGTGGAGCCCTGGCGGCTAGCTCGGCTCGGAGAGCTGCGCCTGCGCGGCGGTGTGCACCTCGACGATCTGCACACGGGCGGATCGTCGATCGGTGAGCGGCGTCGTCCACGGCACGATGACCCGTTCCACGTCGCCGTCGTCGAGCTGGGCGATCCACACCCCGGCGATCGCGTCGATCTCGGTCATCGTGGCGGCGACGGCGGTGGCGGCACCGTTCGCCCGGACGATCACCAGGTTGTCGCCGGCGTGGTCGCCGTTCATGTGGTGCAGGATCGCCGCTCGGGCATCGTCGTCGAAGGGCTCGGAGGCGCCGGCGCTCACGCGGTCACCGCCACGTCCGGGCGACGACCGGCATCGAGCTCCGCGAGGAGTCCGTTGTTCAGCTCGTACGCGAGCTCGACCTCGGCGATCACCCGCTCGCGCTCGTCGTCGTCCCACGGCGCGGCGTCGAGCTGGCCGCGGTAGGTGTCCTTGAACGCGGCGGGGTCGGCGACCTGGTCGAAGATGTAGAACAGCACGCCGTTCGTGTCGAACCCGAACTGCTCGGAGAGCATCCGGCCGATCATCTGCCCGCCGGACAGGTCGCCGAGGTACCGCGTGTAGTGGTGCGCGACGAACCCACCCGGCCACTCGGCGGCGACCTCGTTGAGCCGTCGCACGTACGCGGTCGTCGCCGGCAGCGGACAGACCAGCTCGGACCAGTCCGATCCGATGAGGTACTCGAGGTCCGATCGGATCGCGGGCATCCGGGTCAGCTGCGCGGTGACGAACGGACTCGCGACGGGGTGGTCGGCCATGCGCGCGGCGGCGCGTTCGAGGGCGTCGTAGACGAACGAGTACTGTCCGAGCAGCGCGGCGTAGTCGGCGACGTCGCACTTCCCGCCGAGCAGGTCGTCCATGAAACCGTTCCCCGCCGAGGAGCCGTGCGAGCGACGGGTGCGCTTCCGCAGCAGCTCGGAGAACGGGATGACGGGACTATCCATGAGGTAAGGCTAACCTTACTGAGCCGGACGTCAAGCACTCCGTCGAACTTCCAGGCGATTGCGATCCCCCGAGAGGAAGCTCCACCACGATGAGCAAACCGAACCGCCCCCAGCACGTCTTCGTCGTCGAGCGCACCGAGCGCCTCTCGCCGCACATGGTCCGGGTCCACCTCGGCGGCCCCGCGTTCGAGGACTTCGTCCACGCGGCCGACCCCGAACGCCTCGAGACCACGGACAAGTACGTGAAGCTGCTGCTCGCGAAGCCGTCACTCGGGCTGCAGCCGCCGTACGACCTCGAGGCACTGCGCGAGACCCTCCCGAAGCAGGACCGTCCGGCACGCCGCACGTACACGGTCCGGGCGATCGACCACGATGCCCGCACGATCGCCATCGACTTCGTGGTGCACGGCGACGAGGGACTCGCCGGTCCGTGGGCAGCCGCGGCGGAACCGGGCGACAGGCTCGCACTGTCCGGCCCGGGCGGCGGCTACGCTCCGAGCACCGATCCGGCCGTCGCGCACGTGCTGCTCGGTGACGACAGCGCACTGCCCGCGATCGCATCGGCACTGGAGGCGATGGACGACTCCGCCACCGGTGTCGCCCTGGTCGAGATCGCCGGCCCCGACGACGAGCAGGACATCCCGCACCCTGCGGGGATCGCGCTCCGCTGGCTGTACCGCGACGCCGCCGGCGCCGAGCCGGGCACGCTCCTGCTGGAGGAGGCCAGGAAGCTGCCACGAGCCTCCCGTCCGGTCCAGGTCTTCGCGCACGGCGAGCGGACCGCGATGAAGGCGATCCGTCGACTCCTGCAGGACGAGTGGGAACTCGAGAAGTCGGACATGTCCCTGTCGGCGTACTGGGCGCTGGGTCGCGCGGAGGACCGCTTCCAGGAGGAGAAGCGCGAGCCGATCGGCGTCATCTTCGACTGACCCTGTTGTACAGCATGGTTGTACAACTGCGCTGAGGAGCGTACGGTGGCGGCATGTCCGCCAGCACTGCCGCGCGCACCGACCGGTTCGACCGGCGGCTGCTCGCACCGATGATGCTCGGGTCGATCCTGAACCCGATCAACTCCTCGATCATCGCCGTCGCCCTCGTGCCCATCGCCTCGGCGTTCGGCGCTCCCCCGTCGCAGACGGCGTGGCTCGTGTCGGCGCTCTACCTCGCGACGAGCATCGGGCAGCCGCTCGTCGGACGGCTCGTGGACACCTTCGGGCCGCGACGGCTGTTCCTGATCGGAGCCGCACTCACCGGCATCGCGGGCGTGCTGGGTGTGTTCGCGCCGAACCTCGGGGTCCTCATCGCCGCGCGCGTCGTGCTCGGGTTCGGCACCTGCGCCGGCTACCCGGCGTCGATGTACCTGATCCGCTCGGAGGCGGACCGCACCGGGATCGCCTCCCCCGCCGGTGTGCTCACGGCGCTGTCCGTCGCGACGCAGACCATCGCGGTCATCGGGCCGACACTCGGCGGGCTCCTCATCGGGCTCGGTGGGTGGCGTGCGACGTTCGCGGTGAACATCCCGCTCGCGGTCGCGTGCCTGGTGCTCGGGGCGCTGGTCCTGCCGCGCACGATGCCCGTGACCCCTGGTGCCGACCGGCTCCGGATCGACCTGCTCGGCATCGTGCTGTTCGCCGGCACGCTCGTCTCGCTCCTGCTCTTCCTCATGTCGATCGGTGTCGAGACGCTCTGGCTGCTCGGGCTCGCCGTGCTGTTCGGCGCCGCCTTCGCGTGGCGCTCCCTGCGCGCGCCCGACCCGTTCATCGACGTGCGGGTCTTCGCCGGCAACGTGCCGTTGCTCGTCACCTACGCCCGCGGCGTGCTGGCGGCCACGGTGTCGTACTGCTTCCTCTACGGGTTCACGCAGTGGCTCGAAGGCGGTCGCGGGCTCTCCCCGTCGCAGGCGGGACTCGTCCTGCTGCCGACGTTCGCGACGGGGATCCTGGTCGCGACGCTCACCGGCCGACGTCCGGAGATCCGCGGCAAGCTCGTGGTCGGTGCGGCGGCCCAGGTGGTCGGGTGCGTCGTCGTCCTGTTCGCGGGGTCCGGCTCGCCGATCGCACTGCTGCTCGTCGTCGCGATCGTGCTCGGCATCCCGCAGGGGCTCGTGAACCTGGCCGTGCAGAACACGCTCTACCACCAGGCGGACCCCGCGCGCGTGGGCGCCTCCGCAGGGCTCCTCCGGACGTTCATGTACCTCGGCGCGATGATCGCGTCGTCGGCCAGCGGGGCGTTCTTCCACCACGGGACGACGGACGCGGGACTCCACGACCTCGCGTGGTTCATGGCGGGGACGGCGGCACTCTTCCTCGTCATCACCCTGGTGGACCGGTCGCTCGTGCGGGTGGACCGCGCGGCACGGGGGTCGTCCGAGCCGGTCGCGGCGTCCTGACCGCGGGGCACCAGACGGGAGGCCCGGGGAGCGTCGGACGTCGCCGGTAGCGTTCGGCGCATGGTCCAGTCCTGCTGCGTCCCGGGCTGCGCGGGCCCGGTCGCGTCCGGCGCGCCGGTGCCGCTGTGCGAGTCGCACGTGGGGCTCGTGGCCGACTTCGCCGCCTCCGCCCGTGGGACCGAGGACGTCCTGCCCGGCCCGTGTCTCGTCTGCGGATCGCGGCTCGGCGTGCGGTGGCCGTCGGGATCGGTGTGCGCCGTGTGCGAGTGGCCGTTCGGGGACGTGCCCGACGGCGACCTCGCTCCCCCGCGGGTCGACGTCGTGTACTACCTGCGGCAGCGGGACGACGTCGGCGACCGGATCAAGATCGGCACGACGGCGAACCCGCGGCAGCGGCTGGGGCGGATCAGCCACCAGGACCTGATGGCGTTCGAGCGGGGCGACCGGGTGCTCGAACGGCGTCGGCACGGGCAGTTCGCAGCGACGCGGTACCCGGGGACGGAGTGGTTCCGCACGACGCCGGCGTTGCTGGCGCACGTCGCGGTCGTCGCCGGCGGGGTGTCCGACCCGTGGTCGTTGCACGCGCGCTGGACGAGCGAGGCGCTGGCGCTCCGCGGGTGACGGATGCGGCGGGCGTGCGCGTCGGCGGGCGCGGGCGGGCACGTCGGCGGGCGCGGGCGGGCACGTCGGCGGGCGCGGGCGTGCGCGTCGGCGGGCGCGGGCGTTCGGGCGTGGGGTCAGCGTGCGTAGGCGTCGACGAAGAGCGCGCCGCGGACGTCACGGAGCGTGTCGACCAGGCTCGCGATGGTCCGGCCGGAGATCCCCGACACCTGCAGGTCGTGAGGGCCGAGCGCGGGCAGCCGACCGGTCCGGATCCGGATCACCTCCCACCCGACACCGCGGATCGCCCGGTCCTTGCGGCAGTCAGACGCTTCGCGGGGTCCCACGTGCTCGAGGCCGTGCCGTCCGGTGGAGTCGTACTCGATCGCGACGCGGAGCTCGGGCAGGATGATGTCCGGCCACGCTTCGACGTGGTCGTGGAACGGGCGGTCGAGGCGGATCGCGTTGCGGTCGAACGTGAAGTCGAAGCGGTCGGACAGCGCCTGCCGGAGTTCGGCTTCCACCGCGGAGGCCGTCGCGGGCGCACACACGCTGACGAAGGCGTCGCCGGAGGGCAGTCGCGGGGTCTTCTGGCAGATGCGACGAGGAGCCGCCGAGCGGGAGCCGGACGACCGGACCGCACCGGGCCGACGGACACGCTCGGACGCCACCGCGCCGGTCGGCATGCCGGACGACGTCCCGGGAGCGCCGATCCCACGGCCGGGCGCGGCCGGCAGGGTCTGGCGACCGGTCACCCGCACCGCACGTTGGGGTGCGGGAACGGCTTCGGGCCACTCGTCGGGCAGGGTCGGCCAGCGTTGCGGCTTCGCCATCAGCGCGCACTCGGGGCACCAGACGGAACGACGACGCTCTCGGCCGGGACGCCCACGCTGTTCCGCAGGGGTCGCGACGAACACGTGGCCGACGTCGCACTCCCAGGTCAGGAGGACGTCGGCCGCCGGTGGGATCTGGGTGAGGACGATGCCGGCGTTCCACTCCGGGTGGTACTGCCGGACGAGCACCGGGTAGGACGCCCACGCGGCTCGGAACTCCCCGACGGCGTACGGCATCGGCACACCGCGCGACCACTGCCGGCGGCGCCACCACGCGTCGACGGGTTCCACCACGACGGTCACGGTAGGGCGCACCACCGACAGTCGAGCGCTGGCGGACCCGCAACCGTGCGGGCCGTTCCGGCCGTTCCGGCCGCATGGCATACCCTGGTGGGGTACCACTCGACAGGAGGCGCCATGACCGAGCACCACCACGGTTACATCTCGTCCAAGGACGCGTACCTGAAGCGTCTCCGGCGCATCGAGGGACAGGCGCGCGGCCTGCAGCGCATGGTCGAGGACGAGCAGTACTGCATCGACATCCTCACCCAGGTGTCCGCGATGACGAAGGCCCTGCAGTCGGTCGCACTGGGCCTCGTCGAGGACCACCTCAGCCACTGCGTCGCCGATGCGATGGCGGACGGCGGCGACCCCGAGGCGAAGATCAAGGAAGCGTCCGAGGCGATCGCACGACTCGTCCGCTCCTAGCCAGACCCGGCGCCGCCGTGCCAGGGTCGGTGTCGTGTACACGGACATGACCGGGCCCGAGCTCCACGCCTACCGCGGGAGCGTCGTCGAGCCCGATGACTTCGACCACTTCTGGACCACCACCCTCGCCGACGCCCGGCAGCACCCGATCGACGTCGCCGTCGACCGGGTCGCGACGGGCCTCACGACGCTCGACACCTACGACGTGACCTTCGCCGGCTGGGCCGGGCAGCGGATCCACGCGTGGCTGACCGTCCCAGCTGGCACGAGCCCGGACGCGCCGCTCCCCGCGGTGGTGGAGTACATCGGCTACGGCGGCGGCCGTGGCCTCCCGACCGAGCAGCTGCTGTGGGCGTCTGCCGGGTACGCGCACCTGCTCATGGACACCCGCGGGCAGGGGTCCGGCTGGTCAGTCGGCGACACCCCGGATCCGGACGGCTCCGGCCCGGCGGTCCCCGGGGTCATGACGCGCGGGATCGAGTCGCCGGAGACCTACTACTACCGTCGGCTCACGACCGACGCCGTCCGTGCCGTCGACGCCGCGCGGGCGATCGACCTCGTCGACCCCGCCCGCGTCGCCGTGCTCGGCGTCAGTCAGGGCGGCGGCATGGCGATCGCGGTGTCCGGCCTGGTCGAGGGACTCGCCGGCGTGTTCCCCCGCGTGCCGTTCCTCTGCGACTTCCCGCGGGGCACGACGATCACCGACGCGTACCCCTACCGCGAGATCGCGCAGTACCTCACGGTGCACCGGACCGGGCGCGACCAGGTCTTCGGCACGCTGGCGTACTTCGACGGGGTCCTGCACGCCGCCCGCGCGACGGCTCCGGCCTGGTACTCGACCGCGCTGATGGACCCGACGTGCCCGCCGTCGACCGTCTACGCCGCGTACAACGCGCACGGGGGCCCGAAGGAGATGACGGTGTGGGAGTTCAACGGCCACGAGGGCGGTGGCGCGCACGAGGACGTCGAGACGCTCCCACGGCTGCGGTCCGTCCTCAGCTGAGGGCGTTCTTCACGTACCCGACGAGGGCGTTCGCGTGACCGTGCCCGAGTCCGTGCTCGGACTTCAACCACGCGACGACCTCCATGTGCCGGTCGGTGTCGAGCCGGTCGGCCACGAGGTCGAGCCACTCCTGGACGGGGCGGCCGTAGGTCTTCTCGATGCTCGGGAAGTACGACGCCGGTCCCTTGGGCTTGCTGCCGTCGGCCGGGGGCTCTGGTGCGGTGACGCGATGGGCGCTCATGGGCTCACCATAGCGAGCCGCGCACACCGCTGACGCGTCACGGAAGGTCATCCACCACGCCGACGTGACGTTGGGTTCCGTTCCGTGCCGCTGTGTTGCGCAGGGCGTTGTCGGGCGGCGCGAACCCCTCGTACGGTCACGCCATGACCGACACGGCACACGCGACGGAGCACCGGCACGGTGCCCTCGCGTTCCGCACCGTCCGCCCCGACGACCCGGCAGCGGCACCGATGCTCGCGGACCTCGAGCGCGAGTACGACGCCCGCTACGGCGACCACTTCGGCGAACCGGCCTCCACCGAGATCAACCGGTACCCCGTCGAGCACTTCACCGCTCCGCTCGGCACGTTCGTGCTCCTGTACGAGGACGACCGCCTGGTGGCCGGCGGCGCGTTCAAGCCGTACGACGACGACACGATCGAGCTGAAGCGGATCTGGACGACCCCCGAGGCGCGCGGCCGTGGCCTCGCGGGGGTCGTCGTCCAGGAACTCGAGGCCGAGGCCGGACGACGTGGCTTCGGGCGCGTGTACCTGACGACCGGGCCACGGCAACCCGAGGCGGTGCGGCTCTACACCCGGCTCGGCTACACCCCGCTGTACGACGTGACCAAGTCGTCGGAGGAGGTCGGGATCCACCCGTTCGAGAAGACCATCAGGACCGACGGGGCGGGGCCGACCCGGGCCTCCAGTCCGACCGACCGCCCCGTCATCCCGCTCCGCCACCCGCTGCGGTGGATCGCTGCGGCGGTCGTGCTCGTGCTGCTCGCGAACCTCGTCGAGACGCTCTTCACGAACCCGTCCTGGGAGTGGCCGCGGGTCGGGAAGTGGCTGTTCAGCCCGGCGATCCTGACCGGCCTGCAGCTCACGCTCGTCGCGACGGCGCTCAGCGCCGTGATCAGCTTCGCCGGCGGCATCGTCGTCGCGATCGCCCGCCTGTCGCGCAACCCGGTGCTGTCGAGCCTGGCGTGGGGGTACGTCTGGCTGTTCCGGTCCGTGCCGCTGATCCTGGTGCTCGTCTTCCTGTACAACCTCGGCAACCTCTACCCGACGATCGGGATCGGCGTCCCGTTCGGCCCGCACGTCGAGGTGCCGACCGCGAACGTGCTCGGTGACCTGGCGATCGGCGTGATCGGACTGAGCCTCAGCGAGATCGCCTACGCGTCGGAGATCGTCCGCGCCGGGGTCCTCGCCGTGGACCACGGGCAGCACGAGGCCGCACAGGCACTCGGGCTCCCCCGGCACCGGCAGTTCCTCCGCATCGTGCTGCCGCAGGCGATGCGCTCGATCGTCCCCGCGTTCGTGAACCAGATCGTGGGGCTGCTCAAGGCGAGCTCGCTGCTGTTCTACGTGTCGCTCCTCGACCTGTTCGGGGTCGTCCAGAACCTGTCGAGCACCTACCCGACGGACATCATCCCGCTGCTCGTCGTCGCGACGCTCTGGTACCTCGCGCTGACCAGTGCCGTCTCCATCGTCCAGTACTACGTCGAGCGGTGGACGTCCCGCGGTTCGGTGCGCACGCTGCCGCCGACGCCGTTGCAGCGGGTCCGCGCCGCTTGGCGGCGGATCCGGACAGGAGGCTCGGCTCCGGTCCGGTCGTCGACGGCTGCTGGCCGTCTGGTCACCGCAGACAACAACGACGGAAGGGTCGTCTCGTGAGCGCGACGATCAGCATCCGCGGGGCCGTCAAGGCCTTCGGTGACAACCGGGTCGTCGACGGGATCGACCTCGACCTGGCGGCCGGGAGCGTGACCGCCGTCCTCGGGCCGTCCGGGTCGGGCAAGTCCACGCTGCTCCGGGCGATCAACCACCTCGAGCCGCTCGACCGGGGCGTCGTCACGATCGGCGACGAGACGATCGGCGTGCGGCTGGTGCCGGGGAGCGGTCGCTACAAGGAGCTGCCGGAGCGAGCGATCCTCCGGCAGCGCGCCCGGATCGGGTTCGTGTTCCAGCACTTCAACCTGTTCCCGCACCTGACCGCGCTCGAGAACGTCATCGAGGGGCTCGTCGCCGCCGGTGTCCGTGTCGCGCCCGCCCGGGTCCGCGGCATCGCCCTGCTCGAGCAGGTCGGACTGGGCGACCGCGTCGACGCCCGTCCGAGGCAGCTCTCGGGCGGCCAGCAGCAGCGCGTCGCGATCGCCCGTGCCCTGGCCCTCGAACCAGAGGTGCTGCTGCTCGACGAGCCCACCTCGGCGCTCGACCCCGAGCTCGTCGGCGAGGTGCTCGGCGTCATCCGGTCTCTCGCCGCGTCCGGCACGACCCTCGTGATCGTCACCCACGAGGTCGCCTTCGCCCGCGAGGTCGCCGACCACGTCGTGTTCCTCGACCACGGCCGGATCGTCGAGCAGGGTCCGCCGTCGCAGGTCCTCGACGCGCCCCGCCACGACCGGACCCGCGCGTTCCTCAGCCGCCTGCGCTGACCCCGACTCCCCACCCCCCACAGCACCCGACCCCAGGAGAACCATGCCCATCACCACCCTGTCCCGCTGGCGCAGCACCGGCGCCCTCGCCATCGCCGCCGGCGTCGTCGTCGCCCTGGCCGGCTGCGCCGCGGGAGCGAACGCCGGCACCGGCTCCGGCTCCGGCTCCTCCGTCGACGGCACGGTCACCATCGGCGCCGCCTCGAACGGCGCAGCGAAGGAGACGACGCTCACCGTCGCCGAGGACGAAAAGCTCCACGACGCGCTGCCGTCCGACGTCAAGAAGTCGGGCGAGCTCGTCATCGGCATCGGCGCACTGCCCTCCGGGTTCCCGCCGCTGGCCTACACCGGCGACGACCAGAAGACGCTCACGGGTGCCGAGCCCGACCTCGGTCGGCTCGTCGCCGCGAAGCTCGGGCTCGACGCGCAGGTGAAGAACTCGACGTGGGACAACCTGTTCGTCGGCATCGACAGCGGCTCCGTCGACGTCGGGTTCTCGAACGTGACGGACACCGAGCAGCGCAAGGAGAAGTACGACTTCGCCTCGTACCGCGAGGACAACCTGGCCTTCCAGGTCCTGAAGTCGAGCGACTGGACGTTCGACGGCGACCCCTCGGTGCTCGCGGGCAAGACCGTCGCCGTCGGGTCCGGTACGAACCAGGAGAAGATCCTGCTCGAGTGGAAGGACCAGCTCGAGGCCGCCGGCAAGACCCTGACGGTCAAGTACTACCCGGACACGAACTCGACGAAGCTCGCGCTCGACTCCGGCAAGATCGATGCGTCCTTCGGCCCGAACCCGAGCATCGCGTACCAGAACACGCAGAGCGCGGGCAGCGCGAACCCGACAAAGACCGCGGGGACGTACTCCGGTGCGGGTGGGTCGTTGCAGGGGCTCATCGCCGCGACGACGAAGAAGGACAACGGACTCGTGGAGCCGGTCCAGAAGGCGATCAACGAGCTCATCGAGGACGGCACGTACGCCAAGTGGCTGCAGGCGTACAACCTGTCGAACGAGGCCGTGCAGCAGTCCGAGATCAACCCGCCGGGGCTGCCGCTCGACAACAGCTGAGCCGGGTCGGTCGGCTCGCCCGGGCCGGTCGGCTCGCCCGGTCGGTCGGCTCGCCGGGCCGACTCGGGACGACACCCTCGACGTCGTACGACGTCGAGGGTGTCGTTCGTTGCGGACGCAACACTTGCACGCGCGCCGCAGCGACAGGGTCGCTGTCGTACGACAGCGACCCTGTCGCTCCTTGCGGACGCAACCATCGGCGGCGGGCTCAGCACGCATCGGACGGGAGGCTCGTGGCCATGCCGCCACGAGCCTCCCGTCCGGCGTGCGGCCGGCCCACCGCACCACGCGACGAGTGCGCAGGGGCGGTGCGCGATCCGGCCCGGCCCGCCTGCGGACGCGACGAGTGCTCAGAAATGCCGGTTCCCGGGGCGGGTACGACACCGCGTCCGCGCACTCGGCCGGGAGGTCGGCCGACCGGCCGGCCGGGCGGTCGGCCGGTCTGCCGGCCGAGTGCGCAGAAGGTGCGATCCGAGACGCGGACCAGCCACCACTTCCGCGCACTCGACGCCGGACGGGAGGCTCGGGTCGGGCCGGCCCTGAGCCTCCCGTCCGGCGTGTGGCCGGGCCGGCCCTCGTGCGACGAGTGCGCACAAAGGCCGGTTCCCGGGGCGGGTACGACACCGCGTCCGCGCACTCGGCCGGGCGGTCGGTCGGCCGACCGGCCGTGTGCGCAGAAGGTGCGATCCGAGACGCGGACCAGCCACCACTTCCGCGCACTCGACGCCGGACGGGAGGCTCGGGTCCGGCCAGCCCTGAGCCTCCCGTCCGGCATGTGGAGGGCCGGCCCTCATGCGACGAGTGCGCACAAAGGCCGGTTCCCAGGTCGGGTGCGACGCCACGTCCGCGCACTCGATGCAGCCGCGCCCGGCGCCGAGCGCGCCGAGCGCGGCGCGCTCAGCGCGCGACGACCGCCTCGGGGGCGGACTCGTGCGCTGCCCACGCCTCGGCGAGGAGCTCGTACGAGTGCACTCGGTCGGCGTGCTCGTGCGTGATCGTCGTGACGAGCAGCTCGTCCGCTCCCGTCACCCGGCGGAGCGTCTCGAGCCGCGAGACCACCTCCGACGGCGCGCCGACGAACCGGGTCGCCAGCCGGTCGCCGACCGAGGAGGCGACCTCGGCGTCGAGCACCGCCCCGTCGGCCGGCGGCGGGTACGCGATCGCTCCGACGCCCGAGCGGATCGAGTGCACCCACGCCGCGTAGCCCGAACCGAGGCGCACGGCCTCGGCGTCGGTGTCCGCGACGACGACGTCCGCCGACACGACGACGTGCGGCGCCGGCAGGACCCCCGGCCGGAACGCCGAACGGTAGGCCTCCACCGACGCCAGGACCGTGCCCGGCGACGTGTGGTAGTTCGCACCGTAGGGCAACCCGAGCGCCCCGGCGATCCGCGCGCTCTCACCGCCGGTCGACCCGTGCACCCAGAGCTCGACGTCCGCGCCGGCCGCGGGCGTGGCGTCGACGACCGACCCGCCGTGCGCGCCGCCGGGCTCGTACGTGCCCGCGAGGAAGGCCCTGAGGAGCGACACCTCACCCTCGAACGCACCGACGTCGCCGGGGACCCGCCCGAGCAACGTCCCCTGCAGGGCGAACCGGCTGTTCGGCGCGATCCGGAAGTCGAACGGCGCGGGGACGAGCAGCCCGTCCACCACCTCGTCGGACCGCGGGGCGAGCGACGGCGGCTTCGCGGTCCCTGGTGCCGGAGCACCCGACCGGCCGAGCCCGAGGTCGAAGCGCGGGCCGTACAGCCCCGTGAGCGTGCCGAACGTCTCGGCGATCTGCAACGCGCGCTGGTTCCCGACGAGGGTGGCGGCGCTGCCGACGCGGATCCTGGACGTCGCCGCGGCGATCGCCCCGATCACGACGTTCGGCGCGCTGCCGGCGACCCCGGGGTTGAGGTGGTGCTCCGCGAGCCAGTACCTGGCGTATCCGGCACGTTCGGCGCGCTGGGCGAGGTCGACGGTGTTGCGGAGCGCCTCGGCGGGGGTGGAACCCGCGCTGACCGGGACGAGGTCGAGGACGGCGAGGGGTGTGGTCACGCGAGGACCTCCCGCCCCGTCCGGACACCGGGGAGTCCGAGGGTCTCCCGCAGGGTGGCGCCGTCCTCGTACGACGACCGGTACACGCCACGCTCCTGCAGCAGCGGGACCACACGGTCGACGAAGTCGTCGAGCCCGTAGGGGTTCGTGTGCGGCACGACGACGAACCCGTCCGTGGCGCGCTCCCGCACGTACCGGTCGATCTCCGCCGCGATGTGCGACGGCGTCCCGACGAACCCGCCGCGGGTCGAGACCTCGATCACGAGCTCCCGGATGGACAGTCGCTCGGCCTCGGCACGGTCGCGCCAGCCCTGCACGAGCGCGGGGACGTCCCGGGTGTGGCGTGCACGACCACGGGTG
The DNA here is from genome assembly GCF_047324335.1 of Curtobacterium sp. Curtsp57. NCBI lineage: Bacteria > Bacillati > Actinomycetota > Actinomycetes > Micrococcales > Microbacteriaceae > Curtobacterium > Curtobacterium sp. Curtsp57. The sequence goes on from NZ_CP168511.1 coordinate 663,350, forward strand.
ATCGCGGCGCCGTCGAGGTCCGGCTCGACGTCGGGCAGCGGGCCGTCCACGTCGTAGGAGGACAGGTCGCGGTTCCACACCTGCTCGAGGAACGCGATCGCAGTGGCCGGGCTGACCTGCGCCCGCCGGATCGCCCTGGCTCGTTCCTCGGCGTCCGCCGCGGTGTCGCCGAGCACGAAGGTCGCGCCGGGCAGGATGAGCAGCTCGTCCTCCGAGCGGCCGACGCGTTCGAGCCGAGCGGCGACGTCCCGGTAGAAGCCCTGCGCGTCGGCGAACTCGGTGTGCAGCGAGAAGATCACGTCGGCCCGGCTCGCGGCGAGGTCGCGGCCCTCGTCGGAGTCACCGGCCTGCACGACCACGGGATGCCCCTGCGGGCTCCGCGGGACCGGGAACGTGCCACTGACGTCGAACTGCGGGCCGTGGTGGTCGACGTCGCGGATCCGGGACCGGTCGGCGAACCCTCCGGCAGCGCGGTCCGCCACGACCGCGTCGGCGCGCCACGAGTCCCAGAGCTCGCGGGCGACGTCGACGAACTCGGCGGCCCGCGTGTACCGGTCAGCCGGGTCGAGGAAGCCGCCGCGACGGAAGTTCGCGCCGTGGAAGGCATCGGAGCTCGTGACGACGTTCCAGCCGGCGCGGCCCCCGGTCAGGTGGTCGAGGGTCGCGAGCTGCTTCGCCAGTTCGACGGGTTCGTTGAACGTGGTCTGCAGCGTGCCGACGAGCCCGATGTGGTCGGTCACCCCGGCCAGCGCGGCGAGGATCGCGAGCGTGTTCGGTCGACCGACGACGTCGAGGTCGTGGATGCGGCCCTTCTGCTCGCGGAGCCGGAGCCCCTCGGCGAGGAACAGGAAGTCGAAGAACCCGCGCTCGGCGTTCTTCGCGAAGTGCTCGAACGACGAGAAGGCGATCTGGCTCTCGGCCCGGTCGTCGCTCCACACGGTCGTGTTGTTGACGCCGGGGAAGTGCGCGGCGAGGTGGACCTGACGCTTCGTGGTCATGCGAGGACGCCTTCGGTGGTCGGACGGGTGTGACGGCTGACGGCCGGGGCGATCCCGAGCCGGGTGCGCAGGTCGACCGCCGGTCGGGAGGCGACGTCGGCCCGGAGTCCGGCCGTGACGAGCGCCGGGACGAGCTGCCGGGCGATCGCGGTGCTGTCCGTCGGGATGCGCAACGGGCGGAGCCGCACCCCGGCGTAGCCGAGTTCGCGCAGCCCGGCGATCCGCGAGACCAGGTCCGGGACCGTGGTCGCCAGCACCGACGTATCCGAGACGTACGGGGTCCCGGCCAGGTCGTCGAGGGCGGCGAGTTCGTCGGCGGCGACAGCCGACGACGAGCCGATGAGCACCGCGAGGTCCGCGAGGACCGGGCGCGGGGCGGTGGACCCGGCCACCTGTTCGAGGTGACGGACCTCGGCGAGCAGTTCCCGGTCCTCCCGTCCGTCGAAGCCGGGCGTGACCAGCACGACGTCCGCGACGTCCACGGCCAGCGCGGCCGCGTCGGACCGGTGGGCCAGCGAGAAGACCGGCGGCCGGCCCTGCGGCGACCGGGGGACGATCGACGCGCCGTGCACCGAGACGTGCTCCCCCACGAACTCCGCGTTGTGGATCCGGTCCCGGTCGATGAACCGCCCGGTCGTCACGTCGCGGATGATCGCGTCGTCGTCCCAGCTGTCCCAGAGGCGGTCGACGACCTCGGCCACCTCGCGCGCCTCGGCGAAGAGCTCCGCGACGGTGGCGTCGTCCGGCGTGGCCGGCAGGGTCCTTCGCCCGAAGAGTGCGGCCTCCCGCGCCGTCGGACTCACCTGGAGCCGCCAGCCGGCACGTCCGAGCGACACGTGGTCGAGCGTCTGCAGGCTGGTCGCGACGTGGAACGGCTCGGTGTGCGTGACGCTCACCGTCGGTACCAGGCCGATCTGCCGGGTGGCGGGAGCGACCGCGGCGGCGATCAACAGGGCGTCCAGGCGGCCGACGACGGTGGTCGTGTCCAGGTCGCCATCCCGCTCGGGCCCTGCGGTGAACGAGTCCTCGATGGTCACGGCGTCCACGCCGAGCCGGTCCTGCTCGACGACGACGTCGCGCCAGTGCCGCAGCGAGGTGAGCCGCTCCGCGTCGGAGTCGGCGGCACGCCAGGCGGCGGGGTGCCACCCGGCACCCTGCAGCGCGGTGACGAGGGTGATGCGATCGGGCACGGTGGGCTCCGTCTCAGTGGGTGTGTGCGGGGGACGCTTCGGATCCGAACTTGAAGCCGAGGCGGCCGTGGGCGAAGCCGCCGCCGGCGCGGATCGCGGTCGCGACCCACGCGGCCTCGGCGAGTTCGGCCTCGGTCGCGCCGGCCTGCACGGCGCGCTGCGAGTGCGCGTCGATGCAGTAGACGCACTGCGTGGTGATGCCGACCGCGACGGCGATGAGCTCGCGGAACTTCAGCGGGATCGCCCGGTCCTCTGCCTGGAACACGGCACCGTCGAACTGCGCGAACGCGGCGAGGATGTCGGGCGTCTCACGCTTGTAGACGGCGGTGTAGGTCTTGTCGTGCTCGCGGTCGAGGAAGTCGGTCATGGCTGCGACGCTATGGCGGCTCGCACCGTCCAGTGACGGGTGTTGCGGTCCGTGACCGGGGGTTTCGTCACGTGACGTCGGTCGGCGGGGCGCGCGTCACGCGGCGTCACGCGGCGCTGGGCGGGCGGGGCGGCGGCGGGCCCGACTCGGAACGACAGCGTCGCTGTCGTACGACATCGGTCTTGTCGCTCCTGCGCGCCTGCAACTGTTGCACACGCGGCCAAGCGACAGGGTCGCTGTCGTACGACAGCGATCCTGTCGCCGGTTGCAGACGCAACGACAGGCGGACGGGAGGCACGGTGCGGGCCCGACCCGCGCCTCCAGACCGGCGCAGGCGGACGGGAGGCACGGTGCGGGCCCGACCCGCGCCTCCCGTCCGGTGGTCACGCGGCGTGACGGCGCGCGGCCAGCCGGCCGCGCAAGGTCACGTCCTCGTACTCGCGGTGGAACACGCCGCGACGCTGCAGGATCGGCACGAGTTCGTCCACGACGGTCTCGAGTCCCCGGGGGAACTCGTCGATCATCAGGTTGACGCCGTCGGCGGCACCGGTGCGGTACCAGTCCTCGATCGTGTCCGCCGCCTGCTCCGGTGTGCCGACGACGATCCGCGCGCCGTACCCGCCGAAGCCCCGCAGGACGTCGCGGAGGCTCGTGTTGTTCGCGCGGACCCAGCGGACGACGGTCTCGTGGTAGCCGAGCGACGGGCCGTACGTGACCGGGTCGACCTCTCGGTCGAGGATCGACGACGGGATGGGGGCTGCCGGGTCGAGACCGCCGAGGTCGGCGTCGAGGTGCGTGCCGAGCGCCCGGAGTGCGTACCCGTCCGGCGCCAGGGACTCGAGATGGTCGAAGCGGGCGTGCGCCTCGGCCTCGGTGCTGCCGAGGACGAGCGAGAGCCCGGGGACGACCGTGACGTCGGAGGACCGCCGCCCGTACGTCGCGGCGGCGCGCTTCACGGCACGGAGGTGCTCTCGGGCCGGCTCCGGGGTGAGCTCGACGGCGAAGACGCCCTCGGCGACCCGGGCGGCCAGGTCGCGGCCGTGCGGCGATCCCCCGGCTTGGAAGACGACCGGATGCCCCTGCGCCGACGGTGGGACCCGGAGCACACCGTCGTGCGTGAGGAACTCGCCGCGGTGGTGCACGGTCGCCCCGGTGGCGGCGGAGGCCCACAACGCCCGGACGAGGTCGACGAACTCCCCCGCGCGGGCGTAGCGCTCCGGCCGATCGGGGTTCCGTGCGACGCCGAAGTTCGCGGACACCGAGGGGTCGTACGTCGTCACCGCGTTCCAGCCGACCCGCCCGCCCGAGACGGTGTCGAGCGACAGGGTCCGCTCGGCGAGTTCCACCGGGTCGTTGTACGTCGTCGACGCGGTGCCGACGAGCCCGAGGTGCGTCGTCGCGCCGGCGATCACCCCGAGGGCGACGAACGGCTCGAGCAGCCCGTACGCCCGGACGTTCGGGTCGCTCCAGGCGGGGTGGTCGGCGAGGAACACCATGTCGAGGAGGCCTCGCTCGGCGGTGCGCCCGAGGTCCTCCCAGAACGCCACGGTGAGGAGGTCCGTGGCGGCGACGTCCTGGGTCCGCCACGCGGCCGGTCGCTGCCCGAAGCCCTGCAGGTTCACGCCGAGGACCAGGCCGGCGTCGGCGTCGCGGCTCATGCGGCGGTCGCCGGGCCGCGCTGCGCAGCGTCGGCCGGCAGGACGGGGGTCGCGGCGGAGAGGCGCAGGTCGGCGTCCGGCAGGTCCACGTCGTCCCAGACCGCGAGCACGGGTGAGCCACCAGGACGTGACGGCGTGGTCAACGGGCCACGCACGCGGTATCCGCCGGGGCCGCCGTCGTGGTCGAGCGGCCGGATGCGGTCGGTGTCCGCGAACACCCCGGTCGAGCGGTCCCCCACGATGCTGTCGAACGGCCACGTCGCCCAGAGACCGCGGACGACCCGTGCGAACTCGGCGGGGTCGTGCGAGCGTTCGTCGTCAGCAGCGGGGTCGTGCGCGCCGTGGTCGTGGGCACCGACGAGTAGCCCCACGCGACCGGCGAGCACGTGGTCGAGGGAGAGCACCCGACGGGCGACGTTGTACGGGTGGTCCCGTGTCGGGGCGACGGCGATCAGGAACCGGTGCGCCGGCAGCGCACGGCCGAGGGCGAGCGCCGCCGACGTCGGGTCGACCCGTGGTCCGTGGGCCTGCTCCTGGACGAAGCGGTCCGCACCGAGCACGACCGTGTCCGCGTCGGTGCGCCGGATCCGGTCCGCGAGTCCGGCGATGCCTCCGGGCTCGTGGACCGCGGTCGCGAGGTCGGGGTCTGACACGCGGATCGGCGATGCGATGCGTGTGCTGGTGTCCGTCATCTGTCCTCCGGGATCGGGAGCGGCCCGCCACCGTCGCCTCCCCAGCGCCGGGTGGCGGGCCGTTGCGGACGACCGTACGGGTCGCGACGAGCCCGCTGCTCGTGGGCGTCACCGCGTTGCGCGGGATGACGGGGCGTTACGCCTCGGCGGTCGCAGCGCGACCGGGCGTCACGCGGACGTGGCGCCAGCGGTCGACGGGGCGGCGGCTGCCGTCGGGTCCCGGCGGTCGAGCGGGCTCGCGCCGTTCACCAGGTGGTCGCCGACGATCCGCCGCTTGTGCACGCGCGGGTTGTGCGACGACAGGGTGCGCGCGTTCCGCCAGTGCCGGTCCAGGCCGATCGATCGGAAGGTCCCCGACGACCCGAGGGCGTCGAACACCACGGTCGTCGCGTCCAGCACCGAATCGGTCACGACGGTTTGCGCCTGGGCCACCGTGATCCAGCTCCGCTCCAGCAGCCCCGTCAGCGTCTCGTCCCCCGCCGGGTCCGCTCCGGCCGCGCGCAGTTCGTCGTGGCGGTCGACGGTGTCGTCGATCGACCGGAGGCTCGCGACGAACGCCGAATCGGCCGCGTACACCCGCGCGGCGACGGTCCCGACGACACCGAGGAGCTCCGGGTCGTGTGTCGGGCGGGCCTCAGTTCCGTTGTGGTGTCCCCGGGCACGAGCACGCAGCGCGGCGACGCCGTCACGCAGTGCCGCACGCCCGATGCCGACGAGGATCGCGTGCATGAAGGTCTGGTAGTACTGCTCCTGGTACGGGTACCGGGTGGCGAACGGGTGCACGCGCTCGTCCGGGACGTGCACGTCGGTGTACCGCACGCTGCCGCTGCCGGTGATGCGCTGTCCGAAGCCGTCCCAGTCGTCACCGACCACCACGTCGGGGTCCTCGGCGTCGACGAGCGCCACGATCTGCTCCCCCGCCTCGTCGATCGCCATCACCGTGATCCACCTGGCGTAGACGCTGCCCGTCGAGTAGAACTTCGCGCCGCTGATGCGCCATCCGCCGTCCGGGTCCCGGCGTGCGGTCGTGGTGATGCGCTCCCCGGTGGCGTTCGGCGTCTCGCTCCACCCACCCCCGACGACCTCGCCGCCACCGAGCCGCGCGACGAGCTCCCGGTCCGCGGTGCCGCCGTCCGCGTGCACGCGGTCCTCGACGAACGAGAAGTGGTTCCGCCACACGTGCGCCAGGTTCGGGTCCACCTCGGCGATCTCGGCGACGGCGCGGAACAGGTCGGACAGCCGAGCCCCGACGCCGCCCCAGTCCTCCGGGGTCCGCCACCGCGCGAACCCGGCCTCGACGAGCCACCCGAGCTGCTCCGTCGCGAGGCGCTCGTCACGCTCCCGCTCGAAGGCGTCGAGTCCGATCCGCTCGATCACGGGCCGGAGCGGCGCGATGAGCTCGTCGTACCGGTCGTCTGCTGGGATCTCACTCGGGCACATGCGGCGCACGCTACCGACCGCGCGCACGGCCGGACACCGCTGCCGCAACCTCGTGCAACGCGGCGAAACCGGGCGTCACACCTCGTCGCGGCGTAGCGTCGACGCGATGACCATCCACGACCTGACCGCGCCGTTCGCCGGACAGGGGCTGGTGCAGATCGGCGAGGTCCTGCTCGCGTTCGCCCTCGCGTCGCTCATCGGACTCGAACGGCAGCTCCGGTCGAAGGCCGCGGGCATCCGGACGCAGACCATCGTCGGCACGGCCTCTGCCCTGATGCTGCTGGTCAGCAAGTACGGCTTCAGCGACGTCCTGCTCGCCGGCCACGTCGTCCTCGACCCGTCGCGCGTCGCGGCCCAGATCGTCTCAGGCGTCGGGTTCCTCGGCGCCGGGCTGATCCTGACGCGCCGTGGGGCCGTCCGCGGGCTCACCACCGCGGCGTCCGTGTGGGAGACCGCGGCGATCGGCATGGCCGCCGGCGCCGGACTCTGGCTGCTCGCCCTCGTCGTCACCGCCCTGCACTTCGTGGTGGTGTTCGGCTACACGGCGCTCATCCGCGCGCTCCCCCGTTCCGCCGAGTCGTCGTTGACGCTCGACGTGCTGTACGACTCGGGCCGAGGCGTGCTGCCGAAGGTCCTGACGCTCGTCACCGCCAGCGGCTGGCATGTCGGCCGGCTCGTCCAGCAGGACAGCGACCGTGACGAGACGACCGCGGTCCGGCTGGAGGTCACCGGACCGCGGGACTCCGGCATGCTGCTCGCGCAGCTCGGCGAGGTCGACGGCGTCCGCGCGGTCGACCCCACCGCGGCCGACGACCTGGAGTGACCTGCCGAGGATCAGTCACCAGGAGATGCGTGCGAACTCCTCCCGGAGCCGTCGCGCCCGCCCCGGGTGCACCTGCTCGACCCATCCGATCCGCCCGAGCAGGTGTTCGCGGAAGGCGGGGTGCCCTGATCGGTTCTGCGATGTCGGACCGTGCACGACGCAGTTGTGCAGTTCCGCGTGCAACCGATCGACCTCTCGCCGACCGGGTGCGGTCCGTGCGTTCACGACCACGCCCGTGACCGACTGCCGCACACCATGTCGGCGGACACGGGTCTTCCGTGGGTTCAGTCGATGGCCCTGTTCGCGGACGATCCTGTCGACGCCGCGGAGGAACGCATCCGTCCGGCGCGCCAGGCGATCACCACCGCTGAACACCAGATCGTCCGCGTAGCGGGTGTAGGTCGCGTCCACCGCCGTCGCCCAGCCGTCGAGCCGCGCGTCCAGGTGCCGGAGCGCCAGGTTCGCCAACGCGGGCGACGTCGGTGCGCCTTGCGGCAGGTGCGCTTCCGCGAGCGATCGTCGCAGCGCCGCCCGCTCGTCCGGGTCGCCGCCGTCCGGCATCGCCGTGAGCACGTGGGGCGGGACCCGGTGCGTGCAGATCCCCGTGAGGACGTGGGCGAGGGGTTCGGCGAAGCCCGCCGCACGGAACACGCCGTAGACGGTGGGAGCGCGGACCGACGCGAAGAACGAGGTGAGGTCCGCGGAGACGACGACTTCCCGTCCCACGTGCGCCCTCGCACCGGAGAGCACGCCCCTGCCCGCGACGAACCCGTGCGCGGCGTCGTGGACGGGCAGCGCGACGAGCAGCTCGTCGAGGATCGTCCGTTGCGTCCGCTTGAGCATCGCCATCGGCTTCTCGAGCAGCCGAGGCGTGCGGTCAGGACGTCGCACCCACTCGTGCCGGTGGTGGTGCAGTGGGCTCGACGGCCCACGGCTGCGGTTCCACCCTCTGGTGTCCGCGAGCCACAAGAGCCGCCCGACGGTGAGGTCCAGCGCCCGGGCCAGTTCCGGCAGCGTGTCGACCAGCAGCCGACTCGCCGTCTCGGGCCGTGCCCGCACCGGGACCGCCTGCCGTGCGAGGACCCGAACGGGCCGCACCTGCTCCCGCGACCGGTGCAACGTCGCCAGTCGGGGCGCACGGGCGAGCACCGCCGCGAGCTGCCGCGGTGCGTCCACCGGTGGCCGTGGGTACGCGTCGAGCGCGGCGGCGACCGCCAGACCGACGTACGCCCGCTCGACACCGAGGACGTCGTACCCCGCGACGGTCAACGCGTCCGCGGTCCACTCCTCGGCAGCCAGGAAGGCGTCGGCCAGCGCGGCGGCGACGACGGCGAGGGGCGTGGCGTTCCCGGGGGACCTGTCGGTGCCTCCGTGAGGATGAGCGCGCGGAGCGCGCCGTGCCTCTCGGGGCGTATCGTCCTGCTGGTCCTGCGTGCCCCGGGGTGACCCCGGAGAGGTCGACGCGTCACGCGCGCCGTCCGCCTCCCCCGGGAACTCCACGCAGTCACCATACGACGCCCCGCTGCCATGATCGACGGATGCCGTCGTTCTTCCTGACCCATGCCGAGGTCGTCGTCGACCCCGCTGCGCCGATCGAGTCGTGGCACCTGTCCGACACCGGCCGCGCCCGCGCCGCTGCTGCACACCGCGACGCGTGGCGTCCCGGCACGGCACGGATCGTCTCGAGCGAGGAGCGCAAGGCCCTCGAGACCGCCGACCTCCTCGCCCGGACCGTCGGCCTGGCCACGACGGTCGACCCACTCCTCGGCGAGATCGACCGGAGCGCGACCGGCTACCTGGCGCCGTCGGAGTTCGAACCGGTCGTCGACGCCTTCTTCGCCCGCCCCGCCGAGTCGGTCCGGGGATGGGAGCGCGCAGTCGACGCGCAAGCCCGCATCGTCGATGCCGTCCGCGGGCACACCGCGGACGGGGCCGACGTCACGATCGTCTCGCACGGCGCGGTCGGCGCGCTCCTCCTCGCGGACCTCACCGGGGCGGCGATCTCCAGGGACCTCGACCAGCCGGGCATGGGCAGCGTCTTCACGTTCGATCCGCGCGCGTGGCGCGCGACGTCCGGCTGGACGCGCGTGACGCACTGAAGGTGCCCACCCACCGGACTGGAGGCTCCCCCTCGGCCCGCCCCGCGCCTCCAGTCCGACCGGTGGTCGGTTCCCCCCGTGCCCACGTCGCGAGCTTACGGACGCGGCCCTGCCGGCAGCGCCCTGGTCCGCGCGGATGTGTCCGGAGACCCACTCGGGTGTCCGCCGACCCGCTCAGGCCGGGAGCTGCTCGCCCGCCTCGACCGCGACGTCGAGCCGGTTCTCGGCCGGTGGCAGCGGGCAGGTGGCGTGCGCCGTGTAGGCGCACGGCAGGTTCGTCGCGCGGTTGAAGTCGATGCGGGTGCGGCCCTCGGCATCGGGGGCGTCGATGTCGAGGCTCCGGTTCGCCGCGGACGTCGTGACGCCGCTCGTCCGGTCGGTGAACAGCACGTGCAACCCGTCGCCGTGCCCGTTGAACGCCAGGAGCGTCCGCGGCCCGTCGAGGTCGAACGACAGGGTCCCCGGTGCGGCGTACACGTGCTGGAGTCCGTCGACGACGGAACCGACCGTGACCTCGCGCGGCTCGTCGAACGGGGTGAAGCGGGCGTCGACGACGAAGCGCTCGTCCGGTGCGTACGCCGGTGTGCCGCGGTACCCGGTGCGGATCGGGCTCGACGGGTGCCTCGGGCGGACGATGTCGCTGCCGCCACGTCGGGCCACCTCGACGACGGTCGTCTCGTCGTCGGTGCGCCACACCACGGTGGTGGACGAGCGCTCCGCGAGCGGCCCGAACCGGTGCGTGCCCGTGACGGTGGCGCCGTCGACCTCGAGCGACTCCCCGTCCGCGAGCACCACGACGGGGCCGTCGTCACTCGTCGACCACTCGCCGGGCGCGTCGTCGAAGCGCTCGGGCGTCCACGTCAGCCAGCGGATGCTCGTGACGGCGAGGAAGCCGTGCTCGTCGGCGCGAGCGGCCTCGTGCGCGTCGTGCCACGCACGCCAGTCGACTGCGAACGCGGTCTCGGTCGTCGTGGTCATGCTCCAGACGCTACGTCGTCCCGGGCCGCACGGCGACCCGTCCGACATCCGGCGTCACCGGCGGCGGCCGCCAGCGGCCAGGGCCAGCACCGCCCCGACCGCGCCGACGACGAGGAGCGGGCGCGTGACGCGCCGTCGCTTCGCGACCCACCCGCCGTCGGTGGCGTTGCCGGACTCGGCCGGCTGCCACAGGTTGCCGTCGGTGGGCTCGCCCTTCCCGCGCAGCGCGAAGGTCTCCACCATCGGTCCCGTGATCGCGTGGAACAGGCCGGGGAAGACGTACTGCAGCGGCACGAGCGACGCCTGGATCCGTCCGACGAACCGGTACCGCTTCGGATGGGCCGCTGCACGCAGCACGGCTCGCCCTGCCCGCTCGACGGACACCGTCGGCGGCAGCGGGTGGGACCGCTTGCCCGTGTAGTTGGCGCCGTTCTGGTAGATCGGCGTGTCGATCGTCGAGGGCATCAGCGTGGTGAACTCGATGCCGGTGTGGGCGAACTCGTCGCCGAGCACGTCGACCAGTCCGAGCGCCGCGTGCTTGCTCGTGACGTACGCGGACTGGTACGGCGCGGACAACAGCGACTGGATGCTCCCGACGAAGACGTAGGTCCCGCGGCCGCGCTGCCTCCAGTGCGGCAGGAGATGCGTGATCGCGTTGAGGTGCCCGTACAGGTTGGTGTCGACGACCCGCTTGAACGACTCGGTGGGGGTCTGCTCGAACAGGCCGTAGACGAACAGGCCGGCGTTCCCGACGAAGACGTCGATCCGTCCGAACCGGCTCGTGACGGTGCCCACGAGGTCCGCCACCTGCTGCTCGTCCGCGACGTCCGTCGTGATCGCGAGCGCCTCGGCACCCAACCGTCGGCACTCCTCCGCGGCGGCCTCGAGACTCTCGTGGCTGCGCGCAGCGAGGACCACCGTCGCGCCTGCTCGTGCGAACTCGTGCGCCGCCGCTCGCCCGATGCCGCTCGAGGCTCCGGTGACGACGACGACCTGACCGCGGAATCGATGTGCCATGTGCCCGTTCGTACGCGCACGGCGCTGTCCATCGACCGTACGGGCCGTCCCCCGGTAGCGTGAGGTCGGCAGGGTCGAGGAGGTCACGTGCACGGCGACGCAGTGGACACACTGGGCATCGACAGTGTGTGGTTCGACCCGCTCTGGCGCATCGAGGTCCGGCTGACGCCCCTCGAACGGACGCTCCTCACGACGTGGCCGGTCCGGCGACTCGCGTTCATCGCCCACGCGGGCGCAGCGTCGATCACCACGACACAGACGTACACGCGCCTCGAGCACTCGCTCGGGGTCCTCGCCCTCGTGGCGCACTTCGCCCCGGACGACGCGCTCGCCCGGGTCACCGGTCTGCTGCACGACGTCGGGCACCTGCCGTTCAGCCACACGCTCGAGGGGCTCGGCGGACTCGACCACCACACGCTCGGTCGCGCTGCGGTCCGCGGGCTCGCCGACGTGCTGCACGACGGCGGCATCGATCCGGAGGCCGTGATCAGCACGGACGACGGCGCACTGCCGTCCCCGCTGACGAACCGGCGCGGCGGCCTGAAGCTCGACCACCTCGACTCGTTCCTGCGCAGTGGTCAGGCGCACGGCCGGACGACCTCGCCGCCCGCTGAGCTCCTCGGCCGGCTGCGGCTCGTCGACGGCACCGTCGACACCGACGCCGCGACCGCCGCCGCGGTGGTGGACCTCGCGGTGCGCGAGGCCCGGGCGCAGCGGTCCGAGGCGAACATCGTCCCGAACGTCGTGCTCCGGTCGCTGGTGACGCGCGTGCTCGACGCGGGGACGCTCACCCCCGCCAGGTTCGCCGGGCTGACCGACGACGAGCTCTGGGCGGTGCTGCTCGCCGACCCGGCCACGGTCGACGAGGCCGTCGAACTCCGTCGGAACCCGGAGCACTGGCAGTTCGCCGACGGACACACCCCGGCGTCGGACGACGCCCTCGCCCATGTGGTCCGACGGACCTACCTGGACCTGCCGACCGTCGACGGCGCGGTCATCACGAGCGAGGACGTCATCGAGCTGCAGCGCGGGATCCCCCTCGACCTCGCCGTTCAGCGCACCCGTGTGCCGAGCGCGCTCCGGAGTGGGACGATGACGTCATGACCGGTCCCGGGAGCACGAGCGACGGGCTGTCCCTGGACGAGGCAGCCGCGATCGCCGAACACGCGCGCGAGGGCCGTCTCGACATGGACGACCCGCAGATCCGGCAGCTCGTCGGCGAGGCGAACCGGATGATGGTCCGCACGCAGATGTGGGGCGAGCAGCCGGCGACGCCGAGGCGGCGCTGGAAGCGACGCGGCCTCGCGATCGGCGCCGCCGCCATCGTCGCGATCTGGGTGATCGGCCTGCTGGGCCCGCTCCTCCTGCGCCTCGGCGTCTGAGACGGACGCTTCCGCGACCGCCTACCAGGGGTGGGCGATGTCCCGGGGCCGAGCCGGGCCTCCCGTCCGGACCTGCCGCACCGCGGGGACGACGGGACCGGCCGGGGCGGACGTGAGCAGCACGGCGCACGCCGCGCCGCGGGCGACGACGTCCTCACCGAGCGCCGTGAACGCCACCGCTGGCGCGCGACGCGAACCCAGGCGTTCGAAGAGCCGCGCGTGCAGTCCGTCGAGGAGGGTCGCGCCGCCGGCGAGTGCGGCGCTCCCGCCGACGACCACGCGCTGCACGTCGAGGAGCTCGACGACGTGGACGAGCGCCGACCCCAGCGCCGCGCCGGCCTCGGCGAGGAGCGGCCGTGCCGCAGGCAGCGCGCACAGCCGTTCGAACGCGGCCCGGACGGACGCCGGGTCCTCGGCGACCGGCGCGAGGAGCCCGGCGGCCACCCCGCGCCGGACCTGCTGGAGGGGCTGACACGCCTCCCAGAGCTCGGTCCAGCCGCCGTGCGCGTGCACGGGGATGCCGCCGAACTCCCCGGCGTTGCCGGTGCTGCCTCGGACGACCTCGCCACCGACCACGATGCCCGCTCCGACGCCGTGCCCGAGGTACACCGACACCAGGTCCTCGGTCGACCGCGCCGTCCACCACTCGGCGAGGGCACTCGCGACGACGTCCTTCTCGATGCGGACGGGGAACCCGGTGCGCTCCGCGAGTTCGGCGGCGATCGGGACGCCGGACCACGAGGCGAGCTGCACGGGGGCGCCGAGCGCCGCGCGGTCCCGCTCGATGGGGCCAGGCGCCGCGACACCGATGCCGGCCACGCGCGCCCGGTCGATCCGAGCGGACGTCACGAGGTGGTCGACCGCGCCGGCCATCGCGTCGAGCGTCGACGAGGGATCGTCGACGTCGGCCGCGCCGAGGTGCTGCTCGGCGACGAGCCCGCCAGCGAGGTCCAGGAGCACCACGGAGACCTGCGCGGGGTCGAGGTGGACGCCGACGGCGAAGCGACCGTCCGGCGCGAGTTCGAGGCGACGACCGGCGACCGGGCCGGCGACCCGGACCGCCGCGCCGGTCTCCCGGACCGCCGCGCCGGTCTCGCGGACCGCTGCGCCGGTCTCCCGGACCGCTGCGCCGGTCTCCCGGACCAGGCCGTCGGCGAGGAGTCGGGCCGCGATGTTCGACACGGTCTGGGCGGTCAGTGCCGTCCTGGTGGTCAGCGCGGAGCGGGTGACCGGGCCGTCACGGCGCACGACGTCGAGCACCACGGCGCGGTTGTGCGCCGCGATGTGGGTCGCGTTCTGCCCTGCAGACATCTCAGCGATCAGGTGCTTGACGAAGCTCGTGCATGGTCCCTAGCATTCCTGACCAAGCGAATTTGTCAATCAATTGGATTGAACCGATCCGGACGGGCAGATCGCCGAGTGACCACACCGAGGTGGTCGCGCCCGTCGTCACACCGGTGTGAGACGGGAACCCGAAGGGACGCCCGTGACGACGACCGCTCGCCCGGCCACCACAGCGCGACCCGCTCCACCGACCGAGCGCACCGGTCGACGAGCGGGGAAGAAACACCCCTGGACCGCAGCGGAGAAGCGACGCCTCCGCATCGGTATCGCCTTCATCTCCCCGTGGATCGTCGGGGTCCTCGTGTTCATCGCGTACCCGCTGATCTACTCCTTCGTGATCAGCCTGACGCGGTACTCCGGCATGAACGCCGCGACCTTCGTCGGGTTCGGCAACTACATCGCCGCGTTCCTCGACCCGCTCGTCCACACCGCCGTGGGCAACACGCTGTTCTACGCGGTGATCGCGGTGCCCGTCGGCATCGTCGTGGCGATCGTGATCGCGCTGGCGATGAACCAGGACGTCAAGGAGATCAGCTGGTACCGGACGGCGCTGTACATCCCGTCCCTCATCCCGACCTTCGCCCTCGCGTTCATCTTCGTCGTGCTCGTCAACCCGCAGACCGGCATCGTGAACCAGGCGATGAAGCTCGTCGGGATCCCGGCGACGAATCTGCTCGGCGACCCGACGACCGCGAAGCTCGTGATCGTCGCGCTCGCGCAGATGGGTGCCGGCAACGCGGCGCTGGTGTTCCTCGCCGGCATGCGCGGCATCCCGAAGACCCTGTACGAAGCAGCACGCGTCGACGGCGCCGGTCCGGTGCGGCAGTTCTTCGCGCTGACGCTGCCGCTGATCTCCCCCGCGATCCTGTTCAACCTCATCACGGGGATCAGCAACGGCCTGCAGGTGTTCACCGAGGCGTACGTGATCTCGTCCGGCACCGGCGGACTCGGGTCCCCGGACAACGGGACGTTGTTCTACATGCTCTACCTCTACAAGAACGCGTTCAGCTACGCGCAGCTCGGGTTCGCGAGTGCGATGGCCGTGCTCCTGTTCCTCGCCGGGATGATCCTCTCCGGACTCGTCTACTGGCTGTCCAAGCGGTTCGTGAACTACGACGTGAGCGGGGAGTGACGCCATGACGATGCAGAAGGACCGAGTGTCCACCGAGACGTCGTCGATCGAGGACGTCCGCCCCAAGGACCGCAGGAACGCCCGCGCGGACCGCTCCAGGAACGCCGACGGCTCCGTCCGCTCCCCGTGGTCGTCGATCGGCGCCCGTGTGGTGCTCATCGCGATGAGCCTGCTGTTCCTCATCCCCATCTACTGGATGGTGATCTCCGCGCTGAAGAGCAACAGCGAGCTCGGCGCGTTCCCCCCGACCTGGTTCCCGCAGTGGCTGGACTGGTCGAACTTCGGCGAGGCCGTGAACGCGATGCCGTTCTTCACGTTCTTCCGGAACACGCTGATCATCACCGTGCTCGTGACGCTGTTCTCGATGGTGTCGAACCTGGTCATCGCCTACGGGTTCTCCTGCATCGAGTGGCGTGGCCGCGACCGGATGTTCTACGTCGTGCTCGCGACGCTGTTCATCCCGTTCCCGGTGACGCTCATCCCGATGTTCGACCTGTACGCGCGGCTCGGCTGGATCAACACCTTCCTGCCGCTCGTCGTCCCGAGCCTGTTCGGGTCCGCGTTCTACGTGTTCCTCCTCCGGCAGTTCCTGCTGCAGATCCCGAAGGACCTGCTCGACGCCGCACGCATGGACGGCGCGTCCGAGTGGCGCATCCTCTGGCGGATCGTCTTCCCGCAGGCCAAGGCCGCGCTCGTCACGGTCGGCATCTTCGCCGCGGTGGGTGCGTGGAACGACTTCCTCGGGCCCCTCATCTACCTGCAGGACGAGAACGTGCAGACCCTGTCGATCGGCCTCCAGGTCTTCCGCCTGAACAACAGCGCGGACTTCCAGTTCAACCAGCTGATGGCGGCATCGATCCTCATCATCCTGCCGCTCGTCATCCTGTTCTTCTTCTTCCAGCGGACCTTCCTCAAGGGCATCCAGATCGGGAGCTTCAAGTGAACGCGCGACACAACGGCGCCGCCTTCGACCGCCGGACCTTCCTCCGCGCCGCCGCCGCGACGGGCGGTGCTGGTGCCCTCGCGTTGCTCGCCGCCGGGTGCGCGACGGGCGGTGCCGGCAGCAACCCGAACTCGGTCTCGATCTGGGGCGTCACGGGAACCTTCGTGCCGTTCCAGACCAAGGTCATCAACCAGTTCAAGCAGCTGCACCCGGAGATCGACGTCCGCGTCAACCAGGTGCCCTCGCAGGGCACGGGCGACGCCACCAGCGTCATCACGGCCGTCCGCGGTGGAACAGCACCAGACCTGTGGCTCCTCGACCGGTTCAGCGCGGCGCAGTACGCGGCGATCGGGCTCATCGAGCCGATCGACGAGCTGATCGCCGAGTTCGAGGACGTCTCCAAGGAGGAGTTCCTGTCCTCCTGGCTCGGGTTCACCGTCGGCGAGCTGACCTACCAGGGCAAGACGTACGGCCTGCCGCACGACACCGACGCCCGCGGGATGTTCGTGAACCGCACGATGCTCCGCGACGCCGGGCTCGACCTGGACGAGTTCGACTGGGAGCAGAACGGCCCGGTGACGATGGACCGGATGGCCGAGGTCAGCGACAAGCTCACGAAGAAGGAGGGCGGCAACTACAGCAAGATGGGCCTCCTCCCCTGGTACGGCGAGGGCTGGCCGTTCACGTGGGGGCTCGGACTCGGGGCGTCGTACTTCGACCAGGCCGACTCGCAGATGACGATGGACTCCGGCAGCGTCAAGAAGATCTACGAGTTCTACGACGAGTGGGCGCAGCGCTACGGCTACCGCGCCGCGGACACGTTCATCGCCACGTACGAGCCCACGGGACACCCGCCGGGGCAGACCGCGTTCCTGGCGAACCGGATGGCGTTCATGGTCAGCGTTCCCTCGACGATCCAGACGTTCGACAACTACGGCCCGAAGGACCTCGACTGGAGTGTCGCGTACCTGCCGACCCAGGCCGCCGGTGACGACAAGTACACCTGGTCCGGCGGCTTCGCGCTCTGCCTGCCGAAGGGCTCCAAGAAGAACAAGGCCGTGTGGGAGCTGATGAAGTACTTCACCGGCAAGCGCGGCCAGGAGACCTACATGGTCCCCGCCACGAGCGTCCCGTCGAACATCGCCGCGCTGAAGGACCCGAAGGGCTCCGCGAAGTCGATCCGCTTCTTCGTCGAGTCGATGCCCGACTCCACCTGCCGCCCGCCCCTGCCCGTCGGTGGCGCGTGGTGGGACTCGCTCGCCGACGCCAGGTCGAGCGTGCTCCTCGGCACCGCGTCGCCGCAGGAGGCGGTCGAGCGCGCACAGGCGCGGGTCAACCCGATGATGCAGACCTACTCCCCGTTCAAGCTGCCCAAGGACTACGACAAGGTCCGGGTCTAGCTTCCCCGGGCCGGATCACGCACCACTTCCACGAAAGGCAACCATGCCCAGCACCACCACCCCGATCCGCGTCGCCGTCCTCGGCTTCTGGCACGTCCACGCCGGTGACTACGCCCGCCAGACCGTCGAGCACCCGGGGACCGAGCTCGTCGCCGTGTGGGACGACGACGTCGCCCGTGGTCGCGAGGGTGCCGAGCAGTTCGGTGTCGAGTTCACCGACGACCTCGACGCGCTGCTCGCCCGCGACGACATCGACGCCGTCACGATCACGACGTCGACCGACGTGCACCGCGACGTGATCACGCGCGCCGCCCGGGCCGGCAAGCACGTCTTCACCGAGAAGCTGCTCGCCCCGACGGTGGAGGAGTGCGAGGAGATCATCGCGACCTGCGACGCAGCCGGCGTCACGCTGATCGTCTCGCTCCCCCGGCTGTACCACGGGTACACGCAGGCGATCCTCGAGGAGATCCGATCCGGCCGCCTCGGCGAGGTCAACCACGCCCGCGTCCGCCTGTCGCACGACGGCGCGGTCCGGCCGTGGCTGCCGGAGCGCTTCTTCGATCCGTCGACCGCGATCGGCGGCGCGTTGACCGACCTCGGCTGCCATCCGGTGTACCTCACGCAGCTGTTCCTGGGTGCCCGCCCGGACTCGGTCGAGGCCGTCTACCGCTCCGTCACCCGCCGCGCCGTCGAGGACCACGCGGTCGTCACGGTCGGCTACGCCTCCCAGGCGATCGGCATCATCGAAGCCGGCTTCGTCGCGGGCACCCCGTTCACGATCGACGTGGCGGGCACCGGCGGATGGCTCGCGTTCTCCGACCAGGAGGCCCGGCTCACCGCCGGCGGGTCGGCGTACGGCGACGAGCCGGTCACCATCCCGGTCCCCGAGGACGGTCAGGACGCCTTCGGACAGTGGGTGGACCACATCACCTCCGGCACGCGTGCCGACGACAACATCGCCCGCGCCGTCGAGCTCACGAGGCTCGTGGTCGCCGCGAACGCCGCTGCGCGCACCCCCGTCGCGGCCTGACCGGCCGCGCGACCGACCGACACCAGCAACCCAGCACGAAACCAGGAGTCACCATGTCCAACGACACCATCCGCGTCGGACTCATCGGCGGCGGCGGCATCGCGTCCGCACACATCGCCGGCTACGCCCAGCACCCGGACCTCATCCGCATCGCCGCGGTCGCCGATGCGTTCGCGTCGACCGCCGAGGCCCGCGGCGCCGAGCTCGGCGTGCCCCACTTCACCGACTACCAGGAGATGCTCGACCGCGCCGACATCGACGCCGTCGACATCTGCCTGCCGCACCACCTGCACCGCGACGCGATCGTCGCCGCGGCACGTGCCGGCAAGCACGTCCTCTGCGAGAAGCCGCTCTGCCTCACCCCGGAGGAAGCGCGCGACGTGCAGGCCGCCGTGAGCGATGCGGGCGTCACGCTGATGTGCGCGCACAACCAGCTCTTCATGCCGGCGGTCGCGAAGGCGAAGGAGCTCATCGAGACCGGCGTCCTCGGCACCGTGTACGAGGTCCGCACGACGGACAGCTTCCGCAACGACTTCGACCCGGAGAACATGGGCTGGCGTGCACACGCGGCAAAGAGCGGCGGCGGCGAGCTCATCGACACCGGCTACCACCCGAGCTACCTGCTCATGCACCTCGCCGGCGGGGTCCCCGTCCAGGCGACGGCGCTGCTCTCGACCCACCGCCTGACGTTCATGGAGGGCGAGGACTCGGCGCAGGCCCTGTTCCGCTTCGACAACGGTGCCGTCGGCCAGCTCGTCACGAGCTGGGCGTACGAGCCGGCCGCCGGCACCGAGCGTTTCAGCGCCGTCGGTGAGCTCGGCTCCCTGACGAGCGACGGCACCACGCTCCGCTGGGACCTGCTCGACGGCACCAGCGAGACCGTGACCTACGAGGACGTGGACACCTTCGCGGCGGAGATCGGCGCGTTCGGCGCGTGCCTGCGGGACCGCACGCGTCCGATCCACACCGAGCGGGAGGGCATCGCCGTGCTCGGCATGATCCTGGCGGCGTACGAGGGCGCCCACAGCGGAACCATCGCGTCGGTGCTCCAGGTGGAGCCGGTCTCCGCGTGATCCTCGACGACGAGACCACCTCGGTGCTCCGGGCCGCCGCTGACGCGGTCCGGGGCACCGCCGGTGTCGGTGTCGGCGACCGGGTCGAGGAAGCCCTCACCCGCACGCTGACCGACACCATCACCCTCGATGACGACGGCACCGCCTTCGTCATCACCGGCGACATCCCCGCGATGTGGCTCCGCGACTCGACGACGCAGATGCTCCCGTACCTGCGCTTCGCCGCCGACTCCCCCGCGATCGCCGACGTCCTGACCGGGGTCGTCCGGCGGCAGTTCCGGTGCATCGACCACGATCCGTACGCCAACGCCTTCAACCGCTCGGCCACCGGCGCACACCACGATGCCAGGGACCTCTGCGCGGACCCGTCGGTGTGGGAGCAGAAGTACGAGGTCGACAGCCTCGCCTACCCGGTCCAGTTCGCCCACCGGCTGTGGACCGTGACCGGACGCACCGACCTGTTCGACGAGCGCGCCCACCGGGTCCTCCGCACGATCGTGGACCAGTGGCGCGCCGAGCAGGACCACGACGCGTCCGCGTACCGGTTCGTCCGGGACGTCGGCATCGCGACCGAGACGCTCGACCGCGACGGTCGCGGCACCCCGGTCGCCGTCACGGGCATGACCTGGTGCGGGTTCCGTCCGTCGGACGACGCGTGCACGTACGGCTACAACGTCCCGGAGAACCTGCACGCCGCGCAGGCACTGCTGGACCTCGCCGAGATCGCCCGCGACGTGTACGGCGACGCGCGGCTCGCCGACGACGCCGACGCACTGCGGTCGGCCGTCCTCGACGGGGTGCGTCGGCACGGCATCGTCGAGCACGACGGCGAGCAGGTCTACGCGTACGAGGTCGACGGGCTCGACGGCGTCGTGCTCATGGACGACGCGAACATGCCGTCGCTGCTCTCACTGCCGTTCGACGCGCCCGACGTCATCGACCCCGAGGTCACCGCCGCGACCCGACGCCTGGTGCTGTCCCCGGCGAACCCGTACTGGTTCAGCGGAGCGGCGGCCGAGGGGATCGGGAGCCAGCACACCGAGCCGAACCGGGTGTGGCCGATCGCGCTCTGCGTCGAGGGCATCACCGGGACGCCGGAGCGCCGGCGGGAGCTCCTCGCCGTGCTGCTCGCGACGGACGCCGGGACCGGGCGCATGCACGAGTCGTTCGACGTGGACGACCCCGCCGCGTTCTCACGGGAGTGGTTCTCGTGGGCCGACGCGATGTTCTGCGAGCTGGCGCTGACCGTCGCGGACGACCTCAGTGGTCGCGCAGCGCCTCGATCAACTCGCTCTTCCGCTTCGACGAGTACCCGGTGAGTCCGAGCTCCTTCGCACGCTTCCGGAGATCCGCGACGGTCCAGTCGTCGTAGGAGCCGGACTCCCCGCCCTTCCTCCCGACCGCCCGCTTGCCCTTCGCGGCCGCGGCGTTGCTGATCCGCGCGGACTTCTCCTTCGAGTTGCCCTCTGCGCGGAGTTCCTCGTACATCTCGGGGTTCTTCACGCCCCGCATCTGCTGGTTCGGCATGGCCGAGACCGTACGCCGCCGAGCCTCAGTGCTTCTCGGGGTCGTTGCCCCAGTTCATGAGCGAGTACCGCCACGCCGTGTCGTGCACGTCACCCTTCGGCCGCTGCTTCGCGTGCCGCGCGACGTACCCGACGACCTTCCGCATGTGCGCGTAGTCGGCGTCCGTGTAGTCGGCCTGCTTCTTCTCGAGGATGCGGACGATGTGCCGTCCGCTCTCGTGCCCGGTGGACTCGGTGCTCCCGCCGGACTTCTGCCCGACCCTCTTGGACTCGTCGGTGTCGAGCCACTTCCGGAGCTCGGACGCGGTCATGTTGACCGCGTCGGCGAAGTCGGCCCTGGTCTGCTGGTCGTCGTCACTCATGGCACCACCATCGTCCGGATCGCTGAGCGTCCGGCGAATCCGGATCACGCACGCTCCTGACCACCTCTCAGGCGTCGACGGGTTCGGTGGGTGCATGCCGCACGACCAGTACGAACCCGCTGACCCACGCACCCGCTACCCCGACGTGTCGCCCGAGCCGCAGACGCAACCCGAGCCGGGTCTGCAGTCGCGGATGACGCCCGTCCCGGACCTCGGCGAGGACACCTACCGCGGGACCGGCCGCCTCGCCGGCCGCAAGGCGCTCATCACCGGTGCCGACTCCGGCATCGGCGGCGCCGTCGCGATCGCGTTCGCCCGCGAGGGCGCCGACATCGCACTCGCCTACCTGCCCGAGGAACAGGAGGACGCCGACCACGTCATCGAGCAGGTCCGCGCCGCCGGACGGACGGCTGTCGCGATCCCCGGTGACCTCCGCGACCGCGAGTACGCCGGACGCCTCGTCGCCGAGGCGGTCGAGGGGCTCGGCGGTATCGACGCGCTCGTCAGCGTCGCGGGCAAGCAGGTCTGGCAACCCGATCTGCTCGACATCACCGACGAGCAGTTCGAGGCCACGTTCGACGTCAACGTGTTCGGGTTGTTCCGGCTCGTGAAGGCTGCGCTCCCCCACCTGCACCCGGGATCGACGATCACCACGACGGCGTCGATGGAGGCGTACAAGCCCGCACCCGACCGTCTCGACTACGCGGCGACGAAGGGCGCGATCAACAACTTCTCCAAGGGCCTCTCGCAGGCACTCATCGAGCAGGGCATCCGCGTGAACGTCGTCGCGCCCGGTCCCACCTGGTCGGTACTGCAGGTCACGAGCGGCGTCGACCCCGAGACCCTGCCGGAGTTCGGCAGCAGCGAGTCGCCGATGGGCCGCGCGGGTCAGCCAGCCGAGCTCGCGCCCGCGTACGTGTTCCTGGCGTCGCACGAGTCGAGCTTCGTCGCCGGCGAGACGCTCAACGTGAACGGCGGCATGGTCACGCCCTGACGAAGGGCCGTTTCGGACGGTCTCAGCGGCTGTCGCGCTCGTACCGCGCCGTGTACACGAGGAACGTGATGTGCCCGAGCAGCGCGATCCCGAAGAACACCAGTGCGACGGCCCACACCCGGTTCAGGCTGCCGTCGCCGACGACGAGCATCACGATGCACGCGATGACCGCCGCGGAGAGCAGACCGACCTGCACGGTCGACCAGGTCTTGCGCCAGCGGGGCTGCTGCGGCTGTGGGTTCACGAGACACCATCTTGCCGCACCGCGCGCGGCTCGACCTGGACACCGGACGTGCGCGCGGCTCGCGACGCGATCACGGGGCGGACGGGAGGCTCGGTGCGGGCGCGCTCCGAGCCTCCCGTCCGGCGGTGCGCACGTTCAGTGCCGCGGCCCGGCCGCCGGAGCGGAGACGAGTCCGACCAGGGCCGCCAGTGCGAACGCCGTCACCGCGCCGGCGACGCCGATCACGGCGCCGGCCGCGACGGCGCCCAGGGCCTGCCCGAGCACCAGGGTGACGAAGAGCATCGAGGTCCCCGCCGACGCACGATCCGGGTCGATCTCGGTCGTCCAGGCGATCAGCGCCCCGGTCGCCGCGGTGTAGCCCCATCCGAACACCAGGCAGGCGACGAGCGCGACCGAGACGGCACCGGGCGCCACGGCGAGCGCGAGGGACCCGACCACGACCGCGGTCACGCTGATCGCCCAGAGCCGCGCGGGTCGCATGCCGACCGTCCACCGGCTCGTGACGACGACCGCAGCACCTCCGAGGCCGAGGGCGATCCAGGCGGTGATGGAGGCCTCCCGATCGACACCGGCGTCGACCAGGACGGATCGGCCGTAGTTCCAGACCGCGGCGGAGCCGGCGCCGAGCAGCAGTGCCGCGAGGAGGAGTCGACGGTGCGCGACGAACCACGACCCCGTCGGTCGTCCTGCTCGGTCCACTCGTTCCGTCGTGTCGGCGTGACCGCGTTCCGTCGTGTCGTCGTGACCGCGTTCCGTCGTGTCGTCGTGACCGCGGTGGTCGGTGCGGAGCACTGCGGCCCCGGCCAGCACGGAACAGGCCGCGGCGACGAACCAGGCGGTGCGCCACTCGGGCAGGACCGCGAGTGCGAGGACCCCGGCCGCGACGAGCCCGGGTCCGGTCCCCGCGTTCACGACCGACTGCCCGCGAGGCACCCGATCCGGTGCCGTGTTCCGCGCGACCAGCCGGACGAGCGCCGGCGATGCAGCGCCCGCGCCCGTCGAGCTCAGGACCGCCGCGACGCCGAAGGTGGTCGCGTCGTGGCTCCACGCCATCCCGGCGGCACCGACCGCCGCGGTGCTCGCGGCCAGGACCACGAGCGAGCGCGGGTGCCTCGTCGCCGCGAGGAACCCGATCACCGCCCCGACGCAGTACATGGTCGACGCCCCAGCGGAGATCCACCCGGCGAGCGCCGCGCCGAGCCCCAGGTCCGCCTGCACGTCCGGCAGCACCAGTCCGTACGCGAGGCGGACGAGCCCGTAGGTCACCGCGACGAGGGCTGTACCGGCCGCGGCGAGCCCGGTTCCTTTCGAAAACGATCGTTTCACTTTTCGGAGTCTAGGGTGCTGACATGGCCATGCGTGCAGGAACCGAGCAGAAGCTCCTCGACGCCGCCGAGGACCTGTTCTTCACGCACGGCATCGCGGCGACCTCGGTGGACGCGGTCCTGGAGCGTGCAGGGGTGTCGTCCGCGACGCTCTACCGGGGGTACCCGAGCAAGGAGGCGCTCGTCGCCGCGACCCTCGAGCGGCGCCGGCTGGACTGGGAGGCGACGTGGACTGCTGCGGTCGAGCGGCAGACCGGTGATCGTGCCCGGCTCCTGGCGGTCTTCGACGCACTCGACGACTACCGCACCCGCTCGGCGGCGTCACGGTGGTGCGCGTTCCTCGGCACCGCGTCCGAGTACGCCGATGCGCCGTCGGAGATCCGCGTCGTGCTCGATGCCGAGTCGTCGGGCTTGCGCACGCGGCTCACGGAGTTGGCGGTGCCCCTCGTGGGTGATCGGGCAGGGACGCTCGGTGAGCAGTTGACGCTCGTCGTCTCCGGCGCGCTCGCCATGCGCCTCCGGGACGCCGATGCCGACACCGGTGTGGCGCGGGCGGTCGCGTCGAGCCTGCTGGACGGGCACGGAATCGAGTGACGCCGACGTGGGCCTCCTGGCAGCATGGCCGGCATGAGGCTCACCGCGGATGCCCATGTGCACAGCGAATGGTCGTGGGACGCCGCGACCAACCCGGCGTCCGTCGGGCTGATGGAGCGTACGTGCGCCCGGGCCGTCCGGATCGGTCTGCCCGCGCTCGTCTTCACCGAGCACCTGGACTTCGAGGAACGGTGGCGGGTCGAACCCGGGGACATGGGCGACCACGCGGAGGCGTTGGTCGACGAGACGAACCACGTGCGCCTGCCGCCGTTCGACCTCGACGGGTACCTCGAGTCGATCGACCGGTGCCGCCGGGCGTTCCCCGCGCTCCGGATCCTGACCGGAGTGGAGTTCGGGCAGCCGCACGTCTGGGACGCGGCGGCGGCCGACGTGCTCCGGTCGGGGACGATCGATCGGGTCAACGGGTCGTTGCACATGCTGCCGTTCACCGACGGCGACCGTGCCGAACCCGTCACGCTCTACCACCGTCGCGATCCCGACGAGGTGATGTGGGCCTACCTCGACGAGATCCCCCGCATGGTCGCCGGCTCGGCCTCGTTCGAGGTCTTCACGCACATCGACTACGCGGTGCGCTCGTGGCCGTCGGAGTCGGCCGGGCCGTTCGACCCGCGGCGGTTCGAGGAGGGCTTCCGGGCGGCGATGCGCGCGATCGCCGGGTCGGGTCGCGCGCTGGAGATGAACACCAGGCGGTTGTGGCCGTGGATCCCGGAGTGGTGGCGCGACGAGGGCGGGCGAGCCGTGACGTTCGGGAGCGACGCACACGCGGAGGGGACGCTCGCGGCGCACTTCCCGGAGGCGATGGCGATGCTCGAGCACTTCGGGTTCCGCGAAGGGACACGACCAGAGGATCCCTGGACTCTCCGCTAGCCGACCGAGCGCAGTGCTCCGCGCTGAGGTGTTCTGTCCGTGACTCCTTCCGCGTGGGCCGCGTCCCTAGCGTGGATCTCGACGACAGGAGCACGTATGCACACCAGGACACTCGGCCAGGGCCTCGAGGTCTCCGCGATCGGACTCGGTGCGATGGGCATGTCCCAGAGCTACGGCCCGAACCCCGGCGACCGCGACGACATGATCGGCGTGCTGCGGTACGCCGTCGCGCACGGCGTCACGTTCATCGACACGGCAGAGGTGTACGGCCCGTACGACAACGAGGAACTCGTCGGCGACGCGATCCGCCCGATCCGCGACCAGGTGGTCCTCGCCACGAAGTTCGGCTTCGACATCGTCGACGGCAGGTCGGTGGGCGTGAACTCGCGCCCCGAGCACATCCGCGAGGCGGCCGAGGGCTCGCTCCGCCGGCTCGGCATCGACGCGATCGACCTGTACTACCAGCACCGCGTCGATCCGGACGTGCCGATCGAGGACGTCGCCGGCACCGTCGGGGAACTCGTCGCCGAGGGCAAGGTCAAGCACTTCGGGCTCTCCGAGGCGGCGGCGGAGACCATCCGGCGCGCGCACGCCGTGCACCCGGTCACCGCCGTGCAGAGCGAGTACTCGCTGTGGACGCGCGACCCGGAACCAGCGGTGTTGCCGACCTGCGCGGAGCTCGGCATCGGGTTCGTGCCGTTCAGTCCGCTCGGCAAGGGCTTCCTGACCGGCACCATCGCCGCGGGGACGTCGTTCGGCGAGGGTGAGATCCGCGGGAAGGTGCCGCGGTTCGAGGCCGAGAACCTCGCCGCGAACCAGGCCCTCGTCGACGCGGTACGGACCCTCGCCGAGACTCGCGGTGCGACGCCCGGGCAGATCGCGCTCGCGTGGCTCCTCGCCAAGCACCCGTCCATCGTGCCGATCCCCGGGACGCGCCGCACGGAGCGCATCGACGAGAACGCCGGCGCGACGGCGATCGCGCTCTCCGCCGACGACGTCGCCGACCTGGACGGGCTGGCCGACCGGATCGGCGTCGCCGGCAACCGCTACGACGCCGCGGGGATGGCCGCCGTCAACCGCTGAGCCGATGCCTGCCGATCCGGTACCCGCTGCTCAGGCGTACCGGATGCCGTCGCCGGCGATGACGGCGCGGTACCCCTCGCGGTAGGTCGGGTACCGGAACGAGAAGCCGGAGGACTTCAGGAGCGCGTTCGACAGGCGCTTGTCGGTCACCGGGACGTCGGCGGGCGCCTCGGGCAGGGGTCCGGCACCGAGCTCTGCGGCGAGGAACCGCAGCACCTCGTCGCGGCGGACGGGCTCGTCGTCCGTGCCGATCACCAGTGGCGGTGCGGCGTCGAGCGTCGCGAGGTGCACGAGCGCCGCTGCGGCGTCGTCGCGGTGGATCCGGTTCGTCATCGGCGAGCGCCCTGGACCCGGGACGACGGTCGCGCGGCCGGATCGGACCTGGTCGATCAACCGGGTGCGGCCGGGTCCGTAGATCCCGGAGAGCCGGACGAGCGTCGCGTCAGGGACCCGCGAGCGGAGGAGCTCCTCGGCCTCGATGAGCACGTCGGCGGTCTCGCTGCCGCCGGTCGCGGGCGTGTCCTCGGTCACGATGCCGTCGCCGCCGTACACCGCCGTGGAGGACACGACGACGACGCGTGGCGAGGAGCCGGACGCGTCGACGCCGTCGAGCACGTGCCGGAGTCCGTCGACGTAGGTCGCGCGGTACGTCTCGGTGTCCCTGCTGCCAGCGGCGAGTGCGACGACCACGACTCCGGTGTCGGCGCTGATGACCGGGGCGTCGTGCCGAAGGTCGACGGCGCGTCCCTCGATCCACGTCGGGAGCAGTTCGGGGCTGCGGCGCAGGCCGACCACGGTGTGACCGGCCTGGTGGAAGCGGAGTCCGGCGGCGGTCCCGAGGTCGCCGCAGCCGGCGATGACGACGTGCACGCGGTCGACTCTACGTCCTGGCGCAACGCACACCGGCGTCGGCTGCGCCGACACGCAATCGGTCGTCGCCCACCACATGAGCCACGGCGCATCGACGATTCCGTTGGCGGGATGACGAATCCGGTTCCCGATCACCGGGAACCGGGAACCGAATCCGTCATCGGCCGCGATCGCGAGCCGCCTCCTGACGAGGACGCGCCCCGTTCTGCCGTCATCCGCCGGACCGGAGGATCGTTGCGGGCGCGCCACGAGCCTCCAGTCCGGTGCGCGACCGGCCGAGCTCGGCTCAGGACCCCGCGGGACGGGTCCTGCACCGCCGCGGGACTTCCGCGGTCAGAGCGAGAACCCGCCGTCGCTCGTCAGCACCTGCCCGACGACCCAGCCCCCGGCCGACGTCGACAGCCACGCGATCAGCTCAGCCGGGTCCTCCGGCCGTCCGACCCGACCGAAGGGCGTGCTCGCCAGGTACTCGTCCAGACCCTCGAGCGAGCGGTCCGTCGTCTCCGGGTCCATGTACCCGGTGTTCACCGGACCGGGGTTGACCGTGTTGAGGACGATCCCGAGCTCCAGCAGGTCGGCGGCGACGGTGGCGGTGACCCCCGCCAGCGCTGCCTTGCTCGCGGCGTAGGCGACCTCGCCGCGCATGGCGCCGTGGATCTGCCCGGACGTCATCCAGAACACGTGACCCTGCGGCTCGGCGTACGGGCCGTTCCCGGTGATCCGGTCACCGGGACGCCGCTGCTCCTCGGTCTGCGGAGCCCGACGGCGGGCGAACTCGGCGGTGAGCAGCATCGTCGCCCGGGTGTTCACCTCCCAGAACGCGCTGAGCCGTTCCGGGGTCATGTCGAGGATGCTGCCGTCATCCCCGCTCTTGGCGTGGTTGCACACCAGGACGTCGAGGCCGCCGACGAGCCCCTCGGCCGTGTCGATCACACCGGCGATCGTCGACGGGTCCGACAGGTCCGCGGCCAGGTCGGCGAACCGTGCACCCTCGGTCAGGTGGGCGCGGATCCCGTCGCGGACGGCGTCGAGGTCGTCACCGCCCCACGGCAGGTCGAGGTCGTGCGGGCGGTGGTGGTGGATGACGATGCTCGCGCCGAGCGAGGCGAGCTTCGTGGCGACGGCGAACCCGATGCCGCGGCGTCGTGAGACACCGGTGACGAGGGCGGTCTTGCCGTGCAGGGGCAGGTGTGCGGACATGGTGAACCTCTCGAACCGCGCCGGAACGGCGCACAGATGGGAATCGAAGACGGTTCAGCGGCACTGCATGCCCATCACCGTACCCATCCCCGTCGCGCTCGACAACCGCTCCGAACAAGAACCGTAGGATCGGGGAACCTCACTCGTCGACGTCGCCGGAGGACCGCATGACCACCAACCACACCGCACCTGTCGCCCGACCCACCCGGGCGACCGCGTCGGTCGCCGCGATCCTCGCCGAGTCCGCCGCACGGTACCCCGACGACGTCGCGGTCATCGTCGGCGACCGCCGCACGACGTACGCCGAGCTCTGGTCGCAGACGCTCGCCTACGCCGGGGCACTCCGCGACCGAGGCGTTGGCGAGGGATCGCGGGTCGCGATGCTCGTCCCGAACGTCGAGGACTTCCCCCGCGTCTACTACGCCACCCTCGCCCTCGGCGCGGTCGCCGTTCCTGTGCACGCGCTGCTCAAGCGCCGCGAGATCGAGTACATCCTCCGGGACAGCGGCGCAACGCTGTTGGTGTGCGCGGCCCCGCTGCTCGGCGAGGGCGCACCCGGTGCGGAACTCGCCGGCGTCGACCTCCTGACGGTCCTCGCACCGCCGGCGTCCGACGACGGGGCCCCGGTCCACGACCGGCTGGAGGCCCTGGCGTCGTCGAGCGAGCCGCTGACCACCTACACGCCGCGCGACCCGTTCGACACGGCGACGATCCTGTACACGAGCGGGACCACCGGGAAGCCGAAGGGCGCGGAGGGATCGCACTTCTCCCTGCTCGAGCAGGTCAACACGAACCTCATGACGACGTTCGACATGCACCGCGGCGACGTCCTGCTTGGGGCACTGCCCCTGTTCCACACGTTCGGACAGACGTGCACGATGAACACCGGGTTCCGGGTGGGGGCGACGATCGTCATGCTGCCGAAGTTCGACGGCGACTCCGCCCTCGCCGCGATGGTCGAACACGGCTGCGAGGTCTTCATGGGCGTCCCGACGATGTACATCGCCCTGCTCGACGCCGCCACCCGCTCCGAAGCGCGCCCACACCTGCGCTACGCGATCTCCGGCGGCGCCTCGCTGCCGTTGGCCGTCCTCGAGCGCTTCGAGAAGGTGTACGACGCCCCCATCCACGAGGGGTACGGCCTCACCGAGACCTCCCCGGTCGCGACGTTCAACCACGTCGGCGTCCCACCGCGGCCCGGCACCATCGGGACCCCGGTCTGGGGCGTCGACGTCGAGATCGCCGACCCCGAGGTGCACGACGCGATCGTGCTCCTACCGCACGGCTCGATCGGCGAACTCGTCATCCGCGGACACAACCTGATGAACGGGTACCTCGACCGGCCGGAGGACACCGCAGCGGCGATCGTCGACGGCTGGTTCCGCACCGGAGACCTCGGGACGAAGGACGACGACGGCTACCTGACCATCGTCGACCGGACGAAGGACATGATCATCCGGAACGGCTACAACGTGTACCCGCGGCAGGTGGAAGAGGTCCTCGCCACCCACCCCGACGTCACGATGGCAGCGGTGTTCGGCGTCCCCCACGAGCTGCACGGACAGGAGATCGAGGCCGCCGTGGTGCTGCGTTCCGGAGCCACCGCGTCGCCGGAGGAACTCATCGACTTCGTCGCCGGTGAGATCGCGGCGTACAAGTACCCGCGTGCCGTGCACGTCCTCGACGCGCTGCCCCTCGGTCCGAGCGGGAAGGTGTTGAAACGGGAGCTGGTCGACCGGTTCGGGACCACTGAGGTGGGTTCTGCCGGGATCGAACCGACGACATCCACGGTGTGAATGTGTGAGCCGCCAGGGACCGAAGCAGCGCATCCCAGTGATTGTGCGGGTCTCGGCCCTGAACAGCTGCGGCGGATGCTCGCTGAGCAGGACTCTCCGATGCTGACGGTACAGCGCTGCCTGAGGACCGCTCGATCAGCACCGTCGGGCACCGAGCTGACTATCGTGCCCTGCCGCCATGTGGGATCACGCCGACGCTCGAGCGAGGGTCGAGATCGCATGCTCAGTGTCCCGGACACAACGGTCTGCGAGGGGTGGCGCCGACCACGTCAGCGATCGTTGCCTTCCGCGTCCCTGTGGGACGCAGCAGATTCAGAGCTCCAGTCGCGCAGGGACCAGCGATCAGCCCCTCCGTTGCTAGTACTGCCAGGGCAGCAACCCTTGCTGACCGACGATGACGAGGCAAATCGTCCCGGCAATGGTGGCAGATGCGGAGATGATGAGGCCCGCCAGCGCTAAACCCTTGCCTTGTTGTCCCGTGCGGCGAATCTGCACCAGAGCAACAGTGCAGATCACCAGCCCGATCAGCGTTGCCCCGAA
This sequence comes from Curtobacterium sp. Curtsp57, assembly GCF_047324335.1. Classification (NCBI taxonomy): domain Bacteria; kingdom Bacillati; phylum Actinomycetota; class Actinomycetes; order Micrococcales; family Microbacteriaceae; genus Curtobacterium; species Curtobacterium sp. Curtsp57. The sequence continues at coordinate 694,338 of NZ_CP168511.1, forward strand.
GGCAAGAACGAATCCGGCAATCGCTAGGGCGTTGAACGGCTCGGTGGCTGGCGGCTCGTAGCGCTCAGGGGGTTCGTTCATGTCAGTCTTCCGCGGGGTCTTGGATTCGCAGGGCGATTCTCTTGATCATCATCGAGGGTGACGAAATCGGGCTGAGCGCAGGTGATGATCGGCCTGAGGGAGCGCCGCATCGGTTGCGAGCCCGCGCCCCCCTCCGGCGGGCGGTGTTGTGCGTTGGGTCCTCAGCTCAGCTGGTGGCTGATGGGGCCGTTGTCGACGTAGATGCGCTGGTCGGTGATCTTGTCGTCGTGGAGGGTGAAGATCGAGCAGGCGGTGATCGTGGTGGTCGTGCCGTCGCGGAGGTTCCAGACGCTGTCCACTTCGAAGATGACGAACCCGTTGTCTTCCTGCCACACGTTGATCAGCGGGTGGTGCGCCAACGATTCCACCTTGCTGAGGGTGTCGATCATCTGTTGACGGACGGCGTCACGGCCGGAGACGACGGGCGCGCCCGCGAAGGTCAGGGTGATGTCGTCGGCGTAGTAGGCCGCGAAGCAGTCGCTGTCCTTTGCCTCCATCGCGGCGAAGTAGTCGGTGAGCAGGTCGATGGTGTGCTGAGTGGCGCTGGGCATCGAGAACGTCCTTCCGTACTACTCGTGATGCTGGGGGCGAGGAGTGCGTGTCAGGCGGGGCCGTCGCCCGCTCGGTGGAGGAATGCGGGGTCTTGCGCGCTGAGGGCAGTGAGCGCCTCGAGCTGCTCAGGGCTGAGCTCGATGTCGGCGGCCGTCGCATTCGCGCGGAGCTCGTCGGGGGTTTCCGGGCCGACGATGACGGATGCCACTGCTGGGCGGGACAGCAGCCATGCGAGGGACACCTGATAGGGGTGCAGTCCCCAAGCGCGGCTGTGACGGTCGACCTCGCGGGCGATCGTGATCTCGTGGTCCGGGAACCCTGGTTGGCCGAATCGCTGGTCGCCGGAGACGGAACGGTCGAGGACGGCGAGGTCCGCGAGGAGCCCACCGTGCAGGGGTGCGTACGGGACGATGGAGACGCCGAACTGTGTGCAGGCAGCAGCGAGCTCACGTTCCGCGGCGCGGTCGATGAGGTTGTACTTCACCTCGGCGACCACAGGTGCGTGCAGCCGCCGGTAGTCGGCGATCCAGAGGGCGTGTGTGAGCTGCCAGGAAGGGTGATTGGACAAGCCGACGGCGCGGATCTTGCCCTGCCGGATGAGGTCGTCGTAGACGGAAAGTGTCTCTTCGAGGGGCGTGTCCGGGTCCGGGTCGTGGGCGTAGTACACGTCGATGTAGTCGGTTTCGAGGCGACTGAGGCTGGTCTCGATTTGGCGGATGATGTGCCGGCGCGACAGACCACGCTGGTTCACATCGTGGCCGACGATGCCGTTTGACTTGGTCGCGATGACCATGTTGTCGCGTCGGCCGCGCAGCGCCCGTCCGAGGATCTGCTCCGCGGGCTCGCGCTCGGCTGCAGTGGGAGCGCCGGGACGGTCGAAGACGGGCATGTTCCCGTACACGTCCGCGGTGTCGATGAAGTTGATGCCGAGCTCCTGCGCCGTGCCGACGACCTGGTCAGCGTCTTGCGCGGTCGGGGCGACGCCGAAGGTTGCGGTGCCGAGGCAGATGCGGGACACCTTCATTCCGGTGTGTCCGAGGACGGAGTACTTCATCGTGCGTTCGCTTCCCGGAGTGCTCGTGCACTCCTGTGTGCCGAGACGGGTGTGCCGGGGAGGGGCGCCGTCGGGGTTCGTGCTGTGACGCTATGGCGGCGCGAGCCGAGTTGCGATGCCCTCTCAGGGCACCGCTATGGAGGCCGGAGCGGAGCACGATGAGTGGCATGGCACGAATCTTGGTCACCGGTTCCACTGACGGGCTCGGGCGAGCGACCGCGGAGACGTTGCTCCGCGAGGGGCACGACGTCATCGTGCACGCCCGCTCAACTGGTCGCGCTGCGGCGGTCGCGGATCTCACTGGTCGCGGCGCTGACCTCGTCGTGGCGGACTTCGCCAACCGCGGCGAGGTACTCGCTGTGGCGGAGCAGCTGCAGGCCGGGGCACCGATCGACGGCGTCATCCACAACGCCGGCGTCCTCTCGGGCGCTGCGATCATCCCCGTGAACGTCGTGGCGCCGTACTTGCTCACGGCGTTGCTGCAGAGCCCGAGCAGGCACGTCTACCTCAGCAGCAGCATGCACCGCGGCGGCACCGCCCAGCTCGCCGGCGCGGACTGGAAGGGCGGTTCGTCGTCGAGCAGCTACTCGGACAGCAAGCTGTTCGTCACCGCGTTCGCTGCAGCGGTCGCGGATCGGTGGTCCGACGTGCAGGCGAACGCGGTCGACCCGGGATGGGTGCCGACGAAGATGGGTGGCGCCGGCGCATCGGATGACCTGGAGCTTGGCCACCGCACGCAGGAACGGCTGATCGGAGATCCGGACGCCTCGGTCAGCGGTGGGTACTGGTTCCATGACCGGCAGCAGGAACCGCATCCGGCTGTCCGTGACCCGCAGTTCCAGAACGAGCTGCTGCGTGCGCTCGAGGCGGCGACCGGTGTCGCGTTCCCGGAACGCTGATCAGTCGACGTCGACGTCCGCGGCGGCGCCCGTCGGCGCGGCAGCCCACGATGCCAACAACGCAAGCCGTTCGGCGGTCGGGGTGCCGGGTTCGGCGGTGTAGACCATCAGGACCGTGCCGGGGTCGGCGGTGATCATCAACTCCTCGTAGAACAGCACGAGTTCTCCCACCTCGGGGTGGTGGAAGCGCTTGGTACCGGAGCCGTGGGAGCGCACGTCGTGCGCACTCCAGAGACGTCGGAACACGTCACTTCGAGTGGAGAGTTCGCCGACGAGTTCTTGCAGCTCGGCGTCGTGCGGGTCCCGTCCCGCTTCGGCGCGCATCACCGCGACGCACATCTCGGAGAACAGGTCCCAGTCGGGGTAGAAGTCCCGGGAAGCTGGGTCAAGGAACTGGAACCGGGCGAGATTGGGGGTGCCGGTGCCATCGCCGATGACGGGTGTGTAGAAGGCCTTCGCGAGCTGGTTGGTGGCGAGCAGGTTCTGCCGTTGGTCACGGACCACCGCGATGCCGTCGTGGATGGTGCCGAGGACCTGCTGGATACTCTGCCGTTGCGCGGCTCGTGGGGAGCGACGCCCTCTGGGGCGTGCGGCGAGGGTGTTGCCGTCCGCGGCGCGAGCGAGATCGAACAGGTGGCTCCGCTCGGGTTCCGTCAGCTGCAGCGCACGGGCTAGCGCTTCCAGCACGGCCGTGGATACGCCAGCGATCTGCCCGCGTTCGATTCGGCCGTAGTACTCCACACTGAGACCGGCGAGAGCGGCGACTTCGCCGCGACGAAGGCCCGCGACACGGCGCCGACCGCCGCCGAGCAGGCCAGCCTGCTCCGGCGCCAGGCGTGCACGCCGTGACATCAGGAACTCGCGTACTTCCGTCTTGTTGTCCACGCCGTCAGGGTACGGCCGACTCCCACGTGGAAGACGTTCCCTCTCAAGGCACGTCTCGACAGGGCATCACTTCCACAGCGATGCGGTGGTCTCGTAGTTGTTGCGGGGTTTCGCCCGCAACCGACGACGGCCTGTCAGTCAGCGATGCCAACACTGTTACGCGCTCAAGACCGACTGACCTGCCACGCCTATGCAGACCGGTGCAGCGGTGGCGCCGTCCCACCGGGCCAGCACTGCACCACCCATGAACCTGTCAGGAGTATCCGATGGCTCTTCCCCGGCTGACGTTCCCGCTGACCGCGGGCACGTTCCTGATGGGGACCACGGAGTTCGTCGTCGCCGGGCTCTTGCCCGACCTTGCCCGCACGTTCGGCACCTCGGTCGGCCACGCGGGTCTGGCGATCACGGTCTTCGCGATCGGCATGATCGTGGGGCCGCCGGTCATCACGCTCGCAACGCTTCGGGTGTCCCGCCGCGCGGTGCTGATCGCTGCGTTGCTGGCCTTCGCCGGGGGGCAGATTCTTGCGGCGACCGTTCCGGTGCTCGCGGTGTTCCTCGTCGCCCGGTTCGTCACTGCGGTAGCGACCGGCGCGTTCTGGGCGATCGCGTCCGTGGTCGCGGCGAAAGCAGCTGGCCCCACTGCCGCAGCCCGAACACTCGGCGTCGTCATCGGCGGCGGCAACATCGCCAACGTGCTCGGCGTCCCGCTCGGTGCTCTCGCGGGCCTACTCGTCGGGTGGCAAGTCGTGTTCTGGGCGCTCGCGCTGCTCGCGCTCATCCTCGCCGTCCCGATCTGGCGGCTCGTGGAGTCATCTGCAGAAACCACGCGAGTGTCGCTCCGCGCTGAGTTCCGGGGGCTGCGGTCTGGTCAGCTGTGGCTTGTCCTGGCAACCACCGCGTGCATCACGGGTGGGGTGCTCTCCACCTACGGCTACATCAGCCCCCTCTTGACTGACCGTGCAGGGCTTCCCGAGGCCGCGGTCCCGATCGCGCTCGTCGTCTTCGGCGCCGGATCGGTGGTTGGCAGCATCGTCGGAGGCCGCGTCGGCGACCGACGGCCGCATGGAGCGTCACTCGGGTTCGGCGCGGTGACGCTGGTCGCAACCATCGCGATCGCCGTGACGTCGACCAGCCCGACACTGGTGCTGATCAGCTTCGGTGTTCTTGGCCTGGTCGGCTTCTCCGCCAACCCGATCCTCATCGCCCTCGCCACGAAGCTCGGTGGCGACGCACCGAATCTCACCACCGCGATGCCGACGAGCACCTTCAACCTCGGCACAGCCATCGGCACCGGGATCGCCGCCGCCGCACTGCAGGGACCGCTCGGACCGCTCGGCCCGGTCACCGTCGGGATCATCGCCGCCGCGCTCATGCTGGTTCCGCTCAGCGTCCTCACGCTGCACGTGCGCGGCTCAGCCGCCTCCACCGAAACGACCCCGTCGCCTGTCACGGCGGCCGGCAGATGACCAGATCAGCTGCACAACCCATCCACCAGGAAGGACCCCATGCCCGAACAAGCACGCCAGATCGGTGGTGGACGCCGCACCCTCGGCGACTTCGCCCCGAAGCTCGCCGAACTCACCGACGATGTCCTCTTCGATGACGTCTGGAATCGACCCGACCTGTCCGCCCGCGACCGCAGCCTCATCACCGTCGCCGTCCTCGCCGCAGGCGGCGACCTCGCGCAGCTCGAGTTCCACCTCGGCCGCGCCGTCGAGAACGGTGTCACCCATACCGAACTGATCGAAGCACTCACGCACGTGACCTTCTACGCCGGCTGGCCGAAGGGCATGGGCGCGATGGGCGTCGCCAAGAAGGTCCTCGGGACCCAGGAAGCAGCGAACTGATGAACATCGAACCCACGAACCCGACCAGCAAGAACCCGCCGGAACAGTTCGCCGGCGACGTGTGGCTCGACCCGATCGCGCTCCCACACGAAGATGACCAGCACATGGTCGTCGCGACCGTCCGGTTCGCCCCCGGCGCCCGCACAGCATGGCACTCCCACGAGAAGGGCCAGTACCTCCGCGTGACCCAGGGCATCGGCCGTTTCGGCACCCGCGATGGCAACACCATCGATGTCCACCCCGGGCAGACGATCTACACCCCGCCCGGCGAGGAACACTGGCACGCCGCCGCCCCGGGGATGTTCATGGAGCACATCGCGATGCTCGAAAACGGCGACGACCCCGCCAGGACCACCACGTGGCTCGAGCACATCACCGACGACCAGTTCAACGGCGCATGACCGACAACACCAAGTCGGCATGGCCGGAGGACCTTCTCGCTGCGATCACCACCAGCGACGACCTGCACGTGTCACCGTTCCGCGAGGACGGCCACACCTACGGAACCCCCACCTGGATCTGGTCCGTCGTCGTCGACGACGGACTCTACGTCCGCGCCTGGAACGGACGCCGTTCCCGCTGGTTCCAGGCGGCCCTCACTCAGCACGCCGGCCGCGTCAGCGCCGCGGGTGCGGAGCACGACGTCCGATTCGACGAAGCGGACCCGTCCGTCAACGCCCGCGTCGACGCCGCTTACGAACGCAAGTACGCCGGCAGCCCTTACCTGTCGCCGATGCTGCAGGACGGACCCACCAGCGCCACCGTACAGATCCGCCCCACCAACGGCTGACGAACCCAACCCGACAGACCACGCGAGCTCGGCAGCCGCCGCCTCGCAGGAAAGGACCCACCTCATGAAGGCAACACTCATGTACGGCGCCGGCGACGTCCGCGTCGTCGACGTCGCCGAGCCCGTCCTCCAGGACCCCACCGACGCGATCATCCGCGTCACCTACGCCTGCGTCTGCGGATCCGATCTGCACCCGTACCACGACCTACCGGACACCCCCGAGGGTCGGCGCATGGGACACGAAGCCATCGGCGTGATCGAGCAGCTCGGCAACGACGTCACCACCCTCAACGTCGGCGACACCGTCATCGTCCCCTTCGCCTGGTCCGACGGCACCTGCGCGTTCTGCCGTGACGGCATCACCACGTCCTGCGTGCACGGCGGCTTCTTCGACGGCGCCGCCTCGGCAACCCAGGCAGAGAAGCTCCTCGTCCCCCACGCCGACGGCACCGCCGTCAGCATCCCCGCGGGCACGGACGAGTCGCTCATGCCGTCCCTGCTGACCCTGTCCGACGTGTACCTGACCGGGTACCACGCCGCCGAGAAGGGTGGTGTCGCACCGGGTAAGACCGTCACGGTGATCGGTGACGGCGCGGTCGGGCTCTCCGCCGTCCTGGCCTCGAAGCAGCTCGGCGCCGAGAAGATCATCCTCATGGGACGCCACACCGCCCGCACCGATCTCGGCCGCGAGTTCGGTGCCACCCACGTCATCGCTGAGCGCGGCGATGAGGGCGTCGCGAAGGTGATGGAACTGACCGAAGGGGAAGGCTCACACGTCGTCCTCGAAGCAGTCGGCCACATGCCTGCCTACGAGCAGTCGTACGGCATCGTCCGTCCCGGTGGCACGATCAGCCGCGTCGGCGTGCCGCAGTACGAGGACGCTCCGGTCGGCTTCACATCACTCTTCGGCAAGAACGCGACCCTCACCGGCGGCCCGGCGACGGTTCGCGCGTACCTCGAGGCGGTCCTCCCGCAGGTGCTCGACGGGACCATCGAGCCGGGCAAGGTGTTCGACCGTGAGCTTCCCCTCGACGACATCGCCGAGGGCTACCGCCTGATGAACGCGCGCGAAGCACTCAAGGTGCTCATCCGCCCGTGAGTGCCCACCCCGGGCTGCGTCCCAGCCCGGGGTCACCAAGCCAGTCGGTGCGGAGGCGCGTCCGGAAGCCCATCCACTACCGGCCGTTCCGAGCGAAGGCCTCAGCCTCAGGTCCTCCTAGCGCTCGGCCACTGCGGGAGGGGTCGCCACGAAGGAGTCGTGAACTCGGCGGATGTCCCGAGCGCCTTGACCCCAGTCGGCGTACGTCGTTGGCACGATCGGTTGAAGCGACGCTCGCTGTCGACCACTGACCGCACTCGTGCGCCCACACTGACAATGTCGCCGTTCACCTCGCACCGCGCTCGCGCGCCCGCGCGAAGTGGTGACGTCGATCATCGATCCACTCAACACCTCAGCGCCGACGCCCTCCTCACCCGCTTGCTCGACTGGCCGCAGCCCCGACGCCCCGTTGCGCAACCTCTGGTTACCGAGCGGACGAGGCTACGATCAGCGTTTCGCACTCCGCGACCTGCCTCACGCATCGTCTCGGTAGGCGATCGCTAACCGGACGCCGCGAGTTGCTCGTGTGTCAACGCGGCCTGGTCACCGATCAGGTGGCCGGCACCGGTTCGGAGCTCGACGACGGCCGCCGGGAAGAGGTTTCGGATCCGGTCGGCAGCGGCTCGAGCATCGAGCATCCTGTCGAGTTCCCCGTAGGCAGCGCTGACCCGTGCGCGGATCTGCTGCAGGTCAGCGCTGTCGTGCTCAGGGAGCGGGTCGGTGCGGGGCCTGAAGTGCTCGAACGTCCGGAGCGAGAAGGCATCGAGGTCTCGGTTCATCGGCGTGCGCTCCGACGGAGCGGCGTGGGGACCGGTGAGGTACGAAAGCGCAGATCGACGCCCCCGTTCGCCGAGCACCGTCAGGGCGCCGGCGAGGACGAGCGGGAGCACCCGACGGGGTCCGAGCCCGCTCGCGGATTGGAGCACGAGATGAGCCACCAGCTCAGGGTTGCGTGCTGCGAGCGCGGTCGCGATCCATCCGCCGATCGAGACTCCCACGACGGCAGCGGGACGATCGGCCACCGCGCGGACGACCTGGGCGGACCAGTCCGCCTGTTCTGCCGCCCGGAACGGAACACGGGTTGCTGTGCTCGGGCCAGGCTCCCCGGGGAGGTTCACGGCGTGGACGCGGTACTCGTCGGACAGGCGTCGGATCGTGGGCGCCCAGGAGAGTGCTGTTGCTCCGGAACCGTGCAGCAGAACGACGGGCTGGCCGTCCCTCGGACCGGCACTGAGCACGGCAACAGGCCCAATCGTGGTCGCGATCATTCGCCGGGCGACTTGGGGCAGGTGCTCGTCGACGAGGGCGTCGTACATCCGCCGGAGTTCGGCTGCACCATCAGCACTGCGGAACCGGCGGTCCTCAGTCACGAGCGGCCTCCATCGCGTTGCTGATGAACGTCAGGACGTCCAGCGCACCGGCGAGCTCCCCTGTCGCCACGACCTGGAGCGCACCATCCTTCGGTATGCGTGCGACCTGCAACGCGACCCCCGAGGTCCCGCCCACGACGTTCAACAACGTGAACACCCGCTCCTCCTGACGGCGATCCACGGCCTCGATGCGGACCACCACTGTCGCCGAGACCGTGGCTTCACCGTCCGACGAGCCAGACGATGGTGCAGCGGTGGTCGGCCTTTGCGTGCCGATCAGTTCGAGGTCTTCGACCCGGATCCGGTACTGCTTGCCGATCCGCGTCGCCTGCAACCGACCCGTCCGGATGTAGTCACGGATGGTCCGCGGGCGGAGCTGTAGACGTTCCGCTACATCTTCGACACTCAGCATCTCACTCACGGTTCTATACTGTCACAAACAACCATGAACGCACATATCAACCCACGACAGCGCGGCCTCGACGCCGCATCGCCCTCCGTTCGGCTGCAAGCCGTGCTCGCTATCGGCACGGCAGCAGATCCGGTCGACCTCGACGCCCTCATCGTCCGGTGCGCGGTCGAGCCCGACTTCTTCGTCCGCGACATGCTCACGTGGGCGCTCACGCGCCTCCCCGCACACGCCGTGCTGCCGCACCTCCTCGACGAGGTCGAACGCGGCACCCCGCAGGCCCGGAGTCAGGCGTTGCACACGCTCTCGAAGATCGCCGACACGTCAACCCACACGGTGGTGGGCGCATCCATCACCGACCCCGATGACGAGGTCGCGCGCGCCGCGTGGCGTGCCGCCGTCGCCACCGTGCCGGTCGGCGGAGCCTCGGCGTTGGGTGAGCTGCTCGTCAGTCAGCTCGGGCGTGGAGACCGTGCCGTCCAGCTCAGTCTGAGCCAGGCGCTCGTCGCGCTCGGAGCGGATGTCATCACGCCCCTGCTCGAGTCACGCGCGGACGACCCACATGCCGCCGCAACCCTCAGGCTCCTCACGGATCCGGCTGCCGGCAGCCAGCTCGCGGTGGAGGCAGCGCGCCGCGAGGTCGCGAAGGGGAACACCCGGAACGCGAAGGGCTGAGGTGGCGTTCCCGGACGGCCGCGCCGGAGGTCCCGGTAGCGTTCCTGCCGTGCTCGAGTTCCCCATCCTCACGGAACGATTCACCCTCAGCGTGCTCAGTCGGGCTGACCGGACGGCCTTCACTGCGTACCGCCGCGACCCCAACGTGGCCCGGTTCCAGTCGTGGACACCGAGCTGGTCCGATGCCGACACCGACGCGCTCATCGCCGACCAGCCGACGGAGCTGCTCCCAGGCTCGGGCGACTGGCTCCAGATCGCAGTCCACCAACGAGACACCACGTCACTCGTCGGCGACGCCGCCGTGCACGCCGTCGCGGATCAGCCAGACACGTACGAACTCGGCGTCACACTGGCACCCGACTGGCAAGGCATCGGAGCGGGCCAGGAGACACTCCGTCAACTCATCGACAATCTGTTCCTCTTGCAGGAGGCTCACCGGATCATCGCGATGACGGATACGCGCAACATCGCCGCGGCGCAACTCTTCAGGCGGCTCGGCCTCCGGCACGAGGGCCGCGCTGTGGACGCGGATTGGTTCAAGGACGAATGGATGAGCATCGACACCTGGGCGATGCTCCGCGAGGAGCACTGCCGGCGGGCACTGCCTTCGACAAGGCCGAACAACCGCAGGCGGAGCTCGTCCGCCCAAGAACGCCGTCGACGTCCTTGACCGAACGGCCCGGGGTAGGACCACGACAGCAGCCGCAGCTCCAGGCCAACCGAACGCCAAGAGGAGCACCCCGGCCCCGTGCCAGCATGCTCATCCGCGGGAATCTCGCAGTGTCGAGCGTGCGCCTCCCGATCGGCTGTCGCGCGCTCGACCGTCGTGCTCGATGCGTCCGCATCGTCATGCTTGGTCGGTGGTGGGCCGGTTCTCCCGCGCAGCCGCTCCTGAGAGACGCAGCAGGTATCCGGACATCACAGGCTCGATCGCTGTCATTCTCGGCCCCGTGCTCATCATGGTCGGCCTCGGGCACCACGAGAACGTGATCGTGCCCGCGCTGGCGGTCATCGGCGGTGCGCTGGTGACGCTGGTGCTCGGCTACGACTTCACCAGCGCCCGGCGGCGGAAGCGAGACCTCGAGGGGCCCGACGCGGGACCGTCGTCGACGCCGGCACCCGCGCGAGGCGTCTCGATAGCCGATCGGCTATCGGACGCGATGAGGTCCGCTTGATCGGCGCCGACGGCGGACCCAGAGTCCGAGGAACACGACCTCCATCGCTGCCAGTGGGAGCAACGGCCATACGGCCCATGTCTCGCCGACCAGGATGACGACCAACGCCGCCACACTGAGAACTGCGGCGATGATGACACCGCCGCCCACGAAGCCTCGCTTCATCGCATCGACATCTTGTTCCGTGACCATCGCTGGACCTCCGGAACCGAGTCTGTCAGTCGTCGACACAGCGTTCGAGGACGTCCCCGGCATCATGCGGTCCGCACTAGCGTCCATCCGAACAGCAGCAGAGGACGCGGCGCTCAGGATCGTGACGCCGACCTCGACCATGTACAGCAGTTCGAAGTTGCGACCGATACGGGTCACCGTCATGTGGTCACCTGCGAGGGCGGCGCGCTCCCCGCGGGCGGTGGACAGTTCGATCTGTGGAACGCGCGGTGATGGCTCTCTGCTGGCCGGGCTTGCAGCCAGCGCTCTGCCACTTCGCGGAGCGCTTGAGCGTGTCCGATGGCCGGTCGTCGACCGGACTCGGCGACACCGAGAACGCGGAGCCGCTCGCCGCCGGCGAGGTCCAGGTGTCGGGGCGAGCGTCCTCGCTGATCACGGCTTTCCTTGGTGGGCCCTGCCGGGATCGAACCGACGACATCCACGGTGTAAACGTGGCGCTCTACCAGCTGAGCTAAAGGCCCTCGAGATCCATCGTAGCGGCCGCTCCGTCGGGAACAGCGCGCGCTCCGTCGCATCGGTTGACCACCGCGGGCCGGCACCCGGGGCGAAACCGACAAACGACTCCAGGCGGCGGTCGCCGGGCGCGCCCCATGACGGACTGGAGGCTCGGTACCGGCTGGCACCGAGCCTCCAGTCCGCAGGATCCGCGGACCGAGCCGACGGGTCAGACCGACGCGGCGGTCGCGATCTGCGTGTGGAGGCGGACCAGCGCGGGGTGCTGCGGGTCCGGGAACGCCTGTACGGCGAACGACTCGATCGCACCCGGTTCGAAGACGAGGCACTCGGTGGACCCACCGAACTGGAAGTACCCGAGCTCATCGCCCTTGTCGACGTGACGGCCGGGCTCGATGCCGTCGCCGATGACGCAGGAGGACACCTCGATCATCCCGACGGGGACGACCGCGACGTGTCCGAGCGACGGGTTGTCGGCTTCGATGATGATGATCGCCCGCGCGGCGACGTGCGCCAGGTACCCCTGCGAGTCCTTCGGCTCCACGGCGTCCGAGCCCTCGGCGTCGGCTTCGGAGAAATACGTGCCGGGCTGGACGAAGGCGCGGACGATGGTGCCGGCGACGGGTGCGTGCCAGCGGTGGTAGTTCGTGGCGCTGAGGAACGCCTGGTACACGGACCCGCCGACGAACCGGTCCACGGACTCGTCGTTCGCGAGGAGGTCCTCGAGCGAGTACGGCTGCTGCTTCACCCAGAACGCGTCACGACGCTGCACGTTCGTCGCGATGGCGTAGGGGGTGGACTCGCTCGAGCTCACCACGACGGTGTCGTCGTCGGGGGCTGCGACGGGGCGCTGGCCGTCCTTGAACCGCCGGATGAAGAAGTCGTTCCAGGACGTGAAGCCCCAGTGCTCGGCGTCGGGGTCGTGCTGGAACTGGTCCATGCCGACGACCTGCTGTGCCTTCTCCGACTTCCACCCGTCGGGCCCGTCCGTGATGACGGTGAGCGAGGCGGGGCTGTCGAGGTACTCGGCCCATGCGTCGAGGACGTCCTTCAGTGCGGCGTTGACCTTCGGGTCGCGGTAGACGGCGAACCCGGCCGGGGTGGCCATCGTCCAGTCGAGGATCGCGGCGAACGGAGTGGTGACCATGCCGCCGTCGCTGAACGCCGGAGCAGTCGTCATGACCTCGTTGACGAGGGAGAAGAACTCGTCGATGTCCTCGATGTGCCCCTTCCGGTACTGCTTGCCGTGCGGGACTTGCTCGATCATGCGGGTCATCCCCATCCGGATCACCGGGTCGGTGTCGAACAGGTGCCGGAACGCGGCGACGGCGGGGTGCAGCGGGCGGTCGCGGTGGGCGCGAGCGCGCTCGCGGTGCCCTTCGATCCAGGCTTCGAGGTCGTCCTGGCCGGGCAGCCACCCGCCCCGGCGTTTGTGGTCGGTCTCTGCGGGTGTCGTCATGTCCTGAACGCTAGCCACCGGGCCAGGACGTGCGACGAACGCCCCCGGCGAATCCTCACAGGGCACACGTCTGGCTGGCGTCACCCGGCCGCCGGCGGGTCCTCCGGCATCGGGTGTTCCCCCTGCCAGATCGCGTCCACGGCGCCGAACTCCCTCGGGTAGCACTGCGTGTCGAAGACCTCGCTCCCGTCGGACGGCGTGGCGTACAGGAACCAGGGACCGATCCCCCGCCCCTCGCCGTTCCACCCGCCGTCCGAGTACCAGGAGAGCGGGACGTCGGCCATCGGCTGCCCGGCCTGCGCCTGACACGCGAGCAGCCGGTTGAACGCCGTTCGGTACTCGTCCAGCGTGACGACGCCGTCGGCCGTCTCGGCTTCCTGCTGCGCGGACGGACGAGCGATCTGCGGCGACCTCGCCCACGAGACCCACACGCCGTACCGGTCGGCGTCGTCGGCGGAGACGGTCACCTCGGCGGCGCCGGACGCCGGTGCCGCGGCGAGCGCCCATCCGACCTGCTCGGAGTCCGGGTCAGCGCGACGACCACACGTGGTGCCCTCGACCGGGCGACCTCCCACCTCGACGGTCGGGGCACTGCCGTCGAGACATGCCCACGCCACGGCGACGCGGTCCGCGCCGGAGGGTCGGGAGGACAGGGTCAGCGCGGTGTCGCCGTGTGTGACGCGGAACGTCGGGGTGCCGAGGAGCCGGCCGTGGTTGACGTCCTCGACCATGGACCGCGTCGTGGCACCGAGCGAGGCCTGGACCGCGGTGTCGGGGTCGTTGCCGGGGAGCGCTGCGGCGGTGAGCCCGCCGGTCAGGCCCCCACCGACCACGAACGCGACGACGACGGCTGCGACCGTGGCCCGGGTCGGTCGACGCCGACGGCGCGCTCGGGCCGCTGGAGTGGACACGACCTCGGCGACGAGGGCATCGCGCATCGCGGTCAGTCGTGGGGAGCGTTCGTCGTCCAGTGGGGAGCGTTCGTCGTTCACAGTGCGCCTCCGAGTGGTTCCGCTGTGGCTGTGTACTGCTGGTGGAGCCGGACCTTCGCCCGGTGGAGTCGGGACTTGACGGTCCCGGCGGGGACGCCGAGTGCCGTCGCCGCCTCGCGTTCGCTGAGTCCCTCGAGGACGCAGAGTGTGAGGACCCGTTGGTCGGCGAGACCGAGTCCGCGGAGCGCGGCGACCGCGTCCCCGTCGGTGAACCGATCGGCGGGGTCGGGAGCGGGGTCGTCGACGGGGAACCGGCCGAGGAAGCTGCGGTGTCTGCGGGTCGAGCGGGTGAGGTTGTGCGCCGCGTTCGTCGTCGTCACGAGCAGCCAGGGCAGCAGCGAGTCGTCGACGAACCGGACGTGGTCACGTCGCCGCCAGGCTTCGAGGAAGGCGATGGCGACCACGTCGTCGGCATCGGCAGGGGTGGGCACGAGTCCGATCGCGTGCCGACGCAGTCGCCGTGCGTGTCGGTCGAACACCCGCCCGAAGGCCTGTCCGTCGCCCGCGGCGCTCAGAGCCCAGTCGGCGCGGTCCCCCGTCTTCTGGTTCATGTCCTGTGGTGTCCGCGGCCCCGCGATCGGTTCCCTCGTCGGCGTGTCGCGAGCCGCAAGGCCGTGCTCGTGCACGATCCGGAGCCTAGGCCACCGGGTCCCAGGGCACGTACGATCTCGGCATGACCGCCGTCCGCACCGGGTGCGACCTCGCCGCGGTCGACGACGTCCTCGCCGGGATCAGCGCGCACGGCGAGCGGTACCTCTCCCGGGTGTTCACGGTCCGGGAGCGCGCCGATGCCCGCGACGACCCAGAGCGCCTGGCCGCGCGGTTCGCCGGCAAGGAGGCCGTGATCAAGCTCCTCCGCCCCACCGGCGGGCAGGCGGTGCCGTTGCACGACGTCGCGATCGTGCTCGACGGCCACGGCGCCCCGGTGGTGGAGCTCTCCGGCGCAGCCCTGACGCTCGCCGAGGCGCAGGGGATCACCGTCGTCGACGTGTCACTGTCCCACGAGCGTGGGCTGGCGCTCGCGACGGCGGTGGCGCTGGCAGACCGGTGAACGGGCTCCGCATCGGGACACCCTGAACGGCTGTTCAGCCCCGGGCGGGTCGTTGCGGTTTCGCGCATCCGGACGGCGGCTTTCCGGGGCAACCCCGTCCCTAGGGTTGCTCGCATGCAGCCGGACCAGAACACCCTCGCTGACACGACCGAACAGGCCGTCCGACGCGCGCTCGCCGACCACGGGCGGCTCGCCGTCGACGCGTGGGACGTGGCACCGATCGCGGACCTCTACCTCCTCGGGCTGACGTCCCACGCGACCGTCAACGTGATGCTCGCGATCGAGAACGACCTCGACGCGGAGTTCCCCGACCACCTCCTGCATCGAGCGACGTTCTCCTCCGTGGAGTCGTTGACCACCGCGGCCGCCCAGGTGACGGCGTGACCACGCTGCAGCCGGAGTCCCCGACGCGGTCCGTGGTCGCGGCCGGATCCACCGCGGACCGCTTCGCCGAGCGCACCGCCGCCGTCGCAGCCGTCGCCGCGCAGTTCGCCGACGAGGTCGACCGGGACGCCAGGCCCCCTCGCGAGGCGATCGCCGCGATGCGCGAGTACGGCCTGCTCGCCGCTGCGGTCCCGGTCGAACACGGTGGCGAAGGTGCCTCGGTGTCCGAACTGTCCGCGATCGCGACCGAGCTCGGCGGTGCGTGCGCGGCGACGGGGATGGTGTTCGCGATGCACCAGGGCCAGGTGATGGCGCTCTGGCGGCACGGCGGCGACGCTGCCGGCGTGCGCGTGATGATCGATCAGGTCCTGGGTGGCGCGCTCGTCGCGTCGTCGACCACCGAGAAGGGCGTCGGTGGTGATGCTCGACGGTCCACCTGCGCGATCGAGGCGTCCACCGAGGTCCCCGGTCGCATCCGTCTCCGCAAGGACGCCCCCGTCATCTCGTACGCCACGGAGTCCACCGCGGTGTTCGTCACCGCTCGCCGGGACCCCGACGCGCCGGCGTCCGACCAGCGCCTCGTGATCTGCGACACCGCACGCACGGTGCTCTCGCAGACCTCGACGTGGGACACGCTCGGACTCAGGGGCACGTGCAGCAACGGGTGGATCCTCGACGCCGAGACCACCCTCGACCACGTGTTCCGCGACGACTACGCCACCATCTCGGCGCAGACGGTCCTGCCCGTCTCGCACGTGCTGTGGGCGTCGGTGTGGCTCGGCATCGCGGCCTCGGCAGCGGAACGCGCACGCTCGGCCGTCCGCAAGCAGGCACGGGCCAGCATCGGGACGACACCACCCGGTGCGCTGCGGCTCGCGGAACTCCTCGTCGACCTGCAGTGCCTCGCCGACGGCGTCCGGCACGCCGCCGAGCGGTTCGACGCCGTCGCCGACGACCCCGAAACCCTCGAGTCGAGCGCCTCCGCCCTCGCCGCGAACGCCCTGAAGATCGGCGCCTCCCAGAAGGTGACGGACATCGTCACCGCAGCGCTCCGCATCGTCGGGATCGCCGGGTACGCCGCGTCGGGACCGATGAGCATCGCCCGACACCTCCGAGACGCACACGGCGCCGCCGTCATGGTGAGCAACGACCGTCTCCTCCAAAACGACGCCGGCCTGGCACTCATGAGCGGAGCGATCCTGTGACCATCACCGAAGCACCCGTGACCGCGACGCCGCTCGACCGGGCCCGCGCAGCGCTCCGGGCACGACTGCTCGCCGATCGCGTCCTCATCGACCTCGGCTCCCCCGGGCTCTACGGCCGCACCGGAGTCTTCGAGCGCGTGTACACCGCCGTCGACACCGCTGCCTTCCGCTCCATGGCGGACCTCGACTCCGAGGTCCTCCGCTTCCCGCCCGTCGAACCGCTCGCCGCGTTCGAGCGCACCGACTACATCGCCTCGTTCCCCGACCTCGCGGCGTCGATCTCCGGCTTCACCGGCGACGACCGCAAGCACCGCGAGCTCCTCGCCGCGCGGGAACGCGGCGAGCGCTGGGAGTCCTTCCTGGAGCCGGCGGACCTGATGCTCGCCCCAGCGGTCTGCCACCCGGTCTACGGCCTGGTCGGTGACACGGTCCCGCAGGCCGGCCGGTCCTTCGACATCGCCGGCGACTCGTTCCGGCGTGAGCCATCGCTCGACCCGATGCGACTGCAGGCGTTCCACATGCACGAGTTCGTCCACATCGGCACACCCACATCGGCGAAGGCGCACCGCGACGGACACATCCCCGTGATGCGGTCGCTCCTGGAGGGCTTCGGCCTGGACATCGACGTGGTCCCCGCGAACGACCCGTTCTTCGGCCGCGTGGGCAAGATCCTCGCGCGCAACCAGACCGAACAGGCACTGAAGTACGAGTTCGTCACGCCGGTCTACGGTGACGCGGGCGAGGCGACCGCCATCAGTTCCGCCAACCTCCACGAGGACCACTTCGGCCTGTCCTTCGGGATCCGCACCGAGGACGGCGAGGTCGCCCACAGCGCGTGCCTGGCCTTCGGCCTGGAACGCATCACGATCGCCCTGTTCGCCGCGCACGGCACCGAACCCGCAGCATGGCCGGCGGCTGTCCGTCGCGCGCTGACGCTGTGACCACCACGCACGGGTGGTCGGGTTCCCCGGCTTCCCGGGTCGCGGTGCAGACGCCGCCGTCGGTGCGCGCCGGGGTCGTGATCTGCACACCACTCGGACAGGAGGGCGTGCTCGCGTACCGCACGTTCCGCCTGCTGGCGGACCGCCTGGAGGCTCGTGGCGTGGCTTCGGTGCGCTACGACCCGTCCGGCCGTGGCGATTCCCAGGACGACGCCGACCCCGACGCGCCGGTCCGGTCCGCTCGCAACGCGGCGGCCGTGCTCCGCACGGCCGGGGCCGAGCGGATCGTCTTCGTCGGACTCGCCTCAGGCGCACTCATCGCCTCCGCAGCCGCGACCGAGGACGACGGCCTGGTGCTCTGGGACGCCCCCGAGTCCGGCCGGGCCTGGCTGCGTCGACAGCGTGCGCTCGCGACGCTGACGATCGAGGCCACCCGTGTCGTCGACGGCGTCGAGACCCTCGTCGGGATCGACCTGGATCCGGCGCAGGCCGCAGCCGTCGCCGCGCTCGTGCACGTCGAACGGGACCCCCGCTCCACGCTCGTGCTGGTGCGGCCAGGGGCGCGAGGCCCCCGAGCGGTCGGTGGTCTCCCGGTCGTCGAGGTACCTGGGAGCGCAGAGCTGCTCGACGAGATGAGCATCCACGCGCGCATGCCGGTGCAGGCGGTCGACACGGTGGTCGCATGGGTCGACGAACACGTGCCCACGGCGACGGTCGCGTCGCGACCGACACGTGTCGACGCGGTCCTCGACCTCGACTCCGGGATCTCGGAGCACGTCGTGCACCTCGGACCGGAGTCGCTCTTCGCCGTGGAGACGGTCCCCGCCGGCGCGCCGGACGACGCTCCCGTCGTCGTCCTGCACACCGGCGGCGCCGAGCACCGGGTCGGCGGGAACGACTACCAGGTCGCGCTCGCCCGGGCGCTCGCCGAGGACGGCGCCAGGGTCGTCCGTGTCGACCGTCGGGGCACCGGGGAGAGCACGGCGGTGTCCGCCGGTGAGCACAACCACCTGTTCGCGCAGACGTGGGTCGACGACCAGGACGCGGTCGTGTCCGCCCTCGGGGTCGACGGCGACCGGCTCGCGCTGGTCGGCATGTGTGCCGGTGCGTGGCTCGCCGGCCGCTCGGCGGCGCTGTCCCCGCGGCTGGTCGTGGAGATCAGCCCGAACGACTTCCGCCGGCGACCCGCCGCACCGGGGGGCCACAGCGCGGCGGCCGCGTGGTCGCCGTCGCCCGCCCGGCTGTGGATCCGGTCCTGGTACGACCGTGTCGTGCCGCAGGTCGTCCGTGCGCACGTCGAGCGGAGCCGCACCGGGGGTGTCCTGCAGCACGTGCGACCACTCGTGGCGGCCGGCACCGAGGTGGTGGTGATCGCGGCTCCCGTCGACATCGCGACGTTCGAGCGTCTCGGTGGCCGCGCAGCGCTCGAGCGGTACGCACCAGGGCCCCACCCCGGGTCGGTCAGCCTGGTGCCGGTGCCCGACGGAGACCACGCGCTGTTCTCGCAGGGCATGCGGCGGACGGTGGTGTCCGAGGTCCGATCCCGGGTCGCGGCACTCGTGCCGGAGCGCGTCTGACCGAGTACACACGGAACAGTGCGACGAGCGACGGCGACTGCGACCCTGACGGCCGCCGCGCTCGTGGTGCTCCTCGCGGGGTGCTCGGCGGTGCAGGACGGTCCGCCGTGGCCGCGTCCGACCGACCTCGCGGCACGGGCCGAGGCCGCAGGGCTCCACGACGTGTGGGGACAGCGACTGGCCGAGCACATCCACACCCACGTGACGATCACCGACGGTGACGAACCGGTCGTGATCCCCGCGGACATCGGCCACTCGGACCGTCGGCACTTCGCCGCGGAGATCCACACGCACGACACGTCGGGCATCGTCCACGTCGAGTCGCCGGTCCGTCAGGACTTCACCCTCGGGCAGTTCTTCGACGAGTGGGGCGTCTCCTTGAGCGCCTGGGGTGTGGGCGGTCTGCACGGGGACCTGACCGTGTGGGTCGACGGCCGCCGGTACCTGGGGAACCCTCGGTCGATCGAGCTGGAGGACCTCGGCGAGGTCGACCTCGTCGTCACGACCGTCGGCGAGGTCCCACGTCGTCCGCCCGCGTTCGACTGGCCGCCGCAGTACCACTGAGCGCGGCGACCACCGCTGCCGGGTGCTCGACGTGGGCGAAGTGCCCGCAGTCGTCCAGGAGCACCGTCCGCGTCTGCGGCACCACGCGTGCCAGGTCCTCGAGGTCTCGGACGCGGGCGAACACGTCGTCGCGCCCGGAGACCGCGGTCACGGGGCACTGGATCCCGCGCCAGCGGTCCGTGTCGTAGGCGGCGCCCGATCGCGCGGCGGCGAGGAAGCCTGCAGGCCGGAGCTCCTCGACGAAGGCGTCGAGCACGCTCCGGTCCAGGCGCCGCACGTGGGTGAAGACGGGTGCGGCGAGCAACCGCAGGAGACCGATGCCGGCGAGCACCCGGAGCATCGGGACGGCCGCGCCCCGCGTGACGGCGAGGCCGGCCCGCAGCAGTGTGAACGCGGGGACGGTCAGCACGCCGCGCACGAGGTGCCGAGCGGCGTCGATCGCGGCGAACGTCGTCCCGGAGACGAGCGTCACCGAGCGGGTCCGGTCCGGGGCGGCGACCGCGAGGTGCATGCCGACGAAGGCGCCCATCGAGTGCCCGACGACGTCGACGACCGGGACGTCGAGCGCATCGAGCACGGCGGTCAGCACCGCGACGGCGTCGTCGACCGACAGTGGCGTCGAAGGTGCGGGCGACGACCCCCAGCCGGGCAGGTCGACGAGGACCAGCCCGCGGGTCGGGAAGCCGTCGGCGGCCTCGAGCAACGGGGTCCACGTGGTCCAGGAACCGGCGACCCCGTGGAGGAACAGCAGGGGCCGGCCCCCGCTGCGGGCGTGCACCACGACGGGACCGTGCACGGTCGGGACGACCGTCCTGCGGAGCGACCACCTGTCGGCGTCAGCCGTCACCGGGAACGGCGCGTACGCGTCGGTCGTGCCCGTCCGCGGTGCTGCGGCGGTGTCGATGGCGTGCACCGAGCCTCCAGTCCGGTGCCTGCGCACCCGGGAGGTGTTCGGAACCGGACCGGTCGACGGTTGGTGCGACGGACCGCCCGTCAGGCGTCCGACTGTCAGGCGACCGACGGTCAGGCGACCGGGACGGGCGCCGTGCAGGCGGCCAGCCGGTCGAGCGCCGCGCGGTACTCGGTGACGTCGCGGGCGACGCCGGGCTCGGAGATGATCGACGCGCGGATGCGGCCCTGGACGTCGATGACGAAGGTGGCGCGGTTCGCGAAGCCCTTGTGCTCGAGGAAGACCCCGTACTCCTTCGAGACGGCGCCGTGCGGCCAGAAGTCCGCGAGGAGCTCGAAGTCGTAGCCGTTGAGGTCGGCGAACGAGCGGAGCGTCGCCTTCGAGTCGACCGAGATGCCGATGAGCTCGACGCGGTTGTCCTGGAACATCGCGATGTTGTCCCGGAGGGCGCAGAGCTCGCTCGTGCAGGTCGACGAGAACGCGAGCGGGAAGAAGACGAGTGCGACCGGGCGGGAACCGCGGAAGTCGCTGAGGCGGACGTGCTCTCCGAACTGGTTCGGGAGTTCGAAGTCCGGCGCGAGTGAGCCGATCTCCAGTGCCATCGTTGCGTGTACTTCTTCCTCGGGCTGCGGGTGTGCCCGTCGATCCATGCACGCGCAGGGTCGCACGGGCACGATCGGCAATCGTACGCCGACGACACGCGAATGCAAGCACCTGTTCACGAGCGTGCGGACACACGTCACCATCAGGGTGCTCGTCGGTGCTGGGGCCCAGGAGTGTTCCGTGTGGGCGCGGCTCCCACAGGCGACCTGTCGGCAGTGGGGCCTAGAGTGGTCGAGGCTCCCACCGCTGGTCGCGACCCGACCGACCGGTGCGCCACCATGTCCACCACCACGAGAACGAACCGAGGTCAAGGGTGACGGTGAACGACCAGGACCCGTACAGCAACGGCAGCACGGACCAGGACCCGGAGGAGACCGCCGAATGGCGTGAGTCCCTCGACGGACTGGTCGCCGCACACGGTCACGAGCGTGCGCGCGAGATCATGCTGAGCCTGCTCAAGCGGTCCAAGGAACTGCACCTCGGCGTGCCGATGGTCCCGACGACGGACTACGTCAACACGATCGCGCCGGAGAACGAGCCGGAGTTCCCCGGCGACGAAGAGCTCGAGCGTCGCTACCGCCGCTGGATCCGCTGGAACGCGGCCATCACGGTGCACCGCGCGCAGCGCCCCGGCATCTCGGTCGGCGGCCACATCTCGACCTACGCGTCGAGCGCCGCCCTGTACGAGGTCGGCTACAACCACTTCTTCCGCGCGCAGGACCACGCGTCCGGCGGCGACCAGGTCTTCTTCCAGGGCCACGCCTCCCCAGGCATGTACGCCCGTGCCTACATGGAAGGCCGCCTCGACGAGAACCAGCTCGACGGGTTCCGTCAGGAGAAGTCGCACGAGGGCGGCGGACTGTCGTCGTACCCGCACCCGCGCCTCATGCCGCACTTCTGGCAGTTCCCGACCGTGTCGATGGGCATCGGCCCGATCAACGCGATCTACCAGGCACAGCAGGCCAAGTACCTGTCGAACCGCGGCATCAAGGACGCGTCCGACCAGCAGGTCTGGGCGTTCCTCGGCGACGGCGAGATGGACGAGGTCGAGTCCCGTGGGCAGCTGCAGGTCGCGGCGAACGACGGGCTCGACAACCTCAACTTCGTGATCAACTGCAACCTGCAGCGTCTCGACGGCCCGGTGCGCGGCAACGGCAAGATCATCCAGGAGCTCGAGAGCTACTTCCGCGGTGCCGGCTGGAACGTCATCAAGGTGATCTGGGGCCGCGAGTGGGACGACCTGCTCGCCCGCGACACCGACGGCGCGCTGCTCAACCTGATGAACGTCACCCCCGACGGTGACTACCAGACGTACAAGGCCGAGAACGGCGCGTACGTCCGCGAGAACTTCTTCGGGCGCGACCCCAAGGCGCTGCAGCTCATCGACGGCTACAGCGACGACCAGGTCTGGAACCTCAAGCGCGGTGGCCACGACTACCGCAAGGTCTACGCGGCGTTCAAGGCCGCGACCGAGCACAAGGGCCAGCCGACCGTCATCCTCGCGAAGACGGTCAAGGGCTACGGCCTCGGCCCGAGCTTCGAGGGCCGCAACGCGACCCACCAGATGAAGAAGCTCACGCTCGACAACCTCAAGCAGTTCCGCGACGAGATGCGCATCCCGATCTCCGACGCGCAGCTCGAGGAGAACCCCTACACGCCGCCGTACTACCACCCGGGGAACGACGACGAGGCGATCCAGTACATGCACGAGCGCCGTCAGGCACTCGGCGGGTACGTCCCGGAGCGTCGCACCAAGTACACGTCGATCACGCTGCCGGACGACTCGAAGTACCAGGTCGTCAAGAAGGGTTCCGGCAAGCAGGAGATCGCCACCACCATGGCGTTCGCCCGTCTGCTGAAGGACCTGCTGCGCTCCCCGGACTTCGGCGACCGCGTGGTCCCGATCATCCCGGACGAGGCACGCACGTTCGGCATGGACGCGTACTTCCCGACGGCGAAGATCTACAACCCGAACGGGCAGCACTACACGTCCGTCGACCGCGAACTCCTCCTGGCGTACAAGGAGAGCCCGCAGGGCCAGATCATCCACGTCGGCATCAACGAAGCCGGTGCCCTCGCGGCCTTCACCGCCGTCGGCACGTCGTACTCGACGCAGGGCGAACCGCTCATCCCGGTCTACGTCTTCTACTCGATGTTCGGCTTCCAGCGCACCGGCGACGCCATCTGGGCCGCCGGCGACCAGATGACCCGCGGGTTCATGATCGGCGCGACCGCCGGCCGCACGACGCTCACGGGCGAGGGCCTGCAGCACGCCGACGGACACTCGCTGCTGCTCGCGGCGACGAACCCGGCCGTCGTGTCCTACGACCCGGCGTACGGCTACGAGATCGGGCACATCGTGCAGTCCGGCCTGGACCGCATGTACGGCACGAACGAGGACGGCTCGCCCAAGCACGCCGACCCGAACGTCATGTACTACCTGACGGTCTACAACGAGCCCATCGTCCAGCCCGCCGAACCCGAGGGCGTCGACGTGGACGGGATCGTCAAGGGCATGTACCTGCTCAAGCCGAGCGAGCACGACGGCCCGAAGGCGCAGCTCCTGGCGTCCGGCGTCGCGGTGCCGTGGATCCTCGAGGCACAGCAGCTCCTCGCCGAGGACTGGGGCGTCTCCGCAGACGTCTGGAGCGTCACGAGCTGGGGAGAGCTCTACCGCGACGGCCTCGACGCGGAGCAGCACGCGTTCCTCAACCCGAACGAGCAGCCGCGCACGCCGTACGTCACCGAGCGCCTGCTCTCGACCGAGGGGCCCGTCGTCGCCGTCAGCGACTTCATGCACCAGGTCCAGGAGCAGATCCGCCCGTTCGTGCCGACCGACTACGCCACCCTCGGCGCCGACGGCTTCGGCTTCTCGGACACCCGCCCGGCCGCCCGTCGCTTCTTCCACATCGACGGCCCCTCGGTCGTCGTGCGGACGCTGCAGCAGCTCGCCCGCCAGGGCAAGGTCGATGCGGCGCTCGTCCAGCAGGCGATCGACAAGTACCGGCTGCACGACGTGACCGCCGGCACGACCGGTTCCGCCGGCGGCGAGAGCTGACACCGGCGGTGACGACACCCCGCACCGACCCTGCCGTGGGCCGGGAGAGCGACCGCGAACGCGCGCTCTCCTGGCTCCGGCAGGTGTCGGGCGAACTCTCGACCGCCACGATCAAGCGGCTCGAGGACACGCTCCCCTGGTACAGCGAGATGCCCCCTGGTCGACGCTCCGCGGTCGGCATGGTCGCGCAGGCCGGCATCACGTCGTTCATCTCGTGGCTCGAGGGCAGCGCGTCGACACCGTGGATCGCCGCGGCCGACGTGTTCGGTTCCGCGCCGCGGGAACTCCTCCGCTCGGTGAGCCTGCAGCAGACGCTGCAGCTCATCCGCGTCGTCGTGACCGTGGTCGAGGAGCGCGCCAAGGACGACGAGATGCTGCAGGAGGCGATCCTGAAGTACTCGCGAGACATCGCGTTCGCAGCCGCCGACGTCTACGCGCGTGCTGCGGAGGCCCGCGGGCTCTGGGACGCGCGGCTCGAGGCGCTCGTGGTCGACTCGATCCTGTCGGGCGAGTACGACGACGAGCTGCCGTCACGGATCGCGGCGCTCGGCTGGCACGGTCACGGCGAGGTCGCGGTGCTGGTCGGCACAGCGCCGAAGCAGCTCGAGGTCGACCAGGTCCGCCGTGCTGCCCGCCACATGGACGCCGACGTGCTCATCGGCGTGCAGGGGTCGCGGCTCGTGGTCGTCATCGGTCGCTCGACCCCACGGGACGACGTCCCCGAAGGCGAAGAGCCCGTCTCGTTCATGGCCATCGCGCAGGCACTGGAGCCGATGTTCGGCGACGGGCACCTGGTCCTCGGCAACGAGGTCCCCGGGGTGGTCGACGCGTCGACCTCGGCGAAGGCGGCCCTCGCCGGGTTCGCCGTCGCGCGTGCCTGGCGCGGCGCTCCCCGTCCAGCGCTCGCGGACGACCTGCTCCCCGAGCGAGCACTGGCCGGCGATCCCCTCGCCCGCTCCGCCCTCGTCCAGCGCATCTACGTCCCGCTGAAGGACCAGTCCACCGAACTGCTCCAGACCCTCTGGTGCTACCTCGACACCGGTCGGTCCCTCGAAGCCACGGCCCGCGAGCTCTTCGTGCACCCGAACACCGTCCGATACCGGCTCCGTCGTGTCGCCGACATCATCGGGTGGGATGCCACACACGCCCGCGACGCCCTCATCGTGCAGTCGGCGCTCATCCTCGGCGCGATGTCCGAGTCGGCCTCCGGTCGACGTCGGATCGGACGCCGGTGACCTCCGACCGTAGGGGTCCCACAATGTCTCGAGCGGATTCGTGTCGGGAGTCCACACGGGGCGCACGCGTCGCGGCAGACAGGATTGTCCGGTGATCGTCGTCGTCGCGCCCGGACAGGGCTCCCAGACTCCCGGCTTCCTCGCCCCGTGGCTCGAGGACGCCGCCGTTCGTGAACGTGTCGGGCAGTGGTCCGAAGCGATCGGCGTGGACCTCGCCGTGCACGGTACCGAGTCCGACGCGGACACCATCAAGGACACCGCACTGGCCCAGCCGCTCATCGTGGCCGCCGGCATCATCACCGCCGACGCACTCCTCGCCGACGGCCGCCGTGCCCTGGTCGGAGGCGTCGCCGGACACTCGGTCGGCGAGTTCACCGCCGCTGCCGTCGCCGGCATCCTGCAGCCGACCGACGCCGTCTCCCTCGTCGCTGCCCGCGGCCGGGCGATGGCCGACGCCGCAGCGCTCGAGCCGACCTCGATGGCGGCCGTCCTCGGTGGTGACGCCGACGAGGTCGCCCAGGCCCTCGAGGCACACGGCCTCGTGCCCGCGAACCACAACGGCGGCGGGCAGACCGTCGTCGCCGGCGCTGCCGCAGCGATCGCGGCACTCGCCGAGAACCCGCCGGCGAAGGCCCGCGTGATCCCCCTCGCCGTGGCCGGCGCGTTCCACACCCGGTACATGGCCCCCGCGGTCGAGCGTGTGGCCCCCGTCGCGGCCGGCACCACCGCCGTGGACCCGACGCTCCCGATCTGGACGAACGCCGACGGTTCGCGCGTGGACGACGGCCGGCAGTTCGTCGACCTGATGGTCCAGCAGATCGCGAACCCCGTGCACTGGGACTCCGTGATGGAGTCCTTCCAGCAGGCCGGTGTCACCGGCATCATCGAGCTCGCACCGGCCGGTGCGCTCGTCGGACTCGCCAAGCGCGGCCTGCGCGGCACCCCGACGGTCGCGATCAAGTCCCCCGAGGACCTGCCGGCCGCGATCGAGCTCCTCAGCACCGCGGAGGTGTCCGCATGACCGACGTGTCAGAAGCCGTCGAGCCGACCGGCCGTCCCGTCCTCGCGCAGCGCAGGGGCCACGAGTTCAGCCGCATCATGGCGTTCGGCGCCGCGCGCGGAGAGCTCACCGTCCCGAACGACGACCTCGTTGGACCGATCGACTCCTCCGACGAGTGGATCCGGCAGCGCACCGGGATCATCACCCGGATGCGCGCCGGTGAGGGCGTCGAGGCGGTCGACCTCGCCGAGACCGCGGCGCGCGAAGCGATCGCGAAGGCCGGGCTCACCCCCGACCAGATCGGTGTCGTCCTGGTCAGCACCGTGACGCACACGGTCGCGACGCCGTCGATGGCGTCGCTCCTCGCCGAGCGCATCGGCGCCACCCCGGCTGCGGCCTACGACATCAGCGCCGCGTGCGCCGGGTACGCCTACGGCATCGCCCAGGCCGACTCGTTCGTGAAGTCCGGCATCGCCGACCACGTGCTGGTCATCGGCGCCGAGAAGCTCAGCGACATCGTCGACCCCACCGACCGGTCCATCTCGTTCCTGCTCGGTGACGGCGCCGGCGCGGCGGTCGTCGGCCCGAGCGACTTCCCCGGCATCGCCCCGACCATCTGGGGATCGGACGGGTCCAAGTGGGACGCGATCGGCATGACTTCGACCTTCAACGAGTGGGAAGCGGGGGCCGCGCGGCCGACGATACGGCAGGCCGGTCAGACCGTGTTCCGCTGGGCCGTCTGGGAGATGGTCAAGGTCGCCCGCGAAGCGCTGGAGACCGCAGGCGTCCGCCCCGACCAGCTCGCCGCCTTCGTCCCGCACCAGGCGAACATCCGCATCATCGACGAGTTCGCCAAGCAGCTCGGCCTCCCCGAGTCCGTGGTGATCGCCCGCGACATCACGACCACCGGCAACACGTCGGCGGCGAGCATCCCGCTCGCCACCCACCGCCTGCTCGACGAGCACCCGGAGCTGTCGGGCGGACTCGCCCTGCAGATCGGGTTCGGCGCCGGACTCGTGTTCGGCGCGCAGGTGGTCGTGCTCCCCTAGTCCACCGACTCACCCACAGGCCCGCCAGGCTGCGGGCACGGGACCACCCCGTGCCCTAGGCTGGTCCACGGTCAAACGACACCCCCCTCAAGGAGACACCATCATGGCCCTGTCCAACGAAGACGTCCTCGCCGGCCTGGCCGAGCTGATCAACGACGAGACCGGCATCGCGACCGACACCGTGCAGGCGGACAAGTCGTTCACGGACGACCTCGACATCGACTCGATCTCGATGATGACCATCGTCGTGAACGCCGAAGAGAAGTTCGACGTCAAGATCCCCGACGAAGAGGTCAAGAACCTCAAGACCGTCGGTGACGCCGTCGACTTCATCGTCAAGGCCCAGGCCTGATACCCACAACCCTGGCGCGAACTTCCTGAACGCCGCGGTCCGGCTCGACCCTTCCGGTCACGGGCCGCGGCGCTCTTCATGTCCACCTCAGAAGAAACAAGTCGTTCCATGACCAACAAGACCGTCGTCGTCACCGGGATCGGTGCGATCACCCCTCTCGCCGCGACTGCCTCGGAGACCTGGGACGCCCTGCTCGAGGGCAAGTCCGGCATCACCAGGCTCGAAGACCCTCGCTACGCCGAGCTCGACATCCCCGTCGAGTTCGCGGGCCAGGCCCGGAAGTTCATCACCGACCAGCTCACCCGCCCGGAGACGAAGCGGTTCGACCCGTCGTCGCAGCTCTCGCTCATCGCCGCGCGCGAAGCCTGGGCCGACGCCGGCATCGACAACGAGACCGTCGTCCCCGAGCGTCTCATCGTCGACTGGGCGACCGGCATCGGCGGCGTGAACACCCTGCTCGACGCATGGGACACCCTGCGCGAGAAGGGCCCGCGCCGCGTCCTCCCGATGACCGTGCCGATGCTCATGGCGAACGGTCCGGCAGCGGCCATCGAGATGGAGTTCGGTGCCCGCGGCGGTGCTCGGACGTACCTCTCCGCATGTGCCTCGTCCACCGAGTCCCTCGCCGAGGCGTACCGGCACGTGGCCACGGGTGAAGCCGACATCGTCATCGCCGGTGGTGCCGAAGCAGCGCTCCACCCGATGCCGCTCGCGTCCTTCGCCGCGATGCAGGCGCTCTCGCGTCGGAACGACTCCCCCGAGACCGCCTCGCGTCCGTACGACGTCACGCGCGACGGCTTCGTGCTCGCGGACGGCGCCGCCGCCCTCATCCTCGAGACGAAGGAGCACGCCGAGGCCCGCGGCGCGAAGATCTACGCCGAGGTCGCCGGCGCCGGCATCACGTCAGACGCATTCCACATCACCGCTCCGGACCCCGAGGGCAGCGCGGCCGCCCGTGCGGTCCTGACGGCACTCGAGCACGCCGGTGCCTCGCGCGACGACGTCGCGCACGTCAACGCGCACGCCACGTCGACCCCGGTCGGCGACATCGCCGAGTACCACGCCATGCGTCGCGTGTTCGGTGACCACCTCGACTCCGTCGTCGTCTCGGCGACCAAGGCGTCCACCGGGCACCTGCTCGGTGGTGCCGGTGCGATCGAGGCGATGTTCACCGTCCTCGCGCTGCACAACCGGGTCGCGCCGCCGACGATCAACCTCACCGAGCAGGACCCGGAGATCGTGATGGACGTCGCGACGGCTCCGCGCGAGCTGCCGGCGGGCGACCTGCTCGCGGTCAGCAACTCGTTCGGCTTCGGCGGCCACAACGCCGTCGTCGCGTTCCGCACGGCCTGACACCGATCAGCCAGGAGGCCCGTCTCGCGTCTGCGGGGCGGGCCTCCGTCGTCCTGTGGTCGCGTCCACATCGCGAAAGCGACAGTTCCCCGCCGGTGATCGGCGGGGAACTGTCGCTTTCGCAGAGGTGTCGGAGTCCTGGAGCGCCGGACTGACGCCGTGGCGGGGTCAGCCCACGCGGTGGAGCCAGACGACCGGGTTGCCCTCGGCAGCGTGGCGGAACGGCTCGAGTTCGTCGTCCCAGGCCTGGCCGAGCGCCAGTCGGAGTTCACGGTGCAGTTCGAGGGCGTTGCTGCCGGCGACCTCCATCGCGTAGCGCACGCGGTCCTCGGGGATCACCATGTTGCCCGTGACGTCGGTCTGCGCGTAGAAGACGCCGAGGTCGGGTGTGTGCATCCACCGGCCGCCGTCGGACGCCTCGGTGGGCTCCTCGGTGACCTCGTAGCGGAGGTGCTCCCAGCCCCGCAGCGCAGAGGCGATAGCGGCACCGGTACCGACCTGCCCGGTCCACGTGTACTCGGTACGCCGGGAGCCGTCCTGCGCGGGCTGGTCCAGCCAGGAGAAGTTCACGGCACGACTCATCGCGCGACCTGCTGCCCATTCGACATGGGGGCAGAGCGCGCGCGGGGAGGAGTGCACGTAGAGCACTCCTGACGCAGTCCCGGTCATGATTCCTCCGATCATCAGGTGCGACTTCCCCATCGACCTGCGGAGGATCCGGTGACCAGAGCCATCGATATCCGATTGTGATGTCCTTGCGGACACGCCCATTATGCAGCGTCGCCGCTGGGAACGGCAAGGACGCGGGCCGGATCCGCCCGTGTCCGAGCCCGGATCAGTGGAAGACGGCACCATCCCGATCGATCGGGTGCCGCTCCCCCGCCGTCACCAGGACCGACAGGCGGTTCTCCGGCGGCGGGATCGGGCAGGCGTACTGGTACGAGAACGCGCACGGTGGCAGCACCAGTTCGTTCCAGTCGAGCTCGACGTCTGCGGCGGCGCCCGGGTCGGAGACGAACAGGAACCGCCCCATCGAGTAGCTGCTGTGGCCGTCGTCCTCGGGGAGCGCACTCGTCGCGTCCTGGACGATGAGCTGCAGCCGCGCCGCTCCCCCCAACGGTGCCGACCGGACCGCGACGAGCGTGACGGCCACGCCACCCACGGTCGTCGACACGGTGCCGGCGACCACCAACGGATCGCCGGCGGCGTCGAGGACGTCACCACGAGCCTCCAGGCCGGCCACGTCCCGCGCCGGCGTGAAGCGGCCGGAACCGATCCAGTCGTCGGACCGTGGGAACCGGTCGATCGCGGCGAAGCGGGCGATCGCCTCCGATGCCGGGTCCCACACGCGGAGGGTGCGTCCGGCGACGGTCCCGGCGAACCCCTCCGGGAAGGCGACCGTCGACGGGACGACCGCCTCGTCACCTGCGACGAGGACCGTTCCGTCGACCGGGACGCCGTCGACGACCACACCGTCACCCGCGGCAGCGGTCACGGTGAGTCCGCCGACCGACGGTGCCCACGTGCCGGGCACGGGCCAGACGGCCTGCGGGTGATCGACCCGCTGCGCGTTCACCAGGGCCAGCGGGCCTCGCGGACCGACCGCCCAGCGCTCACGCGCGGAGGAGGTCATGCCTGCTCCTGCCTCGGGTAGATGACCTTCTGCACGATGATGATCACCGATGCGGCGATCGGCACGGCGACGAGGGCGCCGAGGACTCCACCGATCGTGGCTCCGGCGACCGCGGCGATGACGACGAGCGCGCCGGGGACCTGCACGGCGCGGGACATGATGCGCGGGGAGATCACGTACGACTCCACCTGCATGTACACGAGGTAGTAGATCGCGGCGGCCAGCGCGGTCGCCGGCGAGGCGAAGAAGCAGAGCAGCGAGATCACGATCGCCGCGCCGAGCGTCCCGACGAGCGGGATCAGGGACCCCATGAACGCGAACGTGGCCAGCAGCACCGGGAGCGGCGCGCCGATGATGAGCAGGAACACCAGGCTGAGGATCCCGTTGATCGCTGCCTGCGAGATCTGGCCGACGACGTAGCGACCGACCGAGGACGTCACCTCTTCGCTGACGTCGACGAAGTTCTGGCGACGCGAGGCCGGCACGAAGCGGTACAGCATGCTCTTCATGCTCCGCATCGACGCCAGGAAGTAGAGCATCAGGATGAGCACGATGAGCACGCCGGTCAGCCCGGACAGGATGCCGGTGCCGACCGCGAGGATCCCGCCCCCGAGACTCAGCAGGTTGCCCGGGTCCTCGGCGAAGGACTGGACCGACTGCAGCGCGTGCGTCAGGTCGAACGAGCCGGCGAGCTGCTTCGACAGGTTCTGCACCCAGTCCTGCTTGGAGATGTCCTCGACGATCTCCGGGAAGTTGTGCACCAGGTTCGTCGCCTGGTTGACGACGATCGGTACGACGGCGAACACGATGCCCACGAACGCCCCGAGCACCACGACGACGACCGCCAGGATCGCGGCCCACCGTGGGATGTAGCGCTCGAGGAACGTGACGAGCGGGTCGAGGCCGAGGGCGATGAACAGCGCGACGCCGATGTAGACGAGGACGGTCGACAGCTGGCCGATGAGGGCGCCGGCGAGCAGCGCGACGAGGACGCCGATGCCGCCCATGAACCCGATGCGGAACGCGTTGACGCGCACGCCGGTGCCCGACCGGGACGCCTCGAACGTCACGTTCGGGGTCGGGCGGGGCGTCTGGTCGTCGTCGTTGTTCCGCTTGCGTGTGGGGAGGTGCACGTGGGGCGGGCCCGCCTTTCGAATCGTCTTGAACCCGCGGTGGGTTGCGACTGCGTGGGGCGGGCCGGTGTCTCGGAGCTTCTTGAACCCGCGCTTCGTTGCGACTACGTGGGGCGGGCGGGACTCGAACCCGCGATCGTTCCGTTATGAGCAGACTGCCTTGACCAGCTTGGCTACCGCCCCTCGTCGGGAGCCTAGGCCACCGGCTCCCCACGATACAGCGACTCGAACGTCGCGAGCGTGCGGTTGATGTCGTGCGCCTCGATCATGGCCAGACTGCGCTCTCGGAGACGGATGTAGTCCTCGTCCGAGGCCGTCAGGACCTTCGCGAGCTTGTCGGCGAGGTCGCGCTCGTCACCGGGCTCGAACAGGTACCCGTTGCCGTCGACCAGGTGCGGCAGCGCCATCGAGTTCGCGACGACGACCGGCAGACCGGACGCCATCGCCTCGAGCGAGGCGATGCTCTGCAGCTCGGCCGTGGACGGCATCGCGAAGACCGTGGCGTTCGTCAGGGTGCGGAACTTCACCTCGTCGGAGACGAACCCGAGGAACGTCACCCGGTCCTCGATCCCGAGCTCCTTCGACAGCGCGGTCAGCTTCGGGATCATCTCGCCGTCACCGACGATCGTGATGCGCGCGCCGAGCTCGGCTGGGAGCAGCGGCAGCGCCCGGAACAGGACGTCGAGGTTCTTCTCCGGGGCGACGCGGCCGACGAAGACGATCTCGTTGTTCGCCGGACGGCCTTCCCGCGCGACGTACCGCGAGGCGTCGATGCCGCACGAGATCGCGAGCACGCGCTGTCCGGCGATGGCTTCGCGGAGGTAGTCGGCGGCGAGGTTCGTCGGCGTCGTGATGGCGTCGGCGAGCCGGTAGGTGCGGGCGGCGTCGTTCCACGCGATCTTCAGCGCGATCGGCAGCGTGAAGCGACCGAAGGGCGTGTACTCGAGGAGGTTCTCGGGCATGAAGTGGTTCGTCGCGATGATCCGGATGCCCCGGTCGTGTGCTTCCCGGGCGACGCCGCGGCCGACGATGATGTGCGACTGGATGTGCAGCACGTCGGGCTTGATCGCATCGATGATGGGGGCGGTGTGCTTCCGGACGCTCCAGGGCCACGCGAAGCGCAGCCAGGCGTGCAGCGGCCACTTGTACGATTTGAGCCGGTGCACGACGAGGGTGACCCCGCGGTGTTCCTCGTCGAAGGTGCCGTGGTGCCGGCCCGCGGCCGGGGCGATGATGTGGACCTCGTGGCCGCGCTCGGCGAGGCCGACGGCGAGCTGCTCCGTGAAGGTGGCAGCGCCGTTGACGTCCGGTGAGAAGGTGTCTGCGGCGATGAGGATGCGCAGTGGGCGTCCGGTGGGGGTGGCGTCTCCTGACACGGTGGGCGTCGTCCTCTCCTGGGCCTGCATCCGGCGGGTCGCTGGTCCGACGTGCCGGCGTTGGTCTGGGCCTGAAACGCTACCGTACGCCGATGCCCGGCCGCGTCAGCCGCGCGGTGGACGGGGTGCCCGCCTCCAGGGGGACGGCGTCGGTCAGCGTCTGGCTTCCGGGTGGTACTTCGCGAGCATGAAGACACCGGTCACCGCGATCGCTGCGGCGACGACGAACCCGACGACGGCGAACGCCGGTGCGCCGGCGGCCTCGTCGAGGACGATCACGCCGATGCCGACCGCGACGATCGGGTCCACCACGGTCAGGCCGGCGATGACCAGGTCCGCCGACCCCGCCGAGTAGGCGTTCTGCACGAAGTACCCGCCGAGGGATGCCGCGACGATGACGCCGATGATCGCCAGGACGGTGAGCCAGTCGAACGTGTGGTTGACGAACCGGTTCAGGGTGACCTTCGCCAGGGTCGCCACGAACCCGTAGAGCACCCCGGCGCCGATGATGTAGTAGAGCGCGCTCTTGTGCTTCGCGACGACGCGGAACGACACGAGGACGAGCACGAGGACCACCGCGAGGATGATCAGCACGGTCACGAGCTGGGCGCGGGTGATCGGGCTCTCGTGCCCGACGAACGCCGCGATCGCGACGAACAGGCCGACGCCGATGATGCACGTCCACACCGCGCGCCGCGCCGGTCGCCCGAGGGGGACCCCGGAGGACCGCGACGAGAACCAGGTCGTGATGACGAGCGCCACGGCGCCGAGCGGCTGGACGACGATGAGCGGCGCGTAGGTGATGCTGATCAGCTGCAGGACCACCGCGACACCGAGCATGATCGTGCCGAGCACCCAGTACCCGCTCGAGATCAGCCCGAGGATGTGCCGGACGCTCAGGCCCTTCGACTGCTTGCCGAGGCGCGCTTCGACCCGCTTGACCCCGCGTGCCTGGAACTGGGCACCGAGCGACAGGAAGACCGCTCCGATGAGCGCGACCGGGATCATGAGCGCCTGGAACGGGGTGAGGTTGTTCACCGCGTCCGGGAGCTGGAGGTCCGTCGTCACGCGTCGAGGCTATCCGACCGCTCCCGATAACCTGGGTGAATGGCCGTTCTCCCCATCCGGATCACCGGTGAACCCGTCCTGCACGTCCGCGCCGAGGAGGTAACCGTCTTCGACGACGACCTGCGCTCCCTGGTGGCGGACATGTTCGAGACGATGGACCTGGCGCCCGGTGTGGGGCTCGCCGGCCCGCAGGTCGGTGTCGGCAAGCGGCTCTTCGTGTACGCATGGACCGATGATGACGGCGTGCTCTGGCGCGGCGCAGCGGTGAACCCCGTTCTGTGGATCACGCCGGCGGTGCCCGAGTCGGTGGAGGAACTGGACGAGGACGAGGAGTCCGAGGGCTGCCTCTCCATCCCCGGCGATCGGTTCCCGCTGCGCCGGAGCGAGGGTGCCCTGCTGCGCGCGGTCGACGAGCACGGCGAACCGTTCGAGATCGAGGCGCACGGCTGGCTC
Organism: Curtobacterium sp. Curtsp57; assembly: GCF_047324335.1. Lineage (NCBI taxonomy): Bacteria > Bacillati > Actinomycetota > Actinomycetes > Micrococcales > Microbacteriaceae > Curtobacterium > Curtobacterium sp. Curtsp57. Next base: position 729,254 of record NZ_CP168511.1, read on the forward strand.
GCGCGCATCTTCCAGCACGAGTACGACCACCTCGACGGCGTGCTCTACGCGGACCGCCTCGTCCACCCGTACGCCAAGCAGTCCCAGAAGTCCGTCAAGAAGCAGAGCTGGGGCGGACCGGGCAAGTCCTGGCTGCCCGGCCGCGACCACCCGGAGGGCTGACGGAGCGTCGAACCCGGCCTGGAGGCTCGGCTCAGCCCCGGTACGCCGCGATCGCGTCGCGCAGGTGGTCCATCTCCGGATGCCCCGGGCAGTAGATCGCGAGCCCTGCGGCCGTCCGTGCCTCGGCAGCCGACTCGATCGGGGTCGTCCACGGGGCCGTCCCGGACACTGCGCAGGTCGCCGCCAGTTGCTCGATCGTCGACTCCCCCGCCGCGGCGTCCACCGCGTCCTGCTGCTGCGCCGACGCCTCGGTCCCCGTGATGCGCTGCGCCCGGCAGTCGGTCCGCCCGGCTTCCCAGACCGCCGAGTAGGTCGTGAACGTCTCCGTGCGGCCAGGCACCCCATCGTCCCGGCAGACGAACGCGAACACCATCGGTGCCGTGCCCGATGCCGGGACCGAAGACGACGGCGTGCTGTCGACGGAGTCGTCCGGCTCGGACTCGGCTCCCGCAGTACACGCAGCGACCCCGCCCATGACCACGCCCGCGACCACGAGGCAGCATGCCGCGCGGACGGTTCGACGGAGGAGGTGCACCTGTGAACGCTAACAGCATCCACCCCGGCGCCCGCCGTGAAGGATCGGCACAATGCGCGGGAAAACGAGAAGGCCCCCACCGCGGACGGTGAGGGCCTGACGCTCCCCGAGTTGGACTCGAACCAACAACCTGCCGGTTAACAGCCGGCTGCTCTGCCAATTGAGCTATCGAGGATCAGTCGTCGTCCCGGGTGACCCGGTCTGAACAACGGGTAACAGCATAGCAGGACAACGGACGCTCCCCGCGCATCCGGCACGCACCCCGGGCGCGCCGCGCGTCAGTACCCGGCGACCGGGTCCACGACGCCGACGAAGCCGGATCCCGACTCCGCGAGGAACGCCTCCACGTTCGCCCGCACCCGCTCCGCGAGCAACGGCGCCACCATCTCGGGCGTGTCCGCCTGGTGCGGCGTGATGATCGCGCCCGGCGTCTCCCACAGCGGGTGACCGTCCGGAAGGGGCTCCGGGTCGGTCACGTCGACACCGGCGCCGGCGATCTCCCCGGCACGGAGGGCGTCGACGAGCGCGTCCGTGTCGACGAGTCCGCCGCGGGCGATGTTCACGAGCCGCGCGGTCGGCTTCATGCGCGCGAACTGCGCCGCGCCGAAGAGCTTCGCGGTGCCGGAGGTCATCGCCGCGGCGATCATCACGACGTCGGCAGACGGCAGGACGTCGTCGAGGTCGTCGGTCGTCACCGTGCGGGACGCACCCGGCACCGGGGAGGTCGACCGGCGGACGACCGTCACGTCCACGTCGAAGGGTGCGAGCAGCCGCATGTACTCCAACGCGATGCCGCCCGCGCCGATGACGAGCACGTTCCGGCCGTACAGGGACACCCCCTCTGGTTCGGTCGCCCACGACGTCGCCCGGGCCCGCGCGGGCAGGACGCGCAGCGTCGCGAGCGTCAGCGCGAGGGCGTGCTCGGCGACGGGCTCCGCGTAGGCCCCCTTGGCCGAGGTGAAGAGCACGCGGTCCCCGTGCGCGGAGATCAGGTGCGCGAACGCGTCGACCCCGGCGAACGGCAGCTGCACCCAGGTGACGCCGGGCGCGGAGTCCAGCGCGGACTCGAGGCCGGAGGGGTCACGCGGGTCGAGCCACACGATCCCACGCGTGTCGCCGTCGAGCGCGGCGACGGTGCCACCGGCGTCGGACACGGCCGACACGTGGAGATCGGCCGGCGAGGGCAGGATCGCGATCGGACCGGACGTCGGCGGTGGCACCGGCAGCGGCGCTCCCGAGTCGGTCAGCACTGCGCGGTGGCCACGTGACGTCACGCGTTCTCCTGTCGGTCGGTACGGGGGCCGGTGCCGGCGGTCGCCGGACGGCGTGGAGCGGACGAGCGGCGCGGCGCACCAGCGGCACCGCCGGCGGGTCGACGCTTCACCGGCCGGGCAGCGGTCGCGGCGAGGGTCTTCACGTAGGGATCCACGGGGCTGTCGAGGACCTCGTCGAACGTCCCGAGCCCGACCAGGCGTCCCTCGTTCATGACGGCGACGCGATCGGCCAGGGCGCGGGCCTCACGGAGGTCGCTCGACACGACCACGGCGGAGAACTGGCGACCCTGCTGGAGGTTCGCCAGGGCCTCGAGCACGGATTGGCGGACGAGGACGTCGACGCCGCGGGCGGGCTCGTCGGCGACGAGGAGCTGCGGTTCGAGGACGAGCGCCTGCGCGAGTGCGACCCGTTGGCGCTGCCCGCTGGAGAGCTCCCACGTGTTGAGCCGCATCACGCCGAGCGGCAGGTGCACGGCGTCGACGAGCCGCGCGACGATGAGTCCGGCTTCCTTGCGATCGAAGCGACGGTCACGGGCGTAGATCGGTTCGGCGATGGCCTCGCCGACGGTGAGGTCGGGGCTCAGGCGGTCCGCGGCGTCCTGCGAGAGGTACCCGATCCGCCCGGTCAGCCGGGCGAGCCGGCGCGACGAGGCCCGGAGCCCGCGGGTCTTCTGCCCGAGGACGGTGAGCTCGCCGCCGACGATGTGCCGACGCTGCGCACCCTCGCCCTCGCCACGGGCGCCGAACTGGCCGGCGACCGCCGCCGCGAACGTCGACTTGCCCGAGCCCGACTCCCCCAGGAGCGCCAGGATCTCGCCGCTGCGGACCGTCAGGCTGACGCCGTCGACCGCCCGGATCGGTCGGGCGCCTGGCACCCGGTACTCGATGGACACGTCGTCCGCGACGACCGCCGGTCCGTTGACCCCGATCATGGAACCCCTCCCGCGCCGCCCCCTGGGGGCGCAGCGCGGACGGAACGCGTCCGCGCGTCGTACGTGGTGCAGTGGAGCCGACCGCCCTGGAGGCTCGACCAGCGTCGACGACGCAGGCCGGGCCTCCAGGGATGGCCGGTCCGTCGGGTCAGGACCCGACGTGCTCCAGTTGCTCCAGCGTACGCCGTCGCTCGGCCTGCTCGGCCGGGTCAGGTACCGGCAACGACGCCAGCAGGCGCTGCGTGTAGGGGTGCTGCGGTGCGCCGAGGACCTCTGCCGTCGTGCCGGTCTCGACCAGGTCGCCGCGGTACAGCACCGCGATCCGGTCGGACAGCGCGCCGACGACCGCGAGGTCGTGGCTGATGAACAGCGAGGCGAAGCCGAAGTCCTGCTGCAGCTCGAGGAAGAGCTCCAGCACACGGGCCTGCACCGACACATCGAGCGCACTCGTGGGCTCGTCGGCGATGAGCAGCTTCGGCCGGAGCGCGAGCGACCGGGCGAGCGATGCACGCTGGCGCTGCCCACCGGAGAGCTCGTGCGGGTAGCGGTCGCCGTACGCCGCGGGGAGCTGCACGGCCTCCATCAGCTCGTCGACCTGCTTGCGCGCCGCCCGCGGTGACGACGCGACGCCGTGCACGATGAGCGGTTCGGCGACGCACTCGGCGATCGTCAGCAGCGGGTTGAACGACGTCGCCGGGTCCTGGAACACGAACCCGATGTCCTTCCGGACCGGCTTGAAGTCGCGCTCCTTGAACCCGAGCATCTCGTGTCCGAGCACCTCGAGCGACCCGCCCGTCACCCGCGTGAGACCGGCGATCGCCCGTCCGATGGTGGTCTTGCCGGAGCCGGACTCCCCCACCAGGCCGAGGACCTCGCCCGGACGGATCGCCAGGTCGACGCCCTTGACCGCCTTGAACGCGTGCGAGCCGAGTCGTCCTGGGTACTCGATCTCGAGCCCCTTCGCCTCGACGACCGGTGCGACGTCCTCGGTGATGATCGCCCGGCGCGCAGCGCCGGTCGACGCCTCGAGCCGGGGCACCGCGGCGAGCAGCCGCTTCGTGTAGTCGGCCTGCGGGTTCCCGAACAGCTCCGCGACCGGCGCCTCCTCGACGATCTCGCCCTGGTACATCACGGCGACGCGGTCGGCCAGGTCGGCCACGACGCCCATGTTGTGGGTGATGATGACGATCGCCGCGCCGAACTCGTCGCGGCAGCGGCGGAGCAGGTCGAGGATCTCGGCCTGCACCGTGACGTCGAGCGCCGTCGTCGGCTCGTCGGCGATGATCACGCTCGGCTCGAGCGCCAGCGCACTCGCGATGACGACCCGCTGCTTCTGACCGCCGGAGAACTGGTGCGGGTAGTGGTCCACGCGGACCTCAGGGTCCGGGATGCCGACCCGACGGAGGTAGTCGATCGCCTTCGCGCGGGCCTCCTTCTTCGAGACACCACCGTGGGCGCGGAGGCCCTCGGCGATCTGCCACCCGACGGTGAAGACCGGGTTCAGTGCGGTCGACGGTTCCTGAAACACCATCGCACCGGCGGTCCCGCGGAGCTCACGGAGCTTCTGCGCGCCGACGGACACGACGTCGGTGCCGTCGAGCATCACCGCCCCGCCGAGCGTCGCCGTCTCCGGCATCAGCCGCAGCATGCTGCGGGCGGTCACCGACTTGCCGGAGCCGGACTCGCCGACCAGGGCGAGGACCTCGCCGGGTCGGACGTCGATGCTGACGCCCTTGACCGCGTCGACGGCGCCGCCGTCTGTTGCGAAGGTGACGGTGAGGTCGTCGACGACGACGACCGGTTCCTTCCGTTCGGACTGGAGGCTGTTGGTCGCGTCGGTCATGCTGCTGCCCCTTCCGCTGCTGTCGCCTTGTCACGCGTGGAGACCAGCTGCTTCAGCCGCCGGCGCGCTCGCAGGCGGGGATCGGAGATGTCGTTGAGGCTCTCGCCGACGAACGTGACGCCGAGCACCAGCACCACGATCGCGACACCCGGGTAGACGCCGGTCCACCAGACGCCGGACGCCACGTCGGAGAGCGCGCGACTGAGGTCGTAGCCCCACTCGGCGCCGGCGGTCGGACCGATGCCGAACCCGAGGAACCCGAGGCCGGCGAGCGTCAGGATCGCGTCGGACGCGTTGAGGGTCAGGATCAGCGGCAGCGACCGGGTCGAGTTGCGGAGCACGTGGCGCGTCATGATGCGCCACGGGTTCGTGCCCATCACGCGGGCGGACTCGACGAACGCGTCGTTCTTCAGCCGGACGGCCTCTGCTCGGACCACGCGGAAGTACTGCGGGACGTAGACGACAGTGATCGAGATCGCCGCGGCCGTGATGCCGCCGTAGTAGCTCGAGTTGCCGCCGGAGACCACGATCGAGACGACGATCGCGAGCAGCAGGGACGGGAACGCGTAGATCGCGTCGGCGACGACGACCAGGATGCGGTCGAGCCATCCGCCGATGTAGCCGGAGACCATGCCGAGCAGCACGCCGACGATGATCGAGACGACCACCGCGACGATGACGACGAGCACCGCGGTGCGGGCGCCGAACACGACGCGGCTGAACACGTCGAAGCCGCCGACCGTGGTGCCCCAGATGTGCTCGGCGCTCGGGGCACCGGTGCGGGGGAAGTTCGCCCCGTCAGCACCCTGCAGCTGGCCGAAGCCGTACGGGGCGATGAGTGGTGCGAACACCGCGACGAGGAGGTACAGGGCGCAGATGACGACGCCCGTGATGAGCATGGCGCGCTGCCATCCGGTGCTCCTGCGGAGCTGGACGACGATGGGGAGGCGCTTCCAGAGCGGCTCGTGGCGGTCGACGAGGGACGCATCGGTCATCGTCAGAACCTCACTCTCGGGTCGATCAGGGCCGCGACGACGTCCACGATGAAGTTCGTCACCGCGACGATCACCGCGAGCATCGCGACGATGCCCTGGACCGCGACGAAGTCACGGGCCGACAGGTACTGGTTGAGCTCGAAGCCGAGGCCGCGCCAGCCGAACGTCGTCTCGGTGAGCACCGAGCCGCCGAGGAGCATCGCGATCTGCAGGCCCATCACCGTGATGATCGGCACCAGGGCCGGGCGGAACGCGTGCGTCCGGACGAGTCGGGACTCGCGGACACCGCGGGAGCGGGCCGCATCGACGTACTCGGAGCCGAGCGAGCCGATCATGTTCGCGCGCACCAGGCGCAGGAAGATGCCTGCGGTGAGGAGGCCGAGCGTCAGCGCGGGCAGCACGGCGTGCAGCAGCACGTCGCCGATGATCTGGCCGTTGCCGGTGCGGAGCGCGTCGATGATGTAGATGCCGGTCGCACCGGGGACCTGGTCGAGCGCGAGCTCCACTCTTGTCGACGCCCGGTCGCTGAGGGGCAACCAGCCGAGCCACACCGAGAAGACGAGCTTCATGAGGAGACCGCCGAAGAACACCGGTGTCGCGTAGGTGAGGATCGCGAGCGCGCGGAGCAGCACGTCCGGCCACTTGTCACGGAGGTACGCCGCGAGCATGCCGAGCGGGATGCCGAGGACGAGCGCGACGATGAGCGCGTAGAACACGAGCTCCGCGGTCGCACCGCCGTACGTGACGATGATCTCGGTGATCGGACGGTGGTCGGTCGCGGTCGTGCCGAAGTCGCCACGGGCGATGTTGCCGAGGTACTCGAGGTACTGGACGATCACCGGTCGGTCGTAGCCGGCGGCGTGCAGGCGCTCCTGCAGCTGCGCCTGGGTCAGCCGGCCGCCGACGGACGCGACGATCGGGTTCCCGATGATGCGCATCAGGAAGAACACGAGCGTCACCAGGATGAAGACGGTCGGGAAGATCAGGAGGAATCTGACGAGGACGTACCGCCCGATGCCACCGCCGGACTTGGCACTGCGTTGTGCCGCCGGCTTCGTGGGCTCGGTGTCGATCGCCTCTGGGGTCGTGAGGGTCACTGGGTGGGTGCCTTTCGGGTCCTGTGTGTGGACCGGTGGTCCTGCGCGGCCGAAGGGGGCGTTCCGGCCTGCGGAACGCCCCCTCCGGGGTGGTGCTTACTTGCTCAGCGTTGCGTAGCGGAACTTGAACGACGCGTCGAGCTTCAGGCCCTTGACGTCCTTCGACGCGACCGCGACGGACTTGCCCTGCAGGAGCGGCAGCGTCGAGATCTGCGTCGCCTCGCGCTCCTGCGCCTGCTCGATCAGGTCAGCGCGCTTGGCCGGGTCGGACTCGGCCTGCTCCTTCGCGATGAGGTCCTGGATCGTCGGGTCGTCGTAGTGGTTCTGCACGAAGTTGTCCTTCGTGAAGAACGGCGACAGGTAGTTGTCGGCGTCCGAGAAGTCCGGGAACCAGCCGAGCTGGTACTCCGGGTAGGAGTCCTTCGTGCGCTCCTGGGCGTACGTCGTGTAGACCGTCGACTGGATGTTCACGGTGAACAGGCCCGACTTCTCGAGCTGCGTCTTCAGCAGGGCGTACTCGTCGTCCGACGCCGAACCGTAGTGGTCGGGCGCGTACTGGATGTCGAGCTGGATCTTGCCGTCGACACCGGCGTCGGCGAGGGTCTTCTTCGCCTTGTCCACGTCCGGCGCGCCGTTGCCGTCGCCGTACATCGACTTGAACGGCGTCGCAGCACCGGTGAGGCCGTCGGGCACCATCGAGTACAGCGGCGTGTACGTGTTGTTGTAGACCTCCTTGGCGAGCGCGTCGCGGTCGACGACGTCCGCCACGGCCTGCCGCACGGCGAGGGCCTTCGCCTCGTCGGAGTCGGACTGGCCGGTCCCGAAGGGCTGCGACTTGAAGTTGAAGACCAGGTAGCGGATCTCACCGCCGGGGCCGTCGGTGACCGTGAGCTTGTCGTCCTTGCGGAGCGACGCGATGTCGGTCGGCGTCAGCGAGCGGTACGCCACGTCGACGTCGCCCTTCTGCACGGCGAGCTTGAGGTCGGTCTCCTTCGTGTAGTAGTTGGCCGTCACCTCGTCCGTCTTCGCCTTGCCGAGCAGCCCGTCGTACTTGGGGTTGGCCTTGTACTGGATGAGCTGGTTTTCCTTGTACGAGGTGATCTCGTACTGCCCGGCGAACGCCTTGCCCTTGACGATGTCCGCGGCGGGGGTGAGCTTGTCCGCCGAGAAGACGTCCTCGTCGACGATCGGACCGGCGGGGCTCGAGAGCACCTGCGGCCAGGTCTGGTCGGCGTGGTCCAGGTGGAACACCACGGTCGTGGCGTTCGGCGTGTCGATGCTCTTGAGGTTCGCGAGCAGCGACTGCGGGCCGTTCTCGTTGTTGATCTTCAGTTCACGGTTGAACGAGAACTTCACGTCGCTCGAGGTGAGCTTGTTGCCGTTCGCGAACTCGAGCCCCTTCTTGAGCGTGACCGTGTAGGTCGTCGGGTCCGTGAACTCGCCCTTGGTCGCGATGTCCGGCTTGACGTCCGGGCTGCCGACCGGGGTGTTCATCAGGAACGGGAACACCTGGTTCTGCACGGCGAACGAGCCGTTGTCGTAGGAGCCCGCCGGGTCGAGCGACGTGATCGAGTCGGTCGTGCCGATGATCAGGCCGTTCAGGTCGGTGGACGAGCCGCTGCCGCCGCCCGCGCAGCCGGTCAGCACCAGCGCCGTCGCTGCTGCTCCCGCGCCGAGCGCGATCGTGCGCTTGCCCCACGTGGCTGTGCGCTTCTTGAACACGGATGCCATGTCCGATGCCTCTCTGCTGTTGGTTGCAGGAGCCCCTGGGTCGGTGGTGGAACCGCTGTGTACCGGCCCGGGACACTCATTGAGAGACACCCTGCCATGGAACTTCTTCCGGCGGGGCCGCTTTTTTTACACCGCTGTAACGCAGGAGTGCTGCGCATGCCGCATCATCCGGCCGTCACGCGCGGCGCGCCGCGCACGAAAGTTGCGCACCACAACACGACCGCGCGCGGCCGAGTGACGCGCACGGAACGACCGACGTGCACGGGACGAGCGACGTGCACGGGACGAGCGACGTGCACGGGACGAGCGGTCACGACACCCCGCACGCACCTCGCCGACGGGTCACAGCACGACCGGTCACGACACCCCGCACGCACCTCGCCGACCGGTCACGGGTCGTCGCTGCACGTGCGCACGACCAACGGATCGAGACCGGTCGGCGAACATGAGCGGGGTGTCGTGACCACTCGTCGGGCGTGGGACCAGGAGCACGAGGCACCGGACGACGAGGACCAGAAGCACGAGGCACCGGACGACGAGGACCAGGAGCACGAGGCACAGGACACGGCAGCAGGGCGTGGAGCCCAGGACGGCGGGTCAGGCGGGGTCGGCGTCGGCGCGGAGTCGCATGCGCTGCGCGTCGATGTCGACGAGCTGGCGCTGGATCTCGCCGCGACGATCGGCGTTCTCGTTCGGATCGGCGCGCTGGAGCTGCCCGAGCAGTGACGCCTTGCGCGCGAGCAGGTCCCGCTCGACCAGGGCCACGACGATCCCCCGGCAGTAGATCGCCAGGTCCTCGTCGTTGCGGGCGGGGATCGGCGCGAGCGCGAGCTCCGACACGAGTCCCCTGACCGGGGCGGGCACGTCGGCGGTCAGGCGGTCCAGCCAGTCCGACCGTCCGAGCGAGTCGACGTTGGCGACGACGGCGTCACGGACGACGGCGAGCATCGGCGCGGAGAACGTCGCGGCGGCCGCCAGCCCGAGCAGGGGTGCACCCACCGACGTCGGCTGCTGCACCATCGCCATCACGGCGTCGCGCTCCATGCGGGTGATCGGGTCGTTCGGGAGCGACCGGATCCCGGCGACGGGCTCGTCGAGCGGGGCGACCATCTGACCACCGGGGCCGGCCTGGCCGACGGGCACGGACGACGATCGGGAACGAGCACCATCGACCGCGCGACGGACGTCGCCCATCTCCATCCCGAGCCACCCGGCGAGCTCGCGGACGTAGCCCTGCGTCAACGAACGGTCCCGGATGCCGGCGAGGACCGGTGCCGCGGAACGGAGCGCAGCGACCCGCCCCTCCACCGTCTCGAGGTCGTGCCCGTCGAGCGTGCGCCGGATCATGAACTCGAACATCGGCCGCTTGTTCGTGACGAGCCGCCGGATCGCGTCGTCGCCCCTGGCCAGCCGGAGGTCGCACGGGTCGAGCCCACCTGGTGCCACCGCGACGTAGGTCTGCGCAGCGAACCGCTGTTCCTCGGCGAAGGCGCGGGATGCCGCCCGCTGCCCGGCTTCGTCCGGGTCGAACGTGAAGACGACCTCCCCGTTGGCGTTCGGGTCGGCGCCGCTGACGTCGCCGAGCATCGGACGCAGCACCTTGATGTGGTCGACGCCGAACGAGGTGCCGCACGTGGCGACGGCGGTCGTCACCCCGGCGAGGTGGCAGGCCATGACGTCGGTGTAGCCCTCGACGATGACGACCTGCTTCTGTTTCGAGATGTCGCGCCGGGCGAGGTCGAGCCCGTAGAGCACCTGGCTCTTGTGGTAGATCGGCGTCTCGGGGGTGTTGAGGTACTTCGGGCCCTTGTCGTCGTCGAGGAGCCGACGGGCGCCGAACCCGATCGTGGCACCCGTGACGTCGCGGATCGGCCACATCAGGCGCCCGCGGAACCGGTCGTACGGTGAACGGTCCCCTTGACCGACGAGCCCGGCGGAGATGAGCTCTTCCATCGTGAAGCCGCGGCCCTTGAGGTGGTCCTTGAGCGCGTCGTAGGACTTCGGCGCGAACCCGACGCCGAAGTGCTGTGCGGCGGACGGGTCGAAGCCGCGCTCTCCCAGGAACCGGCGTGCTGGATCCGCCTGCGGGGAGGTGAGCTGGGCGACGTAGAACTGCTGCGCCGCTTCGTTCGCCGCGATCAACCGTGCGCGCGTGTTGTAGTCGGTCCGCGGCCCGTCGCCCTCTTCGTAGTGGAGGGTGAAGCCGATCTTGGCCGCCATCCGCTCGACCGCTTCGGAGAACGTGGTGTGGTCCTGCTTCATGATGAAGCTGAAGACGTCGCCGTCCTCCCCGCACCCGAAGCAGTGGTAGCGACCGACCTGTGGGCGGACGTGGAAGGACGGAGAGCGCTCGTCGTGGAACGGGCAGAGGCCCTTCAAGGACCCGACTCCAGCGGACTTGAGCGTGACGTAGTCGCCGACGACGTCGGCGATGTTCACGCGTGCGCGGACCTCGTCGATGTCGTTCCGCGCGATGAGTCCAGCCACCCCTCGATCCTAGTTCGCCGGACCGACCGCGCCGACCGCTCGGCACGAGCTGTGCACAGCCGCGCAGCACGAGCCGTGCACAGCCGCGCGGACGGCTCAGACGGGGATGTGGACGGCTTCCCGGTCGCCGACGACGAGCCGCCGGTGCCATGCCAGGGCGCCCTGGTCGGTCAGGCTCGCGACCTGGTCGACGACCGCGCGCAGCCGTGCAGTGTCGTCACGCGCACCGCGCCAGTCGGCGGCGAAGCCCGGCTCGAGCGCTGACACGCCGCGGTCGGCGATCGCGTCGAGGAGCTCGGTGAGGATCCGGCGCTGGTCCTCGTACACGGGCTGCCGGTCGCCGTGGGTCATCACGAACGCGGCGACGATCCCCTTGAGCACGGCGATCTCGCCGATGATCTCCGGCGGGGTGACCACCGACGCGGCGAACCGGACGAGCGACCCGGACGCGTACGCCTGCCGGGTCGCCGTGGTGGCCGTCCTGGCGAACCGACCGATGAGCTGCGACGTCAGGTTCTTCAGGCGGGCGGCGTCCTGCCGGGAGCCGTCGTACGACGTCATCCACAGCGGCAGCGATCGCAGCCGGTCGAACGCCTCGAGGAGTTCGTCGCGACTGAGGTCGTCCCCGACCCAGGCGTGCATGGCGGACACGATGTCGTTCTCGCCGACGCGGTCCCCCAGCGCGGCGACGTCGATGAACCCGGCGACGACGGCGTCCTCGAAGTCGTGCACGGAGTACGCGATGTCGTCGGAGAGGTCCATCACCTGGGCCTCGATGCAGCGCTGCCGGCGGGGAGCACCTGCACGGAGCCACTCGAAGGCGTCGTGGTCGTCGTCGTAGAAGCCGAACTTGGTGCGTCCGGACGAGGACTCGGCGACACCCTGCGACGCCGGCCACGGGTACTTGCACGAGGCGTCGAGTGAGGCCCGCGTCAGGTTCAGCCCGTAGGCGCGGTCCGTATCGGGACCGGAGCCGTAGACCTTCGGCTCGAGCCGGGTCAGGAGCCGCAGGGTCTGCGCGTTGCCCTCGAAGCCACCGATGCCGGCGGCCCAGGCGTTCACCGCGGTCTCGCCGTTGTGGCCGAACGGCGGGTGGCCGATGTCGTGCGCCAGGCAGGCGGTGTCCACGACGTCGGGGTCGAGGCCGAGCGAGTCGGCGAGTTCCCGCCCGACCTGCGCGACCTCGAGCGAGTGCGTCAGGCGGTTCCGGGCGAAGTCGAGGCCGGTGGTCGGGCTCAGCACCTGGGTCTTGGCGGCGAGACGGCGGAGCGCACTGGAGTGCAGCAGCCGGGCGCGGTCGCGGGCGAAGTCGCTGCGGCGGTTGCCGTGTTCCTCGGGCAGCCAGCGTTCCGCGTCGGCCGGCCCGTACGAGCTCGTGGCGCTCATCCGCCGCTGTGGTGCAGCTCGGCGGCCGCGAGGACCTTGCGGAACTCGGCGTCGACGTCGCGGCTCTCGAGCCAGCGGTCGGGCAGTGCCGTGCGCTTGGGGTGTCCCGCACGACCACGGGGGCCTTCGGCGTCGGCACCCGGGTACGGCGCGTCGTGGTCGAGCTGTGCGAGCAGGTCGTCGATCTCCTGCAGGCTGGACGCCATGGCGAGCCCGGACCGGACGTCACCGCCGATCGGGTACCCCTTGAAGTACCAGGCGACGTGCTTCCGGATGTCCCGGCAGCCGTGTTCTTCGGACCCGAAGAACTCGACGAGGAGCTCGGCGTGCCGACGGAACCCGACCGCGACCTCTCCGAGGGACGGCATGTACCGCAGGCCCTCGCCCCGGAACGCCGCCGCGAGGTCGCCGAAGAGCCACGGCCGGCCGAGGCACCCACGCCCCACCACGACACCGTCGCAACCGGTCTCGTCGACCATGCGGAGCGCGTCGGCAGCCGACCAGATGTCGCCGTTGCCGAGGACCGGGATGTCGGTGACGGCTTCCTTCAAGGTCGCGATCGCGGACCAGTCGGCTTCGCCGGAGTAGTGCTCGTTCGCGGTGCGCGCGTGCAGCGAGACCGCGGCGACACCGGCGTCGCGCGCGATGCGTGCGGCGTCGATGTACGTGAGGTGGTCGGCGTCGATGCCCTTGCGCATCTTCACGGTGACCGGGACGTCACCGGCGGCACGGACGGTCTTCGTGACGAGCTCCTTGAAGAGCTCGGTCTTCCACGGCAACGCCGCTCCCCCGCCCTTGCGCGTGACCTTCGGCACCGGGCACCCGAAGTTCAGGTCGATGTGGTCGGCACGGTCTTCGCCGACCAGGATCGTCGCGGCTTCTGCCACCGTGTTCGGCTCGACGCCGTACAGCTGGATGGAGCGAGGGGTCTCGGACTCGTGGTGCTGGATGAGCTGCATCGACACCGGCGTGCGCTCGACCAGGGCGCGGGAGGTGATCATCTCGCAGACGTACAGCCCGGCACCGTACTCACGACAGAGCCGGCGGTACGCCATGTTCGTGATGCCCGCCATCGGCGCGAGCACGACGGGCACGTCGACCTCGATCGGGCCGATGCGCAGGGGCTTCCGGGGGGCTTGTGTGATCGTCATACGGGTTCCATTCTCCCACGTCGGCACGCGCCGGTAGCGTTCTCCCCATGACGACCGATGCCATCGCCCGATTCGACGCCGACGCCGCAGCCCGCGGACTCCGGGTCGAGGTGGTCGAACGACCGGCCGCGAACTCCCTCGCCGAGGCAGCAGACCTGCTCGGCATCACCCCGGGCGACATCGTCAAGACCCTGGTCGTCAAGCGCCACGACGGCGACTTCGTCTTGGCGCTCGTCCCGGGCGGCCGGAGCATCGCGTGGAAGAAGCTCCGAGCGCTCGTCGGCGTGAACAAGCTGTCGATGCCCGATGCAGCGACCGCGCTCCAGGCCTCCGGCTACGAACGCGGCACCATCACGCCCATCGGTGCGACCGGGGACCTGCCGGTCTTCGCCGACGAACGCATCGTCGGCCGCCGGGTCGCCCTCGGCGCCGGCCGCCACGGTGCGAGCGCGTTCGTGGACGCCGACGACCTGATCGCGGCCTACGGCGCGACGGTCGCGGACATCACCGACGAGGAACCCCAGCGCTGAGGCCGCGCCCCTAGTCGGGGACCTCTGACCAGTCGCCCTCCGCCCCGGGGACGAAGCACGAGTCGCCGTCGCAGACGACGGCGTCCGCCAGCAGGGGCTGCAGTCCCGGCACGGCCTGGAGGCTCGGCGCGGCCTGTGCGCGCACGTCGAGGTCCGTCATCGGGTCGCCTCCACGTCCGCGCTCGCGTCGTCCGCAGCGCGCTCGGTCGCCGCGGCCACTTCCTCCGGCGTCGACTCGCGCAGCGCGACGACCTGGCGGAGCACCTGCTCGAACGCCGCGGGGTCCTGCGCACCGGACACGCCGTACTTGCCGTCGATCACGAAGAACGGCACGCCGTTGATGCCGTACGCCTGGGCCTGCGCCTGGTCGGCACGGACGTCGGCGAGCTTGGCGTCGTCGCGCAGGGTCGCGAGCACCTCGTCGCGGTCGATCCCGACCTCGGCGGCCAGGTCGGCCAACGAGGACTCCTGTCCGACGTGTTCACCACGTTCGAAGTACGCCGCGAAGAGCCGCTCCACCATGTCGAGCTGCTTGCCGTGCTGCTTCGCCAGGTGGATGACCTGGTGCGCCTTCACGGTGTTGGTGTGGTGCATCGAGTCGAAGTCGTAGTCGAGCCCGACGGACGCCGCGATCCCGCTGACCTGGTCGAGCATCTGCTGCGCCTGGTCGACGGGCATGCCCTTGTGTCCGGAGAGGAACTCGGCCTCGGTGCCCTCGAAGTCCACCGGGGTGTCCGGGCTCAGTTCGAACGAGTGGTACTCGACCTCGACGTCGCCTCCGAACGCGCTGACGCCCGCCTCGAACTTCCGCTTGCCGATGTAGCACCAGGGGCACGCGATGTCGGACCAGACATCGACCTTCACGCTGTCGTTGCTCATGCTCAACGACAACGCGGCCGACCCCGGAGCATTCCCGGAGTCGACCGCGTCGGTGGTGCTCGGTCGTTACGCGCCGACGAGGCGCTGCGCGAGGTAGCCCTGCAGCTGGTCGAGGGCGACGCGTTCCTGCGCCATGGTGTCGCGTTCGCGGACGGTGACGGCCTTGTCCTCGAGCGTGTCGAAGTCGACCGTGATGCAGAACGGCGTGCCGATCTCGTCGTGGCGACGGTAGCGGCGGCCGATCGCCCCGGCGTCGTCGAAGTCGACGTTCCAGTTCTTCCGCAGGTCGTCGGCGAGCCCACGGGCGACCGGCGAGAGCTGCTCGTTGCGGGACAGCGGCAGCACCGCGGCCTTGACCGGGGCGAGGCGCGGGTCGAGACGCAGGACCGTGCGCTTGTCGACGCCGCCCTTCGCGTTCGGGGCCTCGTCCTCGTGGTACGCGTCGAGCAGGAACGCCATGAGCGCCCGCGTCAGGCCGAAGGACGGCTCGATGACGTACGGGACGTACTTCTCGTTGGCGGCCTGGTCGAAGTACCGGAGGTCCTTGCCGGAGGACTCGATGTGGTTGTTGAGGTCGAAGTCGGTGCGGTTCGCGACACCCATCAGCTCGCCCCACTCCGAGCCCTGGAACCCGAAGCGGTACTCGATGTCCGCGGTGGCGTCGGAGTAGTGCGCACGCTCGCCGTCCGGCACGTCGAAGCGACGGAGGTTCTCGGGGTCGATGCCGAGGTCCGTGTACCAGGCGATCGAGTCCGCGATCCACTGCTCGTAGTGGGTCTCGGCGTCGGCAGGCGGGACGAAGTACTCGATCTCCATCTGCTCGAACTCCCGCGTCCGGAAGATGAAGTTGCCGGGCGTGATCTCGTTGCGGAACGCCTTGCCGACCTGGCCGATGCCGAACGGGGGCTTCATGCGGCTGGTCGTGACGACCTGCGCGAAGTCGGTGAAGATGCCCTGCGCCGTCTCGGGACGGAGGAAGTTCAGGCCCTCCTCGGACTCGACCGGGCCGAGGTAGGTCTTCAGCATCCCGGAGAACTCGCGGGGCTCCGTCCACTGACCGCGGGTCCCGCAGTTCGGGCAGGCGATCTCCGCCATGCCACCCTCCGGTGCACGGTTCTTCTTCGCCTCGAAGGCCTCGATCAGGTGGTCCTCGCGGAAGCGGTGGTGGCAGTGCAGGCACTCGACGAGCGGGTCGGTGAAGGTCGCGACGTGGCCGGAGGCCTCCCACACCTTGCGGGGCAGGATCACGGCGGAGTCGAGCCCGACCATGTCGCCACGGCCGCGGACGAACCGCTGCCACCACTGGCGCTTGATGTTCTCCTTCAGCTCGACGCCGAGGGGCCCGTAGTCCCATGCGGAGCGGGATCCGCCGTAGATCTCACCCGACTGGAAGACGAACCCACGGCCTTTGGCGAGGGCGATGACCGAGTCGAGACGGGAGGGCTGAGCCAAGGAGAACTCCGTAAGGTCGCCGAGCTGGATGCCCGGTTCGGGAAACGTACCCGGCAAGACTAACGGCCCAGCACCGCCGCCACTGCGTCCACGTCCGACTCGTCGTTCCAGTGGTGGAACGCGAGTCGGAGTCGCCCCGCCCTGCCGGACGCCGTGATCCCCGCCGCGGTGAGCGCGGCCAACCCCGCGCCGGACGGATCCGGCACCGTCATCACGGCCTGCGACTGCCCGGCGACCCCGAGGCGGGCCGCCAGCCGGTCCGCCAGGCCGGTGCCGTGCCTCCAGACCGTGTCCATGTCGAGCGACGCGACGTGCCGCAGGGCGGCGACCGCCCCGGGCCAGGCCTGCCATGCCGGCGACACGTCGAACCGGCGGGCGTCGTCGGCGAGCCGCATCGCAGGGCCGTAGCAGGAGGACCAGACGTCCTCGCCGGCGTACCAGCCGGCCTGGATCGGGCGGAGCCACTCCTGGGCGGCGGCGGACACCGTCATGAACGCGACGCCCCGCGGCGCGCAGAGCCACTTGTAGGCGTGGGTGACGGTGACGTCGAACGGTGCGGCCGAGATCGGCAGGATCCCCGCTGCCTGGGTGAGGTCGCAGAGGGTCCGCGCGCCGACGGTACGGGCGGCGGCGACGACGGCGTCGTTCTCGGCAACCGCGCCGGTCGCCGACTGGACCGCCGACCACGCCACGAGTGCGGTGTCCGGGGTGACGGCCGTCGCGAGCGACGCGAGCGGGACGCTCCGGACACGGATCCCGCGGTGCGCCTGCGCGAGGAACGGGAAGACGATCGAGCTGAAGTCCCCGTCCGGGACGAGGACCTCGGCGCCGTCCGGCAGCGACGACGCGACGACCGCGGTCATCGCGGAGGTCTGCGAACCGGTCGCGACCCGGCCGGCATCGACGCCGACGATCTGCGCGAACAGGGCCCGCCCTGCTTCCACGAGGTCCCCGTACCGGATCGGACTCGATCCGCCGGTGCCCCACTCGTCGAGGTCGGCACGCATCGCCGCGAGGGTCCCCCGCGTCGGGAGCCCGGCGGTGCAGGCGGCGAGGTATCCGTGGCCGTCGACGAAGGAGTCCATGCGGATCATGTTCGTGTGCCCCGATCCATCACACCAGAGCAGGTCCCTTTGCAACGCCATAGCATTGCGTTATGGATGATCTCGACCCGCAGCTGCTCCGCGCGCTCCGAGCCGTCGCCGACGCCGGGTCGATCACCGGCGCCGCAGCCACGCTCGGGTACAGCCAGCCAGCCGTCAGCCAGCTCCTGCAGCGAGCCGAACAGCGACTCGGGCACGCGCTGCTGCTCCGGGGTGCACGCGGCGTCACCCTGACCGAGGCCGGACAGGTGCTCGCCGACCACGCGTTGCACGTGCAGGCAGCGCTGACCGCTGCACGGGAGGACCTCGACGCCGTCGGAGGGCTCGCCCGCGGACGCGTCCGGATCGCCGGCTTCCCGAGCGCCTCGTCGACACTGGTGCCCGCCGTGCTCGCGTCGATGGCGGCCGCGGTCCCCGGGGTCACGACGTCCTACGTCGAGGTCGAGCCGCCGGAGGCGCTCGAACTGGTCCGGCGCGGCGAGGTCGACGTCGCGCTGACGTTCACGTACGTGGGTGACGACGTCGCGACCGACGCCGGGCTCGTCACCCGGGCGCTGGGTCGCGATCCGCTCGCCCTCGTCCGACTCGCGCTCCTCCGGTCGGGAGGCCCGGGGCACGTCCGCCCCGCCGGCCCGGTCGGTGCCGTCGCCGGTTCCACGGCGGTCGATCTCGCCTCCCTGCGTGGTGCGCGCTGGATCGGCGGCTGCCCGCGCTGCCGCGGGCACCTGCTCGCCTCGTGCGCGAGCGCGGGGTTCGTACCGGACATCGTGCTCGAGACCGACAACGCGGCAGCGGTCGTCGGGCTCGTCGCGGCCGGACTCGGGGTGGCGCTCCTCCCCCGGCTGGCGCTCGCGACGACGGTGATCCCGCCAGGGGTGTCGATCGATCCGGTCGACGACGAGCTCGCGCGGCGCGTCGAGGTCGTCGTCGCTCGCGGTGCCGAACGGGTGCCGAGTGTCCGGGCGGCGCTCGATGCGGTGCGTGCGGCGGAACCCTTGCTGGCCTGACCCGGTGCGCGCCTGACCCGTGGTGTGTGTCCTGCGGCTACGCGGTGGGGGCGTCCACGGCGCCGCCGTAGCGGCGATCGCGGCTCGCGTACTCCTCGATCGCGCCCCACAGGTCGGAGCGTCGGAAGTCCGGCCAGAGACGATCGAGGAACACCATCTCGGCGTAGGCGGACTGCCACAGCAGGAAGTTGCTGGTGCGCTGTTCGCCCGAGCTCCGGAGGAACAGGTCGACGTCGGGCATCTCCGGCACGTACAGGCGCTTCGCGAGGGCCTTCTCGGTCACCTGGCTCGGCTTGAGACGGCCGGCTGCGACGTCCTCGGCGAGCGATCGGACCGCGTCGGCGATCTCGTTGCGACCGCCGTAGTTGACGCACATCGTCAGGGTGAGCACGTCGTTGCCCGCCGTCATCCGCTCGGCGGTCTCGAGTTCCTCGATGACGCTGCGCCAGAGCCGTGGGCGCCGTCCGGCCCAGCGGACGCGGACGCCCCACTCGTTCAGCTGGTCACGACGGCGGCGGATGACGTCACGGTTGAAGCCCATCAGGAACCGGACCTCTTCCGGGGAGCGCTTCCAGTTCTCCGTCGAGAACGCGTACGCCGAGATGTGCTTGACGCCGATCTGGATCCCGCCGGCGACGACGTCGAGCAGGGATGCCTCTCCCGCCTTGTGTCCCTCGATGCGCGTGAGCCCGCGACCGTTCGCCCACCGGCCGTTGCCGTCCATCACGATCGCCACGTGGTCCGGGACGAACCGCGCGGGGATCGCCGGGGGCGTCTCGCCGGTCCAGTCGATCGGCTTGAAGGACTCCGGTTCGACGGAACGACGGGGGCTCATGCGGTGCGGGTCCCTTCGGGGGCGCTGCGGTCGGGGGTCGGTGGCGGGGGTGCCGGGGTGGTCGCGACCGCCCTGGCCGTCGCTTCCGGTCCGCCGTGCGTGGTCGGAACCGGAACGGGGTACTCGGTGCGGTCGACGTGCGGCAGGGACTTCAGCGATCGTTCCAGGTGCCACTGGGCGTACGCCGCGACCACGCCGGAGGCCCGGGACCTGCTCCGTTCGTCGGCCGCGTCGACCGTGCGCCAGTCCCCCGCGAGCAGCGAGCCGAGGAGCGACAGCGTCGTCAGGTCGAGCCGGGGCGATCCGGGAGGCGCGGCCCCGTCGGCGACGACCCCGCCGAGCTGGACGACGAACGCCGAGTGCGGGCCGGGCTCCCCCGTGACCGCGCAGTCCGAGAACGAGGGCGCCCATCCAGCGATGCTCATCGCGCGGAGCAGGTACGAGTCGAGCGTCGCGCTCGGCACGTGCTCGCTGCGGGCGAGGGAACGGAGGGCACCGACGAGCAGCAGGTACTGCTGGAGTCCGGCGTCCGCCTCGCTCAAGCGATCGGCGGTCTCGACCATGGCGCTGGCGGCCGTGTACGCGCTGTAGTCGGCGACGATCTGCGCGCCGTAGGACCCGAGGGACTCCGCCTGGGTCACGATGTCGAGCGAGCGGCCCTCGTAGAACTGGGCGTCGACGACCATGAACGGCTCGAGCCTCGAGCCGAACTTCGATGCTGTTCGCCGGACGCCCTTCGCGACGGCGCGGATCTTGCCGTGCTGTCGGCTGAGCATCGTGACGATGCGGTCCGCCTCACCGAGCTTGTGGGTGCGGAGCACGACACACTCGTCCCGGTACAGCGGCATGCCCCCAGTATCCCCCGCGCCCCCGACACGGCGCGCCGCGCGCGGGGCTTCCGCGCGTGCCGCGGGTCCTTCCGCGTGGGAACGCGCCGGGTCGCACCCCCGCACGCACATCGCGCCCCGTCGTGACGGGGCGCGATGTGTGCAGCTGGGCGCGATCCGGCCCTCGGTGCGCCGGTGGCGTACCGGCTAGGCGGAGACGAGCTCCGGGGAGGCGCCGGCGGCAGCGCCCGCACGGACCGCACGGTTCACGGCGGACACGATCGCCTTGAGCGACGCGGTCGCGATGTCGGCGTCGATCCCGACGCCCCAGAGCCGCACGCCGTCGACGTCGAGTTCCACGTACGAGGCCGCCTTCGCGTCACCGGAGGCGCTCATCGTGTGCTCCGAGTAGTCGTACAGCGTGACGTCGACGCCCTGCTCGCGCATCACGGAGAGGAACGCGTCGATCGGGCCGGTCCCGACGGCATCGGCGTCCACCGATCCGTCGTCGACACGCATCGTGACGGCGAGCTTCGTGGTGCCGTCGAAGTCGCTCGAGGTCGCGGTCTTCGTGATCTCGTACCGCCCCCACTTGTCCGACTCGTCATCGGCCGGCAGGTACTCGTCGCGGAAGAGGTCCCAGATCTTCTCCGAGGTGAACTCGCCGCCCTCGGTGTCGGTGCGCTGCTGCACGACACCGGAGAACTCGATCTGCAGCTTGCGGGGCAGGTCGATCGCGTGGTCCGTCTTGAGCAGGTACGCGACCCCGCCCTTGCCGGACTGCGAGTTGACGCGGATGACGGCCTCGTACGAACGTCCGATGTCCTTCGGGTCGACGGGCAGGTACGGCACCGCCCACTCGACGTCGTCGATGCTCTTCCCTGCTGCGGCCGCCTTGGCCTTCATGGCGTCGAAGCCCTTGTTGATCGCGTCCTGGTGCGATCCGCTGAACGCCGTGTAGACGAGGTCACCGGCCCACGGCTGGCGCTCCGGCACGGGCAACTGGTTGCAGTACTCGACCGTGCGCTTGATCTGGTCGATGTCCGCGAAGCTGATCTCCGGGTCGATGCCCTGCGTGAACAGGTTCATGCCGAGGGCGACCAGGTCGACGTTCCCGGTGCGCTCCCCGTTGCCGAACAGGCACCCCTCGATGCGGTCGGCACCGGCCATGTACCCGAGCTCGGCGGCGGCGACGGCGGTCCCACGGTCGTTGTGCGGGTGCAGCGACAGGATCACGTCCTGCCGGTGGGCGAGGTGGCGTGACATCCACTCGATGGAGTCGGCGTAGACGTTCGGCGTCGCCATCTCGACCGTGGCCGGCAGGTTGATGATCACCTTGCGGTCGGGCGTCGGCTCGAAGACCTCCAGCACGGCGTTGCAGATCTCCAGCGCGACCTCGAGCTCGGTGCCCGTGTAGGACTCCGGCGAGTACTCGTAGTAGACCGTCGTGTCGTGCTGCAGCGTGGCCTCTGCGGCCTTGCAGAGCTTCGCGCCGGCCACCGCGATGTCGACGACGCCCTGCACGTCGGTGCGGAAGACGACCTCGCGCTGGACGATCGACGTCGAGTTGTAGAGGTGGACGATGGCCTGCTTGGCACCGTCGATCGCCTCGTACGTGCGCTGGATCAGGTGCTCGCGCGCCTGCGTCAGGACCTGGATCGTGACGTCGTCGGGGATCGCGCCCTCGTCGATCAGGCTGCGGACGAAGTCGAAGTCCGTCTGCGAGGCGCTGGGGAACCCGACCTCGATCTCCTTGTAGCCCATGCGCACGAGCAGGTCGAACATCGCACGCTTGCGCTCGGCGTCCATCGGGTCGATGAGGGCCTGGTTGCCGTCACGCAGGTCGACGGCGCACCAGCGGGGAGCGCGGTCGATGCGCTTCGTCGGCCAGGTGCGGTCGGGCAGTTCGACGGTGATCTGCTCGTGGAACGGGACGTACTTGTGGATCGGCATCCCGGAGGGGCGCTGCGTGTTCTGCATCGGTCGTTCGCTTTCGGTTCGTCAGGTGGTGTCGGCCGACGACGAGACTCCGCGACGAGGTGGGCCGGTGTGTCAGGCCTCGTCGCGGCAGCGAAGGAGGAGGAGCGCCGAGTACATAGCTCCTTCACCGTAGCACCGGTCCGCCTCGTGTGACGCGTCGGTTCCGCACCACCGGCACCGTCAGTCGACCGCGAGCGCCTCGGTCGGCGGGACGCGCATCGCGCGCCGGACCGGAGCGACGGTGGCGACCACCGCGAGGACGAGCGCACCAGCCACCACGATGACGATCGTGGTCGGCGGGAGCACCGGGCCGACAGGGTCACCGAGCGACCCGAGGAGCGTCTGCCCGCCGACCCATCCGTAGAACGTCCCGAGCACGAGCCCGGTGAGGACGGCCGCGACGACCATCTGTACGGCTTCCGTCACGATCATCCGACGCACCTGCGCACCGGTCAGCCCGAGCACACGCAGCAGCCCGAGCTCTCGCCGTCGCTGCAGCACGCCGAGCGCGAGCGCGTTGACGACACCCACCGCGGCGATCACCGCGGAGAACCCGACGATGACGCTGACGACGCCGTTCACCTGGACGAAGAAGTCGCGCATGCCCTGCAGCTGCTGAGGGCTCCCGCTCTGGAGCTGCCCGCGGAGCTGTGCTTCGAGCACCTGCTGCATCATCCCGAGCGCGACGGCGAAGGTGACGAGCAGGGTGACGCCGATCACGAGTCCGATCGTCGCCCGGGACGACCGGCCCGGCGCACGCATCGCGTTCCGGCCGGCGAGCAGCACCACCGGGTCCTTGGCACCGATGCGCCCGATCAGCGCCAGGACGGGCGGCATCACGATCGTCGCGCCGACGGCGATCCCGGCGAACGACACGAACCCGCCGAGTGCAGCAGGGAGGACCGCGAGCGGTGACGCGCTGCTCACGGCGAGTCCGACGAGCATCAGCGCTCCACCGCCGGCCATCAGCAGGATCGACCAGACTTTGCGTGCCGTGCCGGACCGGACGTCGTCGTGGCTCGGCTCGACGCTCGAGGACAGCGCCTGGAGCGGCGTGACCGTCAGGACTCGACGGGACCCCACCGCGAACGCGCCCCATGTCGCCAGCACGACCGCGACGATCGGCAGCACGAGCTGCCACGGGATGAGCGTGTACGACGTGTCGGGCAGGAACCCGTTGCCCCGGAGGACGGCGACGAAGAGCGCGGAGAGCCCGGTGCCGACGACCGCACCGGCGAGTCCACCCACGACACCGACGACGAGTCCCGCCCGGGTGATGCGGGACCGGAGCGTCGCGCCGGTGGCACCGACCAGGCGCTGGAGCGCGAGGACCCGCGTCTGCCCGGCGATGAGCGTTGCGCAGGTGTTCGCCGTGACGATGGCCCCGACGTACAGTGCGATGCCGAGGAACAGCCAGCCGATCACGTCGAGGATCGCCTTGATCGGGCCGAGGTCGGAGAGGCCGGCGGCCGTCAGCGCCTGGGTGACGATGCCGGGTGCGATGACCAGGGCGGAACCGAACGTGGTGCCGAGCGCGGCGACCAGGACGGTGGGCGAGAAGTCGCGGATGGCGTTCACGCTGCTGCCTCCATCCCCAGCATGGTGGTCGAGATGTCCGCGGCGCTCATCGCCGGGCGGTCCCCGACGATGCGGCCGTCCGCGAGGAAGAGGATGCGATCGGCGTTGGCGGCCGCGACCGGGTCGTGGGTCACCATGACGACGCTCTGCCCCCACTCGGCGACGGCACCGCGGAGGATGCCGAGCACGTCGCGCCCGGTCCGGGAGTCGAGTGCGCCGGTCGGCTCGTCGGCGACGACCACCGCCGGACGCGATGCCAGCGCGCGTGCGATCGCGACCCGCTGCTGCTGACCGCCGGACAGCTGGTGCGGCCGGTGCGTCAGGCGGTTGCCGAGTCCGAGCATCTCGACGAGCCGGTCGATCCACGCGGACTCTTCCGCTGAGGGCTTGTGCCCGCCGAGCAGGAACGGCAGCCGGATGTTCTCGGCGACGTCGAGCGTCGGGACGAGGTTGAACGACTGGAACACGAACCCGAGTCGACGTCGACGGAGTTCGGTGAGCTCCTTGTCACCGAGCTGCGTGATGTCGGTGCCGTCGATCTGGATGTGCCCCCCGGACACCGTGTCGAGGCCGGCTGCGACGTGCATGAGCGTGGACTTGCCGGAACCGGACGGGCCCATCACCGCGGTGAACTCGCCGGCGCCGATGTCGACGCTGACGTCGTCGAGCGCCGTGACGCGGCGCGCGGCGTCGCCGTAGTGCTTGGACACGTGGTCGAGGCGGATGATCGGTGCGTGGCTGGTGGTCATGCATCCACCTTGACGATCAGGAGGCCCGGTCCGCGTCGGTCCGTCGGCTCCCGTGGATCGTCCGCTCGACTCGGTTCGCTGTGGACGGGTCATCCCACCGGATGACACCGTGCGGTGCCGGGCGCTGCGCGCAGTACCCGATCGTCAGTCCTTCGTGACGAGCCCGTGCTGGTGCGCGAACACCACGAGCCGCACACGGTCCCGCAGCTCGAGCTTCGTGAGCACCCGTGAGATGTGGGTCTTCACCGTCGCCTCGCTGACGAACTCGTGCTGGGCGATCTCGCTGTTGCTGAAGCCCCTGGCCGCGAGGTCGAAGATCTCCCGTTCCCGGGGCGTCAGTTCGGCGAACGCGGCCGGCACGTTCGCCGCCTGCTCCTGCGCGTCGTCGTACCGGCGGAGGAGTTCACGGGTCGCCGAGGCCGCGAACACGGCCGTCCCCGCGTGCACCGTCCGGATCGCCGCGAGCAGGAACTCCGGGTCGGCGTCCTTCAGCACGAACCCGCTCGCCCCGGCACGGATCGCCTTCGCCGCGGCCTCGTCGAAGTCGAAGGTCGTGAGCACCAGGACCTTCGCGCCGTCCGTCCCGCCGTCCTCGACGATCTTCGCGGTCGCCGTGATGCCGTCCATGACCGGCATCCTGACGTCCATGAGCACCACGTCCGGGCGCCCCGTGCGGACGAGTTCGACACCGGCGGCGCCGTCGCCCGCCTCTCCCACGAAGCGGAGGTCCG
The DNA here is from genome assembly GCF_047324335.1 of Curtobacterium sp. Curtsp57. Taxonomy (NCBI): domain Bacteria; kingdom Bacillati; phylum Actinomycetota; class Actinomycetes; order Micrococcales; family Microbacteriaceae; genus Curtobacterium; species Curtobacterium sp. Curtsp57. Next base: position 754,518 of record NZ_CP168511.1, read on the forward strand.
GCTGCGAGTCGATGAGCATCCGGATCCCGGTGCGGAACAGGGCCTGGTCGTCGACGAGCGCGACGCGGATCGGGGTGTCGGTCATCGTCCTGTGTGCTCCTGGTCGGTGGTGTGGTCCGTCGGCTGCCTCGTCGTGACGAGCCCCCGCGGCATCTGCCCGCTCGCGGGGTGCGCCGGCATCCGGACCGCGACGGCGAAGTCGTCGCCGCGGGGTCCAGCGGTCATGCTGCCCCCGGACATGGTGGCACGCTCCCGCATCCCGACGAGCCCGTGCCCGGTCCCCGGTCCCGCGTGCCCGTGGTCAGCGCGGCGGTTGACCACGTCGATCTCGACGGTGTCCGGGCGGTACGTCAAGGTGGCGTGCACCGGGGTGCCGTGCTCGCCGTGCTTGTACGCGTTCGTCAGGCTCTCCTGGACGATGCGGTAGACGGCGAGCTGGGTGGTGGTCGGCAGCGTGGTGGAGTCACCGTTGCGATCGACCCGGACGTCGAGGCCGACGGCGCGCATCTCCGTCACGAGGCGCTCGATGTCGTCGACGTCCGGGGTCGGCGCGGTTCCCTGCTCGTGGCGGAGGGCGCCGAGCAGCTCACGGACGTCGCCGAGTGCCCGCCTGGCGGTCCCGGAGATCGTGCTGAGTGCCTGGTCGGCGACGGCCGGATCGGCCTTCAGTGCGTACCGGGCACCGTCCGCCTGCGCGATGACGACTGCGAGGGAGTGCGCCACGATGTCGTGCATGTCACGGGCGATCCGCACCCGCTCCTGCTCGACGGCGACCGCACGGTCCGCGCGGGCCGCGTCGCGTTCGGCGAGGAGCAGGGCCTCACGACTCATCCGCGCGGCTCGACGGGTCCGCACGACGACGCCGGCGAGCCACGGCAGCAGGAGCAGCGCGAGGATGACCACGAAGTACGCGATCGTGACCTGCATCGACTCGCGCGCCGGAGTCGTCGCGGTGTCGATGGTCAGTCGTTGGGCGTAGTCCTTGGCGCCGACGTACACGGCGGCCGTGACCGCGCCGCCGATCGCCGAGACGAGTCCCGCCAGCCGGACGCGTCGGCTGCCGTACGCGCTCGTCGTGTAGACGATCGCGGCGATGAACGCGTCGGCACCGTCCGGGTCCTGCCCCGTCACCATCTGGAAGACCGCTGTGACCCACGCGACGGTCAGCGCGAGGCCCGGCGAGAGCCGCCGGAGCGCGAGCGCCACCGTCATGCCGAGAACGGTCAGGTAGGCGAGCGGTCCGTCGATCCCCCGAGTCGACGTGACCGCGACGAGCACGCCGAGGACGCCGGCGACCACGAGGTCCACGACGATCTGGGCGCGCAGCATGGGACGGAACACCCGTCCACGGTACGGCTGCGCGCCGTCGTGCGCGTCAATCCACGGAATGACCCGCGTCAGAACCCGAGTCGACCGAGCTGCTTCGGGTCGCGCTGCCACTCCTTCGCGACCTTCACGCGGATGTTCAGGTAGACGTGGCGTCCGCCGAGCAGCGACTCGATCTCGGCACGTGCCCGGGAACCGACGTCCTTCAGCCGTTCGCCCTTGTGCCCGATCACGATCGACTTCTGGCTGTCGCGCTCGACGAACAGGTTCGCGAAGATGCGCAGCGGTCCGTTCGGGTCGTCGTCCGGGTCCGGCTCGACCATGTCCTCGATCAGCACCGCGAGCGAGTGCGGGAGCTCGTCGCGGACGCCCTCGAGGGCGGCCTCGCGGATGAGCTCGGCGATGCGGTCCTCGCTCGTCTCCTCGGTGACGGCCTCGGCGTCGTAGAGCGCCGGCGACTCGGGCAGCAGCTTGGTGATCTCGCCGAGCAGAGCCTCCAGCTGGGTCCCCTCGGTCCCCGACGTCGGGACGATCGCGTCCCACTCGCGGAGCTGCGAGACCGCGATGAGCTGCTCGGCGATCTTCTCCTTGCCGGCGCGGTCGACCTTCGTCACGATCGCGATCTTCTTCGCGCGGGGGAAGTGGTCGAGCGTCTCGTTGATGAACTTGTCGCCGGGCCCGATCGGCTCGTTCGCCGGCACGCAGAACCCGATGACGTCGACGTCGGCGAGGGTGGACTGCACCAGGTCGTTCAACCGTTCGCCGAGCAGGGTCCTCGGCCGGTGCACACCCGGCGTGTCGACGATGATGACCTGCCCGTCGGGTCGGTGCACGATGCCGCGGATCGCCCGGCGGGTCGTCTGGGGCTTGGACGACGTGATCGCGACCTTCTGCCCGACGAGCGCGTTGGTCAGCGTCGACTTGCCGACGTTCGGTCGTCCGACGAACGAGACGAAGCCGGCTCGGAAGGTGGGGGTGCTGTCGGTGTCGCTCATGCTGAGGTGGATCCCGTCGTGGTGGGTGCGGTGCCGTCGAACGCCTGCTCCGCGCCGGCGAGGGCGTCGGTGCGTTCGGCGAGCACGGAGATGAGGTGGCGGCGCTTGCCCTCGACGCGGTCCGCCGTCAGCACGACGCCGGACACGGTCACGGACTCGCCGGCGATCGCCAGGTGACCGAGTTCCTTGGTGAGCAGGCCGCCGGCGGTGTCGACGTCGTCGTCGTCGAGGTCGACGCCGAACAGGTCGCCGAGGTCGTCGATCGGCATCCGCGCGGAGATCCGCCAGACGCCGTCGGAGACCTCGACGCGGTCGATCACGGTGCGGTCGTACTCGTCGGAGATGTCACCGACGAGCTCCTCGATGAGGTCCTCCATCGTGACGAGCCCCGCGACGCCGCCGTACTCGTCGACCACGAGCACCAGGTGGTTCTTCGCGGCCTGCATGTGCCGCAGTGTCTCGTCGGCGTGCTTCGACTCCGGGACGAACTCGGCCGCCCGGAGCAACGAGGTCACGGCCCGGCCGCCGGCGCTCTCGTTCTCGTACAGGGCGCGCGCCAGGTCGCGGAGGTAGACGACGCCGAGGACGTCGTCGCTGTCCCGGCCGGTCACGGGCATGCGGGAGACCCCGGCGGCGAGGAACTCCTCCATCACCGTCGACACGGTGTCCGCTGCGTCCGCCGTGACCATGTCGGTCCTCGGCACCATGACCTCGCGCACGAGCGTGTCGCTGAACTCGAAGACCGAGTGGATCAGCTCGCGGTCGTCCGCCTCGAGCACGTTGCTCTCGGTGGCCTCGTCCACGAGCGACAGGAGCTGCTCCTCACTCGACACGCTCGACGTGCTGCCGTTCCGCCCGGGTGTGACACGGTCGCCGATGAGCACGAGCAGTCCGGCGAGCGGCCCGAGGACGATGCGCACCGCGTGCACGAGCCCACCGGTGACCCCGATGAGCCGGTCCGCGTGGGCTCGGCCGACGCTGCGGGGGCTCGACCCGACGAGCACGAACGACACCGCGGTCATGATCGCCGCGGAGACGATCAGCGCGAGCCACCACGTGTCGAGGACCGAGAACAGCGCGATGGTGACGAGCACGGCCGCTGCCGTCTCGGCGAGCACCCGGAAGAAGTTCAGCGCGTTGACGTGGGCGCCGACGTCGTCCCCGATCGCCTCGATGGCACGGCGACGCTTGCTGCCCCTGGCGATGTCGTCGAGATCAGCGCGGGAGAGCACCCCGAGCGCGGCGTCGGACGCGGCGAGCAGCCCGCCGAGGACGACGAGCACGAACGCCACCGCGAGCAGGACGGCGACGAGCAGCACTGCGGTCACCGCCACCGGCGCTGGGCGGCGAAGGCGGTCAGGATCTCCCCCTGGAGCCCGAACATCTCGGCCTTCTCCTCCGGCTCCGCGTGGTCGAAGCCGAGCAGGTGCAGGATCCCGTGGCACGTCAGGAGCAGGAGCTCGTCGGTCGTGGAGTGCCCGGCGGTCTTCGCCTGCGCCTCGGCGACCTGCGGGCAGAGCACGATGTCGCCGAGCAGTCCGGCGGGTGTCGGGTCGTCCTCGGTGCCGGGGCGGAGCTCGTCCATCGGGAAGCTCAGCACGTCGGTCGGGCCAGGTTCGTCCATCCAGCGGACGTGCAGCTGCTCCATCGCCCCCTCGTCGACGAGCACGATGGCGAGCTCCGCGTCGGCGTGGACGTGCAGCGCGTCGAGCGCGAAGGCCGCGAGACGCTGGACCGCGTCGTCGTCGATCTGCACACCGGACTCGTTGTTGAGCTCGATGCTCACCGGGTTCCTCCTCGAGGATCGTTCTGGGGGTAGGGGCTGGTCTGGCGGTCCTGCGGGACCCGGCCACGGCGCTCGGCCCGGTTCGCACCGGCTGGGTTCCCCGCCGGGGCCGTGCCACGGCCTCCAGGTCGGTGCCCGGCCTGTTCGGCGAGCCGCTGCTCGTCGTAGACCGTGTAGGCGTCCACGATGCGGCCGACGAGCGTGTGCCGGACCACGTCCTCACTGCCGAGCCGGGCGAAGTGGATGTCCTGCACCTCGGAGAGGATCTGCGTGACGAGCCGCAGCCCCGACACGTTCCCCGGCAGGTCCACCTGCGTGATGTCGCCGGTGACGACCATCTTCGAGCCGAAGCCCAGACGCGTCAGGAACATCTTCATCTGCTCCGGCGTGGTGTTCTGCGCCTCGTCGAGCACGACGAACGAGTCGTTGAGCGTCCGTCCGCGCATGTACGCCAGCGGAGCGACCTCGACCGTGCCGGCCGCGAGCAGCTTGGGGACGAGCTCGGGGTCCATCATCTCGTTGAGCGCGTCGTAGAGCGGCCGCAGGTACGGGTCGATCTTGTCCGTCAACGTGCCGGGGAGGAACCCGAGCCGCTCGCCGGCTTCGACCGCGGGTCGGGTGAGGATGATCCGCGTGACCTCGCGACGCTGCAGGGCCTGCACGGCCTTCGCCATCGCCAGGTACGTCTTGCCGGTGCCGGCCGGGCCGATGCCGAACGTGATCGTGTTCTCGTCGATGGCGTCGACGTAGGCACGCTGGCCGTCCGTCTTCGGCCGCACCGACTTGCCGCGACTCGACACGATCGGCGAGCCGAACACGTCGGACGGGCTGCGCTGCTCGTCGATGATGCGGGCCGAGGTCGGGATGTCGGCCTGCCCGACGTCCTGCCCGCGCTTGACCATGCCCACGAGCTCGTCGACGAGCGCGCGGGCGCGGGCGACGTCGCGCTCCGGCCCGGTCAGGGTCACCTCGTTGCCGCGGACCAGGACCCGGACACCCGGGTACTGACGTTCCACGGTCTTGAGGAGCCGGTCCTGCGGGCCGAGCAGCTGCACCATGGCGATGCCGTCGACACTGAGTTCCGAGACGGCTTCGGTCTCGGCGGATGCGGTTTCGTCAGCTGGCAATGTTGCCTTCCTGCAGGTCGCCTGCGAGTACGTGCGCGTGCACGTGGAACACGGTCTGTCCGGCGGCTTCGCCGGTGTTGAAGACGAGTCGGAACTGGCCGCCGGCGCGCTCGTCGGCGATGCGCTGGGCGGTGGCGACCACGTGCGCGAGGAGGTCCGGGTCCCCCGCGGCGAGTTCGGCCACGTTCGCGTACTCCTCGGTCTTGGGGATCACGAGCACGTGGACGGGCGCCTTCGGGGCGATGTCCTCGATCGCGATGACGCGGTCGTCCTCGGCGACGACGGTCGCGGGGATCTCACGGTCGATGATCTTGGTGAACACGCTGCTCATTGGTCCATCGTAGAACGCGTGACCGACCCGCAGTCTTCCCGGACGATCCCGATGCCCCGTCGAATCCGCCTGATCCTGCAGGTCGCCGCGGCCATCGCGGTCGCGTTCGCGGTCGCGCTGGTGCTCGCGCAACGGGACGCCTGGCCGGTCAGCGCCGTGCTGGTCGTCGCCGCCGGGCTCGTCGCCCTCCGCTGGGCACGGACGGGCGTCGACCTGTCGGAGGACGAACTCGTGGTGCGCGGCTTCGCGTTCTCGACACGGATCCGGCGCGACCAGATCGTCGCCGTCGACCGCTTCCCGTCGATCGACTGGCGCGGCGCGGACGGCGTCACGCGGGAGACCCTCGTCAACGCGTTCATCGGGACGCGGTACTCCCCGAACCCGTCCGAGGCCGAGATCGCCGACGCCCGCGCCGAGCTGCAGGCCTGGCTCGACCGCCGCGCCTGACGATCATCACCGCGCGGGCGGTCGGCCGCTACCAGCGGCCGAGCCGCGACTGCAGCACCGCCAACGCGGCGGGTCCCGCGGTGGACGTCCGGAGCACGGTGTCACCGAGCCGGACCAGGACGGCACCGGCAGCCGACAAGCGTTCGAGTTCCGACCCGTCGATACCGCCTTCGGGGCCGACGACCAGCGAGATCGACGTCGCGTCAGCAGGCGGCTCCCACGTGGCGAGCCGTTCGGTGGCGGTCGGGTCGAGCACGAGGAGCACGACACCGGCCGACGACGCGGACGCCGCGAGCGCTGCGGTCGTCACCGGGTCGGTCACTGACGGCACCCACGACCGGATCGCCTGCTTCGACGCCTCGTGCGCGATCGCCTGCCAGCGGGCACGACCCTTCGCGACCTTCGCGCCCTCCCACCGGGAGACACTGCGTGCCGCGGACCACGGCACGACGTGGTCGACGCCGACCTCGGTCGCCGCCTGCACCGCCATCTCGTCCCGGCCGCCCTTCGCGAGGGCCTGCACGAGCGTGAGCGACGGCACCGGGCGCGACGACACCAGGACGTCCGACACCGTCAGCGACAGCGAGTCGCGGCCGAGCGACGAGACCGCACCGACGACGACCGTGCCCTGGCCGTCCGAGAGCCGCAGCGTCTCCCCGACGCGCACCCGCGACACCTTCACGGCGTGCCGGCCCTCGGCACCGTCGAGCGTCACGGAGCCGCCGACGCCCACACCGTCGAGCGACTCCACCAGGTAGAGCGACGCCATCAGAAGTTGAAGAAGCGATCGCGGAGCTTGCCGAACATCCCCTGCTGGAACCGGGCGAGCTGCGGCGGCGACGCCTTGTGCGACTTCGCGAGCTGCTCGACGAGCTGACGCTCCTTGTGCGACAGCTTCGTCGGGGTCACGACCTGCACACCGACCCGGAGGTCGCCACGGCCGTTCCCTCGCAGCTTCGTGACGCCGCGGTCCTTCAGCACGAGCACGTCGGCGCTCTGCACGCCGGGACGGATCTCGAGCTCGACCGGACCGTCGAGCCCGTCGATCGTCGCCGTGGTGCCGAGCACCGCGTCGGTCATCGAGACCTCGAGCGTGGCGAGGAGGTCGTCCCCGTCACGGCTGAAGACGTCGTGGTGGCGCACGCGGATCTCGAGGTACAGGTCGCCGGACGGGCCGCCGGCCGGGCCGACCTCGCCCTGACCGGGCATCTGCAGGCGCAGACCGGAGTCGACACCGGCGGGGACGTCCACCGGGATGGTGCGACGGGCGCGGACGCGGCCCTGGCCCTGGCAGGTCGGGCACGGGTTCGGGATGACGGTGCCGTGGCCGCGGCAGGTGCCGCACGGTGCGCTCGTCACGACGTTGCCGAGGAGCGACCGGACCTGGCGCTGGATGTGGCCGGAACCGCCGCAGATGTCGCAGGTGCGCGGGCTCGTGCCGGGGGCGCAGCAGGAACCGCCGCACGTCTCGCAGAGGACCGCCGTGTCGACCTCGACGTCCTTGTGCGTGCCGAAGACGACCTCGTCCAGGTCGACGTCGATGCGGAGCAGGGCGTCCTGTCCGCGTTCGGCACGGCTGCGCGGACCGGTGCCCCGGCCGCCGCCCCCGCCGCCGCCGAAGAAGGCGTCGAAGATGTCGCTGAAGCCGCCGGCCCCACCGCCGAACGGGCTGTCGGCCTGCGGGCCGGCGTCGTACCGTCTCCGCTGCTCGGGGTCGCTCAGCACGTCGTACGCGTGCGTCACGTCCTTGAAGCGCTCGGCTGCGTCCGGGCTCGGGTTCACGTCCGGGTGGAGCTCGCGCGCGAGGCGTCGGTACGCCTTCTTGATGTCGGCGTCGGCCGCGTCACGCGGGACACCGAGGACGTCGTAGTGGTCTGCCACGTATCCCTCAGTTGGTTTCGTCGGTCGTCTGGTCGGTTCGGCCTGGAGGCCGTGGTCACGTCACGCGGTCGGCCCGCGTCGCCGCCGTGGTCGGGCTGGCACGGTCGGCGTGCACTGCGGCGGTCGTCAATTCTCTCCGAGCAGTCTGGACAGGTACCGCGCGACCGCGCGGACCGCGGCCATGTTGGAGCCGTAGTCCATTCGGGTCGGTCCGAGGACGCCCAGTCGGGCGACCTCACCACCTGCGGCGACGTACCCGCCGGCGACGATGCTCGTCGCGTCGAGGCCGTACTCCGCGTTCTCGACGCCGATCCGTGCGGTGACGGACACGTCGTCGAGCTGCATCTCCCCGAACAACCGGAGGAGGGTCACCTGTTCCTCGATCGCTTCGAGCACCGGGAAGAGTCCGCCGGAGAAGTCCTGTTCGCTCTTCGCGAGGTTCGCCGCGCCCGCCATCACCAGGCGGTCCTGCCGGTTCGCCGCGACCTGCTCGATCACGGTCGCGACGACGACGCCGGCGAGGGTCTGCGACTCCGGCCGGATCTGCGCGGGGATCTCCCGCAGCGCCGTCGGGACGTCGTGGAGCAGGAGCCCGACGGTCGCGGCATTGAGCACCGTGCGGAGCTCGACGAGCGCGGATTCGTCGAGCGCGACGTCGGTCTCGACGACGCGCTGCTCGACCCTGGCGGTGTCGGTGATGAGCACGACCATCAGCCGCGAGTCCCCCAGCCGGACGAGCTCGACGTGCTGCACCCGCGCCCGCACCATCGAGGGGTACTGGACGAGGGCGACCTGGTTGGTCAGCTGGCTGAGCAGCCGGACGGTCCGGCCGAGGACGTCGTCGAGGTCGTTGGACGCGCCGAGGAAGGTCTCGATGGCGTGCCGCTGCGCGCTGGAGAGCGGGCGGGCGGCGGCGAGGTGGTCCACGAACACGCGGTACCCCTTGTCGGTGGGCACCCGCCCGGACGAGGTGTGCGGCGCGATGATCAGCTGCTCGTCCTCGAGCAGGGCCATGTCGTTGCGGATCGTCGCGGCGCTGACCCCGAAGGCGTGGCGCTCGACGATCGTCTTCGACCCGACGGGCTCGCGCGAGGCGACGTAGTCGCGCACGATGGCCTTGAGGACCTCGAGGGAGCGTTCGCTGACCAACCCGGACCCCTTCCACTCGTGCTGGCACTCGGACGTGTCGAGTGCTGATCCTACGCCCGCGCACCGACGTCCCGACACTTCTCCACATCGGGTCGCTACGCTTCCGGCATGACCTACGGACAGCAGCCGGGCAACGGACAGCCGGGCGGACCCTGGGGCCAGCAGCCCGGCGGACCGCAGGGCCCCGGGCCGTACTACCAGCCACCGCAGCCGATGACGCCGGAGGACCAGCGCCTCTGGGCCACGCTCACGCACGTCGGCGGGATCCTCTTCAACTTCATCGCCCCGCTCGTGGCGTACTTCGTCCTGCGCGACCGTGGCCAGTTCGTCCGCGAGCACACCCGGGTCGCCCTGAACTTCCACATCACGATGGCCATCGCGTACGCGGTCGGCGTCGTCACGTCGTGGCTCGGCATCGGCGTGCTGATCATCTTCGGCGTGTGGGTCGTGTCGATCGTCTTCGGCATCATGGCCGCCGTCGCCGCGAACCAGGGCCGCTTCTACCGGTACCCGCTGTCGATCGAGTTCGTCAAGAACTGACGGACCAGGGCTAGTCGAGCAGCTCGCGGACCACTGCATCGGCGAGCAGGCGGCCGCGCAGCGTCAGGTCCAGGCGACCCGGCGTACCGGGCGCCCCCAGGGCACTGCGCCCGTCCACGAGACCACGGGCGATGAGCCCCGCGACCCGGCCACGGCCCTCCTGGCGGAGTTCGGACGTCCGGAGCTCGCCGCGGACGCGCGTGGCGAGGAGCACGCGCTCGACGTACCGGGTCTCGTCGTCCAGGGTCTCGCGCCCTGCGGCCGGCGACTCGTCGGCGAGCACCCGGTTCGCGTACGCGGCCGGGTGCTTGACGTTCCACCAGCGCGTGCCGGCGACGCTCGAGTGCGCGCCGGGGCCGACACCCCACCAGTCGTGGCCCTTCCAGTACGACAGGTTGTGGCGGCTGGCGTGCTCGTCGCCCTTCGCCCAGTTCGACACCTCGTACCAGCCGTACCCGGCATCGCCGAGGACCCGGTCCGCGAGCTCGTACATGTCCGCGGCGACGTCGTCGTCCGGCGCCGGCAGCTCGCCGCGCTTGACCGCGCGGCCCATGGCGGTGCCGTCCTCGACGATGAGCGAGTACGCCGACACGTGGTCGGGCTCGCACGCGATCGCCGCGTCGAGCGAGGTGCGCCAGTCGTCGAGGGACTCCCCCGGCGTCGAGTAGATGAGGTCGAGCGAGACGTCGAGTCCCAGCTGCTTCGCGAGGTCGACGACGAGCGGCACGCGTTCCGGGTCGTGGGTGCGGTCGAGGGTGGCGAGCACGTGCGGCACCGCCGACTGCATGCCGAAGCTCATCCGGTTGAACCCGCCGGCGCGGAGCGTCTCGAGCGAGGACGCATCGACCGAGTCCGGGTTCGCCTCGGTGGTGACCTCGGCCCCCGGCAGGATCCCCCACGTGTCGTCGATGGCGCGGAGGACCATCGCGAGGTCGCTCGCCGGCAGCATCGTCGGCGTCCCTCCGCCGAAGAAGACCGTCGAGACCGGACGACGCGGCACACCGGAACGGTCGAGCACCTGCGCGGCCCACTGGATCTCGCGGACGGCGTGTCCGGCGTAGTCGTCACGACGGACGCCGCGGAGCTCGGAGGCCGTGTACGTGTTGAAGTCGCAGTACCCGCAGCGGACGCGGCAGAACGGCACGTGCACGTAGACGCCGAACGGCACGTCGCCCGCGCCCGGCCCGGGGGTGATCAGGCCGTCCACGGGAGCCGGGTCGGCGATCGGCAGAGCACTCGGCATGGAGTCCATTGTCCGTCATGATGGAGTCATGGAGCACCACCCCGTCCCCACCACGGTGCTGTGGGACATCGACGGCACCCTCGTCCGCAACGCGACGTCCCCGGGCAACCTCTACCACCTGGCCCTCGAGCGGGCGATCGGGCGCGACCTCCCCCAGCTCGTCGGGCACCAGCACGGCCGCACCGACGCGGGCATCATCGCGGAGCACGTCCGCGCGCACGACCTCGACGACGGGGTCATCCCGACCGTCAGCAGCCACCTCCGCGACCTGTCCGAGGAACGACACCGCGCCGGCGACCACCGGACGCCGGCACCAGGGGCCACGGCGTTGGTCGCGCGCTTCGCCGAGATCGGCTGGCGCAACGGCCTGCTGACCGGCAACTCCGCGTACCGGGCCCGCGTGAAGCTGCTCGGCGCCGGGTTCGACGTCGCCGCGTTCGACTGGGAGCACTCGTACTTCGGCGACGAGGAGATCGAGCGGGCGGGCGTCACCGCCCTCGCGGCCACCGCACTCGCCGGCACCCGCGCCGTCATCGTCGGCGACACCCCCAGGGACGGCGAAGCGGCCGACGCGGTCGGGATCCCGTTCCTGGCCGTCGCGACCGGGGTCTACGACGTGGACGCACTGCGACACACGAACGCCGTCGCGATCGCGCGCGACTGCGTCACGGACGCCGCGCTGATCGAGGACGCGATCGCGGCGTTGCCGCCGCTCCGGCCGGTCGACGAGGACTAGTCGCCGCGGAGCGCCCCGAGGTACTTCTCGGCCATCACGCGCTGCTGCCGACGCAGGAGCGGTGCGACGAACTGCCACTTGCGGCTCGCCGGCTGCGAGAACTGTCGGACCTGCAGCCACACCGAGCCGTCGGCGGTGCGCTCCACCACGAACGACTCCTCACCGGAGAGCGGGTGCCCTTCGAGCGTGCCGTACGCGAACCCCTTGCGGTCGGGCTCGTCGATCACGGACACGACCCGCACCGGCGCCTGCACCGTCCGCCCGAACGCGTGCATCGTCAGCACGGCGGAGGTCCCCGCGGTGACGAGCGGCGTGCCGTCCGGCGCGAACTTCTCGACCCGGGGAGTGCCGATCGATGCCGGGGCGATCGGGACGCCCTGCTCGTCGAACGTCACCGGGTTGTAGCGGACCTCGTCGTCGTCCGGCGCTTCTTCCACGTGGACGCGGATGCCGCTGCGCTCCTGGATCTGCCACGTCAGCGCCTGCGTCACCGCGGTCTCGAACCGCTGGTCGCCGTGGCCGATCCGCGAGCGCGACTCCGCCGGGACGAAGCCCTCCGGCGGGTAGGTCATGAGGTCCGGCGCCTGCGTCGCACCGACCGCTCCGTAGGTCAGGGCGGTCAGGTACCCTCCGCGGCTGCTCATGCGGCCATCGTACTGGGGCGCGGAGCACGGATCGAACCGACCGGCCCGGACCCCGCTCGGGTCGCCGTCCGCTTTCCGCGCACCCCGAACTGGAGGCCGTGGTCGCCCCGGTCCCGCCCCTATCGTTGGCGCGTGCCCACGCCCGAGCCCACCCCCCGCCGGTCCGTCGACCGCCGGGTCGTCGTCCTCGCCATCGCGACGCTCGTGGCGTTCGCGGTTGCCGCCGCGGCACGGATCACCGTCGACCAGGCCGTCGCCGGGTACGGCGCGTCGTCGCGCTACTCGACCGGGGCGGCGAGCGGCTGGACCCCGTTCGACACCGTCAACGTCGTCGCCGGCATCGGGGCGTCGGCGGCCGGCGCCGGCGTGCTGCTGTTCGGCGCGACGCTCGTCACCGCGGTGCGCCGCCACCACCACCCTCGGCTCCCGGTCCTGCTCGGCGGGACGACCGTCCTGTTGGCGCTCGGTGCCGTCGTGGCCGCGGTGGTCGCGACGTCCGCGACCGACTTCGCCACGGTGTCGGAGGCGACCATCGTGCGGACCGCGCTGGCGGGACTGGCTGCTGCGAGCCTCCCGGCGGTTGTTCTGGCCGCCTTGCGGGCCCGCGCCCGCCGCTGAGCCGGTTCCGCGCAGCCCCGTCCCCGGTCCCCGGTCCCGGTCCCGGTCCCGGTCCCGGTCACGCGAAAGCGACAGCCTCCCGCCCGAATGCGGGCGAACACTGTCGCTTTCAAGGAACCAGCTTCACGGTGCCGGCGCAGACTGTCGCTCTCGCGCTACTTCTTCTTCTCTTCGACGTCGCCGGAGAGCGCGGCGATGAAGGCTTCCTGCGGGACCTCGACCCGGCCGATGGTCTTCATGCGCTTCTTGCCCTCCTTCTGCTTCTCGAGGAGCTTGCGCTTCCGGCTGATGTCACCGCCGTAGCACTTCGCGAGGACGTCCTTGCGCATCGCGCGGATGCTCTCGCGCGCGATGATGCGGGCGCCGATCGCCGCCTGGATCGGGACCTCGAACTGCTGGCGCGGGATGAGCTTGCGGAGCCGCTCCGTCATGAGCGTGCCGTACGCGTACGCCTTGTCGCGGTGCACGATCGCGCTGAACGCGTCCACCTGGTCGCCCTGCAGCAGGATGTCGACCTTCACGAGGTCGGCCGCCTGGTCGCCGGTGGGCTCGTAGTCGAGGCTGGCGTAGCCCTGCGTCTTGCTCTTCAGCTGGTCGAAGAAGTCGAACACGATCTCGCCGAGCGGGATCTGGTAGCGGATTTCGACGCGGTCCTCGCCGAGGTACTCCATGCCGAGCAGGGAGCCACGGCGCTGCTGGCAGAGCTCCATGATCGCGCCGACGTAGTCCTTCGGCGCGAGGATCGCGGCGCGGACCATCGGCTCGCGGACCTCGACGATGCGGCCGGTCGGGAACTCGGACGGGTTCGTCACCTGGACCGTGGTGTTGTCCTCGGTCGTGACGTCGTAGATCACGCTGGGCGCGGTCGTGATGAGGTCGAGACCGAACTCGCGGCTGAGTCGCTCGGTGATGATCTCGAGGTGCAGCAGGCCGAGGAAGCCGCAACGGAAGCCGAAACCGAGCGCCACGGACGTCTCGGGTTCGTAGACCAGCGCCGCGTCGGAGAGCTTGAGCTTGTCGAGCGCGTCGCGGAGGTCCGGGTAGTCCGAGCCGTCGATCGGGTAGAGGCCGGAGAACACCATCGGCTTCGGGTCCGTGTAGCCGGGCAGGGCGTCGGTGGCGGGCCGCTGCGCGCTCGTGACGGTGTCGCCGACCTTGGACTGCCGGACGTCCTTGACGCCCGTGATCAGGTAGCCGACCTCACCGACGCCCAGACCCTTGGTCGGCTTGGGCTCGGGGCTCGACACCCCGATCTCGAGGATCTCGTGCGTCGACTTGGTCGACATCATCTGGACCTTCTCGCGCGGGGCGATCGATCCGTCGATCATCCGGACGTAGGTCACGACGCCGCGGTAGCTGTCGTAGACCGAGTCGAAGATCATCGCGCGAGCGGGGGCCTCGGCGTCGCCGACGGGGTTCGGCACGGTGCGCACGACACGGTCGAGGAGCTCGGGGACCCCGACGCCCGTCTTGCCGGAGACGCGGAGGACGTCCTCCGGCTTGCCGCCGATGAGTTGCGCGAGCTCGGCGGCGTACTTGTCGGGATCGGCCGCGGGGAGGTCGATCTTGTTGAGGACCGGGATGATCTCGAGGTCGTTCTCGAGCGCCAGGTACAGGTTCGCGAGCGTCTGGGCCTCGATGCCCTGCGCCGCGTCGACCAGCAGGATCGCTCCCTCGCACGCGGCGAGGGAACGGGAGACCTCGTACGAGAAGTCCACGTGGCCGGGCGTGTCGATCATGTTCAGCGCGAACGTCGTGCCGTCGAGCTCCCACGGCATGCGGACCGCCTGCGACTTGATCGTGATGCCGCGCTCGCGCTCGATGTCCATGCGGTCGAGGTACTGCGCACGCATCGCACGGTCCTCGACGATGCCGGTGATCTGCAGCATGCGGTCGGCCAGCGTCGACTTGCCGTGGTCGATGTGCGCGATGATGCAGAAGTTGCGGATCGCCTCGGCCGGAGTCGCGGCGGGCTCGAGCGGAGCGGATGCTTGTGGGCTCACGGTTCCTCAGGTGGGTCGGACGGTCGAACGATTGTCCCACGGTTGTGCGTGCTCGGCGTGCGGGGCGGGCAAGGCTCCGAGGCCGTGGCGCAGGTCGTCCGGCGTTGCGGCGAGGCACACGCGGATCCAGCCCTCGCCCGTGCGCCCGAACGCGCTCCCGGGTGCGACGGCGATCTTCTCGCGCTGCAGGAACCCGAGCGCCCACTCCGCGACGTCCCCGTCCGCGGCGTGCGACATGTCGATCCACAGGTAGAACGCACCCTTCGGGTCGTTGTACCGGATGCCGGCGGCGTCGAGCACCTCGGTCGCGACCTGGAGGTTGGCACGGTAGTGCTCGCGGGCGTCCCGGACCGCGGAGTGATCGCCGACGGTCGCCGCGAGGGCCGCGTACTGGTCGGGCTCCGCGACGCAGCTGATCATCGCTTCCTGGGTGGTCCGCATGGTCGCGCCGAGCCCCTTCGGCGTCACGAGGTACCCGACGCGGACGCCGGTCATCGCGTACGTCTTGCTCAGCGAGAACGCGGTGAACACCCGGTCGTCCTCGTCGAGGGCCGCGAGGCTGACGTGCCGCGTGTCGTAGGTGAAGTACTCGTAGACCTCGTCGCTGATCACCCACAGGTCGTGCCGCTTCGCCAGGGCCAGGATGCTGCGGAGCGTCTCCTCGCCGAAGACCGACCCGAGCGGGTTCGACGGCGAGTTGACCACGATCGCCCTGGTGCGCTCGGTGATGCTCGCCTCGAGCGCGTCGAGGTCGGGTTCGAACCCGTGCTGCGGCTCGAGCCGGTACGGCACCGGGGTCGCACCGAGGATGTGCGCGTTCATCGTGAACGTCGTGTAGCCGGGGTCCGGCACCAGGAGTTCGTCGCCGGGGCTCAGCACCAGGGTCATCGCCTGGAACAGTGCCTGCGTCGCGCCGATCGTCATCCAGATCTGCTCGAGGTCCACCTCGATGCGGTTCTCGCGCAGCAGCTTCTGCTGGATCGCCTGGCGCAGCGGCAGGATCCCGCCGTTCGGGGTGTAGTCCGTCCGGTCCTCGGTCCACGCCCGTTTCGCCGCGTCCCCGATGTGTGCGGCGACCGGGACGTCGGGCTCTCCCACGACGAGCATGGTCACGTCTGCACCGCTCTGCTGCAGCAGGGCGGCCTGTTCGAAGACCCGGCGGATGCCGGAGGGCGGGACGGTGTCGATCCGGGGTGCGAGGGACGGCATGTCCGTCACGGTAACGGAGCCGTGTTTCCGCGCGGTGACACGGGTCGTGCGCGTTGAACCGGGTGCCCCGTCCTGGTAGTGTTGCTTGCTGGCTTGCGCGTTCCCCGCCCACGGGTGGAACGCGAGACGACCAAGGGCCCCTCTACCCAGCGGTCGCATTCACCCGTACGAGACGAAGCAGGAGCACCACGCATGGCGAACATCAAGTCGCAGATGAAGCGCATCAAGACCAACCTCAAGGCCACCGAGCGCAACAAGGCCTACAAGTCCGAGCTGAAGACGTTCATCCGTCACACCAACGAGGCGATCGTCGCCGGCGACAAGGAGAAGGCCACCGCCGCTCTCGCCGTCGCGTCGAAGAAGCTCGACAAGGCCGTGAGCAAGGGCGTCATCCACAAGAACCAGGCCGCGAACCGCAAGTCGGCCATCGCGAAGAAGGTCGCTGCGCTCTGACGCACCGACCCCCTCGAAGGCCCCGCACCGTTCCGGTGCGGGGCCTTCGTCGTTGCGGGGGTCCGGTTGCGTCTCGATGGGCAGGCAGCGCCTGACGGACGGGAGGCTCTGGTCGGGTCAGCGGGGTTCGCCGCGACGGGCGATGGTGCGGACCATGACCTCGAGCGCGTAGTGCGCGTCGCGCGAGCCACCCTTCACCGCGGTGTCCGCCTCGGCGATGCTGATGATCGCGTTCGCGAGCCCGGCTTCGCTCCACCCGGCGACGTCACGTTGCGCACGCTGGACCTGCCACGGCGCCATGCCGAGCGCGGACGCGGCCTGGCCGCTCGAGCCCCGGTAGGCGCTCACCTTCGCCATCGTGCGGATCTTGCTCGCGAACGCGGCGACGATCGGCACGGGTGCTTCGCCGGTCGACAGAGCGTGCCGCAGCTCGACGATGGCCGGCGCCGATCGACCCGCGAGTGCGATGTCGGCGACCTTGAAGGCGTTGGTCTCGACGCGGCCGCCGTAGTACTTGTCGACGACCTTGTCCGTGATCTCCTGCGCTTCGTCGGCGAGGAGCTGCCGGCACGCGGCCGCGAGCTCGGCGAGGTCGTCCGCGAACGCCGCCACGAGAGTCCGCACCGCGGACGGTGCGATCTTCCGACGTGCGGCGCGGAACTCGGCGTTCACGAAGTCGATGCGGTCGGTCTCACGCTTGAGTTCGTCGCACTGGACCTCGATCCCGCCGCCCGACCCGCCGCGGATCGCGTCGAGGAGCTTCTTGCCGCGGACTCCCCCGCCGTGCCGCAGCACGAGGGTGACGTCGTCCGCCGGCGCGCCGAGGTACGAGATGGTCTCGGTGATGAAGGCGTCCGTGCACTTCTCGACGTTGGTGACCCGGACCAGGCGCGGCTCACCGAAGAGGGACGGGCTGGCGAGCGTCGCCAGGAGCCCGGGTGCGTACTGGTCGGCTTCGAGGTCGTGGACCTCGAGCGCGGGGTCTTCGCCGACCAGCAGATCGCGGAGCATGCCCGTCGCCCGCTCGGCGAGGAACGTCTCCGGCCCGGTCACGAGGACGACGGGCGCTGGACGGATGCCGGACCACGGGACCTGGTCGATCTTCGCGGCGGCGCGCGCGGGCTTCTTGGCGGGCATGCGTTCCTTCCGATGGTGCGGGTCCGAGTCTACGGGCCACCGCCGACCCTCCCGGTGCCCGTCCCGAGGGCGCTTGCCCCGAGGGCGATTGCCCCGAGGGCGCTTGGTCCGAGGGCGCTTGGCCCGGGGGCGCTTGCTCCGGGGACGCCCGCTCGGTCCACACCTCCGGTCCTGCCGTTCCCCTGCGCACGACGACGGTCCCCTGCAGGTCGGTGCGGAACGGTGTCGTCCCCGCTGCCGCCAGCATCGCGAGTGCTCGGTCGGTCGGGTGCCCGTAGGTGTTGTCGGCGCCGACACCGATCAGCCCGACGCGTGCGGCGAGCTGTCGGTAGAGCTCCGGGTCCTGGTCGGCGGACCCGTGGTGGGAGACCTTGACGACGTCGACGGGTCCGGGAGCCACTCCGCGGAGGCGTCGTTGCGCGGACCGGTCGAGGTCGCCGAGCAGGACCGCCGAGAGACACGACCCACAGGTGTCCGGCGCCTCGACCGCCACGACGATGCTCGCGTCGTTGCCGCTCGCCCCGTCGCCCGCCCGCGGCCAGAGCACACGCCACGGGACGTGGCCGAGGGTCCCAGCGGTCCCGTCGTCCGCGCGGCGGACGTCGGCGCCGGCACCCGTCAGGCCGCGGACGACGGATTCGTCCGCTGGACGCCCGACCGGCCCGGTGAGCGCGACGTCGACGTCACCGGCGACCTCGTCGACCGCACCGACGTGGTCCCGGTCGAAATGGGTGAGCACCAGGAGGTCGAGCCGGCCGACCTCGAGCAGGTCGAGACACGCGCGGAGGCGTTCCCGGTCGTCGCCGGTGTCGACGAGCGCCGTGCTCGCAGCGCTGCGGAGGAGCACCGCGTCCCCCTGCCCCACGTCGCACATCGCGATCGCCCAGTCGGCGGGTATCCCGACGCGGACGACCACGAGCGGGACGACCACGGTACCCGCGCCGATCACCCCGACCGTCGCCGCCGCCACGACGAAGCGCACCCGTGCCGCCGCGGGCCCGAGCACCGCGCCGACGAGTGCTCCTGACACCAGCACGGCTGCACCCACGCCGACGAGCCCGGCCGGCCACGGCACAGACGCCGCGGGGAGCGCTGCGGCGCCGTGCGCGATCGCGCCGATCGCCGATGCGGGCAGCCAGGCGACCGCGGCGACGACCGATGCACCTGCGGGCCAGATGGGAGCGAGCAGGCAGGCGAGGAGCCCGACGACGGTGACGACCGGCGCGAACGGCTCGGCGAGGAGGTTCGCCGGTACCGCGTACGTCGGGAGCGCCGCAGCGAGCGGGATCGTCAACGGCCAGCACGCCATCTGCGCCGAGACGGGGACCGCGATCGCCGCAGCGAACGGGCCCCAACACCACCGCGTGAGGAGCGCGGTCAACGGTGGTCCGAGCACCACGATCCCGCTCGTCGCGAGCACGGACAGCCCGAACGCGAAGGACCGGGCGAACCACGGATCGAGGACCAGCATGCCGATGACCGCGAGCGCGATGAGCGGGACGCCCCGGACCGGACGCCCGGACAGGTGCACGACGAGCACGACGACGGCCATCACGGTGGCGCGGAGGATGGACGGATCCGGACGGACCAGCACCACGAACCCGACCAAGAGCGCGATCGCCACGGCGGCGCGGACGGCACGCCCGAGTCCGAGCGCACGACCGACCAGGACGACCACCGCGACGATGACGGCGCAGTTCGACCCCGACACGGCCGTCAGGTGGGTCAGCGCACTCGTCTCCATCGCCGTCTCGGTGTCGGGGTCGAGCCCGCTGCGGTCCCCGATCGCGAGTCCGCGGAGCAGCGCGCCGCCGGGTTCGGGCAGTGCAGCGGTCACGTCGGCGAAGGCGCTGCGTGCACGGTCGGTCCCGGCGAGGAAGCCCGACGGCGCCTCGGTGTCGACGGCACCGCGGAGGAAGAGCACGGACGCCGTCGCTGCACCGGGTTCGTCCGGTTCGACCACCGCACGCGCTGACATCCGAGTGCCCGCCGCCAGTGCGCGCACGACGCCCGCGAACCGGTCGGGAACCACGCGGACCGGCACGTCGACCGTCGTTCCGTCGACGTGCGACAGCGTGCCGATGACCGAACGGTCACCGGCGGCGAGGTCACGGTCCAGGACCACGTCGACCTGCACGGGCGTCTGGCTCAGTCGGTCGAGCACCGGCGGCGTCCGCCGGACGTCTCCCACAGCGACCGCCACCGCCACGAGTCCGACCACGGCTGCCGACGTGATCACCGCCGTGACGACGACCCGGACGACGACGACCGGCGAGCAGCACACGAGGACCACCCCGGTTGCGAGGACCGCGCTCGAGCCCGCCAGGACGATCCACGCCACGTCCGGCTTCCCGACGAGCACCGCCGCGACCACCCAGCCGATCGCCACCGGGACCGCGACCCGGAGGTCCGTCCGGTCGGCCGCGAGGTTCACACCCGCACCCGATCCCGCAGGTCGGCCAAGCGCGCGTCACCGATCCCGCTGACGTCGAGCAGGTCGTCGACGCTCGCGAACCGACCGTGCTCGTCGCGCCAGGCCAGGATGCGCCCCGCGAGTGCCGGTCCGATGCCCGGAAGGGTCTCGAGCGCCGCCTGGTCCGCGGTGTTCAGGTCGACCACGTCGCCGACGCCGGCCGCACCGCCGCTGCCACCGCCACTGCCACCGCCACCGCCACCCGCACCGGCGCCGCTCCCGGTCCCCGCGCCGCGACCCGCACCGCCGTCGAGCTCCTGCGGTACCTCGACCTCGCCGACCCGCGGCACGTACAGCCGCTCGCCGTCCTGGACCGGCCGTGCGAGGTTCAACCGCGCGAGGTCGGCATCGTCGGCCGCACCACCCGCCGCCGCCAGCGCGTCCGTCACCCGACTCGTCCCCGGCACCGTCACGACCCCCGCCCGGTGGACCGCACCGAGCACGTGCACCACGACCGAGGGAGCCGGCGACGACGTCGCATCCGGGGTCCGTGGGCCGTCCGACGGCCGATCGGACACCACCGGCGCACCCGTCACCGTGGCGACACCCCCGGCGCCGCTCCCCCGCGCCCCGAGCAGGACGACGACCAGCGCGACCACCACGACGACGCCGGCCAGCACGAGCGCGGCGCGCGGCGAGAGCGAGAAACGGGACATGCCGAAACGCTAGAGAGCCCGGCCGACCGGCCGGGCTCTCGCGGTGTGAACGGTGCACCGGGAAGGCCGGCACACCGCTGTGGAGGAACTACGCCTTGATCGCGATGTTCACGAGCTTCGGCGCCCGCACGATGACCTTCACGATCTCGCGGTCCCCGATGTACCGCTGCACGTTCGCGGACGCGCGCGCGAGGGCCTCGAGCTCCGCCGGGTCGATCGACTTCGACACCTCGAACGAGTCGCGCACCTTGCCGTTGACCTGCACGACGGCCGTCAACGACTCCTGCACGAGCAGCGTCGGGTCCGCCTTCCGCCACCCGTAGGTCGCGACGGAGCCCTCGTAGCCGAGCTTCTCCCACATCTCCTCACCGGCGTACGGCGCGAAGACGCTCAGGCCGAGCGCGATCGTCTCGACGGCCTCGCGCACGGCGGGGTCACCGGCGCCCGGTCCGTTGTCGATCGCCTTGCGGGTGACGTTCACCAGGTCCATGAGCCGCGCGATCACGACGTTGAACTTGAACGACTCCATCAGCCCCGGGGAGTCGGCGAGGAACCGGTGGGTCACCTGCCGCAGGGCACGGTCGCCGTCCGCCCACACCGCGTCCGGCGTCGAGGTGACGTCGGTGGCGAGGCGGTAGGCGCGGGCCAGGAAGCGGGCGGAGGCCGCCGGCGAGACGTCCTCCCAGTTGATGTCGTCCTCCGGCGGACCGGCGAAGCCCATCACCATGCGGATGGCGTCGACACCGTGCGCGTCGAGCTCGTCACCCAGCGAGACGCCGCCCTTGGACTTCGACATCTTCGAGCCGCCGGACAGGACCATGCCCTGGTTCAGCAGCGCCGAGAAGGGCTCGGTGAAGTCGAGGTAGCCCAGGTCGAAGAGGACCTTCGTGACGAAGCGCGCGTAGAGCAGGTGCAGGATCGCGTGCTCGACGCCGCCGATGTACTGGTCGACCGGCGCCCACTTGTTGACGAGCGTGGGGTCGAACGCCTGCGTGTCGTCGTTCGCCGACAGGAACCGCAGGAAGTACCACGACGAGTCCACGAACGTGTCCATCGTGTCGGCGTCGCGCTTCGCCGGGGATCCGTCCACGGGGTTCGGGACGTTCACCCAGTCGGTCGCGCCACCCAGCGGCGACGTGCCCTTCGGCTTGAGGTCGAGCCCCTCGGTCGAGGGCAGCACGACTGGCAACTGGTCCTCGGGCACCGGGTACTCGGTGCCGTCTTCCCCGTGGATGATCGGGATAGGGGTGCCCCAGAAGCGCTGGCGCGAGATGAGCCAGTCGCGCAGACGGTACGTCTTGGCGGCACGGCCGGTGCCGCGCTCGTCGAGGAGCTTGATCGCCGCGGTGATCGCGTGCTGCTTCGACATGCCGTCGAGCGGCCCGGAGTTGATCATCCGACCCTGCCCGGTCAGGGCCTCACCCGTGGCGGCCGGGTCGAGGACGGGCAGGTCGAAGTCGTCGAGGGTCGCGCCCTCCGGGATCACCGGGATCGCCCCGGTCACCGGCTGGTTCGTGTCGACGACGACCTTCACGGGCAGGTCGAACGCCCGTGCGAAGTCGAGGTCGCGCTGGTCGTGCGCGGGCACGGCCATGACGGCGCCGTGGCCGTAGTCGGCGAGCACGTAGTCCGCCGCCCAGATCGGCAGGCGCTCACCGGTGAGCGGGTGGATCGCGAACCGGTCGAGCGGGACGCCGGTCTTCGGCCGGTCGGCGTTCTGCCGGTCGATCTCGGAGGTCTTCTGCGTCGCCACCAAGTACGACTCGAACGCGGCGCGGACCTCGTCGGAGACCGACGGAGCCGCCACCAGCGATGCCGCGAGGTCGGAGTCCGGCGCCACCACGAGGAACGTCACGCCGTTGATCGTGTCCGGACGCGTGGTGAACACGGTCACCGGCTCGTCGCGCCCCTCGATCACGAAGTCGACGTCGGCGCCGACCGAGCGACCGATCCAGTTGCGCTGCATCGCCAGGACCTTCGCGGGCCAGCGACCCTCGAGCTGGTTGAGGTCGTCGAGCAGCCGGTCCGCGTAGTCGGTGATCTTGAAGTACCACTGCGTGAGCTTCTTCTTGACCACGACGGCGCCGGAGCGGTCCGAGGTGCCGTCCGGCAGGACCTGCTCGTTCGCGAGCACGGTCTGGTCCACCGGGTCCCAGTTCACCCAGCTGTCCTTGCGGTAGGCCAGGCCCTTCTCGTACATCTTCAGGAACAGCCACTGGTTCCACTTGTAGTACTCGGGGTCCGAGGTGTGGATCTCCGTCGTCCAGTCGAAGGACGGCGCGTACCGCTTGAACGACGCCTTCTGCTGCTCGATGTTGGCGTAGGTCCAGTCCTTCGGGTCCACCCCGCGCTTGATCGCCGCGTTCTCGGCCGGCAGCCCGAAGGAGTCCCAGCCGATCGGGTGGAGCACGTTGAAGCCCTGCTGCCGCCAGTAGCGCGCGACGAAGTCACCGAGCGCCCAGTTCTCGGCGTGCCCCATGTGCAGGTCGCCGGACGGGTACGGGAACATCTCGAGGATGTACTTCCGGGGACGACGGTCATCGGGGTCGACGGTGAAGAGGCCGAGCTCTTCCCACCGCCCCTGCCACTTGTCCTGGATGCGCCGGAAGTCGTAGGTGTGCGGGTCCTCGACGTGCTGCTCGATGGTCACGGAACTCTCAATCGGTCTGGGCCCCCACTCGTCGGTTCCGGGTCATCGTGGAGCTTGCGGAGCGATGATCCGGCCGAGCGAGCGGGGAGAGGCACGACACACGTCCGTCAGACACGTGTCGGTCCTCAAGATTACAAGGCACGGGCCTCACTCGCGGACGGCCAGGAGCGAACGTCCCGGGGATGGTCAGGCCGCGATGCGGCCGTCGCGCATCCCGATGGTCCGGTCGACGAGGTCCGGCGCCACCGGCACGTGCGACACCACCACGACGGTCCGCCCTGCTGCCCGGGCGGTGGTCACGAGGTCGCGCAGCACGGCGTCGCCGAGATCCGGGTCGATGTCGGCCGTCGGCTCGTCGAGCACGAGCACGGGGAAGGCGTGCAGGAGCGCCCGGGCGAGCGCGAGCCGGTGTGCCTGCCCGCCGGAGACGAGGGCACCGCGCTCCCCCACGGCCGCATCGAGACCACCACGGCGCTCCACCCACGCCCCGAGGCCGACCCGGTCGAGCACGCCGAGCAGGTCGTCGTCCGTCGCGGTCTCCCGCGCGAAGAGCAGGTTCTGCCGGATCGACTGGTCGAACACGAACGGGTCCTGCTCGATGAGTCCGACCCGCGCACGCACGGCGTCCGGGTGCATCGTCCGTGCCTCGACCCCGTCGATCGTGTAGCTGCCCCGGTACTCGACGAACCGCACGAGCGCGTCCACCAGCGTCGACTTGCCCGCGCCGCTCGGCCCCTGGACCACGACGACCTCGCCGGGGAGCAGGTCGAACGAGACGTCGTCCACGGCGGCGTCGATCGCCCCCGGCCACCGGACGGTCAGCCCGGACACGGACACCGCGACCGGACCGTCGACCACGAGGGACGCCGGCTCCGCATCGGCAGCGGGCTCCTGGACGATCCCGTCCGGCGTGACGGCGGGGACCACCCGCTCGACCCGGTCGGCGGCCGCCCGCACCCGCCGGTACGTCAGCACCGCGAGCGGGAGCGCCCCGACGACCTCGAACAGCGCGAGCGGGACGAAGACCGCGAGCGCCCAGAGCGGTCCGTCGAGCGCACCGGTGACGACCGCTGGTGCACCGGTCGCGAGGATCCCGATCACCGCGGCACCGCCGATGAGTCCGACCGACGCCCCGACGAGCGACTCGACCGTGGCCCGACGGCGGACCGCACGGGTGACCCGGGCGTCGAGTGCGGCGATGTGCGTGAGCCGTTCGTCGAGGGTGCCGTAGGCGGCGAACACGTCGAGCGTCCGCACCGTGTCCAGGACCAGGTCGGCGACGCGCCCGCGGTCCGCCGCGGTCTCCTCGTCGCTGCGGCGCGCGATCGACGCGGTGACGACGGAACCGAGGACGGCGGCGAGCACGAGGGCCACGAGCAGCACGAGGGCGGCGGGGACGGACACCAGTGCGACGGCGACGACCGAGAGCAGCGCGGTCACACCGGCGGACACGAGCGGACCGACGACGCGGATCGGCAGGTCCTGCAGCCGATCGGTGTCGGTGACCAGGCGGGTCATCAGGTCACCGCGTCCGGTGCTCCCGAGGCCCGCCGGCGCGACCGACGCGAGCCGGCGGTACATCTCGGTCCGGACCACGGCGAGTTGCCGGAAGGACGCGTCGTGCCCGGCGAGCCGGTCCACGTACCGCAGCGCCGCCCGACCGAGCGCGAACGCCCGGACCCCGACCATGACGAGCGTCAGGTAGAGGATCGGCGGGTGTTCCGCCGCCCGGGTGATCAGGTACCCGCTCGCCGCGAGCAGGGCCACAGCGCACAGTGCGCTGAGCGAGCCGGCGGCGACCGCCTTGCCCCACCCGGCACCGCGCGGCATCGCGAGCCGCAGGACGGAGCCGCCACGGGCCTCCTGGCCGGTCACGCGTGCGCTCCGAGGACCGCGACGGCACCGCTCGCGGCGACGTCGACGCGGACGTCGGCCGCGGCGACGACCGCCGGCCGGTGGCTCGCGACGACGACCACCGCACCGTCGGCGGCGAGCCGCCGCATCGTCGTGATCAGGTGCGCCTCCGCGTCGGCGTCCAGTGCGGACGTCGGTTCGTCGAGGAGCACCAGGCGGGTGCCGGATCGACGGTGCCGGTAGAGCGCTCGGGCGACGGCGACGCGCTGCGCCTGTCCGCCGGACAGTCCGGCGCCGCCTGCACCGACCTGGAGGCTCGGGTCGAGTCCCAGCCCCGCGTCACCGAGCGCGGTCAGCACGTCGTCGTCGTCGGGCCGCTGGCTGAGGGCCACGTTCTCGGCGATGGTGCCGCGGACGAGTCGTGCGCGTTGGTCGGCCCACGCGATCCGGTCGTCCACGGTCGAACCGGCCGGACCGGGCACGACGACCGTGCCGTCGTGCGGCACGGCACCGCGGATCGCCGCGATGAGGCTCGACTTGCCGGCACCGCTCGGACCGACGAGCGCGAGGACCGTGCCGGGGCGGGCGTCGAGGTCGACGGGCCCGATCACCACGTCCTGGCGCCTGATGGCCACGCCGCGGAGCACGAGGTCGGTGGCGGCGGGCGGCGTCGGCGGAGCAGCAGCCGGCGTGCGGTCGTCGTCGAGCACGTCGAGCACGGCTGCCGACGCCTCGACGCCGTCCTGCGCGGCGTGGAAGTCGGCACCGACCTGTCGGATCGGCGCGAAGGCCTCCGGTGCCAGCACCAGGACGAACATCGCGGCGCCGAGCCCGAGCGAGCCGTCCACGAGCCGGATGCCGATCGACACCGCGACGAGGGCGACCGAGAGGCTGGCGGCGAGCTCGAGCGCGAAGCCGCTCACGAACGACAACCGGAGGACGCCGAGGGTCCCGCGTCGGTACTCGTCCGTGACGGTGCCGATGCGGGCGACCTGCCGACGCGCACGACCGAAGACCTTCAGCGTGGACAGCCCCTCGACGGCCTCGAGGAATGCACCGCCGAGTCGCGCCAGCGCGTCGGACTGCTTCCGCTGCAACGACTGCGTGGCGAGACCGATGAGGATCATGAACACGGGGATGACCGGCAGCGCGCAGAGGACGACGAGCCCGCTCGTCAGGTCGCCGAGACCGATCGCGACGAGCAGCACCGGGGTCGCGATCGCCGTGAGTGCGAGCTGTGGCAGGTAGCGCCCGAAGTAGGCGTCGAGGGCGTCGAGCCCCGGACCGAGCGTCGTCGCGAAGCCGGCGCTCGACCGTTCCGCGAGCCACCCGGGTCCGCGTTCGGCCGCCCGCGCCAGCACGGTGCGGCGCAGCTCGCTCTTCACGGTCGCTGCGGCCCGTGCGGCGAGGTCGTCCGTCGCCCACGCCGCCACGGCGCGCACGACGAACGCACCGCCGAGCAGCGCCAGCGTCGGCACGAACACCGCGGGGACGACGCCGCCGTGGTGCACGGCGTCGACCACCTCGGTGACGGCAGCGGCGACGGCCCACGCGATCGCGATGGTCGCGAGCGTGCGGACGACACCCGTCCCGGCCGCGGCGACGATGAAGCCGCGCGCCGAGCGTGAGAGGCGGAGCAGACGCGGGTCGAGCGGCTTCATCGGCGACGCACCTAGTGGGCGGCCGCGGTGACCTGCGCCCGCGAGACCCGCTTGCGGAACACCCAGTACGTCCACGCCTGGTAGGCGAACACGAGCGGGACGAAGATCAGTGCGACCCAGCTCATGACCGTCAGCGTGTACGTGCCACTCGATGCGTTGTAGACCGTGAGGCTCCGTGCCACGTCGTTCGAGGCGGGCATCACGTTCGGGAAGATCGCCGTGAACATCGCGAGCACCACCGCGGCGATCGTGACCGCCATCAGCGTGAACGCCCGACCCTCCTTGCCCCACGCGTTGCACAGCACCGCGAGGACGAGCGCGAGCGCGGCGACCACGGAGAGCACCAGCGACGCCGGGGTGGCCCGGACGAACGCCATCGACACGAGGAAGGCCGCCGCGACGACGATCGTCACGATGCCGGCCCTGGTGGCGAGCCGCTTCGCACGGTCGCGGATGTCACCCTCGGTCTTCAGCGCGATGAAGACGACGCCGTGCGTGAAGAACACCAGCAGCGTCGCGAGCCCGGTCAGCAGCGCGAACGGGTTGAGCAGGTCGAACAGCGTGCCCGTGTAGTTGTGCCCGGAGTCCATCGGGATCCCGCGGACCACGTTGCCGAACGCGACGCCCCAGAGGAACGACGGCACGGCGCTGCCGACGATGATCATCAGGTCGAACGAACGCTTCCACTGCAGCTGCTTGTTCTGGTGGCGGTACTCGAACGAGACCCCACGGGCGATGAGCGCCGCGAGGATCAGCAGCAGCGCCAGGTAGAACCCGGAGAACATCGTGGCGTACCACTCCGGGAACGCCGCGAACAGGCAGGCGCCGGCCACGATGACCCAGGTCTCGTTGAGGTCCCAGACGGGGCCGATCGTGTTGATCATGACGCGACGGTCGGTGTCGTCCTTGCCGAGGAACGGCAGGGCCATGCCGACGCCGAAGTCGAACCCGTCGAGCACGAAGTAGCCGACGAAGAAGACGCCGACGATGGCGAACCAGAGAACGGGGAGGTCCATGATCAGTACACCGTCACTTCGTGCTTGACCTCGCCGGTCTCCTCGTCCACCGGCGCCGGAGCAGCGGGGCCTTCTTGCGCCACCTTCTTGATGAGCCGGAACTCCACCACCGCCAGCGCGCCGTAGATCAGCGTGAAGACGACGAGCGAGATGAGGACCTCGACGCCGGTCACGTTCGGGGACACCCCGTCAGCGGTCTTCAGCAGCCCGAACACGAGCCACGGTTGCCGGCCCATCTCGGTGAAGATCCAGCCGACGATCATCGCGGCCATCGGCAGCGGCACCGCCCAGGTGGCGATCCGCCACACCCAGCGCTGCGTCGGGAAACGGCCCTTGCGGGTCAGCCACAGTCCGGCGAGGGCGACGAGGACCGCGCCGACGCCGAGGGCGATCATCCAGCGGAACGACCAGTACGTCACCCAGATGATCGGCTTGTAGTCACCGGGGCCGTACACCTGCGTGTACTGCGCCTGCAGGTCGTTGATGCCCTCGACCGTGCCGTTGAAGGTGTGCGTCGAGAGGAACGACAGCAGGTACGGCACACGGATCGAGAACAGCTCGTGCACGCCGTCCGGTGTGCCGAGCGTGAAGATCGAGAACGAGGCGTCCTTGCCGGTCGCCGTGTTGTACAGCGCCTCGGCCGCGGCCATCTTCATCGGCTGCGTGTCGACCATCGTCAGCCCGAGCTGGTCGCCGGTGAGGACGGTCAGCGCACCGGCGGCGACCATCGTCCAGAGGCCGAACTTCAGCGCCGGCATCATCGTCTCGAGGTTCTGGTTGCGCGCCAGGTGGTACGACGCGACCGAGATGATCACGCCGGCGGCCACCATGAAGCACGCGAAGAGCGTGTGCGGGAACGCGGCCAGTGCGACCTTGTTCGTCAGCACCGCCCAGATGTCGGTGAGTTCCGCGCGGCCCTTGGCTTCGTTGATGACGTAGCCGACGGGGTGCTGCATGAACGCGTTCGCGGCGATGATGAAGTACGCCGACATGATCGTCCCGGCGCTGACGCACCACATGCTCGCGAGGTGCAGGCCCTTGGGCAACCGGTCCCACCCGAAGATCCAGACGCCGATGAACGCCGCCTCGAAGAAGAACGCGAGGATCCCCTCGAGTGCGAGCGGGGCGCCGAACACGTCCCCGACGAACCGGGAGTAGTTCGACCAGTTCATGCCGAACTGGAACTCCTGCACGATGCCCGTCACGACACCCATCGCGAAGTTGATGAGGAAGATCCGGCCGAAGAACCGGGTGAGCTGCAGGTAGTGCGCCCGACCGGTGCGGTACCACGCCGTCTGGAACGTCGCGACGACCACGGCCATGCCGATCGTCAACGGGACGAAGAGGAAGTGGTAGATGGTGGTCAGCCCGAACTGCCACCTGGACAGGATGAGCGGATCGAGGATGTCGTTCATGCGGCTGTACCGATCGGGAACGCCGCGCGCTGTTCGTGCACGTCAGTTGCTTCCTGTGGAAGGGGTACTTCTGGGTGTCACAACCGTTGGGACACCTCCACGGTACCGGCAGGCGACTCGATTCGACAACTTGTAGAAACCCGAACTGCACGAACGTGCAGGGCCTGTGAACGGCACAACCGTGCCGAACGGATGTGCCGGGGAACGACGACAGGTGCCGGGCACATTGCCCGACACCTGTCGTTTATCTCACACTTGCTGGAGGACTAGAGCAGACCCTTGTCCTGCAGGAAGGCCTTGGCCACCGAGGCCGCGGACTTCTGCTCCACGGAGTTCTGACGGTCGAGCTCGATGAGCGCGTCCGTGGTGAGCACCTTGTTGACCTTCTCGATCGCCGCGGTCGCCTTCGAGTCCAGCTTCGAGGACACGATGGGCGTGACGTTGTTCACCGGCACGAGGTTCTTCGGGTCCTCGAGCGTGACGAGCTTCTCGGTGGCGATCGACGCGCTGGCCGAGTAGATGTCGGCGACCTGCGAGTCGCCGTCCTTGATCGCCTTGACCGTGAGCGGGCCACCGGAGTCGTTCTGCTGGTTGACCTCACCGGTGATGCCGTACTTCGCCTTCAGGCCGGTCGGACCGTACGCAGCCGTGGCGAACTCGGGGTTCGCCGCGATCGAGATGGTGCCACCGATCTTCGACAGGTCGCCGATCGACTTGAGGTCGTACTTGTCGGCGAGCTCCTGCGTGACCGTGTACGTGTCCGAGTCGGATGCGTCCGCGGACGGCAGGGCCTTGACGCCGGAGGGCAGTTCGTCCTTCAGGGCGGCGTTGATGCCGTCCGTCGTGGTCTCCGTCGTCGTGTCCTTGTTGTCGGACTGCAGGAGGTAGTTCAGCAGGTTGCCGTTGTACTCCGGGAACACGTCGATGTTGCCCTTGGCGACCTCGGGCCAGTAGGCCTTGCGCTGTCCGATGTTGAGCTTCTTGGTGACGGTGAAGCCGGCCTTCTCGAGTTCCTGCGCGTAGAGCTCCGCGATGATCTCGTTCGACGGGTAGGCCTGCGAGCCGACGGTGATGGTGTCCGACGAGCCGGAGCCGCCGCCGGAGGAGAGCGGGTCGCCTGACGAGCAGCCCGCGAGGGCGATCGCGGCGGCGGTCGCGACCGCGATGGTCGCGCCGAGGCGCTTGGTGCGTGCAGTGGTCACTGGAGGGTTCCTTCCAAGGGGGTTGATGCCCGACTTTCCGAGCGGTCAGCGTCGCGCCGTCCATCACCCGCGGAGGCGGCGGTGGTACCCGCCGGCACCGCGAGCCGCTGCAGGACGGCGAACACGATCTCGAAGACGATGGCGAGTGCGATCACCAGGAGCGAACCGCCGAGGACCTCTTCGTAGTCCTGGTTGGCGAGCCCGGAGAACGCGTACCCGCCGAGACCGCCCGCGTTGATGTAGGCGGCGAGCGTGGCGGTCGCGATGACCTGGAGCACCGCGGCACGGATGCCGCCGACGATCAGCGGGAGCCCGAGCGGGATCTCCACCTTCGTCAGCAGCTGCCACGTGGTCATGCCCTGCGCCTTGGCGGCGTCGATGGTCACACGGTCGATCGCCTCGAGGCCGGAGTACGTGCCGGCCAGGATCGACGGGATCGCCAGGATGACGAGTGAGATGAGCGGCGCTTCGATGCCGAGCCCGATCCACAGGGCGAGGATCGTCAGCAGGCCGAGCGTGGGGAGCGCCCTGACCCCGCCGGAGAACCCCACGGCGAGGCTCTTGCCGCGCCCGGTGTGCCCGATCACGAGGCCGAGGGGCACCGCGATGGCGCAGGCGATGACGATGGTGAGCAGCGTGATCCACACGTGCTCCCAGAGACGGACCGGGATGCCGTTCGCCCCGACGGAGTTGGCGGGGTCGAAGATCCAGGCGATGGCGCCGGCGAAGAGGTTCACGCGGACACCTCCCCGGTCCGGACGTCCGCCGCTGCACGACGCCGGATGCGCTTGGCGTCACGGCTGCCACCGCGGGTCCACGGCATCACGATGCGCCCGATGAGCACCAGGAGGCCGTCGATGACGAGCGCCAGGACGATCGTCAGCACGATGCCGGTCAGGATCTCGACACTGATGCCGCGCTTGAGGCCGTCGGTGAGCAGGAACCCGAGGTTCGGGATCCCCAGGAGCGCACCGACCGTGACGAGGCTCACCGTGCTGACCGCGACCACCCGGATGCCGGCGAGGAGCACGGGGCCGGCGAGGGGCAGTTCGACGCGGAAGAACCGCTGCACGGGCGAGTACCCCATGGCCGCCGCGGCGTTCAGCACCGCGGGGTCGACGGCGTCGAGTGCGTCGGCCGCCGAGCGCGCCATCAGGGCGACGCCGTAGATCGTCAGCGCGATGACGACGTTCGCCGGGTCCAGGATGTTCGTCCCGAGCAACGGCGGCAACGCGAGGAAGAGCGGGAAGGACGGGATGGCGTAGAGCAGGCTCGCCACCACGATGATCGTCGAACCGGTCGCCCGTGCACCTCGGCGACCCTTGCGCAGACGGTTCACGAGCAGGCCGATCGGCACCGAGAGCACGAAGCTGATGACGATCGGCGGGATCGACAGCCAGACGTGCGCGATCAGGTTCGACGTGATCGTGTCGAGGTTGCCGGTGACCCAGTTCACACGCTGTCCCGGTGCGCGGCGTCCCGGTGTGCGGCGTCCGGCCCGGCCGGCTGCGGCACTGCGGACGCCGCGTCGACGACCGGGACCGGACCGGTGAGCACACCGGCGGCCCGTCCGTCCCCATCGACCACGATGGGCCCGGTGGGCGTCTGCTCGACACGGAGCGCTCGACGACCACGTCCGGCGCCGATGAAGTTCGCCACGAAGTCGTCCGCCGGTTCCGAGAGGATCTCGGCCGGTGTCCCGAGCTGCGCGATCTCGCCGCCCTTCTTCAGGATGACGACCTGGTCGCCGAGCTTGAACGCCTCGTCGATGTCGTGGGTCACGAACACGACCGTCTTGCCGAGCTCGCGCTGGAGCCGGATGAGCTCGTCCTGCAGGTCGTTGCGGACCAGCGGGTCCACCGCGCCGAACGGCTCGTCCATCAGCAGGATGTTCGGGTCGACGGCGAGCCCGCGGGCGACACCGACGCGCTGCTGCTGGCCACCCGACAGCTGCGACGGGTAGCGGTCGGCGAAGCCGCGGTCGAGTCCGACGGTGTCCATCAGCTCGAGCGCCCGCGCGCGGGCTTCCTGCTTCGACACACCGGTGAGCAGCGGCACGGTCGCGATGTTGTCCGCGACCTTGCGGTGCGGCAGCAGGCCCGCGTTCTGCATCACGTAGCCGATGCTGCGGCGGAGCTTCACCGGGTCGACGCCTGCGACGTCCTCACCGTCGATGGAGACGGACCCGGCAGTGGGGTCGACCATCCGGTTGATCATGCGGAGCAGCGTCGTCTTCCCGCAACCACTCGACCCGACGAAGACCGTCGTGGTGCGTGATGGGATGACGAGGTCGAACCGCTCGACTGCGGCCGTGCCGTCCGGGTACGTCTTGCGCACCTGGCGGAACTCGATCATGGGTGCCCTTCTGGTAGGAGGTAGCCCGACTCCGAGTGAGAGTACCCGTCAGCACCGACAGCGGTACGTCCAGGTGACGATCCGTGACGTGACCGGGCGTGTCCCGGACAGCGCCACCCGGCGGCGGCCGGTCTGCGGAAGCCGCCACGGCTCTGGAGCCGACCCCGCGCACGGCGGATGCCGCGGACACGACAGCGCCCGCGCCTCCAATTCGGAGGGCGGGCGCCGTTCGGATTGGTGACCGGTGGTCAGGAGGCGGCGATCACCGACTCCAGGTACGTCTTGTTCATGACGCGGTATGCCGCGATGAGCCCGGTGTCCGGGTGCTCGCGGTCTTGGTGTGCCCTGGCCAGCACTGCGTGTCCGGATTCGGCGAGGACGACCCACGCTCGCGCGACGGCGTCGTTGTCCGGCAGGCCGAAGCGCTCGCGCATGATCGCGCCGACCGCCCCGCCGAGGGCACCCATGCGGTCTTCCTCGTCACCGACGCCGGAGTCCGCGGCGTCGCCGAAGCGGATCGCGCGGAACCCCGGCTCGGCCCGGTACATCTCGCTCGTCATGTCGATGAGCGCGTCGCAGGCGTCCTGCCAGGTCGTCGCGCCGCTGGCGTCGAGCGCGTCGACGAACCGGGACGCGAGCCGCTGCGTGCAGCGGATGGCGAGCGCCTCGACCACGGCGATGCGGTCCGGGAAGTACCGGTAGACCGTGCCGATGGACGCCCCCGCCCGTTCGGCGACCATGGCCGTGGTGAGCCGCTCGAAGCCGATCTCGTCGATCACCGCGGCTGCGGCGTCGAGGAGCCCGGCGAGGCGCGCCGAACTGCGGGCTTGGACCGGCTCGTTCCTGAGCAGTGATGATCCCCCCGGCAGTGCGTTCGAAACCTCGGTGACGAGCACGTGTTCTCCTTCTCGCGGCGACCGCGGGCTGATTGTGTGACGGGGCAACTCTCGCAGAGCCCGGCTGGAATCCCGCTGCGATTCTCCGGGTGTCGAGTGCGTCGTGCCCATCCTCCACCCCTCCGTGGGATGATGGGCCGATGCCCGACCCGACGTCCCACGAACCGTCGCTGGCCGAGCCGATCCTGCATCGTGCCGCCCGGATCGAGGACGCCGTGCAGGAGTTCCGTGAACAGCGCGCCCGTCGACGCGGCCTCGTGCCGACCGTCATCCCGTACACCGGGTACGGCGCGCCCGGGTGGATCCGGGTGCTCTGCCGGGTGCTGCTGACCCGGCGTGGACTCGCCTCGGACGCGGCGTACACCGGTGTCCGCGGCTGGCGGACCTTCACGAGCGTGGCGGTCGACCACGCCGAGGTGACCATCACCGCCGGCGGGGTCACCCACACCGTGCAGTCCGACCGTGGCGGCGTGGTCGACACCATCGTCCCGATCGACCTCGAACCGGGCTGGCAGACCATCAGGCTGTCCGCCGGCGGGCAGCGCGACGCCGAGGCCGACGTCTTCGTCGTGCACCCGGACACGCGGTTCGGGCTGCTGTCCGACATCGACGACACCGTGATGGTGACCTCGCTCCCCCGTCCGATGCTGGCCGCGTGGAACTCCTTCGTCCTCACCGAGCACGCGCGCCGCCCGGTCCCCGGCATGTCCGTCCTCTACGAGCGTGTGCTCGCGCAGCACCCCGGGTCGCCGACGGTGTACCTCTCCACCGGTGCGTGGAACGTCGGGCCGACGCTCCAGCGCTTCCTCACCAGGAACATGTACCCGTCCGGCACCCTGCTGCTCACCGACTGGGGCCCGACGCACGACCGCTTCTTCCGGAGCGGGCAGCTGCACAAGCACGAGAACCTCCGGCGGCTCGCCCGCGACTTCCCGGACATCAAGTGGCTGCTCGTCGGTGACGACGGGCAGCACGACGAGACCCTGTACGGCGACTTCGCGCGCGAGCACCCGGACAACGTCGCGGGTGTCGCGATCCGGCAGCTGTCCACGAGTGAGGCCGTCCTCGCCGGTGGGCGGTCCAGGGCCCAGGAACGCTCCAGGGAATCCGCCGCGCCGTGGGTCTACGCCCCGGACGGCGCCGGTCTCTGGACCGAGCTCGCCCGCGTCGGGATCACCGAACTCGACTAGAGCCTGCGCGCACTCTCAGTCGGTGACGCATGACGCCGGTGGAACATCGGCGGTCAGTGGTTCGATCGGGGGCATGGCGCAACGCATCGAGGACCACGCGATCATCGGGGACTGCTACACGGCCGCACTGGTGGACCGTGCCGGCACGATCGACTGGGCGTGTCTCCCCCGCTTCGACAGCCCCTCGACCTTCGCGTCCCTGCTGGGAGGCGAGCACGACGGGCACTGGACGCTCCGACCCACCGACCCCGACGCCATCGCCGAGCGTCGGTACGAGGAGGACACCCTCGTCCTGACGACGATCTGGACCACGTCCACCGGCGTCGTCGAGGTCACCGACTTCATGCCAATCGGCGCGCACCGGGCATCGGTCGTCCGGCGCGTCAGGGGGCTCACGGGCGAGGTCGAGGTCCGACAGGCCCTGCGCATCCGGTTCGACTACGCCCGCGCACTCCCCTGGGTCCGCCAGGTCGGCGACGACGACGACCCAGCACTCGTCGCGACGGCGGGGCCCGGGTCGGTCATCGTCCGCGGCGTCCGGTTCCACGCCGACGACCACCGTCACGTCGCGACCCGTACGGTGCACGACGGCGACGTGCTCGACACCGTGCTGACCTGGTACCCGTCGCACCGCGAGCCCCCGGAGGAACTCGACGTCGACGACGCACTCCACCGCACCAGGCAGTGGTGGCGCGACTGGACCGGCACCGCCCGCGTCGGCGGCCGGTACGCCGACGCCACCCGCCGATCGCTGCTCTTCCTCCGTGCGATGACCCACGCGGAGACCGGCGGGGTCGTCGCCGCGGCCACCACGAGCCTGCCGGAGGACCCGGGCGGCGAACGCAACTGGGACTACCGGTACGTCTGGCTCCGCGACGCCTCGCTGGCACTCGCGTCGATGATCGCCCACGGCTACCAGGACGAGGCGAAGCACTGGCGCGGCTGGCTGCTCCGGGCGATCGCAGGCGACCCGGCCGACGTGCAGATCATGTACGGCATCGCCGGCGAACGCGAGCTGCCGGAACGTGAGCTCGACCACCTCGCCGGGTACGCGGGATCGAAGCCCGTGCGGGTGGGGAACGGTGCGTACACGCAGTACCAGGGCGACGTGTTCGGCGAGGTGCTCGCGGCGCTCCACGACGCCCGCGAGCTCGGCGTCGAGGAGAACGCCGACTCGTGGGCGCTCCAGCGGGCCCTGCTCGGCTACGTCGAGGAGCACTGGCAGGAACCGGACAACGGCATCTGGGAGATGCGCGGCCCCCGGCGGAGCTTCACGCACTCGCGGGCGATGATCTGGGCCGCGTTCGACCGAGGGGTCGCCGCGGTCGAGGAATTCGGACTCGAAGGCCCCGTGGACCGCTGGCGCCGGCTCCGCGACGCCGTCCGTGCGGAGATCGACGAGCACGGGTGGAACGCCGAACGCGGCTCCTTCCGCCAGCACTACGACACCGACGAGGTGGACGCGAGCCTGCTCGTCCTGCCGCAGATCGGCTACTGCAAGGCGACCGACCCGCGGATGCTCGGGACCGTCGCCGCGATCGAGGAGGACCTCCGCGTCGGCTCGGACGGGCTCGTGCTGCGGTACCGCACCACGGCCGGGTTCGACGGGCTGAGCGGCAGCGAGCACCCGTTCCTGGCCTGCTCGTTCTGGCTGGTCGAGCAGTACGCGGCATCGGGGCGAATCGAGGACGCCGAGCGGCTCATGGACGTGCTCGTCGGGTACGCCAACGACGTCGGCATGCTCTCGGAGGAGATCGACGTCGAGACGGGGCACCACATCGGCAACACCCCGCAGGCGCTCTCGCACCTGACGCTGGTGGCCGCGGCGGACGCGATCGAACGTGCCCGCGGCAAGGCGACGGGGCACCGCACCCGGATCCCCCAGCACGACGGCGGCACCAGGTCGTGGACGGGCGAGGGCGAGCGCGCGGGCACCCCGGCCTGACGCGCCGCCGCCCTGTGGGCCGAATCGCGCGGAGGGGGCCGAATCGGGCGTAGGAGGCGCGGAATCCCGACCACCTACGCGCGTTTCGGCTTTCCATTGCGGCCGTTGTGGGACGGAACGCACGCAGACGACGGACGGGAGGCGCGGTGCCAGCTGGCACCGCGCCTCCCGTCCGTGTGTGGTCCGGATCAGTGCGTCAGGACGACGACTCCCAGTCCGCGGGACCGCGCGAACCCGCGCGGTACTCCTCGAGCGGGACCTCGTTCGCCTTCCAGGCGGCGACGACGGGCTCGACGATCTCCCAGCACCGCTCCGCGACGTCGCCGCGGATCGAGAGCAGCGGGTCGTCGTGGAAGATCCCGTTGAGCACCTCGCCGTACGGGGTCAGCTCGCCGTCGCTGAACGACGACGACAGCGTGACCTGGCCCATCTCGAAGGGGTTGCCCCCACCGTTCGCCGACACGGTCAGCTCGATCTCGTCCGGGTTCAGGACGATGCGCAGCGTGTCCGTCTTCGGGCGACCGGTCAGGCCGGAGGGCAGGCGCGGAACCGGCTTGAAGGTGATCAGCACCTCCTTGCGGCTCGCGCCGAGCGCCTTGCCGGAACGCAGCGTGAAGGGGACGCCCTTCCAGCGTGCGGTGTCGACCTCCACCGAGATCTCGGCGAGCGTCTCGGTCTGACGACCAGGCTCGACGCCCTGCTCGTCCTGGTAGGACGGGAGCTCCTTGCCGTCGATCGTGCCGGCCGTGTACACCGCGCGGCGCGAGGCGATTTTCGCGTCGTCGCCCTTCAGTCGGGTCGAGCGGAGCGCACGGGCGAGCGACGAGCGGAACTCGACGGCGTCGATGGCAGCCGGGGCGTCCATCGTCACGAGGCCGAGGATCTGCAGCAGGTGCGACTGGATCATGTCCACCATCGCGCCGGCCTCGTCGTAGTACTGGGCGCGGTTCTCCAGGCCGAGGGTCTCGTCGTAGAAGATGTCGACCTTCTCGATGTTCTCCGCGTTCCAGATCGGCTCGAACAGGCGGTTCGCGAAACGCAGACCGATGATGTTCAGGACCGTGGTCCGGCCGAGGAAGTGGTCGGTGCGGTGCACGCGCTCTTCGGGGACGATCTTGAGGACCGTCTCGTTGAGGGCCTTGGCGCTGGCGACGTCGGTGCCGAAGGGCTTCTCGAACGCCAGGGTCGTGCCCTCGGGGAGGTCGACCGACTGCAGGGCCTCGCAGATGTCCGACGCGATCTGCGGCGGGAGCGCGAAGTACAGGATCGGCTCGTTCTCGGCGGCGTCGAGCAGCGCCTTGAGGTGCTTCGGGTCGGTCGGGTCGCCCTGGATGAAGATCGTCGACTCGATGGTCGCGTCGACCTCGGGTCCCTTGACGTCCTGCGAGGCGAAGGACTTCGTGACGATGTCCTTCCACTTCTCCGGGGTGCGCTCACTGCGGCCCGTGCCGATCAGCTGGACGGGGACGGCACGGCCGCTCTGCAGGAACGTGCCGAGGCCCGGCAGGAGCAGGCGGGAGGCGAGGTCGCCCGTCGCACCGAAGATGATGAGTGTGCGCTTGTCGGTCACCGGTGGTGACTCCTTTCGCGTGGTGGATGGGTCCGCATGGCTGCAAGCCGTACACGGGCCGGTTGATTCCCTGATGAGCGGCGGGCTGCGCGCGCTCTCATGGAGGTCGTCAGGACGCAGTTCGGGCGGCACCGAAGTTGGTGCCGCCCGAAGCGCGTCTGTCGTGGGTCAGTGCCCGAAGTTGCCGCGGTAGTACTCGAAGACCCAGCCGACCAGCGTCACGGCGACGAGCGCCAGACCGATCGGGACGATCCACAGGCCGGCTGCGACACCGAGGAAGCAGATCGACGTCGACGCGGCGAGGAGGATGGGCCACCACGACCACGGGCTGAAGTGCCCGAGCTCGGCGTCGCCGTCCTCGATGTTGGCGTCCTGGCGGTCTTCCGGCAGGTCCCCGCCCTGGGCGGAGAGCACGCGG
Organism: Curtobacterium sp. Curtsp57; assembly: GCF_047324335.1. NCBI lineage: Bacteria > Bacillati > Actinomycetota > Actinomycetes > Micrococcales > Microbacteriaceae > Curtobacterium > Curtobacterium sp. Curtsp57. The sequence goes on from NZ_CP168511.1 coordinate 793,444, forward strand.
CCGAGGTAGAACGCGATGAACGCGGCCATGAGCCCGACCAGGCCGATGCCGACCGTGCCGACTGGCTCCCACCCACCGTTGTGGGCGAGGGCGAACCAGATCGTGTACGCGGCGTCCGCGAGGATGAAGAACCCGAAGAGGATCCAGAACAGGTTGACGTTGGCGCGCATCGCCTTACTTCACCTCGCCCTTCGCGGCGTCGTAGGTCGGGGCATCGGGAGCGTCCTTCGCGGGACCCACACCGATCGGCACACCCGCTTCGGGGTGGTTCAGGTCGAACGCCGGGGACTCCGAACGGATCCGCGGGATCGACGTGAAGTTGTGCCGCGGCGGCGGGCAGCTGGTCGCCCACTCGAGCGAGCGGCCGTAGCCCCACGGGTCGTTCACGGCCACCTTCGGGGCGTTCCGCGCGGTGACGTAGACGTTGAAGATGAACGGCAGGAACGAGATGCCGAGGATCATCGCGCCGATGGTCGACAGCTGGTTCATCCAGGTGAAGCCGTCGTTCGGCAGGTACGTCGCGTAGCGACGCGGCATGCCGATGACGCCCAGCCAGTGCTGGATGAGGAACGTCGTGTGGAAGCCGATGAAGAGCAGCCAGAAGTGGATCTTCCCGAGGCGCTCGTTGAGCATGCGACCCGTCCACTTCGGCCACCAGAAGTAGAAGCCGGAGAACATCGCGAACACGACGGTGCCGAAGACCACGTAGTGGAAGTGCGCGACGACGAAGTAGGAGTCCGACACGTGGAAGTCGAGCGGCGGGGAGGCCAGGATGACACCGGTCAGACCGCCGAACGTGAAGGTGATCAGGAAGCCGATCGCCCAGAGGATCGGGGTCTCGAAGGTCACCGAGCCGCGCCACATCGTGCCGACCCAGTTGAAGATCTTCACGCCGGTCGGGACCGCGATGAGCATCGTCATGAGCGAGAACCACGGCAGCAGCACCGAGCCGGTGACGTACATGTGGTGCGCCCACACCGTGACCGAGAGGGCCGCGATGGAGATGGTCGCGTAGACGAGGGTCTTGTACCCGAAGATCGGCTTGCGGCTGAAGACCGGGAAGACCTCGGAGACGATGCCGAAGAACGGCAGCGCGATGATGTACACCTCTGGGTGGCCGAAGAACCAGAAGAGGTGCTGCCAGAGCAGGGCTCCACCGTTCGCGGGATTGAACACCTGGGCGTCGAACACCCGGTCGAGACCGAGCCCGAACAGTGCGGCGGCGAGGACCGGGAAGGCCATGAGCACGAGGAGCGACGTCACGAGGGTGTTCCACGTGAAGATCGACATGCGGAACATGGTCATGCCGGGGGCGCGCATCGTGATGATCGTCGTGATGAAGTTCACCGCACCGAGGATCGTCGAGAAGCCCGTCAGGCCGAGCCCGAAGACCCACAACGTGCCACCGAGCCCTGGTGTGAACGTGGTGTCACTCAGTGGCGCGTAGGCGAACCAGCCGAACGACGCCGCACCTTGCGGGGTGAGGAAGCCGCCGACGGCGATGAGCCCACCGAAGAAGTAGAGCCAGAACGCGAAGCCGTTCAGACGCGGGAACGCGACGTCCGGCGCACCGATCTGCAGCGGCATGATGGCGTTCGCGAAGCCCGAGAACAGCGGCGTCGCGAACAGCAGCAGCATGATCGTGCCGTGCATCGTGAAGAGCTGGTTGTACTGCTCCTTCGTCGCGACGAGCTGCAGCCCCGGCTCGAAGAGCTGCGCGCGGATGACGAGCGCCATCACGCCGGCGAGCAGGAAGTACAGGAACGACGTGATCAGGTACATGTACCCGATCGTCTTGTGGTCCGTGGAGGTGATCCACCGGACGATGATGTTGCCCTTCCGACCGACCTTCGACGCCTGGAAGTCCGGCGTCGAGGTGCTGGTCGGTTGGCCGACGAATGACGTGGTCATCTGGCGAGCCCCTACTTGTCGTCCGACGCCGTGACGGGCGCCTTGTTGTCAGGCTGGTTCGTGTTGGTGTTGTACTCGTCGCCGAGCAGGCCCACCTTGCCCTGGTCCTTGAGGGTGTCGAGGTACGCCTCGTACTTGGCGGGCGACACGACCTTCACCTGGAAGAGCATGAGGGAGTGGTACTCGCCGCAGAGTTCGGCGCACTTGCCCTGGTACGTGCCTTCCTTCTGCGGGATGAAGTACTCGTAGTTCGTCTTCCCGGGGAGCATGTCCTTCTTGTACAAGAAGTCGATGATCCAGAAGGAGTGGTCGACGTCGCGGGAGTCGAGCTCGATCTTGACCTTCTTGCCGACCGGCAGGTAGAGGGTCGGGAGCTGCGACTCGTCGATCGCGCCGTTCTTGTTCTCTTCTTCCTGGGCCTGGATGCCCTGGTAGTAGACGCTCTTCGACGGGTCGTTCTGGTCGATGTAGTTGAAGTCCCACGCCCAGCGCTTGCCGTAGACGTGCACCGTGGTGTCCGGCTGCGCGAACGGCTTCTCGATCGCGGCCTGGTCCTTGGCGGTGAAGGCGAAGAAGCCCAGCACGAGGATGAGCGGCACGATCGTGTAGAAGATCTCGAGCGGCATGTTGTAGCGCATCTGCACCGGGAGGCCGGTCTGGCCCTTCCGACGGCGGTAGACGATCGCTGCCCAGATGATCAGGCCCCACACGATGAGCCCGACGGCGAGGAGCACGATCCAGCTGGTGGTCCACAGGCCGACGATGCGGCTGGTGTGGTTCGTGACGTCCTTCGTCTCATCGGTGCCCGGCAGCCACCCGTTGAGCTGCTGCTGCGAGCAACCCGCCAGTGCGATGACCAGACCGACGGCCACCGGGACGGCCGCCCAACGTATACGGCGATTCGAACGCACTGTTACCTCTCGGAATGACGTGAACCCGGAGCGCAGTTGCGTCGAAGACCGACGCGAGGCGCACGAAGGCGTCTCATGGCTGGCTCCCAGCTTGGTTGGAACACTCCTAGCTTACTCGCAGCTGGTGACGCCTCGTGCACGCCCGACACACCCTCGGGCCCGATCCGACCGTGTCCGACTCGGTTTTTCCCTGGTCATCGCGGGCCTGCGAGCACGGAAAACGCGAGCGGGGAGCAACCGTGTCGGTCGCTCCCCGCTCGCGTCGTCGGGACTGCCCCAGGTCAGTGGAAGCTGTCTCCGCACGCGCAGCTGCCCTGCGCGTTGGGGTTGTCGATGGTGAAGCCCTGCTTCTGGATGGTGTCCTCGAAGTCGATCGTCGCACCGTCGAGGTACGGGACGCTCATCTTGTCGACGACGACCTCGACCCCGTCGAACTCGGCGGTGGCGTCACCGTCGAGCAGACGCTCGTCGAAATAGAGCTGGTAGATCAGCCCGGAGCAGCCACCAGGCTGGACGGCGAGGCGCAGACGGAGGTCGTCACGGCCTTCCTGCTCGAGGAGGCTCGCCACCTTCCCCGCCGCGGCGTCGCTGAGCAGGACCCCGTGCGACGACGGTGCCGTCGCGGCCGTGGTCTCGGTGGTGATGGTGTCGCTCATGCGCGCCTCCCTCTGCTGCGGTGCCGGTCACCGCTGCCTGGTCGATTGTAAGCACGCCCACCGACGGACCGCAGCCGATGTGGAGAACGTGCACCGAGCCTCCAGGCAGGTCAGCGCGTCGCGAGGCGGGCCAGCAGGATCGTCTCGGCCGCGATCGCACGGTGCAGCACGCCGAGGTGCTGGGACTCGTTCGGGCTGTGCGCCCGCGTGTCGGGGTCCTCGACCCCGGTCACCAGGATCTGCGCCTCGGGGAACTCGGCGGCCAGGTCGGACACGAACGGGATCGATCCCCCGATGCCCTGCTCCACGGGCTCTGCGCCCCATCCCTCGGCCATCGCGGTGCGTGCCTCACGGACGGCCCACCCGCTGGTGTCCACGAGGAAGCCGTCCCCGGCGTCGGGCTCGCTGATCTCCACGCGGGCGCCGAACGGCGTGTGCGCGGCGATGTGGCGCTCGACGGCGGCGTACGCGTCGCGTGCGGACTGTCCGGGGGCGACCCGGACCGAGACGCGCGCCGAGACCGTCGGCAGCAGCGTGTTCGACGCGTTCGCGACGCTCGGGACGTCCATGCCCGTGACGGTGATCGAGGGCTGGAACCACATGCGCGACAGGACGTCGCCGGTGCCGACCGGCCTCGCACCCGGGACCAGCGCCGCATCGGCGGCGAGTTCGTCCTCGCTGCGGGCCGGCACCGGCGCGTCGTACGAGGTCAGCCCCTCGACGGCCACCGAACCGGCGTCGTCGTGCAGCGAGGCGAGCAGCCGGACCATCGGCAGCATCGCGTCGGGTGCCGCTCCCCCGAACATGCCGCTGTGGCTCGCGTGCTCGAGCGTCGTCAGGGTCAGCTTGAACGTCACGTTGCCGCGGAGGGAGACCGTGATCGCGGGGACCTCGGTGGACCAGTTGTCGCTGTCGGCCACCACGATGACGTCGGCGGCCAGGTGCTCCTTCTGCTCGCGGAGGAACGTGCGGAACGAGCGGGAGCCGAACTCCTCCTCGCCCTCCACGAAGAGGACGATGCCGAGGTCGAGGTCGTCGCCGAACCGCGCGTGCAGGGCACGGAGCGAGGCGACGTGGGTCATCACGCCGGCCTTGTCGTCCGAGGCGCCGCGGCCGTACAGGCGGTCCCCGCGGAGCGTCGGCTCGAACGGCGGGGTCTCCCACGGCGCGTCGTCGCCCTGCGGCTGGACGTCGTGGTGGGCGTAGAGCATCACGGTCGGCTTGCCGTTGCGGGCCGGGCGGACGGCGAGGACCGCGGGCTGCCCGAGCTCGACGCCGTCGAGCTCCGTCCCGGTCGCATCCGAGGCACCGGCGGGCGTGTCGCCCTCGACGGCGCTCCTGATGATCCTGACCTCGTCGAACACACCGGTGCTGCGCGCCAGGTCGGCCACGGCCTCCGCGTTCCGCCGCACGTGCGCGGGGTCGAACGCCGACCAGGACACCGACGGGATCCGCACCAGACCCGAGAGGTCGGCGATCGTCGTCGGCAGGTCGCCCTGCACCTGTTCGCGGAGGGCGTCGAGCAGGTCGGAGTCGGTCGCGGGTGCGGACTGTGCGTGGTCGGTCATGCCCGGTAATCTAGAGGACAACCGGTGCCGGGGCGTTCCCCGGCGCACCGCTCACCGACCAGCAGGAATCACCGTGGCGAAGGCAGCACCCAAGACCAACACGACAGTCAACCCCTCGGAAGAGGAACTGCTGGAGCAGGGCAAGGGTCGTCCGACGCCGTCCCGCCGCGAGCGCGAGGCAGCGAACCGCCGCCCGCTCGTCGGCAACACGCCCGTCGACAAGAAGGCAGCGCGCGCCCGCCTCAACAACGAGCGCGAGAAGGCCCGCGTCGGGATGGCCAACGGCGAGGAACGGTACCTCCCCGCGAAGGACAAGGGCGAGCAGCGCAAGTTCGTGCGCGACTACATCGACGCGCGCTGGAACGTCGGCGAGGTGATGATGCCGGTCCTCGTGGTCTTCCTGATCGTCGGGTTCGTCGCGTCGCAGACCGCTGCCGCCTCGTACGCGCTGCTGCTCGTGTGGGCGTTCGTGGCGCTGTTCATCCTCGACTGCGTCGTGCTCTGGGTCGTGCTGCGCAAGAAGCTCACCGCGAAGTTCGGCGTGTTCCAGAAGGGAACGTTCTTCTACATCCTGACGCGGGCGTGGCAGCTGCGCTTCCTGCGCCTGCCGAAGCCCCAGGTCAAGCGCGGTCAGTACCCCTCCGTTTGACCCGTTCGTCCCGAAGCGCCGCCGGCCCCTGGCCGGCGGCGCTTCGTCGTCCCGGCGCGCGGCGGGGTGGAGCCGGGTGGGCGCGCCGGGGGCCGTGTCCGGTGACGCGCCGGACGGGAGGCTCGAAGCCGAGCCGCAACGAGCCTCCCGTCCGTCGACTGGTCACGACACGTCGCCGGTCTTCCGCCGACCGGTCGAAGAGTGTCGTTGCGACCTTCCGGGACCGACGGAACGCGACCGCTCGAAGAACGTGAGCGGGGTGTCGCGACCGGTCGCGGCGAACGTGAGCGGGGGGGACGCGACAGCGCCCCCGGCGGCGCTCAGCGCGCGGCGCGCGCTTCGCGCTTCAGCCGACGCCGCCGCAGCCGGTTGATCCGCGTCGCCCAGGTCGGCCCCTCGTAGAGGAACGCCGTGTAGCCCTGCACGAGCGTCGCGCCGGCGTCGACACGGGCCTGCACGTCCGCCTCGGAGGTGACGCCCCCGACCGCGATCACGCAGAAGTCGGTCGGCACGGCGGCGCGCACGCGGCGCAGGACGTCGAGCGACCGGGCGGACAGCGGCGCCCCGGAGAGTCCGCCAGCCCCCATCGCCTCGACGTCGGCGACCGGGGTCGCGAGCCCGGAGCGCGAGATCGTCGTGTTGTTCGCGATGACCCCGGCGAGCCCGAGGTCCACCGCGAGCCCGGCGATCGCGTCGATCTGCTCGTCGGTGAGGTCCGGCGCGATCTTCACCAGCACGGGGACCCGCCCGGCGGCGTCGTTCACGGCGGAGAGCAGGGGTCGGAGCTGGTCGAGCTCCTGCAGCCCACGGAGGCCCGGCGTGTTCGGTGAGCTCACGTTGACCGCGAGGTAGTCCGCGAACGGCGCGAGGAGCCGCGTCGACTCGAGGTAGTCGTCGACCGCGTCCGCGACGTCGACCACGCGGCTCTTGCCGATGTTCACGCCGATGACGGGCCGACCGGGGTTCCGGCGAGCACGCTCGAGCCGGCGTGCCGCGGCCGCTGCACCCTGGTTGTTGAACCCCATGCGGTTGATCAGGGCACGGTCGGCGATGAGCCGGAACAACCGCGGCTTCTCGTTGCCCGGTTGGGGCTTCGCCGTGATCGTGCCGACCTCGACGTGCCCGAAGCCGAGCAGACCGAGGCCGCCGATCCCCCTGGCGTCCTTGTCGAACCCGGCGGCGAGGCCGAACCGGGACGGGAAGTGGATGCCCATCGTCGTGACGCCGTCGTCGGCCGACGGACGGGAGTACCGCTCCACGAGCCCCCGCACGATCGGGACCCTCGGCAGCACCTTGATGACGCCGAACGCCAGGTGGTGGGCACGCTCGGGGTCCATGTTCGCGAAGACGCCACGGAAGACGGCCCCGTACCCGGCGCGGACGATGCGTTCCGCGATGCCGCTCACGCGTCGGCCCCGGTCGTCGACTGCGGCTCACCGTGGTGGTCGATGCGGAGCTGCCCGATCGCGGACTCGAAGTCCTCGAGCGAGTCGAACGCCTGGTACACGCTGGCGTACCGCAGGTAGGCGACCTCGTCGAGTTCACGCAGCGGGTCGAGGATCGCCAGGCCGATGTCGTTCGCCTCGATCTGGCTGGCGCCCGAGGACCGCACGATCTCCTCCACCCGTTGCGCGAGCACCGCGAGGTCGGAGTCCGTCACGGGGCGGCCCTGGCAGGCCTTCCGCACGCCGGAGATGATCTTCTCCCTGCTGAAGGGTTCGAGCACCCCGTTCCGCTTCACGACGTTGAGCGATGCGGTCTCCGTCGTGGAGAAGCGACGCCCGCAGTTCGGGCACTGGCGGCGGCGACGGATCGAGGTGCCGTCGTCGCTCGTGCGGGAGTCGACGACGCGGGAGTCCGGGTGGCGGCAGAAGGGGCAGAACATGTCGTGCCCCAGGCTATCGGTTCGGCACGCCCGCTACGGGCCGACGGGCGAACCTGTGCGGGCGGTCACCGCTGCACCGTGGGCGGGGAGCTGCTCCTCGGTCGAGAGCGCGACGATGTGCGGAGCGACCTCGGCCAGTGCGTCGGCCGTGTAGCGGATCACCTGCTGGGGTCGCAGGAACGTCGACGCCGACAGTCCGGAGCCGAACCGGGCCTGGCCGCCGGTCGGCAGCACGTGGTTCGAGCCGGCCAGGTAGTCCCCGAGACTCACGGGCGTGCTCGGGCCGACGAACACCGCACCAGCCGCGTCGATGTCCGCCAGGACCGCGTCGTCGTCGACGGTCTGGATCTCGAGGTGCTCCGGCCCGTACGCGTTGCTCACGGTCGCCGCGTCCGCGAGCGAGTCCACCAGGACGACTGCGGACTGCGGGCCGTCGAGCGCGGCCTGGAGGCGCGTGGCCGTCCCGAGCACCGCCGTCTGTCCCGGGATGGCGGCTTCCACCGCATCGGCGAACGTCGCCGACGTCGTCACCAGCACGCTGCCGGCCTGTTCGTCGTGCTCGGCCTGGCTGATGAGGTCGGCAGCGACGTACGCGGGGTCGGCGGACTCGTCGGCGATGACGAGGATCTCGGTGGCGCCGGCCTCGGCGTCGATCCCGACCACGCCACGGACCAGGCGCTTGGCTGCGGCGACGTAGTTGTTGCCGGGCCCGGTGACGAGGTCGACCGGCTCGAGGCCGATCGACGGCACGCCGTACGCCAGCGCGCCGATCGCTCCGGCTCCGCCCATCGCGTAGACCTCGTCGATGCCGAGGAGCCCGGCCGCGGCGAGGATCGTCGGGTGCACGGCGCCGCCGTGGTCGCGCTGCGGCGGGGACACGAGCGCGATCGAACCGACGCCGGCGACCTGCGCCGGGACGACGTTCATGACGACGCTCGACGGGTACACGGCCTTGCCGCCGGGGACGTAGAGCCCGACGCGCCGCATGGGCTGCCAGCGCTGGTGGACCTCGGCGCCGTCGGCCAGGGTCGTCACGGACGCGGCGGGGACCTGGGCGGCACTCGCTGCCCGGACGCGGCGGATCGCCTCGTCGAGCGCCGTGCGGAGCTCCGGCGTGAGCCCGGCGACCGCGGCGGTGATGTCGGCGGCCGGCACCCGGACGGCCGCCGGTGCTCCCCCGTCGAACCGCTCGGCCTGCTCCTGCAGCGCCTGGGCTCCACGCTCGCGGACGTCGTCCACCAGCGCCCGGGCCGCTTCCACCGCGTGCCCGACGTCACCGACGGCACGCGGCATGAGACGGAGGAGTTCGGCGCGGACGGGCAGTCCGCCACGGAGGTCGATTCGCTGCATCATGAGGCGTCCAGCGTACCGACGCGGGGTGCACGTCCGAGTACGGCGTCGATGACGGGCGCGTGCCGCTCGACGTCGTCACTCCCCCATGCGCCGGCGACGAGCAGCGTGGCGATCCGGAACGCGAGCGCGCGGACGAGCAGCTGCGACCACTCCGGGACCCCGTCGCCGAGTCGCTCGAGGCCGTCGAGCGGGTGCCCGTGCCAGCAGACCGCGTCCACCGCGGCGATCGCGGCACCGAGCCCCGCTGGTCGCCAGTACGGCGGCCAGTCGATGACCGCCGGCGGGTGCCCGTCCACGAAGAGCACGTTGCCGAGGAGGTCGCCGTGGACCAGCTGCGACGGTGCCTCGACGGGACGGAAGGCCTCGACCAGCCGGTCGAGCGACGGGTCCCGGGGCAGCGCGCCGTCACCCCACACGGCCCGGTCCGCACGCGACCACGCGTCGTCCTTCGCCATGAGGAACGCCGGACGCTCGAGCCCGGCGATCGCCCGGTGGAAGGCGGTGCCCGCGCGGATGACGTCAGCGACCCGGGTCTCGTCGGCCTGTCCGGGGAGCCACTCCCACGCTTCCCAGGCGCCGTGCCGCCACTCGTCAGTGATCGTCCGGACGGGTCGAGGGGTCCGGAACCCGTCGCCGTCCGGCAACGACGCGAGAACGCCGGCACGCCAGTCAGTCTCGGCGGGGCCGTCGTGCGGCCGGAGCACAACGGCCCCGGCGCGCCACGTCAGCCCGCGACCACCGACGAGTCGCTCGATCACCGCCCCCTGCACCCCGAAGGCGCGGAGGACGTCCTCCCCCGGAGCCGCAGCATCGCCCGCGATCACGGAGTCCGGAAGACCTTCGTCATCGGTCGGCCCTTGGCGAGCTCGTCGACGAGCTTGTCGAGGACGCGGATCCGCCACATCAGCGGGTCGTCGATCTCCTCGACCCTGATGCCGCAGATCATCCCCGTGACCTGCGACGCGTCGGGGTTGAGCGTCGCCTGTTCGAAGAACGCCTCGAACGTCGACTCGTCGGCGAGCTGCTGCGCGAGCGCCACTTCGTCGAAACCGGTCAGCCACGCGATGACGGCGTCGAGCTCCTCCTTCGTCCGGCCCTTGCGCTCCAGCTTCGCGAGGTAGAGCGGGTAAACCGCAGCGAACGGCGTCCCGAAGATGCGGTGTCCGGCCACGTCCGCTCCCCTACACCAGGCAGCGCGGACCGAGCAGGCTCTTCAGCTCGCCGAACAGGTCCGGGGTGAGGTTCACCGGGAAGGGCAGCTCGAACGTGCGGGCGACGTCGTCCTTGAGCAGCTTCAGCCGGACCTCCGTCTCGCCGCTGTGCCGACCGAGCACGGCGGCGAGCTCGGTGACGATCTCCGTCGTCGCCTGCCGCTCCGGCACGCTCAGCGTCAGCGGGCCGGAACCCATGACGTCACCGAGGTTGGGCTGGAACATGCTCACCGCATGCAGCGCCTTGCCGTCGTCGCGCACGTTGACACGACCACGCAGCACCACGATCGAGTCGGCCACGAGCGACGGCCCGAACTCCTGGTAGGTCTTGCCGAGGAACATCACGCCGATCTCGCCGCCGAAGTCCTCGATCTGGACGATGCCGTACGGGTTGCCGCTCGTCTTCGCGACGCGGTGCTGCACGCTCGTCAGCAGGCCGGCGACGGTGACCGTCTCGCCTTCGACCGAGTCGTCCATGCCGATCAGGTCCGCGATGGTGACCGACTGGTGCTTCGCGAGCTCGATCTCGAGCCCCGCGAGCGGGTGGTCGGACACGTAGAGCCCGAGCATGTCGCGCTCGAACGCCAGCTTGTCGCGCTTGGACCATTCCGGGCGGTCGGGCACCTGTGACACCACGGTCATCGAGGGCTGTTCCTCGGCGACCTCGGCGAAGAGCGAGTCGAAGTCGAACCCGACGTTGCCGTGCACCTCGTCGCGCTTGACCTTCACCGCGGCCTCGACCGCGCCTTCGTGGATCTCCACGAGGGCACGTCGGGTGTCGCCGAACTCGTCGAACGCGCCCGCCTTGATGAGCGACTCGACGGTCCGCTTGTTCGCGGACGAGATCGGGATCTTGCGGAGGAAGTCGTGGAACGAGTCGAACGCGCCCTTCTCGGTGCGGGCCTTCACGATGTCGTCGACGACGTTGAACCCGACGTTCCGGATCGCGCCCATGCCGAAGCGGATGTCGTCGCCGACTGCCGCGAAGAAGCCGATCGACTCGTTGACGTCCGGCGGCATGACCTTGATGCCCATCCGGCGGCACTCGTTGAGGTACAGCGCGAGCTTGTCGCGGGCGTCGCCGACACTGGTCAGCAGCGCCGCCATGTACTCGGCCGGGTAGTGGGCCTTGAGGTACGCGGTCCAGAACGACACCACGCCGTACGCCGCGGAGTGCGCCTTGTTGAACGCGTAGTCGGAGAACGGCAGCAGGATGTCCCACAGCGTCTTGATCGCAGCGGCCGAGTAGCCGTTGTCCTGCATGCCCTTCTCGAAGCCCGCGTACTGCTTGTCCAGCTCGGACTTCTTCTTCTTGCCCATCGCGCGACGGAGGATGTCCGCCTGGCCGAGGGAGAACCCGGCGACCTTCTGCGCGATGGCCATGACCTGCTCCTGGTAGATGATCAGGCCGTAGGTCGTGCCGATGATGTCCTTGAGCGGCTCCTCGAGCTCCGGGTGGATCGGCGTGATCGCCTGCTCGCCGTTCTTGCGGAGCGCGTAGTTCGTGTGCGAGTTCGCACCCATCGGGCCCGGTCGGTACAGGGCGATGAGCGCGGAGATGTCCTCGAAGTTGTCGGGCTTCATCAGCCGCAGCAGGCCACGCATCGGGCCGCCGTCGAGCTGGAAGACGCCGAGGGTGTCACCGCGCTGCAGGAGCGCGTACGCCTCGGGGTCCTCGAGCCCCATGGTCTCGAGGTCGAGCTCGATGCCGCGGTTCGTCTTGATGTTGTCGAGGGCGTCACTGATGATCGTGAGGTTCCGGAGCCCCAGGAAGTCCATCTTGATCAGGCCGAGCGACTCCGATGCCGGGTAGTCGAACTGCGTGACGATCTGGCCGTCCTGCTCCCGCTTCATGATCGGGATGATGTCGATCAGCGGGTCGCTCGACATGATGACGCCGGCCGCGTGCACGCCCCACTGGCGCTTCAGCCCCTCGAGCCCGAGCGCGGTGTCGAACACCGTCTTGGCTTCCGGGTCGGTCTCGACGACGGTGCGGACGTCGACGGCTTCCTTGTAGCGCGGGTGGTTCTTGTCGAAGATCCCGGTCAGCGGGATGTCCTTGCCCATCACGGGCGGCGGCATCGCCTTGGTGAGCTTCTCGCCCATCCCGAACGGGAACCCGAGGACGCGCGAGGAGTCCTTGAGCGCCTGCTTCGCCTTGATCGTGCCGTACGTGACGATCTGCGCGACGCGTTCGGAACCGTACTTCTCGGTGACGTACTTGATCGCCTCACCGCGGCGCCGGTCGTCGAAGTCGACGTCGAAGTCGGGCATCGAGACGCGGTCGGGGTTGAGGAAGCGCTCGAAGATCAGCCCGTGCCGGATCGGGTCGAGGTCGGTGATGCGCATCGCGTACGCCACCATCGAGCCGGCACCGGAACCACGTCCAGGTCCCACGCGGATGCCGTGGTCCTTCGACCAGTTGATGAAGTCGGCGACCACGAGGAAGTACCCGGGGAAGTTCATCTGGTTGATGATCCCGACCTCGTAGTCGGCGCGGGCCTGGACCTCGTCGGAGATGCCGTCCGGGTACCGGTACTGCAGGCCCTTCGCCACCTCTTTCTCGAACCAGGAGTGCTCGGTCTCACCCTCCGGCACCGGGAACTTCGGCATGTAGTTCGCCGAGGTGTCGAACTCGACGTTGCACCGCTCGGCGATCAGCAGGGTGTTGTCGCACGCGTCGAGGTTGTCGCGGAACACGTGCCGCATCTGCTGCGGGGTCTTCAGGTAGAACTCGTCGGCGTCGAACTTGAAGCGGTTCGGGTCGTTCAGGGTCGAGCCGGACTGCACGCAGAGCAGCGCCGCGTGCGACTTGGCGTCGTGGGAGTGCGTGTAGTGCAGGTCGTTCGTGCCGACCAGCGGGATGCCGAGGTCCTTCGCGATCTTGATGACGTCGCTCATCACCCGGCGCTCGATCTCGAGCCCGTGGTCCATCACCTCGGCGAAGTAGTTCTCCTTGCCGAAGATGTCGCGGTAGTCCGCTGCCGCCTTGATCGCCTCGTCGTACTGCCCGAGGCGCAGGCGCGTCTGGATCTCGCCGGACGGGCAGCCCGTCGTGGCGATGATGCCCTCGTGGTACTCCTGCAGGAGCTCGATGTCCATGCGCGGCTTGAAGTAGTAGCCCTCGATCGAGGCCTTCGACGACAGCCGGAACAGGTTGTGCATGCCGGTCGTGTTCTCGGCGAACATCGTCATGTGCGTGTAGGAACCCGCACCGGAGACGTCGTCCCCGCCGCCGTCGCCCCAACGCACCCGGGTCTTGTCGGTCCGGTGGGTGCGGGGCGTGATGTACGCCTCTGTCCCGATGATGGGTTTGACGCCGCCGGCCTTGGCGGCCTTCCAGAACTCGAAGGCCCCGAACATGTTGCCGTGGTCGGTCACCGCCACGGCCGGCATGCCCTGCGCCGCGGTCTCGGCGACGAGGTCGTTCAGTCGCGCGGCACCGTCGAGCATCGAGTACTCACTGTGCACGTGCAGGTGGACGAAGGAGTCGGAATCCGACACGGAACCTCCGGTTGGTGACGCTGCTGCGGGGTGGGAACAGCCTAACCGCGACGGGCGACAACCGCGGCCCCGACGGCACCGATCCCGGCCCGGACGGCGCCGCTCGTTGCCCGGACGTCAGCGGATGAGCGGCAACCAGATGTCGTCGACGATCTCGAGGATCCGCGCGTCGGGCACCCGCTTCAGTGTCATCACGAGGTCGTGCCGCATCAGGTCGGACGGCAGCGACACCAGTCCCTCCGGCCAGTCCCTGGCCGGGATCTCGCCACGGGCCGCCGCGCGCTCGAGGAACACCCTGCCGATGGTCGCCCGGCCCCCCAGCAACCGGGACCGGAGATCGGCCGGCGACAGTCCGGTGTCGGCGTTGATGTTCGACATGTACAGGCTGATCACGGTGATGAAGTCGGACCGCGCCGCGTTGAAGTCCCGCAGCGTCGCGAGGATGTCCCCTCGGAGCGACCCGGTGTCCACGACGGGACGACGCTCGAACAGCCCGGCGTGCTGCAGCGCCGCGAGCACGAGGTCCACCTTCGTCGGCCACCTGCGGTAGAGCACGGGCTTCGAGGTCTCGGCGCGTGCAGCGACCCCCTCGTAGGTCAGCCCGGCGTAGCCCACCTGCTCGAGCTCCTGCCAGGCGGCGTCGAGCAGCGCCGACTCGAGCTCGGCACCGCGGCGTCGTGTCCTTGCAAGATCCACTTGCGTATCTTAACGCGCCGCAGTAGCTTGGCGCCAACAAGAAACGGGAGCGTATCTCCAAATGGACAAGAACCTCAGCAGACTGGCCATCGCGCTGGTCGTCGGTGCGATGGCACCGTTGTTCGACTCGACGATCGTGAGCGTGGCACTGCACACACTCAGCCGCGACCTGCACACCAGCGTCGACACCATCCAGTGGGTCAGCACCGGCTACCTCCTCGCGATGGGCGTCACGGTGCCCCTCGTCGGGTGGCTGCAGAACCGCGTCGGCGGGCGGCGCCTCTGGATGGCGTCGCTCGTGGTCTTCCTGATCGGCAGCATCCTGTGCTCCCTCGCGTGGGACGCGCCGAGCCTCATCCTGTTCCGTGTCGTCCAGGGTGTCGGCGCCGGCGCGATGATGCCGCTGCTGACCACGCTCCTGATGCAGGCGGCCGGTGGACGGAACGTCGGCAAGCTCATGTCGATCGCGTCGCTGCCCACCGCGCTCGGGCCGATCCTCGGCCCGGTCATCGGCGGCCTCATCCTCGGTGCCGGCAGCTGGCCGTGGCTGTTCTGGGTGAACGTTCCGTTCGCGGTCGCCGGACTCGTCCTCGCGTGGCGGTTCATGCCGGCGGACGGACCCGTCGGCACGGCGCGGCTGGACGCCGTGGGCCTCGTGCTGCTCTCCCCCGCGGTCGTCGGCGTCCTCTACGGCTTGAGCAACGCGAGCCGGTCGGGCGGCTTCGCCCGGTTCGACGTGTGGGCACCCCTCGGCGCCGGCGTCGTCCTGCTCGCCGCGTTCGTCCTCTGGGCCACACGCCGCCGGGGTGCCGCCCTGGTGGACCTCGCCCTGCTCCGACACCGTCCGCTCGCCGCCGCGGCCACGCTGATGTTCCTGATGGGCGCGGCGTTGTACGGCGGGATGCTCCTGCTGCCGCTGTCGTTCCAGGAGCTGCGCGGGACGGACGCGCTCGGTGCCGGGCTGCTGCTCATCCCGCAGGGCGTCGGTTCACTGCTCAGTCGATCGCTCGCCGGACGCCTCACGGACCGGATCGGTGCACGGCTGGTCGCGGTCGTCGGGTTCGCCGTGGTCGTCGCGGCGACGATCCCCTTCGCCTTCGCGGACGGCTCCACGAACGAGTGGTGGATCGCACTCGTCCTCGTGGTCCGCGGGCTCGGCCTCGGTGCCGTGATGATCCCGATCATGGCCGTCGGCTTCGTCGGGCTCGACCGACCGGAGATGCCGCACGCCAGCACCATCACCCGGCTCGCCCAGCAGCTCGGCGGCGCGTTCGGGACTGCCGTGCTCGCCGTCGTGCTCGCTGGCGCCGCGGCAGGGGGCGACGCGGCTGCGGCGTTCCAGCAGGCGTTCTGGTGGGCGATCGGCATCACCGGGTTCGCGACGGTGCTCGCGCTGCTGCTGCCCGGTCGTCAGGCAGCCGGTGGCGAGACACCGGTGTCCACGTCCGCGTCCACCCGCCAGCCGGCGACCAGCACCGTCGAGTGAGCACCGTCGAGTGAGCACCGTCGAGTGACCACCGTCGAGTGACCACCGTCGAGTGATCAGCCCGGCGGGCGTGTCAGCGCGATCAGACCGACGCGCCGCGGATCTTCTCGAGCGCGAGCGCCAGGTCCTCCGGGTACGCCGCCTGGAACTCGACCCAGTCGCCGGTCCGCGGGTGCGCGAACCCGAGCCGGACGGCGTCGAGCCACTGCCGCGTCAGCCCGAGCGACTCGGCGAGCACCGGGTCCGCGCCGTACATCGTGTCGCCGACCAGCGGATGCCTGGTCGCGGCCATGTGCACGCGGATCTGGTGCGTGCGCCCGGTCTCGAGGTGCACCTCGAGCAGGGTCGCCGACCGGAACGCCTCGAGCGTCTCGTAGTGCGTCACGCTCGGCTTGCCGTCAGAGGTGACCGCGAACTTCCAGTCGCTGGATGGGTGCCGTCCGATGGGCGCGTCGACCGTGCCGGAGGTCGGGTCCGGGTGTCCCTGCGCGAGTGCGTGGTAGACCTTCTCGACCGTGCGCTCCTTGAACGCCCGCTTGAGGTGCGTGTACGCGAGCTCCGTCTTCGCGACGACCATCAGCCCCGAGGTGCCGACGTCGAGCCGGTGCACGATCCCAGCACGCTCGGCGGCGCCGGACGTGGCGATGGTGAACCCGGCGGCGGCGAGGCCACCGGGAACCGTCGGGCCGTCCCACCCGGGAGACGGGTGCGCGGCGACGCCGACGGGCTTGTCGACGACGACGATGTCCTCGTCGTCGTGGACGATCGTCATGCCGGGCACGACCGCGGGGACGATCCGCGGCGCTTCCTTCGGGGTCCATTCGACCTCGAGCCACGAGTCCGCGTGGAGCCGGTCGGACTTGTCGACGACGGCACCGTCGACGCGCACGCCGCCGGCCGCCACGACGTCGGCGGCGAAGGACCGGCTGAAGCCGAGGAGCTTCGCGATGGCGGCGTCGACACGCTCACCGGCGAGCCCGTCCGGAACGGGCAGGGAACGCGACTCGGTCACGTCGCGTCGTGCCCCAGCGAGTCGGACGAGGGACGGGAGGCACGGCTGGTGTCCGCGACGTCGGCGACGGTTCCCGACTCGGGAACCGCAGCGTCCGTGGCGGCGTCGCCACGAGCCTCCTGTCCGCCCTTTTTGGACGACACCGTCCTGGTGCCGTCGAGGTTCACCCCGAAGACGACCAGCAGCACGAAGACCACCATGCTGATGCAGATGAACGAGTCCGCGATGTTGTAGATCGCCGGCATCATCCACGGCGTCGAGATGAAGTCGACGACGTGCCCCTGCCCGAACCCCGGCTCACGGAAGAGCCGGTCGCTGAGGTTGCCGAGCGCCCCGCCGAGCAGCATGCCGAGCACGATCGCCCACCACATCGAGTGGATGCGCCGGGCGAAGACGATGATCGCGACCACGACGGCGGCGGAGACGATCGAGAACACCCAGGTCATGTTCACCGCGAACGAGAACGCGGCACCGGGGTTCCTGACGTAGAGGAACTGCAGGGCGTTCCCGAGCACGGGGACGACCTGACCGTACGGGAGGTTCGCGACGACGATCGCCTTCACGACCTGGTCGAACGCCACCACCACGACAGCGGCGAAGGCCAGTGCCGCGATCGCGCGGACACTGACCTTCGCTCGTTGGTCTTGCTGGGACAAATCAGTTGCCGAAGCCCTGCGCCGATGCCGGCGCGGGGGTGAGACCAGACTGCTCGGTGCCCGACGAGGAGTCGAGTTCGCTGAGCTGGCTCTGGATGTAGCTCTTCAGCTGGGCGCGGTAGTCGCGCTCGAACGTGCGGAGCTCGTCGATCTTGCCCTCGAGCTGCGTGCGCTCCTGCTCGAGCACCGCGACACGCTGACGGTTGGTGTTCTCGGTGTCGGCGATGATCTGGCGCTGCTTGGCCTCTGCATCGGAGACGAGGCGCGCGGCCTGGGCCTGACCCTCGGCGATGAGCGCGTCGCGCTTCTCGACGCCTTCGCGGACGTGCTCCTCGTGGAGACGACGTGCGAGCGTCAGGAGGTTCGTGGTGCCCTCGGTGTCCTCGTCCGCGCTGACCGTGGCGGCCGGGGCTGCAGCAGCGGCCACCGGTGCGGGCTCGGGAGCGGCGACGACGGGGGCCGGCTCCGGCTCGGGCGCTGCAGCGGGGGCGGGCTGCTCGGTCTCGGCCGACTTCGGCGCGGACTCGGCGGCCTGCAGGCGCTGACGGAGCTCGTCGTTCTCCTGGGTCAGGCGACGCAGCTCGACCACGACCTCGTCGAGGAAGTCGTCGACCTCGTCCTGGTCGTAGCCCTCGCGGAACTTGGTCGGCTGGAACCGCTTGTTGACTACGTCTTCCGGCGTCAAAGCCATTGCCGTCACCTCAATAGAACTGCTGAACGTGTGGAACCGAAACGTCTCGCTGCGAATGTACCAGGCGAGACTCCCGGTGCGGATGCCCACCGGAGCGGGCATCGATCCCGACCACCGTACACCGACGCGGGGCCCGATCCGTGATCATGACCTGGGCGTGGCGCGTCGCGGACGACGTGGACCGGGTCCTGCGGGTCAGACCGTGACCGAGATGACCCGCACGATGCTCATCAGGATGATCGTGACGAGCATCACGATGGACCAGCCGAAGTCGAGTGCGACGGCACCCATCCGCAGCGGCGGCAGGGCACGGCGCACGGTCCGGATCGGCGGATCCGTGAACGTGTAGACGAACTCGGCCACGACGAGCATCCCGCCGCGGGGACGCCACGACCGGTTGAACGCCTGCACCATGTCGAGCGCGAACCGCCCCCAGAGCACGAAGAAGTACAGCAGGAGGAGGAAGTACAGGATCGTGAAGATCACGGACACGGTGCGGCTCGCTCGTCTCGGGTACGTGGTGCCCAGCGGACACCGCGTACGGGGCGGGTGGGCCTGGGCGGCGCCACACGGTCACGGGGACCGCGCGACGCGACGACTCAGGACTGGGCGAAGAAGGACGCCTCGATGTCGGACTCTACCTCGGGCGCCTCACCACTCACTGCGACGTGGGCCGGCGAGAGCAGGAACACCTTGTTGGTGACGCGCTCGATCTTGCCGTAGAGGCCGAGGGACAGGCCGCTCGCGAAGTCGATCATGCGGCGGGCGTCGGCCTCGGTCATCTGCGAGAGGTTGATGATGACGGGGATCCCGTCGCGGAAGCTCTCGGCGATGGACTGGGCGTCCTTGTACTCGCGCGGGTGGACGGTGAGGATCTCGTTCATTTCCTGGACCGGGGTCGCCTTCTGTGCGGTCGTGTGCGAACGGCGGAGCGGGGTGACCTGGGCGCCGCGCTGGTGGGTGTGCTTCGGCTCGGCCGGAGCCGGGGCGGTCGCCGTGGCTGCCGGTGCGGCGGCGGGGGCCGCTGCCGGTGCTGCCTCGTGCTGCACCGCGGGAGGTGCCGGCTGCTGCTGCTGGGCGCGTGCCTGGGCCGGCGACGCCTGCTGCTGCTCGTCCTCGTACTCGAGTTCCTCGTCGGCGAGGCCGAGGTACACCATCGTCTTCTTCAACGGACCGGCCATGGTTCCTCCAGTGGTGTTCGTGCTCGTGGATGCCCTGCGACGAGGCTAGGGCGAGACGGGACGGTTTCCGGTGATTGCCGTGCCGATCCGTAGGTGTGTCGCGCCCTCGAGCACGGCGTCGGGGAAGTCGCCGCTCATGCCGGCCGAGATGTCCGTCGCGGTCGGCACGAGCCGCTGCACGCGCTCGGAGATCGACCGCAGCCGGGCGAAGGCCGGACGGGGCTCCTCGTCGAGCGGCGCGACGGCCATCACGCCGCGCAGGGCGATCGTGCCCGTGCGCACGATGCGCTCCACCATCGCCTCGACGTCGTCGGGCGCCACCCCACCGCGACCGGGGTCGTCCGTGAGGTTGACCTGCACGAAGCCGTCGATCACCGGCGGCTCGGGCTCGGACTCGTTCGGCGCGAACGCGTCGACGACCGAACCGCGGTCGAGCGACTGCACCACGTGCGCGTACCGGCGGACCTGGCGCGCCTTCTTGGACTGGAGCTGCCCGACGAAGTGCCACGTCAGGGCGAGGTCGGCGAGCTCCGCCGCCTTGGCCTGCGCCTCCTGGTGGCGGTTCTCCCCCACGTCGGTGACGCCGAGTGCCGCGAGCTCGCGGACGAGCGACGCCGGGTGGTACTTGGTCACGACGACGAGCGTGAGTTCGCCGGGGTCACGGCCAGCGGCCCGCGCCGCGTCGGCGATGCCGTCGCGGACACGGGCCAGCCGGTCCTGGAGGCTCGTGCGAGCGTCCGACAAGAGGGTTACTTCAGGAAGTCGGGGACGTCGAGCTCGTCGTCGTCACCGTCGAAGGCGGGGTCGGCAGCGCGCTGCGCCGGCGGCTCGTGCTCCTGCGACGCCCAGGACGGCGACGAGGTGGTCGAGTCCTCGATGGCACCGCTCGCGCCGGTGGCGACGGGCACGGTCGAGCCGCCATCGGGGTCGACCCAGCTCGAGCGACGCTCCTTGAGCTGCTGCGTCGGCTCGCCACCGTCGAAGCCCGCTGCGATGACCGTGACGCGCACCTCGTCGCCGAGCGTGTCGTCGATGACGGCACCGAAGATGATGTTCGCCTCGGGGTGCACGGCCTCCTGCACGAGACGCGCGGCGTCGTTGATCTCGAAGATGCCGAGGTTCGAGCCACCCTGGATCGAGAGCAGCACGCCGTGCGCACCGTCGATCGAGGCCTCGAGCAGCGGGGACGCGACTGCGAGCTCGGCGGCCTTGATGGCACGGTCGGCGCCCCGCGAGGACCCGATGCCCATGAGCGCCGAACCGGCACCCTGCATGACGCTCTTCACGTCGGCGAAGTCGAGGTTGATCAGCCCGGGGGTCGTGATCAGGTCGGTGATGCCCTGGACGCCGGCGAGGAGCACCTGGTCGGCGGTCGCGAACGCCTCGACCATCGAGATGCCACGGTCGGAGATCTCGAGCAGGCGGTCGTTCGGCACGACGATGAGCGTGTCGACCTCGTCCTTGAGTCCGGCGACGCCGTTCTCGGCCTGCGACTGCCGGCGCTTGCCCTCGAAGCTGAACGGCTTCGTGACGACGCCGATGGTGAGTGCACCGATCGACTTCGCGATGCGAGCGACGACGGGTGCGCCACCGGTGCCGGTGCCACCGCCCTCGCCGGCGGTCACGAAGACCATGTCGGCACCAGCGAGGGCCTCTTCGATCTCCTCGGCGTGGTCCTCGGCGGCACGACGGCCGACCTCGGGGTCCGCGCCGGCGCCGAGGCCACGGGTGATCTCGCGACCGACGTCGAGCTTGACGTCGGCGTCGCTGAGCAGCAGGGCTTGGGCGTCGGTGTTGATCGCGATGAACTCGACCCCACGGAGGCCCAGCTCGATCATGCGGTTGACGGCGTTGACGCCGCCGCCGCCGACACCGACGACCTTGATGACGGCGAGGTAGTTGTGGTTCGTGGTCACGTCAGTCCGGCCTCCGGTTGAACCCTCAACCTCTACTTGAAGTTCAGGGTCTTTGCTGCTAGGTGTGGTGCTTGCAACGACGCTACGGGTGCGCTCGCTGCGCTGTCGTGCCGCCACGCCGCGTGTCGGGAGATGCGGTCCCGCAATTCCCCGGCCAGCCTACGACTGGGCGCGGATGATGCCGTTGTCCGGGGCTGAGACGTCGTACTCGACCGCGGTGTCCGGGTCGCGGGAGGCGTGGTCCTTCACGAGGGCGTCGAGCAGTGCGGCCTTCGCGTCGGACTCGTCCGGGCTCCCCCACACGACCCGGGAGCCGTCCTTCATGGTCAGCGTGACGTCGTCCGCCGTGGTGGCCGAGACGCCGGACACCTGCGCGCGGACCGTCGACGGCAGCGCGAGGACGACCTCGGTCATGGTGCGGAACACGCTCGAGCCCAGCTTCGCGGAGCCGATGTCAGCGAGGGGCATCGTGTCCGGCTGCGTCGGCGAGGACTGCACGACGATGCCGGCGGGGTCGACGAGCGAGAACGAGTCGCCCGTCTTGACGGCCACGACCGGGGAGCGCTCCGTCACGGTGACGACGAGCGTGTTCGGCGGCTCCTCCTCGGTGACGTAGCTCTCGATGAGCGGGAAGCCAGCGATGTCCTTCTTGATCGCACCGAAGTCGAGCCGGGCGAGCGGCGTGCCGATCTGCTCGGACAGTGCCTGGCGGAGCGCCGCGTCGTCGACACGGCTGGTGCCCTTGATCTCGATCGTCCGGAGCGCCATCAGCGGCGAGTACACGGCGACGAGGATGGAGACGCCGAGGACGACGACGACACCCCCGGCCGTGGCCCACGCGACGCGACGGTGGCGGGAGCGGCGGGTGAACCGACGGACCTCGGCTCGTTCGAGGAGCTTCCGGCGCTTGCGGGCGACGCGCGCTTCGCGCGCGGTCTCCGCGGCGCGGACGCGGGCGCCGATGGGCGTCTCCTCGGCGCGCTCCGGACTGCTCGGACGGGAGGCAGTGGTCGCGTCGACCACGTCGGTGACGGGTGCGACGTGCTCGCGTTCACCAGTGGCGGCATCGCGGTCGTCGACATCCGGTGTCGCGCCCGCGTCCGCAGCGGGGTGCGATGCGCGGAGCCCGGTGGTCGCCGGAGTCGGCCGCTTCGGCTCTGGATCCGACGGTGCGGGGGCGGGGCGGGCCTCCTGATCGGCGCCGGCACCACGACGGACGGGCAGCCGCGGGAGTCGCGGTACCCGTCGCTCGCGCGGTGCGCGGTCGTGCTCGACCGGGGCCTCCGGCTGTGCCGGACCCTCGTCGAAGCCCTCTGGTCGCTTCACCGCGACAGCGCCTCGAGGACCTGCGGGATGATGCGGTACACGTCGCCGCAGCTGAGCGTCATGATGATGTCGCCGTCACGGGCGACGGCCGCCGCGCGCGCGGACGCCGCTGCCCAGTCGGGCAGGAACTCGACGCGGGACTGGTCGGCGAAGCGCTCCTGGACGAGTGCGCCGGTGACACCGGGGACCGGGTCCTCCCGCGCGCCGTAGACGTCGAGGACGACGGTGTGGTCCGCGAGCTCCTCGTAGACCTTCGCGAAGTCACCGGCCATCAGCTGGGTGCGCGAGTACAGGTGCGGCTGGTGGATCGCGATGATCCGGCCGTCGCCGACGACGTTCCTCGCCGCCTTGAGCGCCGCGGCGACCTCGGTCGGGTGGTGGGCGTAGTCGTCGTAGACCGAGACGCCGCGCTCGACGCCGTGCAGCTCGAAGCGGCGCTCGGTGCCACCGAAGGCCTCGATGCCGCGGATCGCGTCTGCCGGGGCGACGCCGAGGCCGGTGAGCACCGCGAAGGCGCCGACGGCGTTGATCGCGTTGTGCCGGCCGGGGACGCGGAGGGTCAGGTGGTGGGACTCGCCCGCCGCCCGGAAGTCGACCTCGACGCCGGCGGACTCCACGATGCGCTCGATGCGGACGTCGGCGTCGGTGGCCTCGCCGAACGTGGTGATCGCCGGAGCGTCCGGTCGGGAGCGGACGCCCGCTGTCACGCGCTTCGCGCCGGCGTCGTCGCTCGACACGACCACGGTCTCGCTCGCCTTGGCCGCGAACTCGACGAAGGCGTCGATGAAGGCGTCCTCGCTGCCGTAGTGGTCGAGGTGGTCGGCGTCGACGTTCGTGATGAGCGCGACGGCGACGTCGTAGAGCAGGAAGGAGCCGTCGGACTCGTCGGCCTCGACCACGAACAGGTCGCTCGAACCGGGGGCAGAGCTGGTGCCGAGGGACTGGATCACGCCGCCGTTGACGAAGCTGGGGTCCAGACCGAGCTCGACCATCGCGGTGACGATCATGCCCGTCGAGGTGGTCTTGCCGTGTGCGCCTGCGACCGCGACCAGCCGGTGCTCGGCGATCAGCGCCGCGAGGGCCTGGGAACGGTGCAGCACCGGCAGACCGCGGCGCTGGGCCTCGAGGAGTTCGGGGTTGTCCGGCCAGAGCGCACTCGTCACGACGATGGTGTCGGCGTCACCGACGTTCGCGGCGTCGTGCCCGATGTGGACGTCGGCGCCGAGCTCGCGCATCCGGCCGGTCGTCGCGGTCTCGCGGGAGTCGCTGCCCGTCACGGTGTGCCCTGCTGCCAGGAACATCCGGGCGATGCCGCTCATGCCGGAGCCGCCGATGCCGACGAAGTGGACCGTGCCGAGGTCGTCCGGGATCGGCTGGGTCAGGTCCGGCTTGATGGTCATGGTTCCTCCGTGGTGCTGCCGCTCGAACGCGCCGCGTCGAGGGCGAGGTCGGTCATCCGGTCCGCACCGTCGCGGTGTCCGACGCTGCCGGCCTGCACCGCCATGTTCGCGATGCGGGAGCGGTCCTGCAGGATGCCCAGGAGCTGGAACGTCACCCAGTCCTGGTCGAATTCCTCGTCGGCGACGAGCACCGCTCCCCCGGCGCCGACGACGTCGCGGGCGTTGTGTCGCTGCTCGCCGTTGCCGACAGGGTACGGCACCAGGACGCTCGGCAGCCCGACGGCCGTGAGCTCGCAGACCATGCCGGCGCCGGAGCGGGAGACCACGAAGTCGGACGCCGCGTACGCCAGGTCCATCCGGTCGCAGTACGGCAGGACCGTGTAGCCGTCGAGGTCGCTCGGACCGATGTCGGACTTGCCGCCGACGACGTGCAGCACCTGCCACCCGGCGCCGACGATCGTCGCTGCCGAGCGGTTGATCGTGCGGTTGATGCTCCGGGCACCGGACGACCCGCCGGTGACCAGGAGCACCGGTCGTGCGGGGTCGAGGCCGAACTCGGCGAGGCCCTCCGCGCGGCTCGCCCGCCGGTCGAGCGACTCGATCTCGCGGCGCAGCGGCATGCCGACGACCCGGGAGTTCCGGAGGCGGGTGTTCGAGAACGTCACGCCGACGTACCTGGTGAGGAACGCGGCGAGCCGGTTCGCCAGCCCGGGCTTGGCGTTCTGCTCGTGCACGACGATCGGCGTGCCGGTGCGCTTCGCGGCGATGTACGCCGGTGCGGACGCGTAGCCGCCGACGCCGAGGACCACGTCGACCTGTCGCTCGCGGATGATCTGCTCGGTGCGCTTGACCGCCGCCCAGAACGCCTTCGGGAACCGCAGCGCAGCGGCGTTCGGCTTCCGCGGGAACGGCAGCCGCGGGATGGTCAGCAGCTCGTACCCGCGCATCGGGACGAGTCGCGACTCGAGTCCCTCCGCGGTGCCGAGCACGATGACGGAGTCCTCGGGGGAACGCTCCGTCAGCCGGTCCGCGACCGCGAGCAGGGGGTTGACGTGTCCGGCGGTGCCGCCGCCGGCGAAGAGGTAGGTGCTCACCGGGGTGATCCGTTCCGAAGGTCGGTCGTCCTGGGCAGGTCGTGCTTCCCGGGGAGTTCGCGGGCGAAGGACAGCACGACGCCGATCGCGACGAGGGTCATGATGAGCGCGGATCCACCGGCGGAGATGAGCGGCAGCGGCACGCCGAGCACGGGCAGCAGTCCGAGGACGACGCCGATGTTCACGAGCGCCTGCCCGATCACCCAGGCCAGCACACCGCCCGTCACGGTGCGCACGAAGGGGTCGTTCGAGAGCCGGATGACCTTGATCATCCCGATCGCGAGCACCACGAAGAGGGCGAGCACCACGACGGCGCCGATGAGGCCGAGCTCCTCGCCGATGATCGCGAAGATGTAGTCGTTGTCGGCTTCGGGGAGCCACGACCACTTCGCCTTGGAGTTGCCGAGCCCGACGCCGAACACACCACCGGACGCCAGCGCCCACATACCGTGGACCGGCTGCCAGCAGAGGTCCTGGTACTGGCTGGTGTCGGTGCAGCCGGAGAGCCACGCGCTGATGCGGGACGACCGGGAACTCGACGCCATGGTGACGAACGGCAGCAGCACGGCGATGCCGACGACCCCGACGAGCAGGTGCCGGAGCCGTGCTCCCCCGACGAACAGCGACCCGAAGACCAGGATCATCATGATCATCGCCGTGCCCTGGTCACCGCCGACCAGGACCAGGCCGATCGACAGCAGGCTCGCGATCCCGACCGGGACGAAGACCTCTTTCCAGTCGTCGAGCTTGTCGCGCTTGACGTACATGATCGCGCCGATGCCGAGCACCAGTGCGAGCTTGAGGATCTCGGAGGGCTGCGCCGTGAACGACCCGAGGCGGATCCAGTTCCGGTTGCCCTGGATCGAGTAGCCGAGGGGCGTCAGCACGACGAGCGCCTGCACGACGAGGCCGACGCCGACGATCCACATCGCCCACTTCCGCCAAAACGCCACGGGGAGCCTGCTGGCGATCAGCATGAGCGGGACGCCGATGACGGCGTACATGCCCTGTCGGGTGAAGGCGCCGAAGAAGTCGTGCGTCTCCTTGTACTGCTCGACGCTCGAGGACGAGAGCACCATCACGACGCCGAAGACGACGAGGAAGAGGGTGACGCCGAGGATCGTGTAGAACGAGCTGGACTCGGCGACGAAGACGTTCTTGACGGCGACGACCGCGCCGTTCGTGCGACGAGCGGCGTTCTGGGTAGACGTGGTCACGCGGCCGCTACGGCCGTTCGGAAGATCCGTCGTCGCCATCGGCGTTTCCTCCCAGGTGCTCGTGGACCGCCGCCGCGAAGCGCTCGCCTCGGTCCGCGTAGGAGCCGAACTGGTCGAACGACGCCGCAGCCGGGGCGAGGAGGACCGTGTCGCCCGGTCTCGCGACCGAGGCGGCATGCCGGACCGCCTCGGGCATGACCTGATCAGTGTCCGATGCTTCGACCTGCAGGACGGGCACCGACGGCGCGTGTCGCGCGAATGCCTCGAGCACGGGGCCGCGGTCGGTCCCGATCACGACGACGCCGCGGGCGGTGGGGCCGAAGCGCTCGACCAGCCCGTCGATGTCGACGCCCTTGAACAGGCCACCGACGACCCAGACCACGGACTCGAACGACGACAGCGACGCCGTCGCGGCGTGCGGGTTCGTGGCCTTCGAGTCGTCGACCCACGCGATGCCGTCGGCCGTGGCCACGAGCTCGGTGCGGTGGTGGTCGGCGCGGAAGGCCTGCACGGCGGTCTGGATCGAGCTCGGGCGGACGGAACCCGCACGCGCCAGGGCGGCGGCGGCGAGGACGTTCATCGTCATGTGCGGGCTCGCGAGCCCTGCCTGCTCGAGGTCGGCGTGCGTGGCCAGCTCGAGCGCGCTCTTCTGCCGGTCCTCGGTGAAGGCCCGGTCGCAGAGGACGTCCTCGACGACCCCGACCTCGCCGGGGGCGGGGATGCCCGGCGTGAAGCCCACGGCACGGCAGCCCTCCACGACATCGGCGTCCTCGACCATGGCGCGGGTGACCTCGTCGGTGACGTTGTAGACGCACGCCAGGACGGTCCGCTCGTAGACCTTCGCCTTCGCGGCGCGGTAGGCCGCGGCGGACCCGTGCCACTCGAGGTGGTCGTCGGCGATGTTCAGGCACGCCGACGCGAGCGGCAGCACCGCACCGTCACCGGAGTCGGCCATGTAGTGCAGCTGGTGGCTGGAGAGCTCGACCACGAGGACGTCGAAGCCGTCCGGGTCGCGCACGACGTCGAGCACCGGGACGCCGATGTTGCCGCAGGCGACCGCCCGCAGTCCCTCGGCCTCGTACATCGCGGTGGTGAGCTGGGTCGTGGTGGTCTTGCCGTTGGTCCCGGTGATCGTCACCCACGGAGCGGCGACCGGGCCGCGGACGACCTTGTCGCGCACGCGCCAGGCGAGCTCGATGTCGCCCCAGACGCTGCTGTGCTCCACTGCCCACTGCACGGTCGGGTTGTGCGGCGGCAGGCCGGGCGACACCACGACGAGGTCCGGCGCCTGGTCCTGCAGCGCGGCGGGCACCGAGTCCAGCGGGGTCTGCACGAAGCGGGCGCCGATCACCGCGAGGAGTTCGACGCTGTCGGACGGCGCGTTGGTGGAGTACACCGTGACGGTGCTGCCGAGCTCGACGAGCGTGTCCGCGACCGAGAACCCGGTCGCGCCGAGGCCGAGCACGGCGACGTCGAGGCCCTTCCAGCCCTCCGAGTACCAGCTGTCGAGACCATCCAGACGGTCAGCCAACGCGCGCGATCCATTCCAGGTAGAAGAGCCCGATGCCGGCCGCGACGCAGAGTCCGGCGATGATCCAGAACCGGACGACGACCGTCACCTCCGCCCAGCCCTTGAGCTCGAAGTGGTGGTGCAGCGGACTCATCCGGAAGATGCGCTTGCCGCCGGTGATCTTGAAGTACGCCCGCTGCAGGATGACCGAGCCGGTGACGATGAAGAACAGGCCGCCGATCAGGACGAGCAGGAGCTCGGTGCGGCTGAGGATCGCGAGACCGGCCAGCGCGCCACCGAGGCCGAGCGAGCCCGTGTCGCCGAGGAAGATCTGCGCAGGGGAGGTGTTGTACCAGAGGAACCCGATCAGGCCACCGCAGACCGCGGCCGCCACGACCGCGAGGTCGAGCGGGTTCGCCACCGTGTAGCAGGCGTGCTCCGTGTTCGCGTCGAGTCGGGCACCGCCGCACATCTGGTTGGACTGCCAGAACGAGATGATGACGTAGGACCCGATCGCGAGGATGCTCGATCCGGTCGCGAGCCCGTCCAGGCCGTCGGCCACGTTCACGCCGTTCGACGTCGCGACCGTCAGGAAGACGATCCACGCCAGGAACAGGATCGTGCCGATGACCGTGCCGAGCGCCATGAAGTCGAGCCACGGGATGTCACGGATCGCGGACACCATCGTGGATGCCGGCGGCTTGCCGTTCGCGCTCGGGACGACGAGGGCGATCGTGGCGAAGATGACGCCGACGATGACCTGCCCGAGGATCTTCGCCCACCCGCCGAGACCGAGGCTGCGCTGGCGCCGGACCTTGAGGAAGTCGTCGACGAAGCCGACGAGTCCGAGGCCGACCATCAGGAACAGCACGAGCACACCGGACAGCGTGATCGAGTCACGCCCGACCAGGTGACCGACGAAGTACCCGATCACCGTGCCGAGGATCAGGACGATGCCGCCCATCGTCGCGGTGCCGCGCTTGGTGTGGTGCGACTGCGGCCCGTCGTCGCGGATGAACTGTCCCCAGCCGAGGCGGTGGAACAGCTTGATGAACAGGGGCGTGAGCAGCAGTGTGAACACCAGCGACACGGCGCCGGCGATCAAGAGGGCGATCATACGGAGACACCTCCGAGACGGTCGCCGAGGAATCGCAGCCCGGCCGACTTCGAGGACTTGACGAGGACGACGTCGCCGGGGCGGACCATCTCCTGCAGGGTGTGGACGGCGTCGTCGACGTCCTCGATGAACACGGACTCGCCGTCCCACGATCCCTCGAGGGTGGCGGCCTGGTGGATGGGCATCGCGCCGCGGCCGACGACCACGAGCTGTCCGATGCCGAGACGCACGACGAGCCGACCGATGCGGTCGTGCTCCTCGACGGAGTACTCGCCGAGCTCGGCCATCTCGCCGAGCACGGCGATGGTGCGCTCCCCCGGTCGCACGACCTGTGCGAGGGTGCGGAGCGCGGCGGCGGTCGAGTCTGGCGACGCGTTGTACGCGTCGTTGATCACGGTGACGCCGTCGGGGCCACCGTGGAGCAGCTCCATGCGCCAGCGCTCGGCACGCGTCATCGACGCGAGCGCGGCGGCGCCGTCGGCCAGTGGGACGCCCCAGCGGTGCGCGACGGCCAGCGCGGCCGTCGCGTTCATCGCGTGGTGCTCACCCAGGATGGCGAGGCGGACGTCGACGGTCTCGGGGACCTGCCCCGAGCCTCCCGTCGAACTGTCATCGCCACTGACGGGAGGCGCGGTGAGCGTGAAGCGCGTGCCGTCGCGGTCCGTGGACACACCGGACAGGCGGTAGTCGGCGTCGTCCGACGTGCCGAAGCCGACGACGCGGGCGGCCGTGAGGCCGCGCATGGCGGCGACGCGGTCGTCGTCGACGTTGAGCAGCGCGGTCGCGCTGGCCGGCAGGTCGGTGACCATCTCGGACTTCGCGCGCTGCGTCGCCTCGATGCCGCCGAACTCCCCCGCGTGGGCGAGGCCGACCTTGAGGACGACACCGATGTCGGGTTCGGCAATGCGGACGAGCTTGGCGATGTGGCCGATGCCGCTCGCACCCATCTCGACCACCAGGTAGCGGGTGTCGTGCGTGATCCGGAGCATCGAGATCGGTGCGCCGACGTGGTTGTTGAACGAACCCTCCGGCGCGACGGTCTCGCCGTGCTGCTGCAGGATGGTCCGCAGCATGTTCTTCGTGCTCGTCTTGCCGTTCGAGCCGGTGATCCCGACGACCTCGAGGGCGCCACCCGCGCGGACGCGGGCGACCACCTCGTGTGCCAGTGCGGCGAGGGCGGCGTACCCGTCCGCGACGACGATCTGGGCGGTCGCGGTGCCGTCCGGCAGCGCGGTCTCGTGCTCGGTGATCACGAGGGCTGCACCGGCTTCGGCGGCCGACGGCACGAACCGGTGTCCGTCGGTCTCCTCGCCGAGCAAGGCGAAGAAGACGCTGCCGGCAGTGACCAGGCGGGAGTCGGTCTCGACGGGGCCGTCCACGACCGTGTCGGCGGCACCGCGAACGAGCTCGCCGTCGACCGCGGCGGCGATCTCGGCGAGGGAGAGGGCGATCATCGCGTTTCCTCCACCGGGCCGGCGTTCGGCTCCCAGCCGGCCTCACGGAGGGCCGCACGGGCCTCGTCGCGGGCGGAGTACGGGGTCCTGACGCCCTGGATGTCGCGGTAGTCCTGGTGGCCGGGGCCCGCCCACAGGATCGAGTCCCCTTCGCCGACGAGCCCCACCGCGGTGCGGATCGCCGCTTCCGGCGGGCTGACCTCGTGGATCTCGTGGTCCGGGAACGCTGCGCGGGCGGCGTCGACCAGGGTCTTCCTGATGGACGCGGCGTCCTCGAAGCGGGGGTGGTGGTCGGTCACGACGAGGATGTCGGAGCCCTCGGCCGCGACCCTGGCCATGTCGCCGCGCTTCGTCGTGTCGCGATCGCCGTCGGCGCCGAACAGCATGACGACCTTGCCCGGGGTGAACTGGCGCACGGCGGCGAGGGTGTTGAGGAACGCGTCGGGGCTGTGCCCGAAGTCCACGTAGACGCTCGGCCCGCGGTCGCCGGAGACCCGCTCGGTGCGGCCGGGCAGGTAGCACTCGATGGCGCTGACCGTGTGGTCCGCACCGTCCTCGTAGTGCCGGTGGTTGCTCTCGAGCGCGTGCGCGATCGCACCCAGCTCGAAGCCGCCCTCGACGAGCATCACGATCGCCAGCGCGGCGTTCGCGGCCATGTGCCAGCCGATGAGCGGCACACGGGTGGTGAGTTCGCGACCCTCGGGGCCGGTCAGACGGAACTCCGTGTACGCGGCGTGCGCGTCGACGATGTCGACGTGCCACTCGGCCTCGATCTCGGGGTGCACGGTGATGGTCGTGACCGGGATGCGGGAGTCCTGGACGACGCGCTGACCCCAGTCGGTGTCGAGCGAGACGACGCCGCGACGACCGTGCTCCGGCTGGAACAGCGGCAGCTTCGCCTGGTAGTACTCCTCCATGTCGGCGTAGTCGTCGAGGTGGTCGTGGCTGAGGTTCGTGAACGCCACGACATCGAAGACGATGCCGTCGACCCGGTGACGGCTGAGGGCCTGCGCGCTCACCTCGACGGCGACGGCGCGGACCTCGCTCTCGCGCATGCGGGCGAGCAGTGCGTGCATCTCGCTCGCCTCGGGCGTGGTGAGCCGGCTCGTGACGCTGAGCGAGCCGATGTGGCGCTCCGCGGTGGAGCTGAGGCCCGAGACCAGGCCGAGCTGCTTGAGGATGCCCTCGAGGATGTACGACGTGCTGGTCTTGCCGTTCGTGCCCGTGACCGCGAACAGCTGCGGCAGGTCGGTCGCCTCGTCCGGGTGCGTGCGGTAGACCCACGCCGAGACGTCGCCGAGCGCCGCTCGGGGGTCGTCGACGACCAGGACCGGCAGCCCGGACGGCTCGGCCAGTGCCACGCCGTCGGCGTCGGTCAGGACCGCGACGGCACCGCGCTCAGCGGCCTGGGTCGCGAACTCCGCGCCGTGCCGGTTCGCACCGTGCACGCCGACGAACAGGTCACCCGGCTGCACCTCGGCAGCGCTCAGCGTGACACCGGTCGTCTCGACCGCGTCGAGCGAACCGACGACCCGCAGGCCGAAGGCGTTGGCCAGCTCGGCCACGGCCCTCGGGGTCGGGTGTTCGGGTCGGAGGACCGGGGGGATCCGTGCGGACAAGTGCTCCTTCTTCCTCTCCACGTGGACGGGTGGGTCTACCACGTCGACGGGTAGGTCTTCGCCTCTGTCGTGGAGGGGGCGACACGGTACTTCTCGAGCACCTGGGACATGAGTGTGCGGAACGCCGGAGCCGCTCCGCTGGACCACTTGTTGGCCTGCGGCTTCGTGAACGTCACCGTGACAACATACTGGGGGTCCTCGGCGGGTGCCATTCCGGCCACCGAGGTGATGCGCTCCGAGCCGTAGCCCTTCGAGCCCTCCGCGACCTCGGCGGTCCCCGTCTTCGCGGCGATGTTGTAGCCGGAGATCGGCTTCATGCCCACGAGCGTGCCACCGGTGACCACGCTCTGGAGCATGTCGGTGACCTGCGTCGCTGCGCTCGCGGACACGACGCGCTCGCTCTGCACGTCGGGCGCGTCGATCGTGGTGCCGTCCGCCGTCGTGCAGCCCTTGACGAAGTGCAGCGGGATGCGGACGCCGTCGTTGGCGATGGTCTGGTAGATGCTCGCGACCTGCATGGCCGTCGTCGAGATGCCCTGCCCGAACATCGAGTTGATGTCCGTCTGCTGGTCCCAGTTCGGGCTCGCGCCGTACTGCATCCCCGGCTGACCCGGGTAGTCGATCGCGGACTCCGGCTGGAACAGGCCGAACTTCTTCATGACGTCGTAGCGCTGCTGCTCGGTCAAGCGGGAGCCGAGCTCGGTGATGCCGACGTTCGACGAGTCACGGAGGATGCCGGTGAGCGTCAGGTTCTCGGTCTCGTGGAACTCGGAGTCGTGGATCGTGCCGCCCCAGGGGAACGTGCGGGAGTACGGCACGGTGACACCGGTCGTCGGGGTGGCCTTGCCCTGGTCGATCAGCGCCGCCGCGATGGCCGCCTTGATCGTCGACCCCGGCTCGTACGTGTCGGTCAACGCCCTGGAGCCGAACGCGCCCTTGTCGGTGGTGCCGTCGACGTTGTTCGGGTCCACCGTCGGGTAGTCGGCGACCGCGAGCACCTCGCCGGTCTTCGCCTTCACCACCGTGGCGGTCGCGGACACCGCGCCGAGCTGCTGGGCGGCGTCGGCGATGTCCTGCGCTGCCATGTACTGCAGGTCGCTGTCGATCGTGGTCTGGAGCGTGCCGCCGTCCTTCGCCTCCTTGGTGGTGACCGTGCTGCCCGGGAGCTGCACACCGTCCTCACCGCGTTCGTACGTCTCGGAACCGTTCGTGCCGGCGAGGCACTTGTTGTACGCGTACTCCAGACCGGCCTGGGCGCCGTCGGTGCCCATGAACCCGGTGATGTTGCCCGTCGTCGCACCGGTCGGGTACGTCCGGGCCGACTGCTGCTGCGGGTAGAGCCACGGCACGTCGAGGGCCTGGACCGTCTCGTAGTGCTTCACGTCGAGGCCCTTGACCAGGTAGGCGAAGTCGGACTTCGGGTTCGCCTCGATCGCCTTCTTCATGGCGGCCGCGTCGCCGCCGGATGCCTCCGCGATCGCGGCGAGGGCGTCGTCGACGGTGATGTCCTTCGTGCGGGTCCCGCCGAGCTTGCCCTCGAAGTCCTTCACCAGGCGCGGAGCCGTCGTGATGTTGTACCGCGTGACGCTGTCGGCGAGCTCGGTGCCGTTGCGGTCGACGATCGACCCACGCGCGCCGTACAGCGTCACGGGGATGCTGCGCTTCGCGCTGGAGGCCTTGTTGAGCTCGGCCGCCTGGACCACCTGGATGTCGACCAGGCGGATCACGAACACCGCCACGAGCGCGATCACGGCGACGATCACGACGCTGTATCGGAGTCGGCGGTTGCGGATCGTCTTCGTCACGCGGTGCGGTCCTTCCCGGGCAGTACTGACCCCGTGGTCACCTGGTGGACGGCGCCTGGAGCTGGTTCGGGTCGGACTCTACGGACGACTTGGACGAACCCGAGTCCGACGCGCTGGCGCCGCTCGTGTTCCCAGCGTCGTCCTTGGCCGTCGCCGAGCTGTCCGTCGATCCGGTCGCGGCGCCGTTCTCCTTGCTGGTCGACGTGTCGCCCTGCTTCGCGACCATGGGGACGTCGTCGAGCAGCGAGTTCGGGACCTGGTTCGCGGTGTTGCCCGTCGCCTCGTCCGGGGTCGCCGGGGTGGGCGTGCCGTACACCCGGCCGGTCTTCGGGTCGAGGTACACCGGCGTCGAGTTCGCGATCATCCCGAGGGCCTGGGCGTTGCGCGCCAGGTTCTGCGGTGAGTCGAGCACACGGAGGTCCTCGGACAGCGACTGCTGGGTGCGGCTGAGCCGGGTCTGCTCCGCGGTCAGGGAGTTCAGCTCGTAGGCGCCCTGGCTGAGCACCATGCTGATGCCGAGCTGCGCCAGGAGCAGGGTGCCGAGCGCCGCGACCGCCACGATCGCGTAGGCGATGCGCGGACGTGCCCGACGCTGCGCCTTGGTCGGGGTGACCTCCACGAGTTCCGGTCGGTTGCGGGACGGGCGCGGTGCGCGCGACGGGGCGACGACGGGGTCGACGAGTGCGAGGTTCGTGCTCATGTCACTTCCGGATCCGCTCGGCCGCGCGGAGACGCACGGGTGTTGCTCGGGGGTTGGCGGCGCGTTCGGCCTCGTCGGCCAGTTCCGCGCCCTTGACGATCAGGGAGAAGGTGGGGGCGTGCTCGGGGAGCTCCACCGGCAGGTCGGCCGGCGCGCTCGACGTCGTCCGCTTGACGAGGGCCCGCTTGACGATGCGGTCCTCGAGCGACTGGTACGACTCGACGACGATGCGGCCACCCACGGCGATGGAGTCGAGTGCCGCCGGGATCGCCCGCTCCAGCACGCTGAGCTCCGTGTTGACCTCGATGCGGAGCGCCTGGAACACGCGCTTCGCCGGGTGGCCCTGCCGCTGGATGGCCACGGGGGTGGCGTCGTGGAGGACCTGCACGAGGTCGCCGGACATCGTGAACGGCGTCTCGGCGCGGCGCTCGACGATGGCCTTGGCGTACCGGCCGGCGAGCTTCTCCTCGCCGTAGCGCTGGAAGATCCGCCGGAGTTCGCCCTCGTCGTAGTCGGCGAGGACCTCGGCCGCGGTGATCCCCTGCGTCCGGTCCATCCGCATGTCGAGCGGGGCGTCCTGGCTGTAGGCGAAGCCGCGCTCGGCACGGTCCAGCTGCAGCGAGGAGACGCCGAGGTCGAACAGCACGCCGTCCACCTCGTCGAACCCCTCACCGCGGATCGCGTCGACGATCTCGTCGTAGACGGTGTGCACGAGGCGCACCCGGTCGCCGAAGCGGGCGAGCCGCTCCCCCGCGATGCCGAGCGCGTCGGTGTCCCGGTCGAGGCCGATGAGCGTCAGCTCCGGGAACCGCTCGAGCAGCCCCTCGGAGTGCCCGCCCATGCCGAGCGTCGCGTCGACGACGACCTTGCCCGGTCCCTCGAGCGTCGGCGTGAAGAGGTCCACGATGCGCTCGAGCATGACGGGGGTGTGTGGGAACCGTTCGGTCTCTGCCATGTCCAGCCCTGCTCTTCGTGGGCCACGGGTCCGGATCCCCATCCATACCGACCTGACACCGGGGAAGGTGCATCAGGGCGGACGGCTGGGAGTCCCGATCCGCGGATCAGAAGATGCCCGGGATCACCTCCTCGTCGTTCTCGGCGAAGGCCTCTTCGGCCTCGGCGTAGTAGGCCTCCCACGCGGTGGTCGACCAGATCTCGGCACGGTCACCGCTGCCGATGACCGTGAGGTCCCGCTCGAGCCCCGCGTACTCACGGAGGTTCTGCGGGATCGTCACGCGGTTCTGCTTGTCGGGCTGTTCTGCGCTGGCCCCCGAGAGGAACAGGCGCATGTAGTCCCTGGTGCGCTTCGACGTCATCGGCGCCTGACGAATGCGTTCGTGGAGTTCCTCGAACGTCCTGGCACTGAAGACCACCACGCAGCGCTCCTGCCCACGGGTCATCACGAGACCCCCGGACAGCTCGTCCCGGAACTTGGCGGGGAGGATCACGCGACCCTTCTCGTCCAGCTTCGGGGCATGGGTACCGAGCAGCACGTCGGGGCCTCCCCTCAGCTCCACCGGTTGTCGATGAGCCCCACGGTACTCCACTTCCCTCCACCGCGGTGGAAATCAGCTCCCCAAAACACCCCTGACACCCCTTTTGGGGTGCAGACGGGAGGCTCGACCCACCTCGGGCAGGCAGCACAAGCCCGGAATTCCGCGGTTCTCCCGCCATGGGTCACGTGGGGAGGAAAGTGGAGGGTTTTCGCAGCCCGCCCGACTCGGGATCCCGCCCGGGCACGAAAAACGGGGCCGGCCCGTGTGGGCCGACCCCGTGGAGGAGTGTGGAGTGGAGTCCTACTGACTCTGGTCGTTCCGCTTGTCCCAGCGGTCGTTCATGCGGTCCATGAACGAGCCACCCGACGGCGACGATCCGCGAGCACCACCGGACGACGGCGTCCGGGGAGCCTTGGACTTCGGCGCTCGCATCCCCGGGCGCAGCGCGAAGAGCACGCCCGCGAGCATGACGACGAAGCCGACGATGCCGATGAGGGGCTGGCGCAGGACCAACCCGAGGATGACGACGGCGACTCCAGCGAGCGCGCCCAGGACACCGAGTGTGATCGACGTGTAGGTCGGTCGCCCCTGTCGCCGGGTGACGCGCGCCACGAAGTCGGAGTCGTTCTGGTAGAGGCTGCGCTCCATCTCTTCGAGAAGTCGCTGCTCTTGCTCCGAGAGTGGCATCTTGATTCCCTCTTTGTCCCTGGGATCAACGCGTGGTCAGTGGACCGATTGTATGTCTCGGCCACCCACTAGGGTAGGGATCGTGGCTGAGAGTACGCGATTAGTGGACCTCGTTTCGGCTCGGATCGATCGAGCGCTCGACGAGCAACGTGATCGCCTCCTCGCGATCAGTCCCGACCTGGCTCCGTTCGACGAGTACGCGCGGGACCTGCTGTCCGGCGGCAAGCGGTTCCGGGCGCTGTTCTGCTACTGGGGATGGCAGTCGGTCGCCGGCCGTTCGGGCTCGTTCGACCCGCTCGCCGAGGGTGCGAGGCAGACCACGGCAGAGGCGGTCGTCACCGTCGCCGCCGCGCTCGAGGTCTTCCACGCCGCGGCCCTGGTGCACGACGACATCATGGACCGCTCGGACACCCGTCGTGGTCGTCCCGCCGCACACCGCCGCTTCGAGTCCCGCCACGAGGAGTCCGGGTGGGTCGGCGACCGTGCCCTCTACGGCACCAACTCCGCGCTGCTCCTCGGCGACCTGCTGCTCTCCCTGAGCGACGCCGTCTTCGACGAGGGCCTCGCGCTCCTCGACCCGGTCCGGGCGCGCATCGTCCGTCAGGAGTTCCACGCCATGCGGCTCGACGTCACGGCGGGCCAGTACCTCGACATCCACGAGGAGACGGCCTGGCCGACCGTGGACGAGAGCGAACAGCTCCTCCGCGCGCAGCGGGTCATCGTCTTCAAGTCGGCGAAGTACTCGGTCGAGGCACCCCTCGTCATCGGTGCACTCGTCGCCGGAGCGACCGAGTCCCAGCTCGAGGGCCTCCGCGCCTTCGGGCTCCCGCTCGGCGTCGCGTACCAGCTGCGCGACGACATGCTCGGCGTCTTCGGCGACCCGGAGCTCACGGGCAAGCCCGCCGGTGACGACCTGCGCGAGGGCAAGCGCACCGTCCTGATCGCCACGGCACGCAAGGCACTGCCGGGTGGAGCACGCTCGCTCCTCGACGAGCTGCTGGGCGACCCGGACCTCGACGAGGACCAGGTGCAGATGCTCCGCGCGACCCTCACCGAGTCCGGCGCCGTGACCGCGGTGGAGCGCTCGATCGACCGGCACGTGCAGCGTGCGAAGGCGGCGCTCGACGCCGCCCCGCTCACGCCGTCGGCGCGGGAGCAGCTCGCGACGCTCGCCGACACGGTCAGCCGCCGGTCCGCCTGATCCGCACCACCAACGGTCGGGAGGCGCGGTGCCAGCCGGCACCGGGCCTCCCGACCGGCGACCGGTCGCCGGGAGCCGACGGCGGCTAGAGGAGGGACTGCGCGATGCGGCGCACCTCGGCCTTGCGGCCGGCGCGCAGCGCGTTGATCGGCGAGTCGCCGATCGCGTCGTCCACCGTGAGCATCCAGCGCACGGCTTCGTCGTCCGAGAAGCCGTTGTCGTTCAGCACGATCAACGTGCCCCGGAGCTCGGGCCGCGGCTCACCGTCCTCGAAGAACTCGCTCGGGACGCGCAGCACACCGCCGATGCGGGCGGGCAGCAGGGTGCGCTGCTCGAACAGGCGGT
The DNA here is from genome assembly GCF_047324335.1 of Curtobacterium sp. Curtsp57. Lineage (NCBI taxonomy): Bacteria > Bacillati > Actinomycetota > Actinomycetes > Micrococcales > Microbacteriaceae > Curtobacterium > Curtobacterium sp. Curtsp57. The sequence goes on from NZ_CP168511.1 coordinate 831,701, forward strand.
GGACGCGGCCGGGGCTCACGCCGAGCATCTCGACGAGGTCCGGGACCGTCAACCAGCGTTCGGAAAGGGTCATGTCATCCGTGGGTGTGGCACTCACACGCCCATGTTGCCAGAGTGCCGCGGAACCGAGCACCAACTCACGAGTCACATTCGTCACACACTTCACACTCGACTCTCTGGTTGACTTGCGATTCACGACATGCCAGCGTGGAGCCACCTGTGAGTGCGCGCCTGCGTGCGCACGGCTCACCCGGAGACAGGAGCACACCGTGGACACCGAAGCCCAGGACCGCGCTCGACGCGCACGATCTGCACGATTCGCCACCATGCCGATCGTCCTCGCCGGGACGATCGCCGTGACCGCAGGCCTCACCGGCCCGGTCGCCCACGCCGAACCCCGCCACGACGACGACTCGAACAACAAGCGCCACGTGGACGAGGACCAGAACGTCGGGCACCGCTCGGTCTTCGGGACCGCGGTCGCCCGCCCGTCCCAGACCACGGTGACCACCGTCGCGTCGGTGCAGCAGGCTCCGACCACGTACACCGTGCGCCAGGGCGACACCGTCTCGGGCATCGCCGCCCGCTACGGACTCTCCGCGCAGGAGATCCTCGTGCGCAACGGACTGGGGTGGAACACGATCATCCACCCGGGCCAGTCGCTCCACCTCGCCTCGACGCCCGTCGCGACCACCGCCAGCGCGACCACCTCGTCGAGCGCGACGTACCACGTCAAGCAGGGCGACACGATCTCGGGCATCGCGGCCAGGGTCGGCGTGTCGACCAGTGCGCTCCTCGGCGCGAACAAGCTCTCGCTCGGCAGCGTCATCTACCCGGGCCAGTCCCTCACCGTGCCTCGCGCCGGGTCCTCGGCTCCGGCGGCAGCGGCCGCTGCTCCGACCGCTGCTGCCCCGGTCGCGGCTGCTCCGGCCGCCGCTGCTCCGGCCGCGTCGAAGGGCGGATCGGTGACCATCGGCAACGGTGACACCATCGCGTCGATCGCGGCCTCGCACGGCGTCTCCGTCTCGGCGCTGCTCTCCGCCAACGGCCTGACCTACACGAGCACGATCTACGCCGGCAGGACGCTCGTCCTGCCGTCGTCCGGACCGTCGCTCACCGCCGAGCAGCGCGCGAACGCCGAGACCATCGTCAGCGTCGGGCGCTCGCTCGGCGTGTCCGACCGGGGCCTCGTGATCGCGCTGGCCGCCGCCATGCAGGAGTCCGGTCTCCGGAACCTGTCCCACGGCGACCGCGACTCGGTCGGACTGTTCCAGCAGCGTCCGAGCCAGGGTTGGGGCACGGCGGCACAGCTGCAGGACCCGACCTACGCGACCAGGCTGTTCTTCGGCGGGAAGTCGAACCCGAACGCCGGGAAGACCGCTGGGCTCCTCGACATCCCGGGCTGGTCCACGAAGAGCGTGACGGACGCCGCGCAGGCCGTGCAGCTCTCCGCGTACCCGAAGGCGTACGCCCAGTGGGAGAAGTCGGCGACCGCCTGGCTGGCGACGCTCTGAACACGACCGCGAGCGGGCCCGGCTGCCGGTCCCGTGAGCGGTCCGGGGTCATCCGTTCGATCGAGATTGCATCACGACCGGTGCGCCGATGCGGTGTCGTGCACTCCGGATTCGTAGAATGCCGCCGATGAGCACGAACGCCGCCACGGATCCGATGATCGGTCGCATGATCGATCAGCGGTACCGCGTCCGATCCCGCATCGCGCGCGGGGGCATGGCGACCGTGTACCTCGCGACCGACGTCCGACTCGAGCGCAGGGTCGCGATCAAGATCATGCACGGCCACCTGGCCGACGACGCGGCCTTCCGCGAGCGCTTCATCCAGGAGGCCCGTTCCGCAGCACGGCTGTCGCACCCGAACCTCGTCGGCGTGTACGACCAGGGCGCAGAGGGCGACACCGCCTACATCGTCATGGAGTACATCCCGGGCATCACGCTCCGCGACCTCCTGCAGGAGCACCGCGCGCTGACGCCAGAACAGGCGACCGACATCATCCGCGCCGTGCTCGCCGGGTTGGCGTCCGCACACCGAGCCGGGATCGTGCACCGCGACCTCAAGCCCGAGAACGTGCTGCTCGCCGACGACGGCCGGATCAAGCTCGGCGACTTCGGGCTGGCCCGTGCGTCGACGCAGAACACCGCGACCGGAGCGGCGCTCCTCGGCACGATCGCGTACCTCTCCCCCGAGCTCGTCACGCGCGGAGCCGCCGACTCCCGCAGCGACATCTACGCCGTCGGCATCATGCTCTACGAGATGCTCACCGGCGAGCAGCCGTACAAGGGCGAGCAGCCGATGCAGATCGCCTACCAGCACGCCAACGACACCGTCCCCGCCCCGAGCGCCGTGGTCCCCGGCGTCCCGTCGGAGCTCGACGACCTGGTGGCATGGGCCACGGCGCGCGACCCCGACGACCGTCCGCGGGACGCCCGGGAGATGCTCGATCACATCACCGGCAACCAGCAGCGCGCGACCGGGCAGTACCGCACGGCGGTGCTCCGACCGGAGAACGCCACCGCGATCCTCCCGGCCGGCGCTCCCGGTCCTGACGCGTCCGACGCCACCACGGTCCTCGAGCCGCACGGCGGACGACAGCCATCGGGTGAGACCACAGCGGCGAAGCGTGCAGGCAAGAACGCCCCGGGACCACGACGCATCGGGGTGGACCCGAACGCGCTCTCCCCCGCCGGGCAGCGGCTCGCGGACAAGTCTGCGAAGCGACGCAAGCGCGGCTGGATCCTCCTCGCCGTCTTCGTCGTGCTGGCGTTGGTCGGTGCCGGCGTCGGCTGGTACCTCGGCCCAGGCCCTGGTGGCAACGTGCGGATCCCGCAGGTCGCCGGCAAGTCCGTGTCCCAGGCGCGCCAGTTGCTCGAGGCACAGGGCCTGCAGGCGGCGGACAAGACCGGTACCCGGTTCGACGCCGTCGTGGCGAAGGGGCAGGTGTCCGCGACGGCCCCCGCGGCGTCCCGAGAGGTCCGCAAGGGCACCTCCGTGCAGATCCTGGTGTCCGACGGCCCGAAGATGATCGCCCTCCCCGCGATCGTCGGGCAGTCGGTGTCGACCGCGCAGGCCGCGCTCGACGACGACTTCGACCTGCAGGACCCGCAGTACCAGTTCTCGGCCGACGTCGCGAAGGACACCGTCATCGCGGCGACCGGGCGGGACGCGGACGGCAACGGCGTCGACCTCACCACGGTCACCGAGTACGGCGAACGCGGCCCGATCACGCTCACGGTGTCGCTCGGCCCCGTGCCCGACGTCGTCGGCAAGTCCGCCGCCGATGCACAGGCGGCGCTCGAGGCCGTCGAGCTCACGGTCGGGTCGCAGGACCAGCAGTACAGCGACGACGTCCCGGAGGGACAGGTCATCTCCGCGAAGCCGCAGGACGACCCCGTCGTGCAGGGCACGGCCGTCGACCTCGTCGTGTCGAAGGGCCCGGCGCCGATCGCACTGCCCGACGTGCACGGCAAGACGATCAACCAGGCGACCTCGACCCTCGAGAACCTCGGGTTGAAGGTCTCGGTGCCCGACTGCACGAACATCCTCTGCGGTTTCTACGACTGGAAGGCGAGCCTGCCGGTCAGGTCCACGGACCCCGCCGCGGGGACCACGGTCCACAAGGGCGACACGATCACCCTGGCCTACGACCAGTAGCCGCGCGGTTCCGCCCGCGAGACGACGGACGGGAGGCCCGGTGCCAGCTGGCACCGGGCCTCCCGTCCGTCTCGTGGTCGCGATTACCGCGCGGTGTGCGGGTGCGCGCTCAGTTCCTCGGCCACGAGGAACGCCAGCTCCAGCGACTGCATGTGGTTCAGGCGCGGGTCGCACAGGGACTCGTAGCGGGTCGCGAGGGTGGCCTCGTCGATCTGCTCCGACCCGCCCAGGCACTCCGTGACGTCGTCGCCCGTGAGCTCGACGTGCATGCCACCCGGGTACGTGCCGGCTTCGCGGTGGACCTCGAAGAAGCCGAGGACCTCGTCCACGACGTCGTCGAACCGGCGCGTCTTGTAGCCGGTCGGCGTCGTCAGGCCGTTGCCGTGCATCGGGTCGGTCACCCACAGGGGGTTCGCGTCCATGCCCTTGATCGCCTCGAGGAGCTTCGGCAGCTCGTCGCGGATCTTGCCGGCACCCATGCGGGTGATGAAGGTCAGACGGCCGGGCTCGCGGTTCGGGTCGAGCTTCTCGATGAGCGCCTCCATGTCGGCGACCGACGTGGTCGGGCCGAGCTTGACGCCGATCGGGTTCCGCACGCGGGACAGGAAGTCCACGTGCGCGCCGTCGAGGTCACGCGTGCGCTCCCCGATCCAGATGAAGTGGCCCGACGTGTCGTACGCCTGGCCGGAGCGGGAGTCGATCCGGGTCATCGGGCGCTCGTAGTCCATGAGCAGGCCCTCGTGCGAGGCGAAGAACTCGACGTGCTTGAGCTGGTCGAAGTCCGCGCCGCACGCACCCATGAACCGGATGGCGCGGTCGATCTCCTTCGCGAGGTGCTCGTAGCGCGCGTTCGCCGGGTTCGACGCGAAGCCCTTGTTCCACGAGTGGACCTGGCGGAGGTCCGCGAACCCGCCCTGCGTGAATGCGCGGACGAGGTTCAGCGTGGACGCTGCCGTGTGGTACCCCTGCACGAGGCGACGGGGATCCGCCTGACGGCTCTCCGGCGTGAAGTCGTAGCCGTTCACGATGTCGCCGCGGTAGGCCGGCAGCGTCACGTCACCACGGGTCTCGAAGTCGCTCGAGCGCGGCTTGGCGAACTGCCCGGCCATGCGACCCATCTTGACGACGGGCATCGAGGCGCCGTACGTCAGCACGACGGCCATCTGCAGGATCGTCTTGACGCGGTCACGGATGGAGTCCGCGGTCGCTCCGGCGAAGGTCTCGGCGCAGTCACCGCCCTGCAGCAGGAAGGCCTTGCCCTGCGCCGCAGCAGCGAGGCGGTCGCGGAGCTGGTCCACCTCGCCCGCGAAGACGAGCGGCGGGAGCGTGGCGAGCTCGGCCGAGGCGGCCTCGGCGGCGGCCTGGTCGGGCCAGCTCGGCTGCTGCTTGATCGGGAGCGTCCGCCAATAGTCGAGGCCCTCGATCACGTCCGGATCCTGCAGGGCGACGAAGTCGGTCGACTCGAACAAGGGAGTACCTCGGTGTTCTGGGAGTTGGTCCGTCCCGGCGGGGATGCCGGGACCATCAGAGCCTAACGTGCAGGCGTGCCCTGGCGTTCCCGCATGACCTTCTCGCGCGCCGAGCTCGCACGCTCCTTGACGCTCGTCGCGTAGACGTCGGCGTACTCCTGCCGGCTGAGACCGGCGAGCTCGTGCATGACCTCGTCGGTGACGCTCCGCAGGATGAACCGGTCGGTCTCGAACCCCTGGAAGCGGGAGAAGTCGAGCGGCTTGCCGAAGACGACGCCGACGCGCTTGAACTTCGGGATGCGCTGCCCGATCTGCTGCACCTCTCGCGTGCCGATCATGGCGACGGGGATCACCACGACACGACCCTCGAGGATCATCCGCGCGATGCCGGTGCGGCCCCGGTAGAGCTTGCCGTCGGGGCTGCGCGTGCCCTCCGGGTAGATGCCGAGCTGCTCACCGCGCGCCAGGACCTGGAGCCCGGTGCGGAGCGAGGCCTCCGACGCCTTGCCGCCGGAGCGGTCGATCGGCAGCTGACCGATCGCGTTGAAGAACGTCTTCGTCGCCCAGCCCTTGAGCCCACGGCCGGTGAAGTAGTCGCTCTTCGCGAGGAACGACATCCGGCGGTCCAGCACGGCCGGCAGGATCACCGAGTCGATGAACGACACGTGGTTGGACGCGAAGATCACCGGTCCCGAGGTCGGGACGTTCTCGCGCCCGACCACCCACGGCCGGAACAGCGTGAGGATGAGCGGACCGAGCAGGAAGTTCTTCAGCAGCCAGTAGAGCATCGTCGACTCCGGTTCGGGTGGTGCGTCAGGCGGTGCGGGCGTGGATCCGTGCGAGGTCCGCGGCACCGACGACGCCGGCGTCGTTGACCAGCTCGGCGATGACGAACTCGGGCTCCGGGTGGTACCCACGGGCCGGCAGGTTGTTGAGGTAGGCCTGACGGATGGGCTCGAGCAGCCGCTCCCCCGCGCTCGCGACGCCGCCGCCGAACACGAACAGCTGCGGGTCGAGCACGGCGGACAGCGAGGCACACGCCTCACCGAGGTGCCGGCCGAGACGACGGAGCGCCGCGAGCGCACCGGGGTCGTCTGCCAGGATCAGGTCGCCGACGACCTTGCCGTCCAGGTGGCCGCCGTTGTCGTCGCGGGCCTGGGCGAGCGCGACGCCGATGCCGCCGGCGTCGGCGACGTCGTTCGCCATGCGCTGCAGCGCGCGACCGGAGCCGTACTGCTCGATGCAGCCGCGGGCGCCGCACCCACACGGCAGGCCGTTCGGGACGATGCGCAGGTGGCCGATCTCACCACCGGTGCCGAAGCCGCCGCGGAACAGACGGTCCTCCGTCACGATGGCCCCGCCGACACCGGTGCCGATGGTGAGCATCGTCATGTCCGACACGAGCCGGCCGGCACCGAAGCGGAACTCCGCCCAGCCGGCGGCGTTCGCGTCGTTGTCGACGGTGATGTGCAGGTCGCCGAGCCGCTGCTGCAGCTTCTGGCGGAGCGGTTCGTTCCGCCACCGGATGTTCGGCGTGTAGTAGACGATCGACTGCGACGCATCGATGAACCCCGGCGCCGCGACGCCGACGGCCCCGACGTCCTGAGAGTCGCGAAGTCGCGAGACCATCGCGACGACGTCGTCGAGCATTGCGTCCGGGTCCGCAGCGTTCGTGGCCACACGGTCCTCGGCGATGATCTCACCCAGTTCCGTGACGACCGCTCCCGCGATCTTGGTGCCCCCGATGTCGATTCCGATGGCGTGCACGAGGACCGAGCCTACCGGTTCGGTGCGTACTCATCGAACGCGCGACCTCGGGCCCTATGCTGGGAGCAGAGCTCTCGAAGATGAGAAGCACTCGAATCGAATCGGCCGACAAGGGAGTCACCGTGAACGATCAGCGGCCCGCCACAACCAGCGCAGCCACCACCCCGTCCAGCCAGGCCCCCGTCGCGCCCGACCACGGTTCGGCAGCGCGTCTGCTCGCCGACCGCGCACGGCTCACGCCGGACCGTCCGATCCTCGGAGAACGCCACGGCGACACCTGGACGACGATCCCCGCGTCCGACGTCCTGGCGCGTGTCCGCGGCATCGCCAAGGGGTTCGTCGCCGCCGGGCTCGAACCCGGCGCGCACGTCGCGATCCTCTCGCGGACCCGACTCGAGTGGACGCTCGTCGACTTCGCGATGTGGACCGCCGGGCTGGTCTCGGTCCCGGTCTACGAGACGAGTTCCCCCGACCAGATCCGGTGGATCCTCGGGGACTCCGAGTCCGTGGCGATCGTCGTCGAGCAGGAGGAGCACGCCCGCCGCGTCGCCGGCATCGCACCCGACCTGCCGCACCTCGGGCAGCACTGGACGATCGACGGCGGTGGACTCGACGACCTGACCCGGCTCGGCGAGGACGTCACCGACGAGGAGCTCGACGCCCGCACCGCAGCGGTGCACGGGCACGACGACGCCACGATCATCTACACCTCGGGCACCACCGGTCGCCCGAAGGGGTGCGTGCTCCGGCACGACAACTTCACGGGCACGGTCGAGGGGGCAGCCGAGGCGATGCCCGAGGTCGTCGCCGACGACGCGTCCACACTCCTCTTCATCCCGATGGCCCACGTGTTCGCGCGGTTCATCGCCGTGATGAGCGTCGCCGAGGGCGTCCTCGTCGGCCACGAGCCCGACACGAAGGACCTCATGCAGGCCGTGTCGACGTTCAAGCCGACGTTCCTGCTCGCGGTGCCGCGGGTGTTCGAGAAGATCTACAACTCGGCCGAGCAGAAGGCGGACCTCGGGGGGCGGGGCAGGATCTTCCGCGCAGCCGCCGACACCGCCGTCGCGCACTCCCAGGCCCTCGCGGCCGGCAAGGTGCCCCTCGTGCTGTCGCTGAAGTTCCGTCTGTTCGACAAGCTCGTCTACGCCAAGCTCCGCGACGCGATCGGTGGTCGCGTCCGGTACGCCATCAGCGGCTCCGCTCCCCTGTCGCCCCGGCTGTCGCACTTCTTCCGCTCGATCGGGGTGCTCATCCTCGAGGGCTACGGCCTCACCGAGACCACGGCGCCCGCCACCGTGAACCGCGCAGCCGAGCTCCGCATCGGGAGCGTCGGTCGGGCACTCCCCGGCGTCGAGATCCGCATCGCCGACGACGAGGAGATCCTGATCCGCGGCGTCGACGTCTTCGACCGGTACTGGAAGAACCCCGAGGCGACCGCGAAGGCCTTCGCCGACGGCTGGTTCCGCACCGGCGACCTCGGCCGGCTCGACGGCGACGGCGTGCTCACGGTCACCGGACGCGCCAAGGAGCTCATCGTCACCGCGAGCGGTAAGAACGTGGCACCGGCGCCGCTCGAGGACGGTGTGCGCGAGCACCCGCTCGTCGGGCAGGTCGTCGTGGTCGGCGAGGGCAAGCCCTTCGTGGCCGCGCTCGTGACCCTCGACCGGGACATGCTCCCCGGGTGGTGCGAGGCACGCGGCATCAGCCCGGCGCTGTCCGCCCACGAGGCCGCCTACGACGAGCGTGTGCTCGCCGCCGTACAGGACGCCGTCGACACCGCGAACGGGCGGGTCTCCCGTGCCGAGTCCGTGCGGTCGTTCACGATCCTCGACACGGAGCTGACGGAGGCGTCCGGGCACCTCACGCCGAAGCTGACGATCAAGCGGAACGTCGTGCTCAAGGACTTCGCGGCGGACATCGAGCACATCTACTCGGGCTCGAAGGTGCAGACGACGGCGACGCCGGTGGTGCAGGGACGCAGGCGGTCCCGCGCGTAGGAGGTCGAATCGCGCGTAGGAGGTCGGTTGTTCCGGCCGCCTACGCGCGAATCGGCTTTCGATTGCGGGTGCGATGGGTCGGAACGCGACCGCAAGGAGGCCCGGTGCCGGTCCCAGGGACCGGCACCGGGCCTCCAGTGCGTTGCGTTCATGGCGTGCGGTGCGTCGTCGAGGGCACCGCGCGCGGTCAGCCGTTCTGCTGCTGCTGCACGTCCGTGGGCTCGAGCACGGCGGTCGCCGACGTCGTCGACTGGACCGGCTCGGGGCGGCGGTTCGTGCGGGTGCGGTGCGAGCTGAGCTCGTCGTCCTGAGGTGCCATCGTGCGTCCTGTGGGGGGTGGGAAACCGTGTCGGTGGGGATCCCGACCCGGACACGGTACCTCCTCGTCAGGACATGGCGACAATCCCGCGTCCGGGTGTCACGAACGTGCGGGGAACCGCAGCCGCGCGTGCGGGATCAGCGGCGCATGACGACGGGTGCCGCGGCGTACCGGGTCGCCTCGCTGCCGTCCGGGTGCCGCAGGGTGACCTTGACCCAGTACCGCCCCGGTGCCATCGAACCGAGCGCGAACTTCGCCCCGTTCGTCCCCTTCGCGACCGCGACGTCCTTCGCGATCGCCACGTACCCGCGGCTCCCCGGCGGGTGCATCCCGACCGCGACCGTGGCCGTCGAGCCGGCGACCCACGCCGCGTCGTGGAACTGCACCGTCGTCGAGCCCGCCGCCGCCGGGTCGGCGCGGAGGTGCAGGGACCGGAGGTGCCACGTGGCGGCTCCCGGGTCCTCGTTCGGGTCGAACCGCAGGCCGGTCACCGTTCGACCACCCCAGCCGAGGCGGGGAGCGATCGCGTTCTCGTCGAGCGGGTCACCTGCGGTGAGGTCGAGGGTCACCTCCGACTGGTTGCCGGAGTCGTAGGTCAGGATGTCGTTGCTGATCTGCGGCGTTCCCGACCCGGACACGTTCCAGATGAGCCGCGCCATCTTCCCGCCACCGGGATTGCCGGACAGGTCGAACTTGCCGTCGTAGGACATGTCGAACTGCAGGTAGTGGTAGGTGTTGCCGGAGAACGCGGACACCGGGAACAGCACCCTGGGGTCGTTCTGCGCGGGCCCGGCGTTCCGCGCCGTGATCCCCCGTGCGTCGCGCGCCAGGAGGGTGGCGTCCTGGTAGCGCACCGCCCCCGTCGCCGGTGCCGATCGGAAGTCCCATGAACGACCGCGCTGGACGGCAGCGAGGTCGGCGCCCTGCGACGGGTTCGGCGAGTCGACGACGAGCTGCGGCAACGGGGTCACGGTGTACGCGCCGTACGCTCCCGGCGGCATCGCCGCGTGCGGGTGCGCCGCGTCCGGTGCGGCGTGCAGCCGGACCCAGTCGATCTTCGCCGTCCCCGCCTTCGCGGTGTGCGCAGGCAGGACGACCGGGTCGAACCGGACGACGACCATCTTCGCCGAGCGCCACGCACGCTTGCCGAGCAGGGTCGACGAGGCGGCGAGGTCGAGGTCGTAGGTGTTCTTCCCCTGCACGGTCGGGAAGGTCACACCGCCGCCGCAGGCCGCGGTCTGCTCCCGGCAGGTGAACCAGTAGACCGCGCCGATGCGGTTCGCCAGCGGCTGGTCCATCGAGAACGACAGCCGCGTGTACTTCGCGGTGTCGACCGGCTGGAGTGCACCGTCGCGACCGAACGGCACGCTGCCGGAGATCGAGTGCACGAGCATCACCGAGTCGCCGTCCGTGAGGTCCACGTTGAGCGAGCCGCCGGAGACACCGGACGGCGCCGCCGTGAAGCTGGTGTTCGCGTCGCCGGAGTTCGTGAAGTCCCAGGCGTCGCCGTAGACGTCGGTGGCGTAGTCGGCCGCCTCGCGCTCGGTGCTGGTCGCAGCCGTCGCCGGTGCGGTCGACGCACCCGTTGCCGTCGCCGTCGTCACGGCGGTCGCCGCCGCGATGACGGCCAGCGTCAGTGCGACCACCCGCCGCGTGGTCGTGGTCCGTCGTTCCATGGTGCGCCCCTGCCCCGTCGTGGTGAACGGGTCGAACCTACGTGGAACCAGGCCGGAGCGGACCCCCACGATCGGGTGTCCGCCACTTCGGGGACAAGTCGGTCCTAGTGGAACCAGTCCTGTTCGCGGATGTCGCGGAGCGCCTGCCTGCGGGTCTCCGGGGCCAGCGTCATCACGTAGACGGTGCCGTCGAGGTGGTCGACCTCGTGCTGGAGCGCCTCGGCCATGAGCCCCGTTCCCTCGAGCACGACCTCGTTGCCGTCGACGTCCACGCCACGGACCTTGGCGTAGGGGTGACGGGTCGTCGGGTACGAGAGCCCGGGGACGGACAGGCAGCCCTCGTCCATGAGCTCGGGCTCCCCGGACACCTCGACGACCTCGGGGTTCAGGACGTACCCGACCTCGCCGTCGACGTTGTAGGAGAACGCGCGCAGGCCGACACCGATCTGCGGGGCCGCGACGCCGGCGCGCCCCGGCTCCTGCACGGTGTCGACGAGGTCCTGTACGAGGTCGCGGATGCCCGCGCTGCCGAGTTGCTCGGGTCGGATCGGGTCCGCCGGGGAGCGGAGGACGGGGTCGCCGAAGAGGCGGATGGGACGGACGGTCACGTTACTGCAGCACCACCAGGAGGTCGCCGGCGTCCACCTGTTGGGTCGCCGGGATCGCGAGACGGCCGACGGTGCCCGCGACGGGCGCCGTGATGGCCGCTTCCATCTTCATCGCCTCGATGCTCGCCACCGGCGCACCGGCTTCGACGACGTCACCGACGGCGACCTTGAGCGTCACCACGCCGGAGAACGGCGCCGCGACGTGCTTCGGGTCGGACTTGTCCGCCTTCTCGGCGGCCTTCGTCTCGACGTGGATCGAGCGGTCGCGGACGTACACCGGGCGGAGCTGGCCGTTGAGCGTCGCCATGACCGTCCGGATGCCGCGCTCGTCCGCTTCACCGATCGCCTCGAGCCCGACGAGCAGGTTCACGCCCTTGCCGAGCGGCACGACGTGCTCCTCGCCGGGACGCAGGCCGTAGAGGTAGTCGACGGTCGAGACGACGGAGAGGTCGCCGAAGTCGTCCCTGACCTGCTGGAACGCCTTCGTCGGGCCGGCGAACAGCAGCCGGTTCAGGGCCTGCCGGCGGTCGGCGCCCGGGGTCTCGAGTGCCGTGCGCTCGTCGTCGGGCACCGGGGTGATGGTCGGGACGATGTCGCGTCCGGCCAGCACCTTCGTCCGGAACGGCTCCGGCCATCCGCCGGGTAGCTCACCGAGCTCACCGGCCATGAAGCCGATCACCGAGTCCGGGATGTCGTACTTCTGCGGGTTCTCCTCGAAGTCGGCCGGATCGGCGTCCACGGCCGCGAGCTGCAGCGCGAGGTCGCCGACGACCTTCGACGACGGCGTGACCTTCGTCGGGCGACCGAGGATCCGGTTCGCTTCGGCGTACCAGTCCTCGACCTGCTCGAAGCGGTCGCCGAGGCCGAGCGCGATGGCCTGCTGTCGGAGGTTCGACAGCTGGCCGCCCGGGATCTCGTGCTTGTAGACCCGGCCGGTCGGACCCGCGAGACCCGACTCGAACGGTGCGTACACGCGACGGACCGCCTCCCAGTAGGGCTCGAGGTCGCCGACCGCGTCCAACGAGATGCCGGTGTCGCGCTCGGTGTGTGCGAGGGCCGCGACGAGGGCGGACATGCTCGGTTGGCTCGTCGTCCCCGCCATCGGTGCCGCCGCGACGTCGACCGCGTCGGCGCCGGCACGCGCGGCAGCGAGGAGCGTCGCGAGCTGTCCGCCGGCGGTGTCGTGCGTGTGCACGTGCACCGGCTGGTCGAACCGCTCCCGCAACGCGGTCACGAGCTTCTCGGCGGCGCCGGCACGGAGGAGCCCCGCCATGTCCTTGATGCCGATGACGTGCGCGCCGGCGTCCACCATCTGCTCCGCGAGGCGCAGGTAGTAGTCGAGCGTGTAGAGGTCCTCGGCGGGGTCGAGGAGGTCGCCGGAGTAGCAGAGGGCCGCCTCGGCGACCGCGGTGTCCGTCGCGAGCACGGCGTCGAGCGCCGGTCGCAGCTGACTGACGTCGTTCAGGGCGTCGAACACGCGGAACACGTCCACGCCGGTGGCCGCGGCCTCGGCGACGAACGCGTCGGTGACCTCGGTCGGGTATGGCGTGTACCCGACGGTGTTGCGCCCGCGCAGGAGCATCTGGATCGGGATGTTCGGCATCGCCTCGCGCAGGGACGCCAGGCGCTCCCACGGATCCTCGCCGAGGAAGCGGAGCGCGACGTCGTAGGTCGCGCCGCCCCATGCCTCCATGCTGAGCAGCTCCGGGGTCAGCCGCGCCACGGACGGCGCCACGGCGACGAGGTCCTTGCTGCGGACCCGCGTCGCGAGGAGCGACTGGTGGGCGTCGCGCATCGTCGTCTCGGTGACGGCGAGGGCGGTCTGCTGGCGGAGGGCCCTCGCCCATCCGACCGGACCCAGCTGCAGCAGCTTCTGGCGCTGACCGGCCGGCGGTTCCGCGGTGAGGTCGACGGTCGGCAGCTTCAGCGCCGGGTCGACGATCTGCGCGCCGGGTTCGCCGTTCGGCTTGTTCACCGTGACGTCGGCGAGCCAGTTGACGACCTTCGTGCCGCGGTCTTTGGACACGTGTCCGCTGAACAGCTGCGGACGTTCGCCGATGAACGCGGTCGAGATGTCGCCCCGCGCGAAGTCGGGGTCCTCGAGCACGGCCTGCAGGAACGGGATGTTCGTGCTGACCCCGCGGATGCGGAACTCGGCGAGGGCGCGCTTGGCACGGGCGACGGCGGTCGGGAAGTCCCGGCCGCGGCACGTCATCTTCGCGAGCATCGAGTCGAAGTGCGGGCTGATCTGCGCGCCGGTGGCGACCGTGCCGCCGTCGAGGCGGACCCCGGCGCCACCAGGGCTGCGGTAGGTGGTGATCCGCCCGGTGTCCGGTCGGAAGCCCTGGGTCGGGTCCTCGGTCGTGATGCGGGTCTGCAGCGCGGCGCCGTGCACGGACACGGTGTCCTGCGACAGGCCGAGGTCGGCGAGGGTCTCCCCCGCGGCGATGCGCATCTGCGACTGCACGAGGTCGACGTCGGTCACCTCTTCGGTCACGGTGTGCTCGACCTGGATGCGCGGGTTCATCTCGATGAAGACGTGCTGCCCGGCACGCTCCCCGACGGTGTCGAGCAGGAACTCGACGGTTCCGGCGTTCACGTAGCCGATCGAGCGGGCGAAGGCCACGGCGTCGCGGTGCAGTGCCCGTGCGATCGACGGATCGAGGTTCGGCGCAGGCGCGATCTCCACGACCTTCTGGTTGCGGCGCTGCACGGAGCAGTCCCGCTCGAAGAGGTGGATCGTCCCGGCCTCGGTCCCGGTGGCGTCGGCGAGGATCTGCACCTCGATGTGCCGCGGACGCAGGACCGCCTGTTCCAGGAACATCGTGGGGTCGCCGAACGCGCTGTCGGCCTCGCGCATCGCTTCTTCGAGCGCCGGACGCAGCTCGGCCGGGGTCTCGACGCGGCGCATGCCACGACCGCCACCACCGGCGACGGCCTTGGCGAAGACCGGGAACCCGATCGCCTCGGCGCCGGCGACCAGCTCGTCGACGTCGCGGCTCGCCGGGGTGCTCGCGAGGACCGGCACGCCGGCCGCGATCGCGTGCTCCTTCGCGGTGACCTTGTTGCCGGCCATCTCGAGGACGTGCTCGCCGGGTCCGATGAACGTGATCCCGTTCGCGGCGGCAGCGGCGGCGAGGTCCGGGTTCTCGGACAGGAAGCCGTAGCCGGGGTAGATCGCGTCCGCACCGGATTCCCGGGCGACGCGGATGATCTCCGACACGTCGAGGTAGGCGCGGACCGGGTGGCCCCGCTCGCCGATCAGGTACGCCTCGTCCGCCTTGAGACGGTGCAGCGAGTTCCGGTCCTCGTATGGGTAGACGGCGACGGTGCGGGCGCCGAGTTCGTACGCCGCGCGGAACGCGCGGATCGCGATCTCGCCACGGTTGGCGACCAGGATCTTGCGGAACACGCGGGCCCTTTCAGCGCTGGGTCAGGTGAGACAACCCTACTGGCGGTAACGTTGCTCAACGTGCATGTACTCAGCGTGAGCTCTCTCAAGGGCGGTGTCGGCAAGACGACGGTCACACTCGGTCTGACCTCGGCCGCGTTCGCCAAGGGTCTGCGAACGCTGGTGGTCGATCTCGACCCCCAGTCCGACGTCTCCACCGGCCTCGACATCAACATCGCCGGCCACCTCAACGTGGCCGACGTACTCGAGAACCCGAAGGAGAAGATCGTCCGCCAGGCCATCGCGCCGTCCGGCTGGACGAAGGGTTCGCAGGGCAAGATCGACGTCATGGTCGGCTCCCCCTCCGCCATCAACTTCGACGGGCCGCACCCGTCGATCCGCGACATCTGGAAGCTCGAGGAAGCGCTCGCCAACGTCGAGCAGGACTACGAGCTCGTCCTCATCGACTGCGCGCCGTCGCTCAACGCCCTCACCCGCACCGCGTGGGCCGCGTCCGACCGCGTGACCGTCGTCACCGAGCCCGGGCTCTTCTCCGTGGCCGCCGCCGACCGTGCCCTCCGCGCGATCGAGGAGATCCGCCGCGGACTCTCCCCCCGCCTGCAGCCGCTCGGCATCATCGTGAACCGTGCCCGCGTGCAGTCCCTCGAGCACCAGTTCCGCATCAAGGAACTCCGCGACATGTTCGGTCCGCTCGTGCTCTCGCCGCAGTTGCCCGAGCGTACGTCGCTCCAGCAGGCCCAGGGTGCCGCGAAGCCCCTGCACGTGTGGCCCGGCGAGTCCGCACAGGAGATGGCGCGCAACTTCGACCAGCTCCTCGAGCGCATCATGCGGACGGGCAAGATCGGCCCCTACGCCGACGGCGCTGCCGCGGCCATCGCCGAGTAGCGCTGCTCCGCACAGGAGACCCCCGCAGGGACGACCTGCCACGATGGGACGACCGGTCACGAGGCTCGACCGGTCACGACTCCCCGCTCAGGTTGCGGCGAAGGTCACGAACCGTCGGCTGGACCACGAACAAGCGACGGTTCCTGACCTCTCGCCGTGTGGTCGGCGACGTGTCGTGACCGCTCGGCGCGCACTCGGCGACATGGCGCGACCGCTCGGCGCGCGCTCGACAGGTGCCCCCGACCGGATGCCGCTGATACCCACCCAGTCCCGGCAAGCGCTACCGCTTACCGGTCACCGGTCACCGGTCACCGGTCACAACTCCCCGCTCACGTCCCGCGACGTGTCGCAAATCGTCGATCGACGTGCGCGCGAGCGACGGTCCTCGACCGCTCGACGGGTGACGTGCGGGAAGTCGTGGCCACTCGGCAAGCGGCGAGCGGGGGGGAAAGGGGGGAAGGGCGGCGTCAGGAAGCGCCTGCGCCTGCGCGGCGTCAGGAAGCGCGGGTTGCTCGGCGTGCGGCGAGCTCGTCGGCCGGGTCGGCCGCGGGCGTCGCGTCGAGTTCGACGAGCGAGGACTCCACCTCGCGCAGGACCTTGCCGACCGCGATGCCGAACACGCCCTGCCCGCGGGACACCAGGTCGATGACCTCGTCGTCCGAGGTGCACAGGTAGACCGATGCGCCGTCGGACATCAGCGTGGTCTGCGCGAGGTCGGACACACCGGACTCGCGGAGCTGGTTGACGGCGGTCCGGATCTGCTGGAGCGAGATGCCGGTGTCGAGGAGTCGCTTGACGAGCTTCAGGACGAGGATGTCCCGGAAGCCGTAGAGCCGCTGCGAACCGGACCCCGCGGCGCCGCGGATCGTCGGCTGCACGAGCTCGGTGCGAGCCCAGTAGTCGAGCTGGCGGTAGCTGATGCCGGCTGCCTTGGCGGCGACGGTGCCGCGGTAGCCGTTCTGCTCGTCGTGCTCCGGGAGTCCGTCGGTGAAGAGCAACCCGAGGTCGTACCGCGTCATGTCTGACGGGGTACCGGGGGTTTCGTTCCCACTCATTGGACTGCCTTCCAGGACGATCGAGCCCTCATCCGAAGCTTCAACGACGGGTTGAGAGTTGTGCCGAGGTCCACGGTAGCGACTCCGATGGCTCCGACGCGGGACATCCGACTCGGCGCGTCCGGCGTGTCGAGGATACGCCCCGGCACACGGGCCCCACCAGGGCGGTTCACGCGTCCATCCGGCCGATGGCGGCGCGGATCAGGTTGGACCGGATGACCTCGAGGTGCCCGGAGATCTCCCGCGCGAGCTCGAGGGCCTTCGCCTTCGAGGTCGCGTCGCCCCGCCGCGAGACGGGCATCAGCGCGGACTCGATGAGGCCGACCTCGCGCTCGGCGGTCGAGCGGAAGGTGCGGAGGTGCCGCGGCTCGATGCCGGTCCGCTGCAGCTCGACGAGGGCTTTGAGCACGACGACCGAGTCCTCGCCGAAAGTGTCGGTCGCCGGCAGCAGCGAGGCGGACACCGCGTCGGAGAGCAGCATCGGCGTGGCGCCGGCCGCTCGGACGAGGTCGTCGCGGGAGTACCGCTTCTCGCCGCCCAGGATGGACGGCTTCGGCCCGTCGCCACCGCCGGGCAGCACGGGCTCGCGCCCGGCGTCGAGGTCGGCGAGGTACTCCTTGATGACCTTGAGCGGCAGGTAGTGGTCCCGCTGCAGGCCGAGGACGACACGAAGCCGGTCGACGTCGGCCGGGGAGAACTTGCGGTAGCCGCTGGCCGTGCGGACGGGTGTGACGAGCTCGCGCTCTTCGAGGAACCGCAGCTTGGAGCTCGAGAGGTCCGGGAAGTCGGGCTTCAGCCGAGCGATGACCTGGCCGATCGTCAGCAGGTCCGCGGCCGGCGAACCCGACCGCGCTGCGGCCGAGCGGGCGGCCACTACGCGTTCGCCAGGCGCGCCAGGTCGACCCGGGATGCGTAGAACGTCAGGCGGAACTTGCCGACCTGGACCTCTGCCCCGTCGGACAGCGGCGCTTCGTCGATGCGGTCGCCGTCGAAGTACGTGCCGTTCAGCGAACCGAGGTCCTTGACCGTGAAGGCCGTCCCGGCACGGAGGAACTGCGCGTGCTTCCGGGACACCGTGACGTCGTCGAGGAAGATGTCCGCATCGGGGTGGCGACCGGCCGTCGTGACGTCGGAGTCGAGCAGGAAGCGGGCACCGACGTTCGGGCCGCGACGGACGACGAGCAGCGCCGACCCGGAGGGCAGGGCGTTGATGGCGTCGCGTTCTTCCGGCGAGACACCGGACTCGGGCGTGAGTGCCGCGCCCATGTCCATGCTGAAGGTCAGCGTCGTGTCGACCAGCCGCTGCTCCGGGGGTCGTTGTCCCTCAGGCTGCGGGACCACTGGATCTGGCATCGTGGACCTCCTCCTCTTGGCAACCCAGCGTATCGGAAACGACCGACCGAGCGAGAGTCCCGTACCCGGGTGACACGACCTGTCCGCGACGAGCGGACAGCGGTGCGCGACCGGACGACGGACAGGAGGCCCGGTACCAGCTGGTACCGAGCCTCCCGTCCGTCAGTCGCCGGCCTGCAGGCCGGACAGGATCTCCTTGATCTCGGAGTCCTTGAGCTTGACCCACGGCGAGCCGTCCGGGTCACTGGTGGAGGCCTGCGGACTGTCGCCCGTGTTCCACCACTTCGCCTGGTAGGGCACGCCGCCGAACAGCACACGGTCGCCGGTGTCGTACTGCTTCGTCCCGGTCCACGCGTCGTACGTGCCGGCCGGCAAGGTGACCTGCTTCACCGGCTTCTCACCCTTCAGGACGGGGCCGATGAGCTGCCACGGCGTCTCGTAGGCGCTCAGCACCGGGTCGTCCGGCAGGTCGCCCGACGTCCACCACTTCGCCTCGTAGACGTTGTGGTGCCAGACGATCTTGGTGCCCTCCAGGTACGAGGCGTCCGTGTTCCACACCGGGTACGGGCTCGTCGACGGGTCATCGGTCGGCTGCACGGTGGACGAGGGCTCCGCCGTGGTGACGTCGGCCGCCGCGGCGACGATCCCGCCGGTGAAGCCCTTGCCGAGGGCGTCGGCGAAGAGCTTCCCGCCCTGGTCGATCCCGGAGCAGGAGTTCGACACGGTCGAGAGGTTCACGTAGTTCGACCCGCAGGTGGTGTCCCGGTTGAGCGGGCCGGACGGGAGGCTCGGCTCGGCTCCGCCACGGACGTCGCGGCAGGGCGTCGCGGCAGGAGGTCACGACGGCCGATCACGGCACGCGTCCGCAGCAGGCGGTCGTCAGCGACCGCGCGCGAGCAACCAGAGCAGGTACGGCGCGCCGACGACGCCGGTGACGACGCCGACCGGCAGGGCGTTCCCGGGGATCGCGAACTGGGCGATGAGGTCGCTCGCGAGCACGATCACGGCGCCGACCGCGGCCGAGACACCCAGCGCCACACGACCGCCCCCGACGAGCCGTCTGGAGATCGGCGCCGCCATCAGGGCGACGAACGACACCGGCCCCGCGGTCGCGACGGCTGCCGCGGTGAGGCACACGGCGGTCAGGAGGAGCAGGAGTTTCGCACGGTTCGGTCGCAGGCCGAGTGCGGCCGCCACGTCGTCGCCGAGCGTCAGGACGGTCAGTCGCGGTGACTGCAGGAGCGCCAGCACCATGAGCACGACGAACGCCACCACGAGCACACCGACGACGCTCCGGTCGACCGCGTTGAGACTGCCGGAGAGCCAGAGGAGTGCCGTCCCCGCCTGTTGCACGGAGCCGCTCGTGAGCATCCAGCCGGTCACGCTCAGGGACATCGCCGCGACCCCGATGCCGACGAGGACCACGCGGTTGCCCGTGATGCCCCTCCGCCACGCGAGCGCAGCGATGACCAGCGACACGACGAGGGCACCGACGAGCACCGTCCAGAACAGTCCGATGCCGGAGACCCCGAACAGCACGATCGCGGTCAGCCCGGACGCGCTCGCGCCGGAGGTGATGCCGATCACGTCGGGGCTGGCGATGGGGTTCCTGACGACGCTCTGCACGATGCCGCCCGCGACGCCGAGGCTGGCCCCGACGAGGAGCGCCGCGAGGGTCCTCGGCCCGCGGAGCTGCCCGATCACGAAGTCCGAGATCGTGTCCCCGTGCCCGAACAGCGCCTGGACGACCTGAGCGGGCGAGAGCGGGATCTCGCCCACGCCGAGCCCGACGAGCACGAGCCCGACCAGCACGACGAGGACGGAGCCGAGCACGACGAGCTCACGACGCGCCGCCCCGAGCCGGGGCCGAGTCCGGGCCCGGGTCTGGTCGGTGGTGCTCACAGCCCCGTCACCGCCTTCGACCGGACCAGGGCGATGAACACCGGCGCACCGATCAAGGCCGTGACGATGCCGACCTGCAGCTCCCCCGGGTACGCGACGACCCGGCCGATGACGTCGGCGACGAGCAGCAGGGCCGGTGCGACGATGGCGGACAGCAGGATCGTCCACCGGTGGTCGGGACCGCTCAGTCGGCGGACGGCGTGCGGCACGGCGAGCCCGACGAACGCGATGGGCCCGGCAGCGGCGACCGCCGAGCCGGCGAGCAGCACGGTGACGAGGCCACCGACGGCCCGGACGAGCACGACGCGCTGGCCGAGCGACGCGGCGAGCTCGTCGCCGAGTGCGAGCGTGTTGAGCGAACGACCGAGGGCGAACGCGATGCACAGTCCGACGAGCACCGGGACCGTGACGACCCCGGCGGTGCCGAGGTCCTTGCCCGCCAGCGCGCCGACCTGCCAGAACCGCAGCTGGTCGAGGAGGCTCTGGCTCGTCACGAGGACCGCGGTCGAGATGGACGCGAGCGCCGCGGCGACCACGGCCCCGGACAGCGCGAGGCCGACGGGCGTCAGCCCCCGCCTGGCGACCGCGGCGATGCCGTAGACGAGCAGTGCGGCGAGCGCGGCACCGGCGAAGGCGAACGGCAGGTACTCGGCCGTCCCACTGATGCCGAAGACCGCGATGCCCGTCACGACGGCCAGGGCCGCGCCGGAGTTGATGCCGAGGATGCTCGGGTCGGCGAGCGGGTTGCGGGTGACCCCCTGCATCACGGCGCCGGCGACCCCGAGGGCTGCGCCCGCGAGCAAACCGACGAGGGTGCGCGGGACGCGGTTGCCGAGCACGATGAGCCCGATCTCGTCGTTCCGGCCCGGGTGCAGCACGGTGTCGAGCACCGTCCCCAGCGGGATCGGCCGCGACCCGAACGCGACGCTCATGGCGACGGCCACGGCGAGCACCAGGACGGCGATGACCGTCGCACCGACGAGTCGGGGCACGGAACGGGGCGCCGGCGGCGCTGGTGACGGGGAACGCATGAGGAGTAAGGCAACCCTAACGTCTCGCGGGCGACGACGACCCCCGCACTCCCCCTCGGTGATCCCCGAGCGAGTCGTGAGCGCGCGCAGGGCTCGCTCATAGGTTCGTCATGGGAAACGGGCTTGTACTCGTATCCATCGACGCCCGACCGGGTCGTCGAGAGCGACCGGAGAGCACCGATGAACGAGACCCCGAACCCCGACGCCGAACCGGGCACGACCCCGATCGACGCACAGGACGCCGCACCCCGCTCCACGTGGGAGGCTCCGCACGCCGACGCGTCCACACTCCGTCCCGCCTACGCGTTCGACGGCTCCGGTCCGTACCTCTACGCACCAGACGGCTCCGGCCCGTACGCCTACACGCACGACGGTCGTGGCCCGTACCTCATCGGCAGCCCCGCCCTCGCCGGCGTCCACCAGGGCTGGGCCCACGCGGCGCAGCACGGGCAGCAGTACCCGTCGCAGCAGCACCCGTCGGAGCAGGGGTGGAGCGGTGCCTTCGGCACGCGCCCCGGCACGAAGAAGCGCAAGCTCGGGCTGGTGATCGGGTCCGGCATCGCCGCCCTCGCGATCGTCGGTGCCGCCGGCGGGACGGCACTCGGGCTCTCGTCGGTCGGCACCGAGACCACGTCGAGTCAGTCCCAGGGCACGACGACCTCGCCGGACACCGGCAGCGGCACTGGGAACGGCACGAACGGCTTCACGGTGCCCGGCGACGGGAGCGGGAGCAGCTCGTCCGGCACCAGCACCGAGTCCGCCGCCACGGCGGCCACGGCAGCCCAGAAGAAGGGCGTCGTCACGATCAACACGATCCTGGACTACGACCAGTCGTCGCAGGCCGCCGGCACCGGGATGGTCCTGACCTCCGACGGCACGATCCTCACGAACAACCACGTCATCCAGGGTGCGACGAGCATCACGGTCACCGACGAGACCACCGGCAAGGAGTACAAGGCCGACGTGGTCGGTGCCGACGCCACGAACGACGTGGCGGTCCTCAAGCTGGAGAACGCGTCCGGCTTGTCGACCGTCACGCTCGACGACGACGGCGAACCGAGCACCGGTGACGCCGTGACCGACGTCGGCAACGCCGAGGGCACGGGCAACCTCGTCGCCGCGGAGGGCACCGTCACCGCGACCGACCAGGACATCCAGGTGCAGAGCGAGTCCGGCACGGGCACCGAGTCCCTCACCGGCCTGATCGAGATCGCCGCGGACATCGTCTCCGGCGACTCCGGCGGTCCGGTGCTCGACAGCGAGGGTGAGGTCGTCGGCATGGCGACCGCTGCGTCCTCGGGTTCGGCCGACGTGACGGGCTACGCGATCCCGATCACGACGGCGAAGGCGATCGCGGACAAGATCCTCGCCGGTGACGCATCCGGGACGATCACGATCGGGCTGCCCGCGTTCCTCGGCGTCCAGGTGAGCGGCACGTCCACCACCACGGGCGGGGTCGCGGTCGCCGGGACCGTCGAGGGGTCAGGCGCAGCGGCAGCGGGCCTCGCTGCCGGTGACACGATCACGTCGATCGACGGCACCGCGATCACGAGCTCGGACCAGCTGACGCAGGTGATCCAGTCGAAGTCCGTCGGCGACAAGGTCTCAGTCGGCTACACGAACAGCGCCGGCACGGCGAGCACCGTCACGGTGACGCTCACCGCGGGCCCTGCCGCCTAGGACAGGAAGGCTCGCACCAAGGACCGGTACACCGGTCTGGCCAGACCGGCGACTCCGCCGTCACGCAAGGAACGCACGCACCAAGGACCGGTACACCGGTCTGACCAGACCGGCGACTCCGCCGTCACGCAAGGAACGCACGCACCAAGGACCGGTACACCGGTCTGACCAGACCGGCGACTCCGCCGTCACGCAAGGAACGCACGCACCAAGGACCGGTAGACGTTGGCCGGCGACTCCGCCCAGAACGCGGAGGCGCCGGCCTCCGTGCGTCCGACGCGTGCGAAGCCATGTCCCTCGGCGTGCACGATCGTGATCGGTCGGGGCTTCCCCGGCCGACGCAGGTACGACACCGTCCACGGCGCCGCCCAGAACCGGGCGAGCCGCGGGTCGGCATCGGCGATCGACGCCGGCAGGTCGGGAGCGTCGTCGCCACCGGCCAGCCGCCTGCCGAGCAGGTCGGCCCGGAGCGACCCCGTGCGGAACGGGAAGGTCCATGCCGGACCGACACCGAGCCTCCCGGCCGCGATCGCGACCACGCGCTCCGGCGCGAGCCGGGTGATCACGGAATCCGCGTCGTCCGTCCCGTCCACGACGGTGCCGGACCAGGCCTGGAGGCGCGACACGCGCCCGTCTGGCAGGTGCTGTTCCAGCGTGGTCGGCTGCACGTCGCCGGCCCACGGTTCGATGAGGGCCTGGGTCGTCGGTGGGACCGTCCCGAAGCGTCCGACCAGGCCGGCGTCGACGAGTCCGCGTCCGCCGGGACTGCGCAGGAGCGTGGGGCTCCAGCGCTTCCCGGCCATGCTCTGCAGCGTGGTGAGGGCGTCGGAGGCGATGTGCGGTCCGTCGAGCTCCGGTGCCGGCTGCGCGGCCGGCAGCTCCTCGAGGTCGCGGGGCGACGACGCGGAGACCGGGCCGACGGCGCGGACGGAGTCGAGCACGGCGAACACGACGTCGTCGGTCTCGTCGAGCCGCGCGAGCGGACGTTCGACGGTCACGTCGACGCGGTGCCGTCCGGTGACGAACAGCAGGTGGGCGCCGACGATCGAGGTCGATTCGTGGTCCTCGTCGCCGTCCTCGCCGGGGCGGACGTACTCGACCAGGCGTGCGGGTGCGCCGACCGTGCCCCAGACGTCGCAGCCGACGAGGAGCAGGCCGTCGACGGACCCGGGGAGTCGTTCGATGAGCGAGGCGTTCTCGTCCCCGATGCCGCGATCGCTCGGGCGGGACCGGACGGTGAGGACGACGTCGTCGCCGCGCAGCCGGAGGTCCGCGTGGGACG
Source organism: Curtobacterium sp. Curtsp57 (assembly GCF_047324335.1). NCBI lineage: Bacteria > Bacillati > Actinomycetota > Actinomycetes > Micrococcales > Microbacteriaceae > Curtobacterium > Curtobacterium sp. Curtsp57. The sequence goes on from NZ_CP168511.1 coordinate 855,806, forward strand.
CGTCCTCGCGTCGCCAGGAGTCTGGGCGGCGGAGCGTCACACGGGCGGTGCGGTCCTCGGTGCCGGGTGGGACGGGGACTGCCATGGCCAGAGGCTACGACGGCACGGGTGCGTGCCCGGCGACGGCTCGCCGCGGTCGCTCGCTTCGAACGGCGTCAGCGAGGACGACGTGGCGGGGGCGGTGGGACGCGCTTCGCGGCGACGACGTCGGTGAGGGCGACCTCGACCCGGCCGCGGCGGGTGTCGATCGTGACGGTGTCCGGTGTGCGTGCGACGAGGTCGCCGAGTGCGTCACTCGCGCCGTCGCCGTGGTGCGCCCGGACGACGACGCGTGTCCCCAGCTCGACCTCGGCGAGCACGCCGATCGCGAGTGCCCGTGCGATCCGCCCCTGTTCGTCCGCTCCCACGCCCCCGACCCTACGGGCTGCCGCGGGCGGGTACCGGACGCCTAGGGTGGGGGGATGGACAAGGCCCGGGTGGACAGCTGGATCTGGGCGGTCCGGATCACCAAGACCCGGTCCGCCGCGACGACCGCGTGCAAGGCCGGACACGTCCGGGTCAACGGCGAGCGGGCGAAACCGTCGCAGCCGGTCGGCCCCGGTGACGAGGTCCGTGTCCGTCAGGCCGGGTTCGACCGCATCGTCGTCGTGAAGAGCATCATCCTGAAGCGCGTCGGGGCCACCGAGGCGGCGAAGCACCTCGACGACAGGACCCCGCCCCGCCTGCCGAAGGAAGAGGCCGGCTTCGTCCCGATGCGCGATCGCGGTGCCGGACGTCCGAGCAAGCGGGAGCGCCGGGACCTCGAGAAGCTCCGCGGCTACTGATCGCCCGGATGGTCCAGCGCGTCAGACGAACCGGACGGTCTGCTGCAGGCGGTCCCGGATCTCGAACACGTCGACCGCGCCCTCCGGGGACCACACGCCGTTGAGCACCTGCCCGAGCGCACTGCGCCGGACCACGTAGGCGGTCGGCTTCTTCGGGGAGCCGACGAGCTGCACGTCGTGGTCGACCGCGGAGTCCGGGACGACGAGCAGCCGGCCGGTGAACCGCACGCGGGTCTGCTTCTGGACGGCACGGGCCGCGCGGACGAGCTCCTTCACGGGGCGCTCCCCCGGCTCGAGCGTCTCGCCGACGATCTCGCCGTGGTCGATCCGCACCGGCCCGCCCCAGTCGATGGACTCGAGCGCCCACAACCCGCTCGGCATGAGCACGACGTGGTCGAGCTTGCCCTCCGCACCCGCATCGAGGTCGTGCCAGACCGTCACACCGATGCCCATGTCGGCGACGATCGAGGCGGTCGCCTCCTCGGCGAGCGCCTCACCGAGCAGCCGGCGGATGAACCGGGGGGCTGATCGGATGAGTGACGGGGCGTACGGGTCCTCGATGGGGTCGCCGAGTCCGACCCACTCGCGCTCGGCAGCGAGGAAGACCTCACGGGATCGACCGCCGGGGTGTCCGTGGGAGCGGGCACGCGGGCGGGAGTCGCGACGCGCCGTGGGTGGTGCGTACTCGTCGCGACCGGAACCGGGCCTCCACGACGAGCTGCCGGACGGAGCCGACGGGGCGGACGTCGGGCGCGACCCCGTGTCGTAGGCGCGTCGCGCCGCGGGGGTGCCGATGCGCTCCCATGCGACCTGCACCCGGCGGAAGCGGATGGCGTCACCGCCGAGGTCCGGGTGGGTCTCGCGGGCCGCTCGGCGGTAGGCGCGGCGGAGTTCCTCGTCGTCGGCGGTCGCGGCGACGCCGAGGACTTCGTAGGGGGTGGCGTCGGCCGGGCTGTCGGTCATGGCCTTGGAACATTACCCGAGGGAGCGTCGGGAGCAGCCGCACGGATGCTGGGCAGTCGCTGGAACGATCAGCCCACGTCGAGGGTGAGTGGGAGGCCGACGAACCGGGCGTACGCCGTCGCTGCCGTCTCGACGGCGCGGCGCACTGCCGGGGTGAGCGGCGTGAACGATGTCACGGTGACGCGGACGTCCCGCGTGCGTTCGGTGCGCTTCCAGGTGCCGACGACCTGCCCGCGGTGCACGACCATCGGCAGGAAGATGCCGTTGCCGCCCGGCACGACACGGTCGGCGTGCACGGCGTCGAGGTGCCCGGTCCGGTCCGCGTACCCGAGCAGGTACTCGTCGAACCCGGGCAGGAGCTGCCCGGTCGGGATGCCGCCCGGCTCCGGCCGGTCCGCGAGCGCGAGGAGGCCGCCGCCGAGGTCCTCGATCGCCTCGCCCGCTGCCGCGACACCACGTCGGACGTCCCCGAGGGGCAGCTTCGTCCAGCTCGCGGCGTCGACCTCGGTCGCCGGTCCCCTGCCACGGAGGAAGCCGAGGAGTGTCCGGCGCAGGGCGTCGTCCGGGTCCGGGACGGGCGACGCCGCCGGTGCCCACTCGTCGAGGAGCACGAGGTCCTGCCCGACACGGCTCATCGGGCCCCACGCCACGAGCCCCTCCTGCGCCAGCCGGAACAGCAGGTGGTAGCCGCGCCCGCCGGCGGGGTCGATCCCGGCGTCCCGGTAGCGGGCGAGCACGCCGTCGCGGTCCAGGGACCGGCCGCCCTCGAGTGCCGCGATGGTGAGCGCCCGGGCACGGTCGACGGTGGCCTCGTCGAGTCCGAGCTCCGCCGCGCGTCTGGCGGTCTGGCGGATGGTCCTGGTCGCGGTCAGGGAGAGGAGCATCCGGAGGTCGTCGGCACGCAGCACGTGCAGGGTCCCGCGCATCGGCCACGACCGGACGAACTCCCCCCGGTCGAAGGCCGCGTGCACGTCAGCCCGGGTCAGGCCGAGGGCCCTGACGCCGATCGCCCACAGCGACTGGCCGAGGTCCTGCCCTTGCAGCGCCGTCATGTGGGTGACGACGTCGAGCGCCGTCGCGCCCCGCACACCGATGCGCTGCGCGGCGAGACGCATCGAGCGGAGGGCCGCAGGGGTCGGCGACCGGGTCACACCACTGCTCTGGTGATGTCGTCGGCGTGCTGCTCGATGTACGCCGCGTCGGCGCGGTACAGGTCGGCGTGGCCGTGCTCGAGGTCGCTGACGAACTTCGGGTTCCCGGCTGCCGCCTCGGTCTCGAGCATGGTGAGGAGTGCGGTGATCGAGGCGAGCATCGTCGGTGCGAGGACCGACCGGGACGCCTGGTCGAGCCCGTAGGCGCGGCAGAACTCCGATGCCCGCGAGAGTCGCGCGTCGAGCGTCGGGGCGGTCGCGCCCTCGACGGCTCCGGTGGTGAACGGCGCGAACCGGTAGACCGCGCTCGCGACGTCCCAGACCCGCGGGCCGGGGTGGGCCGTGTCGAAGTCGATGATGCCGACCGCGGCGATCCCGTCGTAGACGCAGTTGTACGGCGCGAAGTCACCGTGCACGACGGTCTCGACCGGGGTGGACGGGGTCTGCGACCACACGTCGGCGTCCTCGTCGAGCGGGAAGGTCGCCGCGGCGTCGTGGTAGTGCCGGAGCATCCGGGCACTCGTGACGAGTGCGGCTTCGCTCGCGACGTCCTCGGTCCACGGGTACTCGCCAGCGACCCCCGGGACGAACGAGACCGTCTCGAGCGTGTTGTCGAGTTCGATCGGCTCCGGCGCGGCCACGAAGCCCTGCTCGTGGAGGTGCGCGAGGAGCCGGTGGACGGTGGGCGTCCACGGCCCCGCGGGACGGTGGACCCGGTCGTCGGCCTTGGTGATGCGCTCCATGAGTGCCCGCTCCTGTCGTGGTCGTCGTCGTTGACGTGCCATGGCCGGCGCGATCGCCTCCGTTGACGGGCACCGGCGTGGAGGCAAGCGTATCCGCCCCGGTGCTGCGATGTCGCGATCCATCCGCATGCATGCGCAAGTGCGTTCCTCGGCCAGGTGCCCGCGTGCATGCAGCCTTGCATGCAAGGCGTAGGATCGGAGATCGTGAACAGCACGGCGACGACCCAGGCGGCATCCGACCGCGCCTACCACCACGTCAAGCGGGCGATCATCCGCGGGGACCTCGCCGGCGGGACCGCCATCAGCGAGAACGCCATCTGCCAGGACCTCGGGATCTCCCGGACGCCGGTGCACGAGGCGTTCCTCCGGCTCGCCGCCGAGGAGCTCATCGCGTTGGAGTCCCGCAAGGGCGCCGTCGTCCGCCCGATGTCCCCGAACGAGGCGGCGGACGTGCTCGAGATGCGTGAGGCGATCGAGTCGACGGCCGCGAACCGCGTCGTCACCGACGGCCGCGTGGCGGACCTGGCCCCGAGCCTCCAGGCCATGCTCGCCGAGCAGGAGGCGGCCGTCCGCGACGGCGACGTCGACCGGTTCATCGAGGTGGACGCGGAGTTCCACGGGGCCGTGATCGGCGCGTCGCGGAACGCGATCGCCGTCCTGTTCGCCCGGACGCTGCAGGATCGGCAGCAGCGGCTCCGGCACCAGCTGATGCGGGTGCAGCCGTCCCAGTTGCAGGCGTCGCTCGACGACCACCGTGCGCTCGCCCGCGCCCTCGAGGACGGCGACGCCGCCCGCTACGCGGAGGTGCTCGGCGCCCACGTCGCGTCGCACCGGGGCGCACTGTGAGCGCCACCGGGTCGATCCCCACGACCGGCTCGCTGGCGGTCCCCCGCGCCCGGGTGATGCCGTGGGTCGCCGTCTGGGGTGCCGTGTTCGTGTGCTCGTGGGGCGGCAACCAGTTCAGCCCGCTGCTGCTGATGTACGAACAGCGCGCGCACTACTCGTCCGTGCTCGTGAACGTGTTCCTCGGCGTGTACGTGCTCGGGCTCGCGCCGGCGCTCCTCGTCGCCGGGTCCCTGTCCGACCGGCACGGCCGACGCCCGCTCATGCTCGCGGGCATCGCCTCCGCCGTCGTCGGCAGCGGCCTGCTCGCGCTCGGCCCGTTCGGCCCCGGCTTCCTGATGGCGGGGCGCCTGTTCGCGGGTGTCACGGTCGGCATCGCGATGGCCGTCGGCAACAGCTGGGTGAAGGAACTCTCGCAGGGCCGGTTCGACCCGACGGCTGACGCCGGCTCCGGGGCCCGTCGCGCATCGCTCGCGTTCACCCTCGGATCCGCCTCCGGTGCACTCGTCGCCGGGCTCATCGCGCAGTGGGGCCCGATCCCCGAGGTCCTGCCCTTCCTCGTCCACATCGCCGTCGCGCTGCCGTTCGCCGTCATCGTCTGGCGGACGCCGGAGACCCAGCGCTCCGGTGGGCTCGCCGGCCCCTGGTGGCGGCAACTCCGCGTCCCGAGCGCCGGGCACCGTCGGTTCACCCGCGTGGTGCTCGTCGGCGCGCCGTGGATCTTCGGGTCCGCCGCGATCGGCTACGGGTACCTCCCGACCCGGCTCGAGGGGGCGACCGGCACGTGGGGGCTCGTCTTCGCGACCGCGGCGACCGTCGTCGCCCTCGGGGTGTCGAGCGCGATCCAGCCGCTCGCGAAGCACGTGCACTCGATCGCGTCGGCGCGGGGCATCGCGACCGCGGTGTTCCTGATGACCCTCGGGATCGCGGTCGTCACCGTCGCGATCGAGCTGCAGTCGGTGTGGATCGGCATCGCGGCGAACGTGGTGATCGGCGTCGGGATCGGCATCGCGCTCGTGTCGTCGTTGCTCGAGGTGCAGCGGATCGCGGGCGCTCGGGACCTCGCCGGGTTGACCGGCGTGTTCTACGCGGCCGCGTACGCCGGGTTCCTCGCGCCGGCCGTCATCGCGGCGGTGGCGAACGTCGTGGCGCTGCCGCTCGTGCTCTGGGTGATCGTGGTGCTCGGCGTCGTGTCGTGGATCGCGGTGCTGATCTCGTCACGCCGCAACATCCCGGCGTAGCCGGGCGTCCGCGCCGCCGGGCCGTGCCGCCGGGCCGTGCCGCCGGGCCGTGCTGTGCCGCCGGCGCGTCGACGGGCGCTACAGCTGGTCGCGGAGCCACGAAGGGCCGCGGGTCGTCGCGCCGATCGCCTCGACGCGGGCGCGCAGCTCCCGGTCGGCCGTCACGACGACCACGGGGGCTTCACCGGCGGCGACCGCAGCCGAGGCAGCGGCCACGATCGCGTCGTCCCCTGACCCATCCGCGAGCACCACGGACACCCCGGGCCCCGGCTCCGACGTCGCCCCGCGGGCGTCCCCCTCGAGCACGACGGTCCACCGCGGCCACCACCGCGTGAACCCGAGGTCGAGCAGCGGCGCCGGGACACCCACCGCGGCGAGCGCCGTCAGCCCGTCGACCAGGCGGGACGCGGCACCCGCTCGGTCCTTCCACCAGCCGTCCGGCACGCTGCCGACGACGTTCGCGGCATCGACCACCACGTGCGGGGTGACCTCGATCGCGGAACGGAGCGCCGGCCACGACGCGCCGAAGCCCGGGTGCAGCGGCAGGTCGTCGACCTCGTCGACGGGGACCCAGGACAGCGCGAGGCTCTCCCGGTCCGCGATGACCGGCTCGAACGGCCGGGAGGCCCGCCCCACCACGGTCGTGTACGTCCAGAACCCGAGGTCGAGCACCGACGTGTGGCGCAGGTCGACCCCGTCGAGCGGCACGCCGGCTTCCTCGGCGGATTCCCGGAGCGCTCCGGTGACGGCGTCCTCGTGCTCGTGCCGGGCACCGCCGGGGATCCCCCACGTGCCGCCGTGGTGGCTCCACTCGACGCGGTGCTGGAGCAGGACGCGTCCGCGGCCGTCGTCGACGAGCAGGCCGGCTGCACCGAACACACCCCACGCCTTGGTGCCGTCGGGTCCGTACGCCCAGGCGTCGCCGGGGTCGCGGGGACCTGGCGGCGGACCTGGGGGCAGCGCGTCTGGCACGCCCCAAGCCTGTCACACGGCACCCGTCATGTGACCGCGGAGGTCGTGTACCGTTTCGTCCGAAGACACGGGGTGCCGCATCCGGCGGCTGAGATCACACCCGTCGAACCTGCTCGAGTTCGTACTCGCGAAGGGATCGTCCGATGAACACTCCTGCGCCCGCTCCTGCCTGGGCCGACCGTTCCGCCGAACTGCTCGAGGCCGTCAGGTCCAGGGCGCCGCTCGTGCAGTGCATCACGAACTCGGTGGTGCAGAACGTCACCGCGAACGTGCTGCTCGCACTCGGCGCCTCGGCCGCGATGGTCGACGTCCCCACCGAGGCCGGTCCGTTCGCCCGGGTCGCCGACGCGCTGCTCGTCAACACCGGCACCCCGCACGCCGCGCCCCTGGTCGCGTCCGTCGAGGCCGCCCGCGCAGCGGCCGAGCACGGCACCCCGTGGGTCCTGGACCCGGTGGCGGTCGGGTCGCTCCCGGTGCGCACCGCCCTGGCCCGCGAGTTGCTGGGCATCGGGCCGACGGTGCTCCGCGGCAACGCTTCCGAGGTCCTTGCACTGCTCGGCGACTCCGCCGGTGGGCGCGGGGTCGACAGCACGGCCGGCACCGACGACGCGCGTGCGTCCGCCGTCGACGCTGCCGGGAGGCTCGTGGGCGCCGTGGCCGTGTCGGGTCCCGTCGACCTGGTGTCCGGCTCCAGTGCCCCAGGCGGCTCCGGCACGGTGGTCCGGATCGCGAACGGGACCGAGCTCCTCACCCGGATCACCGGCGGCGGGTGCGCACTCGGCGCGGTGATCGCGGCGTTCACGTCCGTCGCCCCGGACGACCCGCTCGCCGCGACCGTCGCCGGCACCGCGGTGCACACCATCGCCGCGGAGCTCGCCGCGCGGGACGCCGGCGGTCCGGGGACGTTCCAGCCGCTGTTCCTCGACCGGCTGGCGTCGCTGACGCCCGCCGACGTCGTCGCCACGGCACGCATCACCGAGGAGGTCGCCGCATGACCGGGCTCGGTGTCTACCTGGTCACCGACGGCACGCTCTGCGACCGGCACGGACACGGGGTGCTCGGCGTGGTCCGGGCTGCCGTGCACGCCGGGGTCGGGATCGTGCAGGTGCGGGACAAGCACGCGAGCGCGAGGGACCTCCTCGCACTGACGGCCGCCGTCGCCGACGCGGTGGGCGACCGTGCGGCCGTGGTCGTCGACGACCGGCTCGACGTCGCCCTGGCCGCTCGGCACGCCGGGCACCGGGTCGCCGGGGTGCACCTCGGGCAGTCGGACGTCCCGGTGACGGCTGCGCGCGCGCTCCTCGGTCCGGACGCCCACGTCGGGCTGACCGCGAACACCCCGGCGCACCTCGACGTCGTCGCCCGGCTCCCCCGCGGGACGGTGGACCTGCTCGGCGTCGGTGTCGTGCACCCGACCGCGACGAAGGCCGACCACCCGCCGGCACTCGGGCACGACGGGTTCGCACGCCTCGCCGCCGCGACGGACGTGCCGTGCGTGGCGATCGGCGGCGTCGACCTCGACGACGTGGCGCCCCTGCGCGCTGCCGGTGCAGCGGGGGTCGCCGTCGTCTCCGGGATCTGCGCGGCACCGGACCCCGGCGCGGCGGCCGCCGCGTACGTGGCTGCGTGGGGCGGCTCGCGGTGAGCCGGCCGCCCCGGGTGCTGAGCATCGCCGGCACCGACCCGACCGGCGGTGCCGGACTGCAGGCCGACCTCAAGGCGATCGCCGCACACGACGGCTACGGCATGGCGGTCGTGACGGCCGTCGTCGCGCAGAACACCCGCGGCGTCCGGTCCGTGCACGTGCCGGACGTCCGTGTCCTGCGCGACCAGCTCGACGCCGTGTCGGACGACGTCGTCGTGGACGCGGTGAAGGTCGGCATGCTCGGCACGACCGCGGTCGTGGGCGAGGTCACCGACTGGCTCCGCACGAACCGCCCGCCGTCCGTGGTCGTCGACCCGGTGATGGTCGCGACGAGCGGCGACCGGCTGCTCGACGCGGACGCCGAGCGGGCGATGACGGGGTTGTTCGCCCAGGCCGACCTCGTGACGCCGAACCGGTCCGAGCTCGCGGTGCTCGCCGGGCTGGCTGGTGTCGACGACGCGGACCCGATCGGAGCGGCACGGGGCGTGGCCGCCGCGTGGGACGTGCTCGTGCTGGCGAAGGGCGGGCACGCCGGCGGCGACCGGTCGGACGACGTCCTCGTCACACCGGACGGCACCGTCCGGGTGTTCTCCGCGGGGCGGGTGGACACGACCAACACGCACGGCACCGGGTGCTCCCTGTCGAGTGCGATCGCGACGCTCGTGGCCAGGCACGGCGACTGGGAGGTCGCCGTCGGCACGGCGAAGGACTGGCTGACGGCAGCGCTCGCCGGCGCGGACGCACTCGAGGTCGGCAGTGGCAACGGGCCGATCGACCACGGGGCGCTCGTCCGCGCCGCCCTGCCGTCCCCCCGGTTCACCGACGCCTGGTGGGACGACGTCCGCGAGCTGCTCGACGCGACGATCGCGGCCCCGTTCATCCGGCGGATGGCCGACGGCACGCTGGAGCCGGACGTGTTCGCGGGCTACCTCGCGCAGGACGTGCACTACCTCCGCGCGTACGAACAGCACCTCGCGGCGATCGGGCACCGCGCGACCGGGAGCGATGCCGCGTTCTGGGCGGCCGCCGCTGCCGGCTGCGGCGAGGAAGCGGCGACCCTGCACCACCGCCGACTCGCCGGCACCCACGCCGACGACCCGGTGCACCCGACGTGCGCCGGCTACCTCGCGCACCTGGCGGCGGCCGCGACGCACCCCGACGTGGCCGTGCTCGCCGCCGCCGTCCTGCCCTGCTTCCGCGTGTACGCGTGGGTCGGGGCGCAGCTCGGCACCGCACCGGTCGGACACCCGTTCGCCGACTGGATCGCGGCCTACGGCGACCCGGACTTCGCGGCGTCGAGCGCCCGTGCGACGGACCTCGTCGAGGAACTCGCGCGCGCGGCCACGCCGGCGGTGCGCGGCGACATGGCCCGGGCGTTCCGCGAGTCGACCCGGTGGGAGCTGGCGTTCTTCCTGATGCCCTACGAGCTCGGCATGCCGTGGGACTTCGGCGCCAGCCGGACGAGCTCGACGTCGAGCGACCCGTCCGCGGCGGTGCAGCGCATCCAGGTGTGATCCGGCTGGCGCCGACGGTCGGTCGGCGAGCCGGGGTTCAGCAGCCGGAGGCCCCCTGGCGCCACGGTGTCCCACGGGATGTGCGAGTGCCCGAACACGAGCACGTCGACGTCCGGGTACGCCGCTGCCGCACGACGCTCGCGGCCGGTCGCGGCGCCGGTCTCGTGGACGACGGCGAACCGGAGCCCCTCGACGTCGACGTGCGCGACGAGCGGCAGCCGGTCGTCGAACTCGGGGCCGTCGTTGTTCCCGCGGACCCCGACGAACCGCGCGGCCCTCGCCTCGACGGCGTCGAGCGTCGCCAGGTCCACCCAGTCCCCCGCGTGCACGACGAGGTCCGCGGCGTCGATGTCGTCCCACAACCCGGCGGGGAGGTCCTTCGCCCGCTTCGGCAGGTGCGTGTCCGACAAGAGGACGATCGAGGTCGTCATGCCTTCGGCAGGTCCGGGTCCACGTCCGTGTCCGTCGCCCGGGCCGGCATCGGCAGACCGGCCTCGTCCGAGGCGCCCAGCCGCTCGAGCAGCCCGGCGAGCAGGGCGATGTCGTCGTCCGACCAGCTCGCGATCCGTTCGTCGAGGGCGTCGCGGTGCAGCTTCACGGATCGGGCGAGTGCCGCGCGTCCCTCGTCGGTCGCCTCGAGCGGCTTCGCGTTCCCCGTGCCGCCGTCGGTCGTCCGGATCAGCCCGGCGGCGAGCAGCCCGGCGAGCTGCCGGGAGATCGTCGACCGGTTCAAGCGGAGGTACCGGGCGATGTCGATGGCCATGCAGCCGGGGTGGAGCACGACGAAGTCGACGAGCGACTGGTCGACGATGCTCAGCACGGCGTCGTCCCCGCGGGCCCTGATGCTCGCCCGCCGGGTGATCCGGGAGAGCTCGGTGTAGGCGCGTCCGATGTCGGCGTCCCGCACGTCGGACCTCGGGTGGTCCATCCTGACTCCAACCTGTCGTTCCGTGCCCGTCACCATACCGGTGGGGTACAACCCCGGACCCCGGTGAACCGCCGAGCAGTGCGCGATCCGCCGACGGTCTGCGCGAACCCGCAGCCGGGCTAGTCGCCGCGTGCCGCCGCGTGCAGGGCCTCGATGTCGAGCTTCACCATCTGCCGCATCGCCTGGTACGCCCGCGCCGCGCCCTCCTGGTCGCCGCCGGCACTCATGATCTCGCCCATGTCCGCCGGGGTCACCTGCCAGGACACGCCCCACGCGTCCGTGATCCAGCCGCACGCCACCGGGGTGCCGCCGGCGTCGACGAACGCGTCCCAGATGCGGTCGAGTTCTGCCTGGTCCTCCACGTCGACCTGGAACGAGATCGCGTCGGTGTGCGGGTGCCCCGGGCCGGCGTTCATCGCGCGGTAGGGCTGCCCGTTCAGGCGGAACTCCACCACCAGGGTCGTCCCGTCCGGGAGCTTCTCGACGTGGTCGACGGACGAGTCCGGGATGACCGAGGTGTAGAACGTGGCGGCCTGCTCGGCCTGCCCGTCGTACCAGATGAAGGGGACGATCTGTCGCACGGTGGGTCCTGTCGTCGGGCTCAGTCCGCGACGCTGCGACTGAGGAGCGGTGCCTTGTCCGGGTGGTCGTCGAACCACTTGCCGACGAACCAGCACATCGGGACGATGCGCTTGTCGTTCCTGGACTCGACGTCGGCCACGGCGTACTCGACGAGCTCGGCGGCGTAGCCGTGCCCGCGGTGCGCCGGGACCGTGTACGTGTGCGGGAACGCGACGGCGTCGTCGTTCTCGCGGTAGTCGAGCACGCTCACCAGCGCGCCGTCGACGTACATCGCGTACCTCGAGCGGTCTGCCTCGTCGCGGAACTCGTGTGCCATGCCGCCATCATGCCTCGGAATGCACCGAGGGGCACGGCGTTGTCTGGAGGCATGACGACCATCGGGATCATCGGAGCAGGCAACATCGGCGGACAGCTGGCACGACTGGCGGTGCAGCACGGGTACGACGTGGCGATCGCGAACTCGCGCGGACCGGAGACACTGGCGGACCTCGTGTCCGAACTCGGCGACCGGGCACGGGCGGTCACGCGGGACGAAGCAGCGGCAGCAGGGGACCTCGTCGTGGTGACGACCCCCCTCGCGGCGATCGAGACGATCCCCGTGGAGCCCCTCGTCGGCAAGGTCGTGATCGACACGAACAACTACTACCCGCAGCGCGACGGACACATCGCGGCGCTCGACGACGAGACGACGACCACGGCCGAACTGCTGCAGGACCACCTGCCGGGTGCCCGCGTCGTCAAGGCCTTCAACCACATCATGGCCGGCGACCTGACCACAGCCGGGACCCCCACGGGTACCGCCGGTCGCCGTGCCCTCGTCGTCGCCGGCGACGACGCCGACGCCAAGCGCGTCGTGTCGGACCTGCTCGACGAGTTCGGCTTCGACCCGGTGGACATCGGCCCGCTCGCCGAGGGATGGCGCATCCAGCGCGACACCCCCGGCTACGTCAAGCCGTACGCGGCCGTCGAGCTCGAGCAGGCCGTGGCCGACGCGAAGCGCTACCGCGACATGTGAGCCCCCGCGACGGTGCCCACGGCCGCGATCATGCCGCGTCGAAGATCACCGTCATCTCGGCGATGTCGTCCTCGCTCGGCGTCCACGCGGTGCCGGCGTCCACGTTCTGCGTGATCTGCTCGGGCTTCGTCGCCCCCGCGATCACGCTCGTCAGCCCCGGCTGCGCCAGGAGCCACGCGAACGTCGCCTGCAGCATCGTGACGCCGCGCTCGTCGCAGAAGCCCTGGTACTCCTCGAGCACGTCCCACGGCGCGCTCTCGAGGAGTTCCGGCTTGCGCTTCGACAACCGACCGTCGGTGGGGCCGCCGGAGCGGGTGTACTTGCCGCTGAGCAGCCCGTTGTACAGCGGGAAGAACGGCAGGAACCCGAGCGCGTACGCGCGGACCGCAGGCAGGACCTCGGCCTCGGCGGCGCGCGCGAGCGGGCTGTACTCGTTCTGCGCGGACACGAACGCCGTGGTGCCGGCGATCGACGCGGTCAGCTCGGCCTCGGCGATCTGCCACCCGGCGAAGTTCGAGTGCCCGACGTAGCGGATCTTGCCCTCGCGGACCAGGTCGTCGAGGACGGACAGCGTCTCCTCGATCGGCGTCACCGAGTCCGGCCGGTGCATCTGGTACAGGTCGATCCAGTCCGTGCCGAGGCGCTGCAACGACGACTCGACGGCGAGCCGCACGTAGCGCCGGGACCCGCGGACGCCCCAGTCCGGTCCGTTCGCGCCACGCATGTCCATGCCGAACTTCGTCGCGAGGACCACCTCGTCGCGACGTCCGGCGATCGCCTTGCCGAGCATCGACTCCGACTGCCCGGGGGTCCCGCCGTAGATGTCGGCGGTGTCGAAGAGCGTCACGCCGGCGTCGAGTGCGGCGTGCACGACGGCGTCGGTGCCGTCCTGCGTCTCGGTGACCGTGTCCGGCCTGCCGAAGTTGTTGCAGCCGAGGCCGACGGTGGAGACGACGAGCCCGGAGGGGCCGAGTGGACGGTGTTCGATCGCTGCCATGCACCGACCGTACCGGCGTCCCCGGAACTGGGGCTGCGACACCGGCACCGGTTGCCGTTAGAACTGACGATGGATCAGCCTACGGAGGGAGCCGAACAGTGGCGTCGCATCGCTTACCCGATTCCGAACGACCCCGCCGTCCCGTCCCTGCCTGGGTGACGACCCCGTTCGTCGACGGCGCGGCCGATCAGGAGGCCCGACCCGCGTCCGCCGCCTCGGCACCCGTCCCCGAGACGGTCGAGTCCACCCCGCCGCAGATCGTCGCCGCCTCGACACCGGCTCCGTCCAGCGCTCCCGACGCCGCCGCGGTGCTCGATCCGGACGCCGTCGCGCCCGACTACCCACCCGTGGAGGAGCACCTCCCGCCGGCCCCGACGTCGCCGACCGTGCACACCGTGCCGTTCGACCAGCTCGTCGCCGAGTCACCTGCGCCCGTCTCCACTGCGTCCGTCTCCACTGCGCCTGTCCCAACTGCGCCCGTCTCCCCGGTCGACGCGCCCGTGCTCGTCGGTGCGCCCGCACCTCGTCCGACCGCGCCCGCCAGCCCCGTCGTCCCGCAGGCAGGGCAGCCGCGGTTCTCGGTGCCCGGGCTCGAGCACGTCGTCGTCGCGGGGACCGAGCCGCCTCCCGTCGGTCCGGTCGGGTACCGGACCCCCGCACGCTTCGCCCACCAGCAGGTCACCCGGGCGCTCCCGATCGCCGAGGCACCGGCCCCCGCCGACCTGGCTGCCGCCGTCCTGGCCCCGGCCGCCGGTCCAGCGGCCGCCCCGGCCCCGGTCGTCACGGGAGCTCCCGAGGCGACCCGCGCCGCGACCCGTGATGAGGCGGAGGTGACCGTCGACACCCAGGCCGAGCCGAGCCTCCCGTCCGGAGCGGAGGCGACCACGAAGCGGACCGCACGCCGCCCGCTCGGCGCGACGCCGGGTGCGGTCCTCGGCGCCGTCGCCGGGATCGCGTCGCTCGGACTCGCGGCGTGGTGGTTCCTCGCCCCCGCGTCCGTGCACGCGGCGGGTGTCGCGATCGGCGCGCTCGGCGTCGTGCTCTCGATCGCCACCCTGCGGAACCCGGCGGCGACGTGGCAGCGGCCGGTCGCGCTCCTCGGGGCCGTCCTCGGCGGTGTCGGGACGCTCGCGCTGCTCTGGGCCGTCGCGACCGCCGTCCTCCCGATGGCCGGCGTGACCTTGCCGGACCTCACCGGCTCGGGCCTGACCCCCACCCTCGTCCCGTAGCGCGTCCGCTCCGGCTCCCGCGCCCCTGTCGGAGCATCGAGTGCGCCGAAACGGGGACCTCCCGCCCTTCGCGCCCACCACTTCCGCGCACTCGATGCCCCCGACCGGGCGACCAGGCGGGCACGAACCGGGTCAGACCGCGCGGACGACGCCCCTGGACAGGATCGCGTTCGTCAGGGCGTCGATCGGCTCGCGCTGCACGGTCGGGTTCGCGATGAGGACGTAGTCGACCGCCGGCAGGTCGGGCAGCCCCAACCGCTGCGACACCTTCACGAGGTCGGCGGGGATGAGCGAGTGCGGGAACACCGCGACGCCGATCCCTGCGCGCACGGCGGCGAGCACGCCGTTCACGTCACGCGTGTTGCAGGTGATTCGCCACGTGCGACCGGCGGCCTCGAGCGCGTCGATCGCCATCTGCCGACTGATGCTCGGCGCCTGGTACGCGATGAGCGGCACCGGCTCGTCCCGCTCCACCGCGATGCCGTCCTGCGCCATCCACACCATCTGGTCCGTCGCGACCCTGGTGCCCTCGGCAGACTCCCCCGCGGTCTGCTTGATGAACACCAGGTCGAGCTGCCCGGCGTGCACCCGGCGCAGGAGCGGTGACGACTGGTTCACCGTGAGCTCGAGGTTCACCTGGGGGTGCAGTCGCCGGAAGTCCCGGAGGATCCGCGGCAGCTGCGTGATCGCGAGGTCGTCCGCCGCGCCGAACCGGAGCCGCCCGCGTGTGGCCGACCCGGAGAAGTAGGCATCAGCGGTCGCGTGGGCCGCGAGGATCGTCCGCGCGAACCCGGCCATCGCGTCCCCGTTGTCCGTGAGGCTGACGCCGCGGGTGTCCCGGGCGACGAGGGTCCGCGACACCGCCGTCTCGAGCCGGCGCACGTGCTGGGACACCGTCGGCTGGCTGATGCCGAGTCGCGCCCCCGCCTGGGTGAAGCTCTGCGTCTCGGCGACGGCGAGGAAGGTCTGCAGCAGGACGGGATCGAGCACGGGCACCTCATTCGACATCGCAATGGAGTGATAGCAACCATACGGGGATCGAATGGGTTCGTCGCAAGTAGTTTCGATGGGGTACCGATTCCGCCACCGACAGCCGGAGACCCCACCCCGTGAGCGCGTCATCGACGACCCTCTACCCGCCGACCGAACCCCTGCCGATCCAGGCCACCCGACCGCCCTGGCGGCACACGCTCATCGCCCTGTCGGTCCCGAACTTCCGGCTCTTCACCGCGACCAACCTCGTCGCGATGACCGCCGGGTGGATGCAGCGGATCGCGCAGGACTGGCTCGTCCTGCAGCTCACCGGCTCGGTCGCGCAGGTCGGCATCACGGTCGCGTGCCAGTTCGCCCCGATGCTGTTCTTCGGTCTGTTCGGCGGGGTCATCGTCGACCGCTTCTCGAAGCGCGCGCTGATGATGATCACGCAGGGTGCCTTCGCGGTGCTGTCGGCCCTGCTCGCGGTGCTGACGCTCGCCGGGGTGGTGCAGGCGTGGCACATCTGGGCGATCGCCTTCGTGGTCGGCATGGTGACCGTCATCGACAACCCGGCTCGCCAGGTCTTCGTGACCGAGATCGTCGGCCACGAGCACCTCAGGAACGCCATCAGCGTGAACTCCTCGGTGTTCCAGCTCGGCGGGATGATCGGCCCGGCGCTCTCCGGGGCACTGCTCGTCGCCGTCGGCGCCGGGTGGTCGTTCGGCGTGAACGCGGTCGCCTGCGCCGCGGTCGTCGTGACGCTGGGGTTCCTGCGCGTCTCGGAGCTGCACCGTACCCCGCCGGCACCGCGGGCGAAGGGCCAGCTCGTCGAGGGGCTCCGCTACGCGCTCGGGAAGCCGACGATCATCGTGCCGGTCGTCCTCGTCGCGTTCTTCTCGGTCTTCGCGCTGACGATGCCGGTCCTGCTGTCCGCCTTCGCCTCCCAGGTGTACGACGTCGGGGCCGGCGGCTACGGCGTGTTCAACTCGGCGATCGCCGTCGGTGCCCTCGTCGGTGCCCTGCTGTCCACGCGTCGCGCCGTCGTCCGGTTGCGCACCATCGTCGGCGGCGTGTTCTGGACCGGGATCCTGCTCGTCGTGTCGGGCAGCATCCCCGTGATCGCGCCGTTCACCGTGATGCTCGTCGCGGTCGGCATGTCACAGCTGCTCTTCCAGACGGCATCGAACTCACTCGTGCAGCTGTCGTCGAACGTCGCGATCCGCGGCCGCGTGATGTCGCTCTACATCCTCGTGCTCCTCGGCGGACAGGCGATCGGCGGACCGCTCATGGGTCAGGTCGTCGACCACTTCGGCGCCCACGTCGGCATGGTCGTCGCCGGAGGGGTGCCGGCCGCGGCAGCGGCCGTCATCGGCCTGGTGCTCGCCCGTCGCGGTGGGTTCCACCTCGGCGTCCGGATGCGGCACCACGTGCCGCTCCCGGCGATCGTCGGACACCGCTGACGGACAGGAGGCTCGTGGCGGGCCCGCACCGGGCCTCCTGTCCGGTGGTGGTCGGTTCCATCCGCTCCCGCACAACCAAAAGCCGTCCGAACCGCGGAGTTCCGCGGTTCGAACGGCTTTCGGTTGTTCAGCGGGCCGTGCCAGCCACCCGCGACGGTGTCGACGAACCTCAGTAGGCGACGCCGAACCGTGCCTGGTGGTGCGCCGGCGTCTCGATCTCGTCGACGAACGCGATCGCGAAGTCCTCGCCCGAGATGTCGGAGTTGCCCTCGGCGTCGGTGAGGAGCACCTCGTCGGTGGTCCGGTAGGTGCCACGACGCTCGCCGGGGTTGTAGCCACCGAAGGCCGCTGCCGGGCTGACGTAGAACCAGTCCACGGACGTGTCGGATGCACGGAGGTCGTCGAGGATCTGCCCGTGGCTCTTCGCCTCGCCCTTGAACGCGTCCGGGAACTCGGCCGTGTCGAACAGTCGGGGGCCACCGTCGGCGACGAGCAGCGACCCGGCACCGCCGACGATCCCGAGGCGTGCCCCCGCGGCCTCTGCGGCGTCGACGAACGGCTGGAAGCGGTCCTTGAGCTCGCTGCCGTCGGCCTGCACCGCGTGGAGTGCGACGACGATGACGTCGGCGCCCTTCGTGACCTCGGCGACGAAGGCGGCGTCGAACGCGTCGCCCTGCGCGAGGGTCAGACCCTCGGCGGGCTCGAGCTTCGTGGTGTCGCGGGCGACGGCGACGACCTGGTGGCCGCGGGACAGCGCTTCGCGGGTGATGGCGGAGCCGGCGTACCCGGTGCCTCCGAAGACGACGATGGTGGACATGCGTGTTCCTCTCGTGGTGGTGCGTGCTTGCTCGACTCACCTTAGGGGCGTTACTCTCTTTTGGTAAGTAGGCACCTCGTGGTGCGTAACGGAGGTCGTCGTGAGTGCACTCGAGTACAGCCCGTACGCGGCCGACTGTCCCAGCCGGCAGCTGCTCGACCGGATCGGCGACCGCTGGAGCGTGCTGACGATCGGCACCCTGGCGGACGGACCCCAGCGGTACTCCGTCATCGCGAATCGCGTACAGGGGGTGTCGCAGAAGATGCTCACGCAGACACTGCGGGCCCTCGAGCGCGACGGGCTCGTGACCAGGACGGTGTTCCCCGAGATCCCGCCGCACGTCGAGTACGAGCTGACCGACGCAGGGCGATCGCTCCGCACCGTGCTCGAGCCGCTCGAGCGGTGGGCGACGACGCACATGGCCGACGTCGAGGTCGCGCGTGACGAGTACGACACCGCACGTTCGGAATCTCCCCGGCGCTGACGTGGTTGCGTGGAGGCATGCGATCGATCGTCTACACGAAGCCCGGTGACTCGTCCGTCCTCTCCCTCGCCGACCGCGAGCCGCAGGATCCAGGCGCCGGGGAGGTCCGCGTGCGCGTCGTCGTCTCCGGCGTGAACCCGACGGACTGGAAGGCCCGACAGGGCGGAACGTACGGCGACGGTCTGCCGTTCCCGGAGATCACCCCGAACCAGGACGGCGCCGGGATCGTCGACGCCGTCGGTCCCGGGGTCGACGAACTCGCCGTCGGTGACCGGGTGTGGCTCTACATGTCCGTGTCCGGTCGCCCCACCGGCACCGCACAGGAGTACACCGTCGTCCCGGTGGCCCGCGCGGTCCGACTCCCGGACGGGGTCTCGTTCGACGTCGGCGCATCGCTCGGCGTTCCCGCGATGACGGCGCACCGGGCACTGACCACACACGAAGAGGGCCCCTCGCGCCTCGGACCCGGCGCGCTCGACGGCGTGACCGTGCTCGTCGCGGGCGGTGCCGGTGCGGTCGGGCACGCGGCGATCCAGCTCGCACGGTGGGCTGGCGCGACCGTCATCTCGACGATCAGCTCCGACGAGAAGGCCGCGCTGGCGACGGCCGCCGGTGCGCACCACACGGTGAACTACCGGCAGGACGACGCCGCCGCGCGGATCCGCGAGATCGCCCCGGACGGCGTCGACATCGTCGTCGAGGTGTCGATCCCGCAGAACGCCGCCCTCGTCGCGGACGTCCTGGCGAACCACGGCGTCGTGTCGATCTACGCGAACAACGGCGGCGACGAGGCAACGCTCCCGATCCGCCCCAACATGAGCGTCAACGCCCGGTACCAGTTCCTGCTGCTCTACACGATCGGCGACGAAGCCCTGACGGCTGCTGCCGAGGACGTCACCGAGGCGCTGCACGACGGAGTCCTGCCGGTCGGTGCGGACGCCGGACTGCCGATCACCCGGTTCGATCTCGCCGACACCGCCGCGGCACACGACGCGGTCGAGAACGACACGGTCGGCAAGGTGCTCATCGACGTGCAGCCGGAGTAGCGGCACCTCCTTGCCATCGCGGGTGTGATGGGTGGAGCATCGACCAACGCGCATCAGTGTCGATCCGCTCCACCCCGTCACCTCGGGCTCCACCACCCGCGAGACCGCCTCGAAACCCGCCCGTGACTCGAGCGTGCAGACCGTCGCGAAGACCCTGGCGATCCTCGAGGCGGTCGCCGAACGCGGCAGCGCCACCGCCAAGGAGGTCGCCGATGTCCTCGGCTTCCCGCTCCCCACGGCGTACTGCCTCTTGCACGCCCTCGTGCACGCCGAGTACCTGGTGCACCGGCGGGAGGAACGGCGCTTCGAGCTGAGCCACAAACTCGAGGCCCTCGCCCGCTCGGCCCGGTCGAACGGAGCCACCGTCCAGGCGGACGGGTGACACACCGGGTCCACAACAGACCCGACTTGTCCCTCGAACAGGGGGCACACCACGATTGCATGACATTCGATGAGAGGAATCGTCATGCAGCATCGCGCTCTCCGAGCACTCACCATCACCGCAGCCGCCGCCCTCACCCTGGTGGGCGGGTCCCTCGGCGCGACCACCGCCAACGCCGCCACTGCGTCTCCGCAGGTCATCGGCGGCGAGCAGGCGCCGAACACGCCGTGGGAGGTGCAGCTCGTCTTCCAGCAGGGCGGCACCGCCAGCTACGGCTGCACCGGCGAGGCCCTCAACGCCGAGTGGGTCCTCACCGCGAACCACTGCGTCGACGGCACCACCGCGATGAACGTCTACCACTCGAACAGCACCGCCGACCGGGGCCCGGCGACCGCCGCCGACGAGCTCTACAGCGCACCCGAGGGCGACATCGCCCTCGTGCACCTCTCCACCCCGGTCACGCTGAGCTCGTACGCGCAGCTCGACCTCGGCTACACGACGAAGACGTCGGGCACGGGCACGATCATGGGCTACGGCAACCGGGCGGACAGCGAGCCGACCGACGGGCTCTACCAGGCGAGCGTCTCGCTCTCCGGGCACTCCACGGACGCGTACTCCGGCGACGCGCAGCACGTGACGGGGATCTCGGGAGCGTCGAACCACGGCGACTCCGGCGGGCCGCTCATCGTCGGTGGCGAGGTCGTCGGTGTCTGCTCCACCGGTGACGTCGCCGACCCGGGCTCGAACACGAACGCCGGGTCGAACTACGCGATCCTGTCGCAGAGCGGCGACTGGATCGCCCAGACCGCGGGCCTGTAGTCGGCGGGCCTGTAGTCGGCAGGCCGGGTCGCGTCGTCCGACGCGACCGCAGGTCGGACGGGAGGCACGGTGCGGGCCCGCACCGTGCCTCCCGTCCGTCCGTGGCTCGCGCCCGTCCGCGTGCTCGTCCGCGCTGATCGGCATTCCGGCGGCGGCATGCGTTCCCCCGAGTGGGCGAAACACCAGGGTGATCACGCATGCCCACCCGGGTATTTCGCCCGCTCGCCGGTCGTGGACCCCGCGGGTTGGTAAGCATGGTGCATGAGCGAACTCGTGCCGCCCGCTGCCGGAACCCGAGCGATCGTCCTCGGAGGTGGTGGAGTCGCCGGGATCGCGTGGGAGCTCGGGGTCCTCTCGGCACTCGAGGACGCCGGCGTGGACCTCGCCGCAGCCGACCTCGTGGTGGGCACCAGCGCCGGCAGCGTGGTCGGGACCTTCGTGCGGAGCGGGGGCGTCCGCGGCGCGTTCGAGCAGCAGATCGCACCGCTGCCGACGAGCTACGAGGAGCCCGGCGTCATCGACGGCGAGGCGATCCAGCAGCAGATCGGGCAGGTGCTCGCCGGCGCGACCTCCGAGCAGGACGGCCGCGCACGACTCGGCCACGCGGCGCAGCAGGTGACCGCCGGGCAGTCCGACGACGAGCGCGCCGCGACCTTCTCGGAGACCCTGCCGTCGACCACGTGGCCGGACCGCCCGCTCGCGATCACGACCATCGACGCGACCGACGGCACCTTCCACGTCCTCACCGCTGCGGACGGCGTCCCGCTCCCCCGCGCCGTCGCCGCGAGCTGCTCGGTGCCGTTCGTGTGGTCGCCCGTCCACATCGAGGGGCGGCCGTACATCGACGGCGGGATGCGCTCGGCGACGAACGCCGACGTCGCCGCCGGGTACGAGCGCGTCCTGGTCATCGCCTGCGGCCCCGAGGCTCCGTCTCCGCTCGGGCCGTGGCTCGACCAGTCCGTCGAGGCGCTCCGGGCGGGCGGGTCGAGCGTCGAGGTCGTCGTCGCGGACAGCGCCTCGACGCAGGCGTTCGGCGCGAACTCGCTGTCGTTGTCGACCCAGCGACCGAGCGCCGAGGCCGGTCGCGCGCAGGCCTCCGCGATCGCGGACCGGATCGCGGAGTTCTGGGCCGCGAGCTAGACGAACGCGGCCTGGCCCGTGATCGCGCGCCCGACGATGAGGGTGTTCACCTCACGCGTGCCCTCGTACGAGTAGATCGCCTCGGAGTCGGCGAAGAACCGCGCGACGCCCTTGTCGAGCACGATCCCGTTGCCGCCCTGCACCTCGCGGCACCATGCGACCGTCTCGCGCATCCGCGCCGTCGCGAACGCCTTCGCCAGCGCCGAGTGCTCGTCGCCACCAACGCCGGCGTCCTGCATCGCCGACGCCTGGGTGCAGAGCGCGATCGACGCCGTGATGTTCGCGAGCGACTTCACGAGGAGGTCCTGCACCATCTGGTGCGCGGCGATGGGCTTGCCGAACTGGATGCGGGTCTTGGCGTAGTCGAGCGCTGCCTCGTACGCGCCGACCGCGATGCCGACGGCCTGCCACGCGACCTCGGTACGCGTCAGGCGGAGCACCTCGGCCGTGGTGCGGAACGACGTCGCACGCTGCAGCCGGCGGGACTCGGGGACCCGGACGCCCTGCATCACGATGTCGGCGTTCTGCACGCCGCGGAGCGCGATCTTGTCCTCGATCTTCGTCGCGGTGAACCCGGGGGTGTCCGTCGTGACGAGGAAGCCCTTGACCTGCCCGTCCGCAACGTCCTTCGCCCAGATCACGACGACGTCCGCGAACGTGGCGTTGCCGATCCAGCGCTTCTCGCCGTCGAGGACCCACTCGTCGCCCTCGCGCCGCGCGGTGGTGCGCAGCCCCTTCGCGGAGTCGCTGCCCGAGTACGGTTCGGTCAGGCCGAACGCCCCGATCAGCTCGCCGGCGGCCATGCGCGGCAGCCACTCCTGCTGCTGCTCGTCGCTGCCGGCGACGGCGATCGAGTTCATCGCGAGGCCGGACTGGACGCCGATGAACGTGGCCACGCTGGCGTCGACGCGACCGAGCTCGAGCGCCGCCCACCCGCGGTACACGGCCGAGTTCTCGAACTGCCGCACGAGCGGGACACCCGGCCCGTACATGCCGAGTTCCGCGAGCGGCTTGATGACCTGCATCGGGAACTCGGCGCGCGCCCAGTACTCGTCGGCGATGGGCGCGACATCGCGCTCGAGGTACTCCCGGAGTCGCCCGATCGACGCCCGCTCCTGGTCGGTCAGCTGCAGCGCGAAGCCGTAGAAGTCCGATTCGAGCAGGGTCGTGGTGGGCGTCGTCGTTGACATGGGACCAACGATGCATCATTCTCGGAAACGTTGCAAGGGAGGCTCGCGTGTACACGTCGGATTCCGCGCTGCGCGCCTTCCGGGAGGCTCGTCACACCTTCATCGCCGGGTCCAGGATCGACATGGGCGCTTTGGCCGCGTCGCTCGGCGTGGACCGCACGTCCCTGTTCCGGTGGGTGGGCAACCGTGACCGGTTGCTGTCCGAGATCCTCTGGTCCCTCGCCGTCCCGACGCTCGACGCCGCTTCCCGATCGGCGGCGCCGTCCGGTGCCGAGCGGGTCGTCGACGTGCTGGACCGGTTCACCGCCGACCTCATCGCCGCGCCGTACTTCCGGGCGTTCCTCACGAGGGAACCCGCCCGTGCGCTGCGGCTCCTCACCACCTCGGACAGCGATGTCCAGGGCCGGCTCGTCACCGCGATCACGGCGCTGGTGGCGGACTCGTTCGACCCGTCCCCGCTGTCCGCCGAGGAGCTCGCGCGGCTGCTCGTGCGGATCTCCGAGTCGTTCACCTACGCCGACCTCATCTCCGGCGAGACCCCAGACCCCGCACGAGCCCGAGCGACCTTCTCGTACGTGCTGCGCCCCGCCCGACCGATCGGAGACCGATGACCATCGACGAGTACCCGTTCCGCCGCCAGTACCCCACGCGCTGGAACGACAACGACATGTTCGGGCACGTGAACAACACGATCTACTACAGCGCGATGGACAACGCATCGACCTACTGGTTCCGCTCGGAAGCCGGGCTCGACCCGTTCACGTCGGAGTGGATCGCCGTGCTGGTCTCGTCGAGCTGCCGGTTCGTCGAGTCCGCCGTGTGGCCGGACGTCATCGAGGTGGGGATGCGCTCCAAGCACCTCGGGAACACGAGCCTGTCGTGGGAGTTCGGCCTGTTCCGGCAGTCCGACGGTGCGCTGCTCGCGACGGGTGAGTTCGCGCACGTCATCATCGACCGCGAGGGTGCCCGCCGCCCGATCCCCCTGCCGGAGTCCCTCCGCGCGCTCGTCACGTCCACGATGGTGTCCGTCGCCGCCTGACCGCGTCCGCGGCCGCGCGGCGCGTTTTGCTGCCGCACAACCCAAAACAGTACGCGCCGCGGAGTTTCGCGGCGCGGACTGCTTTCGGTTGTGCGAGAGCACCGACGTCGGGCGGCGCGTCAGCCCTTCAGCGCGGCGAGCTCGAGGTTGATGTCGTCGGGGTCCTGCACGGACAAGATCACCATGCCGGCGTCGCCGAGGTCCGTCACCGCACCGTGCTCGACCCCCGCGGCGTCGAGTCGCGCGGCCGCCTGGTGCAGTTCGTCGACCGAGCCGACGACGAAGCTCACGTGGTCGAGTCCGACCGTGTCCGGGTCGAACCGCTGCCCAGCCGGTGCGACCGGACGCAGCCCGAACACCTGATCACCGAGCCGGAAGACGCTGCCGCCGTAGAAGCGCTCGCGGTCCTCGCGGATGCCCGGCTCGTCGACCTGGTCGCTGAAGTCGATCGCCGGATCGGTGCCGAGCAGCTGCTGGTAGAACGCCTTGCTGCGGTGGATGTCGGTCACCGTGACGCGGACGTGGGCGAGGGCGGTGGGACGGGCGAACGGTTCACTCATGCCGTCGACCCAACGCCCGGCGCCTCGGAGCGCCCCGTGCTCGCGCGCCGACCGGACAGCGCGACGGATCCCCCACGCACCGCGGACATGTCGCGCCCCGGTACGGACATGGCGCCCCGCCAGGACGGGGCGCGATGTCCACACGGGGGCGCGATTCGGCAGCAGATGCGAGGGACCAGCCGGCCCAGGCGTCAGATCAACGCGTCCGTCAGGTGGTTGGCCGTGCCGAAACGGTGCGCGGTGATCGACACCGCCTGCTCGCGGAGGAAGGGCAGCAACTCGATGCGCCCTGCCTCGGTGACCGGCGAGTCGTACACCGCGATGTCAGGGCGCCCATCGACCGCGGAGTACAGCGACGACGCGGACCCGCCGATGAGCCGCACCCGGGTCGACGGGCCGTCGGCCACGCGAGCAGCGAACGCCGCGTCGGACTCCGACGACGTGACCGACCGCACGCAGTCGAGCGCGGCGATCGCGGCCGGCACGTCACCCGCCGAGGAGACGTCGATCGTCGTACCGGCCCGGAGCGCAGCAGCGACGACCCGGACCAGGTCCTCCGACGAGGACGACGCGGACGCAGACGACGACCCCACCCGCACGTGCACGCCCGGGTACGGCAGGTACCGCGCGACGTTCCGCTCCGCCGACAGCGCGGACACGTCCACCGCGACGCCGAACAACGACGTCCACGCGAGCTCGTCGGACGCCACTGCTCGGGACACCGAGGACGACGAGACACCGGAGTCGCGTACGAACGCCGCGACCGCTGCCGACACGGGAGCCCCCGCGGTGGCCGGAGCCGGCGCCCAGGAGCCCAGCCCGAACAGGTAGTTCACGCCGCCAGCCTTGGTCCCGGCACCGACGGCCGACTTCTTCCACCCGCCGAACGGCTGCCGGCGCACGATCGCCCCGGTGATGCCGCGGTTGACGTAGAGGTTGCCAGCGTCGATACGCGACAGCCACGTGCCGATCTCCGACGGGTCGAGCGAGTGCAGCCCCGAGGTGAGGCCGTAGTCGACCTCGTTGACGATGTCGATCGCCTCGTCCAACGACGACGCGGTCATGATGCCGAGGATCGGGCCGAAGTACTCCGTGCGGTGGAAGGCGGAACCGCGCGCAACGCCGGCGCGCACGCCCGGGCTCCACAGACGACCGGACTCGTCGAGCTGCCGAGGCTGCACGGCCCAGCGCTGCCCGGGCTCGAGCGTGGTCAGCCCCTCGAGCAACTTGCCCTCCGCCGGCGAGACGACCGGCCCCATCTGCGAGGTCGGGTCGGTCGGGTAGCCGACCGTGAGCGACGACACCGCGTCGAGGAGCTGCGACCGGAAGCGCCGCGACTTCGCAACGGAGCCGACGAGCACCACGAGGGACGCCGCCGAGCACTTCTGCCCCGCGTGCCCGAACGCCGACGCCACGACGTCCTTCACGGCGAGGTCGAGGTCCGCCGACGGCGTCACGATGATCGCGTTCTTGCCAGAGGTCTCGGCGAGGAGCGGCAGGTCCTTCCGGAACGACCGGAACAGCGACGCCGTCTCGTACGCGCCGGTCAGGATCACGCGATCGACGAGCGGCGACGACACGAGCGACTCCCCCAAGGAGGACTCGGGCACGTCCATGAACGCGAGCACGTCGGCGGGCGCACCCATCGCGTCGAGCGCCGTGTCGATCACCGAAGCCAGCACGGCCGCGCACCGGGCAGCGGGCGGCGCGGGCTTCAGCACGACGGCCGACCCGGCGGCGAGCGCGGCGAGCGTGGACCCGGCGGGGATCGCCACGGGGAAGTTCCACGGCGGCGTGACCAGGGTCAGCGCAGCCGGCGAGAACGTCGCACCGTCGACGTCGTCGAGCGACGCCGCGAGCTCGCCGTAGAAGTGGGCGAAGTCGATCGCCTCCGAAACCTCGGGGTCGGCCTGGTCGATGGTCTTCCCGGTCTCGGACGCCATCACCTCGACGAGGGCAGCGCGGTTCGCCTCGAGCGCGTCGCCGACGGCGTGGAGCACCGCGCCACGCGCCGGACCGGACCAGGTCCCCCAGACGGAACCAGCGGCGCGGACGCGCTCCAGGGCGGACGTGAGTTGCGACTCCGACTCGACCCGAGCCTCCCGGACGGCCGACTCGCCCAGCGTCGACGACGCGACCCGAGCGGTGATCGCCGCACCCCATTCGCGCACCGCGGCGACCGACGGGTCGCTGTCCGGCGTGTTCTCGAAGTGGCCTGGTGCCGGGCGGCCGACGGCGGCGTACCGGTCGGCAACACGGTGCGAATCCGGCGCGTCGAGCCCACCGGGGAGCGACAGCGGCGCCAGGGACGCGCGGAACCGCGACTCCTCCCGCTCGAACAGCGTCGGCGAGGACTGCAGCGAGAACACCGCTGACATGAAGTTGTCCTGCGACGCGCCTTCTTCGAGCCGACGGATCAGGTACGCGATCGCGACGTCGAACTCACCCGGGTGGACGACCGGTGTGTACAGCAGCAGGGACCCCACCGTGCGACGGACCGCGGCGGCCTGACCCTGCGCCATCCCGAGCAGCATCTCGAACTCGATCCCGTCGCGGACACCGCGCTCCCCGGCGAGCAGCCAGGCGTGCGCGACGTCGAACAGGTTGTGCCCGGCGACGCCGACCCGCACGTTCGCGATCCGGTCCGGGGTGAGCGCCCAGTCGAGCACCCGCTTGTAGTTCGTGTCGGAGTCCTGCTTCGTGTGCCAGGTGGCGAGCGGCCAGCCGTGCACCGAGGCCTCGACCTGCTCCATCGGCAGGTTCGCGCCCTTCACCAGGCGCACCTTGATCGCGGCACCGCCACGGGCGCGACGAGCGGCGGACCACTCCTGCAGCTGCTGCATCGCGGAGAGTGCGTCGGGGAGGTACGCCTGCAGGACGATGCCCGCCTCGAGCCCGAGGAAGGCGGGCTCGTCCAGGAGCTTCGTGAAGACCGCGATCGTCAGGTCGAGGTCCTTGAACTCCTCCATGTCGAGGTTGATGAACTTGGCGGGCGACGATGCCGCTGCCCGCGAGAACAGCGGGCGGAGCTTGTCGACGATGTCGTCCACCGCGTGGTCGAACGCCCACGGCGAGTGCGGGTGCACCGTCGAGGAGACCTTGATCGACACGTAGTCGACGTCGTCCCGCGCGAGCAGCTTGTGCGTGCCGTCGAGGCGTCGAGACGCCTCGCGCTCACCGAGCACGGCCTCGCCGAGCAGGTTCACGTTGAGCCGGACGCCGTCCTGCTTGATCTTCGCGATGGCCGGACCGAGCTTCGCATCGGTCGCGTCGACGATGAGGTGGCCGACCATGTTCCGCAGCACGCGTCGGGCGATGGGGACGACGACACCCGGGAGGCTCGGTGCCAGTCCGCCACCGAGGCGCACCAGTCCGCGGAGCGCGCTGGGCAGGAACCCGGGTGCGTCCGGCGCGATCTGCTTGAGACGACGTGCCGCGACGCCGAGGTCCTCCGGACGGACGACGCCGTCGACGAAGCCGACGGCGAACGCCAGGCCCTTCGGGTCGGCGAGCACCCCGGCGAGCTGCTTCGCGGACCCGTCGACCGGGTACGTCTCCGCCTCGGCGAGCCACTGTCTGACGAGCGCGACGGACTCGTCGGCGAGGAGGTCGTGGTCGGTCGTGGGCGCAGCGTCGGCGTGCGGCTGGACGTCGGTCATGGCATCAGTGTGCTGCTCCGCGTTTCGGTAGCGGAAGCAACTCTTTCTGATCGGATCCGTTCAGTTCACCTATCCTTTCTGCATGCTCGACGTCCGCCGTCTCGTCCTCCTCCGGGAACTCTCCATCCGGGGCACCGTCGCGGCCGTCGCCGAGGCGCTGAACTTCACCCCGTCGGCGGTGTCGCAGCAGCTCGCGGTCCTCGAGCGGGAGGCCGGCGTCCAGCTCCTGCGCAAGGCGGGACGGCGGCTGCAGCTCACCCCGCAGGCGGAGGTGCTCGTGGCCGCGGCGAGCGACGTCCTCGACACCCTGGAGCGTGCCCAGGCGTCGGTCGAGTCGACACTGACCACCGTGCAGGGACGCATCCGGGTGGCCGTGTTCCAGTCGGCGGCGCTCGCCCTGATGCCGAGCGCGCTCCGGACCATGGCGATCGAGCACCCCGACGTCCGCGTCGAGATGGTGCAGCGCGAACCGGAGACGGCACTTGGCGAGACCTGGGCGCGGGACTTCGACATGGTCGTCGCCGAGCAGTACCCCGCGCACGCGGCTCCGCGCTTCCCCGGGCTCGACAGCCGCGACCTGACGACCGACCCCGTGCGACTCGCACTCCCCCCGGAGGACACGGCCCTCTGGCCGGTGTCGTCCCTCGCCGAGGCCGCCGAGCTGCCGTGGGTCATGGAGCCGCGAGGGGCCGCATCACGGCACTTCGCCGAGCAGACCTGCCGCCGCGCGGGCTTCGAACCCGACGTCCGCTACGAGACCGCCGACCTGCAGGCCCAGATCCGGCTCATCGAGTCCGGGAACGCCGTCGCACTCATGCCCGACCTCGTCTGGGCCGGTCGGTCCACGAGCTGCCGGTTGCTCGAGCTCCCCGATCCGGCACGTCGCACGCTCTTCACCGCGCAGCGCATCGCGAGTGCCGAGTCACCGGCGGTCTCGGCGTTCCGCGACGCCCTCGAACGGGCAGCAGCCGCCCCGCGTTCCTGAGCGCTCCATGTCGGAAAATCCCCGATCATGACAAGGTT
Organism: Curtobacterium sp. Curtsp57; assembly: GCF_047324335.1. NCBI lineage: Bacteria > Bacillati > Actinomycetota > Actinomycetes > Micrococcales > Microbacteriaceae > Curtobacterium > Curtobacterium sp. Curtsp57. The sequence goes on from NZ_CP168511.1 coordinate 885,047, forward strand.
TGCGGAACTTTTTCCGTTGCCGGATCGTGATCGAACGAGGCGGTTCCTGAGCGCCCGCTCACCCTACGCTCACTGCTGAGCGGCCACTCCGGACCGCCACTGACGACACGTTCCTCTGGGGGGAAACGATGACCACACACTCCACGTCGAGGGTTCGCAGGTACGCGGCCGTCGGCACTGCCGTCGCGATCGTCGCAGGCTCGTCGGCGTTCGGCCTCGGGCTCGGCGCAACCACGGCGTCCGCCGCCGAGCCCGAGGCTGCTGCGGCGACGAGCGCGGTGAGCACGACGAGCGCCGCGAGCACGACTCCGGTGGCCTCGGCGACGCCCGAGGTGGCCCCGACCGCGACCGCCACGGACGATCCCGCCCCGACCGACGGCACCACCGCACCGGTTCCTGCGGACGAGCCGGCCGGGGACACGGCTCCGGCGGGAACCGACACGCCCGCGGACGACGCAGCCACACCGGACGACGCGGCGCCCGCGGACGACGCGGCGCCCACGGACGACGCGGCGCCAGCGGACGACGCAGCGCCAGCAGATGACGCAGCGCCCACGGGCGAGACGTCGGCCGAGGGCGGTCCCGACGTCACGACCGATGCCGTCACGCCGGCCGGCACCGTCGCCGTGACCGGCACGACGACGATCTTCCACACGCTCTCGGCGTCCACGGACGGCTGGCCCGCGGACACGACGTTCACCTACCAGTGGGTGTTCACCGACCGGGACGGATCGACCGACGTCGCGGGGGCGACCACAGACACCTACGTCGTCGACCCGCAGGACGTGGACGGCACGGTGCAGGTCCGCGTGACGGGCACCGCGCCCGGCGAGGACCCGACGACCGTCACCAGCGCCGCGACCGCCCCGATCGCGGACGACCCGACTGGATTCCGCCCCCTGGCCATCCGCGACGTGCCCACACGGGTGGGCGAACCGTTCTCGGTCAGCCTCGCCGCGTTCGAGGGAGACGGCCTGCAGTACTTCGTCAACGACCAACCGGGCGGCTCCTCGGACCCCGGCGTCCTGCCGGCGGGGGTGTCCTTCAGCCCGGACGGGACGCTGTCCGGGACACCGACCGTTGCTGGGTACACCATGCTCTGGGTGCACGTCTCGACGTCGAGGCACCCGGACGGCGGGACCGCGATGCGGGTGTTCTTCACGACCGAGGCCGCCCCGGCAGTCTCCATGCGCGTGTGGGCGTACACGTCCACCGACGACCGTCCGTACGACCTGTGGCAGATCGCCCCTGACGGGTCCACGCGCTACACGAGCAACCCCCAGGACTGGTACGGCGATCCGGCCACGCCGTTGCGGGTCCCCCAGACCGCGGAGGTCAACCTCGACGTCGCCGGGACCGACGCGTTCGGTGACACCGTGCTCTTCGAGGACGGCGGTGTGCGGTGGAGTTCCTCGGTCGCCGGGGACTCGTTCGACACGTCGCTGTCCCCCGGGGCCCTGGATGCCGGGGCGGCTCGCCTGACGTTCGCCCACGCGAGCGAGCACGTGATCACCGCCACCCACGGCGACCTGTCGATCTCGTTCACCATCGACGTGACCCCGACGGCGACGACCGTGGTCGCGACGAAGCCGACGTCCGGTACGGGCCAGCTCGCGTACACGGGTGCCGATGCGACCGGTCCGATCGCCTGGGCGCTCGGACTGCTCGCCGCCGGCGGCGCACTCCTGGTGCATCGCGCACGGCGACGCCGCGCCTGACACCCCGTCGCGACCTTCATCACCACCTGACGCTCATTGGGGGCCTCCTTGTTCCGCACCACCACCATCCGCCGTTGCACGGTCGTCACCGCCGTGCTCGTCGGCATCTGCTCGACGACGCTCGGACTCGGCGCCACAGCGGCCGTCGCCGACGACACGTCCACGGCGACGTCCGCGACGACCGCCGATGCCGATGCCCCGACCGAAACGGGGACTGCGACGTCCACGACGACCGCCACGGCCGATGCCGTCACCCCGGCCGACGCGGGCGGCACCACCGACGCCGGTCCGACACCGTCCGGTGCCGCCTCGGCTCCGACAGCACCCCCGACGGACGTCTCGAGCACGGACGTCCCGAGCACGGACGTCTCGAGCACGGACGTCACACCCGCGGGCACGGTCACCGTCAGCGGAATCGTCGAGGACTGGCACACCCTGACCGCCGACACGGCCGGCTGGCCAGAGGGCACGACGTTCACCTACCAGTGGCAGTCGTCCTTCGCCGATGGCGAGCCGCTCGACGTCGTCGGCGCCACCGACGCGAGCATGACGATCAGCCCGACGCTCGGCCAGCTCGACCGGCTGCGTGTCCGGGTCACCGGGACCGCTCCGGGACAGGAGCCGACGACCGTCACGAGCGAGTTGACCGCGCCGGTCGCCGAGAACCCGGACATGCGTTGGGGCTACCTGGGCACCCAGACCGTCCACGCGTCCATCGACGAGCCGTTCTCGCAGAGCCTCGCCGCGTTCGACGGCGACGGGCTGCAGTACTTCGTGAGCGATGGCCCCGATGCCCCGGCGGACGACAGTGTGTTGCCGGACGGTGTGACGTTCTCCGCTGACGGCACGCTGTCGGGCACGCCGACCTCGCTCGGTGTGTCCGAGTTCTGGTTGCACACCTCGACGGGGCTGCACCCGAACGGCAGCGAGATCTCGAAGGTCGTGCTCGACGTGTCGTCCGGTCCGGTGGTCGGGTTGCGTGTCGTCGTCCGCGGCGAGATCACGTCGACCGGATGGCCGTCGTGGGTTGTGGACACGGACGGTTCCGTCACCTACAGCGACTCGACCGAGGTCCAGACCGGCGACCCGACCAAGCCGATCCGCGTCCGCCAGGACGGCTCGCTGGAGCTCGGCGCGCTCGGCTTCGACCGACTCGACAACGTCGCCGAGCTGCCGGACCTGACCTGGTCCTCGTCCGTGGACGGCGACACCTTCACCCCGACGGACAGCACCGACACCGTCACGCTTCGGTTCACGCACGCGAGCCCACACGTGATCACCGTCCGATCGGGTTCACTCACCCAGACCTTCACGATCCAGGTCGATCCACTGCCCGCGGTCACGTCGACCTCATCGACGACGACGCGCACCCCCTCCGGCCAGCTGGCGTACACCGGCGCGGACACCAGCGGGCCGCTCGCATGGGCGCTCGGACTGCTCGGCGCGGGTGCTGCGCTCGTCGTCGCACGCATGCGGCGACGCCGCGCGTGAGCGTCAACGCCACCTGAGCGACCGGCGCGAGGCAGGCACGTCCGACACGGTCGTGCCTGCCTCGTCCGTGCGTCGGGACCTGGACCCCCAACCCGGGTCACATTCCGGACAGCCGTGTTCCTGCGGGTGCGCGCTCATCAGTACGATCCGAGCACGCCTGAGATTCTCGGCGGATTCTTACGATCCGGCACCGTCCGGACCCGAACACTGGGGGAACCCGTGCACCGCAGCACCTCCGGTGTCCGACGCGCCTGCGCCGTCGGCACCACGATCGCACTCATCGGCCTGACCACCGGCCTCGGCATGGTCACCGCGACCGCCGCGTACGCCGACGACTCGACGCCAGCCGTCTCCGCGCCCGCCGACCCGAACGCGCAGACGAACACCGACACGACGCCCGCTTCATCGGAGACGCCGACGACGCCCACCGCCGACGAGCCCGGCACCGATCCCACCACCCCGGTGTCGACCGACCCCGCGCCGTCGACGGACCCGGGTGCCTCGACCACGACGGACCAGACCGACCCGGCAGCCCAGCAGGCCCCGACCACCCCGTCGACCACCACGGACTCGGCGGTCTCCTCGAAGGCCGCAGTGGCCTCCGACGCGAAGATCGTCGGCGACGCCAAGGTCGGCACCACCCTCCGCGTCGACGCCCCGGAACTGAGCGGCACCTACCAGTACGCGTGGTCGACCGACGGCGGACAGACCGTCGCGGAGATCACGCCGGCCTACTCGGTGACGACCGCCGACCTCGGCAAGCGGATCTCCGTCCTGGTCACCGACGGGAACGGGAACACCGCGACCGCCGAGACCGACGTCGTCACCGAGGACGTCGCGTACGACACGAAGACGACCGCCGACGCTCCGCGCAGGATCGAGGTCACGGCGGGCGACACGCTCGACGAGACCTTCGTCGTGTCGAAGGGCAGCGGCGACGTCACCTACGCCATCGGCTACACCGACCCGGACAGCTCGGACCCGACCGACCCGGACGACCAGCCCGAGTCCTACCTGCCGTACGACACGGTCTTCGACGCTGCGACCGCGACACTGCGCGGCGAGGTCACGGCCGCGAGCACCTTCGACTTCACGGTCGTCGCCTCGAACGGCACCTCGAAGGCGACGGAGTACGTCGAGGTCGTCGTCGACCCGGGTGCCGCGGTGGGCGTCATGGCCTCCGCGACCGACACCTCGGCCCAGGACGCGTTCGACGGCGTCCACGCGTCCAACGTGTGGATCATCGAGCCGAACGGGGCGATCACCTCGATCTCCTTCCCGGCCGACCTGGACGCCGAGCCGACCATCACCGACGGTGGACAGCCGACCGTGCAGCAGGGCGGCTCGCTGTGGGTGGACGGCTCCCCCGTGGACGAGTTCGGCAACAGCACCGTCGAGTTCGACGACGACGGCAACTTCCCGATGGCGACCGTGACGAGCGACCACGCGGACGACCAGATCGCCTGGGACGACGACTCGTTCTCGACCAAGGTCACCTTCCCGCACGCGTCCACCCACGTGCTGACGGTCGCCGAGGACGGGCTCTCCGTCTCCTTCCCCGTCACGGTGAACCCCACCGTGGTGACGGCCCCGGTCGCAGCGGTCACGCCGACGACGGCCAAGGGCCAGCTCGCCTACACCGGCTCGGACGCCACCGGCGCCCTGCCGTGGGCGCTCGCGATGCTCGCCGCCGGTGCCGGCCTGGTCGGCCTGCGCGCGCTGCGTCGCCGCACCCAGCGCTGATCCGCACCCAGCACTGATCCGCACAGCGCCGGTCGACCGTCCAGGCCGACCGGCGCTGTCGCGTTCCACGGTCCGGACGGGAGGCTCCTGCCGGAGTCCGGCAGGAGCCTCCCGTCCGTCCTGTGGCCGCGACCGGCGCCGGAGCCGTGAGGGCACACCGGTGCGGCAGCGCACACTCGAATCGGGTCGCCGCGGATGCGGGAGGCCCCGAGCGGGCGGGCCTCGGCCCACCCATGACCCGAGGAGTGCACATGGCAAGCGGAGTCGCAGCAGTGTGGGTACCGGTGACCGACATGGACCGGGCGGTGGCCTTCTACCGGGACGCCCTCGGTCTCACCGTGACGAGCCAGGACGACGACTGGTCGGAGATCGACGCGAACGGCCTGATGATCGGGCTGAACGGCCGCGAGGACGCCTCCGGCTCCGTCGACGGCGGCGCGGTGATCACCTTCCAGCCGGACGGCACCATCGATGCCGAGGTCGAGCGGCTGAGCGACGCGGGCGTCGACTTCACGGGCGGCATCTCGGACCACGAGTGGGGTCGTATCGCCCCCTTCAAGGACTCGGAGGGCAACGACCTGCAGTTCTACGCACCGCCGACTGCCTGATCGCCCGCCGGAGGACGGCAGACGTCGATAGCGTTGGGGTATGCCCACGCTGCTCCAGATCGACTCGTCCGCCGACCTCTCCCACTCCCGTTCCCGTGCGCTGACCGCTGCGTTCGCCGACGCGTGGCGCGCTCGGGGTCCGGAGTACACCGTGGTGCACCGGGACCTGCACACGGCACCGCTCCCGCACCTGGAGAGCTCGGCACTGCACTGGGCCGCCGCCGACCGCACCGCCGAGGAGTCCGTCGCGCCCGAGGCCGAAGCGCTCCGCCAGGAGATCATCGACGAGCTGCTCGACGCCGACGCCGTCGTGGTCGGATCGCCGCTCTACAACTACACGGTGCCGTCGTCGCTCAAGGCCTGGATCGATCGCATCCACGTGCCGGGAGTCCTCGCGCCCGCGTTCGACGGGGACGCACAGCCCCTCGCCGGCAAGCCCGTCGTGACGATCGTCAGCCGCGGGGCGACCTACGACGCCGGTACCCCGACCGAGCACTGGGACCACGGATCGCCCGTGCTGGAGCTCATCCTCGGGACCGCCCTGGGGATGCGTCAGTACCCGATCACGGTGAGCGCCACACTCGCGGACCGGCTCCCGGCGCTCGCGCCGCTGGCCGACCACGCGGCCGCCGAGTTCCACGACGCCAAGACGACGCTGGAGCGCCTCGCGACCACCGTCGTCTGACCACTGTCGCCTGACCGGAGCGGGCCCGGCGGCCGGGGCCGGCGACGCCGGGTGCGCTCAGGCGGGGCGGATCTCGTCGGCCCGCCCGAGCAGGTCGGCGTGGAACGCCGTCTGCGTCAGCGCGCTCGCGAGCAGGAACCCCGTCATCGACTCGATGCCGCCACTGAACGGCACGCGCGACGCGACCTCGAACAGCGTCGGGGCGTCCAGCGTGTCGAGCGCCTCGGCGACGTGGCGACTCCGCTCCTCCCGGTGCCGGACGAGGGTCTGCGCGCGGGACACCACGTCGCGGAACCGGTACTCGTGCCCCGGGCACACCTCGAGCTCCACGTACGGGTCGAGCTTCGCCAACGACGCCAGGTAGTCCCCGAGCGGGTTCGAGTCGGTGCGGCCGCCGAGCCCGATGCCGGAGTTGATCCGCGGCAGCACGTGGTCGCCCGTGAAGAGCAGCCCGTCGGCTTCGTCGAGGAAGCAGAGGTGCCCTGCGGTGTGCCCCGGCGTCCAGAGCGACCGGATCGTCCGCCCGGCGATCGGCAGCAGGTCCCCGTCGTCGAGCAGGACGTCGGCGTACGGCGGCTCGATCGCGCCGAGCCCGATGTGCCGACCCGCTCCCCACGCCGCGGTGAGTCCGTCGCGCAGCCCGTGCGGTACGCCCCACGTGGCGATCTCGGCCTCGTGCGCTGCTGCGTCGTCGCGCTCGTGGTCGAGCGCCCGGACCTCGGCCGCGTGCATCGCGATGGGCGCCCCGGACATCCGTCGGACGGCGGTCGCGGCGCCGAGGTGGTCGGCGTGCAGGTGCGTCACGGCGACCAGTCCGACGTCCCGCACCGACCGGCCGATCGACCGGAGCCCGGCGTCCAGGACGTCGAGCGCGCCGTCGTCGCTCCACCCGGGGTCGATGAGCGCCAGGGAGCCGTCCGTGGCCTCGACGACGTAGACGAGCGTGGCGTCGGGCACACCGAACCGGAACGGGACGGCGAGCGTCCACACGCCGGGGCGGACCTCCTCGACCGGGGGCAGCACTCCGTCGGCGAGCGCCGCCGCCTGCACGGGACTGATCGGCGTCGGGGACGGCGATGCGGGCGGAACGGTCGTCACCCGGCCACCCTAGCGAGCCGGACCGGCGCACCCGGATGCCCCGAGCCTCCAGGCCGCGTGCGCGACAGCGCGTACACATGACCCATGGAGATCGCACCGATGCTCGCCAAGGCCGTCCCCGAGGTACCGGAACCCGACCGTGTGACGGGTGGCCTCCGGTACGAACCGAAGTGGGACGGGTTCCGGGGCATCGTGACGATCGACGGCGACGACGTCGAGATCGGCAGTCGTGGCGCGAAGCCACTCACCCGGTACTTCCCCGAGCTGGTCGAGGCGTTCCGCACCCAGTTCGGCGGGCGTGACCACCCGGTGGTCCTCGACGGCGAGGTCGTGCTGCGCGCCGGCGAACCCGGACACGAACGGCTCGACTGGGAAGCACTGTCCCAACGCATCCACCCGGCGGAGTCCCGCATCCGGAAGCTCAGTGCGGAGACCCCTGCGCAGTTCGTGGCCTTCGACCTGCTGGCTGCGGACGGCGAGGAGCTCGTGGACCTGCCGTTCGACGAGCGGCGTACCCGGCTGCAGGCCCTGGCCGACGAACTCGCCGACCCGCTGTTCGTGACGCGGACCACCCTCGACGTGGACCTGGCGCGCGAGTGGCTGACGACGTTCGAGGGTGCCGGGCTCGACGGAGTCGTCGCGAAGCCCCGGGCTCGGCCCTACGAGCCCGGCAAACGATCGATGTTCAAGGTCAAGCACCACCGGACGGCGGACGTCGTCGCGATCGGGTACCGCGTGCACAAGAGCGGCAGCGGGGTCGGCTCGCTGTTGGTCGGGTTGTACGGGGAGGACGGCGAGCTCCGGCAGGTCGGCGGCGTGTCCGCCTTCTCCGACAAGCGCCGACTCGCGCTGGTCGAGGAGCTCGACCCGGTGGTCCTCCGCGACGCGGACGGGACGCCCGTGACCGGTGACGGGGAGAAGTCGCGGTTCTCGTCGGGTCGCGACACGTCCTTCGTCCGCCTGTCGCCGGAGCGGGTCCTGGAGGTCCGGTACGACCAGATGGAGGGCGCGCGGTTCCGGCACACGGTGCAGTTCGAGCGCTGGCGGCCGGACCGCGATGCCCGGTCGTGCGGCTTCGAGCAACTCGAGGTCCCCGCTGCCTACGACCTGCGCGACGTGCTGTCCTGACGGTGTTGCCGCTTCGTGATGTCCGATCTCCGAACTAGTTAGCCAAACTAGTAACTTCGTGGAATGATCGGGTCACGGCAGCCGACCAAGGGTGCCACCACGGATCGGAGCGGACCGACATGAGCAACGCAACTCTCGTCCGACACACGCAGCGCAGCCCGCTGAGCGAGGTCCGCGAAGCACGTCACCAGCGCATGCTGCAGCTCAGCGCAGTCATCAGCGGCATCGCCGGCGTCACCGCCACCGCGCTCGCACTCGTCACGATCGGACTCGGCGCATGATCGTCGACGGCATCAGCGAGGCACACCGCCCCACGTGGTCCAAGCTCGCGCGGCTGCACTCCGCCACGATCGAGCTGCCGATGCACACGACCCGCGTCGAGGACCTGCTCCCGGACGACTCCGCGCTCTAGGGCTTCTTCGCCCGGGACGGCTGGACGCGCGGGGGCTCGCCGGGCATCTTCGGGAAGTCGGGCGGGAAGGGCAGCTCACCGAGACCGTTCTCCAGGTCACGCTCCCACCACGTCAGCAGTGGCGCGATCGACGCCGACTCCGCGCCCATCGTCTCCCACGGGTCCCCTGTTGCCCGCAGCCGGTCGGGCATCGTCAGCACCGTGAACGCCGTCGGGTCTGCATCCGGGAGCTCGTCCCACGTGATCGGTGCCGAGACCGAGGCGTGCGCCAACGCCCGTGGACTGTAGGCACCCGCCATCGTGCGGTCACGGTTCGCCTGGTTGAAGTCGACGAACACCCGGCTCCCCCGTTCCTCCTTCCACCACGCCGTCGTCACCCGGTCGGGCATCCGCCGTTCGAGTTCGCGTGCCGCGGCGATCACGGCATGCCGGACGTCCAGGAACTCGTACTCGGGGACGATCGGCGCGAAGACGTGCAGCCCGCGGTTCCCGCTCGTCTTGATCCACGTGGTGAGCCCGACCTCGTCGAGGACCTTCCGCAGCTCCTCGGCGACGGGGACGGTGTCGTGGAAGTCGGTGCCGGGTTGCGGGTCGAGGTCGATCCGGAGCTGGTCCGGGTGGTCGCTGTCCGAGGCCCTGGACGCCCACGGGTGGAACACGACGGTGTTCATCTGTGCTGCCCACACCGCCACGGCCGGTTCGTCGAGCACGAGCTGCGGGTGCTGCCGACCGCTCGGGTACGTCACCGTCACGGAGCGGAAGTAGTCGGGCGCTCCCTTCGGCGGGTTCTTCGAGAAGAACTGCTCGCCGTCGACACCACCGGGGAACCGCTGCAGCGACACCGGGCGGTCCCCGTTCGCCCGGACGAACGCGTCTCCCACGGTGACGAGGTAGTTCGCGAGGTCGAGCTTCGTGACGCCGGCGTCCGGCCAGAGCACGCGCGACGGGCTCGTCAGTCGGACCTCCCGGTCGCCGTCGGGCCCCGGAACGGTCAGCGTCGTCGCTTCGCTCGCCATGCAGCGGAACCTACACCGGCCGCGCGAGAGGATGGGCGTGTGAGCGCGTACCTCGGAGTGGACCTGGCGTGGGGACTCGGGACCGCACGGCGAGCTGCGAACGAGACGGGGCTCGCGGCGCTCGACGAGCACGGGAACGTCCTCGACGCCGGGTGGGCCCGTGGCGTGGACGCCGTGACCGCGTGGGTCGTGGAACACCTCGGCCCTCGGACCCTCATCGGCGTGGACGCGTCGCTCGTCGTGACGAACCCGACGGGCATCCGCGAGGCCGAGCGACAGGTCGGACAGCGCTACGGCCGGTGGAAGGTCGCCGCGAACCCGACGAACCTCGCATCAGCGGCGAGCGCCGGCGCGCGGCTGCTCGATCGGCTCACCGCGCTCGGAGTCGGGTACGTCTCGGACACCGCGGGGATGCACGCGCGGACCACGCCCGTGTTGTTCGAGTGCTACCCCTACACGACGCTCGTGGGGGTAGCAGAGCTCGGCTACGACGACGAACGCCCCCGGTACAAGCGCCTCGACACCAGGATCACGCCCGCGACGGCGAGGGCCAGGCGGGCCGAGGCGTTCGACGACCTCGTGCGACGACTTCGGGAGACGCCGCTCGACCCACCACTCGCCCTCGACTCGCACCCGCTGACGGCTGCGCTCGCCGACCCGTCCGTGCTGCACGGCCCGACGCACAAGCACCGGGAAGACCTGCTCGACGGCGTGCTGTGCGCCTGGACGGCCGCGTTCTGGGACCGGCACGGCGACCGACGGGTGCAGGTGCTGGGAGGTGATCCGAGCCTCCCGTCCGACCCGGTGGACGAGGCGGGCCGGAAGCCGGTGGTCGTGGCCCCGACCCGTGAGTCGCAACGGCGCCCGCGGCTAGGGTTGGAGTCGTGAGCACGACGACCGAACCGCTGCGCATCGGGCTCGTCTCGCTGCACACCTCCCCCGGTGACGAACCGGGTTCCGGCGAGGTCGGCGGCATGAACGTCGTCGTCCGGCACCAGGCAGAGGCCCTCGCCGACCGCGGCCACCACGTCGAGATCATCACCCGCCGCTCGGCACCGGCGCAGCCGGACTCCGTGTCGCTCGTGCCCGGCGTCTGCCTGCGGTTCCTGTCCGCCGGGCCGGCCGAACCCGTGCCGAAGGGCGAGCACGACGCGTTCATCGAACCGTTCCGGCACGGACTCGCAGCGCTCGGCCCGTTCGACGTGCTGCACTCGCACCACTGGTTCTCCGGCGCGGCCGCGCTGCCCGTCGCCCGAGACCGCGGCATCCCGCACGTGCAGTCCTTCCACTCGATCGCCGCCGACTCCGCGACCCCGCTGTCGGAGGGCGAACGCCCGGAGTCCGCTGGTCGCATGGCCGGCGAAGCGATGCTCGCGCGCGAGTCCGACGCGGTCGTCGTCGTCAGCGAGTCCGAGGCCGAGACCGTGCGCACCCGACTCGGCGGCGACCCCGGCCGCCTGTGGATCGTGCCCCCGGGCGTCGACGGCTCGGTGTTCCGACCGGCTGCCGCCGGCGCCCGCCGCGCCGACGTCCCGTACGTGGTCGCCGCAGCACGCGTCCAGCCGCTCAAGGGCCTGGACCTGGCGATCGAGGCGATCGCCGGCATCAGCCAGGAGGCCCGTCCCACCCTCGTCATCGCCGGAGACTCCTCGAGCGAAGCGGGCGACTACCTCGCCGAACTGCGTCGGCTCGCGGCCGCGCACGGCATCGCCGACCGCGTCACCTTCATCGGACCGCAGTCACGGGCCGACCTGGCGTTCCTGTTCCGCGGCGCGGCAGCCGTACTGGTCCCGTCGCACTCGGAGACGTACGGCCTCGTCGCGCTCGAGGGATCCGCGTCCGGTGTGCCCGTCGTGGCCGCCGCTGCCGGTGGGCTCCGCGAGGCGGTGGTCGACGGGGAGACCGGCGTCGTGCTGGAGTCCCGTGCGCCGGAGGTCTGGGCCGCGGAGATCGAGCGCATCCTGACCGAGCCGTCGTACGCCGCCGAGCTGTCGGCAGCGGGGCGCGAACACGCGGAGCACCTGAGCTGGGAACGCTCGGCCGCCGGGCTCGAGCAGGTCTACGGTCGGGTGCTCGGTCGCTCGTGACCGCACCGGACCTCGACGGCTTCTGGGCAGCGCTCGACGCGGTGCCGGTGGCGGACGACGCCGAGGCGCTCTACGACGTCTGTACCGCGGAGGGGCGACTGCGCCGGGCGAACCTGTCGCGGTACCTGTCCGATGTCGGCAACGGCGCGGACACGTTGCTCGTCGCGGAGGCCCCGGGGTGGCGCGGCATGACGAACACCGGGGTGCCGTTCACGAGCGTCCGCGAACTCGGCCCGACCTACCGGATGCCGCCGGAGCCGACCGCGCCGTGGGAGGCGTCGTCGCGGGTCGTGCACGCGGCACTCCAGGACTGGAGCGGACCGCTCCCCGTCGCGTGGGCGATCTTCCCGCACCACCCGTTCGTCGCACCCGACCGGCTGACGAACCGGACGCCGCGTCCGGCCGAGGTCCGCGACGGGGCGCCGGTCGCGCTCGCGCTCATCGAGGCGCTCGGGGCATCGCGGGTGATCGCCGTCGGGCGGAAGGCCCAGGGGTCGCTCGCGCTCGCCGGCATCGAGGCGATCGCGGTCCGGCACCCGGCGCAGGGCGGCGCGACGCAGTTCACGGAGCAGCTCGCGGCGCTGAACCGCTGACGGGGCGTCAGGCGGACTGGACCTCGACGCCCTTCGTGGCGAGGGCATCCGCCACGTGGGCGGGCAGCCTCGTCGTCGCGTACACGGTCGTGAGCGCGGGGAGCTCGAGCAGGTCGTCCCAGTTCTGCGGGTCGTAGCGGTCGTCGGACCCGTCCCAACCGGGGTGCACGTCCTGCAGGATCTCGAGGTCCGGATCGAACGTGATCTCGGTGACGAGGGACAGGTGCGAGGGGAGCAGGTCGATGTCGTCGTAGTACTCACGGGCCCGGTCGTCCTGCCCCTCGACGTCGAGGTCCTCCTCGGTCTCGTCAGCGGACTCCACGTCGTACGACTCGATGACGTCGAGGTCGTAGCAGAGCACGTCGAGCACGAGCAGCTTCGCGTTGAAGTCGGCGAACTCGACGGGTTCCTCGGTGGTGTTCGACTCGTCGTCCATGGTGCGCAGCGTATCCGTGCGGTCCGGCGACTGCCCGGTTTCGAGCAGGACACGTTCGTGTTGCGATCGCCGGGGAGAACCCTGTGAAGCCGGACAGCATACTGTCCCCCGGAAGAGGGTGGTGCATGACCACCACGAACACCGAGGCCCCGAAGCAGGAGCAGCCTGAGCTCCGTCGGGTCATCGGCCCCAAACTCCTGCTGTTGTTCATCGTCGGGGACATCCTCGGCACGGGCGTCTACGCCCTCACCGGTCAGGTCGCGGCCGAGGTCGGCGGAGCAGCGTGGCTCCCCTTCCTCATCGCGTTCGCCGTCGCCCTGCTCACCGCGTTCTCGTACCTGGAACTCGTGACGAAGTACCCGCAGACCGCGGGAGCCGCGCTGTACGTCCACAAGGCGTTCGGCATCCACTTCGTCACGTTCATCGTCACGTTCATCGTGATGTGCTCGGGGATCACCTCGGCGTCGACGGCATCCCGCGCGTTCGCTGCGAACCTCGGCGCCGGCTTCGGGCTCGAACTGCCGAACGTGGTCGTGATGCTCATCGGCATGGGCTTCATGCTCCTGGTGATGGCGGTCAACTTCCGGGGCGTCAGCGAGAGCGTGAGGACCAACGTCGTGCTGACGCTCGTCGAGCTCAGCGGTCTCGTCATGGTGATCATGATCGGGTTCTGGGCCATCGCCGGGGGCAACGCGGACTTCTCGCGCGTGGTCATGTTCGACACCCCCGAAGACAAGGGCCTGCTGCTGTCGGTGTCGACCGCGACGTCGTTGGCCTTCTTCGCCATGGTCGGATTCGAGGACTCCGTGAACATGGCTGAGGAGACGAAGGACCCGTCCCGGATCTTCCCGAAGGTGATGCTGACGGGCCTCGGGATCACGGCGGTGATCTACGTGCTCGTGTCGATCTGCGCCGTCGCCGTCGTGCCGATCGGGCAGCTCGCCGGCAACGAGACGCCGCTCGTCACCGTCGTCCAGACCGCCGCCCCGGACTTCCCGATCGCGGACCTGCTGCCGTTCATCTCGATGTTCGCCGTCGCCAACACCGCGCTGATCAACATGATGATGGCGTCCCGGTTGCTGTACGGCATGAGCAAGCAGGGCGTCCTGCCGGGATTCCTGTCGAAAGTCTCCCCCACCCGTCGCACCCCGTCCACCGCGATCGTCTTCACGACGCTCATCTCGCTGGCGCTGATCGGCTGGGTCTCGCTCAGCCCGGACTCCCCCATCGTCGTCGTGCTCGGCGGCACCACGTCCCTGTTGCTGCTCTCGGTGTTCGCCGTCGTGAACCTTTCCGTGCTGGTGCTGCGCCGCGACAAGGTCGGGCACAAGCACTTCCGGGCGGGCGTCGTCATCCCGGTCATCGGTGTCGTCACGTGCCTGTGGCTCGTCCTGCCGTTCTCGTCCGGACGTGACATCGAGCAATACCAGATCGCCGGGGCCCTGCTCGGACTCGGGATCCTGCTGTGGATCGTGACGTGGTTCACGCACGGCAGGAAGCAGGCCGACAAGGCGCCGACCGGCCTCGTCACGGAACCGACGAGCGTGGTCCGCGACGGAGCACAGGGCGGCTCGCACGAGGGAGACCACCGGAACTGACCCGAACTGGGGCGGGTACGAGGGCGGCGCTTCCCAGGTCGCCCTCGTACCCTCGTTCAGGCACCCGGACGAGAGGACCCCCGCATGCACCGCGTCGGCATCACCCTGGCGTCCGTGTTCGGTGCGGGGATCGTCGCCGTCGGGATCGGTGTCGTCGTGCTCGTGGTCATCGCGGTGAACTCCCTGTCCGGCATCGGTGGTTCGTCGTCCACGCCGCGAGCCGTGACCTGCCCGGCCGCCGCCACGAAGACCGTCGGCGGCATCGCGGTGCCCGAGGGACCGGTCGCCGGCTACTGCCAGGACCGGCTCGTCAACGCAGCGGCCGTGATCGAGGCCGCACGGGCACTCGGCATCGGGCCGCACACACAGGCCGTCGGCGTGATGACCGCGATCGGCGAGTCCGGGCTGCAGAACCTGGACCACGGCGACGCCGTCGGGCCCGACAGCCGCGGACTGTTCCAGCAGCGGGACAACGGCGCGTGGGGCACCTACGAGCAGCGGATGGACCCGTACACCGCGGCGTCTATGTTCTACGCGAAGCTCGTGAAGGTCCCCGGCTGGAAGACGATGACGCCGACGCAGATGGCGCACGCGGTGCAGGTGAACGCCGACCCGGACCACTACGCGAAGTTCTGGCCGACGGCGAAGCAGGTCGTCGAGGGTCTGACGGGCGAGACCGTCCCCGACACAGCGCCGCAGGGCTGACCCAGCGCGCAGCGCCGGGTCCGTTTGCGCCACCGCCACCGTCACGCGGCGGCCTCGGTCACCTCGTCCTCGTCGAGCTCCACGAACGCCGCGCCGCCGTCGTGCACCACGACCTGCCCGCGGACCCGCACCCGGTGTTCGTCGAGCGTGCACGCCATCGCGTCGACCCACTCCCAGTCGACCGGGTACATGTGCAGGGCACCCGGCCGTTCCCAGGCCAGGATCACATCGGCCGCGCCGATCTGTTCGACGATGTCCGCCACGAGGGCGCCGAAGTCCTCGACGTGGTCGTCCGGCTGGTACGGCAGGTCCCCGATGGGGATGACGAAACGGATCGGCACGGCGTCGGCGCCGAGGAACAGCACCCAGCACTGTCGGCGGTGCGGGCGTTCGAGGAGCGCGACGACGAGGTCGACGACGTCGTCATCGGTACGGACTGCGGTTCGCTCGAGTCGGTCGAGCACGTCGGTGTCTGGCATGGCTCAACGGTCGCGGACCGAGGCCCCGAGCAGGGCGCCCGGATCGGACCCGGTGGACGGACCGAGCAGAGCGATCCCCTGTGGAGGAGCCGGTTCAGATCCCGTGGGAGATGGCGCTGTCCACCAGCAGCAGCGCTGCGAAGAACGCCGCGACGACCGCCGCCAAGCCGATCACCGCGATCGGCCACGCCAGGCGTCGTCGCACCATCCGCAGCACCGAGAAGAGGATCGCGAGCACCAGGACCAACGCGACCGCCACCGGCCCCGCGTAGACGACGACCCCGCCGAGCGTCTCGTCACACCGGTTCCCCGGTGCGGTGCACGAGTGGAACGCGAGCGAGAGGAACACGATCCCCCACCCCGCGACCACCGCAGCCGCCGTCGCGATGGTGAGGACGGCGATGGTGGCGACCATGTCCGCGACGCGACGGCCACCCGTCAACTGATGCCGAGCCTCCAGTCCGGACACGGGCACGGCCATCACGACCGCTGGCGGGACCCGCCACGCGTGGACCACAGCGCAGCGGCGACCAGCAGTGGCTGGCCGAAGAGACGGGCGATGCGCTTCTCGTCGGAGTCGAGGCCGAAGCCGTCCCGCCGGTTCAGCCACTGCGCGATGTTCCCGGGGAAGACCGCGACGAAGAAGAGCGCGACGACCGTCCCGACGAGCCGACGACGGCGGGACGCCAGCACCAGTGCCGAACCGAGGCCGACCTCCGCGACGCCGGATGCCAGGACGGTGGTGTCCTCGTCGATCGGCACGAACTCGGGGACCTGCGCGCGGAACTCCTGGCGGGCGAAGGTGAGGTGGGACGTGCCGGCGAACACCAGCGCGAGACCGAGCAGGACACGGACGAAGGAACGCATGCACCCAGCATGCCCGTCTCGATGGACGGACGCCCGGTGGTACCCCCTGAACCGGCGTCTCCCGGACGTCTGAGAGCCCGGGTACGGTCAGGACATGGCTGCACGGACCCGCGATCAGGAGCCACCAGCCGCACCCGCGTCCGTCGCCGTGGTCCTCGGCTTCGTCACCGCGTACCTCGGTGCCGTCGTCCCCGCCGAGTCGATGGTCCGTCACATCCTCCTGTGCGCCGTCTTCGGCATCGTCGCCGTGCTCAGCGGCTGGCGCGCCATCGCCATCTCCGGCAGGCGGATCGGACCACGCGTCTGGGCCTGGGTCGGGATCGTGATCGGTGGCGCCGGCCTCGTCTCCCTCGTCTGGCAGGCGCTCGCCATCACGACCCACGGAGCGGTGCCGCCGCCACCGTGGGCCCCGTACCTGCCGGGCTGACGGACTGGAGGCTCGTGGCGGGCCCGCCACGAGCCTCCCGTCCGCCACCTCAGCACCCCGGCGGCGTCTGGCCGGCCGGACCGCCGGGCCGAGCGCAGGAGCGCCGCAGGGTGCAGAGTGGCCGGGTGACAACGACGCCGCAGCCCTCGCTCTTCCGCCGCAAGCCGATCGACCAGATCGACGACGAGACCGGGGGCGAGGACGGCCTGAAACGCCACCTCGGTCTCTGGCAGCTCACCGCGATCGGCATCGGCGGCATCATCGGCGCGGGCATCTTCACGCTCGCCGGCACCGTCGCGCACGGCATCGCGGGTCCTGCGGTGCTCATCTCGTTCCTCGTCGCCGGGGTCGCGAGCGCCGCCGCTGCCCTGTCGTACGCGGAGTTCGCGGGCATGATCCCGAAAGCAGGCAGCGCCTACACGTACGGGTACGCGGTCCTCGGCGAGATCGTCGGATGGTTCATCGGCTGGGACCTGCTGCTCGAGTACACCGCGATCGTGGCGGTTGTCGCGATCGGCATCTCCGGCTACGTCGGGTTCCTGGTCGGTCAGTTCGGCATCGACCTGCCCGCCTGGATGCTCGGCGCGCCGGGGACCGGGGACGGCCACGTGATCGACGTCTTCGCGATCATCCTCTGTCTGCTCACCGCGTTCGTGCTGACCCGCGGCATCCGGAGCGCCGCCCGGTTCGAGTTCGTCGCCGTCGGCATCAAGGTCCTGCTCGTGGTGCTCATCGTCGTGCTCGGGGTGTTCCACATCAACAGCGCCAACTACTCCCCGTACTTCCCGTTCGGCTTCGGCGGCGTGATGACCGGTGCCGCGACGGTGTTCTTCGCGGTGTTCGGCTACGACGCGATGTCCACCGCCGCCGAGGAGTCGAAGGACGCCCGCAAGCACATGCCGAAGGCGATCCTGCTGTCCTTGGCGATCTCGATGGTGCTCTACGTGCTCGCGACCCTGGTGCTCACCGGCATGCAGAAGTACACGGACATCGACCCCGCGTCCGGGTTCTCGTCGGCGTTCGCGTCCGTCGGGCTCGGCGGCGTGGCGAACATCATCGCGATCGGAGCCATCGTCGGCATCGTCACGGTGCTCGTGACGTTCATGCTCGGCGCCTCTCGCGTGTGGTTCTCGATGAGCCGCGACGGCCTGATGCCGAAGTGGTTCTCGAAGACCGACCCGAAGCGCCACGTCCCCACCCGCGTCACCTGGATCCTCGGCATCTCGTCGGCGGTCCTCGCCGGGGTACTGCCGATCGGCGTCGTCGCCGAGCTGACGAACATCGGTATCCTGCTCGCCTTCGTGGTGGTGTGCACCGCCGTCGTCGTGCTCCGCTACACCCAGCCGGACCTGCCGCGGCAGTTCACGCTGCCACTGATGCCGATCGTCCCGATCATCGGCGTCATCGCGTCGCTGTGGCTCGTCACGTTCCTGCAGTGGGAGACCTGGGTGCGGTTCGCGGTGTGGTTCGCGATCGGGCTCGGGGTGTACTTCGGGTACTCGCGGAAGCACAGCAAGCTGGCGGATCGGGTCTAGCGAGTAGACCCATGGTTCTGCCATGCTCATCGCATGGGGAAACTGAACGAGCCCTCAGGCTCACCACCTGACGTCACACGACGAAGGATCATCCAACTCGCAGCAGCAGCGGTCGCGGCGATGGCAGCCGAAGGGGCCTTCGCCGCCGCTCCGGCACTCGCTGCGACGACCTGGTACTACCCGCACACCCGCAAGTACTCCGTCACGTCGCCGTACGGGTACCGGATCCACCCGATCACCGGGGTGAGGACCTTCCACGACGGCGTCGACATCGGTTCGCCCAACAACGAACCGATCTACGCGATGCGGGACGGCGAAGTGATCGTCGCCGGTGTGCTCGGCGGCTACGGCAACTTCGTGCGGATCCGACATGCGGACGGCTCCACCACCGGATACGGACACATGAGTCGGATCCGCGCATCAACAGGACAGAAGGTCGTCGCCGGCACCCGCATCGGGGACGTCGGATCGACCGGCGACTCGACCGGCCCACATCTGCACGTCGAGTACCGCACCACGGCCGGATCAGCAGATCCCGGCTCCATCCTCAGCAATGCACCCGTCGCGGTGCCCGGTGGCGTCGTCACGCCGCCGATCGAAGAACAGGACCTCGGAATGGCATACCTCATCAACGACGGAAGCCGCGGCGCACTCGTGGGCGCTGGCTACTTCGGTTCGCTCAACGGCGAAGAGTTCGGAATCCTCATGCGCTCGGGGATCTACGACGTGAAGGTCATCAACGCGCGCGAATTCGACGTCACACGAGAAGCACACAACAAGACGCCGGTCTGGTTCAACAAGCTCGTGGACGCGATCGCCGCCAAGGTCTGATCGCGCCCCGTCGATGATGGTCGGCGGTGGCGGCACGGTGGACGCGTGCTGGCCACCGCCGATCGACGTTCAGGCCTGTTCGCGTCGGTGCTTGCCCGCCGCGGCGGTCGGATCCGCCAGCGGGTGGTTCCGGAACCAGCGGAGCAGCTCGCGCGCTCGACTCTGGTCCGCGCTGGCGTCCCCCGAGCCCAGGAACGAGCTGAACCCCTCCGGCAGCTCCGACGACTCGTCGCGGTCGAACGCCATGGTCCACTCCGGGAAGCGCCGGGTGTGGATCGACTCCTCGACGAGCAGGGAGACGTCGTGGTGCCGATCGTCCTCGAGGATCCGCGCGTACGTCGCCATCACGGCGTCGTACGGCCCCTCGAGGAGCTGCATGAACCGACCGGCGCGGTACACCAGGAGGCCGGAGAGACCGTCGCCGGTGTTCCGCTCCCGCGCGTAGGACAGGATCGTCTCCAGCTCGTCGTCGTCGAAGCGCTCGCGAGCCGAGCTCATGTAGACCAGTGAATGCAACATCGTGCGTTCGAGCATGCCCTGCCGACGCCGCCGCGGACAGCCCCTGTCCGGGTGGCCGTGCGCCTTCGGCTCCGGCCGCGGGGGTCGGTGGTTGCTGGCACGATGGACCCGTGCCAGCCGCCCCGATGATCGACGCCGTCGACGTCATCCGCTTCGTCGGGCCGCAGACGTTCGGTCGTGCGCGGGACATCGTCCGCCGCGGGCTCGTCGACGACGCCACATGGCACGACGACGGCACGATCACCGGGGTCGTGGCCGGCTCCGCCGACGAACCGTACGAGGTGCACGTCGACACCACCGCCGCACGCGGCGAGTTCGTCCGCCCCGTCAGGTCGCGCTGCACGTGCCCGATCGGCGGCGAGTGCAAGCACGTCGCCGCCGCGCTCCTCACCATCAACGCCCGTGCCGTGGCCGCGCACGCCGGCCCACGAGCCGAAGAACCGGCTCCGCCGGCCCCGGACTGGAGGCACGAGGTCGCCCGCCTCGCCGGCGACACCCCGCCACCGGTCACGTCCACCACGTCGACCCCGCTGGGTCTGCAGTTCGAGCTCCGCGACGCGGTGCCCGCGCGCATGGCTGCGCGCGCGCGATCGGCCGGTCGGGCGCTGCCGACGGCGTCGCGGTCGGTCCGACTCGGCGTCCGCCCCGTGACCCGCAGCGACGCTGGCAACTGGGTGCGCGGGCAGCTCACCTGGGGCACGCTCCCGTACTCGATGAACCGGCTCGGCCTCGGCGCCGAACAGCACGCGTGGTTCCTGCAGTTCGCCGCCCTGCACCGTGCGGGCGCGCTCGCCGGACTCCCCGGTGAGAGCGACTGGATCCACCTCGACGACTTCCAGAGCCCCCTCCTCTGGCCGCTGCTGCGACAGGCTCCGTCGCTCGGGGTCGCCTTCGTGACCGGCAAGCGCGAGGGAGGGGCAACGCTCGGCACCGACGCCCGCGTGCTGCTCGACGTCGCTCGCTCGGACACCGGGATCGTGATCGGCACCAGCGCCGTGCTCGACGGCCGTCCCGTAGCGGACGGCGCCGCTCGGCTCATCGGTGACCACGGGCTCTACGTGTTCCGCGAGTCGCCGGAGTTCCGCGTCGAGCTCGCCCCGACGCCGGAGCCCGTCCCAGCGGACCGGCGGCGCATGCTCGTCGAGGGCACCAGGATCCAGGTCCCCGCTCCCGAGGTGTCCGAGTTCCTGGCGGACTGGTCGCCACGACTCCGGGGCGCGCTCGGGCTCGTCAGCTCGGACGGCTCGATCGAGCTCCCCGAGCGGACTCCGCCGGAACTCGTGCTCACCGTGACCTTCGAACCGGCCCGCGCACCCCGGACCGACGACGTCGCACACCTGCAGTGGCGCTGGCACGTCGACGGCCGGAAGGACCCGGTGTCGATGCACGGGCCGCTGCCGGACCTGACCGGTGTCCGCGCCGCCGACGACGTGGCGGAGTCGCTGGCGTGGTTCGTCGACGGGACGGTCGAGGGAGCAGACGTCGCGGTCCTCGCGAACGAGCTCCTCCCCGCGCTCCCCGACCACGGTGTGCGGGTCGTCGTGCAGGGTGAGCGCCTCGACTACGAGCGCCTCACCGGCAAGCCGAACATCCGCGTCACGACGATGCCCTCCGACAAGCACGACTGGTTCGACCTCGGCATCATCGTCAGCGTCAAGGGCAAGGAGATCCCGTTCACGCCGCTCCTGACCGCGCTCGCGAGCAGGCAGCGGCGGCTCAAGCTCGTCGACAACTCGTACCTGTCGCTCGCGGACCCGGCGTTCGACCGGCTGAAGGAACTCATCGACGAAGCCCGCGACCAGGACGAGTGGGAGCCGTCGCAGCCGATGACGGTCACCCCCCTGCAGGCCGGGCTGTGGTCCGAGTTCGACCAGCTCGCCGACGAGACCGACCACGACGAACGGTGGGCGGCGATGGCGGCGCGGCTCCTCGACGCGGCGCCCCCTGGTGACGTCGCCGTCCCGGACACCGTCCACGCAGACCTCCGGCCGTACCAGCTGTCCGGGTACGCCTGGCTGTCGTTCCTGGTGTCGAACGGCATCGGTGGGGTGCTCGCCGACGACATGGGACTCGGCAAGACCCTGCAGGCGCTCGCCATGATCGCCGCGCGCCGGGGTACCGCGCCAGACGACCCGCCGTTCCTCGTCGTCGCACCGACCTCGGTCGTCGGGAACTGGGCGGCCGAGGCAGCACGGTTCGTCCCGTCGCTGCGGGTCGCCACGATCGAGACGACCTCGTTGAAGGACCCCGCGCTCGTCGCCAGGACCGCTGCCGCGTCGGACGTCGTCGTGACCTCCTACGCGCTGCTCCGGCTCGACGCCCGCGCCTACACCGACCTGCCGTGGTCGGCGCTGCTCCTCGACGAAGCGCAGTTCGTGAAGAACCCGCAGTCGCAGACGCACCGGGCGGCCGCGGAGCTGCAGGCCCCCGTGAAGATCGCGATCACCGGCACCCCGCTCGAGAACGGGTTGACCGACCTCTGGGCGCTGTTCTCGATCGTCGCACCCGGGCTGCTGTCGTCGTGGACGCGGTTCGGCGACGACTACGTGAAGCCCCTCGCCTCTCCCGACCTCCGCGGCTCCGCGCGCCAGGAGCTCACGGCACGTCTGCGCCGTCGGATCCGCCCGCTCATGCTGCGGCGGACGAAGGAGAGCGTCGCCGCCGACCTGCCACCGAAGCAGGAGCAGGTCGTCCGGGTCACGCTCGACCCGGCGCACCGGGACGTCTACGAGCGGACGCTCAACCGTGAGCGCCTCAAGGTGCTCGACCTCATCGACGACCTCGACCGCAACCGGATGATCGTGTTCCGGTCGCTGACACTGCTCCGGATGCTCGCGCTCTCCCCCGCGCTGGTGTCGGGTGAGTCAGAGGACATCCCCTCCGCCAAGCTCGAGCTGCTGCTCGACGAACTGGAGCAGCTCGCGGCAGAGGGCCGTCGCGCACTCGTGTTCAGCCAGTTCACGTCGTTCCTCCGCATGGTGGCCACGGCCCTCGACGACCGCGGCATCGGGTACGAGTACCTCGACGGCTCGACACGGGCCCGCACGAAGGTGATCGACCGCTTCCGGAACGGCACCGCCCCGGCGTTCCTCATCTCGCTCAAGGCCGGCGGCTTCGGGCTGACCCTCACCGAAGCGGACACCGTGTTCGTGCTCGACCCGTGGTGGAACCCCGCCGCCGAGTCACAGGCCGTCGACCGGACCCACCGCATCGGGCAGACCCGGTCGGTGAACGTCAACCGGTTCATCGCCGAGGACACCATCGAAGAGAAGGTCCTCGCACTCGCGGCCCGCAAGGCCCAGCTCTTCGCCACGATGATCGACGACGACGCCCTGTTCGCCGACGACCTGACCGCCGAGGACATCCGTTCCCTGCTCGCCTGATCCGGCGCGGCACGCTCAGCCGAGCGACGCGGTCCACTCGGCCGTGGTGACCACGTCTGCCTGGCGCGGGAAGACCTTCTCGAGCAGCACCCGGTGCACCTCCGGGTCGGAGTCGACGCACGCGTCCGACAACACCGTCAGGCCGAAGTCCAGGTCCGCGGCCTGCCGCACCGTCGACAGCACGACGCCGCTCGTGGCGATGCCGCAGAGCACGAGGTCCCGGACGTCGAGCCCACGCAGGAGCACCTCGAGGTCCGAACCCGCGAACGCACTCACCCGCAACTTCGTGACGACGATGTCGTCATCGCCGGCGCCGAACGCCGGGTGGATCTCGGTCGCGTCCGGCGACTGCTGCGCCATCCGTGACGCCATGCCCCCGAACATCTTGTTCGTCGCCGCAGCCTCTGGCGCGCCGGGTCGGAACGCGACGCGGACGAACAGCACCGGGATCCGCCGCTCCCGCGCCGCCGACACCGCGGCCGTCGCGGCGGCGAGTCCCTCGTCGGTGCCGAGACGCTCGACGATGCCGTTCTGGTAGTCCATGACGAGGAGTGCGGTGTTCACTCCGCCGACGCTACCTCCCGAGTCCGTCGATGCGGTCGACCTCGTCGTCGGTGAGCTCGACGCGGGCGCCGGCTGCGTTCGAGGCGATGCGCTCCGGCTGGGACGACTTCGGGATGACGACGAAGCCGTGTGCCACGTGCCAGGCCACGATGACCTGCGCCGTGTCGACGTCGTGCGCCTCGGCGATCGAGACCAGCGTCGGGTCCTGCAGGTTGCTCGCCTTGAAGGGGCTGTACCCCTCGAGCACGACGCCGCGGTCGCGCAACCCGTCGGCCACGGTCCGGTCGAACTCGGCCGGGCTCCACTTGATCTGGTTCACCGCCGGGGTGACACCGGTCGCCTCGGTGAGCTCGTCGATCTGGGCGAGCGAGTAGTTGCTCACCCCGACGGCCTTCGTCAAGCCGTCCTGCTGCGCCTGCACGACCTGCTCCCAGACGTCCGGTCGCGCCTCGCCGTTCGGCGGCCAGTGCACGAGCCAGAGGTCGAGGTGGTCGAGTCCGAGCTGGTCGAGGCTCTCCTCGATCGTGGCGCGGACCCGGTCGGCGTTGTCCGGCGGCAGCTTCGTCGTGACGAAGACGTCGTCGCGGGCGAGCCCGGAGGCCGCGACGGTCTTCCCCACGCCACGCTGGTTGCTGTAGCCGGTGGCCGTGTCGATGTGCCGGTATCCGGCCTCGAGTGCTGCGTGCACCGCAGCGGGGGCGTCGGCGTCGGCGATCTGCCAGGTCCCGAAGCCGAGGAGCGGCATCGCTCCGCCGGTCACCGGTACGGACGGTTCTGCGAAATCGGTCATGCCATCGTGTCTACGCGGCGATGTCGGACGCTGCCACCAGGATCGAGGGACACACCATCGAGCACCACCTGGAGCACCACCCACCATGCCGTCACGCCGACGCCGCAGGACCCGCCTGACCCTGACCTCCGCGCTGATCGCCCTCGGCATCGCCGTCATCGGGTACGCCCTCCACACCACGGATCTCCAGCCGACCGAGGCAGAGGCGGCACCAACGGCGACCACGTCCGTCGGCGCGAGCCCGGTCGGCGAACCGACGAACACGCCGACCGCAGCGAGCGCGCCGGAGCCGAGCCGAGCCTCCAGTCCGGCCGACGCGGCGCGTGCGCGCACCCTGCTGGCGGCCCTGCCCGTCAAGGGGAAGGCCGCGGCGACCGGGTACGACCGCACGGCGGACTTCGGCACCGCCTGGCTCGACGTCGACCGCAACGGGTGCGACACCCGGAACGACGTCCTCGCACGCGACCTGACCGAGATCACCAAGCGCGGCCCGTGCACGGTCACGAGTGGCGAGCTCGTCTCGCCGTACACCGGCGGGGCGATCGACTTCGTGCGGGGCGACACCACCTCGACCGAGGTCCAGATCGACCACGTCGTCGCCCTCGAGAACGCGTGGATCACGGGCGCGCAGCAGCTCGACCAGTCCGAGCGAGAGGCCCTGGCGAACGATCCGGAGAACCTCTTCGCCGTCGACCAGCACTCGAACGCGCAGAAGCGCTCCGGCGACGCCGCCACCTGGTTGCCGGCGAACACCGCGTTCCGCTGCACCTACGTGGAGCACCAGATCACGGTGAAGACGGAGTACCGGCTGTGGGTCGTCCCTGCGGAGCTCGACGCCATGTCCCGCGTGCTCGAGCGGTGCTGATCCCGAGACGGCTGCGCGACGGTCAGGAGGCACGACTCGTCTCCGCCGGTCGTGGCAGCATGCTGGCATGGCTGAGCAACTCACCGTCCCGCAGGCGTTCGCCCTGCTCCTGACCGAGCCCGACGGTCGTCGGGTGCTCGACGCCCAGCGGTTCGACGCCGGACTCGCGGGTGCGGTCCTGGCTGACCTCGCGGTCCGCGGCGTCGTCTCGCTCGACGGCAAGCACGTCCAGGTGGTCAGCGGCGCGCCCACCGGCAGTGCGGTCCTCGACGACGTGGTCGGGACCATCGCTGCGTCGGGCGGACCGCGAGGGGCGAAGTGGTGGGTGACCAGGCTCGGGAAACGCCAGCTCCGCGACGACGTCTACGCCGAGTTGGTCAGCAAGGGGCTCCTGACGTCGACGCAGCGCACGACGCTCCGCATCTTCACGACGACGTCCTTCCCCGAGGCGGACGGGCGACCCGAGCAGCAGCTCCGGACCACGGTCCTGAGCGTCCTCGACGGGCATGCCGCACCGACCCCGTTCGCAGCTGCGGTCATCGGCCTGCTCGATGCCACCCGCACGCTGCGCGGACAGTTCGGCAAGGTGGACAAGGCGCGTGTCCAGGACATCACGTCCGGCACCTGGGCGTCGGTCGCCGTGAAGCGGGTGCTGCAGGACGTGCAGACCGCCATCATGCTGGCCGGCGTCACAGCCGCGTCGGCCGCGACCGCCTCGTCGAGCTGAGCGCCGCGCGGAGCCGCGGTGCGACCAGCGACGCCGAGCCGGCGACTCCGAACACACCCGTCAACAGCGATCGGCGGGTCAACTGCGATGGTGGCACGGAACTCATCGGACGACGTCGGCACTGGATCGGGCACTGGATCGGACTGTATGCCCCGGCTCCGATACCGGTGTCCGGAGTGCGCATCCAGGCCCGTTGCCCTCGCGCGTGGGACCATGGCCGTCCACCACTTGGAGGAGTCCGATGAGCAACGACCAGTCGACCGGGTCGGCATTCGGCCGCGGTGTCGAGAACAGGGCGTCGACCGCAGCGAGCGAGCTCCGGCGGCGCATGGCGTCGTCGGCGGCTGGGTTCCTCGGGAGTGCCGCCTGGGTGCCCTGGAAGTCAGCGGACGCCCCGGACGGCGGGAGCATCGCGCACGTGATGATCCGCGACCTGCCCTTCGTGCCGGTGTTCACCGATCCAGCTGAGCTCGCCGCCGGGCTCCCCGACACCGAGGCACGCCCGGTCCGGATGGCCGAGCTCGTGACCGCCGTGCCCGAGGAGTTCGGCATCGTCGTCGACCCGACGAGCGGCGAGGCGGCGAACTTCCTGCACGCGGACGCCCTCGCGGCCATCCGCGCCGAGCTCCGCGGCGCGGTCGCTGACGAGGCGGCCGTCGAAGCCTGAGCGCATGAGCGGCCCGGAGCGCATCCGGGCTCACCCGTGACCGATCCGGTTCGCGAAGTCCGGGCTCAGAGAACCAGATCGGTCAGCATCATCAGCAGAAGCGGCCCCGGCCGGGTCGGGTTGAGGCGACCAGCGGTCAACCGCCGAGCAGCGACGCCGCGACGCTGGACAGCGCGATCAATCCCGCCACCGGGACCCCGACCACACCGAGGAACACAGCGAGCGCCACTCGACGCCGACGCAGTCGAGCCCCCTCGACCTCTCGCACGAGCCGCTCGAAGCGCTGTTCAAGGCGGAGCGTGTCGTCCAGCACGACTGCCGCAGCGTGCCAGGTCCCGCGATCCTCTGCCAGCATCGAGAGGTACCGGACCGCCTCGTCGGAGTGGGCTCGAGCACGGCCGGATATCCAGGGCCGCACCTGCTCGGGCGTCAACACGACGACGGGCGGACGCTTCTTCCCGAACCGGATCTGGTCAGCAGCTACGACGAGGAGTGGTTCCACTTCGATCGGCCCCCCTGCTGCCGCCGAGAGCAACCGCGTGGCCTTCCGGCCCTCACTCTGCGCTGCTCCGATGTGCGACGTCTTCTTCCCGCTGACCATGAACGACCCGCCACCGACGAAGACACGCTGGCCGCTGTGGTTCTTCGTGTTGATCGAGAAGACGCCGCTCGGCCCGATGACCAGATGGTCGATGTCCGTCGATCCCGTGCCCACAGGAACGGCGTGGAGGACCGTGAACGCGGGTCCGAGCCGTTCGAGCTCCGCGGCGACGCGCCGCTCTCCGACCGCTCCCTTGAACCACGAACGTGCCGCTGGGATGACCGGGTCAGAACCCCAGAAACGCTGCGCACTCGTTCGGCTCGGCACGGAGGACTGGATGCGTAGGCACTCTTGCATCACGGCATACCCAGGCCGCCGAGCCCGGAGGGTCAGCGGCAGGGACCCGACCGGCGTCGCTCGAGATCCCGATGGGCGCTCCGGGTCGGCACCGTTCGCGATGGGCGTCGTCAGGTCCGTCACGATCCGAGCATCGCAATCACTCACTGTTCGAGGAAAGCCCACGTTCGGGCGACAGCCTGGCGTGCAGGGCTGCGATGCGACTCCGAGCGGTCGAAGCGGTCAGAGCGGTCGAGGCGGCTCGACCAGCTCGATGAAGCGGGACAGCAGGGACAGGCCGGGGATCGAGGGCGGCAGGGCCGTGGTCAGCGCGGGCGAGTGCACGAGGTACGCCGCCCACTTCGCACGGGAGAGCGCCACGTTCAGGCGGTTCGGCATGAGCAGGAAGTCGAGCCCCCGTGGGATGTCGGCCGCGCTCGACGCCGCGAGCGACACGATCGACACGACGGCCTCCCGTCCCTGGAACATGTCGACCGTCCCGACCTGGGTACCGGTCAAGCCCGCGCGGTCGAGCTCGTGGCGGATCACCGCGCCCTGCGCGTTGTAGGGCGCGACGACGATGACGTCCTCGTCCGTCAGCGTCCGCACGGTGTCGCCGTCGGTCCAGGACCGACCGACGACGTCCTTCGCCAGGGACACGACACGTGCCGCTTCCTCGAGCGACGACGTGGTGTTCCCCGCGTGCACGACCGGCACCGGGTGCACACCGGCGTCGATGCCCTCGAGGTGCCGCCCGGTCGCCATCGACGTGAGCTGTCCGTTGTAGGACAGCCCCGACACCGCCGACGTCAGCGCCGGCTCCATCCGCCGGGTCCGTGCGAGGAAGTACCCGAACTCCGCCGGCAGGACGTGCTCGCCGTCCGCCAGCCACCCGAGTGCCGACTCGTCGACGGGCTCGGGGTGCGACCCCTGCGAGACCTGGGGCAGCTGCTGCGGATCACCGAGCAGGAGCAGCCGGGTCGCGGCGATCGAGGACGCGATCGTCGGGGCGAGGGAGAACTGTCCGGCTTCGTCGACGACGAGCAGGTCGAGGGAGCGCCGCGCGATCGTCGACTCGTTCGCGAACGTCCACGCCGTGCCGCCGACGACTCCCCCGGTGCCGCTCTGCTCGCAGGACTCCAGGAACGCGGCGATCGCGGCGCCGTTCTTCACCGGGGTCCACGCTGCCGCCTCGATCTCGTCGGCGTCGGCACCGGCCTTCGGCTGCTTCACGACGCGGTCGGCCGGCACTCCCGCTCGGACCACCGAGGTCAGGAAGTTCTCGCTCGTCGCGTGCGACTGTCCCACGACGCCGACGCGCCAGCCGTGCTCACGCACGAGTCGCGCGACGACGTTCGACCCGACGTAGGTCTTGCCCGTGCCGGGAGGGCCCTGGATCGCCAGGTACGACCGGTCGAGCCCGAGCAGCGTCGCGATCACCGCGGCGACGGTGTCGTCACCGACCACGGGCGTGATCGCCCCGCGCGGGGGCACCCGCCGGAGCAGGTCGAACGCCGGGTCGGGCAGCATCTCCGGCAGCGCGTCGAGGACCTCGGCACCCCACTCGGCGATCGCCTCGGGCTGGGGCTTCGCGCGCGGCGGCGAGGACGGCGCGAGCGCGACCGGGAACTCGTGGTGCGGCTCCCCACCGACGGGTAGGCGCTCGAGCACGAGTACCTCTGTTGCCTCGCCGTCATCGTGGACGTCCAGGATCACGGCGCGGTCCGTCGCACCCTTCGACCCGGGGCCCGGTGAGCCGACCGATGGCGGAGGTGGGTCGTCGTAGACGAGGTGGGGCGAGCCTCCAGGCCGGAGCCGACTGCCGGGCGCGAGCGTCCCCGACAACCGGAGTTCTCGGGACTGCGAGCGGGCACGCGGCAGCGTGTCCCAGTCGCGCTCCACGGACGCACGCTCGACGACGAGGACGTCGCGGGTGTCTGCCCACTCGTCGACCGGGTTGCGGAGCCGGTCGAAGTGGTCCTGCCAGAAGGTCTTGGCTTCGCGCCGGTGGTAGTCGATCGCGGCCGCGGCGAGCGCCAACGCGGTCTGGTCAGGGGTGCGGTCGAGCGCCTCGACGTGCTCGAGCTCGGACGCCAGGGCGACGTACACGGGGTTCGGTTCGCGCTCGACGGGGATCGGCGGCAGGTCGAGTTCGGCCGGCGCCTCCGTGGACGGCGGCCGGAGCGACAGCAGCCAGTCACGCAGACGCAGAGTCGAGCGGCAGTCGTACGCGTTGTAGTCCGCGACCTGGTCGAGCATCCGCTGGCCCTCGGCGGCATCGCCGTTCCGGAGTTCCTCGATCGCGTCGACGTAGGCCGTGATGCTGTCCACGGCATTCGTCACGTCGCTCAGGCGCAGGTCCTCGCCCATGTACAGCGGCTCGAGTTTCTTGATCGAGTAGCTGTGGCTGCCGACGACGAGCGCCTTGCGGACGATCGGGTACAGGTCGACGAGCACACCCGCGCGGAGCAGGTCGTCGACGGCTTCCTCGCCGACGCCGTGCCGCGCGGCGAGGGACAGCAGGTGCGTCCGCTCGTAGGCGGCGTAGTGGTAGACGTGCATGCCGGGGTGCTCGCGTCGACGCTCCTCGACGAACGCGAGGAAGTCCACGAGGGCCTGTCGTTCGTCGCGGATCGTGTGCGCCCAGAACGCCGTGAACGCCGCGCAGTCGTCGACCAGGCCGAAGAGGTAGTCGAGTCCCCAGTGCACGCCGTCCTCGGTGTGGAGCGGGTCCCCCTCGAAATCGAAGAACACGTCGCCCGCGTCCGGTACGGGGATCGCGTCGAGGGCTCGTGCGTCTGCCAGCTCCCATGCCGGCTTCTTCGTCGCCGTCCGCTCCGACTCGACCTGGAGGCTCGCCTGACGGACCAGGCGACCTTGCGTCGTGCTCGACATGCCGGGCACCGGTGCGGTGCGGACCGCCAGGTCGTCGATCGTCAGCACCCCCCTGCCGGATCAGCTTCGTCCGCTGGTCGAGGCGCATCCCTGCGACGAGGACCAGGTCGCGGTGCTCCTCCACCTGGGTCTGGCAGACGGCGCAGCGACCGCAACTGCTGTACCGCGGATCGCCCCACCGCAGGGGCTCGTCCGCTGCGATCCGCTCCGCGATCACCCGTGTGAGCTCGGCGCGCTGCGTGCGGTAGACCGGCGTGATGTCGGCAAGGTCGTGCGTGGTCGTCGTGCGGTCGCCGAGGACCAGGTGGACCTGCTCGCCCGTCGGGATGTCGTGTGCGCGCATCTGCTCGGCGTAGGCGGCGAGCTGCAGCAGGGCGCTGATCTTGGCGTGGCGGGCGAGCTTGGTGTCGTAGACCTCGTACTCGCCGCGGTCGTTGCGGATGATGAAGTCCGCGAAGCCGATGAAGCCCGACTCCTCCGCGGTCGGCGGTCGGTGGAACGTCGGCTGGTAGAGGACGTCCGCGCCCGTGCGCATGGTCTGCAGTGCCGCTTCGGCAGCGGTGCCGTAGTCCTGCGGCGCCGGGCGGTCGAACTCGACCACATCGTGGGTCGCCTTGAGGATCTCGAGGTAGTCGAGCTCGTGCTTGTCCCCGAGCTTCGCCGTCCGGTCGAGCATGTCGTCGTGCGACTCAGGCAGAGCTTCCCCGCGGCCGAGTTTGGCGTCGAGCCTGCGCAGGAACGCCCACTCGCACGACGCCCACGTGGTGAGGTCGCTCGGGCTGAGGAGCGCGTGGCCCTCGGGCGTGATCTGCATTGCTGCACCGTAACAGCGGCGCCCGACACCGGGACCGTGGCTGATATGCTGCCGGACGTACCACTTCGGGGGAAGGAACATCGTGACGGACGTCGTCATCGACGCGGGGGCAATCCGCGGCATCGCGGGCAAGATCGAGCAGAGTCAGACGCAGCTCAGCAGCGTCGCGGTCACCGTTCTCGGCGGTGCGGACTTCGGTGCAGCCGAGGTGCAGTCCGCATTCGAGATGTCGCTCCGCGTGCAAACCAACATGACCACCGCGCTCGAGAACAACACGGGCGCCGTCGCGAAACAGGCTCACGGCGTCGTCGCTGCCTTCGAGGAGTGGGACGCCTCCCGAGCACGGGCGGCCGGCTCGTGAGCGCGGACCCGACTGCAGGCGACCCCCAGTCGATCCGTTCCGTCGCGCAGCGCCTGCAGCAGCGATCGTCGAAGATCCGCACCGCTTCGAACCAGGTACACCGGCAGGCGGAGGTCGTCTCCGACGGAGAGTGGAAGGCGAAGAACAAGGCATCGTTCGTCTCCGCGGCGGCCGAGGTGGGTGCCGGCGGCGAGCGCATCGCCGGCCACATCGACCAGGCCGCGACCATCCTCATCTCCTACGCCACACGGATCGAGCAGATCCAGACCGAAGCGCAGACGATCAAAGCGGCGCAGAGCCGAAATCACCAGGACCTGACCTCGAACGCGCGAGCGGTCGACAAGCTGCAGAAGTCCGACGCCGACGACGCCCCCGCCAAGATGCTCGGGCTCTCCGCCGAAGCCGCCGGCCTGCAGGTGTTGAAGGTCGCGCTCGAGCAGTCGTGGCAGGACCTCGTCGCTCGCCGCAAGGCTGCGGATGCGGAGACCGCGTCGAAGCTCGGTGAGTCCGAGGTGATCGGCGCGTTCGCGACGAGCGCCGCAACGATCGCGGGGATGACCGACGCGCAGCTGCTCGCGTTCCTGGGCGGACTGAAGCCGGAGGAGATCGCCGCGTTCGCCGGCGACAAGGCACTCGCCGATCGCCTGGGCAAGGTGAGCGACCCGAAGGCAGTCGCGAAGTGGTGGTCTGATCTCGGCGGTGACGACGGGAAGGGCTCGGAGGGCGCCCACTCGGCCGCGCAGGATGCGTTCATCGCGGCGTTCCCTGCCGTGATCGGGAACCTCAACGGCGTCGCGTACTGGGCGCGGGACACCGCGAACAGGGCGGAACTCAAGCGCCAGAAGAAGGCGTCGGATGATCGACTCCGCGCATTGAAGAAGTCCATCGAGGATGCCGTCTCGGCCGGGCTCCGCCCCTACGACCTCGCTCAGGAGCTCGTCGAGGAGCAGCTCTTGAACGATCAGCTGAAGAACTTCGCGAGCGCCGCTCGGGGCAGCCAGCTACCAGACGAGACCTTCTCTGCTACCCCTGTCCAAGTGGTGAGCTTTCGAATGGGGAAGCCGCCGCTCGGAGCAATCTCGGTCGGCGACTTGGACACGGCACCGAACGTGAGCTACGTGGTGCCGGGCATGGGGACGACGCTCGGCGACGCAACAGTTCTACAGCGCGGCGTGCGGAACCTCAAGGAGGTCCAAGACCACGTCACCGGCGACCCGAGCGAGACCGCAGTTGTCGAGTGGATCAACTACGACACCCCGAAGAACTTCGGCACTGGATCGCGAGAAGTCTTCAGCGACGACAAGGCGGACGCCGGTGCCAAGCAGCTGGTGTCCGACCTCGTCGGGTTCCGCGCGAGCAGGAATGACAGCGCTGTCCTCAATCTGGTCGGGCATTCCTACGGCACCACCACGACGGCGATCGCCATGGCGACGCAACCTGACCTCGGCATCCAGAGCTCGGTCAACCTCGGCTCCGCGGGAATCCCCTCCTGGATCCACGATGCTGGGAACCTTGGTGCCGAACACGTCTACGCCGGCACCGGAGACGAATGGGTCGCACCTGGTGGACGCCTCGTGAGCGGGCGCACCGATCCGAGCGCTCCGGCCTTCGGGGCAGAGGACCTTCCGACGGACGCTGACTCTGTTCACGGCGGCAACATCGACGGCCCGACATACGGCGTCACCGTTCACGACCCGGTGAAACACAAGTCGGACAGCGACCCATTCGGATATCTTGACCCGGATACTTCAGCCCTCATCAACACAGCAAAGGCGACCCTGGACCCATGGTGACGCGCACGTGGAACTTGCGGATGCCGCTGACAGCGATCCTCATCACAGTGGTCACGGCGCTCTGTGGCTGCTCAGCAACGGGAGAAGACACGATGGATGTCCAAAGGAATCGCCAAGATGCAGAGGCAGCACGCAACCTCGTGCTCGATGTCGCCGGTTCCGAATGGTCATCGGTCAGTCGGACAGCAGAACCAGCCCCGACCGAGTGCAGCCACGACGGCGATCCGCACGGAGGTGTCCAGTTTCACTGGGACTCTCGCGGCACACCTCCGACCGATCCCAAAGCGTGGATCGATGCGGTCGCAGCCACTCTTCGTAAGAACGATTTTGCAGTGTCGACTCGGAGCACAGACTTCGGCAAGTACGGCGTTCTCTACCAGGTACAGACCAAGGACAGCGACCGCCCCGCGGTGTCGGCAACCGCAAATCAGCAGACCTCTTCCCTTACCGTCGACTCGGTTTGCGCGGGGGGCGACCTTGCGGACTACGAATGAGACGCCCCCGAGGCAGGCGGGTGAATTGTCGCTCTCGGACCGTCGTCGGTACTCGTGATCGGAGCATTGACCTCCCGGGTCGGAGTCGTCACCGCGGTGCTCCTCGCCAGTGGCTGCGCAACTCAGACAGGGACTCCCCAGACCGCATCGGAATCGCGCATGACCCCGGATGAAGTACGTAGCGGCAGCGAGGCGATCGTGGAGAAGCTCCGTGCGCTGGACGATGCGGCCATACCGGAGCTCCGTCAGCCGACCGCGACTGATTGTGGACCACGATCTGATGAAGGCGTGAAGTTCAGCTGGTCGGTAGAAGGCGCACCGCCTTCGGATCCTCGCGACTACATCAATCGGGCCGAAGCGGTCCTCAAGGAGAACGGCTACTCCACGCACCAGACCAAGAGCTCTCTGAACGACGACCGACCCCTGTACTACGTCGGCGCCGAGAGCGATGGAGGTTCGACGATCGGCCTGGGAGCCAGTGCCATGAACACCGTGATCCAGCTTTCGTCGGACTGCGCCGAAGGCAACGCCAGCGACTTCAATTGAGGACCCGCACCGCCGCACTCGTCGTGACGGTCCTCCTTGCCGTCACAGGGTGCACAAGAACGACAGAAGCGCCCCTCCTGACGGCGGAGGACGCATCGGACCAGATGCAGGCCTTGGTTCGCGACACGATGGACGTCGCCGGAGGCGAGTGGACCAGCACGAGCGACGGCCCGTCCCCGGACGAGTGCCCGAGGCCGCGCGGCTTCACCGGGGTCTCGTTCTCGTGGGATCAGATCTCCGAAGGTGCCGTGGACAACCCGAAAGCCGTCATGGAACGAGTCGACCATGCCTGGCGAGACAAGGGACTGCCCACATGGACGCAGAACGTCGAACGCGCGGACGGCGAAATCCTGCATCGGGTCCGTTCCCAGGATCACATCGTCAGCACGATCGAGTTCTCGGCAACCACGAGCCGCATGATCATCACCGTGGAGTCGATGTGCGGCTCGGGCAACGTCGACGACTACTACAACGACATCGAGTGACTCCGACGCTCACTTGTCCCAGGCCGACGTCGGCGGTAGCCCTCGTCGCGCACGCTCGACGTTGAGGACCTCCTCCACGAGGTCCCGCTTCCCCGCCGTGTAGTCCCGCCCGTCAGCGGCTCCGGCGAGCGCCCGCTTCAGCTCCCCGTACCGCGCTCGAGCCGCGGGATCCCGGAGCAGTGCGTCGCGGAAGAGCCGCTGGTTGCAGGTCTCCCACTCGTCCGCCGCGAACACGTGCAGGATGTGCGTCCGCTGCTCTCCGATCGAGCGGACGTAGACACCGTGGTTCTTCGGGCCGCGACGGTGCCGCTCGTACCCGAGCGGCGCGACGAGGGACGACAGCGTGAACGGGTCGACGCCCGCAGCAGCACGAGCCGCGAGGTCGATGATCGGCTTCGCCACGAGCCCTGGGACCGCGGTGCTCCCGATGTGCTCGATCGCAGTGACGGCCGGGCCCAGGGCGGAAGCGAGCCGATCGGCTTCCGAACGGAACAGCGCGCCCCACTCCGCTCGGTGCTCCACCAGTTCGACCATCACCCGCAGCCTATCCACGTGTATGGCGGCGCCGGAGGCTCCCCCCATCGAAGCCTCCGACACCGCCGAAAACACCGCTGAGATCAGGCCGCTCGAACCCGCAGCGCCTGCGAGCTCAGCGCGACGAGGTCGTCCGCTCGGAGCCCGGGCCAGCCGTGCAGCAGCTCCCGCCAGTCGCCCGGCAGCGCAGACGCGCCGTACAGCGCCCCGGACAGTCCCCCGGCGATCGCCGCCACCGTGTCGGTGTCGTTGCCGGATCGGACCGCTGCGACGAGCGCCCCCTCGAGCGAGTCCGTCCGGAGGACCGCGGCGTACGCAGCCTGCAGCGCGGACACGACCCAGCCGTTCGTCGCGGTGAAGTCGACGGGCTGGCCGGCCTCGGCAGCGGACAGTCGCTCAGCCCAGAGTCGGCGCCGCTCGCTCGGCAGCTGGTCGAGACCGCGACGGACGTCGAGAGACCCCGTCAGGACGGCGTGCCGGATCGCGACACACCAGAGCACGCACGCATCGCCGGCATCGGCCTCGTAGTGCGTCAGGTCGCTGACCGCCCGGGCAGCGTCAGCGAGCCGACGATCGGTGTCCTCCGCCGGGTCCAGGTACGCCAGGACCAGTGGCGTCGTCCGCATCAACGATCCGTTGCCAGCGGAACGACCGCTCTGGTCGTGGACCCGCCGGGCCGACGCCCGCGAGGCGGACGCGGTCCGAGCCTCCAGACCGGCCAAGACGCTGCGTGTTTGGATGCCGACATCCGGCGCGGTCCGTGCCCAGTCCGCCCAGGCCGCGACGAGCCCGTCGAACGCCGCGTCGTCCGCGAACGAGCCGCCGCGAGCGGCGGTGCGCAGGATCGGGACGGCCATGCTCGTGTCGTCGGTCCACTCCCCCGGTGCCCAGTTGAACGCGCCGCCGCCCTTCATGCGGATGGGCTTGGGCTCCGGGACGGGTGGCTGGAACTCGTAGCCGGCGCCGAGGGCGTCGCCCGCAGCGGATCCCAGGACTGCGCCGACTGCACGGTCGAGTGTGTTCGTCATGGCCCCTCCAGATTTACGCGGAATTGCGTAAACCCAGCATGCACCCGTCGACAGGTTTACGCAAGCATGCGTAAACTCGTGCCGTGACCGAGTATCGCGATGCGAACGGCAAGCGCCTGGCCGACTACCCGCGACCCTCCGTCGCCGTCGACACCGCTGTGCTCACCGTCCCGGTCGGCGGGGCGCTAGCGGTCGTGCAGGTCCGGGACCAGTCAGACGGCGACTGGCGGCTGCCGGGAACGTTCGTGCACGAGGGCGAGCGGCTCGCGGACGCTGTGCTCCGATCGCTTCGCGACAAGGCCGGCGTCACGGGGCTCGCGCCGCGGCAGTTGCACGTGTTCGACGATCCCTCGCGAGACGACCGCGGGTGGGTGCTGTCTGTCGCGCACCTCGACGTCGTGCCGGCAGCGTCGCTCGATCTCGGGGACGACGCACGACTCGTGCCGATCGGCGAGGCGACGGGCATGGTCCACGGGCACGACGACATCCTCGGCTTCGCGGTCGCTCGGCTCCGTGCCGATCATCGTGGGGCGCCGGACCCGCACGGCCTCCTGCCCTCGCCGTTCACCATGTCCGCGCTCCGGGGGCTGCACGAAGCCGTCCTCGGTGAGCGGCTGCTGCCGGACTCGTTCCGACGGGCGATGGTGCCGCTGCTGACGGCGACGGACGCCAAGGCTGCGGAGGGGCCGGGGAAGCCGGCGACGTTGTACGTGCGGTAGCGCGGATGTCGCCGAGGGCGGGCAGTCGCTGCGGTCCGGCGTGGGGTCCGTCATCGACCGCGCCGACCGCTGCAACCGCGTCCGTCCCGAGTTCGGCATCCCACTCGAGGAGGTCACGGAGATCCCCGACGTCCCTCGAGGGGCCTCCCGACAGAAGGCCCTCAAGGCGAGCACCCTGCGGATCGCCTTAGGCACTAAGACCCGAGACGGGAAGCGCGCGAAGCGACACTCATGATCCGCCGCGCAGGCTCAAGCCTCATGTGGAACTTGTCTGGCCTCGCTGCACCAGATGATTGCCGGCCCTGCGGTACTGCTTTGAGCGCTCCACTCAATACCCCCGCGTCCAAAGCGGCTGTGTTGGAAATCCAAAACGCCTCCACCGCCAGGGGCAGGAACGCGGCTTTGCGTGCACGTGATTTTCCACTCAAGCTCGGCCGACTCGGTTTACCCTTGAACTCGTCGTGCCAGCGCTTGAATTCACCGTCTTCGTCACTGACTGCCCTACCGGTGAGAACAATGAAGCCAAGACCTTGCTCGTCGACGCAAGCACGAACCGCAGACGCATCATTGAGCTGAACCTCGTCGTCACCTCGCATCACCGTGGCATAGCCGGGCCGTTCACGTTC
This sequence comes from Curtobacterium sp. Curtsp57, assembly GCF_047324335.1. Lineage (NCBI taxonomy): Bacteria > Bacillati > Actinomycetota > Actinomycetes > Micrococcales > Microbacteriaceae > Curtobacterium > Curtobacterium sp. Curtsp57. Next base: position 923,191 of record NZ_CP168511.1, read on the forward strand.
AGCAGTGTGCGATTTCAGATCCCAAACATGATTCAGCGAGTAGTCAAAGACCGTGTGTCCATACTTCACTCGCAAAGGGTGCGGGTTAGGGCGAAATGTGCTATTGAGCACGTCGCGACCACGATACTCGAAATAGAAACCAGGCCACTCCATCTGATTTTCCTGACGGGTACCCTCGTCGCGAAGCCATTCAATTTTCTTCCTACCATCCCAACGCTCTTCTTTTTCGGTCAGCATTTTCTGCCAGAGCGCATCGACCAGGGCAACGCCTTCCCCTTCGGGCGTCAAGCCAGCAGCGTAAGAGGACCCAAGCCTACCAAGTCGACGCTCAGCGCCGGCCAGAATTGCATTCAATCCATTCAACCGAATCGTCTCCCCGGTTGAAATGAAGTCGTCACTCCACGGCGCGTCAAGACCTTCAGCGATCGCGGCAGCCAGCTGCGTCTTACTCAATCCACTTTGATCGAGACTGGGCAGCAAGCTAGCGCCGAGGTTGACGAGGACGCTTTTGTGTTCTTTACTACCAGGCCCCAACCACTCCGGGCTCGAGTTGGTCAGGGCCGCAATACGAGTCACAGCCTCGATCTTGGAAACTGCAGGCCGAAAGTCAGCCCAGGCCGGTGCAGCGAAATGGTCGGAGCGCTTAGGCTGCAGAGCCCGCAGTGCACCCTCCTGGTACGCGAACGTCGCGCCTTCAAGAAGCGCATTCACGCCAGCGAGAGTGAGCCTATTTGCGTCAACGTAAATCGCTGGCAACCAGGCGACATCGAGAGCCTCGGCAAGCGCAGACCCGAGTACAGCGTTCGTTTCAACGGTTGCTATATCGAGACCCAGTGCGTCGCGCAGAGCCAAGAGCGCACGCTTTTCTCCCCGAGTTGATTCAGGAGTAACACCAGTCAACATTCGGACTCGGGTTGTCGCCTCTGTCAGAGTTTCTGCAGGAATGAACTCTCGCTCGAGACCCACTCGATGCGTTCTCGGCCTAGACGGTTCGGGGTTACGAACGTCGCGTTGGTCAGCACCCTGATTCACACGCGTCACAATACCGACTACTTCTCAGATGATCAAACCCCAGTCCGAGGGCCAAAGTCAGACGGCGAATAAGTCAGGAGCGTAGACCTCTCGAAAACTCCAATGCGCACCTCCCAACACGCACCGATTCACTGCCTCCACCAAAGCCGGAGACCGCTTGACATTCTCATTGTGACGTCCAGCATTAAGTTTAGATACCACGTCTGTTGTTTCAGAATGCCGAAGACGAGCGACAATAGAGTCATCCGGAGCAAACTCCGGCATTGGCAAAGATCGCAACGCGCGAAGCGGCAAAGTAACCCCTCCGTCGATCACACGCCACCACCAATACGCTACAGAAGAGTTTATCATGAGATAAGCACGATCGCGACTTTCGACGTTCGCAAAGAATAGGATATGCTTGCTCGCGCGATCGAGCGGACGGATTGATGCCGAGACGTAATAGCGCGGCGTCGAAGCGACTTCCAAGCGGTACTCAGTCGGGCCTTGAACGAGGAAATCTGAAAGCGAATGCGTCGCACTCTCTAGGTATTGCCACAACTGCTCGGTACCGCGCATCACTTTTGCCCATTGCCCGTCAGGTCCAATGCGCCGATTCACAAGATGGTCGTGAGCTTGCAGAAACATTCGACTCCGCGATCCGGCAGCCCACCTAAGGATTGGAGTTATCCGCCATCCGGCACTATCTGGGGCGCAAACTGTGATCGCAGCGCGAACGAAGTTGGTGCTTGATGTATTTGTTGATCCGTACTTGTAGCCTCGAAATAACGTGTCTGGCACATTATCGAAAACGAATACGTACCCTCCGGTTTGAGTTTGGTCGAGATGATCACGTAGCGTCTGATATCGTGGTGCATTCAAATATGCAGCTGGCGTCACAGCGATCAGACCGCGAGACGTAGATGATACTCGCTCTATAAAGTAGGCAAACAGCTCGTTCGCCGCGGCCGTTCTGAACCCACTCCGACGAGCACTCCTGGCGTACGGGGGGTTTACAATCGCAAAGTCATGGGGCGGCAAATCCTCGTCTGAGAGAAAATCCCGGACTTGACTCCGACCCCATATCGCTGCCAGAGCGGTTCGATCGTTTTCCTCCGCGTAGGTGCTCACGAGGACTACGACAGCCGTCATCAAAGCAGTCTTATCCAGATCGATAAGGGTGAGCCTGTGTTTAACGAACGAAGCAGGGTCCGCCTGAGCAGCGGCGAGGTGCCAGGCGAGGTTCCCGACGCCCGTACAAGGGTCGAGCCAAACGCCTTCGTCTGGGAACGTGCGCGATTGTTCAGCCATGAATGCTGCAGCGTCGTCGGGTGTGAAGTATTGCCCGCTAGCCTTGCGTTCACTACGACCGAGATTTGCCAAGAGCGCTTCGTAAACTACGCCAACTTCGCCAATGGTCATTCCGCGTAGATAATTGGAGCTCGAGGAAGTTATCCCTAAAAATGTCTCGAAGGATTCCTTGAGATCTGGCCGAGCCTCACTGGCAAACGCACACACCGCGGCTAGCCATTTGGACTCGAGCGCTCGCCTGGTGTCAGCGCGCAGAGCTTCTATTGCACGGTGAACGCGAGGGGGAGAGAATCGCCCCACCCTTGGCGGACGAGATGGGTTGCCGCCGACAGGGGCTTCCTCTAACGAAGCCAGCGGTAGCGAGGGCTTAGGATCGAGCACTATCCTCAACTTCCCATCCGGAGCGAGCGCGGATGCGTCAATCACGAGTTCGAGACTGCCTAACTTGCGTCTAACAGACCCCGCGAGCCTACCTGGCTTGGGAGTGCCGGATGTCTCTGCCACAAGGCCTGTACACGCTCAGCCGCGCAGATGACCGGGCAAAGCGGCGACGTACGTCTCCTGCGGGGAGGACCCCCGCCACACCGGAGCGTCGAGCGGCATCGGCGAGGCCATCGCCCACGAACTCGCCGCTGCCGGCATGACCGTCGCCGTCCACGGCCGCGACGAGCACCGCACCCGAGCGGTCGCGACTGCCATCGAAGAGCGCGGCGGACGTGCGGTCCCGGTCGTTGCCGACCTGTCCCAGAACGCCGACGTCGTCCGCGCCCTCGCAGCAGAGGCGCTGACGCAGCTCGGCGGGCACGTCGACGTCCTCGTGAACAACGCCGGCGTGTACCCGGGCGGTCCCACGGAGTCGATGTCGGACGACACGGTCGAGGCACTCCTCGCGACGAACATCCGCGCTCCGCACGTCCTCGTCGCAGCGCTGGCGCCGTCGATGGTGTCGCGCGGCGGCGGGAACATCGTGAACATCGGCTCGTGGATGGCACGGGTCGATGTGCCGTTCATGGCGCTGTACCGGCGACGAAGGCAGCGGTGGAGCAGCTGACCCGGGCGTGGGCCGCGGAGTACGGGCAGCGTGGCATCCGCGTGGTGACGGTGGCCCCGGTCGCGACGGCGACGCCGGGCAACGCGGATTCAGCAGACGTGCTGGCGGCGATGACGCAGGGGACCCCCGCGGGCCGTCCGGTCCAGCCAGTGGAGATCGCCCGTGCCGTGCGGTGGGTCGTTTCCGACGAAGCCTTCTTCGTGAACGGCGGCACGATCGACGTCGACGGCGGGATCGCGTCGACGCGGATGCGCTGAACGGATCACTCCTCGTAGTCCTCGATCGCCCCGTTGGCGCACGGGGAAGTCACGCGGATCACCAGAGCCGCGTCGCTGAGCTGGTAGGCCGCGCCTGGTCCTCCGTTCGCGTCCGCGGTGGCGGAGACGAGCACTCCTGTCTCCTGACCGAAGTCGGTCTCCGAAGGGGACACTTCCAGGCCCTCGGACCGCCAGAGCTCCTGCAGCTCGCGCACGACTGCTCTCGAATCCGTCGGCGCTTGCACCGCGACGAAGTATCCGAACCGGACCCCTCGGTCGCATCGCTCCGCACTCGGCTCCGGGGTCCCGGGCCAGTCGACGGCGACGCGCGCTTCGGTCTTCTTCAGCAGCTCTACCGCGGACCGCTTCGCCTCTGCTGGACCCGGTTGCGCGGTAGAGCATCCGACGAGCATGAACAGCGAGAGGATCGCCGCGGTCCCCAAGACGAGCGCGCTCGTCCGCTTGGACTTGTTGCGCTTCCGGACCAGGCGATCACCGGTAGTCATCGGGGTCCCCTCCGGCGCACACAGAGTCGATGTAGATGTGGGCACGGATTCGCGTGGCACTCATCGACACACGCGACTCCCCCGAGGCGCGAGCGACCACCGTGAAGATGTGACCGGTCTCGTCATCGATCGGCTTGTCCGTTGCAGTCAACGTGTATCCGTCTTCGCGCCAGTGCGCAGCGGCCTGGTGGACAAGCGCACGTGGGTCTGCGGGGGCATCGATTTCGGCGAAGTACGTGAACTGGACCCCTCGGTCCCTGCCCATCTGGCAGTCGTTCGCGATCGGATCCGGTACGCCGTCAGGCCAGGTGGTGGGTGCGAGCGCGGTGAGGTCGCGGAACACCTCGACCGCGCGACTCCGCGCCTCCGCGGTGGTGATCGGCTCCTCCCGATCGATCGTCGCCGCACACCCAGCCGCGCCGACGAGCGTGACGACCCCGCACAAGGCCCCGACGACCCTGCGCAGGTTCACTCGAAGTTCCGAACGTCGCCTGCAGCACAGCGCGAGTCGATGTACAGGTTGATGCCTGAACGGGAGATCTCGTACGATCCCCATGGCTTCTCGTCGGCACGGGCAGTCGCGGAGTACAGCACCCCGTGTTCGCCGAAGTCCTCCTGCGACCGGACCACTTCGAATCCCGCCGAAGTCCAGTACGTGCCGAGCGATTCCGCGAGGTGACTCCCCTTCTTCGTGGAGGCGACAACCAGGTACTGGAACCGCACACCATCGCCACCGGCACACCGAGTGGCGATCGGATCCGGGGTTACTGGCCAGGCGACGTGGGCCTCCTGGCCCACGGTCTGTTCGAGGAATGCAATCGCCTCACGCTTCGCGTCGTCAACCGAAAGCGAGGCTGCCGGCCACACCGTGCAGCCGCTCAGCACCGTCCCGAACACCAGCACGAGCGCCGAAGCGAGCAGCCCCCGCCGTCTCCCCACCCAGATTCCCATCTCGCATCACCCCAATCGGCAACATATCAGCACAGGGTCGCTCGAAGCTCGCTCTCAACTCCATGGACGCATGCCGTTCCAATCGCATGGGTGAGGATTTCTTGTCTGCTAGCGTGATTTGCGGGTCGCCGGAGGGGCTGGCGGTCTGCACCATCTGAGGGGATGAACCATGTGTCACGGGGCGACGTGTGAGCAGTGAGCTCAAGGTCGTCTACGCCGCCCTCGATGCGGCGTCGGCGAAGGTGTCGGCTGCGGCGGACGACATTAAGACGACTCGGGCCAGCCGAACGTCGAGGTCTTCGGCGAAGACGGTGAGGGCTACTTGGTGAGTGTCGGCGGAATCGCGGACACGATCTCGATCAAGTCGTCTTCCCAGTGTTTCGTGGTCCCCGATGATTTCAGCACCAACGGTTTCTGGTGAGCCCGGCGCTTCGCCTGGGTGACGGCGACTCCCTCTTCGCACGATCTCGCGGCGAGCTCGTCTGCTGAGATCCTCCGATCGGAGGACCCCCTCCCGCCCCCTCCGCCGATCTGGCCGGCCCGAAGACGGACCACGCTGGTCTCATGCCCGCCACCCCCACCGTCGAGGTCCACCACCTCACGAAGCGCTACCCCACCGGCAAGCTCGCCGTCGACGACGTCTCCTTCACCATCGAGGCCGGCGAGACCTTCGCCCTCCTCGGCCCCAACGGCGCCGGCAAGTCCACCACGGTCGAGATCCTCGAGGGCTACCGATCGCGCACGGACGGCACGGTCACGGTCCTCGGCCACGACCCCGCCCGCACGAGCCGCAGCCACAACGCCCGGATCGGCATCGTCCTGCAGTCCAGCGCGGAGTCCCCGAACGTCACCGTGGCCGAGCAGCTGCGCCACTTCGCAACGCTCTACCCGAGGCGTCGGGACGTCGAAGAGACCCTGCACGCCACAGGGCTCACGGAACAACGCAACACCCGGATAGCGAGGCTCTCCGGCGGCCAACGCCGCCGCGTCGACGTCGCCCTCGGCATCATCGGCCGTCCGGAGGTCCTGTTCCTCGACGAACCCACGACCGGCTTCGACCCAGAGGCTCGCCGCCAGTTCTGGGGCCTCCTCCGGCAGGTCCAAGGCGAGGGCACGACGATCCTCCTGACCACGCACTACCTCGACGAGGCCGCACACCTGGCCGACCGGGCGGCCGTCATCGCCGACGGCAGGCTCCTCGACCTCGCCCCGATCGACGAGCTGGGCGGCGCCGAAGCACGCACCCCCCGAGTCAGGTGGACGAGCGACAACGAACAGCACGACGAACGCACGACCGACCCCGCAGCCCTGATCAGGGCAAGCACAGACCCGATGCACGACCTCGAAGTCATCCGCCCGTCCCTCGAGGACGTCTACCTCGAGATGGTGGGGTCGAAGTGAACCGCATCACCTACGAGATCCGCTCCTACTTCCGCGCCCCCGACGCGGTGTTCTTCACGTTCCTCTTCCCGATCATCATGCTGGCCCTCTTCTCGGTCGCCTTCAGCAGCGCCGCGGACATCAGAGCAGGGAGCGCCAGCGTCGACTACGCCACGTACTACCTCCCCGGCCTGGCGGCGACGGGCTTCCTCCTCTCCGGCACCCAGTCCCTCGGCGTCGACATCGCCACGGAACGCAGCGACGGCACCCTGAAGCGCCTCGGCGGCACGCCACTCCCGGTGCTGAGCTACTTCATCGGCAAGATCGGCATGGTCCTCGTCACGACGATCCTCCAGACGGCGTTGCTGATCGGCATCGCGAGCATCGTCTTCGGCGTGGACCTGCCGACAGCGCCAGCGCAGTGGGCACGCTTCGCGGGCATCATGCTGCTCGGCATCGCGACGAGCTGCGTCCTCGGCATCGCGATCTCCGCACTCCCCCGCGAGGGCCGCCGCGCCACCGCGACGATCGTCCCCGTGGTCCTGGTCCTGCAGTTCATCTCCGGCGTCTACCTCCCCTTCACGCAGCTCCCCGGCTGGCTGCAGAACGTCGCGTCGGTCTTCCCCCTCCGCTGGATGGCGAGCGGGATGCGCTCCGTCTTCCTGCCGGACGCCTTCGCGTCCGCCGAGCCGGGAGGCTCGTGGCAGCTCGGCCTCGGAACGCTCGTCCTGGTCGCGTGGCTGGTCCTCGGCACGGTGGCCTGCGTGCTGACGTTCCGCTGGAACCGCAAGGACGCATGATGCCGAGAAACACGGGAAGGGAGCGACACAGGTGGGATGCTGACGGTATGACCGGTGCGACCTGGGTGCGGAACCGGTGGCTGCACGCCTTCTTCGCCGCGACGATGGCCCTCACGGCGTTCATCACCGCCTACGGCTGGTCGCCGTGGAGCACCCGCTGGCCCGCGTACGCCGCGATCGCCGTGCTGGTCGTCGCCTACGCCGCCTTCGGGCATCGCGGCTACGACGAGCCCCGGGCAGCCGCGGCGTTCCTCCCCCTGCTCGTCGCCGCCGCGCTGGTCCTGCCCGCCGTCGCCCCGAGCACCGCGTTCGTCCAGTGCATCCTGTTCCCGCTCGTGTGGGTCCAGTCCGAACGCATCAGGAGCGCCGTCCTCCTCTCGATCGCGATCGGCGTCGCGAGCGGCATCGGCCTGCAGGTCTCCAGCGGCGCCGGGGCGCTCGTCAGCACCCTCCTCATCGAGGGCATCAGCGTCGTCGGCGCGTGCGCCATGGGCGTCTGGATCTCGAGCGTCGCCGGCCTGTCCGAGGAGCGCCGCAGACTCCTCGACGAACTCCGCGCGACACAGACGTCCCTCGCCGAGGCGAACCGCACCGCCGGCATCGCGAGCGAGCGGGAGCGCCTGGCCCGGGAGATCCACGACACCGTCGCTCAGAACCTCGCCGGGATCGTGATGCTCACGGAGCGCGCGCAGAGCGACCTCGCGAGCGACCGCACCGACGCGCTCGAGGAACGCCTCACCGTCCTCGAGGAATCCGCCCGCGCAGCACTCGAGGAGTCACGAGCCCTCATCGCCGCCGGTGCCGCCGGTGTCACCCGCGACAGCCTCGGCGGCGCGCTGCACCGCCTCGGCGAGCGGCACACCCGCGAGACCGGCACGCCCGTCACGGTGGACGCGCCCGACTGCGCGCTGGACCGCGACGCGCAGGTGGTGCTGCTCCGGGTCGCCCAGGAGGCCCTCGGCAACGTCCGCGCGCACGCTCGCGCCGCCTCGGTGCGCGTCGCACTGCGCCCCTCGCCGGAGCAGACCGTCCTGCGGATCACGGACGACGGGGTCGGCTTCGACGCATCGGACCCGACCGCGGGCCACGGACTCCGCGGCCTGCGGGAGCGCCTCGCCCTGGCGGGCGGGTCCTGCCGGATCACCAGCCACCCTGGACGCGGCACCGTCGTCGAGGCGAGCCTGCCCGCCGGGGCCACACCGAGCCTCCCGGCTGTCCAGTACCCCGCTGCGGCGGTGACCCGGTGATCCGCGTCGTGGTGGCGGACGACCACCCCGTCGTCCGGGCGGGCATCGTCGCGCTCCTCCAGGACGCCGACGACGTCGAGGTGGTCGGTCAGGCCGCCGACGGCGAGTCAGCGGTGTCGACGGTGCTCGCCGAGCGACCCGACGTCGTGCTGATGGACCTCCGGATGCCGGGGATCGACGGGGACGCCGCGACCGCGCAGATCCTCGCCGTGGAGCCCGGGATCCGCGTGCTGATCCTCACGACCTATGAGTCCGACGACCAGATCCTCGCCGCGATCGAGGCCGGCGCCACCGGGTACCTGCTGAAAGCCGCTCCCGAGTCCGAGATCCTCGCCGGGGTCCGGGCGACCGCGCGGGGCGAGACGGCGCTCGCGCCCTCGGCAGCAGCCGCACTGGTCCGCCGGGCGACCGGCGCCGTGCCGACCGGGCCATCGCTCACGCCCCGGGAGCTCGACGTGCTCCGGCTCGTCGCGCAGGGCCAGAGCAACCCGGCGATCGGTCGCACGCTGTTCCTCAGCGAGACGACGGTGAAGACACACCTCGGCCACGTGTTCGAGAAGCTCGGCGTGGGCGACCGCACCCGAGCGGTGACGCGCGCGATGGAGCTGCGCATCCTCTGACGGCCGCGGTCAGCCGCGCGCGTCTAGAGTCGAACGAATGCCCGCCCCGCACGCACGACCGACCCCGTCCACCGCGATCGACGGCATGATCCGCGTCCGCGGTGCCCGCGAGAACAACCTCCGGAGCGTCGACGTGGACGTGCCCCGCGACCGGATCGTCGCGTTCACCGGGATCTCCGGCTCGGGGAAGTCGTCGCTCGCATTCGGGACGATCTTCGCCGAGGCGCAGCGTCGCTTCCTGGAGTCCGTCGCCCCGTACGCGCGGCGGCTCATCGCGCAGGGGTCGACGCCGCACGTCGAGTCCATCACGGGCCTCCCGCCGGCGGTGGCGCTGCAGCAGCGCCGCGGCGCCCCGAGCTCCCGGTCGACGGTGGGCACGCTGACGACCCTGTCGAACTCGACCCGCATGCTGTACTCCCGCGCCGGCACGTATCCTCCCGGGGCGGAGCGGCTCGAGTCCGACTCCTTCTCCCCGAACACCGTCGCCGGGGCGTGCCCGCGGTGCCACGGGCTGGGCACCGCGCACGAGGTCACCGAGGCCTCAGCCGTGCACGACCCGTCGCTGAGCATCCGCGACGGCGCGATCACCGCGTGGCCCGGTGCGTGGCAGGGTAAGAACCTCCGCGACGTGACGGCGGTCCTCGGGTACGACATCGACCGGCCGTGGCGGGAGCTGTCCCGCGAGGACCGCGACTGGCTGCTGTTCACCGAGGAGCAGCCCGTCGTCGAGGTGCACCCGCAGCGCGACCGGATCGCGAAGCCCTACAAGGGACGGTTCTGGAGCGCACGGCAGTTCGTGCTGCACACGCTCGCTGACTCGCAGAGCGAGACGCAGCGGAAGAAGGTGCTGCAGTTCGTCGAGTCCGGACCGTGCACGCTGTGCGGCGGCACCGGGCTGACGCGGGCGGCGCTCGCGGTGACGTTCGGCGGGAAGACGATCGCCGAGCTGCACGCACTCCCCCTCACCGCACTCGCCGAGGTGCTCCGCCCCGTCGCGGAGCTCACGGATGCGGCGCCGGCGACGTCCCGCGCCTCGTCGGGTGAGCGCACCGAGGTCGCCGTCGCGATCGCGAAGGACCTGCTGACCCGGGTCGAGGTGCTCACCGGGCTCGGCCTCGGCTACCTCGGGCTCGACCGGGCGACGCCGACGCTCTCCCCCGGCGAGATGCAGCGGCTCCGCATCGCCACGCAGCTCCGGTCGGGGCTCTTCGGCGTCGTCTACGTGCTCGACGAGCCGAGTGCCGGTCTGCACCCGGCCGACGTCGAACCGCTCGTCGAGGTCCTCGACGGACTCCGCGCCGGCGGCAACAGCGTGTTCGTCGTGGAGCACGACATGAGCATCGTGCGGCAGGCCGACTGGATCGTGGACGTCGGCCCGGGTGCCGGCGCGTCGGGCGGGACGGTGCTGTACAGCGGGCCGGTGCCCGGGCTCGCGTCCGTGGAGGAATCCGTCACCCGCCGCTACCTGCAGCCCCGCCGGCCCGACGTCGAGCGAACGCCGCGGACGCCGACGGGCACGCTCGAGCTCCGGGCCGTCACGCGGCACAACCTCCGCGGGCTCGACGTCGACCTGCCGCTCGGGGTCCTCACCGCGATCACGGGCGTGTCCGGGTCGGGCAAGTCGTCGCTCGTCGGTGGGGTCCTGCCGTCCGTGGCCCTCGAGCACCCTGATATCGACCGGGTCGTCGAGGTCGACCAGAAGGCGATCGGCCGGACGCCCCGGTCGAACCTCGCCACGTACACCGGGCTGTTCGATGCAGTGCGGGCAGCGTTCGCCGCCACCGACGAGGCGAAGGCCCGCGGGTGGACCGCCGGCCGGTTCTCGTTCAACGTCGTCGGCGGCCGGTGCGAGGTGTGCCAGGGCGAGGGATCCGTGTCGGTGGAGCTGCTGTTCCTGCCGGGGAGCTGGGCCCCGTGCCCGGAGTGCCACGGGTCGCGGTACACGGCCGAGACGCTCGACGTCCGGTGGCACGACGCGACGATCGCGGACGTGCTCGGGATGACCGTCGAGGACGCGGCGTCGTTCCTCGCGTCGCTGCCGGTGGCCTCTCGCGCGCTGGAGACCCTCCGACAGGTCGGACTCGGGTACCTGCGCCTCGGACAGCCGGCGCCGGAGCTGTCGGGCGGGGAAGCGCAGCGGATCAAGCTCGCGACCGAACTCCAGCGGGCACGCTCCGGACACACCCTGTACCTGCTCGACGAGCCGACCACCGGGCTGCACCCTGCGGACGTCGAGCTCCTCACGACGCAGCTCCTCCGGCTCGTGGACGCCGGCAACACGGTCGTGGTGGTCGAACACGCGATGTCGGTCGTCGCCGCGGCCGACCACGTCATCGACATGGGCCCGTCCGGCGGCGACGAGGGCGGCAAGGTCGTCGCTGCCGGCACCCCGGCGGAGGTCGCGCAGTCCGCGGAGAGTCGCACCGCACGCTGGCTCCGCGCCGAGCTCGGCGCCGGCCCCCGACGCGACCCCACACCCGGACGCGACCCCACACCGGACTGGAGGCTCGGTGCCTGCCCGCCACGAGCCTCCAGTCCGTCCCCGACGCACGCCGCTGCCATCGGCGTCCGTCCGCCCGTCAGCCGGCCGCAGGCCGGATGCGGAACACCCGCGCCGTCGGGGTGGCACCGCCGTTGCTGAGACGGAGGACCCCCTCCTCCCGATCCCAGGAGGGCACCCACGGTGCCACCTCGACGGGGAACAGCGACTCGACGACGACGTCCTGCCCGAGGAACCCGTCGAGCGGCAGCGTCACCGCGTCCGGCGCACCGGGCAACGACCACACCGAGAGGTACAGCTCGCCGGACGCCGCGCGGAGCCCGAGCGCGATCCAGGTGTCCTCCCACGCGGGCAGCCCGAGCGGCCAGACGGGCATCGCGGTCGTGATCACGGACAGCACGGCCCGCTGCGCCGCGATCGCCTCGGACACCACCGCGCGCTGCGACGGCGACATCTCGTTGAGGTGGCCGGACAGGTACATCCGTCCGAGCACACCGTTGACGAGCGACAGCGTGAAGACGTCCGGTGACATCGACGGAGCCGGGTACGCCCAGTTCCCGGCCTGCTCGGGGAGCATCGCCGCGGGCGCAGCGGCAGCGATCGACGCGGACAGCACCGGGTCCTGCTGGTCCGAGGTGGACTGCATGTGCAGCCGGGACAGCATCGCGAAGTCGGCGCGCATCGCCCCAGATGCGCAGTTCTCGATGAGCAGCGCCGGGTACCGGGCCTGCACGTCGTCGAGCCAGTCGAGCAGCGCGCGCCCGCCGTCGACGCTGCCCGCCCACGGCCCGGTCATCGTGTTGTCATCCATCTTGAAGAACGTCACACCGAGGTCCCCGACGAGCCGGTCGACGACCTCGTCGAGGTGCGCCCGGGCGTCCGGCGAGCGCAGGTCGAGCAGGTGCCGCCCGTGTTCGGCGACGCGGACGCCGTGGTGCTGCACGAAGGCGCTGTCGGGCAGGGTCGTCGCGAGGAGCGAGTGGATGCCGATGACCTCGGGCTCGAGCCAGAGCCCCGCCTGCATGCCGCGCGACCGGATGTGGTCGACGACGGCTCCGAGTCCGTCCGGGAACCGGGTCGCGGCCGGCAGCCACTCCCCGACGCTGTCCCACCAGTGCCCTTCGGCGTACCAGCCGGCGTCGATGCAGAACAGGTCGGCGCCGGCCTCGGCCGCTGCGTCGATGAGCGGCAGCAGCTTCGCGGTGGTGGGGTCGCCCATGAGCGTGTTCATGTAGTCGTTGAACACAAGAGGCAGCGCATCGTCGGCGGCACGCACGGTCCGGATCGCTCGGCGGTGCGCGGTGAGCACCTCGAACGCGCCGTCGACGGACGCCGCGATGCCGACGGACACCGGCACGGACACGAACGGGCGTCCCGGTGCGACGGTCGCCGTCCACTGGTGTTCCTGATCGGTGGGTCCGCTGAGGAGCACGTACGCGTGACGCCGGGTCTCCCCGAGCTCGTACAGCCACGGCCCGTTGTGCTCGATCTGCCAGACGAGCGCGTACCCGTCGGTCTGCAGCACGCCGATCGGGAGCGCCTCCCCCGTGGACCACGATCCGCGGTTCTGCACGACGGCGCGGCTCCTGGGCGGGTGGTGCTGGGCCTCCCGGTCGATCCGGGCGAGCCCGATGTCCCGCAGGGCGTCGGTCCGCCACCGGCTCTCGGCGGCCCAGTCGTTGGCGGCGTGCACCAGCGACAGGTCGTCGACGGTGCGACCCGAGTCGGTCAGGAACGCTCCGGTCGTGAACGAGGACACCGCGTCCACGACGTGCTCGCGGTCGCCGAGCGCGGAGACCTCGGTCCACGTCCGGAAGGCCGCGACGCCGTCGCGGGCCCGGAACACCGACTCGACCTGGAGGCCCGTGGCCGCGTCCTCCTGCAGGATCCGGAACCACAGGTCGGTCCCGTCCGCCTGCACGTGGTGCGAGACAGGGCGGAGTCGCGCCCCGATCGTGGTGTCCACGTGCCGGTACCCGCCGGGGAACCGCCCGTTGCCGATGGTGGTCAGCTCGACGAGGGGTTGCACGTCGTCGAGATCGGCGGGGTCGTCGAGTTCGGCGGGCCCGTCGGGTCCGCCGACGCGCGCGTCCACTCCGCCGGTCGGCTGGAACGAGACGAGGGCGGCGGGACGGTCCGGCGCGAGCCGGAACCTCGCGCGGAACCCGGCAGTGACCCAGTCGACGGTGTCCGCGCTCATCGAGCCCCGACCGGCGCCGGCTCGCTCGACACCCACGCGCCGACGGTGTGGTCGTAGCAGGTGGTGTTGTCGATCGTGGAGCGGTCGAGCGGCGCACCCGCCGTGACCCGTCGCTCGCCGCGCTCCGGGTCGGGGGCGGCCTCGGCGAGGAGCCGCGTGTAGTCGTGGTGCGGATCGAGGATCACGGCGTCGGACGGCCCCCGCTCGACGACCCGACCGCGGTAGAGCACCAGGATCTCGTCGGAGAAGTGCCGCGCGGTCGCCAGGTCGTGCGTGATGTACAGCACGGCGAGGTGGTCCTCGCGCTGCAGCCGCCCCATCAGGTTGAGGACGCTGAGGCGGATCGACACGTCCAGCATCGACACGGGTTCGTCGGCGACGAGCACCTGCGCCCCCGGTGCCAGCGCCCGGGCGATCGCGACGCGCTGCCGCTGCCCGCCGGAGAGCTCGTGCGGGCGTCTGGTGGCGAAGTCCTCGTCCAGGTTCACGCGCCCGAGCAGTTCACGGACCCGATCGGCGGTCTCGGCGGCTCCACGGGCGCGGTGGTGCAGCTGGAGCGGACGGGCGATGTGGTGCTCGATCGAGTGGAACGGGTTGAGCGAGGCGAAGGGGTCCTGGAACACCATCTGCACGTGCCGGCGGTACATGCTGCCGACGACGGGCGTGCCGTCCTCGAGCCGGACGTCGATCGACCCGCGCGTCGTGGACTCGAGCTTGGCGAGCATCCTGGCGATGGTGGACTTCCCCGACCCGGACTCCCCGACGAGTGCGACGGTGCGCCCGGGGAGCAGCTCGAACGACACGTCGTCGACGGCGCGCAGCGTGGTGCGCTTCAGCCCCTTGCGGGTGTGGAAGTCCTTGCCGAGGTGGCTGACGGTGACGCTGGTCATGCGAGGGTCTCCTCATCGACGCCGCTGCGGATGAACGCGCCGCGCTCCCCGGACAGACTCGGGAACGACTGCAGCAGCCGCTTCGTGTAGGGGTGCTGCGGGTCGTGCTGGATCACCGTTGCCCGGTCGCACTCGACGACCTCGCCGCGGAGCATGATCGCGATCCGGTCGCTGATCTCGAGCAGCAGCGGCAGGTCGTGCGTGATGAACACCACGGCGAACCCGAGCTCGTCCCGCAGCCGCACGATCTCCCGGAGGATCTCCCGCTGGACGACGACGTCGAGCGCGGTCGTCGGTTCGTCCATGATCATGATCTGCGGCTCGAGCAGCATCGCCATCGCGATCATCACGCGCTGACGCATGCCCCCGGAGAGCTCGTGCGGGTACGCGGTGATGCGGGACGGGTCCACGCCGACACGGCTGAGCGCGTCCTCGGCGATGGCACGGCGCTCCTTGCGGGAGAGCCCCTTCCGGTGCTCGACGAGGGCGTCGTCGAGCTGCGCACGGATGGTCGTGACGGGGTTGAGCGCGTTCATCGCACCCTGGAACACCATCGACAGCTTCGACCAGCGCACCGCGCGGAGCTGCTCGTGCGGCAGCCCGAGCAGGTCGATGTCGGTGCCGTCCCGGTCGTGGAACGTGATGCTCCCCGACGCGACCTTCGCCGGCGGTCGGTGCAGCCGGGTGATGGCGTAGGCGAGCGTGGTCTTCCCGCACCCGGACTCCCCCGCGAGTCCCAGGATCTCGCCGGGTGCGAGTGTCAGGGAGACGTCCTTCACGGCGTGCACGGGGTGTTCGGTCTCGTAGACCACGTTGAGGTGGTCGATGGTCAGGACGGCGGTCATCGCTTGGCTCCCTTCAGCCGGCGCAGGGCGCGTTCCCGGCGGCGCTGTGCCCGCACGTTCGCCAGGCGGGGGTTGATGACCTCGTCGATCGAGAAGTTCACGAGGGACAGGCCCATACCGAGCAGCGCGATCAACAACCCGGGCGGCACGAACCACCACCAGGCGCCGTTGGCCAGCGCGAAGCCGTTCTGCGCGTAGAAGAGCATCGTGCCGAGCGTCGAGGAGTTCGACGCCCCGAGCCCCAGGAACGACAGCCCGGCTTCCCCGAGGATCGCCGCGATGACCGCGAACACGAACTGCGACGCCAGCACGGGCAGCAGGTTCGGCAGGATCTCGACCGCGATCACCCGCCACGGCCGTTCGCCGGCGACCCGTGCCGCCGAGACGTAGTCGCGGTTGCGGATCGACATCGTCTGGGCGCGGAGGACCCGCGCGGACCCCGCCCACGACGTGATCGCGAGGACGACGGCGATGGTCCAGAGCCCTCGTGCCTCGCGCGGGACGAGCCCGGAGATCACGATGACGAGCGGCAGACCGGGGATCACGAGGAACACGTTCGAGAACAGCGAGAACGCCTCGTCCATGATCCCGCCGAGGTACGCGCCGAGGATCCCGAAGAACGCGGAGAGCACGGTGGCGAGGAGCCCCACGATCAGCCCGATCTGCAGGCTCCCGCGGGTGGCGTAGGCGAGCTGGGCGAGGACGTCCTGGCCGGTCTGGGTGGTGCCGAGGATGTTCTCGGCGCTCGGCGGCTGCAGCCCCGAGTCGCGGATGGTGGTCGGGTCGCCGACGAGCAGCGGCCCGATGACGCCGAACAGCGTGACGCCGGCGACGAGGACGATGCCGGTGACGAGCCACGGCGTGAGCGCGGGGAGGAACCGACGGATGCCGCCCTTGGCCTGCCGCCGGGTGGCGATCGACGTGGTGGTGTCCGCTTCCTCGGCGAGCGCCCCGATGGTCGGTTCGGTCTCTTCCTGGATGTTGGTCATGTCGTCTCCTCCCTAGCTCCGTGCCCGCGTGCGGGGGTCGATGATCCCGTACAGCAGGTCGACGACGAGGTTCGCGCCGAGGACCGCCAGGGTGATGAACAGGAAGATCCCCTGCATGAGCGCGTAGTCGTTGTTCGTCACGGCGGAGAGGAGCTTCGATCCGATGCCCGGGTACGAGAACACCTGCTCGGTGACGACCGACCCGGAGACGATGAACCCGAGGGAGATCGCGAACCCGGCGACGGACGGCAGCACGGCGTTCCTGGCGGCGTAGTTCCGCAGGATCTTGCCGTCGGACAGGCCCTTCGCCTGCGCGGTGGTGATGTAGTCCTCGGAGAGGGTCGACACCATCATGTTGCGCATCCCGAGCAGCCAGCCGCCGAGGGACGCGAGCACGATCGTCGCGGCGGGCAGCACGCCGTACTTGATCGCCGACCCGATGAACTCCAGGTTGAACCCAGGCGTCAGGACGACGTCGTAGCCGCCCTGCGCCGGGAACAGGTGCATGCCGGTGGCGAAGAAGTACACCAGGATCAGGGCGAGCCAGAAGTACGGCACGGCGGCGAGCAGGGTGGTGGCCGGCACGAACGAGTCGAGCCAGGTGCCGGGCTTCCAGCCGACGAACGCACCGAGGCCGACGCCGATGACCGCGGCGAGGATCGTGGCGATGCCGACGAGGGCGATGGTCCACGGCAGCGAGCTCGCGATGACCTCGGTGACGGGCGCCGGGAAGTAGCTGACGGACACGCCGAGGTCACCCCGGAACACGTTGCCGAGGTAGCGGCCGTACTGGACGATGATCGGTTCCGAGGAATCGCCACCGAGGAGCAGCTCGTACGCCTGCCGGGTCGCCGGGGTCACCTGTCCGCCGCGCTGCTGGAGCTTGGCGAGCAGGATGTCCACCGGGTTCCCCGGCAGGAGCCTGGGGATGATGAAGTTCAGCGTCAGAGCCGCCCAGAGTGCGACGACGTAGAAGCCGATCTTGCGCAGGAAGTAGGTCATCGTCGCGTGCTCCTCGGTCGCGATCCCATCGGCGTCAGCCCTTCGCCGGCTTGAGCGCCTTGAAGATCTCGGCGTTGTCCGGGCTCGCCCAGACGGCCGGGAAGGCGTAGAGGTCGGACTTGGTGGGCCACCCGGTGAACTTCGACGCGTGGAACTCGCTCGTCGTGCCGCCGGTCATCACGGGGATGTAGGGCATGTCCTCGACGACGTGCTGCTGGATGACGTCGAGTTCGGGCTGGGTCGCCGCGGTGTCCTCGGGGTTGATCGCGGCGAGCTTCGTGAGCGCGGCGTCGACCTCGGGGTTGCTGTACCTGGCGATGTTCATCGGGGCTGCCTCGCCGACCTTCGCGGTGTTCGCGGTCGAGAAGTAGTTGTTGTACAGGTAGTAGGGGTTCGCGGTCGGGCCCTGGCCGAGCGAGTCGATCGCGAGCTCGAAGTTCCCCTTCGTCTTCTTGTCGGTCCACTCGTTCCACGACGACTGCTGCGCCTTGAGCTCGATGCCCGCTGCCTTGAGTTGCTGCGTCATCGTGTCGATCGCGGTGATGTAGTCGGTCCACCCGGTGACGACCTCGACGGTCAGGGACAGCTTCTTGCCGTCCTTGGCGTAGATGCCGTCCGCGCCCTTCGTGTACCCGGCGCCCTCGAGCGTCGACGCCGCGGCGGCCGTGTCGGCTCCGGACGGCATGACCGTGGGCGAGACGTCCTTCGAGATGGTGTCCTTCTGCGTCGTGGTGAGCGCGAAGGTCGGCGAGATCTCGCTGGCCGTGTTCGAGAACGCGAGCGAGTTCAACTGCTTGCGGTTGATCGCGTCGGCGATGGCGTGCCGCACGGCGGAGTCGGTCTGCGGACCGGAGCAGCCGAGCGCGGTGGACGAGCAGGTGAGGAGCGCCATCTGGTTCTGCCCGATGGTGATGCCGTCGTAGCCCGGGTACTTGCCGGGGATGTCGTCCATGTTCGGCACCGGACCGGTCTGCCAGTCGATGGAGCCCTGCGACAGGGCGTCGGCGCCGGCGGTGTTGCCGGAGAGCGAGAGGTAGCGGATCGTCTTCACGGCCGGTGCGCCGCCCCAGTAGTCCTTGTTCGCCTCGAGGGTGAACGCCTGCGCCTTGAAGGTGCCGAGCGTGTACGGACCGGTGCCGACGGGCTTGCGGACGACGTCGGTGGTCGGGTCGATGTCCTTCCACAGGTGCTCTGGGACGATCCACGTCTTGCCGAGCAGGTTCGGGCCGAGCACGAACGACGGCTTGTCGAACGACACCACGACCGTGTCGTCGCCGTCGGCCTTCGCGGTGCCGTCGTAGCCGATGGAGTTCAGCGCCTTCTGCTTCTTGAGCATGTCGAGCGTGAAGACGACGTCCTTCGCCGTGAAGGGCTTGCCGTCGCTCCACTGCACGCCGTCGCGGAGCGTGATCGTCAGCTGCGTGCCGTCGCCGTTCCACTCGTAGGACTTGCCGAGGAGCGGCTTCGGGTCCTTGGTGTTGACGTTGGTGATGAAGAACAGCGATTCGTAGATCGTGCCGACGCCGCCGATGTTGGAGGGCGACCACGGGTTGTAGTTGATCTGGTAGTCGCCGGACTGGCCGGTGTAGGCGATCAGGGTGGAGGCAGCGTCCCCGGTGCTGGCGGAGCCGCTGGAGCTGCAGCCGCTCAGCGCGAGGCCGGCTGCGAGGAGAACGGCTCCGCCGATGGCGAGCCGTGAACGGGTTGGGTTGAACATCGTTGTCCTCTCGGTCTGCGTCGTCGCAGGTCCACGTTGTGAGCGTGATTGTTACACGCATAAACTAAGTCGGTCAAGAGGCAGCGACGACGCGGCCCGACGAGCACTGGAGACGCGATGGAGCGGACGACACTGGACGGCACGTGGACCCTCGAGGCGGTGCACGGCCCGGCCGAGGCACCGACCGGGAGGATCGCGGCGACGGTCCCCGGCTGCGCACACACGGACCTGCTGCGCGCCGGCCTGATCCCCCACCCGTTCGACGGCGACAACGAAGCAGCGACGCAGTGGATCGGCGACACCGTCTGGCGGTACCGCCGCACGTTCGAGTGGGCAGCACCCGACGCCGAGCGCCACGACCTGGTCGCCGACGGACTCGACACCCTGGCCACCATCGAGCTGAACGGCATCGTCGTCGGCACCACGAGGAACCAGCACCGCTCGTACCGGTTCCCCGTCGGACACCTGCTCCGCCCCGGCACGAACGAGCTCGTCGTCACGTTCGACGCCCCGGTGCCCGCTGCCGAGCGGGAATCCGCGCTGCACGGCGGCGAGCTCCCGCACGTCAACCACCACCCGTACAACGCGCTGCGGAAGAACGCGTCGAACTTCGGCTGGGACTGGGGCATCGACGTCGCGACGAGCGGCATCTGGAAGTCGATCGGCATCGAGTCCTGGAGCGGCGTCCGCATCGCGTCCGTCCGCCCCCTCGTCGACCTGGACGGCGCCGACGGGGTGCTCACCGCACACGTCGAGGTCGAGCACGCCGGTTCCACCGGCGCCTTCTCGCAGGCGATCGGCGGGACACCCGTCACGTCCACCGGCGGTGACGGAACGACCGGACTGGAGGCACGGATCACCGTGGCCCCGCACCGCGCGTCCGCCACGTCCCCCGGATCCGGCGCCGAGCCTCCCGTCCGGATCGTCGGCTCGCGCCCCGTCGTGGACGGGACGGCCACCGTCCGGGTCGTCGTGCCCGACGTCGCGGTCTGGTGGCCGCGCGGCGAGGGCGACCAGCCGCTCCACGACGTCCGCGTCGAGGTCGGCGACGCGGTGTGGACCGGCCGCGTCGGCTTCCGCACGGTCACGCTCGACACGGCGGCGGACGCCGACGGCGCGCCCTTCCTGCTCCGGGTGAACGGGCGCCCGGTGCTGGTCCGCGGGGCGAACTGGATCCCGGACCACGCGTTCCTGACCGAGATGACACCGGAGCGCTACGCCGACCGGATCGACGACGCCGTCCAGGCGAACGTGAACCTGCTGCGGGTCTGGGGCGGCGGCGTGTACGAGTCGGCCGACCTGTACGACCGGTGCGACGAGCTCGGCGTGCTCGTCTGGCAGGACTTCCTGTTCGCCTGTGCCGCCTACGCGGAGGAGCCGTGGCTCGCGGACGAGGTCGAGGCCGAGGCCCGCGAGGCCGTCACCCGACTGTCCCCGCACCCGTCGCTGGTGGTGTGGAACGGCAACAACGAGAACCTCGTGGCGTACGCGGAGTGGGGCTGGCGGCCGTCGCTCGTCGGCCGGACCTGGGGCAACGGGTACTACCGGTCGCTGCTGCCCGCGATCGTGGCGGAGCTCGACCCGACGCGGCCGTACACGCCCGGCAGCCCGTTCTCCTTCGACGAGTACCTGACGCCGAACGACGAGCGGAACGGCAGCGTGCACATCTGGGACGTCTGGAACCGGCTGGACTACCGCGCCTACGCGGACTGGGACCCGCGTTTCGTCGCGGAGTTCGGGTTCCAGGGGCCGCCGGCGTGGTCCACCCTGACCGCGGTGGTGCACGACGAACCGCTCGACCCGGACGGGCACGAGATGCTCGTGCACCAGAAGGCGGACGAGGGCAACCGGAAGCTCGCCGACGGCATGCGCGGGCACCTGCCGAAGCCGGCGTCGATCGAGGACTGGCACTGGTCCGCGCAGCTGAACCAAGCGCACGCGATCCGGTTCGGCATGGAGCGGTTCCGGTCGCGCACCCCGCACAACACCGGGACGATCGTGTGGCAGTTGAACGACGACTGGCCGGTGGTGTCCTGGTCGCTCGTGGACCACGCGGGGATCAGGAAGCCGGTCTGGTACGCCGTCCGGCACGCCTACCAGCCGGTGCTGCTCACCGTGCAGCCCGGGGACGGGTCCGGCCTCGACCTGGTGCTGGTGAACGCGTCGGGCGCTCGCGTCGAGGACACCGTGACCGTCGAGCGGGTCGGGTTCGACGGTTCGGTCCTCGCATCGGGGTCGTTCGACGTCGGCGCTGCGCCCGCGGATGCCGCGCGGGTGGCACTGCCCGTGTCGCTCGCCGTTCCGGAGGACCCCGCGACCGAGGTCCTCGTCGTCTCGGGTCCGCTCGGCCGCACGGTGCACGACTTCGCCGAGGTGGTCGACCAGCGGCTCACGCCTGCGCCCCTGACCGTCTCGGCGACGCCCACCGAGGACGGCGCCAGGGTGACCGTGACCGCCACGTCCTACGCCCGCGACGTGTCGGTCTTCCCGGACCGTGTCGACCCTGCCGCCCGCGTGGACGACGGACTCGTGTCGTTGCTGCCAGGCGAGTCCGTGACGTTCACCGTGACGGGCGCACCAGGTGTCGACACCGTGGCACTCGGGTCGCCGCTCGTACTCCGGCACGCCGGGGACCTGCGCGGGTAGCGCCGCCGCTCGGACGCGTCAGTCGAGCGCGCTGCACTCCAGCACGATCGCGGTCCCGGGCGCGAGCATCGGCAGGCGCGCGCCCACGTCCTCGAGCACGGCACCGGGCAGCTCGAGGAACCCGCGCTCGATCCACTGCGGCGGCACCATGTCGAGACCGTGCGGGACGCCGATGCCCGCGACCGGGGCGAGCCGGTAGCGCCGCGTCCTGTCGAGCCCGCGCAGCCGGAGCGGTACCGCGAGCGACTGCGGCCCGGTGGCCGTCCTGGCGACGCGGACGAGCGCGCGGGACCGATCGGTGGCGACGACCGAGGTGGTCGCGAGACCGGGGTCGCCGAGGTCGAGGTGCCGGAGCCGTCCGGTGTGCAGCAGCCCGCGCTCCCGCCGGTACAGCGCCGTCCAGGCACGGATCCGGTCGAGCTCGACGGGCGTCAGCGTGGTGACGTCGGTCTCGATCCCGGCCGAGCCGAACAACGACACCGCCATCCGGAAGTCCAGGTCGAGGTGCCGTCCGGTGGTGTGCGAGACCTCCGGTCCGACGTGCGACCCGATGAGCTCCAGCGGCAGGAGCACCTCGGTCCAGCGCTGGACGGGCAGCCGTTCGAGGGCGTCGTTCGTGTCCGACGGCCACACCCGGTCGGTCCGTTTGAGCACCCCGAGGTCGACGCGGGCTCCTCCGCTCGCACAGGCCTCGATCTCGAGCCACGGGTGCCGGGCACGCAGCTCGTCCATCAGCGCGTAGACCCCGCGGGTGTGCGCATCGAGTCCCGCGCGCCCGTCGTGGACCGCGTGCACGACGTCCCGGTTCTGGTCCCACTTGACGAACTCCACGTGGTGCTCGCCGATGACCGCCGACATCGCTTCGAGCACGAACGCCCGGGCGTCCGGGTTCGCCATGTCCAGCACGTACTGGTTGCGCCAGGTCCGCACGTCGTCGTCCGGGCGCTGCAGGAGCCACTCCGGGTGGGCGACGGCGAGCTCGGACACCGGGCTCACCATCTCGGGTTCGAACCAGAGCCCGAACTCCATCCCGAGCTCCCGGACACGGTCGACGAGCGGCCGGAGCCCGTCCGGCCACACCGCGGGGTCCACCCGCCAGTCGCCGAGCGAGGTGCTGTCGGACCGGCGCCCGAGGAACCACCCGTCGTCGAGGACGAACCGCTCGACGCCGATGTCCGCGGCGGTCTCCGCGAGGGCGACGAGCGGCGCGAGCTCCTGGCGGTAGTACACGGCTTCCCAGGTGTTCAGGACGACGGGCCTGGGCCGTCGCGGGTGTCCGGGGCGTGCGCGGAGCGAGTCGTGGAACCGGGCGGAGACACCGTCGAGCCCCTCGTCGCTCCAGACGAACACGGCGTCAGGGGTGGTGAACGTCTCGCCGCGCCCGAGGACCACCTCGCCGGCGCGCAGGAGTTCTCCCGCCCCGAGCAACGGCCGGGCCTCGGCGAGCAGGTCGATCCGGTGGACGGCGTCGGCGCTCCACGCGAGGTGCACCGCCCACACCTCACCGGCGGCGTCGTCGAACCCCGGCGTCCCGAGCGCCAGCAACGTCGGCGCGTCGTGGCCCGTCCGTCCGCGGCGACTCTCGCGTGCATGGCTCCCGGCGGTCAGTGCGCGACGCTGCGGCGTGCGCTCGCGGGTCCACCGCCCGCCGAGGTCGAGGACCTCTGCCACGCGCTCCCCCACCGGCAGCGTCGCCTCGAGCGCCTGGAGATGGACGGGCACGTCGCCCCGACCGGTGACCGCGTGGCGCACGCGCAGCACGCCGGCACCGTCGAGCGCGAACACGCTCCGGAGTGCCAGGACGTCGGAGTGCGCCGTGACGACGAGTTCCATCCCGTCGGAGGCCACGCGGGCGTCGCGCCAGCGTGGCACGAGCGGCGCGCCGTCGACGTGCCCGGCGATCCCGGGCCGCCCCTCCCAGCCGTCCCGCTCCGTCGGCAGCACGGTGAGCGGCCACGGTTCGTCGAACGCGCTCGGCGAGACCGGGCGGCCGAGCGCCATGACCACGTCGTCGGCGTCGGTGTCGGCGATCTGGCCGACGTCACGGCCCCAGTGCAGCACCTCCGGCAGCCCGTCGACCGCGGCGGCGACCACGAGCGACACCCCGGCCGCACGGAGGACGTGGACCGGCCGCACCGGCTCGGCGGGACCGAGCGGGCGCGCGCCGCGGTCGACGACGGTCATGCCGCACGCTCCTCGCGGAGCACGCGGACGCGTCCGGCCGGCACGATGGTCTCCGGTCCGTGGACGGAGCCGTCGACCAGGTCCGTGCCGGACGCGACGACCGTGACGGGGTCCGCACGGTGGTTGAGGAGGAACAGGAACGCGGAACCGTCGCGTCCGACGCGACGCACGGCCTCCAGTCCTGGAGGCCCGGTGACGGTCCGCGGGATCGCCCGCTCCGCCACGATCCGGTCCACGAGCCGTTGGATGCTGTCGTCCGACAGCATCGCCGAGACGTACCAGGCGTCGCCGGCGTCCGCCTGTCGGCGGGTGACCGCCGGGCGACCGGCGAGCGGCCCGTCCGTGTACGCGAGGACGACGTCGGCATCGGTCACGAGGACCGCCTCGGCCCAGTCGGTGACCACCTCGCCGTCGTCCAATGACCAGCGTTCCTCGCGCTGCAGTGGGGTGAACTCCTCGCTCCACGCGCCGAGCACGTCGCGGAACGCGCCCGGGTACCCGCCGGTGCGGATGCGTGCGTGCTCGTCGGCGACACCGGACAGGTACGTCACGACGAGCGTCGCGCCCCGGTCCACCACGGCGGAGAGCCGAGCCGCCGTGGCGTCGTCCACGACGAGCAGCGTGGGCAGCACCACGACGTCGTAGGCGTCGAGGTCCGCGTCGACCGGCACCACGTCGGTCAGCACCTGGCGGTCGAAGAACGCGCGGTGCCATGCGCGGAGTTCCCGGGCGTAGGACAGTGCCCGGTGCGGCTTGAGTCCGGACTGCACGGCCCAACCGGACGGGTCGTCGACGACGAGCGCCACCCTGGCCGGCTCGACGACGCTGCCCTGCACGGGCGCGAGTGCCTGCATCGCCCGACCGAGTGCGGTGACCTCGCGCCAGATCCGGGTCCGGGTGCCGGCATGCGGCAGCATCGCGGAGTGGAACTGCTCCGCACCGGCCGTCGACGCCCGCCACTGGAAGAACAGGGCGCCGTCCGAGCCGCGGGCGACGTGGGCGAGCGCGTTCCGCACGAGTTCGCTCGGCTCCTTCGCACGGTTCCGCTCCTGCCAGCTCGGGCCGCCGGTCGAGTGCTCCATGAGGAGCCACGGGCCACGCCCCCGGGTGATCCCCCGCATCCGGTCGGCAGCAGCCGCGAGGTCCTGCTCACGACGCGGGTCCTCCACGAGCGTGTAGTGGTCGTTCGCGGGGATCGCGACGTGCGCGGCCCATGCCGCGTAGTCGACGGTCTGCGATGCCGCGCCCACCATGAAGTTCGTCGTGACGGGGACGGCGGAATGCCGTTCGATGACGGTCTTCTCGTGCAGGTAGTGGGCGAGCAGGGAGTCGGACGAGAACCGCTCGGCGTCGAGGAACAGCCCCGGGTTCGGCGCACCGTCGCGCGGGCCCCGCGGCAGGGACACCTCGTCGAAGTCCGTGTACGTGTGTCCCCAGAACGCCGTACCCCAGGCGTCGTTGAGGGCGTCGATCGACTCGTGGTGCGCACGGAGCCATTCCCGGAACGCCGCAGTGGAGTTCGCGCAGGTGCAGCGCGCGTTGCCACCGCCCAGTTCGTTGCTGACGTGCCAGAGCCGCACGGCGGGGTGGCTGCCGTAGCGCTCGGCGACGGCGTCGACGATCCGTGTGGCGTGCTCGCGGAACACCGGTGAGTCCGGGCACCAGCCGAGCCGTTCACCGGACTGCCGGACGATGCCCTGACGGTCGACGGGGCGGATCTCCGGGTGTGCCGCGACCAGCCAGCTCGGCGCGGCGGCGGTCGGCGTCGCGAGGTCCACCGCGATGCCGTTCCGGTGCAGCAGCTCCAGGACCTCGTCGAGCCACCCCCACGTGTACTCCCCCGGCGCCCGCTCGAGCAGCCCCCAGGAGAAGACCCCGACGGTGACCAGGTTCACCCCGGCCTCGCGCATGAGCCGGACGTCCTCGTGCCAGACCCCGCGCGGCCACTGCTCCGGGCTGTAGTCACCGCCGAACGACAGGCCGGCGGTGGGCCAGGGAGGGGTGGTCCGAGCGGTCACGGCATCTCCTTCGATGGTGGGACCGCACCAGCCTCCCGGTTCGCCCGGTGTTTGTCAACGCGTGTAACTAAGTCGCCCTCAGTCTTGGAGGAGGCCGCGGATCGCGAGCACCGCACCCGCGCGCGCCCACTCGGAGAACTCGAACGGCTGGACCTCGATCGTCAGGGCGTCGGTGTTCGGCACGAGCGCACCACGCAGTGCGTCGTCCACCGCGCTCCGGGCGATGTCGTACACGGGCAGACCGTCGCCCGTGAGCACGATCGCCGACGGATCGGTGACGTGCACGACCGACGCCAGGACGACCCCGAGCGCGCGACCGGCATCCGCGAAGGCCGCGAGAGCCGGGGCGTCCCCGTCCCGGGCGAGCTCCACGACCTCGTCGTACGTCGCACCCACGTGTCCGGAGTTCCGCACGATGACCGGACTCGGCAGGTAGCTCGACGCACAGCCGAGGTGCCCCAGGCCGCAGTCGGGACCACCGCCGAGGACCGGCAGGTGTCCGATCCTCCCGAGCCGCCCGTTCTGCCCGGTCGACACCTGGCCGTTGGCGATGAGCCCGAGACCGACACCCTCACCCACGGTGACGAGCGCCATCGACTCCCGGCCCGCGCCGGCACCGAACCAGTGCTCCTTCGCGGTCAGCGCGTGCACGTCGTTGGCGGTGAACGTCGCGAGGCCCGTCCGTTCGGACACCATCCGCGCGAACGGCACGTCGGCCCATCCGAGGAACACCGACGCGGCGACGATCGGCTCCCCGCTCCGGACGAGCACGTCGCCAGGGAGGGACACCCCCATCGCACAGAGGGCCGGGTTCGACTGCCGGAGCTGCGCCGTGACGACGGTGATCTGCGCGGCGACGTCCTCCGGCACCGTGGACGTCATGACCTCCTCGTGGAGCGCGAGGATCCGTCCACCGAGGTCGGTCACCGCCGCGTACAGGCGGTCCTTCGTGAGCTTCACCCCGAGGAACTCCCACGCCCCCGAGCTCACCTGGAGGAGCTCGGACGGACGACCGGTCGCACCACGGACATCGGTCCCGACCTCGACGACCATGCCGTGTGCGACCAGCAGTCGCATGGCCCGGGTCAGACTCGCCCTGGAGAGCCCGAGAGACCGCGCGATCTCGGCACGGGACAGCACCCCGTGGATGAGGATCTCCCGCAGCGCCAGGCGGGAGCCATCCGGCAGCGCCGGCCAGGTGTGCGTCATCGTTCCTCCGTCGGCCGACCCTGGCTGATCCTATTGCCACTGCTCTCGCGACGACGACCGGGAACGGCGCTGGAGCGGTCGTAGAATGCAGAAAACCCCTGACCAGTACTGGTCAGGGGTTCCCTGGTGTTGCAAAAGAAGTCCGGCAGCGTCCTACTCTCCCACAAGGTCCCCCTTGCAGTACCATCGGCGCTGAGAGGCTTAGCTTCCGGGTTCGGAATGTGACCGGGCGTTTCCCTCTCGCTATGACCACCGGAACACTGTCGACCATGATCTGGTCTCAACATGTTCCTTCAAGCCGTTGCTGAAGTATTCAATTGATTCCCGATCGTCTGTCGGGAACCACAAAGTGGACGCGAGCCCGTGACCCGAAGGCCACGGAAATAATTGTGTTGTCAAGTCTTCGGCTTATTAGTACCGGTCAGCTCCACGGGTCGTTAGTCCCCGCTTCCACATCCGGCCTATCAACCCAGTAGTCTGCTGGGAGCCTCTCACACTCAAGGTGCATGGAAATCTCATCTCGAAGACGGCTTCCCGCTTAGATGCTTTCAGCGGTTATCCGGTCCGAACGTAGCTAATCAGCGGTGCCCTTGGCAGAACAACTGACACACCAGAGGTTCGTCCATCCCGGTCCTCTCGTACTAGGGATAGATCTTCTCAAATTTCCAACGCGCGCAGCGGATAGGGACCGAACTGTCTCACGACGTTCTAAACCCAGCTCGCGTACCGCTTTAATGGGCGAACAGCCCAACCCTTGGGACCTACTCCAGCCCCAGGATGCGACGAGCCGACATCGAGGTGCCAAACCATGCCGTCGATATGGACTCTTGGGCAAGATCAGCCTGTTATCCCCGAGGTACCTTTTATCCGTTGAGCGACAGCGCTTCCACAAGCCACTGCCGGATCACTAGTCCCGACTTTCGTCCCTGCTCGACCTGTCAGTCTCACAGTCAAGCTCCCTTGTGCACTTACACTCGCCACCTGATTGCCAACCAGGTTGAGGGAACCTTTGGGCGCCTCCGTTACTCTTTGGGAGGCAACCGCCCCAGTTAAACTACCCATCAGGCACTGTCCATGAACCCGATCAGGGTCCTACGTTAGACATCCAAAGTGACCAGAGTGGTATTTCAACAATGACTCCACGAACACTAGCGTGCCCGCTTCACAGTCTCCCACCTATCCTACACAAGCCACTCCGAACACCAATACCAAACTGTAGTAAAGGTCACGGGGTCTTTCCGTCCTGCTGCGCGTAACGAGCATCTTTACTCGTAGTGCAATTTCGCCGAGTTCGCGGTTGAGACAGCTGGGAAGTCGTTACGCCATTCGTGCAGGTCGGAACTTACCCGACAAGGAATTTCGCTACCTTAGGATGGTTATAGTTACCACCGCCGTTTACTGGGGCTTAAATTCAGAGCTTCGGCCGAAACCTAACCCCTCCTCTTAACCTTCCAGCACCGGGCAGGCGTCAGTCCGTATACATCGTCTTGCGACTTCGCACGGACCTGTGTTTTTAGTAAACAGTCGCTTCCCACTGGTCTCTGCGGCCTTCAACGCTCGCGGAGTAAATCCGGTCACGTGTCCGGCCCCCCTTCTCCCGAAGTTACGGGGGCATTTTGCCGAGTTCCTTAACCACGATTCTCTCGATCTCCTTGGTATTCTCTACCTGACCACCTGAGTCGGTTTCGGGTACGGGCGGCTGCAACCTCGCGTCGATGCTTTTCTCGGCAGCATAGGATCACTGATTTCCCCTAACGGGTACGCGTCGGATCTCAGGCGTACAGACGACGGATTTGCCTATCGTCAGCCCTACATCCTTACACCAGGTTCACCTTACGGATACCATCGCCTGGCTCAGCTACCTTCCTGCGTCACACCTGTTCATACGCTAACCGCACCAGCATGGGGTCGAGCGTTAGACCGCACCGCTTCACCCCGAAGGGATCCACTGAATACGGGTTAGGACTCTTAGCACCACTGGATTAGCTTGGGCGGTTGTTCGCCGGTACGGGAATATCAACCCGTTGTCCATCGACTACGCCTGTCGGCCTCGCCTTAGGTCCCGACTTACCCAGGGCGGATTAACCTGGCCCTGGAACCCTTGGTCTTTCGGAGGACGGGTTTCTCACCCGTCTTTCGCTACTCATGCCTGCATTCTCACTCGTGTGGCGTCCACGGCTGGATTACTCCGCCGCTTCACTCGCCACACGACGCTCTCCTACCACTCCGCACGACTGAACCACGAAGGCTTGTCTAACATGCGAAATCTACAACTTCGGCGGTGTGCTTGAGCCCCGTTACATTGTCGGCGCGGAATCACTTGACCAGTGAGCTATTACGCACTCTTTCAAGGGTGGCTGCTTCTAAGCCAACCTCCTGGTTGTCTATGCAACTCCACATCCTTTCCCACTTAGCACACGCTTAGGGGCCTTAGTTGGTAGTCTGGGTTGTTTCCCTCTCGACGATGAAGCTTATCCCCCACCGTCTCACTGCTGCGCTCTCACTCACCGGCATTCGGAGTTTGGCTGACGTCAGTAACCTGTTGAGGCCCATCGGCCATCCAGTAGCTCTACCTCCGGCGAGAAACACGCAACGCTGCACCTAAATGCATTTCGGAGAGAACCAGCTATCACGAAGTTTGATTGGCCTTTCACCCCTATCCACAGCTCATCCCCTCCATTTTCAACTGAAGTGGGTTCGGTCCTCCACGACGTCTTACCGTCGCTTCAACCTGGCCATGGATAGATCACTTCGCTTCGGGTCTAGGACATGCGACTGAATCGCCCTATTCAGACTCGCTTTCGCTACGGCTGCCCCACACGGGTTAACCTCGCCACATATCACTAACTCGCAGGCTCATTCTTCAAAAGGCACGCCGTCACCCCTACAAGGAGGCTCCGACGGTTTGTAAGCAAACGGTTTCAGGTACTATTTCACTCCCCTCCCGGGGTACTTTTCACCTTTCCCTCACGGTACTTGTCCGCTATCGGTCATCTGGGAGTATTTAGGCTTATCAGGTGGTCCTGACAGATTCACACGGGATTTCTCGGGCCCCGTGCTACTTGGGATACACATCCGGCCATAACACCATTTCGTCTACGGGGCTGGCACCCACTACGGCCCGGCTTTCAAACCGGTTCGACTATGATGCGCTGTAACCGCCCCAGTCCGGCAGAACTGAGCGACGTGTCCCACAACCCCGACCATGCAACGCCCGCCGGCTATCACACATGATCGGTTTAGCCTCATCCGCTTTCGCTCGCCACTACTCACGGAATCACATGTTGTTTTCTCTTCCTGTGGGTACTGAGATGTTTCACTTCCCCACGTTCCCTCTACCCGCCCTATATATTCAGGCGGGAGTCACCAGGTCGACAAGTCGCCTGGCGGGGTTTCCCCATTCGGAAATCCTCGGCTCACAGCTCGATTATCAGCTCCCCGAGGCTTATCGCAGATTTCTACGTCCTTCTTCGGCTCCAGATGCCAAGGCATCCACCGTTTGCTCTTAGAAACTTGACCACAAAGATTAAAATTGCGATCGAATCGACAACACGACCACCCCGAAAGGCAGTCATCGTTGCGAGCGATCTAAGATGCTCGCGTCCACTGTGTAGTTCTCAACATACGATCGGCACCACACTCCCCCAGCCATAACAGCTAGCTTCATGTGGCCCATCGAAGAACCATGCGGATCACTCCGCCGGCCCAACCCCCACCACCACTCACGTGGACGGCAGGAAGCCTGGTCCCTCAGGACCCAACAACGTGCACCAGCCGGCCCGCTCACCCCCGACCCCTTCCAACCAGACCCGAAGACCTGGCGTACTAAGACCGGAAGCCGCGCTCCCGACTGCACTGTCAATGTTCCACCCATGAGCTACCGGCGAGAACGTTCGTCTCGATCCGGTGCCTGGACATCGCAAGCGATGCCAGATGCTCCTTAGAAAGGAGGTGATCCAGCCGCACCTTCCGGTACGGCTACCTTGTTACGACTTAGTCCTAATCACCGATCCCACCTTCGACGGCTCCTTCCACAAGGGTTAGGCCACCGGCTTCGGGTGTTACCGACTTTCATGACTTGACGGGCGGTGTGTACAAGGCCCGGGAACGTATTCACCGCAGCGTTGCTGATCTGCGATTACTAGCGACTCCGACTTCATGAGGTCGAGTTGCAGACCTCAATCCGAACTGAGACCGGCTTTTTGGGATTCGCTCCACCTTACGGTATCGCAGCCCTTTGTACCGGCCATTGTAGCATGCGTGAAGCCCAAGACATAAGGGGCATGATGATTTGACGTCATCCCCACCTTCCTCCGAGTTGACCCCGGCAGTCTCCTATGAGTCCCCGGCATAACCCGCTGGCAACATAGAACGAGGGTTGCGCTCGTTGCGGGACTTAACCCAACATCTCACGACACGAGCTGACGACAACCATGCACCACCTGTACACCGACCACAAGGGGGCGACCATCTCTGGCCGTTTCCGGTGTATGTCAAGCCTTGGTAAGGTTCTTCGCGTTGCATCGAATTAATCCGCATGCTCCGCCGCTTGTGCGGGCCCCCGTCAATTCCTTTGAGTTTTAGCCTTGCGGCCGTACTCCCCAGGCGGGGCGCTTAATGCGTTAGCTACGACACAGAAACCGTGGAAAGGTCCCTACATCTAGCGCCCAACGTTTACGGCATGGACTACCAGGGTATCTAATCCTGTTCGCTCCCCATGCTTTCGCTCCTCAGCGTCAGTTACGGCCCAGAGATCTGCCTTCGCCATCGGTGTTCCTCCTGATATCTGCGCATTCCACCGCTACACCAGGAATTCCAATCTCCCCTACCGCACTCTAGTCTGCCCGTACCCACTGCAAGCCCGAGGTTGAGCCTCGGGATTTCACAGCAGACGCGACAAACCGCCTACGAGCTCTTTACGCCCAATAATTCCGGACAACGCTTGCACCCTACGTATTACCGCGGCTGCTGGCACGTAGTTAGCCGGTGCTTTTTCTGCAGGTACCGTCACTCTCGCTTCTTCCCTACTAAAAGAGGTTTACAACCCGAAGGCCGTCATCCCTCACGCGGCGTTGCTGCATCAGGCTTTCGCCCATTGTGCAATATTCCCCACTGCTGCCTCCCGTAGGAGTCTGGGCCGTGTCTCAGTCCCAGTGTGGCCGGTCACCCTCTCAGGCCGGCTACCCGTCGTCGCCTTGGTGAGCCATTACCTCACCAACAAGCTGATAGGCCGCGAGTCCATCCCCAACCAAAAAATCTTTCCACCACCAGACCATGCGGCCAGTGATCATATCCAGTATTAGACGTCGTTTCCAACGCTTATCCCAGAGTCAGGGGCAGGTTACTCACGTGTTACTCACCCGTTCGCCACTAATCCACCCAGCAAGCTGGGCATCATCGTTCGACTTGCATGTGTTAAGCACGCCGCCAGCGTTCGTCCTGAGCCAGGATCAAACTCTCCGTAAAAAAATTACAGACCCAACACCCGAAAGCGTCAGGCCGAGTTGATCTTGACTGTTGACTGTCTACTGACAATCTTCAATCCAAAAGGAATTGTCTCCGACTCGACCAGCAAAACCGGCCGAGCACGGGGTCAATAAATTGGCATTGACAATGTGCACGCTGTTGAGTTCTCAAGGACCAGACGCACTCCCCGCTCGACCCCGAAAGAGGTTCCGCCAGAGAGGCATTCGTTCTTGTTCCCCGAGCACGCCGAATCTCTTCGGCTTCTGCGGGGGGTGGTTGCCAGAGCGGGAACCCGTCCGGACTGCGACTTCCGGGGCTTGCACCCTGGTGTCCGTCTCGGCCGTTCCGTTCTCCGCCTCAGCGGCAACGAGTGATTACTTTACACACGCCCCGGGGGCCCTGCCAACCGTCGCTCCCCCCGGGCGTGTCGCGCGTCCGGGCGCCCATGGACGGGTGCGGCGATCAGCATGAGTGCGCAGGAGTGGCGGCCGTTCCGGCGCCGGGAGCGCATCGTCCGCGCACTCGATCCTTCGAGCGACGGCGGCGTTGCTCCAGTGCCGGCGGACCCCCGGGACGACGAGGGGCACAGTGCGCGAACGCACTGTGCCCCTCGAGGTGGAACGGCCGACTACTCGGCAGCGGCGAGCTGCCCGCAGGCCCCGTCGATCTCCTTGCCACGGGTGTCGCGGAGGGTCGTCGGGATGCCGGCGGCGTTGAGTCGACGGACGAACTCGTCCTGCACGTGGACCTCCGACGAGGTCCACACCGATCCGGGCGTCGGGTTGAGCGGGATCGGGTTGACGTGCACCCACCCCTTGCCGCGCTTGTTGAGCTTCTCGGCGAGCAGGTCGGCTCGCCAGGCGTGGTCGTTCATGTCCTTGATGAGCGCGTACTCGATCGAGACCCGTCGCCCGGTCTTGACGTAGTAGTTGTGGGCGGCATCGATGGCCTCGTCGGCCTTCCACCGCGAGTTGACCGGGATGAGCTCGTCACGGAGCTCGTCGTCCGGCGCGTGCAGCGACAGCGCGAAGGTGATCGGGATGTTCTCGTCGGCGAGCTTGTTGATCGCGGGGACGAGCCCGACGGTCGACACCGTGATGCCGCGAGCGCTCATGCCGAGGCCGTGCGGCTGTGGCGCGACCATCGTCCGGACGGCGTCCATCACCCGCTTGTAGTTCGCCAGGGGCTCCCCCATGCCCATGAACACGATGTTCGTCACGCGCTCGGCGTCGACACGGTCCTTGCCGCCCTTGCGCGGATCTCCCCCGAGCTCTCCCGCGGCGATGGCCGCGTTCGCCCGGACGATCTGCTCGATGATCTCGGCCGTGGACATGTTGCGCGTCAGGCCCTGTTGTCCGGTCGCGCAGAACGGGCAGTTCATCCCACAGCCGGCCTGGGACGAGACGCAGAGCGTGATGCGCCCCGGGTAGCGCATGAGCACCGACTCGACGAGGGCGCCGTCGTGCAGCTTCCAGAGGAACTTGATGGTGTCGCCCTTGTCCGTCGCGAGGCGCCTCGTCTCGGTGAGGAGCGGCGGGAGCATGCCGGCGACGAGCTGCTCGCGCTGGGCGGCGGGCAGGTCGGTCATCGTCGACGGGTCGGACGAGTAGTGCGTGAAGTAGTGCGTCGACAGCTGCTTGGCCCGGAACTTCGGCAAGCCGAGCTCGACCACCTTGGCCTCGCGTTCCTCCACCGACAGGTCGGCGAGGTGCTCCGGCGGCTTGCCGCGCTTCGGCGACGCGAACTGCAGGAGCGGACGGCCCTCGCCGTCGGTGGCCTGGGTCCAGCCCTCGGTGCGCGGACGCACCTGCGGGCGAGCAGAGCGCTGCTCTTCGAACGGGGTTCGGGTGTCGGCGGCCATCACTCCAGCTTACGGGACGCGTGGCGCGGGCCGGCGTCCGGTCAGGAACCGGCGGGCAGCAGGCGGGCGAAGTGGTGCGCGGCGGCGTACATCGGGACGATGTCGACGACCTCGCCGGGGTGCGGCGCCTGCAGCACGAGACCCTCGCCGAGGTACAGGCCCACGTGGTCCTCGTTGTCGTACACGACCATGTCGCCGGGCTTCGCCTCGGACTCCGGAATCGTCGTCGCGGCCGCGTCCTGGGTCGGGACGTAGTGCGCCAGCTGGATGCCGACCGCCTGGTACGCCACCATCGTCAGCCCGGAGCAGTCGATGCCCGAGTGGCTCGCCCCGCCCTCGACGTACGGGTCGCCGAGGTACTGCAGCGCCGTCGACAGGATCGTCGCCCGGTCCCCGCCCGCGGAGAGCGCCGTGGACAGTGCGGCCTGCGCCTGGGCCGTGGTCACGCCGAAGCGCGTCACGAGCGTCGGGTACGAGACGACGGTCGTGGTCGTCGCGCTCATGCCGTCGGTCGTGGTGATCGGCACCTCGACGTCGTGCGCCACGGTGTAGTTCTGGAGCGGCTCGGCGGCGGACACGGTCTGCGCCGCGGTGACGTCCGGCGTCGCGGCGTTCGCCGGCATCGACAGGGTCAGCGCCGAGGTGAACGCGAGCGCCGGCGCGAGCAGGATCGCGGCACGCTTGGCGTTCGTCGCACGACGCACGTGCCGGGGATCGAGCGCACGTTCCGCGCGGAGCGCGCCGGAGCGGGACACGAAGGCGGCGCCAGCCGGCTGGGCCACGGCGACCGGCCGTCCCGAGGACGCCTGCCGGAGTGCGATCACCCTGGCGGGCTTCGCGTGTTCGACGTAGGTGGAACGGGCCGCGACGGGACCGGATGCCGATCGTCGACCGCGGGCACGGGAGGTGGGAGGAGCGGGCGGCGCGGGCTGACGGTCGTCGGCTGCTGCGGGCAGTGCGTGGCGTCCCATGGTTCCTTCCGGGTCTCGAGCCGTCGAGCGGTGGTGCACGGGCACGGTCGCAGCGGTGCGATCGCGCCGTCGGGAACGGCGACTCGGGAAGATAACGTATTGGTCACGAACCTGATCCCGGCTGGGGAAGACCGGCGAGTCCCTGCGGGCCGTCACAGGAACCGCCCGGTCTCCCAGGTTCCTCAGGCGACCGGCTCGTCGACCGTCGGCCGCATGA
Source organism: Curtobacterium sp. Curtsp57 (assembly GCF_047324335.1). Classification (NCBI taxonomy): domain Bacteria; kingdom Bacillati; phylum Actinomycetota; class Actinomycetes; order Micrococcales; family Microbacteriaceae; genus Curtobacterium; species Curtobacterium sp. Curtsp57. Next base: position 959,040 of record NZ_CP168511.1, read on the forward strand.
CGGCGGCGAGTCGGGCCTCCCGGTCGGCCGCGACGTCGTCGAGGCGCGCCGCCAGCCCGAGGACCGACGCGTCGACCGGTGCGTCCCCCGAGATGTCCCCCGCGATCGGGGCTCCCGCGCGCAGCGCGACCGGCAGGACGCCCGCCCAGACGCCGTGGTCCTCGCCGTCCGCGGGGTCCTCGCCGACGCCGGCGAACCGGATCTTGACGCTCGCGTGCTCGAGCGGGACCTGCAGGACCTGGGTCTGCCTGACCTCCTTGGCGGCCATCTCGCGCACCTCGTCACGGCGGCCGGGCATGAGGTGGTCGCTGACCTGCCACAGCGCCTCGGCGCGGAGCTCGGTGGGCACGACGGTCGCGCGGCCGGCGATCATCGCGCTCCGGTAGTTCGCCGAGCTGTCGAAGGTCGAGCGGGCGAAGACGATGCCGTCGAGGTGCGTCACCGTCGCGGCGACCGGCACACCATCGGCGCCGGCGTCGAGGAACAGGCCGCCCCCGGTCGATCCGTGCAGCAGCAGGACCGGCCCTGCGCCGAGGTCGCCGACGCCGCAGAGGAACGGCAGCACGATCGGGTGGCCGTCGCGGACCAAGCCGACGTGGGCGACGAACGCCTCGGCGAGGACCTCGCGGAGGGCTTCGGGATCGGTGGCCTGGCGGTCGCGCTTCCGGCGGACGGACATCGAGGGGACGGCGGGGGTGCTGGTCATGGCGATCACGCTAGGTTCGGGAGTGGACCAGTCAGTAGTCCAGATCGGATCGAGTGCGATGGACCAGTTCGGGAAGACCGCCGGCGTCGTCACCCGGGTGCGCGGCATGGTGCACGACGGGACGCTCCGCGCCGGGGACGCCCTGCCCTCGACGCGGGTGCTCGCTGCCGAGCTCGGGGTCGCCCGCGGGACGGTGGTCGCGGCGTACGAGCAGCTCGACGGCGAGGGGTACATCCGGACCAGGCACGGGGCGGCGGCGCGGGTCGTCGCGTCGGTGGACCCGGCCCCGGGCACGGGCATGGGCACGAACCCGTCAGCGGACGCGGGCGCGCGGGCGATCGGGGCTGCGCGGGCCGCCGGGGCGGCACGGGCTGCCGGGGCTGCGCGGGCCGCCGGGGCGGCGCGGGCTCCGGAGGCCGGCGTCGTCGACGCACGCCCCGGGATCCCTGCCGTCACCGCGATCTCCGCCCGGGACTGGCGCGCCGCCTGGCGTGCGGCGGCGGACCTGCCACTCCGGAACACCATGTCCGACCCGCTCGGCCTGCCGGCACTCCGGGAGCAGATCGCCGTGCAGCTCGGGCTGAGCCGCGGGTTCGCCCCCGACCCGTCGCGGGTGGTCGTCGCCGCCGGGACCTCCGACGCGGTGTCGCTCGTGACCGAGGCACTCCGCAACGCGCTCGGCCGCGCACCAAGCGTCGCCGTCGAGGACCCCGGCTACCGCTCCGGCCACCGTGCGATCGCGAGTGCGGGCGGGATCGTCGTGCCGGTTCCCGTCGGGCCGGACGGCATCTCGCTGTCACACCTCGCCGACACGACCGTGGACGCCGTCATGGTCACGCCCACCCACCAGTACCCGCTCGGCTCGGTGATGCCGGTCGCGAACCGGCAGCGCCTGCTCGCCTGGGCCGCAGACACGGGCACGCTCGTCGTCGAGGACGACTACGACTCCGAGTTCCGGCACCGCGGGCAGCCCGTCCCGGCCCTCGCCGCGCTCGACGCGTCGGTCCTGCACGTCGGTGGGTTCTCGAAGACCTTCGACCCGCGGCTGCGCTGCGCGTACGTCGTGCTGCCCGACCACGACCGGGCAGCAGACGCCGTGGTCGCCGAAGCCGTCGTCGCGGCACGCATCGCGCGTGGTGCGGTCGTCGCGGAGCCCGTGCAGGCGGCGGTCGCGCACCTGCTCAGGACCGGCGCGTTCCGCCGACACCTGGGGCGGGTGCGGCGCGACTACGCGCACCGACGGGAGCTGATCGCGGCGCGGCTGGCCGGTGCGTCCGGCACGACCGGACTGGAGGCTCGGGCCCTGAACGGCGGGCTGCACGCGGTGGTCTCGTGGCCGGGTCACCCCGCCGCCGCCGACGTCGTCGCCCGGCTGGCGTCGCGCGGGGTCCTCGTGGCGGAGCTCGCGGACTACGAGGTGACGCGGGGCTCGGCGGGCAACGGGGTCGTGCTCGGGTACGGCGCGGTGGCGCTCCCGGCCCTCGAGCACGCCGTTGACGCGTTGCTCGAGGAACTGGGGGCCGGCCGGCCGCGCCGCCGCGGTCAGCGGACGGCGCCAGCGGACGGCGTCAGCGCTTGACGGCGTCGATCTTGAGCATCTTCGCGATGACGCTGTCGAGCTCGCTGTCGTCGAAGACCTGCTTCCAGTCCTCCTTGATGAGCTTGTCGCGGCCGTAGCCCATCGCGATGTGGCAGGCGTCCGAGAACGGGTTCGAGCCGCGGAGCCCGTTCGTCAGCGCGATCCAGGTGTGGCCGTAGAGCATCGCGCGGGCGGCCTCACGGGGAACCCCGACACCGGTGACGGTCTCCTCGAGGGCGTCGTTGAGGAAGTCGCCGATCATGCAGGCGATCGTCTCGACGAGGGTCGGCTCCAGGACGGCGAGCTGCTTGACGGTGACCCAGTGCACCTGGATGACGGGCGCGTACATGGTCGAGATGACGGCTTCGGCGACGGCCTTGGCGGCATCGCCCTCGTCGCCGAGGGACTCCGACGCGTCGAACGCAGCGATGACCTCCTGCGGGGCGGCGATGCCACCGAAGGTGTCGTCCCACTCCTCCTTGGTGGTGCGCTCGAGGAACACCGACGGGTGGCACGGGTGCGCGACGGCGTAGTGGATGTCCTCGCGCTTCGCGAGCAGCCCGGCGTACGCGGCGGCCGGGTCGAGCGTCAGGATCGTCGCACCGGGCCGCATGACCGGCACGAGCTGCTCGGAGATCGTGCCGAGCAGGACGTCCGGCACGGCGAGGACGACCACGTCGGCTGCCTTGGCGGCGTCGAGGCTGTCGGTGATCGATCGGCCGAGGGCCTCGATGCGCTCCTGACCCGCAGGCGAGGCCTCGCTGTAGAGCGTCGTGTACTCGCTCTTCGCGAAGTTGTTCGAGACGCGGGTGCCCATCTTGCCGCCGGCACCGATCACGGCGACGGTGACGTCGGCGGTGCCGGAACCTGCTGCGATGGTGTGGCTGATGGCGGTGTCGGTCATGATTCCTTGCTCCTGGTGTACTCGATGGTGTGTTCGGTCCACGCCGCCTCGACGCGCGTGGTGGTCTGTGCCGGATCGCCGTCTGCGCCCACGGTGGCGTCCTGCCACGGGAGCCAGAACTCGATGACCCGGTTGATGTCCCGACCGTGCGGGTCGATCGCGTCCCGGACGGCCTCGTGGTCGATGCGTCCGGTGCCGATCGGGACGCCGGTGTACTGGAACCCGACCCATCCCGGCGAGCGGGTGAAGTCGGCGTCCTTGACGTGCCAGTTCCGGGTGTGCGGGGCGCACGCGGCGACGACGTCGGACGGGTGTTCCAGGTTCGCGACGGTGTTCGCGGGGTCCAGGCAGATCCCGAGGGACGGGGACGCGACCGCTGTGACGACGGCGACGAGGTCCACGGTCGGCACGACCTCGTACGTCTCGAGGGCGAGCGTCACGCCAGCGGCTTCGTACGCGGGCAGCGCCGCACGCAGCCGGCGTTCGGTCTCGTCGCCGGACGGCAGGTCGTCGCCGGAACTCCACATCGAGCGGACGAGCGTCGCGCCGAGCGCCACCGCGATGTGCAGGTACCGCGCGAGGTGGTCCGGCGCGGTCCCCCTGGTCCCCACCTCGAGCACGAGCCCGAGCTCCCCGGCGAGCGAGCGGATGGCAGCCAGACGCTCGGCCGACGCGGTGTCGAGCGGCAGGTGGTCGCAGATCTGGAAGAGGTCGACCCCGTGCGCCGCCGCGTCCCGCATCGCGTCGTCGAGCGACATCGGCGACGGCACACGGTCGGACATCCGCCAGAAGTAGGCGTACGTGGAGAGCCCGAGCAGCGACGTCATGCGGTCACCGCCAGGGCCTGCGCTTCGTCCAGGATCGTCCTGATCGCCTCGGGGTCGTGCGCGAAGCGGCCGAGGAACAGTCCTCCGATGCCTCCCCGCCCCCGGGTGAGCAGGCCGGGTCCGGCACTCCCGCCGTAGATCACGACGCTCCCGGCCAGTTCCGGCCGGGTCGCGAGGTGTGCCTCGATGCCCGCGAGCACCTCGACGATGTGGTCGTCCGGCGCCGGCTGCGGCGCGCCGATGGCCCAGACCGGCTCGTACGCCGCGATCACCGGGCCGGCGATGCCGTCGGCGACGGCCGTCGAGACGAACCGGTCGAGCTGCGCCGTCACGTCCGAGATCGCTTCCGGACGGGAGGCTCGGGTCGCCTCTCCGACGCAGATCACGGGACGCAGGTGGTTGCGGAAGGCAGCGTGGACCTTCCCGGCGACGTCGTCGTCCGTCTCGTGGAACAGGCTGCGACGCTCCGCGTGCGCGATCTCCACGAGCTCGACGCCGATCTCCGCGAGCTCACGCCCGGAGACCTCGCCGGTGAACGCACCCTCGTCAGCCCACGCCAGGTCCTGGGCACCGAGGAGCACCGGGGTGCCCTCGAGGACCGACCGGACCGGGACGAGCGACGGGAACGTGGGGATCACGAACAGGTCGACGGCGCCGCTCGTGACGGCGGGGTGCTCGCGGGCGATGTCGGCCACGGTGGACGCCCACTCGACCGTCCGGGCGTGGCCGAAGTACATCTTCAGTGACACCCCGATCGTGAGTCGGGGCGTTGCCGTGGCCGTCATCAGGCGTCCGTCCCGACCGGAGCGGAGCCGTCGTACGAACAGATCGCGGCGACCTTCTCGGCGCTGGCGGAGGTCTGGTCGAACTCGTAGCCGAGCCACTCCTTCGCCATCCGGCGGGCGACCTCGACCCCGACGACGCGCTGCCCCATGCAGAGCACCTGCGCGTCGTTCGACAGGATCGACCGCTCGACCGAGAACGAGTCATGCGCGGTCACGGCACGGATCCCGGGGACCTTGTTCGCCGCGATCGCCACACCGAGCCCGGTGCCGCAGATCAGGATCGCCCGGTCGGCGTCGCCGTTCGCGACCATGCGGGCCGCGTCGACGGCGACGTGCGGGTAGGCGGTGTGCCCGTCCGCGTCGACGCCCACGTCGACGACCGACGCGACGCGCGGGTCCTTCGCCAGGTCGGCCTTGATGATCTCCTTGTAGTCGAACCCGGCGTCGTCGGAACCGACGACCAGACGGAACTGTGTGCTCATGGTGATGCCTTTCAGGGGGTGCGTGCGGGTCAGGCCGGGACGGAGATCGTCGACAGGACCGCTGCGGTGATGAGGGCGAACGAGATCGCGCCGGCGTCGGGTGTGCCGACGGCGTCCTCACCGTGGGTGCGCGCCCGGCCCATGCGGGGCAGGAGGGACGCGGTCGCGTCGGCAGCGCCGGTGGCAGCCGCTGATGCCTCGGACCAGGCGGTGGTCAGGTCGTCGCCGGCGGTGATGCGGGTGGTGAGGACGTCGTCGAAGGGGACGAGGGCGTCGACCATGGTCTTGTCGCCCACGACCGCGCCGAACGCGAGGACCGCGTCGGTCGCGGCGTGCACCGCGCGCTGGACGGTCGCCGCTGTCGGACGTTCCTCGTCCCCGATGACGCGACCCAGAGCCTCCAGTGCGGCACCCCAGATCGCACCGGACGTGCCACCGGCCTTGTCCGACCACGCGTCCCCCGCGATCGTGAGGACCGCGCCGGCGCCCGCGCCGCGTTCGGCGGCGTCGCGTGCTGCCGCGTCGGCGGCGGTGGAGCCGCGCTGCATGCCGATGCCGTGGTCGCCGTCCCCGGCGACCGCGTCGATCCGACCCAGCTCGTCGGCATGGCGGTCGATGGTCGCGCGGATCGCGGTGATCGCTTCGGCGACGACGCGGGCGGACTCCTGGGATTCGGGGGTGCCGGGGGTGACCTGGACCTGCGCACCGGCGGTGAGGACGTCTTCGGGGAGACGCTCCTGCGCGACCGCAGCGCCCTTCCGGTACGCGGGCGCGTTCGCGGGCGCCGCCCAGAGCGCTTCGAGTTCCGCGTCCGGCCAGAACAGCGTCAGCGACACCCCCGCCATGTCGAACGACGTGACGAGCTCCCCGACCTCGGGCTCCACGATCGTGATGCCCACATCGGTGAGGCGCTGCTGCACAGCGTTGAACACCACGAACAGCTCCTCGTACTTCACGCTGCCGAGGCCGTTGAGGATCGGGACGACCCGGTCTCCGGCGCCCTCCGGACGCTCCTGGAGGAGCTTCTCCACGAGGAGCGTCGCCAGCTCGGAAGCGGTGGGGACGTCGGCTTCGTCGATGCCCCGTTCGCCGTGGATGCCCATCCCGATCGCCATCCGCCCCTCCGGCACGGTGAAGAGCGGTTCGTCCGCGCCCGGCAGGGAGCAGCCGGAGAACGCGACGCCGAAGGACCGGGTGCGGTCGTTCGCACGGGTGGCGACGGCGGTGACCTCGTCCAGGGACTTGCCCTGCTCGGCGGCGGCGCCGGCGACCTTGAACACGCACAGGTCCCCGGCGATCCCCCGCCGCTTGTGCGTCTCGCCCGCCGGCGCGGACGCGACGTCGTCGGTGACGCGCACCGTGCGGACCTCGATCCCCGCCTCGGTCAGTGCGCGGGCGGCGGCGTCGAAGTTGAGCACGTCGCCGGCGTAGTTGCCGTAACTCAGCAACACGCCGCCGCCGTGCTGGCTTGCGCGGGCGACCGCGGCGACCTGCTGCGCGCTCGGGCTGGCGAACAGGTTGCCCATCGCCGCACCGGCGGCGAGCCCGTGGCCGACGAGCCCGCCGAACGCCGGGTAGTGGCCACTGCCACCACCGATCACCAGGGCGACCGTGCCGTCCGGGCTCGCAGTGGACCGAGCGACACCACCGTGCACCTTCCGCACCCACCGCTGGTTCGCCGCCACGAACCCGTCCACCATCTCGTCCGCGAAGTCCGCCGGATCGTTGAACAGCCGGGTCATGCGCCTGCCTCCGTGGTGACCGCGCGCTCGGCGTCGGTCGTCGTCGGTGCGGAGCCGGCGTCGCCAGTGCCGCGGTGCTGCCGGGACACGATCACCATGAGCACGCTCGACAGGATCATGAAGAAGCCGACGATGAACATCGGGATCTGGTACCCGCCGGTCCACTCGCTGACCGCGCCCGTGATGTACGGCGCCGCGAACCCACCGAGGTTGCCGACGGTGTTGATGAGCGCGACGCCGGCGGCCGCTGCGGCACCGGACAGGAACTGCGTCGGCACCGTCCAGAAGTTCGGCAGCGCGGCGAAGATCGAGCACGCGGTGATCGCGATGACCGCGACGGTGGCCGCCGGGGAGTTCATGTAGAGCGCCACCGGGATGCTGAGGCCGCCGACGAGCGCGGGCAGCGCGATGTGCCAGACCTTCACGCCGCGGCGGAAGGCGTCACGCGACCAGAAGTACAGGACGACCGCGGCGGGCACGTACGGGATGGCCGTGATGAGCCCCTTCTGGAACAGGTCGAACGACGTGCCGAACTGCTCCTGGAAGCCGTCGATGATCGTCGGCAGGAAGAAGCTCAGCGCGTAGAGCCCGTAGATGAAGCCGAAGTAGACGAACGCGAGCATCCACACGCGGCCGTTGCCGAACGCGGCGCGCAGACCACCCTTGCCGTGGCCGTCGTTCTTGCCCTGTGCGTCCTTGGCGAGCGCGATCTCCAGCCAGACCTTCTCGTCCTCGTCGAGCCACTTGGCCTGGGACGGCTTGTCCTTGAGGACGAAGAGGCACAGGATGCCGACGATGATCGCGGGGATCGACACGCAGAGGAACATGAAGCGCCAGCCGGCGAGTCCACCGAGCAGTCCCTCGTGGGTCATCAGCCAGCCGGCGAGCGGGGAGCCGATGACGCTCGTCAGCGGCTGCGCGAGGTAGAACAGCGCGAGCATCTTGCCGCGGTGGCGTGCGGGTACCCACGTCGACAGGAACAGGATCGCGCCGGGGAAGAACCCGGCCTCGGCGATGCCGAGCAGGAAGCGCAGGCCGACGAGCTGCGGGTAGTTCTGCACCCACGTGAAGAGCAGCGAGACGATGCCCCACGTGATCATGATGCGGGCGAGCCAGATCCGCGCGCCGAACTTGTGCAGGGCCAGGTTGGACGGCACCTCGAGCACGAGGTAGCCGATGAAGAACACACCGGAGGCGAAACCGAACTGCGCGGCGGTCAGACCGAGGTCCGCCTCCATGCCGTTCGGCGCCGCGAACGAGATCGCGGTGCGGTCGAGGAAGTTGATGAAGAACATCAGCGCCACGAACGGCACGATGCGGATGGCGATCTTGCGGATGGTCGTCTTCTCGACGACCGAGGTGGGGATACCTCGCGTGGCGGGGATGTCCACGATGACTCCTGCTCGATGGGGTGGTCGACCTCGTCCGGCGCTGCTGCGCGTGCGGGTTCCGGAACGAGTTCGGGGCGCTTCGGCGCGCCCAGGACAGTGTGCATCGCACCCCTCGTATTTGTCAACCGGTTGACCAGTTGACCGAACGGTACGATCTCCCCATGCCCGCGTTCAGCGAGAACGACCCGCTCAACATGCGACTCGAGCTCGAGTCCGTGCCGACGGGTTCGCCCGCCTCGGAGGTCGCCCGTCAGCTCGTCTCGTTGCTGACCGCCGGCGACCTCGCCCCCGGGTCGCGCCTGCCGTCCGAGCGCATCCTCGCCGAGCAGCTCGGGGTCGGTCGTTCGGCCGTCCGTGAGGCGCTCGCGGCACTCGAGATCCTCGGCATCGTGCAGATCCGGCCGGGATCGGGCACGTACCTGCGCGGTGGCACGTCGGACCTCCTCCCCACGACGCTGTCCTGGGGCCTGATGCTCGCGTCCAACCGGACGCGGGAACTCCTCGAGATCCGCTCGTCGCTCGAACGGACGGCGGCGATCCTCGCCGTGCAGCGCGCGACGGACGAGGAACTCGACGCACTCGGCGCGACCCTCGACCAGCAGGACGCGGCACTCGACGATCCGACCGCCTTCATCGAGGCCGACGTCCGCTTCCACATCCTGCTCGCCCGGGCCGGTGGCAACGACGTGCTCGCCGACCTGTTGCAGAGCCTCCGTTCGATGCTCAGCGTGTGGGTCGGTCGCCGGGTGACCACGCGTGAGGCGACCGAGGCCGCGTACCGCGAGCACCGTGCGGTCTTCGACGCGATGCGTTCGCGCGACGTCGCGGCGACCCAGCGTGCGATGGACGAGCACATGGCAACGGCGAGCGCCCGCATCGAGCACGCCGACCCGGTCCCCACGGAGTAGCACCGGTCCTTGCTGATCCGGCAACGGGGCTTGCCCGCCGAGCGCGGCGTGTGGCTGGATTGCACGATGCACGAGCATCACGACATCTCCGCAGACGCGTCTCCCGACCCGGCGACGTACTGGGAAGCCCGCTACGCCGACCAGGACCGCATGTGGTCCGGCCGGGTGAACGCGGTGCTCGCCGACACGGTGGAACGGCACGTCTCGCCGCGGAGCGGACGGGATCCGCGGGACCTGCGTGCGCTCGACCTCGGGTGCGGGGAAGGCGGCGACGTCCTCTGGCTCGCGGCGCAGGGGTGGGCGGCGACCGGCGTCGACCTGTCGGGCACGGCAACCGACCGCGGACGCGCTGCGGCGGAGGCTGCCGGGCTCGGGGACCGTACGACCTTCGTGGCCGCGGACCTCGCCGTGTGGGACACCGACGAGCGCTTCGACCTCGTCACGGCGTCCTTCCTGCAGTCCTGGCCGGTCGAGATCCCCCGCGACGCGATCCTGCACCGGGCCACCCGCTTCGTCGCACCCGGTGGGCACCTGCTCGTCACCGCGCACGCCGCACCCCCTGGCGGCGTCCCCGAGGAGTTCCACGGCCACCGCTTCCCGACGCCGTCGGACGACCTGGACGCCCTCGCGCTCGCGCCCGACGAGTGGGACGTCGTCGCTGCGGAGACACGACCGCGATCGGTGCAGCGCGACGACGGAACCGTGCACGAGCTCCTCGACAGCGTGGTGCTCGTCCGGCGGCGGTGACGACGGCAGCGGCAGCACAGCCGCCGGCGGCGGGGACGACGACAGCGACGGCAGCGCCGCCGCCGTCGTCGGCACCGTCGACTCAGTCGGGCATGGCCTCCGCGTAGACACGGAAGTCGCCGCGCTCGACGTGCATCGACCAGAGGCGCTCGGCGACGGACTCCCCCGAGTGCGACGGATCCCCGTCGTCGATCCCGAACGGGATGATCACCTGGCCGACGTGGATGCCCTCGTCGGCGAGGGCGTCGTGCAGGAGCTGCGCGTAGGCGCTCTCCCCCGCGAACGCCACGGACGTCCCGGTCACCCGGGCACCGGGCCGGACCGCGCTCCCGCCGTTGACGAACAGCATCGTGCCGCGGCCGAGCGCCCGCATCCCGGGGATGACCTGGTGCGCCGCGGTGACGGGGCCGTAGATCGAGAACTCCACTGGGCCGACGAGGTCGTCGGCGACGGTCTCGAGGACCGGGCGCATGAACTCCTTCGCCGGCAGCGGGCTGTACTGCAGGACCTCGATCAGGCCGAGGTCCTCGCTCGCACGGACGAGCGCGGTGCGGAGGGCGTCCTGGTCGCGGACGTCCGCCGTGTAGCCGCCTGCGGTGATCCCCTCGTCGCCGAGGGTCTCGACGAGTGCGTCGACGCGCTGCTGGTTGCGGGCGATCAGCGCGACGGAGAAGCCCTCGCGTCCGAATCGCCGGGCGACGGCCATGCCGAGCCCCTTGCCTGCTCCGATGATGGCGATGGTGCTCATGGGCGGTGGTACTCCTCGTCGCTGACGTGCTCGAGCCAGGTCGTGGTGGTCGCGGGGTCGTCCGCGAGGTCGAGCATCGCGAGGTGCTCCATGGAGTCGTCCGGCGTCGCGCCGTGCCAGTGTTCCTCGCCGGCGGGCGTGTAGACCGTCTGCCCGGGGCGGACCTCGATGACGCCGCCGTCACGCGTACCCATCAGGGCGACACCCTCGGTGACGTGGAGCGTCTGCCCATTGGCGTGCGAGTGCCACGCGGTGTGGGCACCCGGCATGAAGCGGACCTTGGCGACGGTCATCGTCTGACCCGGCTCCTTCGGTCCGGCGATCGGGTCGAGGTAGACGTCGCCCACGAACTGCTCAGGCGGGTTCTTGGTCGTGGGCTGCTTTGGATCGATCTGCATGGCGCTCCTTCTGTCGTGCTTCGTCTTCCTGCGTCGCCACCCAGCTCGCGAGCAACCGGAGGGAGTCCTCGGTCGGCGAGCCGGGCTCGGCCGAGTACACGAGGAAGTTCAGTCCGGGGTCGCCCATCGGCTCCATGGCCTCGTAGACGAGGTCGAGATCGCCGACGACCGGGTGGTGGAAGTGCTTGCTGCCGTTCGCGTGGTGCCGGACGTCGTGGGCACCCCAGCGGGTCCGGAACTCGTCGCTCCGCGTGGACAGCTCGCCGATGAGGTCCTGCAGTGCGCGGTCGTCGGGGTTCCGGCCGGCCTCGGTGCGGAGGATCCCGACGTTGATGTCCGCCGCCGTCGTCCAGCTCGGGTAGAACCGCTCGGCGAGGTCGCGGTGCAGGAACGTGAACCGGGCGAGGTTCACCGGACGCTCGGGCTGCGCGTACATGTCCCAGTACAGGCCGCGGAACAGCTGGTTCTCCGCGATGACGTCCATCCGACCGTTCCGGACGAACGCGGGACCGGCGGTGAAGCCGTCGAGCGCCCACTGCATGCTCGTGCGCACCGACTGCGCGGGCTGGCGTCGACGGCGCCGCACCGGGGACGCGTTGGCCGCTCGTGCGAGGTCGAAGAGATGCTCCCGCTCCGCGTCGTCGAGCAACAGCGCGTCGGCGAGGGACGCGAGCACGACGTCGGACACCCCGGAGAGGTCCCCGCGCTCGAGACGCGCGTAGTACTCGACGCTCATGCCCGCGAGCATCGCAACCTCGGTCCTCCGGAGACCGGGCACCCGACGGCCGGGACCGCCGGGGAGCTCGACCTGCTCGGGGGTCACCCTTGCACGACGGGAGGTCAGGAACTCCTTGACGTCGTCCTTGTTCGACATGCCCACCACGGTACGAGCCGTAGTGCTGACGTGGAACGCCCTGGTGGTACACCCCAATCGGCGCAGCTTGACTACGCCCACCTGGAGCGCTGAGGTCGTAGCGTCGGCACCATGGAACTCCTCTTCGTGCACGGCGCCCTGGTCCGAGACGGTGCCTGGTGGTGGCAGCCGACCGCCGACCTGCTCTTCGAACGGACCGGGATCCGCAGTCGGGCCGTCGAACTCCCGTCATGCGGGGAGACCACCTCCGGCCGTCCCGCCGGTGGCCTCGTCGCCGATGCCGCAGCACTCCGCGCAGCACTCGACGAGGTGGACGACGCCATCGTCGTCGGGCACTCCTACGGCGGCACCGTCATCGCGGAGGCCGGATCCCACCCTGCCGTCCGGCACCTGCTGTACATGTCGTCGTACCTCCCCGACGTCGGGCAGGCGCAGGGCGCGATCATGGCCGACGAACCGGACCCCGTGTCGATCGGCGACGCCGGTGACGGCACCCTCGGGATCACGGGCTACGACGCCGCCTCGTTCGGCGCGCGGTTCCTGCAGGATGCCGACGAGTCCGTGCAGCGAGCCGCCTGGGAGCGCGTGACCAGCCAGACCGCCCTCTCGTTCGTCACCCCGACGAGCGCTGCTGGCTGGCAGGGCGTCGACTCCACGTACCTGGTCTGCACCGACGACCGCAGCACCACCGTCGCGCTCCAGCGCTCGCACGCGGCACGCGCGACACGCGCCGTCGACGTCCCGACCGGGCACCACCCGTTCATCACCCGACCCGACATCGTCGCCGACGTGGTGGAGTCGGTGCTGGCCTGACGTCAGGTCGCACCCCCGTGTGGACATCGCGCCCGCTCACGACGGGGCGCGACGTGCATGGCGGGGTGCGTTGCGGCATCGGTCGCCACCACAGACGGACGGGAGGCCCAGTGCCAGCTGGCACCGAGCCTCCCGTCCGTCTCTGGCTTGGTTCCGATCAGTCGGTGCCGGCGTCGAAGGCCGCGCCCTCGGACGCGGCGTCCGTCGCGCGGCCGAGCGCGTCGTCCGCGTCGGAGGTGACGACGGCGCCACCGAGGATCTCCTCGGACTCGCCGGCTTCGAGCTTGCCGACGAGCTCACCCGTCGCCCCGCCGATGAGGCCGGCAGCCGCGTACTGCTCGAGGCGCGCACGCGAGTCCGCGATGTCGAGGTTCCGCATCGTGAGCTGGCCGATGCGGTCGTCCGGGCCGAACGCGGCGTCGCCGACACGCTCCATCGAGAGCTTGTCGGGGTGGTACGACAGCGCCGGGCCGGTGGTGTCGAGGATCGTGTAGTCGTCGCCGCGACGGAGACGCAGGGTGACCTCACCGGTGACGGCGGAGGCGACCCAGCGCTGCAGCGACTCGCGGAGCATGAGCGACTGCGGGTCGAGCCAGCGGCCTTCGTACATCAAGCGGCCGAGGCGGCGGCCCTCGTTGTGGTACGACGCGACGGTGTCCTCGTTGTGGATCGCGTTGAGCAGGCGCTCGTAGGCGATGTGGAGCAGCGCCATGCCGGGGGCCTCGTAGATGCCGCGGCTCTTCGCCTCGATGATGCGGTTCTCGATCTGGTCGGACGCGCCGAGGCCGTGGCGGCCACCGATGGCGTTCGCTTCGTAGACGAGTGCGACGGCGTCGGCGTACTCGACCCCGTTGATCGCGACGGGACGACCGGCCTCGAAGCGGACGGAGACGACCTCGGTCGCGACCTCGACGTCGTCACGCCAGGCGGCGACACCCATGATCGGCTCGACGATGTCCAGGCCGCTGGAGAGCTCTTCGAGGCTCTTGGCCTCGTGCGTGGCGCCCCAGATGTTGGCGTCCGTGGAGTACGCCTTCTCGGTGGAGTCGCGGTACGGGAAGCCCCGCGCGACGAGCCACTCGCTCATCTCCTTGCGGCCGCCGAGCTCCTCGACGAACTCGGAGTCGAGCCACGGCTTGTAGACGCGCAGACGCGGGTTCGCCATCAGGCCGTAGCGGTAGAACCGCTCGATGTCGTTGCCCTTGTAGGTGGAGCCGTCGCCCCAGATGTCGACGCCGTCTTCTTTCATGGCGCGGACGAGCATCGTGCCCGTCACGGCGCGGCCGAGCGGCGTCGTGTTGAAGTACGTCTTGCCGCCGGAGCGGATGTGGAAGGCGCCGGTCTGCAGGGCGACGAGGCCTTCTTCGACGAGGGCGCTCTTCGCGTCGACGAGCCGGGCGATCTCCGCGCCGTACTCGTGGGCGCGACCGGGTACGGCGTCGATGTCCGGCTCGTCGTACTGGCCGATGTCGGCCGTGTACGTGCAGGGCACCGCGCCCTTCTCACGCATCCAGGCAACGGCACAGGAGGTGTCGAGACCTCCGGAGAACGCGATGCCGACTCGTTCGCCGACGGGGAGACTGCTCAGGACCTTGGACACGCTGACAATCGTAGGGGACGGGGCACGGTGCCCGGCCGTCCGGGTGGACGGTTGTGGAGAACCCGGCGAACAGGCGGACGGGAGGCACGGTGCCAGCCGGCACCGTGCCTCCCTTCAGAGAGATGACGGCCGGACGTCAGCGCCGGTCCGACGATGCGTCGGCGCGTTCCGGGTCGACGATCGTCCGGACCGCGTCGGTGGAGATGCGCTCGGTGGACGGGTGTCCCGACGCGTCGCCGTGCCCGTCGGCGGACATCGTCCGCTCGTCGAACGGCGACGACCCGGCGAAGACCCGCTCGACCTGTGCCGTGTCGATCTGCCGGGTCCAGGTGCCGATCAAGACCGTGGCGACCGCGTTGCCGGTGAAGTTCGTGAGCGCCCTGGCCTCGGACATGAACCGGTCGATACCGACGATCAGACCGACGCCGTTCACCAGGTCCGGGCGGTGCGCCTGCAAGCCACCCGCGAGGGTCGCCAGGCCGGCTCCGGTCACGCCGGCCGCGCCCTTCGACGCGATGACCATGAAGACCAGCAGGGAGACCTGCTCGGCGAGGTCGAGGGGCTTCCCGAGCGCGTTGGCGATGAACAGCGCCGACATCGTGAGGTAGATCGCGGTGCCGTCGAGGTTGAACGAGTAGCCGGTGGGGACCGTGACGCCGACGACGGGCTTCGAGACGCCGAGGTGCTCCATCTTCGCGATGAGCCGCGGCAGGCTCACCTCGCTGGAGGACGTGGAGACGATCAACAGGTACTCGCGACCGAGGTACTTCATCAAACGGAAGATGTTCACGCCGGTGACCACGCGGAGCAGGACCCCGAGCACGCCCACGACGAAGACGATGCAGGTGATGTAGAACGCCACCATGAGTGTCCCCAGTGCCACGAGCGCTGCGACACCGGTCGCGCCGACGACGGCGGCGATGGCTCCGAACGCGCCGACGGGAGCGACCCACATCACCATCGCGAGGATGCGGAAGACCAGCGCCTGGATGTGCCGGATCCCGGTGAGGATCGGCGCTCCCTTCGGCCCCATGGCCTGGAGCGCGAAGCCGACGAGCAGGGCCACGAAGAGGGTCTGCAGGATGCTGCCGCTCGTCAACGACGACATCAGCGTCGTGGGGATGATCCCGAGCAGGAAACCGCTCGTCGACGATGCGTCCTCCGTCGACCCGCCGGACACCTCGTACGTCGCATTCGACATGTCGAGGTGGTCGCCGGGGTGGATGAGGTTGCCGACCAGCAGGCCGATCGCCAGCGCGAACGTCGACATGACGATGAAGTACCCGAGCGCCAGCCCGCCGACCTTGCCGACGGTCGCCGCCTTGGCGATCGAGCCGACGCCGAGGACGATCGTGCAGAAGATCACGGGAGCGATCATCATCTTGATGAGCGCGATGAACCCGTCACCGATCGGCTTCAGGCCGACGGCGAAGTCCGGAGCGGCGAGCCCCACCGCGACACCGGCGGCGACCGCGGCGATCACCGCGATGTAGAGCCAGTGCGAGCGGTCGAGGCCCCTCCGCCGTGCGGGACGTGCGGTGGACGGCTGCGTCGATGCCATGAGACTCCCTCGTCATCAGGACCGGAGCTCCGTCGCTCCGGTCGGCCCGTTCTCGGCGACCATGGACACCCTGGTCCCCGATGCGCGGCTCGGGTCGGTTGCGTTCATTGCGTTCACGGTCCGACCACGCCGAGTCGAGATGCCGCAGAATGGGGTCCCGCGACGGAGCGAGGAGGGGTGGATGACGACATCGAGTCGATGGAGCATCGCTCGGCGGCTGTTCACGCTGCAACTGCTCTTCGTGGTCGTCGGCGTCGGGGTGGGATCTGTGTGGGCCTGGGCGTCCGCGCGGTCGGAGCTCGAGGCGGCCGCGGCCCATCAGAGCAGCGTGATCGCGGTGACGATCGCCAGGAACCCGTTCGTGGTCGAGCAGGCGACCACACGCGATCCCTCGGCCGAGCTCGAGCCGTACGCCCTCGACGTCATGCGCCGGACCCACACCGACTTCATCACGATCATGGCTCCCGATCGCACTCGGTGGACCCACCCGGACCGATCCCAGATCGGACGACCGTTCCGCGGCACGATCGCACCGGCGCTCCGAGGCGAGACCTTCACGGAGACGTCCGCCGGCACACTCGGCCCCTCCGTCCGGGCCGTGACCCCGATCACCGACGCGGAAGGCCACGTCGTCGGCCTCGTGTCAGCAGGCGTGACCGTCGCGAACATCGCGACCGCGCTGGTACCCCGGCTGGTGTCGGTCGTCGCGCTGGCACTGGCCGTGATCGGTGTCTCCGCGCTGTTCTCCTGGCTGCTGAGCCGGTACCTCGACCGCGTCACCGCCGGCCGAGGACCCGAGGAACTCGCACGCGTGTTCGCCTCGTACGAAGGAGTCCTGCACTCGGTCCACGAAGGACTGGTCGTGCTCGACGGTTCCGGAACCATCGTGCTGTACAACGACCGAGCGGCGGACCTCCTCGACCTGCCTGCGCCGACCGACCCTCAGACGCCGGTCCCACTCGACTCGATCGTCCTCTCCGACGGCCTCCGGACGCTGCTCGCGTCCGGCGACCGCGCCGTCGACGAGACGTACGAGACTGGTGACCGAGTCCTCGTCGTCAACCAGGAGATGGCGTTCTCCCGGACGTCGTCGAAGCCTCTCGGCACCGTCGTGACGCTCCGCGACCACACCGAGCTGCTGCACCTGTCCGGCGAGCTCGCGGCAACGCGGACGCTCACCGACGCCCTCCGGTCCCAGACCCACGAGTTCGCGAACCGACTGCACACGATCGTCGCGCTCCTCGAGCTCGAGCGGTTCGGTGAAGCGATCCGCTTCGCCTCGGACGAGATCGACCGGAGCGCAGACCGCTCGGCGCCGATCGAATCGCCCGAGCGTCCCGACGCCGACGGCTCGGCGGTCCAGCCCGAGATGCGCTCCGCGGTCCAACCCGAGGTGCTCTCGGCGGTGCTCCGAGGCAAACGAGCGCAGGCCCACGAGCGCGGAGTCCTGCTGACGGCGGACACCACGGGGCTCCGCACAGCGGTGCAGGGATCTGCTGGTGACGTGATGACCGTCCTCGGCAACCTCGTGGACAACGCGGTGGACGCAGCCGCCGAGCGTCCAGCGGGTTCCGGGAAGGGACGGGTCTCGGTCGCCGTGACCTCCGACGACGACGCCGTCCGCCTCGTCGTCCGGGACGACGGCACGGGCATCACCGACATCGAGGTCGCCTCCGAGCACGGCTGGTCAACGAAGGCCTCCGGCCCGGAGGGACGAGGGATCGGACTCGGCCTGGTGCGGTCCGCGCTCGACCGGATCGGCGCTCACATGACTGTGACCACGGGTCCCGCCGGGAGCGCGTTCGTGGTCGAGTTCCCCACGGATCGGTGCCGATCGTGACGGCACCGATCCGTGTCCTCATCGTCGAGGACGAGCCGCTCACCGCGGAGGCGCATGCTGCCTACCTGGCTCGGCTCGACGGGTTCGAGCTCGTCGGGTCGGTCCCGACCGGCCGGGCGATGCTCGCCGCGGTGACCGCCGATCGGCCGGACCTCGTCCTGCTGGACCTCGATCTGCCCGACGCGCACGGTCTCCAGCTCGTCCGGGCGCTCCGGAGTGCCGGTTCCGCCATCGACGTGATCGCGGTGACGGCCGCGAACGACGCCAGAGGAGTGAAGAACGCGATCGCGCTCGGCATCGTGCAGTACCTTGTCAAGCCGTTCAGCTTCCGGACCTTCGCCGAACGGATGGCCACCTACCGCGACTTCAGGCTGGGCTTCGAGGACCGTCGGTCGCTCAGCCAGACGGACATCGACGAGCGACTCCGCGCCCTGCGTCCGGTGACGCGTCCGGATCTGGAGAAGGGCATCTCCAGCGACACGCTCGAATCGATCAGAGCGGTCCTGATGCGGTCGACCAGCGGGGCCTCCGCCACCGAAGTCGCCAGGGAGACCGGCACGTCGCGCGTGACTGCGCGTCGCTACCTCGAACACCTGAAGACGGTCGGTCAGGTGGACAAGGACGTGCGGTACAGCGGGCCCGGTCGACCGGAGTACGAGTACCGCTGGCTGCGGTGACGTGTCCGTTCCGTGGCCGGGCGCGGCAGGATCACGAAGAAAGGCCCACAACCAGTTGGCTGTGGGCCTCTCGTGACGGTCGAGTCCTACACGGACTCGTTCGATTCGGTCGGGCTGACAGGATTTGAACCTGCGACCCCTTGACCCCCAGTCAAGTGCGCTACCAAGCTGCGCCACAGCCCGCGAGCCCTTGCGGACCCGGAGTCCCGGAGGACTCCGCCACTCGCACCCGACCGAGCGCGGAGCAGCCCGACCAGCATAGCGGACGCCGGACCCCTGCCGCGCCACGTCCCGTTCCGGTCCCGCGTCCGAGCATCGAGTGCGCAGGAACGGGGACCTTCCGGAGCTGGAAGGCCCCACGTCCGCGCACTCGATCTCGCGCGCCACCGAGCCAGCGCCCACGCGACCCCCGAGAGAGCACCAGAGCGACCCCACCCCGGACATGTGGCGCCCAGCACCCGGCTCGTAGGGTGGCCCGATGCGTTCCCGTACCGCCCGTGCCCTCGTCGCACTCGCGGCAGCCGGCCTCGTGCTCGGCGCCGCCGGATGCACGAAGGCCGAAGCCCACGACGACCGGCCGACGCTGACCAAGGCCTCCCCCGACACCGTGTCCGTCGCGGACGAACAGGATCCCGTCGAACGGTCGATCCGGGCGAGTCGCGCGCTCTTCGCCACCGCACCCGGCGCCGTCGTCGCGCCAGCCGGGAACGACAGGGCCATCGAGACCGCAGCCGACGCTGCGACGAGAGCACACGTCCCCCTGCTCCTGACCAGCCCGAAGCAGGAACACACCGTCGCCCGCGAGCTCGACCGCCTCGGCGCCACCTGGTACCAGGCCGAGGGCGACGTCCGCATCGACACCGACGCCCAGCGGCGATCCGCGCCGGAGGACGGGGACGCGCCGGAGTCGACCCGGTCCTCCCGGCCGACGACCGTGGTGGTGGCGGACGGGACGGCCGACGCCGCCCCGGTGGCGACTGCGAAGGCGGCCGGTGCACGCGTGGTGACCATGCCGGACGGCGTCACGGACCCGGCTGCAGCACCCGACGTCGTGACCGCGCTCCACGACCACCGCGACGCGCCGACGCTGTTCGTCGGGTCCGCGTTCGGTGGGCTCGGCGACCCGACGTGGACCGTCCGCGCTGCGGAGAGCGGCTTCCAGCTGCCACATGGCGGGCAGCGCCCGTTCGACGGACACCGGTACGTCGCGATGTACGGCGCACCAGGAGCCCCGGCCCTCGGCGTGCTCGGCGAGCAGGACCCGGCGGCGTCCGTGTCGCGCGCGAAGCAGCTCGCGGCGTCGTACGACGACGTGTCCGACGAGCCCGTGACCCCCGCGTTCGAGGTCATCGCCACCGTCGCGGCCGGTGACCCCGGCGCCGACGGGGACTACTCGACCGAGCTCCCCGTCTCGACGCTGGAGCCCTACGTCGACGCCGCGCACGACGCCGGCATGCCCGTGATCATCGACCTGCAGCCCGGCCGCTCGGACTTCCTCTCCCAGGCGAAGCGGTACGAGTCGCTCCTGAAGCAGCCTGGTGTATGGCTGGCGCTCGACCCGGAGTGGCGGCTGACGGCGGACCAGGTGCCCCTGCAGCAGATCGGGAGCGTGAACGCCTCGGAGGTGAACCAGGTCTCGGACTGGCTCGCACAGCTCGTCCGATCCGAGGGGCTGCCGCCCAAGGCACTCGTCCTGCACCAGTTCCGGCTGTCGATGATCCAGGACCGCTCGTCGCTGGAGTCGCACCCCGAGCTCGACCTGCTCATCCACGCTGACGGGCAGGGATCGCAGCCGGACAAGCAGGCGACGTGGAAGGCGCTGCACGCCGATGCGCCAGCAGGCACGCACTGGGGCTGGAAGAACTTCTACGACGAGGACCATCCGATGCTGACGCCTGCGCAGACCATGCAGGCCGTGGCGCCGACGCCGTCGCTGGTCACGTACCAGTAGCGGGTTCCGGTCGCCGGTTGTCCACAGACTGGAGGCTCGGCCTGCGTTTCGTCGGTCGGTCCTGACAGCATGGGGCCATGGACACCCCCGTTGCAGCCCCGCCGAACGCCTCGCCTTCTGCAGACATCGCTGCCGAGGCGCAGGCTGCGCTCGCTGCGCTCACCGGGCGTCCCGACGCCGTCTTCCACCCCGGCCAGCTCGAAGCGATATCGGCCCTGGTCGAACACCGGCAACGCGCACTCGTCGTCCAGCGCACCGGGTGGGGCAAGTCCGCGGTGTACTTCCTCGCGACCCTGCTCCTGCGGCGTCGCGGCGGGGGCCCGACGGTGCTCGTGTCACCGCTGCTGGCCCTGATGCGCGACCAGGTCGCTGCCGCTGCCCGAGCGGGTGTCCGGGCCGTGTCGATCAACTCCGCGAACGCCCACGAGTGGTCCGACACGCAGGCCGCGCTCGCCCGTGACGAGGTGGACGTCCTGCTCGTCTCCCCCGAGCGGCTGAACAACCCGAAGTTCCGCGACGAACAGCTGCCGACGCTGATCGCCCGGATGGGCATGCTCGTCGTCGACGAAGCGCACTGCATCTCGGATTGGGGCCACGACTTCCGGCCGGACTACCGGCGCCTCGCCGAGCTCATCCGGTCCCTGCCGCACGGCGTGCCCGTGCTGGCGACCACCGCGACCGCGAACGAGCGCGTGGTCGAGGACGTCGCCGAGCAGCTCACCGCGGGTCCAGCCGATCCGGTGTTCACGATCCGCGGGTCGTTGGCTCGCGCTTCCCTGCGTCTCGGGGTCCTCACGCTCCCCGATGCCCGAGCCCGGCTCGGGTGGCTCCTGGCGCACCTCGGTAAGCTGCCGGGCAGCGGCATCATCTACACGCTGACCGTCTCCGCGGCAGAGGACATCGCGCGGCTCCTGCGAGAGAGCGGGTACGCCGTCCGTGCGTACACCGGGCGCACCGACACCGACGAGCGCGAGCAGCTGGAACAGCAGCTGAAGGGCAACGAGCTGAAGGCCCTCGTCGCCACCAGCGCCCTCGGCATGGGGTTCGACAAACCGGACCTCGGTTTCGTCGTGCACGTCGGGGCGCCGTCCTCCCCCGTCGCCTACTACCAGCAGATCGGTCGTGCCGGCCGTGCGACGGACAACGCCGACGTGCTCCTGCTCCCCGGGTACGAAGACCAGGAGATCTGGAAGTACTTCGCCAGCGCCTCGATGCCGACCGAAGCCCGCGCCTCCGCGGTCCTCGGCGCGCTGTCGACCGACTCGGCGATGTCGACGGTCGCACTCGAAGGGCTCGTCGACATCAAGCGGTCCACCCTCGAGCTCCTGCTCAAGGTCCTCGACGTCGACGGCGCCGTTCGTCGCGTGACCGGAGGATGGGTCTCGACCGGGCAGCCGTGGGAGTACGACGCCGCGCGCTACGAACGCGTCGCCGCCGCCCGTGCGGCCGAGGCCGCATCGATGCTCGACTACGAGTCGACCTCCGCCTGCCGGATGCAGCTCCTGCAGCAGGACCTCGACGACCCATCGGCAGAACCCTGCGGCCGCTGCGACAACTGTGCGGGCGCCTGGTACCCGGCTGACGTCCCCGAAGGTGCGTCCACCGGCGCGGCATCGGCGCTCGACCAGGTCGGCGTCGAGATCGCTCCCCGCGCGCAGTGGCCCTCGGGCATGTCCGCGCTGAACGTGCCCGTGCGCGGCAAGCTCGCCGCCGACGAGGTCGTTGCACCCGGTCGCGCCGTCGCCCGTCTGACCGACCTCGGCTGGGGTGGTCCGCTGCGTGCGCTCTTCGCGTCCGGGGTCGCCGACGCACCGGTCTCGCGCGAACTCCTCGACGGGTGCATCCGGGCGCTCAAGGACTGGCCGTGGGAGACCCGGCCGACCGGTGTCGTGGCGATGTCG
This sequence comes from Curtobacterium sp. Curtsp57, assembly GCF_047324335.1. Taxonomy (NCBI): domain Bacteria; kingdom Bacillati; phylum Actinomycetota; class Actinomycetes; order Micrococcales; family Microbacteriaceae; genus Curtobacterium; species Curtobacterium sp. Curtsp57. The sequence continues at coordinate 981,474 of NZ_CP168511.1, forward strand.
TCGCAGTCCCGACCGCAGCTCGTCTCGTCGCTCGCGCAGTCACTGTCGTCGATCGGGAAGCTCGAGTTCCTCGGGACGCTCGACCGCACCGGCGGGACGCCGCGTGGCGATGGTGCGACGAACAGCGCCTACCGGCTGGCCGGCGTGTGGGACAGCTTCACGGTCGGGCCTGCTCTGTCTTCAGCGCTGCAATCGCACCAAGGACCGGTGCTGCTCGTGGACGACCTCGTCGACAGCCGTTGGACGATGACCGTCGCCGGGCGGGAGCTGCGGCGTGCGGGGGCATCTGCCGTGCTGCCGTTCGCGCTCGCTACCGTGGCGTAGCGGGCGTCCCGCCGCCGTCCGGGCTGGCTGGTGTCTTGCCGCCGTGCGGGCTGGCTAGGGGCGCGCAGCGGTCGGCCACACCCGGTCCGCGATCTCGACCACGGAACGGACCTTCGCCCACTGCTGGTCCTCGGTCAGGACGTTGCCCTCCTCGGTCGACGCGAAACCGCACTGCGGGCTCAGCGCCAGCTGGTCGAGCGGGGCGAACTCGGCAGCCTCGGCGATCCGACGCTCGATGACCGCCGGGTCCTCGAGCTCCCCCGACTTCGACGTGATCAGCCCGAGGACGACGACCTGGTCGCCCTTCGGCAGGAACCGCAGCGGCTCGAACCCACCCGCGCGGTCGCTGTCGTACTCCAGGAAGAACCCGTCGTAGCCGGTGTGTCCGAGCATCTGCTCCGCCACCGGCTCGTACCCGCCCGACGCGATCCACGTCGACCGGAAGTTCCCGCGACAAACGTGCGTCGTCACGACCAGGTCGTCGGGCCGACCGTCGAGGACCCGGCGGATGATCGTGGCGAACCGCTCCGCGATACCGTCGGTCTCGATCCCCCGAGCTTGTGCCTTCTCCATCTCCACATCAGAGCAGGCGTACGCCCACGCCGTGTCGTCGAGCTGCAGGTAACGGACGCCCGCGTCGTAGAACGCGGCGATCGCGTCGCGGTAGGCCTGCACGAGGTCGTCGGTGATCGCATCGCGGTCGGCGTAGTGGTCCGTGCGGATCTGGTCGGCGTCGAGCCGGAAGTCGAACACGGTCGGCGACGGGATCGTCATCTTCGCCGTCACACCACGCCGCGATGCCTCGGCAACCACGAACGCGGCGTGCACGAGGAACGGGTGATCGGCTGGGAAGGACACCGGGCCGGTGACCCGCATGCCCTTCGGGGTGGTCTCGACCCCCTGGAACGCGATGCCGTGGTCGAGTTCGACGACCTCCACGCCGTTCAGGCCACCCCAGAAGTCGAGGTGCCACCAGGCACGGCGGAACTCACCGTCGGTCGCGAGCTGGAGCCCGGCCTCGACCTCGGAGTCGATCAGGCCGCGAATTGCCTCGTCCTCCACCGACTGCAGCTCGATCGGGTCGATCGTGCCCGCGGCAGCGCGCTGACGGGCGTCCTTGACGCTGGCGGGGCGGAGGAAGCTGCCGACGATGTCGGCACGGTACGGCGGTCGCTGCGAGGTCATCAGTCGATGCTATCGACGGTCTCCTGCGGCGCTGCGCTCATGGGGTGATGAGCACGATGACGAGCGCGCCGATCGCGGCTGCAGCGACCCCGACGAGTGCGCCGACGGTGCCGGACCGGGCCGTCAGCTTCGTCGGGATGGTGACGGCGCCGAAGTACACGAGGGCGACGACGACGATCCCAGCGACGGCGGGAAGCACTTCACGGCTGCCGAATCCTCCCCACTCGAACGCGGCGAGCACCCACGGAGGAAAGGCGACCACGGTCGCAAGCGGCAGTGTCCACCAGAGATGCCGCCAACCGTTGCGGTCAGCTCCTGCGATCCGCTCCGTCCCCACGGTCGGCAGCGTAGCGGTCGTCGTCCCGCACCTCAGTAGATGCGAAGTTGCTTGGAGTCATCGTCAACTGCTTCGCAGTAGCGAGGCGTTCCAACGGGTCGCCTTGACCCGCAGAGTTTCTCGCGCATCTGGCGAGGGCACCCACAACGAATGCAACGTCGACCGGCTTGACGATCGGCATCACTCGCTCTCACCTCACTCGCACCCGAAGCCCTGTTGCATCACCGGTCGATCCACTCGTTGCGCAAACGTCCTGCGGCGCCGGTTCAGAACTCACCGCCTCGGTAGAACTCCTTCGGAAGAGAAAAGCAGTCCGAGAAGGATCCTCCATCGATGCTGTGCGGCGCGCTGTCCAGCAACACAGAGACCCCCTCATGGTCCGACACCGTGATGCGCTCCGTCCCGTTGAACGACTTGCTGTGCTCCACCTCCAAGCCTGCGTCGCCCGCACGCTGGCCGAGCTCGCCGAGGACAAGGTCTGGCTGTGCGTCCGTGCGCAGGTTGATCGTGACGCCGCCCGCCCACATGTCGCCTTGCTCGCACGACTGCAGCGAGCCATTCGGGAGCTGCCTGATCTCATCGATGACCGTGTCCGGCACGAGTTCCGCGACTCGCAGTTCGAACCGTTGTGTTCGCGCTTTCGCGTCGGCCACTCGCTGCTTCGGACTCTGCGCCACAGTCGACGTGTTGGCGGCGCATCCGGTCATGAGTGCGACCCCCATTGTGATCGCGAGGATCCGTGTGACTCTCATGATCGGCTCCTCGTCATGAACAGATCGTGGCCCGCAGTACAGATTTCCAAGCACTCCCTGCACGAGCTGTAGGTGCCCCGACGTTGGCGTCATTCCTTCCCGTACGTCTCCGATGGCTTACCTGGCCACTTACCGAAAGGGTCCTCGAGCAGCCGGGCAGGCACATTGCCCGACTGTGCACCCGGAATTGGGGAGCCGCTCTCGACCCAACCTGCTCGATCCAAGAGCTTCCCGACGCTGAGCGCCTCAGCACCGTCAACGCCGACGGTGACACCTCGAACCAGAGGCCTACTTGCACCCATCGACCATCCTGTCTGCAAGATGAAATCGACCTCAGCGTCGCTCACCTGATCATTCGTGGTCCCAGAATCCATCTTGAGAATTACCACCGCACGGCTCGTGTTCGCCGCCGAGAGGCCACTCGTGTCCTTCTCTATTGAGACCGAAGCGTCCTCGACCCCGGGCAGAGTCTTCAGAGCACTCTCCGCCGCCGCCGGCGTCTGTCCCACAGGGGAGCTATCTGCACAGGATGCGAGCACCAGCGCCGTCGCCATCAGCCCAACAAGAACCACAGCACGCTTCATGTTCCTCCTGCCGCTCCACCCGGTAATCGGTGACCGACTGATCGCCATCGAGAACTGAGCCATCATTGTTGAGGGTCGGGTCACCGTTCGCCATCACGGCGTACCGATTCGCATCGTGCGCAGTCGGGACGGCACTTTCTCGCCCTGGGCACGAAGCCCGGTGTCATTTAGCGAGGCGCTCAGTTTCACGAACTGAGGTCGGGGACGTCGCCCGGCCATGCCCCCAGCTTTGCTTCGAGCGACGAGCGCGGGACGACGACGAGTTCCTTGAAGCTTTCGGGCGATGATCGGTACTCGAGGTCCGTCCACGACGAGTCGAGGAGGTCGCCGACGACCACCTGCGGCGAGGTGTGCAGCCGCACGCTGACGCCGTTGTTCGCATCGACGTCGTTGATGGACCAACCGAGCTCCAGGAGTTGCTCGACCTGCTTCGTCTGCTCGTCCGCAGACAGCGCACTGCTCGTCGCCTCGAACCAGATGCGCCGGTTGGTCTGCAGTCCGGACACCGTCTTGTTGACCTTGATGGTCGCGTCCGAGAGTCCAGCCATCTCCGCGAGTTGTGCTCGCGCGGCATCGAGTGATTCGCCGCCCTGAGCTGTTGAGGACGTCGTCATGGTCGGTTCGTCTCCCGGGTCGGTCGGGCTGCATCCAGCGATCGCGAACACAGACGCGAGACCGAGGCCCGCGACGACCGCGATCGCGGCGCGAGGTAACTTCACTGCTTCCGTTCCACTTCCCAGTCGTTGACCGAGGTCTGGTTTCCCTTGCCCCCGAGGAACTGCCCGATGTCCGACGACAAGTTCACCGACGGGTTGTCCTGCGCCATGACAGCGTAACGATTCGCGTCGTGGGCATTCACGAGCGTGGGCTGCTGACCGCCCTCGGTCGGCTTCACAGGAGCATCGCCACGAACCGTCTGCCACGACGAGGAGTCTGGGTTGAGCCGCCCGTCGAGGGCGGCGACGGGGTCGCTGGTGGACTCGAAGGACGTGACGTGCGTCGAACTCGGGATCGGCATCGCACCAATCGGAGCGCCTGCAGACACCACCTGCTGAATGTTGTACCCATGCGGATCAGCGGCAATCGTGCCCGCGGTGATGCCACCGAGGCTGAACCCGACGAGCATCACTGGCTCGTCGGTGATGCCCTCTCGCTTCATCGCATCCATCACGGCAGTCGACAATGCGGAGTTGTTTCCGTAGCGCATCGCGATGACGTCGGACGAGAGGTCGTTCGGCGTGGTCCCGGCCTCGGGGTCCCAGCTCTGCGTGCTGGGGATCTGCACGGTGTAGCGGACCGTCCCGTCCTCACCGATCGTCTTGAAGATGCGGATGTTCGCGAAGTCGTCTTGACCGATCCCGTCGATCTGGCTGGAGCTCGCGAAGAGCGAGGCCACATCGGTCGGAATGATGTTGCCGTTCGCGTCGATCTGCAGCCGGCCGTCGAGGGCCGCTTCGCTGTCGGAGAGCGCATCCTGCGTTCTCGCGAGACGCTCATCCGGATCGATAGCGTCCGTGACGAACTCGGGGACCCCGTCCTCGAACAGCCCGAATCGGTGACCGTCCGCGATGAGTGTGCCCAGGAGGTCGTCGTACACGCCCATGCTCCGGAGGTCCCCGAGCGACTGCTGTCCCACAGCGACGATCTTCGGGCTGAGCGCCGGCAGCGCCGCCATGAAGTTCGTCGAGAAATTGTTGGCCGCCTCGGTCGCGAACAACTCCAGACGATCGAGGAGGCTGCCATCGGATTCGAGCGCACTGTCGAAGGCTTCCTTCAGCGAGTGCACCGCGATCCCTGCGACGTCGCCGACGAGTCCGCTCGCCAACGCCTCGTGAACGACGGTCTTCACGAGGACCACGGTGTAGACAACCGTCTTCACCGCGAGCACGGCATCGGTCACGACCCGTCCCGCGAAGTCGACGGCACGTTCCGCGGTCACCCGGATCGCGGTCGCCGCAACGACCAGCGCAGCCTCAGCCGTCTGGTACACCTTCACGATCGACGCCGTGATCACCACGAGCGCCTCGGTCGACGCGACCGTCACCCCGAGCTGCACCGACGCGGTCAACACCGCCGACTCAGCCGCCACGGCCGTTCCCGGGGAGAGGATCGCCGACGCCAACAGATCACCATCTGCCGAGATCGCCCCGACCTTCGGCACCAACGGCAACGCGTACGCATTGAGGTCCGTCAGCCCGTTCGTCATCCGGTCGAGTTCGGCGAAGTCGACCTTCAGCCCTTCAGACATCGCTGTCCCTGTCCCTGATCAGTCCTGCGACGAGGCTCAGCAGCTCCGTACGGATGTCCTCGTCGGTCTGCGCCGTCACCGTGACGGTCCCGGCATCGGTGATGAGCTCTGGCGTGACCTCGGCGCCACGCGCCTCGGGCTCGAGTCCGACGCCCATCCGCAGCCAGCCTCGGGTGGTACCGAACCAGTTACCGACGAACACCGGCCCGTGGTCGAGCGTGAACGCCTTCACTCGGAACCCCGAGTGCACGGGGTCCGCGAGTCCGCGGAACAGGTCGACCGCCTCGGCCGGCACCTGGAGCTCGCGCACGACGGCGTCGAGCAAGCGCGGATCACGCTGTCCGATCGCGTCGACGAGTGCCTGCGACGCGACCGTGCTGACGGTGACCGCGCCGCGTGCAGGGCCGTCGACGGACACTGCCGGTACGAGCCCTGCGAGGGTCGGCCAGGCCTGCTCGAGTGTCGTTCCCCGGAGACGGGCGGAACCGTCGCCGTGCACCGTGAGGTGTGAGGCGGCCGACGCCTGGATCACGGTGGAGTGCGCGGCCGTCCCGCCCGGCGTCCACGCGGTGACCTGGATGACGATCGACCCGGCGTTCTGCAGCGCGAGCGCCAGCAGGAACGGCGCGTCGAGGTCCTCGGCCCACGAATCGGCGTCGAGAGCGGGAGAACGCTCCAGCACACCTCGCGAAGCGAGCCCCGCCACGAGGTCGTCCCGACCGTCGCCGGCGGGCACGAACGACGGCAGCACGAGGCCGGGCAGGTGGGATCGCAGCGTCTGGAGCTCGTCCACGGACAGCTCCCACTCGATGACGTCAGTGCTCGGCGCCGCGCTCATCCGACGCCGTTCCGCATCGCTGCCCCACGCACGTCGAGCCAGTCCTTCGACCCCGCTGCGGGCGGTGCGGGCACCTGCCCGATGAACGCCCGGGCGCTCGACACCTCGGAACTCGAGACCTCTCGTCCGTTGACCTCGTGGACGGACACGCGGATCTCGTCCGGGTTGCCGGACAGCGCTGCCCCGACGACGTTCATCAGTCCGTTCACGGCACCGCTGGCGACGTCCTTCACCCTGTCGACGACGTTGGCGACCAGGCTGGACGCCTGGTTCCAGAGATCACGCGCGATCCGCTCCGCCTCGGCGATCTTCGCCTTGACGGCATCGACCGCCTTCGCATGCGCCTCGAGCGCCTCCGCTGCATCGTCGAGCAGCTGGGCCTTCTTGCCGAGCTCGGCACCGGATTCGTGGACGCGCCGACGCACAGCATCAGCGGCCTTGGACGACGACGAGAGCGCGTCGGCCTGCGCCACGAGCCCGGAAGCTCGCGAGCGCAGACCGGCGGCGTCGTCGCGGAGCGTGCGGGCTTTGGCCCGCAGGTTCGCCATCTCCCCGTACACAGTTCACCCCCGTAGCGGCATCACACGGATGCCGCACACGACGGACCGGCTCAGCGACCCAGCTTCGATGCCAGCTGCTGATCCACGTCACCCAGCGTGGTCGCCGTGGTGCGCAGGAACTGCGCCAGGTCGTTCAGGCCACCGATGGTGTTCTGCGCACCGGAGGTGAAGCGCTGGTACGCGTCGTTGTACGCCCCCGACGACCGGTCCGTCTGGAACCCCGCCTGCGTCAGCGACGCGATCTGCGCCTGCAGCTTCGACAGCGTCGCGTTGATCTCGTCACGACCAGCAAGCAGCCGGTCCGCGTTGCCGTTGAGCTCCTGGTAGGACACGTTGATGTTCGGCATGGTCATCCCCTTGTTCGGTTCTCGTCGCCAGCCCCTCCGGCGACTTCTGGCACGCTACCAGAGGAGGAGAATTCCTCACCCATGCGATGGGAAACAGGCAGCGCGACCTGCACCCGGGTGACCCGCCCGGAGTCGACCATGAACCCCCGCCCGAGCGGGAAGTCCGACCGCGTGCAGCGCGGGAAGGCGGTCCGGAACAGCGTCAGCCCGTCCGTCTCCTCCGGCTGCAGGGCGATGCCCGCGCGGGCGGTCTTGAGCTCCCCGAACAGCTGCCAGGCGCTCGGCGCGGTGACGGTGTCGGCCTCCGCGAGGACGAACACCCCTGCGCGCCGAGCGGCCTTGATCAACCGCGCGACCTGCGACTCGGCTGGCAGCCCCTCGAAGTCGCCGACGTTCTCGATCACGATGAACGGCGACGGGTCGATCGTCCCGCCTGCTTCGAGCGACGACGCCAGCTGGCTGGCGAGCGCGTCGGCCGAGTCGGAGTCACTCGCGACCGCGGCCCAGTCCGCCGCGTCCCGGAGCGCACTCCGGCGGCCGACAACCAGGTACGCAGGGCGAGCAGGGTACGTCGCCGTGACCGACCCGATGAGCGTGCGCATCGTCGTGCTCCGTCCAGACCCGAACGGTCCGGTGACGACGAACAGCCCGTCGGTGGGGATGCCGATGGCCGACAGCGTGTCGTCGGCCACCCCGATCGTCGGACGTCCATCGACCGACACGGGCAGCGAGGAGATCCCGACGGAGGCGGGCAGCCGTCGGACCGCCGGCGTCGCCGGGACGCCGCGCGCCACCAGGGAACCGGCCAGGGACTCCACCGAAGCGGCCTGCACGACGAGATCGGCAGAGCCGCTCGGGACGGCGATCTGCACCTCGTGCGATCCCACGAGTCCACGCCCGGGGACGGCGTCCTCGAGCACGTCCGCGGCGACGTCGGCCGCGTTGTACTCGATGTCGCTCGCGAGCCGCAGCACGATCCGTTCGCCGATGTTCGCCTGCAGGTTCGTCGGGAAGGCCCCGACACGGTCGGCCGACATCACGAGGTGCACGCCGAGCGCCCGCCCGGTGGAGGCGATCGCGAGCACCTGGTCGAACAGTTGCAGCGTGCCCGGTCGGAACTCGTACTCGTTCCGGAACGCGCCCATCCCGTCGACGAGCACCAGGATGCGCGGCTCCGCCTCGCCGGTGACGGCCCGGTACTCGGTCAGGGAGGAGGCTCGGGCCGCTGCGAACCGCCGCGAACGGTCCGAGATGGTCGTCTCCAGATCGACCAGGAGGCGCGTGATGCGTTCGTCGTCCGGCCCGCTGATCACGGACCCGACGGTGGGCAGCGCGTCGAGCATCGAGAGCCCGCCGCCGCCGAAGTCGAGTCCGTAGACCTGCACGGGGTGCTCGTCGGCCACTGAGGACGCCGCGATGGCGACGGCGCGGAGCACCGTGGACTTGCCGGAGCCACCGGTCCCGAGGACGGCGACGTTGCCGACGACGTCGAGGTCGACGGCGTAGGCGGTCTGCTGCTGGTGTTCCGGGACGTCGAGCGTGCCGATGACGAGCGACGCTCCGTCGGATCGCCCGACCGCGTCGAGGTCGACGCTCTCGCCGAGCTGGTCGAGCCACGGCTTCCGCGGGACGGCGAGCGAGCGTCGGTCCGCAGCGGCCGCGATGGTGCCGGCGAGCCGCTCGATGTCCTTCGCGCGAGCGGTGTCCCGCGGAGCGCGTGCGGCACTCGGCCACATCGTGCCCGGCCCGAACGGGAAGTCCTGCACGTCGATGTCGGGCTCGTGCACGATGTCGTCCGACCGTCCGCCGAGGTACGCCGTCTGGAAGTCCAGGACACGCCCCGGTCCGGTCTTCGCCGCAGCGCGCCCGGGGGTGCCCGGATCGAACCACGCCGCGTCGGGCACACCGAGGACGTCGGCGCTGTCCACCTCGTCGGCGACGCGCAGGGCGATGCGGAGGTTCGTGTTCGCGCGCAGGGAGTCCTTGATGACCCCGCTCGGCCGCTGCGTCGCCATCACGAGGTGGAGCCCCAGCGAACGACCACGCTGTGCGACGTCGATGACCCCGTCGATGAATTCGGGGATCTCAGAAGCGAGGGCGGCGAACTCGTCGATGACGATCACGAGCGACGGCGGCGCTGCCGGATCGCCGCGCTGCTCGAGCGTGACGAGGTCCTTCGCACCCCGCTCGTTGAGCAGGTGCTCGCGGTACCGCAGTTCCGCCCGCAACGACGTCAGGGCGCGGCGGACCAGGTGCGGGTTGAGGTCGGTGACGAGTCCGACCGTGTGCGGCAGCCCGACGCACTCGGCGAACGCCGCACCGCCCTTGTAGTCGACGAGCAGGAACGTCACGCGGTCCGGGGCGTACTCGGCCGCGATCCCCATGATCCACGTCTGCAGGAACTCGCTCTTGCCGGAACCCGTGGTCCCGCCGACGAGCGCGTGCGGGCCCTGGGTCCTGAGGTCCAGCGCGAGCGGCTCGCTCGGTCCCTGCCCGATGACCGCCCGGATCCCGCCTGCTTCGCGACCGGCGCCAGGCACCCAGTCCGCGGTGATGCTGTCGTTCTTCGCCCAGCGGCTGACGACGGCCACCGGGTCCCCGGCGAGGTCGCCCTCGTACAGGTCGACGAACGCGACGCTGTGCGGCAGGTCGGTCTCGTCGAGCACGCGGGCGCCGGTGTCCTGGACGGGTGCGATGGCCCTGGCGACGGTCGCGGCCTCGATCACGTCGACGCGGTCGAGCTCGTCGAGCACGACCGCCTGGCCGGACCGCACGAACCCGACGGTCGCGGTCCCGGTGGAGCGGTCGAGGGAGATGTACGTCCGGCACACCACCGGCAGCGCCTGCTGCGTCGGGGCGAGCCACAGCACGAAGACGCCGAAGTCCGCACCCTCTTCGGCGAGCGCCACCAGTCGAGCGCGGTCGGCCGGGGCCTCGGCGGTGACGATGACGAGCACCGCGGGGGTCGCCGGCAGCCGGTCGACGGACTCGCCGTGCTCCTCGTCGAGCGCGTGCCCCTCGTCCAGGCGCGACCGCACCTGCTCACCGCGACCTGCGCCGGCGTCACGGCGGGTGGCGACGAGCCCCTCGAGTTCCGCGAGCAGCGTCGACGCGCCCGCGAAGTCGCTGACGAGCCCGCCGGAGCGGAGCGGGCTGTACGCGGAGTCGACGTGCGGCAGCCACTTCAACCACCCCCACTGTTCGGTCGTGGTGCCGCCGGCGAAAGCCGTGACGACGAGGTCGGCCGGGCTGTGCAGTCCGACGAGCTGCACGACGAGCGACCGGGCGACGTCGTCGGCAGCGAGTCCGGTCCCGGCGACGCCGATCGCGCCGGCTCGTTCGAACGTCTCGATGACCGGGACGGGACCGACGGTGGCGTACTCGTCGGCGAGTGCTTCTGCGCGGTTCCAGTCGTCGACGCTGCCGGTGTTCTTCGACGGCAGCGTGATCGATGCGCGCGACGGCTGGGTCCCTGCGCCGAACCGGACCTCGAGGAAGGTGGTGTGCTCGGGTTTGCGCGTCCACAGCAGCTCGGACCGCGTCCGCATCGCCGCCGTCACGACGGCGGGAGCGGGCGATTCGGCCACCCGGGCGTCGATCTCGCGCGCCCGCTCCGCCGCGAGCCGCGTGCGGACGTCCGCGAGCGAGTCCTCGAAGCGCTGCCGTTCGTCGCGCTTCCGCCGCTTGACCTGCACGCGCTGGTCGATCCACGTCCCGATCATGATCACCGGGGACAGCGCGATGAAGATGAGCGTGTACGGCTGCTTCGTGACGAGGAACAGCACGGCGCCCAGCACGATCGGCGCGATGATCGCGATGATCGGGAGTCGTGGCTTCTCGCCGGGGACGGGGATCTCCGGCAGCGTGAACGACCGGCCCCGGTACGCGGGGTCCACCCGCGGGGACCGCGAGAACTCCGACGGCATCTCGGCGGCGCCGGGGAGCGTCGGGAGTCCACCGGACGCGAGTGGCACGATGCGGAGCCGGGACTCCCCCACCTGCACCTCGGACGACGGCTCGACGAAGGCCCGTGCGACGAGCCGACCGTCGACGGAGACGCCGTTCGCCGAGTTGAGGTCGACGACCTCGATCGTCTCGCCGACCGTGACCGACGCGTGGCGGCGGGAGACCTCGTCGTCACCGGCGAGGTACACCTGCGCCATCGCGTCGCGTCCGATGAGGTTCACGCCGCGCGAGAGCGTGTACTCGTGCCCGGCCTCCGGACCGGCGAGGACCTGCACGACGGCGGCGGGCGCGTCCTCCACGTCGTCCCCACGCCGCCGCTCGGTGACCGGCACGACCTCCACCCGGCAGCCGGACCGCAGCGAGGACTCGTGCACCGTCGCCGACGGGTTGAGCAGCCGGGCCTGCGGGCGGTCCGGGAACTGCACGCGCAACGTGAGCGGGTGCACCCCGGACGGACTGCCGGTCGCCAACCGGTTCGCGAGGCTCCCGATCGTCGCGGTCACGTCCGCCGTCACGACGACGTCGCGATCGCCCCCTGCCGTGCCGCCGATGGTCATCTTGAGTTTCACACGTCACCCCCGCGACCATCTTATGGACGTGCCGCGACAGCCCGTCAACGTGTCCACAGGACGGACGGGACGGCCCGTCTACGCGGCGGTGCCGATCGCGTCCAGCTCAGCCACCGCGTCGGCCGGCAGCGCGAAGCCCGCCGACGCGACGTTGTCGCGCAGGTGGGCGACCGACGACGTCCCCGGGATCAGGAGCATGTTCGGCGACCGCTGCAGCAGCCACGACAGCGCGACGGTCAGGCGCGACACCTCGAGACGGGCGGCGACCGCGTCGAGCGCCCCTGACTGGATCGGCGAGAAGCCGCCGAGCGGGAAGTAGGGCACGAAGGCGATCCCCTGCGCAGCCGTGAGGTCGACGAAGGGGTCGTCCTCACGGTGCGCGACGTTGTACAGGTTCTGCACGCACACGACCGGTGCGATGCCCTGCGCCTCCGCGAGCTGTTCGGCGTTCACCGTCGAGAGCCCCAGGTGGTTGATGAGCCCCTGCTGCTGGAGCTCGGCGAGCGCCTCGAACTGGGGAGCGATCGATCCGGGCCGCGGGCCTTCCATGCCGCCCATGCGCAGGTTCACCACGTCGAGTCGCTCGACGCCGAGGTTCCGGAGGTTGCCGTGCACCTGCTCGACGAGCTCGTGCGGCTCCCGCGCCTCGGGCCACCCACCCTGCTCGTCGCGTCGGGCACCGACCTTCGTCACGATGCGCAGGTCGTCCGGGTAGGGCGCGAGCGCCTCGCGGATGAGGCCGTTCGTCACGAACGGACCGTAGTAGTCGGACGTGTCGATGTGCGTGATGCCGAGGTCGACGACCTCGCGCAGCACACGGATCGCCTCGTCGTGGTCGGCGGGCGGGCCGAACGCCCCGGGTCCGGCCAGCTGCATCGCGCCGTACCCGACGCGGGTGAGTTCGAGGTCGTCGGCGAGACGGTACGTGCCGCCGGGGAGGGTGGTGTTCGTCATGTCGTCCACGATCCTCCTGGACCGGGATCGGTGACAGGCCCCGATGGTCCCTGGGACCCGGGGTCCTAGGCGCGGTACCCGACGATCCGGCGAACCGCTTCCTCCACACGAGAACGCCGCTCGCGGGCGTCCACAGGCTCGACGAACACGGCGTCGGGCAACGACGTCTCCGCGTGGACCACGGCGAGCAGGTACCCGAGCAACTCCGCCGCGTCGAACACGTCGGCGTCGACCGCGCCGCCCCCGGACCCGGCGAGGATCCCGACCGCGTCGGCGAACGGTGCGCCGTCCACGTCGGGGGCCGTCCCGCCCGCAGCCACGTGGTCGAACAGGTCACCGGCGAACCGGGGCAGGTCCTCCGGGTCGAACCGCACCCCGCCGAACATCGTCATGACGCGATCCTACGGAGCCGTACGCTTCGCGGGCTTCGGGAAGGCCGAGCGCATGTGGTCGGACGTGAGCACGTCACCGATGCCGATCATGAACACCGAGAAGACGATCTGCTCGATCACCATCCAGAACGGGTAGAGCCCGGGGATCGCCGCGATGATGAGCGTCACGATCGGGAAGATCCTGCTGAACAACCGCAACCGCTGGTATGCCCAGTAGTACCCGAGCTGCGCTCGCCAGGCGAACACGTACAGCGTCAGCGTGATGAGGAGCACCACGGTCGCCCGGAACCACACGGCCCACGGGATCGTCTCGCCGGCCCGCGTGAGCAGGATCGCCACGACGATCGCGGCGAGACCCACCACGGTCTCGGCGACGAGCAACCAGCGGATCCACCGGAACGACCGCACGGTCGCGGGGTGCGCGAGCATGTCCTCACGGATCACGTAGTCGGCCTGGCGGCCGCCGGCCAGGCGGTCGAGCCGGAGACGACACCAGAGCCGGTCGGCCCGGTCCGCGATGGATTGCTGCGTCACCCGTCCATGGTGCCGTATCCGGCGCGGATCACGTGCCACGAGCCTCCCGTCCGACCAGCCGGGAGGCTCGGATCGCGACCGGCGCGCACCCTGCGCGACCGGCGTGGCGGGGTCGACGGCGTCAGCCGGCTGGCAGCAGCTCGGCACCACCCAGGATGGTGGTCGTGTTCCAGTCGAGGATCACGAGCGAGTGCACCTGGGGCGGCAAGATCTGCGGGACGCGCAGGTCGATGACCGCGGACGTCGCGCCGTGCGGGATCGTGCCGACCTCGACGGGGTCGCCGTCCGGGACCCATCGTGCTTCCTGCCCGGTGCCCACCACGTCGCCGCCGGTCAGCTGCACCCGGACGTCCGCGGTCGCGAGGTCGGTCCGGAAGTCCGTGATCGTGACGCGCAGCGCACGCTCGCCCGACCTCGTCACCGTGACGTGGCCCGTCGTGTCGACGCCGATCGGGACGATGTCTCCGTCCACCGGCAGCCCGGTGCGGTACCAGGGCTCCGGGTGCGGTGGCACGGTCGCGATGGCGTTCGTCGGCCTACGCTCGACGGCCGTGTGCGCCGTCGGGGCCGGAGCGAGCAGCCAGAAGAAGACCGCCGCGGCGACGATCACGCCGGCCGCGCCGATCGCTGCCCAGCCGTTCGGCGTGGGCCCGTGCCCGGGTGACATGCACGGAGCGTACGCCCGTGCATGTCGTTCCGGGGAGGGGTCAGGTGCGCTTCCGGCGCTCGCGGACGCGCATGTTGACGGTGATGGGCGTTCCAGCGAAGCCCCAGACCTCGCGCAGACGCCTGGTGATGAACCGGCGGTACTGCGGGTCGAGGAACTGGGTCGTGAAGAGCACGAACGTCGGCGGCTGGCTCGCGGCCTGGGTGCCGAAGAGGATGCGCGGCTGGCGTCCGCCACGGACCGGGTGCGGGTGCTCCTGGACCAGCTCGGCGATGAAGGCGTTGACCTTGCCCGTCGGGATGCGGGTGTCCCACGACTCGAGCGCGGTCTCGAGGGCCGGGACGAGCTTCTCGAGGTGCCGGCCGGTTCGCGCCGAGATGTTCACGCGCGGCGCCCAGGCCACGTGCGCGAGGTCCTGTTCGATCTCACGCTCGAGGTACCGACGACGCTCGTCGTCGAGGAGGTCCCACTTGTTGTACGCGAGGACCAGTGCGCGACCGGACTCGAGCACGAGGTCGATGATGCGGAGGTCCTGGACGGACACCGGCTCGGTGACGTCGAGGACGACCACGGCGACCTCGGCCTTCTCGAGCGCGGCCGTCGTACGGAGCGAGGCGTAGAAGTCCGCGCCCTGCTGGAGGTGCACGCGCTTGCGGATGCCGGCGGTGTCGACGAAGCGCCAGACACGGCCGCCGAGCTCGACCTGCTCGTCCACGGGGTCGCGGGTGGTGCCGGCGAGCTCGTTCACGACGACGCGCTCTTCACCGGCCGCCTTGTTGAGCAGCGAGCTCTTGCCGACGTTCGGGCGTCCGAGGATCGCCACGCGACGCGGGCCGCCGATCTCCTGCTTCGCGACGGCGGAGACGTCGGGGAGGGTGGTGATGATGAGGTCGAGGAGGTCCGCGACGCCACGACCGTGGAGTGCGGAGACCGGGTGCGGCTCGCCGAGCCCGAGGTTCCAGAGCTCGTAGGCGTCGAGGTCGCGGCGGTCGTCGTCGGACTTGTTCGCCACGACGATCACCGGCTTGTCGGTGCCGCGCAGCATCTTCACGACGTGCTCGTCGGTCGCGGTGATGCCGACCGTGACGTCGACGACGAACAGCACGGCGTCGGCGAGGTCGATCGCGACTTCTGCCTGGAGCGCGACCGAGGCGTTGATGCCCTTCGCGTCGGGCTCCCACCCGCCGGTGTCCACCAGGGTGAACCGCTTGTCGTTCCACTCGGCCTTGTAGCTCACACGGTCGCGCGTGACGCCGGGGACGTCCTGCACGACGGCTTCGCGGCGACCGATGATGCGGTTCACGAGCGCGGACTTGCCGACGTTCGGACGACCGACGATCGCGAGCACCGGGAGTGCCGGCAGGTACGCGACGCCGTCCTCGCCGAACTGCGCGGAGTCGAGGAGCGCGACGTCTTCCTCGTCGAGGTCGTAGTCCTCGAGGCCGGCGCGGAGTGCGGTCGCCCGCTGCTCCGCTTCCGACTCGTCGAGGCCCGCGAGACGCTCGCCGAGGGCGTCGTCGTACTCCGGGAAGTCGTCGTGCTCTGGTCCGTTGTCCAGCTGCGCCATGGTGGGTTCCTTGCCGGCGGCCGGTCGGCCGCGTGTGTTCGGGCCCGTCGGGCCGGTGTCAGTGTCCGGCCGCGCGGGCCAGGTCGACGACCGCCTGCACGGTCTGGTCGAAGTCGAGGTCGGTGGAGTCGAGCGTCGTCACGCCGTCTGCGGCGTTCATGAAGTCGACGACCTTCGCATCGGCTGCGTCACGTCGGGCGAGTGCAGCCGAGGTCTCGGCGGCCGACTGGGTCGTGACCTCCGCCGAGCGTCGGGCCATTCTAACCTGCTCGTCGGCGGTCAGGAGGATCCGGACGTCGGCGTCGGGCGCGACCACCGTCGTGATGTCCCGGCCCTCGGTGATGATCCCCTTCGCATCGGTCTTGCGCATCACGTTCCGGAACAGCTGCACGAGGCGCTTCCGGACGTCGGGGAGCTTCGCGATGTGCGCCACCGCCGCCGTCACCTCCGGGGTCCGGATCGCATCGGTCACGTCGGTGCCCGCCACACGCACGAAGTACGCGTCCGGGTCGGTGCCGATCTCGTAGTCGAACGTGTCCCAGCTCGCCAGGATCGCGTCGGCGTCGTCGAGGTCGGCCTGCTGCTGCAGGGCGTGCCACGCCAGCGCGCGGTAGGCGGCGCCGGTGTCCTGGTAGCCGAACCCGAGGGCCCGAGCGGCGGCCCGGGAGACGCTGGACTTGCCGCTGCCAGCCGGACCGTCCACCGCGATCACGAACTTCGCGACGTACGCGCCGTCCGCGAGACCGGCCGGCATCGGCTCGCGGGTCAGGCCCGGTTCGCCACTGCCCTGGCCGTCCGCGCCGCCGATGTCGCCACCGGTCACCGGGCCGGGCTGGTCGACGGGTGTGGGGAGCCCGGTGTCGGGGCCGTCCGGCCCACCGGTCACGCCGGACTCGTTCTGGTCGTTCAGGCCCATGCTGCTGCGATCCTCCATCCGCGGCTCTCGAGTTCGTCGACGAGTCGCTGTTCCTGCTCGGGCACGACCGACGCCTCGACGATGCCGATCGGTGCTCCGGGTGAGTGCTCGAGGCGCATGTCCTCGAGGTTGATGCCGATCTCGCCGATGGTCGTGAGGAGTTCGGCGATCTGCCCGGGTCGGTCGTCCACCAGGACGACGACCTGGGCGAAGCGCTTCGTGGTGCCGTGCTTGCCCGGGAGTCGCTCGACGCCGCGGTTGCCGGATGCCATGGTCTCGGCGATCGTCCGCGGAGCACCGGGTGCGTCGGGGTCGGCGAGGGCGTCGATGACCTTCGTCAGCTCGTCCCGCAGGTCGCTCAGGACCGGCCGGATGTGCGCCGCGTTCGCCCCGATGATCTGGACCCAGAGCCCTGGATCGCTCGCCGCGACCCGGGTGACGTCGCGGACGCCTCCGCCGGCCAGTCCGAGCGCCGACTCGGGAGCACTGCGGAGTCGGGACGCCATCAGCGTCGAGACGAGTTGCGGGACGTGCGACATGATCGCCACGGCCTGGTCGTGCGGTTCGGGCTCCATCGGGACGACCGTCGCCTCGAGGTCGAGGGCGAGCGCTTCGACCACGGCCGCCCGGCGATGCGTGATGTCGTCGTGGCCGGCGATCACCCACGGGCGACCGATGAACAGGTCGGCGCGCGCCGCGGTCGGGCCGCTGCGCTCGCGACCGGCCATCGGGTGCGACCCGACGTACCGCGTGACGTCGGCTCCAGCGGCTCGGAGACGCTCGAGCGGTACCGACTTCACGCTTGCCACGTCGGTGACGACCGCGTCGGGGTAGGCGGCGAGCTCCCGCTCGACGACCTGCGCGGTGACGTCCGGCGGGACCGCGACGACGACGAGTTCGGGAGCGTCCCCGTCGGCCGGACGACGGCCGGCGCCGTAGTCCACGGCGAGCGCGAGCGCTGCTGGTGAGACGTCGTCGAGGATGACCTCCACGCCCTTCTGTCGGAGACCGAGGCCGATCGACGCGCCGAGCAGGCCGGCGCCGACCACGCGCACGGGTCCGCGGAGCCGGCGGTCGGGCTCCGGTGTCGTGCCGGGATGGGGCGTCTGGGTCACCTGGCAACCCTACCGACCGGTCCCGGTCGTTCCGGATCGGTGAGTGCGATCGTCGCGGCACGGGCGGTCGCGAGGACCTCTTCCTCCGATGCGCGGGTTCCCAGCGCGGCGAACAGTGCCGCGCTCACGGTGTCGAACGCCATGCGCGCGCGGAGCCGCTCGGTCCAGGGGGCGTCCGCCGGGACGAGCCGATCGACGACCTCGTCGAACCACGAACGGATGTCGCCGCCCTCCTCCGCGAACTTCTGCATCATCGGCCGGTTGGCGTGCGCGAACCGCATCCCGCGGATCCGGCCGGGTGAGGTCGAGTCGACCCAGCGCAGGGCGGTCCGGCGCAGCAGGTCCGGGCCCGGCGGCTGCTCGTCGATCCAGGCGAGCAGGGCGTCGAGCTCACCGCGGCGATCGTCCAGCAGCGCGCGGATGATCGCCTCCTTGCTGGCGAAGTGGTAGTAGAGCGACGACTTCGTGACGCCGAGCGCCTCGGCGATGTCCCGGATGGAGGTGCCTTCGTACCCGCGGCTGGTGAAGAGCTCCAGCGCGACGCGGAGGATCTCCGCGCGGGTCTCGCTGCCGGGTCGGCGGGTCGAGGTCGCGTTGCTCATGGTCGCCATCCTACTTGCCGAACGATCGTTCGGTGGATATCGTCGTGCTGACCGAACGATCGTTCGGCAATGAGGAAGGGATGGACCATGGACGACCAACTGAGCATCGCGATCATCGGAGCCGGACCGGGTGGACTGCTCTGCGCCCGGGTGCTGCAGCTCGCGGGGCTGCGGCTCACCGTGTACGACGCCGACGCGTCGCTCGCGTCCAGGAACCAGGGCGGCACGCTCGACCTGCACGCCGACAGCGGTCAGATCGCGATCGAGGACGCGGGGCTCGTCGACGAGTTCGCCGCCCTCGCCCGGCCGGAGGGGCAGTCGAAGCGCATGGTCGCCCCGGACGGCACCCTGCTGATGGAGCACGTCGCGTCACCGGACGAGTTCGCTGCGCCCGAGATCGACCGTGCCCAGCTCCGGACGATGCTCGCCGGGTCGCTGGCGCCCGGGACCATCCGGTGGGGCCGGAAGCTGACCGAGGTCGTGCCCGGCGCGCCACACGAGCTCGTCTTCGCGGACGGTGCCGTCGAACGCGCGGACCTCGTCATCGGTGCCGACGGCGCGTGGTCACGGGTCCGGGCGGCACTGACGGACACGCTTCCCCACTACACCGGCGTCAGCTTCGTCGAGGTCCTCTTCACGGCGGTCTCCACGGCACACCCGGAGATCGCCGAACTCGTCGGGGACGGGCATCTCTGGGCGAACGGCGACGGCCGGACGATGGTCCTGCAGCGCAACAGCGACGACGTGGTCCGCGGCTACCTGGGGATGCGCGTGGACCTCGACTGGCTCGCCGCTGCCGGCCTCGGCACGGCGGACGGGCGCGGCGGTGTGCTGGCCGAGAGCCCGGCGCTCGACGCGAACGCCACGCAGGCAACGGACACCGAGCGGGTGCGCGACGAACTGCTCGTGCGGTTCCGGGGCTTCTCCCCCGAGCTGCTCCGCGTGGTCGTCGACAGCGAGGGCTCGCTCGCGAACCGCCCGATCATGGCGCTCCCGACGCCGACGGAGTGGCGCCCCGTGGCCGGGGTGACCCTGCTCGGGGACGCCGCCCACGTCATGTCGCCGTTCGGGGGCAACGGGGTGAACCTCGCACTGCTCGACGCGGCCGAACTGGCTCGGGCGATCGTCGGTGCGCTCCGGGACGGCACCGACCTGGACCAGGCGATCCGTTCGGCCGAGCGCGTCGTGATCGACCGCGGTGCATCGATCGGACGGAGTGCGAACGAGGCGATCGTCGAGCACTTCGCCGCCGGCGGCCCGGATCTCGACGACGTGCCGGACTTCGACGTCGAGGCGGAACGCTGGCGCGCGGGGGCCGAGGCCTACCGTGCGGCGCAGCGTTCCTGAGCCCGGGCGATCAGTCGCTGGTCTCCGCGGAGTCCGGTCCCGTCGGCGCACTCGCACCGCGCGCGATGCCGAGCAACTTGCCGAGCTCGACGTTGCTCAGCTCGCGGGTCCGGCCACTCGGCAGGCTCCCGAGGTGCAGCGGCCCGAACGACCGGCGGACCAACTCGTTGACCGGGTGACCGACCGCGTCGAACATGCGGCGGACGATGCGGTTGCGGCCCGAGTGCAGCGTCAGTTCGACCAGGGACTCACCCCGCGACGACTCGAGCAGGCGGACCTTGTCGGCGGCGATCGGGCCGTCCTCCAGGTCGATGCCGTCGAGCAGCAGCTGGATCGTGGCGGGGTTGACGTTGCCGGCGACCTTCGCGATGTAGGTCTTGGTCACGCCGAACGACGGGTGCGCGAGCACATGGGCGAGTGCACCGTCGTTCGTGAGCAGCAGCAGGCCCGAGGTCTCGGCGTCGAGCCGCCCGACGTTGAACAGACGCTCCTCGAACTTCTCGACGAACTGCGACAGGTCAGCACGGCCGCGTTCGTCGAGCATGCTCGACACGACGCCCGTCGGCTTGTTCAGCAGGACGTAGCGGCGCGAGGTGTCGACCTGCACGGGCACACCGTCGACCGCGATCGCGTCCGTCTCCGGGTCGACCCGACGCCCGAGGGCCTCGACGACGGCACCGTTCACGGTGACACGCCCCTCGGCGATCAGGTTCTCGGCGACCCGACGCGACGCGACACCGGCCGCAGCGATGACCTTCTGGAGGCGCTCACCGTCCGGCTGCAGGTCGGCCGGTGTCGACGCACTCTCGGCTGCGTCCCACTCGGGGATGATCGGGCGTTCCGGGGTACCCTCCACCGGGGTCCCCGCGGCGTCGCGCTCCCCCGCTGGTCGTGGCGTCGTCGCACGGTTCCGGACGGTCGCGGTCCCGCCGACGTAGCGTCGACCGTTGTGCCAGACGCGGCTGGCCTGCCCGTCGTCCTCGCGGCGATCGCGGCCGCGGTCGTCCCGGCCGCGGTCGTCCCGGCGGTTTCGCTGGTCGCGCTGGTCGCGGTCGGCGTTGCTCCACCGGGGGCGATCCGTCCGTCGGTCTCCGGTCGGCGCGCCGCGGCGGTCGTCGTCGCGACGGGGGGCGCCGCGGTCGTCACGACCGGGTCCACCACGGTCGTCCTGACGCGGACGGTACCCACGGTCGTCGTCACGACGGCTGTACCCACGGTCACCGGCGCCACGGTCCTCCCGACGGGGACCACCACGGTCATCCTGGCGCGGACGGTACCCACGATCGTCGTCACGACGGCCGTACCCACCACTCGCAGCGCCACGGTCATCGCGACGCGGACCACCACGGTCATCCCGACGCGGACCACCACGGTCGTCCTGACGCGGACGGTACCCACGGTCGTCGTCACGACGACCGTACCCACGGTCACCCGCACCACGGTCGTCCCGACGGGGCACCCCGCGGTCGTCCTGACGCGGACGGTACCCACGATCGTCGTCACGACGGCCGTACCCACCGCTCCCGGTACCACGGTCATCGCGACGGTCGTCCCGACGGGGACCACCACGGTCGTCCCGACGGGGCACCCCGCGGTCGTCCTGACGCGGACGGTACCCACGGTCGTCGTCACGACGACCGTACCCACGGTCACCCGCACCACGGTCATCCCGGCGAGGCGCTCCGCGGTCGTCGTCCCGGCGGCCGTACCCACGGTCGTCGCGCTGGCCAGGGGCACCCGAGCGACCGCCGGAACGGTCGCCGTACCCGCGGTCCGCACCACCGGGACGACCAGAGTACCGGTCCCCGTCGCGACCCGACCCGCCCGGGCGACCCGAGCCTCCAGTGCGTCCACCGCCGGAGCGGCCGGCGTCTCCGCGGCCCGCACCCCCGCGACCGGCGCCGCCGTGTCGTCCGTCCTCATACGCGGCCATCGGGGATCCCTTCGTTCTGCTCGAAGCCGTCGGCGCCGTCCTCCAGGAGGGGCGAGATGAGCGGGAGTTCGTCGAGCGAGTTGATGCCGAGCTGCTGCAGGAGCAACCCGGAGGTGACGTAGTTGATGGCACCGGTCTCGGAGTCGGTGAACGACTCCTCGATGAGCCCGCGGGCCACCAGCGTCCTGACGACCCCGTCGACGTTGACGGCCCGGATCGAAGCGATCTGAGAGCGGGTGATCGGTTGCTTGTAGGCGACGACGGCCAGCGTCTCGAGTGCGGCCTGCGACAACCGCGACGGGCGCTCGGCCTCGACGAACTGTTCGACGACGGCGTCCAGGTCGGCTCGGACGTAGAAGCGCCAACCACCGCCGACCTCGCGCAGTTCGAATCCGCGGCGGACGGTGCCGTCGACGCCGTCGAAGTCCGCAACCAGGCGCTCGATGGCCTGGCGGACGACGGGGACCGGCGCGCCGACGGCCGCTCCGAGGGACACGAGGGACTGTGGTTCGTCCGCGATCATCAGGATCGCCTCGAGCTGCCGGTCGACCGGCGCGTCGGACCGCACCGATGCACCGGACCCGACCGGGGCGTCCGACACGGGCGCATCGGCGGCACCGGAACGGATCGACTGCTCGATCGCCCGGGCGTCGGCGATCTCGTCCGCACCGCCCGGTTCGGCACTCGAGACGTCGTGGACGTCATCCGTCATAGTCGGCTCCAAGATTGGCGAGGCTCTCGTCGGTCCAGTGCTCCGCGGTCCACCGCAGGGTGAGCTCCCCGAGCGGTTCGTCCTGCTCGAAGGTGATCGACGCGTTCCGGTAGAGCTCGAGGACCGCGAGGAAGCGAGCCACCACGATACCCGTCATGTCGACGCCGGCGACCAGTTCCCGGAACGAGACGTCCGGATCGCCCGATCCGGCGCGCGTGCGGAGGATCGAGACGACGACGGCTGCCTGCTCCCGGATGCTGACCAGCGGCGCGTGCAGGTGGTCGAGGCCGACGGTCGGGATCTCCCGCGGAGCGAACGCCAGCGCGGCGAGTGCCGCGAAGTCCTGCACCGACAGCGTCCACACGAGCTCCGGCGTGCGGGCGCGGAAGCGTTCCTCGAGCCGGACGCTGCGGACGTGCCGGCGCGACTCGGTGTTCCAGCGCGCACCGAACCAGTCGGCGGCCTGTTTGAACGCCCGGTACTGCAGGAGTCGGGCGAAGAGGAGGTCACGCGCTTCGAGGAGTGCGACGTCCTCGGCGTCGACGAGCTCGCCCTGGGGCAGCAGCCCGGCGATCTTCAGGTCGAGCAGGGTCGCGGCGACGACGAGGAACTCGCTCGCCTCGTCGAGCTCGTCCGCGGACTCCGCCAGCCGGACGTAAGCGATGAACTCCCCCGTGACGACGCCGAGGGACACCTCGGTGATGTCCAGCTCGTGCTTCGTGATGAGTGACAGCAGCAGGTCGAACGGGCCGTCGAAGTTCCGCAGCCGGACGCGGAAGCCCGACCCGTCGGTGGCGTCAGGCGACGGCGCCACGCTGGACGAGCTCTCGTGCGAGCTGCCGGTAGGCGTGCGCCGCAGCGTGGTCCGGAGCGGTCTGGGTGATCGGGCGGGCCGACACCGTGGCGTCCGGGAACTTCACGGTGCGGCCGATCACGGTGTCGAGCACGCTCTCGTCGAAGGTGTCGACGACGCGCTCCATGACCTCGCGCGAGTGCAGCGTCCGCGAGTCGTACATGGTGGCGAGGATGCCGTCGAGCTTCAGGGCGGGGTTCAGCCGGTCGCGCACCTTGTCGATCGTCTCGATGAGCAGCGCGACACCACGGAGGGCGAAGAACTCGCACTCCAGCGGGATCAGCACGCCGTGCGCGGCGGTGAGGGCGTTGACGGTGAGCAGGCCGAGCGAGGGCTGGCAGTCGACGAGGATGACGTCGTAGTCCCCCGCGACCTTGCGCAGGACGCTCGCGAGGATCTGCTCCCGGGCGACCTCGTTGACGAGGTGGACCTCGGCCGCCGACAGGTCGATGTTCGCCGGGATGACGTCGAGGTACGGCGTGTTCGTCGGCTGGATGACCTGGTTCGGGTCCTTGATGGAGCCCATCAGCAGGTCGTACACGGTGGGGATGTCGTGCGTGCGGACACCGAGCCCCGCGGACAGGGCACCCTGCGGGTCGAAGTCGACGGCGAGGACCTTGCGGCCGTACTCCGCCAGCGCGGCACCGAGGTTGATCGACGTCGTGGTCTTGCCGACGCCGCCCTTCTGGTTGCAGAGGGCGATGATGCGTGCGGGCCCGTGACCGTCGAGTTCCTCCGGAACGGGGAACTCCCGAACGGGCCGGCCGGTCGGACCGTACGTGGTCTCGCCGGTGCCGGGCTGTGTCGTCGGGTTGGTGCTCACCGGGCCATCGTACAAGCGCGGGCGACCGGAGCCGGGCCGCACCGCCGGGCTCAGGCCGCCCGCAACGCGACCCGCATGCTGTCGACCCGCTCCGCGATGACGGGGTCGCCCGCCCACCGCTGCTGCAGACGCCCGACGAGCTCACCGACCTGCGCGCGGTCGAGCCCCGGGTGCAGTGCCAGCCCCACGGTCAGTTCCGGGCCGGCGAAGCGGCCGAGCGGGTCGCCCGGCTCGAGCTCGACGCGGGCGACGCTCTGCTCGCCGTCCACCGAGGCGGCGAAGGCAGCCGCGACACCCGGGTCCTCGAAGCACGGTGTCCACGGCAGGTCCTGCCCGATCGCCCAGACCGCCGGCCGACGGAGGACGAACTCGCTCGCTGACGTCGGGTCGAGCACCACGAGCTGCGTGTCCTCGCTCGCGGCGGCCATCGCGACCCGGCGGGACTCGACCGGGATCGGCCGTGCCGTGGCATCCCATGCCTGCATCGCCGCCACCGAGGTGAACGCGGGCATGACGGTTCGGCCGTCCGGCCCGGCGACGGTGACGATCGAGAGCTCCTGCGTCTTGTCGACGATCCGGCCGTCCGGGGTCTCCCCGACCTCGCCGGCCTCGGCGACCAGCGGGATCAGCAGGCGAGCCGTTCGCAACGCGGAGACGACGTCAGCCTGCGACGAGCCTGCGGGCAGCGCGGCGATCGCGGCGAGCACGGCCGGGTCGGCGAGTCCGTCGTCATCGGCGAACGCGTCGTCGTGGCTGTCGAACGTCCGACCGGCCCACGGGAACCCGGCGGAGTCCGCCGCGTGGTCGTGGGGTGTCGCCCCGTCCTCCGGCCCGCCGCCGCGCCCGTTCGAGATGCCCACCATCCGCTACTCCGACGCGATGTCGAGCGCGGCCGGCAGCGTGAACGCGCCGGAGTACAGGGCCTTGCCGATGATCGCGCCCTCGAGTCCGTGCGGCACGAGCTCCCGCAGCGCGACGAGGTCGTCGAGGGTCGAGATGCCGCCGGACGCCACGACGGGCTGGTCCGTACGGTCGCAGACCTGGCGCAGCAGCTCGACGTTCGGCCCCTGCAGCGTGCCGTCCTTCGTGACGTCCGTCACGACGTAGCGGGCACACCCGGCGTCCTCGAGGCGGTCGAGGACCTCCCACA
The DNA here is from genome assembly GCF_047324335.1 of Curtobacterium sp. Curtsp57. Taxonomy (NCBI): domain Bacteria; kingdom Bacillati; phylum Actinomycetota; class Actinomycetes; order Micrococcales; family Microbacteriaceae; genus Curtobacterium; species Curtobacterium sp. Curtsp57. Next base: position 1,006,749 of record NZ_CP168511.1, read on the forward strand.
GGTCGCCGGCGTCCTCGGTCCAACCGCGGCTGGCCAGGGTGGTGCCGCGGACGTCGAGCCCGACGGCGATCTGCTCGCCGTACTCCCCGATCACCCGCGCGGCCCACGCGGGGTTCTCGAGCGCGGCGGTCCCGAGGTTGACGCGTGCAGCGCCGGTCGCGAGCGCGGCTTCGAGCGACGCGTCGTCGCGGATGCCACCGGAGAGCTCGACCGAGACGCCGTGGACCTCCTTGATCGCGTGCGCGATCACCTTGCGGTTGTCGCCGCGACCGAACGCCGCGTCCAGGTCCACCAGGTGGATCCACTCGGCACCCTGGTCGCGCCACGTCCGCGCAGCGGTCACCGGGTCGCCGTACGAGGTCTCACTGCCGGCTTCGCCCTGGGTCAGGCGGACCGCCTGGCCGTTGACGACGTCGACGGCGGGCAGCAGGACGAGGGGCGGGGTCGAGGTCAGGTCGGTCATGGTCCTGTCGGTTTCGTTGCGGGGTGCGGTGCCGGCTCGTGGCCGGACGGGAGGCTCGGTGCGGGTCCGGCACGCTCCTCACCTGGACCGTGGTCGGGCCCACGACGCGGCGCGGGTCAGAGCGAGTTCACCCAGTTGCGGAGCATCTGGATGCCCGGCTCGCCGGACTTCTCGGGGTGGAACTGGGTCGCGGTGAGGGGTCCGTTCTCGACGGCGGCGACGAACCGCTGACCGTGTTCGGCCCACGTGAGCTTCGGCGCGCGGAACGGCCCGTACGCCTCGAGCGGGAAATCGGTGACGCCGTACGAGTGCACGAAGTAGAACCGCTCGTCGCGGATGCCGTCGAACAGCACGGAGTCCGCCGGGGCGTCGATCGTGTTCCAGCCCATGTGCGGCAGGACCTCGGCGTCGAGCTGCTCGACGGTCCCGGGCCACTGCGCGAGGCCCTCGACGTCAGCGCCGCGCTCCACCCCGCGGGAGAACAGCACCTGCATGCCGACGCAGATCCCGAGGACCGGACGGCCACCCGCGAGCCGGTGGTCGACGATCTCGCCGCCCTGGACGCCTTCGAGCTGGTCGATGACGGCCGCGAACGCGCCCACGCCGGGGACGAGCAGTCCGTCGGCGTCGAGCGCCGTGCGCTTGTCGGCCGTCAGCGTGACCTCGGCGCCGGCACGCTCGAGCGCCTTCGCCGCGGAGTGCACGTTCCCCGATCCGTAGTCGAGGACGACGACGTTCGGCTTCGCGGTCACAGTGCTCCCTTGGTCGAGGGGATGCCGTCGACGCGCGGGTCGAGTTCGACCGCACGGCGCATCGCCCGCGCGAACGCCTTGAACTCCGCTTCCGCGATGTGGTGCGGATCGCGGCCCTCGAGCACGCGGACGTGCACGGTGATGCCCGCATTGAACGTGATCGCCTCGAAGACGTGACGGACCATCGACCCGGTGAAGTGGCCGCCGATCCGGTGGAACTCGAAGCCGGCCGGTTCACCCGAGTGCACGAGGAACGGACGGCCGGACACGTCGACGACCGCCTGCGCCAGTGCTTCATCGAGCGGGACGAGCGCGTCGCCGTACCGACCGATGCCCGCCCGGTTGCCGAGCGCCTGCTTGAGAGCCTGGCCCAGCACGATCCCGGTGTCCTCCACCGTGTGGTGCACGTCGATGTCGGTGTCCCCGGAGGACTGCACGCGGAGGTCGATGAGGGAGTGCTTGCTGAACGCGGTCAGCATGTGGTCGAAGAACGGCACGCTCGTCGCGATCTCGGACTTGCCGGTGCCGTCGAGGTCGAGCGACAGGGAAACGGTCGATTCACTCGTCGAGCGGGTGATCTCGGCGGTACGCGCGGTCATGCTGCAACCCTAACCGGCGGCTGTGCGGCGGCCACCCGGCGCATGGCGTCGAGGAACGCGGTGGTCTCTTCCTCGGTGCCGGCACTCACCCGGAGGTGGTTCGGGATCCCGAGGTCCCGGACGATCACGTCCTGTTCGAGCAGCGACTCGAACGCCGCACGCGGGTCGGCCACACCGCCGAAGAGGACGAAGTTCGACCACGTCTCGTACGGCGAGTAGCCCATCGCGCGGAGCCCGTCGACCATACGGTCGCGCTGACCCCGGATGTCATCGACCATCGCGAGCATCTCGGGTGCGTGCCGGAGCGCCGCGACCGCCGCCGCCTGCGTGAGCGCGGACAGGTGGTACGGCAAGCGGACGAGACGGAGGGCGTCGACCACGGCGGGGTGCGCCGCGAGGTACCCGACGCGGGCGCCCGCGAACGCGAACGCCTTGCTCATCGTGCGGGACACGACGAGTCGTTCGCGACCGGGCAGCAGTGTCAGCGCGGTCGGCTGCCCCACCGGCATGAACTCGGCGTACGCCTCGTCGACCATGACGATGCCGTCCGTGGCGTCGTAGACCGCTTCGATCGTCGCGAGGTCCAGCGGGGTGCCCGTCGGGTTGTTCGGTCCGCAGAGGAACACGACGTCCGGGCGGTGCGCACGCACGGCTGCGACCGCGGTCTCGGGCGAGATGCGGAACTCCGCGTCGCGCTCGGCAGCGATCCACTGCGTGCCGGTGCCCGACGCGATGATCGAGTGCATCGAGTAGGTGGGCGGGAAACCGAGCACGCTGCGCCCGGGACCACCGAACGCCTGGAGGAGCTGCTGGATGACCTCGTTCGAGCCGTTCGCCGCCCAGATCTGCTCGGCTGTGAGGTCGTGCCCGAGGTACCCCGCGAGCGACTCGCGCAGCTCGGTGAACTCGCGGTCCGGGTACCGGTTCACCGTCTCGAGCGCCCGACGGACCGACTCGACGATGTCGTCCGCGACGTCCTGCGGCACCGGATGCGTGTTCTCGTTGACGTTGAGCTGCACGCGGACGTGCTTCTGCGGTGCCCCGTAGGGGCTCTGACCGCGGAGGTCGTCTCGGATCGGGAGGTCTTCGAGCGTGAATGCCACCGATCCATCGTAGAGCGGTCGGGCTGCACGGTGACCGGCCGTCCGGACGGTCATGCCCTGTGCACCCGCCGACGGGTGGTGCTTGCTTCGCCGGGGCGTGGTGCTTACTTTGCCGGCGCGTACTTGGCCGGGATGGCGATCTGCTCGCCGGCCTGGACACCGGAGCCGTCGAGCGCGTTGAGGCTCACGACGTCCGCGATGAAGTCACGCGGGTCGGCGTTGGGCGCGGTCTGCTCGGCGAGCTGCCAGAGCGTCTCCCCGGGTTCGATGGTCACCGTCTGGAAGTGCACGTCCGCCGAGGTGTTGCCGGCAGCGGCCTGGCCACCGTTCAGCGCGAACAGACCGACGACGATCATGACCGGCAGGGCGGCGAGCGTCGTGAAGACCACACGGCCGCGGCGCGTGATGCGGAGCCGGGTACGGACGGCCGTGCCCTGCATGTCTGCGAGTGCGATGGTGCTCATGTCGTGGTGCCTTCCTGCTCTGGTGAACCGAAGCGATGTACCGAACATACGTTCGAACGGGCAGCCGCACAAGTCCCCTGGACACATTTCTGGGGAGTTTTCGTGCGACACGCTCGAACAGGTGTTTGTCCGGCAGCATGCCGTCGGATACTGTTTCGACTGACTGGGACAAGCCTGACGGGGACCACCGACATTCCCGCAGAGGCCGTCTCCGGTCCGACCAGAAGGCGAGACGACGTGGCGGACGAACTGCGGGGACAGAAACCGCTGACGGCGAAGCAGCAGGCGATCCTCGACGCGATCCGTGCGTCGATCGCCAGCCGGGGGTACCCGCCGAGCATGCGCGAGATCGGCGACGCTGCCGGCCTCTCGTCACTGTCGAGCGTGTCGCACCAGCTCGGCCAGTTGGAGCTCGGCGGCTGGATCCGCCGCGACCCCAACCGCCCGCGAGCGCTCGAGGTCCTGGTCGACGAGCCGACTCCGGACGCGGACGGCCCCGATGTCGACGCCACGACCCTCGTCCCGCTCGTCGGACGCATCGCCGCGGGTGTTCCGATCACCGCGGAGCAGCACGTCGACGAGATCATCCCGCTCCCCCGTCAGCTCGTCGGCAGCGGGGACCTCTTCATGCTGAAGGTCGTCGGCGAGTCGATGATCGACGCGGCGATCTGTGACGGCGACTGGGTCGTCGTCCGGTCGCAGCAGACCGCCGAGAACGGCGACGTCGTCGCGGCGATGCTCGACGAGGAAGCCACGGTCAAGGTCTTCCGCCAGCGGGATGGTCACACGTGGCTGCTCCCCCGCAACTCCGCGTTCGAACCGATCCTCGGCGACGCCGCGACGGTGCTCGGCAAGGTGGTCGCCGTCCTCCGCAGCATCTGACGCGCGAGACACCTCGGGAACGACGAAACGCCGCCGGATTCGGCGGCGTTTCGTGTGTCCAGGACTGTCTCAGGGACCGAGCCGTGTCTGGCGGAGGCGAGCCGGGCCTCCAGGCCGACGAAGCGAGCCTGCGGGGACTAGGCCGTCGTGACGGGCGCGACCACGAACGGGTCGAGCTCGGCGACCTGGCGCTGGAAGACGCGCACGCGCAGTCGCGTCCCCGCCTCGACGTAGTCCACGGACTCGACCGCACCCGCGTCGTGCAGGGACGACACCAGGTCGCCACGCTCGTACGGGATCACCACGGTGAGCTCGACGTCGGGCTCGGGGAGCCTCGCCTCGATCGCCCGGAGGAGCTCCGGGATGCCCTCGCCGGTGCGCGCCGAGACGAACACGGCGTCCGGGGCGAGCCCCACGAGCACGAGCCGCTGGGCGTCGTCGATGAGGTCCGACTTGTTGAACGCGACGATCTCGGGGATGTCCCGGGCGCCGACGTCGCCGATGACGTCCCGGACGGTCGCGAGCTGCGCTGCGGGGTCCGGGTGCGAGCCGTCGACGACGTGCACGATGACGTCGGCCTCGCCCACCTCTTCGAGCGTGGAGCGGAAGGCCTCGACGAGCTGGTGCGGCAGGTTGCGCACGAAGCCGACCGTGTCCGCGAAGGTGTACTCGCGGCCCTTGCCGGTGTTCGTCCGGCGGATCGTGGAGTCCAGCGTCGCGAAGAGCTGGTTCTGCACGAGCACGCCGGCGCTCGTCAGCCGGTTGAGGAGGGACGACTTGCCCGCGTTCGTGTACCCGGCGATCGCGACGCTCGGCACCTCGTTGCGGTGCCGGTCGGCGCGCTTGGCCTCTCGCGCGGGACGGAACGACGCGATCTGCCGGCGCAGCTTCGACATGCGCGTGTGGATGCGGCGACGGTCCAGTTCGATCTTCGTCTCACCAGGACCACGCGACCCCATGCCGGCACCGCCGGAGACCTGACCACCGGCCTGACGGGACATCGACTCACCCCAACCGCGCAGTCGAGGCAGGAGGTACTCGAGCTGCGCCAGTTCGACCTGCGCCTTGCCCTCGCGGCTCTTCGCGTGCTGGCTGAAGATGTCGAGGATCACGGCGGTCCGGTCGATGACCTTCACCTTGACGACGTCCTCGAGCGCACGCCGCTGGGACGGGGCGAGCTCGGTGTCGGCGATCACGGTGTCGGCCCCGGTGGCCTTGACCACCATCGCGAGTTCTTCGGCCTTGCCCTTGCCGAGGTAGGTCGAGGGGTCGGGGTGGGGCCGTCGCTGCAGCAGCCCGTCGAGGACCACGGCACCCGCGGTCTCGGCGAGTGCCGACAGCTCACGGAGCGAGTTCTCGGCGTCGGCCGCGTCGCCCTGGGCGTACACGCCGATGAGGACGACCTGCTCGAGCCGGAGTTGCCGGTACTCGACCTCGGTGACGTCCTCGAGCTCGGTGGAGAGGCCGGCCACGCGGCGCAGCGCTGCGCGGTCGTCGCGGTCGTACTGGTCGCCGTCACCGGCCCAGCCGTGCTCGTCGACCGAGCGGGTCTGGATCGCCTGTGCCGGCGCGAAGATTGACGAGCTGGCTCGCGAGTCGGCGTTGCGCAGCACGCGCTCGACGACGCCGTCGCCTTCAGCTTGGTTGTGGGTATCCGTCATGCTGTCCACAGGGTACCTCTGCGGGCTCCAGGACACACGGGGTTGCCGGTACGGTTCATCCATGGCGAACGACCACTACTTCTCGGCCACCCCGGAGAGCCAGGCGCGCCCGCGCCAGATCCACGTGACGCTGGCGGGTCGTTCCCTGGCGCTGACCACTGCGTCCGGGGTCTTCAGCCCGGACGGCATCGACCGCGGGACCCGGGTGCTGCTGGGCTCCGTTCCGCCGCCCGCGCACGACGGTGCACTCCTCGACGTCGGTTGCGGGTGGGGGCCGATCGCGATCACGATGGCGCTCCACTCCCCGGGCGCCCAGGTCTGGGGCGTCGACGTGAACGAGCGCGTGCTCGGCCTCGCGCGCGCCAACGCCGAAGCCGCCGGGGTCACGAACGTGACGATCGGGGTGCCCTCCGACGTCCCGGCGGACCTGCGCTTCCGGACGATCTGGTCGAACCCGCCGATCCGGGTCGGCAAGGACGAACTCCACGACATCCTGATGACCTGGCTCCCCCGGCTCGAGGTGTCCGGCGACGCCTGGCTCGTCGTGTCGAAGGACCTCGGTGGTGACTCCTTGCAGCGATGGCTCCACGACACGCTCGGGCCGTCGTTCCACGTCACGCGGGCATCGACGGACAAGGGGTTCCGCGTGCTGCGCGTGCACCGCACGGCGGAGTAGCCGCGTCACGGACCAGCGAGGTGGGGCACGCGGTGCGCGCGCACCTCGGCCGAGGCGTTCGTCTGCCCGTGCGAGCGCCCGTGCGCCCGCACGCGTGCCCGCCCATGCGCCCGTGACCGCGCGGGTGCCCGTGCCCGCGCGGTGCCTGCGTCCGCGGCCGCCGTCGAGTGGTCACGACACCCCGCTTGCGGTCGCCGAGCGGTCACCGATCGTCGTTCGCGGCGAGCAAAGGCGACAGCTCGCGACCACTCAACGGCAGTGAGCGGGGTTTCGTGACCTCTCGGCTCCATCGCCGGCCGGGCGGGCGTCTCGTGCGCCGCGCCGCCGCGCCGCGCGCCCCGCGTCAGACGGTCAGGTCGCCGGAGAACACCAGCTCGGCCGGCCCGGCGAGCGACACGTGCTCGCCGTCCTCGGCCGCGAACATCCGTACGGTCACGACGCCACCAGGGACCCGCACGCGCCAGGTGTCCGGCGCGCTCGCTCCCGCCCAGTACCGCGTCGCGAGCGCCGCGGCGACCGCCCCGGTGCCGCAGGACAGCGTCTCGCCGCTCCCTCGCTCGTGCACCCGCATCGTGATCTGCCCGACGCCGTCCTGGACGAGCGGGTCCCCCGGCAGTACGAACTCGACGTTCGCACCGGCTGCCGGTGCCGGGTCGAGCACGGGGACGTAGGTCAGGTCGAGGTCGGCGAGCTCGTCCTCCGTCGCGACGGCGACCACGACGTGCGGGTTACCGACGTCGATACCGAGGCCCGGCCGGGCACGGTCGAGGTTCTTGGCGCGGACGAGCACGTCGGAGGACCCACCGCCCTCGATGCCGAGGTCCCACCGCCCGAGGTCGGCGGCGAACCCGTTCGCCTGCCGCTGGATGTCGACGATGCCCTTGCGGCTCCCGACCGAGAGGGTCTCGCCGGGTTCGAGCTCCACGAGCCCGGACTCGGTCAGGTAGCGCGCGAAGACACGGATGCCGTTCCCGCACATCTCCGCGACCGTGCCGTCGGCGTTGTGGTAGTCCATGAACCACGTGACCTCGGGAGCGGACGCAGCGATGGCGCGCCCCTCTGGGAGGGCATCGGCCCGCACCGCCCGGATCACGCCGTCGGCCCCCACACCGAACCGTCGGTCGGCGATCGCGCGGATCCGGTCCGGGGTCAGGTCGACCGTCGCGTCCGGGTCGGCGAACAGGACGAAGTCGTTGCCGGTCCCCTGGCCCTTGGTGAAGTGCAGCTCGGTCACGGGACGATCCTACGGGCCACGTCCGAGAGCTCCTGCCGGTCCGCCCCCGTCACGTCGAGGTCCTCGGCGTCCGCGTACCGCTTGAACCAGGAGACCTGTCGCCTGGCGTACTTCCGCGTCGCCACCGCGGTCGCCTCGACGGCATCGGCGACCGTCGCGTCGCCGCGCAGGACGTCGAGCGCCTGGGAGTACCCGATCGCGGCACGCGCGGTGCGTCCCTGCTCGAGCCCGCGCGTCCGCAGCGCGGCGACCTCGTCGACGAGTCCGTCACGGAACATGCCCGCTGCGCGGTCATGGAGCGCGGCGACGAGCTGCGCACGATCACGACGCAGGTGCAGGACACGGGCGGGTCGCCACGCGCGCGGCGCGGACGGGAGGCTCGGGGTGACCCGGTCGGATCGGCTCGCGATCTCGACGGCGCGGATCAACCGCCGGGGGTTGCGGATGTCGATCGTCTCGGCGGCCGCCGGGTCGAGTTCGCGCAGCCGCGCGACCAGTGCGTTCGGTCCGTCCTCCGCGTGCTCGCGTTCCAGCGCGGCGCGGAGTTCCGGGTCGGTGCCGGGGAACTCGAGGTCGTGCAGGACGGACGACACGTACAGGCCGCTGCCCCCGACGAGCACCGCGACCCCACCGTCGTCGACGATGCGGCCGATGACCGCTCGCGCGTCGCGCTGGTACGCGGCGACGCTCGCCTCGTCGGTGACGTCGAGCACGTCCAGCTGGTGGTGCGGGATGCCGTGTCGTTCGGCGAGCGGGACCTTCGCGGTCCCGATGTCCATGCCGCGGTAGAACTGCATCGCGTCGGCGTTGACGATCTCGGCGTTCCGGCCGTGCGCACGGTGTCGATCGGCGATCGCGATCGCCAGGTCGGATTTGCCGGTGCCGGTCGCGCCGACGACGGCGATCAGCGAGAGGGTGTCGGCCGCGGGCTCGCCTGGCTCGTCGTGCAGCCCCGGTGCGGGGTCAGCGGCCGACACGGAGCGTCGGCAGACCGAGCGACACCGGCTTCGGCCCGTCACCAGGTGCCGCCGGGGTCGGGACACCGCAGGACTCGGCCTGCGCACGGTCCCATGCCTCGCCTGCACGGGTGCGCCGGATGCGGAGCGGCTGGTCGGTGTCCGCGATCAGGAAGTGCGGTGCAGCACGGGTCACCTCGACCGTGACGACGTCGCCGGGGCGCGGGACGTCGGAGCCGGCCGGCACCGAGAAGTGCACGAGGCGGGAGTCCTCGGCGCGTCCGGACATCCGGTGCGTGGCGCCGTCCTTCTTGCCCTCACCGGTCGCCACCAGGACGTCGACCGTCCGGCCGACCTGCCGCTGGTTCTCCTCCGCGGTGATGCGATCCTGCAGCGCGGTGAGCCGCTCGTAGCGTGCCTGGACGACTTCTTTGGGGAGTTGGTCGTCCATCGTGGCCGCCGGGGTGCCGGGGCGGATCGAGTACTGGAACGTGAACGCCGACGCGAACCGGGCCTGCTCGACGACGCGCATCGTGTCCTCGAAGTCGGCCTCGGTCTCGCCGGGGAACCCCACGATGATGTCGGTGGAGATCGCCGCGTTCGGGATCGCGGCGCGCACGCGGTCCAGGATGCCGAGGAACCGCTCGCTCCGGTAGCTGCGGCGCATCGCCTTGAGGACCCGGTCCGAGCCGGACTGCAGCGGCATGTGCAGCTGCGGCATCACGTTCGGGGTCTCGGCCATCGCGTCGATGACGTCGTCGGTGAATGCCGCCGGGTGCGGGCTCGTGAACCGCACGCGCTCGAGGCCCTCGATCTGCCCGGCCGCGCGCAGCAGCTTCCCGAACGCCTGCCGGTCCCCGAACTCGACGCCGTAGGAGTTCACGTTCTGACCGAGCAGCGTGACCTCGATCGCGCCGTCGTCGACGAGCGCCTGGATCTCCGCGAGGACGTCTCCGGGACGACGGTCCTTCTCCTTGCCACGGAGCGACGGGACGATGCAGAACGTGCAGGTGTTGTTGCAGCCGACGGAGATCGACACCCACCCGCTGTGCGTCGAGTCGCGCTTGGTCGGCAGCGTCGACGGGAAGACGTCCAGGGACTCGAGGATCTCGAGCTGCGCCTCACCGTTGTGCCGGGCGCGCTCCAACAGCGTCGGCAGCGACCCCATGTTGTGCGTGCCGAAGACGACGTCCACCCACGGCGCCTTCTCGAGGATGACGTTCTTGTCCTTCTGCGCCAGGCAGCCGCCCACCGCGATCTGCATGCCGGGGTGGTCCCGCTTGATGCCCGCGAGCTGCCCGAGGTTGCCGTAGAGCCGGTTGTCGGCGTTCTCACGCACAGCGCACGTGTTGATCACGACGACGTCCGCCTGAGTGCCGTCCGCCGCGACGTACCCGGCGGCCTGCAGCGACCCGCTGAGGCGCTCGGAGTCGTGCACGTTCATCTGGCACCCGTAGGTGCGGACTTCGTAGGTGCGGGGCTGCGCTGCGACGGTGGCCATGGTCGTCCCAGTGTAAATCGGTGCCTACTCGAACCGGACCGTGCCGCGCGGCCCACCCTTCCGTGACCCGCCGCCGTCGAGCGCGCGCTCCACCGCGATGCGCACGACACCGCCGTTGTAGCCCTTGCGCATCAGGAACCCGGAGAGCCGGCGCTCTGCGGTCGCACGGTCGAGTCCCCTGAGCTGACCGACACGCTTCTCGGCGAGCTCGATCGCACGGATGAACTCGTCGTCCTCGTCGTCCGCCGCTGCATCGAGAGCTGCGTCGATCGCCGCCTGGTCGATGCCACGTCGGCGGAGCTCGGCGACGACACCCTGGCGCCCGAGTCCCTTGCGATCGTGGAGTCGGTCCACGAGGTCGGTCGCGAGGGCGACGTCGTCGAGCAGTCCCACACGGGTGAGCCGCTCGACCTCGTGCTCGATCACATCCGGGTCGAGGTCGTTGCCCCGGAGCATCGTCCGGAGCTCGGACTCGCTCACGCCCTTCCGGCCGAGTGCGCGCATGCTGAGCCGCTCGGCGTCGGCGCGTTGTTCGTCCAGCGGCCGGGGCGCGTCAGCGGGGTCGATCTCGTCACCGCCGGCGATCGAGAACACCGACGCCGTCGTGGCATCGGCCACGTCGGTGTCGTAGCCGTCCTGCTCGGCGCGGGCGCCGCGACCGGAGCCGTCCCCCACGACCGGCGAGACCCACTCGGACTCCGCACGGTGTCCACGGAGCGGAACCGGCGCGCTCGCAGCGGCATCGGCATCGTGCGTCGTTTCGACGCCGGGGGCGTCCGCTTCGCTCTCCGGTTCGGGCAGCGGCGGTGTCCGACGGCGGCGGGACCTCGCACCGAACAGGTCGGTGACCGGTGCGAGGTCGTCGCTGCCGTCGTCGTGCCCGGTCACGCGCCCTTGCGTGCGGTGAGCTTGGCTTCGAGCGACTCGACCGGCGCCGTTGCTTCTTCGGTGGCCTTGGCACCACCGATGCCGAGCTTGGCGAGGATCTTGCCTTCGATCTCCGCGGCGATCTCCGGGTTCTGGATCAGGAAGGAACGCGAGTTCTCCTTGCCCTGCCCGAGCTGGTCGCCGTCGTAGGTGTACCAGGCACCGGACTTCTTGACGATGCCGTGGTCCACGCCGAAGTCGAGCAGCGAGCCTTCGCGCGAGATACCCGTGCCGTAGAGGATGTCGAACTCCGCCTGCTTGAAGGGCGGCGCCATCTTGTTCTTGACGACCTTCACGCGGGTGCGGTTGCCGACGGCGTCGGTGCCGCTCTTCAGCGTCTCGATGCGACGGATGTCGAGGCGGACCGACGCGTAGAACTTCAGGGCCTTACCGCCGGACGTGGTCTCCGGGGAGCCGAAGAACACACCGATCTTCTCGCGCAGCTGGTTGATGAAGATCATCGTGGTCTGCGTCTGGTTCAGCCCACCGGCGAGCTTGCGGAGCGCCTGCGACATGAGTCGCGCCTGGAGGCCGACGTGGGAGTCACCCATCTCGCCTTCGATCTCGGCGCGGGGCACGAGCGCCGCGACGGAGTCGATGACGATCAGGTCGATCGAGCCGGAGCGGACGAGCATGTCGGCGATCTCGAGTGCCTGCTCGGCGGTGTCGGGCTGCGACACGAGCAGCGCGTCGATGTCCACGCCGAGCTTCTTGGCGTACTCGGGGTCGAGCGCGTGCTCGGCGTCGATGAACGCGGCGATGCCACCGTTGCGCTGCGCGTTCGCGATGGCGTGGATCGTCAGGGTGGTCTTACCCGAGGACTCCGGGCCGTAGATCTCGATGATGCGGCCACGCGGCAGCCCACCGATCCCGAGCGCGACGTCGAGGGCGACGGAACCGGTCGGGATGGTCGCGACCGGTGCACGCTCGTCGGAGCCGAGGCGCATCACGGCGCCCTTGCCGAACTGCCGGTCGATCTGGGCGAGTGCGGTCTCGAGGGACTTCTCGCGGTCTGCGGGTGATGGCATGGTGTGCTCCTTCGTGCTCGATGTCGGCCGCCTGTAGGCTGTCTCGTCCCCCGGGGCCGGTGGTGCAAGGCCCCTGGTTCTTCGACAAGGCTTCGGACGTTCCCGATGGCTTCGAACCTAGGGCGGGCCACCGACATCGATGCCGATCACCGCGCTGACTGTGGATGAATCCGCCGATCACGCCGCTGTGCAGGAAGCTATCACCCATCGAACACGCGTTCGAGCGACACGCCGAACAGATGTTCGGTGGCGGCACGCTAGTCGCGCGGCTCCAACAGCCCCTTGCCGTGCCGCCGGTCCTGCGGGACGTCCTGCGAGTCACACAGTGCGTCCCACACCTTCCGGGTGTCGATCCCGGCGGCGATGGCATCGGCAGCGGAGCGCCCGCCGAGCTCCTCGAGCACCACGTCACGGGCGACGACCGCGCCGTAGGCCTCCCCGAAGACCTGGTCGACGGCTCGCCAGAACTCACTCACACGCATCAGACCACCCTAAGCGTCAGCACGAACGGCGAACGCCCCCGCCGGCGGACCGACGGGGGCGTTCGTGTGCAGTGCGTCTCAGCGCACCGCGAGGTCGTTGTCGAACTCGGCGACGAGTTCGTCCGGGAGCGTGTCCGGGACCGGGGTGAGACCTTCCACCACGGCGAGGCGGTCTCCCACCTCGCGCATGATCGTGGAGATCGGGGTGTCCAACGCATCCGCGACGGAAGCGAGGATCTCCGAGCTGGCCTCTTTCTGACCGCGCTCCACCTCACTGAGGTACCCGAGAGCAACGCTGGCCTTGGACGCGACCTGACGGAGGGTCCGGCCCTTCTGCAAGCGGAAGTCCCGCAGAACGTCGCCGATTTCCTGACGAACGAGAACCATGAGAACTCCTCCTCTCTGTCGTCTCCGCGCCCGACCGGCCAGGGTGACCGGGTTCGGGTTCAGCAACACTAGCGTTGCCGGTTGCAGCATGCTAGCCACCTGGGCTGCCGTCCTGCTGGAGATTGCGTGAGATGTAACCCAGCGGTAACGCGGGCTATTCCCCGGTCTCGAGCGTGACGTGCAGTCGTGTCAGGAGTTCGGAGACAGCGGCCTGCCGGATTGCCTGACGGTCCCCGTCGAGGTGCAACTCGAACGCCTCCGCGCCCGCCGCTGATGCGATGCCGACGAACACCGTGCCGACGGGTTGGCCGTCCTGCGGGTCGGGTCCGGCGACACCCGTCGTCGAGATCCCCCACGTCGCGGGTACGCCGTCGACCGCCAGCGCGGTCCGCACGCCGGTGGCCATCTGCGCCGCCACGGTCGGGTCCACCGCGCCGTTCCGGGCGAGAAGCGCCGCGGAGACGCCGAGGACGGACGCCTTGACGGGCGTCGCGTAGGCCACGACTCCCCCACGGACGACGGCGCTCGCTCCTGGGACGCCGACGAGTTCCGACACGACGAGCCCGCCGGTGAGCGACTCCGCCACGGCGACGGTCTCACCCCGCGCGTTCAGCGCCGCGACGACCGATGACGCGAGGGTCACGCTGCGGTCCGGTTGTGCTTCCACGCCTGCCAGAGGTAGTCCAGCCCGCTCCACACCGTGGCGATGAACGCGGCCGTCATCAGGATCCCGTTCGTCCAGTGGGCGAAGTCGCCGGCGATGTTCCACCACGGGAAGAGCGCGAGCGTGATGGCGACCGCCTGCAGCACGGTCTTGATCTTGCCGCCGCGGCTCGCCGGGATGACCCGGTCGGAGAGCACCGCGAACCGGAACACCGTGATGCCGATCTCGCGCACCATGATCAGGACCGTCACGTACCAGGGCAGCTCGCCGAGGATGGACAGGGCGACGAGCGCTCCGCCGATGAGCACCTTGTCGGCGATCGGGTCGACGAGCTTGCCGAAGTCCGTGACGAGGCCCTGACGCCGCGCGATGATGCCGTCCGCACTGTCGGTGACGATTGCCACGACGAAGAGCACGGCCGCCCAGATGCGCGTCGGCCCGTCCTGCCCGGCATCGGCCAGCAGCAGGACGAAGAACAGCGGCGCCATCAGGATCCGGATGACGGTGATGATGTTCGCGACGTTCGCCGTCGACGCGGGACCCGGTCCCTTGCGGACGAGACGTCCCCGCCAGGGGAACCGCTTCGTGTTGGTGCCTTCCGAGGCGGTCATCGTCTTCACTCCCTGCCCGTGAGGCCCCAGGCGTCCTCGTCCGGTTCTTCCTCGACTCGATCGTACCCGCGCGTCATGTCGCCGACCGGGTCAGCGCTGTACCGGTCCCCGTCATCGGACGGCGACGGGACCGGCGGCGACACCGGTGCCGGCGCTGCCGGCTCCGGCGGCGGCTCCTCGCCGCGGAGTTTCGCGAGCACCGCCGGCAGCTGGTCGCCGGTGACGAGGACGTCTCGCGCCTTCGACCCCTCGGACGGCCCGACGATGTCGCGCGACTCCATGAGGTCCATCAGCCGCCCGGCCTTCGCGAACCCGACGCGGAGCTTCCGCTGGAGCATCGAGGTCGAACCGAACTGCGTGGAGACGACCTGTTCGACCGCGGCGAGCAGCAGCTCGAGGTCGTCGCCGATGTCGGCGTCGATCTCCTTGCGCTCGACCACGGCCTGGACGTCCTGGCGGTACTCGGGCTGGGCCTGCCGGGTGACGTGCTGGACGACCTCGGCGACCTCGCTCTCCTGCACCCATGCGCCCTGCACGCGGACGGCCTTCGAGGACCCCATCGGCAGGAAGAGCCCGTCGCCCTGCCCGATGAGCTTGTCGGCGCCGGGCTGGTCGAGGATCACGCGCGAGTCGGTGACGCTCGTCACAGCGAACGCGATCCGCGACGGGACGTTCGCCTTGATGAGGCCGGTGATGACGTCCACCGACGGCCGCTGCGTCGCGAGCACCAGGTGGATGCCGGCGGCACGTGCGAGCTGGGTGATGCGGACGATCGACTCCTCGACGTCCCGCGGGGCGACGAGCATGAGGTCGGCGAGCTCGTCGACGACGACGAGCAGGTACGGGTACGGCTTGAGCTTCCGTTCGCTGCCGGCGGGCAGGACGATCTCGTCGTTCTCGATCGCCTTGTTGAAGTCGTCGACGTGCCGGAACCCGAACGACGCGAGGTCGTCGTACCGCATGTCCATCTCCTTCACGACCCACTGCAGCGCCTCCGCAGCCTTCTTCGGGTTCGTGATGATGGGCGTGATGAGGTGCGGGACCCCGGCGTAGATCGAGAGCTCGACGCGCTTCGGGTCGACGAGGACCATGCGGACCTCGGACGGCTTCGCGCGCATCAGCAGCGAGGTGATCATCGAGTTTATGAACACCGACTTGCCGGACCCCGTGGAGCCGGCGACGAGCAGGTGCGGCATCTTCGCGAGGTTCGCGACGACGAAGCCGCCCTCGACGTCCTTGCCGACACCGATCGTCATCGGGTGCTTCGACTTGGTCGCGGCACTCGAGCGCAGGACGTCGCCGAGGGACACGATCTCGCGGTCCGAGTTCGGGATCTCGACACCGATGGCGCTCTTGCCCGGGATCGGGGACAGGATGCGGACCTCGTTCGAGGCGACCGCGTACGACAGGTTCTTCGACAGCGCCGTCACGCGCTCGACCTTGACGCCCGGACCGAGCTCGATCTCGTACCGGGTCACCGTCGGGCCACGGGAGAAGCCGGTCACCTTCGCGTCGACCTTGAACTCGGTGAGCACACCGGTGATGGCGGCGACGATGTCGTCGTTCGCCTGACTGCGCGCCACTGACGGCGTCCCGGCGCTCAGCGTCGTGGCCGCTGGGAGCCGGTACGGCTTCGACGGGTCGTCCGCCGATGCCGCCGCCATCGCGTCGTCCGCCTGAGCTGTCGCGTCGTCGACGGGGTCGGCCGGAGCGGACGGGAGGCTCGGTGCGGCCGCCGCGGGCAGGTCCCGTTCCGGACGGATCACCTCGGTGCGGTCGTCCGGGACGGGGGCGCCGAAGTCACGGAGCGCCTGCTCGGCACGGTCGAGGTCAGCGGCGACGTCCTGCTCGAGGGAGTCGTTGAGGTTCACCGACGCGGGCTCGGCGGGCGTGTGGTCGACGAGGCCGGCAGCGGCACCGGCGTTCGGGCTCGGTGCCGGTGCCGGTGCGACCGCGGCGGTCGAGGCCGGGATGACCGGGCTGTCGTACGCCGGGTCTTCTTCGCGACCGGACTTGTTGCGGCGCCACCACGGGATGTGCGCCTCGGCGTCGTCGTCCGGCTGCTCGCCGTCGCCGAACCCGAGGTCGTCGAACAGCTGCAGGCCCTGCGAGTCCGTCTTGCCCGCGACGCCCTTGCGCGGCGCCTTCGCCGGTTCGGCGGGGACGTCTTCCTCGGCGGCAGGGGCCGGCGCGCCGAACAGGTACGCGTACAGCTCGTGGAGTCGACGCCCGACCTTGTTCGGCGGCGTCTTGGTGATGATGAAGAGGGAGAGCACGAGCAGGACGATCGCCACCGGGACGGCGATCCAGACGGTGGCGACCGCGACGAGCCAGCCGATCACGACCCAGCCGATCACACCACCAGCCGTGGCGAGCGCCGGCATGCCGTCGGACGCGCTCGGCTGGCCGCCGAAGACGTGGCACAGGGAGGAGATCGACACGAGCAGCAGCCCGAGGCCGATCCCGATGCGGGTGTTGTCGTGGACGGACGCCGGATGCCGGAACAGCCAGCCGGCGAACACGATCATGATGACGGGGAGCGCGAACGCCAGCCGGCCGAACAGCCCGCCGAACGTGTACGCGTCGAGCGCCACCGAGACGCCGTTGCTCGGGTTCAGCCACTCGACGACCGCGCCGGCGATGGCCAGCACGAACAGGAAGAACGGGAAGCCGTCGCGACGCTGGTCTTTCTCGAGGGTCTCGGACCCGAGCAGCCGGAACATCGCACCGACGCCGTGGGCCATGCCCATCCAGGCGGTCACGAGCGGGTTCTGCCCGGTGAACTCGACCGACGGCTTCGCCTGCGGCAGCTTCTTCGTGGTGGCCTGCGTGCGCGACGTCCCGCGCGACCCGCTTCCACGGGACGACGATGACGCGCGTGAGCGCGTGGTCGACTTGGTGCCTCCGGCCATGGGGTAGACCCTAACGCCACCTGGGGACAAACCGACGGAGCCCCGCCGCACGAGGCGGCGGGGCTCCCGACGGGTCAGTACCGGATCGCGTCGATGACCTTGACGCGCACCGCGACGAGCGCGGGGAGCAGTCCGGCGAGCGCCCCGACGAACACCGCGGCGCCGATCCCGACGAACGCGGCCTCCAGCGGGAACGGTGCTCCCCCGATGTCGGCGCCGCCCGTGATCGCGGTCCGCACGGTCTCGTTGCTGAGCACCGCCGCCCCGAGCATCACGCCGACGCCCCCGGCGACGGCGGTCCCGAGGACGTTCTCGAGCAGCACGGCGACGAAGATCCGGCCGGCGGAGGCACCGACACCGCGCCGGATGCCGATCTCGCGGATCCGCTGCCGGACGCTCACGAGCGACACGTTGAGCAGCCCGAGCCCGCCGAGCACCAGGACCAGCACGGACACCGCGGCGATGACGTAGCGCAGCGGCCCGAGCGGGTCACCGTCCACCGTGGCACCGGCGTCCATGCGGCTCGCGGTGACCTCGACGCCGCCGCCGAGGGTCCGCTCGGTGTCGCTCGCGATCCGCTTCGCGAGCTGCTTGCCGCCCGATGCCGGGATCCACACCTCGAACGTGCGACTGCCACCCGTCTCCGGGTCGACGACGGTCCCGGCGGCGGCCGTCGTGCGCGCGAGCTGGAACATGCCGGGCTCGGTGTCGTACTCGGACGTCTTGTACTCCCCGACGACGACCGCGGTGACCGCGGGCGTCCCGGGCAGTCGGACGGTCGGGTGCGTCACGAGGTCGGGGTCGCCCAGACGGTCGAGGAAGGCCCGGTTCACGATGATCGCCGGCGCGAGCCGGTCACGGTCGGACTCGGTGAACCATGATCCGTCGGCCATCCGGACCCGGTGCATCTCGGCGTACCCGGGATCGACGGTCTTCGTCCACACGTCGCCGACGCCGTCCGGGAACTGGACCTTCCGCGGCCCCTCCGCCGCCTCGCTCGCGTACGACACGTCGTATCGAGCAGCCCCGGCACGGAGCTGGTCGAACACCGCGTCCTCGTCGGGCAGGGCGTCCCCCGACTTCGTCGACGCGGTGAGCTGGAACGTCGCCGGCCGGCCACCGTACTGCTCGTTGAACGCCTCCGTCGCCTTCTCGGCGAGCGATCCGAACCCGACCACGACGGCGAGCGACGCGACGGCGATGGTCACACCGACCAGGCTGAGGACGACACGGCCCCGGTGCACGCGGAGCTCCTGCCAGGACTCGACGAAGGTCCCGACGACGGTGCTGAACACGCCGTTCACGCGGCGGCCTCCTCGAACGCGTCGACCACGAGGCCGTGGTCGATCCGGTGGACGGTCTCCGCTCGGGCCGCGACGGCGGCGTCGTGGGTGATGGTCATGAGCGCGGCACCGGTCTCGGCGGCGACGGTCTCGAGCAGCTCCATCACGATGCGACCGGTGTCGACGTCGAGCGCTCCGGTCGGCTCGTCGGCCAGGATGAGCCGGGGCGAGCGGACGAGCGCCCTGGCGATCGCGACGCGCTGCTGCTCGCCGCCGGAGAGCCGGTGCGGCTGCGTGTCGGCCCGGTCGGCCAGCCCCACGCGGTCGAGCATCTCGGTGGCGAGACGACGACGACGCCAGAAGTCCTTCCCGGTCGCGTAGAGGAGCGGGATCTCGACGTTCTCGACCGCGGTGCGGCCCTGCAGCAGGTTGAACTGCTGGAACACGAAGCCGACGTCGGCCCCGCGGATCCGGTCGCGACGGAGCGACCCGGCCCGGCCGACGTCGACCCCGCCGAACTCGTGCGTGCCGTCGGTCGGGGTGTCGAGCAGCCCGAGGACGTTGAGCAGCGTCGACTTGCCGGAGCCCGAGCGGCCGACGATCGCGGTGGTGCTGCCGGCTTCGACGTCGAGGTCGATCCCGCGGAGGATCTCGAGCGTGGAGCCGTCCGGCAGCGTGACGGACTTCTGCAGCCCGCGGACGGAGACCAGACTCATCCGACCATCACCGCGCCACCCTCGACGGAGTCGTCCTCGGACTGCTCCTTGCCCGGCACGAACTGCAGGACCTGGTCACCCTCGGCCACCCCGGACTTCACCTCCACCAGCTCACCGTCGTTGATGCCGAGCTCGACGTCGCGCGTCTCGTGCTTCTCCTCGTCGGTGACGACCGTGACGACACCCTTCTGCGCGGTGCCCTGGACGGCCGTGGTCGGGAGGGTCAGGACGCCCTCTGCCTTGCCGGCGGGCACGGCCACCGTCACCTCGAGCCCCGGGAACACCGTGACGTCGCCCGGGACGTCGCACTCCAGCTGCGTCCCGCCGGAGGAGGCGTCCGCGCCGGACCCGTCAGCGGCGTCGGTGTCCGACGACGAGGAGTCGGACGCGGCCGCGCTCGTCAACGACAGGTTGGTGCAGGTGAACGGCGCAGGGCCGTCCTTCACCGTCACCGTCGCCTCGGACGGACGGTTGATCAGGCGGTAGAGCTGCGCGGCCTCGAGCGTGGCGCTCGCGCGGTACGACTCGGGGGCGACGCGGGCCACGGTCGTGCCGATGTCGACCGGCTGCTGCGACACCAGGTCGAGCCCGGACACGGTGCCCGCGGCCGGAGCGGCGACGGTCGAGAAGGTGACCTTGGGCGGGAGCGGGCTGCCGTCGGCCGTGACACCGTCGACCGGGGTCTCGACACGGACGTCGAGGATCGCCGCACCCTGCTCGACGTGGTCGCCGTTCGCCACGAAGAGGCGGTTCACGGTGCCGGCTGCCGTCGAGCGCACCGGGGTGGACGCGACGGAGCGGATGGTGCCCTTCGCCTCGACGTCGTTGCTGATGTCGCCCTTCTCCACCGTGACGACGGGGTCGTCGATCTTGCCGGTCGGGACCTTGTCGGCTTCCGGCGGCTGAGCGGCGAAGAACGCGAGCCGGACGAGTGCCACTGCGATGGCGGCGAACACCAGGAACTTGAGGCCGGGCCACACCCAGCGTCGCAGAACGATCACACAGGAATACTAGTGACCGGCATCCCGACGAAAGATCATGCTCAGGGATGAGAACGGCCCGCCGCAGCGTCCGGGACGGACGTGCGGCGGGCCTCCGGTCGGACCGCGCGCGGGCCCTACGCCTCGATGATCACCGGGACGATCATCGGACGACGGCGGTGCTTCGTGTTCACCCAGCGTCCGACGGTCCGGCGGACCACCTGGCTGAACGCGTGCTGGTCCCGCGTGCCGTTGCCGGCCGCGTCGGCCAGGGCACGGGCGATCTGCGGGCGGACGTCGTCGAAGACGGAGTCGTCCTCGGCGAAGCCGCGCGACTGGATCTCCGGGCCGATGACGCACTGACCTGTTGCGAAGTCGACCGCGCAGAAGACGGAGATGAAGCCCTCTTCCGCCAGGACACGACGGTCCTTGAGGTCGGCGTCGGTGATCTCACCGACGGTCGAACCGTCCACGTAGACGTACCCGATGTCGAGCTGTCCGACGACGTTCGCGACACCGTCCTTCAGGTCGACGACGATGCCGTCCTGACCGAGGATGACGTTGCGCGGCGGGACACCCGTCTGGATCGCCAGGTCGGCGTTCGCGTAGAGGTGCCGGTGCTCGCCGTGCACGGGCAGGACGTTGCGCGGACGCAGGATGTTGTAGCAGTACAGCAGCTCGCCGGCGGACGCGTGGCCCGAGACGTGCACCTTCGCGTTGCCCTTGTGCACGACCTTCGCACCGAGCTTCGTCAGGCCGTCGATCACGCGGTAGACGGCGTTCTCGTTGCCCGGGATGAGCGACGACGCGAGGATGACGGTGTCGCCGTCGCCGATCTCGATCTGGTGCTCGAGGTTCGCCATGCGGGCGAGGACGGCCATCGGCTCGCCCTGGGACCCGGTCGACATGTAGACGATCTGGTCGTCCGGGACGTCCTTGGCCTTCTTCGTGTCGATCAGCACGTTCTCCGGCACCCGCAGGTACCCGAGGTCGGCGGCGATCGTCATGTTGCGGATCATCGAGCGGCCCATGAACGCGACACGGCGGTTCGCGGCGGCCGCGGCGTCGAGCACCTGCTGCACGCGGTGCACGTGCGAGGAGAAGCTCGCGACGACGACCTTCTTGCGCGCCCGCATGATGATGTTCTCGAGCACCGGGCCGATGTCGCGCTCCGGAGCGGTGAACCCGGGGACGTCGGCGTTGGTGGAGTCCGGCAGGAACAGGTCGACGCCGGCCTCGCCGAGCCGCGCGAACGCACGGAGGTCGGTGATGCGGTCGTCGAGCGGCAGCTGGTCCATCTTGAAGTCGCCGGTGTGCAGCACGCGCCCTGCCGGGGTCGTGATGGCGACGGCGAGGGCGTCGGGGATGGAGTGGTTCACCGCGACGAACTCGAGGTGGAACGGGCCGAGCTGCTCGGTCTGGTCCTCCTGCACGACGAGCGTGTACGGCTTGATCCGGTGTTCCTTGAGCTTCGCCTCGACGAGCGCCAGGGTCAGCGTGGACCCGATCAGCGGGATGTCCTGGCGGAGCTTCAGCAGGTACGGCACGGCGCCGATGTGGTCCTCGTGACCGTGCGTGAGCACGACGCCGAGGACGTCGTCGAGGCGGTCCCGGATCGGCGCGAAGTCGGGCAGGATCAGGTCGACGCCCGGCTGGTGCTCCTCGGGGAACAGCACGCCGGCGTCGACGATGAGCAGCTTGCCCTCGTACTCGTAGACGGTCATGTTGCGACCGATCTCGCCGAGGCCACCGACGGGGATGACCCGGAGGGTGCCCGGCTCGAGGGGCTGGGGTTCGGAGACTTGCGTGGGCATTCGGTCCTGACTGCTTCGGCGGCGCGCGTCCTGCGCGCCGCGGTCGATCAACGGGTGGTGCCTGGCACCTTCGGAAGCGCTCCTCCCGCGGCCGCGTTGCGGTCCGGGCGGAAGTTGGAGAAGTCGGCGCCGGGGATCCCGTGCACGGCTTCGAGGGAGGTCTCGATGGCGTACGCCTCCGAGTCCTCGGGGCCGACGAGCGGCAGGCGGACACGGGGGCTGCCGATGCGCCCGAGCCCGTGCAGGATGTACTTTGCCGCGACGGTGCCGGGGACGTGCGTCATCACGGCACGGACCAGCGGCTCGATGCGCTGGTGCTCGCGCGTCGCGGTGGCCAGGTCACCGGCGTTCACCGCGTCGATGATAGTCCGGTACGGCGTGGACGTGATGTTCGCCGTCACGCCGATGAGTCCGGTCGCGCCGATCGACAGGTGCGGGAGCACGTTCGTGTCGTCGCCGGAGAAGTACATCAGGTCGGTGTTGTTGAGCACGCGGGACACCTCGGCGAAGTCGCCCTTGGCGTCCTTGACGGCCACGATGTTCGGGTGGTGCGAGGCCCGCACGATCGTCTCGTACGTGATCGGGATGCCCGTGCGGCCCGGGATGTCGTACAGGATCACCGGCAGGTCGGTGGCGTCCGCGATCATCCGGAAGTGCGTCAGCACGCCGGACTGCGTCGGCTTGTTGTAGTACGGCGTGACGATCATCACGCCGTCGGCGCCGGCCCGCTCGCTCTGCTTGTAGAGGTGGATCGCGTGTGCGGTCTCGTTGGAGCCGCCGCCCGTGATGATCTTCGCGCGGCCGTTCGCGACGGACTTGCCGACCTCGACCAGCCGGAGCTTCTCCGGGTCGGTGAGCGTGGACGTCTCACCGGTGGTGCCGGTCACGACGATGCCGTCGGCACCGGCGGTGATGCAGTCGTCGATGTGCTGCTCGACGCCCGGCCAGTCCACTTCACCGTCGGCGGTGAAGGGGGTCACGAGGGCGACGAGGACCTGACCGAAGGGATTCTCACGCGGGGACACGGCCACCAGCGTACCGGGGATGCGCGTGGGCGAGGCCGTCCGCCCGGACGGTGCGGCACCAGCGGCCGGCCGGGAGGCTCGGCGCGCGTCCGTCACGCCGGTCCCGCCCCACACACGGCCCCCACCAGATCGAGGGCGCGGCGCGCGCTACGAGCGGCGGCGCCACTCCAGGAAGCGGTAGCGGACGCCCGTGCGGGAGGTCTGCCACGGGCCCTCGTCGACGAGCGCCCACGCGTCGTCCAGCGTCGGCGCGACGGTGTCGCCGGCGACCTCGGTGTCGATCACGGTCTCGGAGACCCGGTCCGCGAAGGGCACCGCCGCCTCGTAGACCTGTCCCCCGCCGATGACCCAGACGGGCTCGTCGGTGTCGAGCGCCGTCGCCAGGTCGTGCACGACCTCCGCGCCGTCGGCCGACCACGACGCATCGCGGGTGAGCACGACGTTGCGGCGACCCGGGAGCGGTCGGAAGCGCTCCGGCAGCGAGTCCCAGGTGCGCCGACCCATCACGACGGTGGCGTCCCCCGTCACCTGCCGGAAGTGCGCGAGGTCCTCCGGCACGTGCCACGGCATCCCCCCGTCCGCGCCGATGACCCCGTCGAGCGACCGCGCCCAGACCAGGCCGACACCCCGGACGGGTTCGACCCACTGCTCCGGCGGCATCAGACGGCGACCGCGCCCTTGATCGCCGGGTGGTGGTGGTAGCCGAGGACCTGGAAGTCCTCGTACTCGTAGTCGTCGATCGAGTCGCGGTGCGCGATCTCGAGCGTCGGCGGCGCGTACGGCGTGCGGGAGAGCTGCTCGCGGACCTGCTCGACGTGGTTGTCGTAGATGTGGCAGTCGCCGCCCGTCCACACGAAGTCACCGACCTCGAGCCCGGTCTGCGCCGCGATCATGTGCGTCAGGAGCGCGTACGAGGCGATGTTGAACGGCACGCCGAGGAACATGTCGGCGCTCCGCTGGTAGAGCTGGCACGAGAGCTTGCCGTCGTTGACGAAGAACTGGAAGAAGGCGTGGCACGGTGCGAGCGCCATGTCCGGGATGTCCGACACGTTCCACGCCGACACGATGAGCCGGCGCGAGTCGGGGTTCGTCCGGATCTGCTCGATGACCTGGGCGATCTGGTCGATGTGCTCCCCGGACGGCGTCGGCCACGACCGCCACTGCACGCCGTAGACCGGGCCGAGGTCGCCGGATCCGTCCGCCCACTCGTTCCAGATCCGCACGCCGTGCTCCTGCAGCCAGGTCGCGTTGCCGTCGCCGCGCAGGAACCACAGGAGTTCGTACGCGATCGACTTGAAGTGCACGCGCTTGGTCGTGATGAGGGGGAAGCCCTCCGACAGGTCGAACCGGAGCTGCGCACCGAAGATGCTGCGTGTGCCGGTCCCGGTGCGGTCGCCCTTGGGAGCGCCGTCGTCGAGGACGCGCCGGAGCAGGTCTTCGTACGGGGTGGCAACGGTGGCGTCGGGCTGGACGGTCGCGGTGTCGGTCACACCCGAAGCCTAAACGCGACCACCCACACTGGCGAGTCGACGTGCGCGACGTCCCCCGAGCCTCCAGACCGACTGCGTAGCGTGGTCTCCATGACCGAACCGCTCTCGATCCTGGTGGCCGGCGCGTCCGGCTTCATCGGGACCCCGCTGGTGCGTGCCCTGCGCGATGCCGGGCACCACGTCTCGACCCTGGTGCGGCGCGAGCCGCACACCCCCACGGAGTTCCGGTGGGCCCCCGGCAGCCGACCGCTCGACCCCGCGGTCCTCGACGGCGCGGACGTGGTCGTCAACCTCGCCGGGGCGAACATCGGCAAGCTGCCGTGGACGGACACGTACAAGCAGGAGATCCTGCGCTCCCGGGTCGACGCGACGGACACGCTCGTCGAGGCGATGCGGCACGCGACGACCCCGCCGCGCCTGTTCCTGTCCGGGTCCGCGTCCGGCGTCTACGGCGACCGTCCCTCCGACGTGCTCGGGGACGACGCCGATGCCGGGACGGGCTTCCTCGCCGAGGTGTGCACCGCATGGGAAGCCGCCGCGAACCGGGCGCCGGACGGGGTCAGGGTGGTCACGTTGCGGACCGGCATCGTCGTCGGGAAGGGCGGGGGCGCGCTCGCACCGCTCGTACCGCTCACGAAGGTCGGACTCGGCGGACGACTCGGGACCGGCGGCCAGCACTGGCCGTGGATCGCGCTCGAGGACGAGGTCGGTGCGATCGTGCACCTCGCGACCGTGTCCTCCGCGGCCGAGGTGTCCGGCCCGGTGAACCTCGCCGGTCCGGAACCGGCCGTCGCCGACCGGATCACGAAGCGCGTCGCCGAGGACCTGCACCGCCCCTACCTCTTCCGGATCCCGGAGTTCGCGCTGAAGGCGCTGCTGCGGGACGCCGCGGACGAGATGCTGCTGTCGAGCCAGCAGATGGTCCCGACGAAGCTGCTCGAGTCCGGCTACGCGTTCCGGTACACCCGGGCAGAAGCCGCGGTCGACGCGGCGTTCTAGCGGGAGTGGGCCAGGGCGGTCCGCATGGCTGCCCTGGCTCGCTTCCGGTCGCCTGCGGCGTCGTAGACGACCCCGAGTCGGAACCAGGCACGCCAGTCGTCCGGAGCGGCCTCGACCGCGGCCTTGTACTGCGGGAAGAGCTCGTCTGCCGCCGCACGGTCGGGTCGGCCGGACGGGCGCAGCGGGACGACGTCGGCCGGGGTGCCGTGCTCGCGTTCGAGGCGGGTACCGAGCCGCGTGATGCGCAGCCCGAACCGGAACTCGAGCACGAGCAGGAGCGCACCGATGGCCGCGACGACGAAGAGCGCGACGCCGATCGCGATGCCCACGGCGAGGCCCGTCGCGATGAACGCCACGGCGCGCTGCCCGACGAGCACGATGTAGAGCGCGAGGAGCACCGTCATCAGGGCGGCGCCCCAGAACGGCGAGCGGAGCTTCACGCGGCGCTCCCGGGAGATGGCTTCACGCGGTGCTCCTAGCCGATGCCGAGCACGGTGCCGAGCCCGACCGAGAGGCCGCGGAGGTCGCCGACAGCGGCGAGGGCGGCGCGGATGCCTGGTGCGTAGGCCACGTCGTCGTTCGTGTCGTGCCGGATCGTCAGGGTCTCCCCCGGGCCGCTCAGCACCACGTCCTGCACGGCCGTGACTCCCGGCAGCCGCAGCGAGTGGATCGGCACGCTCGCGACCTGCTGCCCGCGGGCACGCTGGTCGACGTGCGGAGCGTCGACCGGGCCGACCGCCCGCCGGGCGTCGGAGATGAGCTCGGCGGTGCGCACTGCGGTGCCGGACGGGGAGTCGATCTTGCCCGCGTGGTGGGTCTCGACGATCTCGATCGCCGGGAACCACGGCGCGGCGATCGTCGCCAGGTGGGTGCCGAGGACCGATCCGATCGAGAAGTTCGGCACCACGAGCGCGCCCTGCTCCGGACGAGCCTCGAGCGACGACCGGAGCTTCACGAGACGGTCTGCCGACCAGCCGGACGTGCCGACGAGCACGTTCGCACCGCTCTCCAGCGCGTTCGCCACGATCGCGGGGCTGAGCGCCGGGACGGTGACGTCGACGACGATCCCGGCGCCGTTGAAGACCGACGGCCCGGCTTCGTGCGCGCCGTCCTTGGACGACAGGCTGGCGACGAGCTCGAACCCGGGGAGTTCCTCGACGACGGCGGCCACGAGGCCCCCGAGACGACCGGTGGCGCCGACGACGGCGACGGGAGTGACCATGCGCCCCATCCTAGGATCGACGCATGACCACCGAGCGCACCCGGGTCACCGTCCGTATCGTCCCGGCCGACCTGCCGGAGGTCGACGTGCTGCTCGACGCCTACCTCGACGAGCGCGAGGCGACGTTCCCGAGCGTGCAGGGCAGCTACTCGCGGAAGCGGACGCCCGCCGCGGAGTTCACCCCGCCGAACGGCGTGTTCGCGGTCGCCTCGGACGACGCGGGACGGGCGCTCGGGTGTGGCGGGCTCCGGCGCATCGCGGACGACGGCGACGACGTGCGGTTCGAGGTGAAGCACGTGTTCGTCACGCCCGAGGGCCGCGGGCGGGGCGTGGCCACGGCGATCATGGACGAGCTGGAGCGCGCGGCCGCCGGACTCGGCGCGACGTCGATCGTGCTCGACACGAACGACTCGCTCGTCGCAGCCGGTGCGATGTACCGCTCGCGGGGCTACGCGCGCGTCGAGCCGTTCAACGACAACCCGAACGCGACCGCCTGGTACCGCAAGCCGGTGGCCCCGGACGCGGGCTGACGGGGGCTGGGCCCACGCCGCCGGTCCCGGACCGACGCGCCAGCGGCGGGCCGGCCGTGCCGGTGGGGAGAGGCTCGTGGCGGGGCCGCTACGAGCCTCCAGTCCGGATCGCGGTCGCGACTAGAGCGGCTGGTCGACCGGCAGGCCGGTCCGGAGCTCGACCGGCAGGTGCGCCGTGTCGTTGAGGGTCACGAGCTCGGCGGGCTTCGCCGACCGGATGCGGATGATCGTCAGCGCCGTGTGGGCGACGTTCGTCCCCATCCAGCGCCACTCGGGCGCCCGGAAGACCTCGCGCACGAACCAGCCGATCACGGCGTTGTGCGTGATGATCAGGTCGTGCCGGTCCTGCATCGCCGGCGTGAACCACTCCGCCACCGCATCGCCCATCTGGGCCTGCCCGGCGATGATCTCCTCCTCGGTGATGCCGCCGTAGAACTTCTTGTACGCAGCGGGCATGTCCGGCGTCGGTCCGGAGGGGATGCAGTCGAACAGCAGCGTCGACGGTTCCGGCTGGATCGCGGGCAACCGCTGCGCGAGGAACGACGCGGTCTCGCTCGGCGCTTCGAGCGGCGAGTGCCAGACGCCGTCGAACGGCACGCCGCCGAGCCGGTCGGCGACGAGCATCGACTGGCGCTTGCCGCGCTCGGAGAGCTTGCCGTCGCGGAGTCCGTGCTCGGCGTCCTGGTGCTCGCCGTGCCGGACGAGGTAGAGGTAGTGCGACATCTCCGTCATCGACCGCCGATGCCGATCGCGGACTCGAGTGCCGAGCGCTCGACGTCGCCGACCACCGACGTGATCTTCGGGCGGGTCAGCAGGTCTCTGGCGAGTTCGAGCACGTCGTCCGTCGTGACCCGGTCGACCCGTTCGAGCGCGGTGTCGAGGTCGGTGAACTCGCCGGTGCCGAGTTCGGCGCGGCCGAGCCGGGTCATCCGCGCGTCGGAGTCCTCGAGGGAGAGCGTCACCGCTCCCTCGATCTGCCCCTTCGCGCGGCGGAGTTCGTCGTCGGTGATGCCGTCGTCGGCCATCCGCGCGAACTCGGCGTCGACGATCTCGATCACGCCGCCGACCTTGTCGGGAGCGCAGCCCGCGTAAACACCGAACGCACCGTTGTCGAGGTAGGCGGGCGCGAACGAGGACACCGCGTAGGCGAGCCCTCGGCGTTCACGGACCTCTTGGAAGAGCCGGGAGCTCATGCCGCCACCGAGGACGGCGTTCAGCACGCTGAGCACCGGACGGCGGTCGTCACGGAGGTCCAGACCCTGCGAGCCGCGGAGCATGCTGGCCTGCTCGGTGGGACGGTGCACCACCGTGAGCTTCTCGACGGCGGGGTCCGCCACGGGCTGCGCCGTGCGCCTGGCGACCGGACGGGCGCGACCGGCGCTCTGGAAGACCTCTTCCACGAGGGCGCAGAAGCGGTCGTGGTCGACGGCTCCGGCCGCGGTGATGACGAGCCCGTTCGGCGCGTAGTGCTCGGCGTAGTGGGACAGGACCTCGTCGCGCTGCACCGCGCGGATGCTCTCCGGCGTCCCGCCGATCGGACGGCCGAGCGCGTGCCCCTCGAAGGCCGCGGCGAAGAAGGCCTCGCCGGCGACGTCGGCCGGGTCGTCGGCGGCCATCGCGAGCTCTTCGAGGATGACGCCGCGCTCGACGTCGAACGCCTCCGGTTCGAGCACCGAGTTCGTGACCATGTCACCGATCACCCGGACGGCCATCGGCACGTCGGCGTCACGGACACGGGCGTAGTAGCACGTGTACTCCTTGGCGGTCGCGGCGTTGTGCTCGCCACCGACGGAGTCGAACGCCACAGCGATGTCGAGCGCGCTGCGGGTCGTGGTGCCCTTGAACAGCAGGTGTTCGAGGAAGTGCGTGGAGCCGTACTGCCCGGCGCGTTCGTCACGGGACCCGACTCCGACCCAGTACCCGATGCTCGTCGAGTGGGACGCCGGAACGGCCTCGGTCAGCACGCGCACGCCCGAGGGGAGGACGGTGCGGCGGACGAAGGATCCCCCGGACGTCAGGAACGACGTGTCCGGGGCCTCGAGGGGCAACGGCACTGGGTGGTTCATCGCGGTCGAGCCTACTGACGTTCCCCGGGTGCCGGGCCGAAGTCCGCGTGTGCCTCGAAATGGGGTACACAAAGTGAGGACAGACCGACACGTCTGTCTGTCCTCCATGTGCTACAGTTGCGTACGCCGGATCGGTAGCCCCCCTAGATTCCGATCCGGTGGCTCGGGACATCAGTCCTCGGCGGCACGAGTCCCCCCACTCAGCCGCGGAGCCGATGAGTCCCAAGGAGCCACGCTGTGACGGTCGATTCCCCCCAACCGGCCGTCCAGCGTCTCCTTGGGCCGAGCAATCCGAACCTCGCGTCGTCGGACGGGTCGAGCGTCCCCCCGGCTCCCCGCTCCGGCGGCGCGAAGGTCCGCATCCTCGAGACCGCGACGCGACTCTTCTACGAAGAGGGGATCCACAGCGTCGGGGTCGACCGCCTCATCTCCGAGGCGAGCGTCACGAAGGCGACGTTCTACAAGCACTACGGGTCGAAGGACAACCTGATCCTGGCCTACATCCGGACGCAGCACGAGCGCGTGCAGGACCGGTTCGAGCGCCTCGTCACCGACGCCGGCGAAGCGCCCCTGGCCGTCCGCGCCTGGGTCGACGCCGTCTCGGACGAGGTGAACGAGGCGGAGTTCCGCGGCTGCGCGTTCCTCAACGCCGCCGCCGAGTACCACGACCCGCGCGACCCCGTCCGCCAGGTGGTCGCGAGTCACCGCGACTGGTACACGGAACGTCTCGCGGAACTCCTGCAGGCCGCCGGCCACCCGCTCCCGGGCGACGGCGCCGACGAGCTCATGCTCGCGCGGGACGGCGCCATGTCGGGTGCCTACGCCGGCGACGCCATCGCGGCGACAGCGGCACTCCGTCGCGTCGCCGAACGCGTCCTCGCCGGCTGAACCTGGCCCGAACCCATCTGAACCGCGCCCGGACCCGGCTCGAAGCTGCGCGTCCGCCGGTTTCCGCGCACCCCTGGTGACGGCCCCTGTTCGGGGGTACCGTGACCGCACGGTCGACCAACCCGCCGATCGTGCCCCGGTTGACCCGTTTCCCTGCAGCGTCGGCCAGGGCCCCGTGCTGCCCGCACGTCTCGAGGACAACGATGTTCGACAACCGTTTCATCCGTCACGCCATCGACCGCAGCGCCGAGAACGCGCTCGACCGACGACGCTTCTTCGCAGCCGCCGGTGTCGCCGGCGCCTCAGCCGGCATCGCCGCGCTCGGCTCGTCGGTGCTCACCGCCGCCCCCGCCTCCGCCACCCCCGAGGAGGACGCCGCCGTCTCCGACGCCGCGATCCTCAACTTCGCGCTCAACCTCGAGTACCTCGAGGCCGAGTTCTACCTCCGCGCCGTGTTCGGCACGGGCCTGACCGACAGCATGATCACCGGCATCGACCCCCAGGGGCCGGTCATCGGTGGCAAGAAGGTGCCGTTCAAGACCGCAGCGATCCGCGGGATCGCCACCGAGATCGCGAACGACGAACGCGCGCACGTCGCGTTCCTCCGGAGCGCGCTCGGGGACGCGAAGGTGTCCCGCCCCAAGATCGACCTGGTGGGCAGCTTCACTGCCGCCGCCCGAGCCGCCGGGGTCGTCGGGCCCACCGGCACGTTCGACCCGTTCGCGAGCGAGGAGAACTTCCTCCTCGGGGCGTACGTCTTCGAGGACGTGGGGGTCACCGCCTACAAGGGCGCTGCTCCCCTGATCTCCAGCAAGACGTACCTCAGCGCCGCTGCCGGCATCCTCGCCGTCGAGGCCTACCACGCCGGCATCATCCGGTCGAAGCTGTCCGACAAGGGCCTGCAGGTGCCGGCGAACAAGATCTCGGACGCCCGGGACTCGCTCGACGGCCCCGCGGACGACGACCAGGGCATCACGACGTCGAGCGGCGCGGTGAACCTCGTGCCGACCGACGCGAACTCCCTCGCCTACGGTCGCACCGCCGAACGGGTCCTCAACGTGGTGTTCCTGACGCCGAACCAGATCGACAAGGGCGGCTTCTTCCCCGAGGGCGTCAACGGAGCGATCGTCGCCAGCGGCAACCCGGGGAGCGCGACCGGCCCGGCCTGATCCGTGGGACAGGAGGCTCGGTGCGCGCTCGCTCCGCCCTCCCTCGCAAGCTCGGTCGGCGCGGGCCGCGTGGCGCTTCGCGCCACCGCTGAGCGGCCCGCGCCTGTCCGCCTCCGGTCGCCTCCATGGCACGGGTGGTTGCCTGGGTGCATGGCAAACGACCCGCTCTGGCGCCTCCCCGAGGTGCCCACCTTCACCCTCACCAGCTCCGACTTCACCGACGGTGACGAGCTGCCGACGTCCGCGCGCGGCGGCGACGTCGGTGGCGAGGACCGCTCCCCCGCCCTCGAGTGGTCGGGAGCCCCCGAGGACACGCAGAGCTACGTGCTCACCGTGTACGACCCCGATGCACCGACGGGATCGGGCTTCTGGCACTGGTGTGTGTCGGACATCCCGGCCGACGTCACGTCGCTCCCTGCCGGTGCCGGCACGGACGACGCGCTCCTGCCCGCCGCGGCGCTCCGTCGGCACAACGAGTTCGGGTCGGACACGTTCCTCGGTGCCGCGCCTCCCGCCGGGCACGGGTCCCACCGGTACTTCTTCACGCTGAGTGCGCTCGACGTCCCGCTGCTCGAGGTCCCCGCCGATGCGACCCCCGCGGTCGTCGGGTTCATGTTGCGGGAGCACCTCCTCGCGCGTGCCGTGCTGATGGGCACGCAGGAGACCCCCGCGGAGTAGCGCGCCCGTCTCGACTCGAAACGACAGCGCCGCTGTCGTTCGACAACGACGCTGTCGTCCCTTGCGGCAGCGGACTGTTGCGGACGCGCGGCAGCGACAAGGTCGCTGTCGTACGACAGCGAGTTCGTCGTTCCGAGTCGGCAGCCGGTGCCCCGCCCGCCGCCAGCGCATCCCGCACCCCGCCAGCGCACCCCGCACACGCGGAACGGCCGCCGTCCCGAAGGACGACGGCCGTTCTGCGTGCAGGAGTGGATCAGACGGTGGCGTCCGAGGACTCCTCGCGTGCACCGCTGCTGTCGGTGTCCGACTCCTCGGCCACGACCGGCGCGAGCGAGAGCTTGCCGCGGTCGTCGACCTTGGTGACCTCGACCAGGATCTTCTGGCCGACGCCGAGGACGTCCTCGACGTTCTCGACACGCTTGCCACCGGCGAGCTTGCGCACCTCGGAGACGTGGAGCAGACCGTCGCGGCCCGGGAGCAGCGACACGAAGGCGCCGAACGTGGCGATCTTCACGACGGTGCCGAGGAACTGGTCCCCGATCTCCGGGTTGGTCGGGTTCGCGATCGCGTTGACCTGGGCGCGAGCGGCCTCGGCCGACGGACCGTCGACGGCGCCGATGTACACGGTGCCGTCGTCCTCGATCGAGATGTCGGCGCCGGTCTCGTCCTGGATCCCGTTGATCGTCTTGCCCTTCGGGCCGATCAGCTCGCCGATCTTGTCGACGGGGATCTGCACGGAGATGACACGCGGCGCGGTGTCCGCCATCTCATCGGGTGCGTCGATCGCCTCGGTGAGGACACCGAGGATGGCCGAGCGGGCCTCCTTGGCCTGCTTCAGCGCGGCGTCGAGCACCGACGACGGGATGCCGTCGAGCTTGGTGTCGAGCTGGATCGCCGTGACGAACTCCGAGGTACCGGCGACCTTGAAGTCCATGTCGCCGAGGGCGTCCTCGGCACCGAGGATGTCGGTCAGCGCCGCGTAGCGGGTCTGGCCGTCGACGGTGTCGGAGACGAGGCCCATCGCGATGCCCGCGACCGGGGCCTTGAGCGGCACACCGGCGTTGAGGAGCGACAGGGTCGAGGCGCAGACGGAACCCATCGACGTCGAGCCGTTGGAGCCGAGGGCCTCGGACACCTGACGGATCGCGTAGGGGAACTCCTCGCGCGACGGCAGCACCGGCACGAGGGCGCGCTCGGCGAGGAAGCCGTGCCCGATCTCGCGACGCTTCGGCGAACCCACGCGGCCGGTCTCACCGGTCGAGTAAGGCGGGAAGTTGTAGTGGTGCAGGTAGCGCTTCTTCGTGACGGGCGACAGCGAGTCGATCTGCTGCTCCATCTTGAGCATGTTCAGCGTGGTGACGCCGAGGATCTGCGTCTCGCCGCGCTGGAAGATCGCCGAGCCGTGGACGCGCGGGATCACGGCGACCTCGGCGTCGAGCGGACGGATGTCGGCGAGGCCGCGACCGTCCATGCGGACCTGCTCGGTCAGGATGCGGCCGCGGACGACCTTCTTCGTGACCGACTTGTAGGCGCCGCTGACCTGGCCGTTGGCCGACTCCGGGAGCTCACCGGCCGTCACCTTGGCGGCGATGGCCTCCTTGACGCGCGCCTTGAGCGCGTCGTCCGCGTCCTGGCGCTCGAGCTTGCCGGCGATCTTGTAGACGTCGCCGAGCTCGGACAGGGCGATGGCCTCGACCGCGTCGTAGACCTCGGGGGCGTACGGCGGGAAGACCGGGTAGTCCTGGATCTCCTTGGCCGACTGCGCGGCCATCTTCGCCTGCGCCTCGACGAGGACCTTGAGGAACGGCTTCGCCGCCTCGAGGCCCTGCGCGACGATCGCCTCGTCGGGCTTGGTGGCGCCGCCCTGGATGAGGTCCCAGCTGTGCTCGGTGGCCTCGGCCTCGACCATCATGATCGCGACGTCCTCGTTGCCCGCCTCGTCCGTGACGACACGGCCGGCGACGGTGAGGTCGAAGACGGCCTCGGCGAGCTGCGACGCCTTCGGGAACGCGACCCACTGGTCGCCGATGAGCGCCAGGCGCACACCCGCGATGGGGCCGGAGAACGGCAGACCGGAGATCTGCGTCGACGCCGATGCCGCGTTGATCGCGAGCGCGTCGTAGAACTCGTCAGGAGCGATGCTCAGGACGGTGATGACGATCTGGACCTCGTTGCGGAGGCCGTCGACGAACGACGGGCGCAGCGGCCGGTCGATGAGCCGGCAGACCAGGATCGCCTCGGTCGAGGGGCGGCCCTCGCGGCGGAAGAACGAGCCGGGGATCTTGCCGGCGGCGTACGAGCGCTCTTCGACGTCGACCGTCAGCGGGAAGAAGTCGAAGCCCTCGCGCGGGTGCTTGCCGGCGCTGGTGGCAGACAGCAGCATGGTCTCTTCGTCCAGGTACGCGGCGACGGCACCCTGTGCCTGCTGCGCGAGACGACCGGTCTCGAACCGGACCGTCCTGGTGCCGAAGCGACCGTTGTCGATGATCGCTTCAGCGAACTTGATCTCGGGACCCTCCAAGAGGATGCCTCCTTGCGTCTGTGATGCAGCAGACCCGGCCTCGGGCACACGCGTGCACGTGCGCTCCACGACGCGGAACGCATGCCTGGCCAGCAGTAGAAGCAGTCGGGACGAGGTCGGCCCGCATGCCACCACCGATGACCAGCTTCGTGCCGGTCTGCGTGCGATGTTGTGTGTCGTCACGGGAAACGGTCCCCGGACGCCTCGACTTTAGCAGTCGGCGGTGAATCGACGGCGAGGCTCGTGGCGAACGGGCGTGTCCCCGATAGCCTGCGTCCATGCGTCGATCCCCTGCCAGACGCGTACTCGTCGCGGCCGCCGTGGTCGTCGGTGCGCTCGTCGCCCCCGTCGTGACCGCTGCACCCGCGAGCGCGACGGACTACCCGACCTGGCAGGACGTGCAGAAGGCGAAGGGGAACGCGGACGCCAAGGCGGCCGAGGTGAAGAAGGTCCAGGCAGCGCTGCAGTCCGCGCAGGCGGACGCCGCTGCCAAGTCGCAGACCGCGCTCGACGCGTCTGCGAAGGCGACGAAGGCCGAGGCGGACCTGAGCGAGGCCACCCAGACCGCCACGAGCCTCCAGTCCCAGGCCGACGAAGCGTCGGCGACCGCGACGCGCGCGCAGACGCGGGCCGGCCAGCTCGCCGCGAACCTGTACCGCGACGGGTCCACGAACCAGATGACCACGCGCATCGCGACCGCGAAGAACCCGGACCAGCTGCTCTACCAGCTCGGCGCGATGGACCAGCTGTCGAGCACGTGGGCCGGTGTGATGGACGAGGCATCGGTCGCGGCGAAGACCGCGTCGTCCCTGCACGACCAGGCGAAGCGCGCCGAGGACGAGCGTGCGTCGCTCGCACAGGCGGCCGAGGAACGCTCCGCCGCGGCGAAGACCGCCGAGCAGAAGGCGGACGCCGCCGTCGCCTCCACGAAGGACCACAGCAACGAGCTCTACGCGCAGCTCGCGTCGCTGAACGACACGACCGCCGCCACCGAGCAGCAGTACGAGGTCGGCCAGGCCGTCGCGGCGCAGGCAGCGGCCCAGGCGGCAGCAGCGCAGGCCGCCGCCGAGGCCGCGGTCACCACGCCGTCGACCGGCACCTCGTACCCGAGCACCTCCGGCGTCACGGTCGACCCGGTGGCCGCGAAGGCCTACGCCAGGAGCGTCCTCGGCAACTACGGCTGGGGCGACGACCAGTACGGCTGCCTCGTCTCCCTGTGGACCCAGGAGTCCGGGTGGCGTGCGAACGCCCTGAACTCCTCGAGCGGTGCGTACGGCATCCCCCAGGCACTCCCCGCATCGAAGCTCGGTGCGGCGGGTGCCGACTGGCGGACCAACGCGAACACGCAGATCAACTGGGGTCTCGCGTACATCAAGTCGAGCTACGGCACCCCGTGCGGCGCGTGGAACCACGAGATGAGCGTCAACCCGCACTGGTACTGACGAGTCGGAGCGCCTGCACCGGGCACATCGCGACGGCGTCCTGTGCCGCAGCGACGTCCGACGGGGCGAGCGGCACATCGCGGGTCGGACCCCCGTCACGGGCGATCGGGAAGCCCCACTCGTCGCGGTCCAACCGCTCGGCGAGGAGCTCCGTGCAGAGCCCGCGCCCACGGCACCGCGTCCAGTCCACGTGCAGCGCCGTCGCCCCGGCGCGGGGGCTCGCCCCGGCGCGGCCGTTCATCGCCGCACCGCGCAGGTGCCGCCGAGGTGTGCCTGCACGTCCTCGTGGAACACGCTGAGCGCACTCCGCACCATCCGTGCGACACCGTCCGGGTGGTGACACGCACCCCGCCCGTCGACGAGCCCGGTCAGGCGACGCACCTCCCCCGCCAGGTCAGCGCCACGCGCACCGGCGGCCAGCGCCCCGAGCACGTCGGCCAGACGCGGCAGCCCGTTCACGCACGGCCCGCACCGTCCCGCAGACGCCCCGGCGAGCGCCGCCGCGATGCGGGCCGTGACCGAGACCGGGCATGTCGCGTCGTCGAGCACCGCCACCACGCCGGCACCCGGCGAGGCACCCCACGGCCCCAGTCCGTCCGCATCGAGCGTCGCGTCGAGCGCGGCCGCCGGCACCCACGTCCCGCCCCATCCGCCGACCAGCACGGCTCGCGTCCGTGCGGGGTCGGGGACCGCCCTGGAGGCCCGGATCGCCTCCCCGAGCACCGTCCCGCCCGCCACCTCGAGCACCACCGCCGTGGCCGGGTCACGGACGTCGCTGACGGTCACGAGACGGGTCCCGGGTGCCGACGCGGTCCCGATCGAGCGGTTCCACGCCGCGCCCCAGCGTGCGACGAGTGCGGCCTGCGCGAGGGTCTCGACGTTCGAGACGATCGTCGGGCGTCCGCTCGGGCCGCGTTCGGCGAGCCGGACGACCCGGTCCGTCGGCTTCCCCGGACCGCCGGCCACGGCGGACGCGAGCGCTGCGGCCTCGCCCGACACGAACGACGTGTGCGGGAGCACCCGGAGCGTGATCGCGACTGCGTCGTGCCGCTCGGCGAGTGCTCGCTGCACGACGTCGGCGTTCGCCGCGCCGGTCGCCAGGACCGCGTCGGTCGCCCCCGCGGCGAGCGCCGCGACGACGAGTCCGTCCAGCACGAGGTGCGGGCTCGTCGCGAGCAGGACGGCGTCCTTCCGGCTCGCGGGCTCACCCTCGGCGGCGTTCCCGATCACGAGGGGTGTGCGCCTGCGCGAGTGGACGGAGGCCGCCCGCTCGGTGCGCGCGGCGGCGACGCTCGCAGCGAGCTTGCGCGCGAGCGGGAACCCGGCTCCGCCCCGGCCGTCGATGCCGGCGAGTCCGAGCTCGTCGATGATCCCCGGTCGGACGGACGGCATCGGGCCGTGCGTCCGCACGTGGTCGGCGAGTGCGGGCCCGGCGCTGCGAGGAGTCTCCGGACGCCGAGTGGTGGAGCGATCGCGGTGGTGGTCGTCATGGTCGGGCCGTCCTCTCGAGGTGGAACGTGCGGTGTTCGGTGACCCGGTCGGAGCAGCGCCACACGACGGCACCGGTGACCGCTGCCGCACAGAAACCGGCGACGACCAGGAACCACGCCGAGGTCCCGTCCGTCCCGGTGCCGATCGCGTGTGCCATCGCGACCGGCCACATCGCGTACGCCGTCCAGTGCACGACGCGGAACACCCGCGGGCCGATCACCCGCCGGAGCAACGCGGTGACGACGAGGACGACGAGCAGGTCCACCGCGAGCGTGCCGAGCCCGAGCCAGAACCAGCGGTAGGTGCCGACGAAGGGCACGACCGTGTCGACCAGCCGCAGTTCGGCCTCGGTGTCGAGGAGCAGCGTCACCACGTGCACGACGACGAAGAGCGTCGCGGCGAGGGCGACGTCCCGGTGCACGAGCTGGACGGCGAAGCGCGGGAGGCCCCGGAGTGGACGGCCGCCACGCGTGACGATGCCGAGCACGACCGTCAGGGAGAGCAGCACGACGGCCGCCACACCCATGCCCCGCCCGAGGACCCACAGCGCGGTGTCCATCAGGCGACCAGCCGTTCGTCCGGCCATCCCCCGAGGCGCACGACGTCTCCGTTCGCCCCCACCAGTCTCGCTGCGACGCCGTGCGCCCGGAGCATCGCGGGAGCACGGTGACCTCGGACGACCGCTGCGGTGGTGAACGTGTTCGCGAGGACGCACGACGGTGCGACGACCGTCACGCTCCGCCACACCGGGTCAGCCGGCAGCCCCCACCGCGGGTCCAGGATGTGGTGCCGTGCGTCCCCGTCCTGCTCCCATCGGCGCTTCTGGGTGCTCGACGTCGCGATCGACCACCCGGGCGACAGGGTGACCCGTTCGGTCGGGTCGTCGTCGAGGTCCTGCACCAGCACCTGCCATCCGCCGTGCGGTTCCGGACCCGCGGTGGCGACGTCCCCGCCGAGGGAGACGAGCACGCCGATGCCGAACCGGGCGGTGACGCTCGCGGCGGCCATGTCGGCAGCAGCGGCCTTCGCGGTGGCGCCGAGGTCGAGGACCACCCCGTGCGGGACCCGGAGGAAGGTGCCGGAGAGCAGGACGCGCTTCCAGGCCGGCCGCCCGTCGAGCGCCGCGGCGAGCTCCGTCGGGGTGTCGGTCGGCGGGACGTCGGCGAAGGCTGCGTCGTACCCGAGTGCGACCATGCGCGCCCCGAGCGTCGGGTCGACGTCGCCGCCCGTGGTCTCGGCGGCGTCGAGTGCCTGGTGGACGAGACTCGCGAGCAGGGGTGAGACGACGGCGCCGCGTTCGAGTGCCGCGGCACGGGAGCGCAGCTCGGAGTCGGGGCGGAAGCGGCTGCACGCGGCGTCGACGGCGGCGAGGAC
Organism: Curtobacterium sp. Curtsp57; assembly: GCF_047324335.1. Taxonomy (NCBI): domain Bacteria; kingdom Bacillati; phylum Actinomycetota; class Actinomycetes; order Micrococcales; family Microbacteriaceae; genus Curtobacterium; species Curtobacterium sp. Curtsp57. Next base: position 1,045,739 of record NZ_CP168511.1, read on the forward strand.
CTCGCGCACGCACGACTCCGCCGCGGCGAGGTGGCGGCGGTCGCGGTGGTCGAGCACGACCCGGGCGGTCGTGGTCCAGACGTCCCACGAGGTGGCGGCGCGCACGGTCACGATCCCGTCGTCGTCGCGTCGGTACCACCGGTCGTGCCCTGGCTGACGCCCGTGTCGGACGACGTCCCGGTGCCGGCGGACGTCCCGGTGCCGGCGGACGTCCCGGTGCCGGCGGACGTCCCGGTGTCCGCGGACGTCCCGGTGTCCGTTTCCGTGGAGGTCGACGTCGACGTGCTCGTGTCACCGGTCGTCGCGGTCTCGGTGTGCCCGAGCCACAGCCCGCCGCCGGTGACCAGCGCCACCACGAGCCCGCCGGCACCGACCAGCGCGCTCGTGATCCGTGCGGAGCGCTTCCCACTGTCCCTGGTGTCCATCGTTCCTCCTCGCCGTCACCACGAGGCTCGCGGCGGTGACGATGAGGACGCCGGGCGTCAGCTGCGCCGCTCCCCGAGGAACCCTGTGGTCCACCTAAGAGCCCGGTACGGTGGACGCGTGGACGTCATCGTCGAGCCGCTGCGGCACGAGCACGCCGCGGCGATCGTCGCGGCAGAGGACGACGAGACGATCCGCTGGCTGAGCGGCGGCCGCAGCACGGTCGTCGGCACCGAGGCCTACGTCGACCGACTCGCCCGCGATGCAGCGGCCGGCGCGGGCAAACGCGCGTTCGCGGTCCTCGTCGACGGTGACTGCGTCGGCACCATCGACTACGACCCCGACGTCCACGACGGCCTCGATCCGGGCGACGTCAACATCGCCTACGGCATCGCCCCGTGGATGCGCGGCCGTGGCGTGACGGCGATCGCCGTCGCGCAGATCTGCGACCGCATCCGATCCGGAGGTGTCGGCACCCGTGCCGCTATCCGCGCCGACGTCCGCAACACCGCCTCCGCGAAGGTCGCCGAGCGCGCCGGCTTCACCTTCGTCCGCGAGTTCGTGAGCACGACCGACACCGACGCGGACGGACGTCCGGTCCGGTTCCGGCTGTTCGTCCGCCCGCTCTAGTGACCGAGCCCGCCGAGCAGGCTCGCGAAGTCCTGCACCTCCGGCAGGGCGTCCGCCTCCTGCGGTGACCGACGGGAGGCTCCGATCGCCCAGGCGAGGTCGGTCCCGGCCCGGCGGATGCGACCGTCCAGGGCCGCCTGGTCACCCTGGGTGCCCCAGTCGTCGGTCGCGGCGAACACCCCGGTCGGGACGACGGCCGCGCGGAGGTACGCGAACACCGGGCGCATCGCGTGCTCGAGTGCCAGGGAGTGCCGCGCAGTGCCGCCCGTCGCGCCGAGCAGGACGGGCATGTCGGCGAGGGCGTCCTTGTCCATCACGTCGAGGAAGGACTTCGCCAGGCCGCTCATGCCTGCGGTGAAGATCGGCGAGACGAAGACGAGCGCGTCGGCCTCGACGACCGCAGCGGTCGCCGCTGCCAGGGCGGGGGCCTGGAAGCCGGTGAGCATCGCGTCGGTGATCTCGTGGGCCAGCGGACGCAGGTCGACGTGCACGACGCGGGGCGAGCCTCCCCTCCGGTCCTGCTCGATGGCGGCGACGGCGGACGCGGCCAGGCGGTCGGCGAGCAGGCGGGTCGACGAGGGCTCGGAGAGCCCGGCGGAGACGACGGCGATGGTGGTCATGGTGACTCCCGATCTTCAATGCGTTTGCATGAACATCGTACCCAACCGGGCTCCCCTCGCAACCATTCCCCTCCGCGTGCGTCCCCGTCACGTCCCCAAAGCGACACTTCCCCGCACCCCCACACCGTCAACAGCGCAAAGGCGACAAATTGCTGCCGACAGTGCGCGGCACACTGTCGCTTTGGCGGGTTCGGGACGACGCATCCGACGCATCCGACGCACCGGTGCGCCGGTGCGCCGACGCCCCCGGGCACACGGAGAACGCCCCGGGCCTCACGAGGAGGACCGGGGCGTTCGGTCAAGCGTGTGTCGGTCGACGAGCGACGCTGACCTTATCGGCGCAGGCCGAGGCGCTCGATGAGCGCGCGGTAGCGGGCGATGTCGACGTCGGAGAGGTAACCGAGGAGACGGCGACGCTGACCGACCATGAGCAGCAGACCACGACGCGAGTGGTGGTCGTGCTTGTGCTCCTTGAGGTGCTCGTTCAGGTCGTTGATACGACGCGTCAGAACGGCGACCTGGACCTCGGGGGATCCGGTGTCGCCCGGGTGGGTCGCGTACTCTTCGATGATCTCCTGCTTGACCTTCGCGTCAAGTGCCATGGTGATCCCCTTCTGTCCGTTGCGCGGTGCCCACACCGGATGCGTGAGCGCTCTTTGTCCGCGGCCGTTCGACGGCAACCGCACAAGACTACCAGACGGGCTACGCGGTCCTGGCCCGGAGTCGACGACGACGCGGCGCCGGCATCAGACTGCGCGCGAGCCCGACGAGCGTCGCTCCGAGCAGCCCGCCCATGCCGTTCGACAGCACGTCGTGCGGGTCGGCCACGCGGTACGGCAGCAGTGCGCCCTGCGCGATCTCGATCCCAGCGGAGAGGCCGACCGCCAGCACGGCGGCGACGAACCACCAGCGGCGCGGCAACCACATCGCGGCGATCATCCCGACGGGCACGAACATGGCGATGTTCGCGAGGAACTCCGTCCGGTCGTAGGTGAGCCAGGCGCCACCCGGGAGTTGCTGCGCCCAGACGATCGCGTGCGAGACGAAGGACTGCTGCGCGTCGGAGAAGACGTGCGGGGTCAACGTCATCCGCCAGATCACCCAGGCGTAGGCCGCCGTGAGGGCGAGCAGGAGGAGTTTCCGGAGCATCCGGACAGTGTGGGTCACCGGCCTGCGCGACACCTGGAGCACTCCTGGGCAGGAGCACCGCCGATGCTGAGGGAACGCCTGCCCGTGGTGGTCAGGCGGGTCCTCGGGGTGGAAGCATGGGGCCACGGGTGGAACAGGGCCGCCCGGAACCGCACGAACGCAGCGCCCGACGGACAACGGTCAGACCAGGGAGGACCGCCGATGCCGGACCACGAGACGAATCGCCCGCACCGGACCCGCGTGCCGAGTGCTGCCCGCCAGTGGCTGTGGATCGGCGGTGCCGCCGTCGTGGTGATCGCCGTCGTCGCGGCCGTCGCGCTCTGGCTGCCGAACCGACCGAACGGCCCGGACGGCCGGCGCATCGTCGAGCGGAAGAGCGCCGCCCAGGCGTTCCCCGGCGGTCTCGCACGACAGCCCGCGAACGAGAACCAGCCCGGCATGCGGGAGTCAGCCGCCCGGCAGGACGGCGAGCAGGACACCGCCGACCGCATCGCCGTCATCGCGGACCAGCCGATCGCCACGTGGTTGACGAACCCCTCGATCGCCCGGACCCGGGAGACCGTCCGCGACGTCGTCTCGAACGCGAGGAAGCAGGACAGGACGCCGGTGTTCGTCCTCTACAACGTGCCCGACCGGGACTGCGGTCACTACTCCAAGGGCGGCACGGCCGCGTCCGAGTACGTCCCGTGGGTGCGCTCCGCGGTGCGGGCGATGGCCGGGTCGAAGGCCGTCGTGCTGGTCGAACCCGACGCCATCGCGCAGATCCAGGTGTGCAAGCGGCTCCAGGACTCCCGGCTGCCCCTGCTCAGGAAGGCGGTGGATGAACTCACCGGCCACGGGCTGACGGTCTACCTCGACGGCGGCAACGAGAACCGCGTGCCGACGGCGTCGATGGCGAAGTGGCTCCGCGAGGCCGGGATCGACGAGACGCAGGGGTTCTTCACGAACGTGTCGAACTTCTACCGCGTCGACCAGGAGCGCGCGTACGCCGACCGACTGGCCGATGCCGTCGGTGGCGATCCGCACTTCGTCATCGACGTGTCGAGGAACGGTCAGGGCTGGCGTGGCGACTGGTGCAACCCGAAGGGCGCCGGACTCGGGCAGGACCCGCACGTGACCGCCGGGTCGAGCCGGCTGGACGCCCTGCTCTGGGTGAAGACGCCGGGGCTCAGCGACGGCACCTGCAACGGCGGCCCGGCAGCCGGCCAGTGGTGGGAGTCGTACGCGCTCGCCCTGGTCGAGAACCGCAAGGGCGACTGACAGGAGGCCCGGCTCGGCCCCGATTGTCGGCTGTCGGGGGTTCCATGGTCACCATGACCTCCGCCCAGCCCCGATCCGTCGGCCGCCGATCCGTCGTCCCGCCCTACCTGCTGCGCGCCATCGCGGACGCACCGTCGGACGCCTTCCCCCGCGCGACTCCCGCCGCACGCACGGCGTTGGCCTCGCTCGCCGTCGTCGAGGCACCCAAGCGCGAAGCACGGCTCGGCGTCAGGCACGCCGCCGCTGCCCCCGACCGGTCGCCGCAGCGGAGCATCTTCGACGCGCACGGGTCGACCTCGCTCCCCGGCACCCTCGTCCGCAGCGAAGGAGCCCCGGACACCGGTGACGCGGCCGTGGACGAGGCGTACGCGGGCCTCGGTGCGACCCACGCGTTCTGGCTCGACGTGTTCGGGCGGGTGTCGATCGACGGCGCCGGGCTCCCCCTCGACGCGAGCGTGCACTACGGGAACGACTACGACAACGCCTACTGGGACGGTAAGCAGATGGTGTTCGGCGACGGGGACGGCGAGGTCTTCGAGCGCTTCACGATCGCCCTCGACGTCATCGGGCACGAGCTCGCACACGGGGTCACCCAGTACACGGCCGACCTGACCTACCAGGGGCAGTCCGGGGCACTCAACGAGTCGGTGAGCGACGTGTTCGGCTCCCTCGTCGCGCAGTACGCCGCAGGTCAGACCGCCGACCAGGCGAGCTGGCTCATCGGCGAGGGCCTCTTCACGCCGGCCGTGCACGGGGTGGCGCTCCGGTCCATGCAGGCACCGGGTACCGCGTACGACGACCCAGTGCTCGGCAAGGACCCGCAGCCCGCGACCATGGCCGGGTACGTCGACACCGAGGACGACTCGGGCGGCGTCCACACGAACTCCGGCATCCCGAACCACGCGTTCTTCCTCGCGGCGACGGCGATCGGCGGTCGTGCGTGGGACGGCGCCGGCGCGGTGTGGTGGGACGCGCTCACCTCGGCGGAGGTGACTGCCTCGATCGACTTCGCCGGCTTCGCCCGTGTCACGGTGTCCGAGGCCGACGCCCGGTTCGGGGCGGACTCCCGCGAGTCGTCCGCCGTCACCGAGGCGTGGCGCACGGTCGGCGTGCTCCCCTGATCTCCCGGCCGGACAGTGCCGCGCGGGGGTATTTTCGGGGCATGCACATCGTCGTCCGCCGGAGTGGTGGGGTCGCCGGCCTCACGCGGGGGTGGCGCGTGGACACGGAGTCCTGCGACGACCCGGACGGCTGGTACGACCTCGTCGACGCCCTCCCCCGCGAGCCGCCGGTCCGACGCCGGGGACGGGTACCGGACGACTTCGAGTGGACGATCACCGTCGCCAGGACCACCGTGCGGATGCCGGGCAGCCAGCTCGACGGCCAGTGGGCCGCGCTCGTGGACCGGGTGCGTGCCGAGGGCGACCCGACCTGACGGACCCGACCGTGAACCGGTCAGGCGACGTCGATGACCGTCAAGCGACGCGTCGGACGCGTCATCGCGACGTAGACCGCGGCCGCCGCGCGGGCCGCGTCGTCCCCGACGCCGTCCGGGTCCACGAGCAGCACGCCGTCGAACTCCAACCCCTTGGCGTCGGCACCGGTGAGCACCGTGACCGACCCCGGACGCGGTGACCCGAGGCTCCGGACGTCGAGGTCGCCCTGCGCCAGACGCTGTCGCACGACGTCGACCTGGGCGTCCGGCACGATCACGCCCATCGTCCCCGAGCCGATGTGCTCGCGCTCGGACGCCACCGTCGTGGCGATGGTGTCGAGGACCTCGGCGCGGGACGCTCGGAGCCGCACGACGGGGTCGCCGTCCCGGACCGCCTGGTTCGCGGTGACCGTGAGTCCGGCGGACGCGGCGAACGCACCCGCCGCCTCGACGATGGACCGCGGCGTGCGGTAGTTGACGGTGAGTTCCTCGACACGGTGGTCGAGGGGCACCTGCGGGGCACGGCCCCGACGGCGTCGGGCGAGCGCGCCGATCACGTCGTCCCAGGTCCGGGCGGCTCCCGGCGAGGACCCCTGCGCCATGTCGCCGACGATCGTGAACGATCGGAGCGGGTTGCGGCGGGCCAGCACGCGCCACTGCATCGGGGAGAGCTCCTGCGCCTCGTCGACGACGATGTGGCCGTACGTCCACTCGCGATCCTCGGCGGCGCGCTCCGCGGTGCTCCGGGGGTCGCCGCCCTCGGCGAAGGCGCCGGCGACCTGCTCGGCGGTGACGATGCCCTCGACGCCCATGTTCTCGATGGCCTGCCTGGCGTTCTCGATGTCCCGGTTGCGACTCGCCTTCGCCTGGCGCTTCGCGGCACCGCCCGTCGGGTCGAACGTACCGAGGAGCTCGGCGGCCTCGTCGAGGAGCGGGACGTCCTCGACCGTGAACGTCGCCCCACGCTCGCGCACCAGCAGGGCACGGCGCTCGGGAGTCCAGTTCGGGGTGAGCGACGCGAGCCAGTTCGGCCGGGCGTACAGGTCCTCGAGCAGCTTCTCCGCCGGCAGCGGCAGCCACGCGGTGTTGAGCAGCACGCGGGCGTCGTACGACGAGCGGATGTCCTCGCGCAGGACCTTGATGTCCGCGTCGTCGACGGTGGTGCCGCGCTCGCGGAGCTGGTCGGCCAGGAGCTTCGTCATGGCATCGAGCGCGATCTTGTTGAACGTGACCCTGGCGACGTTGTGGGGCTTCCCACGGTCCTGGGCACGGCGCATCGCGTCCGCGACGAGCTGCGGCGGGACGACGAGCCGTTCACCCTCGACGTCGAGGGTCACCGATTCCGTGGGGACGACCTGCCGCGAGCGGACCGCGCGACGGAGCAGGTCGGCGATCTCCGCCGAGCCCTTCACCGCGGCGGTGTCCCGGCGGTCGTGCGTCGTCGCGTGCACACCGGGGTAGAGCGACCCGAGCGAGGCCATCACGACGCCGGTCTCCCCCAGGGATGGCAGCACCTGCTCGATGTAGGTCAGGAACGCCGGGGACGGCCCGACGACGAGCACGCCGGAGCCCCGGAGCCGCTCGCGGTAGGAGTACAGCAGGTACGCGGCGCGGTGGAGCGCGACGGCGGTCTTGCCCGTGCCGGGTCCGCCCTGCACGATGAGGACGCCCTCGAGCGGCGAGCGGATGATGCGGTCCTGCTCGCCCTGGATTGTCGCGACGATGTCGGTCATCCGGCCGGTGCGCTCGGCGGTGACCGCGGCGAGCAGCGCACCCTCGCCCTGCAGGTGCGTGCGCTCGTCGTCGTAGAGCGTGGCGTCGAAGACCTCGTCCTCGACGCCGACGACCGATCGGCCCTCGAGCGAGAGGTGCCGACGGGCACGCATGCCCATCGGGTGCGCGGCAGTGGCCTGGTAGAAGGCGCTGGCACCGGGGACGCGCCAGTCGAGCAGGAGCGGGCGGTGGTCTCGATCGCGGAGCCCCACGCGGCCGATGTACCGGAAGGCGTCCTCGCCGGCGGGGGGATCGGCGACTTCGAGCCGACCGAAGACGAGCCGGTCCCCGACGCGCTCGAGCGTCTGGATGGTGTCCTCGTAGAGCTTGGCGAACGCGTCACGCTCGCTGCGGCTCTGGTGGTTCCCACCGACCGCCTGACGGCGGGTCTCGGTGAGGCGTTGTCCGGCCTCGGCGGTCAGTTCGTCGAGTCGGGCGAAGAGCCCGTCGACGTACGTACGCTCACGGTCGATCTCGGTCGGTTCGGACACACGCCACCCTTCGGGACAGGGGTATCCAGTGTAGTCCCCCTGTCCCGACAGGCGGACGCGCTACATCTCTTCGTGGGTGTCCGGGTCGCCGTCCCAGAGCCGGCCGCGCTCGAGACCGGAGATCGCCGAGACCTCGTCATCGGAGAGCGTGAACCCGAACACGTCTAGGTTCTCGCGCTGCCGGTCGGCGTCGCCGGACTTCGGCACCGGGATCGCGCCGAGCTGGGTGTGCCAGCGCAGCACGACCTGCCCGGGGGTGACTCCGTGTGCGGCAGCCGCAGCGGTGATCGGTTCCTCGGTGAGGAGCTCGGACCGCTTGGCGAGCGGGCTCCAGCTCTCGGTGACGATCCCGAGGTCGGCGTGCACCGCTCGCAGGTCCGCCTGGGGGAAGTACGGGTGCAGCTCGACCTGGTTCACCGCGGGGGCGATCCCGGTCGCGTCGATGATGCGTGCGAGGTGCGCTGGCGTGAAGTTCGAGACGCCGATCGAGCGGACCTTGCCGCTGTCGCGGAGGTCGACGAACGCCTTCCACGTGTCCACGAACTTGTCCACGGACGGGTTCGGCCAGTGGATCAGGTACAGGTCGACGTACTCGAGGCCGAGGTTCCCCAGGGTCTCGTCGATCGACTTGTGCGCTTCGTCCCAGCCGTGGTGGCGACCGGGGAGCTTCGACGTGACGAAGAGCTCGTCGCGCGGCACGTCCGACTCCCGCACCGCACGACCGACGGCGTCTTCGTTGCCGTAGTTCAGCGCGGTGTCGAGCAGGCGGTACCCGCTCGCGATGCCGGTGCCGATCGCGGCAGCACCCTCGTCGCCGTCGAGCGAGTACGTGCCGAGGCCCAGCACGGGCATCTGGTGCCCGTCGTTGAGCTCGACCGTCGGGGCGAGTGGGACGGCCGCCGCCATCAGCGCACCCCGAGCAGGTCGATCACGAAGATCAGGGTCTTGCCGGACAGGAAGTGTCCGCCGCCGGCCGGCCCGTAGGCGAGCTCCGGCGGGACGACGAGCTTGCGACGCCCGCCGACCTTCATGCCGGGGATGCCCTCCTGCCAGCCGCGGACGAGCGCCGCGAGCGGGAAGTCGATCGGCTCGCCGCGGTTCCACGAGCTGTCGAACTCCTCGCCGGACTCGTACTCGACGCCGGCGTAGTGCACCTTCACGGTCGAGCCGGCGGACGCTTCGTCCCCGGTGCCCTCGACGATGTCGGTGATGACGAGGTCGGTGGGGGCCGGGCCCTCGGGGGCGTCGAACTCGGGCTTGCTGTTCAGGTCAGTCATGCCGCAAGTCAACCAGAGACGGCGGACAGCCCCCAGAATGGTTCCACCGTGACACAACCCACCCCAGCACCGCCGCGCCGCCGCGTCTTCGCCGACCTCACCCCGCTCCGCCGGTCCCCCGCGTTCGCCCGACTCTGGGCGGGCACCGCGATCGCCGGCATCGGGACGCAGATGACGACCGTCGCCGTCGGCCTCGAGGTGTACGACATCACGCACTCGACCTTCGCCGTCGCACTCGTCGGCGTGATCGCGCTCCTGCCCATGATCGTCGCGGGCCTCTACGGCGGGATGCTCGCCGACGCGTTCGACCGGCGCACCGTGGCACTGGTGTCGAGCATCGTGGCCTGGGCCGCTGTTGCCCTCATCGCGACGCACTCGTGGCTCGGTCTGCACAGCGTCGCGCTGCTCTACGTCCTCGCGACCGTGAACGCCGTCGCGGCGACCGTCAGCAACGCCTCCCGCTCCGCGATCGTGCCGAGGCTCGTCGGCACCGACCTGCTCCCGGCGGCGAGCGCCCTCGGTGGCATCGCCTCGGGCTTCCAGGTCACGGTGGGCCCCGCGATCGCCGGTGTCCTCATCGCGTCGGTCGGGTTCGCGCCGACCTACACGATCGACGTCGTGCTGTTCACGTTCGCGTTCGCCGGCGTGTTCACGCTGCCGAGGATGACCGCCGACCACGGTGCCCTGAAGCCCGGGCTCGGATCCCTCGTCGAGGGCGCCAGGTTCCTCCGGAAGTCCCGCAACATCACGATGACGTTCGTCCTCGACATCGTCGCGATGACCTTCGGGCAGCCCCGCGTGCTCTTCCCCGCGATCGGCGCCCTGGTGATCGGCGGCGGCGCCGTCACGGTCGGGACGCTCACCGCCGCCTACGCCGTCGGTGCGCTGCTCTCGAGCGTGTTCTCCGGCCCGCTCGGCCACGTCCGCCGTCAGGGCGAGGCCGTCGGGTGGGCGATCACGGCCTACGGCGCCGCGATCGCCGCGTTCGGTGTGGTCGTCGCCCTCGCGCACGTGCTCGGAGGTCGTGCCGGCGACGCGTTCAGCACCGGGATCCTGCCGGCGCTCGGGTTCGCCGCGCTCTTCCTCGCCCTGGCCGGCGGCGCGGACAACGTCAGCTCGGTGTTCCGGAACACGATCCTGCAGTCCGCGTCGCCCGACGGCATGCGTGGACGGCTGCAGGGCATCTTCATCGTCGTCGTCACCGGCGGCCCTCGCCTCGGCGACCTGTACGCCGGTCTGGTCGTCGCCGCGGGCATCGCCGTCCCGCCGATCCTCGGCGGCGTCGCGATCATCGGTCTCGTCGCGCTGCTCCTGCGCCTCGTCCCGTCGTTCCGCCGCTACGACGCCCTGCACCCCCACGCCAACTGACCCGCGCGTCTCGCCCGGCCTCCGCCCGGGCCCCGCGCGGCCTCTGCCCGGGCCCCGCGAAAGCGACAGTCTGCGACGGAAGTTCCGCAGCAGAGTGTCACTTTCGCGGAACAACCGTCCGGCAGTTCCGGGACAGGGTCACCGGACCAGGGCGCGTGGACGGGTAGATTCGTCCACATGCCGGACCCGACTGCGCGCGAGCTCCAGCGGACCGGGGTCCGCGCCGTCGTACGCCGCACCTACCACTCGGTGATCCGGCACCGTGTCGTCGACGCAGCAGCATCCCTGACGTTCTTCGCCCTGCTGACCGTGTTCCCGACGACGCTCACCGTGGTGTCGGCGCTCGCGATCGTGGACCGGGCCGGGGACAGCCTGGCCGACATCATCGAGATCATCGGCTTCATCGTGCGGCCGGAGACCGCCGAGCACCTCGAACAGCCACTGCGCCAACTCCTGACCCTCGACAACCCGTGGCTGGGGTTCTCGACCGGCGTCGTGCTGACGCTGTGGTCGCTGTCCGGGTACGCGACCGCCTTCGGCCGCGCCATGAACACCGCGTACGAGGTCGAGGAGGGCCGCCGGATCTGGAAGTTCCGCAGCATGATGCTCCTCGTCACGCTGCTCGTCATGGTCGGCGGCGCGATCGCCATCGTCATCCTGCTCGGGACCCCGACCATCTCGGCCGCGATCGTCCACCAGCTGGGCTGGGCGACGTGGATCGACGACCTCTGGAACGTCGTGAAGTGGCCGATCCTGGCGGTGGACCTCGTCGTGATGGTCGCCGTGCTCTACTACGCGACGCCGAACGTGAAGACGCCGCAGCTGCGGTGGGTGTCCGCCGGTGCCGCCTTCGCCATCGTGGCGTGGGCGATCGCCACGTTCGGGTTCGCCCTCTACGTCGAGACCGTCGGCGGCGGCAACAGGGCGTACGGCTGGCTCGGCGGCGCGATCCTGCTGCTCGTCTACCTGTACCTCTCGAACTTCGTGCTCGTCGTCGGCGGCGAACTCGACTCCGAGGTGATCCGCATGCGGCAGCTCCTCGCCGGGATCGAGGCCGACGAGGCCATCCGGCTCCCGCTCCGCGACGTCACGCGCAACTTCACACTCGCTCGCTGGCGTGACGCCGACGTCGCAGCGGCGCACGAGGTCAGGACCGCGGCGGCACGCCTCCCCCAGGCCGAGCCGCACGACCAGGAGCAGGAGCGCCTCCGCACGGTCGCCGACCAGGTCAGGGTCGGCGAGCCGCCGCTCCCCCTGTCCTGACCGCTCCTGCTTCCTGGCCGCTACTGCTTCCTGGCCGCCTCCGCGTCGAGCATGGCCTCCGTGATCACCGGGATCGCGCCGGTGGCCAGTTCGATGCCGGACAGCCGCGCCGGGCTGAGCACACGCTGCACCTGGTCCGCCTCCATGAGCCCCGCTGCGACGACGAGGGTGGAGATCGGCGTCGAGGTGGTCAGTGCGGTGTGCGCGATCGACGCCGCCGCCGCGTAGCCGATGTACGGCGTCAGGGCCGTGACGACGCCGACGTTCGTGTCCACCTGGGCCGCGAGCTTCGCCTCGTTCGCCTCGATGCCCGTGACGCAGTGCTCGCGGAGCGTGGCGCACCCGCGGGTCATCCACTGCAGCGACTGCATGATCGAGTGCGCGATGATCGGCTCGAAGGCGTTGAGCTGCAGCTGCCCGCCCTCCGCCGCCATCGTCACCGTGGCGTCCGCACCGGCGACCGCGAACGCGATCTGGTTGACGACCTCGGGGATCACGGGGTTCACCTTGCCCGGCATGATCGACGAACCCGCCTGTCGAGCCGGCAGCGTGATCTCCCCGAACCCGGCCTGCGGTCCCGACGCCAGCAGCCGCAGGTCGTTGCAGATCTTCGAGAGCTTGATCGCGCTCCGCTTGACCGTGCCGGAGAGCGTCATGAACGCACCGGCGTCGCTCGTCGCCTCGATGAGGTCCGGGGCGGTCACCACGTCGATGCCGCTCGCCTCCTGCAGCTGACGGCGCACCTCGTCGCGGTACAGCGGGTCGGCGGTGATCCCGGTGCCGATCGCGGTCGCGCCGAGGTTCATCTCCGCGAGCAACGGCGTGACCCGGCGGAGCAGGAGAACGTCCTCCTGGATGGTGTGCGAGAAGCCGGTGAACTCCTGGCCGAGGGTCATCGGCACCGCGTCCTGCAGCTGGGTCCGTCCGACCTTGAGCACGTCCGCGAACGCCGCTCCGCGTTCGGCGAAGGCCTCGGAGAGCTGCTCGAGCTGCTCGACGAGCCGTCGCACGCCGAAGATCATCGCGATCTTCACGCTCGTCGGATAGGTGTCGTTCGTCGACTGGCTGCGGTTCACGTGGTCGATCGGGTGCAGGTAGGCGTAGTCGCCCTTCTCGCGCCCCAGGAGTTCGAGCGCCCGGTTCGCGAGCACCTCGTTCGTGTTCATGTTCGTCGACGTGCCGGCGCCGCCCTGCACGACGTCGACGACGAACTGGTCGCGGAGGGCTCCGTCGCGGACCTCCTGCGCCGCACGGTCGATCGCATCGGCACGCTCGTCGTCGAGCACGCCGATCGCCTTGTTCGCACGGGCCGCGGCCTGCTTCACCGTCGCGAGCGCCTCGATGAGGTCCGGGTACACCGCGATGGGCACGCTCGTGATCGGGAAGTTCTCCAGCGCCCGCAGCGTGTTGACACCCCAGTACGCATCGGCCGGCACCTCCCTCGACCCCAGGGAATCGGTCTCGGTGCGGGTACCAACGCTCACGTGCGCCTCCTCGTCGTGGATCACGTCACGAGGGTAGTCCGTCCCGTCCAGCCGGTCCGGTGGGCGCGCGGCGACCAGACGGCGGACGGGAGGCTCGTGGCGGCCCCGCCACGAGCCTCCCGTCCGTCAGTGGAACTGCGGGACGATCAGGTAGATGCCGTAGAGCACCACGGCGCCGCAGACGACGAAGCAGGCGATGGCCGCTGCGCGCAACCCGCGCACGGCGGTGGTGGCGCCCTGCGGGTTCGGGAACCCTGCGGTCGCCGGGCCGATCGTCCCGTCGTCCTTCACGGTGAACTTGCCCTCGCGGGTGTCGGCGGCGCTCCAGAAGCGGAGGCCGACCGAGTACACGGCGACGACGAAGCAGGAGGACACGACGGCGACGAGCGCCACCGTCAAGAATGCGAACCAGTCGATGCCCATCAGCGACGCCCTCCCTTGCGTGCGGCCATGCGGCGGAGCGTGCGCTCGCGGCTCAGCTCCTCGCGGCGGGCGGCCACGTTCTCCGCGCGCTTCTTGCGCTGCAGGTCGCGGAGCTCCTTGCGGGTGAAGACGGCGTTGGCGGCGACGTCGACCTCGATCGCGGAGGCGGAGCCGTGCGGCTTCCGGAGCGACCACAGGTACAGGCCGAGGATGACCGCGGCACCGACCAGCGCGTCGATCACGAGCCCGACGACACCGAGCCGGGCGATCCCGGACGCGACCGCGCCGACCGCTGCCGACGCGGGCAGCGTGATGAACCAGGCGATCACGATCTTGCCGGCCGTGGACCACTGGATCTTCGAGCCGCGGCGACCGAGCCCGGCACCGATGATCGAGCCGGAGGACACCTGCGTCGTCGACAGCGCGAAGCCGAGGTGGCTGGAGGCGAGGATCGTGGCGGCGGTCGAGGCCTCTGCCGCGAAGCCCTGCGTCGCGCGGATCTCCGTGATGCCGGAGCCGAGCGTGCGGATGATCCGCCAGCCGCCGGTGTAGGTCCCGAGGGCGATCGCGAGGGCGCAGGCGACGACGACCCAGAGCTGCACGCCGCTGTTCGACGACTGCGCACCGGACGCGATGAGCGTGAGTGTGATGACGCCCATGGTCTTCTGCGCGTCGTTCGTCCCGTGCGCGAGCGACACCATCGACGAGGTGAAGATCTGCCCGATCCGGAAGCCGCCGCGCTCGTTCGGGAAGACCGGGCGCCGGGTGATCCGGTACGCGATGCGCGTCGACAGGTACGAGACCAGCGCAGCGATGACCGGCGACAGGAACGCGGGGATGATCACGACGGTCATCAGCGCGAGGTAGTTGACGGACTGGAACCCGGCGCCGACGATCGCGGCGCCGATCAGCCCGCCGAACAGCGCGTGCGAGGACGACGACGGCAGGCCGCGCAGCCACGTGATCATGTTCCAGACCACCGCGCCGATGAGCCCGGCGAAGATCATCTCCGGCGAGATCGCGACGCCGCCGGGACCCTCGTTGATGAGGCCGTGCGAGATCGACGTCGCGACGGCGGTGCTCAGGAACGCACCGACGAGGTTGAGCACCGCTGCGACCGTGACCGCCACCTTGGGCTTCATGGCCCCGGTGGCGATCGGTGTCGCCATCGCGTTGGCGGTGTCGTGAAAACCGTTTGTGAAGTCGAAGAAGAGGGCCAACGCGATGACCAGGACGACTATGAGTGTGATGTCCACCGCGGGCAAGTGTCCCAGTCCGGGGCGTTCCGAGCAAACCCCGATCGGTCACCAGCCGTTCATGTCGACTGCAGACTCGTTCAGGTTCGGAGGCATTCCGATGGGAGAATGGGTCCATGGACACCGTCGAGCTCCTCATCCTGCTGGTCGGATCGCTCGCGGTGACCGGCTTCGCACGGGCGAAGGGGCTCCCCGCTCCGCTCCTCGTCACAGCGGTGGCGCTCGCGGCGTCGTTCCTGCCGGGGCTGCCCCCGATCGAGATCGACTCCGAGGTCATCCTCACGCTGATCCTGCCGCCGCTGCTCTACTCGGCGGCGCTCGACGTCTCGTGGCAGAGCTTCCGGACGTCGATCAAGCAGATCCGTCGTCTCGGCATCTTCCTGGTCATCGTCACCGCCCTCGCCGTCGGCCTGGCCGCGTACATCGTCATCCCGGACATGGACTGGCCGGCGGCGATCCTGCTCGGGGCGATCGTGGCGCCGCCGGACGCGGTGTCCGCGGCGGCGATCGGCCGGAAGCTCGGACTCCCCCGTCGCGTCATGACGGTGCTGTCCGGCGAGAGCCTCATCAACGACGCTGCCTCGCTGACCCTGGTGCGGGTGTTCACCCTCATCGCCGCGGGGACGTCGCTCACCATCTGGCAGGACCTCGGCATCTTCGGGCTCGCCATCGGCGTGGGACTCGCCGTCGGTGGGGTCCTCGGCGTGCTCGTGCATTGGATCCGGCAGCGCATCAACGACCCGGTGGTCGAGACGATCATGAGCATCCTGCTGCCGTTCGTCGCGTACATCCTGGCCGAGGACCTCTCCGGGTCCGGCGTCATCGCGGTCGTCACCGCCGGCCTGTACATCGGGTACAACTCGCCGAAGGAGGGGTACGCCACCCGGCTGCAGGAGCGTCCGCTGTGGACGAGCATCGACGTCATCCTCGAGGGCTTCGTGTTCGCGCTCATCGGGCTGCAGCTCAACACGGTCGTGCAGGACCTCATCAAGAGCGAGCGGAGTCTCGGGCAGACGATCACCGCGGCCGCCGTGGTCCTCGCCGTCGTGATCGTCGTCAGACCGCTCTTCGTCTTCGAGTCCTACGTCCGGAACCGCTTCAACGGCCGGTGGCTTCGACCGCTGCGGATCCGGCTGTCCCGCGGACATCCCTCGTTGCGGTGGTTGCGCGGTTCCGCCGAGCCGAAGCTGAACTGGCGTGAGCTCACCGTCATCTCGTGGACCGGCATGCGCGGCGTGGTCACGCTCGCCGCCGCGGTCTCCGTCGTCGCGAACCCGGTCGACATCAAGGCACAGGACACCATCTTCGTGATCGCGTTCTTCGTGACGGTCGGGACACTCCTGTTGCAGGGGCTGTCGCTGCCGTTCGTGATCCGACGGCTCAAGGTGCAGGACCCGGCGGAGGGCGAGGAGGACATCCGCAGCGAGATGCGGCTCAA
This sequence comes from Curtobacterium sp. Curtsp57, assembly GCF_047324335.1. Lineage (NCBI taxonomy): Bacteria > Bacillati > Actinomycetota > Actinomycetes > Micrococcales > Microbacteriaceae > Curtobacterium > Curtobacterium sp. Curtsp57. The sequence goes on from NZ_CP168511.1 coordinate 1,062,029, forward strand.
CCAGCGCACGACCGAGGCGGCGATCCAGCTCCTGGACGACCGGAAGCCCGAGTGGTCGGCGCAGTTCGGCACCGACGCGGTGGAGGCCGTCGTCTCCCGGCTCAAGGCCCGTCTCGAGCGTCAGGCGGAGACCTTCCGACGCGACGCCGAGGAAGAGGAGTCCGAGGAACGGAACGCACCGGTCCGGCTCAGCGGCGCGCAGATCCAGGACATCCGCCGCGAGCTGCTCGACCGCCGTCGCGAGATCGTGCTCGAGGAACGCGAGCGCGGCAACCTCGACGAAGAGGTGATGCGCCGGGTGCTCGTGACGCTCGATGCGGAGGAGCTCGCGATGGACTCGGCCCAGGCGTCCCGCAGCCGCTCGTAGGCGGCCTGGAGGTCGGTCTGCCCGGGACGCGGTCAGCCGTGCGGCGTATCCTGGCCGGACCCGACACGAGAACCAGGAGCACAGCGCCGAGTGAGCACGCCGCGGAACGACGTCCCGAAGAACACCGACACCCCGGACCGTTCCGGTGGGGCGCAGCAGAAGTCCGTTCCGAAGCAGCGGACCACCCGCCCCTCCGCCCGAGGCACCAAGCCGCGTCGGGGTTCGAAGGTCGCCGGGTCCTCGCGTCCGAAGCAGCGTCGTCAGGCGCCCGTCCCGGCACCGCAGAAGATCAGCGCGTACCGCCGCTGGTACGGCACGCTGCACCCGTCGCTCCAGCTCATCGGCCTGCAGCTCTGGATGCCGCTGTTCTTCATCGTCGGCTTCTGCCTCTGCTACGTCTTCGCGTTCCACGCGCCGCACCCGCACGACGTGCCGATCGCCCTCGTCGGCAGCGACCCCGGCTTCGTCGCCGCGGTGCAGAAGGCGCTGCCGGGCGAGTACGTCTCCCACACGTACGACTCCCTCGTCGCCGCCAAGCGGGACGTGATCGCCGGATCGATGGCCGTGGCGTACGACCCCGCGACGAACGAGTTCTTCAAGGCGAGCGCGCACCAGTTCCAGGTCGCGAGCCTCGTCCCCGCGACGTTGTCGGCCGTGCTGACGGCGACCGGGGTGGCGACACCGAAGGTCACCGAGCTCGCCGCGCTCCCCGCGTACGACGAGTACGGCACCGTCGCGATGTACGTCATGCTCGCGTGGTGCATCGGCGGCTACATGGTGTCGATGTTCATCGGCATCATGGGCGGCCCGCTGCGCCACCGCACCAGGATGGCCGTCATCGTCATCGGCGGGCTCGTCATCTCGCTCATCACGAACACGCTCGCCGGGCCCGTCGTCGGCGCCATCCACGGCCACTGGATCGAACTCGTGCTCATCGCGTGGGGCTGGATCGTGGCGATCGGCCTCGCGGTGAACGGCCTGAGCTACTTCGTCGGCCGGTTCATCGCCGCCCCCGCGATGATCTGCTTCGTCTTCCTGTCGATGCCGTCATCCGGTGGCGCCTATCCGAAGTGGTTCATGCCGGAGCCCTTCGCCTGGCTCAACCACGTGGTGGTCGGCTCCAGCATGGTCGACATGATCAAGCACCAGATCTACGGCGTCGGCCCGGGTCCGGCGCGTGGGCTCATCACGATGGGCTGCTACGCAGCGGCCGGCCTCGTGCTCATGTACTTCGGCAAGAAGTGGTGGGAGCACCGCCGCATCCGCGCGATCGTCACCGGGCGTACGACGATGTTCATGGACGCCCAGACCGCCAACCGCGAGTTCCTCGGCAAGCAGCGCGACGTGGAGCTCGAGCGCCACGGGCTGACCTCGACCGAGACGGGGACCCTCAAGGTCCTCCGCGACGACGAGTTCTGGGAGGACGAACGCGCTACAGGGGACGTCTTCACGGGTGGCCGCGACGGTCTCGAGAACGAGCCACTGACGACGAGGAGCATCCCCGTCGTCCGGCCGACCGCCGATGCCGCGCAGCACGAGCGGTCCGGGGAGAAGCAGCACAGCCGGCACGCCGCGCGCTGAGCGGTATCCTGAGGCATCATGACCCGTAGCGCCTGGCACCGTCTCCTCATCACGCTCGTCATCGTCTTCCTGGCGCTGACCGTGGTGTTCTACGCAGCGAGCGTCATCCTCGCGCCAGCGGACGGCCGGAACACCGCAGGGCTCTTCGTCGGCTGGGCGATGTTCTCGATGGTCGGCGCGATCGTGTTCGGGATCATCGACTTCTTCGTCCGTCCGCTCGGCGGCCGCAGCGGTGACGCCGACGTGATGGCCGCGGCCGAGGAAGCCAGGACCGGCAGCACCCGCACGCAGCGCTAGGCGTTCGGCGCGTCGACGCCGACCCCGGTGAACCCGGCGACCGTGGCGTTGTCCTCGGCGAACGTGAACCGCGCCGCGACGGTGCCACCACGCAGCACCTCGGGGAGCCAGTACTTCGCGTCGTCCCACATCGCGTCGTAGGGAACGTCGTCGAGCGGGATCCACCGCGGTTCGAGCTCGTCGCTCGCGACCGGCGTGCCGGACCAGACCCGACAGACGAACACGTCGGAGACCTGGGACCAGGACGGCCGGAACGGGAACCGGTAGTCCAACGTGCCACGAGCCTCCAGGTCGGCCGGGTCGAGCCGCAGGCCGACCTCCTCGGCGACCTCGCGGACGGCGGTCTCGACCGCCGTCTCCCCGGGCTCACGCTTGCCACCGGGGCCGACCACGCGGCCGCTCCCGAGCCCGCGGCGCTTCTCGCCGAGCAGCACCGACGGCCCGGGACCGTCGTCCCGGAGCAGGTACACGACGACGACGCGGGGGTGCTGGTTCTTCGTCTCGTCGCGCTCGGTCACGTGTCCAGTGTGGCCGATGATCTGGCGTACGCTCGTTCCATGGCAGGTGTGCTGCGGGGGCACCATGGCTGAGCACCGGAGATTCGGGCGCAGCCTTGAAGTGCTGCGTGCCGAGGCGGCGGAAGAGATCTCGATGATCGTCGAGCACCGCTCGCGGCAGGGCGACGACCCGTGGGAGTTCATGCCGATGCTCCCCACCGTCGACGAGCAGGTCGTGCTCATCCTCCGCGAAGAGGCCCTCGAACTCGACGCCGCGATCGGGCAGCGGAGTGCACAGTGGTCGATGCACCCGGCGTCCGGCCACGGCACCCAGCTCGGTGAGGAGTACCACCGCCTGCGTCGCATCGCGCTGCAGCACCCCGAACTGACCGAGGCGGTCTGGAAGCTGATGGGCGCCCTACCGGAGCAGCGCTGACGTGGGGTTGGATGGCTGCATGACCGACACCGTGCTCGCCGTCCTCAACCAGCCCTCCCGCGACGCCGCGCCGCACGATCCGTCCGCCGACGCCTTCACGTTCGCGGCCCCGCTCGAGGAGCACGTCCAGGTGCAGGACCTCGGCATCATCCGGGGCGACGGCGTCTTCGAGACGATCACCGTCGTGGACGGTCGCCCGCAGGCCCTCGAGCCGCACCTCGCCCGCTTCGAGCGGTCCGCCCGCATGCTCGACCTGCCGCTTCCGGACCTCGATGCGTGGCGCCGCGCGATCGAGGCCGTGTGCGCGGAGCTCGACCCCGTGCACGAGGCGTTCGCGAAGACCGTCCTCACCCGCGGCGTCGAGGGGTCAGGGCGTCCGACCGGGTGGGTGTACGCCGCGGCGTCGCCGGACTCGACCGCCGACCGGACCGAGGGCATCGCGGTCGTCACGCTCGACCGCGGGTACCGCCACGACGTGGAACGCACGTCGCCGTGGCTGCTACAGGGCGCGAAGACGCTGTCCTACGCGGTGAACATGGCCGCGCTCCGCGAGGCCGCGCGCCGCGGGGCCGACGACGCGCTGTTCGTGTCGACGGACGGCTACGTGCTCGAGGGCACGCGCGCGAACCTGATCATGTCCGTGGGTGGTCGACTCGTCACACCGCGCACGGACATCGGGATCCTCGCCGGCACGACGCAGGCGGACGTGTTCCGCTTCGCCGACGAGGCCGGGATCGAGACCGCCTACGAGCTGGTCACCATGGACGACCTGCGCGCGGCCGATGCGCTCTGGCTCGTGTCGAGCGTCCGGCAGGCGGCGCCGATCCGGCTGGTGAACGGCGACGAGGTCCCCGTGGACGCCGAGCTCACGACCCGCATCAACGACTTCCTGCTGTCGCGCGAGTCCTGACGCCGCACCGCCGGCGGTCGGACGGGAGGCCCGGATCGCGACGTGCGCGCACGTCGCGATCCGGGCCTCCCGTCCGACCAGAGCGCTACCAGCGTGGCGAGGTGACGCCGACGCCGTCCGCCCACTCGAAGACCTGGCGGCCCTCGATCCAGACGCGCGTTGCGCGGCTCGTCGCGTCGAGCGGGTCGCCTGACCAGAGCACGAGGTCGGCGTCGTAGCCGGGCTCGATCCGCCCGACGCGGTCGCCGAAACCGAGGAACGTCGCCGGGTTCGTGGTGAGCGCTTCGAGTGCCGTCTGGCGTGGGAGTCCGTCCCGGACGGCCATCGTCGCCTGCGTGACGAGCATGGCGATCGGCACGACGGGGGCGTCGGTCGTGATCGCGACCCGGACGCCCGCCGCGGCGAGCGCGGCCAGGTGCGGGATGCCGCGGTCGCGGAGCTCGACCTTGGACCGGCTCGTGAAGAGCGGTCCGTAGATGACCGGGATGTCCTTCTCGGCGAGGACGTCGGCGATCTTGTGCGCCTCGGTGCCGTGGTTGACGACGAGCCGGTACCCGAACTCCTCGGCGAGTCGGACGGCGGTCGCGATGTCGTCGTGGCGGTGGGTGTGCTGATCCCAGGCGAGCTCGCCGTCGAGCACGCGGACGAGGGTCTCCTTGGTGAGGTCGCGCGTGAAGGGCTCGTCCTTCGCAGCGGCGGCGTCACGGGCGGCGCGGTAGTCCTGGGCCGCGACGAACGCCTCCCTGATCACCTTGGCGACGCCGAGTCGGGTGGACGGGGTCTGTCCCTTGTCGCCGTACACGCGCTTCGGGTTCTCGCCGAGGGCGCTCTTCACGCTCACGGCGTCGGAGATGAGCTGTTCGTCGATGGTCCGGCCGCCCCAGGTCTTGATCGCGACGGACTGACCACCGATCGGGTTGCCGGAGCCGGGCTTGACGACGATCGAGGTGATGCCGCCGGACAGGGCGTCGCGGAAGCCCTCGTCGTCGATGTCGACGGCGTCGATCGCGCGGACCGCTGCCATGTTCGGCCCGGTCAGCTCGTTCGTGTCGTTGCCGGCCGGGCCGTTCGCCTCTTCGTGGATGCCGACGTGGCCGTGCGCCTCGACGAACCCCGGGACGAGCCATGCACCAGCAGCGTCGACGACGGGCATCCCCGGTGGGGGTGTGACGTCGGGACCGAGTGCCGTGATGCGCCCGTCCTCGACGACGACCGCTCCCCCGTCGAACTCGTCCGCCGTGACGGGGACGACGTGGGCACCGGTGATGGCGAAGGAGTTGGTCATGCGGTCCACGGTAGCCGTCGCCGCCGACACGACCGGCGACGTACGACATACCGGTTCCTGGCGCTCGCCGGCCGACCGTGTCTACCGTCGTCGGGACGGACGGAGGCCGCTGTGCACCAGGACACGACGACACGGATCACCGACTGGCCGCGCCACGAGCGAGCCGAGCGGCCGTGGCGGAGCGGGGTGCGTGGACCGCGCGCCGACCGGCTCTGCACCGCGGTGACCACGTGGATCCCGCCACGCATCGCGACCGCCCGGTACCGTGCGGCACCCGGCGACGACGCGCTGCTGGACCGGGCGGTCGCCGCGCTCCGACGGCTCGATCGCGAGCACGGGACGCGGATCGGCGCACTCGGCGGTGTCCTCGCCCGGACCGAGGCAGTGGCGTCCTCCCGCATCGAGGACGAGCACGCCGGCCTCGACGACTACGCCCGCGCCGTCGTCGGTGTCCGTGCGAACGACAGCGCGACGGTGATGGTGGCCGCGACCAGGGCGCTGGACCGCCTCGTCACGGACGCGGCGTCCGGCACGATCACGGCGGACGCCGTCCGTGCCGCGCACCTCGACCTGATGCGGGACGACCCCCTGGACGGACGCGACGCCGGTCGGTACCGGACCGTCCAGAACTGGATCGGCGGTGGCAGCAGCCCGCGGCTCGCGACGTACGTCCCGCCACCACCGGACCTGGTCCCGGAGGCGATGGCGGACCTCCTGGTGTTCCTCGCCCGCGACGACCTGCACCCCGTCGCCCAGGCCGCGATCGCCCACGCCCAGTTCGAGTCGATCCACCCGTTCACCGACGGCAACGGTCGCATCGGGCGGGCGCTGATCGGCGCGGTCCTGCGACGCCGGGGTGTCAGCAGGACGACCGTGCCGATCGCGACCGCGCTCGTCGCCGACCGTTCCCGGTACTTCGACCACCTGGTGCGCTACCGGTTCGGGTCCGTCCACGACTTCGTCGCCGACCTGGCGATCGCGATCGGGACCGCCTGCGACGAAGCGGCACTCACGGCGCTGGTGCTCGACGAGCACGCTGCGGATGCGGCACGGCGTCTGCCGTGGGACGTCGGCGCGCTGTTCCACGACCCCGTCATGACCGAGGACGACCTGACCGCCCTCGCAGCGGAGTCGGGCAGGTCGCCGGACGACCTGGCGGTCGCGCTCGACCGCGCCGGCATCATCCGATCCGTGACGTCCCGCCGCCGCCGACGGGCCTGGCTCGTGCTGGACGTCGCGACGGAGGTCGACGCGTTCGCCGAGCGCGTTCGATCCACCGTCGACATGGACCGCCTGCGCAGGCGTCTCGACGTCGCTGCGGCCTAGGCTGGTGCGGTGAGCAGCGAGCACGGAGCGACCACCCCGCCCACCGCCGACAAGCGCCCGGTCACCCGGTCGCACCACGGCATCGACTTCGTCGACGACTACGAGTGGCTGCGTGACAAGGAGTCCCCGGACACCGTCGCGTACCTCGAAGCCGAGAACGCCTACACCGCGGCCGCGACGGACCACCTGGCCCCGCTGCGCGACCGGATCTTCGGTGAGGTCAAGGGCCGTGTGCAGGAGACCGACCTCTCGGTGCCGGTGCGCATGGGCGGGTGGTGGTACTTCACCCGCACCAGCGAGGGCAGCCAGTACGGCGTGCAGTGCCGGGCGCCGATCAGCGATCCGGACGACTGGACGCCGCCGTCACTCGACGGTGGCGCCGGTGCCCTCCCCGGGGAAGAGGTCGTCCTCGACGGCAACGTCCTCGCCGACGGCCACGACTTCTTCTCGCTCGGCTCGTACGACATCTCCGACGACGGCACCCGGCTGGTGTACGGCGTCGACGTCGAGGGCGACGAGCGCTACACCCTGCACGTGCGGGACCTGACGACCGGGCAGGACCTCGACGACGTCGTCGAGAACACCGGGTCCGGTGCGACGTTCGACCCGTCCGGCCGCTACGTCTTCTACCCCACGGTGGACGATTCCTGGCGTCCCGACCGGATCTGGCGCCACACCGTCGGCACCGCCGCGACGGACGACGTCGTCGTCTTCGAAGAGCCGGACGACCGGTACTGGGTGGGCGTCGGGGTCGCCCGGTCCTCGCAGTACATCGTCATCGAGCTCGGGTCGAAGATCACCTCGGAAGCCTGGATCCTCGACGCGGCCGACCCGACTGGCGACTTCCACGTGGTGTGGCCGCGTCGGGACGGCGTGGAGTACGAGATCGAGCACGCCATCGTCGGCGGCAGCGACCGGCTCCTCGTCCTGCACAACGACGGCGCCGAGAACTTCGAGCTCGTGGACGTCCCCGCCGACGACCCCACCTCCGACACCGACCGCCGTGTCGTCGTGGCGCACCATGCTGAACGCCGCATCGAGTCCGTCGACGCCTTCGCCGGGCACCTCGCGCTCGAGTACCGTGCCGAAGCGCTGCCCCGTGTCGCGATCATCCCGATCGAGGGCGACGGGTTCGGCGATGCGCACGAGGTCCCCTTCGACGAGGCGCTCTTCTCCGCCGGCCTCGGCGGCAACCCGGAATGGGACCAGCCGACGCTCCGCATCGGGTTCACGTCGTTCGTCACCCCGTCAGAGGTGAGCGACCTCGACCTCGCGACCGGGCAGGTGACGGTGCTGAAGCGCCAGCCGGTCCTCGGCGGCTACGACCCCGCCGACTACGTGCAAGAGCGCGACTGGGCAACGGCTGCCGACGGCACACGGGTGCCGATCTCCCTCGTGTGGCGTCGTGACGCCGTCGACACGGGCACGCCGAGCCCGCTGCACCTCTACGGGTACGGCTCGTACGAGCACTCCATCGACCCCGGGTTCAGCGTGATGCGACTGTCGATGCTCGACCGGGGCGTCGTGTTCGCGGTGGCGCACGTGCGCGGTGGTGGCGAGATGGGACGTCACTGGTACGAGAACGGCAAGACCCTCACGAAGAAGAACACCTTCACGGACTTCGTCGCGGTCGCCGACCACCTCATCGAGACCGGTCGCACCACGGCGGGACAGCTCGTCGCCGAGGGCGGCAGCGCGGGCGGGCTCCTGATGGGCGCCGTCGCGAACATCGCCCCCGATCGCTTCGCCGGCATCCTCGCCGCGGTGCCGTTCGTCGACGCCCTGACGAGCATCCTCGACCCCGACCTGCCGCTCACCGTCATCGAGTGGGACGAGTGGGGCGATCCGCTGCACGATGCCGAGGTCTACCGCTACATGAGCGAGTACACCCCGTACGAGAACGTCCGCGACGACGTGCAGTACCCGGCGATCCTCGCGGTGACGTCGATCAACGACACCCGGGTGCTCTACGTCGAGCCGGCGAAGTGGACGGCCAAGCTGCGGGAGGTCGGTGCTCCGGTGCTCCTCAAGACCGAGATGGCGGCGGGCCACGGCGGGGTGAGCGGGCGGTACGCGTCGTGGAAGGAGCGCGCGTTCGAGCTCGCGTGGCTCCTCGACACGCTCGGTCTCGCCGAGGTCTCGCCCGCCGCAGCGACCGCAGCACCGATCGCGTCCTGACGTCCGGTCGACCGGCCTGCCGCCGGTCGGTCGCAGCACGGCAAGCGAACGAGCGCGCAGAAACGGCGACGCGCAGGCGCCCCAGGACGGCATTGCTGCGCACTCGATCGCGCAGGGGGCCCGTCCGCCCGCCGGTCGGTCGGTCACAGCACGGCGAGCGAACGAGTGCGCAGAAACGGCGACGCGCAGGCGCCCCAGGACGGCATTGCTGCGCACTCGGTCGCGCCGAAGGACTGTCCGCCCGCCGGTCGGTTACAGCACGGCGAGCCAACGAGCGCGCAGAAACGGCGACGCGCAGGCGCCCCAGGACGGCATTGCTGCGCAATCGATCCCGCGGAGGGCGCGTCAGCCGACCGCACCGCACCGCACCGCACCGCACCGGTGGCGAGCGACGCCCGCGGCGGCGCCCGCGCTCACACGCGGTTGAGCGCGTGCACCGCCTCGTCGTAGGACTCCTCGGCCAGGCGGACCCGGTCCCCCGCGAGCACGCCGTACCCGAACGTCCCCTCGCCACCGCGCTCGGCGATGCCGGCGTTCGTACGCAGCGCGTCCAGGGCGTGCAGTGACCGCACGCGCTCGGTGAGGACGTCCGCCGCGGTGCCGATGCGCTTCCAGAGTGCGTGCGGGAACGCGTCGTCCCCGAGCACGTCCATCGCCATCCGGGCGCGCATCGTGCCCTGCCACGCCCGCTCGGTCGTCGCACGGTCGGCTGCTTCACGCTCGGCGGCGGTCTCGGACTCGTCGTCGGCGACCGCCGCACGCACGAGCTCTCGGACCTCGGGCTTCACGACGGCAGTGACGTCCTGCGCGACGTGCTTCGGGGAGCGGAGCGCCCACGGCGTCGGTGCCGGACGCTCCACGGCGTCGTCGAGGGCGTCGAGGAGCTCGAGGAACGGCTCACCGTGCAGGAACGCCACGACGTCGCGCACCGCGTGGTCGCGCCGCTCCCGCGTCGACGCGAGGATCCGCTCGCGCGTCATCGCGTCGACGAGGTCGTCCTGCGCCGGCGTCGACGCCCTGGGCAGCCGGTCGATGAGGTACTCCGCGAGCGCCGCACGCGCCGTGACGTTCGCCAGACCGTCTGCTGCCGAGGCGGCGCGGTCACCCGCGTCGCCCGTCGCGAACGCCGACCGGTACGTCTCCAGGATCGCGGCGATCTCGAGTGCCGTCCCGGCGGCGTGGCGGAGGTCGGCCGTGTCGCCGGAGCGGAGCCGGGCCTCCTGGCTGAGCAGTGCGGAACGCAGCTTGCGGAGTCGCTTGGTGAGGATCCGTGCGGTCGTGCCCTTCTCGGGCTTGTCCGCGGACTGGAGGCGCGGTGCCGGTGCACCTGCCAGCCCACGCGCCAGCTTGGACGCGACGGCGGCGGGGCCGGCTCCGACGGCGGCGAAGCGGCCGTCGAGCGAACCGAGGAACTCGTGGGCGATCTGCGGGTCGACGCCCTCGACGGTCTCCACCTCGACCTCGCGCCAGGTGCGCGGGTCCGCGGGGGCGTCCGCGTCGAGGCGCTGGGCGCTGACGCGGTCGTCAGCGAGTTCGGCGACCTGGTCACCGTCCTCGTCGAGGAGGCGGGTGACGGTCCGGGTGGTGGTGATGCGCACGACCGGGTGCAGTCCGCGGCCCCGGCGCTCGGTGAAGAGCGCGGCGAGGACGGCTTCGGGAACGGTGTCGGCGTCGTCGGTGAGGGGGAAGTGCTGCTCGTGTCGGACGGTGTCGGACTCGGCGCGCTTGATGTGCCAGCCGGCATCGGGTCCCCCGGTGCGACGGCGGACCGTCACGCGGGAGGCGACGAGGTCGTAGCGCTCGGTGTCCCAGTACGTGGCGTCGAGTTCGAACGGGTCCTGGTGGTCGACCTGCAGGATCCCTCCTGCCCCGATGAGGTCGGGGAGCTCGGCTCCGTCTGGAAGGTCGTACGTGCGCTCGATCTCGAGGTGCGTGTCCGTCACACGCTCTTGTCTACCAGCCCGTCCAGGGTACGGAGGACCACGCGGGTTAGCCTGTGGACATGAGCGAGACGATCACCCGCGACGCGTTCGTGCCCGAAGCCGGCGCGGTCACCATGTTCACCACGACCTGGTGCGGTTACTGCGCACGGCTGAAGAACCAGATGTCCAAGGCCGGTGTGCCGTTCCGCGAGGTCGACATCGAGGCCACCCCTGGCACCGCCGAGCTCGTCGCCGAGGTGAACGGCGGCAACCAGACCGTGCCGACGCTGGTGTTCCCCGACGGCAGCACCGCGACGAACCCCTCCCTGGCCGAGGTGCAGTCCCGCATCTGAGCGGGAGCCGCACCCTAGCCGCCGAGCGCCTCGGTCAGCAGCGCCGCCATCGCGTCGAGCTGGATGTCGCCGGAGTCGACGACCTCTTCGTCGGAGCCGTCGAGCGCGCGCGCTGCCAGCCCCGCCTTGCTGTCGATGAGGTCAGCGATCTTGGTGTCGATCGTCTGCGCCGCGATGATGCGCCACGCGGTGACCGGTTCCTCTTGCCCGATGCGGTGCACGCGGTCGATCGCCTGGGTCTGTTCGGCAGAGGTCCACGAGAGCTCGGCGAGGACGACGTTCGACGCGACCTGCAGGTTGAGCCCCACGCCCGCCGCGGTGAGCGAGCAGACGATGACGGCGACGTCGGGGTCGTTCACGAAGGAGTCGATCTCCGCCGTGCGCTGGGCCGGCGTCTGGTCGCCGCGGACGGTGGCGGTCCGCAGGCCCCGGCGTGCGAAGACCTCTTCGGCCTGGTCCATCACGTCGAGGTGCTTCGCGAAGAACACGACCTTGCCGACGTTCGACGCCAGCTGCGCCGCGTAGTCCGCCGCCAGCTGCGCCTTCGCGCGGCCGATCCGCCGGACCATCGAGAACACGTTCTCGCCGGTCGACGAGGCGTCCTGGTCCTCGAGCTCCCAGCGGGCGACCTGCCGCACGAGCTTGTGGTCGATGCCGACGACCGGGTCCTGACCGGTGCGGGCGTCGAGCGCCTGGTGGTACCGGCGGACGAGCTTCGCGGTGAGCTCGCGCTCGGCGTCGCGGATCGATCGACCCTCTTCGCCGTCGAGCTCGACCGGGATGTCCGCGATGCGCCGGGCGGGGATGTCCGCCGCGACGTCGACCTTGCGGCGTCGGACGATGCCCATGTCGATCACGGCGCGACGGGCCTCGCTGAAGAAGCCGGGGTCGGCCGGTGTGAGCCCGATCTCCTCGAGCTCGTTCATGAGCTTCGCGCGGGGCTTCTTGTCGTCGATCCAGCCGAGGTACTCCCAGATGGTGCGGAAGTCCTCGACGGAGTTGATGAGCGGTGTCCCCGTCAGGGCCATGAGCAGCGGCGACGAGGTCCTGGAGCGGATCTTCTCGGCGAGCTGCAGCACGAACTTCGACCGCTGCGAGTCCTTGTTCTTGATGAAGTGCGCCTCGTCGACGACCATGCCCTTGAACCCGAAGGCGCCGAGCCAGCCGACGTGCCGGTCGAGGATCTCGTAGTTCACGATGACGATGTCCGCGAACCCGTCGAGGTCGTCGCCGTCACCGTGGATCACCGTGGCGCGGCGGTTCGGCACCCAGCGTTCGGCTTCGCGTGCCCAGTTGGTCTTGACGACGTTCGGCACCACGACGAGGAGCGGGAACGCGTTCGCGGCGTCGGCTGCGAGGAGCGACTGCGCCGTCTTGCCGAGACCCGGCTCGTCGGCGAGCAGGAACGTGCGGTGCCCGTCAGCGGCCGCGGCGATGAGCTCGGCCTGGTGCTTCATGAGCGTGGTGCCCGACGCGGAGTGCTGCGTCGGCGGCTCTGGGAGCGGCATCGTCGCCGCTCCCCCGCCGGCGCCGTACTCGAACGACTTGAACAGCGGGCCGAACAGCTCCCAGTTCGCCAGACGACGCGGGTGCGCGACGGGCTGGTCGGCGAGGGCGAAGTCCGGCGGCAGGAACGGGTTCGCGAGCTGGCGCTGCACGACCGCCTGCGGGACGACGGCGCGTTCCTGCGCGACCGCGACGGGGGCGGGCTCCGCCGCGATGACGAGGTCCTCCGGCTGCATCTCGACGCCACCGGCGATCATCATGTCCCGCTTCACGGTGCGCGTCGCTTCCGACACCGATGCCTCTTCGGCGAGCAGCTGGATCACACTGGTGTCCCGTGCTGCGGTCTTCGCGAGGATCTGCGCGACACCGTCGAGCCGCTTCATCTGCTCGGAGCGCTGCGCGTCGGTGAGGGTCGTGTCCGCCTTCACCCGGGCGCGTTCCTCGCGCATGAGCAGCGCGACCGCCTGGAACTTCGTGCGGTTCGACGCCTTCAACGGTCCGCGCTGCGCGGCCGCCTCGACCTCGCGCACGGCGCGGGCGAGCACCGGGATGACACCGTCGTTGTCGAGCGGCCGGGTCCGGCGCGACGCGGTCCGCGTCCCACCGGCTGCACGCCGCGTGCCTGATCGAGCCAAGGCTCCTCCTGTTCCACCCCGAGACCGGGGCGAGCCGCCCGTGCGGGCGGAAGTCTCCTCGGTGCGTCCGTCGCACCGATGCCGGCAACGGGCCACCGTGGCCCGCCGATCCCCGCGACGTGTGTGCGACCGTTCCCGTCGAGGACACCCGGGTGGGAGTCCTCGTCGATGGGACGGTCTGCGCGGAGATCCGGCGCCGTCGCACGCACGCGACGCTGCAGGACTGGGTCGTCCCAGGGCGGTCGCGGATCCGGTGCCCACGTCGGTCAAGTGACCGACTCGTCGTGTCCGGAATCGACCCGACGCGCGGGCACGCGGTGCGTGCGCGCTCAGTTTACTCCCGGACCACCGACGGAGGCGAGTCGGCGCACCCCGCGCGAGTCGTGCCTCCCGTCCGCCCCGCCCAGCCCACCGCGGGACGGAACGCGCGTCGGTGGCCGAAACGCGCGTCTCAGACGCGCGGTGCGGACCGCGGGCGGGCCGTGGGCTGGGCCGGGAGGACCGGGGCCGGTTCCGCGAGCGCGGCACGTGTCGCCGCCAGCAGCTGTTCCGCGGTGGCGATGCCGTTCGCGGAGCCGGTGGTCGCCTGCCCTCCGGCGTGGGCCAGCAGCTGGGCACCGATGGCCGGTCCCAGCCGCTCGGCCCCTGCGGGGTTGCGGGTCGCCCAGTCGCGCGCGATCGCGTCGGCGAGCCGTTCAGCGGCGGCACCGCGGTCGGCGTCGCCGCGGGAGCGGTGCCAGAGCCCGGTGACGACGAGGTGCGCCACCACGGCGCCGATGTCGCGGACGGGGTAGCCCCACCCCGCCGTGTCGATGTCGAGCAGTCCGGAGATCCGCCACGGTTCGGCGTCGTCCACGAACACCTGCTCGAGGTGCAGGTCGCCGTGCACGACCTGCTTGTCGGAGTTGTTCCACCCGATCGAACGGCGGCCGATCGCGTCGTAGAGCTCGTCGATCTGCAGCGCGTCCTGCGGCAGCGCCGAGACCAGGGTCCTCCGGTGCCAGTCCGCGTGGTCCATGGCGTCGGCGCGGGCCTGCTGGGTCATCGGCACCGTCGCGATGCGTCCGGTGAGCGCGGCGAGCGACGCGACGAAGCGCGGGTCGTCGGCGATGTCGAGGATCCTGCTGCCCGCCGGCACGCCGCGGATCCGCTCGAGCACGAGCAGACCGTCACCGCGACTCGAGAGCACGCGTGGCACCGGGAGCCCCGCCGCCACGAACTGCTCGTGGGTCTTCACGATCGGCGCGACGCGGTGCGGCCGGACGACCTTGAGGAAGAGCGTGCCCTCCGGCGCGTCGACCCGGACCACGGCACGCTTGCCAGGACGGTAGGCCGCCACCGTCAGGGTCGGGTTGGTCACCGGCATCCCGAGCGTGGTCAGGAGCTCGGCGACGGCGTCGCGGTAGGTCACCTGCGGCAGCACGGGGAGACCGGGGTCGTTCGGGTACGCCCACACCGAGACCGGTTCACCCGTCGACGGATCCGTGACGAGCGCGCTGTTCTGGTCGTGCGTCCCACCGGTGTCCACGTACGTCAGGACGGTCCCGCGCTGGCCGTTCCGGTCGACCGTGTCGACCTCGTAGCCGTACAGGTACCCGTTCCCGGATGGCTCCACCGAGTGGGCGCGTGCGGCGACGACGGTGGTCCCGGAGCCGACGAATGCCTCCGGGATGACTCGCTCGTGATTGGGCCACACGACATCAGTCAACAGGGTCGACGCGGATTCGTCGCGTTCGTGCACGGCTCGGCGTCGTGCGCGTGGCTACCGTGGTCGTCGTGAACCCCGTCGCGCGCCTCCGCAGCTCGAGTCGCACGCCGTTCCTGCAGGTCGTCAAGACGGCGGTCGCGGTCGTCGCGGCGGTGTTGCTGTGCCAGGTCGTCATCAACGGCCCGTTCCCGACCTTCGCGGCGATCGCGGCGCTCCTCGTCGTGCAGCCGAGCATCAACCAGTCCTTCGTGAAGGGCCTCGAGCGGAGCGCCGGTGTCGTGCTCGGGGTGCTGCTCGCCACCGGGCTGCACTTCGCGCTCGGTGACTCCGTGTGGGTCGTGCTGCTCGTCATCGTGGTCGCGATCCTCATCGCGTGGGCCCTGCGCCTGACCCCGACCTCGGCCACGCAGGTCGCGATCAGCGGCATGCTCGTGCTCACCGCAGGGATCGTCACGCCGAACTACTCCGCCGACCGGATCCTCGAGACCGTGCTCGGCGCCGCCGTCGCGCTCGTCGTGAACGCCGTCATCGTGCCGCCGGTCCTGCTCGGCCCCGCCCACCTGGCCGTCGCCCGGCTCGCCCGCGACACCGCGGTGGCGTTCGAGCGGGTGGCGATCGGACTCACCGAGGGCTGGGACCGCGACCGTTGGCACGACGCCCTCCTCCGTGCACGATCCCTGCGACAGCAGCACGCCAAGGCCGAGGCGGCCCTGACCTCCGCGCAGGAGTCCCTCACGATGAACCCCCGCGGTGGGCGGCACCGCACCATCCTCGAGCGCGACGTCGTCGTCACCGAGCACCTGCGTGTGCTCGTCACCCGCGTGACCGGGATGACCCGCGCGATCCAGGACAACACCGCGCCGGATCTCCGTGCGGACCCGATGGTGGGGCGGATCGCCACGGAGGTCGCCAGGATCGGTGCCGACGTCCGGGCGCTCGGCGCCCAGGTCGAGTCGGCCGTCGTGGCGTCGGCGACCTCGTCGTCGGTTTCCGCGTCCGCCGCCGACGGGTTCGACGACCCTGCGGAACCCGCGCTGACGGCGCCGCTCGAGGTCGTGCGGCCGAACTCCCGGCACTGGATCCTCATCGGGGCGTTGCTCGAGGACATCCGCCGCGTCCGCGAGGAGCTCCTCGGCGAGGACGACTGACCGGTCGGGGGCGCGGGGGCGTTTCGGGGTGGGGCGTTTCGGGGTAGGGCGCCTTCGCGCGTCGGAGGTCGTTTCGCGCGTAGGAGGTCGGAAATTCGGGCCTCCTACGCGCGATTCAGCTTCCGACGCGCGGAACGCCCCACCGTCAGCGTGCCGCGATCGCCGCCTCGGCCGCGGTGTGCACGATCTGCCCCCAGATCGTCCGCGTCGGGACCGAGGGATCGGACACCACCACCTCGGCGTCCGCGAACCGACGGATCTCGGCGAACACCGCCTCCTGACCGGCCTCGCGCGCCGCGCGACTGGCGACGTCGGGCACCGAGGCGCGCAGCTCGGCGACGATGCGCTCACGACGACCGTCGTCCATCTGTCCCAGCGCCCCGACCCCCTTCCACGCGGCATCGAGCTCGGTGCGCAGGCGGATGATGGCCGGGTGGTCCGGCTCGTCGTTCATGGCTCCCCCAGAGACAGGACGTTCTGTCGGGTACAGACGTCCGGTCGGGGAGCCTAGCAAGGACGCAAGCAGTCCTCACGTCCCTCGATCGTGGGTCACGCCCCGTGTTCACTGTGACGAGATTCAGTCGGGATGCCCGTCGGTCCTCCCGTGAACGCCGGTTCGATGCCACGATGGGTCCCAGGAGGTCCACTATGCGGTTGTTGGTGGTCGAGGACGACGACGAGATGCGCGCCCTCATGGAACGCGGTCTCGCTGCCGAGGGGTACCGCGTCACCGCGGTCGAGAACGGTGTCGAGGCGCTCATCGCGCTCGGTGAGCAGGCATTCGAGCTCGCGGTCGTCGACGTGATGATGCCAGGCATGTCCGGGTTCGAGCTCGCTCGACGGATCCGGGAACGCGAGGACCCCGTCCGCATCCTGCTCGTCACCGCCCGCGACGCCGTCGACGACCGGGTGTTCGGTCTCGACGCCGGTGCCGACGACTACCTCACGAAGCCGTTCGCCTTCGCCGAGCTCACCGCCCGACTGCGAGCACTCGGCCGGCGCGAGGCCACCGGAGCACCGCGGACGATCGAGGTCGGCGACGTCTCGATCGACTCCGAGGCCCGTCGCGTCTCCATCCAGGGCCAGCGCGTCGCCGTCAGCCCGACCGAGTTCGCGCTCCTGCGTCTGCTCGCCCGTTCCGTCGGCACCGTGGTCGACCGTCCGAAGATCCTCGAAGAGGTCTGGGACGGGTCGCAGCACGTCGACCCGAACGTCGTCGAGCAGTACATCTCGTACCTCAGGAAGAAGCTCACGTCGCACGAGGCGACGGTCGCGATCTCCACCGTGCGTGGCCGCGGCTACCGGCTCGACCTGCTCGGTTCCTGACGGGCAGGCCCGTCGCACCGATGCGCTTCGTCAGGCCGCTCCGGCTGCTCTCGCTCCGGTCGCGGATCACGATCGGCTCGACGGCGATCGCCGCGGTCGTCATCGTGTTGCTCGTCCTGGTCATGCGCTTCCAGGTCGTCAGCGTGGTCGCCTCCGCGACCAGGACGCTGCTCGACGCCGACGCCGACCCGTACGTGGCGACGCTCGAGGTCGACAGCGACCCTGATCTCTCCCCGCCAGGGAACGCCCAGCTGGTCGCCGTCGTCTCCCCCTCCGGCGACATCGTGCTCTCCACGATGCCGACGCGGGTCGAGCGCGCCCTCGGCAGCCTGACGTCGACCGAGGCGGGCACGAGCGTCATCGACGTCTCGGGGTCCCAGTACCGCGTCGTCGTCGAGCACCCGGTGAACCAGGCCGGACGCTGGACCGTCGTCGCAGCGCGGAACTCGCAGGCCGAGGCGATCGTCGTCGACGACCTCACCACCACCCTGTCGATCACCGGCCTGGCGATCCTCGTCGCGTTCGGAGTCGCGTCGTGGGCGCTCGCCACGGCGGCTCTCCGCCCGGTGAACCGGATGCGCCGCGAGGCCGAGCGCCTCTCCGTCGCCCCGGAGCGCGCGGAGCTGCCGGTCGGCCCGGCGCAGGACGAACTGGCGTCGCTCGCGACGACCCTGAACGCGTTCCTCGCGCGGACCAGGCAGGCGACCGAGCGCGAGCGCCAGATGGTCTCCGACGCCAGCCACGAACTCCGGACACCGCTCGCGATCCTCACCACCCAGCTCGACCTCGCCTCGCTCGACGCCGACGACGCCCGGGCGCTCGCCGAGCACATCGAGCGGGCGAAGAACAACGTCGCACGGCTGTCCCGACTGGCGAACGACCTCTTGACGCTGTCGCGCATCGAGGAGTCCGAGCGTCGTTCCGAGGACGGGGACCGCCAGACGCTGACCGCGTGGTCTGACCTCGGCGACGAGGTGATGGCCGCCGTCGACCGCGTCCGGCTGATCGCTGGTACCAAGGACATCACCGTCGACTTCGACCTCGAGGCCCCGGTCTCCGTCGGCGGCTCCGGCCCCGGTATCGGCGGCGGCACGGTGGAGCCCCGGTACCGGCTCGACACCGGCGCGATGGCGCAGCTCGTGACGAACATCGCCGGCAACGCGGTCGCGGCGCTGCCCCGCGGCGGCGGCATCCTGGTGACGTGGCGGAGCACGCCGGGCTTCGGCGAGCTCCAGGTCACCGACGACGGGCCAGGGGTCCCCGAGTCGTTCGTCGCCGTCGCCTTCGACCGCTTCACCCGGCCGGACGAGGCCAGGAAGTCCCGCCCGAACCCGGACCCGGCGACCGGCGGCATCCCGCTGCCCGGTGGCTCCGGTCTCGGGCTCGCGATCGTGCGCGCGATCGCGGAACAGGCGGGAGGCACTGCGTCCCTCCGCAACGTCCGTTCCGGTGGTCTCGAGGTCACCATCCGCGTCCCCGAGGTGCGCTGACCAGTCGGGCGCGCGCCCGCGGCAGCGCTGCGCCCGCGGCAGCGCTGCGCCCGCGGCAGCGCTGCGCCCGCGGCAGCGCTGCGCTCACTGGAAGTCCCGCGAGCGGGTGCGCACCGCGAGCGGCAGGTGCTCGATGCGGTCCGCGACCACGTTGACCACGCCGTCCTGGGACCGCTCGAGGATGCCCCGCACGATCACCGCCGGCGACTCACGGGCGACTCGTCGGTAGCGTCCCCACACCCCGACGCTGCAGATCACGTTCACCAGCCCGGTCTCGTCCTCGACGTTCATGAACGTGATGCCGGATGCGGTCGCCGGTCGCTGCCGGTGCGTGACGATCCCGCCCACCTCGATCCGCAGTCCGGTCTCCGCAGCGGCGAGGTCCCCGACACTGAGCACCCGTTTCGCACGCAGCCGGTCGCGGACGTGCCGGACCGGGTGGTCGTCCGTCGTCATGCCCGTGGACCACATGTCCGCGATGAGGACGTCCCCGCTGGTCATCTGCCCGAACAGCGGCGGCTGCACGACGACCTGCGTGTCCGGCAGCTGGTCGGCACGCTCGGCGGCGGCCTGCGCCGCCGACCACATCCCACCCCGGCGGTCGACTCCGAACGGTGCGAACGCGTCGGCGGCGGCGAGCGCCTCGAGCTGCGCGGTGGTCAGCCCGACCCGGCGGGCGAGGTCGGACATGTCGGCGAACGGTCCGTGTGCATCGCGCTCGGCGACGATCCGCTCGGCGCTCTTCCGTCCGAGCGACGCGACCTCGGCGAGTCCGAGGCGCACGGCGAACGCACCGTCACGGCGGTGTCTCGCCGTGTCGTCGGGAAGCGCCTTGTCGAACGGCAGCACGGGTGCCTGCTCCGGGTCGAGGCACGCGTCGTCGGTCGCCGGCGCCGGCTCCCCCGTCGGCTCGAGCGTCGCGTCGACACCCGAGCGCAGGATGTCCGGCCGGAGCACCGTCACCCCGTGCCGCCTGGCGTCGGCGACGAGGGTCTGCGGCGAGTAGAACCCCATCGGCTGCGCCCGGAGGAGTGCCGCCAGGAACGCCCCGGGGTAGTGCAGCCGCATCCACGCGCTGGCGTAGACGATGAGCGCGAAGCTGATCGAGTGGCTCTCCGCGAACCCGAAGTTCGCGAACGCCTGGATCTTCGCGTAGATCGCATCGGCGTCGGCGCCGTGGATGCCGTTGTCGGCCATCCCTGCGTAGAGCTTGTCGCGGAGCCGGTCGATCTTCTCGTGCCCGCGCTTGGACCCCATCGCCCGGCGCAGCAGGTCGGCGTCGTCCCCGGAGCAGTTGCCGACCGCGATCGCCATCTGCATGAGCTGCTCCTGGAACAGCGGTACGCCGAGGGTGCGTTCGAGCACGGGTTCGAGTGCCGGGTGCAGGTAGGTGATGGGTTCCTCACCGGTGCGCCGACGGATGTAGGGGTGCACCGCACCGCCCTGGATCGGCCCGGGTCGGACCAGCGCGACCTCGATCACGAGGTCGTAGAAGCGTCTCGGGAGCAGCCGGGGCAGCGTGCCCATCTGCGCACGTGACTCCACCTGGAACACCCCGATCGTGTCCGCGCGGCAGAGCTGGTCGTAGACGCCCTGCTCCTCTTTCGGGATGGAGTGCATCTCCCAGCGTTCCCCACAGTGCTCGGCAGCCAGGTCGAACGAGTACTGCAGCGCCGCGAGCATGCCGAGCCCGAGCATGTCGAACTTCACGAGGCCCATGTACGCGCAGTCGTCCTTGTCCCACTGCAGGACCGTGCGGCCGTCCATCCTGGCGTGCTCGATCGGCACCACCTCGCCCACGGGACGGTCGGTGAGCACCATCCCGCCCGAGTGGATGCCGAGGTGCCGCGGGAACCCCAGGACCTCGCTCGCCAGCCCGACGACCGCCGGGGGGATGTCGTGGTCCTCGCTCTCGGTGACCGAGCCCCACCGCTCGACCTGCTTCGACCAGGCGTCCTGCTGGCCGGGGCTGTGCCCGAGCGCCTTCGCCATGTCCCGCACGGCGCCCTTCGGCCGGTAGGTGATCACGTTCGCCACCTGTGCGGCGTTGTACCTGCCGTACTTCTCGTAGACGTACTGGATCACCTCTTCGCGGCGGTCCGAGTCGAAGTCGACGTCGATGTCGGGTTCCTCGTCGCGCATCGCCGACAGGAACCGCTCGAACGGCAGCCCGTACCGGATGGAGTCGACCGCCGTGATCTCGAGCAGGTAGCAGACCGCCGAGTTCGCCGCCGACCCGCGTCCCTGGCAGAGGATCCCCCGTCCCCGGGCGTACTGCACCATGTCGCGGACGATGAGGAAGTACCCGGGGAAGTTCTTGTCCTCGATCACGGACAACTCGCGTTCGATGCGCTGCCGCTTGTGCGGGTCGACCCCGTCCGCACTGCCCGGGTACAGCCGCCGTGCCCCGGCCCAGGTGAGTTCCCGAAGCCACGACATCGCCGTGTGGCCGTCCGGCACGTCGAGGTCGGGCAGCCCCGGTTTGACGGTCTTCAGCCGGAACCCGAGCTCGTCGGCGAGCGTCACGCTGTACTCGACGGCGCCGGGGTAGCGGGCGAACCGCCTGGCCATCTCCGCGCCGGATCGCAGGTGTGCCGAGTCGGCTGCCGGCAGCCAGCCGTCGATCTCGTCGAGACTGCGCCGGGCCCGGACCGCGGCGAGGGCGGTGGCCACCGGGAAGCGGTCGGGGGTGGCGTAGTGCACGTTGCCGGTGGCCACGACCGGCAGCGCGTGCCGGGCGGCGAGGGCGGCGAGGACGTCGTTGCGGGCGCTGTCGAGCGGGTCGCCGTGGTCGAGCAGCTCCACCACGACGTTGCCGGTCCCGAAGCGGTCGAGGAGCACGCGGAGCGCCGTCTCCGCCGACGACTCCCCGCCCTGCTCGAGCGCCTGGCGCACGGTGCCCTTCCGGCAGCCGGTGAGCACCCGCCAGTGTCCGTCCGCGCGGGACGCGAGGTCGTCGAGGTCGTACCGCGGGCGCCCCTTCTCGGACCCGGCCGCGAGGTGCGCGCTCGTCACGGCGCCGGCGAGCCGGTGGTAGCCGTCCTGGCCGTCGGCGAGCAACAGCAGGTGCGAGCCCTCGGGGTCGGGGACGCCGTTCTGCGGTTCGGTGAGTCCGAGGGACAGCTCGGTGCCGTACACGGTGCCGACGGCCGGGTAGGCCTCTGCCACCTCTGCCATCCGGGCGGCGCCGTAGAAGCCGTCGTGGTCGGTGAGCGCGAGGGCGTGCAGGCGCAGCCTGGCGGCCTCTTCGAAGAGGTGCTCCGGCTGGCTCGCGCCGTCGAGGAAGCTGAAGGTCGAGTGCGCGTGCAGTTCGGCGTAGGGAACGGCGGGCGGACCGTCGGACTGCGTCGGCTCCGCGGGGACGTACGGCGCACGCTTCCTGGACCACGCCGGGCTGTCCCCGCCGTCGCCGGCGTTCGTGGAACCGGGGCTCCGCTTGTCGGACAGGGCGCGCTCGAACTCCGACCACGGGATCGGTGGGTTGCTGTAGCCCATCAGGCACCCCCGCTCACGTCGCCACCGCTTCCGCCCACCACCGGTGGTCCGCCAGCACGAGGTACCAGGCGCGTCCCTCGGCGTCGACGAGCTGCAGCCGGTGCAGTCGTCGTCCGCCGGCGTCCCACCAGCGCACGACGAGCGGCCACGGCCCCGCCCACGCCGTGACCGGGGCGAACCGGCCACCGCGGTCCGCCTCGGCGCGGAACCGCTCCGGCGCTCCGGAGAGCACCCCGCGGTCGTCGACGTCGACGCTGCCGCCGTCCGACGCCACCACGTCCACCGGACGCGGCCGTTCGAGCACCGTCGCCGGCGGCGGCCCCGGCAGCTTGCCCGGCCAGGGACGGTCGGCGACGGACGCGAGGTCGGCGGCGGGAGCATCGCCCCACGGCACGAGCACGACCCGCTCGGACAGGGTGCGGCCACCACCGACGCGCGGCGTCACCACCCCGTCGTGACCGACCATGCCCTGCACGCGGGCGAGGCCGTGGTGCACACGTTCGTCCGGCCCGGACCCCCACAGCCCGCGCTCGTGGTTCGCCATGTCGTCGACCGCGACCGGTTCGAGCACGACCGAGGTCACGGGGGCTTCGAGCCCGGTCGGGTCGACGCCGCCGGCGAGCTGCCAGCGCACCCGGTCGACCACGTCGGCGGCGTCGAACCAGCGCGGGTGCGCCCACGTGCGTTCGAGCAGGATGTCCCGCTCGTCGACGATGCCGACGCGGATGGTCGTCGCGACGAGCCCCGCGGCACGGAGCCGGGCGGCGAAGTCGTCTGCCGTCCGCCGGAACGCGAACGCGATCTGGTCGGCACGGTCGAGCGGCGGCTCGAACGCGGCTTCCACCCGGAGTTCGGGCGGGACCGGCCGCGACGAGACCTCCCGCGGGTCGCGTCCGCCCGCGAGCCGGTGCAGGAACGCGCCGGCGACCCCGAAGCGGTCGCGGACCTGCTCGTCGGTGAACGCGGCGAACTCCCCGAGGGTGGCGATGCCGAGCCGCCCGAGCACCATCGCGAGGTCGGCGTCGCCGAGGACGGCGAGCGGCAGGTCGGCGAGGAACTCCGCCGAGCCGTCGACGGGCACGATCCGGACGCGCTCCCCCGGGCGGACCGGCCGGGCACGTGCCGCCTGGTCCGCCGCGAACGGTGTGTCCGCCACCCCGGCACGCACCGCGGGGGCACCGTGGTCCGCCGCGATGCCCGCGAGGGTCGCCGCCGCTGCCCGCTCGCCGCCGTAGTAGCGCGCCGGGCCACGGGAGCGCAGCGCGACGGTGCCCGGTCGCAGGACCTCGACCCCGGGGACCGCCGCTTCGACCGCGCGGATGACCGGTTCGAACGCACGGTGGTCGAGGCCCTCGTCGTAGGGCTGCACGACGAGCTCCGGGCAGCGCGCCTGAGCTTCGCGCACGCGGAGTCCGCGCACGACGCCTGACTGCCTGGACGAGGCCGAACTCGCGAAGACCTGCCCCTTCGACACCACGGCGAAGGGCTGTTCCGGCGGCACCCCTGCTGCACGGGCCGCCGCGATGACCGGCCAGTCGGGGCACCAGAGCACGATCGTCCTGGTGGGTGGGGGCTCCGGCATCGCGGCGCCCCGGACGAGTGCGTCGGCACGGACCCGCCCGCGCCCGATCACGACGCCACCGCCACGGGGCGGAAGCCACGCGTGTCGCCGGGGAGCGCCACCGGCGCCTGGACCGCTGCGCGCACGACGCCGTCCGCCGCCGGGAGCAGCAGCTCGGCGCTGACCGGACGCACCGCACCGGCTCGACCGGTCGCGGTCACGGTGGCACGTCGCTCCGTCAGGTGCCCGTGTCCCTGCCCGATACCGCTCCACGACGACGACGTCACCCGCAGCGTGACGTCGGCGCCCGGCCAGGAACCGAGCGCGACCAGTGCCGCACCGCGATGCCGCAGCCGCGCGGAGAGCCGTGCGACGTCACCTGGCACCACCCGCCCGAGCGGGCGGGTGAGCACGATCTGCGCGACGTCGGCCATCGCGGAGGTCACCGCGAGCCACTGGTCGCCGGGATCCGGCACGAGCACGAGTCGTTCGAGGTCGATGCCGGCGGCAGCTGCTGCCTCGACGCCGAAGGACGGCACGCCCACGACGGCGCACCACGCCCCCGCCGCCGAGGCCGCCTGCAGCATGGTCATCGCGAGCAGGACGGACTCCGGCACGGCGTAGGTCCCGCCCACACGGATCGCCCCGCCTGGCAGCAGCGGCTCGAGCGCCGGGGCGGTGGGGAGTCCAGCGGTGTCGACACGCGTGGCTTCCATGTCGGCGACCCGCGACCGCAGGGACGTGATCCGGTCGAGCGCCGCCCGCGCATCAGCGATGTGGTCAGCCCCACGCGCAGCACCGCCCCGCGCAGCACCGTCCCGCACAGCACCGTCCAGCCCGGGGCGCGGTGCGCGAGCCCCGGGCGACCGGAGTGCCGCCGCCGTCTGCATCACATCATGTTCGAACACGTGTTCGATGATGTCAATCGGGACCGACATTCTGTGGACAACGATTCGAACACGTCTTCGAACACGACTCGGGCGGCTACCAGTCGGCGACGACCCCCATGCTGCCGAGCACCGACCGGGTCTTCGTCAGGGCCTCGTCCGCCTCGTCACCGGCGACCGAGGACCACGTCACCGCTCCCCCGGCACCGAGCGTCCGCGACCGGACCGCAGTCCGCAACCCGGCAGCACCACCGTCGTCGAGCACCGTCACCAGTGTGCGGATCACCACCGACAGATCCACCGCCCCGCTCGTCGAGAAGTACCCGATCGCCCCGGAGTACACCCCGCGTGGGCCGCCTTCGAGCCGCGATGCGATCGCCATCGCGCTGGTCTTCGGCGCACCGGTCATCGAACCAGGCGGGAAGGCCGCACGGACCACGTCCGCCCGCGACACGCCCTCCGGCAACACGGCACCGATCGTCGAGACCATCTGGTGGACGCTCGCGTACGTCTCGACCGCGCACAGCCGGTCGACGTGCACCGAACCGGGCACCGCCGTGCGGAGCAGGTCGTTCCGCAGCAGGTCGACGATCATCACGTTCTCCGCGCGGTCCTTGACGCTCGCCGCGAGCTCGTCCCGCACCGCGAGATCTGCCGCGGGGTCCGCCTCGGGGTCCGTGAGCCGCCGCCTGGTCCCCTTGATCGGCTCGGCGAGCACCCTGCCGTCCGCGCCGATCCGCAGGAACCGCTCCGGCGACCTGCTGGCCACGCGCAGCGGGCCGAGCCGCAGGTACGCACCGAACGGGACGGGGTCCGCCGCGCGCATCCGCAGGTACTCGACCAGGTGCGGGTCCGTACCGGGACCAGCCAGGGCCTCCCGTCCGCTGCCAGGCACCGAGAAGGCGGTGGTGAGGCAGACCTGGAACGCGTTGCCGTCGCGGATCTCGGCGCGGCACGCGTCGACCGCGGTCTCGTAGGCGGCGCGCGACACGCGGCCGCTCGCCGGACCGGACGGGAGGCTCGGGGGCACGTCCCGAACGTCGGCCGCCGGTCCGCCGTCCGCCACCGTCTCGAGCCATGCCCGGTTCGCCGCCGACGCGTCCGGTTCCGCGTCGTCGACGAGCGCGAGCGCCCATGCCGCGCCGTCGGCGCGGACGACGACGGCGCGGTCGACGAACCGCAGGTCCGCGTCCGCGTGTCCGTCCGCGGTGCGGTCGGGACCGCCGGACTCACGACCGAGCTCGTAGCCGAGGAACCCGACCCACCCGAGCGCGAACCCCAGCCCCGGGAACGGCTCGGCGAGTCGGGGCGTCAGCGCGAGCAGGTCCGCGAGGACGTCGAAGGCCGGACGGTCCTCGGAGCGGGACGCGCCGAACCATGCCAGGAGCGGCATGGACACGTCGAGGTGCGCACGCCGGTCCTCGTGCCGGAACCGGGCGGTGAACGCGCCGTCACACGGCGCGAGGACCGACCAGCGTGCCCGGTCGCGCGCGCTGTCCGGCGCCCCGGCGGGCACCGAGGAGTCCAGCCAGACGACGTCGCCCCGGAGCGTGCCGGCGAACGACACCGGGTCGACGCCGTCGAGCTGCCGGATCTCGATGCGCGGGGAACCGGCTCCCGAGGTCAGATCGCGGCGATCGTCCATGCGGCGGAGTGTGCGGCGCCGGGGTCGAGCACGACGAGCCCGCGCTCGGTGCCCGCGTTGAAGGCGTCGGGCGCACCCGTCATCGGCTCGACGGCGAGACCGGCGCGGTGGTACTCGGGGACGACGTGGTCGGCGGTGTGCACCTGGACCCACGGGCACTCCGGCCCGAACGTCACCCGGACGCCGTGTCCGTCGCGGGCGGTCAGCGCGATCGTCGCGGTGCCGTCGGCGTCGCGGTCGAAGCCGGTGAAGGCGTGGTCGATGAACCGCGGGCCGATCGCGGTCGGGGTCCTGAGGTCGAACTCGTCGTGCACGGGGACGAGTGCCGTCGGGATCAGCCGGTCCGCGGAGACCTCGAGGACCTCGGCCGCCGGCAGCGTCAGCGTCCAGTCGTCCACGGTCCCCTCGCCCGCGCTCAGGTACGGGTGCGGACCGGCCCCCCACGGTGCACGATCGTCCCCGGTGTTCTTCCCCGTGATCGTCGTGTGCAGTCCCCCGGCGTCGAGCCGGTACTCGACGTGGACCACGACGCGGAACGGGTACCCGGCCTGCGGCGCGATCGTCGTCATCAGGACGACGCGGTCCGGCTCGTGGAGCGCGACGGCGAAGTCGGTCCACCCGACGAGGCCGTGCAGCGCGTGCCCGCGTGCGGGTTCGGACAGGGCCAGCTCGTGCTCCTGTCCGTCGAAGGTGTAGCGGCCGTCGACGACCCGGTTCGGCCACGGCGCGAGGACTGCGCCACGGAACACCGGACGGACCTCGTCGGCGGCGAACGGCACGACCAGGTCGCGGCCGCGGTGCTGGAGCGAGCGGAGGGTCGCCCCCACCGTCGCGATCTCGGCGGTGTAGCCGGCGGCCGAGATGGTCAGCTGCGAACCGGACAGCGGGGCGTCGTTGCTCATGCGATCAGCGTAGTGGGAGCGCAGAACACAACGAAGAAGCCCCGCTCTCCTGTGGAGAGCGGGGCTTCGGTGGTGGATCTGAGGGGACTCGAACCCCTGACCCCCTGCATGCCATGCAGGTGCGCTACCAGCTGCGCCACAGACCCATTTCGTTTCTCCGACTTCCCGGAGGCACCAGTGCAGCGTACACCATGCGCGACCCGGGGAGCGAAATCGAGGCGGGACCCCGGGCGCGTCGGAGACGGGACTACGCGGTGTGCTCGGCCGGGATCTCGAGCGGGATGGTCGGGCAGTCCGACCAGAGGCGCTCGAGCGAGTAGTACTGACGGTCTTCTTCGTGGAAGACGTGCACGACGACGTCGCCGAAGTCGATGAGGACCCAGCGGCCCTCGCTCCGGCCTTCCCGACGCAGGGTCTTCGCGCCGGCCTGGAGCATCCGGTCCTCGACCTCGTCCGCAATGGCCATCACGTTGCGCTCGTTGCGCCCGGTGGCCAGGAGGAACACGTCGGTGAGCTGCAGGGGCCCGGTCACGTCGAGCGCGACGAGGTCGTCTGCCTGCTTGGCGTCAGCGGCGCCGGCGGCGATCTGTACGAGTTCCAGTGCGCGAGGAGAGGCGGTCACGGAGTCCTTCCGGTTGTCATCCGACACTTCTGCCGGATGGGACACGATCATAGGTCACACCACCGACGGCGGCGAGGGATGGGTACCCGACGGTGGACGTCAGGACCCGAAGAAGTTCGTCGTCACGAGGGCCACGATGATCACGGCCGCCGCAGCCACGCCGACAGCGCTCACGGTGATGCCGAGGATGAGCGGCGTGCGCGACTCCTTCGGCTTCGCGGCGGCGAGCACCACCTGGCGGGTCGAGGTGTGGCTCGACACCGCACGGCTCGCCCGGACGGGGCTGGCATCGGTCTCGGGCTGCTCGTCGTGCTGGTCGAGCAGGCGGTCGACCTCGGCGCCGTCGATCGGCCGGTGCGACCCGGTCGAGGACAGCGATGCCGGCAGGTCGATCGAGCCGGTGAGGATGACCTCGCCGGTGGCGTTCAGCGCACCGGTCGGGTCCGCGAGGGCGGAGTTCGGCAGGATCAGCGCGTTGGTGCGCGTCTCGGCGACACGGCGGGTGCCGGTCTCCTCGTCGTGCACCTCGGCGTCGTGCGAGTCGTGTGCCTGGGTGGACCAGTGCCCCGTCGGCGCCTCGAACGCGGTGGTGACGGGCTTCGGCTCGACCGGGCGACGGAAGGCGGAGCCGGCGGGCGCCGGCGTGGGCTCGTCTTGCGAGATCGATCCGTCCTGCGCCTCGGGCGACTGGATCGGGACCTCGTTCGTGTCGTCGTCGTCTGCGTCGAGCGAGAGCGGGAAGACGCCGGGGGCCGAGGCAGCTGGCTGCTCGTCCGCCGGAGCGACGATGTCATCGACCGGCTGCGCCTCGGGGAGGTCGTCGGCGTCCGCCTGCGGTGCCCACGTCGAGCGGTGGCGGCGCGGCTCCTCGGCGTGCGCCGCGGCTTCGTCCAGGGGTTCGAGGTCGTCCGGCGAGCCGTCGGCGGAGGTGGCCTGCTCGACGGCGGCCGGGTCGAGCTGGGTCGGACCGGACGACTCCGGGACGGCTCCGGGCTCGTCGTCCGTGGCGGATGTGACCGGCGCGTTCGACCCGGCGAACCCGGACGGAGCGGTCGGCGCTGCCGCTCGCTCGTCGGGCGACAGGGAACCGACGGTCCCGATGACGTCCTGCACGGTGCGGTCGGAGGACTGTGGCGTGGGGTTCTGCAGCGGGACGGGACGGACGCCCTGCCCCTCGGCCGCACGCATCTGGCGGATCTGCCGACGGGTCAGTCCGCCGGTACCCGGCACGATCTCGGTCGCGGACGCCGGTGGCGGCGACGGGACCCCGGCCGACGCCTGCGGCGGGACCGCGGAAGAGGAGGGCGCCTGGACGGGTGCGGCGGCCGCGGGCGCGACGTGCGACCCCGGGCGACGACGCCCGGCGTCGGCCGACGTCGGCGTGTCCGAGAAGGCGGTCCCCGAGGACACGGGCTCCGAAGCCACGGTCGGCGGCGGGGTCACGGGCTGCGCGCCGGCGTTCGCCGCGCGCTCACGCTCGCGCGCCTGGCGCCGCGACAGTGGCGGCTGCGCGTCGGACGGACTCATGCAACGCTCCGATACAGATGGTGCTTGGTGATGTACTGGACGACACCGTCGGGGACCAAGTACCACACGGGGTTTCCGCGTCTCACCCGGTCGCGGCAGTCGGTCGACGATATGGCCAGCGCGGGGACTTCGAGCAAGCTTACGTCGCGTTCGGGTAGTCCGGTGATGCTGAGGTTGTGACCCGGGCGGGTCACCGCGACGAAGTGCGCGAGGTCCCAGAGGCCATCATGGTCTTTCCAGTCGACAATCTGCTGGACGGCGTCTGCGCCGGAGATGAAGACGAGCTGCGCATCGGGCCGCTGGTCGTGCAGGTCGCGGAGCGTGTCGACCGTGTAGGTCGGGCCCGGCCGGTCGATGTCCACGCGGCTCACCGTGAACATCGGGTTGGACGCGGTCGCGATGACCGTCATCAGGTACCGGTGTTCGGCGTCGGTGACGCCCGACTTCATGTAGGGCTGTCCGGTGGGGACGAAGACGACCTCGTCGAGGTCGAACGACTTGGCGACCTCGGACGCGGCCACGAGGTGGCCGTGGTGGATGGGGTCGAACGTGCCACCCATCACACCGATGCGGGGCCGCCCCGAGCTCTCGAGCATCGAGCAGCGCGTCAGATCTTCGTGTGGCCGAACTCGTCCACACCGGTCTCGTGCGTGCGGGTGGCCTCGAACTTGTTCGAGTGACGGTACGCGACGTCACGGAAGGACCACGTGACGAACCCGAGGAGCGTGAAGAACGCTGCGGCCACGACCGGGAAGATGAACGCGGGGACCCCCGAGGCGTGCTCGGCGGCTTCTGCGAGGAGGGTCATGCTGCGGTGCTCCGATCGGTCGAGGAAGACTGCGGACCAGTCTAGCCGCGGATCTGACCCTGTCCGCGCACGACCCACTTCGTGCTGGTCAGTTCCGGCAGCCCCATCGGCCCGCGTGCGTGCAGCTTCTGGGTCGAGATGCCCACCTCGGCGCCGAAGCCGAACTCCCCGCCGTCGGTGAACCGCGTCGACGCGTTCACCATCACCACGGCGGAGTCGACGGCCGCGATGAACCGCTCGGCGGTGTCGACGTCGTTCGTCACGATCGACTCGGTGTGGTGCGTCGACCACTTCGCGATGTGCGCCATCGCGCCGTCGACGTCGGGCACGACCCGGATCGAGAGGTCGAGGTCCATCGACTCGGTCGCCCAGTCGACATCCGTCGCACGGAGCACACCCGGCACGATCGCACGGGTCTCCTCGTCGCCGCGCAGGGTGACCCCCGCCGCGCGCAGCCGTCCCGCGAGGGTCGGCAGGAGGCGTTCCGCCGCACCGCGGTGCACGAGCAGGGTCTCGAGCGCGTTGCACACGCTCGGGCGCTGCACCTTGCTGTTGAGGACGATGTCCACCGACCGTTCGAGCGGGGCGGACTCGTCCAGGTACACGTGCACGACGCCGGCACCCGTCTCGATCACCGGCACCTGCGACTCGGTCACGACCGTCTGGATGAGCGAGGCGCTCCCCCGCGGGATGAGGACGTCGACGAGCCCACGGGCGCGCATCAGCTCCGTGGCGCCCTGCCGCCCGAACTCGTCGATGGTCTGCACGAGGTCGCGTGGCAACCCGACCGACTCGACGGCGTCCTGGATCCGCGCGACGAGCACGGAGTTGGTGCGCTGCGCCGCTGACCCACCCCGCAGGACGACGGCGTTGCCGCTCTTCAGCGCCAGGCTCGCGATGTCCACGGTGACGTTGGGACGTGCTTCGTAGATCGCGCCGACGACGCCGAACGGCACGCGGACCTGGGACAGCTGCAGTCCGTTCGGCAGGACCGAGCCGCGGACCGACTGCCCGACCGGGTCGGTGAGTCCGACGACGTGTTCGACCGCCGCCGCGAGGGCCTCGATGCGGGCCGGGTCGAGTCGCAGCCGGTCGAGCAGCCCGCCGGTCAGGCCGGATTCCTCACCGGCGACCAGGTCGCCGTGGTTCGCCGCGACGATCTCGTCGGTCGCGGCACGGACCGCCACGGCGATCGCGCGGAGCGCCGCGTCCTTCGCCGCAGTGGTGGCGGTCGCCAGAGACGCCGCCGCCGCGCGGGACGCGACGAGCTTGTCCGAGAGGGTCGGTGCGGGAGCGGTCAGCGACATGGCTCGATTGTAGGTCTGCCCGGGTCCGGATGACGGCGGACGCGAGCCGACGGGACCGGTCGACCAGAGCCTCCAGTCCGCGTGTCCGGACCGGCTCAGGAACGCGGCGCCGCGTGGAACCAGGTGCCCACGTGCTCGCCGGCCAGCGCCTGCGCGACCAGCGCGGTGTCGGTGACCAGGACGGACGTCCCGGCCTCCGCTGCGAGCCGGGCGGCAGCGACCTTCGTCCCCGCTCCCCCGGTGCCGACGCCCGCTGCGCCGACGGACCCGAACGTGACCCCGGCGAGCTCGTCGCCGAACGGTACCGCGTCGATCCGCTCGGCACCGGGCTGCTCAGGGGGCCGCGTGTACAGCGCCTCGATGTCGGAGAGCAGCACGAGGGCGTCTGCGCCGAGCAGTCGTGCGACGAGGGCCGCGAGCCGGTCGTTGTCGCCGAAGCGGATCTCGTGGGTGGCCACGGTGTCGTTCTCGTTCACGATGGGCAGCACCCGGAGCGCCAGCAACCGGTCGATGGCCCGCTGCGCGTTCACACGGTGGGTCGGGTTCTGCAGGTCACCGGCGGTGAGGAGGATCTGCGCCGCGACGACACCGTGCCGGTCGAGCTGCTGCTGGTACCGGAACATGAGCACGTTCTGCCCGGTCGCCGCCGCCGCCTGCTGGGTGGCGAGGTCGTCGGGACGCCCCTCGAGCCCGAGGAACGGGAACCCCGTCGCGATCGCACCCGACGACACCAGGACGACCTCGGTGCCCCGTCCGTACGCCGCGGCGAGGGCGTCGACGAGCGCACCGATCTGCCCGGTGTTCGGACCGCTGACCGACGACGACCCGACCTTGACCACGATCCGTCGAGCGCGCGGGATGTCCTCGCGCGACGTGACGGGGCCGAGGGCGGTCTGGTCGGTCGTGTCGGTCATGTGCTGGTCAGTCCTCTTCCGCGGGGTCCTCGTCCGCCCACAGCCCGGACTTGCGCTCCGACTCGAGTTCGGCGCGCGCGGCGGCCTTGGCGTCCATGCGCTCGAAGTACTCCTCGCGCCGCTGGTTGCGGGTCGGACGCATGTTCATGTCGACACGGGCGTCCGTGCCGCGGGCGCTCGTGATGAGTTCGGCGGTCGACGTGAGCGTCGGCTCCCAGTCGAAGACCATGCCGCCCTCGCCGCCGATGACGACGGTCGACCCGGCGACGGCTCCGGCCTTGAAGAGCCCGTCCTCGACACCGAGCTTCGCGAGCCGGTCGGCCAGGTAGCCGATCGCCTCCTCGTTGGTGAAGTCGGTCTGCTGGATCCAGCGCTCCGGCTTCGTGCCGCGCACGCGGTAGAAGCGGTGCTCCTCGCCGCCCTCGGCACGAACGGTGAACCCGCTCTTGGCGTCGACGGCCTTCGGACGGATGACGATGCGCTCCTGGACCGGCTCGGCCGAGGCGGTGGCCCTGGCCTGCTCGACGATGTCGGCGAGGGCGAACGTCAGCTCGCGGAGGCCCTGGTGCGACGCGGTCGAGATCGAGAAGACGCGGTAGCCGCGCGCTTCGAGTTCGGGCGTGACGAAGGCAGCGAGTTCCGCGGCATCGGGCACGTCGACCTTGTTGAGCGCGATGAGCTGGGGGCGCTCGGCGAGCGGGACCTGTCCCTCGGGCACCGGGTAGCGCTCGAGCTCGCCGAGGAGCACGTCGAGGTCGCTGATCGGGTCGCGACCGGGGTCGAGCGTGGCGCAGTCGATGACGTGCAGGAGCACCTCGCAGCGCTCCACATGCCGGAGGAACTCGAGGCCGAGGCCCTTGCCCTCCGATGCGCCCTCGATCAGGCCCGGGACGTCGGCGACGGTGAAGCGGACCTCACCGGACTCGACGACCCCGAGGTTCGGGGTGAGGGTCGTGAACGGGTAGTCCGCGATCTTCGGCTTCGCGGCGGACACCGCGGCGATGAGCGAGGACTTGCCGGCGCTCGGGTACCCGACGAGTGCGACGTCGGCGATGGTCTTGAGCTCGAGCCGGACGTCGCCGGACTCCCCCTCGGTCCCGAGGAGTGCGAACCCCGGCGCCTTGCGCTTCGTCGTCGCGAGCGCGGCGTTGCCGAGGCCACCCTGACCGCCCTGGGCCACGACGACGCGCATCCCGGGCTCGGTCATGTCGGCGAGCAGGTCGCCGTTCTCCTCGAAGACCACGGTGCCGACGGGGACGGGCAGCTCGAGGACCTCGCCGGAGATGCCGCTGCGCATGTCGCCCATGCCCGGCTGGCCGTTGCGGCTGGAGCGGTGCGGTGAGCGGTGGTACCCGAGCAGCGTCGTCACCTGCGGGTCGGCCACGAGGACGATGTCGCCACCGTCTCCACCGTTCCCGCCGTCCGGGCCGGCCAGTGGCTTGAACTTCTCGCGACGAACGGACACGCAGCCGTTGCCGCCGTTCCCCGCGCTGAGGTGCAGGATCACGTCGTCGACGAACGTCGCCATCGGTTGTTCACACTTTCGTAGAAATGGGAAGGAGGGGCAGGCACTCGGCCTGCCCCTCCTCCTGAGACTTGCGTCGCTGTCCGCTCACGCGGCGGCGATGTCGTCAGCAGCGCTTGTGGTGGGTACTACGCGTTGACGATGTTGATGACCTTGCGGCCGCCCTTGGTGCCGAACTCGACCGAGCCGGCGGCCAGGGCGAACAGCGTGTCGTCGCCACCGCGGCCGACGTTGGCGCCCGGGTGGAAGTGCGTGCCACGCTGGCGGACGATGATCTCACCGGCGTTGACGACCTCGCCACCGAAGCGCTTCACGCCGAGGCGCTGTGCGTTCGAGTCGCGACCGTTGCGAGTGGAACTCGCACCCTTCTTGTGTGCCATGAGGAGACTCCCTTACGCGATCTTGGTGATCTTGACGCGGGTCAGCTCAGCGCGGAAACCCTGGCGCTTCTTGTACCCGGTCTTGTTCTTGAACTTCTGGATGACGACCTTCTTGCCGCGGAGGTCCTCGAGCACCTCGGCGGTCACGGTCACCTTGGCCAGGTCGGTCGCGGCGGAGGTGATGTTGTCACCGTCCACGAGGAGCACGGGCGCGAGCTCGATGTTGCCCTTGTCATCGGCCTTGGCGCGATCGATGGTGAGGATCGTGCCGACCTCGACCTTCTCCTGACGGCCGCCGGCGCGCACTACTGCGTAAACCACGTGGAAATCCTTACGTAACTCTGCTTGAGGGAAGTCTCGGGTGCCCAGGCGCGATCTGCCCAGTCTGACTGGGGATCGACGACACAGGCAGAACCGCCCGTTGACACCAGGGATCGAGAATACTCGATGCCCATGGGTCCGGTCAAACGGCGACACACGTAGTCTGTCGGAGTGACCGTGTTGATCGACCCACCGACGTGGCCCGCACACGAAACCGTGTGGTCGCACCTCGTCAGTGACCTATCGTACGCGGAACTCCACGAGTTCGCTGCACGGGCCGGTGTTCCCCGGCGTGCGTTCGACCACGACCACTACGACGTGCCGCTCGCGCGGTACGACGAGCTCGTGGCGCTCGGTGCGACGCCGGTCACCGGCCGCGAGCTGGTGCTGCGGCTCATCGCGAGCGGGCTGCGGGTCGCCCAGCGGGACAAGCGCGTCTTCTAGACCGCGCTGGCGCGCCGGCCTGGAGGCTCGGTGCGCGTCCGCCCGGTCGGTCGCGTCCGTCCCGTGGTCGCGCCGGCAGCCCGTCAGCGTGCGGGCGGTGGGCCCCACGGGTTCGACGGGGGCTGCTGGCCGTACGGCTGCTGCTGCGGGTACGGCTGGCCCTGCTGCTGGCCGTGCTGCTGGGCCGCCTGCTGCGGGGGCTGCGGGGCGAACGACGACGGCTGCGGGGGCTGCACCGTCGCGGGCGGGACCGCGTCGGCGGGGCGCACCGTGCCGGGCATGCCCGCGTGCGGCCCGGGCCGCGCGCCGCGTGGACGCCCGAGCCAGAGCCACGCCACCGTCGCCGTCGCGAGGAGCATCGCCGTGAGCGGCACACCGCGCTGCAACGGCGCCGTGACGACGTCGATGACCAGGCGTCCGGGACCGGCGGCGATCGTCCCGTACGCGCCCGTGAAGACGCCGACGAGCGCGAGCGCCACCGTGCCGGCCGCCCCGCCGAGCACGGCACGGAGGAGCACCACCGGCAACGGGCTCCGACGGGTGATCGGCGTGAGGAACGCGAGCCCGAGGAACGCCCCCGCGTAGAACGGGAACGGACTGAGGAACACCCCCGTCGCGAAGCTCAGGATGACGCTCTGCCCGCCGTACGACTGGAACGGGCTGACGGTGATGCTCGTGCCGAGCAGGCCGATGAGTCCCGAGACCGCCTGGATGGCGATGAGCCCGACCACCGCGATGGCCGCACCGGCGACGGTGGCCGCCGAGGCACCGGGTGCGAAGGCCCTGGTCGGGTCCCCCGCACGCCGCGGCGGACGCGGCGGTGCGGAGGGCCCGGTACCGAGAGCCTGGGCACCGGCGGGCTGCTGGGGTGGCAGCGGCGGCTGGTGCTGCTGCTGCCACCCGGCGCCGTAGTACCCGCGGTCGTGCTGCGGACGCTGCTCGGGGTTCGTCACCGTCAGTTCCCCAGGATCACGGTGCCGTCGTCGGTCGTGCCCTCGTCGGCGCTGGCCGGCGCGCTGATGCTGCCGGACGACACCCGACGCGAGCGAGCGCGTCCCTGACCCGGCTGCTTCGGCTCGGGCAGCGCCTGCAGCACCGAGTCGAGCAGGGAGTCGGCGTCCGGGGCCTTGCGCGGCTCGCGCTTGGTGACCGCGACGGGGATGTCGAGGATCGCGACGGTGGTGTCCGCCGGCGTCACGGGCGTCGAGGACGACACCCGTCGACGGATCGGCGCGCTCTCCTTCGGGGCCTCGACGACGGGCGCCGCGGGAGCGACCGGCGCATCCGCGACGGAATCGGACGAATCGGCCGAAGCGGACGAACCGGCCGATGCGGACGAATCAGTCGAAGCAGCCGAGGCGGCGGCCGGGATCGTCAGCACGCCGTCGGTGGACGCCGGGGCGGTCTGCTCGGAGCTCGCGCGGCCACCACGACGGCGACGACGCTTCGCGCCACCCGAGGACTCGCCCTCGGTCGACTCGGCTGCCGGAGCGACGACGGGCGACACCGGTGACTCGGAAGGAGCCGAGGCGGCCGACACGGGCGAGGCCACGCCGGTGTCGGCGGGCTCGTCGTGCGGGATGGTCGACGCGGCGATCCGTGACAGCGCGTTCTTGACGTCGTCGGTGATCTGGTGCGCCTGCGACGACTTCTGGTCGTGCGACCCGTTGCCGTTCGACCCGTTGCCCGACCCGCCGTTGCTGCCGTTCGACCCGCCGTTGCCCGACGTGCCACCCGAACCGCCACGACCCTTGCGACGGCCCTTGGAGGGACCGGGGTCCGCGTTGTTGTCGTTCACCTGCGCGTTGACCTCCGCGAGGGACTCGCGGAGCCCGACGCCGATCTTCTTGCGGGTCATCTGCACGAGGCCGAGCGAGGTGACCTCCGCGACCTGGTGCTTCGTGCGGTCGCGGCTGAGGCACTCGATGAGTCGGCGCAGCACGAGGTCGCGGTTCGACTCGAGCACCATGTCGATGAAGTCGACGACGATGATGCCGCCGATGTCGCGCAGGCGGAGCTGGCGGACGATCTCCTCGGCTGCCTCGAGGTTGTTCTTCGTGACGGTCTCCTCGAGGTTGCCCCCCGAGCCGACGAACTTGCCCGTGTTGACGTCGACGACCGTCATGGCCTCGGTACGGTCGATGACGAGCGAACCACCCGAGGGCAGCCAGACCTTGCGGTCGAGCGCCTTCTCGATCTGCTCGTTGAGGCGGTACTCCTCGAAGGAGTCCGGGCCGTCGTAGATCTCGACGCGGTCCTTGAGGTCCGGCGCGACCGCGTCGAGGTACTCCTCGATCGTGCCGCGGGCGGCGTCGCCGTCGATGATCAGCTTCGTGAAGTCCTCGTTGAAGACGTCACGCACGATCTTGACGAGCAGGTCCGGCTCCGAGTGCAGCATGACCGGGGCGTGCCCGTTCGCCACCTTCTTCTGGATGGCCTCCCACTGCGCGGTGAGGCGCTGCACGTCGCGGGTGAGCTGCTCCTCGGTGGCGCCCTCGGCAGCGGTGCGGACGATGACGCCCGCGTGCTCCGGCAGCACCTCCTTGAGGATCTTCTTCAGGCGGGCACGCTCGGTGTCCGGGAGTTTCCGCGAGATGCCGTTCATCGAGCCGTTCGGCACGTACACGAGGTACCGGCCGGGCAGCGAGACCTGGCTCGTCAGACGGGCGCCCTTGTGGCCGACGGGGTCCTTCGTGACCTGCACGAGGACCTTGTCGCCCGGCTTCAGGGCGGCCTCGATGCGTCGGCCGTGGTTGCCGGTCTCGACGGAGTTCCAGTCGACCTCGCCTGCGTAGAGCACGGCGTTGCGCCCGCGGCCGATGTCGACGAACGCGGCCTCCATCGAGGGCAGCACGTTCTGGACCTTGCCGAGGTACACGTTGCCGATGAGCGACACGTTGTGCGACTTGGTGACGTAGTGCTCGGCGAGGACGTTGTCCTCGATGACGCCGATCTCGATCTTCTGCGCGGAGGAGCGCACGATCATCTGGCGGTCGACGCTCTCGCGACGGGCGAGGAACTCGTCCTCGGTCACGACCTGACGACGACGTCCGGCGTCACGGCCGTCGCGGCGGCGCTGCTTCTTCGCCTCGAGACGGGTGGAGCCCTTCACCTTCTGCGGTTCGGTGATGTACTCGACCTCGCGGCGGCGGGGCTCCTGGTGGTCGCGCGGCTCACGCGGCTCGCGGTCGGCACTCGAGCCACGACGACGGGTACGGCGGCGGCTGCCACCGCCCTGCTCGTCGCGGTCGTCCTCGTCGTCCCAGCGGTCGTCCCGCTCGGGGCGCGCCGCACGCTGCGGGAGCTCCGGCAGGACCGGGGCGTGGAAGATCAGGCTGAGCGTCGACGTCGCCTTCGGCACGACGGGCTCCGCGGCCGGCTCGGCCACCGGTTCCTCCGGCTGCTCGGCGACGACCGCGGACGCGTCCGTGTCGTCGGCGCCGGACTCCGCGACCGCGGTCGCCTCGGCCTCCGCCGCGACCACCGGCAGGTCGCCGGTGAGCGTGCTGACGTCGTGCGCGTCCGTCGTGCCGGTGACGACCGAGACCTCGACCGACACCTCGCTGGTCGCGTCCGTCGCAACTTCGGTCACCTCCGGACGGGAGGCGGTGCTCGCGTCCGTCACGGGCGTCGCGTCCGCCGCGGCGTCCGTCCCGGAACCGGTGCCGGTCTGCGCGACCGGTTCGGTGCCCGAGACGGCGACCGTCTCGACCGCGTCGGTCGACGGCTGGGCGCCACCACGGGCCTCCAGGCTGCCGGCCGACCGTGCGCGGCGGCCGCCGAACAGGCGGCCCCGTCGCTTCGGTGCGTTCTCGTCGTTGTTCGTGTTGTTCTCGTTCTGCTCCACCATGTGCTGGTGCACTCCTCGACCCCGCCCTCACCCCGAGGGGCGGCGGGAACTCTGTTGTTGTGGCGGGGGGCGGCCACGCCGCCCGCACTCGCTGGGTTCGTGACCGTCCGGCGTCGACATCTTCATGCGGTCCGCGCGCGATCCGTGCGGAGCACCCGGCTCCACTCGGCTCGGCGTCGGAGTGACGCGTCGTCCGGTCACGGCGCGCTCTCACCGCGCCTGATCGTCCGGGCATGCGCCCGGAAAGCTCTCGTCGTCACACGGATCGGCCGCGTGACCTCCCCATCATCGCACGCGAGGCCCGGGAAGGCGCAGACCGCCATGTCATGATGTCGGCGTGAGTACGACTGCACCCACCACCCGTCGTCCGGTCGCGATCGCGATCCTGCTGCTCGTCACGGGGGCGGTGGGTCTGTACGGGGCCTTCGCGCTCACGATCGACGAGTTCAAGAAGTACGCGAACCCGGACACGGTCCTGTCGTGTGACGTGAACCCGTTCATCAGCTGCTCGGACGTGATGGCGAGCTGGCAGGGGCACCTCCTCGGGTTCCCGAATCCCCTGCTCGGGCTGATGGGCTTCGTCGCACCGATCGCGGTGGCTGTGGTGATGCTCGCCGGGTTCCGCGGCTCGCGGTGGTTCTGGGTCGCGTTCAACGCCGGGGTCTTCCTGGCCTGGGTCTTCGTCACCTGGCTCTTCACGCAGACCGTGTGGTTCATCGGCGCGCTCTGCCCGTGGTGCATGCTCGTGTGGTCGATGACCATCCCGATGTTCTGGGTCTTCACGATCTGGAACATGTCCCGCGGCACGTTCGGTCCCGGAGCACGCCGCGTCGGCAAGGCGCTGCTGCCGTTCTGCTGGGCGTTCCCACTGGCGAACTACCTGCTCATCGTCGTCGTGATCATCATCAAGTTCCCGACGGTGCTGTCGATCTTCTGATCCCATAGCACTCGGTGACACGTCACCTGATTCCTGGACTCTTCTCAGCCAGGGCGGCCCTCGGGCGCGTCGGCAGCCGTTACGCTCGTTCTCGATGAGCGACAACGAGAGCAAGAAGGCTCGCAGGAACGCGGCCCGGGAGCGCGCCGCCGCCCAGCGCGCGAAGGAGAAGGCCCGCAAGCGCCGCAACAAGACGCTGACGATCAGCGGCATCATCGTCGGCTCCCTCGCCGTCGTCGCCGTCGTCGTGCTGGTCATCGCGAACTCGATCCAGCCGGCTGGCCCCGGGCCCAAGAACATGGCCAGCGACGGCATCGTGCTGCAGGGGCAGAACGGCAAGATCGTGCCGGTGGAGACCAAGGGCATCCCCGAGGGCGGCAAGCCGACGGCCACCAAGCAGGACGACTCGGTCGCGAACATCACCGTGTACGAGGACTACATGTGCCCGATCTGCAACCAGTTCGAGACCGGCAACATGAGCCAGATCAAGCAGTGGGTGAAGAGCGGTTCCGCCACGCTCGAGGTACACCCGTTCAACCTGCTCGACCGGTCCTCGCTCGGCTCCAAGTACTCCACGCGCTCGGCAGCAGCGGCCGCCTGCGTCGCGAACTACGACCCCGACGCCTTCCTCGACGTGAACACCGCGTTCTACGAGAACCAGCCGTCAGAGGGCACCCGCGGCCTCACGAACGCCAAGCTGGCTTCGATCGCCAAGGACGCCGGAGCCACGAACAAGAACGTCGCCTCGTGCATCACCGACCAGAAGTTCGCCGGGTGGGTCGCGGACGCCACGAACCGCGTCCTGACCGAGCCGCTCGCGAACTCGAGCCTCGACAAGCTCACCGGCACCCCGACGGTGATCGTCAACGGCAAGCAGTACAACGCGACCGGTACGAACGCCTGGACCGACGCCGACGCGTTCGCCGCGTTCGTCGAGCAGAACGGCGGCGCCGTCAAGAACTAGACGGTCTGCGGCTCGGCGCGGATGCGCTCCGCTCCCCCGCACAACGAAAAGCACACCGCACCACGGGTCTCCGTGGTGCGGTGTGCTTTTCGTTGTGCGAACTGCGCCGGGCTCAGGCGAACCAGAGGCCGAGCTCGCGCGCGGCGGACTCGGTGCTGTCCGAGCCGTGCACCAGGTTCTGCTGCACCTTGAGACCCCAGTCACGACCGAGGTCACCACGGATCGTCCCGGGTGCGGCACTCGTCGGGTCGGTGGTGCCGGCGAGCGAGCGGAAGCCCGCGATCGCACCGTTGCCCGCGACGCGCACGGCGACGACGGGTCCGGACTGCATGAACTCGACGAGCGGCTCGAAGAACGGCTTGCCCTGGTGCTCCTCGTAGTGCGCGTCGAGCAGGTCACGCGGCGCCGTCAGCATCTTCAGGTCGACGATCTCGTAGCCCTTGGCCTCGATCCGGCGGAGGATCTCACCGGTGAGCTGGCGGGCGACGCCGTCGGGCTTGACGAGGACGAGGGTCTCTTCGAAGTCGGACACGCAGTACTCCCTGGGGTTCGGGGGTGGATGTGGTCAGTCCTCGGCAGCGGCGCGCCGGGCGGCGTTCATCCGGTCGAGCTGTCCGCCCTTGACGAAGCAGAACACCCACAGGACCAGGAACACCAGGCCCACGACGAACATGAACGGTTCGATGAAGCCGGTGGCGAGGATGGCCGCCTGGAGCAGCCACCCGAACCATACACCGGCACGGGTGCCCGTCATCCGCGACGCGAGCGCCAGGACGATCATCGCGCCGATGCCGCCGCCGAAGGCCCATCCGGCGGGCAGCGTGTGCTTGCCGAAGACCACGAGCATCGGGAAGAAGAACATGATCGCCTCGAGGACCAGCGCGATCGAGGTGAGGCTCTCCTGCGCGCCGCGTTCGTGACGCGGTCGCCTGGCCGGCCGGGAGGCTCGTGGTGCGTCCGTCACTTCGCCCCGCTTTCCTGGTGCACCAGGTCCATGACGGCGCCCACCATCACGATGGAGCCGGCGACGAGCACCATGGCGTCCTCGGCCTCCGCCTCGTCCGCCAGGTCGCGCGCTTCCTGCAGGGCCTGGGCGAGGGCCGGCTCGACGACCACACGGTCGATGCCGACCTCGTCCACGACGACCCGGGCGAACTCGTCGGCGTCGAGCGCCCGCTCCCCCGGCGGCTGCGTGACGACGAAGGTCTGGATCGTGTCCTTGAGCGCCCGGACGAAGCCGCGGGCGTCCTTGTCGGCGAGGATGCCGACGACGCCGACGACGTGGCCGGACGGGAACGCGACGGGCAGTGCCTCGGCCAGGGCCCTGGCGCCGTGCGGGTTGTGCGCGGCGTCGAC
This sequence comes from Curtobacterium sp. Curtsp57, assembly GCF_047324335.1. NCBI lineage: Bacteria > Bacillati > Actinomycetota > Actinomycetes > Micrococcales > Microbacteriaceae > Curtobacterium > Curtobacterium sp. Curtsp57. The sequence continues at coordinate 1,104,439 of NZ_CP168511.1, forward strand.
GACCACGGTCGGCTCCTGGGCGATCGGCTGGAGCCGGCCAGGGCTCGTGGCGCCGGCGAGCCCCTCGCTGAGGACGTCCTCGTCGAGGGCCTGGGTGCCGCGGCCGATGAAGGACTCGACCGCGGCGATCGCCACTGCGGCGTTGTGCGCCTGGTACCCGCCGAAGAGCGGCACGAACAGGTCGTCGTAGCGCCCGGCGATGCCCTGCACCGTGATGAGCTGGCCGCCGACCGCGGGGGTCACTTCGACGACACTGAACCCTGCACCCTCGACGGCGAGCGTGGACTCGGTGAGCTCGGCGGCGCGCTCGAGTTCGGCGAGCGCCTCCGGCACCTGCGCGCTCGACACGACGGCGGAGGAGGGCTTGACGATCCCCGACTTGGTGCGGGCGATCTCGGCGACGGTGTTGCCGAGCTGCTTGGCGTGGTCGATCGCGATCGGGGTGAACACCGCGACCTGGCTCTGCACGACGTTCGTGGAGTCCCACTCGCCGCCCATGCCGACCTCGATCACGGCGACGTCGACCGGCGCCTCGGCGAAGCACGCCAGCGCGAGCACGGTCAGCGCCTCGAAGAACGTCAGCGGGAGCTCGCCCTTGTCGGTGAGCTCCTTGTCGGTCATCTCGAGGATCGGCACGATGTCGTCCCAGTTCTCCACGAACCGGTCCGCGGCGATGGGGGCGCCGTCGATGACGATGCGCTCGCGGATCGACACCAGGTGCGGGCTCGTCATGAGTCCGGTGCGGAGCCCGTGCGCGCGGACGATGCTCTCCGTCATCCGAGCGGTCGACGTCTTGCCGTTCGTGCCCGTGATGTGGATGACCGGGTACGCGAGGTGCGGGTCGCCGAGGAGCTCGACGGCACGACGGGTCGCGGTGAGGCGGTGCTCGGGCGACTGCTCGCCGATCCGGGCGTACAGGGCGGCCTCGACGCGCTTGACCTCGTCGTCGTCACCCCCGTACGGGACCACCTCGGTGGGGTCGGCGTCGCCGGCCGGACCCACCGGGATCTCGATGCCGTCCGGTGTCTGGTCCTCGAAGCCGTTCTCGTCGTCGTCGCTCATGCGCGCTCCACCTCCACGGTCACCTTCGCCCCGTCACCGACCTCGGTGGCCGGGTCGTCCTCCGCGAACACGGCGGCCACCAGCTGCAGCGTCGTCGTCAGGGTCTCGTTCGCGATCAGCTCCTGGTGCGCCTGCACCGCTGCCTCGGCCGTCTCGTCCGCACGGAGCGTCAGGACGATGCGGTCGCTGACGTCGAGGTCGGCCTCGCGCCGGGCCTGCTGCACGGCACGGACGACGTCGCGGGCCAGGCCCTCGGCCTCGAGCTCCGGGGTGGTCACGGTGTCGAGCACCACGAAGCCGCCCTCGTCGAGGAACGCCACCACGGTCGACTCGTCGGCCACGGTGAGGTCGAGCGTGTACTCGCCCTCGACCAGGTCGATCCCGCCGACGGTGACGCCGGACTCGGTCGCGACCCAGTCGCCCTTCTTGGCGGCCGGGATGACCTGCTGCACCTGCTTGCCGATGCGGGGGCCGGCGGCGCGGGCGTTGACGGTGAGCTTCCGCTCGATGCCGTACTGCGCGAGGGACTCCTCCGCCTGGGGCTCGAGGACGACCCGCTTGACGTTGAGCTCGTCGCGGAGGATGTCCACGAACGGCTCGACGGCGGCGGTGTCCGGCACCACGAGCGTCAGCGTCGCGAGCGGCAGCCGGACGCGCTTGCCGGTGGCCTTGCGGAGCGCGAGCCCCTTCGAGGCGACGTCGCGGACGCGGTCCATCGCGGCGACGAGGGCGTCGTCCGCGGGGAACTCGGACGCGTCCGGGAAGTCCTCCAGGTGCACGCTGCGACCACCGGTCAGGCCCTTCCAGACCTCCTCGGTGACGAGGGGTGCGAGCGGGGCGGCGACCCGGGCGAGCGTCTCGAGCACGGTGTACAGCGTGTCGAACGCGGCCTTCGCGGACTCCGACGATCCGGCGCCGAGCCAGAACTTGTCCCGCGAGCGGCGGACGTACCAGTTCGTCAGCACGTCGGCGAAGTCGCGGATGGCCTGCGCGGCGAGCGGGGTGTCGAGCGCGTCGAGGTGCTTCGTGACGTCCTCGACGAGCACGCGGGTCTTCGCGAGGAGGTACCGGTCGAGCACGTCGGTGCTCGTGGTGCTGCGCGAGGCCCCGTACCCCTCGGATGTCGCTGCGCCGTCGTCGCCCGACGCGTTCGCGTACAGCGTGAAGAAGTAGTACGTCGACCAGAACGGCAGCAGGAACTCGCGGACGCCCTGGCGGATGCCCTCCTCGGTGACGACGAGGTTGCCGCCGCGGATCACCGACGACGACATCAGGAACCAGCGCATCGCGTCGGCGCCGTCGCGGTCGAACACCTCGGAGACGTCCGGGTAGTTCCGGAGCGACTTCGACATCTTCTGCCCGTCGGAGCCGAGCACGATGCCGTGGCTGACCACGTTGCGGAACGCCGGACGGTCGAACAGTGCCGTCGACAGCGCGTGCATGACGTAGAACCAGCCGCGGGTCTGCCCGATGTACTCGACGATGAAGTCCGCCGGGTTGTGGGTGTCGAACCACTCGCGGTTCTCGAACGGGTAGTGCACCTGGGCGTACGGCATCGACCCGGAGTCGAACCACACGTCGAACACGTCGGTGATGCGGCGCATCGTGGACGCACCCGTGGGGTCGTCCGGGTTCGGCCGGGTGAGGTCGTCGATGAACGGGCGGTGCAGGTCGACCTCGCCGTCGCCGTTCAGCGGCAGCCGGCCGAAGTCGCGCTCGATCTCCTCGAGCGAGCCGTAGACGTCCTGCCGCGGGTACGCCGGGTCGTCGGAGACCCACACCGGGATCGGCGTGCCGAAGTAGCGGTTGCGGGACACCGACCAGTCGATGGCGTTGCCGACCCACTTGCCGAACTGGCCGTCCTTGATGTTCTCCGGGACCCAGGTGATGTCCTGGTTCAGCTCGCCCATCCGGTCGCGGAACTCGGTGACGCGGACGAACCACGACGAGACGGCCTTGTAGATGAGGGGCTTGCGGCAGCGCCAGCAGTGCGGGTAGCTGTGCTCGTAGGACGCCTGGCGCAGCAGCCGTCCGGCATCGCGCACGGCCTTCGTCAGCGGCTTGTTCGCGTCCGACCAGAGCTGGCCGGCGACGAGCGGGAACTGGGACGTGAAGACGCCGCCCTCGTCGAGGGACAGCACGACGGGGATGCCGGCGGCGGCGCAGACCACCTGGTCGTCGGCGCCGTACGCCGGAGCCTGGTGCACGATGCCGGTGCCCTCGCCGGTCTCGACGTAGTCGGCGACGAGGACCTGCCAGGCGTGCTCCATGCCCTCGGTTTCGGCGAGGTCGTCGAAGAGGCGCTCGTACCGGACGCCGTCGAGTTCGGCGCCCTGCAGCTCGCGCGTGACGGCCGCGACAGCGGCCTCCGGCGACTCGTACCCGAGGTCCTTCGCATAGGCGGCCACGGTGTCCGACGCCAGCATGTACTGGACGGAACCGGCGTCGCTGCCGTCAGCCGAGCCTCCCGGCCCTGCCGGCAGCACCACGTACGTGACCGCCGGTCCGACTGCCAGCGCGGCGTTCGTCGGCAGCGTCCACGGGGTCGTCGTCCAGGCGAGGGCACGGACGCCGTCGAGTCCGAGTTCCGAGGCGCGGGCGCCCTGCAACGGGAACGACACCGTGACCGACTGGTCCTGGCGCATCTGGTAGACGTCGTCGTCCATGCGCAGCTCGTGGTTCGACAGCGGCGTCTGGTCGTTCCAGCAGTACGGCAGGACCCGGAAGCCCTCGTACGCCAGCCCCTTGTCCCAGAGCTGCTTCCACGCCCAGAGGACGCTCTCCATGTACGTGACGTCGAGCGTCTTGTAGTCGTTCTCGAAGTCGACCCAGCGCGCCTGACGGGTGACGTACTCCTGCCACTCGTCGGTGTACTGCAGCACGGACTTCTTCGCGGCGGCGTTGAAGACGTCGACGCCCATCTCGTCGATCTCGTGCTTCTCGGTGATGCCGAGCTGGCGCATCGCCTCGAGCTCGGCGGGGAGCCCGTGGGTGTCCCAGCCGAAGCGGCGGTGCACCTGCTTGCCGCGCATCGTCTGGTAGCGCGGGAAGACGTCCTTGGCGTAGCCGGTCAGCAGGTGGCCGTAGTGCGGCAGGCCGTTGGCGAACGGCGGGCCGTCGTAGAAGACCCACTCGTCGCAGCCGTCGCGCTGGTCGATCGAGGCCTGGAAGGTGTCGTCGCCCTTCCAGAAGGCGAGGATGCCCTGCTCGACGGCGGGGAAGCTCGGGGACGGGGTGACGCCGGCAGCGGCGTCGGTCGCGTCAGCACGGCCAGTCGTTTCAGCACGATTGAGGGGGTAGCGCACCGCGGGGCTCCTGTGGGTTGCCGGTTCAGGACCACGAGGACGGAGCATGCACTCCGCGGTACCACCTCGCTTGCCGTCCGGGACACCGGAACGGCCGCTCGTCGTCGGGGATGGTGACGGTCCCGAACCCGCCCGGCTCTACTGACGGACCGCTTCGTGTGCGTCCCGCGTTCTTCCGGGAGCTCCCCGGTGATGGCCGGATCAGTGCTCTTGGTACGGGAGTTTACCGGACGGGAGCATGCTTGAGGGATGCCCTCGTCTGATCAGCAGCAGGATCGTCCCGAATCCCTGCTCACCGTCGTCGTCGCGTTCGGTGCGAACCTGCTCGTCGCCATCGCCAAGTCGATCGCCGCACTCCTGTCCGGATCCGCGTCGATGGTGGCCGAGGCGGCGCACTCGTGGGCCGACACCGGGAACGAGATCTTCCTGCTCATCGCCGAGCGCCGGGGCGCGAAGCAGCGTGACGTGGCGCACCCGCTCGGCTACGGCCGCGAGACCTACATCTGGTCGATGTTCGCCGCGTTCGGGCTGTTCACCGCTGGCGCGATCGTGTCCATCTCCCACGGCATCTCCGAGCTGGGCGAGACCGGTCCGGCCGAGGACGTCACCCTGAACTACATCGTGCTGGCCGTGTCGTTCTGCCTCGAGGGCACGAGCTTCCTGCAGGCGTACCGGCAGGCGCACGGTGCCGCGACGAAGCGTCGGGTGCCGGTGCTGCGGCACGTGCTGCAGTCCTCGAACCCGACGCTCCGCGCGGTGTTCGCCGAGGACGCGGCCGCGCTCGTCGGCCTCGTCATCGCCTTCCTCGGGGTGTTCCTGCACCAGGTCACCGGGCTGGCGGTCTTCGACGCGATCGGCTCGATCGCGGTCGGCATCCTGCTCGGCGTCGTCGCGATCGTCCTCATCGACCGCAACCGCCGGTTCCTGCTCGGGGAGAGCACCTCGCCGGAGCTGGAGAACGCGGTGCTGGTCGAGCTGCTCTCCCGCGAGCAGATCGAACGCGTGACGTACCTGCACCTGGAGTTCGTCGGGCCGTCGCGGGTCTACCTCGTCGCCGCGATCGACCTGACCGGCAACGAGGACGAGTCGCACGTGGCCGTCCGGCTGCGCGACGTCGAGAAGTCACTCGAGGAGAGCCAGTACATCGAGGAAGCAGTCCTCACCCTGAGCCTGCCCGGCGACGAGTCCCTGGTGCCGACCGACGCCGAGGTCCCCGACGTCGTGCGCGACGGCACCGCGGAGGACGTCGCATCGGGCGGGGCGGGCACGCTCCGCACCGACTGACGGCGCCGCACCGACGGACGGCGCCGCGGCGTCAGCGCGCGTCGAGGCCGGCGGCGACCGGCGTCAACGCCGCACCGACGTACTCCACGAGCGGGCGCCGAGCCACTCCGTCCGCGACCCACACCCCGAAGGCAGCGGCAGCGGCGCCGAGCATCGCGCCGGCGACGGTCTGCGGCCAGAGCGACCCCGCGTACTCCCCCGTCCGCCGGGCGACGAACGCCGCGACGGCCCCGTGCTGCGCCATCACCCGGGCCGCGACGCTGCCCACGAGCTCCGGCCCGATCCCCATCACCTCGGCCTGCGCGATCGCCCACGGGACCCGCTCGGGGTCGTGCGCCCGGGCGGCGGCGAGCAACGCGCTCTCCACCGCTCGCACCGCGGACGGGTCGTCCGACGCCGCCAGCAACGCGGGCAGCGCTCCGACCGCGGCGTCGAGCTCGAGCCACATCACGTCGGACTTCGCCGGGAAGTAGTTGAAGAACGTCGCGCGGCTCACCCCGGCGCGTGCGGCGATCTGGTCGACCGTGGTCCGGCCGTAGCCCTGCTCCAGGAACAGCTCGGCGGCGGCGTCCGCGAGCACCTCGGCGCTCGAGCGTCGCGGCCGTCCCCCACGGCGGATCGGTTCGTCCATGGGGTCCAGTAAACAACTAGACTCGTCGAGCCATGATCTTGGACCCAGTACAGAAAACCCGAAGGATCGGTGCCCTCGCCGGTGCCGTCGCCGTCCTCCTCACGCTGACCGCCTGCACGGGGTCCGGCACGAGCTCCGCCGACGCCACGCCGGAGAACGGCGGCACGCTGACCTACGCCTCCGGCGACGCGGAGCCCACCTGCCTCGACCCGCACGTCGGCGGCAACTACCCGCAGGCGCTGCTGGCGAGCCAGTACATCGAGGAGCTCGTCGGGCTCGACGACGGCAAGCCCACGCCGGCCCTCGCGACGAAGTGGACCACGAGCGACGACGGCAAGACCCTGACGTTCACGCTGCGTCAGGGTGTGTCGTTCACCGACGGCACCCCGTTCGACGCGGCCGCCGTGGTGCGGAACATCGAGCACGTGCAGGACCCGACGACGGCGTCGAGCACGGGCTACCTCGCCCTGCAGTCCATCCAGAAGGCAACGGCCACCGACGACCACACCGTGACGCTGTCGCTCAGCCGTCCGGACAGCGCACTGCTCGAGTCGTTCTCGCAGGCGTGGGTCGGGATGGAGTCCCCGAAGGCACTCGACCGCTCCCAGAAGGAGAACTGCGAGTCCCCCGTCGGCACCGGCCCGTTCGAGATCACGAACTGGAAGCACGGCGACCGCGTGACGCTGGTCCAGAACAAGGACTACTGGGGGAAGACGAAGCCGCGCCTCGACGGCGTCTCCTGGCGCTTCATCCCGGACTCCACCTCGCGCTACGCGGCGCTGCAGTCCGGCCAGGTCGACGTCATCGACAACGCGCAGCCCGACCAGCTCAAGGCCGCGTCCTCGAAGGGCGCCATCCGCGACCTCGACGCGCCCCGACCCGGTGCGTCGAACCGACTCGAGCTCAACTCCGGCCACGGCGTCTTCCAGGACGAAGCCGTGCGCAAGGCGTTCATCGCCGGTGCCGAGATCGACCCGGGCATCCAGAGCCTGTTCCTCGGCACCGCGAAGCGCTCGTACTCGGTGCTGTCGAGCGTCGAACCGTTCGCGTACTCCGACAAGAGCCTGTTCCGGTACCAGCCGGCGACGGCGAAGCGGCTCCTCGACGACGCCGGCTGGAAGGTCGGCTCGGACGGCATCCGCGAGAAGGACGGCAAGCAGCTGACCGTGACGTTCCCGGTGTCGACGAACCAGTCGGTCCCAGCCGAGCGCAGCCTGTTCCAGCAGATCCAGGCATCCGAAGCGAAGGTCGGCATCAAGGTCCAGCTGCAGGAACTCGACCTGTCGAGCTGGTACGCGGCGCTCGCGAAGAACCAGTACGACGTGGTCAGCGCCCCGTACACGAAGGTCGGGCCGGACGTCCTGCGGATCCTCTACGACTCCGCGAGCATCACGCCCGCGCCGTCGGGGTACTTCGCGAACCTCGCGCAGCTCGACGAGCCCGAGCTCGACTCGCTGCTCCAGCGGGCCGCCGAGACCTCGGACCAGAGCACCCGCGCGGACCTGTACGAACAGGCCCAGAAGCGCATCCTCGAGAGCCGGACGGTGCTGCCCCTCTACGACCAGCAGAACCACTTCCTGTACCGCTCGAGCGTCCACGGCATCCGCACCACCCCGGTGTCGACCCCGTGGTTCGGCTCGGCCTGGATCGCGGACTGATCCGGACAGGAGGCACGGCATGCGTCGCGCAGGCCTGAACCGGCCCGGCGGCGGCTCGGCTCCGGCGCAGTGGTCGCGCTGGGTGCTCCGCCGTGCGCTGGGCGGCATCGGCGTGCTCTGGGCGGTCGCGACGATCGTCTTCGTCGCGATCCGGCTCATCCCGGGCGACCCCGCGCTCGCGATCCTCGGCGGCCCCGGGTCGCAGGCATCGGCCGCCGCGGTCGACCAGGTCCGCCACGACTACGGCTTCGACCGACCCGTCGTCGTCCAGTACGCGGTGTTCCTCGGACGCCTGGCGACCGGGCAGCTCGGCGACTCGTACGCGTTCCGCACGCCGGTGGCCACGCTGCTCGGACAGCAGCTCCCCGTGACGCTCACCCTGGCGGTCGCCGGGCTCGTCGTCGCATGGGCGCTCGCGATCGTCGCCGCGTGGTGGTCGACCCAGCGCGGCCGGTTCGCCGCGGGGCTGACCTCGGCGCTGAGCGTCACCGCCAGCGTGACCCCGCACTTCTGGCTCGGCAGCGTGCTCATCGTCGTCTTCGCGAGCAGCCTCGGGTGGTTCCCGGCGGTGAGCGACGGCACCGTGCGCGGGTGGGTCCTGCCCGTCGTCACGGTGGCCGTCCCCGTCGCCGGGTACCTCGCCGAGACCATCCGAGACGGGGTCGTCGACGCCCAGCGGTCGGCCTTCGCGCTCGCCGCACGCGGGCGCGGCGAGACCCGCGCGGGTGTGTTCGGTCGGCACCTGCTCCGGCACGCCGCACTTCCGGGGATCGCCCTGTCCGCCTGGGCGTTCGGGTCGCTCGTGTCCGGGGCCGTCGTCGTCGAGTCGGTGTTCGCGCTGCCCGGCATCGGGCGGGCCCTGGTCACCGCGGTCACGCAGCGCGACATGCCCCTCGTCGTGGGCATCGCGATGGTGTCGGCGCTCGCGTACGTCGTCGTGCTCGCCGTCGCCGACGTCCTCGAGCGCATCGTCGATCCCCGCGGCCGACAGTCGGGGCCGCCACGCGTGCGGACGCGCCACGAGGCGGGGGCGCGATGAGCGGGATCGCCGAACCGAGCCTCCAGGCCGGCGCGCACCCGGGAGACGGGACCCGACGGTCCGAGCGAGTCCGTGGGGGGACGCTCGGGCCGGCCGGGATCCTGGCGGCGGCCGTGGTGGCGCTCGCCGTCGTCGCTGCGGTGTGGCCGGCGCTGCTCGGCGGCGGCGACCCGCTCGCCGTGCACCCGGCGCAGGCGCTGCAGGCCCCGAGTTGGTCGAGTCTGTTCGGCACCGACGAGTCCGGGCGGGACGTCCTGGCGCGGGTCGTCGCCGGGACGAGGGCGAGCCTCGTGGTCGGGGTCGTCGCCACGCTGGTCGGCGGTGGCCTCGGGGTTGTGCTCGGCGTCGCGGCCGGCCTCGGCGGCCGTGTCGTCGACGCCGTCATCGGGCGGATCACCGAGGTCGCGTTCGCGCTCCCGCTGCTCCTCGTCGCACTGGTCGTCATCGCCGTGACCGGCCCCGGCCCGGTGCCCGCGATGCTCGCCGTCGGGTTCGCCACGGCACCCGGGTACGCGCGCATCGTCCGTGGCCTGGTCCGATCGGCTCGGTCCTCCCAGGTCGTCGAGACCGCCGTGCTGCTCGGGCGCTCCCCCGCACGCATCGTCGTGCGGCACGTGCTGCCGGCGGCGCTCTGGCCGGTCGTCGCGGTCGGGACGCTCGGCATCGGGCAGGCGATCGTGTGGGCTTCTGCGCTCAGCTACCTCGGCGTCGGCACGCCACCGCCCGCTCCGGAGTGGGGCGCGATGCTCGCCGACGGGCGGACCTACCTGCAGACAGCGCCATGGATGAGCACCTTCCCCGGCCTCGCGATCGTCGTGCTCGCGACCGCGGTGACGGTGCTCGGCCGGGCCATCCGACGAACGGGAGTGGTGCGATGAGCGTGTTGGGTGTCGAGGGGCTGTCCGTCTCGATCGGCGGCGCGCCGGTCGTCCGCGACGTCGCGCTGCACGTGGACCCCGGCGAGTGCGTCGCGCTGGTCGGCGCGTCCGGCTCTGGCAAGACCGTCACCGTCAGGGCTCTGCTCGGCCTGTCCGCGCCAGGCTCCGCCGTCCGCGCGGACCGACTCGAGGTCGCCGGGTTCGACACCCGCGCGTTCTCGGAACGACGGTGGCGAGCGGTCCGAGGGTCACGGGTCGGCTACGTCGGCCAGGAGGCACTTGGTGCGTTGGACCCGCTGCGTGCCGTCGGGCGCGAGGTCGGCGACGCCCTGCGGCTGCACACGGAGATGAGCGCTCGCGAGCGGGTGGACGCCGTGCGCTCCGCGCTCGACGCGGTCGGGCTCGACCCGGCGATCGCGGCGGACGGTCGGCTCGCGGGGACCCTGTCCGGCGGGATGCGGCAGCGCGCGCTCATCGCCGCCGCGACCATCGGCTCGCCGGTGCTCGTCGTGGCGGACGAACCGACCACGGCGCTCGACGCGGGTGTTGCTGTCCGCGTGATGGAGCAGCTCCGGACAGCGCAACAGCAGGGCGCGGGGCTGCTCGTCGTGACGCACGACCTGGGGCTCGTCGCCGGGTGGGCCGACCGTGTCGTGGTGATGGACGGCGGGCGGATCGTCGAGCAGGGGCCGGTGACGCAGGTCCTCCGATCCCCCACCCACCCGGTCACCCGGGCACTCGTCGCCGCTTCGGCCGCCGGGCGCACCGCGGCGCCGCGGCCGGTCGTCGGCGCTGCTGCCGCCGTGCTCGAGACGACGGACCTCCGGAAGTCGTACGACCGGGTCGACGCCGTCACGGGGGTGTCGTTCGGACTCCGGCGTGGGCGGACACTCGGTGTCGTCGGGGCGTCCGGGTCCGGCAAGACGACGCTCGTGCGCATGCTGCTCGGGCTCGAGGCGCCGGACACCGGCACGGTCACGCTCGACGGCGCTCCCTGGGCACCCCTCCCCGAGCGTGAGCGACGGGCACGCCGCCGCCGGGTGTCCGCCGTCGTGCAGGACCCCGGCGCGACCTTCGACGAGCGGTGGAACGTCGAGCGGGTGCTGGCGGACGCGATGTCCGGCGGCGACGCACGGCGGGCGACCGGGTCGCTCGACGCCCGCGTCGACGAGGCCCTGGGACAGGTCGACCTCGACCCCGCGATCCGCGGCCGGTCGCCGCTGACGCTGTCCGGCGGGCAACGGCAGCGCCTGGCCATCGCCCGTGCGCTGGCGACGGGGCCGGACGTGCTCGTGCTCGACGAACCCGTCACGGCGCTCGACGCCACGGTGCAGGACGCCGTGATGGGCCTCCTGGAACGGCTCCGCGACGAGACCCGTGTCGCGATGGTGTTCGTGTCGCACGACCTCCGTGCGGTCCGGCGCATCGCGGACGACGTCCTGGTGATGCACGGCGGTGCCGCGGTGGAACACGGCCCGGCCGCCGAGGTGTTCGCACGCCCGACGCACGCCGTGACCGCGGGGCTCGTCCGTGCCGCCGAGCGGCTGTCGGCCGGCCCGAGGTCCGCCGCCGCGTAGCTCGCACGTCGGCCGGTCCTCGCGCGTCGGTCGGGCCGCGCACGTCGGTCGGTCCCGCGAAAGCGACAGTGTCCCGGATCGCGCCACAGCCACTACCGCGAAAGCGACAGTGTCCCGGCGAAAACGGCCGGGACACTGTCGCTTTGGCGCAGGGGCGGAGAGCCGCCCACGCGGATCAGGAGCCGGACGGCGCCTTGTCCGTGTCGGCCGAGATGATCGGGATCTCGCTGGTCGAGAACTCCTTCGCCCAGTCGGACTGCGCGAAGTCGGACGACGGGTCGTTGTACTCGTCGATGACCTGCGCGACCTCTTCCTCCGAGGCCACCGTCGGGCCGGAGCCCATGAGCGGCGTCGACGCGGTCTCCTTCGTGAAGTACACCGCCACGAGGCCGATCACGGCTGCTGCCATCAGGTAGAACGCCGGGATGTCCTCGGCCCAGCCGAAGCCGGCGTCCTTCGCGCTGTTGATGAGCGCGGCGGTCGCGAGCGGGGTGGTGCCACCGAAGAGCGAGACGGACACGTTGAACGCGATCGCCAGCGCGCCGTAGCGGATGATCGTCGGGAAGAGCGCGGGGAGCGTCGAGGGCATCGTCGAGGTGAAGGTGACGAGCACCACTCCGAGGATGAGCAGCCCGAAGAACACGCCGACGCCGGTACCGGACTGCACGAGCTGCAGCGCCGGCCACGAGAACAGGAAGAACCCGATGCAGCCCGCGGCGAGCACGGGACGACGGCCGAACCGGTCGGACAGGCGACCACCGAACGTGATGACGACCATCATCAGGATCATCACGATGACGATGAGGATCAGACCGAAGGTGGCGTTCTGGCCGAGGTTCTGCTCGAGGTAGGTCGGCATGTACGACAGGAGCATGTAGTCGGACACGTTGAAGACCAGCACCAGGCCGATGCAGACGATGAGCGCGCGCCAGTTGGTGGCGAAGAGCTTGAGGAACGGCGTCTTCTGCGACTCGCGCTCGGCGGCCTGCTCCTGCTGCTTCTGGAAGGCCGGGGTCTCCTCGAGCTTCAGGCGCAGGTACAGCCCGATCAGGCCGAGCGGGCCGGCGACGATGAACGGGATGCGCCAGCCCCAGCTGAGCAGGGCGTCCTCGGACAGGCCGAACTGCAGGCCGGTGACGATCGACGCGCCGAGCACGTACCCGGCCAGGGTGCCGAACTCGAGCCACGAACCCATGAACCCTCGGCGCTTGTCCGGGGAGTACTCGGCGATGAACGTCGCGGCGCCGCCGTACTCGCCACCGGTCGAGAAGCCCTGCACGAAGCGGGCGACGAGGAGCAGCACGGGTGCCCAGAAGCCGATCGTGTCGTACGACGGGATCAGGCCGATCATGAGCGTGCCGGCGGCCATCAGGATCATCGTCAGGGCGAGGACCTTCTGCCGGCCGATCTTGTCGCCGATCGGGCCGAAGACGGCACCACCGATCGGGCGGACGATGAACGCGGCGGCGAAGAACCCGAAGGTGGCGACGATGTTCGCGGCGGGGTCACCCTGCGGCAGGAAGACCTTCGAGATGGTGACGGTGAGGTAGGCGAAGATGCCGAAGTCGAACCACTCCATCGCGTTGCCGAGTGCGGCTGCGGCGACGGCGCGCTTGAGGAGCGACTCCTCGACGACGGTGACGTCGTCCGTGGTCAGCTTCCGGCGAGCGCGCTTCGCAGCGCCCTTCGTGCGCAGCGGCCGATCGCCGTGCGACTGGGGTGCGTTGTTCGGTGTCAAGTGTGTTCCTCCGGTGTGCTGAGCGTCCTTCGGGGGTCCGACGGGACGGCGACGTTGCAGCTCCTACGAGCTCGCGCTCGCCGGACAAACCCCGACAGACTAACAGCTTCGGGACTTGTCCGCGAGGGGGCCGCGTGGTAAGCGTGCCGCCCGCTCGCCGGTCCCGGTACGATCGAACGAACCACGTGTCACGCGTGGACACTCAGGCACCTCATCACGGACTCGGTGCCGCACATATCGATCGAAAGGCGCAGCCATGACCAAGCCCATGCCCGACAAGCCCACGGTGGACGGACTCGAGCAGGTCTGGGGACCGGTCTGGGACGACCAGGGCACGTACCGGTTCGACCGCGACGCCGCCGGAGACCGCAGCAACGTCTACTCGATCGACACCCCGCCGCCGACCGCCTCCGGCTCGCTGCACATCGGCCACGTGTTCTCGTACACGCACACCGACCTCAAGGCCCGGTTCGAGCGCATGCGCGGCAAGCAGGTCTTCTACCCGATGGGCTGGGACGACAACGGTCTCCCCACCGAGCGTCGCGTGCAGAACTACTACGGCGTCCGCTGCGACCCGCAGCTCCCCTACGACCCGATGTTCGTCCCGCCGTTCGAAGGCGGCGACAACAAGTCGTCGAAGGCCGCCGACCAGATCCCGGTGTCGCGCCGCAACTTCATCGAGCTGTGCGAGCGCCTCACCGTGCAGGACGAGCAGCAGTTCGAGCACCTCTTCCGCACGCTCGGCCTGTCCGTGGACTGGACGCAGTCGTACCGCACGATCGACGACACCTCCCGCGCCAGCGCGCAGCGTGCGTTCCTCCGGAACCTCGAGCGCGGCGAGGCCTACCAGGCCGACGCCCCGACGCTCTGGGACGTCACCTTCCGCACCGCGGTCGCGCAGGCCGAACTCGAGGACAAGGAGATGCCCGGCGCGTACCACGGCATCGCCTTCCACCGCACGGACGGTCAGGGCGACATCGTCATCCAGACCACCCGCCCGGAGCTCCTGCCGGCGTGCGTCGCCCTCGTCGCGCACCCGGACGACGAGCGGTTCCAGGACCTCTTCGGCACGACGGTCCGCTCCCCCCTGTTCGACGTCGAGGTCCCGGTCCTCGCGCACCACCTCGCGCAGAAGGACAAGGGCGCCGGCATCGCCATGGTCTGCACGTTCGGTGACACCACGGACGTCGTGTGGTGGCGCGAGCTGCAGCTGCCGAACCGCGCGATCATCGGGTTCGACGGCCGCGTGCGCTCCGACGAGCCGGCCTGGATCGAGTCGGAGGGCGGCAAGGCCCTCTACGCCGAGATGGCCGGCAAGACCGTGTTCTCGGCGAAGAAGGTCGTCGTGGACGCCCTGACCGAGTCCGGCGACCTGGTCGGGGACATCAAGACCATCCAGCACCCGGTGAAGTTCTTCGAGAAGGGCGACAAGCCCCTCGAGATCGTCTCCACGCGCCAGTGGTACATCGTGAACGGCGCTCGCGACGAGGACCTCAAGGCCACGCTCCGGAAGCGCGGCGAGGAGATCGCCTTCCACCCGGACTTCATGCGCGTCCGTTACGACAACTGGGTCGGCGGCCTCTCGGGCGACTGGCTCATCTCGCGCCAGCGCTTCTTCGGTGTGCCGCTGCCCGTCTGGTACCCGCTCGACGCCGACGGCAACCCGGTGTTCGACCAGCCGATCGTCCCGACTGAGGCGCAGCTGCCCGTCGACCCGGCGTCCGAACCGGCTCCCGGCTACACCGAGGACCAGCGCGGCGTCGCCGGCGGGTTCCAGGGTGAGCTCGACGTCATGGACACCTGGGCGACCTCGTCGCTGACCCCGCAGCTCGCGGGCAAGTGGGAGACCGACCCGGCGCTCTACGACCTCGTCTACCCGTACGACGTCCGCCCGCAGGCGCAGGACATCATCCGCACGTGGCTGTTCACGACGGTGCTCCGCAGCCAGCTCGAAGCCGATGTCGTGCCGTGGAAGAACGCGTCGATCTCCGGCTTCATCGTGGACCCCGACCGCAAGAAGATGTCGAAGTCCAAGGGCAACGTGGTCACCCCGCTCTCGATCCTCGAGCAGCACGGCGCCGACGCGGTCCGCTACTGGGCGGCCTCGTCGAAGCTCGGCACGGACGCGGCGTTCGACGCGCAGAACCCGAAGCAGATCAAGGTCGGTCGGCGTCTGGCGATCAAGGTGCTCAACGCGGCGAAGTTCGTCTACGGCTTCGAGCTGCCGACCGGCGCGCACCAGGTGACCGAGGCGCTCGACATCGACATGCTCGCCGCCCTGCGCACCACGCTCGAGCAGGCGACCACGGCGTTCGACGGCTTCGACCACGCCCGCGCTCTCGAGGTCACCGAGCGCTTCTTCTGGACGTTCTGCGACGACTACCTCGAGCTCGTCAAGGAGCGCGCGTACGGCACCGCGCCGGACGCGACGCACGAGACCCAGGCGAGCGCCGTCCTGGCGCTCCGCGCCGCCATCGACGTGCAGCTCCGTCTGCTCGCACCGTTCCTGCCGTTCGCGACGGAGGAAGTGTGGGCCTGGACCCACGACACCAGCGTGCACCGAGCCTCCTGGCCGACCGCCGCCGACCTGCCGGTCGACGCGGCCGAGACCGGTCTCCTCGCCGCCGTCGGGCAGGCGCTCATCGGGATCCGCGGTGCGAAGACGGCTGCCAAGGCGTCCCAGAAGACGCCGGTGACGCGCGCGGTGGTCGCGGCCCCGGCCGAGACGCGGGAGCTCGTCGAGCGCGCAGCGGTCGACCTGGCGGCCGTCGGCCGCATCCAGGACCTGTCGTTCGTCGACGGTCCGGAACTCGCGGTCACCGAGATCGAGCTGGCCGAGCAGCCCGCGTAGGGTCGCGTCGGAGACGGACAGGAGGCCCTGATGCAGTTGGGTACGCGCTGGAACGTGGGTGGGGAACCACCGGCACGGCTCGTGGAAGCGCTGGTCGTGGCGGTCCGGACCGTCGAGGACGAGCTGGCCGCGGAGGCGGTCGACACCACGGGCTGGGGGTGGACGCTGACCTTCCTGGAGGGCAAGCCGCGCGTCGAGCTCGACGACGGCACGTCGATCCACCTCGACGCGCTCGGGCACGCCCAGGTGACGAACCCGGACGACGCTCCCGAGGAGGACTGAGCGCCCGCCCGCGAGCCGCGGCCGCCCGCGCGTGTTCGCCCGCGTTCGCCCGCGTTCGCACAACCGAAAGCACCCCGCACCACGGTTTTCCGCGGTTCGGGGTGCTTTCGGTTGGGCGGGGGGCCGTTCGGGTCAGGCCTTGGCGAGCCAGCCGAGCAGGACCTGGTTCACCTCGGAGGTGTGCGTGGTGAGCAGGCCGTGCGGGGCGCCCTCGATCTCGACGTACTCCGCGTGCGGGAGCGCCTTCGTGAAGCGACGGCCGGTCGCGTCGATCGGCAGGATGTTGTCCGCCGTGCCGTGCACGATGAGTGCCGGGACGGTGACCTTCGGGATGTCCTGACGGAAGTCGGTCGGCCAGGTCAGCGGAGCAGCGGCGCTGGCGATCGAACCGGATCCGGCGGCGACGTTCCAGGCGTTGCGGACGGCCTCTTCGGAGATGCGCGAGCCGAGGTTCTCCGACAGGTTGAAGAAGTCCTGGTAGAAGTTCGTGAAGTACGCGTACCGGTCCTGCTTCACGTCGGCAGCGATGCCCTCGAAGAACGACATCGGGCCGGCGCCGTCTGGGTTGTCGTCGGTGATCGCGAGGAACGGCTCGAGCGAGGCGAGGAACGCGACCTTCGCGATCCGCTCTTCACCGTGACGGCCGATGTACCGGGCGATCTCGCCGGTGCCCATCGAGAAGCCGACGAGGATGACGTCGCGCAGGTCGAGCGTCTCGAGCACGGTGTGCAGGTCGTCCGCGAAGGTGTCGTAGTCGTACCCGGTGCTCGGCTGCGACGACTGGCCGAAGCCGCGACGGTCGTACGTCACGACCCGGTACCCGGCGTCGAGGAGCGGCGGGATCTGCCCTTCCCAGGAGTTGCCGTCGAGCGGGAAGCCGTGGATCAGCACGATCGGCTGCCCGGTCCCCTTGTCCTCGTAGTGCAGCCGGATGTCGGCGCTGTTCTCGGTCCCGACGGTGATCTCACCCATGGTCGTTCCTTCCGTGACGGACTTCGCTCCGAGCGGAGAACGGTCGTTCTCCGTCGATGTGCCCTACAGTAGAGAACGACCGTTCCCCATGCAACTCGGAGACGGTGAACGCACAGCGAACGGGGTACGACATGAGCGCGAACACGATCGAGGCCGACACGAAGGCCCACATCGTCGACGTCGCCGATGCACTCTTCTACGCCCGCGGCATCCAGTCCGTCGGCATGGACGAGATCCGCACGGGCGCCGGCGTCTCCCTGAAGAAGCTCTACGCGGCGTTCCCCGGCAAGGACCAGCTCATCGCCGCCGTCCTCGCGGGACGCCACGAGATCTGGGAGCACGGCATCGAGCAGGCGGTGGACGCCGCGGTCTCGCCCCGCGACAAGCTCCTGGCGATGTACGACTTCCTCGAGTCGTGGTTCGGGGACGACACCTTCCGCGGCTGCGGGTTCATCAACGCGTTCGGCGAGCTCGGTGCGACCTCCCCAGCCGTCGCCTCGATCGCTCGCCGGCACAAGGAGTCCTTCCAAGCCTTCGTCGCGGCACTCACCACTCGTGCCGTCGCCGACCCGGCTGCCGCCGACGAGCTCGCCGCCCAGCTGGCGTTGCTCGCGGAAGGCGCCCAGACCACCGCGGCGATCGCCGGCGACACCGCACCCGCGCGGCACGCCCGTCGCGCCGCCGCCACCCTGATCGACGCCGCGACCCGTCGCTAGGGTGGGGTGATGACGACGCCGTTCGACGAACCGAGTCCCCTGCCGTACGCACTCCCCCCGTTCGACGACGTCCGGCTGGAGCACCACCGCCCGGCGTTCGACGCCGGCATGGCCGAGCAGCGCGCGGAGGTCGAGGCGATCGCTGCGAACCCGGAGCCTGCGACGTTCGACAACACCCTGGTGGCACTCGAGCGTACCGGTCAGCTGCTGTCCCGTGTCAGCATGGTGTTCTTCACGCTGTCGTCCGCCGACTCCACCCCGGAGCTGCACGACATCGAGGCCGAGGTCTCCCCGTTGCTCGCCGCGCACCATGACGCCATCACCCTCGACTCGCGGCTGTACGAGCGGGTGCGGGCTGTCCGGGACACCGCCGCTGCCGAGGGCCTCACCGGCGAGGACCTCCGGCTCGTGGAGCGCACCCACACCGAGATGACCCTCGCCGGCGCCGGGCTCGACGACGCGGGCAAGGAACGCCTGACCGCGATCAACCAGGAGCTCTCGACACTCACCACGACGTTCGAGCGGAACCTGCTCGAGGACACCAACGACTCCGCGGTCCACGTCACCGCCGAGGACGAGCTCGCGGGACTCGACGACGGCGCGAAGTCCGCTGCCGCCGGTGCAGCAGCCGACCGCGGGCTCGACGGCTGGCTCATCACCCTGCCGCTCTACACCGGGCACCCGTGGCTCGCGTCGCTCA
This sequence comes from Curtobacterium sp. Curtsp57, assembly GCF_047324335.1. Lineage (NCBI taxonomy): Bacteria > Bacillati > Actinomycetota > Actinomycetes > Micrococcales > Microbacteriaceae > Curtobacterium > Curtobacterium sp. Curtsp57. The sequence goes on from NZ_CP168511.1 coordinate 1,123,132, forward strand.
CCGACCGTGGGCTGCGCGAGCGCATCATGCGTGCATCCCTCGCCAGAGGTCGTCGCGGGAACGAGCACGACAACCGCGAGGTCCTGCTCCGCATCGTCCGGCTCCGGGCCGAACGCGCCGAACTCCTCGGCTTCCCCGACCACGCGTCGGTCGTCACGGCAGACGAGACCGCCGGTGATCCCGCCGCCGTCGCCGGGCTGCTGTCCTCGCTCACACCGGCGGCCGCGCGCAACGCCGAGGACGAGCGCGCGGTCCGGTCCCGCACCGTCGGGTTCGACGTCGAGTCCTGGGACTGGGCGTACGCGACCGAGATCCTCCGCGGCGAGCAGTTCGCCGCGGACAGCTCCGCGATGCGCCCGTACCTCGAGGCCGACCGGGTGCTGCACGACGGCGTGTTCTTCGCCGCCAACGCGCTGTACGGCCTGAAGTTCGCCGAGCGCCCCGACCTGCACGGCTACAACGACGACGTCCGCGTGTTCGAGGTCACCGACGAGCAGGACGCTCCCGTGGGCCTGTACCTGCTCGACCTCTACACGCGCGACGGCAAGCGGGGTGGCGCGTGGATGAACCCCGTCGTCGAGCAGTCGGCACTGATGGGCACCCTGCCCGTCGTCGTGAACAACCTCAACGTCGCGAAGCCCGCCGCCGGGTCCCCGACGCTCCTCATCCAGGACGAGGTCGAGACGCTGTTCCACGAGTTCGGGCACGCGCTGCACGGGTTGATCGCGCGGACGACGTACCCGCGGTTCTCCGGCACGAACGTCGAGCGGGACTTCGTGGAGTTCCCGAGCCAGGTGAACGAGATGTGGGTGTCCTGGCCCGAGGTCCTCGCGAACTACGCGAAGCACCACGAGACCGGCGAGCCGATGCCGCCGGAGCTCGTCCTCGGGCTGAGCGACTCCGCCGGCTTCAACGAGGGATTCGGGACGACCGAGTACCTCGCCGCCGCACTCCTGGACCAGGCGTGGCACCGCCTGTCGAAGGCCAAGGCCGACGCCGTCACGGACGTCGAGGCCTTCGAACGCCAGGCCCTGGCGGACGCCGGGGTCGACGTCGCCGCCGTTCCGCCGCGGTACTCCTCGACGTACTTCGCGCACACGTTCTCTGGCGGGTACGACGCCGGCTACTACGGCTACATCTGGAGCGAGGTGCTCGACGCCGACACCGTGGAGTGGTTCCGCGACCACGGCGGGCTCGACCGCGCTGCCGGGCGCCGCTTCGCCACGCTGCTGCTCGGCGTCGGTGGGTCGAAGGACCCGATCGAGGCCTTCCGCGAGTTCCGCGGCCGCGACGCCGAGGTCGGCCCCCTGCTGCGCCGCCGCGGCCTGGAGTAGCGCGCGGCGCCCCGGGGACGGTCCGGTCGGCCGTTTCGCGCGTAGGGAGTCGTTTCGCGCGTAGGAGGCATGTCGTTCCGACCCCCTACGCGCGAATCGACTTCCCACTCCGAGCGTGATGGGAAGGAACGCGCGTAGGGGAACACCGCGCGCCCCCACGGGAACACCCGCGCGCAGGGACACGCCGCACGCCAACAGGGCCCGCACCGAGACGGTGCGGGCCCTGTTGCGAAGCGGATTCCCCTACGCGGACTTCTCGACGCGCTTGGTCCTCGGCCGCGGGACGATCGTCGGCGCCGCGTTCTCGAGCACCGACTCCCGCGTGACGACGACGCGTGCGACGTCGTCGTCGGAGGGCACGTCGAACATGATCGGCCCGAGCACCTCTTCCATGATCGCTCGGAGCCCACGCGCACCGGTCTGGCGGAGCACCGCGAGGTCCGCGATGGCCTCCAGCGCACCCTGGTCGAACTCGAGCTCGACCCCGTCGATCTGGAACATCCGCTGGTACTGCCGGACGAGCGCGTTCTTCGGCTCCGTCAGGATCTGCATGAGCGCCGACTGGTCCAGCTGCGACACCGTGGTGACGACGGGCAGACGCCCGATGAACTCCGGGATGAGCCCGAACTTGTGCAGGTCTTCCGGCAGGACGTCGGCGAAGAGGTCCTGCTGGTCGAGCGGGCTGTGCAGCGGAGCGCCGAAGCCGATCCCCCGCTTGCCGACCCGGGACGACACGATCTCTTCGAGACCCGCGAACGCACCGGCGACGATGAACAGCACGTTCGTCGTGTCGATCTGGATGAACTCCTGGTGCGGGTGCTTCCGACCACCCTGCGGCGGGACGGAGGCAACCGTCCCCTCGAGGATCTTGAGCAGCGCCTGCTGCACGCCTTCGCCGGACACATCGCGCGTGATCGACGGGTTCTCGGCCTTGCGGGCGATCTTGTCGACCTCGTCGATGTAGATGATCCCGGTCTCGGCGCGCTTGACGTCGTAGTCGGCGGCCTGGATGAGCTTGAGCAGGATGTTCTCGACGTCTTCGCCGACGTAGCCCGCCTCGGTCAGTGCGGTGGCGTCCGCGACGGCGAACGGCACGTTGAGCCGCTTGGCCAGCGTCTGCGCCAGGTACGTCTTACCGCAGCCCGTTGGGCCGATCAGCAGGATGTTGGACTTGGCGATCTCGACGTCGTCGCGGTCTTCGGCGGCGGTGATCTGCCCCTGCGCACGGATGCGCTTGTAGTGGTTGTAGACGGCGACCGCCAGGGCGCGCTTCGCCGGGTCCTGCCCGATGACGTACTCCTGCAGGAAATCGAAGATCTCGCGCGGCTTCGGGAGCTCGAACTCGCCGCTGCCGGTCTCGTCGCTCGCTTCAGCGAGACGCTCTTCGATGATCTCGTTGCAGAGCTCGACGCATTCGTCGCAGATGTAGACGCCGGGACCGGCGATCAACTGCTGCACCTGCTTCTGGCTCTTGCCACAGAAGGAGCACTTGAGGAGGTCCCCGCTCTCTCCGATGCGTGCCATGCTCCGGCCTTCCCTGGTTGACGTGCGCTGCAGTCGACGTGCACTGCAGTCGACGAGCACCACTGCTCGCGTGCACGAGGTCGTCGTGTTGTCGAGCCTAACCGCATCCGGTGACACTGACGGCGACGCCGTGCGCGTTTCCGGGCGCGCGTTCGCCCAGGGCGTGCAGTGCTGCTACGGTGATGCAGTCTTCTCTACAAGTTGTAGAACACCATCCGGAAGGAACCCCATGCAGAAGCGTCTCGCCGCCGGTGGCGCAGTGACCCTCGGCGTCGCCGCCGCGATCGTCCTCGGCACCGCGGCGTCCGCCAGCGCCCACGTCGAGGCGACGAGCACGTCGTCCGCCGCGGGTTCGTACACGACCGCGACCTTCTCCGTCCCGCACGGCTGCGACGGCTCCCCCACGACGAAGCTGCAGTTCCACGTGCCGTCCTCGGTGATCGAGGTCACGCCGACCGTCAACCCGAACTGGGACATCACGAAGGCGACCGAGCCCTACACGAGCCCCTCCGCCTCCGCCGACGACGAGACCGCCGCCGACGCCGGTGAGCGCGTCACGAGCATCACCTACACCGCGAAGACCCCGCTCCCCGCGGACGAGCGCGACACCTTCTCGCTGTCGTTCTCGCTGCCGGACGGCAAGCCGGGCGACGTCGTCGCGATCCCCGTCACCCAGACCTGCGAGCAGGGGTCGACCGAGTGGGACCAGGAGCAGAAGGCGGGCGAGGCCGAGCCGGAGCACCCCGCGCCCTCGATCACGCTGACCGCCGCCTCGACCGGTGACGACGACCACCACGCTGCCGCAGCCACCGACGACGCCACCACAGCGAGCACCTCGACGACGTCCCAGCCCGACCTCGTCGGACGGTTCCTCGGCCTCGGCGGACTCGTCGTCGGCGCGGCCGGCCTCGTGATCGCCGTCGCCGCGACCCGACGCCGCAGCGCCAAGTGACGACCGTCCGTCCGGCAGGTGGCCGGTCCCGGGCCTGGAGGCTCGTGGCCGGCACCGCCGCGTCCGTCGCGATCGCGGGCGGCGCGGTCCTCGGGCTCGCCGGTCCGGCGAGCGCGCACAACTACATGATCGCGTCGACACCGAAGGTCGACGGCACGCTGACGTCCCTGCCGGACGCGTTCGAGATCACCACGAACGACAAGCTGCTCGACATCGGTGGCACCGGGTCCGGCTTCGCCTTCCGGATCGTCGGGCCGGACAAGCGCTACTACGAGGACGGCTGCGTCGCCGTCGACGGCCCGTCGATGACCACGAAGGCCGCGCTCGGTGCCTCCGGCAAGTACGAGGTCGAGTGGCAGATCGTCTCCGCCGACGGCCACACCGTCTCCGACGAGTACGCGTTCACGTGGAAGGCACCCTCGGGGTTCACGCCGGCGAAGGGCTCCGCGAAGCCGCCGACCTGCGCGACCGCCGGGTCGTCGAGCTCGTCGGACACCACGGGCACCGCATCCGGCACGACGGACTCCCCGATGTCCGACGCGATCTGGATCGGCGCCGGCGGCCTGGTACTCGTCGCCGCAGTCGTCGCCGTCCTGCTCCTCCTCCGTCGCCGCCCAGCCCCCACCGACGACGAGGACTGACCCCTGGCGCCCGACGCCTGACGCCCGCGCCCGACGCCCGACCCCTGACGCCCGACCCCTGACGCCTGACCCCTGACCCCTGACGCCTGACGCCTGACGCCTGACGCCTGACGCCTGACGCGACGCTGCCCGGCCCCACTGGTCACAACACCCCGCTCAGCTCCGCCGACCGGTCGAAGCCCGTCGCTCGACAGCCCGCCGGGCGACATTTCCCGACCACTCGGCGGCCAACCAGCGGCGTGTCGTGGCCGTTCGGCGGGTCTCGGGAGCACCGGGCCCCGGCACACCCCGCGCACGCAAGAGGGCCCCCGCACCAGTCGGTGCGGGGGCCCTCTTCGTTCGCTACTTGACGAGTGCGGGGAGGTTCTTCCGGCTCGTCAGGACCTGGTCGATCAGGCCGTACTCGACGGCCTCGGCCGCAGACATGATCTTGTCGCGCTCGATGTCGCTGTTGACCTGCTCCGGCGTCTTGTTGGAGTGCTTCGACAGCGTCTCCTCGAGCCAGGTGCGCATGCGGAGGATCTCCGCCGCCTGGATCTCGATGTCCGACGCCTGGCCGCCACCCTGCTGGGTCGCGGGCTGGTGGATGAGGACGCGGGCGTTCGGCAGGGCCAGACGCTTGCCGGGGGTACCGGCAGCGAGGAGCACCGACGCCGCCGACGCGGCCTGACCGAGGCAGACCGTCTGGATCTGCGGACGGATGTACTGCATCGTGTCGTAGATCGCCGTCATCGCGGTGAACGAGCCACCGGGCGAGTTGATGTACATCACGATGTCGCGGTCCGGGTCCATCGACTCGAGCACGAGCAGCTGGGCCATGACGTCGTCGGCCGACGCGTCGTCGACCTGGACGCCGAGGAACACGATGCGGTCCTCGAACAGCTTCGCGTACGGGTCCTGCCGCTTGTAGCCGTAGGCCGTGCGCTCTTCGAAGCTCGGGAGGATGTACCGATCAGTGGGAGCCGGGACGTTCTGCGCGCCACCGAGCATGGGGAGATGCATTCTCGTTTCCTTTTCTTCGGTGGGGATCAGGACTGGGCGTCGGGGTCGGCTGCCGCGGTGGGGGTCTCGCCGTCGCTGACGGTCCCGCCGCCGCCGATGACCTCGGCGCTGGACGCGCGGAGGTGGTCGACGAAGCCGTAGTCGAGCGCTTCCTGCGCCGTGAACCAGTTGTCGCGGTCGTTGTCCTTGAGGACCTGTTCGACCGTCTTGCCGGTCTGCTCGGCGGTCAGTTCGGCCATCCGCTGCTTCATGTCGAGGATGACCTTCGCCTGCGTCTGGATGTCCGCGGCGGTACCGCCGAAGCCACCGGACGGCTGGTGCAGCAGCACGCGCGCGTTCGGGGTGATGTAGCGCTTGCCCGGCGTGCCCGACGAGAGCAGGAACTGCCCCATCGAGGCGGCGAGGCCGATGCCCACCGTGACGATGTCGTTCGGCACGAACTGCATCGTGTCGTAGATCGCCATGCCGGCGGTGATCGAACCACCGGGCGAGTTGATGTAGAGGTAGATGTCCTTCTCAGGGTCCTCGGCGGCGAGCAGCAGCAGCTTGGCTGCGATCTCGTTCGAGTTGTCGTCGCGGACCTCGGAGCCGAGCCACACGATCCGGTCTCTCAGAAGGCGGTCAAAAACACTGGGGTTCAGTGTCGCTTCGGCCATGGAAAAGCTCCCGTTCAGTTGTCGCTTGATGTCGAACTTATCGGTTGCAACGCATCAGTTCGCGCCTGTTCGCTGTCGGCAATGCGGGTGGCCGGAAATGCGGACGGGAGGCACGGTGCCAGCTGGCACCGTGCCTCCCGTCCGGTGGGTGGTGACTACTCGGCGTCGGCCGTGGCCGGCTCCTGCGCGACACCCGCGGTGAACGCGGAGAGGTCGACGTCGTTGCCCTCGGTGTCCTTGACGGTCACCTTGGAGAGGACCGTCGCGACGGCCTTCGAGCGAGCGACCTCGCCGACCATGCCGGGGATCTGCCCGTTCTGGTCGATGACCTTGATGAACTCGCCCGGCTCCATGCCGTACTGCGCGGCGGCCTGGATCAGGTACTGCGTGAGTTCTTCCTGCGAGACCTGGATCGACTCCTTCTCGGCGATGGAGTCGAGGAGGATCTGCGAGCGGAAGGCGGTCTCGCTGGACTCGGCGACCTCCTTGCGGTGCTCGTCGTCCTCGAGGCGGTTCTCCTGCTCGAGGTGACGGTGGACCTCGTCCTCGATGAGCTTCTCCGAGATCGGGATCTCGACGTCCTCGAGGAGCTTCTCGACGAGCTTGTCGCGAGCCGCTGCGCCCTGACCGAAGGTCTTGGACTTCGCGATCTGCTCCTTGAGGTCGGCCTTGAGCTCCTCGATGGTGTCGAACTGCGACGCGATCTGCGCGAACTCGTCGTCGGCCTCGGGGAGCTCGCGCTCCTTGACAGCGGTGACGGTCACGGCGATCTGTGCGGTCTCGCCCTCGCGGTCGCCACCGACGAGCGTGGACTCGAACGTGGTGGACTCACCGGCGGTGAGCGACTCGAGCGCCTCGTCGATGCCCTCGAGCAGGTCGCCGGAGCCGAGCTCGTAGGACACGCCCGTGGCCGAGTCGACCTCGTCGTCGCCGATGGTCGCGGTCAGGTCGATCTGGGCGAAGTCACCCTTGGTCGCCGGACGGTCCACCGTGACGAGCGTGCCGAAGCGGGTGCGCAGGTTCTGCAGCTCCTCTTCGATCTCCTCGTCGGAGACCTCGACCGCGTCGACCGTCAGCTCGTAGGAGCTGTAGTCGGGGAGGTCGAACTCCGGACGCACGTCCACCTCGAAGGTGAGGACGAGGTCGCCGGTGAAGTCCTTGACGTTCGGGAGCTCGGCGACGTCCGCCTCGGCACGGCCGAGGATGCGGAGCTCCTGCTCTTCGACCGCCTGGCGGTAGAAGGTGTCGATCGCGTCGCCGACGGCGTGGTTCAGGACCTCGCCGCGGCCGACACGCTGGTCGACGATCGCCGGCGGGACCTTGCCCTTGCGGAAGCCGGGGATGTTGATCTGCTCGGCGATGTGCTTGTACGCGTGGTCGATGCTCGGCTTGAGCTCTTCCGGCGTCACGTTCACCGTGAGCTTGACGCGGGTCTCGCTCACCTTGTCGACGGTGCTGTTGGCCAAGGGGGGTTCTCCTGATGGTTGGCGGTGATGTGTCCTGGTCGGGGCGACAGGATTCGAACCTGCGACCTCCCGCTCCCAAAGCGGGCGCTCTACCAAGCTGAGCTACGCCCCGTTTGTCTGAGCCAGGGTGCTCGCGCACGCCGAAGGGGCGCACGCGACGCCGATGAGTCTAGCGGGGATGTGGTCCGCGGTTCCCGGGAGCTCGGGAGTCTGTGCGCAGACTCCGTCTCCAGCGCACGCCGACGAGGACCTGTACCCCGAGTGCGGCGACCGCCAGGACGATGCCGAGGACGATCCGCCAGACGTGCAGGAGCGCGTGCGCCGGCTGGGCCTGCGGGTCGCCGAACAGGTCGGGGCGGAGCGACAGGACCACCGCGGCGAGCGCCACCAGGACGTAGGAGAGCACGCGGGAACGCTTGATCGTGCGCTGGGACGACTCGTCTGGTGGCAAGAGGACCATGAGGGGTGTGTTCGTCCGCTACAGTGGTGGGGCTGCGCTTCGTGCGCAGGCGCGGGGATGTAGCTCAATGGTAGAGCCCCAGTCTTCCAAACTGGCTACGCGGGTTCGATTCCCGTCATCCCCTCCACAAGGCGGACCGGCCATCCCCTCCACAAAAGGAACCGGCACTGCGCCGACGCTCAGCGGGGATGTGCCCCAGGGAGTCCGACTCGATCTCCTGGCGCAGCATCCGGGAGTGGTCTTCCCAGCCCGGTGTCCCGCCGCCCGCAGCGTGCAACGCCGTTCGAACAGCAGTGATCGCGGTCTCGAGCGCGCGAACTTCACTCGATGACGTGACGCCGAGCGAGAAGGTCAGGGTCTTCCGCGACAGATCCGCTTCGACGTCCTGGTCGAAGACGCCGTCCATCTCGTACAGCGCTTCGGCGGATGCTTCGAAGTCGGCCCGGACCTGCTCGGCGTCAGCGCCGAGTGTTTCGCACTCGAGACGCAGGAAGGAGCTCGTCATCATGGCCTCCAGTCACCAGCAGTCTCGGCGGGTCGTTCGGTGCTCGCGGTTGGCGAGGTAGCGCGAACTCGAGGGGCGTGACGATCTGTGGAGAACCGCTCAGCGTGCTCCGTCGACGAGGGTCAGGAGCCACTGCCGCGGGGCATCGCGGTACTCGTCGGGCATCGCGTCGCCGGCGGCGTCGATCGCCCGCTGCCAGCTCAGTGCCCGCGGCACGACGCCGACCGTCTTCGCCAGCGCCACGATGTGCTGCACGTCGGGATCCTCGGCGACTCCAGGCTCGCCGAAGAACGTCTCGAGGTACGCGTCGACGGCTCCTGGCACGTCCTCCTGCCCAGCGACCAGCAGGCTGAGGAACGGGTGCGACACGCAGGCGTCGCCCCAGTCGAACGGCACGGCGTCCCGCACGAACGCGTTGCCGTCGTGCAGGTCGCTGTGCTCGATCGTGGCCATCGGCAGCAGCTCGTCGAGCTCGGCCGCGGCGTCCCGGAGTCGCGCGAGCACGGCCGGGTGTTCCGGTGTCCACCGTGCGACGACCTCGGCTGTGACGTCAGGGAGCACCGGGAGCCGGAGGTCTGGCACGCCGGCGCGCACCAGGTCCTCGGCTGCCGCGGGCTCGGTCGCCCACTGCAGCTCGGCGTAGTGCCGCATCACCGCACGCCACACGGTCTCGCGGTCCTCGGCATCGCGGACGATCGGTCCGCCGTCCGGCAGCAGGACGAAGGTCCCCTCGACGGCGACGGGACGCTGCACGTGCGGGACCCCGTGCAGCGCAAGCACGTCGAGGAGCGCCGGCTCGGGTGAGACGCCCTCCGGCGCGGACTTCAGGAACAGGTCGCCGTCGCCGGTGGTCACGCGCCAGACGGTGCTCCACGCGCGCCGGTGCACCTCCTCGACGCCGAGCACGTCGGCGCCCTGCTCCGCGAGGGTCGCGCGCGCCCAGCCGACCGCGTCAGTGCTGGATTCCATGCCAGAACGCTACGGGAGAGCGACAGTGTCCGACGGGAGTTCTGCCGCACACTGTCGCTTTCGCGGAACGAGCCGCGGAACGAGTCGCGGGACTCGCCCCTACTTGTAGACCGCCGCCTGCCCGTAGAGCACGTTCGTGAACGACGACACGTACCCGCTCTTGTCCCCTCCAGGCAGATTGTACGTCATGAAGACGCCGTAGCCGTCCGACTTCGTGCGCTGTGCGAGCGACACCGCGGTGGACTGCGGTGTGTTCTGGATGTCGACCGCGGCGGCCGACAGCGAGCTCTTGCCGAGGCCGGGGATCGAGGGCGCCGAGTACGTGCCGTAGTAGGGGTTCCACGCGTAGTTCAGCTTCGACCCGATGGTGCTGCTCGCCTTCGACAGCGACGACGACGCCGGGCCGATGTCGTAGAACGAGATCAGCTTGCCGGGCATGTCCGCGCGCAACGCGGTGATGAGCCACCCGATGGACTGGTCGTTCGGCTGCGGGGTGCCGTTCGTGCCGTAGTCGGAGTACTCGTCGTCGAGGTCGACCCCGTCGAGCCCGTACTTCGTGACCGTGGCGGCGACCTGGGACGCGAAGTCCTGCGCTGCTGCCTGCGAGGGGAAGTTCGCGATCCCGGCTCCCTGGTGGTTGCCGAGGATCGACAGCGAGACCTTGATCCCCTTCGCCTGCAGCGGCTTGATCTGCGTCGCCGCGGCGTCGAGCGTCGCCTGGACCTTGTCGTTGTTGTACAGCACGGCCTTCGAGCCGTTCCAGTTGATGTTCGCGGCGAAGATGATCGCCACGTCGAACGCGTTCGCCCCGTTGGACAGCGTGTACCGCCCGACGTTCGACAGCTGGTCGTTGTTGACCTCGACGTAGGCGATGCTCGTCGGCCCGCTCTTGGTCGCAGCAGCAGCCGGAGTGGCACCCCCCGCAGGCGCCGCCGTTGCTGCCGTCGGCACGAGCGGTGCCGCCACCATCGCGGCGAGCGCCGCCACGATCCCGAACTTCATCGACTTCTTCATGTCACTCCTCTTCGAGTGTCGCGACGGCGGTCGCCGCCGACGTTGTTCAGCTCCGCGCGAAGCGGAACGTGCGCACCTCGAACGCGTCCACGGCGAACGCCGCGTCGATCGAGGACGTGTGTGCGGAGCCCTCGGGCAGAGGCTCCTCGAGCAGCGAGACCTCGACGGGGTCGCCGAAGGGCCCGTCGACGGCGATCGAACCGGTCCCCCGGCGGCCCGCAGGCTCGTACACCCGCACGACGAGGTCGCCGGAGCGGTCGTCGGCGAGCTTCACGCTCGACACCACGACGTCGCCGGACACCTGCACGAGGGGCGCGAAGCCATGGTCGCCCGTGACGGTGCGCGACGCCGTGTTCATGAGCGTCCCGGCGGTCGTGGCCCCTGCGATGTCGGTCCCGATGACGAGCCCGAACCGGTGCGTCTGCACACCCTGGTCGGTCTCCGGGTCGGGGAACCGCGGCGCGCGGAGGAGCGAGAGCCGGACCGTCGTGGTGACGTGCCCGTCGACGGCGTCGCGGGTGGTGTCGAACCCGTGGATGGAGTCGTTGACCAGGGCGACCCCGAACCCGGGCTCCTCGACGAGCACGTAGCGGTGCATCGAGGTCTCGAACTTCGCGGCCTCCCACGAGGTGTTCGTGTGCGTCGCACGCTTCTGCGCGCCGAACTGGGTCTCGGCGATGGTGTGCTCGGCGCGGACGTCGAGCGGGAAGGCGACCTTGAGGAACTTCTCGGTCTCGTGCCAGTCGGTCGTCTGGTCGATCTCCAGGGTGCGCGATCCCGGCGCGAGGGTGATCTCCTGCGTCAGCGTCGACGCGCTGAACGCCCGCTCCACCACGACCCGGGCGGTGCCGTCCGCGTCGACCGAGCCGGTGAGCGCGGTCACCTCGTCGAGGTCCTCGACCCGGTTCCGGTAGTACCGGTCGACGTCCCACGCGTCCCACATGTTCGGGAAGTCCTGGTGGAGCTGGAGCAGGTTCGCCGCCTGTCCCGGCGCGATCGCCTCTCGTCCGGTGCTGCGGTCGGCCGCGCTGGTGACGAGCCCCCTGGCGTCGACGACGACGCGCACCAGGTCGTTCGTGAGCACGAACCCGCCGTCGACCGCGTCGAGGGCGACCGGGGCCGCGACGGTGACGTCCGCGGCGAGCGTCGCGCCGAGCGCGGAGGCGCCGGACTGGAGGCTCGGGGCCGGGTTGGCCACGACGGTCCGGTCCCCGGCGCCGACGAGCGCCGACAGGGCGGCGGCGATGAGGGCCTCCAGGCGGTCCGCGACCTCCGCGTACTTCGCCACCGCCTCGCGGTGGACCCACGCGATCGACGTGCCGGGGAGGATGTCGTGGAACTGCTGGAGGAGCACCTGCTGCCAGAGCGCGTCGAGTTCGTCGTACGGGTAGACGAAGTCGGTCCGGGCGGCGGCGGTCGCGGCCCACAGCTCAGCCTCCTCGAGCAGGTGCTCGCTCCGACGGTTGCCCTGCTTGGTCTGGTGTTGGCTGGTCAGCGTGGCACGGTGCAGCTCGAGGTAGAGCTCCCCCACCCACACCGGCGGATCGGGCAGTTCGGCCTTCGCCCGGTCGAAGAACACGTCGGGATGCTCCCACGTCACGCGGGCGCTCCCCTCGAGGTCGGCCAGCCGCGCAGCGGTACCGGTCATCTCACGCGTGGTCCCACCGCCGCCGTCGCCCCAGCCCACCGGGGCGATCGACCCCGACGCCAGCCGGTTCTCCCGGAACTGCCGCGATGCCTTGGCGACCTCGGACCCGGACAGCCGCGAGTTGTACGTGTCCATCGACGGGAAGTGCGAGAACACCCGCGATCCGTCGATGCCCTCCCACAGGAACGTGTGGTGCGGGAACTTGTTCACCTGGTTCCACGAGATCTTCTGCGTGAAGAACCACTCGAAGCCCGCGCGGCGCATCAGCTGCGGCAGAGCCGGCGAGTACCCGAAGCTGTCCGGCAGCCACACGCCCTTCGGGCGGATGCCGAACTCACGCTCGAAGAACCGCTGTCCCTGCGTGAACTGGCGCACGATGCTCTCGCCGGTCGGCATCACCGTGTCGGATTCGACCCACATCCCGCCGAGCGGCAGGAAGCGTCCGGCGGCGACGGCGTCCTTGACCCTGGCGTAGACCTCAGGCCGGTGTTCCTTGATCCAGGCGTACTGCTGCGCGCTGGACATGCCGTAGAGGAAGTCGTCGGTCTGGTCGATGAGCTCCGTCATCGTGGACGACGTCCGCGCGACCTTCCGGATGGTCTCCCGCACCGGCCAGAGCCATGCGGAGTCGATGTGTGCGTGCCCGACGGCGGAGATCCGGTGTGCAGATGCCTCTGCTGGCGAGGCGAGCACATCGGCGAGCGCCGCGCGGGCATCGGGCGCCGTTGCCGCGATGTGCTGCAGGTCGAGGGCGTCGAGCGCGTCGTCGAGGGCCTGCAGGATGCGCATGCGCCGCGGGCCCTCCGGCAGCTCCGCCTGGAGTTCGAGGAGCACGTCGATGTCGAGTGCGAGCTCGTGTACCTCGGACTCGAAGACGGCGAGGTCCATCCGGCGGCTCGTGTACAGCCGCTTCGACGACGAGGTCTGGATGTCGCCCTCGTGCGTGACGAGGAAGGGGTGGTAGTCGAGCAGCACCGGGTTCGACGCCGCCTCGACGAAGAACTCGACGGGCGCTCCGCCGACGGCCTCCTCCGCGACGAGCACCCACTGGTTCCTGGGGTTGATCGACTTCACCGGGGTGCCGTCGGCGAGGTACACGAGCCCCTCGCACTGGAACCCCGGCATGTTGATGTCGAAGCCGAGGTCGATCACGGCCTCCACCCGCCGACCGGCCCACTCGACCGGCACCGTCCCGGACAGCCGGAACCACGTCGTCCCCCACGCCGCACCCCAGGTCGTCCCGACCTCGTACGGCTCGAACGTCAGCGCGAGCCCCTCCGCGGGCGGGATCGGCTCGCCGGGCAGCTCGTGCCACGCGGTCTCGAGTGGCGTCGCCGTGGCGTGCACCGCAGGTCGGATCCGCTCGTCGAGGACGCGTCGGGCTCGGCCGGTGGTGAGGGGGATGTCGTCGTGCATGGTGCCTTCCGGAGACGGGGTGGGTCAGGGCATCGTCGCGGGGTGCGCGACCGCGAGCGGGGTGGAGGTGCTGGCGTCGGACGGGACGTCGACGCAGGTGGTGATGCCGCGTGCGGCGAGGAGCGGTGTGTCGCCGAGGCGCGAGCGCAGGACCACCTGCGGGCCGCGGCCGTGCTCCTCGGCGAGCGCCAGCCACGCGGCGGCGAACCGGCCGCCCGGCGCGCTGTCGGCCCTGGTCATCGGGAGCGGCGCGCCGGCGGCGTCGACGTCGTCGAGCACCAGTCCGAGCTCCGAGCCGGTGGACGCGGGACGTCGGGTGTCGCCGGAGGCGGTGGCCACCTCGCGGAAGCGCTCCCCCGTCGGCTTCACCCGGCCGTCGTTTGTGAGCAGGCCGAGGTCGTACTCGAGCTCCGGGAAGTCCGCGAGTGAGCGGGACACGTCGTGCGAGCACCACCACGTCACCCCGAGCAGGTGCTGCACGTCGAGGGCGTGCCGGATGGTCTGCTCGGTGAATGACCCGGCGTCGGCGACGTCCACGACGTTCGTCGGCGCGCCGACCTCCTGCAGCCAGTTCGGTCGGGCCGCGTCGCGGTTCCACGCCGCCGCGAGCTGCAGCAGGTACTCCCCGTGCCGGACCGAACCGGCTCCGAGGGCGCCGTGCACCGCGGCCGAGCCGTTGAACACCCACGAGTGCGTGACGGTGGCGTCGCCGTGGTCGGCAGCGTGCTCGGGCCCGAACGGCTGCGCGTCGTCGTACCAGGCCGCGTCGTACTGGGCGACGGTGACCAGCGGCGCCGGGGCCGACCCGCTGCCGGAGGCGCGCGACGCGTCGGACTGGTGCCGAGCCTCCAGGCCGGACGGGCCGGACGCGCCGGACGCGCCGGACGACAGGCCGGACCGCGCCGCGGCGACCATCCGTGCCGCCCACGCGTGTCCCTCGGCCGCCGTGATGTCGTGCGGGGACGGGTGCGGCGCGTGCGCGAACTGGTTGACCTCGTTGCCGATCGTGATGCCGAGCAGGTTCGGCCGGTCACCCACCGCCGCGGCGAGGGCGTGCACGTACGCGGCCGTCGAGTCGACGACGTCCGGGTCGGTGAACATGTTCCGACGGTGCCACGAGTCGAGCCACGACGGCAGGAAGTCGAAGCTCGACAGGTGTCCCTGCAGCGCGTCGACGTTGACGTCGAGCCCGAACGACGCCGCGATGTCGACGACGCGGGCGACGTCCTCGAGCGCCGAGGCCCTGATCAGCGTCCGGTTCGGCTGCACCACGGGCCAGAGCGGGAAGATCCGCACGTGGTCGGCGCCGAGGGACGCGATCGCCTCGAGGTCGCGCGCCGTCTCGGAGCACGAGAAGTCGAGCCACGAGTGGAACCACCCCACCGATGGCGTGTAGTTGACCCCGAAGCGCATCAGCCCTTCACACCGCCCTCTTCCACACCCTTGAAGAAGAAGCGCTGCAGGACGGCGAAGATCACGGCGATCGGGATGAACGCGATCATGGTGCCGGCCGCGATCAGCCGCTGGTCGGTGCCGAACGTGCCGCGCAGGTACTCGAGCCCGACGGTCAGCGTCAGCTTCTCCGGGGACTGCAGGACGATGAGCGGCCAGAGGAAGTCGTCCCACGCGCCGATGAACGAGAAGATCGCGATGACGGCGATCGTGCCCTGGACGGCCGGGAGCGAGATGTACCGCAACCGCTGCCAGGCGTTCGCACCGTCCATCACCGCGGCCTGGTCGATCTCGTCCGGGATCTGCCGGAACGCGTTGAACATGAGCAGCACGTTGAGGGCGGCGATCATGCCCGGCAGGGCGACGCCGACCAGGTTGTCGGCGAGGCCGAGGTCCTTCACGGTGACGAACTGGGAGATGATCGTCGCCTCTCCCGGCAGGACGAGCGTCGCGAGGAACAGTCCGAGGACGGCCTTGCGGAAGCGCCACTGGAGCCGGGCGAGGGCGAAGCCGGCGAAGGTCGCGAACACGATGTTCCCGAGGACGTCGATCGCCGCGACGACGAGCGAGTTGCCGATGTACCCGAACACCGGGATCGCGTCGCCGACCCGCAGGTAGTTGCCGATCGTCGGTTGTGTCGGGATGAACGACGGGTTCGCCGTGTAGATGTCCTCGCCGGCGCCCTTCAGCGACGTCGAGAGCTGCCAGAGGAACGGCCCGATGGTGATGAAGAGCACCACGACGAGGAGGACGTAGCGGATCGCCTTCTCGCGGGTGGACACGACGCCCCAGGCGGCCCGGCGGCGGCGGGGAGGACGGGAGGCTCGTCCTCCGCCCGTCGCGCCGGCCACGTCCGGCGTCGGGCTGGCCGCGCCCTGTGCCCCGCCGAGGGCGGGTTCGCTGGTGGTGGTCGTGTTGGTCATCGGTCCGCCCTGCTGTTGATCCGCGCGAGGGCGAGCATCGGGATGAGCGTCACGACGAAGAGCAACAGGCTCAGTGCCGACGCGTACCCGAGGTTGCCGGTGAAGCCCCGCGCGTACTGCTGGATGAGCATGACGATCGAGTTGTCCTGGCCGCCGGGGCCGCCCGTCCCGTTCGTCAGGATGTAGAGCTCGCTGAACACCCGGAGCGCACTCACGCACACCAGGATCCCGACGAGGGTCATCGTGCCGCGGACGCCGGGCATCGTGACCGACCAGAACCGACGGACCGCACCGGCGCCGTCGAGCGCTGCGGCCTCGTGCAACTCCTTGCCGACGTTCCCGAGGGCCGCGAGGAAGATGATCATGTAGTACCCGAGGCCCTTCCAGACGGTCAGGCTGATCGCGCTGAACAGCAGGAGCCACCGGTCGGTGAGGAACGGGATGCTCCCGTGCACGATCCCGAGCGACTGCGCCATCTCGTTGATGACACCGCGGTCGTCGAGGATCCAGTTCCAGATCAGCCCGACGACCACGGCGCTGGCGATCACCGGCGTGTAGTACGCCGTGCGGAAGAAGGCGATGCCGGGCAGCTTCTGCTGGACGAGCACGGCCATGAGGAGCGGGAGGACCGTCAGGAGCGGCAGGCAGATCGCCATGTAGACGACGCTGTTGAGCAGCGCCTCCCACACCTGCGGGTCGGCGAGCAGCGTCTGGAAGTTCTGCAGACCGACCCAGCGGCTGACCCCACCGAGCGGGCTGGCGTTCGTGAACGACAGTCGGACGGTGTTGATCGACGGCCAGAGGCTGAACGCGACGAGCCAGACGAGTGCCGGCAGGACGAGCAGCCAGGGGGTGAACCAACGATTCGCGCGCATGGCGATCCTCCCTCTCTCTCTTCTTCGGGGCCGGATCAGCCGTTGGCGAGCAGGGTGTTCATCTTCGTCTGCGCCGTCTCGAGCGCCTGCTTCGCGGTCACCTGGCCCTTCATCGCGAGCGCGATCTGCTGGTCGAGGAAGTCCGTCATCGCGGAGTTCGCCTGGACCGGGTTGAGGTTCTTCGCGGTCTTCAGGGCCTCGTTCGCGAGCACGCGGGCCTTGCCGTTCACGGTGCCGTCGTCCTTCGAGAAGAACGGGTCGGACTGCGAGGACTTCGTCGACGGGAAGATGTTGACCTTGTGGGCGAAGGCCTCTTGGTTGTCGGCGTTCGTCATGAACTGCGCGAAGGCCTCGGCCGTGGCGAGGTGCTTCGACTTGCTCGACACCGACAGGCCCTGCACGTACAGCGGTGGGGTGTCGAGCGCCGGGGAGACCGTGACCTTGCCCTGCAGCGACGGGTTGTTCTTCTCGATGTCGCTGAGCGCGGTGGCGCCACCGGTCGTCCACGCGACCTTGCCCTGCGTGAACAGGGTGGAGTTGCCGAGGTAGTCGCTGTTCAGGACCGTGGAGGGCATGAGGCCGTCCTGGTAGGCCTTGGCGTACCGGTCGATGAGGTCGGCCGCCTTGGTCGAGTCCGCGAAGGTGAACTTCGTGCCGTCGGCGTTGATGATCTTCACGCCGGCGAGCGAGAAGTCGCTGAGGCCCGGCTTGCGGCTCATCAGGTAGTCGTCGGGGCAGGCCTTGTGCATCGTCTCGGCCTGCGTGAAGAGGTCGTCGACGGTCTTCGGCGGGTTGTCCGCGTCGAGCCCGCACTTGGCGAACATGTCGGAGTTCCAGTAGTCGACGTCGGTGTTGAGGTACCACGGGTAGCCGTACGTGCCGTCGAGCCCCTTGTACTGGTACGCATCGAGCGCCCCGGCGACGTAGGTGCTGGACAGCTTGCTGTCGTCCTTCGACACGTCCTGCAGGAATCCGCGCTTGGCCAGCGGCAGCGCGATGTCCGGCGGCAGGTTGATGACGTCGGGGAGCGAGTTGCTCGATGCCTGGCTGAGGACCTTGTCCGCGTAGCCGTCGCCGGGCTGGTCCTGGAGCTTGACCTTCGCGTCGGGGTGCTCCTTCTCGAAGTCCGCGATCACGCCGTTGAGGTAGCCGGTGTACGTCGGCGTGAGCGCCCACGTCTGGAGCGTGATCGTGCCGGAGACCGAGCCGTCGCCGTTCGACGCGCCGCCGCCGGTGGAGCAGCCGGCGAGGACGAGCGCCGTGGCAGCGGCCCCGGCGAGGAGGGCGATGGCGCGCCCGGTGGTGTGTGTGGTCGTTCTCATCGCGTCGGACTCCCTTGTTCGTGGCGACTGAACCGGTTCAGTCCTGGTCGCCGAACCGGTGGATGTGCATGACTATGAAGAACTAAAACGCTATAGTCAAGCCCATGGCCAGCAAGCGACGAACGACGATCGCGGACATCGCCGCGAAGGCCGGCGTGTCGATCAGCGCCGTGTCGTTCGCGCTGAACGACCGCCCCGGGGTGTCCGACGCGACCCGCGCCAGGGTGCGCGCGGTCGCGCGCGAACTCGACTGGCAGCCGCACACCGCGGCGCGGGCGCTCGGGGGCGCTCGGGCCGGGTCGATCGGGTTCGTGCTGAACCGGCCCGCTCGCACACTCGGCACGGAGTCCTTCTTCGGCGACCTGATCTCCGGCATCCAACTCGGTCTCGCGGGATCACACGTCGGGATGAACCTGCTCGTCGCCCGCGATGCCGAGGAAGAGCTCCAGACCTACCGCGACTGGTGGAGCGGGCACCGGGTGGACGGTGTCGTGCTCATCGACCCGCGGCGCGACGATCCGCGACTCCGACTGCTCGCCGACCTCGGCATGCCGACCGTCGTCGTCGGATCGCACCCGTCCAGCACCGGCGCAGCGCCGAGCGTGTGGATCGACGACTCGGAGGCGGCGGACACCGTGTTCCGCTACCTGCACGCACTCGGGCACCGGCGGATCGCTCACGTGGCCGGGCGTCCGGAGTTCGAGCACACCGCGATGCGGATCGACCGACTCCGCTCGTTCTCGTCGACGCACGGGCTCACCGAGACCGTCTCGATCCCCACCGACTACTCGGCCGAGAGCGGTGCCGCCGCGACCAGGGACCTCCTCTCCCGCGCGGCACCACCGACGGCGATCGTGTACGACAACGACGTGCTCGCCGTCGCCGGCCTCGGCGTCGCGAGCGAGATGCGCCGGTCGGTGCCGGGTGCCGTGTCCATCGTGTCGTTCGACGACTCGGCGATGATCCAGCTCGTCCGACCCGCGATCACATCCCTGACCCGTGACACCGTCGAGCTCGGGCAGCGCGCGGCGACCCTGCTGCGTCGGCAGATCGACCTCGAGACCGTGCTGCCGTCCGAGCCGGGGCCGCTCCTGACCCTCAGCGTGCGCGAGTCGACGGGGCCGGCACCGGCCTGACGACACGCCCACAGCGCGTTCGCGCGCGGGCCGCTCGGCGCGCACGACTTGACGGCCGTTCGAACACACGTTCGAATACCGTCGTGGGACGGCGTCGCGAGAACCGGTGGCAGCCCCCGGAGCACCCGGAGGTCGAACGCCCGCGCGCCTACTCCCTGTCCGACGACGCCCGCGGACCGGATGCGTGCCACGCCGTGACGCCCGTGCCGGTGTGGGCGTGGATCCAGTTCCCGACCTTCCACGTGCGCGTCAAGGCGTTCGCGAAGAGCTGGACCCGCGATGCCGTGCTCGTCGAATGGGCGCAGTTCGGGCAACAGGCCGAGGCGTGGGTCTGGCGATCAGCCGTCAAACACCGGACACTCAGGGCCGATCAGGGGCGCAACGGGCGCTGAGAGTCCGTATGACGCACTCGATTGACACAACACACCACGAGCGAGATCGTTTACGGAGTGCGGGGACGCAAAGAATCTCGATCATCGAGATTTCTGGCTCGGAACGCACGACCGGAAGGAGGCACGATGAAGCGCAGTGAGGTGCCGTCCTGGGTCGCACACGTGCTCACGCCGCCCGAGGTCATCGCCGCCTACGTCGACCGCCGCGTGAACGATCCGGCGCTCCTGTCGGGTGAGCAGCACGAACCGACCTACGCCGACTTCCTCCGCGAGGAGTAGACGGTCACGCCGACGCTCGCCGCGGTGACGCACGCGAGCGCCAGGACTTCGACGAGCGACAACGCCTCGTGGAGCACGAGGAGTCCGGCGAGCGCGGCGACCGCGGGGCCGAGGCTCTGCAGGATGCCGAACACGCGCGTCGGCATCCGCCGGAGCGCGAGCATCTCCAACGCGTAGGGCAGCACGCTCGACAGCACCGCGACGGCACCGAAGACGATGAGCAGCGTCGGGTCGGCGACGATGCCCGTCACCGCGGTGCGGAGTCCGAACGGCAGGGACACCAGCATCGCGACGACCATCGACACCGCGAGTCCGTCGACGCCGGGGATGATCGATCCGACGTGCCGGTTCATCACGATGTAGCCGGCCCAGCACACCGCGGCGGCCACGGCGAACGCGATGCCCCCGAGCTGCGTGACCGCGGACGGGCCGACACCGAGCAGGACGACACCGGCGAGCGCCAGGACCGCCCAGAGCACGTCGCGCCACCGTCGGGTGTGCACGAGCGACAGCGTGAGTGGGCCGAGGAACTCGATCGTCACGGCGACCCCGATGGGGATGCTCGCGAAGGCCAGGTAGATGAACACGTTCATGCCGCCGAGCGCCAGGCCGAGGCCGATCGCGCCGAGCCACTGCGCCCGGTTCCAGTGCCGGACACGGGGACGGATGACGAGTGCGAGCACGACCGCACCGATCACGAGCCGGAGCGTAGCGGCACCGACGGAGCCGACCTCGTCGAAGCGGGTCTTCGCGATGGCGGCGCCGAGCTGCACGGAGACGATCGCGGCGAGCGCCAGCAGCGGCGCGGGCACGCGGGTCATCCGAGCGGGCTCCCGCTTCATCCCAGGTAGGCGAGCACGGCGAGGACGCGACGGTGGTCCTCGCCGGTGTCCTCGAGCGCGAGCTTGGCGAAGATGCTCGACACGTGCTTCTCGACGGCGCCGGTGCCGATGACGAGTGCTCGGGCGATGGCGGCGTTGGTCCGGCCCTCTGCCATCAGCCCCAGGACCTCGCGCTCGCGCGGCGTGAGCGCCTCGAGCGGATCGCGGCGGCGGCTCATCAGCTGCGTGACGACCTCGGGGTCGAGGACGGTGCCGCCGGAGGCGATCCGTCGCACGGCGTCGTCGATCTCCTCGAGCCTCGTGACGCGGTCCTTGAGCAGGTAGCCGATGCCCGACGAGCCCGACGCCAGGACGTCCTCGGCGTAGGTGGCCTCGACGTACTGCGAGAGGAGCAGCACACCCGTGGCCGGTGCGAGTCGGCGGGTCTCGACGGCGGCGCGGACGCCTTCGTCGGTGAAGGTCGGCGGCATCCGGACGTCCATGATCACGACGTCGGGGGCGCCGTCGGGCAGCGTCGCGAGGAACGAGACGGCGTCGGCGTACTGCCCGACGACCTCGATGCCCGCTTCGTCGAGGACGCGGGACAGTCCCTCGCGGAGCAGCACCGCGTCGTCGACGACGACGGCCCGGATGCGTGCTGCATCCGGGCCGTCGGTCATGCCCCAACCCTAGCGGGAGACGGGGACCCTAGCGGGCGGTCGGCACTCCGTTCAGTGCGCCGAGCGGGATGCGCGCGGTGGCCTCGGTCGGACCACCCTCGGGGCTCGACACCGTCAGCTCGCCGTCGAGGGCTCGCATGCGCCCCATGAGCCCCTCGATGCCGTGGCCCTCCTGCACGCTCGCTCCCCCGACGCCGTCGTCCGTGACGCTGACCGTGAGGTACCAGACCGAGGAGGCGTCCACCACGAGCCCCAGGTACACCCCGGCCGTCGACGCTCCGGCGTGCTTCGTGGTGTTCGTCAGGAGCTCGGACACCGTGAAGTACACGTTCCGCTGGATCTCCGTCGCGAGCTCGAGCCCGTCCGGCAGGCGGACGTCGAGGCCGACGGGGATGGGGGTGCGTGCGACGAGGGCCTCGAGCGCTGCGACCAGCCCGCGGTCGAGCAGGATCGGCGGCGCGAACCCGCGGGAGAGTGCGCGGAGCTCGTCGAGGGCGTCCTTCGCGTGCTCCGACGCCTCGCCGATGAGCTGCTTCGCCTTGTCCGGGTCCTTGTCGAACGCGCGCTCGGCGGCCGAGAGGTCCATCCGCAGCCGCACGAGGCGCTGCTGCGGGCCGTCGTGCAGGTCACGCTCGATCTGTCGGAGCGCCTGTCCCTCTGCGGTCACCGCACCAGCGCGGGAGGCCTGGAGCCCGGCGACCCGACGCTCGAGCACCTCGGCACGGAATCCGCCGAGCAGCCCGAAGTCGACCCAGTAGTGCGCGAGTACGGAACCGCGTGCCCAGAGCGGGAACAGCACGACCGAGGCCGAGACGCTCACGGCGCAGGCCAGCGCCCCGAGGATCCACGCCCAGCTCTGGTCGAAGCTGTTCTGCATCAGGAAGACGTTGATGTCCCAGCCGTAGCGCAGCGCGGTGAACCCGGCGACGAACGGCCCGAAGAACCCGACGACGAGCACCGCACCGGCGCCCACCGTGACGAGCGCGGTGAGCGGGTAGACGACCGCAGCGTGCAGCAGGTACAGCCAGTAGTGCGGGTTCGCGACCGCCGAGCCCGTCCGCGTCCACCAGTTCTGCTGCCAGCGCGGCGTCCAGTCCACGGGGCGGATCGGCCGCGGGTCGGCCCACGAGATGCGGAGCCGCTCGAACTGCCCGAGCCACCGCGCCACGAACAGCGCGATGAAGAACATCAGCAGGACGAACGGGTTGAAGAGGTCGCGGAACCCGCCGCCGAGGACCGCAGCGGGGAAGACGAAGTAGAGCGTGCAGAGCAGCACCGCCGTCAGCGCCATGTAGCCGAAGTCGCGCGGGAGCCGCTTCCATGCCTCGCGGTAGAACGAGCCTGCGGTGGGCTGCGGGGGCATGGGCGGTGTGGCTCCTGGCGGTGCGGGGATGGCGTCGTCCAGCGGCACGGTGATTGCCTGGTCGAGACGGTCGGTGTCGGTCATGGCTCAAGCCTCGCGAACACGGGCTTCCCACCCCATCCTGCCCCCTCCCGGATCCGGGGTGGGGATAACCCCACCCCGCTCGGACCGCGCACAGTATGTTGCATCCATGGACGCAGCTGTTCGAGACCGATGGATCGCCCTCGCCGCGGTCGTCGCCGCCCTCGTCCCCGCGCTGAGCGGTTTCGCGGGCCTGGTGACCCTGACGCAGTGGGACCCGGGGACGGTCGCCCTGCGCGTCGGCGCCGTCCTCGGCGGGCTCGCGGCGGTCGTCGTGGGGTGGGTCGCGTGGCGTCAGAGCGACCGCACGACGCTCGGGTTCGCACTGGCGGCGCTCTGCTCCGCGCTGAGCTGGGTCCCACTGGGTGCGCTGTCGTTCCCGGTCTCGACGATCCTGTCGATCGCGTCGGAAGCCCTGCTGATCGCGTTCGGCGTCGTGGTGCTCCGGCGCAGCACCGGCGCGACGCGGATCGCCGGCTGGGTGATCGCCGTCGCCGCCGCGGTGTGGCTGCTCGGTGGACTCGGACTCTGGTTCGCGGCCCTTCCACAGGTGACACAGACCATGCTCAGCGTCCTCTTCGCGATCCCGGCGGTCGCCCAGATCGTCGCGTTCCTCGCCGCCGCCGCGCTCTTCGTCGGCCCGCTCCTCCGTCCGGTCCGTTCCGGAGCGCGGTACCTCTGGACCACGGCAGACGTGCGCTGACACATGGCCGACGCGCTCCGCGCGCTGGTGGATGCGGTCGGACTCGACGTCGCGTACTGCGCCGAACTGGAGGCAGACCCCGACTCCGCCTGGACCCACCACTTCCCGACGGCGCGGTCCGGGCACCTGTGGATCGCCACGCAGTCCGGCAGCATCTGGGTGGGGCGTGGCGACGAGACCGAGCTGCTCCAGCGCGGAAACGCCGCGCTCATCGCCCCGGGAGCGCCGGCATGGATCGGGACGAGTTCCGCCGATGACCCACCGCCACGGGTATGCGACACGGACGCCTCCTTCGGCCTCCCGTTCCACAAGTCGGGCGTCCACCACGGGAGCGCGCGGTTCGGACCGCTGGCGTCCGAGGCGCTCCCCCTCCCCGACTTCGTGTCCACCATCGAGCACCCGGTTGCGGACGTGGACGTCGCGCTGACGTTGCAGCACATGTCGGAACAGGCAGCGCATCGGTGGCCGGGTGCACAGCAGGACGCCCTCGCGCGGATGCTGGTCGTCACGCTCGTCGCAGCGTGGCGCCCACCGGTCCTCCGCGACAACAGCCTCACGCGCTGCATCAACGCCATGGCGGAACCCGGGCCGCCGCCGACGGTGCCGGAACTCGCCGCGCTCGCCAACATCTCACCGTCCACGCTCCTCCGTCGCTTTCGTGCGGAGACCGGCCTGACACCAGACGAGTTCTCCAGGTGGCTCCGGACGCTCGAGGTCAGGACGGCGCTGCGCCTCGGCACCGAGCCCGCCGACGCCGCACGACGGTTCGGGTTCCGGTCCGTGAAGGCGCTCCGCCGGACACTCGCACGGGTCGAAGCCAGCGCGGACCGCATCGTCCGGGCCGGACCGGGACGTTGGATTCGGTGATGACGGATCCGGTTCCCGATGCCCGGGGTTCGGGAACCGGATCCGTCATCGGGAAAAGGGAGGACCTGCGCGCAGGAACCGGCGGGCTGCGTCGGGGTGCGCTGAGGCGAGCGGGCGCGCGCGGGTAGGCGAGCGGGGGCGGGTAGGCGAGCAGGCGCGGGTGGGCGAGCAAGCGCGGGTGGGCGAGCAGGCGCGGGTCAGGAGGACGCGGTGGCCAGACGGGTCGCGCGGCGGGCGGCCTGTTCCTCGGGGTCGGGGACCGGGGCTGCCTGGATGAGTCGGCGGGTGTAGGGGTCCTGCGGGTCGCGGAGGATGTCGTCGCGCGTGCCCTGCTCGGCGACACGGCCCTGGTGCAGCACGACGACGCGGTCGCACAGGGTGTCGACGACTGCGAGGTCGTGGGTCACGAACAGGCATGCGAACCCGAGGCGCTCCTGGAGCTCGCGGAACACGTCCAGCACGCGCGCCTGGACCGAAACGTCGAGCGCACTCGTCGGCTCGTCGGCGATGAGCAGCGCCGGATCGAGTGCCACGGCGCGGGCGATGGCGACGCGTTGCCGTTGTCCTCCCGAGAGCTCGTGCGGGAACCGCTCGCGGAACCCGCCGTCGAGCCCGACGTCGGACAGGAGCCGCTCGACGCGTTCCTCGGTCTCCCGCGCGGACAGCCGGAGGATCTGCCGCAGCGGCTCCGCCACGGTCTGGCCGACCGAGTAGCGGGGGTTGAGCGACCGGAGCGGGTTCTGGAAGACGACACCGACACGCTGCCGCATCGTGCGACGCGCAGCACGGCTCGCTCCGGCGACGTCCGTGCCGTCCACCGAGATCGTGCCGCCGGTGATCGGCGCGAGACCGACCGCAGCCCGCCCGATGGTCGTCTTGCCGCTGCCGGACTCGCCGACCAGGCCGACGATCTCCCCGCGTCCGACGGTGAAGGACACGTCGTCGACGGCGCGGAAGCGCCGCCGCAACCCACCGCCGTACTCGACGACGAGGCCATGGACGTCCAGGACGGTCGTCGGGACCGACGTGGCGGGGTCGACCCGGTCCTCCAGTGCGTGCAGGGCCATGCGTGGGACAGCGGCCAACAGGTCACGGGTGTAGTCGGCGGCGGGGGCCGCGAAGACGGCGCTCGCCGTCCCGGTCTCGACGACCTGGCCACGACGCATCACGACCACGCGGTCGGCGATGTCGGCGACGACGCCCATGTCGTGCGTGATGAGGAGGATCGCGGTGCCGGTGCGATCCCGGAGCCGGCGGAGCACGTCGAGGACCTCGGCCTGGACGGTGACGTCGAGCGCGGTCGTCGGCTCGTCCGCGATGAGGAGTTCCGGGTCGGCGGCGAGCGCCATCGCGATCATCACGCGTTGGCACTGTCCTCCCGACAGTTCGTGCGGGTACTGCCGCAGCCGGCGCTCGGGTTCCGGGACCTCGACCACGCGCAGCAGCTCGAGGGACCGCTCGCGTGCGCCGGCCCGGTCGAGCGACGGATCGGCGCGGCGGACCGCCTCCGCGATCTGGAACCCGATGGTGAACACCGGGTTGAGCGCGGCCGACGGGTCCTGGAAGATCATCGACACGCGGCGGCCGCGGACCTCGCGGAGGTGTTGCTCGCTCGCGGTCAGGACCTCGACACCACCGAGGACGACCGAACCGGACGCTCGTGCCCCGTCCGGCGCGATGCCCATCGCCGTCATCGCGGTCATGCTCTTCCCGGATCCGGACTCGCCGACGACCGCGACCACCTCGCCGCGCGCGACCGAGAAGGACGCGTCGTCGACGGCGACGACCCGCTCGCCGTCGACGTCGAACGTGACGGTGAGGTGGTCGATCTCGAGCACGTGGTCGGTCATGGCGATCCCGTTCCTGGTGCGTCGTCGCCCGTGTCCCGCGCGGCCTTGAAGGCCTCCCAGTCCTCGAGCATCTTGTGGTGGTGGCCGTTCAGCCACTGCATGTAGTCGCGGCCGTTGCGGAGTCGCTCGCGCACGGGAGCGTCGACGTCCCCCGCCGCGGTGTGTCCGTCCTGCTCGACCACGGCGAGCCCGCGGGCGATGATGTCGCGCTGCCGGTCGAGGTACTTCCGCTCCCCGGCGAGCCAGCTGCCCCACACGTCGGTCTCGGCGCGGAAGAAGTGGCTCCGCTCCCCCGGCACCGTGTGGCGCTTCACGAACCCCGAGTCGGCGAGCCGTCTCGTGGCCATCGAAACAGATCCCGAGCTGGCGCCGAGTGCTGCCTGCAGGTCCGCGGAGGACGAGTACGGGGCTCGCGTCATGATGAGGTAGCCGAGCACCCTCGCATCGGTGAGCGGCATGCCGGCGCCGTCCGCGAGCATGATCGCGAACTCCTCGACGAACGCCTGGCGCTCGGGTTCGAGGTGCAGGTGGTCGGCCCGGTCCCCCTCGGTGCCGTTGCTCACGCCAGGCCCGCCGCGACCGTCGGGGTCTCCTCGGGGACGGACCACGGCTCTTCGCTCATGCCGCCGCTCCCGCGGATGCCGGTCACCGCGCCGTCGGAGTCGCGGGTGAACACGATGTCCTCGTCGACGGAGCCGAAGCGGTTGCCGTGGGTCATCCGGAGGGTGTCGGCGTCGACGACCTCCAGGCGCGTCGGCGACTCGAGGGGGTCCGGGCCGGACGGGTCGATCGCGAGCAGACGGTCCCCGACCCGGGCGACGTCGGTGACGCCCCACGGGTTCGCGTACCGGCCGGTGTAGCTCGCGGCGACGGCGTCGTCGGTGACCGCGGCTCCCGGTGCGCCGGTGTCGGCGGCGGCGTCGAGCAGGTGCACGATCCCGGTCGCGAGGAGCGTCGCGGGGCCGGCCGCGGCGCTGGTCATCACCGAGACGACGAGCGATGACGCGGGGTCGAACAGCGACTGCGTGATGTGCCCCGGGAAGCCACCGGAGTGGCCGCGGATCTCGCGACCTCCGATGCGGTCGACGATGAACCCGGCACCGTAGCCGCGGGCGCTCGGGTCGTCGTCCGATGCGCTCCACGACTTCCGCTGCGCCAGACGCTTCGAGTGGTCGCTCAGCAGGTCGCCCTGGCCGAGGACGTGGGCGGAGAAGTAGCGGACCAGGTCCGAGGCGGTGCCGTGGAAGCCGGTCGCCGCGGCCATCGCCCGGGTATCGACGTGGGCGATGCGCTGCCGGGTGCGCGCGACGTGGAAGCCGGAGTAGCCGACGACGAACTCGTCCTCGCGGGCGGGGTCGTGGTCGGGGCCGGTGTTCCGCAGGCCCAGGGGTTCGACGACGGCCTCTCGGACGAAGTCGTTGTAGGACTTCCCCGACACCGCGGCGATGACCAGCCCGAGCAACGAGTACCCGAGGTTGGAGTAGTTGAACGACGACCCGGCCGGGACCTTCTGTCCACGGTCGAGCACGAGCGCCAGGAGCTCCGACTCGTCCGGGAACGGCCGCTTCAGCGACCAGTAGTCGCCGTCGTGCCCGTCGCGGATGACGCCCGCGCCCATCTCCATGAGCTCCCGGATCGTGGCGTCCGCGATGGGCGACCCACCGTCGACCAGCGCCGGGACGTACGTGCCGACGGTGTCGTCGAGTCGGAGGGACCCGCGCTCCGCGAGCAGCAGGAGCGCGGTCGCGGTGAAGGTCTTCGAGTGCGACGCGATCCGGAAGATGTCGTCCGTGGTCAGGCGGCGGCCGGCCTCGACGTCCGCGTACCCCCAGGCATCGGACAAGAGCTCCTCGCCCCGGAACCCGATCGCGACCTGCACGCCGGGCACACGGAGCTGCCAGACCTTGTACGCCACCCACTCGCGGATGTAGGGCAGGGTCTTCCGGTACGCGTCCAGCGTGACGGCGGTGTCGGTCATGGTGTCCTCTCGAGGTCTGGTCACTTGGGTCAAGACTGGCCTGTTCAGCGCCGTCGGGGGTCGAGCGCCGCGCGCAGCGTGTCGCCGAGCGCGATCACGGCGAGCACGGTGACCGCGAGGAACGTGGCGGGAGCGATGAGCATGTGCGGGGCACGGAGGAACTGGCTCGTGGCAGCGGAGAGCTGCAGCCCCCAGGAGATCGCCGGGCTCTCGAGGCCGATGCCGAGGTAGGTCAGCGTCGACTCGGACACGACTACCCCACCGATCGTGATCGTCGCGAGGACGAGCAGCGGCGAGATCGACGACGGCAGCACGTACCTGGTCGTGATGCGCCACGTGGAGAGTCCCATCGTGCGGGCGGCGAGCACGAACTCGGCGTTCCGGACGCCGCGGACGCTCGACCGGACGAGTCGGGCCATGGTCGGCCAGCCGAAGAGCGCGAGCACGAGCGACACGGTCAGGACCGAGCGCTCGCCGACGCTGTTCAGCACGACGACGGCACCGAGCAGGAACGGGAAGCCGAGGAACACGTCCGTCAGACGCGCGAGGACCGCGTCCACCCATCCGCCGACCATGCCCGCGACGGTGCCGACGACGACCGCGACCATGCCGGCGAGCACGGTGGTCAGCACGGCGACGGCGATCGACGACCGGGTGCCGTAGACCACGTTCGCGTACACGTCGCACCCCTGCAGGTCGAACCCGAACGGGTGCCCGGCCGTCGGGGACGCACCGCTCCGCCCGAGTTGGCAGACGCGGGGGTCCCCGTGGCCGAAGAGCCCGGCGAACAGCTGCGGGAAGGCCGCGATGAGCAGGACGATCGCGAGCACCGCTGCCGGCACCCAGAACCCCGGGGTCCGGACTGCGGCGACGAGGGGCCGGCGTCGCGCGGCGACGACCGGTTCGACGGTCGCACCGATGGCTGATGTGGTCATGCGGCGGCTCCCGTCCGGACGCGCGGGTCGAGGGCGGCGTGCAGCAGGTCGACGAGCACGCTCGTGACCAGGAAGACGAGGATGAGCGCCGTCGAGATCCCGACGACCACCGCGCCCTCGTGCGACCGGATCCCCTGGAACAGCAGGTTGCCGACGCCTGGGAGGTTGAAGATGCCCTCGATGATCACGGTGCCGCCCATCAGGTACCCGAGGTCCGTCGCCAGGTAGGTGGCCGTCGGGATGAGGGAGTTCCGCATCACGTGCACCCCGACGATCCGCCCCGGCGTGAGTCCCTTCGCGCGGGCCGTCCGGACGTAGTCGGCGTCGAGCGTCTCGATCATCGACGTCCTGGTGAGCCGGGACACCGCCGCGAGCCCGAACAGCGCGATGACGAACGCCGGCAGGACGTACGCGGTCGGCCAGCCGGCGGTGGCTCCGGCGACCGGGAACCAGTGCAGCCGCACCGAGAACACGAGCTGCAGCGCGACGCCGAGGACGAACACCGGGATCGCGCCGACGACGATCGTGCCGACGAGGACCGTCTTGTCGAGCGCCGTCCCGCGCTTGAGCGCCGACAGCACACCGAGCCCGATGCCGAGGACGATCTCGAGCGCCCACGCGGTGAGCGCCAGCGTGATCGTGACCGGCCAGCGGGAGGCCATCTGCTCCCCGACCGACTGGCCGTTGAAGTCGGTGCCGAAGTCCCCGCGGAACAGCCCGCCGAGGTACTGCAGGTACTGCAGCCAGAGCGGTTGGTCGAGGTGGTACTCGGCGCGCAGCGCCCGGACGACCGAGTCGCTGAGCGGTCGGTCCCCACCGAGCGCTCGGATCGGGTCACCCGGCAGGGCGAAGGTCATCGCGTAGATGAGGAACGTCACCCCGAGGAACACGATCACCAGGCCGCCGAGGCGGCGGCCGACGGTGAGCGTCGGACGCATCACGAGCCTCCCGAGATGGACGCGGACACCGGACGGGAGGCTCGGGTCGGGTCCGCCACGTGCGCGGCGCAGGCGAGGATCGCCCCGTACTGCACGCCCACCAGCTTGCCCACCGGGATCGGTTCCGCGCCGGTCACCGCGTCCGCCTGCCAGAGCGCGTAGCGCTCGGCGAGCCGGTCCCGGAGCCGCCGGAGCGGCGCCGATGCCGTGCCTGCGGTCGTCTCCGCCTCGAGCGCCCGCAGCAGCATGCCCCCGTAGCGGAGGCGGAAGCAGCGGACCAGGTCCTCGCAGCCGAAGCGCTCGGCGACGGTGGCCATCCGGTCGGCCGGCTCACGATCAGCCCGGGCGCGGTCGGTCTCCGGGCCGGAGAGGAGCATCGGGACGAACGCCCGCGACCCCTCGAGGAACGGCGTCTCGATCGTGGTCATCGGCGACGCCAGGTCGAGGATCTCCTGCAGCTCCGTCCCCGACGCGCCGAGCTCGTCAGCACAGCGTCGGAGCAGGTCGGCGTACGACTCGTCCGTCGGCGTCTGGTCGTCCGCGTCGGGGTGGCTCCAGTACGGCAGTTCCGCGACCATGCACAGGGCGCCGTGCCGCATCGCCCACGACGCGCTCGACGCCCCGTGGATGTGCTCGCCCGGGTCGACGCCGAGCCCTTCGAGGTAGTCGTACGCCGTCTCGATGCCGTCCATCGCGAACACCGCCGGGGCGAGTTCGCGGAGGAACGGCGACTCGGGCTCCCCGGTGTCGAGCGGCAGCCCGAGCGACTCCGGGACGGCGTGCAGCACGTCGATCACGTCGGGGAGGTCCTCGGAGAGGTAGTAGTAGACGCCGCCCATCTCGCCGTTGTGCAGTGACACGAGCAGGTCGGGCTCGGTGTCGTCGATGAGGCGCATGAACGCGAGCGTCTCGGGCAGCACCTGGTCGAAGTACACCGACTTGTAGCTGTTCGGGAACGTCCACTCCACCTGGCTGTCCGGAGCCGGCCGGTAGAAGTGCCGCGAGTAGAACACCCGGTCGTGCGGGTCGTGGAACCACGCCTCGTTGAGTCGCATCCCGTCCGGGTCGATCGTCGGGACGATGTGCCAGGTGACGTCGAGCGCGGCCGCTGCCACCGGGTCCTCGAGCATCGTCGACGCCAGGTGCAGCGCGGTCCACGAGCCGATCGGTTCGTTCGGGTGCACGCCGCCGACGATGACGGCGGCGTGCGACCCGGAACCGATGCGGTAGCTGTGGAGCGGCTCACCGAGCCGGCTCGTCCCGATGCGGGTGACCGTGACCTGGTCCGGGTGGGCCGCGGCGAGCGCGTCGAACCGGGCGTGCAGGTCGTCGACGAGCGGGAAGCCGTCGTGGTCGGGGACCTCGGTCACGAGGCGGAGGATGGTGTCGCGGTCCATGTGGTGCCCTACTTCACGGCGATCTGCGCGATGACCGGGCTGCCGGCCACCGCGGGGAGCTTCGCGATCTTGTCGCTGGTGACGTACGAGTACTTGTCGAAGAAGGTCGGCACGATCGGGAAGTCCTGCAGGACCGCCTGTTGCGTCTGCGTGTAGTACTCGTTCGCCTCGGCCTGCGACCCGGCGGAGTCCGCCTTCGCGAGCAGTGAGTCGACCTCGTCGCTCTGGTAGTACCCGGTGCAGGGCGAGCAGCCGCCTGCGGTCGTGAAGAGCGCCCGGAGGGTGTTCTGCTGGCTGATGTAGAGCGCACCCCAGTGTCCGAAGTGCGGGCCCTCGATCTTCTTGTCGGTGAGCTCCGAGTAGTACGACGCCCAGTCGGTGGTGGCCTTCGCCTCGGTGTCGACGCCGAGGTTCTGGCGGATCTGGTTCGCGTACGCCTGGTACAGCGAGTCGAGGCCGTTGCCGCCCGGGTAGACGAGCGTGATCGTGCCGTCGAAGCCGCCGGCCGAGGCCAGGAGCTTCTTGGCAGCCGCCGGGTCGAACTCGCAGGCGTCACCGCAGATGCCCTCCTCGGTGCCGGACATCGACGGCGGGGTGAGCGCCGTGGCGGGGTCGTACAGGCCACCGTAGATCGCCTTGTTGACCTGCTCGCGGTTGATCGACATCGAGATCGCGCGGCGGACGTCCGGGTTCGAGTACCGCTCGTCCCAGAGCGGGAAGCCGAGGTAGTCGATGCCGGGTGCGTCGAACGAGTGCAGCTTGTCGCCGAAGTCGGCCTTCGCGCTCGTCATCTTGTCGGTCGGCAGGAACAGCACGTCCGCGTTCCCGGCGAGCACGTCGGTGTAGGCGGTGTTCATGTCCGAGTAGCTGCGGAAGGTGACGTTCGGGGTGGTGGGCTTCGTGCCCTCGTAGCCCTTCCATGCGGAGACGGTGAACTCCTGGTCCGCCTTCCACGCCTTCGTCATCTCGTAGGGACCGTTGCCGATCGGCTTCTTGTCGTACGCCTTCATGTCGTCGTATGCGGCGTCGGGCATCGGGTAGAACGCCGTCTGCGCCTGGCTGAGCTGCAGCGGGAACTGGCTGTCCGCGTGGGTCAGGGTCACCGTGAAGGTGTCGTCGCCCGTGATCTTCAGGCCCGACATCTCCTTGGTCTTCGGCGTCCCGGAGGCCGGGTTCAGGTCGGTGTAGCCGACGATCGAGGCGAGCTGCCCGCTGTTCTCCCATGCGTTCGGGCCGTAGGCGACGTGGTTCCACGCCTTGACGTAGCTCTCGGGCGTGACCGTCTCGCCGTTCTGGAACTTCCAGCCGTCGCGGAGGGTGATCGTCCACGTGGTGGCGTCGTCGCTCTCGACGCTCTTCGCGGCGACGTCGTGGAGCTCGCCCTTCGCGTCGGTCTGCGTCAGCGGGGCGAACAAGCTCATCACCTGGTCGAAGGCGACGGTCTGTCGCCCGGGGGTCAGGTGGTCGGGCTCGCCCGTCGCGTACACCAGGGAGCCGCCAGAGCCGGAGCCCGAGTCGGCGGTGCCGCTTGCCGAACAGCCGGTCGCCACCAGTGCCACCGTGGCCGCCGCGGCCAGCGCGGCGATCGTCCTGCGTCGCATGAAGTTCTCCTCGGGTCGTCGTTGATGAGTGAAGCTAGGCCCGCTCGTGACCACGAGGCAATGCTTCTTTCAATGAACTCTGAAACTTTTACCGTTCTGAAACACTCGGGAAACGACACCTGTCGCGCTGACGGGGGCTCCTGTGCAACGCTGGCGAGCATGCGACACACGCCCCACTTCCTGATGACCGACGTCGACGACGTCAAGCGGCTCGTCCGCGGGAACCCGTGGGCGACGATCGTGTCCCACACCGCAGCGGGGCTCGTCGCGTCGCACTACCCGTTCCTGCTCGAGGAGGCGTCGGACGACGAGATCGTCCTCGTGTCGCACGTGGGCCGCCCCGACGAGCAGGCCCACGAACTCGGCGAGCACGAGGTCCTCGTCGTCGTGCAGGGGCCGCACGGCTACGTCTCCCCCGCCTGGTACCCCGCCGAGCAGTTCGTGCCGACCTGGAACCACGTCACGGCGCACCTCTGGGGCACGCCGGAGATCCTGTCCGACGAGGAGAACTTCCGCGTCCTCGGCGAACTGGTCGACCACTTCGAGCGCGAGATGCCGGAGCCGGTGTCGCTCGACGTCGACGAGGAGACCGCCAGGCGCATCGCGAAGGGCACCGTGGGCATCCGCATCCGGGTCACCCGGTTCGACGCCCGCGCGAAGCTGTCCCAGAACAAGGCACCAGAGGTCGTCGACGACGTCATCGCCGGGCTCCGCGGCGACGGCCCCTACGCCTCGCCGGCGCTCGCCGACGAGATGGAGCGCGTCCGGGGCGGTGGCCACGCGTGACCGAGGTCCTGCTCCGCACCGTCCGCCGCATCGGCACGGCGGGGGCACCGGCTGACGTGCTGGTCCGCGACGGCGTCGTCGTCGCGATCGCACCTGCCGGCACCGTCGACCCGTCCGGCCCGGACACCGACGTCGTCGAAGCCGGCGGCGCCTGGCTCGGACCAGGGCTCCGCGACCACCACACGCACTTCGACCAGTGGGCGCTCGTCCGTCGGCGCGTCGACGTCTCGGCGTGCGACAGCGCCGAGGCCACGGCAGACCTGCTGGCCGAGGTCGCGCGCACCGGTGTCTCGGACCCGGTCCTCATCGGCCACGGCTACCGCGACGGGATGTGGCCCCGCCCTGCCCGACGCGAGCTGCTCGACCAGGCCGCACCGGGCCTCCCGGCGGTCGTCATCAGCGGTGACCTGCACGCGGTCTGGTGCAACGCGCTCGCTCTCGCCCACTTCGCCGAGGCCCTCGGTCGGCCGCTCGCGGCCGACGAGGACGGGGTCCTCCGCGAACAGGACGCGTTCGACGTGACGGGTGCGTTGTCGCAGGTGCCGGACGCCGTGCTCGACGGGTACGTCGCCGACGCGGTGGAGGCCGGCGCGGCACGAGGGCTGACGAGCATCGTCGACCTCGAGATGCGCTTCGGGTTCGACCGCTGGGTCCGCCGGATCCGCGGCGGTACCGACGCGCTGCGGGTGTCGTCCGGCGTCTACCCCGTCGAACTCGACGACGTGATCGCCCGGGGGCTGCGCACCGGCGACGTCGCTCCTGGCACCAGGGGCCTGCTCACGATGGGGCCGTTCAAGGTCGTGACGGACGGGTCGCTCGGCACCAGGACCGCGGCGATGGCGACCGGCGAGGGGGTGCTCGCATGGGAGTTCGAGGAGCTCGTGGCGATCACCCGGCGAGCCGTGTCCGCCGGACTCGTGCCCGCGATCCACGCGATCGGCGACCGGGCGAACACCCTCGCGCTCGACGTGTTCGAGGCGGTCGGCGCCCGCGGGACGATCGAGCACGCCCAGCTGCTCGCGGACACGGACGTCGACCGGTTCGCTCGGCTCGGGGTCGCCGCGTCCGTGCAGCCGGAGCACGCCATGGACGACCGCGACATCGCCGACCGCTACTGGGCGGGCTCGACCGATCGGGCGTTCGCGTTCGCGTCACTCGCCAGGGCCGGCGCCCGGGTGCTGCTCGGGTCGGACGCCCCGGTGGCGCCCCTCGACCCGTGGGTGTCGCTCGCCGCCGCCGTGGGGCGGGACCGGGACGGCCGGGAGCCATGGCACCCGTCGGAGCGCATGTCGGCTCTGGCCGCCTGGACCGGCTCGACCGACGGTCGTGTCGGGGTGTCGGTCGGGGACGTCGCCGACCTCGTCCTCGTCGCGGCCGACCCGCTCGCGGCGTCCTCTGCCCAGCTGCGGGAGATGCCCGTGCTCGCCACTGCCATCGCTGGACGGTGGACCCACCGCGACCTGTGACCGAGCGCTACTTCTGGTCCTTCGGGCACCAGTAGAGCTTCCGGCCGGCCATGTCGGCCATCCGGATCTCGGTGCCGCACACCCGGCACGGCTCGCCCTGGCGGTGGTACACCCAGTGCCGGTCCTTCCGGGAGCGGCGGGCCTTCGTGAGCTCCGCCTCGGACAGGCCGTCCATCGTCATCATCAGGCCGTCACGGACGCCGTCGTGCAACAGCGTCGACCAGTCCGCCCAGAGCGCCTTCGCCTGCTTGACGGTGATCTGCTTGCCGGGCTTGTACGGGTCGATCCGCTGCCGGAACAGCAGCTCGGCACGGTAGATGTTGCCGATGCCGCTCACCACGGCCTGGTCCATGAGGAGTTGCCCGATCGCGACGTTCCGCTTCCGGACGTTCTCGACGAAGGTCTTCTCCGCCTCGGGGCCGTCGTCGTTGATCGGGTCGGGGCCGAGCTTGTCGAGCGCCTTCTGGACCTCGGCAGGGGTCTCCACGACGCAGGCGGTGGGTCCGCGGAGGTCGGCGACGGTGTCCTCGGTGAGGAGCCGCACGCGGACCTGCCCGACGGGGTCCGGCGGGAAGGACTCGATCGGGTCCTCGACCTTCTCCTGCTCGGCCATCCGGTAGCGGGCGAGTCGCGGCGCGCCGATCGACGTCAGCGACTCCTCGCCGTCGCCGTCCTCGGACAGCTGCTCGGCGGAGGAGACCATGCCCGCGAAGTCCCACGCCCCGTACAGGCCGAGGTGGACGCGGAGGAACAGGTCGTCCTCGAACTCGAGGAACATCTGCTTGCCGACGGCCCGGGCAGCGACCATGCGCTTGCCGTCGATCTTCGCGGCACCGGCGGCGAACCGCCCCTGCGGACTCGACACCTCGCAACGCTTGCCGACGAAGTGCCGGGTGAACTGGTTGGCGATGCGGTGGACGGAGTGACCCTCGGGCATGGTCCCTGTCTACTCGGCCGCGCCGTCGATCTGCTTACCGGCGATGTGCCCCGTCTGCTCGTACTCGGCGAGCTGCGCGATGCGGCGGGCGTGGCGCTCTTCGCCCGAGAACGGCTCCGCGATGAACAGGTCGACGAAGTCGATGACCTCGGCCTCGGTGTGCTGACGGGCACCGATCGAGATGACGTTCGCGTCGTTGTGCTGGCGGGCGAGGAGCGCGGTGGACTCGTTCCACACCAGCGCCGCCCGGACGCCCGCGACCTTGTTCGCGGCGATCTGCTCGCCGTTGCCGGAACCGCCGAACACGACGCCGAGCGCCTGCACGCCGGCCATCTGGTCCTGCACGACCGCGTGCGCGGCGTTGATGCAGAACGAGGGGTAGTCGTCGAGCGCGTCGTACTCGGTCGGGCCGTGGTCCACGACCTCGTGACCCGCCTCGGCGAGGTGGTCGGCGAGGGTCTTCGAGAACTCGAGGCCGGCGTGGTCCGTTCCGAGGTGGATGCGCATGATCCGATCCTATTCCCGGCTGCGAGCGCCCCTCGCCACCACCACGAGGTACCGGCACTCGTCCTCGGTGTCGTTCCGGTAGGTCACCTCGGCCGGGTCGCCCAGCTCGATCCGGTCCCCCGCCGCGAGGACCGTCGGCTCACCGCCGACGACGAGCCCGAGCTCGCCGTCGACGACCCAGATGCAGTGCCGCAGGAACGCGTACGCCGACGCCGGGTAGGTCACGGACGCACCGGCCGGGAGGCGCACCTCGGTGACGTCAACGGGGAACTCCGCGCTCGACACGGGACGGCGGCGGTACCCGGTCTCGGGGTCGGTCCAGTGGTCGGCGGTCGCGCCGCGTTGGACGCCGGTCGCGTCCTCGGGGCTGCCGGACTCCGGCACCTCGCCCGGTCGTCCGCCGTCGGCTCCACGCTCGTCGAGCAACTGCGAGATCGTCAGGCCGAACGCCCCGGACAGGCGGCCGAGGATCGTCGCGGTCGGACTCGACACCCCGCGCTCGACACGGTTGATCATCGCGCGCGAGACGCCGGACTCCTCGGCCAGCTCCGTCAGGCTCCAGCGGCGCTCGTCGCGGAGTGCGCGGAGACGTTCACCGAGCACTCGATCGTCGTCTACCATCTGAGACATGGCGACAGCATATGCGACGAATGGTGGGTCCTCGGCGTCGGACGTGCTCGTCCGCGACTGCGAGCCCCGCGATCTGGACGTCGTCCACGCGCTGCACGTCGACGCCGTGCTGCACACGACGGCGATCTGGCAGGACGCACCGAACCCGCGGTCGTGGTTCGACACGTGGCTGTCGGACCGCCGCGCCGCCGGGTTGCCGGTGTTCGTGGCCGAGGTGGACGGAGAGGTCGCCGGCTACGTGACGTACGGGCCGTTCCGCCCGCACGACGGGTACCGGCACACGGTCGAGCACAGCGTCTACGTGCTGCCGGCGTTCCGGGGACGTGGCATCGCGTCCGTGCTCATGCGCGCACTCGTGGCCCATGCGCGGCAGCGGGACCTGCACGTGATGATGGCCGGCATCTGCAGTGCCAACACCGGGTCGATCGCCCTGCACGAGCGCCTCGGGTTCGAGGTCGTGGCGGTGCTGCCGGAGGTCGGACGCAAGTTCGACCGGTGGCTCGACCTGACGCTGATGCGACTCCCGCTGTCCTGACGACCGGGTGCTCAGCCGGCCGTGTCGAAGATCGGACCGACGGTGCGGGAACGCTTCAGCTCGAAGAAGCCCGGGTACCGGGCGGCCGCGACGACCCCGTCCCAGAGGTCGAGCGCCTGCTGCCCCTTCGGCGCCGGGGAGATGACGGGGCCGAAGAACGCGGTGCCCTCGACGGCGATGACCGGCGTGCCGACGTCCTGCCCGACGCGCTCGATGCCGTCACGGTGGCTCTCGCGCGTCGCGGCGTCGACCTCGTCGCTCCAGGCGTACTCGGCGAGGTCGGCGTCGAGGCCGAGCTCCTCGAGGACCGCGGGGACGACCACTGTGGGGTCGTCCTCCTGACGGTGGTGGATGTGCTCGCCGAGCGCGTCGTAGAGCGGCTTCACGATGTCGTCGCCGAGCCGGAGCCGCGCGGCGGTCACCAGTCGCGGGTACACCTGCCCCCGTGCGAGCCGCTCCTTGTAGTCCTCGGGCACGTCCTGGTGCTCGTTGAGGACGTACAGGCTCATCACGTGCCACGACACGTCGAGCGGACGCTGCCCCTCGACCTCGCCCACCCAGCGGCTGGTCATCCACGCCCACGGACAGTTCGGGTCGAACCAGAAGTCCACAGCGGTCGGCGTCGTCGGGGTGTTGTCCACAGTCGTGTCGGTCACGGGTGCGAGCGTACGCGTGCTCGCTAGGCTGGCTCCGACATGTTCCGCCGGTGCACGACGCCGGGCGGGGCCACCGATGCGCGGACATCGATCGTCCGCGCCGCAGCGAAGTTGGAGCGTCCGTGCCCGGAGAGAACCTCACCAGAATCGAAGCCCAGGAACGTGCGGCGATCGTCGACGTCCAGTCGTACGACGTCGAGCTGGACCTGACGCGCGGCGCCGAGAGCTTCGGCAGCACCACCCGCGTGCGCTTCACCGCGACGCCCGGCGCGTCGACCTTCATCGACGCGATCACCAAGACCGTGCACTCGGTCACCCTGAACGGCACCGCGCTCGACGTCGCGGCCGTGAACGACGGCGTGCGCATCCAGCTCGCCGACCTGCAGGAGCAGAACGAGCTCGTCGTCGTCGCCGACGCGCTGTACACGAACACCGGCGAAGGCCTGCACCGGTTCGTCGACCCCGTCGACGACGAGGTCTACCTGTACTCCCAGTTCGAGGTGCCCGACTCCCGCCGGATGTTCGCGGTGTTCGAGCAGCCCGACCTCAAGGCCGAGTTCACCTTCACCGTGACGGCGCCGTCCCGCTGGCAGGTCGTCTCGAACTCCCCCACGCCGGAACCGCGCGTCGACGGCGACATCGCCACGTGGGCGTTCCCGGCGACCACCCGGATCTCGAGCTACATCACGGCGCTCATCGCCGGCCCGTACGAGGTCGTCCGCAGCGAGCTGACCTCGAGCGACGGACGCACCATCCCGCTCGGCGTCTTCGCCCGCAAGTCCCTCGCCGAGTACCTCGACGCCGACTACGTCTTCGAGACGACCCGCAAGGGCTTCACGTACTACGAAGAGAAGTTCGACGTCCCGTACCCCTTCGAGAAGTACGACCAGCTCTTCGTCCCCGAGTTCAACGCGGGCGCGATGGAGAACGCCGGCGCCGTCACCTTCACCGAGACCTACGTCTTCCGCTCGAAGGTCACCGACGCCATCAAGGAGCGCCGGGTCGTCACGATCCTGCACGAGCTCGCACACATGTGGTTCGGCGACCTCGTGACCATGAAGTGGTGGAACGACCTCTGGCTGAACGAGTCGTTCGCCGAGTGGGCCTCGACGATCGCCACCGCAGAGGCCACCGAGTGGACCGAGGCATGGACGACGTTCCAGGCGATGGAGAAGTCCTGGGCCTACCGCCAGGACCAGCTCCCCTCGACGCACCCGATCGTCGCGACCATCAACGACCTCGAAGACGTCCAGGTCAACTTCGACGGCATCACGTACGCCAAGGGCGGCTCGGTCCTCAAGCAGCTCGTCGCGTGGGTCGGCATCGACGCGTTCTTCGCCGGTGTCTCCGCGTACTTCAAGAAGCACCACCACTCCAACACGGAGCTGAAGGACCTGCTCGTCGAGCTCGAGGCCACGAGCGGCCGCGAACTCGGCGAGTGGTCGAAGCTCTGGCTCGAGACCGCAGGCGTCAACACGCTGCGCCCGGAGATCGAGGTCGACGCCGACGGTGTGATCACGTCCTTCGCGGTGCTGCAGGAAGCCCCGGCGGATCACCCGACGCTCCGCCCGCACCGTCTGGCCATCGGCCTGTACGCGTTCGGAACCGACGGCGCAGCACCCTTCGGCGCGGACACCGCGTCCTCCGGCGGCAAGCTCGAGCGCACGCACCGGGTCGAGATCGACGTGGACGGTGCCCGCACGGACGTCCCCGAGCTCGTCGGCCAGCACCGCGGCGACCTCGTGCT
Source organism: Curtobacterium sp. Curtsp57 (assembly GCF_047324335.1). Taxonomy (NCBI): domain Bacteria; kingdom Bacillati; phylum Actinomycetota; class Actinomycetes; order Micrococcales; family Microbacteriaceae; genus Curtobacterium; species Curtobacterium sp. Curtsp57. The sequence continues at coordinate 1,163,576 of NZ_CP168511.1, forward strand.
GCTCAACGACGACGACCTGGCGTACGCCAAGATCCGTCTCGACGAGCAGTCCCGACGCACCGCGATCGAGCACCTCGCCGCGATCGCGAACCCCCTCGCCCGCTCCATCGTCTGGGGCGCGATGTGGGACGCCACGCGCGATGCCGAGTCGCCCGCCAGCGACTACGTCCGACTCGTGCTGGGCAACATCGCGACGGAGACCGAGTCGACGACGATCCGCACGACGCTGTCGCAGCTGCTCCTGACGGCGCGGAACTACGTCGCGCCGGCCAAGGTCGACGCCACGGTCCGCACCGTCGGCGACACGCTGTGGAACCTGGCGTCCTCGGCAGAGGCCGGATCGGACGCCCAGTTCCAGTTCGCGAAGTTCTTCGCGCAGATCGCCTCGACGCCGGAGCACGTCGCGACGCTGACGGGGCTGCGCGACGGCTCGGTCACGCTGAACGGGCTCGAGATCGACACCGACCTCCGCTGGGAGCTGCTCGAGGGCCTCGTGCTCGCGGGTGCCGCCGCGGATGCCGAGGTCGACGCCGAGCTCGCCGCCGACAAGACCGCGTCCGGCGAGCAGGCAGCCGCCCGGGCCCGTGCGACGATCCCCACCGCCGAGGGAAAGCTGGCGGCGTTCTCGTCGCTCGTCGACTCCGACGCGCTGCCGAACGCCATCGTGCGCCAGACCACCATCGGGTTCCAGCACGCCAACTCCCCGGTCGTGCTCGAAGGCCTCGTGCCGAAGTACTTCGACGTGCTCACGCGCATCTGGGCCGAGCGGAGCTACCACATCGCCGACACGATCGTCACCGGGCTCTACCCGGCGCCGCTCGCCTCGGTGGAGCTCCGTGACGCCGCGACCGCGTGGCTCGAGGCACACCCGGAGACCCCGGCGCTGCGTCGCATCGTGACCGAGAACCTCGCGGGCACCGAGCGTGCGCTGCGGGTCCAGGCCGCCGACGCCTGAGTCCGGTTGCCAGGCGGGGTGTGGCGTTCCTCCAGGGACGCCACACCCCGCCCCTCTAGCATCGAGCGGATATGAACCTGGCTGCAGACGACACCTCGAAGCTCATCTCCAACGCCTTCACCCAGTTCGTGGAGACCTGGCACGTCCCGATCGTGATCGTCATCACCGTCCTCGCGGCGATCGTCGTCCGGATCATCCTCCGGCACTCGATCAAGGGCGTCGTCGACCGGGTCGTGAACGGCGTGAAGAAGCGGAACGGATCCACCGACACCCAGGCGCTCGTGGCCTCGCCGATCCAGACCGCGCGCGTCGTGCAGCGAACCAGGACGCTCGGCAGCGTGCTCGAGAACCTGGCGACGGTCGCCGTCGTGATCATCGCGCTCGTGGTGATCATCCCGCAGGTCCTGCCCGGTGCCGCCACCGGCATCGTGGGCGGCGCATCGCTCGTCGCGGCCGGGCTCGCCGTCGGTGCGCAGTCGATCGTCCGCGACCTCCTCTCCGGGATCTTCATGATCCTCGAGGACCAGGCCGGGGTCGGCGACGTCGTGGACACGGGGCCCGCGACGGGCGTGGTCGAGAACGTCGGACTGCGCGTCATGCAGATCCGTGACGTCAACGGGATCCTCTGGTTCGTCCCGAACGGGCAGATCCTCCGCGTCGGCAACCTCTCGCAGGGCTGGTCGCGGGTCCTCGTCGACATCACCGTCCCCTACGAGACCGACATCGACGCCGTGCAGGACGCCCTGCTCGCTGCCGCCGTGCGGATGTCGCAGGAGCCCCGGTGGCGGCAGCGCATCGTCGAGAAGCCCGAGATCTGGGGGCTGCAGTCGATCACCGACACGGGCATGGTCTTCCGCCTCGTCGTGAAGACCCGGGCCTCCGAGCTCGACGTCGTCGGGCGTGAACTCCGCATCCGGCTGAAGCACGCCGTCGACGAGCTCGGCGTGACGCTGCCGGCGATGGCGATGATCATGCCGGAGGGCTGGGAGAACGCGACCTCGATCAACGGGCTCCGCACCGTCCGGACCCAGCCGACGCCCGCCCCGACGAAGCCGCGGCGCGGCCGCAAGACCAACCAGTACGGGCAGCCGATCGAGACCGACGGCCCCGACTCCGGAAGGGACAACGACCGATGACCGACCTCCCCACACCAGGCGCCTCCGGTGCGTCCGGCGGTGTGCCTGCGCAGCCGATCACGTTGCGGGTCGGCCTCGGCGGGACGTCCGCGACCGGGTCCCTGTTCGACCGGATCGGCGGCGCACCGACGTTCGACCGCCTCGTGCGGCGCTTCTACGACGGCGTGCAGCAGGACGACGTGATCTGGCCGATGTACCCGCAGGACGATCTCGAGGGCGCGATCTCCCGGCTCTCGCTCTTCCTGCAGCAGTACTGGGGCGGACCGGGCACCTACAGCGAGCAGCGCGGGCACCCACGACTGCGGATGCGGCACATGCCCTTCCGCATCACGTCAGCGGCCCGTGAGCGTTGGCTGTACCACATGCGGGAAGCAGTCGAGTCACTCGGGCTCGCGCCCCTCGACGAAGCCGAGTTGTGGGCGTACCTCGACCGTGCTGCCCACGCGATGACGAACACCTTCGACTGACCCCTTGACGCTCCGGCCGAACTGGTCATAACCTCTCCACACCATTCCGCAATGACCTTGCGGAATGGTGTGGCTCGGGCACGGCGCCCACTCCCGAGGGCCGCGACGCCTCATGAGGAGAACCATGCAGGTCGTTCCGAAACTCGCAGCCGTCGGCGCAGGGGCCGCCCTGATCGCCGCGGCGGTCATGCTGCCGAACATCGCCGACGCGGCTGGCGGCAACCTCGTGTCGAACCCCGGTTTCGAGACCGGGACCACCAGCGGGTGGGTCTGCTCCGGCGCCTCCGTGGTCAGCACGCCGGTCCACTCCGGCACGAAGGCCCTCTCCGGCGCGCCGACGTCGTCGGACACCGCACAGTGCTCGCAGACGATCGCCGTGCAGCCGAGTACGGCGTACACCCTGTCCGGATGGGTTTCCGGGAGCTACGTGTACCTCGGCGAGAGCGGATCCGGCGCGAGCACGTGGACCTCCGCAGCGGGCTACCAGCAGTTGACCACCACGTTCACCACCGGAGCCTCGCAGACGACCGCGACGGTGTACGTGCACGGCTGGTACGGACAGGGCACCTACCTCGCCGATGACATCGTGCTGAGCGGCCCCGGCGGCGCAGGCGCCACCCCGACGTCGACACCGACGTCGACACCCGCCCCGACGCCGACACCGACGCCGACCCCGACATCGACGCCGACTCCGACACCGACACCGACCCCGGGCACCGGTCCGGCCGCGCAGCTGCCGAAGCACACGCTCACCGGCTACTGGCAGGACTTCGACAACGGCGCGAAGGCACTGCGCCTCGCCGACGTGCCGAAGTCGTACGACCTCGTCGCCGTCGCGTTCGCCAACGCCGACGCTTCGAAGCCCGGGGCGGTGACGTACGCCGTCGACTCGGGCCTGTCCACGAAGCTCGGCGGGTACACGGATGCGCAGTTCCGGTCCGACGTGCAGACGCTCCATGCCCGCGGGCAGAAGGTCATCGTCTCGGTCGGCGGCCAGAACGGCACGATCTCCGTCGCCGACAGCACGTCTGCAGCGAACTTCGCCGCGAGCGTCGACTCCCTGATGAACTCGTTCGGGTTCGACGGGGTCGACATCGACCTCGAGAACGGCGTGAACCCCACGTACATGGCGCAGGCGCTCCACACCGTCGCGGCGAAGCACCCCGGCATGATCATCACGATGGCGCCGCAGACGATCGACATGCTCAGCACGTCATCGGACTACTTCGCCCTCGCGCTGAACATCAAGGACATCCTGACCATCGTGCAGACGCAGTACTACAACTCCGGGTCGATGAACGGGTGCGACGGCGGCGTCTACGCGCAGGGCACCGTGGACTTCGCGACGGCGCTCGCCTGCACGTCCCTCCAGGGCGGTCTGCGCGCGGACCAGGTCGGGCTCGGGTTCCCCGCCTCGCCGAGCGGCGCCGGGAGCGGCTTCGTCGCACCGAGTGTCGTGAACAACGCGATGACCTGCCTCGCGAAGGGGACCGGTTGCGGCTCGTTCGTCCCGGCTGCGAAGTACTCCGGGCTCCGCGGTGCGATGACCTGGTCGATCAACTGGGACGCCTCGAACGGCTACGCGTTCGCGAACGCGGTGCGGCCGGTCCTGGACGCCCTGTCCTGACCATCACCGGACTGGAGGCTCGTGGCGGCGTCGCCACGAGCCTCCAGTCCGCCAGTCGGTCACGTCAGCGGACGTACGAGCCGTCCGCCAGGTCCTCCAGCAGTGACGGGCGGGTCGGCTTCCAGCCGTACGCGCTGCGCGCGTGCGCGCCCGAGCACTCCTGGTGCATGAGCAGGGCGTCCGCGTACGCGGTACCGAGTCGCTCGCGGGACGCGTCCACGCTCTCGGCGACGATCGGCGACCCGTGTGCCCCGGCTTCGGCGATCTCCCGCACGGTCGGGTTGTCGCCCGTCGCGACCAGCACGTACCCGTCCTGCTCCGCCCGCTCGAGCGCCAGGACGTAGAGCTCGCCGAGGTCGTCGACGTGGACCGTCGCCCAGCGCTGCGACCCGTCGCCGACGAGCCGGACCTCGTGCTCGCCGTCGCCGACGAACATCGCCGGGATACCGGCTCCGCGCCCGTAGACGATGCCGGGTGCCACGATCGTGGTGCGCACGTCACTGGCACGGACCACTGCCTCGTTCGCACCGCGCCACGACGTCATCGCCGGAGGGTCGATCGGGGACTGCTCGGAGATGTCGGTCGAGTTGCCGAACGTGAAGATGCCGCCGGTGTGGACGAACGGCTTCGGGGTCCCGGTGAGCGCTTCGAGGACCGTCCGGACGAACGCCTCGTCGACGTCCTTCGCGGACGCGGTGTGCACGACGGCGTCGGCCTCGTGGGCGAGGCGCTCGACGACCTCGGTGTCGGTGACGTCCTCGACGAACGCGCGACCGCCCGCGTCGCGGACCGCCTTGGCCTTCTCGTCGGAACGGACGATCGCGGTGACGTCGTGCCCGTGGGCGACGAGTGCACGGAGGACGGATGAACCGATGTAGCCGGACGCGCCGGTCAGGAACACATGCATGCGGCCAGCCTGGCACCGGGGGCTGGCCGGGCGCTCCGCGCTGCGGGGGCTAGGACGCCAGGGTCCAGGCGCGTCGCTTCACCAGGACGTGTCCACGCGAGGTCGTGAGGCGGCTCCAGGGGCCGGTCTCGAACAGCCGCACCGGGTCGTGCCCGAGGAACCCGAGGCTCTCCCCGGCGAACCCCGCTCCGGCCGGGACGTGCTCGACGCCCGGGATCGGTCGTCCCCAGACCTCGGACCGGATCTTGCGGACCACGGCGTCGCCGGCGTTCGTCGGCACCGCGTCGGCGACCTCGTCGATGCCGGCCTTCGCTGCGCGGCGGAGGAGCTCGGCGGAGACGTCGGGCAGGGGGATCCACCCACCGCGCGGCGGGGAGATCGCAGCCCAGGTGACGGTGTGGACCTCGTGCGGCAGCTCGACCTCGATCGGGGTGGCGCGGGTGGGGTCCGCGCCCTCGGCGTGTTCGGCGTCCTGCGCGTCGGCGAGCACCCGCAGGCGTTCCTGGAACGAGGCCAGGGGAACGACGACGTCGATCGACGCCGGCTGGGTCAGCGAGAACGTGCGGAGCCCGAGCACCGTCGGGAGCTCGTCGAGCAGCCCCAGCGGGTACAGGATCGCCGTGTACACGGCGAGCACCCCGGAGTCGGCGATGAGGCGGACGGAGCCGTCCTCGACGCGGGCGGCACGTCCGAGGTACGTGCGGAGGTCCCCCAGGGAGGCGGCGTCGGGCAGCGTGAACGAGGTGCTCATGTCGTGTCCGATCCTACCGGGGCGCTCCTCTTCGTAGACTGCGGGGGTGGTCAACGACGAACCGGACTTCCTGCGGACCCTGCGACTCGAGGACACCGGCGCGAGTACGCGCGAGACGATCCTCACCGGGGCGAACCACTGGTCCCCCGGCGGCCGGGTCTTCGGCGGCCAGGTCCTCGCGCAGTGCATCGTGGCGGCGCAGGCCACCATCGACGGCCGCGACATCCACTCGATCCACGGGTACTTCTTGCGACCGGGCGACATCGACGTGCCGATCACCTTCGGCGTCGAACGCATCCACGACGGCCGGTCCTTCGCCACACGTCGGGCGCAGGCGTACCAGAACGGCACGCCGATCTTCTCGATGATCGCGTCGTTCCAGACGGCGGACGACGGCGTCGAGCACCAGGACCCCTTACCCGTCAGCATGCCGGAGCCGGAGTCGCTCCCCTCGGCGGCGTCGATCCTGTCGGAGATCGACCACCCCGTCGCACGGGCGTGGGCCGAACGGTCGATCGACCTCCGACACGTCGAGGGCCCGGTGTTCATCGACGTGCAGGGCGAGCACGTCCCCCACCAGGCGGTGTGGTTCCGCGTGCAGGGCGACCTGCCCGACGATCCCGCTCTCCACCGCGCCGTGCTGGCCTACGCGAGCGACCTGTCGATCCTGGAGCCGATCATGCGGCGGCACGGGGTCGCCTGGGGCACCCCAGGCGTGAAGAGCGCGAGCCTCGACCACGCGATGTGGTGGCACCGGGACGGTCGCGCGGACGAGTGGATCCTGTACACGCAGGAGTCGCCGAGCGCGCAGGGCGGCCGGGGTCTCGCGTTCGGCCGGATGTTCTCCCGCGACGGACGCCTGCTGGCGAGCGTGGCGCAGGAGGGCATGATGCGGATCCCGCGCCGCTGACACACGGCGGGCGGGGGCGGGCAGGATCGGCTACGGCCTCGAGAACACGACGGGCGGTTCGACGTACGGCTCGCACGCCGCACGCTCGACGGCCGTGAGGCGACGCGGACGGTTCGTGGCCGCGTCGACCATCACCAGCGTCGTCGTTGCCCGCGTGTACAGCTCGGCGGGCTCGTGGCCGGCCGGCGACCAGACCTCGTACGAGATGTCGAGGCTCGCACCGCCGACGTGCCCGATCCAGAGCTGGATGTCGAGCGGCCGTCGGAAGTACGGCGTCGATGCGAGGTACTCGAGCCGCTGGGCCGCGATGACCGTCATCGTGCCGGACCCCGGCCGACCGTCGATGATCGGCTCAGGCGCGGATCCCGACTCGTCGACCTCGTCGGGATCCGGCGCCCAGAACGCGAGCACACGGGCTTCTTCGAGCAGCCGGAGCATCGCGGAGTTGTTCACGTGCCCGTAGGCGTCGATGTCGCTCCAGCGGATGCGGACCGGCGTGTGCAGCCTGGCCACGTGCGGGTCAGTCCCGCGTGAGCTTGCGGTACGTCGCGCGACCGGGCTTGGCCGCGTCGGCACCGAGGCGCTCGATCTTGTTCTCCTCGTACGCCTCGAAGTTGCCCTCGAACCAGTACCAGTTCGGCGTGCCGTCCTCGTTCAGGCCTTCCCACGCGAGGATGTGCGTCGCGATGCGGTCGAGGAACCACCGGTCGTGGGTGATGACCACGGCGCAACCGGGGTACTCGAGCAGTGCGTTCTCGAGCGAACCGAGGGTCTCGACGTCGAGGTCGTTGGTCGGTTCGTCGAGGAGCAGGAGGTTGCCGCCCTGCTTGAGCGTCAGCGCGAGGTTCAGACGGTTGCGCTCACCACCCGAGAGGATGCCTGCACGCTTCTGCTGGTCAGGGCCCTTGAACCCGAACTGCGAGACGTAGGCGCGGGACGGGATCTCGGTCTTGCCGACCTGGATGTAGTCGAGTCCGTCGGACACGACCTCCCACAGGTTCTTGTTCGGGTCGATGCCGCCACGGCTCTGGTCGACGTACGAGATGTCGACCGTCTCACCGATCTTCAGCGTGCCGCCGTCGAGGGGCTCGAGCCCGACGATCGTCTTGAACAAGGTCGTCTTGCCGACGCCGTTCGGGCCGATGACGCCGACGATGCCGTTGCGCGGGAGCGTGAAGGAGAGGTCGTCGATGATGACGCGCTCACCGAACTGCTTGTGCAGCTTCTCGGCGTCGATGACCTGCGAGCCGAGACGCGGCCCCACGGGGATCACGATCTCCTCGAAGTCGAGCTTCCTGGTGCGCTCGGCCTCCGTCACCATCTCCTCGTAGCGAGCGAGACGGGCCTTGGACTTCGCCTGGCGGCCCTTGGTGTTGCTGCGCACCCAGTCGAGCTCGGACGACAGACGCTTCGCGAGCTTGGCGTCCTTCTTGCCCTGGACCTCGAGGCGAGCGCGCTTCTTCTCGAGGTACGTCGAGTAGTTGCCCTCGTACGGGTAGAGACGACCGCGGTCGACCTCGGCGATCCACTGGGCGACGTGGTCGAGGAAGTACCGGTCGTGGGTCACGGCGAGGACGGCGCCGTGGTACTGCTGCAGGTGCTGCTCGAGCCAGAGCACGCTCTCGGCGTCGAGGTGGTTGGTGGGCTCGTCGAGGAGGAGCAGATCCGGCTTCTGCAGCAGGAGCTTGCAGAGCGCGACGCGACGCTTCTCACCACCGGACAGGTGCGTGACGAGCTCGTCCCCCGGGGGGCACTGGAGCGCGGCCATCGCCTGCTCGAGCTGCGAGTCGAGGTCCCACGCGTCGGCCGCGTCGATCTCTTCCTGCAGGGTGCCCATCTCCGCCAGGAGCGCGTCGAAGTCGGCGTCCGGCTCGGCCATCAGCGCGGAGATCTCGTTGAAGCGGGAGATCTTGCCGTGGATCTCGCCGACGCCTTCCTGCACGTTCTCGAGCACGGTCTTCGACTCGTCGAGCTCGGGCTCCTGCATGAGGATGCCGACGCTGAAGCCCGGCGTGAGCTTCGCTTCGCCGTTGGAGGGCTGGTCGAGGCCGGCCATGATCTTCAGGATCGTCGACTTGCCGGCGCCGTTCGGGCCCACGACGCCGATCTTCGCACCGGGGAGGAACGACATCGTGACGTCGTCGAGGATCAGCTTGTCGCCGACTGCCTTGCGGGCACGGACCATCTGGTAGATGTACTCAGCCATATCGCGGTCAAGTGTAGTGATCCGTCCGGCCCCGCGTGACGGTTCGAGCACGTCAGGCCGCTTCGCGGTGGACTTCGTCGGCGGCTCGGGCGGCGGCGCTCGGTTCCGGGAGCTCCTCGTCCACCCCTTCTGCCGGGACAGGAGTCGTCTCGTCGGCGTCGTCACCCGGGCTGTCCTCCGCACCGTGGACCTCCCCCGTGTCGGGGTTCACGCTCGGTCCGGGGCCGGGCACCGCGGTCGCTTCCGATGCGTGGCGCGGGACCTTGATCCAGTTGCCGATGCCCCAGGCGAGGTCCTGCCCCAGGGCTTCCGCGTCGATCTCCACGGACGTGCCGCCGCGGCCGTCCCGCTCCCAGGTCCTGATCCGCACCCGTCCGGTGACGAGGATGCGGTCGCCCTTCTTGACGGACTTGTGCACGTTCGCCGCGAGCGACCGGAAGGCCGTCACGGTGAACCAGTTGGTGGGGCCGTTGGTCCAGGTGGAGTTCTGGCGGTCCCAGCGACGGGACGGTGATGCCAAGCGCATGCTCGTGATGGCGATGCCGGTCTCGGTGACGAGGTGGCGGGGCTCGGTCGCGACGATGCCGCAGACGGTGATGGTGTCGTTCATGCCACCGATCGTCATCGAGCCCCGGACCGCCGTGGTGGGCCGGGGCTCGATGTGTGTGGTGTCGACCCGATCAGGCGACTGTGGAGGACGAGTCCCCCGAACCTCCTGGCCGGGTGCGACCACTTCGGATCAGTGCGCGTGGAACTCCGGTCGTGTCGCGAGCGGACCGAGCGCGGCGTGGACCGCACCCTTCGCGGACTGGAGCGACGGGTAGACCCCGCCACCGCCTTCCCGGTGTCCGTAGAGCTCGACCCGGAAGCCGTCCGGCGCACGGTGGATGCTGCCCACCGCTCCTGCCGGACCGACTGCGACCCATGTTCCGTCGTTCTGTGTCATCGTTCGACCACCTCCTCGTGGCCCCGACGTCCGGTCCTGTTGTTCAGGACGCCAGGATGTACTGACTGTAGGCCTTGCGGACCTTGTTCACCTTCGGCAGCGCGACTGCGAGGCAGTAGCCCTGACCGGGGTTCTTCGCGAAGAAGTCCTGGTGGTACTCCTCGGCGGGGAAGAACGTCGTGAGCGGCTCGATCGTGGTGACGATCCCGCCGTCCCAGATGTCCGAGGCACGCTCGATCGCCTGCTCGAACAGCGCACGCTGCTCGTCGTCGGCGGGGAACATCGCCGAGCGGTACTGCGTGCCGACGTCGGCGCCCTGGCGGTTGCGCTGCCGCGGGTCGTGCAGCGTGAAGAACACGTCGAGGATGACGTCGGCCGGGATCACCGTCTCGTCGAAGGTGACGGCGACGGCCTCGGCGTGACCGGTGGCACCGGTGCACACCGCCTCGTACGACGGGTTCTCCGTGGTCCCACCGATGTAGCCCGACACCACGTCCTGCACACCCTGGAGCGTGCGGTACACGGCGTCGAGACACCAGAAACATCCACCTGCGAGCACGAACGTGGTCATGGGCACAACGTACCTCCCCGGCCTCCGAGGAGCTCCGAGCCCCTGGTGCGTCCTCCACAACGCGCAGCCGGCCCGCACTGTCCCCCGGGCGCACCGCCACGCCCCGGCGTGTCGGAGGTGCGCCGTAGCGTCAGCAGCACACCGACCAGGAACAGGAGGCACCTCGATGCAGACCACCACCGAGCCCCAGCTGCGCATCCGGACCGCGCACCCCGTGGCACGCTCCCGCGGTGACCTCCGCGTCCTCGACGTCCGTGACGACCTGTCCCGCGTGACCCGTTCCAACGGCGAGATCGTCGGCTACGTCGATCGGGTCGATGTGTCAGGCGACACCGCGTACCGAGCGCGGCGGTACATCGCCGCCGAGCGCCGGTTCGTCGAACTGCCGAACGTCTGGTCCGTCGACGACGCGGTGGACTGCCTGCGCTGGTGACGTCGATGCGTGGAGCGGTTCGATCCGATGATGTTCCACATTGGAATCACGTCGGACCGGATGCGCGGAACGCCGCCTGATCTCCCCTGGAACCGACCGACTCGTGGGTATGGTGCGCGCATGGACTGGTGGAACGACCTTCTCGACTGGACCTCGTCGGACACGGGGTGGCGCGTGATCTCCGGAGCGCTGATCCCCTTCGTGGCGATCGTCGTCGCCGGTGTCGTCGCGGCCCTCATCGGACGCGGTGCGACCAAGCGCGTGGTGAGCCTGCAGGAGCGGGAAGCCAAGAACGCCGCCGTCGCGGCCATCATCTCGGCGGCACGCAAGGCCGCGTCGTGGGGCTCGCTCGGTCACAAGGAGCGCGGGTACGCGGACCACCTCGCCGAGGACGCCGACATCCGTCTCCGCCTGCTGCCGACCAACGGTGCGCCGCTCGCGGCGAACTGGGCGCAGCACGAGATCGCCGACATCAAGAAGAACTCCTCGACGTTCAGCTTCCAGGCGGAGCAGTCCCTCGCCGAGTTCCGCGACCGGCTGCTCGAGTGGCAGTCCCGGCCCGGCAAGGCACGCAAGCTCTTCAAGTACGACCTCGAGCGCTGGAAGTTCGAGTCGCCCGATCCCGACGCCGACCTGATCAAGCGTCAGCAGGACTGGAGCGCCGACCAGGCGAGTGGCAAGCGCGCGCCGGAACCGACGCCGGCCCCGACGCCGACGACCACCTCCCTGCGGCCTGCGCCGCAGCGGGCGGGAGGCCCGACCACGCCCGCCGCGCAGCCCGCGTCAGCCACCGCTGCGGGAACCGGCGCCGGCCCCACCGCCGCGGGGACCGGCACAGGCACCGCAGCCGCCGGGACGCCGGGCACCGCCGCGACCGCGGGAGCCGCCGCCGGGTACACCGCGACGCGCGGCACCGACCCGAACGCCACGACGCCGATCACGGACGGCGCGACCCGCTCGTTCGGCGACGGACTCACCCGCCCGTACGGTGACGACCAGCCGGCGCCGACGCCGATCCGTCCCGCCCTCGGGACCCCCGGCACGCCCGCGGCCCCCGTCACGCCCAGGGCTCCCGTCACACCCGGGGCTCCCGGTACGCACGGCACGTCCGGGTCCCCGTCGCGCGGTTCGAGCGTTGTCGACGCGGACAACGCCGATGTCGTCGACGAGCACCCGGTGTCGTCGCCCCGGCCGCAGTCCTCGCCCCGTGAGACGGACACGCAGCGGGACACCGGCACCCTCACCGACGGCCCCGTCGATGCCGCCGGCCCCACGAACACGACGTCGATCCCCACCCGGATCGCCGACGCCCCGGTGGAACCCGCGGACGCCGACGAGACGTCGGAGGCGCCCTACACGCAGCCGATCAGCGCCAACGAGCTGCGTCGCCGCGCCGAGGACGACGAGTAGCCGTCACCGCCCTCAACCGCACGAAGGCCGCCATCCGCACGGATTGCCGCCTTCGTCGTCGGTGCCCCCGGCAGGAATCGAACCCGCGGCACGGTGGGTAGAAACCACCTGCTCTATCCACTGAGCTACGGAGGCGGACGACTCCGATTCTATTCCGAGGGTCGGGGCAGCCGGTGGACCCACGCGTCGACCTCGGCCTGCGACCGGAGTCGGACGATGCGCAGATGGGGTGCCGTGTCCTCGAGTGGTGGGACCTGGGCCTGCATCTTCCTGCGGGTCCGGAGCCCCCACCGGATGATGTGGTCCCGGTTCACCAGGACGGTCCACAGCGGCGGCTCGACGTTGCCGTTCCAGAGCTCGATCCGCCGGGCCCGTCGACGGACCGTCCGACGCACGAGCCGCCAGAGCGCGACGAGGACGGGCAGGTCGAGCCAGACCAGGGTGTCGGCCCGCTCGGCGAGGAGGGGTCGCACCTGGTGGTACTGCCACTCGGTGACCCAGGCGGGTTCGGCGGTGAACGCCTCGACGTCCGCTTCGAAGGTCGGACGCGGCACCCAGCCGGGTCCGTGGAACAGGGCGTCGATCTCGGTGTGCGGAACTCCGAGCCGGCGGCTGATCCGACCGGCTGTGGTCGTCTTGCCGACGCCGGTCACCCCGGCGACGAGGACTCGACGTGGCGGCGGATCGAGGACGTCATCGGCTCCGAGCACCCGTCGACCCTAGCAATCCGCCGTTCCCCGGACGCTCCCCCGCCGTTCGTCTCCCGGCAACACCGCCTCCCTAGCGTGCCGACATGAGCACCGAGCGCGCAGGCGGCACGCGCGCCAGCACCGAGCGCGCAGGCGGCACGCGCGCCAGCACCGAGCGCGTCAGCAGCGTGCGCGTCAGCAGCGTGCGCGTCGTCGCGGTCATCCCCGCACGTGCAGGTTCCAAGGGCATCCCGGGGAAGAACCTCCGCCCGGTCGCCGGCCGCTCCCTCGTCCGTCGCGCCGTCGAGTCCGCGTTGCGAGCACACCGGGTGGACGCCGTGGTGGTCTCCACGGACGGGGACGCGATCGCTGCCGAGGCCGTGGCGGCCGGTGCACGCATCGTCCGACGCCCCGCCGCCCTCGCCGACGACGGCGCCAGCTCCGAGTCCGCGCTGCTGCACGCGCTCGACGAGCTCGCTGCCGTCGGCGACACCCCGGAGGTCCTGCTCTTCGTCCAGGCGACGTCACCGTTCATCGACCCGGCCGACCTCGACGCCGCCGTCGAACGGATCCTGGACGACCACGCGGACTCGGTGTTCGCAGCGACGCCGTCGCACGCGTTCCTGTGGCGCACCGATCCCGACGGGCGTGCGGTCGCGGTGAACCACGATGCCGCAACGCGCCCGCGCCGCCAGGACCGGGCACCCGAGTACCGCGAGACCGGCGCCCTCTACGCGATGCGCGTCGAGGGGTTCCGGCAGCACCGGCACCGGTTCTTCGGGCGGGTCGAGATCGTGCCGGTCGACCCGGCAGGCGCGATCGACATCGACGACGAGACGGACCTCGCGCTCGCCGACGCCCTCGCTCCCCGGCTCGACCGCACCGCACGCAACGCCAGCACCGCCCGCGAAGAACACGGGGCCACCACCACGAACGGAGCACCATGACCGTCAGCATCGGCACCTCGACCATCGGCGCCGGCCACCCCGCCTACCTGATCGGCGAGATCGGCCTGAACCACAACGGCGACGTGGACATCGCGAAGCGGCTCGTCGACGTCGCCGCCGACGCGGGGCTGCAGGCCGTGAAGTTCCAGAAGCGGACCCCGGAGATCTCCACGCCCGAGCACATGAAGCACACCCCGCGGAGCACGCCGTGGGGCGAGATGACCTACCTCGAGTACCGCTACCGCGTCGAGTTCGACCGCGACCAGTACATCGAGATCGGGGACCACGCGACGATGCGCGGCCTCGACTGGTTCGCGTCGCCGTGGGACGAGCCGAGCGTGGACTTCCTCGAGGACCTGGGCGTCGTGGCGTACAAGATCGCCTCCGCGTCGGTCACCGACCTCGGCCTGCTCGCCGCGGTGGCAGCGACCGGCAAGCCCGTGATCCTGTCGACCGGGATGTCGACGCTGGAGCAGATCGACCGCGCGGTCGAGGCGCTCGGCACCGAACGGCTCGTGCTCATGCACGCGACCTCGACGTACCCGCTGCCCGCCGAGGAGGCGAACCTCCGCATGATCGACACCCTCGCACAGCGCTACATCGGTGTCCCGGTGGGGTACTCGGGACACGAGCCCGGCCTGCAGATCTCGATCGCGGCCGTTGCCCTGGGCGCCACCGCCGTCGAGCGCCACATCACGCTCGACCGCACCATGTGGGGCTCCGACCACGCCGCGTCGCTCGAGCCGCACGGCCTGCAGACCCTCGCGCGCGACGTCCGTATCGTCGAGACCGCCCTGGGCGACGGCGTCAAGCGGGTCATGCCCGGCGAGCTCGCCCCGCTCGCGAAGCTCCGCCGCGTGGACGCGTGACCCCAGCGTCGAGCATCGTGCGCGGGTCAGGAGACACGGCCGGGAGGCACGTGGTCGGGATCGTGGACACCGACTCGTTCGCGAAGTGGGGCAGTCACCTGCTCGCGGCGGCTCCCGAGAACTGGTCGCTCGAGCTCCTCGTGGTGGACACCCCGCGGACCGCGAGCCCCGCACAGCTCCGTTCGGCGTTCCGTGGACTGGACGGTCGGTTGGCCCACCTGGCATCGGCTCCCCCGGCACCGCTCGAGGTCGACGCCGTCGTCGACCACGTCCGGCTGACGGAGCCCGACGCCGTCCTGGTCTCGGTGATCGGCCCGGTCGCGGAACTCCTCGTCGACGAGATCCACCGCACGGTCCCCCGGCGCCCCGTCCTGCTGACCGGGCTCCCGGGCATCTCCTTCCCCGCGAAGTGGAAGGGCGTGTTCTCCCGAGCCCGCGCCGACCTGTTCGTGCTGCACAGCCACCGCGAGGTCCGCGAGTACGACGCGCTCGCGACGGAGAACGGCGTCGAGCCGCACTTCGCCCTGGCCACCCTGCCCTTCGCCCGCCCCGGAGTCGTGGCACGTCGGACCGTGGCACCGGACTCCGTCGTGTTCGCCGCACAGCCGAGCGTCCCCGCCACCCGTGAGGAACGGGAGCAGGTCGTCCAGTGGCTCGCGGAGACCGCCCGCCGGCACCCGGAGTGGCGCGTCGTGGTGAAGACCCGAGCGGTCGCCGGCGAACAGCAGACGCACCGCGAGGCCTTCCCGTACGCGGACCTGCTGCCACCGGACGCCCCGACGAACCTGGTGGTCGAGACCGGTCCGATGGCCGCGCACCTCGACCGGGCGGTGGCGCTCGTGACGATCAGCTCCACGGCCGTGCTCGAGGCGGCAGCACGGGGCATCCCGGCGCTGACCCTGACCGACTTCGGCGTCTCCCGCCCGTTGATCAACGAGGTGTTCGTCGACAGCGGCCTCGAGGGTGACGCGGGCGACCTCGTCGACGGCCGGTTCGGCACGGTCCGTCCGGCGTGGATGACGGACAACTACTTCCACCCGGCGACGGACGACGACTGGGCGATCCGGGCCGAGGCGTTGATGCAGCGCCGGGACGCCGGCACCCTGCCGGACCGGCCGAGTGCCCGACGCAGTCGTGGTGGGGCGCTCCGCCGTGCCTGGGAGCGGAAGAACGCCCTCGGCAGCGCGGACCGGTCGGCGATCGGCACGGCGGCGCTCGTCGTCGGCGTGCCGATCAGGAGCGCCAAACGCGCCGTGCGTCGCGTGCTGCGTGTGGTCCGTCCGCCGGAGCCGACGGTCCTCGGCGCACCCCGCTCCCAGCGGACGCAGGCCGACGAGGCGACCCGACCACGGATGTCCGAGGTGACCCCGTCCGAGAGCCCGGCGACGTCTGCGAGCCGAGCCGAGCCTCCAGTCCGGGTGTCAGGCGACCGCCTTGGCGACCGCGACCAGCAGCTGGTCCCTGGAGGGGACCCCGGGTGAACGGAAGACCTCGGCTCCGTCCGCGCCCCGCACGATGATCGTCGGGGTCGAACGGATGCCGAGGTCCTCAGCGTCGTCGGGGTGTGCAGCCACGTCGCGCTCGGTCACCGACAGCCCGGGGACGAGCCGTGCCGCGTCGGCGGCCACCCGGCGGGCGGCGGCGCACGGTGCGCAGAAGGCAGAGGTCCAGAGGTCGAGCTGCATGTGATCGTGCAACGTCGCAGCGGGTCGGACTACTCCCGGTCGAACTCGCCGCTGCGGTCGCCGCGGTCGGCGAGGTCGTCAACGGGGTCGGACTCGCCCGGCTCCCAGGTGTAGTCGACGGAGATCTGGTCGAGGACGTGGCGGGAGCCGGTCGCCCGGTAGGTGAAGGCCGTCTGGAGGCCCTCGACGTCCGCGTAGACCGTCACTTCGTCGTCCACCGAGCCGCTCGTCGCGGTGCGGGTGTCCGTGGTCCCGTCGAAGGGGCCCTGGTGGAAGATCGCGGTGTACTCGCTGCCTTCGTCGATGGTGATGTCGCTCATCCGTCACTTCTACCAGGGCGCCCCTGTTGCAAGATGCATAGCAACGCTATATAGTTCAGCTATGGAAACAACGCGTGAGCAGACGATCGAGACGCTCCTCGTCTCGGTCAACCGCCTGATCCGCGTCGCCGCCCAGGCCGCCGGCAGCACCACGTCGTCGGCCGTCTGGCGCACGCTGGGCATCCTCGAGTCCGACCAGCCGCTCCGGCTCGGCGAACTCGCGAAGCTGTCCCGCGTCTCCCAACCCACGATGACCCGACTCGTCGCCGGCATGCTCGCCGACGGCCTGATCTCGCGGACCGTCGACCCCGACGACTCCCGCGGGCAGCTCATCGAGATCACGCCCATGGGTCGCGTCCGTCTCGCCGACTGGCGCACGACGCTCACCCGGACGGTCGGGCCGGTGTTCGCCGATCTCGACGACGACCAGTGGGACATCCTGCACGAGGCATCGGCCCTCATCGCATCGGCCCTCGCCACGGGGACCAGAACGGAGATCACCGCGTGAACGCGCACGCACCGGCGTCGTCCGGCAGCATCCTCAAACAGTCCAAGGCGGTCTGGGCGATTGCCTTCGCCTGTGTCGTCGCCTTCATGGGCATCGGCCTGGTGGACCCGATCCTCCCCGCCATCGCATCGTCGCTCAAGGCGACCCCCGCGCAGACCGAGCTGCTCTTCACGAGCTACCTCGCGGTCACCGGCGTCGCGATGTTCTTCACCAGCTGGGTCTCCAGCCGGATCGGCGCCAAGCGCACCCTGATGATCGGGCTCGCCCTCATCGTGGTGTTCTCGGTGCTCGCAGCCGTGTCGAACAACGTGTGGACGATCATCGACTTCCGTGCTGGATGGGGGCTCGGCAACGCGCTGTTCATCTCGACCGCGCTCGCGACCATCGTCGGGGCGGCATCGGGTGGCACGGCGTCCGCGATCATCCTGTACGAAGCCGCGCTCGGCCTCGGCATCGCGATCGGCCCGCTCGTCGGTGGGCTCCTCGGCTCGGTGAGCTGGCGCGGCCCGTTCTTCGGCGTCACCACGCTGATGGCGATCGCCTTCATCGCCGTGGCCGTCATGCTGAAGTCCTCCGGGCTCGAGAAGCCCGTCCCGACGAAGCTCTCGGCGCCCTTCCGTGCCCTGGGTCGTCCGGCGCTGGCCGCACTCGCCGCGACCGCGCTGTTCTACAACATCGGCTTCTTCGTCCTGCTCGCGTACACGCCGTTCCCGCTCGGGTTCGGGGCGCTCGGCATCGGGTTCACGTTCTTCGGCTGGGGCGTCGGCCTGGCGATCACCTCGGTGTGGGTCGCCCCGATGCTCACCGCCCGCCTCCGTCGGACGACGGTGCTGCGGATCGCCCTGCCGCTGCTCGCGCTCGACCTCTTCGCTGCCGCGATCGTCGTGCGGTCGCAGGTCGGGCTCATCATCTGCGTCGTCATCGGCGGGCTCGTGCTGGGCGTGCTCAACACCGTCCTCACCGAGTGCGTGATGGAGGCCACCGATCTCCCCCGCTCGGTCGCCTCGAGTGCGTACTCCGCGGTGCGCTTCATCGGTGGTGCGATCGCCCCGCCCGTCGCGACGCTGCTCGCCGACGCGTACTCGCCGTCCGCCGCGTACGTCTTCGCGGGAGCGTCGGTGGCCGTCGCGTTCGTGATCACCCTGGTCACCGCTCGGGTGCTGCGGCGGGTCGACGACGGTGCCGAGCCGCAGCCCGTCGAGGCCGAGGCCATCGCCGCGGGCGAGATGGCGTAGGGCGCGGGCCGGGCGGGACCTGGCCGCGCGTCGGGGTCGGACGCTGCGGCGGGGCCACTCCAGGTGCGCCCGCTCCGTCGAACGGGCGAAATACCCGGATCCGCCCCGGCGGTCGCCCGGGTATTTCGCCCGCTCGCGCAGGCGCCGGCCGAGCCAGGTGCGCCCGCTCCGTCGAACGGGCGAAATACCCGGGTCCGCCCCGGCGGTCGCCCGGGTATTTCGCCCGCTCGGCGTTCCGGGGCGCCCACTCCGGGCGGGGCGGCGTGGGGGGGGGGAGGGTGGGGGGCAGTGGACGCGACCGCCTGGAGGCGCGGCGGACGCCCGGAGGACCGGCACCGGGCCTCCAGACCGTCCCGTCCAGGGCACCGCGGTGCCGGGAATAGGATCGAGGGCATGGCAACCGCGAATGACCGCCTCGTCTGGATCGACTGCGAGATGACGGGCCTCGATCTCGAGGTCGACGAACTCGTCGAGGTGGCCGTGGTCATCACCGACTTCGACCTGAACCCCGTGCACCCCGGATTCGACATCGTCATCAAGCCGGACCAGTCCGCGCTCGACAACATGAACGAGTTCGTGACGAACATGCACACCACGTCCGGCCTGATCGAGGAGATCCCGAACGGCGTCTCCCTGGCGGACGCCGAGTACCAGGTGCTCGAGTACATCCTCGCCCACGTCCCCGCCGAGGGCACCGCTCCCCTGGCCGGCAACACCATCGGCACCGACCGCTCGTTCCTGTCGAAGTACATGCCCCGCGTGGACGGGCACCTGCACTACCGGAGCGTCGACGTGTCGAGCATCAAGGAACTCTGCCGCCGCTGGTTCCCGCGCGTGTACTTCAACGCACCGGAGAAGCACGGTGGGCACCGGGCCCTCGCGGACATCCTCGAGTCGATCCGCGAGCTCGAGTACTACCGTCGCGCGGGCTTCGTCGCCGAGCCCGGCCCGAGCACGGACGACGTCCGGGCCGTCGCGGCGGAGGTCGTCGCCGCATGGGAGCCCCGGCTCGCCCCACAGCCCGCCGAGTAGTGTCCCGCGGGGCCGCTCGCATGTACTACTATTGAGTGGTTGCCCGGCCTGACCGGTGCACATGGTGGGTATAGCTCAGCTGGTAGAGCGCTTGGTTGTGGTCCAGGAGGTCGCGGGTTCGAGCCCCGTTACTCACCCCGAACAAATCGAAGGCCCCGCTGTCAGCGGGGCCTTCGTCGTTCCCGCCTGCGTCCAGGTGGCTGTGCCACGATCGGGCCCGTGATGGAGATGTCCGCCGAGGCCTTCGAGGCACTCGTGACCGACGAACTCGACCTGCTGCCCGACGAGATGGTCGACGGCCTCGACAACGTCGTCTTCGTCGTGGAGGACGAACCCGAGGACGGCTCAGAGCTCTTCGGCATCTACGACGGCGTCGCACAGACCGAACGCGGGCAGTACGGCTTCGGTGAACTCCCCGACCGCATCGTGGTGTTCCGGAAGCAGCACCTCGCCGAGTGCGACACGATCGAGGAACTCCGGGACGAGGTCCACACCACACTCGTCCACGAGATCGGCCACTGGTACGGCATCGACGACGAGCGCCTCCACGAACTCGGCTGGGCGTAGCGAGCCACCTGCCGCGAGTCGCCAGCGGCTAGCCACCTGCCGCGAGCCACCAGCCACGAGTCGCCAGCCGCGAGTCGCCAACCCTCAGGACCGCAGGACGACGTCCGCCAGTGCCACCGGGTCCTCCGACGCGATGAACGCGTCCTCCTGCCGCGCCCACCGCTCCCACTCCGCCGCGAACACGTCCCCGTCCCGGTCGAGTGCCCGCCGCTTCCGGACGTCGTCATCCGCGTCCATCCAGACCCGCAACGTCGCGAGTGGCGCCGAAGCTCGGGACAGCGAACCACAGCCCTCGATGACGAGCGGCGCCCTGGGGTCGAGCGACACCCAGCCGGCCGGTGCCGAGCGGGCCCAGTCCCACCGCCGGTAGCCGGATGCCTCGCCGAGGACCTCCGTCACGACGGCTGACGACGCGGCACGGAGTCCGTCCCACCCCGGGTAGACGTCGTCGAGGTGGACCACCCGCCACCCGAGCGACTCCCCGAGTGCGTTCCCCAGCGTGGTCTTCCCGGTCCCGGAGCGCCCGTCGACCAGGACGACGGACCGCCGGCCGGACGTCTGCGGAGCCGACCGTGCGCGGTCGGCGAGGGACGCGACGGCGGCGAGCCGAGCCTCCAGGCCGGGGACGGAAGCACCGGAAACGGACGCACCGGGAACAGAAGCACCACGCGCCCCCTCAGACACGCCACGTCCCCACGGCCACCGACACCGCGATCGAGACCAGCCCGATCCCGACCGGCACGGCGACCATCGCCCACTCCCGCGCCCTGAAGCGGGCTGGCCGGGCCCAGGTGCGCCTCCCTGGCGCTCCGAAGCCGCGCGACTCCATCGCCACCGCGAGCGTCGTCGCCCGACGGAGCGCGAGCACGAGCAGCGCGAACGCCATCGACGCGCCGCGCCGGATCCGTCCGGTGTCAGCGAGCCCGCGGGCACGTCTGGCCATCGCCAGTTGCCGCCAGTCGTCGCCGAGCATGGTCATCATCCGGATGGCCGCGAGCGCTCCGAGCACGAACCTCGCGGGCAGCCGCAGGATCTGCGCGAGCCCGTCCGCCAGGTCCGTGGGGTCGATCCCGATGAACAACACGATGCTCGGCAGACCGACCGCGAGCACGCGCAGCATCGTCGCCACGGCGAGCACGAGCGACCCGTCGGTGACGTGGGCGAAGCCGAGGTCGAACCACTCCCGTCCGGAGGCCCTCCCGTACAACGCGATGCTCACGCCCGTCAGCGGCACGGCGACCAGCACGGGCGAGGTCCGGAGCAGCAGGGTCCTGACCGGGATCCGCAGGAGCGGGAGGAGGGCGAGCTCCAGTCCGAGGGCGACCGCCGCCGACACGACGTCGAGGCTCAGCACGAGACAGATCCCGAGTCCGATGACACCGAGGAGCGCGGCCACCGGCTGGACCGCGCGGATGCCGCGTTCCGACCGGACGGGAGGCTCGGATCGCCACGACGGTGCGGGTTGCGTCGTCGAGGTGGTCACGTCGTGACCTCCGTGGGCGCGTTCGTCGCGCTCGTGGGCGCGTTCGTCGCGCTCGTGGGCGCGGCTGCGCGCGTCTCGGCTGCGGGTGCGCGCGTCTCGGCTGCGGGTGTCGCGCCCGTCGCGCTGAGCACCACCTCGTCGGCGTCGAGTGCGCGAACCAGGTCCCGGTCGTGCGTCACGGCGACCACCGCGGTCCCGGCGTCCGCGAGCGCTCCGAGCCGGTCGACCACGGCCTGCCACGTCGCACGGTCCTGCCCCGAGGTCGGTTCGTCGAGCACGACGACCGGAGGCCGCGTGGCCACGACGGTGGCGATCGCGAGACGCCGCTGTTCGCCGCCGGAGAGCGTGAACGGGTTGGCGTCCGCGAGGTGCGCCAGGCCGAAGGCGTCGAGCAGCTCACCCACACGCTCCACGGTGTCCGAGATGCCGAGGGCCCGCGGGCCGGCGGCGATCTCCTCGCGGACCGTGCGGGCCACGAACTGGTGCTCCGGGTCCTGGAAGACCGTGCCGATCCGGACGGCGAGCTCGCGGCTGGACCATGCGTGCGGGGCGGCGCCGACGTCGCCTGCGAGCGTCGTCGTGGCCCGCAGCGTGCCGTCGGCAGGGCGGAGGAGTCCTGCGAGGGTGAGCCCGAGCGTCGACTTGCCGATGCCGTTCGGACCAGTGATCGCGATGACCCGGCCCGCGCGGACGTCGAGGTCGATGCCGCTCCCCACGCGCTGGCGCCTGCCTCGTGCGGTCCCGAGCCCCTCCGCCACGAGGAGGCTCTGCTCCGCAGCATGCTCCGCCGCGCGCGCCGCCGTGGCCGCGCCCGCGCCCTCGTCGAGCGGGCGGAATACCCGGGTGGGTTCCGCGCTCGACCCGGGTATTTCGCCCGCTCGTGGGAGTGCGCGAGTTCCCGCTTCGTCGAGCGGGCGGAATACCGGGGTGCTCCCCGAGACGGACCCGGGTATTTCGCCCGCTCGTGGGGGCGTGCGGCGGGACGTGCGGGCGGAGCCGCGCTCGGGCTCGGCACCGGGGACCCACACGCCGGCGGCGGTCAGCGCATCGCCGTGGGACCGCAGGACGTCAGCGGGCGTGCCGTCGGCGATCACGCCACCCCCCGGCTCGAGCAGCACGAGCCGGTCGACCAGGTCGAGCCACGTGCCGATCCGGTGCTCCACGACGAGCATCGTCGCGCCGGTCTCGTCGAGCAGTGCCCGGACGGCGTCGTGCACCTGTCGGACACCGGACGGGTCGAGGTTCGCGCAGGGTTCGTCGAGCACGAGTGCTCCCGGGCGCATCGCGAGCACCCCGGCGAGCGCCAACCGCTGCCGCTGCCCACCCGAGAGCATCGTCGTCGACCGGTCGAGCGCCAGGTCGAGCCCGACGACGTCGAGCGCCGACCGGACCCGCTCCCAGGTCTCGCCCCGAGGGACGCCGGTGTTCTCGCACCCGAACGCCACGTCATCGCCGACGCGGGACATCACGGTGTGCGCCTCCGGATCCTGCATGACGAGCCCGACGCGTCCGCGGACGGCCCCCGGTGTCACACCGTCGACCAACACGCTGCCCTCCGTGGCCGCCGCGGAGTCGTCGTCCGGGTCCGGCTCGTCGGGCAGCACGGCCGCGACGGCACGCAGGAGCGTCGACTTGCCCGCCCCGGAGGCACCGACGACCGCGACCCGTTCTCCGGGCTCGACGACGAGGTCGACCCCGCGGACCGCCCAGTCGTCCCGCTCGGCGTACCGCCAGCCCCAGTCGCGGAACTCGATCCGGGCCGCCTGCG
The DNA here is from genome assembly GCF_047324335.1 of Curtobacterium sp. Curtsp57. Lineage (NCBI taxonomy): Bacteria > Bacillati > Actinomycetota > Actinomycetes > Micrococcales > Microbacteriaceae > Curtobacterium > Curtobacterium sp. Curtsp57. Next base: position 1,186,998 of record NZ_CP168511.1, read on the forward strand.
CGCCCGGCACGGTCACGCAGCCGTGGTCGGGCGGGAGCGCCGCTTCGTGTGCTCGCGGCCGGCGGCGAACGACGACAGCACGCCGGTGCGGGCAAGCGCGCGGACGATCAGCCACGAACCGGCGCCCGCGATGACCGCGCCGGAGATCGTCCCGCACACGATGTAGACGGTCTTGAACGCGGCGTCGAGGCCCGGGTACCAGAGGATCGTGTCGTTGATCCCCATCGCCAGTCCGGCGGCGGCACCGGCGAGGACGACCACCGGCAGCCGGTAGACGCGGTACAGGAACAGCGCGAGCACGAGCTCCGCGCCGAGGCCCTGCACGAGTCCGGCCTCGAGCGTGCTCCATCCCCACTGCGTGCCGAACAGCGCCTCGACGCTGGCGGCGACGATCTCGGCGAAGAGCGCAGCACCCGGCTTCCGCACGATGATCGCGACGATCGGGCCGGCGAGCAGCCACACGCCACCGAAGAGCGCCTGCGTTCCGGGCAGCAGGAGTGCGACAGCGGCGGAGAGCGGCTCGTAGCCGAACTCCCAGAGCTTGAACACGACACCGACGGCCACGGCGAGGACGCTCGCGACGACGATGTCGACGACCCGCCAGCGCAGCGAGCGCCGCGGGGTCGGCGTCGACGGAGCCGCCACGGTGGCAGCGGTACGGACGGTGGACGGCGTGCGCGAAGGCATCAGCTGGTACTCCTCCCTGCGCCGGCATGACCCGGATCAGGTTCGACGGTCGGAGCGCCACTCGCTCCCTCTCAGCCCGGCGATCCCGGACTCCCGTGTGTGTCCCAGCAGTGTACCGCTGCGCGGCGCGCGTTACTTCTTGAGGACGCGGATCAGCTTGCGGAGCACGGTGCCCGTCGCCCACACCAGCGGGATGCTCACGGCGACGAGCGCGATCAGGTTCGGCTCGAACTCCAGGTCCTTGCCCGGTCGACGGACGTACGCGCCGATCGGCACGGCCGCGCCGCCACCGCCTCCGCCGCCGTTGTCGTCGCCGTCCCCGCCGCCCCCGAAGCCGAACCACCCGAGCGACACCGGGATGAGGGTCTGGTCGCCGACCTCCACCGGGTCTCCGTAGTTCGTGGAGACGCCGATCGGGCGCACCTTGTCTGCGATCTGCGTGACGATGTTGGCCATGTCGGTGAGGCTACTCCGCTGTGGACGGGCGCCGTTCGTCCACAGGAGTGCTCGTCGAGCGGACAGCACAGGGAGGCGTGGATACGTTTGGCGAGACCCACCACTGGAGGACCCTTGCACACCTGGCCCGGCAACCCCTACCCGCTCGGCGCGACCTACGACGGGAGCGGCACGAACTTCGCCCTCTTCAGCGAGGTCGCCGAGCGCGTGGAGCTCTGTCTGTTCGACGAGGACGGCACCGAGACCTGCGTCCCCCTCGTCGAGGTGGACGCCTACGTCTGGCACGCGTACCTGCCCAACGTCGGCCCCGGGCAGCTGTACGGCTTCCGGGTGCACGGCCCGTACGACCCCGAGAACGGCGCGCGGTGCAACCCGGCGAAGCTGCTGCTCGACCCGTACGCCAAGGCCACGAGCGGGGACATCGACTGGGACCAGTCGTTGTTCTCGTACACGTTCGGCGACCCGGACTCCACGAACGACGAGGACTCCGCCGCGCACATGGTCAAGGGCGTGGTGATCAACCCCTTCTTCGACTGGCAGGGCGACCGCGCACCACGGACCCCGTACGGCGAGACGGTCATCTACGAGGCGCACGTGAAGGGCCTCACCGAGACCCACCCGGACGTCCCCGAAGAGCAGCGGGGCACGTACGCCGGTGTCTCGCACCCGGCGGTCATCGAGCACCTCAAGCGCCTCGGCATCACGACGCTCGAGCTCATGCCCGTGCACCAGTTCGTGAACGACTCGACGCTGCAGGACAAGGGGCTGTCGAACTACTGGGGGTACAACACCATCGGGTTCTTCGCCCCCCACTCGCACTACTCGTCGTCCGGCGACGAGGGCCAGCAGGTGCAGGAGTTCAAGACCATGGTGCGCGAGCTGCACCGTGCGGGCATCGAGGTCGTCCTCGACGTCGTCTACAACCACACCGCTGAGGGGAACCACCTCGGCCCGACGCTGTCGTTCCGCGGGATCGACAACGCCGCCTACTACCGCTTGATGGACGACGACAAGCGCTACTACATGGACTACACGGGCACCGGGAACTCGCTGAACGTCGGGCACCCGCACTCGCTGCAGCTCATCATGGACTCGCTGCGGTACTGGGTGACCGAGATGCACGTGGACGGCTTCCGCTTCGACCTCGCGTCGGCGCTGGCGCGTGAGTTCTACGAGGTCGACCGGCTGTCGGCCTTCTTCGAACTCGTCCAGCAGGACCCGATCGTGTCGCAGGTGAAGCTCATCGCCGAGCCGTGGGACGTCGGCCCCGGCGGCTACCAGGTGGGCAACTTCCCGCCGCAGTGGTCGGAGTGGAACGGCAAGTACCGCGACACCGTGCGGGACTTCTGGCGTGGCGAGTCGTCCACCCTCGGCGAGTTCGCGTCGCGCATCTCCGGTTCTGCGGACCTCTACGAGCACGACGGCCGCACGCCGAAGGCCAGCATCAACTTCATCACCGCGCACGACGGCTTCACGCTGTACGACCTCGTCGCCTACAACGAGAAGCACAACGACGCGAACGGCGAGGACAACAACGACGGCGAGAGCCACAACCGGTCCTGGAACTCCGGCGTCGAGGGTCCGACGGACGACGAGTCCGTGAACGCCCTGCGGCTGCAGCGTCGACGGAACTTCCTCGCGACGCTGCTCCTCAGCCAGGGCGTGCCGATGATCGCGCACGGCGACGAGCTCGGCCGCTCGCAGTCCGGCAACAACAACGTGTACGCGCAGGACTCCGAGCTGAGCTGGATCGACTGGGACACCGCCGACGACGAACTCATCCAGTTCACCGCCGACGTCACGAAGCTCCGGCACGACCACCCCACGTTCCGACGGACGCGGTACTTCAACGGTCGCCCCGTGCGTCGCGGCGAGGGCGAGCCCCTGCCCGACGTCGTGTGGCTCACCCCGGAAGGCGACGCGATGGCGCCGGAGGACTGGGACTCCGGCTTCGGCAAGAGCGTCGGCATGTACCTGAACGGCGAGGGCATCCGCGGTCGCGACGCCCGCGGCGAGCGCGTCACGGACGTGGCCTTCATCACGTACTTCAACGCGCACGACGACACGGTGACGTTCACGCTGCCGCCCGAGGAGTACGCACCGGGGTGGACGGTCCGCATCGACACCGCCGAACCGGGCGCCCGCGACGAGGTCATCGACGCCGCCACCCCGCTCGACGTCCCGGCCCGATCGATGATCGTGCTCCGCGCCGAGCCCGACCACGAGGTGACGACCACCCCCGTCGACGCCGAAGCCCACCCGGTCACGCCGGCGCCGCAGGACGCGGTGACCCCCGCGAACCCCGCAGGGTCCTCCGCGCCGAGCGACACCCAGGGGGGTGCCAAGTGACGACCGAGCCCACTCGCCGCGTCCCCGTCTCGACCTACCGTCTGCAGGTCTCGCCCGACTTCGACCTCGCGTCGGCCACGGCCCTCGTCGACTACGTCCGCGACCTCGGCGCGGACTGGCTCTACCTGTCCCCGGTGCTGCAGTCCGAGCCGGGCTCCGCACACGGGTACGACGTGGTCGACCACACCCACGTCGACGAGCAGCGTGGCGGAGACGCGGCGTTCCGGGCGCTCGCCGAAGCGGCACACGCCGCTGGTCTCGGCGTCCTGGTGGACATCGTGCCGAACCACGTCGGCGTCGCGACGCCCGCGGTGAACCCGTGGTGGTGGTCGCTGCTCGAGCTCGGGCAGGACTCCCCCGTCGCCACGGCGTTCGACGTGGACTGGGCAGCCGGAGACGGACGGATCCGCATCCCGGTCCTCGACGACCGCCTGCTCGACGGGGTCACGCTGGACACGAGCGGGAGCACCAGTGGTACCGCCGGCCCCGTGCTCCTGGTCGGCACCACCGCCTACCCGACCGCTCCGGGCACCGTGCACGACGGCGACGACGTGGCGACCGTGCACGCCCGCCAGCACTACGAGTTCGTGCACTGGAAGCGCGCAGACCACGAGTTGAACTACCGCCGGTTCTTCGCGGTGAACACCCTCGCGGCGATCCGGGTCGAAGAGCCCGAGGTGTTCGCCGCGTCCCACACGGTCGTCGGTGCGTGGTTCCGGGACGGCCTGGTCGACGGGCTCCGGATCGACCACCCGGACGGGCTGTACGACCCGGCCGGGTACCTGCAGGACCTGCACGACCTCACCGGTGGCGCGTACACCCTCGTGGAGAAGATCCTCGAGCCGGGCGAAGAGCTCCCCGCGAGCTGGCCGGTCGACGGCACCACCGGGTACGACGCGCTCGGCGTCCTCGACCGACTGTTCGTCGACCCCCGCGGCGAAGAACCCCTCTGGGCGACCGTCGCCGACGAGCCGGGTGACTGGCAGGGTCTGACGCACGACACCCGCCGCGGGATCGCCGACGGCATCCTGAACAGCGAGGTGCAGCGTCTCGCCCGCCTGCTCGAGGAAACCGGAGCAGCAGAGACCGAGCGGGTCGTCGACGCGCTCGCCGAGGTCATCGCGTCCTTCGACGTGTACCGCACGTACCTCCCGGAGGGCGCCCACCACCTCATCGACGCCCTCGAGCTCGCGGCGGATACCCGCCCCGACCTCGCCGAGGTCATCGACCGCATCGCCCCCGCACTCGTCGACCCGACCCACCCCGCCGCGGTCCGCCTGCAGCAGACCAGCGGCATGGTGATGGCGAAGGGCGTCGAGGACACCGCGTTCTACCGGACCGCGAAGCTGAGCTCCCTGAGCGAGGTCGGCGGCGATCCGAGCGTCTTCGCGGTCAGCACCGAGGAGTTCCACGCCGCACAGCGGGAGCGCCTGGCGAGCTGGCCGCACACGATGACGACCCTCACGACGCACGACACGAAGCGCAGCGAGGACACCCGCGCCCGCATCGCCGTGCTCGCAGAACTCGGCGACGAGTGGACCGAGACGTTCCGGAAGCTGCACGCTCTGGCACCGCTCGAGGACGAGGTGTTCGCGAACCTGCTCTGGCAGGCGATCGTCGGCGCCCGTCCGGTCAGCAGGGAGCGTCTGCACGCGTACGCCGAGAAGGCCTCCCGCGAGGCCGGCAACAGCACGACGTGGACCGAGCCGGACGAGGCGTTCGAGGGACGGATGCACGCCCTCGTCGACGCCGCCTTCGACGACCCGTCCGTCGTCGCGCTGCTCGACGCGCTCGACGAGCGCATCGACGCGGCCGGCTGGTCGAACGGCCTCGGCACGAAGCTCGTGCAGCTCACCGCCCCCGGCGTCCCCGACGTCTACCAGGGCACGGAGTTCTGGGACCGCTCCCTCGTCGACCCGGACAACCGTCGCGCGGTCGACTACACCGAACGCCGGCACGTCCTCGCGGAACTCGACGGACCCGACGACGACGGACCCGAGACGCTGCCGGCCATCGGCATCGACGGTGCTGCGAAGCTGCTCGTCACGACCCGCGCGCTGCGCCTCCGCCGTGACCGGCCGGAGCTCTTCACGCGCTACCTGCCGATCGAGGCCACCGGCAGCGCAGCGGACCACGTGGTCGCCTTCGACCGCGGCGGCGCCGTCACCGTCGCCACACGCCTGCCGATCGGCCTGGAACGGGTCGGCGGGTGGGGCGACACCCTGATCCACCCGGCTCCCGTCGACCGCGTGGACCTGCTGACCGGGAGGCTCGTCCCGGCCACCAGGGGCATCGCGCTGTCCGAGCTGCTCACCACCTACCCCGTTGCCCTGCTCGTCCCGGCGGCCGACGTCGACGAGACCGGTCGGGTCGCCGACGCGACCGACGTGGCGGAGACGAGCCGGGCCTCCAGTCCGGTCGTGACGCGCACCGCGCCGGACGAGACCGACGCGCAGGCCGACATCGACATCCTGGAGGGCCACGCATGACCGCACCCGACCGCTACGCCGTCTGGGCGCCCACCCCGGAGCGGGTGCGGCTCGTCGTCGACGGCACCGAGTACCCGCTGCGCCGCGGCGCCGACGACTGGTGGAGCACCGACGAGGTGCTCCCCCACGTCGGCGCCCGCTACGGCTTCCGGATCGACGACGACGACGCGGTCCGCCCCGATCCGCGCAGCCGGTACCAGCCGGAGGGTGTGCACGGTCCGTCGGAGGTCGTCGACCCCGCACGGTTCTCGTGGACGGACGACGCGTGGACCGGACGTCCGGCCCGCGGCGCCGTGATCTACGAGATGCACGTCGGGACCTACACGCCGGAGGGCACGCTCGACGCCGCCGCCGCGAAGCTCGACCACCTCGTCGAGCTCGGCGTGGAGTTCGTCGAGCTGCTGCCCGTCAACGGGGTCAGCGGCGAGTGGAACTGGGGGTACGACGGGGTCGCCTGGTACGCCGTGCACGCACCGTACGGTGGGCCGGACGCCTACGACCGGTTCGTCGACCGGGCACACGCGCTCGGGCTCGGCGTGATCCAGGACGTCGTGTACAACCACCTCGGACCGAGCGGCAACTACCTGCCGCTCTACGGGCCGTACCTGGTCGAAGGACTCGCGAACACCTGGGGTGACTCGGTCAACGTCGAGCACCCCGAGGTCCGACGGTACGTCCTCGACAACGTGCGGATGTGGTTCCGCGACCACCACGTCGACGGGCTCCGGCTCGACGCGGTGCACGCGATCCGCGACACCACCCGCCCGCACGTGCTGCAGGCCATGGCGTCGGAGACCTCGGCGTTCGGTGCCTTCGTCGGCAAGCCGCTGTCGCTCATCGCCGAGTCGGACCTCAACGACCCGGTCATGTTCCGGGCACAGGAGGCCGGCGGCTACGGGCTCGCCGGGCAGTGGTCCGACGACTTCCACCACGCCGTGCACGTCGCCCTCACCGGGGAGACGAACGGGTACTACGCCGACTTCGCCCCGCTGTCGGCGCTGGCGAAGGTCCTCGACCACGGGTTCTTCCACGACGGCACGTGGTCGTCGTTCCGTGGCAAGCGGCACGGCCGGCCGATCGACCGCGGGACCTCCCCCGCGACGGCGCTCGTGGTGGCGAACCAGAACCACGACCAGATCGGCAACCGGGCAGCGGGCGATCGGCTCGCGGCGACGCTCACCGACGAGGGACTGGTCATCGCGGCGGCGCTGACCCTGCTCGGGCCGTTCACGCCGATGCTCTTCATGGGCGAGGAGTTCGCCGCGACGACGCCGTGGCAGTTCTTCACGTCGCACCCGGAGCCGGAACTCGGCAAGGCCACCGCCGACGGGCGGATCAAGGAGTTCGCGGAGCACGGGTGGGACGAGTCCGCCGTGCCGGATCCGCAGGACCCGCAGACGTTCCAGGACTCGAAGCTGTCGTGGGACGACGTGTCGTCGCCGCGGGGCGCTGCGATCCTCCGGGCCTACCGGGTGCTCGTCGCACTGCGGCGGACCGACGAGGCCTTCGTCGACGACCGCTACGAGGCGAACGCCGTCCGCTTCAGCGAGGACCGACGGTGGCTCGTGCTCACCCGCGGGTTGCTCGGGCCGACCGTGGCGCCGGTGCACGTCGTGGTGAACTTCCTCGACGACGCGGCCGAGGTGCCCGTGCCCGGCGCGACCGGCGAGGTGCTGTACCAGTTCGGTGCGGCCTCGGTCGCGACGGACTGCGTCCGGTTCACCGGCCGCGGGGTCGTCGTCCTGCGCTGACCGCGCCCCGCGCCGTTGTCCCGCGAAAGCGACAGTCTCCCGCCGGAGTCCGGCGGGAGACTGTCGCTGTCGCGTGGAGGTCAGGCGGGGAGCCCCGTCAGCGGATGGGGTTCGCGACCGCGTGGGCGTTGCGCCGGACCGAGGGCAGCGGCTTGTGCTCCTTGGCGAGCGCACGCACCTCGCGGAGGCGCCGGTCGATGCCCCACTTCGTGACGAGGGTCAGGCTCTCGCGGACGATGTTCCCGCTCATCTTCGAGACGCCGAACTCGCGCTCGGTGAAGGTGATCGGGGTCTCCACGATCCGCAGGCCCGCCTCGAGCGCCCGCCAGCAGAGGTCCACCTGGAAGCAGTACCCCTTCGACGCGATGCCGTCGAGGTCGATGCGCTGCAGTGCCGATCGGGTGAACACCCGGAAGCCGCCGGTGGCGTCCCGCACCGCGATCCCGAGCGCGAGCCGCGTGTAGAGGTTCCCGCCGCGGGAGAGGAGCTCCCGGTACCACGGCCAGTTCTCGACCTCGCCGCCCCGGATCCAGCGGGAGCCGAGGACCAGGTCGTTGGTGTCCGCGAGCTCGATGAGCCACGGCAGGTACTCGGGGTGGTGGGAGCCGTCGGCGTCCATCTCGACGAGCTTGTCGTACCCGTGCTCGAGCCCCCAGGCGAAGCCCGAGAGGTACGCGCCACCGAGGCCGTCCTTGACGGTGCGGTGGAGCACGTGGACCCGATCGGTCTCGGTCGCGATGGCATCGGCGATGTCACCGGTGCCGTCCGGGGAGTTGTCGTCGACGACGAGCACGTGCACGGTGTCGTCCGTGGCCGCGAGGGTACGTGCCACGATCGGGCGCACGTTCTCGGCTTCGTCGTAGGTCGGGATGATGACCAGGGTCTCGCTCATGTTGCTCCTCGATGACTGGTGTCCAACATATGGTTCGGCTGCTGAGTCACTGCCCCGACAGTGATGCGAACACGATCAGGTTGTCTGTGTAGTGCCCTGTGGCGGTGTCGAACGTGCCGTCGCAGGTGATGAGCCGGAGGTCAGGAGTGGGCGACGACCCGTAGACGTCGCTCGTGGGGAACGCCGACTTGGCGGCGCGTTCGGTGCGGTCGACGGTGAAGGTGCGGGTGCTGCCGTCGGACATCGTGACGTGGATCTCGTCACCAGCCACGAGCTCGTCGAGTCGGAAGAACACCGCGGCGCTCGTCGGGCTGTCGACGTGCCCGGCGATGACCGCTGGGCCGACCTCCCCGGGGACGATGCCGTCGCTGAACCACCCGGCGTTGTCCCAGCCCTTCGGCGGGTCGAGCTCGCCGGCGGCTCCGCGGTGCAGGTCCTCGAGTGCGGCGTCCACGCCGATCGCGGGGATCGCCACCCGGGTCGGTGTCGCGTCGGACCGCGCCGCGGGGGCTGCCGGGTCCTGGAACCCCGCGATGTCCCGGTCGCCCGCGGACGGTGATGCCCCCGGAGCAGCGGCCGAGGACCTCGCAGACGGCGCGGCGTCGTTCCCGGCGGCCACGGCGACCCCGGTCACGACGGCCCCGGCGGCCACGACGACCGCCGCACCCGCCGCGACGGCCACCCACCGACGGCCGAGGCGCGCGCTCAGCGACGTCCCTCGCTCGGCACGACGCCGCCCGCCGCTCACGAGGAGCTCCCGCCGGCGGTACCGCACCCACCGAGCACGTCGGACGTCAGCATGGTCGCACCGAGCGCCGCCCACGCGTCGCCGTAGTACGTCGGCGTCGTGGCGGCGGTCCGATCGGCGCGCCGCAGATCAGCCGTTGCCGCACCCGTCGCGCCCGCTGCCTGCTCCGCAGCCGCACGAGCGGAGTACGCCAGCGCGCTGCGGTCCCCCGTGACGGCGGTGCCGCCGAGGTCGAGCTGCGCCGCGAGCTGCGTGGTCCGCCGGAGCGTCGGTGCGATCGACGCCGCGAGGCTGCGGTCCGACACCGTGCACGCCTCGGCGTACCGCAGCGGCATGCGCATCGCGTCGTAGCCGTACAGCACGCGGGCGTCACTGCCGGTGGCGGGCATCGGGTCGACGCTGCCGTCGGCGTGCACCTGCGACCAGTCGCTCGGCAGGTCGGTCTTCTCGAGCACCGCTGCCGTCACGGCGCTGGAGCCCTGCTCGAGCTCCGTCCACCGCGCGTCGCCTGTTGCCTTCGCGAGCACCCGGTAGGCAGCGGGCGACGCGTACGAGGCGTCGTACCGGTACGGCTCCGAGTCCGCCCACGGCCCCGGGAGCAGGATCCGCCCGAGGTCGGTCGTCGCCGTCTCGTGGTCGAGCACCGCGCGGGCCATCGTCTTGCCGGCCTTCGTGTACGTCTCGTCCTGCCACTTCGCACCCGCGAGGACGAGGGCACGCGCGGCGTCGAGGTCGGCGTCGCTCGCGGACTGCTCGTCCGCGACGCCGTCCTCCTTCGTCCAGCGCCATGCGAGCAAGGAGTCGTCCGTCAGCATGTGCCGCTTCGTCCACGACCAGATCTCGCCGAAGCGCTGCTCGTCCCCGGCTGCGTACGCGATGAGCAGCCCGTAGGCCTGCCCCTCGCTGACGGTGTCGTTCCCCTGGTCGAGCCGCACGACGCGGCCGTCGTGCACGTACCGGTCCAGGAAGTCGGTGCGGAGCTGCGCAGCCGAGCGGTTCCCGTCCGGCGGGGTCGTCGAGGTCGGGGTCGACGCGCCACCGGCGTCGGGCTCGGAGGCCGACCACGGGTGCACGGCGGCGACGGCGATGCCGCCGGCGACGAGCACCGCGGCCACGCCGACGGCGGTGATGGGGATCCAGTTCCTGCGGGTCATGCCGGCCTGCTTTCTGCTGGTGGGGAGACGGTCTGACTGGAGGCCCGGATCACGTTCGCCGATCGGCGGCGGTGATCAGGGCCTCCCGTGCGGATCAGTGGAACAGTGCGCGGATCGCCGCGACGGCCGCGTGGACCGCGTCCGTTGCGGGGCGGTCGACGGCGGTGCCGCCGCCACCGGTCTGCACGCCGCCGGTCGGCGTCGCGGCGGTGGCCGCGGCGTCCGTGACGGGGACGACCGTCAGGTCGCCCTTGCTGTCGTCGAGCACGAAGAGCGTCGAGACGGTGTTGCCCGCGAGGTCGATGTCCGCCGAGCCCGTCTGCCCGCCGCCGGACAGGTCGAGGTCCCACTTGCCCGAGTCGACGGTCGCGTACTGCGAGGCCGAGCCGAACGCCGCGTCGGTGGCGATCTTCGTGCCGGTCGAGGTGGTGACGTCGACCTTCTTGGCGGTCGTCGCGGCCTGGACGAGCCGGAGCTTCGACTTGCCGTCACCGGGCTGCTGCAGGTCGTCGGTGAACGCGGCCGTCTTCAGGCTCTTGTTCTTGCCGTAGGCGACGACGGTGCTCGCGTTGCCGCCCTGGACCGTCACGTCGGTGGAGATGACCGGCGTGGAGTCCGGCGCGTCCGATGCACGCATCGAGAGCACGTAGGTGCCGGCCGCGAGCGTCTGGTACTTGCTGACCTGGCCGTAGGTGACGTCGTCGAGCTCGAACACCTTCTTGCCGCCGGAGAGGCTCGACAGTTCGACGTCGACGCCCTTCGTGTCCGGGGAGAGGTGCCCGACGCGCAGCCAGCCGGTGTCGGTGGCGGCGCTGGCGGACTGGGGAGCTGCGAGGCCGACGGTCGCGGCGACGAGGGTCGCGGCGAGGGCGCCCACGACGGCCACGCGGCGGCGCTGGAGGTGTGCTGAGGTGTGCATGGTGGTGCTCCTTCGGGTCGGATCGTGCTGGTCGTTCCGGGTCAGGGTGTGTCCTCGCGGGCGGCCCCGGCCGCGAGCGGGGTCGCGGGGGCGGCGGGGACGCGCGGCGGACGCGCGGGTCACGAGGTGCTGACCGCGGTCGTGGTGGGGTCGGTCGTCGGGAACACGACCGTCAGGGTGGTGCCGTCACGCTCGACCGAGGTCGGGCGGAACGCACTGCCCATCGCGTCGAGGGTGGCCTCGGTGCGCTTCGCCGCGGCGGCGTCCGACGTGTGCACGACCACGCGGCGGAACGTCTGGCCGTCCTCGCCGGTGAGCGGCGTGAACCGGTCGACACGGACGGAGTCGTCGGCGAGGACCTGGCCGAGGGCGATCATGGCGCGGGAGTCGACCTGGCCGGCCCGGAACTGCGACCGAGTACCGGCATCCGCCTCGAGCGCCGGGTTGTCCGCGAGCTGCGTGCCGAGCGTCTTCCGCTGGTCCGCGGCCTTCGTGATCGCCTTGTCGGCGGCTGCCTGACCCTCGGAGTTGATCTGCCGGACGTCGACCTTCTGGTTGCCGGTGCCGAAGGACGCGACGCTCGTGGAGTTCTGGATCGCCTGGCGCACGTCCGTCGAGGAGTTCCCGCCGGTGCGCATCGAGTCCGTCGTCACGACGTAGTCGGAGTCCTTCCAGCCGTTCGGCGACTGGCGTTCGACGGCTCCGTCGGTGTCGAGCTTGTAGTACCAGACCACGTTGTTCCTGGCGAAGCCGTCGTTCACGAGGTCCACCCACATCGCGTCGTCGACGAGCATCCGGGAGCGCTTGTCGACGTTGTCGCCGATCCAGTTCTCCGCCTGCGCCATCGGCTTGTCGAGGTCGGTCACGAGGAAGCCGCGGAGCTGCGATCCCCAGAGCGGCACGGCGACGACGAGCGCAGCGGCGGTGGCGAGCGCCCATGCCCCGCCGAGGACCCGACGCGATGCTCCGCGAACCCGGTTCCTCGCGAGGAAGGCGGTCTTGCCGCTGACGGCGAGCACGGCCCGCTCGGCGACGAACGCCACGAGGACGGCCCCGAACGGCACGAGCATGATGACGTACGGCACGGGCAGGTACCCGTTCGGCCGGAACATGAAGAGCAGCAGGAAGACGAGCATCGCGGCGATCGGACGGACGCGACGCAGGAACAGCCCCACGACGGCCGCGGCCGAGCCGAGCACGATGAACACCGGGTCGAGCGCCCACCACTGGGATGCGGCCTCGTTCGCCAGGCTGCCGCCGGTGAAGATCGAACCGCTCGCCTCGCGGCTGCCGAGCTGGTAGGTGATGCCCTCGAGCAGGCTGACCTTGCCGGCACTCGGCAGGAGCTCGCCCTTGACCGCGGCCAGCAGGACGTACCCGCCACCGATCACGGCGAGGACGGCTCCGGCGACGCTCAACGTGTAGCGACGCGTGCTCTTGTCGGCTCGACGCACGGCCATCCAGATGAGGAACGGCAGCGCCAGCAGGTAGGTCTCCTTGCTGAGCACCGCGATCCCCAGGCAGGCGGCTGCGCCGACGAACCCGGCGAGCTGCTGCCGACGGCTGAGGACGAGGACGAACGCGGCGAGCAGCCACGGCGTCGCGACGTTGTCGATGTACACGGTGCGGTGGTACTGCAGCGCGAGCGGCGACAGACCGAACACCAGCACGGCCACGGCACTCGCCGGTCGGGACATCCCGAGGCGACGGCCGAGGACGAACACCAGCACGGCGGAGACCGCGGCGAAGAACACCATGGCCTCGCGGGCGGCCTCGACGGCGAACGGGTAGCGCGCGAACGCTCCGGTCAGCGAGGTGTAGCCGGCGATCTGGATCCACCCGAGCGGCGGGTGGTCGTACCAGTACGTGTAGTGGGTGAGTTCGCCGAGGTGGGTGATCGCCCAGGCCTGGGCCGTGTAGGTGCCCTCGTCGTCGATGCGCTGCGGGATGCCGCCCATGTTCCAGGCCTGCACCAGGGCGGCGATGGCGACGACGGGGAGGACCCACGCCAGGCTGCGGGCGTGCACGTGGAACCAGGTCCGCACACCGGAGGACGGACGGACCCCACGGATCGGGATGCCGGTCGTGTTCGTCATGCTGGCGGTCATCGGGTCCCCCCAGAGGTCGAAGCGAAGACGGGTTCGGGGTTGGTGACGGCGGACGGGAAGCCGACGACCTCGGGCTGCTGCGCCGCGGTGCGGTGCTGCCCGGTGTGCTCGGTCTTCTCCCATCCGTTCTGCTTCCTGGCGTGCCGGATCACCGCGCGGACGGCTGCTGCGGCGAGGAACACCTGGTAGGGCACGAGGCCGAGCACGAGCTTCACGTAGTCGCGGATCCGGACCTTCTCCTTGTAGAGACGCCCGAACTCCCCGAGGCCGGCGATCTCGACCGCGAGCAGCATCAGCGTCGGCGCGAGCGGGATGAACGAGATGAGCGCGATCGCCGTCGGCACCTTCACGAACGCGATCATGATCACGCTGAGCGGGATCAGCAGGCCGGTGGCTGCCTGGATGAACGGCATCGTCAGCAGGTACCGCGCGAAGAACCGCTGCTTCAGGGACGGGAGCTGCTTCCACTCCCCCTTTTCGAGGACCTGCAGGAAGCCCTGGTTCCAGCGCGTCCGCTGCTTGAGCAGGGAGGCGAACGTCGGCGGGGTCTCCTCGCGGGTGACCGCCTCCGGGCTGTACGCGACGACGACCTTGGCGCCGTCGGCGGAGAGCCGGACGCCGAGCTCGCAGTCCTCGGCGAGGCAGTGCGCGTCCCACCCGTTCGACCAGTCCAGGCGCTCCTTCGTCACGAAGACGGTGTTGCCACCGAGCGGGATGAACTTCGACTCCGCGTGGAAGTGCAGTCGCGAGCGGAACCAGAAGTAGTACTCGAGCACGTTGCGGAGCGACCACCAGCTGGACTTGAAGTTCATCAGCTGCACGCCGCCCTGGACGACGTCGGCGCCGGTCTCCTGGAAGCGCGAGTCGACCAGGCTGAGGAGCTTCGGGTACACCTCGTCCTCGGCGTCGAACACGCCCACGATGTCGCCGGTGGCGTACTGCAGCGCGAGGTTCATCGCCTTCGGCTTGTTCTTCGGCAGCGTGTCGTCGACCACGACCTTGATGAGGCCGGGGTGCCGCGCGGCGGCCTCGCGGACGACCCGGTCGGTGCCGGGGTCGTCCTCGCCGACGATCGCGATGATCTCGAAGTCGGGGTGGTCCTGCGTGGCGAGCATGTCGAGCGTCTGCCCCATCACGTCCTCCTCGTGCCGCCCGGGCACCAGGAGCGTGAAGCGGTGGGCCGCTGGACGCGGTGTGTCGCTGAAGCTCGTCTGCTTCAGCGCGTCACGCGACCGCCACGCGTGCAGCATCCACCAGAGCGTGGACAGCGCGACCAGCGTGAGCAGGATCGAGATGGCGATGAGGGCGGAGTAGCCGACCCATTCGCCCAGCGTCCAGGCGGCATGCGCGGCTTGCCCCGAGCCTCCTGTCGGGACGTCCGTGGTGCCCCGGTTCGGGACGTTCCCCGACGTCCCGGACTGGTCCTTCGGCTGGAGCAGCGGCCCAGCGGCCGTGACCAGCGTCGTGATGACGGTCATTCGACGATCTCCTTCGTGCGACGTGCGTCGTGGGAACGGAAGACGAGGGCCTTGTACGCGGCGAACCGGAACGCGGTGCCGAGGACCAGGCCGACCCCGTTGCCGGCGACGTTGTCGGCGAGGGTGGAGGTGAATCCGAGGAGGTAGTGCGAGACGTAGAGGCAGGCGGCGGCGATGCCGAGCCCGATGAGGTTGGTGAGCGCGAAGAGCAGGCCCTCGCGGATCGTCTCGCGACGTCCGGTGGTGCGCTCGGCGCGGAAGGTGATGAAGCGGTTGAGGACGTAGGCGACCGCGGTCGAGACGACCGCCGAGGCGACCTTCGCGCCGATGGGCTTGTCGTCGAGGACGGTCGCGCGCAGCAGGTTGTAGACGCCGAGGTCGACGACGAAGCAGAACGCGCCGATGGCGCCGAAGGACACGAGCTGCCGGGCCGTCGCCAGGAGTCGGCTCAGCCGCGTTGACGTCACCCGTGCGGGTGGCACCACAACGAGGGTGTCAGTCGAGGTCATGCAGCCGATTCGGTGGGCTGCTGCCCCCCGTTTGGGTGGGGTACGAACATCCCCAGGGCTCTGCCAGAAACGCGACATCCGTTGTTCATGTGGGGTACGGGCGTTGCGGTCCGCAACGACGGACGGGAGGCACGGTGCCAGCTGGCACCGTGCCTCCCGTCCGGTTCTGGGTCGCGTCTACGCGGGGCGCGACGCCGGGCTCACGCTCTTCGAGGAGTCGCGTTCCGGGATGTCTCCCAGGGCGTCGTCGATGGCCTTGAGCGCGTCCGCGTCGAGCTTGACGCCGACCGCCTTGACGTTGTCGGTGACCTGCTGCGGGCGCGAGGCGCCGACGATCGCACTCGCGACGTTGTCGTTCTGGAGCGTCCACGCGATCGCGAGCTGCGCCAGGGTGAGCCCCGCCTGGTCCGCGACGGGCTGGAGGCGCTGGACGGCCTCGAGGACGTCGTCGCGCATGTACCGCTTGATCATGTCCGCGCCGCCCTTCTCGTCGGTGGCGCGCGAGCCCTCGGGGAGCGGCTGGCCGGCCTTGTACTTGCCCGTGAGGACGCCCTGCGCGATCGGGGAGAACACGATCTGCGACAGTCCGAGCTGCTTGGAGGTGGGGACGACCTCGCCCTCGATGACCCGCCAGAGCATCGAGTACTGCGGCTGGTTCGAGATCAGCTGGAAGCCGAGCTCCTTCGCCAGTGCCGCGCCGTCGCGGATCTGGTCGGCGGTCCACTCGGAGACGCCGATGTAGAGCGCCTTGCCCTGTCGGACGACGTCGGCGAAGGCCTGCATCGTCTCCTCGAGCGGGGTCTCGTAGTCGTACCGGTGTGCCTGGTAGAGGTCGACGTAGTCCGTCTGGAGCCGCGTCAGCGACCCGTTGATCGACTCGAGGATGTGCTTCCGGCTGAGTCCGACGTCGTTGTGCCCCTTCGGACCGGTCGGCCAGTACACCTTCGTCGCGATCTCCAGCGACTGGCGACGCTCGCCCTTGAGCGCGTCGCCGAGTACTGATTCCGCCTTGGTGTTCGCGTACGTGTCCGCGGTGTCGAACGTGGTGATGCCGGCGTCGAGCGCTGCCCGGACGCACTGGGTGGCGACGTCGTTCTCGACCTGCGAGCCGTGCGTCAGCCAGTTGCCGTAGGTGATCTCGGAGACCTTGAGTCCCGAGTTGCCGAGGTACCTGAATTCCATGCTCCCGACGCTACTGGAGCGCGCTCGACCCCGGGTGGCCCCGTGGGTGCCTCCCGGGGTGGGGGTGGGGGTGGGGGTGGTGGCCGCGTGGGCCGCGGTGTTCGCGAGCGGGCGGAATACCCGCGTTGACAGTGTTCCGATCCCTGGCATCTCGCCCGTTCGCCGAGACGGGCAGGCCTCCACACGCGGGCGACGCCCGCGACCATCCACACGGGAGGCTCGGCTCACCCCGACGACGCCGACTCGCCACGAGCATGTGGGGATGACCGCCAGACGCCGACTCCCCGGAGCGCTCCGAGACGCATCGTTCCGCGTTCGTGACGCGCTGTACCGAGGGGTGCCCCGTGGACGCCTCGACGCCAAGGACCTTGTCAGGCCGTTCCACGGGGTCCGGTCCCCCACAATCCCGGTGCTGGTGGACGAACGAGCCCGCGCCCTCGCTCCACGACTCCGGCCGGACCAGGTGTTCAGCCACGTGACCGCCGCAGCGATCATCGGCGTCCCGCTCCCCCGGCGCTTCGAGCGCGACCGACGACTCCACGTGACGACCATCGGCGTCGATCAGGCGATCCGGGTACGTGGTTCGGTGGGACATCGGGCCAGGGCCGGCACGGTGCGACGGACGATCTCACGAGGCGTCCCGATCAGCGACCCTGCAGACACCTTCGTCGCCCTGGGGACGATGCTGACGGTCGACGAGCTCGTGATCGCCGGCGATGCCCTCGTCGGGTGGCTGGGTTGGCTCACGCTCCAAGAACTGGTCGCAGCGGTCCGCAGACGACGTCGCATCCGGGGCATCCGAAAGCTCCGCGCAGCCCTCGCCGAGATCCGACCGGGTTCCAGGTCCCCCGGCGAGACGCGGACCCGGCTCGCCCTCGTCCGCCGAGGCTTGCCCGAGCCTGCGCTCAACCACGACGTCATCGTCGACGGGCAGTGGATCGCCTGCGTCGACCTCGCGTACCCGGAGGCACGCGTCGCGATCGAGTACGAGAGCGATCTCCACCGAACGGATGCCAGGTCGTTCAAGAAGGACCTCACGCGTGGCGAGCACCTGAAGGACGTCGACTGGTGGCTCGTCCGGGTCACAGCAGACGATGTCGGAGCGCTCATCGAGCAGTTCGTCGCACGTGTCAGACGGTTGCTGTCGGTCGGCACTGGCGGTCGGCACGACACACGTACGGCGACACTCGGGTGAACATTGGTTGACGCTTCAACCAAATGGGTGCACAATGGCGTAGCATCAACTTCGATGCGGGCGCATGGACCGGGGATCCGGTCGCTCGCGTCACCACGACTCACTCGTCCTGGAAGGACACCACAATGTCGCTCACCGCAGAAACCGTTCCCGGCTACCGCACCGGCACCTGGAAGATCGACCCGACCCACTCCGAGGTCACCTTCTCGGTCCGCCACCTCGCGATCAGCAAGGTCAAGGGCAAGTTCGAGACCTTCGACGCGACCGTCGTCACCGCCGAGAACCCGCTCGAGTCCACCGTCGAGGCGTCGATCGACGTGGCTTCGGTGAACACAGGCCAGGAGCAGCGCGACCAGCACCTCAAGACGAGCGACTTCTTCCTCACCGAAGAGCACCCGCAGCTCACCTTCCACTCCACCGGCATCGAGGCCAAGGGCGACGACCTGCACATCGCCGGCGAGCTCACCCTCCGCGGCGTCACCAAGCCGGTCGTCCTGAAGGCCGAGCTCGGTGGCTTCACGACGGACGGCTACGGCCAGGTCAAGTTCGGCGCCGAGGCGACGACCAAGATCGACCGCACCGAGTTCGGCGTGAACTGGAACGCAGCCGTCGAGGCCGGTGGCTTCACCCTGGGCAACGAGGTCACGATCAACCTCGACGTCCAGTTCGTCCTCCAGGCTGCGTGAGTCCGTCCCGGACCCTCGCTCCCTGACCAGGGGAACCGAACCGCACCACACTGCAGCACCCGAGACGAAGCCCCGGCGCCGCCCCATGGCGCCGGGGCTTCGTCGCGCCCGGCCTCGACGCGTCCAGAAGCACGGACTCCCACGCTCCCGCGCTCCCGCGCTCCCGCGCTCCCGCGCTCCCGCGCTCCCGCGGGTCCACCCGAGCGGGCGAAATACCCGCGTTCTCACGGGACGATCCCTGGCATTTCGCCCGCTCGACGACCACGACCGCACCCTCCTCGCTCGCTCCTCACGAGCGGGCGGATTCGAGTGGTTCCCGCGCGGTGCTCCCGGGTATTTCGCCCGCTCGACCGGCGGGCGGCCTGCAGTCTTCGTCGGACGAACGCGAGCGGGCGGAAGGGTGGGGTTCCCGTGCGAGGATGCCCGGGTATTTCACCCGCTCGACCGGGACGCACCCGCGCCGGCGTACGTTGGGCATGCACGCACCCACGCATCCACGCACCCACGCATCCACGCATCCACGCACCAAGCGCACGCACGCACGCACGCACCAAGCGCACCCACCCACCCACGGGCACAAAGCGCACCCACGGCCCCCGGGAATCCGCGAGGGCTCCCCGAGGTTGCACGCCACACATCGCCGAACCGTGACGAACAGGAGCACCACCATGGCCACCGACTGGATCGCGCTGCAAGCCGTCGCCGCAGCCGAGTTCGGCCGCCGCGTCGCCGCCGTCTCCGACTGGGACGCCCCGACCCCCGACTCCGAGTGGACCACCAGGGACCTCGTCGCGCACGTCGTCGACGAGCAGCGGTGGATCCCGCTCCTCCTCACCGGATGCGACTACGCCCAGGCCGAGGCCGATCTCGAACCCGTCGGAGACGACCTCGTGGCCGAGTGGCAGCGCTTCGCGGGCGCTGCCACCGAGGCGTGGCACCGCGCCCCGCAGGACACCCCGGTCCACCTCGCGACCGACGTGGTCAGCGCCGCCGAGTACCTCGCCGAGCAGACGAGCGACATCACGATCCACACGTGGGACCTCGCGCGGGCGACCGGCACGGACGAGCAGCTGCCGGACGAACTCGTCGCGGCGGTGTGGCACCACTTCGAGCCGCAGATCGAGTCACTCGCCGAGACCGGCCTGTACGCAGCACCCGTCGAGGTCGGCGAGGACGCACCGCTCCAGGTCCGCCTCCTCGCGGTCACAGGCCGCGATGCCAGGGTGAACGCATGACCCCGACCCACCCGACGGACAGCACCGACACGAACGCCAGCGCAAGCACCACACGACTCGGCGCCACCGGCCTCGAGATCAGCAACGTCATCCTCGGGATGATGTCCTACGGCGACCCGACGAAGGGCTCGCACGCGTGGAGCGTCGGCATCGACGAGGCACGCCCCTTCGTCCGGCACGCGTTCGACAAGGGCATCACCACCTTCGACACCGCCAACGTGTACTCCGACGGCTCCAGCGAGGAGATCACCGGCACACTCCTGAAGGAACTCGCCCCGCGAGAGGACGTCCAGGTCTTCACGAAGGTCTTCAACCGGATGCGCCCTGGGCCCAACGGCGCCGGGCTCTCCCGCATGGCGATCATGCACGAGATCGACGCCTCACTGACCCGCCTCGGCACGGACTACGTCGACCTCTACCAGATCCACCGCTTCGATCCGCAGACCCCGATCGAGGAGACGATGGAGGCGCTGCACGACGTCGTCAAGGCCGGCAAGGCGCGCTACATCGGCGCGAGCAGCATGTGGGCGTGGCAGTTCGCGCAGATGCAGCACACCGCCGAGCTGCACGGCTGGACGAAGTTCGTCAGCATGCAAGACCAGTACAACCTCCTCGAGCGCGAGGAAGAGCGCGAGATGCACCCGTTCTGCGCCGCCACGGGTGTCGCGGTGATCCCGTGGAGCCCGCTCGCCCGCGGCAAGGTCACCCGCCCGTGGAACGCGCAGGGCTCCGGCACGCGCGCCGACACCGACGAGTTCGGCAAGACGCTGTACCGCCAGGACGAGGACGCGAACCACGCGATCGTCGACGCCGTCGAGTCGATCGCGAGCGACCGCGGCGTCAGCATGGCGCAGATCGCCCTGGCGTGGGTCGCCGGCAGGGACGCGGTCACGGCCCCGATCGTCGGCGCGACGAAGGAGCACCACATCGACGACGCGGTCGCCGGAGCGTCGATCGTCCTCACGGACGACGAGGTGACGCGACTCGAGTCCGCGTACACGCCCCGGGTGCCGTCCGGTTTCTGACGCACCCACCAGACGGACGGGAGGCACGGTGCGGGCTGGCACCCCTCCCTCGCAGGCTCGGTCGGCGCGCCCCGCGTGACGCTGGCGCGTCACCGCTGAGCGGGGCGCGCCCGTCCGTTCTGTGGCCCGGTCTCAGGCCGCTGGTTCCGCGGCCTCGCGCTCCAGCCGTGCGATACGCCGGAGCGCCGCGCGCTCCGTCCCCGACTGGTTGCCGAGCACGCCGCCGATACCGTCCAGGACCATGCCGGTCGCGCGTCCGACGGGCAGCTCCACCGGGCCGATCGCCGCCTGACGCAACCCGAGCATCGAGCGGTGCCGGGGGTCGAGGGTCGACACGGCACCCTGGAACAGCGCCTGGTAGCCGGGCCGCAGCATGCGGGCGAGGGGCGGGTTGCGGATGAAGCGGACGACCTCGCGGGTGCGCGGTGTGACGGCCAGCTCGCCGCGGTCGAGGTAGCCGCCCATCTGCGCGCGGAGCTCGGCCTCGCTGCGCGGCGGGTCCTCCACACGCATGAGTTCGCCGGCGGTCGCCCACTCCCGGACGTAGGCGTCGGCGCCTCCCGGGATCGGGTCGCCCCACCGCTGGGCGCTCCTGAGGAACGCGTCGGTGAAGGCGAGGTGCACCCACCGCGCCAGGTCGGGGTCGTTCGCGGTGTAGTCCCGCGTCACCCCGTGCCCGTCGACGTACTGGCCGCGGACCTTCTCGTGCAGCCGGAGCACCCACTGGCTCGCTCCCCTGGCCGTCGCGGTGTCCCCGTGCGACACCGTGTAGATCCAGCGGATGGTGCCGGCGAGGCGGCCGAACGGGTCCTCGCGGTAGCGGGAGTGGTCGGCCACACCGGCGAGCGCCCCCGGGTGCAGGGCCTGGACGAGGAGCGCACGGACACCGGCCACGATCGTGTGGTTGCCGCCGTGCACGGACCACGTCGCCGACCCCGGTCCGAAGAAGCCGGCGTCGGTGCCCTGCTCGAGCTCGTCCACCCACTCGGGTCGACCGGTCGTGCTGCCGGTGAACGTGGCCTGGAGGCGGGAGCGGAGTGCACCGGTGACGAAGGACATGTCCTCATCGTGCGCCGTCCGGCGGGGTGTGTTCCCAGCCCACGGTCGGGCACCCCGCTAGGTTGGGCGCGTGAGCATCGACACGCCCCGTCCCTGGCTTGCCGCCTACGCACCAGGAGTGCCGCACGACATCGAGGAGCCCACCGGGTCGCTCTTCGACCTCGTGGAGCAGTCCGCGAAGCGGTTCCCGAAGAAGGTCGCCCTCGAGTTCTTCAAGCGCACGACGACGTACGCAGCGCTCGAGGACCAGATCGTCCGTGCGGCGAACGGCCTCCGTAAGCTCGGCGTGACCGCTGGTGACCGGGTGGCGCTGGTGCTGCCGAACTGCCCGCAGCACGTCGTGGCGTTCTACGCGGTGCTGCGGCTCGGGGCGATCGTCGTCGAGCACAACCCGCTGTACACGCCGCGCGAGCTCCGGCACCAGTTCGAGGACCACGGCGCGAAGGTGGCGATCGCGTGGGACAAGTCCGTCGCGACGTTGCAGGAGTTCCCCGCAGACGTCCGCCTGGACGCCATCGTGTCCGTCGACCTGACGAAGGCGATGCCTCGGAGCACCCGGCTCGCGCTGACGCTTCCCGTGGCGAAGGCCCGGGAGTCCCGCGCGAAGCTGACGACGAAGGTCCGCGGCACGACGAAGTGGGACGACCTGGTGTCCTCCCGTCGGCTGTCCCGCAGGCACGTCCGGCCGTCGACGGACGACACCGCGCTCATCCAGTACACGTCCGGCACCACCGGGACCCCGAAGGGTGCCGTCCTGACGCACCGCAACCTCATCGCGAACGCGGCGCAGTCCCGTGCATGGGTCCCGCAGATCCAGCCGGGCGACGGCAGCGTCGTCTACGCGATCCTGCCGATGTTCCACGCCTACGGACTGACGCTGTGCCTCACGTTCGCGATGAGCATGGCCTCGCGGTTGGTGCTCTTCCCCGCGTTCGAACCGGATCTCGTGCTCACCGCGATGAAGCAGCACCCGCCGACGTTCCTGCCCGCCGTGCCGCCGATCTACGCCAGGCTG
This sequence comes from Curtobacterium sp. Curtsp57, assembly GCF_047324335.1. Classification (NCBI taxonomy): domain Bacteria; kingdom Bacillati; phylum Actinomycetota; class Actinomycetes; order Micrococcales; family Microbacteriaceae; genus Curtobacterium; species Curtobacterium sp. Curtsp57. The sequence continues at coordinate 1,209,935 of NZ_CP168511.1, forward strand.
CAGCATGCCGCCGACTCCAAGAAGGTGTCGCTCAAGGGCATCGAGATCGGGATCTCCGGGGCGATGGCGCTGTCGAAGGACGTCGTCGAGCCGTGGGAGGCGCGCACCGGCGGGTACCTGGTGGAGGGATACGGCCTGTCCGAGTGCTCCCCCGTCATCATGGCGAACCCGGTGTCCGACGCCAGGCGGCTCGGCACCATCGGCCTGCCGTTCCCCTCGACCGAGGCCCGTGTCGCCGACCCGGACGAGCCCACCCGGGTGCTCGGCACGGACGAGCCGGGTGAGCTGCAGGTCCGCGGGCCGCAGGTGTTCAGCGGCTACTGGGGCAAGGCGGAGGCCACCGATGAGGTCTTCACCGCGGACGGCTGGTTCCGCACCGGGGACATCGTCGCGATCGACGCCGACGGGTACGTGCGGATCGTCGACCGGCTCAAGGAGCTCATCATCACGGGCGGCTTCAACGTCTCCCCGACCGAGGTCGAGGACGCCCTGGTGAAGCACCCGAGCGTCCGCGAGGTCGCCGTCGTCGGCATCACCCAGGCGGGCAACGAGCAGGTCGTCGCCGCGGTGGTGCCGCGCGATCCGTCCTCGTTCGACGCCGAGGCACTCCGCGCCTACGCCCGCGAGCACATGGCGGCGTACAAGGTGCCGCGGCGGATCGTCGTCGTGGAGGACCTGCCCCGCTCGATGATCGGCAAGGTCCTGCGGCGCAAGGTGCGCGACCAGATCCTGGGCGAGTAGGGCGCGCGCGGGGCCGGGAGCGTGGCGGCGCGCGGGCGCGGGGGCCGACTCGGAACGACAGACTCGCTGTCGTACGACAGCGAGCGTGTCGCTCCCACGCCTCCGCAACATCCTGCGCGCGCAACGAACGACAGCGTCGTCGTCGTACGACAGCGGCGCTGTCGTTCCGAGTCGGAAGCGCATGCACGCGGCGGGTCGGAAGCACATGGACGCACCGACTCGAAAGCACATGGACGCGCCGAGTCGGAACGCGCGAACACTCAGCGCCGCGACGCCCGCCCGGGCACCGCGAGCACCGCCAGGCCGAGCACGACGAGCACGATGCCGCCCCACCCGACGACCCCGAGGTGCTCCCCCACGACCAGCACCGCGAGCACCGCTGCCACGACGGGCTCGAACAGCGACAGCAGCGTCGCGGCCGACGCCGTCACCGTCCTGAGCCCGACCGCGTACAGCGAGTGCCCGATCACCGTCGGGACGAGCGCCAGGTAGAGGAACACCGGCCAGTCCGACGGCACGACGAGGTACTCGTGACCGGACACCACGACGAGCACCACGAGCGGCACCGCGGCGAGCCCGAACACCGCGCCGACGAGTCCCCGTCCGTTCGGCCCGACACGCGAGACGATCTCGGCCGTCGGCCCACCGGGCACCGGTGCCCGGAACGTGCCCATCCCGCGGGCGATCGCCCACGAGTACAGCGCATAGGTCAGTCCGGCGAGCAGCGCGGCTCCGAGACCGATCGCAAGTGACCCGGACGAGCTCGACGACGAGCGGGAGAGCGTCACGATGACCATCCCGAGCACGCTCACGGCCGTCGCGAGAACCCACCGCCGCGCCACCGGACGACGTTCCACGACCCACTCGACGAGGCCGGCGAACACGGGCGACGACCCGATCGCGATGGTGGTCCCCAGCGCCACACCCGCGTCGGCGAGCGCCGCGTAGAACGCCACCGCGTACACGGCGAGCGCCGCCGCCCCGAGCCAGACCCAGCCCCGCGTCCCCGGAGCGACCACGGCACGGAGCGTGGCCCGACCGGCCAGGCCGGCGAGCACGAGGCCACCGAGCCCGAAGGTCACGGCACCGAACACGAACGCGGGCACGCCGGGAGCGAAGTGCGTCGCCGTCCCGGTGGTCCCCCACACCGTCGCGGCGACGACGACCGCCGCGATGCCGCCGACCGGATGGGAGGCTCGGCCCGCGTCGACCGCGCCCGTCACGACACGTGCACGCTCGGCCGGCGGTTGACCTCGGGTTCGGCTTCGCGCAGGACCTCACGCGTCACCGGAGCGACGTCGCCGACGCCGGTGAAGACGAAGCGGATGGCGTTCCGGATCGGGCTGCCCTCGTTCCACTCGAAGTAGATGCTCGGGACCACGCCGGCGATGTCCCGGATCGCGAGCAACGTCGACGCGATGGTGTTGGGCACGTTGCCGGATCGGACCCGGAGCACCCGGAACCCGTGCACCACGTGCCCCTCGACGACGAGGTCCTCCTCGAAGTCGGACGAGTCGGCCGGGAGCACTTCGAGGAACATCGTCGGGACGCGGGCCGGGATGCCGGAGTCGCGGCGTTCCTCGCGCCCCTTCGACCGATAGGCGGCCGCCGTGCCCGCGCCCGGTTCGTTGGCGATGATGCACACCGAGCTGAACTGGTCGGCATCGGCCTCGACGAACTGCCTGGCGGTCGCGTCGAGCTCGATCGACGACGCCCGGAGCTCGAACGACCGTCGCACCCGGGACACCAGCGACACGACCACGATCGCGATGATGAAGACCGCGGCGATCCGCACGCCGTCCGGGCGTTCGATGACGTTCGCGATGGTCGTGTAGACGAACACCACCGCGATGATGCCGAAGCCGATGGTGCGCTTCTTCTGCTGCTTGCGCCGGGCCGACAGGGTCACCGCGACCGCAGCGCTCGTGATCAGGACGAGCACGCCCGTGGCGTACGCACCGCCCTGCGCATCGACGTTGGCCTGGAAGATGATCGTGATCACGAAGGCGATAAGCGTGAAGATGATGACCAGGGGCCTGGTCGCCCTGGCCCACTGCGGTGCCATCCCGTAGCGGGGCAGGAACCGCGGCACCAGGTTGAGCAGTCCGGCCATCGCACTCGCGCCGGCGAACCACAGGATCGCGACCGTCGAGAAGTCGTACACCGACCCGAACACGCCGCCCAGGTACTCGTGCGCCAGGTACGCCAGCGCGCGTCCGTTCGCTCCGCCGCCCGGCTGGAACTCGTGCTGCGGGATCAGGAAGGTCGTGACGATCGACGAGGTGATGAGGAACGTGCTCATGATCACCGCGGCGACGGTCAGCAGCCGCTTGGTCCCGCGGATGCGGCCCTCGGGGCGGGGGCCCGTGCCGTCGGCGGCGTCACCGCGGACCTGCGGCATCACCGCGACCCCGGTCTCGAACCCGGACAGGCCGAGCGCGAGCTTCGGGAACACGATCAGCGCGATCCCGATCATCACGAGGGGGTTGCTGTGCTGCGCGGTCAGTCCGCTCCACCAGTCGCTCGCCACGGTCGGGCGCTCGAACACGTGCCAGATCGAGACGGCGACGACGATCGCGTTGAGCGCCAGGTACACGGCGACCAGTCCGACCGCGATGCCGATCGCTTCCTTGAACCCGCGCAGGAACACCACGCCGAGCAGGAGCAGCAGCGCCAGGGTCAGCGGCACCGGGATCTCGGTGAACCAGTGCGGCGTGAACGGGTTCTCGGCGATGTGGGCCGTGGCGTCCGCTGCGGACAGGGTCATCGTGATCATGAAGTCCGTCACGGCGAACCCGAGCAGGACCAGCACGAACAGCTTGCCGGCCCACCAGGGCAGGAGCTTCTCGAGCATCATGATCGACCCGGCGCCGCGGAAGCTGTCCTGGGCGACGCGACGGTAGACCGGCAGCGCGCCGAAGAGCGTGACGAGCACGAGCACGATGGTCGCGATCGGCGAGAGCAGCCCGGCGGCGAGCGCGGCGATCGCCGGCTGGTAGCCGAGCGTCGAGAAGTAGTCGACACCCGTGAGGCACATGACCCGCCACCACGAGTGGGTCTTCTCGACCTCGACCTGGTGCGGACCCTGGTGGGACGCCCCCTGGTCGGAGCCCTGCAGCATCCACCGCCGGACCCGCGTGCTGCGGTCCGGACCGGGCTCGGTGGCATCGCGGGCAGCAGCCTGTTCGCCGGCACGCTCGGCATCTGTCGCGGTCATGGGCCCTCTCGCGTCGACGGTTCGACACGATCGTAAGCCGCCGCGGCTACTTCGAACTGATCCGCGTGTACTTGTTCACCGCCCACGGCACGAACACGACGAGCATCACGGCGATGCCGATGAGCACCGTGGTGATCGGGTGCTGCATCGTCCAGATGTCGGGCACCGGTGCCGACCCGACGTTCCCGAAGAGCTCACGGGCCGCCTGCACGAGGGAGGACACGGGGTTCCACTCCGCGAACACCCGGAGCACGAGCGGCAGCGTGTCGCTCGGGACGAAGGCGTTCGAGATGAACGTCAGCGGGAACAGGATCATGAACGACGCGTTGTTGATCACCTCCGGCGTCTTCACGCTCATGCCGAGCAGCGCCATCACCCAGCTGAACGAGTAGCTGAAGAGCAGCAGCAGCAGCGCGACGCCGGCGAGGAACTCCAGCGGTGAGGAGTTCACCCGCCACCCCACGAGCAGGCCGGTGAGCATCATGATCACCATCGAGATCGTGTTGAGGACGAGGTCGCTGTTCGTGCGGCCGACGAGCACCGCGGACGACGACATCGGCAGCGTCCGGAACCGGTCGATCAGCCCCTCCTTGAGGTCCTGCGCCATCGCGGACCCGGAGAAGGTCGCGCCGAACACGACGGTCTGGGCGAAGATCCCCGCCATCAGGAACTGCGTGTAGTCGGTGCCCTGCACGGCGATGGCCCCGCCGTAGACCTGGCTGAACAGCAGCACGAACATGATCGGCTGGAGCACGGCGAAGACGAGCATGTCGGGCGAGCGCTTGATCTTGATGAGGTTGCGCTTGGTGACGGTCCAGCCGTCCTCGAACCACACCGCGACGGGTGAGGTGACGACGACCGGCAGCTGCCGGCCCGGCGTGGTGACGACGGCGGTCATCGTGCCGCCTCCTTCTGCTTGGCGGCCGGCGCGTCGTCGGCATCGTCCCCGGTCGCGGCGTGCCCGGTGAGCCGGAGGAACACGTCGTCGAGGGTGGGGCGGCGCATGCCGGCGTCATGGAGTTCGATGCCGGCCTCGCCCAGGTCGGCGAGCACGCGTTGCAGCGCCGTCGGCCCGGCTTCCACCGCGATCGCGTGGGTGCGTCCGTCGCCGGATGCCTCCACCTCACCGACGCCGTAGCGCCGGAGCACGGTGACCGCGGCGTCACCGTCGGTCTCGTCGACCAGCGTCACGACGACCCGGTGTCCGCCGACCTGTGCCTTGAGCTGGTCGGCCGTGCCCTCGGCGATGACCCTGCCGTCGTCGATCACCGCGATGTCGTCGGCGAGCCGGTCGGCTTCTTCGAGGTACTGCGTCGTCAGGAGCACGGTCGCGCCGTCGGCGACGAGTCGCTCGATGATGCCCCAGAGCGACAGTCGGCTGCGGGGGTCGAGCCCGGTCGTCGGCTCGTCGAGGAACAGCACGCTCGGGTTCATCACGAGGGCACCGGCGAGGTCGATGCGCCGACGCATGCCCCCGGAGAAGCCCTTCACGGGGCGGTCCCCCGCCTCGGACAGGTCGAACACGTCGATGAGCTCGCGGGCTCGGGCACGGGACGCCTTGCCACCGAGGTGATACAGCCGGCCGATCATCTCGAGGTTCTCGAACCCCGTGAGGTTCTCGTCGACCGCGGCGTACTGCCCGGACACCCCGATCGACCGACGCGTGGCCTGGGGGTCCCGCACGACGTCGACCCCGGCGATCGACGCCGTGCCGCTGTCCGGCTTGATGAGCGTCGTGAGCACCTTGACCGTCGTGGTCTTGCCGGCACCGTTCGGCCCGAGCAGCGCCGTGACGGTGCCCTGCGGAACGGACAGGTCGAGTCCGGCCAACGCGTGCACCGGCCCGGACTTTGATCGGTAGGTCTTGGTCAGCCCGGAGGCTTCGATGATGGCCATGCCGCTCCCTCGTCGAACACGGAACCGTCCAGTGGGTCGGTGCCGGATCGAGCGGGAAGGTCAGACGTCGAACCCGCCGAAGTCGCCACCGAAGTCGTCGAACCCACCGCCACCACCGAAGTCGGAGCCGCTGTCCCACGACGCGTTGTCGAACCCGCCGCCGTCGGATGCGCCGCCGTCACCGGAGTCGCCCCCAGTGTCCCCCGAACCACCGTCACCCGCATCCCCCGATGCGTCGGTGCCGCCGTCGAAGCCCGACGGATCGGGCAGGAACGCGCTCATCAGCGTCGAACCGATGACGTACCCGGCGACGGTCCCGAGGATCGACGCACCGAGCATGCTGCCGAACGACGGCCCCTGACGCTGGCCGAATGCACCGCCGGCACCGCCGCCCATCCCGCCGAGCGACCGCTCCATGAACCCGGGCTGTCGGATCTCGGACCGCGTGGCCGACTGCGCGAGCGATCGCGGGTCGTTGCCACGGGGTGCGTCGCCGGCCGGAGCCGTCCGGGTGAACTCGTCGTAGACCATCTGGCGCTGCTCGGGCGTGAGCCGCTCGAAGGCCTCGGCGTGCACCTCCTCGATCCGCTCCGGCGGCGCGGTGCGGAGCAGGTAACGGTAGCGCTCGACGGCCTGCTGGTCCTCGGTCCGAGCACCAGGACCGTACCCAGCACCAGCACCAGCACCAGCACCAGGACCGGAGCCAGCACCAGGACCGTAGCCGCCGGGAGCGCCGCTGGCGGGCTGGGCCGTGTCGTACGACTGCTGCCCGTACCGGTAGCCCTGCTGCTGTCCGTTCCACCCCTGCTGCTGCGATCGGTCTTCGCGGCCGAGCAGTCGGTCGAGGAATCCCATGTCGATGCTCCCAACGTGATCCGGGCACGGTGCCCGTGGAGTGCAACAGTAGAGACGCCGGACGACCGGTGACTGTGTGCACGCACAGAGTTCGGTGAACGAGGAGGATGGCACCATGACCGACCTCGACGAGCTCCGCCGACTCCGCCGTGCGCGGAGCCGGATGGACCGCGAGTACGCCGAGCCCCTCGACGTCCCCGCCTGGCCGCGTCGGCGTACACGTCCACCGCGCACTTCAGCCGGCGCTTCTGCGACGCCTACGGCGAGACCCCGTACGCCTACCTGATGACCCGGCGGATCGAACGTGCGCAGGCGCTGCTCCGCGAGCAGTTTCGAGAGAAGCGCGGGGCGCGGACGCCCGCCTAGCGTCGGTCGCATGACCATCCAGATCAGCGGCGTGCACGTGCTCGCCGACGACATCGACGCCGCCGTCGCCTTCTCCCGCGACACGATCGGCTTCTCCGTCCGCGACGCGGCCGTCCGCGACCCTGCTGGCAACATGGTCCGGATCGCCCAGGCCTGAGCAGGTCCGGAACCGGACCGAAGGCGGACGGGAGGCTCGTGGCGGCCCCGCCACGAGCCTCCCGGCCGTCCTCCACACGTCAGGGACGCACCGCACCCACCCAGACCGCGTGCAGTTCGTCGGCCGCACCCGGGTGCGCCACCAGGAACGGCGCACCCACCGGCGGGAACCCCTCGACCGGCCCGTCGACGGTCATGACGATGCCACCGGCCTCGTGCACGAGCAGCACGGCCGCACCGTGGTCGATCGGGTCGAACGCCGACACGCACCCGCCGATCCCCCGCCCCGCCGCGACCTGCGCGATCGTCAGCGTGCCGGAACCCTGGACGCGGAGCGTGCAGGACCGCGCGGCGAGGGCGTCGAGGAACGCGCCGAACCCCGGCCACGGCAGGTGTCCGTCGAGCTCGGTCCCGACGACCGCGCCCGCCAACGACCTCGGGGTGTCGTCGAGCCGGAGCTGCCGGTCGCGGATCACGGCGCCGCGTCCCCGACGCGCCTCGAACACCTCGCCACGCCACGGATCCGCGACGACGCCGACGAGCGGACGCCCGCTCCGGGTGAGACAGAGCGACGTGCTCGTCCACGGGACGCCGTTCGCGAGGTTCGTCGTCCCGTCCACCGGGTCGAGGTACCAGCGGTGCTTGTCGCCTGGCGCATGGCCGTACTCCTCGCCGGAGAAGCCGTGCGTGGGGAACGCCGCACGGACGCGACCCCTGACGTGCTGCTCGACGAGCCGGTCGACGTCCGTGACGAGATCGGCCTCGTGCGCCTTCGTCGTCACCGAGCCGACCGGGTGCTCCCGCGTGTACGCGATCACCTCGTGCGCGATCCGGTGCGCGAGCGCCTGTGCCCGCGAGGCCACCTCGGCCTCGGTCGCCTCGTGGTCCGGCTCCGGCCACCCGTCCCGTTCGGCCGCGGCGAGCGCTGCACGGACGGCGGCGAGGTCGTTCGTGGTGATCGAGTCCGCGCCGAGCCGAGCCGCCCAGATCGCCGGCTCCGGTGCGTCCACGGTCCACACCGCGACCTGCAGCCCGAGGTCGTGGGCGGCCTCGATGGTCCTCGGGGTCAGGAAGGCGACGTCGAGGTTCAGCGTCGACGGCCCGAGCGCCACCAGGTCGTCGGGCGTCGGCGGGTCGAGCGATGCCCACGCCAGCCAGACGTCCGCGTCCGGGAGCACCTCGCGCACCGCAGCCATCGCCTCCTGCGCTCCGCACCACGCGACGGCGACGGCGGCGCTCGACGACGCCGCCGTGCGTGCGGCGACGCGGGCGTCCTCGGCGTCGGTGAGGTCGATCAGCAGCGACGACCCGCAGCCGTCCAGCCGTTCCAGCACCGCGTCGAGCCGCGGGATGCGGTCGAGGCCGTTCCCGAGCCGGGCGACGTCGCACCACGGCACGTCCGCCACCCGACGCGCGTCGCCCCACATCCGGCCGAGCGTCTCGTCGTGCAGCAGGACGGCGACACCGTCCGCCGTCCGCCGGACGTCCACCTCGATCACATCGGCGCCGAGCGCCTCGGCCACCGCGACGGCCGGCAGGGTGTTCTCGCGGCGGACCCGTGGTGCACCACGGTGCGCCACCAGGCGCGGCATCCGGACGGACGGGAGGCTCGGTTCGGCCGGACGACTCCGGGTCGCGTCCGTCGTCGTCATGGCTCTGCCCTCCGTGGAGACTTCCGTCCCGCGTCGTCACGGTTCGGTCTCGCATCGTCGCGGACCCGGTTGAACACCAGGTTGCCGGGTGCACCACCGGCAGGTGAACTCGTTGCCGCGTCGTGCCTGCGACAATGAGGCGGTGACCGATCGCACCTGGGGCTGGCTCGCAGCCGTCATCGACGTCGTCCTGATCATCGTGTTCGCACTGATCGGTCGGTCGTCTCACGGCGAGGCGTCCTCGTTGGTCGGACTGTGGACCACCGCGTACCCGTTCCTCGCGGGATGGGCGATCGCCTACGTCACGAGTGGTGCGTGGGCCCGCCCGCTGCGTTTCTGGCCGACCGGTGTCGTCGCGTGGATCCTCACGGTGTTCGTCGGCATGGCCATCCGCGTCGCGACCGGGCAGGGTGTGGTCGACGGCAACCCGCTGCCGATCTCGTTCGTCATCGTCGCGACGATCGTGCTCGGCGTGTTCCTGCTCGGGTGGCGGGCGATCGCGCGGGGTGTCCTCCGGGCGGTCGCGCGACGGCAGCGGCGGTCGGCCCCGGCGGTCGAGGACGACCCGGCGAACGACGCCCCGTCGACGGAGCCCTCGGCCGGTGTGACGCCGGGCACCTGAGCGGGCGACCCGCTGCCGTCGCCGTGCTCACGCACGGGCGGAGGCGAGTCCGGCGATGATCACCTCGATGGCGAAGTCCCCGAGCGCCTCACACTGCGGGAGCAGGTGGACATCATCGCCGACGTCGTCGGCACGCCTGTCGCCGTTCCGGTGCAGACCGAACACGAGAGCGCCGCGATGCTGTCCCGTCACCTCCCGGATGTCTGGGTCCGGCAGATCATCGCGGACTGGCGGCACGCAGACGGTGCAGCACCCGCGATCTCCGACGAGTACACGCGCATCACCGGCAAGCCGTCGCGGACGTTCCGGCAGTGGGTCGAGGACCACGTCGACCTGTTCGCCTGAGACCCGCGTCCGCACCGCGCCGTCCGGGCGTGGTCAGATCAGCGCGATTCGGCGGCACCACCGAGTTCAGCGAGCGGGTTCACGCCGGTTCTCGCAACTCCGAGAGGTTCGGGTGGTGGCGGTCGCGTTCTGAGAGCAGCGCTTCGCTGAGAGGGATCGGCTACCGCACGGCAGCCGTCGGATCGGCGAGGTTCACGAACGATGCGGATTCGTAGGCGTCTGGCGACCAGTGCTGGTCGACGCTGTAGAGGTAGTGCAGGTCGGTCAGGCACTGGTACGAGTTCGCCACACCGGCGGGGACGAACACCGCGGTCTCGTCGTCGAGCTCGACCGTGACCGACGTCCCGAACGTCGATCCTTCGCGCAGGTCGAGGTAGGCACCGAACGCGCGCCCGTCGACGAGCGAGACGTACTTGTTCCACGGCTCTGCGTGGAAGCCGCGCGTCGATCGCTCCTTGTTGAACGCGACACTCGTCTGCACCACCGAGAAGTCCCGAGGGAGGCCCGCCTCGATCAGCTTCGCGCGGTGGAACTTCTCCTGGAACCAGCCACGGTCGTCACCCACCTTGCTGACGGTGAACACCACGAGCCCGGGGATGGCAGTCGTCTGGCCATGGACATGCGTCGTTGCAGTCATCCCGCCAGGCTAGCTCCCTTCGCGGAGCGGTCCGGTGGGCGAAGCGGGGACGTCAGAACAAGCCGCCGCGTGACCCGTCACCGTCGAGCCCGCGGAACATGTCGGACACGAGCGCCTCGATCTGCGGCTCGACCAGACGTTCGACGGCCTCGGCGATCCGCGGCCGGTGGTCGATGAGCGCGAGGCACACCGCCGTCCCCGTCGAGCGGGCGCACTCGTCGGAGAGGTCGATCTCGTGCCGGAGTGCCGCCTTCGCCTCGTCGGACAGGGGCTCGCGCGGTGCGGCGTCCGACGTTGCCCCGGTGCCGGCGAGCTCGCCGAGCGTGAAGAGGAACGGTGCGCCCTCCTGCGGCTGCGGGTCGACGTCGAGCCCCTGGAACTCGGGCGAGAGTCCCTCGGCCGGCTGGTACCCGGCGTCACGCTTGCGGGCGGCGGCGCGTTCGAGCTCTCGCTGCAGCAGCGGCAGGTTCTTCGCCGTGTAGTCGTCGACGGAGTCCTCGATGATCGTCGAGATCCGACCGATCAGCGCGTGCTGGACGGGATGCGGCACGTCGGGCCCGAAGCCCGCGGCGCTGGCGATCGGCGACCCGGTGCACTTCCGGCAGATGCGGGTGCGGGGACGGGCGGTCCCGATCTGCCAGCGCGGGAGCCAGCGCAGCCAGACGTCGACGGCGTTCCGCACGCGCCCGTCGATGCCGTCCATGTTCCCAGGGTATGCGCCACCCCGGGGATCCGCGGCTAGGAGACGGGTTCGGTGACGAAGTCGATGAGCTCCTCGACACGGCCGAGCAGCTGCGGCTCGAGATCGGCGAACGTCCGCACCCGCCCGAGGATCCGCTGCCACGCCCTGGCGATGTCGGCCTGCTCGGCGTGCGGCCACCCGAGTGCCTGGCAGATGCCCTTCTTCCACTCGATCGACCGCGGGATGGTCGGCCACTGCTCGAGACCCACCCGCCCGGGCTTCACCGACTGCCAGACGTCGACGAACGGGTGCCCGACGACGAGCACGTGTGCACCCCACTTGCCCCGCATCACGGCGTCGGCGAAGCGGGACTCCTTCGACCCGGGAACCAGGTGGTCGACGAGCACACCCACTCGGCGGTCCCGCGACGGGCGGAACTCCTCGAGCACGTCGGCCAGGTTGTCCACGCCGGAGAGTTCCTCGACGACGACGCCCTCCACGCGGAGGTCGGCGCCCCAGACCTTCTCCACGAGTTCGGCATCGTGCTTGCCCTCGACCATGATCCGGGAGGGCAGCGCCACGCGCGCTCGCTGCGCCTCGACGGCGAACGATCCGGAGGCGGTGCGGAGGCGACCACCGTCCGACGCGTGGCGGACCGCCGGACCGGCACCGGGCCTCCCGTCCGATCCGGCGCGAGCCGGGGGTGCCGCTGCGGCAGAGCGCCCGACCGGCGCCTGCGGGCGACCCAGGGTGACGAGCTCGCCCTCGAGCAGGAACTGGCCGGTGAAGGGGAACGAGCGGGTGCGGCCCTTCCAGTCCTCGAGCGCGACGGTGCCGGCTTCGAGGCCGACCACGGCGCCGGCCCACCCGGAGGCGGGGTCCTCGAGCACCATGTCGCGTTCGAGCGGCACCTGCCGCACCTTCTTGACGCCCTTCGAGCGCCAGTCGCCCGAGAGCACATCGCTGCCGTACCGGTCGTCGTCCACCCGCACGAGGGTAGCGCCCATCCTTCCGACTCTGGCGTGTACGTTCGTGTCATGGATCTGAAACTCCACTCGATGGACCTCGCTGAGCCCACGGACCGAACCCTTTTCGTCGAGTTCCTGACCACGAATCGATTTCCGTTCCACGTCTCCGCGTCGCCGACACGAGGGGCCATTGAGAAACGGATCGACGACGGCGCCTTCGCCTCCCCAGAGCACGCGGTGTTCCGGGTCGACGTCGACGGTGCGCTCACCGGCATCGTCGTCCTCGATGACCTCGACGACGATGCGCCGATGATCGACATCCGCCTTGCTGAACCTTCGCGGGGGAACGGCATCGGGACCGTGCTCGTCGGCGCACTGGCCGATCATGTCTTCGCCGCGTTCCCCGACATCACGAGGATCGAGGCGCAGACTCGCGACGACAACGTCGCCATGCGGAAGGCCCTTGCGCGCAACAGCTGGGTGCAGGAAGCGCACTACCGCCGCACGTGGCCGGTCGACGGCGGTGCGCCGCGGGACTCCGTCGCCTACGGGATCCTGCGCGAGGACCACCTCAACGGGACGACGACTCCATTCCTGACGGACGATCCGCTGACGGCATGAACGCGGCATCGAGCGTCCGAGCCAGGACTTCCGCAGCGGCGAGCGCCGACCGGTGAGCACCTTCACCCTCACCGATGAGTTCGACGATGTCGACACCCAGGATGCGGCGCCGTGACACCAGTCGACAGATGAGGTCGATGAGTTCGTGGGTACTGAAGCCTCCGGGCACCGGCGTGCCCGTGCGAGTTCGCACCGTGGCTCCGCCCGAGGTGCGTAGAGTCGGAGTCATATACCGTCGCCGAGAGACCGGAGCGCCATTGCTCAGCGGGTGCCTCGTCTCCTTGAAAGGACAGCTTCTTGCGCGCAGCAGTCATCCACGCCCCTCGCGACATCCGGGTCGAGGACCGCGACCAGCCATCGCTCATCAGCCAGCGGGACGCGGTCGTCAAGGTCGCGGCCGCGTGCGTGTGCGGGTCGGACCTCTGGCCGTACCGGGGCGTGACCGAGACGAAGCACGCGCGCCCCATCGGCCACGAGATGATCGGTGAGGTCACCGCGGTCGGCAGCGAGGTGACCGGGCTCGCGGTCGGTGACTTCGTGATCTCCCCCTTCACCATGAACGACGGCACCTGCCAGGCGTGCCGCAACGGCATGACGACGGGCTGCGAGCACCTCTCCGGCTTCGGCGGCAAGGACGCGTACGGCGACCCGGTCGGTGGCGCACAGGCGCAGTACGTGCGTGTCCCCGACGCGTCGGCGACGCTCGTGGTGGTCCCTGGTCCGGTCGACCCGGCGCTGTACCCGTCGCTGCTCACCCTGTCGGACGTCTTCTCGACCGGGCACCACGCGGCGGTCTCGGCAGCGGTCGGCCCCGGCAAGACCGTCGTCGTGGTCGGTGACGGCGCGGTCGGGCTCTGCGCCGTGCTCGCGGCGAAGCGCCTCGGAGCGGCGCGCATCATCGCGATGAGCCGGCACGCCGACCGTCAGGCGCTCGCGCGGGAGTTCGGTGCGACGGACATCGTCGAGACCCGCGGCGACGAGGGCGTGCAGGCCGTGCGGGACCTGCTCGGCGGGGACCTCGCCGACTGCGCGGTCGAGGCCGTCGGTACCGAGGAGAGCATGGACCAGGCGCTGCACGTCGTGCGGGCCGGCGGCAACCTCGGCTTCGTCGGGGTGCCGCACGGGGTGCCGACGATCGGGATGCGCTACCTGTTCGACACGAACATCACGGTGGGCGGCGGCATGGCCCCCGCACGCACCTACATCCCCGAGCTCCTGCCCGACGTGCTGTCCGGTGCGATCGACCCGGGTCGCGTCTTCGACCTGGAGCTCCCCCTCGACGAGGCAGCCGAGGCGTACGCAGCGATGGACGAGCGTCGCGCGATCAAGGTGCTGCTGCGCCCGTAGGCAGACACGGTCCCACCCATGACACCCGCGGTGGGAAGCGGATTCGCGCGTAGGAGGCCCGAACATCCGGCCTCCTACGCGCGATTCGGCCCTCGACGCGCGTTTCGGCCCGCACCCCCGCCGGTGTTTCCGAGAGCAGAACGCGTGTTTCGAATCGGTAAACAAACCTTTCAGTAAAGAAGGTTGTCCGTTACTGTCCTCGACATGAGCACACGCGGACGCACTCCAGGGCAGCCGGCACTGCTGCGCGTGCTGAACGACCGCGCCGCCCTCGCGCTGCTCCTCGACGACGGCCCGATGACCAGGAACGAGATCGCCCAGCGCACCGGGCTCAGCAAGCCCACCGCGGCCGAGATCATCCGCCGGCTCGAGGCAGCCGGACTCATCCGCGAAGCCGGCACCGAGTCGCAGGCCGGCCGTCGTGGCCCGAGCGCCGTCGTCTACCAGGCGATCACCGACCGGGACCTCGCCGTCGCCGTGGACGTCCAGCTCGTCGACGTCCGATCCACCGTGGTCGACGCCACCGGCCGCACCTACCCCGTCGCCGAGCACCGGATGTCGGAGACCGAGATGCAGGACCCCGGCGAGGACATCGTCGCCGCAGCCGTCGGTCGTGCCGCAGCAGCCGCGGGCGTGGACCCCGACCTCGTCACCGCCGTCGCGGTGGGCGTGCAGGCCTCCGTCGACCACGCCACCGACACCCTCATCTTCACCGACGGCCTGCCCGGCTGGCCCCGCGAGCAGGTCTCCGAGACGCTGTCGAAGCAGCTCGGCGTACAGGTCCTCGTCGAGAACGACGCGAACCTCGCCGCCATCGCCGAGCGGAACATGGGTGCCGGCCGCACCCCGGAGAGCTTCGCGCTGTTCTGGATGGCGGAGGGCCTCGGCATGGCGCTCGACCTCGACGGTCGCCTGCACACCGGCGCCTCCGGAGCCGCCGGCGAGCTCGGCTACCTGAGCGTGCCCGCCGACGCGCTCCCCCTCGACCCGACGGCGACGATCGTCGCGGACCTCATCTCCGAGTCCGCGATCATCGCCCTCGCCGCCGAACACGGGATCACGGCTCCGGACGGCAGTGCTGCCGACTGGCGCCAGGTGCTTCCGCAGCTGCCGGGGCTCCCCGAGCAGCACCCGTTCACGATCGCCCTCGGCGAGCGCGTGGGGCACAACGTGCTCCCCGCCCTCGCCGTCGCCGATCCCGAGACGGTCGTCCTGCACGGCCCGACCGGGATCGCAGGCGGTCCCGCACTGGCCGCCGCCGTGACCGCCTGGCTCAGGACCCGCACCCGCTGGTCCACCGCCGTGGTGGCACCGGGCGTCCCCGACACCCCCGTCCTGCACGGCGCACGACACGTCCTCATCGACGTCGTGCGCACCGCGCTCGGCGACCGACTCGAACGCATCAGCGACGATGCGGCCGAGGCGGCCACCGCCGAGCACGCCTGAACCGCACCACCCACCCGCACCACTCGAGGCACCACATCCCCAGCCCTGTCCGAGGGCTCTTCGGCGCGCCCGGATCCGGCACCACACAACCGTGTGACGCCGACCGGACCGCCGGAGCGAGAGCAGAGAGCGAGTTCCGCAGTGTCCCACTCACCGAACCGGCGGGTCATCCGCCGCATCCTCACCGCGACCGCGGTCGCGACCACCGGCGCACTCGTCGTCGCCGGCTGCAGCTCCGGCAGCAGCGCGTCCTCGATCGACAAGACCGCCCCGAAGGAGCTCAAGGGCACCGTGTCCCTGTGGCACTTCTTCACGGGCCGCGAAGCCGGTGTCGTGAAGAGCGCCGTCGCCGGCTTCGAGAAGGCCAACCCTGGCGTCACGGTCGACATCCACGCCGGTCAGGACGACGAGAAGCTCCAGAAGGCGATCTCGTCCGGCCAGAACATCGACGTGGGCTTGTCGTACTCGACGGCGATCGTCGGCAGCTTCTGCTCGTCCGGCGCCTTCCGCGACCTGTCGCCGTACATCAAGCGCGACAAGGTGGACCTGTCCGACATCCCGAAGGCCGTGCGCTCGTACACCGAGTACAAGGGCACGCGGTGCACGCTGCCCGCCCTGGCCGACGTCAGCGCGCTGATGTACAACAGGCCCGCGATGGCCGCAGCCGGCATCACCACCCCGCCGAAGACGCTCGACGAGCTCAAGGCCGACGCGCTCAAGATGACGACGTACAACGCCGACGGCTCGATCAAGCAGCTCGGCTTCAACCCGCTCATCGACTTCTACGAGAACTCCCCGGAGCACTGGGCGCCGATGATCGACGGCACGTGGCTCGACAGCAAGGGCAACAGCGAGATCGGCACCTCCGCGAACTGGAAGAAGCTCATCCAGTGGCAGAAGGACTTCGTCGACGAGATCGGCTACGACAAGCTCAAGGCCTTCACGTCGGGCCTCGGCCAGGAGTTCGCCGCCGACAATGCGTTCCAGACCGGCCAGGTCGCGATGCAGATCGACGGCGAGTACCGCACGGCGTTCATCAAGGACCAGAAGCCGGACCTCGACTACGGCACTGCGCCGACCCCGGTGATGGACGGCGTCGGCAACTACGGCTCGACGTACATCGCGGGCAACGTCGCCGGCATCGCGAAGGGCTCGAAGAACCCGGAGCTCGCCTGGGCGCTGCTGAAGTACCTGTCGACGAACACCGACGCGCAGGTCACGATGGGCAACGGCCTGAAGAACATCCCGACGCTCACCTCGGCACTGCAGTCGCCGAAGCTCGAGGTCGACGAGAACTACAAGACCTTCGTCGACGTCGCGGGCAACAAGGACACGATGACCTCGCCCGGGACCGCGGACGGCGCCGCCTACATCGGCACCTTCACGAAGTTCTGGCAGGCGTACCAGGAGAACGGCGGCGACCTCGACGCCAAGCTCAAAAAGCTCGACTCCGACATCGACAACGCCAACCAGCTGGCTGGTCCGTGACCATGACGGACCTCACCACCCCGGAAACCGGCAGCCTGGAGGCGCGGCCCACCCGCGCCTCCCGGCCGCCGGCCCCAGCAGGGCCCGGTTCGACGGCCCCTGGAAGCCGGCCACGCCGGCGCCGCTCCGCCGAGTCGCGCCGTCGACTCGTCGCGCTGACCATGCTCGCCCCGGCCCTGGCGGGCCTCGTGGTCTTCTTCGCCTACCCGCTCGTCGCGAGCGTCTTCTACTCGTTCACGCGCTACAACCAGCTGCAGGAGCCCCAGTTCGTCGGGCTGCTGAACTACAAGTTCCTGTTCACGCAGGATCCGCAGATCTGGCCGGCCGTCGTCAACACCGCGTGGTTCGTCGTCATCCTGGTGCCGGTCCGGATCGTCTGCGGGCTGCTCGTCGCCGGACTCCTCAGTCGGGCGAAGACCGCGACCGGGTTCTGGCGGACGCTGTTCTACCTGCCCGCCCTGGTCCCGCCGGTCGCGAGCGTCGTGGCCTTCGTGTTCCTCTTCAACCCCGGCACCGGCCCCGTCAACCAGATCCTGAAGTTCTTCGGGATCGACGGGCCGCTGTGGTTCAACGACCCGGCGTGGTCGAAGCCGTCGCTCGTGATCATGGGCGTCTGGGTGATGGGCGACATCATGATCATCTTCCTGGCGTCGCTCCTCGACGTACCGCGCGACCTGTACGAGGCCGCGTCGCTCGACGGGGCGAACAGCGTCCAGCAGGTGCGGCACATCACGCTGCCGACGATCGCCCCGGTGATCGGGTTCGCCGCCGTGACGGGGGTGATCGCGGCCCTGCAGTACTTCACCGAGGCCGCGGTCGCGTCAGGGGTCGCGTCGGGCAAGGCGACGATCGGCGGTGGTACGGCGGCGCAGCTCGGGTACCCGGGCACCTCGCTGCTGACCTACACCGAGCTGCTCTACCAGCACGGGTTCGCGAACTTCCAGTTCGGGTACGCGTCCGCGATGGCCGTCGTGCTGTTCGTGGTCACCGCGATCGTGCTCGTGTTCACCATGCGACGAATTTCCGTGTTCAGGCCGGAGGCCGACCAATGAACACTGCCCGGCCGGAGGAGTCCTGATGACCGCCGTCTCCCAATCCCCGCTCGCCCGGGCAGCCCGTGGCGCGGCACCCCGCACGGGCGGGCCCCGTCGGAGCCTGCTGCTCTGGATCGCCGAGCACGCCGCACTCGTCGCGCTCGGTGTCCTGACCCTCGCCCCGATCGTCTTCGTCGTCCTGACCTCGCTGATGTCGAGCAACCAGGCGCTGACGGCGTCGATCATCCCGAAGCCGTTCGACTTCTCGAACTACGCCAGGGTCTTCAGCGAACTGCCGCTCGCCCAGTGGTTCGGGAACTCCGCGCTCTACGCCGTGCTCGCCACCGCGTTCATGCTCCTGAGCTCGGTGCCCGCCGCGTACGCGCTCGCGCAGATCAAGTTCAAGGGCGCGAACCTCATCTTCACGGTGATCATCGTGGCGATGCTCCTGCCCCCCGCAGGTCACCGCGGTCCCGGTCTACGTGATGTGGTCGCACCTGCACCTGACCGGCACGCTCTGGCCGCTGATCCTGCCGAACCTGCTCGGCGACGCGTTCAGCATCTTCCTGCTCCGGCAGTTCTTCATGACGATCCCGAAGGAGTACGGGGACGCCGCGCGCATGGACGGCTGCAGCGAGTGGGGTGTCCTGATGCGGGTCGTCGTCCCGATGGCCAGGCCCGGCATCGCGTCGGCGGCGATCTTCATGTTCTTCAACTCGTGGAACGACTACTACGGCCCGCTCCTCTACGCGTCCGAGAACCAGGCAGCCTGGCCGGTCGCGTACGGACTCGCCACGTTCCGCGGCCAACACGGCACCGACTGGTCCATGACGATGGCGATGACCGTCGTCGTCATGGTCCCCGTCGTCGTCATCTTCTTCTTCGCACAGAAGGCATTCGTCGAGGGCATCGCGCTCACCGGCGTGAAGGGATAGCACCACAGTGAAACTCGCAGTCATCGGTGGCGGTTCCACCTACACCCCCGAACTCGTGGACGGCTTCGCCCGGCTCCGAGACCAGCTCCCCATCGACGAGCTCTGGCTCGTCGACCCCGATCCCGAACGCCGGGAACTCGTCGGCGGTGTCGCGAAGCGGATGTTCGCGCACGCCGGGCACCCGGGCACCGTGCACGTCACCGACGACGTCGTCGCCGGGGTGTCCGACGCCGACGCGGTCATGTTCCAGCTCCGCATCGGCGGCCAGGCCGCCAGGCAGCAGGACGAGACCTGGCCGCACGAGGCGTGCTGCATCGGGCAGGAGACGACCGGCCCCGGCGGCTTCGCGAAGGCGCTCCGCACCGTGCCGGTCGTGCTCGAGTACGCCGAGCTCGTCCGGAAGCACGCGAAGCCGGACGCCTGGATCGTGGACTTCACGAACCCGGTCGGCATCGTCACCCGTGCGCTGCTCGAGGCCGGGCACCGCGCCGTGGGCCTGTGCAACGTGGCGATCGGCTTCCAGCGCCGCTTCGCCCGGGAGTTCCAGGTCGCCCCGACGTCGGTCCGCCTGGACCACGTCGGGCTGAACCACCTGACGTGGGAGCGTGGCGTGCACGTCACCGGCGCCGACGGCACCACGCGCGACGTCCTCGACGAGCTGCTCGCGCCGGGCGACGCACTGACCCGGATGGCCGAGAGCGTGCACATGCACGAGGACCTCATCCGGCTGCAGCACGCCGTGCCGTCGTACTACCTGCGCTACTTCTACAGCCACGACATCGTGCTCGAGGAACAGCTCCACGAGCCCACCCGAGCCGAGGCCGTGATGGCGACCGAGCAGGCCCTCCTCGCGAAGTACGCCGATCCCTCCGTGGTCACGAAGCCCGTCGAGCTCGAGCAGCGCGGCGGCGCGTACTACTCCGAGGCGGCGATCGACGTGCTGTCCTCGATCCTCGGGGACCGCGGCGACGTGCAGGTGCTCAACGTGCGGAACGACGGCACGTTCCCGTTCCTCCCCGACGACCACGTCATCGAGGTCCCTGCGCGCGTCACCCGTCAGGCGATCACCCCGCTGCCGGTCGCACCGCTCGACGCGGACATGGTGGGGCTGGTCTCGCACGTCGCCGGGTACGAACGCCTGGCGCTCGACGCCGCGGTGCGCGGCGGTCGCGACCGGGTGCTCCGGGCGATGTGGGCGCACCCCCTCGTGGGGCAGGTCGACAAGGCCGAGCAGCTCACGGACCTGCTCCTGGCCGCGAACGCGGAACACCTGCCGTGGACGCGATCGGAGCAGGTGACGTGGGCGGGCTGAGCCGGACCGGCGAGGCGGAGCCGGGTCGGTCCTCCAGTCCGGTGATCGGTCTGCCGGACGCGGGCCGCGTGACGGACGTGGTGCTCGCGGTCGACGGCGGCGGCAGCAAGACCGACGTCGTCGCGATCGGGCTCGACGGTTCGCTCGTCGCGCACGCGCGTGGGCCCGGCTCGAACCCGCAGACCCGCGGGTGGGACCTCGCAGGCCCGATCATCGACGGGGTCCGCGCACGGGTGCTCCGGGAGCTCGGTGACCGGCGGATCCGGACGACGCACGTGTACCTCGCCGGACTCGACCTGCACGACGAACTCGTCGCGGCGACCGCGGCGCTCGCGCACTGGGACGAGGACGGCGGCGCGCCCGACGTCCTCGACAACGACCTGTTCGCGCTGCTGCGGGCCGGCACGCTGTCGCCGGACGCAGCCGCCGTGGTGTGCGGCACCGGCATCAACGCGCTCGCGGTCCGTGCCGACGGGGAGACCTCGCGCTTCCCGGCGATCGGCGACGTGTCCGGCGACTGGGGCGGCGGGGCGTACCTCGGCAACCGCGCGCTCTGGCACGCGGCCCGTGCGGACGACGGGCGTGGACCGGCCACGGCGCTCGTGGACGCGGTGCCTGCTGCACTCGGGCTCGGGTCCGTCCGCGAGGTCACCGAGGCGATCCACTTCGGCCGGCTCGACGAACGCGTGTTCAACCGGCTCTGCCCCGTGCTGTTCGAGGTCGCCGGTGCCGGGGACGTCGTCGCTGCCGGGGTCGTCGCGCGGCAGGCGGAGGAGATCGTGCTGCTGGCGTCGGTGGCGCTCGGGCGGCTCGGCCTCGGCGGATCGGCATCGTCGCCGGTGCCCGTCGTGCTCGGTGGCGGGGTGCTCGCTGCCCGGCACCCGCTCCTCGTCGACGCGGTGGTGTCCGGGCTCGCGGCGCGGGTGCCGGGTGCCGTGCCGACGTGGGTCACCGCTCCCCCGGTGCTCGGTGCCGGGTTCGCGGCGCTCGAGTCCGTCGGGGCGGGGGCTCCTGCGCTCGAGCGGTACCGGGCCGCGGTGCTGTCCCGTTCGTTCGCGAGCACGGCGGCGCTGCCGCTGGCCTAGCGGCGGCCGCGGCCTGCGGGGGGCGGCCGGCGGCGGGGGCGGCGGGGGGCGGCGGGCGCGGGCTGCGGCCTGTTCCGCGAAAGCGACAACCCCACCCGAGCAACTCGGGTCCCTGCCGCGAAAGCGACAGTCTGCCGCCGGAGCCCAGCGGCAGACTGTCGCTTTCGCGCACCCGGCGCGGCGCACCGTCACGCCCGCGCGAGCATCCCCAGCGTGTCGACCACCCGGTTCGAGAAGCCCCACTCGTTGTCGTACCAGGCGACGACCTTCACGTGACGACCACCGTCGACGCGGGTCAGCAGCGAGTCGAACACGGCCGACTCCGGGCGCCCCGTGATGTCCGTCGACACGATCGGGTCCGCCGTGAACGCCAGCACCCCCGCGAGGGGCCCGGCAGCGGCCGCACGGTACGCCGCGTTGACCTCG
Source organism: Curtobacterium sp. Curtsp57 (assembly GCF_047324335.1). Taxonomy (NCBI): domain Bacteria; kingdom Bacillati; phylum Actinomycetota; class Actinomycetes; order Micrococcales; family Microbacteriaceae; genus Curtobacterium; species Curtobacterium sp. Curtsp57. The sequence continues at coordinate 1,231,766 of NZ_CP168511.1, forward strand.
TCCACGGTCACGTCGCGGGACACCACGGTGTTCAGCTCGACGATCGACCCGACGGGCACCGGCACCCGGATGGCGTCACCCGACAACTTGCCCTCGAGCCGCGGCAGCACGAGCCCGATCGCCTTCGCCGCCCCGGTGGACGTCGGCACGATGTTCACCCCGGCTGCCCGTGCCCGTCGGAGGTCCCGGTGCGGACCGTCCTGCAGGTTCTGCTCCTGCGTGTAGGCGTGCACGGTCGTCATGAACCCGTGCTCGATGCCGGCGAGGTCGTCGAGGACCGACGCCAGCGGCGCCAGCGCGTTCGTCGTGCAGGACGCGTTCGACACGACCGTGTGCGCGATGGGGTCGAACACGTCGGAGTTCACACCGAAGGCGATCGTGGCGTCGGCACCGGTCGCCGGAGCGCTGATGAGGACCCGGCGCGCACCGGCGGTGAGGTGTGCGGCTGCCGCGTCCCGTGCCGTGAACCGTCCGGTGGACTCGAGGACCACCTCGACGCCGAGCTCCGCCCACGGCAGGTCGACCGGCTCGCGCTCGGCGAGGACGCGGATTCGCGCGCCGTCGACCACGAGGGCGTCTCCGTCCACCTCGACGGTTCCGGCGAACGGGCCGAGCGCGGAGTCGTACCGGAACAGGTGCGCGAGTGTCTCCGGTGCGGTGAGGTCGTTCACGGCGACGATCTCGAGGTCGTCACCGCCCCTGGCCAGGAGGGCGCGGAGGGTGTTGCGGCCGATGCGGCCGAAGCCGTTGATGGCGATGCGGGTCATGGGGGTTCCTTTCGTTCCGCAGACCATGCTCACCGGCCTGGAGGCAGGGCAACAGTGGCAGGGAAGCCACGGTCCGAAAGGATCACGCCAAGGCTGATCCGGTCCGGACGATCCGCCGGCGTGCGTCCTGCTCAGTCCTGGAACGTCCGTCGGTACGCGGTCGGCGAGGTCCCGAGGATCCGGCGGAAGTGGGTCCGCAGGTTCGCGTCCGATCCGAGCCCGGCCCGCTCGGCGACCTGGTCGACGCCGAGGTCGGAGCGCTCGAGCAGTTCCCGAGCCAGGTCGACCCGCGCCCGGAGCACCCACTGCATCGGCGTGTACCCGGTGTCCTCCACGAAGCGCCGCGAGAACGTCCTCGGCGACACGGCGGCGTTCCGTGCGAGCACCTCGAGTGTCAGGGGCTCGGCGAGGTGTCGGAGTGCCCACTCACGCGTCGCGGCGAACACGTCCCCGAGCGGCTCCGGCATGCTCCGCGGGACGTACTGCGCCTGGCCGCCGCTCCGGTACGGCGCGCTGACGAGCCGCCTGGCGACGTGGTTCGACAACCCGACGCCGTGGTCCTGTCGCACGATGTGCAGGCACAGGTCGATCCCGCTCGCCGCGCCGGCACTCGTCAGCACCGAGCCGGCGTCGACGAACAGCACGTCCTCGTCCACCTCGACCGCCGGGTAGCGCTCCCGGAGGACCCGCGTGTAGTGCCAGTGCGTCGTCGCCCGTCGCCCGTCCAGCAGCCCGGCGGCCCCGAGCGCGAACGCCCCCGTCGAGATCGCGGCGATGCGGACACCCCGTTCGTGCGCTCGGGCGAGAGCCGCCACGACGTCGGCCGGCGGCGGGGTGTCGGCGGGGAACCGGTAGCCGGGCACGAACACGGTCTCGGCCCAGTCGAGCGTGTCGAGGCCGTGGTCGACCGCGTACGCCAGGCCGTCACCGCCGGTGATCCGCCCGACCCGGGGACCGCAGACCCGCACCTCGTACGGCATGCTCGGACGGTTCGAGAAGACCTGCGCGGGGATCCCGACATCGAGCGGCTTGGCACCGTCGAGCACCAGGACCGCGACACGGTGGAGTCGTGCGGGCACCATGCTGCGACGCTAGCGGAGCGTCAGGCGTCGTGGATCGCGAGCACCCGGTGCGGAGCCGCCGACTCCGCCCGCCAGCCCGTCGGCAGCGCCGACCGGAGTTCCGGCAGCGTGAAGCTCCGACGGATGGAGCGCAGCCCGTCCACGCGCACGAACGTCCCGGCAGCGACGAGCACCGAGCCGAGCGCGTACGCCCGGTACGCCGACGCCGACCGCCGGATGTCCGAGTGCAGGCTCCTGGTCGCCGCGAGCCGCTCCGAGTCGCCGAGGAAGCCGGCACGCTCCTCGTCCCCGAGGTGGTGCAGGACGTGGTTCGACACCACGACGTCGAACCGCTCCCCCGCTGCCACGAGGTCACCGCTCGACTGTTCGCGGAAGGACACGCCACGGGGGACGGAGCGCGTCGCCGCGGCGATCGCCCGTGGATCCGGGTCCACCCCGACGACCTCGATGTCGAACCCGTCACTCGCCGCCCAGCGCACGAGCGCCCTGGCGAGGTCGCCGCCGCCGCACCCGAGATCGAGCACCCGTCCGCGGCCGCTCGCCGGCAACGCCGGCACGACGTGGGTCCGCCACGCGGCGCGCCACCCGCTGACCAGCGAGTTCACGACGGCGAACCGCCGGAACGTCCGCGCCAGTGCCCGCGGGTCGCAGTCCGGGTCGTCCATGAGTTCGCGGAGCTCCAGGTCGCGCAGGCGCAGGTCCACTGCCGGGAGGCCCCGCTCACCTCCGGTCCGCCTGCTCACGCCCGCCCCGTGGCGAGTGCCACCGCATCGACCGCGTCCGTCGTCCGGGTCGTGTCCGTCACGCCGGTCCCGACTGCGGTGAGGCGTGCACTCTCGACGGTCAGGCCCGGGCCGAACGCCAGCGCGATGACGGACGCACCGTCCGTGATCCCGGCATCGAACGCGTCCCGCAGCACGAACAGCACCGTCGCGCTCGACATGTTCCCGTGCTCGCGCAGCACCGCCCTGCTGCTCGCCATGGCATTGTCGGACAACCCGAGGGCATCCTGCGTCCGGTCGAGGATCGCCCGGCCGCCGGGGTGCACCGCCCACACGGGGACGTCCGCCGCTGGTCCGTCCAGCAGGGGCGCGACCGCCTCGGCGACGGTCGCCCCGACGAGCTTCGGCACCGCCGTGCTGAGGACCATCTCGAAGCCCTCGTCACCGATGTTCCACGCCATCTCCGACGCACCCTCCGGTACGACCGTGGTGGCGAACGCGTCGAGCCGCAGCCCGGGACCGTCGGCCGTCACGACGGCAGCGGCGGCACCGTCCCCGAAGACGCTGTTCGCGACGATCTGGTCCGGGTCGTCCGATGTCCGGACGTGCAGCGTGCAGAGCTCGGCGCACACGACGAGCACGACGGCGGACGGATCAGCGGCGACGAACGCGTCGGCGATCCGGAGCGCCGGGAACGCCGCGCAGCACCCCATGAACCCGATGTGCTGCCGGAAGACCGTGCGGCGGAGCCCCAGTCCCTCGACGATCGCCAGGTCGGGCCCTGGCTGGGTGAACCCCGTGCACGACACCGTGACGAGGTGCGTGACGTCCGCCGGGCCGATGCCGGACCGGTGCAGGGCGTCCCGCGCGGACGCGACGAACAGGGCGGGAGCGAGCTCCCGGTACCGGTCGTTCCTCGTGCCCGTCGACGGCGACTGCAGCGTCCCGTCGGCATCTCGGAAGCGTCCGGGCCGGCCGGCGAGGTCGAGCTCCCGCAGAACGGTGTGCCGGTGCGCGACGGCTGATGCGTCGAACGCGGCGGGGACCAGACGACGACCGAGGCGACCGAGCCCTGGCTGCGCGGCGAAGAGCTCGCGCACCGCCACCTGGTCGAGTGTCGTCTCGGGAACGGCGGTACCGATGGCGCGGATCGTTGCGGACACTCCTCATCATGTCACCGGGTCGTGGACGTGTCCCCAGGTACGACCACGACGGCCCGGAACCGCGGAACGGACACAGCACCACGCCGATGCGCGGTGCTGTGTCCGTTCTGCAGATCGGTGCGGCGGCGTCAGGCCTGCGCGCGCTCCAGCACGAGCTCGCGGACGCGGGCCGCGTCGGCCTGGCCCTGCATCGACTTCATGACGGCACCGATGATCGCGCCGGCGGCCTGGACCTTGCCGTCCTTGATCTTGGCGAGGACGTCCGGCTGCGCGGCGAGCGCCTCGTCGACGGCGGCGGTGAGCGCCGAGTCGTCGGAGACGACCTTGAGCCCGCGCGACTCGACGACCGCGGACGGCGAGCCCTCGCCGGCGATGACGCCCTCGAGCACCTGGCGTGCCAGACGATCGGTCAGGTCCCCGGACTCGACGAGCGTGATGAGCTCGGCGACGTGCGCGGGCGACACGAGGTCCCCGGGGGCGGCGTCCTGCGTGTTCGCGACGCGGCTGATCTCACCGGTCCACCACTTGCGGGCGGCCTGGGCTGGTGCACCGGCGGCGACCGTGGCTTCGACCTCGTCGAGGAGGCCGCCGTTCACCACGTCCTGGAACTCGAGGTCGGCGAAGCCCCACTCCCCCTTGAGGCGACGTCGGCGGGCGACGGGTGCCTCCGGCAGGGATGCTCGGAGTTCCTCGATCATCGCCGGGTCGGGGACGACGGGGAGCAGGTCGGGCTCCGGGAAGTAGCGGTAGTCGTCCGCGTCGGACTTGGGGCGCCCCGCGGAGGTGCGTCCGGTGTCCTCGTGCCAGTGCCGGGTCTCCTGCGTGATCGTGCCGCCGTCCGCGAGGATCGCAGCCTGCCGCTGGATCTCGTAGCGGATGGCACGCTCGACGGCACGGAACGAGTTGACGTTCTTCGTCTCGGTCCGGGTGCCGAGCTTCTCCTGGCCCCACGGACGCAGTGAGATGTTGGCATCGCAGCGCAGGTTTCCGCGCTCCATGCGGGCCTCGGAGACGCCGAGCGCGCGGACGAGGTCACGGATGACCTGCACGTACGCGGCGCCGAGCTCCGGGGCCCGGTGGGCGGCGCCGAAGATCGGCTTCGTGACGATCTCGACGAGCGGCACACCGGCACGGTTGTAGTCGACGAGCGAGTACTCGGCGCCCTGGATGCGGCCGGTCGCGCCACCGACGTGCGTCAGCTTGCCCGCGTCCTCTTCCATGTGGGCGCGTTCGATCGGCACCTGGAAGAGCGTGCCGTCGGCGAGTTCGACCTCGACCTCGCCCTCGAAGGCGATCGGCTCGTCGTACTGCGAGATCTGGTAGTTCTTCGGGTTGTCCGGGTAGAAGTAGTTCTTCCGGGAGAACCGCGACGACTCGGCGATCGAACACCCGAGCGCGAGCCCGAGGTTGATCGAGAACCGGACGGCCTGCTCGTTCACGACGGGGAGCGAGCCGGGGAGCCCGAGGTCCACCGGCGTCACGTTGGTGTTCGGTTCGCCGCCGAAGAAGTTCGGGGCGTCGGAGAACATCTTGGTCTTCGTGGCGAGCTCGACGTGCACCTCGAAGCCCAGCACCGGCTCGAAGCGCTCGATCGCCTCGTCGAAGTCCATGAGTGCGTCCTTGGCGGCCATCAGACCACGCCTTCCTCTGCTGCCGACTGCTGACTGAAGTCGAGGTCGGGGATCCGGTCGATGAGCGGCGCACCCCACTGCTGCTCGAGCAGCCGCTCGAGCGCCGCGCCGTAGCGGTACAGCCGGGCGTCCTCACGCTGCGGGGCCATCAGCTGCACGCCGGTCGGCAGGCCGTCTTCCGGCGCCAGACCGTTCGGGATGCTCATGCCGGGGACGCCCGCCAGGTTCGCCGGGATCGTGGTGAGGTCGTTGAGGTACATCGACAGCGGGTCGTCGAGGCGCTCGCCCAGCGGGAACGCGGTCGTCGGCGCCGACGGGCTGACGAGCAGGTCGACCTGCTCGAACGCCTTGTCGAAGTCGCGCTGCACGAGGGTGCGGACCTTCTGCGCGCTGCCGTAGTAGGCGTCGTAGTACCCGGCGCTGAGCGCGTAGGTCCCGAGGATGATGCGACGCTTGACCTCTGGCCCGAAGCCGGCTTCACGCGTGGCCGCCATCACGTCCTCGACCGTTGCGCCGCCCTCCGGCGTGACCCGCAGGCCGAACCGCACCGAGTCGAACTTCGCGAGGTTCGACGACGCTTCCGCCGGCAGGATCAGGTAGTAGGCGCTGATGGCGTACGCGAAGCTCGGTGCGTCGATCTCGACGACGACCGCACCGGCGGCCTCGAGGATCGCGACGGTCTCCTGGAAGCGCTGCGTGACCCCGGCCTGGAAGCCCTCGCCCCCGGCGAGCTCCTTCACGACGCCGACGCGGAGGCCCTTGAGCGTGTCCGCCTGCAGCCCGTCACGGGCGGCGGCCGCGAACGACGGCCACTCGTCACGGATCGACGTGGAGTCGCGCGGGTCGTGCCCACCGATGACGTCGTGCAGGAGCGCGGCGTCGAGGACGGTGCGGGCGACGGGACCGACCTGGTCGAGGCTCGACGCCAGGGCGATCGAGCCGTACCGGCTGACGCCACCGTAGGTGGGCTTCACGCCGACGGTGCCGGTGACGGCGCCCGGCTGGCGGATCGACCCACCGGTGTCCGAGCCGAGCGCGAGGGGCGCTTCGTGGGCGGCGACCGCAGCGGCCGAACCGCCGCCGGAGCCGCCGGGGATGCGGTCGAGGTCCCACGGGTTGTGCGTCGGGCCGTACGCCGAGAACTCGGTCGTCGAGCCCATCGCGAACTCGTCCATGTTGGTCTTGCCGAGGGGCACCAGGCCGGCGCGACGGAGCTTCGCGACCGGGGTGGCGTCGTAGGGCGGCACCCAGCCTTCGAGGATCTTCGACCCGGAGGTGGACGGCATGTCGAGGGTGCAGAGCACGTCCTTGATGGCCACCGGCACACCCGCGAGGGCACCGAGGTCGTCGCCGGCGGCACGGCGCGAGTCGATGGACTTCGCGACGCCGAGGGCGTTCTCGTTGACGTGCAGGAACGCGTGCACGTCCCCGTCGACCGCGGCGATGCGGTCGAGGTGTGCCTGGGTCGCCTCGACGCTGGAGACGTCGCGCGCCACGAGGGCGTCGGCGAGCGCCGCGGCGCTGAGCTTCGTGATGTCGTCGGTCACTGTTCTACCGCCTACTGTTCTTCGCCGAGGATCGCCGTCACGCGGAACCGTTCGCCGTCGGTGTCGGGGGCTCCGGAGAGCGCCTGCTGCTGGGTGAGCGTCTCGCCGACCACGTCGGGCCGGAGGACGTTCGGCAGCGTGACCGGGTGGCTCGTCGCGGGGACGTCCGGCGTGGCGACCTCGGTCACCTTCGCGACGCTGTCGACGATGTGCGACAGCTCCCCGGTCAGCTTCTCGATCTCGTCGGGCGTGAGTGCGATACGTGCGAGGTTCGCCAGGTGGGCGACCTGCTCGCTCGTGATGTCAGGCATGGTGCTCCGTCGATCGGTTCGTGGAATGCGAACCAGTCTATTGGTCTACTGCCCGCCCGACTGCTGATCGGGCGTCCCGTCGGTGGACGGCTGCCCGTTCGACGCCCCTGGGGAGGACTGCGCCCCTGACTGCGAGGACTGCGAGGACTGCGAGGACTGCGCCGACTTCGCCGGGGCCTTCGCCGCGCCGATCATCGCCTGGCTCGGCGCGGGCAGTGCGTCCCCGCCGTAGTGCGCGTCGAGGTACTGCATCATCGACTTCCCGATGCCGAACTTCGCGCTGTACCCGGTCGTTCCCTGCAGGAACGACCGGTTCGCGAGCGGTACGTTCCCCTGGACGTTGCCGACCCAGGTCGCGTTCGTGTACTTCGTGCTCGATGCGACGAGCCAGTTCTGCACATCGCCGTCGGTCGTGCCGGTCTTGGCGAACTTCGGGGTCGCGTCACCCGGGTTCGCGCTCGCAGCGGTCCCGGCTCCGGTGAGCACCGACTGCAGTGCGTAGTCGACGGTCCCCGCGACATCGGCGGAGACGCCCTGCGTGCAGGACGACGGGGTCGGCGTGATCTTCGTGCCGTCCGACTCGGTCACGGAGTCGATCGCGGTGGGCGTGCAGACGACGCCGCCGTTCGCGAAGCCCGCGTACGCCTCGGCGAGATCGATCGGCGACAGGTTGTTCGTGCCGAGGATCATCGACGGCACCGAGCTGAGCTTGCCGCCGTCGGCCGTGTGGATGCCCATCGACTCCGCCAGGTTCGCGATCTTGCAGAGGTCGAGCTGCTTGCCCATCGCGGCGAATGCGGTGTTGATCGATTCCGCGGTGGCATTGAGCACGCTCATCGACGCCGGCACGTTCTCGGCGTTGGCGACGTTCCACGTCCCGCCGATGCCCTCGCACGAGTTCGTGAACTCGGACGCGTTGTACGTGTGCTCCGTGGTGTTGACGCTCTCGTTCAGGGTGTGCCCCTGCGCGAGCCACTCCGCGAGCGTGAACACCTTGAACGTGGAGCCGGTCTGGAACCCGCCGGAGTTGCCGTACGCCTGGTCGGCGCTGTAGTTGACGGCGGTCTGCCCCGGCGCTGCCGAGTCCGACTGCGTGTACGCGGTGTTCTGCACCATCGACATGATGCGGCCGGTCCCTGGCTCGACCGTGACGTTCGACCCACCGACGTCGAAACCCGTCATGGTCGCGGGGACGAAGGTCGAGAGCGCGTTCTGGGACTGTGCCTGCAGGTCGAGGTCGAGCGACGTGTGGATCTGCAGACCCTTGGTGTCGAGGGTCTCGATGCGCTCTGAGGCGGTCTTGCCGAACGCGGGGTCCTGCAGGATCTGGTCGCGCACGTAGTCGCAGAAGTAGCCGGCGTCGTAGTTCGTCGCTGCGGACGAGCAGCCGTTCGCGGTCGCGGTGATCTTCGGCTGGACGGGCGTGGCGATCGCCGCCTGCTCGTCGGCCTTCGAGATCGAGTGGTGCGCGTACATCCGCTGGAGCACGTAGTCGCGGCGCGCCTTGGTTGCCTTGTACCCGTTCGCCGACCCGTTCGCCGTCGAGTCGGGCTGGTCGATGCGCAGGTTCGACGGGTTGTTCAGGATCGCGACGAGGGTGGCGGACTGCACCAGGGAGAGGTCCTTCGCGGAGACGCCGAAGTAGTACTGCGCTCCGGCCTCGGCGCCGTACACGCGGCCGCCGAGCCCCACGATGTTGAGGTACCCGGTGAGGATGTCGTCCTTGGAGTACTTCTTGTTCACGGCGATCGCGTACCGCATCTCCTGCAGCTTGCGCTGCGGGGTGACACCGGCCGCGTCCTCGTAGCACGCGTCGATCTTCTGCTTCGTGTCCGCGGCGTCCTTGCCGGTCAGCTGCTCGCACTGCTGCACGAGCACGTTCTTGACGTACTGCTGCGTGATGCTCGAGCCGCCCTGCACGTCTCCCCCGACGACGGTCGCGGCGACACCGCGGACGGTCCCGAGCACGTCGATGCCGCCTTCGTCGTAGAACCGCGGGTCTTCGGTGTCGATCGCGGCCTGCTTGAGGGTCTTCGCGATCGCATCGGACTGCACGATCGTGCGGTTCTCGGCGTAGAACGACGCGATCTTGACGTCCTGGCCACCCTGCTTCGCGTAGACGGACGACACCTGCTGCGGTGTCTGCACGTCGAGGTAGCTCGGCAGGTCCTCGAAGAACGCGGCGGCGCCGGAAGCGCCTTCCCCCGCCACGGCGACGGCCGGGGTGACGGCGACCGCCACGAGCATGCCCGCGAGTGCCGACATCACGACGAACATCAGGAGGGCTCCCGGCCACCGCATCACACGCATGCACTGCACCGTAGGGACCCGCCCTGGGGCGAGACTGCTCCGACCCCCGCAGAACCTGCACCGCTGCTCAGGTTGTCCAGCAGGTGCGGCCCGGACCGGCCTGGGCCCACACCGCCGGTTCCGGTGCGACGCGCCAGCGGCGGACCGGCCGTGCCGGTGGGGAGAGGCTCGGATCGGGTCCGCCCCGCACGTCCGGTCACGATCGGGTCACGTCCACCACCGTGGGCCGCTTCACCGACCGCTCGCGTCAGTCGCGGGGTTGGAGGTCCTGCGGGCGGACGAGGAACAGGTCAGGCGACGCCTGCACGGCGCCCTCCCCGCGGCCGTTGCCACGCTGCACCTGGTCACGCACCAGGTCACCGCGTCCGACGGCGATGAGCGCGACGTCGTGCAACGACGCCGTTCCGGGCTTCAGGTAGTCGTTGTGCCCGACCGGTCGCCGGAACACGTCGCCGGCGTCGGCCGGGTCGACCCCGCCGGCGAGGTCGAGCACGGTCGAACCGAAGCCCCGAGCGCCCGGGTCGGTGCCGAAGTACCCGGATCCCGCGATGGGGTCCCAGTGTGCTCCCCCGACGAACACCTCGCCGGCGGCCACCGCCAGCTCCGAGGCGTTCGTGACGCCGCTCCCCGGGGACCCGAGCACCGTCAGGCTGTCGGCGTGCATCCGCCCGGAGGACAGTGCGATCAGTGCGGTCGTCGAGCCGTAGGAGTGGGCGACGATGCCGAGGCGGGGCTCGGCGCCGTCCCGGATCCGACGGATGCCGTCGACGGTCCGTTCGAGTCGCGCTGCGCCGGTCTTGGCGAGGTCCAGGGACAGGATGTTCGACAGGTCGGGCGTCCGGTAGCCCATCCACGCGACGACCGCGATCCCGGTCCCCGGCGCCGGTGCCGCGACCGGCGACAGCGTCGCCTGCTCGTCGTACAGGTCGCCGGCGGTCTCGGTGAAGTCCACCAGCTGGCCGGTGACGGTGAAGAACATCCCGGGGACCACCACCGTGACGTCCGCCGCGGTGTCGAGGTCGCCGAGCGCGATGGCCGCACGTCCGGTACCCCGCGTGTCGAGCGTGATGAGCGACTTGCGGGGTCCGTCGGCGTCGCGGGCCAGCGACTCGCGGACCTGCCCGAGCATCGCCGCTTCGCCTGACGGGGTCCCGCGGTCCGCGCTCTCCGCGGCGAGCACCGCCCGGTTCGCCCGGTCGCGCACGGCGTAGGGCACTCCGTCGAGGTTGCCGACGACGACGGGCGCACCGTGCAGCAGCCGCACCTGCTCGGCGGTGTCGAGGCCGGACCACCAGGTGTGGACCTCAGCGGCCGTCGGCGGGGCGTCCATCGCGGTCGCCACGACCCGGTCGTCACGATCGGCCGTCGCGAGCACGGCCGGAGACGCCATGGCGAGGTCGTCGAGGAAGGCGCGACCACGGTCCGAGCGCAGGTCGCCGATCCCGATCTGTCCCCCGGTCATGACCGGTGCAGCGGTCTGCCCCGTGTCGTGGACGACTGCGGCGGTCGAGACGGCGACGGCACTCGAGGCCGCGGGCGCGACGGGCGACTCGACCACTCCGAGGGAGTGCATCGAGGCGGTGAGCAGTGCGGCGGCGAGGAGCAGCAATACCGGTCTCCCCCGGGAAGGCCATCCCATCGTCCCCCTGCAGACGACAGGTGATGCTCTGTCGAGTGTAAGGAAAACGACCGGGGACCGGTCGTGTCCGTTGCAACTTGCCCCCAGAACTGGGTTCAGACCGACGGCGCGGCGTGCCGTGCGCGCGGACCGCACACGTGCTCTCGTGCCACGGGTCAGTCCTCGGCTGCTGCCTCCTGCGGTGCCGGGAGCGCCGCGGGCCCCTCGGTCACGAGGACCTTGAACTGCTCGGCGTCGATGATCCGCACGCCGAGCTGCTCGGCCTTCGTCAGCTTCGACCCGGCACCGGGACCAGCTGCGACGAAGTCCGTCTTCTTGCTCACGCTCGACGCGGCCTTGCCCCCGGCGGCGATGATCGCTTCCTGCGCACCTTCCCGGCTGTACCCCTCCAGCGATCCGGTCGCGACCACGGTCAGCCCGCTCAGCACCCAGCCCTCGGTGTCGGCGGCACCCGGTCCCGGGTGCCCCGGCGTCGTGAACTGCACGCCGGCGGCGGTCCACCGGTCGATGACCTCACGGTGCCAGTCGACCTCGAACCAGGCGAGCAGCGCGTCGGCGATGATGCCGCCGACGCCGTCCACCGCGGCAAGTTCCTCGCGGGAGGCGTTCCGGATGGCGTCGAGCGAACCGAAGTGGTTCGCCAGTGCCCGGGCGGCGACCGGACCGACGTGCCGGATGCTCAGGCCGACCAGGATCCGCCAGAGCGGCTTGGTCTTGGCGGCGTCGATGTTCGCGAGCATCTCGAACGCGTTCTTTGACGGGTACCGACTGGGCTCGCCCGTGTAGTCCGCGCCGCGGGCATCCGGGTCGAACGGCGGGTCGGTCTTCTTGCGGGCACGGCTGAACGGCGTCACACGCTTCGGCGTGCCTTCTTCGTCCGTCTTCTCCATGCCGGTCTCGGCGTCGCGGACGATCACCTCGATCGGGACGATGTCCTCCATCGTCAGGTCGAACAGACCGGCCTCGGTCACGAGGGGCGGCGTCTCCGGGACCAGCGGCTGCGTCAGGGCTGCCGCCGCGACCTCGCCGAGGCCCTCGATGTCGAGCGAGCCACGGGACGCGATGTGCTCGACCCGCCCCCGGACCTGCGCTGGGCAGCTCTCGGCGTTCGGGCACCTGAGGTCGATGTCGCCTTCCTTCGCCGGGGCGAGGGTGGTGCCGCACTCCGGGCAGGCCGTCGGCATCACGAACTCGCGCTCGGAGCCGTCGCGGAGTTCCACGACCGGGCCGAGCACCTCGGGGATGACGTCACCGGCCTTGCGCAGGACGACGGTGTCGCCGATCAGGACGCCCTTCGCCTTGACCACCTGCTGGTTGTGCAGCGTGGCCTGCCGGACGACGGATCCGGCGACCTCGGCCGGGGCCATCACCGCGAAGGGCGTGGCGCGGCCGGTGCGTCCGACGCTGACGACCACGTCGAGGAGCTTCGTGTGCACTTCTTCGGGCGGGTACTTGTACGCGATGGCCCACCGCGGCGCGCGGGACGTCGACCCGAGTTCCTCGTGCAGGCCGAGGTCGTCGACCTTGATGACGATGCCGTCGATCTGGTGTTCCACCGACGCCCGACGCTCGCCGTAGTCCTTGACGAACCCCAGGACCTCGTCGATGGAGTCGAACACCCGGTGGTGCGTCCCCGTCGGCAGCCCCCACGAGTGCAGCAGCTCGTAGACCTCGGACTGGGAACGGACGTCGGTGTCGCGCTCGAGCTCACCCACGGGCCACGCGCCGATGCCGTGCACGAGCATCCTGAGCCGTCGGAGCCGGTCCACCATGAGCTCGCGCTTCGCCGGCGACTTGCCCTCTTCCTTCTGGCGGAGGGAACCGGCAGCGGCGTTGCGCGGGTTGGCGAAGACGCGCTCGCCCGCATCGCGCTGCTTGGCGTTCAGCTCGTCGAACTGCTCCACGGGGAAGAAGATCTCGCCGCGGACCTCCACCAGGGGCGGGTGACCGGTCCCCGTCAACCGATCCGGGATGGTGCCCATCGTGCGGACGTTGCCCGTGACGTCTTCCCCGACGACGCCGTCGCCACGCGTCGCAGCGGTCACGAGCCGCCCGTTCTCGTAGCGGAGGTTGATCGCGAGGCCGTCGATCTTCAGCTCGGTCAGGAACCGCACACGCTCGGACCCGGCGTCACGCTGGACCTTGATCGCCCAGTCGGTGAGTTCTTCCGGGCTGAAGACGTTGTCGAGGCTCAGCATCCGCTCGGCGTGCTCGACCGGCGCGAACTGCGTCGTCTCCGCCTGGCCGCCGACGGTCTGCGTCGGGCTGTCCTCGGTGAGGAGTTCGGGGAAGCGCTGCTCGATCGCGTCCAGCCGGTGCACCAGTGCGTCGTACTCGGCGTCCGAGGCGGTGGAACCGTTCTCCTCGTAGTAGCCGTGGCGGAGCTCGTTGATCGTCGAGCGCAGCCGGTCCACCTCTCGCCCCGCCTGGGCGGCGTCGAGCGCGGCAGGGTCGATGGTCTCGAACGTGGCGTCGGTCTCGCTCATACCCACAGTTCTACCGTGGACCACCGACCCCCGGAGTCAGGCGTCAGGCGTCGACGGGGACGGCACTGACCGTCTCGTCGATCGTGCACTGGCCGAGCACCCGGGTCCCGACGTAGACCACAGCGGTCTGCCCGGGTGCCACACCCGAGAGCGGCTCGTCGACGTCGATGACCAGCACGCCGTCGGAGACCCGTGCGGTCGCGGGCACCGGGTCGGCGTGCGCGCGGATCTGCACGTCGCACGCGAACGGCACGGACGGGTCGGCGGGAGCCGTCCCTGCCCACGTGAAGCGGGAGCCCGACATCGAGGTGACGTCGAGCGCCTCCTTCGGCCCGACCACGACGGTGTTGTCCTTCGGACGGATCTCCAGCACGAACCGCGGCTTGCCGTCCGGCGCCGGACGCCCGAGCGCGAGCCCGCGCCGCTGCCCGACGGTGAACCCGGCCGCTCCGTCGTGGGCACCGACGACCGTGCCGTCCCGCTCGACGACGTCGCCGGGGGTGGTCCCCACGCGGTCGGCGAGCCAGCCGCGCGTGTCGCCGTCCGGGATGAAGCAGATGTCGTACGAGTCCGGCTTCTGCGCGACCGTGAGTCCGCGTGCAGCGGCCTCGGCCCGGACCTCGTCCTTCGACGGGGTCGCCCCGAGCGGGAACATCGCGTGCTGGAGCTGCTCGGCGGTGAGGACGCCGAGCACGTACGACTGGTCCTTCGCCCACGCGGCCGAACGGTGCAGCTCACGCGCGCCGTCGGCACCCGTCACGATCGACGCGTAGTGGCCGGTGCAGACGGCGTCGAACCCGAGTGCGAGCGCCTTCTCGAGGAGCGCTGCGAACTTGATCCGCTCGTTGCACCGCATACAGGGGTTCGGCGTGCGGCCTGCCTGGTACTCGGCCACGAAGTCGTCGACCACGTCCTCCTTGAACCGCGCCGAGAAGTCCCACACGTAGTACGGGATCCCGAGTGCGGACGCGGCACGCTGGGCGTCCATCGAGTCCTCGATGGTGCAGCAGCCGCGACTCCCGGTCCGCAGGGTCCCCGGCATCCGGCTCAGCGCCAGGTGGACCCCGACGACGTCGTGCCCGGCGTCGACCGCCCTGGCAGCGGCCACCGCCGAGTCGACTCCACCACTCATCGCCGCCAGAACACGCATGCGTCAAGGGTAACTCCGCCCCGGGCGTAGCGTTGGAGTCGCGATGACGACCACCCCAGAGCCCCCGCCCTTCGACTTCCGGGCCGTGCTGCTGTCCGGGTTCCTCCCCGCTGCGCTCTTCGCGATCGGTGAGGGCGCGATCATCCCGATCATCCCGATCGCCGCGAACTCCCTCGGTGCGAGCCTGGCGATCGCCGGGTTCGTCGCGTCCCTCATCCTCGTCGGTGAGCTCATCGGCGACGTGCCGTCCGGCGTGGTCGTCGCGCGCATCGGTGAGCGGAACGCGATGATCGGCGCCGCGGTCGTCTCGATGCTCGGGCTGACCGTGTGCGTCGTCGCGCCGAATCCCGTCGTGCTGGCCGTCGGCGTCTTCCTCGTCGGGGTCTCGACTGCCGTGTTCGCCCTGGCCAGGCACGCCTACATGACCACGGCGATCCCTCTGGCGATCCGGGCACGAGCGCTGTCCAGCCTCGGCGGGGTCTTCCGCTTCGGCTACTTCGTCGGGCCGTTCATCGCCGCCGGCGTCGTCCACCTCACCGGTACGACGCAGAGCGCGTTCTGGATCCACATCGTCTGCTGCCTCGCGGCGGCGGTGACCCTGCTCGTCCTCCGCGACCCCGCGACGGGCGTGCGTGGCCTGCGCGGGCCGAGCCGAGCCTCCAGTCCGGTCGACGGTCCGGCCGAACCGGCCACACTCGAAGGCGAGGAGTTCGTCAAGGAGGAATCCCACGGACTGTTCCGGACCATCCGCGAGCACCATCGGGTCCTGCTGCGGCTCGGCAGTGGCGCCGGGCTGATCGGGGCGATGCGCGCCGGACGCCAGGTCATCCTGCCGCTCTGGGCGGTCAGCGTCGGGTTGGACGACTCCACCGCCGCGCTCGTCATCGGCATCGCGGGCGCCGTCGACTTCGCGCTCTTCTACACGAGCGGTCAGATCATGGACCGCTGGGGTCGGCTCGCGAGTGCGCTGCCGTGCATGCTCGGCCTGAGCATCTGCTACTTCCTGCTCGCGTGGAGCGACCATCTCGACACGAGGGTCGGCTGGTTCGTCGCGGTCGCGATGGCGATGTCCCTGGCGAACGGGGTCGGCTCCGGGATCCTGATGACGCTCGGCGCGGACCTGGCGCCCCGGGACCACCCGGCGCCGTTCCTCGGCGCGTGGCGCTTCACCGGCGACTTCGGGCAGGCGGCGGCACCGCTCCTCATCTCGGGCATCACCGCGGCGGCGTCGATCGCGATCGCCAGCGGCGTGATGGGTGTGCTCGGACTCGTCGGCGCCGGCATCCTGCTCCGGTACGTCCCGCGGTACCTGCCCCGCCGTCTGCGCTGAGCGGGGCCGGTGCGCACGGGGCCGGTGGGCACGCGGCCGGGTACGCTGTCGGTTGCTCGCGGGAGTGGTGGAATCGGTAGACACGCAGGATTTAGGTTCCTGTGCCCCAGGCGTGAGGGTTCGAGTCCCTCCTTCCGCACCGTCGGATGCGTGCTCGCGCATCTCCCTCTGCAGGAGGACGGCCAGGTCACACCCGCACGGTACCCTCGTCGTGCGGGTGACCTTCCCGTCCTCGCACACGCACGACCGGAAGAAGCATGCACTCCGTCGCACTCGCCCTGATCCCCTGGCTGGATCCGCAGTACATCCTCGACCACTTCGGGGCCGTCGCCGTGCTCGTCGTGTGCGCCATCATCTTCGCCGAGACCGGCCTGCTGATCGGGTTCATCTTCCCCGGCGACAGCCTGCTCGTCATCACCGGGCTCTTCGCCTTCGACCGCGGCGGCGCCATCGGCGGCATCCCGATCTGGGTGGCGGCGCTGATGATCGGCGCGGCGGCGTTCCTCGGTGGCGAGCTCGGCTACTACATCGGCAAGAAGGCCGGGCCACCGATCTTCGAGCGCAAGGAGAGCGGTCTGTTCTCGAAGGAGAACGTCGACCGCACCAACGCGTTCTTCCACCGCTTCGGCCCACTCGCGGTCATCCTGGCGCGCTTCGTGCCGGTCGTCCGGACCTTCCTGCCGATCGCCGCGGGCGTCGGGCGCATGAACTACAAGAAGTACTCGCTGTACAACGCGATCGGTGCCGTCATCTGGGGCGTCGGGGTGACGTTCCTCGGGTACTTCCTCGGGTACATCCCGTTCGTCGCCGACCTCGTGCGGAACTACATCGACCTGATCCTCATCGCGGCGGTGCTCGTCACCGTGGTGCCGATGGCGCTGACCTACATCCGCAACGCCCGCAAGGCGAAGAAGGCCGAGCAGGAGCAGCCGACCGCGGAGTAGCCCCGCGCGCTGCCCGCCGCCCGCTGCGGCGCTGCCCGCTGCCCGTTCGCACAACCGAAAGCACCTCGCACCACGGACTTCCGCGGTGCGAGGTGCTCCTCGTTGTGCGGGGGCGAACGGCACCGCCGCCCGGGCTACGCGCCGAAGTACTCGCGCACGATCGGGGCGATCCCGCGGAACGCCTTCGACCGGTGGCTCAGCGCGTTCTTCTCCTCGCGCGTGAGCTGTGCAGACGACCGATCCGCGTCGTCCGGCTTGAAGATCGGGTCGTACCCGTGGCCGCCGGAGCCCTGAGGCGACGTCAGCACCTCCCCGTTCCAGACCGCCTCGACGACGTGCTCCTGGCCGTCGGGCGTCACGAACGCGGCGGCGCAGACGAACGCGGCGGTCCGCTCCACGACGCCCTCGAGGTTCGTCAGCAGCAACGCGATGTTGTCGGCGTCCACCCGGGTTCCGGCGTACCGCGCCGAGTGGATGCCGGGGGCGCCGTCGAGCACGTCGACAGCGATGCCCGAGTCGTCGGCGAGCGCCGGCAGCCCGGTGTGCGCGACGGCCGCCCGCGCCTTGATCAGCGCGTTCGCGGCGTACGTGTCGCCGTCCTCGACCGGCTCCGGCCCGTCGTACCCGACGAGCTCGACGCCGCCGAGGGCCGCGCCGAGGATCTCACGCAGCTCGACGACCTTGCCCTGGTTGTGGGTCGCGAGGACGACGGTGCCCGTCATGCGAGCCCCAGGGCGGACCGCTGGATGCCCGCGAGCGACGCGTTGCCCGCGAGACCGAGGTCGAGCAGGACGTTCAGCTCGTCGCGGTCGAAGGGCGCGTGCTCGGCGGTGCCCTGCACCTCGATGAACTTGCCGGACCCGGTCGTGACGATGTTCATGTCGGTGTCCGCGTTCGAGTCCTCGGTGTAGGCGAGGTCGAGCATCGGCTCGCCCTTGACGATCCCCACGGAGATGGCCTGCACGCTGTCGGTCAGGGGCGTGGCCTTCTTCGCGATGAAGCCCTTGTCACGGCCCCACTCGATCGCGTCGGCCATCGCGACGTAGGCGCCCGTGATCGACGCGGTGCGCGTGCCGCCGTCGGCCTGGAGCACGTCGCAGTCCAGGACGAGCGTGTTCTCGCCGAGGCCCTTCATGTCCACGACGGCACGGAGCGACCGGCCGATGAGCCGGGAGATCTCGTGCGTGCGACCGCCGACCTTGCCCTTGATGGACTCGCGCTGCATGCGCTCGTTCGTGGAGCGCGGCAGCATCGAGTACTCGGCGGTGACCCAGCCGGTGCCCTTGCCGGCCATCCACCGCGGGACGCCGTTCGTGAACGACGCGGTGCACAGCACCTTCGTGTTGCCGAAGGAGATGAGCGCGCTGCCCTCGGCCTGGGCGCTCCAGCCGCGTTCGATCGTGACGGGGCGGTGTTCGGTCGTCGCGCGACCGTCGATGCGGGTGGTCATGGTGTCCTTTCGGTGCGGGGCAGCGTGATGCTGCCCGGCAGTGGGATGCTGGCGGTCTGGAGGTGGCCGACGCGGGACACCTCGGGTCCGAGGAACCGGCGTGCGAGCCGGATGAACCCGGCCTGGTCGTCGCCCGTCGCCTCGAACGAGTACGTCGGCGGTGCGGTCGTGGTGCGTTCGAGTCCGTGCTCGACGAGTCGACGGTAGACGTCGTTCGCGGTCTCCTCGGCGCTCGACACCAGGGTGACCTCCGGCCCCATCACGTACTGGATCGCCGCGGACATCAGCGGGTAGTGCGTGCAGCCGAGGACGAGGGTGTCGACGTCGGCGGCGCGGATCGGCGCGAGGTACCCGGCAGCGACGTCGCGGAGCTCCGGGGACGAGGTGTCGCCGGCCTCGACGAACTCGACGAAGCGCGGGCAGGCGGCGAGGGTGAGCGTGATGTCGGACGCGACGGCGAAGGCGTCCTCGTACGAGCGGGAGGCGATGGTGCCGACCGTCCCGATCACGCCGATGCGACCGGTCCTGGTCTGCTTGACGGCGGCGCGGGCGGCGGGCTGGATCACCTCGACGACGGGGATGCCGTACGCCTGCTCGTACCGCTCGCGGGCGTCGCGGAGCACCGCAGAGGACGCGGTGTTGCACGCGATGACCAGGGCCTTCACACCCTGCTCGACGAGGTCGTCCATCACCTCGAGCGCGTACCGGCGGACGTCAGCGATCGGCTTCGGCCCGTACGGCGAGTGCACGGTGTCGCCGACGTAGCGGATGCTCTCGCGCGGCAGCTGGTCGATGATCGCGCGGGCGACCGTCAGCCCACCGACGCCGCTGTCGAAGACTCCGATCGGTGCATCCGTCACGGGACCAGCGTACCGACGCGAGCCGACGGCTCGACGCAATCCGAGCCTCCTGACCGGCACGGCCGACAGGGTGACTAGTGTCGTTGAGGTGACCAGCGCGCTCCTGACGGACCAGTACGAACTCACCATGGTCGACGCGGCCCTGAAGGACGGCACCGCCGACCGACGCTGCGTCTTCGAGGTCTTCACCAGGCGGCTGCCGGACGGGCGCCGGTACGGCGTCGCGGCGGGGCTCGGGCGGTTCCTCACGGCGCTGGCCGACTTCCGGTTCGGCGACGAGGAGATCGGGTTCCTGCGGGACCGCGGCGTGATCGACGGCGACACCGCGAGCTGGCTCGCCGACTACCGGTTCACGGGCGACATCCGGGCGTACCGCGAGGGCGAGATCTTCTTCCCCAACTCCCCCGTGCTCCAGATCGAGGGCACCTTCGCCGAGGCGGTCGTCCTGGAGACCCTCGCCCTGTCGACGTTCAACGCCGACTCCGCGATCGCCTCAGCGGCCGCCCGCATGGTGTCGGCGGCCGACCACCGGCCCCTCGCCGAGATGGGCTCCCGCCGGACCGGCGAGTGGAACGCGGTCGCAGCCGCTCGCGCCGCCTACATCGCCGGGTTCGGCGCGACGAGCAACCTCGAGGCGGGGCGCACCTGGGGCATCCCGACCATGGGCACCGCGGCGCACGCGTTCACGCTGTTGCACGACTCCGAAGAGGCCGCGTTCCGCTCGCAGCTCGACGCGCTCGGCGACGGCACCACGCTGCTCGTCGACACGTACGACATCGAGGCCGCGGTCGACACGGCGGTCCGCCTGACGAACGGTCGCCTCGGTGCCGTCCGGATCGACAGCGGCGACCTGCCCTCGGTCGTGGCGAGCGTCCGCGCACAGCTCGACCGTCTCGGGGCGACCAGCACCAAGATCACCGTGACGAACGACCTCGACGAGTACACGATCGCCGCGCTCCGGGCCGCACCCGTCGACTCCTACGGCGTCGGCACGTCGGTCGTCTCCGGGTCGGGACACCCGGCGGCGAGCATGGTGTTCAAGCTCGTCGCACACCGCACCGGCGGCGAGGAATGGGTGCCCGTCGCGAAGAAGTCAGCGGACAAGGCGTCCGTCGGCGGCCGGAAGGAAGCCGGTCGACGACTCCGCAACGGCATCGCGACCGCCGAGGTCGTGCACACCTCCGGTGCCGTCGGTGCCGACGAACGTGCGCTCATGGTGCCGGTCGTCACCAACGGCGAGGTCGACCCGGCCTTCCTCGGGGTCCGCGGGGTCGAGGCGGCGCGAGCGCACCACCGAGGTGCCAAGGCGGAGTTGCCGGCCGACGCGGCCAGGATCGGTCGCGGTGACGCGGCGATCCCGACGCTGATCGTGTGAGGACTACTCGTCCTTCATCTTCTCGTAGATGGCCTTGCAGTCCGGGCAGACCGGGAACTTCTCCGGGTCGCGACCGGGGATCCACTTCTTGCCGCAGAGCGCCTTGACCGGCTTGCCGCTCAGTGCGGACTGCAGGATCTTGTCCTTCTTGACGTAGTGCGAGAACCGCTCGTGGTCGCCCGGCTCGATCGCCTCTTCTTCGAGGAGCTTCTCGAGCTCGCGGTCCATCACGTCGAGTCCGCCGCCGCCCGGTTCCGTCATGCTCATGGGACAAGGGTACGTCGTGTCGGCACGAGACGTCTCCCGCGCACTCCGCGGGTTCGGCTCACGCCGCGGCGGCCCGGAGGCTCGTTGCCGGGCCGCCACGAGCCTCCAGGCCGTCGTGTGGTCGCGCGGGCGACGATGGTCGCCCGGGCGACCATCGTCGCGTCGGCCGCTAGTTGCGCTGCGCCGCCGCCAGCAGGTCCGGACCGTGCCGGTCGAACAACCGCCCGCCGAGGAGCACCCCGACCCCGAGCACCACGACACCGACCGCCGCGCCGACGACGAGCGTCAGCATCGCCCACGGCTCCGCGCCGTCCGTCAGCGCGAACACCGCGAGCCATCCGGCCGGGACCGAGCACAGCACGATGCCGATGATCGTCGACGACTGCGACACCGTCGACACGACGCCGGCGGCCTGGGGCTGCTGGAACGGACGGTCCCCGGGTCGCACGGTCGGGTACGGCAGCAGCACGGAGACCACGCTGGAGATCCCGAGTCCCGCGAACAACGCGGACACGCAGACCCCGACGAGCACCGGGAACGCCGTCCAGTCACCGAACAACCACGCCGACACCGCCGAACCGGCGACGATCACCGGCACGCCGACCGCCAGCACCGGGGTGAGTCGGCCGAGTCGGTCGCTCCACCCAGGAGCCCCCGACGCGACGTGCAACCACACCGCGGTGTTGTCGTACGAGACGTCGTTGTGCGGCAGGAACCCGGCGATCACCGCCATGAGCGGCAGCGGGATCAGCGCGGTCCAGTGCCACGGGACACCGGCGACGCCGAGCGGCACGACGACGATCGGCACGAACAGGAGGATCAGGTACGAGGTCCGGTAGCGCGGGTCGCGGCCCCAGTACGTCAGCGCGCGGGCGGCCACCGCGCCGGCGGGCGTCGCGCCGAGCCGGTCGAACCAGCCGAGCGTGCGGTAGCGACGCACCGTCGTCCGGTCGTCGACGGTCACGAGCATGCGGCCGACGAGTCCCCACCAGGCCCATGCGAGGAGCCCGAGGACCACCAGCGCGAGCACCAGCTTCGCGATGCCTGCGCCGACGTGGCCGGTCGCGACGTCTGCCGGCACCGCCCACGCCGCGCCCCACGGCGTCCACCCCGAGATGTCGGCGATGCGCCGCAGCTCGGCGCTCTCCGGGTCGAGCCAGTCGGCGCCCACCAGGAGCGACACCGTCGGGATGAGCAGCACGACGACCACCAGGGCCACGAGCCAGCCGGCGTCCCGGGTCGGGCGGTGCGATCCGAGCAGCCACGAGCCCACGGTGCAGCCGACGCGGACGAGCAACCCGCACGTGGCGACGACGACGAGCGCGGTGAGGACACCGAGCACGCCGGTGCCGGCGCCCCGCATCCACGCGACCGACTGGGAGACGGCGACGATCGCGACGCCGACCACCGGGACCCCGACGAGCCCGGCGACGCCGAGGCCGATCGCCAGGTCCTTCCTGGTCACGCCGAACACCGCGAACCGCCGCGGGTCGAACTGGTCCGCGCCGCCGACCGCGAGCGGGATGATCGTGAAGCCCACGGTGATGAGGGTCCCCACCGGCACGATGACGGCGCGCGCCGCCTCGGCATCGGCGGAGCGCAGCGCGGTGATCGCCATGGCGACGAGGACGGCAGCGACGAGGCCGGCGAGGCTCCCGAGGACGACGAGCACGGAGCGTCGGGCTCCCCCGCGGATCTCCCCCGCGAGCAGGTCGGCCCTCAGCCGGAGAAGCTGTGCAACCATTCCATGCTCTCCGCGACGACGCGGCCGCCCGCGAGTTCGACGAACTTGTCCTCGAGGCTCTTGCGCCCACGGACCTGCGCCATGGTGCCCGATGCGAGCACCTTTCCGCCGACGATGATGGCCACCGAGTCGCACGTGCGCTGCACGAGCTCCATCGAGTGGCTCGACAGCACGACGGTGCCGCCGCCCTGCGTGTAGCGCCGGAGGATCTCCGTGATGGTGGTCGCGCTCACCGGGTCGACGGACTCGAACGGTTCGTCGAGCACGAGCACGCGCGGGGAGTGGATCAGGGTCGCGGCCAGCGCGATCTTCTTCGCCATGCCGACCGAGTAGTCCGCGACGGGCCGGCCGAGCGCGTCGCCGAGGCCGAACGCCTCTGCGAGGTCGGCACTCCTCGACCGGGCGGTCTTGCCGTCGAGTCCGCGGAGCGTCGCCGAGTAGAAGAGCAGCTGCGCGCCGGTGAGCCGGTCGAACAGGCGCAGTCGGTCGGGCAGGACCCCCATGCTGCGTTTGGCCGCAGCCGGGTCGGCCCAGACGTCGTGGTCCAGCACGGTCGCCGTGCCGGCGTCCGGACGCAGGAGTCCGGTGAGCATCGACAGGGTGGTGGTCTTGCCGGCACCGTTCGGGCCGACGACGCCGAACAGGGAGCCCTGGCGGATCTCGAGGTCGACCTCGTCCACGGCGAGCGTCTGCCCGTACCGCTTCACGAGGCCGCTGGCCCGGAGCACGACCGGCTGCTGGGCGGTCGCGGCCGCTCCCCGCTTGGCAGCGGGTGTCCGCTTCTTCGGTGCTGGCTTGGTCCGGACGGGAGGCTCGTCCTCGGTCCGGTCGTCGGCCTGCAGAGCGTCCGTGGTCGGTTCGGAGGCAGTGGCAGCGTCCGCCTGCGGCGCGGCGGCCGCGTTAGACGTCCCGGCCGCGTGCGGCGCCCCGGCCGCGTTCGTCGGCGCGGCCGCGTCCGTCTTCGCGGCCGCATTCGTCTTCGCGGCCGCGTTCGTCGCCGCGGCGCCCTGGGGGCGTGTCGCGCGGCCAGCGCGCTTCGTCCGCGGCTTCTTCGGCGTGCTCGTCGTGCTCGTCGGGGCGGCGGCCGGCAGCACGCCTGTCTCCTCGACGCGCTCGTCCGCCGCCGTCTCCCCCTCCGACGTCGTCGTGTGGTCGCTCATACCGTCCTGTCCAGGGCGGTGGTGCGCATCGCTGTCCCCCGTGTCGTCCTCGGCCGCGTCGTCCCCGGCCGTCTCGTCGTCGTCTTCCGCGTCCTCGTCGGCCCTGTCGGCGTCCTCGTCGAGCGCGGTCGTCTCGGTCAGCCACGCAGCGTCGGACGTCGCGTACACGTCCTCGTCGTCCCCTGCTGCTGGCGTCACGGCCCCACCGTACCAATGCGGTCCGGACATCGGCGGGCCGCGTCCTGCAGTGTCACGAAATGACTACGAACACGCACAGCACGTACCCCGACGGAGGGACGTTCCGTATCATTCACCAGGGCACGACGGAGTGTTCACCACTTGGAAACCTGCTCGGACCGAACACCTGACGGGTCACCCGGCCACATCGAAGGATGCGGTCGCCGGCGACTCTCGGCGTTCTCGGATGCACTGCGAGCAGACTCGACGAGGCCCGCCCGTGCCCCAGGGCGCGCGGGCGGACACCGGAAGGGACCACCATGACCACGCAGATCGTCATCCTCGCCGCAGGGATGGGCAGCCGCCTCGGGCGCAGCCTGCCGAAGCCGCTCACCGAGCTCAGCGACGGCCGCACCATCATGCAGCAGCAGTTCGAGAACATCCGTGCGGCCTTCGGTTCGAGCGCCAGGATCACGGTCGTCGTCGGCTACAAGTCGGAGTACATCGTCGAGGCGTTCCCCGAGGCGAACTTCGTCTACAACGAGTCGTACGACTCCACGAACACCTCCAAGAGCCTCCTCCGTGCGCTCAAGGCCACCGGCAAGAGCGGCGTCCTGTGGATGAACGGCGACGTCGTCTTCGACCCGCGCGCCCTCGTGCGTGCCGCGGACATGATGGACCAGGACCGCTCGTTCGTCAGCGTCAACACCGAGAAGGTGTCCGACGAAGAGGTCAAGTACACCGTCGACGCCGAGGGCTTCATCCACAAGCTCTCGAAGCAGGTCGTCGGGGGTCTCGGCGAGGCGGTCGGCATCAACTACGTCTCCGCGGCCGACAAGCAGGCGCTCATCCACCACCTCGGTCGCGTCGACGACCAGGAGTACTTCGAGGGCGGCATCGAGGCAGCCATCGGCGAGGACGGGCTACGCTGGACGCCCATCGACATCTCCGACCTCTACGCGGTCGAGATCGACTTCGCCGAGGACCTCGAGCGCGCGAACAACCTGTTCGCCTGAGCCGTAGTCTCCTCTCGGCGATCCCGGCCGGAAGGACCCCATGACGTCAGCGAGCGCGCCGACCGTGCCCGTGACAGCTGCCACCGCAGCGTCGCGGAGTGCCGGTCGGCGCTATCGTCAGGCGCTCTGGTTGCTCACCAAGCGCGACCTCCGCGTGCGGTACTCGACGTCCGCGCTCGGGTACGTCTGGTCGATCCTCGACCCGCTCGTGATGTCGGGCATCTACTGGTTCGTCTTCACGCAGGTCTTCCACCGCGGTTCCGTCGGTGAAGAGCCGTACATCGTCTTCCTGCTCACCGCCCTGTTGCCGTGGATGTGGTTCACCGGAGCGGTCTCCGACTCCACCCGGGCGTTCATCAAGGAAGCCAAGCTCATCCGGTCGACGACCATCCCGCGGAGCATCTGGGTCGCGCGGATCGATGCCTCGAAGGGCATCGAGTTCCTGCTGAGCATCCCGGTGCTCGCGATCTTCGTCATCGCGACCGGTGCCCACGTGCACTGGCAGCTCGTGCTCTACCCGTTCGCGATCGTGCTGCAGTGCGCGCTCGTCTACGGCCTGGGGCTCATCGTCGCGCCGCTCGTGGTGTTCTTCCGCGACCTCGAGCGTGCCGTCAAGCTCGTCCTCCGCTTCGCCTTCTACGCCTCACCGATCATCTACGGCACGAACGCCCTGCCGGACGCCCTGCGCCCCCTCGCGGCGATCAACCCGCTGACGGGCATCTTCGGCATCTACCGGTCGGCGTTCTTCCCGAAGCAGCTCGACTGGTTCGAGGTCCTGTCGTCTGTCGTGACCACCGCGATCGTGGTCATCGTCGGACTCGTCGTGTTCCGGCGCAGCGAACACCGCGTCCTCAAGGAGCTCTGATGACCGCGACCGAGTCCACGACCCAGACCACGACCGGGAAGCCGGTCATCTCCGTCCGTGACGCCGGCATCCGTTTCAAGCGGAACCGTCGGGCGAGCCGCAGCTTCAAGGACCTCTTCGCCGGCAGCACCCGACGCAAGCGCGGTGACGAGTTCTGGGCGCTGCGCCACGTCTCGTTCGACGTCCGTCCCGGTGAGGCGATCGGTGTCGTCGGGCGGAACGGCCAGGGCAAGTCCACGCTCCTGAAGCTCGTGGCACAGGTGATGCTCCCCGACGAGGGCCGCGTGCACGTCGGCGCCGGGGTCGCCCCGCTCATCGAGATCACCGGCGGGTTCGTCGGTGACCTGACCGTGCGGGACAACGTCTACCTCACGGCGGGCCTGCACGGGATGTCCCGGGCCGAGATCCGCGACGGCTTCGACGAGATCATCGACTTCGCGGAGATCGGCGACTTCGTCGACACCCCGTACAAGCACCTGTCGAGCGGCATGAAGGTCCGCATCGCGTTCGCGGTGATCTCCCGCCTGGACGAGCCCGTGATCCTCGTCGACGAGGTCCTGGCGGTCGGCGACAAGGCGTTCCGCGAGAAGTGCTACAAGCGGATCGAGGAACTCCTGGCCGGCGGTCGGACCCTCTTCTTCGTGTCCCACAGCGACAAGGACCTCCGGCGCTTCTGCAAGCGGGGGCTGTACCTCGACAAGGGTCGTCTGCAGCTCGACGGCCCGATCGAGGACGCGCTCGCGAAGTACTCCGCCGACTACGGCGTCTGAGCCCGGTCGACGGCCCCCTCTCCCCAACAACCAGGCCGATCCACCCCCGCTCCACAACCCAAGGGCCCACAGGGCACTCCGGCGCCCCCAGCGTCGGACCCTCCCCTAACCTCGCCCCCATGCACCCCGCACCAACCGCCTACGCTGTCCCGTTCGTCGTCGACCGCACGCATGCGCCCCGACGGTACGACCTCACGAACATGTCCGACGAGCCGGTCGACGGACTGAGCCTCACCCACCTCGGCACCGGCTACTGCCCGCCGCTCGTCGTGCGCCGCCTCGAACCCGGTCGCAGCATCGCGATCGCGGTGTTCGGCGCCGGCCCAGAAGAGACCGGCGTCGTGATCGTCCGGTGGCGTCGTCCGGACCACAGCGAGTACCTGTGGCGGATGTCGCTGGTCGGTCCCGGCCTCGCACCGTGAACCGGACCGGGTCAGCGCTCGCCGTGCTCCTCGGCGACGCGGTGCCAACGAGCGATGAGCCGTTCGATCGCGTCGTGGAACCGAGCGGTCGCGGTCCCGGGCGAGGTGTCGCCGAAGTACCGGGCGACCCAGTGCCGCAGGGCCGCGAGCTCCGATTCGTCGTGTGCCGCGGCGTCCACGCGTGCCACGATGTCCTCCGCGTCGGTCGCGGTCAGCCAGTTCGCCGCTGCCAGGTACCCGCGCTCGTCGACGTCGGCTTCCGCGGAACGGGGCCGCGTGACGATCAGGGGCTTGCCGACGGCGAGCCGGTCGAAGATCATCGCGCTGATGTCGGTGATCGCGACGTCGGCGTCCGCGAGCTGCCAGCCCAGCTCCGGTCCGTCGTCGTACACGTGGTGCGCGCCCGGGTCAGCGGTGTTCGCGGCGGCGATGGCCGCGATGATCCGCTCGTGCGCCGCCCGGTAGTCGTCGTCCAGGACGCCGCTCCGCGGGTGCGGTCGGTAGACCAGACGGTGGCGGGGCGATGCGAGCACACGATCGGCGATGGTCGTGCCGTGGCTCGCGATCGACCCGTACGCGGCTGCCGGACGATCGCCTTCCCAGGTCGGGGCGTAGAGCACGACGGTCCGGTCGTCGGCCGGGTACGGCGGCTTCCCCGCGAAGTGGTCGGCCTGAGGACGGCCGATCGCGATCGTCCTGCTGTCCAGGTCGTAGTCCCACAGGGCCTCGGCGAGGCGGTCACGGGCAGCGTCCCCGGCGATCAGGGCGTAGTCGTACGCCTTGAACTGGTTCGTCGTCATGTACATCTTGTCGCTCTCGCCGTGGTTGACGAAGACGTGCCACATCCGCCCGTACCGCATCATCTGGAAGTTGCGGGCGTTCTGGTTGACGTACAGCACCACCTTCGGCGCCTGCTCGTCGACGAAGCGTTCCAGGTCCACGACCTGTCGGGCGTAGACAGCGGTCACCGGCGCCTCGTCGAGCAACGTGAGCATCGTCCCGGGGTTCCTGGAGATGATCGCCACCGGGTGCGTCTTCGACAGCTCCTCGAGCGGGGCGTACCACTGACGGACCTGGTACATGTTCACGGGCCCGTCGGCGAAGTACACCGCGATCTCGATGGTCCCCGGCGCCAGCGGCGGCGCTGCGGCCAGACGTCGGGCGAGCGTCCGCCGGTGCCCGCGGGCGCGCAGGAGCCGACGTGCGAGTCGGACGGCCGTGCGGGCGTCGTTGATGATCGGCATGCTGCCTCTCTCGTCGAGTCGGTTGTCGTGTCTCGTCGGTGCTCGGGCTTCGCGTCGACCGGGCGGGGTCAGACGACGGGCGGGCGGCCGGCGAGCGTCATCCGGCCGATCGTCAGCCATCCCATCGGGCGCGCGGGACCGCAGTCGGTCGCCCAGCCCTCGCGGACGCCGCCGAACCACACCCGGAGCCGTGCGGGGTGTCGCCACCAGCGTGCCACCTGGATCGCCGCCCACGACCCGACGTACAGGGGGCGGAGCGGTGCGGGCAGGTTGCGGCGGGCCAGCCAGACGCGGTTCCTGGCGTTCAGGCGGTAGTACTCGGTGTGCCGCGCCGGGTCGATCGCGGGGTGGTTCGCGATCAGGTCCCCGGCGTACCAGGTCCGTCGGCCGGCGTCCCACACCCGCCACGCGAGCTCGATGCCCTCGTGCGCGTAGAAGTACGGCGCTCCCCATCCGCCGACGACGCGGTACACGTCCATCGGCAGGATGACCGCGCCCTCCCACACCGAGAACACCGGCGACGAATCGGCGGGGTCGCCCTTCCGGATCCGGGGCACCCAGCGCCGCGGGTTCGCCGTCCCGGTCGGGTCGACCACACGCGGTTGCACGAGGCCGAGCGACGGGTCGCCTTCGAACAGGCCGATCGCGTCGCGCAGGAAGGTCTCGGAGGGGATGGACGCATCGTCGTCGAGGAAGAACACGTAGTCGCCGTCGACGACCTCGGCACCGGCGTTGCGTCCGGCCGGGATGCCGACGTTCTCCGGGAGCGCCAGCGCGCGGACGCCCTCCGGGAGACCGTTCGGCTCCCAACCGTTGCCGACGCAGACGACGTCGAGCTCCACCCCCTGCTGGGCGAGCACGCTCTCCAGCCCACGGCGCAGATCGTCCGGCCGGGTGCCCTGCGACAGACTGACCACTGCGACCCGCGGCCGTTCGCGGTGCGCCACCGCGTGGCGTCGGAGTGTGCCGGGCGTCACGCGCGCACCCGCTTCGACGAGATGATCGCGACGAAGTGCCCGAACGTCGCGATGACGGCGAGCGGCAGGAGCGCACCGACGAGGATCCGGTCGACGAACGGGTGCCCGACGGCCAGACCGATGAGCGCGAACACGAACGCCAGCATGGACAGCTCGACCGAGTGGTACAGCCGGTGGAACGGCAGGAACCGTGCGACCCGGCGGAGCGACGCGAGACGACGCCCGGACGGAGCGGTCGAGGCGTCCCGGCGGTCGACGAGCTTCTCGAGCCCGGAGTTCGCACGGGCCACGTGCACCATGTCGTTGAGCGCCTTGTTGAGCACGATGACCAGCCCGAGCGCGCAGCCGATCGTCGTCCACATCCAGTCGGCGCCGTGGATCGGCCACGTGGCAGCGCGGACGCCGAGCGCGATCGGGATGAGTCCCTCGGTCGTGTAGTGCCCGACCTTGTCGAGGAACACCCCGGCGGGCGAGCGTGTCCCGCGCCACCGTGCGACCTCGCCGTCCGAGCAGTCGACGAGCATCTGCAGCTGACCGAGCACGAGCGCGAGTGCTGCGCCCCAGATCCCGGGGATGAGCAGGGCGGCCGCGACCGACCACCCGACCAGGATCATCAGGCCGGTGACCTGGTTCGCGCTGATCCGGGTCTTGAGGAGCACCCAGGTCAGGTACGGCGAGACGTCGCGCAGGTACAGCGAGGCGGTCCAGTGCTCGGCGTTCGCACGCGACCGGACCTCGTCCGGCTGGGCGACCGCGCGCAGTTCCGCGATCGAGGTCGGGTGCGCGTAGCCGTGCTCGGCGGGCTGGTGGTCGGTCATGGGGTCACCGTCCGGTGTGGGTCGTCAGCTCGGAGGTCCGCGTCAGGAACCCGACGATGAACCCGACCCCCCAGCCGATGTGGATGCACGGCAGCACGACGAGCAGCCATGCCCGGGTGGCCGCGTCGGAGCGTCGTGCGACCACGAGGGCACCCACGACGACGAACAGCAGGTAGACCGCGGGGACGACGAACCCGAGCAGTGCCCATGCGGCGCCGCTGTGCACCGCAGCGCCGATGATGCCGACGATCCCGGCGACGATGCCGAGCCCGAGGCCGGCGACCATGGCCGGCGGCACGAAGTAGCGGATGCCGTTGCCCGCCGGGAATCGGCGTGCGAGTTCGCCTCGCCAGAGCCCGGTCGCGACGAACTGGCGGATCAGGCGCTTGAGGCTCGGCCGCGGACGGTAGGTCACGACGAGCTCCGGCGTGAACCAGACGGTCCCCCCGGTGGTGCGCAACCGTCGGTTGAGCTCCCAGTCCTGTCCGCGCTTGATGCCCTCGTCGAAGAGCCCCACCGCGAACAGCCGGTCGCGCTTGAAGACACCGAGGTAGGCGGTCTCGGCCGGACCCGCCTGGCCGCCGACGTGGTGCGGGGTCCCGCCGAGACCGACGCGGCTGCCGTAGGCGAGTGCGACCGCCTTCTCGAACGGTGTCCGTCCCTCGGCGCGCATGATGCCGCCGACGTTGTCCGCGCCGGACTCCTGCAGCGTGCGCACGGCGATCCGCGTGTAGTCGCGGGGCAGGACGGAGTGCGCGTCGACGCGGACGACGATCGGGTGCTCCGAGGCGCGGATGGCGACGTTCAGGCCGGCCGGGGTGGACCCGACGGCGTTCTCGACCGCGCGGATCCGGGGGTCGGCTGCGCTCATCTCGGCGACCAGCTCGTTCGTGCCGTCGATCGACGGGCCGAGGGCCAGGACGACCTCGAACGGCCCCTCGTAGTCCTGATCGAGGAGGCTCGCGACGGCTGCACGGACCTCGGTGACCTCGTTGAGGACGGGCATCACGTACGAGACGCCCGGCAGGGGCTGTCCGTCTGTCTGCATGCGTTCCTCGGGGTCCTGGCGGTGAGCGACCTGAAGCCTATCAACTGCCCAACCAGCGCACCTGCGGACCACCCCGCCGCCGAGCGGGCGAAATACCCGGGCCCGCCGAACGCCCCACCCCGGTATTCCGCCCGCTCGACCGGACGCGGACCGCGCACACACCGAGCGGGCGAAATACCCGGGCCCGCCGAACGCCCCACCCCGGTATTTCGCCCGCTCGACCGGATGCGGACGTTCCGCGCCCCCGCGACGCGCGCCGAGCGGTGGCGGGACCACGGACGGACGGGAGGCGCGGTGCCAGCTGGCACCGCGCCTCCCGTCCGTCCGTCCCTGCGTCAGCTCTTGCTGTCGTAGGTCCCGAGCGTCACGTCCGCCGTGCGGGTCTCCCCGTTGCGGACGTAGGTGATCGTCGTCTTCGCGCCACCCGCGAAGTAGCGGACCTGCGCGGTCAGGTCGGTCGCGTCCGAGATGGTCGCGTCGCCGATCTTCGTGACGACGTCGCCCTTCTGCAGGCCGGCGGCTGCTGCGGCGCCACCGGACGTGACGGACTTGATGAGTCCGCCCATCTGGGTCGCCTTGGCGTCCTCGTTCGCGTCGCCGACGGTCGCGCCGAGGAGCCCGTGGGTCGCCGATCCGTTGTCGATGATCTCGTTCGCGACGCGCTTCACGAGGTTCGACGGGATCGAGAACCCGACGCCGATGCTGCCGGACTGCGAGCTCGACGAGTCCGTGCTGCCCGCGCTGGCGATCGCGACGTTGATCCCGATGAGCTTGCCCTTCGAGTCGAGCAGCGCACCGCCGGAGTTCCCGGGGTTGATCGACGCGTCGGTCTGGATGACCGGGAGGGACACCGTGGTGCTCGCCCCGGAGCTCGATCCGTTGTCGCCGTTGCCCCAGAAGTCGAACGGGCCGCTGCCGTTGTTGCCCTGGCCCTCGTTGGAGTCGCCGCCGGCGTTCGGGTCGCTCGAGGTCACCTGGATGCTGCGGTTCAGCGTCGAGACGATGCCGTCCGTGACGGTGTTCGACAGGCCGAGCGGCGCACCGATCGCGACCGCGGTGTCGCCCACGTTGAGCTTCGACGAGTCCGCGAACGACATCGGCTTGAGGTCGCTCGCGTCGATCTTGATCACCGCGAGGTCGACCGTCGGGTCGGTGCCGATGAGCTTGCCGGGGTAGATCTTGCCGTCCGACGTCGTTACCTGGATGGTCCCGCTGGAGCTGTCGCCGTCGAGGGTCACCACGTGGGTGTTCGTGACGATGTAGCCGTCCTTGCTGAGGACGACGCCGGAGCCGGTGCCGGCCTCGCTGGAGGACGACACGTTGATCGTCACGACGGAGGGCGTCGCCTGCGCGGCCACGGCGGTGACGACCGTCGCGGAGTTGTAGTCGTTGACGGTGAGGTTGCCGCCGCCGCTCGAGCTCGACGAGCTGGAGGTGGTGCTGCCGCCGTTCGACGTCGCTGCGACCCAGCCGCCACCGGCTGCACCGCCGACGAGCGCGCCGACGATGAGGCCGCCGACGACCGGCAGGACGAGCTTGGAACGGCCCGACTTCCGCTTCGTGGTGGAGTCGGTACCGGCCGCTGCTGCACCGCCGGCAGCGCCGCCGAAGTAGTAGCCGTTCGTGCGCTGCTCCGCGCCGTCGGTGTCGCCGAAGGAGCTCGAGGTCGGCGCGGGAGCCGAGGTGTTCGCCGCCGGCTGGCCGTAGGCGGAGGTCGGCGCCTGGGCGGAGCCCTGCTGCGCGTACTCGCCGTACCGCGGCTGCTGGCCGTACTGGCCGTACTGACCTGCCTGGCCGTACTGGCTCGTCTGGCCGTACTGACCTGCCTGGCCGTACTGCGCCTCCTGACCGTACTGGCTCGTCTGGCCGTACTGACCTGCCTGGCCGTACTGCGCCTCCTGGCCGTACTGCGCCTGCTGGCCGTACTGCGCCTCCTGGCCGTACGGAGCCTGCTGGCCGTACGCTGCCGTCGGCTGCTGGCCGGTCTCACCGTCCGACTGCCGGGACGCGGGCGCCGCGTACGCCGAGTGGTCCTGCCCGTAACCGCCCGACGTCTGCTGGGTGTCCTGGGCCGTCGGGTACGGCGCGGTGTACTGGCTCGTCGGGTGCTCCGAGGCGGGGAACTGCTCCGTCTCGCTCACCGTCGACGCCGGTTCGATCACGTCGGTGTGGTCCGCGTCGCGGTGCGCGCTGGTCTCTGCTTCGCTCGGCGTCGACGCTCCAGCGTCGCCCGCCTGCTGCGCGACGTCGTCGGCGCCGACCCCTGGGGTCGTGTCGTCCTGACGGTCGTCGTCGCCGTGCCCGTTGGGCGTGGTGTCGGTCATGCTGGACGTGCTCCTTTCAAGCTCGTGCAGTCTGTCGCACGCACCTGGGCGGTCATCCTGACAGGGCTGCGAGTGCCCTATGGCGATCTTATGCGTCAGCTGTGGACAGGATCCCGGGGCGGTCCTCGGGGAGGCACTAGGTTGGGGTCCGTTCAGCGGCACCGCGCGTCGAAGGGAACCCCATGCGGCACTCAGGACCATGGTTGCGAGCAGCGGAGGGCGCCATGCTCCTCGGCTCGGACGGCACACCGGCGCCGACGGTCTTCGCCGAGATGAGCGCCCTCGCCGCCAGCACCGGAGCGATCAACCTCGGGCAGGGGTTCCCGGACGAGGACGGTCCGGCCGAGGTGCTCGACGCCGCGGTCCGAGCGATCCGCGACGGCGTCAACCAGTACCCGCCGGGCCGCGGGACGCCGGACCTCCGGCAGGCGATCGCCGAGCACCAGCAGCGCTGGTACGGACTCGACGTGGACCCCGACCGAGCGGTCCTGGTCACCGCCGGGGCGACGGAGGCACTGGCCGCGACGCTCCTCGCCCTGGTCGAGCCCGGGGACGAGGTGATCACCTTCGAGCCGTTCTACGACGCGTACGGGGCGCTCATCGGGCTCGCCGGGGGCACGCACGTCACGGTCCCCCTGACCACACCGGACTTCCTGCCGGACGAGGGCACGCTCCGTGCCGCGTTCTCCGACCGGACCAGGGCCGTCCTGGTGAACACGCCGCACAACCCGACCGGACGGGTGCTCCCGACCGAGGTGCTGCAGACCATCGTCGAACTCGCCGAGCGGTACGACGCCGTCATCGTCACGGACGAGGTCTACGAGCACCTGACGTTCGACGTCCCGCACGTCCCGATCGCGACGCTCCCCGGCGCCCGGGACCGCACCGTGACGATCTCCAGCGCTGGGAAGACCTTCAGCACCACGGGCTGGAAGATCGGCTGGCTCACGGCTCCCCCGGCACTCGTCGACGCGATCACGTCGGTCAAGCAGTTCCTGACGTTCGTCAACGGCGCCCCGTTCCAACCCGCGGTCGCCGCCGGACTCCGGCTGCCGGACGCGGTCTTCGCCGGGATCGCCGCTGACCTCTCGGCGAAGCACGGCGTGCTCGCATCCGGGCTCACGGCCGCCGGCTTCGACGTGATGCGCCCGGACGGCGGGTACTTCGTCATCGCGGACACCGCACCGCTCGGGTACGACGACGCGCGCGCGTTCTGCATGGAGCTCCCGGCACTCGCCGGGGTCGTGGGCGTCCCGGTGTCCGCGTTCGTGCGGCCCGATCGCTCGGCCGGCTACCGGTCGCTCGTGCGGTTCGCGTTCTGCAAGCGACGCAGCGTGCTCGAGGACGCGGCCGAACGGCTCGCGGGCCTCAGCGAGCCGTCACGTCGTACCGGCGCAACGCCAGCGAGGGGTTGACCCGCCGGACCTCGTCCGTGACGTCGGTGTCGACCGTCGCCACGAGCAGGCCGGGTGTGGCACCGAGCGCCGCCGTGGCGACACCGGCGGGATCGAGCACGACCGAGCCACCGATCCCGACCGGCGGAGCCTGTCCGACGCCGACGACCCAGACCGTGTTCTCGATCGCTCGGGCGGTCAGCAGCGTGCGCCAGTGGTGTTCCTTGCCGGGACCGCGGACCCACTCCGCCGGCAGCAGGACGACGTCGACCGGGGCCACCGCGAGCCGCCGCGTCACCTCGGGGAACCGCAGGTCGTAGCAGGTCTCCAGACCGATGCGGACGCCGGCGACCTCGAACACCGGCAACTGCGCGGGGTCGCCGGGCTCGATGCGGTCGGACTCCCGGGAGCCGAACGCGTCGTAGAGGTGGACCTTCCGGTAGGCCTGCAGCACCGCGCCGTCCGCGCCGATCGCGACGAGCGTGTTCCGGAACCGGTCCACCCGGTCCGAGCGCTCCGCGACCCCGACGACGACGGCCACGCCGGTCTCGCGGGCGACCTGCTGCAGGCCCTGTACGAACGGTCCGTCGAGCGGCTGCGCTGCGGCGACGAACCGGTCGTCGATCTCGGCGGTGAAGTACGAGGTGTACTCGGGCGTGACGAGCAGGTCGGCTCCGCGGGCCGCGGCGTCGACCGCCGCCGCACGGACCGTCTCGAGGTTCGCCGTCGGGTCGTCGACCGGGGCGAACTGTGCTGCTGCGATCGTCAGAGTGGTCACGATGCCAGGCTAACCGGCTCCGGTCAGCGGACGTCGAGCACGTCGAACGACCGACGCAGGAGGCCGCTCACGTCCCGCTCGGGCCCGGTCGCCCATGCGGTGATCGCGACGTCGAAGCACCCCAGCGCCGCCTGCACGATCGTCCGCGCACGGAGGTCCACGTCGTGCCCGCCGAGACGGTCCACGACGAGCGGCACCAGCACCTCTGCCCACGCCTGGTGCTTCTCGAGGTTGCGGGCGCGGAGCGACGGGGCACTCGTCATGACACGGATGGAGCGACGGTCGGTCTCACGATCGTCCCCACCGCGTCCGACCATCTCGACGAACGCCTCCCGCAGGGCGGTCCACACCGGTTCGTCGGCCGGACGGGAACCGAACGCAGCAGCCAGCGCCTCGCGGTGCCGCGCGGGCTCGCCGATCACCGCGTCCTCCTTCGCGGGGAAGTACCGGTGGAAGCTCCGTGTGGAGATCCCGGCCTCCGCGGCGACCTGCTCGACGGTCACGCGGTCGAACCCGTCGGCGTCGAACCGGGCGATGGCGACGGCGGCGATGCGCGCCCGGACGGCGTCGCGGGTGATGTCCCGCAGGCCCGGGCGCCGGTCGGTGCTCGTGTCGCTCATCCGTCGATCCTAGCAAGTCGGCAGATTCCGCCGCGCTTGGCAGACTCTGCCAAATATGGCGTACAGTGCCGTGCAGCACCACTCACCACGTCCCGGAAGGACAGCACATGGAACACCGCACCCTCGGTCAGCAGGGTCTCGTCGTCGGCGCCGTCGGCTACGGGGCCATGGGCACGACGTTCGCCTACGGTCCCGGCGACGACACGGAGTCGATCGCCGCGATCCGGCGCGCGCACGAGCTCGGCGTCACCCACTTCGACACCGCGGAGCTCTACGGGTGGGGCACCGGTGAGCGACTGCTCGGCACGGCACTCGCCCCGATCCGCGACGAGGTCACCATCGCGACGAAGTTCGGCTTCACGCCGGAGACCTTCGCGCCGAACTCGCAGCTCGACCACATCCGCGAGGTGGTGGACGCCAGCCTCGTGAACCTCGGCACGGACTCGATCGACCTGCTCTACCAGCACGTC
This sequence comes from Curtobacterium sp. Curtsp57, assembly GCF_047324335.1. NCBI lineage: Bacteria > Bacillati > Actinomycetota > Actinomycetes > Micrococcales > Microbacteriaceae > Curtobacterium > Curtobacterium sp. Curtsp57. The sequence goes on from NZ_CP168511.1 coordinate 1,268,627, forward strand.
CACGACCCCGCCGTGCCGATCGAGGACGTCGTCGGCGTCATGCAGGAGTACGTCCAGGCCGGCAAGGTGCGGTACCTCGGCCTCTCGAACACCGACGCGGAGAGCATCCGCCGTGCGAACGCCGTCCACCCGATCTCGGTGTTGCAGACGGAGTACTCGATCTTCTCGCGGGAGTCGGAGGACCTCTTCCCCGTCGTCGACGAACTCGGGATCGGCCTCGTCGCGTACTCCCCCCTCGCCCGCGGGTTCCTCAGCGGCTCGGTCGGACCACGGAGCAGCTACGCCCAGGACGACATCCGGCAGTTCCTCGACTGGTGGGCTCCCGGCCACTACGAGGCGAACACCGCCGTCGTCGCGGGCCTGACCGAACTGGCCGATGCGAAGGGGATCTCACTGTCGCAGCTGGCCCTCGCGTGGATCCTCGCGCAGCGGGAGGACATCGTGCCGATCCCGGGATCGCGGAACCCCGGACGGGTCGCGGAGAACGTCGCAGCCGCCGAGATCACCTTCACGGAGGACGAGCTCGCCCGCATCGACGCGCTCGGTCACGGGGTGCGCGGCAAGCGCGCGGGCTGATCCGCGACCACTGACGGACGGGAGGCGCGGTGCACGTCCGCACCGAGCCGCCCGTCCGTCGCGGCGCGACCCCACGGCCGCCACAGGGCACACGAAGAAGCCCCGGTCCGAAAGGACCGGGGCTTCTTGTGTCGCGTTGGTTGCGGGGGCAGGATTTGAACCTACGACCTCTGGGTTATGAGCCCAGCGAGCTACCGAACTGCTCCACCCCGCGGCACGTTGAACAGCCTACACGGCAACGGGCGGGGCACCAAATCGAGTGCCCCGCCCGTGTCGTCAGTTGCCGGAGCTGCTGCTCGCCTCGGCGTCGATGGCTGCCTGGATCGCCTCCTGCAGGCGCTTGTCCGCCTCCGCAGCGGCAACGAGGTCGTTGTCCGCGTAGGCCTGCTGGCGGTCCTGCAGTGCGGCGTTCGCGTCGTCGAGGGCCTGCTGCACGGCCGGGTTCGTCGACGTCGATCCGCTGCCGCCCGTCGACCCGGATCCCGAGCTCGACCCCGAGTCCGAGGACCCGTTGTCCGAGCCGTTGTCCGACCCGCTCGACGAACCGGAGCCGCTCGCGGCGCCCTGGTCACCCGCGGCAGCGCCGGAGTCACCGCCGAAGAGCTGGTTGAGCGCCTCGTCGAGGGTGTCCTCGAACGCGATCTTGTCACCGAAGGCCACGAGGACCTTCTGCAACAGCGGGTAGGAACCGCTCGACGTCGACTGCACGTACACCGGCTGGACGTAGAGGAATCCGCCGCCCACCGGGAGCGTCAGCAGGTTGCCCTGCTTCACGGTGCTGTTCCCGCGCTTCAGGATGTTCAGCTCCTGCGACACCGTGGTGTCCGAGTTGAACAGGTTCTGCACCTGCAGCGGCCCCGGGATGTTGTCGGTCTTGGGGATCGTCAACAGCGTCAGCTTGCCGTAGCCCGAGGCCCGTTTGCCCTTGCCGGCACCGCCCGCGTCGGAGTCGACGGCGAGGTAGCCGGTCAGCACGTTCCGGGCGTTGGAGCCGGTCTGCTGCGGGATGTACGTCGTGTACAGCGAGTAGGCGGTCCCCTGCCCGGGCACCTTCATCGTGAGGTAGTACGGGTCCTGCAGATCCGCCCTGGTCGCCGTCGTCTGCGTCCCGAGGCCGGTCGTCGTGGTCGTCGTGCTCGTGTCACTGCTGGTGTCGCTGTCGCTCGACCCGGTCGTCGGGTCGGACGGGGTCGTCCAGGCGTCGTCACCCGAGTAGAACGAGTTCGCGTTGGTGACGTGGTAGGTCCCGAGGATCGAGCGCTGCACCTTGAACAGGTCGGTCGGGTACCGCACGTGGTCGAGGAGCTCGGCGCTCATGCTCGACACCGGCTTCATCGACGTCGGGAAGATCTTCTGCCAGGTCTTCAACACCGGGTCCTTGGTGTCCCACGCGTACAGCGTGACCTTGCCCGTGTACGCGTCGACCGTGGCCTTCACCGAGTTCCGGATGTAGTTGACCTGATCGGTCCGGAAGGTCGACGACTCGGTGCCGGCGATGCTGTCGGAGAGGCTCTGGCTCTGCGAGTACGGGTACGCGTCCGAGGTGGTGTAGCCGTCGACGATCCACTGCAGGCGGTGGTCGACGATCGCGGGGTAGGCGTCGGTGTCGGTCGTCAGGTACGGCGCGACCTTCTGGACGCGCTTGATCGGGTCACGGTCGTAGAGGATCTGCGAGTCCTTGTTGACCGCGTTCGACAGCAGGATCTGCTCCGACTGGAACTTCGCCGCGTAGACGAGCCGGTTGAAGAAGTTGCCGATGCTCGGCCCGCCGTTGCCCTGGTACGTGGTGGTCGCGTTGCCGCCGTTGTCGTCCGCACTGTCCGAGCCGGACGGGTAGTCGAGCTCGACGTTCTTCGAGCCCTTCGGAGCCCCGACGATGGAGTACGGCGGCGAGGTCTCACCGAAGTACACGCGCTGCTGGTAGTCCCCCAGTGCCCCGGTGGACGGGATGCCCGACTCGAGGAACACCGGCTTGCCGTCGCTCGCGCGCTGGTTGCCGTACGCCGCGGTCACACCGAACCCGTGGGTGTACACGAACGTGCGGTTGTACTGCGTGTTCGCCGCGCTGCTCAGTCCGTCGAGGTCGATGTCGCGGACCGCGATGACGGTGTCCTCGGTCTGGCCCTTGATGTTGTAGCGGTCGACGTCGAGCTCGTCCGGGAACTGGTAGTACTGCCGGGACTGCTGGAGCTGGCTGAACGTGTCCGAGACGATCTTCGGGTCGATGAGCCGGATGTTCGTGGTCGTCTGCGCGTCCTCGGCGAGGGCACCGGTGGCCGTCTCGGTCGTGGCGTCGTAGTTCGACTCCTTGACCCCGGAGACGCCGTACGCGTCACGGGTGGCGTCGATGTTCCGCTGGATGTACGCCGACTCGAACGAGCGCTCGCTCGGTGCGACCTGCAGGCGCTGCACGATCCACGGGTAGATGCCGCCGATGACGATCGCCGACACGAGCAGCAGCCCGGTGCCGACGATCGAGATCCGCCAGCGGCCGATGATCGCCGTGACGATGAACAGGATCGCGACGATCGCCGCGATGCCCGCCATGATCTCGCGACCCGGGATCGTGGCGTTCACCTCGGTGTACTGCGCACCGGTGATGAGCGAGTTGTCCTTGGTCAGCGCCGCGTACTGGTCGAACCACAGGCTGAGGGCCTGCAGCGCGATGTAGACCGCTGCGGTGATCGCGAGCTGCACGCGGGCGGCGCGGGAGATGCGGACCTCTCGCCCGCCGAAACGCATCGCGCCGTACAGGTAGCTGGCGGCGAGCGCGGCCAGGCCGGCGATGAGCACGACGGCGGACGAGTACGCCACGACGGAGCGCCAGAACGGCAGCTCGAAGACGTAGAAGGCGATGTCCAGCCCGAACTGCGGGTCAGTCTTGCCGAACGGCGTCCGGTTGAAGTACTCGAGGACCATGCTCCAGCGCGGCGCGGTGGCGAGCCCGGCGAAGACGCCGAGGACCACCGGGATGCCGATCATCACGACACGGCGGAGCGGTTCGATGACCTGCTGGTAGCGGTCGAGCTGCGAGCCGAGCTTCGCGTAGACCGGCCGGAACCGGAACGCGAGCAGGATGCTGACGTACACCGGCACGGCCATGCCGAGGAAGCCGGCGACGAACATCAGCCCGCCGGCGAGCCACCTGGTGGTCAGCACGTTCTGGAAGCCCAGCTGGGCGAACCATGCGTAGTCCGTGTACAGGCTCGCGAAGATGAAGAAGGCGATCACCAGTGCTGCGAGCACGATGATCGTGACCACGATCGGGACACGCGGCGAACGCCGTCCCGCGGTGGACGAGTTGGACGAGGTTGTCGTCACGTGATTGTGCTCCAGACGTGTCGGACCGGCAGGCCCGGCGCACCGGGCCGTCAGTGCACCGATCCTATGGGACGGGACCGACAGCGAACCTGTACCCGATCTCAGGAAACCCGATCTCAGGAAGGCGCCACGAGCCTCCCGGCCCGGCCTGGAGGCACGGCAGCCCCCGCCACGCGGCGCGCGTGGTGGACGTGGCCGGGCCCAGGGCCGCGGTCAGGACCCGCAGGTCGCCAGACCGGCAGTGCTCTTCCCGCTCGCGATGGTGTCGAGGTCGGTGACCGCCTGGTCCAGCGTCTTCACGGAGTAGACGTCGAGTCCGTCGGGGACGTGTCCGACGACCTCGTCGCAGTTGTCCGCCGGGGCGAGGAAGACGGTCGCGCCCGCGTCCTTCGCGCCGTAGAGCTTCTGGCGGATGCCGCCGATCGGACCGACCTCGCCGTCGGCGGTGATCGTGCCGGTGCCGGCGACGTGCTTGCCGCCGTTGAGCTTGCCCGGCGTGATCTCGTCGATGATCCCGAGGGCGAACATCATGCCCGCCGACGGCCCGCCGACGTCCTGGAGCTTGATCGACACGTCGAACGGGAAGTCGTAGTGCTCGACCACACCGACACCGAGCAGCGCGGTGCCGCTCTCGTCGCGCGGGGTGACCGTCACGTCCTTCGACGCGCCGTCGCGGGTGATCGTGACCGTCGCGGGGCTGGACGTCCCGTGCTTCGCCACGGCTTCCCGGAGGGTGGTCGCGTCGGCGTTCGTCGTGAGCGACGTGCCGTCGAACGCGGTGATGACGTCGCCCTTCCGGATCGTGCCGTCGGCGGCGGAGCCGTCCTGCACGGTGCCGACCTCGAGCGTCGTCGGGATCGCGAAGCCCTGCTGGATGAGTGCGGCCGCGACGGCGGACTGCTGCGAGTTCGACATGTCGGCGGCGTCCTGCTTGTTCACCTGCTCGGTCGTGGTCCCAGGGGGGTAGATCGCCGACGCGGGGACGACGGCCTGGGACTTCGTGAACAGGGCCCGGATGACGCTCGTCCAGGCGGGGCGCTGCGTGGCCGTGCCCTCGACGCTCACCGTGAGCATGTCGAGCGCGCCAGCGGTCGGGTACGTCTGGTGCCCGTCGACCTGGATGAGCTTGACGTCCTTCGCGTCCTTGCCGGTCCCCTGCCGCTGGGTGCCGATCGTGTTGAAGACCGGGCCGGGCAGCTCGATGACGTACGGGCTCGGGAGCACGCTCGCGATGATCGCCAGCACGACGGCCCCGACGACGAACGCCCACCCGACGGTCCTGGTGCGGGAGCGGCGGCGGGGAGCGGGCGCGAAGAGGGTCAACGGGGTCCTTCCGGAGTGAGGTTCGCCGTGGTTCTTGCTCGGCTGTTCGCCCTGGGCGCAGCCCGCGGAGCGATCCCACGGGTCCGTCCCAGGTCCGGCCCCACGAGCAGCGATTAGCGTAGTCGGCATGCCTGATGAACCGCAGCCGGGGCCGGACGACGACTTCCAGGAGATGCTCCGCAAGCTCCTGTCCGGGGAAGGCCAGATCGACCCGTCGCAGCTCGCCGGCGCGGCCGGTCTGCCGAACGACCCGGCCTTCGTCGCCAACCTGATGAGCCAGCTCCAGCGTGCGGCACAGGACGGCGGGGACGGCATCGACTTCTCGGTCACGGCCGAACGCGCCACCGCGATCGCGAAGGACGGCCAGCACGGGGTCGACCCGGCAACGTCGCAGGCGAGCGACCAGGCGTTCCAAGTCGCCGCGCTCTGGCTCGACGAGGTGACGACCGTGGCCGAGCTGACCGCGACCCCGAGTCTCTACACCCGTGAGCAATGGGCGAAGGCGACCGCACCCGTGTGGACGCAGATCGCCGAGCCCGTCGCGGACAGCATCGCGACCGCGCTGACCGAGGCCATCGACCAGCGCGCCCCGGAAGAGCTCAAGGCCATGCTCGGCGACGTGTCGAAGGCGATGCGCGGCGTCGGGGGCGCACTGTTCGCGATCCAGCTCGGTCAGGTCGTCGGGCAGCTCTCGAAGGAGGTCGTGTCCGGCGGCGACGTCGGCGTGCCCCTGCTGGACGAGCAGGTCGCGGCCCTCCTCCCCCAGAACGTGGCCGAGTTCGCCGAGGGCCTCGACGTGCAGGAGGACGAGGTCCGCATCTACCTCGCCGTCCGCGAGCTCGCACACGCCAGGCTCTTCCGCTCCGCGCGGTGGCTCCGCCTGCACATCATCTCCTCGATCACGGAGTACGCCCGCGGCATCCACATCCCGTTCGACCGCGTCGAGGAACTCGCAGCGGACATCGACCCGACCGACCAGGAGCAGCTCCGCGACGCCCTGGCGTCCGGTGCGCTGATCCCGCCGCGCACCCCGGAGCAGGACGCGGCGCTTGCCCGCCTGGAGACGATGCTCGCGCTCGTCGAGGGCTGGGTCGACACGGTCACCGCGGCCGCCACGGCACGCCTCCCGCGTTCCGGCGCGATCGCGGAGACGGTCCGCCGTCGCCGCGCAGCCGGTGGTCCGGCCGAGTCCGCGTTCGCCACGCTGGTCGGCCTCGAGCTCCGTCCCCGTCGTCTCCGGGAAGCAGCCGCCATGTGGCAGCGGGTCACGGACGAGCTCGGCGCCGAGCAGCGGGACGCGCTCTGGGCGGCGTTCGACCTGGTCCCCGTGTCCGACGACATCGACTTCCCCGACGCACTCGTCGCCCGGCTCCGCAACCCCGGGCAGAGCGCCGCGGACGACGAGTTCGACCGGGCGCTCGAGGACCTGCTCAACGACACGACCGGCGACCGCCCGCACGAGGACGAGTCAGGCGGGATCGAGGACGACGACGAGGCTGGTGACGACGGGCCGAAGGGTTCGTCGGGTTCTCCACAGATCTGACGACGGCCCCCACCGGTCCCGGCACGTCCGGCACGGTGGGGCCATGGGCATCCGCATCGATCCGACCCTCGAGTTCGTCTGGCGCGACCCGACGACCGTCCAGCTCGGCGTCGATCCGCCACGCGCCGTGGTCGCCGTCCCCACCACGGCGGAAGAACGGTTCCTGTGCACCCTCCGCCGCGAGACCGGGCGGGACGCCCTGTCCGGCGTCGCCGCGAGCGTCGGGTGCCGACCGGAGGTCGCTGCGCGGGTGCTCGGCGCGGCGTCACCCGCCGTGCTCGACATGCTCCCCGAACCGCTCGCCCGGGTCGAGGTGCACGGCGCCGCCGACCTCGCCGGGATCGTCGACGACTTCCTCACGGGTGACGGTGTGACCGTGGTCCGGACCGTCGCCCCGCGCGGCGGTCCGGTCGTGCTGCCGGATCCCGAACCGTCGATGGCCGTCGTCGTCGCCGAGCACGTGGTCGACCCCGCGCTGCGGTCGGCGTGGACCCGCCGTGGGACGCCGCACGTCCCCGTCGTGGTCGGTGACGGCCGCATCCGGATCGGACCGCTCGTGGTCCCTGGTACCGGACCGTGCCTGCAGTGCATCGAGTACGCACACGTCGACGACGACCCCGCGTGGCCGGCGATCGCCCCGCAGGTCTGGGGCCGACCGGCAGCACCGCTCTCGCCCTACCGTGCCGGTGCGGTCGCGGCAGCGGTCACCCGCATGGTCCTCGAGCACCTGCCGGGGACAACGGTGCGTCCCGACGACGAGCAACTCGTCTTCGAGCGCGACGACCTGTCGGTCAGTCGGCGGCAGGTGCGGCCGCATCCCCGCTGCGCGTGTCGAGCGCTGCCAGGAACCGGCTCGGCGCCCGCGCCCCGCCTCGGGTGGACCCCTGTCGTGACCACGTGACGGTCACGGTGCGGCGGGCACGGGTGAGTCCGACGTAGAAGAGCCGGCGTTCCTCGTCCACCTCGTCGTCGGTCGTCGCGTGCGAGATCGGCAGCAGCCCCTCGGCGACGCCGGCGATCACCACGTTCGGCCACTCGAGGCCCTTCGAGGAGTGCAAGGTCGCGAGCGTGACGGCGTCGAGCTCTGGCTCGTGGTGGGTCGCCGCGCGGTCGACCAGGTCCTGGGTGAACTGCTGCATGGTCGTGCCGGCCGGGGCGTCCTCGGCGAGGCCCATGATCGCCTGCAGCGCCTCCCATTGCTCGCGGACCGCTCCGGTGCCCTCCGGTGCGGTCGGTGTCCACCCGCTGACCTGCAGCACGAGCCCGACCCGGCGGGTGAGCTCGTCGTCGGTCTGACGGATGGCCTCGCCGCGCATGTGGTGCACCGCGAGCTTGACCTCGGGACGGTCGAAGAAGCGCGTCCCGCCCTGCACCCGGTACGGGATCCCCGCGCGGCCGAGCGCCGCCTCGAGCGCGGCCGACTGTGCGCCGACGCGGAACAGCACGGCGCAGTCCCCGTACGTCGCGCCCCCGGCGACCAGGTCGGTGATCCGTCTGGCGATGGTCTGCGCCTCGTCGCCGTCGTGCACGCACGGCACGACCACCGGGTCCGGGCCGGGTTCCGTGGTCTGCGCGACCAGGTCGAGGGCACCCGGCTGGCCGCGCATCAGCGCGTTCGCGGCGTGCACGACCTCGCGCGTGGACCGGTAGTTCCGCTCGAGCCGCAGCACCGATCCCCGGGGGAACTCCGATCCGAACCCGAGCAGGTAGCGACTCGACGCCCCGGCGAACGAGTAGATGGTCTGGCTGGCGTCGCCGACGACGCACAGGTCCTGGCGGTCGCCGAGCCAGGCCTTGAGCAGGTCGTGCTGCACGGGCGAGACGTCCTGGTACTCGTCGACCACGAAGAACCGGTACTGCTGCCGGACGTAGCTCGCCACCCGGGGCTCGGTCTCGACCATGCCGAGCGTCGCCAGCAGGACGTCCTCGAAGTCGAGCTGCCGACGGTCGTCCTTCAGCCGCTCGTACGCGCGCATCAGGTCGATCACCCGTGCGGGGCTCGTCTCGCGGGGCATGACCCGTTCGGCGGCGGCTGCCTCGTACTCCTCGAGGGTGAGCCGCTGCACCTTCCGCCACTCGACCTCGGCGGCGAGGTCGCGGAGCACCGGCTTGTCGACGCTCATCCCGACCGTGTCCGCGGCGTGCGCGATCATCCGCGCCTTCGACTCCACGATCCGCGGCGCGTGACCGCCGACGGTGTCCGGCCAGAAGTAGCTGAGCTGCGACATCGCCGCTGCGTGGAACGTGCGGGCCTGCACGGCGCCGGCGCCGAGCGCACGCAGCCGGGAACGGAGCTCGCCCGCCGCCCGGGTGGTGAAGGTCAGCGCGAGGACGTGCGCGGGCGAGTAGGTGCCGGTCGCGACCCCGTACGCGATGCGGTGCGTGATCGCGCGGGTCTTGCCGGTGCCCGCGCCGGCGAGGACGGCGACGGGGCCGAGGAGCGTCGTCGCGACGGTGCGCTGTTCCGCATCGAGCGCGGCGAGCAGCGCCTCCGGAGACGAGGCAGGGTTCACGGCAGGTCCAGCGGGCCGCCGTACCACTCCTCGATGATCGCCCGGGCGATCGACGTCCTGCCCGGGAGTAGGAGGGTGTCCCCGGCACGCTCCCGGATCTCGTCGCGCGAGAACCACCGGACGTCGAGGATCTCGACACCGTCCGGACGTGCGGTGGAGGGGTCGCCGTCGACCGCCTTCGCCCGGAACCCGACCATCAACGACGCGGGGAACGGCCACGGCTGCGACCCGAGGTACTCCGGCTCGTCGACCCGCACGCCGGACTCCTCCCAGACCTCGCGCCGGACGGCGTCCTCGAGCGACTCCCCCGGCTCGACGAACCCGGCGAGCAGCGAGTAGCGGTCCTGGTCCCACGCGGCGTTGGAGCCGAGCAGGATGCGGTCGTCGCCGTCGGTGACGCCGACGATGATCGCGGCGTCGGTGCGCGGGAAGTGCTCGTGTCCCTCGGGGTCGCGGCGCACCCAGCCGCCGGTCACCACCTCGGTCGCCGAACCGGTCCGGGGCGAGAACCCGTGGACCGCGTGCCAGTTCGCCATCGCGACGGCCTCGACCGCGAGGCCCTGGTCGCGCGGCGAGAGCTCGGTGCCGAACATCCGCAGGCTCTCCCACGCGTCGGCGTCCGGCTCGATCCGTCGGGCGGCGTCGTCATCGACCAGCGCGGCCGCGAAGCGCGTGCCGGACGGGGCGTCGTCAGCGTCCCGCACCGAGCGCCCCAGGTAGATCACCGGCGCGTCGTCGGGCACGTCGGCCGCGCCCACGAAGCGCAGCGAGCCGGACGGCAGCCGCAGCATCGCACCGCCGTGGACCGGGAGGAAGCGGGTCTCCGGATCGTCCCGCAGGGACCGCTCGAGGTCGTCGGTGGTCCGGAACTCCGCGTCGCGGTCGAGTTCGTTGCGGGAGAGCGGAAGCCGGGCGGCGAACTCCACGGTCACGTGGGACTCCTCAGATCGGTGTCGTGTCGGGACCGGGTCAGCGTGGCGAACGTCGTTCGCGGCGCATGCGGACCTACCCTGAGGGGCATGGCGGGATCCCAGTTCACTCTAGCGGCGTTGGCGACGACGGCCGTTCCCGGACTCGTGGTCACGGGCACGCGCACCCTCGGTTCCATCGCGTCCGGGGACTACGAGTCGGCGGTCCTCCGGGACGCCGACGGGGCCGAGTCGGCCATCCGGCGACCCCGCAACCAGCGTGCGGAGGCACGGCAGTCGGCCGATCTCCTCGCGATCCGGGCGCTGAGCGCCGGGATCAGGTCGCGCCTCCCGTTCGCCGTCCCCGAGTACCGGGGTCAGGCGCCGATCGGGTCCACGCGTGCCATCGTGACCACCTACGTCCCGGGGGCGCACCCCGCGCTCCGCGCACTCGCGGAGCGGCCGGAGCTGGCGACCAGCGTCGGCCGGTCCATCGCCGCCGTGCACGTGCTGCCGACGAGCTTCGTGACGGACGCCGGTCTGCCGTCCCTCACCCCGTTCGAGATCCTCCGTTCCGCGGTGTCCGTGATGGACCGTGCGGTGGCGACCAAGCTGGTCCCGGCCGCACTGCAGGAGCGGTGGGAGGGCGCTGCCCGCGACCAGCAGCTCTGGCAGTTCACGCCCACCGTCGTGCACGGCGCCTTCGGGGTCGACGCGATCCTCGTCGAGGGCGACTCCGTCTCCGGTGTCCTCGGCTGGGGCGAGCTCCGGCTCGGCGACCCGGCGAAGGACCTGGCGTGGGTGCTGGCCGGACGGCGCGAGGCGTTCGACACGGTCCTCAGCGCGTACGAGGCGAACGGCGGCGGCCGCGACCGGCAGCTCGCCCAGCGCGCCAGGGTGTACCACGAGCTCGAGACCGCGCAGTGGTTGCTGCACGGTGTCCAGGCGAAGAGCACCGAAGTGGTCGACGACGCGGTCGCGATGATGCACCGGCTGGTCGACGCGGTGCACGCGCCGACGTCCACACCGCTGCAGTCGGTCTCCCCGGAGACGATGGAGATCGGCGAGGTCGAGCAGCTGCTGTCGTCGACCGAGCGTCGGCACGGCTGACGCCGGTCGGGCCGCGGCGCTCACCGGGAGGCTCCGACCGGGAGGCTCCGACCGGGAGGCTCCGGTCGGGAGGCTCTGACCGGTCACAACACACCGCTCACGTTCGCCGAGCGGTCTCGTTCCGTCGTCCGGTGCGCCTCCCAACGACGATTCCCGACCGGTCGGCGGGAGTGGTCGGCGCGAGTGGGCGGCCGGGAGGCTCGGGGCGGCTCCGCCCCGACCGTCGCGTCAGCCGACGGCCGCGGTCCAGGCGCGCTCGAGCCCGGCGCGGTCGAGGAGCTCGGTCGGCCGGACCTCGAGGTCGTCGGCCACGAAGTAGAACACCGCGTCGATCTCGTCCACCGGTCGCCCGGTGAACTCCGCGTACGCCACGCGGTACAGCGCGAGCTGCAACTGCCGTCGTTCGAGGTCGGTCCCGCCCGCCGGCGCCTTCCCGGTCTTCCAGTCGACGACCTCGATCCGGCCGTCGATCTCGTAGACGGCGTCGAGCTTGCAGACGACGCTGTGCCCGAGGAACGGGATGTGGATCTCGCGCTCCACCTCGACGGGGGTGAGCCCGGCCCACCGTGAGCGGGCGAACGTCTCCTGGAACTCCCCCAGCCGTCGGGCGTCGTCGTCGCTGACCGCGGCGTCTGCCGGTGCGGACTCGTCGAGGTCGATGTCGAGTTCGTCGTCCCACGCGTCGAGCGTCTCGAGCGCACCGCCGGCATGCCCACGCTGTTCGACCCACTGGTGGAAGAGCGTGCCGAGACGGGTCGCACGGTACGGCCGCTCCGGCATCGGTCGGCGCAGCCGCTCGGCCACCGCGTCCGGCTCGGTGAGGTAGTCCTTGAACCCCGACGCCGGCACCCGGTGCGGCACCACCACGCGGTGCTTGCCGGAGCGGCTCGCGCGACGTTCCGCGAGGAGCAGGTCGATGTCGGCGGCGAACCGCCCGGCGGCACCGGGGTTCGCGTTCCGGACGCGGTCCGCCGCCGCCTGGACCCGGACGGCGCGGGCGCCGAACGGCACGTGTGGCCAGGACTGGGTCGCGCCGGCGTCGCCGAGGGGGTTCTCGTCGTGCACGGTCGTCTCGGGGATCGCGCCGTCGTCGACCACACCCGCCTCGACGAGGTCCCCGAGGTACCGGCTGGGTTGCATCGGCTTCACGCCGCCGGCCCAGAACGAGCCGGACACCAGGAGTTCGTGCCGCGACCGGGTCAGCGCCACGTAGGTCAGGCGACGCTCTTCGTCCTCGTTGCGCGACTTCACCTCGTCCTTGAACGCGTCGATCGCGACCGTGACGTCCTTCTGGGAGTCGTGCCCCCGCCACGCCAGACGCGGCAGCTCGTCGGCGTCGCCCCGGAACTCGTACGGCAGCCGCCCGAAGCCGATCCAACCGGACGAGCCCTCCTGCGGGCGGGCCGGCAGTGCGCCCTCGACCAACCTGGGCACCGCGACGGCGTCCCACTCGAGCCCCTTCGAACCGTGGATCGTCAGGATCTGCACGGTGCCGGACTCGGGTTCCTCGGACCGCGGTCCCATGTCGTCACGACGGGCAGCCGCGTCGATCCAACCGAGGAACGCCCCGAGATCGGCACGGTCGTCGGTGGCGACGAACCCGGACAGCTCGTCCACGAAGGCGTCGAGGAAGGCGCCGCTCCCCTGCTCGTGCGCGGCGACCTCGATGTCCAGGTGCATCTCCTGCACGACGAGTGTGACGAAGTCGACGAGGTCCCCACCTGCGCGGGACCGGAGCATCGCGAGCTGCTGTCCGAGCCGACGCATGCGTGCACGCCCGGCCTCGGTGATGCCCTCGAGCGCGCCGTGGTCGTCCGGCGCGACGGCGACGAAGTCGAGTGCGTCGACGACCGAGCCGTGCTCGCCGACCGCGACGGACGCCCGGAACGCCGCGGTGACGTCGTCGTCGAGGCGCTGCTGGGTGTGGTCCCGCTTGAACAGCCACTGCGCCAGCCCGTGCAGCGCCGCGATGTCCGCAGCACCCACCCGCCACCGGGCACCGGCGAGCAGCCGGATCAGGTCGTTGCCGGCAGCCGGGTCGTGCAGCACGCGCAGGCACGCGACGAGGTCGACGATCTCCGGACGCTGCAACAGGCCCCCGGTGCCGAGCACGTGGTACGGCACACCCCGGTGCCCGAGCGCCGCGGTGAAGGCGGCGAGGTCCTTACGGGCACGGAGCAGCAGCGCCATCGACCCGGTGGGGTTGCGACGCCGGTGGTCCTCGAACCAGGCGGCGACGGCGTCGGCCTCTTCCGGCAGGGTCTCGGTGAAGACGGCACGGACGTCGCCGGAGTCCGCGCCGGGACGCGGGGAGAGCCGCTCGACGTCGACGTCGGACGCCTCGGACAGCGGGGAGACCACGGCGTTCGCCCCGGCGAGCACGTCCACCGGGTTCCGCCAGCTCGTCGACAGCGCGAACGTCCGCGGTGCGAGGTCACCGGCGCCGCCGAAGTCACGAGGGAACCTGGCGAGGTTCGCCGCACTCGCGCCGCGGAACCCGTAGATCGACTGGTGCGGGTCCCCGACGGCCATGACGGCGTGCTCCCGGAACAGCCTGGCGAGGAACCGCGTCTGCACGACGGAGGTGTCCTGGTACTCGTCGAGCAGCACGACGCGGAACCGCTGCCGGAGGTCCGTGACGACGCGCGGTGCGGCCTCGGCTGCGGCGAGCGCCAACGCGATCTGGTCCGAGAACTCGACGAACCCGCGGTCGACCTTCTGCCGACGGAACTCCTCGACCAGGTCGGCGAGCGGCTCGAGTGCGCCGATCGACGCGACCGCGGCGGTGATCGCTGCGTACGGCTTGCCGCGGTTCCCGGGGAGCTCGAGGAGCTCCGAGAACTCGATCGCGAACCGGCGCAGCTGCTCGGGTTCGACGAGGTGCTCGGACGCGGCGCCGGCGAGCGCCACCACGGCGGCGGTGATCGTGTCGACGTTCCGGTCCAGCCCGGCGAGTCGGTCGTCCCGCGCGGCGACGACGACCCGTCGCGCGAGCTGCCACGCGGACGGCTCGGTGAGGACCTGGGACTCGCCGTCGCGGCCGACCAGCAGCGCGTTCTCGCGGAAGACGCTGTTCGCGAAGGCGTTGTAGGTGGACACGGTCGGCGCTTCGAAGGCGTCACCCGGGGTGATCAGCCCCGCGGACTCCAGCGCGGCGATCCGGTCGTTGATGCGGATCGACAGCTCGCCGGCGGCCTTGCGCGTGAACGTCAACCCGAGGACCTCGTCCGGCCGCACGTGTCCGTTCGCCAGCAGCCAGACGACGCGCGACGCCATTGTCTCGGTCTTGCCGCTGCCTGCTCCCGCGACGACGAGGGCGGGGGCGAGCGGCGATTCGATGACGGCGCGCTGTTGTTCGGTCGGACGTGGTCGCCCGAGCGCGTCGGCGATGGCGTCGGCACCGTGGCGGACCGTCGTGCCGGCCGCAGCAGGCGCGCCGGTCGTGCCGGTCGCGGCAGGCGTGCCGGTCGTGCCGGTCGCGGCAGGCGTGCCGGTCGTGCCGGTCGTGCTCACCAGGTCACCTCTCCCACCACGTGGATCCGGCACTCGACGCCGGTGCGCGCCTTCTCGCAGTGGTCGTCCACGTTCGCGACGAAGGTCCGGCCGGCCATGCCGCGGGCCACCGCGTGCAGGCGTTCCCGGTACGCGGCACGGTCATCGGCGTCGAAGGCGTGCTGCGTGCGCTCCGAGTAGGCGTGCCCGCCCTTCGGGTTCTGCACGAAGACGAGTCGGGCATCGGCCATCGGCGACCCGGCGGGCACACCGTCGACCGCGCCGTCCTCCACCGCGAGCTGGTAGGCCCCGAGCTGCGGGTGCTCCGGCATGTCGTTCTTCTCGCTCGGCATGCTCCGCCCGGTCTTCAGGTCGACGACGCTCACGGTGCCGTCCGGGTCGATCTCGATCCGGTCGATGCTGCCGCGGACCCGAGCCGGCCCGGTGACGAGCGCGAACGAGGTCTCCGCACCGAGCAGCTGTCGACCGGCGGCGGCGAAGGTGCGCAGGTAGTCGCTCAGCCCCTCGATCATGCGGCGGGTCCTGGCACGCTCGCGGTCGGCGATCCACGGCGACTCGAAGGTGAGCTCACCCCAGCGAGCGTCCACCCGCTGCCAGAGGGACTCCACGTCGATCTCCGTGGCGTGCTCCATCGCTTCGTGGACGATGGTGCCGATGCCCATCGCCGGGCTCGGTGCACCGCCCCCGAACGTCTGCACGAACCAGTGCACGGGGCACTCCTCGAAGGTGCCGATCCTGGACGGGGACACGCTGACCGTCGGCGGGGTGGGTTCGCCGCTGACGGGGTCCGGTTGCGGGTCGGCGTCGAGGTCCACGAGCGGGTCGTCGGTGGTGACCTCCGCCGTGCCGTACCAGTCGTCCGGTGACGCGCCGGGGACGTCTTCCGCCGCCAGGCGCGCCAACGCGGAGGCTGCCTCGTGGTCCCCGGTGGAGACCACCCGACGCCGGAGCGACCCGGCGAGGCCGCGGAGGGACAGCGGGTGCACGGTGGGTTGCCGATCGGGCGGCACGGGGACGAGCCGGACGAACGGCGACGGCGCTTCGTCGTCGTTGGCGATCGTCCCGATGACGACCTGGGTGGTCGCGCGGGACACCGCCCGCGCGAACAGCCGCAGCTCGTCCCCGATCACGGCCGCACGGTCGTCGACGGGGGCGTGGTCGATCCCGGCGGCGGAGCGGACCAGGCCGTCCGGGTCGAGCAGGCTGCCGCGCACCCGGGTGTTCGGCCACACGCCGTCCTGCAGTCCGAGGACCACGACGACGTCGGTCTCGAGGCCGATCGTCGCCGACGGTGTCAGCACGCGCACCCGGCCGGCCGTGCGATCCGGGCCGATGCTGTCCTCGGCCAGGTCGGCGCCGAGCACGTCGTCGACGAACACCCGGGCGGGTGCGTCCGGCGTCCGCTCGACGAACCGCTTGGCGGCCGTGAACAGGCCGACCACGGCGTCCAGGTGCCGATCCGCCTCGGCCGCTCCGACGCCGCCGGCGAGGGACTGCCCGCCCCAGATCCCGGCGAGACCGCTGCGCTCCCAGAGCCCCCAGAGGATCTCCTCGATGCTGGCACCGGCGTCGGCGTCCGCTCTGGCCTGCACGAGGCTGCGCGCGAGTCGGGTCGCGCGTCGGGCGAAGGCAGCGTCCACGGTTGCGAGGCGCTCAGGAGCCCCCAGCGCGTCCACGAGCAGCTCGTCGGCGGTCCGGGAGCCGCCACCAGCGAGCTCTTCACGGCGCAGCGCGAGCCGGAGCCGACGCATCGCGAGCGTGTCGAGCCCACCGAGCGGCCCGGTCGCGAACGCGGTGGCGAGGGTGGCGTCGAGGGACAGCACACCGAGCGACACACCGGCGGCGTCGATGAGGGACCGCGCGGCGGTGTCGTCCCGCGGGCGCGTCGGGGCAGCGCCGGCGGTCGCCGGGACCTCTGCGACGGAGAGGGCGCGGACGAGCTCGGGGATCGCCGCGCCGCTCCGCGTGACCACGACCATGCGGTGCCACGGGACGCCGTCGAGCAGGTGGTGTTCACGCAACCGCCTGGCGAGCGCCACGACGAGCGCCGATCGACTGCCGGCTTCGAGGTGCAGCACGGAGTCGGCGCGCGCGTCCGTGTCCGCGGCGACGGCCGTGCGCTGACGCCCCGCGGCGGCGGCACCGACACGCCCGGTGATGGCAGAGACGAGCGCACGGATGGGCGCGGGGTGACGGTGCACCGTACCGAGGACGATCTCCTGGACGCGGTCGACGCCGAGCCGCGGTGCGAGCCGGCCGAGGACGTCGGGCTCGGCGCCGCGGAACGCCGATGCCGCGATGTCGGGATCGCCGAACGCGACGACCTGCACACCGGAGCGCGCCAGGGCCCCGAGCAGGGCGATCTCGCCCTCGACGAGCTCCTGGGTGTCGTCGACCACCAGGAGCCGGAGCGCCGCGACGGCGGGTGGGAGCTCCCCGCGGAGCACCGCAGCGGTGGCGAACGCGACGAGTTCGGCCGCGTCGAGACTCGTCGCACGGAACGCGGTGACCGCCGCGCGGTACTCGTCGACCAGTTCGCCCACCGCACGCCACTCGGGACGGCCGTGGTCGTCACCGAGCTCGCGCATGTCGTCGGGTTCGACTCCGGCGGCGACGGCGCGCATCATCACGTCACGGAGCGCCGTGCGGAACCCCGCGCGCTCCCGGACGACCGCCGTGATGGGCTCCGGCCACGCCGGCCCGGTGCCGTCGGACTCGTGCCCGGCGAGGAGGTCGCCGAGGATGCGGTCCTGCTCCCCACCGGTCAGCAGCGTCGGCGCCGGCTGCCCCTGGACGGCTGCGGCGTGCGCGACGATCTGGAAGGCGAGGGAGTTCACGGTCCGTGCGAGGGCGCCGGGGGTGACGCGTTCGACGGTGACGGCGAGGTGGTCGCGGAGCGCGGTCGCCGCGGTGCGCGAGGACGTCAGGGCGAGCACGGTGGCGTGACCATCGGCGCTGATCGCGTCCGGACGCCGCAGCCGGGCTGCGACGAGCCGCGCGAGGGTCGAGGTCTTGCCGGTACCCGGTGCGCCGATCACCGCGGCGTGCACGTCGTCCGGCAGGGCGAGGACCGCCGCCTGTGCCGGGTCCGCCACGAGCGCGCGCGACACCTGCTCGGGAGCGGGTGCTGGTGTCAGCGTGGTCTGCGGCACGCTCGTACGGTACCGACCGCGACCGACATCGCCCCGTCCCCACCCCGTGCGCCCGCGGCGAACGCACCGGACCGGCGCGGACCCCTCGGATATGGTGAGCACGTGGACATCAAGATCGGCATCATCAACAGCCCGCGCGAGATCGCCTTCGAGACGAAGCAGACCGCTGAGGAGATCGAGCAGGCCGTCGCGGACGCACTGTCCTCCGACGCGACGCACCTGACGCTGCAGGACGACAAGGGCCGCAAGTTCATCGTCCCCTCGGTCGCCCTCGCCTACGTCGAGTTCGGTGCCGAAGAGGCCCGACGCATCGGCTTCGTCGCCTGAGCTGACGCGTGGAGCTCCTCTTCGCCGTCCTCGGCGGCATCATCTGCGGCGCGATCGCGCACGTGATCCTGCCCTGGCACTCGACGCGCGGACAGCTGCTCGGCCCCGCTATCGGCGGCATCACGGCCGCCGTCCTGTGGGAAGCGCTCACCTGGGCCGGCTGGCAGTACGACGCCACCTGGATCTGGGTCGTCGCCCTCGTCGGTGCCGGTGTCGTCGCCCTCGTCGTGGAGTGGCTGCTCGGCCGCAACCGGACGGCCAAGGACACCGCCTTCTACGAGCAGGTCAAGGCGCGCGGCGCCTGAGGCGACCGACCATCGGACAGGAGGCTCGTGGCGACGTCGCCACGAGCCTCCTGTCCGTCGTCAGGCCGTCAGGCCGAGCGCGTCCATCCGCCTGGTGTGCGCCGCGATCAGCTCGGTCCACACCGGCTCGAGCCGGGACTGGTCCTGCCTGGCGTGCGATGCGAGCGCTGACCGCGCGACCAGGAGCGTGTCGCCCACGAGCCGCCGGCCCCACATCGCGAGCCGCGAGGCCACCTGCGGCTCCTCGTCGATCCGCGCGCTGAGCTCCTCGACCACGGCGGGCTCTTCCCGCGCGTCGAACACCGAGCCGAGCCGCTGCCGGACGTCGTTCGGGAGCGAGCGCAGCAGGTTCGCGAACAGGTCGTTGAGGATGCCGGCGGTGACGTAGCCGGTGAGCATCGACTCGTACCAGTCGGCGCCGCTCGTCCGCTCCAGGAACACGTCGATCGCGGCGCGGTGCGGTGCCATCAGCTCGGCGGGGTCCTCGCCGAGGCGTTCGATCTCGGCCACGATCGACCGGTGCCGCTCGAGCGCGGTCGTCGCCAGCACACCGGTCACCAGGCGACCGGACAGCGTGGGAGCGCCGGCCCCGGCACGACCCATCGTCTCGTACAGCGAGAGCTGGAGGTAGGCCGCCTGCCCGAGGTACACGTCGAGCTCGGGACTGACGTCGTCGAGCTGCAGCCGTTCCGTCTGGGCGGCGTTCTTCGGGTTCCGCGACGCGAGCCACTGTGCTGCGAGCTGCGCCGCGCGCTTCCGGTTCCACCACGACACCACGCGACCAGCATAGGGGCCGCGACGGCGCGCACCTCGCACCCCGGTAGACTGGCTCGGACTCCCCGATAGGACAGGGTGACCTTCTTGACTTTCTCAGACCTCAACATCGACCAGGACATCGTCGATGCGCTGGCCGGCAAGGGCATCATCGAGCCCTTCCCGATCCAGGAACAGACCATCCCCCTCGGCCTCACCGGCCAGGACATCATCGGCCAGGCGAAGACGGGTACCGGCAAGACCCTCGGCTTCGGCCTGCCGCTCATCCAGCGCCTCGGCGCAGACCCCGCGCACGGGGTCAAGGCGCTCGTCGTGGTCCCGACCCGCGAACTCGCGGTGCAGGTGACCGAGGACCTCGAACTCGCGTCGTCGAACCGCCCGACCACGATCGTCTCGATCTACGGCGGCAAGGCGTACGAGGGCCAGGTCGAGCAGCTCAAGGCCGGCGCGCAGATCGTCGTCGGCACCCCTGGGCGCCTCATCGACCTGCACCGGCAGCGCCTGCTCGACCTCTCCCACGTGCAGGAGGTCGTGCTCGACGAAGCCGACCGCATGCTCGACCTCGGGTTCCTCTCGGACATCGAGCGGATCTTCCAGGCCGTGCCCGCCGTGCGCCACACGATGCTGTTCTCGGCCACGATGCCGGCGCCGATCGTGGCCCTGGCCCGTCGGTTCATGACGCGTCCGGTGCACATCCGCGCGACGGACCCGGACGAGGGCCTCATGCAGGCCAACATCAAACACGTCATCTACCGCGCGCACTCGCTCGACAAGGACGAGGTCATCGCCCGCATCCTGCAGGCGAACGGCCGCGGCAAGACCGTCATCTTCACCCGGACCAAGCGTGCGGCGGCGAAGCTGGTCGAGGAACTCAAGGACCGCGGGTTCAACGCCGCAGCGGTGCACGGCGACCTCAACCAGGAGCAGCGCGAGCGTGCGATGGCCGCCTTCAAGGCCGGCAAGCGCGACGTGCTCATCGCCACCGACGTCGCGGCCCGCGGCATCGACGTCGACGACGTCACGCACGTGATCAACCACACGATCCCGGACGACCCGGACACGTACCTGCACCGCGCCGGCCGCACCGGTCGCGCGGGCAAGACCGGCATCGCGGTCACGTTCGTCGACTGGGACGACCTGCACAAGTGGACGCTCATCGACAAGGCCCTCGAGTTCGGCATCCCCGAGCCCGTCGAGACCTACTCGTCCTCGCCGCACCTGTTCGAGGACCTCGACATCCCGCAGGGCACGAAGGGCCGGCTCCCCGGCTCGTCGTCCCACGCCGCCACAGCGGGCAGCGCGGAGCGCACCGGGTCACGGCCACCGCGTCGTTCCGGTGACTCCTCCGACTCGAGCGAGTCGCGTCCGCGTCGCCGCACCCGGACAGGAGGCTCGGATCGCCCGGCAGCATCGGCTGCGGAGTCCGCCCCCGCGGCCGAGAGCACGGGTCCGGACGCCGCCGAAGGCGACGGTTCGGCACCGAAGCGCCGTCGGCGTCGCCGTCGTCGCGGGGCCGGCACGGGTGGCGAGGCGACCGCCTCGGCACCGCAGCCGGCGTCGGACGGCGAGTAGCGCCTCCAGTCCGAAGGGCCCGTCGCTGACGCGACGGGCCCTTCGGCGTCCGGGCGCTGTTCGGCCGGGCCCTCCTCGCGAAAGCGACAGCGTGCGTCCAGCCGTTCGCGGCGATCAGTCGCTTTCGCGGAGGGGACAGCACGCCCGAGGCGGGATGTGTCGCCTTCGCGGGTCAGGGCAGGCGCGAACCCGGGCCGACCACCGGGGCCGAACCCGTCGCCTGCGAGAGGATCTCGTCGAAGGCGCGGCGTGACGTGCGGTGCTCGCCGAGACGGTTCGGCTTCCCGGTGCCGTGGTAGTCGCTCGAGCCGGTGACGAACAGGCCGTAGCGGTCCGCCCACTCGAGCAGGGTGCGCTTGCCGTGGGCGAGGTTCTCGCGGTGGTCGACCTCGAGCCCGCCGAGGCCGGCGTCGACGAGCTCGCGGAGGCCCGCCTCGTCGATGACGATCCCGCGCGAGGTCGCTGCCGGGTGCGCGATCACGGGGACGCCGCCAGCGGCACGGATGAGTTCGACGCCACGGAGCGGTGTCGGGGCGTCGTGCGGTTCGTAGTACCCGGAGGCCGGGTGCAGGATCCCGCGGAACGCCGCGCTGCGGTCGGGTTCGAGCCCGCGCGCGACGAGGGCGTCGGCGATGTGCGGCCGGCCGATCGTCGCACCGGGGCTCGCCTGTGCGAGGACGTCCCGCCAGGTGATCGGGTGGTCCTCGCCGATGCGGTCGACCATGCGGTGCGCTCGGGACAACCGGCCGTCTCGGATGCGGTCCGTCTCGGCTGACAGGGCTGCGTCGTCGGGGTCGACGAGGTAGCCGAGGACGTGCACGCTCCGGTAGCCGACGCGCGTGCTGAGCTCGAGGCCCGGGACCAGCGTCAGCGGGAGCTCCCGTGCGGCCTCAGCGGCGTCCGCCCACCCCGCGGTGGTGTCGTGGTCGGTCAGCGCGACGGCGTCCAGTCCGGCGGCCGCCGCTGCCCGGACGAGGTCGGCGGGCGGCTCGGTGCCGTCGGAGACACTCGAGTGCGCGTGCAGGTCGATGAACGGGTCGGGCACGCGCCAATCGTATCCACAGGTGAGCAGGCACACAGACCGGGCGTCGAGCGCGGTGCGATGATGGGGGCATGGCCGACACGACTCCCCGCGCAACGAGCAACCGCTCCACCACCCCCGGCTCCTCGACCTTCAAGGACTTCATCGGGTCCCAGTGGGCCGAGCGCGACCGCCCGGTGCCAGCAGCACGTGAGCAGGCTGCCTTCGCCGCCGCCCGTCGGGCCCGCATCTCCGAGCTCCACCCCGGTCGGACGATCGTGGTCCCCGCCGGCACCGCGAAGGTCCGCTCGAACGACTGCGACTACCCGTTCCGCCCGCACTCTGCGTTCGCACACCTGACCGGCTGGGGCACCGACACCGTCGTCGGCTCGGTGCTCGTGATGACGCCGAACGGCTCCGGGCACGACGCCACGCTCTACTTCCGCTCGACCGCTGGACGCGACTCCGAGGAGTTCTACGCGAACCCGGAGATCGGGGAGTTCTGGGTCGGTCCGCGCCCCTCGCTGGACGAGGTCGCCGCCGACCTGGGCATCGCCACCGCCGACCTCGGCGAGTTCTCCGGGGTGCAGGACTCCCTCGACGCCTCGGTGCTCGTCGTCCGCGACGCCGACACCGAGTTCACGCGCTCCCTCGACGAGCGCCTCGGCTCCGCGGTCGGTGGCGCTGCCGCGACCGACGACGTCGCGGCGACGGAGGACGTGCTCGCCCGAGACCTCTCCGAACTCCGCCTCGTCAAGGACCCGTACGAGGTCAACGAGCTCCGCAAGGCCGTCGACGCCACCCAGCGCGGGTTCGCCGACGTGATCGCCGACTTCGACGCGGTCCTCGCACACCCCAGGGGCGAGCGCATCGTCGAGGGCACGTTCAACCGCCGTGCCCGCGCCGACGGCAACACGGTCGGGTACGACACCATCGCGGCGTCCGGCCACCACGCCTGCATCCTGCACTGGACCCGCAACGACGGCGCCGTACAGCCCGGTGACCTCATCCTCATCGACGCCGGCGTCGAGGTGGACTCGTTCTACACCGCGGACATCACGCGCACGCTGCCGGTCAGCGGCACGTTCACGGCCGTGCAGCGTCTGGTCTACGAAGCCGTGCTCGAGGCCGCTGACGCTGCGTTCGCCATCGTGAAGCCAGGCATCACGTTCCGTCAGGTGCACGCGACGGCGATGGAGGTCATCGCGCGCAAGACCGCCGAGTGGGGCTTCCTGCCCGTCTCGGCCGAGGAATCGCTGCAGCCGGACAACCAGTTCCACCGCCGGTACATGGTGCACGGCACCAGCCACCACCTCGGGCTCGACGTGCACGACTGTGCGAAGGCCCGTCGCGAGATGTACATCGACGGCATCGTCGAGCCCGGCATGGTCTTCACGATCGAGCCCGGCCTGTACTTCCAGCAGGACGACCTGACGGTGCCGGAGGAGTTCCGCGGCATCGGTGTCCGCATCGAGGACGACATCCTCGTGACCGCCGACGGCGCCGAGAACCTGTCGATCGGCATCCCGAGGACCCCCTCGGAAGTGGAGGGGTGGATCGCCCGCACCGGGCGCTAGCCTGAGCGGGTGACGACACCCGAAGCTTCCTCGCAGAGCATCACGATCGACGTCGAGCACTTCGACTCGCCCGACGCCCAGCGGCTGCGTGCTGCCCAACGCATCGAGATCGACAGCACGTACGGCGGTGACACCGAGCCAGGTGACAAGCCGACCGCCGACTCGATCGCGGTGTTCTTCGTGGCGCGCGACGGCGATGGCACCCCGATCGGGTGCGGCGGGCTCCGGCTCGTGGCCGACGGGGTGACCGAGATCAAGCGCATGTACGTCCGTCGCGAGTCCCGCGGAACCGGGGCCGCGACGGGGATCCTCCGACGCCTCGAAGAGGCAGCGCTCGACCTCGGCTCCCCCGCACTCGTGCTCGAGACGGGCACGGAGCAGAAGCGTGCGATCCGGTTCTACGAGCGCGAGGGCTTCAGCCGCATAGCGAACTTCGGCCCGTACGTCGGCGCCCCACTCTCCGCCTGCTACTCCAAGGTCCTGTAACCGCACACGACCACGCCCACGCGCGGCGCATCCGCGCTTGGCCGCACGCGCGCCGGCGTTCGGGCAGGGAGATGCACCGCGGTCGCGAGCGGTCACAACACCCCGTCGGCACGACGCCCACCGGTCACGATCGGCCGATTCGGAGGCGTTCGGACGACAGGTCGTGACCGGTCGACGAACTCGAACGGAGCGTTGCGACCAGTCGGGCGTCAGCGGCCGGCGATCCGGGTGAGCTCGTGCGGTGCGGGACGTGAGGGGCCCGGGAGTCAGCTCCGGTCGTCGTCAGCCGACGGAGCCGAGCCGGACGGTGCAGGAGCGTCCGGTTCCTCGGGAGCAGAGTCAGCGCGCGCGGGCGGCGTCGCACCGGGGACGCGCTCCCCGTACCGCGGCGGCTCATCCGCACGAGGTGCCGGAGCGGCGGTCGGCGCGGCCGGGTGCTGCGGAGCCGTCTCCGGGGTCTCGCCGTACCGCGGACCGTCGTTCGTGCCGTAGCGCGGCTGCGCACCGGGGACCGGTGCCGACGCGCCGGGCTGCCGCGGGCCTCCAGGCTGACCGAACGGCTGCCCGGGCTGGCCCGACGAACCGGGCTGCCCTGACGAACCGGACTGGCCCGACGAGCCCGGCTGGCCCGACTGGTTGTGCGGCGTCGACTGCCCGCCGTACGGCGACCCCGTCGGCGGACCGGGACGCCACGGCTCCTGGCGAGGAGGCTGTCCGGGCTGCCCCTGGAACGGCGCACCGGCACCACTGCCCGGCTGCCCGGGGTTCCACGCGGCGTGCGGCGTTGCGCCGAACTGCCCGAGGATGCGCTGCGCCTGCCCGACGAGCTGCGGGTCGACGATGATCTGGTAGTTCGTGGCGAGCACCTGGTGCACGCTCGTGAAGTCCCGCTGCCGCTTCGTGATGGCGAACGAGACGATGCCGTAGAGCATGCCGAACGCGGCGCCGATGATCGCGGCGGCGAAGATGAGGCCGCCGGCGGTCGGCGAGAACAGCGTCAGCACGATGCCGAAGAAGAAGCCGAGCCACAGGCCGGACAACGCACCCGCGAGCGCCGCGCGCCCGTAGGTCATCTTGCCGGTGACCCGCTCGACGGTCTTGAGGTCGTTGCCGACGATCGAGAGCTTGTTCACCGGGAACTCCGACTCGGCGAGCTTCGCGACCACCGCCTGCGCGTCCGGGTAGCTGTCGAAGGTGCCGAGGACGTCCCCGCGGGGCAGCGTGGGGAACGCCTGCGCCGTGCGACCGCGGAAGGGGCTCTGAGTGCTCACACAGTCATCTTCCACCGTCGTCCTTGCAATCGCACGAGAACCACCAGGGAACGACCAGGACGGACGGCCAGGGAACGGACGGGTGACCGGCTACGCTGGCGGGGTGAGCGCCTCGAAGGTATTCGTCGCCCGCCTCGCCGGGTGCTCCGTCTTCGACCCCGCCGGCGATCGCGTCGGCAAGGTCCGGGACGTCCTGGTGGTCTACCGCCGGGCCGATCCCCCGCACGTCGTCGGGTTGATCGTCGAGGTCCCCGGCAAGCGCCGCATCTTCGTCTCGGTCGGCCGGATCACGTCGATCGGTGCCGGGCAGGTCATCACGACGGGCCTCGTGAACATGCGCCGCTTCGAACAGCGCGGCGGTGAGGTCCGGGTGATCGCCGAGATGCTCGGGCGCAAGGTCCTCATCACGAAGGACCGCATCCGCGCCACGATCGAGGACATCGCGATCGAGGACCGGGGTCAGGGCGACTGGGAGGTGTCGCAGCTCTTCCTCCGCAAGCCGAAGACCACGCCGTCCCCGTTCGGCAAGGGGCCGACGACGTTCGCCACGTGGAACGAGGTCACCGAGGACGAGCTCCCCGGTGAGTCGCAGTCCGCCGAGCACGTCATCGCCGCGTACTCCGACCTGGTGCCGGCGGACCTCGCCTCGACGCTCCTCGACCTGCCCGTCGAGCGGCGCCTCGAGGTCGCCGAGGAGCTCCCCGACGACCGTCTCGCCGACGTGCTCGAGGAGATGCCCGACCAGGAACGGGTCGAGATCCTGTCCTCGCTCCAGGACGCGCGCGCCGCCGACGTCCTCGACCAGATGCAGCCGGACGACGCGGCCGACCTCCTCGCCGAGCTCTCCGACGAGCGGAGCGAGGCACTCCTGCAGCTCATGGAGCCGGAGGAGGCGCAGGACGTCCGCATGCTCCTCGAGTACGAGCCGGACACCGCTGGTGGCCTGATGACCACCGAGCCCGTGATCGTCTCAGCCGACGCCACCGTGGCCGAGGGACTCGCACTCATCCGCCGGCACGAGCTCGCGCCGGCCCTCGGCGCGAGCGTCTGCGTGACCCTGCCGCCGTACGAGCCGCCGACCGGCCGGTTCCTCGGGCTCGTGCACTTCCAGCGGATGCTGCGCTACCCGCCGAACGAGCGACTCGGCACGCTGATCGACCAGCAGACCGAGCCGGTCCGGGTCGACGCCAGCGCCGCCGAGGTGACGCGCGTGATGGCGACGTACAACCTCGTGTCCGTCCCCGTGGTCGACGACGCCCACCGCCTGGTCGGGGTGGTGACGATCGACGACGTGCTCGACCACGTCCTGCCGGACGACTGGCGGAGTCAGGGGGACGGCGAACCCGCCCGCCCCCGGACGAAGACCCGCAGGCCCCCCGTGAGCACCGGAAGGAGGACCGCACGTGGCACGAACGGATGAGAACCGGCGCGAGCAGCGTCCGGACGGCCGACTCGACTCCCCGAAGGGCATGCGGACGAGTGTCCTGCCGACCCGGCGCCGCTCCGGCCGCGGAGACGCGTTCGGCCGTGCGACCGAGGGCATCGCACGAGCGATGGGCACCCCCTGGTTCCTCGTCGGCCTGACGCTCTTCTGCGTCGTGTGGATGGGGTGGAACACCCTCACGCCGAAGCCGTGGCAGTTCGACTCCGCGGCGATCGGGTTCACCGCGCTGACCCTGGTGCTCTCCCTGCAGGCGTCCTACGCGGCACCCCTGATCCTGCTCGCGCAGAACCGGCAGGACGACCGCGACCGCGTCCAGTTCGAACAGGACCGGCAGCGCGCGGAGCGGAACCTCGCCGACACCGAGTACCTCGCCCGCGAGGTCGTCGCACTCCGCCTGGCGATGCGGGACATGGCGTCGAAGGACTTCATCCGCGCCGAGCTCCGATCGCTGCTCGAGGAGCTCGACCGGCGTGACGCGGACGACGCCGGCTTCGCCGACGAGCCCGGCAGCACCACCCGTGGCTGAGGCCACCGACGAACAGCTCGGCGCCGCGGTCCTCGCTGCGCTCGGCCGCGTCATCGACCCCGAGATCCGACGGCCCGTCACGGAGCTCGACATGATCCGTGGTGTCGACGTCCAGCCAGGAGGCTCGGTGCGCGTCGACCTGCAGCTCACGATCGTCGGGTGCCCGGCCGCCGACACGATCGAGCGCGACGTCCGGTCGGCCGCCGGTTCCGTGGACGGCGTGCAGCACGTCGACGTGGACGTCTCGGTGATGGACCCAGCGGTCCGGAAGGCACTCACCGACCGCCTCCGCGAGGGACGTCCACAGGGCGTGCAGTTCACCGCGGACTCGCTGACGCGGGTGATCGCCGTGACGAGCGGCAAGGGCGGCGTCGGGAAGTCCACCGTCACGGTGAACCTGGCGGTCGCGCTCGCCCGTCGCGGCCTCCGGGTGGGCATCGTCGACGTCGACGTGCACGGGTTCAGCGTCCCGGGGCTGATGGGCCTCACGGACGAGCGCGGCGTCGCACCCCGTCCGACCCGGGTCGACAGCATGATCCTGCCGCCGGTCGCGCACGACGTGAAGGTGATCTCCATCGGCATGTTCGTCGACGATCCCTCCACCGCGGTGTCCTGGCGTGGCCCGATGCTGCACCGCACGGTGAACCAGTTCCTGTCCGACGTGTGGTTCGGTGACCTCGACGTGCTCCTGCTCGACATGCCGCCAGGCACCGGGGACGTCGCGATCTCGGTCGGCCAGCTGCTCCCCCACGCCGAGGTCCTCGTCGTCACCACACCCCAGGCAGCGGCGGCGGACGTCGCCGAACGCAGCGGCGTCGTCGCGCGACAGACCGGCCAGCGGGTGGTCGGCGTCGTCGAGAACATGTCGGGCCTCGTCCAGCCCGACGGCTCCGTGCTGCACCTGTTCGGCGAGGGCGGTGGCGCCGAGACCGCCGCCCGCCTGTCCCGCGGGCAGGACTCCGCCGTGCCGGTGCTCGGCAGCGTGCCACTCTCCGTCCCGCTCCGCGAGGGCGGCGACGCCGGCGTCCCGGTGGTCCTCGGCGCACCGGAGGACGTCGCCGCGGTCGCCTTGACCGCGATCGCGGACCGGGTCGCCACGATGGGCCGTGGACTGTCCGGCCGGAAGCTCGGGCTGTCCCTCTCCTGACCGGCGCCACACTCCGATTCACGCTTCCTGTACGTCTCCTCATGGACGCACACCTGTTGCCGAGAGCAATATGCAGGGGTATTCCACAATGCTCCTGCGTATTCAGGGTGCAGGAGCTCCACCGTGCTGACGACGACGTCGGCCGAAGCATTGGAGAACCCAGGTGAACAGGACCACCAGGATCCGGATCGGCGTCATCGGCGCCGTGGCAGCAGCGCTCGCAGGGGGAACGCTCGCAGCCGTACCGGCGACGGCCGCCACCGCCGCGACGACCTGCGCGACCGCGTGGGCGTCGGGCACCGCCTACAGCGGCGGGCAGACGGTCAGCGAGAACGGCACGAACTACACCGCGAACTGGTGGACGCAGGGCGACGACCCCGCGACCCACTCGGGCGCGACGGGCAGCGGGCAGCCGTGGACCTCGACGGGGGCCTGCACGGGCGGGACCACCACGCCCGGCGGCGGCACGGGCGGCGGCGGCACGACGAACCCCGGGAACGGCAGCACCGGCACCGCCAGCGGACTGGTCTTCAGCCCGTACAAGGACGTCACCGTGAACCTCGACTGGAACACGAACGTGATGAACACCGCGGTCACGGGGACGCGCATCCCGGTCGTCGGGAGCTCGAACAGCCTGGTCTCGACCAGGGAGCCCGGCCTCAAGGCGATCACCCTCGCGTTCGCGACCGGCACCTGCGGCAGCGAGAACTGGGGCGGGGTCGCCGCCGACGCGTTCGCGAGCGCCAACATCCCGAAGCTCGACGCCGCCGGCGTGAACTACATCGTCAGCACCGGTGGAGCGGCCGGGTCGTTCAAGTGTTCAGGCACTGCGCTCCAGAGCTTCATCGCCCGGTACGCGTCCCCGCACATGATCGGCGTCGACTTCGACATCGAGAGCGGGCAGTCAGCAGCCGACGTGCAGAACCTCGTGAACGCCGCGGCGCTCGCGCAGGCGAAGTACCCGGGCCTGCGCTTCTCGTTCACCCTCGCGACCCTGGCCGCATCCGACGGATCGTACGGCGGACTCAACAGCACGGGTGACGCCACCGTGAAGGCGATCAAGGCGTCCAGCCTGACGAACTACACGGTCAACCTCATGACGATGGACTTCGGCCGGGCCACCACGGCGAACTGCGTCATCGTCGGATCGACCTGCGAGATGGGGCAGTCCACCATCCAGGCCGTGACGAACCTGCAGCACACGTACGGGATCGCATCGTCGAAGATCGAGGTCACGCCGATGCTCGGGGTGAACGACGTCTCGGACGAGGTCTTCACGCTCGCCGACGTCGACACGGTGTCGTCGTACGCGAAGTCGCACGGGCTCGCAGGGGTGCACACCTGGTCCCTCGACCGCGACACCCCTTGCGCGACGCCGACGAGCACCGCGTCCGCGACGTGCAACTCCGTGACGGGGTCGGCGGCCCTCGCCTGGACCGACCGCTTCCTGGCCGACCTGAAGTAGCGGGTCGAACCGCGCGGAGGAAGCCGAATCGCGCGTAGGAGGCCGGTCATCCGGGCCACCTACGCGCGATTCGGCTTTCCATTGCGGGCGGGATGGGTCGGAATGCACCACGGCCCGGATGACGGTGTCTGGCGAGAAAGCGGGCGTCAGGTCGCTTCGCCGTCGTACGGCGCCTTCTCACCGGCGGCGAGCGGCACGATCGGTGCCGGCGCACGCACCTTCGTGGCGGTCACCTGCGGCGCGGCGGCAGCAGCAGCGCCGGTGCCGGAGTCGAGGAGCGCGTCGCGGATGATGCGGCGCGGGTCGTACTGGCGCGGGTCGAGCTTCTGCCAGTCGACGTCGTCGAAGTCCGGCCCCATCTCCTCGCGCATGCGGTCCTTGGCGGTGTCCGCGAACCGTCGGACCGCCTTGACGAACTCGGCGAGCTTCTGCGCGTACATCGGCAGACGCTGCGGCCCGAGCAAGAGCACGGCAATGATCCCGATGATCAGGATCTTGTCGAGCGGGATGTTCACACGAGCGAGCCTAACCCGAACCGGCCGAACTGCACCCTAGAGTTGTCGTTCGAGGAGTGTGCGTGTCAGAGAAAGAGTCGAACTGGAAGTTCGCGGAGGACATCGTCTCCGAGTCCGAGGTGATCGCCCGTGCCCGCGAGCACTCGCTCGAGCTCGGTGTCGAAGCAGTCGCCCCGTCGATCGGCGCGCAGATGAGCGTCATCGCGGCAGCATCCCGAGCGACCGGCATCATCGAGATCGGCACCGGCCTCGGGGTCTCCGGGCTGTACCTCCTCGGCGGCGCCCCGAAGGCCACCCTCACCACCATCGACATCGAGGTCGACCACCAGCAGTACGCGCGCGACGCCTACATCGCCGCCGGGACCGCGCCGTCGCGCGTCCGGCTGATCCCGGGTCGCGCCAACCAGGTGCTCCCCCGCATGAACGAGGCGTCCTACGACGTCGTCCTGGTCGACGCCGACCCCGAGCACGTCATCGAGTACGTCGAGCACGGACTGCGGCTCGCGCGACTCGGTGGGACCGTCCTGGTGCCGCACGCACTGTGGCGCGGTCGGGTCGCCGACCCGGTGAAGCGGGACCGTGCGACGACCGACTTCCGGCTGCTGCTCACCGAGGTGTCGACCTCCGGCGCCGTGATCAGCTCGCTGTCCCCCGCCGGTGACGGCCTGCTGCAGATGACGAAGGTCACCGCCTAGCTCACTCGAGGTGTCGCAGGTACCGCTCCGGCGACTCGAGGAACGCCCGCTGGTTCCGCACCAGGTCGAGGTCCGCCCAGGCACTGCGCCGGAGGCCCCACTCCCCGACCTCGTGGATGGTCGCACCGGGGAACGCCGCCAGCACGGGCGAGTGCGTCGAGAGGACCACCTGCCCGAGGCCGTCGTCGACGATCGCCTGCAACAGCCCGATGAGCGCCAGACACCCCTGGAACGACAGCGCCGACTCGGGTTCGTCGAGGATCCACAACCCCGGCCACTGCGACCGGTCGATCACGAAGTCGAGGAACGACTCACCGTGGCTCCGCTCGTGGAACACCGGCTCCGGCCGGGACCCCGGGTGTTCTTCGAGGTACGTGAAGAAACCGTGCATGGTCTCCGCACGGAGGAAGAACCCGCCCTTCGGTGCCCCCGGCTCCCGGTGCAGCGCGATGTGTTCCCACAGATCGGATTCGCTCGGGCGCGTGCTGTGGCCGGAGTTCGTCGACCCGCCTTCCGGACTCATGCCGAAGGCGAGGGCGATCGCCTCCACCAGGGTCGACTTGCCCGCGCCGTTCTCCCCGACGAAGACCGTGACGGTGTCGAGGTCGAGCCCGTCGTCGAGCACCTGCCGGACGGGAGCGAGCGTCGCGGGCCACGCGCCGCGCGGCATCGGATCGGCGGCGTACTCCTCGACACGGCGGACGGATCGGCGGGAACGTGGCACGCGACCATCATGGCGGCGACCGACGACAACCGCGCACGGACCACAGAGGGCCCGGAACGTACGCGTTCCGGGCCCTCTGCTGTGGAGCGTCGACGAACTATGCCGAGACGACCTCGGCGAGTGCGTCGTGGAGTTCCTTGGCCTCGGCGTCGTTGACCGAGACGACCAGGCGGCCTCCACCTTCGAGCGGAACCCGCACGATGATGAGTCGACCCTCCTTAACAGCCTCCATCGGCCCGTCACCGGTCCTCGGCTTCATGGCTGCCATCAGATGTCCCCTTTCGTGCAGTACATGCCGTCCCATTATCCCGTACGGAGGGGCCAACTGCGAAACCGCCCAGGTTGGGGGCCATCGATCACGTCGTTCTCGCGACCTTTCTCCCTACCCTGTGTGCGTGCCGATCATTTCCTCCATGCGCCGTCCGGACCCCGCTCCCGGAGCCGACGACGCCGTGCCCGCAGGCATGCGCATCGCCGGCGCGTTCTCGTGGCGACTGCTCGTGGTCGGCGCGCTCCTGGCCGTCGTGATCGCGCTGGTCGTCCTGCTCAGCGAGATCGTCGTCCCGTTCCTCATCGCGCTGCTCCTGTGCGCGCTGCTCGCTCCGATGTCGTCGTTCCTGCAGCGTCACCACTGGCCGAAGTGGGCGTCGGTGCTGTCGAGCCTGATCCTCGTCGTCGTGGTGATCGGTGTCCTGGCCCTCGTCGTCACGGCACAGATCCGGTACGACCTGCCGTCGCTCGAACACCGGCTGCACGTGCAGATCCGCTCGCTGCAGTCCCTCCTCGACAGCGAGCCGTTCGGCATCACGGTCAAGCAGGTCAACGAATGGGTGTCGAAGGGCACCGCGTACCTACAGTCGCACGCCTCGTCGATCCTCTCGGGCTTCCAGGAGGCCGGCACCGGGGCGGTCCACGCGCTCGAGGGTCTGTTCATCATCGTCTTCACGACGATCTTCGTGCTCATCGACGGGCCGCGGATCTGGGCATGGGTCGTCCGGATCTTCCCGCGACGGGCACGGCCGCGCATCGACGTCGCCGGTGCCGCCGGGTGGAAGACCCTCACGAGCTTCATCCGCGTGCAGCTCGTCGTGGCGGTCACCGATGCCCTCGGCGTGGTGATCGGCGCGCTCATCCTCCAGGTGCCGCTCGCGATCCCGATCGGCGTGATCGTGTTCATGGGCGCCTTCGTCCCCGTCGTCGGCGCGATCGTCGCCGGCGTCGTCGCCGTGCTCGTCGCGCTCGTGTTCAACGGCTGGGTGCCGGCGCTCATCATGCTCGGCATCGTCGTGCTCGTGCAGCAGCTCGAGAGCCACGTGCTGCACCCGTTCCTCACGGGCAGCGCCGTCAAGGTGCACCCGCTCGGCGTCGTGCTCGGCGTCACCGCCGGGACGACGATCGCCGGGGTGGTCGGCGCCTTCTTCGCGGTGCCGTTCATCGCGACGGTCAACGCGATGGTGACGGCCGCCGCCGCGTGGAGGCCAGAGGACGGATCAGCGGCCGAGGCGCTCGACGCGAGCGCGGACGCAGCCCCCACCGATCACGGCGGGGTCCAGTCGTAACCGTCGACCCACCAGCAGTAGTACATCCACACCCACTGCAGCACGAGGCACAGCACGACGACCAGCACGCGGTACACCCGCGACCGCGGCAGCGCCACGATCCCGAGCAGCGGTGCGATCGGCAGCAGGATGCGCCACGTGCTGGACTGCGGGAAGAACACCGCGAGCAAGTACACCAGGTAGGCGGCCGCCCAGAGCCGCAGCTCGAGCCCGATCCGCCGAGCGGGCGGCATGAACAGGAACGCCGCGAACCCGACGAGCACCAGGGCGAGCAGCAGCCCGCCGGCCGGCTGCCGGAACCACCACCCGAAGCCCTGCACCCACGGGGCGAACGGCACGAGCTCCTTCCACCCGATGTAGGACGACCGCCAGGCGAGCTCCGTGTCCGTGTACGCCTTCGGGACGCCGGTGACCGCCCACGCGATCGCCGGCCACGCGAGCCCGACCAGACCGGAGACGACCGCCACGACCGCCGGCGGGACGAGCGACCGGAACGACGGGCGCGACGGCATCCGCACCCACGCGGGCCGGAGCCACCACACGCCGATGAAGAGCACCATCAGCAGCGCGAACGCCAGCCCGGTGGGGCGGGTCATGCCGAGCAGCAGCACGACGGGCAGCATGGTCCAGAACCGGCGCTGCACGAGGAGGAGCAGCGCGACGACCAGCAGGAACAGCCCCATCGCCTCGGCGTAGGCGACCTGGAACATGACCGAGACCGGCGCGACGCAGAACAGCACCGTCGCGAACGTCGCCCGCGCCGGGTCGAGGAACCGCCCCATCAGCCGGCGGAAGACCAGCGCAGCACCCCAGCCGGCGACGAGCGACACCGAGACCGCGACGAGCTCGAAGGACGCCCCCGTGAGCAGCATCAGCCCGCGGACCAGGAACGGGTACGCCGGCATGAACGCCCACGCGTTCTCGGTGACGTGCCCTGCGGTGTCGAGCGGCAGCGTCGAGGGGTACCCGGACGAGGCGATCACCCGGTACCAGGCACCGTCCCAGATCGACGCGAACGAGAGGTACGGCGGGTGCGACAACGTGAACGAGTTCGCGGTCTGGATGCTCGAGAACCCCATGAGCATCGCGCCGGTGACGATCCGGGCGAGCACGTAGACGACGGTGATCCGCGCCCACCAGGGCACGACCCGGTAGCGCGCACGCCAGCGCGCGACCCCTGGCCGTGGACGCCGGACCGGCACGGAGCCGGACGGCGACGCGGTGGTCACGCCGTCAGCCACCGACGCAGACCGTCCTCGACCGCGGTGATCTGCGCGACGGGGACCTGTTCGTCGTCGTGGTGTGCGAACACCGGCTCGCCCGGGCCGTAGTTCACGGCGGGGACGCCGAGGGCCGAGAAACGGGCGACGTCGGTCCAGCCGTACTTCGGGCGGGGCTCGGGGCCGCCGACCGCGGCGACGAAGTCCTGTGCGAGCGGCGCGTCGAGACCCGGGCGGGCACCTGCGGCGAGGTCGACGATGTCCACCTGGTAGCCGTCGAAGAGCTCGCGGATGTGCGCGACGGCCTCGTCAGCCGAACGGGACGGCGCGAACCGGTAGTTCACGTGGACCATCACCTCGTCCGGGATGACGTTGCCGGCGATGCCGCCGGTGATCCCCACGGCGTTGAGGCCCTCGCGGTACTCGAGCCCGTCGACCTCGACCGTGCGCGGCTCGTACGCGGCCAGGGTCGCCAGGATCGGTGCCGCCTTGTGGACGGCGTTGTCACCGATCCAGCTGCGGGCGCTGTGCGAGCGCTTGCCGTACGCGCGGATCTCGGCGCGGAGGTTGCCGTTGCAGCCGCCCTCGATCTGGGCGCCGGACGGCTCACCCAGGATGGCGAAGTCGCCGGCCAAGAGCTCCGGGCGCGTGCGGGCGAGGCGTCCCAGGCCGTTCAGCGCATCGGACACCTCCTCGTGGTCGTACCAGACCCACGTGACGTCCACCGACGGTGCCGCCAGGTCGTACGCGAGCTTCAACTGCACCGCGCAACCCGCCTTCATGTCGACGGTCCCACGCCCCCAGAGGATCTCGGTGCCGTCCTCCGCCGTCCGGAACTCCGTCGGCAGGTTGTCGTTCAGCGGCACGGTGTCGATGTGGCCGGCGATCACCACGCGGCGGTCACGGCCGAGGTCCGTGCGCGCGACGATCGCGTCACCGTCGCGGATCACCTCGAGGTGGGGCAGCGGCGCGAGCACCGCCTCGATCGCGTCGGCGAGGGACCGCTCGTTGCCGGACACCGACTCGATGTCGCAGATGGCACGGGTGATGTCGATGGACGAGGCGGTGAGGTCGAGCTGCTCCGGCATGCGGTCACCCTACCGGGCACCACTACCCTGGAGCCGTGACCGACACCACCGCCCGCCCGACCTCCGCCTGGGGCCACGGCCTCGCGACCGTCGCCTCCGACGGCACCGAGCTCGACACCTGGTTCCCCGAGACGCACCTCGGCGCGCTCCCCGCGGACGCCGAGTTCCCCCTCGAGCTGCAGGAGCACATCGGCGAGGACGACCGCCGTGGGGTCCGCATCGAGGCCGTCACGGTCGAGATCGAGATCGACGCGGCCCCGGCCAGCACCCCGGACGCCTACCTGCGCCTGCACCTCCTCAGCCACCTGCACGTGCGCCCGAACACGATCAACCTCGACGGCGTCTTCGGCCACCTGCCGATCGTCGCGTGGACGAACGCCGGGCCCGTGCTCCCCGCCGACCTGACGCGCCTCCGCCCGTCCCTGCA
This sequence comes from Curtobacterium sp. Curtsp57, assembly GCF_047324335.1. Classification (NCBI taxonomy): domain Bacteria; kingdom Bacillati; phylum Actinomycetota; class Actinomycetes; order Micrococcales; family Microbacteriaceae; genus Curtobacterium; species Curtobacterium sp. Curtsp57. The sequence continues at coordinate 1,304,729 of NZ_CP168511.1, forward strand.
GCGCGCGGGCATCGCCGTGCACGCGATCGACAAGTTCCCCCGCCTGGTCGACTACGTCGTGCCGGACCGGGTCCGCATCGGCGACGCCAACCGTGTCCGACTGGGCGCACACCTCGCACCGGGCACCACCGTCATGCACGAGGGCTTCGTGAACTTCAACGCCGGCACCCTCGGCGACGCCATGATCGAGGGCCGCGTGTCCCAGGGCGTCGTCGTCGGCAACGGCACCGACATCGGCGGCGGAGCGTCCATCATGGGCACGCTCTCCGGCGGCGGCACGCACCGCGTCTCGCTCGGCGAGCGCGCACTCCTCGGGGCGAACGCCGGGCTCGGCATCTCCCTCGGCGACGACTCCGTCATCGAGGCAGGCCTCTACGTCACCGCCGGCACCAAGGTCGTGCTGGTCGGATCGGCGCCGAACCCCGACGGCACCCCGAAGACCGTGAAGGCAGCCGAGCTGTCCGGCGCGCCGAACATCCTGTTCCGCCGCAACAGCGTCTCCGGCGCCGTGGAGGCGCTGCAGCGCCAGGGCGAGGGCATCCAGCTCAACACCGCGCTCCACGCGTAGCGAGTTCGCAGGCGGGTCGCGGTCGCGCTGGGTCGCGCCGGGTCGCAGGACACGCCGCTCGGGTTCGCCGAGGTGTCACGAACTGTCGCTTCGCGCCCACTCGGCCGACCGTTCGTGACCCTCCAGCGGGAGTGGGCGGCACGTTGCGCGCCCTCGCGCCCGCCGCGCCACCTACGGACGGGAGGCGCGGTGTCGGCTGGCACCGCGCCTCCCGTCCGCGCGCTTCGCCCGCTCCGCGCGTCCCGCTCGCTCCGCGCGTTCCGCTCGCTTCGCCCGCTCCGCGCGTTCCGCGCGTCGTCCGCCCACCGAGTGGTCACAACACGCCACTCGGGTTTGCCGAGGGGTCACTTACCGTCGCTCCGCGCCCGCTTGGCCGACCGTTCATGACCAGTGGGCGGACGTGAGCGGCGCGTCGTGCGACTTCGATCTCCCCCGCGGATGCGGACGCGGTCGCGGTCGGCACACAGAACGCGCTCCGCACCCCCGGACGCACATCGCGCCCCGTCGGTACGGGGCGCGATGTGCGGGTGCGCCGCGTCAGCGAGCGGGCAGGTCCCGCTTCGGGGAACCCACGTAGAGCTGCTGCGGGCGACCGATCTTGTTGAGGGGGTCGTTGTTGAGCTCGCGCCACTGGGCGATCCAGCCGGGCAGGCGCCCGATCGCGAACAGCACCGTGAACATCCGCGGCGGGAAGCCCATCGCCTTGTAGATGATGCCGGTGTAGAAGTCCACGTTCGGGTACAGCTTGCGATCGATGAAGTACTGGTCGCTGAGCGCGATCTCCTCGAGCTCGCGGGCGATGTCGAGCAGGTCGTCCTGCACGCCCAGGGACTCGAGTACCTCGTCCGCCGACTCCTTCACGAGCTTCGCGCGGGGATCGTAGTTCTTGTAGACGCGGTGTCCGAAGCCCATGAGCTTCACGCCGCGCTCCTTGTTCTTCACGCGCTCGACGAATCGCTGCACCGGCTCCCCGGAGTCCTTGATCTGCTGGAGCATCTCGAGGACGGCCTCGTTCGCGCCACCGTGCAGCGGACCGTACAGGGCGTTGATGCCGGCGGAGATCGACGCGAACATGTTCGCCTTCGTCGAGCCGACCAGGCGGACCGTCGCGGTGGAGGCGTTCTGCTCGTGGTCCTCGTGCAGGATGAGCAGCCGGTCGAGCGCCTTCGTCAGCACCGGGTTCGGCGAGTAGGTCTCGGCCATGGTGCCGAAGTTCAGGCGCAGGAAGTTGTCGACGAACGACAGCGAGTTGTCCGGGTACAGGAACGCCTGCCCGATGGACTTCTTGTGCGCGTAGGCGGCGATGACCGGGAGCTTCGCGAGGAGCCGGACGGTCTGGAGCTCGACCTTCTCCGGGTCGTCGACGTCCATGTCGTCCTCGTAGTACGTGGACAGCGCACTGACCGCGCTGGAGAGCACGGACATCGGGTGCGCCGAGTGCGGCAGGGCGTCGAACAGGCGACGGAGGTCCTCGTGCAGGAGCGTGTGCCGGCGGATGCGCGCGTCGAAGTCCTCGAGCTCGGACTCGGTCGGCAGCTCACCGTAGATGAGCAGCCAGGCGACCTCGAGGAACGTGCAGTTCGAGGCGACCTGGTCGATCGGGTACCCGCGGTACCGCAGGATGCCCTGGTCGCCGTCGATGTACGTGATCGCGCTCTTGGTCGACCCGGTGTTCACGAACCCGTAGTCGAGCGTGTTCATCCCGGTCTGCTTCTTGAAGGTCGAGATGTCCACCGTGGACGCGCCGTCGACGCTCGGCAGGATCGGGAACTCCGCCGTCCCACCCGGGTACGACAGCGTCGCGGTCTCCGTCGCCTGCTCGGCGGCGGGACTCACGGGGACGGGCGTCGTTGGCGGTGTGGCCGTCTTCTGAGCGTCATTGGCAGTGTCAGTCACGAGAACAGCCTAATCGCGCCGTCTGTCGCTCGCGCACACCCAGAGCCTCGGAACTTGGTGGGACTCACGAATTGCGGCCGGGTCGCCGCCCCGGTCGCCTACGCCGAAGCCACGCGTCGGCCGCTCGTCAGCCGCTGGGCCGCCGCTGCGATCCGCTCGTCCGTCGCGGTGAGGGCGACACGGACGTGCTCGCCGCCGGCCGCGCCGTAGAAGGTCCCCGGGGCGACGAGGATGCCCCGCTCCGCCAGCCACGCCACCGTGTCGAGTGCCGGTTCGCCCCTGGTCGCCCAGAGGTACAGGCCCGCCTCGCTGTGGTCGACGCGGAAGCCGGCGCCCTCGAGCGCACGTCGGAGCATGCCGCGACGGGCACGGTACAGCGCCTTCTGCTGCTGCACGTGCGTCTGGTCCTCGAGCGCGACGATCATCGCCTGCTGCACGGGCAGTGGCGGCATCATGCCGGTGTGCTTCCGGACGGCCAGGACCTCGGCCAGCACCGCGGCGTCGCCGGCGACGAAGGCGGCCCGGTAGCCGGCCAGGTTGGACTGCTTCGACAGGGAGTACACGCTGAGCACGCCGTCGACGGAGTCGCCGACGACGCGCGGGTCGAGGATCGTCGGGGTCGGCTGCTGGTCGAAGGGGGCTTCCCAGCCGAGTTCGGCGTAGCACTCGTCCCCGACGATCACGGCGCCGAGGGCACGGGCGCGGGCGACGGCGACGCGGAGCTCCTCGATCGAGAGCACCCGCCCGTCTGGGTTGCCCGGGGAGTTCAACCAGACGAGCTTCGTGCCCTCCGGCCACGCGGCGGGGTCGTCCGACGCCAGGGCCGTGGCACCGACGAGCGCCGCGCCGAGCTCGTACGTCGGGTACGCGGCGGCGGGGAACACGACGGTGTCACCTGGCCCGATGCCGAGCCAGAGCGCGAGTCCGGCGATGAACTCCTTCGAACCGATCGTCGGCAGCGTCTGGTCCTCGGTCAGCTGCACGCCGTGGCGGCGGCCGTACCAGTCGGCGATCGCCTGGCGGAGCGCAGGCGTCCCGGCCACCTGCGGGTAGGCGTGCGCGTCCGTTGCGTCGGACAGCGCCCTCCGGATGACCGCGGGGGTCGGGTCGACGGGGGAACCGACGCTGAGGTCGACGATGCCGCCCTCGTACTCGGCCGCGCGCTGCTTGAACGGGACGAGCTGGTCCCAGGGGAAGTCGGGGAGGTCGAGTGCCACGTGCGTGTCGTTCAGCCGCGCGGCGGTTCGGCCATGACGACCGGGTGGTCCTTGTGGATCACCCCGACCTTGGCGGCACCGCCCGGGGAGCCCACCTCGTCGAAGAACTCGACGTTGGCCTTGTAGTAGTCGGCCCACTCGTCCGGGAGGTCGTCCTCGTAGTAGATCGCCTCGACCGGGCAGACGGGTTCGCAGGCGCCGCAGTCCACGCATTCATCCGGGTGGATGTACAGCGAGCGATCGCCCTCGTAGATGCAGTCGACGGGGCATTCGTCGATGCACGCGCGGTCCTTGACGTCGACACAGGGCTGGGCGATCACGTAGGTCACGGTCGGGTTGCTCCCTTCGAACTGAGCGCTTCGAGTCTACTCGCGGGCGGCCGGCGTCCCTGACCGCGGGCCGTCGGCGTCGACACGGGCGTCGGCGGCGGCGCGCGCACCGGACAGGTCGGGCCACGCGAGCGCCAGCATGGCGACGATCGCCGGCCCGAACGTCCACACGTACCCGGCGGTGTTCGCGAGCACGAGCGGGGAACTCTGCCCGCCGACCGAGACCAGCACCTGCGTCGCGACGATGACCCCGATGCCGATCGCCGCGACCATCGCCCGCGACCGGTACAACAGCCGCACGCCGACCGTCAGCCCGACGACGATCAACGTCGTCAGGACGATGCCGATCGGGAAGGCAGCGAGGGTCTGCTGGTGGGTGATCGTGCCGAGTCCGCCGGCGAGGAGCCCGACCACGAGCGACACGACGACCGCGGTCGCCTTCCCGGCAGGGGTCATCTCGGCGTACGTCTCGGGGGCGGGCGCCGACGGAGGTGCGTCGTGCCGGAAGGCCTCGGTCGCCGGAGCCTGGTGACGCGCACCGTGCGGCATCACCCACGACAGCGCGAGCGGGTCGGCGGGATCGACGGGGTCGACGGTGACCTGGGAGCGGTACTGCTCGACCGCCGCACGGACCTTCGCCCGGACCGGGAGCACGTCCACGGTCAGGTCCGCTTCACCGGATCCCGGGTCGACGATCATCGAGAACGGGACGTCCTCGGCCTTCGCCGCGTACTTCGCCGCGTGGTGCACCCGCACGTGGTCCGGATGTCCGTACCCGCCGTCGTCGGCGTAGCTGATGACCGCGTCCGCCGCCGTGGAGCGGATCGCGGCGCGGACGTCGTCGACGACCTCGCCGAGGTCGGCCATCGTCAGGGAATCAGCGGGGGCGTCGTCCGCGGCGACCGCTCGCCCGTCCGCTCCCCACTGCATGCCGGAGTCCGTGTAGCGGCGCTCGGGCAGGTCGGTCGGTCGGGCACCGGGTCCGCCGAGCCAGAGGTGTGCAGGTCCCCCGAGGGCGGCGAGTGCCGCCGCGATCTCGGTCTCACGGTGGGCGGCGACGCGCGGCGCGTCACCGAAGAGCGGCGCCAACTCCGGCGTGAGCATCTCGCCGCGCTCGCCCCTGGTCGCCGTGAGCACGGTGACCTCGGACCCGAGCTCGAGGAGCGTCGCGATGGTGCCACCGGACGACAGGGTCTCGTCGTCGGGGTGGGCGTGCACGATGAGGACACGCTCGGGGCGCGTCGCGGTGGCCTTCGACATCGGGTCCAAGCGTACGGGACCGTGGCCGGACGAGGCCTGCCTAGCGCGGGGTGACGATGTACGTCGCGGTCGCCCCGGCGTCCGACTTCGAGAAGGTCAGGACGATCCGGTGGTCGTCGCTCCGGAAGATCCCGAACGCACTCGACGTGTCCGACCGCTTCGCCGACTCGGTGAACCCGGCGTCGGTGAGCTGCTGCGCGGCCGCGGCGAAGTCGTCGACCCCTGCGGCCTGCACCTGCACCACCCAGCCGGACCCGTTCGGACCGGTCCCACCGCCGAGTACCGTCCCGTCCACGAGCGGCACCGCTGCGGTCGGGAACCCCTCGGGGACCTTGCCGTCCGAGGTCACGTTCGCGCCCTTCAGCGCGGTGTCGAGCGCGCCGTCGATGCCGCCGGCGATGTTCGACATGCCCTGCTCGATCGCGGAGCCGTCGATGCCCTGCACGTGCTCGCTGACGTCCGAGGCCACCGAGGACCCGAGGTCCGTCGCCTGCTTCAAGGTGTCCGAGGAGCAGCCGGTGAGCCCGGCCAGGGCGATGCCGGCCGCCACGGCGGCCACGAGCGGGGTGCGGATGGCGTTGCGCATGCGGCGACAGTAACGAACCAGGCAGGAGGCCCGGCGCGAGTTCCCTGGGAGTCTCACCTCCCTGCCGGGCGCGACCCGAGCCTCCCGTCCGGTCCGCTGCTGGGTCGGAACACGCGCAGGAGGTCGGAACGCGCGTAGGGGGTCAGTTCTTTCGACTCCCTACGCGCGAAACCGCTTCCCAATGCGGGCAATGTGGGAAGGAACGCGCGTCAGCGCAGGTAGGCGCGCGCGGCCGCGACGAGCGCGTCGACGCCCACCGGGATCGCGGTCTCCGCCTGCGGCGCGTAGAACGGCGAGTGGTTGCTCGGGATGTCCTCGCCGCGACGGAACAGCTCCGGGTCGGTGATGCCCGTGAACCAGTACACGATCGGCACGCCAGCAGCCGTGGCGAGCTGCCCGACGTCTTCCGACGCCATCGCGAGGCCGGAGTCCAGGTCGACGGCGTTCGGGACCGCCGGACGGAGGGCATCGAGGACCTTCGCGGCTTGCTCCGGGTCGTTCACGAGGACGTCGGCACCCGAGAACCGCTCGATCGTCGGCTCGGGCAGGCCACCGGCCTGGCTCTCGGCACGGACGATGCGCTCGATCGAGTCGATGATGCGGCCGCGGGTCTCCTCGTTGCGCGCCCGCGTCGAGATCTCGATGACCGCCTTGTCGGGGATGATGTTCGCCCGGCTGCCGGCGTGGAAGCTCCCGACGGTCACGACACCCGCGTCGCTCGGGGAGGTCTCGCGGGAGACGATCGTCTGCAGCCGCACGACCGCCGACGCCGCCGTGACGACGGGGTCGAGCGAGGACTGCGGAGCCGAGCCGTGGGCCCCGCGGCCGTTGAAGGTGACGGCGAACCGGTCGCTCGACGCCATCACCGCGCCGGCACCGACGGCGACCATGCCGACCGGGGCGGGTGCCGAGTGCTGGCCGAGCACGATCGAGGGCTTCGGGAATCGCTCGACGAGGCCGTCGTCGACCATCGCCCGGGCACCGGAGATGACCTCTTCGGCGGGCTGGAACACGGCGACGACGGTGCCGGACCAGTCGGCCTTCGTCGCGGTGAGGCGCTCGAGCGTGCCGAGGAGCCACGTGACGTGGATGTCGTGACCGCAGGCGTGCATCGTCGGGACGTCGGCGCCGGTCTCGTCGGTGCCGCGGTGGGTGCTCGCGTACGGCAGGCCCGTGCGCTCCTCCACCGGCAGGCCGTCCATGTCGGCACGGAGCCAGATGACCGGACCGTCGCCGTTCGACAGGACCCCGACGACGCCGGTGCCGCCGACGCCCTCGGTCACGTCGACACCGCCCAGCTCGTGCAGTTTCGCGGAGACGACACCGGCGGTGCGGTGCTCCTGGAAGCCGAGTTCCGGGTGGGCGTGGAGGTCCTGGTACAGCGAGAGGAGGTCGAGAGTCACGGCATCAACCGTATCCCTCGACCTCCTCGTGCACTGTGCGCGGGTGCTTAGGCGTCCTGACGCTTCAGGCGGGCGTACGCGCGCTGCCGGGCCTGTGCGTCGAGCTCGACCTTGCGGATGCGCACGGCGTCGGGGGTGACCTCGACGCACTCGTCCTCGCGGGCGAACTCCAGGCACTCCTCGAGGGAGAGCTGGCGCGACGGCGTCATCGACTCGAAGGAGTCGGCGTTCGCCGAACGCATGTTCGTCAGCTTCTTCTCCTTCGTGATGTTCACGTCCATGTCGTCGGCTCGCGAGTTCTCGCCGATGACCATGCCCTCGTAGACCTCTTCGGTGGGGTTGACGAAGAACGTCATCCGCTCCTGGAGGTTCGTGATGGCGAACGGCGTGACGACACCGGAGCGGTCGGACACGATCGAGCCGTTGATGCGGGTCTGGATCGGGCCGGCCCACTCGGCGTAGCCGTGCGAGATCGCGTTGGCGATGCCGGTGCCGCGGGTCTCGGTGAGGAACGACGTGCGGAAGCCGATGAGGCCACGCGACGGCACGATGAACTCCATGCGGATCCAGCCGGTGCCGTGGTTCGTCATGTTCTCCATGCGACCCTTGCGCGCGGCCATGAGCTGCGTGATCGCGCCGAGGTGCTCCTCCGGCGTGTCGATCGTCATGTGCTCGTACGGCTCCTGGAGCTTGCCGTTCTCGTCACGCTTGGTGACGACCTGCGGCTTGCCGACCGTGAGCTCGAAGCCCTCTCGACGCATCTGCTCGACGAGGATGGCCAGTGCGAGCTCGCCGCGACCCTGGACCTCCCACGCGTCGGGGCGGCCGATGTCGAGCACCTTGAGCGAGACGTTGCCGACGAGTTCGCTGTCGAGCCGGTTCTTGACCATGCGCGCGGTGAGCTTGTGGCCCTTGACCTTGCCGACGAGCGGGCTCGTGTTGGTCCCGATGGTCATCGAGATCGCCGGGTCGTCGACCGTGATGGTCGGCAGTGGGCGGACGTCCTCGGGGTCGGTCAGGGTCTCACCGATGGTGATCGTGTCGAAGCCGGCGACGGCGACGATGTCACCGGGACCGGCGGACTCGGCCGGGTAGCGGTCGAGCGCCTTGGTGATGAGGAGCTCGGTGATGCGGGCGTTCTGGACGGTGCCGTCGTGCTTGACCCACGCGACCGTCTGGCCCTTCTTCATCGTGCCGTGGAAGATGCGCAGCAGCGCGAGGCGGCCGAGGAACGGCGACGCGTCGAGGTTCGTGACGTGCGCCTGCAGCGGGTGCTCGTCGTCGTACTTCGGGGCCGGGACGTGCTGGAGGATCGCTTCGAAGAGCGGCTCGAGGTCGTCGTTGTCGGGCAGCGAGCCGTCGGCCGGCTTGTTGCGGCTGGCGGCGCCGGCACGACCCGAGGCGTAGACCACGGGGACGTCGAGGATCGCGTCGAGGTCGAGGTCGTCGACCTCGTCCGAGAGGTCGGACGCGAGACCGAGGAGCAGGTCCTGCGACTCGGAGACGACCTCGTCGATGCGGGAGTCGGGGCGGTCCGTCTTGTTGACGAGCAGGATCACCGGGAGCTTCGCGGCGAGCGCCTTGCGGAGCACGAAGCGGGTCTGGGGCAGCGGGCCCTCCGACGCGTCGACGAGCAGCACGACACCGTCGACCATGGACAGGCCGCGCTCGACCTCGCCACCGAAGTCGGCGTGGCCGGGGGTGTCGATCACGTTGATGGTGATGGGGCCGTCGGAGCCGAACTCGGTCGCGTGCTTCCCGTTGTAGAGCACCGAGGTGTTCTTCGCGAGGATGGTGATGCCCTTCTCGCGCTCGAGGTCGTTCGAGTCCATCATCCGGTCTTCGCCCTCGAAGTGGGCGTCGAACGAGTTGGTCTGCGTGAGCATCGCGTCGACGAGCGTGGTCTTGCCGTGGTCGACGTGTGCCACGATGGCGACGTTGCGCAGGTCGGACCGGGTGGCGAGCGCCATACAGGACATCCTTCAATTTCTGGGAGAGTGTCGGGCCGACGTCGTCACGACACCGCACCCGCGGGCAGAACGCCCGACACACCAGTCTACCGGTAGTTCGCAAGTGGCAGGAGTACAGCACATGAGCCGACGGCGAACGTGGGTCGAGATCACGATCGTCCTGATGCTCTCGTTGGGCGGCAGCGCGCTCTACTCGGTGCTGCAGATCATCGACGACCTGTCGCAGACCACTCCGCTCGGGCAGCAGTCCACGGCGCTCAACACGTCGACGACCACGGTGCAGTACGTCGACCTCGCGAGGCAGCTCGTCGGCATCGCGGTGGACCTGGCCCCGGTCGCGCTGGTCTGCTACCTGCTCTGGAGCACCACCCGACCACACCTGTCGCGCCTGGGCATCGACCGGTTCCGGGCCGGCTCCGACATCGGCGTCCCCGTCCTCATCGCGCTCGGCATCGGGATCCCGGGGCTCGCGCTGTACTTCACGGGCCGTGCGCTCGGGTTCACGGTGAACGTGAACCCCGCTGCACTCGACTCGTACTGGTGGACGATCCCCGTCCTGCTCCTCTCCGCGATCCGCTCGGGGCTGCAGGAGGAGGTCATCGTCATCGGGTACCTGTACGCGCGCCTCGGCGAGATCGGGTGGGGGCGCTGGCAGATCATCCTGTCCACCGCACTGCTGCGCGGCAGCTACCACCTGTACCAGGGCTTCGGTGCGTTCGTGGGGAACGCCGTGATGGGCATCGCGTTCGGGTGGATCTACACGAAGTGGGGCCGGCTCATGCCCCTCATCGTGACGCACTGCATCCTCGACGCAGCCGTCTTCGTCGGGTACCCCTGGGTGGCGCACGCGTTCCCGGCGCTGTTCCGGTAGTCGCCGCCGGCGACCACGCGGCGGACGGGAGGCTCGGTGCGCGTCCGGCACCGAGCCTCCCGTCCGGCACCTGGTCAGGAGCGGCCGACGGACGAGTGCGCAGAAGGCGGGACCCGGGCGCGTCCGTGAGCCCGTCTTCTGCGCACTCGATCGAGTGTCGGCGGCTACGCGGTCAGCGTCGCCACCTGGTCCGGGTAGTGGCACGCCGCGCGGTGGTCGACCGACGCACCGCGGTGCGACGTCTTCTCGGGGACCTCGTCCTCGCAGCGCGACTTCTGCGCGTCCGGGAGCATCGCGTACAGCGGGCAGCGCGACCGGAACCGGCAGCCGGTCCGACGCTCGGTGGGACTCGGCGGGTCACCGGGGAGCAGGATCGTCGTCCGGCTGCGCTCGATCACCGGGTCGGGCACCGGCACCGCCGACATCAGCGCCGCCGTGTAGGGGTGCATCGGGCGTTCGAAGACCTCGTCCACCGCGCCCTCTTCCACCGTTCGGCCGAGGTACATGACGCTGACGCGGTCCGCGACGTGCCGGATCACCGACAGGTCGTGCGAGACGAACAGGTACGACAGGCCGAGGCGCGCCTTGAGCTCGGCGAGCAGGTTCAGCACGCCGGCCTGGATCGAGACGTCGAGTGCGGAGACCGGCTCGTCGAGGACGATCAGCTCCGGCTCGGTGGCGAGCGCCCTGGCGATCGAGATGCGCTGCCGCTGGCCGCCGGAGAACTCGTGCGGGTAGCGGTCGGCCTCGGCTGAACGGAGTCCGACGAGTTCGATGAGCTCCGGCACGCGGTCGGCGATGCGGTCGGCACTCGCTCCGACTGCTCGCAGCGGTTCTGCCACGACGTCGTACACGGTCATGCGCGGGTCGAGGCTCGCCGCCGGGTCCTGGAACACCATCGAGATCCGGTTGCGGAGGGTCTTCGTGCCGGACTTGCTCGTGTCGACCGGGGCGCCGAAGAGCTCCACGGTGCCGACCTCGGGACGCTCCAGGTCCATCAGCTGGTGCAGCGTCGTGGACTTGCCGGAGCCGGACTCCCCCACCAGCCCGAGCGTCTCGCCCTGGCGGATGTCGAGGTCGACCCCGTCGACGGCGTAGACCTCGCCGACCTTGCGGCGGAAGACCGAGCCCTTGACGAGCGGGAACGTCTTCGTGAGCCCCTCGACCTGGACGACGGGGTCGCGGTCGGCGCGCTGCACGTGCGCGGCCGGGGCGGTGTCGATCGACGGCAGCGTGAAGATCGCACCCGCGTCGGCGTGGGCCTTCGCGACCTCGTCGGTGCGGTGGCAGGCGGCGGCGTGCGGGACGCTCGTGTCCACCGGCGCCTCACCGGGGACGCCGGCCGCGACGTCGAGGACCTCGAGCGCCGGCTCGGACGTCCGACATGCCTCGGCGGCGAGCGGGCAGCGGTCGGCGAACGGGCACGCGTCGGCCAGCCCGATGAGTGACGGCGGCGATCCGGGGATCGGCACGAGCGGACCGCCGCTGGACTCGTCGAGCCTGGGCAGCGCGCCGATGAGGCCGATCGTGTACGGCATCCGGGGCCGCGCGAACAGCTCGTCGGCGCTGGCGGTCTCCACGATCCGTCCCGCGTACATGACCGCGATCCGGTCGGCGATCCCGGCGATGACGCCGAGGTCGTGGCTGACGAACACCAGTGCTGCGCCGGTCTCCCGCTGCGCGGTCCGGAGCACGTCGATGATCTGCGCCTGGATCGTCACGTCGAGCGCCGTGGTGGGCTCGTCGGCGAGGATCACCTCGGGGTCGTTCGCCATCGCCATCGCGATCATCGCGCGCTGCCGCATGCCGCCGGAGAACTCGTGCGGGAACGCGTCGACGCGGCTCTCCGCCTGCGGGATGCCCACGAGCTTCAGGAGCTCGATCGCACGCTCACGGGCCTGCTGCTTCGTGACGTCGCGGTGGATCCGGACGGTCTCGGCGATCTGCTCGCCGATCGTGTACACCGGCGTGAACGCGGACAGCGGGTCCTGGAAGACCATCGCCACCTTCGACCCGCGGAGCTTGCTCATCTGCCGGTCGCTGCGACCGACGAGCTCCTGCCCGTCGAGGTCGATCGAGCCGGTGACGACGGTGGTCTCCGGGAGCAGGCCGAGGATCGCCATGCTCGTGACCGACTTGCCCGAGCCGGACTCGCCGACGATGCCGAGGACCTCGCCACGGCGGAGCTCGAGGTCCACCCCGCGGACGGCGTGCACCTCGCCCCGAGGGGTCGGGAAGCGGACGTGCAGGTCGCGGACGCGGAGGATCTCGTCGGTGTTCGTCGTGGTGGTGCTCATGCGCCCGCTCCGGCCTGGGTGTTCAACGCGGCGACGTCCACGGCCGCCTGGTTCTGGTCGCGACGACGGTTCCGCTTCTGCCGCTTGCCGGTGGTCGACGTCGGGTCGAGGGCGTCCCGCAGCCCGTCACCGATGAGGTTCGCGGCGATCGCGAAGACCACGAGGGCACCGGCTGCGAAGTAGAACAGCCACGGGCTCGTCAGCGCGTTGTCCTGGTTCTGGGCGATCAGGGTGCCGAGCGAGACGTCGGGCGCCTGCACACCGAAGCCGAAGTAGCTCAGCGTCGTCTCCCCGAGCACCGCGGTCGCGACCTGGATCGTGCCGTCGATGATCAGGAACGATGCCACGTTGGGCAGCACGTGCCGGAAGATGATCCGGAACGGTCCGATGCCCATGTAGCGGGCGGCGCGGACGAATTCGCGTTCCTTGACGGACAGCGTCATCGAGCGGACGACGCGGGCGGTGATCATCCAGCCGAAGACGGTGATGAGGACCACCAGGACGATCCAGCCGGCGTTCTGGATGCGCGGGCTGATGATCGCGATGATCAGGAACGACGGCAGCACGAGCAGCATGTCCACGAAGAACATCACCAGCCGGTCGACCCAGCCGCCGAAGTACCCGGCGGCGGCCCCGGTGATGGCCGCGATGGCCGTTGAGAACACCGCGACGAGCAGTCCGATGAGCAGGCTCTTCTGCATGCCCCTGGCGGTCTGGGCGAACACGTCCTGACCGATCCCGTTCGTGCCGAACCAGTGCGCTGCGCTCGGCGGTCGGGTGAACGCGGTGTAGTCGATCTGCGAGTACTGCCACGGGCTGACCAGCGGCCCGATGAACGCGAAGGCGAAGAGCAGCAGCACCACGACGGTGCCGATCGCCGCGCCGCGGTTCATGAACAGGCGGCGGACGGTCTGCGCGAGGCGGTTGTTCTGCCGGGTCGCCCGTGCCGGGGTGTCGCTGCGGGCGACGAGGGTCGGGTCGACGGGCTCGATGCGGGTGTCGGTCATCTCAGCTCCTCCGCACGCGCGGGTCGAGTGCTGCGGTCGCGACGTCGGCCAGGAACCCTGCGACCAGGACGACCACCGCCGCGAACAGGGTGTACGCGGTCACCACGTTGACGTCGTTGTTGTTCACCGCGTCGATGAACCACGACCCCAGCCCGTTCCACGCGAAGATCTTCTCGGTCAGGGTCGCGCCGGTCAGGATCCCGAGGAACCCGTACGCGAACAACGTCGTCATCGGGATCAGTGCCGTCCGCAGGCCGTGCTTGAACGTCGCGCGACCGCGGGTCAGGCCCTTCGCCCGCGCCGTGCGGAGGAAGTCCGAGCCCAACACATCGAGCATCGTCGCGCGCTGGTACCGGCTGTAGATCGCGATGAGCCCCACGGCGATCGAGATCGTCGGCAGCAGCAGGTGCGCACCGCGGTCGAGCAGGAGCGTCCAGGTGGACCCGTCCAACCCGGGGGTGGCCTCCCCCGTGAAGTTGATGATCTGGCGTCCCGCGTCCTGGTTCAGCTTCGTCGCCCCGATCTTCAGGAAGACGGCGGTCAGGAACACGGGCGTCGAGAACAGGACGATCGATATCGCTGCGCTCACCCGGTCCGACAACCGGTACTGCCGGATCGCGTTCCAGACACCGACGAGCACCCCCAGCACGATGCCGGCGACCGACCCGACCAGCAGCAGACGGAGGCTGACGCCCAGCCGCGGGAAGAACTGCTCGTTCACCGAGCGGTCCTGGATCGTCTGTCCGAGGTCGCCGTGCACGACGTCTCCGAGCCAGTGCGTGTACCGGATGACGATGGGCGTCTTGTCGTTGACGCCGATGTCGTCGAGCTTGGCGTCGATGACCTGCGCCGACGGCGCCGGGTTGCGCTGCGCGTAGACGGAGCGGGGGCTGAACGTCGCCGATGCCAGGAAGTAGGTCAGCGAGGTCGCGATGAAGACGAGCACGACGTAGTACACGAATCGACGCGCCAGGAAGCGGATCATTCCGCCACCTTACGGCCCCGATTGTTTCCGGCAGATCACATGGACCGTCCAGCCGGGTAACGATTGATGGTTCGAACACGAAATGTTCTCCCACCCCCGCGCGAGGGCCATAAGGTGAATCCCAACTTCACGAGGGGAACAGAATGAAGCACGGGAAATTCCTTGCGGTCACGGCGGCCCTCGCCGGGATCGCACTCGCCGTCACCGGCTGCTCGGGCGGTTCCGGCAGCTCCGGCAACGACAGCTCCAGCGACTCCGGCAAGAAGACCCTGCCGACGTCGGCACAGATCAACGCACAGCCGGTCTCCGACCTGGAGAACGGCGGGACACTCCGTCTGCCGATCTCGCAGTGGGTGTCGCAGTGGAACTACAACCAGGTCGACGGTCCGCTCGTCGACGCGTCGACGATCGAACAGGCGACGATGCCGTTCATCTACACGATCGACGACAAGGGCGCGCCGACCCTGAACACGGACTACGTGTCCAAGGCCGAGGTCACCAGCGACGACCCGCTCACCATCTCGTACACGATCAACGACCAGGCCAAGTGGAACGACGGCTCGCCGATCACCTGGCGTGACTTCGAGAACGAGTGGAAGACCACCAACGGCACGGACAAGGACTACCTGATCGCCGGGTCCACCGGATACGAGGACATCGACTCCGTCACCCAGGGCGCGACCGAGCGCGACGTCGTGGTCAAGTTCGCCACACCGTTCTCCGACTGGAAGTCGCTGTTCAGCCCGCTCTACCCGGCCAGCCAGACGAGCACGCCGGACCAGTTCAACAACAACTACAAGGGCAAGGTCCCGGTCTCCTCCGGCCCGTACAAGATCACCGACCTCAACGAGACCGCCGGCACGGTCACGATGAAGCCCGACGAGAACTGGTGGGGTGACAAGCCGAAGCTCGATCAGGTGATCTTCCGCTCGCTCGACGGCAACGCCGACGTGGACGCCTACCTGAACAAGGAGATCGACTCCGTCCTCACGACGACGTCGGAGCGCTTCGACCGGGTGAAGAACGCGAAGAACACGAAGATCCTCGCGTCCACGTCCGCCCAGTACACGCACGTCGACTTCTCGACGAACGGCCTGCTCAAGGACAAGCAGCTCCGACTGGCGATCCAGCACGCGGTGAACCGCGACGCGCTGGCGCAGGTCATCGGTGGCACGCTGCCCTACAAGCTCGGCACCCTCGACAACCACCTGTTCCTGTCGACCGACAAGGGCTACAAGTCGAACATCAAGCCGAACGCCACGTTCGACGTCGAGAAGGCGAAGAAGATCCTCGACGACGACGGCTGGAAGACGGATGGCACGTACCGATCGAAGGGCGGCAAGACGCTCTCCATCGCGATCACCATCCCCTCCGGCGCTCCGACGTCGCAGCAGCTGGCCCAGGTCATGCAGCAGCAGCTCAAGGAGGTCGGTGTGAAGCTCACGCTGAAGTCGGTCGCGACGGACGACTTCTTCGAGCAGTACGTCACGCCGGGCAACTACGACATGACGATCTTCGTCTGGGGCGGCACCGGCTTCCACTCCAGCAGCGCGACGATCTACACGTCGGGCAGCGTCGGCCAGAACTACGGCCGGGTCAGCTCCGACACGATCGACAAGCTGACGAAGCAGGCCCTCTCCGAGCCGGACTCGGACAAGGCCAACGTCATCTGGAACAAGATCGACAAGCAGGTCTGGGCGATCGGGCACTCGATGCCCATCACGGCCAAGCCGGCGCTCGTCGCACAGAACCCGAAGCTCGCCAACTACGGCGCGTTCGCGGGTGCACAGAACATCGACTGGACGAAGGTCGGCTTCACCAAGTAGCCACCGACGGACACGACACAGCGGGGCCGAGCGCAGCAGCGCTCGGCCCCGCTGGCCGTTTCGACAGCACCCGTCCGACCCCGCTGGCCGTTTCGACAGCAACCATCAGGACTCACAGCCCTCGCGCAGCGCGCCGAGGGCTCCCCTGCCCCCGCGCGCCGTACGTTGTGCACATGAGCATCCCCGCGGTCGGCGAACCCGCCCCGACCTTCACCCTGCCGGGCATGATCGTCCGCGACGGGGTGCGCACCGACGACGAGTACGACCTGTCGTCCGAGATCGGTCGCACGATCGTCCTCGCCTTCTACCCGGGCGATGCCACCCCGGTCTGCACCGCACAGCTCTGCAGCTACCAAGAGGAGCTCGACGACTTCGACGACCTCGGTGCCGTCGTCTGGGGCATCAGCCCGCAGGCGCTCGACTCGCACGAGGCCTTCGCCCGCGACTCCTCGCTCACCTTCCCGCTCCTCAGCGACACCGCGGGCACCGTCATCCGCGACTACGGGGTCCGCGCGCCGGGGCTCGGACTCCGACGGTCCGTGTTCGTCGTCGGCCCGGACGGCGTCGTCCGCTGGCGGCACATCGGACTCGTCGGGCTTCGGTTCCCGAAGGCCTCCGTGATCCGCGGGGAGATCGAACAGCTCGTCCGGTAGGTACGTCCGCATCGACTTTGCGCTCGATCGGCGTGTCGGTTTCCTGATCCTTTCGGTCGGGGGTATTGACACCCGAACTGGGGTCGGGGACCATCGACGGTACGAGAGATCCGTCATGGATTTGCCTCCCCGGAACATCGGGTCGTCAGTTGGTACGCGCACGGCGTTTCACGCCCGCTCAACAGACGGTTCCGGGGAGGCACTCTCGCACCTCTCCTACGATGGAGCCGTGAGCGACTCCCCCGGCCCCGAACCCGCGCGCATCGTCGCTCCCGGCATGCGGACGTTGGCCATCGTGCTCTGGGCAGTCGCCGTCGTCCTGCTCGTCCTCGGCTTCATCAGCCGTGGTGACACGTCGGTCCTCCTCGTGCCGATCCCGAGCATCTTCATCGCGTTCGTGGCGTGGGCTGCGCTCTGGCGTCCTCGGCTGCTGCTCACCCCCGACGCGCTCGTGGTCGTCGACGTCCGACGCACCTCGACGTACGCCTGGCGCCGTGTCACCGGCGTGCGGACGAAGTACGGCCTCGAGATCCAGTCGAACGAACCCGACCGTCGCACCTGGATCGCGCCGCGGCCGACGGCACGTTTGCGCGTGGACCGGCCGGGAGGCTCGGTGCCAGTGACCGTGGACGCTGCGGCCGCCGAGGTGCTCGCGTTCGTCCCCGCGGCGGCTCCGCAGGACGGCCCGCCTCCGGCGACCGTCACCCCGCACCCGATCGTGCACCGTGTCCACGGATGGACGATCCTCGCGATCACGATCCTCGCCATCGCCGCGTCGATGGCCGCTGCACGCCTCTGACCGCACCCGCCGACGCGCGGGCTGGGCGCCATCAGGGCGTGCGAGCGTGCGTGCGCGGGTGCTCGTGCGTGCGCTCGCTCCTGCCTGCCTGCGTGCGTGCGTGCGGACGGGCGTGGGTGCGTGCGCGGCGGACCCTGACTCGAGCGGGCGGAATACCCGTGTCGGTCCCAACACGAACCCGGGCATTTCGCCCGCTCGGCCGCACGCGGCGCGCGTCCCACGGTGAAGTCGCCGTCCGTGGCGGCTCGGTGGACCCGAGGCGACACGGACTGCGATCTCACCCGGCGTCGATCCGGGTACGAGGCGGGCGTGACAGTCGCGCGGACGAGGGGCGGTCCTCCAGTCCGTGTCCACGGTCGAGCGGGCGGAATACCCGGGTGCGCGCTCGGGGCGACCACGGTATTTCGCCCCCTCGACGGAGGCGCGGCCCGCGGGAACACGCCCGCACGTCGAGCGGGCGGAACACCCGGGTGGGCGCTCGGGGCGACCACGGTATTTCGCCCGCTCGACGGGGCGGGTGGGGCGGAAACGCGGAACGCGCCGCCCCATCGGGGCGACGCGTTCCGTGTGCGGTGAACGGGGGCTCAGCGTCCGAACTCGAACGAGGCGCCCGGGATCGCGGCCAGGAGGTCGCGGGTGTACTGCTCGCGCGGGTTGGCGAAGACCTCGTCGGTCGTCGCCTTCTCCACGATTTGTCCCTTGCGCATGACACACACGTTGTCCGCGACGAGGCGGACGACGGCGAGGTCGTGCGTGATGAACAGGTACGTGAGGCCGAGTTCCGACTGGAGCTCGGTGAGGAGCTCGAGGATCTGACCCTGCACGAGCACGTCGAGCGCGGAGACCGCCTCGTCGAGCACGATGACCTCGGGCTTCAACGCGAGTGCACGCGCGACGGCGATGCGCTGCCGCTGACCGCCCGAGAGCTCGTTCGGGTACCGGTTCACCATCGAGGACGGCAACGCCACCTGGTCGAGGAGCTCGCGCACGCGAGCGCGACGCGATGCCTTGTCGCCGACGCCGTGCGTGACGAGCGGCTCCGCGATCGTGTTCCCGACGTTGTACATCGGGTCGAGGGAACCGTACGGGTCCTGGAACACCGGCTGCACACGGCGGCGGAAGTCGAAGAGCTCCTTGCCCTTCAACGCACCGATGTCGGTGCCGTCGAACTGGACGGTGCCGCTCGTGATGCCCTCGAGCTGCAGCACGAGCTTGGCGACGGTCGACTTGCCCGAGCCGGACTCACCGACGAGCGCCGTGGTGGTGCCCTTCGGGATCGAGAACGACACGTCGTCGACGGCCTTCAGCTCACGCGACGCGAGGTTCTTGCCGCGCAGCTTGTAGATCTTCTGCAGGTTCTTGACGACGATGAGGTCCTCGGCCGGCTGGTGCTCGCGCTCCTGGGCGCGTGCGATCAGTTCGGCGTCGTCGCTGCCGCTGTCCGAGATCGCGATGCTCTCGTGCTGCACCTTCGACTGGATGCGGCGGCTGGCGAGGGACGGCGCCGCGGCGACGAGTCGCTGCGTGTACGGGTGCTGCGGGTTGCCGAGGATCTCCTGCGACGGACCCGCCTCGACGACCTGCCCCTTGTACATCACGACGAGCTTCTCGGCACGCTCGGCAGCGAGGCCGAGGTCGTGCGTGATGAAGAGGACGCTCGTGCCGTAATCGCGGGTCAGGGTCTCGAGGTGGTCGAGGATGACTCGCTGCACGGTCACGTCGAGCGCGCTCGTCGGCTCGTCGGCGATGAGCAGCTGCGGGTGGCTCGACAGACCGATGCCGATGAGCACGCGCTGCCGCATGCCGCCGGAGAACTCGTGCGGGTACTGCTTGAGACGGTTCGCGGCGTCGCCGAGACCCGCTTCCTTCAGGACCTCGATCGCACGCTCGCGCACGGCCTTCTTGCCGGTGGCCATGCCGTTCGCACGGATCGCCTCTTCCACCTGGAACCCGATGGTCCACAGCGGGTTGAGGTTCGACATCGGGTCCTGCGGGACGTAGCCGATCTCCTTGCCGCGGATCTCGGACATCTCCTTGTCGGAGAGGCCGACGAGTTCGCGACCGTTGAACTTGATCGAGCCGCCGGTCACCTGGCCGGCGCCGGGCAGCAGCTTGATGATCGCCTGGGCGCTCGTGGACTTGCCGGAACCGGACTCGCCGACGATCGCGAGTCGCTCACCCTGCTCGAGGGTGAAGTCGACACCGCGGACCGCCTGGACGAACCCGCTCTGGGTCTTGAAGCCGATCTCGAGACCGGAGATCTCGAGGAGCGGCGCGCCGTTCGCGTTGGCGCGACGCGCGGTCGGCTCGGTCAGCGTCTCGCTCATCGGCGGGCCCTCGCCTTCGGGTCGAGTGCGTCGCGGACCACGTCACCGAGGAGGAGGAACGCGAGCACGGTGATGGACAGGGCGAGCGACGGCCAGAAGATCGTCGACGGGTTGGTGCGGAGCGACGGCTGCGCGGCGTTGATGTCGTAGCCCCAGCTGAGCGACGACGGCGGCAGACCGATCCCGAGGAACGACAGGGTCGACTCGGCGACGATGAACGTGCCGAGCGAGACGGTCGCGACGACGATCACCGGGGCGATCGAGTTCGGGATGACGTGGCGGATCAGCGTCTTGAACCGGCTCACACCGAGTGCCGCCGATGCGGTGACGTAGTCCGCGTTCTTCGCGGACAGCACCGCACCGCGCATGATGCGGGCGATCTGTGGCCACGCGAACGCCGCGAGGACGAGTGCGACCGTCCACGGGCTGCGCTGCGGGATGCTCGACATGATCACGATCGCGCCGAGGACGGTCGGGATCGAGAAGAAGATGTCACCGATGCGGGACACCACGGAGTCGAGCCATCCGCCGTAGAAACCGGCGAGCGAGCCGACGATCACGCCGACGATGACCACGAGGATCGTCGCGACGAGGCCGACGAGCAGCGAGTTCTGCGTGCCGTAGATGACACGGGAGTAGACGTCGCAGCCCTGACGGGTGTACCCGAGGATGTGGCCGGCACTGCCGCCCTTCCCGGAGTTCGACAGGTCGCATGCACGCGGGTCGGCGTGTGCGAACACACCCGGCACCAGCGCGACGGCGATGATCAGGACGATCAGGACGCTCGACACCCAGAAGATCGGACGGACGCGCATGGAGTCCCACGCGTCGGTCCAGAGCGACCGGGTCTTCTCGTCTTCGTTGACGTTGTCGATCGCCTGGAGCGGCGTCTCCTCGAGCGGCGCGACGTAGTGCGTCGCCGAGCGCGATTCGGTGTTACTTGGCATAACGGATCCTCGGGTCCAGGACGGCGTACAGCAGGTCGACCAGGAGATTGGCGAGCATGAAGATGATGACCATCACGGCGACGAACGACACGACGGTCGGACCCTGGCCGAGCTTGACGGCCTGGTAGACCGTGCCGCCGACGCCGTGGATGTTGAAGATGCCCTCGGTCACGATCGCGCCGACCATCAGGTTGCCGATGTCGATGCCGAGGTAGGTGACCACCGGGATCAGCGAGTTCCGGAAGATGTGCACACCGATGACGCGGCGACGCGGGAGGCCCTTCGCCGTGGCGGTGCGCACGAAGTCGGCGCTCATGTTCTCGGCGACGCTGGCCCGTGTGAGTCGCACGATGTAGGCGAACGACCCGGTCGCGAGGACGATCGCGGGGAGCACGAGCTCCGACCACGGCGCCTGACCGGAGACCGTCGCACGGAACAGTCCGAGCTGGATCCCGAGTCCGTACTGCAGGACGAAGCCGATGACGAACACCGGGATCGAGATGAGGAACAGGCTGACGACGAGCGCGGTGGCGTCGAAGAGCTTGCCCTTCCGGAGGCCGGCGATGACACCGACGACGATGCCGGCGACCGACTCGAACACCAGCGCGAGGATCGCGAGGCGTGCCGTGATCGGGAACGCCTGCGCGAGCTGCTCGGTGACCGGGATCCCCGAGTACGTCATGCCGAGGTCGCCGCGGAACACGCCGCCGATCCACAGCAGGTACTGGACGATGAAGGGCTTGTCGAGGTTGTACTGCGCGCGGATCTGTTCGATGACCTGCGGCGACGGCTGGTGGTCGCCGAAGAGCGCGGCGATGGGGTCTCCGGGGAGGAGGAACACCATCAGGTAGATGAGGAACGTGGCACCGAAGAACACGGGGATCAGCTGCAGGAGGCGCTTCCCGAGGTACCAGAGCATCAGATCTCCGCCTGGTTCGGAGCGAGCATGTGGATCACAGTCATTTCGTCGTGGGTGGACGTCGCGTGAGTTGACACGGCTGCCCGGCGCGGGAGGCGGCGCCCGCTTGGGTCGTGGGGGGGAGGTGTTGCCGCCGCGGTACGGGGGCCCGAGGACTGATCGTCCCCGAACCCCCGTCCGGTGGTGTTGCTGCTGATGCAGGATACCTGCGATCAGTTCGTTACTTCTTGACCTCGACGTCGTAGTAGAGCGGCACCGAGTCCCAGCCGAACTTGACGTTCGACACGTTGTCAGCGGACCACACACCGGTCACGTTCGAGTACCAGAGGGGGATCTCCGGCAGGTCCTTGAGCAGGAGCTCCTGGGCCTGGTCGAAGATCTTGTTGCCTGCCTCGACGCTGTCGGCCGACTGACCCTGCTTGAGCAGGTCGTTGAACTCTGCCGAGTCGTAGCGCGAGTAGTTGTTCGACGAGCCCTCACCCATGGTCGGGCCGAGGAAGTTGTACAGCGACGGGTAGTCGGCCTGCCAGCCGGTACGGCTCGCGCCGGTCAGCTTGTCGTTCGTCTGGACGTCCAGCGCCTCCTGGAAGGTCGGGTACGCCTTACCCTCGGCCTTGATGCCCAGGGTGTTGGAGATGCTGTTCGCGACCGCGGTCACCCACGCCTCGTGTCCGCCGTCGGCGTTGTACGAGATGGTGAGGGTGTCGTTGTACGGCGAGATCTTGTCGGCCTCGGCCCAGAGCTTCTTCGCCTCGGACTTGTTGTAGTCCAGGACGTCCGAGCCCTTGAGGTCCTTCGACCAGCCGTCGATGACCGGCGAGGTGAAGTCGCTGGCCGGCGTACGGGTGCCGTCGAAGATCTTCGAGGTGATCTGCTTGCGGTTGATGGACATCGACACCGCCTCGCGACGGAGCTTGCCCTCCTCGCCCTTCCAGTGGTCGAGGTAGTAGGGCAGGTAGATGCCCTGGAAGATCGCGGCCGGCTGGTTCACGTTCGAGTCGGGGAAGTCCGACTTGTAGTTCGCGAACGCGCTGTCCGGCACGGCGTCGAGGATGTCGAGGTTGCCACCCTGCGCGTCGGAGTACGCGGTGTCCTGCGAGGTGTAGAACGTGATCGTCAGACCACCGTTCTTCGGCTTGCGCTTGCCCTCGTAGTCCTTGTTGGTGACGAGCTTGATGTCCGTGTTGTGCGTCCACGCGCTCTTGCTGGCCAGCTTGTACGGGCCGTTGCCGATCGGGTTCTCACCGAACGCCTTGGGGTCGTCGTAGAACGACGACGGCAGCGGCACGAACGCCGAGTAACCGAGCGACAGCGGGAAGTCCGACTGCGGGGACTTCAGGGTGACGGTGAACTCGTCGTCGCTCTTGACCTTGAGGCCCGTGAGCTCGGAGTCAGCGTCGGCGCTGTAGCCCTCGATGTTCTCGAAGTAGTAGCTCGCGCCCTGGGCGTTCGACTTCTGCGCCGCCCAGTTCCACGCCTTCGTGAAGGACTCCGCGGTGATCTTCTCGCCGTTCGTGAACTTCCAGCCCGTGTTGAGCTTGATGTCGAACGTCTTGGAGTCGTCGGTGGTGATGCTCTTCGCGACCTCGTTCACCGGCTTGCCGTCGGCGTCGTAGGAGCGGAGTCCCTCGAAGATCGAGTTGATGATCTTGCCACCACCGGTCTCGGTGGTGTTCGAGGGGATGAGCGGGTTCTGGGGCTCGCTGCCGTTGGTGGTGACGATGCCGTTCGCGTTCGTCGAGCCGGAGCCCGAGTTGCTTCCGCTACCACTGTTGCTGGAGCAGCCGGCCAGGGCGATTGCTGTGGCCCCGAGCACGGCGAGGGCTGCGAGCCCAGCGCGCTTCTTGATCAAGAGTTCCTCCTGGTGCATGGGACGCGCCCGGCACAGAGGTGTCGCCAGGCGCGTTTGACCTTTGCACTGTAGGCAGTGCGCTGAGAACCCGCCAAACCCTGGAACGAACGGTTACACGCTGGTAACCAACTTGCATGATCCTTGCGAGATGCTGCAAGATATGCGCGTTTCACGGCACAACATGCTGGATTGTTGCATCTGCATCATCTTCGTTGCGCATCGGAACAGTTCTTCGCAGTGTGCCACCTCTTCGGGGGTCATGTCACGGAAGCTCGTGTCCGCGTTTCGGCGGGCATGACATGCCCGACCCCATGTGTGGGCTGTGCGGCGTCTGGACGCAATGATCCACCGCTTGGACGAATCGGACCGCTCCACCGTGTGTCGGGGGCGTGGTAGGAGGTTCGAGGGCAGCGGGGTGGGGGTGGTGGCGCGGACTCAGAACGACAACACCGCTGTCGTACGACGACGAGGGTGTCGCTACTGCGCTCGCACAACAGGCAGCGCCCGCAACGAACGACAGGATCGCTGTCGTACGACAGCGAAAGTGTCGTTCCGGCTCGGAAACGCGACGGACACCCCCGCACCCCGCAACCCGACGGACACCCCCGCACACGCCGACGGCCCCGGAGCGAGATGCTCCGGGGCCGTCGATGTGGGGACAGGGTCTACGCGAACGCCTCCACCGGCGGGCACGCGCACACGAGGTTGCGGTCGCCGTATGCCTGGTCGATACGACGCACCGGCGGCCAGTACTTCCGCTCGGCGATGCCGGGCAGCGGGTACACCGCCTGCTCCCGCGTGTAGGCGTGCGTCCACTCCCCCGAGATCGCTGACGCAGCCGTGTGCGGCGCCCCGACGAGCGGGTTGTCGTCCGCCGGCCACTCCCCACGCTCGACCGCCCCGGCCTCGGCGCGGATGGCGAGCATCGCGTCGACGAAGCGGTCGAGTTCCGCGAGGTCCTCGCTCTCGGTCGGCTCCACCATGAGCGTGCCCGCCACCGGGAACGACATGGTCGGCGCGTGGAAGCCGTAGTCCACGAGGCGCTTGGCGACGTCGTCCACGGTGATCCCGGTGGCGTCCCGGAGCGGACGGAGGTCGAGGATGCACTCGTGCGCGACGAGCCCCGACTCGCCGGTGTAGAGCACCGGGAACGCGTCACGGAGGCGCGCCGCGATGTAGTTCGCACCGAGCACGGCGGTCTCCGTCGCACGGGTGAGCCCCTCGAGCCCCATCATGCGGACGTACGACCACGTGATCGGCAGGATGCTCGGGCTGCCGTACGGCGCGGCCGAGACCGGACCACCGGCATGCGCGAGCCGCTGGTCCGGAGACGACGTCGACCCGGGTCGACGGTCGTCGTCCTGCGCGAACGGGTGCCCCGGCAGGAACGGCGCGAGGTGCGCCTTCGCCGCGACGGGCCCGACGCCGGGGCCGCCACCACCGTGCGGGATGCAGAACGTCTTGTGCAGGTTGAGGTGCGAGACGTCCCCGCCGAAGTCCCCGAAGCGTGCGTGCCCGAGGAGCGCGTTGAGGTTCGCGCCGTCCACGTAGACCTGGCCGCCGGCGTCGTGCACGGCGTCGCAGATGTCACGGATGTCGTGCTCGTACACGCCGTGGGTGGAGGGGTACGTGATCATCAGCGCCGCGAGCGTGTCGGCGTGGTCGGCGACACGAGCACGGAGGTCGTCGAGATCGACGTTCCCGTTCTCGTCGCACGCCACGACCACGACCTTCATGCCGGCGAGCACGGCGGACGCGGCGTTCGTGCCGTGCGCGCTCGACGGGATGAGGCACACGGTGCGCGCGTCGTCCCCGCGGGACCGGTGGTACCCGCGGATCGCGAGGAGCCCGGCGAGCTCGCCCTGGCTGCCGGCGTTGGGCTGGACGGAGACGGTGTCGTACCCGGTGACCTCGGCGAGCCAGGTCTCGAGGTCGCTGATCATCCCGAGGTAGCCCTCGACGTCGGAGCGCGGCGCGAACGGGTGGATGTCCGCGAACTCCGGCCACGTCACCGCGGCCATCTCGGTCGCCGCGTTGAGCTTCATCGTGCAGCTGCCGAGCGGGATCATGCCGCGGTCGAGCGCGTAGTCCTTGTCGGCGAGGTGCTTGAGGTACCGCATCATGCGGGTCTCGCTCCGGTGCGCGCTGAACACGGGGTGCGTCAGGTACTCGCTCTGCCGCAGCAGGCCGGACGGGAGGCCCGGGGTCGCGTCCGCCACGGCCGTCTCGACCGCGTGCTGGTCCGGTGCACTGCCCCCGGCCAGCAGCCCGGACAGCACGCGGACGTCGTCGGGCGTGGTCGTCTCGTCGACGGAGACCAGGAGCGTGTCCGCGTCGACGAGGTGCAGGAGGTACCCGGCAGCGTGCGCGGCGTCCACGAGCTCGCGGGCGCGTCCGGGCGCCCGGAGTGTCAGCGTGTCGAAGAACGAGTCGTGGACGACCTCCACGTCGGCGGCCCGTGCGGCATCGGCGAGCGCCGACGTCGTGCGTGCGACGCGGTTCGCGATGAACCGGAGCCCTTCTGGCCCGTGGTAGACCGCGTACATCGACGCCATGACGGCGAGGAGCACCTGCGCGGTGCAGATGTTCGACGTCGCCTTCTCGCGACGGATGTGCTGCTCGCGGGTCTGCAGGCTGAGGCGGTAGGCCATGCCCCCTGCTGCGTCGAAGGACACCCCGACCAGCCGGCCGGGCAGCTGTCGTTCGAGCCCGGCGCGGACGGCGAGGTACCCGGCGTGCGGGCCACCGAAGCCGAGCGGCACGCCGAAGCGCTGCGAGGTGCCGACGGCGACGTCCGCGCCGAGGTCCCCGGGGGACGCGAGGAGCGTCATCGCGAGCAGGTCGGCCGCGACGACGGCGATCCCGCCGCCCGCGTGCACACGCTCGATCGTCGACGACGGGTCGACGACGTGCCCGGAGGCACCCGGGTACTGCAGCACCACACCGAACGCGCCGTCGAGCTGCTCGTCCGTGGGCCCGGACACGGCGTCGAACGCGCGCAGGGTGATCCCGACGGCGTCGGCACGGTGGTCGAGCAGCGCCCGCGTCTGCGGCAGCAGGTCTGCGTCGACGAGGAACGCGTCGCCCTTGACCTTCGACGCGCGGCGGGCGAGGAGCATGCCCTCCACCACGGCGGTGCCCTCGTCGAGCATCGAGGCGCCGGCCGTGGCCATGCCGGTGAGGTCGGCGACCATCGTCTGGAAGTTGATGAGCGCTTCGAGGCGCCCCTGCGAGATCTCCGGCTGGTACGGCGTGTAGGCCGTGTACCAGCTCGGGTTCTCGAGCACGTTGCGCTGGATGACCGCCGGCGTGTGGGTGCCGTAGTAGCCGAGGCCGATCATCGCCCGACGGACGGTGTTCTTCGCCGCCATCCCGCGGAGTTCGGCGAGTGCCTCGGTCTCACCGACCGCGGTCGGGATCGACGACGACGACACCGGTTCGGCGTGGATCGACTCCGGGATCGCCGCGCGGACGAGGGCGTCGAGGGACGGCTGCCCGACGACGTCGAGCATGGTCCGCTGGTCGGCCGGGGTGGTCCCGATGTGCCGGTCGGCGAACGACGTCTGCAGGTTCAGGTCGGTGTCCGTCATGCGATGGACGCCCGGTACGCGTCGTGGTCCATGAGGTCCTCTGGGAAGTCCGTGCCCTCGACCTTGATCTTCACGAGCCAGCCGGCACCGAACGGGTCCTGGTTGACGGTGTCGGGCGCGTCGACGACGGCGTCGTTGACCTCGACGACCTCGCCCTCGATCGGCGCGAAGAGCTCGCCGACGCTCTTGGTCGACTCGATCTCGCCGAGCTGCTCGCCGGCGGTGGTGGCGGTGCCGACGGCCGGCAGCTCGACGTAGACGACGTCGCCGAGCTGCTCGGCGGCGTGGTCGGTGATGCCGACGGTGACGACGTCACCCTCGACGAGCAGCCACTCGTGGTCCTTGGTGTACTGCAGTGCGCTCTGGTCGGTCATGACGGTCAGCCTTTCGCGGGGCGGCGGTAGAAGGGGAACGGGGTGACGGTCGCGGGGATGGCGGTGCCGCGGACGTCGATGTGGAGGACTTGTCCCTCGGCGGCGGCCGACGGGGCGACGAAGGCCATCGCGACCGGGTGGCCGAGCGTCGGGGAGAGCGCGCCGGAGGTCACCGTGCCGACGACGTCCCCGTCGTGCAGCACCGGGTAGCCGGCACGAGCGGCTCGGCGGCCCTCCATCACGAGGCCGACGAGCACGGGCGCGTCCTCGGCTGGCGCGACGCCGGCAGCACCGACGAAGTCTCCCGAAGGGGCGACGACCCGACCGAGCCCGGCCTGCGCCGGACGGGTCGACACGGTGAGCTCGTGGCCGTAGAGCGGCATGCCGGCCTCGAGCCGCAGGGTGTCCCGAGCCGCGAGTCCGGCGGGGACGACACCGCGCGAGGACCCCGCGTCGAGCAGTGCGTCCCAGATCGCCGGGGCGACCTCGGGGTCGCTGTAGATCTCGAAGCCGTCCTCGCCGGTGTAGCCGGTGCGGGCCACGAGGACCGACGACCCGTCGAAGGTCGCGTGCAGTGCCCGGTAGTAGCGGAGCTCGTCGAGCGGGGACTCGGGCTGCAGCCGGTCCTCGACGACCAGCGCGTCGAGGGTCCCCGCGGCGGCCGGCCCCTGGATCGCGACGAGCGCTGTGGTGTCGGAGTCATCTGAGACGACGACGTCGAACCCGTCGACCCGCGATCGCAGCGCGGACACGGCGACCTCGCGGTTCGCGGCGTTCGCGACGACCAGGTAGGTGTCGTCGTCGGTCCGGTACACGACGAGGTCGTCGAGGATGCCGCCGGCGTCCTCGAGCAGGAGCGAGTACTTCGCCCGGCCGACGGTCATCGCACCGAACGCGCCGGCGAGCGCGTGGTCGAGGAACGCCACGGCGTCGGGACCCGAGACACCGATCTCCGCCATGTGCGAGAGGTCGAAGACGCCGGCGGCCTGGCGCACGGCGTGGTGCTCGGCGAGGTCGGACGAGTAGCGCACGGGCATGCGGTACCCGGCGAAGTCGGTGAAGGTCGCGCCGGCCGCTTCGTGCGCGGCCTCCAGCGGCGACGAGCGCAACGACGGCGACGACGACGGCGACGAAGAAGGATCTGACATGCGGAGTTCTCCCGAGGTCGGGCAGCCCCCGACGACGATCGCCGGGCGCGAACTCCCCCTCTGTCATGGGCCTGAGAGTTTCACCGCGGCCCGTGAGGTCCGGCGGCTTTCACCGTGGGCGAGTCGTTCCGCACCCGGAGGGTGGAGGAGCGCCTGCTTTTCAGAGTGGCCTGTCCGCTGCGGTGTTGGACCTGAGAGATTGGCGGGGAGGATGCTCCTTCGGTGTCGCACGACCACCGACGAGCGGTGGCCGGCACGACGTCTCCCGCGGCGGGTGGTCGGCCTCGATGTTCTGTTGTCCGCGGGAAGCTTACCGAGATCGCGTTACGGGCATGTGACACGTGCCACGACCGCTTCGACATCTCGTAGAGTGGCCTGGTGGCAGGACAGAGACAGCGCCCCCGCGGGCAGCTCGAGCAGGCGGTGCTCGACGCGCTCTGGTCCGCCGACGACTCGGGCCTCACCGCACGACAGGTGCTCGACGCCTTCCCGGAGCCCCGACCGGCGTTGACGACCGTCCTCACCGTGCTCGACCGGCTCGGCCGCAAGGGCACGGTCGAGCGGCAGCAGCACGCCGAGGCACCCCTGACCTTCCGCGCCACCCACAGCCGAGAAGAGCAGACCGCGTCGCTCATGTCGACCGCGCTCGCAGCGGCGTCCGACCGCGAAGCGGCGCTGCTGCAGTTCACCGGCTCGCTCGCCTCCGACGACCTCGACGTCATCCGCCGGGCGCTCGACGCCCGCGCCCGATCCTGACGACGAGCCAGCACACGACGAGCATGGCGACAGCGACGTGGTGATCACCGGCATCGTGCTCATCGTGCTGGCGTTGGCCGTCGTGGTCGTCGCGCCCCGCATCCTGACCCGCTCCGCCTGGACGATCGACCGCCCCCGCACCGCGCTCCTGAGCTGGTCGGTCGCCGTCCTCCTCGGCGCGCTCGGCTTCGTCGCCGGCATCACCCTCGTCGTGCTCGCGAACCGCCCGATCACGTTCGGTGCTTCTCCGACGCACGGCCTCAACATCGGGGTCGCCGTGCTGGCCGTGCTCGCCTTCGTCGTCGCCGTGCGCGTCCGGCCGGGCCCCGAGCACCAGGCCGTCCGCGAGGCGATGCGCTCCGGCGTCGCCCCGCACCGCGAGATCGACGGCACCCTGGTCGCGGTCGTCGAGGCGGAGCACGCGCTCGCGTGCGCCGTCCCCGGCCGGAGCGGCGGGGTGCTGGTCAGCACCGGTCTCGCAGACCGGTTGCGGACCGACGAACTGGAGGCAGTGGTCGCCCACGAACGCGCCCACCTGCAGCAGCGCCACGCGGCCGTCGTCGCGGTCGCCGAATCGATCGAGCGTGCGGTCCCGTGGATCCCCGGTGCGCGCGCGATGGCGCGCTCGACACGCGTCCTCGTCGAGTTCGCCGCGGACGACGCGGCCGCGCGCCGTACCGGACGCGACGCGGTGCGTCGAGCCGTCCTGGTGGCGGACGAGACGAGCGCGCTCGCGGTGATCCGGGCCTCCAGGCTGGGCTGACGGACCATCTGTCGGAGGCGAGGCATAGGGTGTTCGCACCGTGAAACCACTGACCGAAGCAGACATCCGATCGTCGTTCGTCAACGCCACCCCGGACGAGCTCGCCCAGCTCCCGATCCCGGGGCTGCACGAGATGCTCTGGGACGAGCGCGAGTTCCTCGGCTGGCGCGACCCCCAGGCGGCCCGGCGCGGGTACATCGTGTCCTGGATCGACGGTGTCGCCGTCGGGATCGTGGTGCGTTCGGCCGGCGGGTCGCTCCGCCCGGGCATCGCCGCGATGTGCTCGTTCTGTCACTCGCCGCAGCCCGCCACGCAGGTCCGCCTGTTCTCGGCGGCGCGCGCCGGTGAGTCCGGTCGCAACGGCAACACCATCGGGTCCTACATCTGCGAGGACCTCGGGTGCTCGATGCTCATCCGGACCGCTCCCCCGCACCTGAACCCGCCGGCGACCATCGCCATGCGGGGCGAAGCACTCCTGCAGCGCGTGCAGAACTTCACGGCCGACATCATGAAGACGGCGTGAGCCGGTTCCCCACTGCGCGGTGGGTCGTCGTCGAGGAACACGGCGACGGACGCTGGCGGCTGACGGTCCGCGACGAAGCCGATGACGAGCTCGGCGCCTTCGGCCTCGGCGTCGAGGGTCCGTGGGACCCCGACGTCGAGCCGCACGTGTCGTTCGTGCTCGTGCAGCTCGGCCTC
Source organism: Curtobacterium sp. Curtsp57 (assembly GCF_047324335.1). Lineage (NCBI taxonomy): Bacteria > Bacillati > Actinomycetota > Actinomycetes > Micrococcales > Microbacteriaceae > Curtobacterium > Curtobacterium sp. Curtsp57. The sequence continues at coordinate 1,335,771 of NZ_CP168511.1, forward strand.
GGGCTGCGCGGCTCGCGACCGTGGCGACAGGACGAGCTCGGCGACCAGCGGGCACCGGTGCTGCCGCTGGGGTAGGCGGCTCGGTCAGTCGGCCGCTGCGACGAAGTTCCTGAGGATCTCGCGGTCGTCGTCGGCGCGGACCGCCCAGCGCAACTCGCTGCGGTGGTCGCTCGTCAGCGGCAGCAGGACGACGGTGTCCGGTGCCGCGAGCGTCGCACTCGCCGGCGCGATCGTGACGCCGAGCCCGGCACCGACGAGGTGCAGCACCGTGGCCCAGGTGGTCGCCTCCTGCACGACCGTCGGACGCTTCGCACCCCGCACCACCGGGGCGAGGTTCCGCTCGGTGGCGACGGTGCCCGCCTCGGCGGGGAAGAACACGAACGGGTCGTCGACGAGCTCGGTGCCGTCGATCTCCGCACGCTCGGCGAACCGGTGGTCCCGTGGGACGGCCGCGACGAACCGCTCACTCCGGAACGGCGTGGTCCGGACGCCGTCCGTCGGGTCCGGGTCGCGCACGATCGCCAGGTCGAGCTCGCCCCGGACGATGCGCGCGAGCAGCTGCGACGTGTAGCCCTCCGTGAGTTCGACGCGGACCAGGGGGTAGCGCTCGCGGAACCGCTGCACGCGTTCGATCGGACCGAGCGGCAGCGCCGAGACCACGAACCCCACGTCGAGGCGCCCGGCTTCACCTCGTCCGACGCGGACCGTCTCGTCGAGGTCCCGCGCTGCCTGGGCGAGGAGCGACCGCGCACGCCCCTGCAGGGCCCGACCGGCCGGTGTGAGCGCGACGCTCCGCGACGTCCGGGCGAAGAGGTCCACGCCGAGCGCGCGTTCGGTCCGTCGGATCTGCTGGGAGAGCGCGGGCTGGGCGATGTGGAGGGTCTCGGCGGCGCGGCCGAAGTGCAGTTCGTCGGCGACCGCCAGGAACGCTCTGAGCTGCCGGAGGTCGACATCGTGATCCATGCATCCAGCGTATCGATCGACGCGAACGAGTATTGGACTCTTCTCGGGGTCGGCCCGAGGATGGAGCCATGCCCGACATCGCCGACATCACCATCGCCGACCTCGCCACCCCCGCGGACGCCGAGGCGTTCCGCGTGCTCAACGAGGCGTGGATCACCCGCTTCTTCGCGCTCGAGGACGAGGACCGCAAGTACCTCGGCGACCCCGTGGGACGCATCGTCGAACCCGGCGGCGCCGTGCTCGTCGCACGCCTGGCGGACGGCACCGTCGTCGGCTGCATCGGGATCGCGCCGGTGGGCCCCGGGGTGTTCGAACTCGTCAAGATGGCGGTCGCTCCGGACCACCAGGGGCACGGCACCGGTCGACGACTCATCGAGACGGCCATCGACCGCGCCCGGTCGCTCGGCGCGACACGCGTGGTGCTCGAGAGCAACGCCGACCTCGCCAGCGCCGTGCACCTCTACGAGACCACCGGGTTCCGGCACCTCGGCGCGGACGAACACGAACCGAGCCCCTACACGCGCGCGAACGTCCACATGGCGCTCGACCTGGACTGAGACCCGACCTGACCCCGACGCGCCGCACGTCCTAGGGTGTGCGCATGGGGATCATCGGGGTGGTGCTGTTCGCGATCGCAGGGTTCGCGCTGACCAACGGCATGCCGCACTTCGTGGCGGGGCTCGGCGGTCGCGTGTTCCAGACCCCGTTCGGGGCCAGGGGGTTCTTCGACGACCGCGACGAACGACCCGACGGATCACGGGACGCGCGTGACGGATCACGTCGTGCTCCTGACGGATCGCGGGGCGCTGCCGACAGTGCCTGACGCCATGCGGATCCACGAACGCACCGACGCCCACCTCGACACGTTGGTCGAGGTGCTCTGGCGCGTGCACGCCGACGGGTACCCCGCGACCTGGCCGGACGACCCACGCGCCTGGCTCTCCCCGGAGGGACTCCTCGCCGCCTGGGTCGCCGTCGACGAGGGACGGGTCGTCGGGCACGTCGGCATCGCCGTCGCCGCGCCAGCTCGCATGCCGTCGGTCACGCGGCTCTTCGTCGACCCGGCGCACCGCTGCCGAGGACTCGCGGACGACCTGCTCGCTGCGGCGGAACACGGCACACCCGGCACCCACGTGCGACTCGACGTCACCGAGGAGACACCAGGGGCATGGCGACTGTACGAGCGACGCGGATGGCACCTCACCGGCACCGGGCCAGCCGACTGGTCGAAGCCCTCCGGCGAGACGCCGATGCTCCGCTACTACGCCAAGCGCGTCGGCTGAACAGCGCGAGCGCGTCGGCTGAGCGCCGCCGGGCACGCTTGCTACGCTCGCGGCATGGCGACGCACGAGGTCCAGGCGGTCCGGGACAAGGGCATGTGGCAGGTGTTCATCGACGGGTTCCTCGTCACCGAGGTCTCCCGCTGGGGCTCGGTCGGGTTCGTCGCTCGGGAATGGGTCGCCATGACCGAGGAGGTCCCCTCCAGCGAGGTCGACCTGGCGATCCGCGTCGTCGGCCGGAACCAGTACATCGACGCGTGAGCACCAGCTCGTTCGATCAGCTCGTCGCGATCGGCGAGGCCGCCGACGTCACCGGGTGGGACTTCTCCTGGCTCGACGGCCGTGCGACCGAGGAACGCCCGCCGTGGGGCTACGCACGGCTCCTCGGCGAGCGCCTCACATCACTCGCCGAGGTGGACGGCACTGCGTCGCTCGACGTCCAGACCGGCGGCGGGGAGGTCCTCGCCGAGGCGTCGGCGTTCCCGGGAACGGCCGTCGCGACCGAGTCCTGGCCCCCGAACGTCGCCGCCGCCACGAAGCTCCTCCACCCGCGCGGCGTGGTCGTCGTCGCCGACCCGGACGAGCCCCCGCTCCCGTTCGCCGACGGCGCGTTCGACCTCGTCACCAGCCGACACCCGGCGACGATCCACTGGGACGAGATCGCCCGCGTGCTCGCCCCCGGCGGCAGCTACCTCGCGCAGCACGTGGGTCCTGCCAGCGTCTTCGAGCTCATAGAGTTCTTCCTCGGACCGAAGCCCGTCGAGCGCCGCGGACGGCACCACGACGACGAGGCCGATGCCGCGCGTGCCGCCGGACTCGAGGTCGTCGACCTCCGCACGGCGCGCACCCGCATCGAGATCCACGACGTCGCCGCGGTGGTCTACCTGCTGCGCAAGGTGATCTGGTGGGTGCCGGACTTCACCGTCGAGCGGTACCGGGAGCGGCTGCGCGACCTGCACGAGCAGATCGCCACCGACGGCCCCTTCGTCGCGTACTCGTCACGCTACCTGATCGAGGCACGCAAGCCCGCGTAGCCCGTCGCGCTGTGGCCCGCAGGCGCGCTCACGCGACGTGCCAGACCACGCCCTCCTGCGCGCTCGACGGGTACGCCGCCGCGATCCGGAGCACCGCCTCGCGCAGGGTGTCCGGCGAACACGCCAGGTTGATCCGGGCGAACCCGCGTCCCTCGGACCCGAAGGGCACGCCGGAGTTCAGCGCCACGAAGGCGTGCTCGCGGAGCTGCACGGCCGGGTCGTCCCCGAGGCCGATCCCCCGGAAGTCGAGCCACGCCAGGTAGCCGGCGCGCGGCCGGGAGTACACGACGCCCGGCAGGTGCTCGGCGAGGAGCTTCGCGAGCAGGCGGTCGTTCGCGACGATCCGGTCGATGACGTCGTCGAGCCACCCCACCGCGAGCGAGAACGCCGCGAGGTTCGCGTGCAGCCCGAGGATGCTCGTCCGGCACGCCACCTCTTCCCACAGGGTGTCGAGGAGCGCCGCGGTCCGGTCGTCCCCGGCGACGATGACGGAGCACTTCACCCCGGCGAGGTTCCATCCCTTGCTCGCGCTCGTGACACAGACGCTGCGCGCTCCGACGGACGACGCGATCGAGGCGAACGGCGTGAACTGCACGCCCGGGTGGGTCAGCGGCGCGTGGATCTCGTCCGAGATCACGAGGACGTCGTACCGTGCGGCCAGCTCCGCCAGCGCGAGCAGGTCGGCACGGTCGTGCACGAGCCCGATGGGGTTGTGCGGGTTGCAGAGCAGGAACACCCGGACCCCGGATGCGAAGGCACGCTCGAGCCCGTCGAGGTCGAGTCGGTAGACACCCCACTGCTCGGCGAGCGGGACTTCTTCCACCTGACATCGGGCCTCTTCGACGAGTTCGAAGAACGGCGGGTACACCGGCGGGGTGATCGCGACGCGACCGCCGTCCGGCAGCGCGAGGCGCAGCGTCTCGACGATCCCGACGCTGACGTCGGTGGCGAGGTACACGCGGGCCGGGTCGACCTCCCACCCCCAGCGCTCGCGGGCGAAGGACGCGAACGCCGGCGCCAGCGGCCCGGGTCCGTCGAGGTAGCCGAGGTCGGACTGCTGCACCCGTTCGATGAGCGCTTGCCGGATCTCCGGCGCGACCTCGTGGTCCATCTCGGCGACGAACAGGGGCAGCACGTCTGGCGCGTACCGCGTCCACTTGATGCTCGTGCGGACCCCGCGGATCGTGCCGACCGGGTCCTCCTCGTCACTCGCCATCCCCTCATGGTGCACCGGACTGGAGGCTCGGCGCGAGTCCGTCCGTCATCTCGCGTCGTCTCCGGGTCACCTCGGGCCGGTGTCCGACGCGTCGGCCTACTGTCGGTGCCATGACCAGCAGCACAGCGAGCAGCACCGTCGACAAGGCGTCGACCCTCAAGACCCTCCACGAAGCCCCCGAGATCCTCCGCGTCGTGAACGTGTGGGACGCGATCAGCGCGAAGACCGTCGCGGCACTGCCGGACACCCACGCGATCGCGACCGCCGGGCACTCGATCGCCGCGTCGTACGGCTACGACGACGGTGGGATGCCCCTCGACCTCGCGCTCCAGGGCGCCCAGATCGTCGCCGAGGCCGTCGACCTGCCCGTGACGGCCGACCTCGACGACGGGTACGAGGACCCCGCCGAGACCATCCGTCGCGCGATCGGCTTCGGCGTCGTCGGCGCGAACGTCGAGGACCGCCTCCGTCCCTTCGACGAGGCCGTCGCCCGCGTCGCCGCGATCACGAAGGCCGCGGAGGCCGAGGGGGTGGCGTTCCAGCTCAACGCGCGGACCGATGCGATCGCCCGCGGCGGCGACCGCCCGCTCGACGAGAGCATCGCCGACGCCATCGCCCGCGGCAAGGCGTTCCTCGACGCCGGCGCACCGCTCGTGTTCGTCCCGGGTGCGATCCAGCGCGACGTCGTGGAGCGGCTCGTCGAGGGGCTCGGCCGTGGGAAGCTCAGCGTCATCGGGCTCCCCGGTGCGCTGCCCGCGGCGGAGTACGAGGCCCTCGGCGTCGCCCGGATCTCCTACGGTCCGCTGACGCAGCGCGTCGCCCTCCGGGCGCTCCGCGACCTGGCGACCGACCTGTACGGCGGTGGCGTCGTGCCGGAGGACACCCCCGCCCTGAACTGATCACCCTGACGACGAGTGCGCATGCGCCCGCATGCGCACTCGTCGTCTCGGCGCGCACTCCGGCCGGCAGCCGCAGGCGAGCAGCCGTCCGCCCGCCGGCCGCAGCGCGACCACCTGACAAACCGGAGGCTCGGTGCCAGCTGGCACCGAGCCTCCTGTCCGATCTGGGCGGGACTACCCGAGCGGGCCGTACGCGGCCGGCGTGGTGCGCGCGTGCGTCGCCTGCTCGAAGGCGTAGCCGAGCCCGATCACGGTGCTCTCGTCGTACGAGCGACCCAGGAACTCCAGGTTCACGCCGCCGCCGGTGACCGTGTTGTCGGCCGCGGTGGCCTGTCCCATCGGGACCGTCACGGCCGGCATGCCGGTGTTCGGGCTGAGGCGCATGTTCGTCGACTGCGTGCCGTACGGCGTGCCCGACGGGTAGACGAGCGCGTCGAGGTCCTGTGCGTCCATCATCGACGTGACGACCTGCTTGCCGGTGGCGAGCTGCGTCGTGTGCGTCCCGGTCGGACCGGCCCATGCCTGGTACTGGGCGTCCGTGATCTTGTCGCGTGCCTCGTACGTGGACTTCCGGCTCGGCACGTACTCACCCGATGCGAGGATGCCCGAGATGCTCCGGGCGGTGACGTCGGGGTCGAGGTGCTTCTGGACGTACTCGTCGAGGTCGTGCTTGAACTCGTTCGTCGATCCGCTGCCCTCGTTCAGCACCTTCGCGAAGTCCGCGGTGCTGCTGATCGGCACGACCGTCGCCCCGGCGGCGGTGAGCTTCGCGACGGACTCGTTGAACAGCCGGAGCGTGGTGGCGTTCGTGCCGACCATCGACGTGACGTAGCCGATCCGCGCGCCCTGGAGCGCCTCCGGGTCGAGCGCGGCGGTGTAGGACGTCGGGACCTTGCCCGTCTGGCCGCTCGTCACCGGATCGGCTGCATCGACCCCGGTGACGGCATCGAGCGCCACCGCGGCGTCGGTCACCGAGCGGGCGATGGGCCCGCCGGTGTCCTGCGACAGCGCGAGCGGGATGATGCCGTCTCGGCTCGTCAGTCCCACCGTCGGGCGGATGCCGACGAGCTGGTTGTACGAGGACGGGATGCGGATCGACCCACCGGTGTCGGTGCCGAAGCCGATGCCCGCCAGGTTCGCGGCGATCGCAGCACCGGTTCCACCGCTGGACCCGCCTGCTGTCTGTGTCGTGACGTAGGGGCTCGCGACGAGGAGCGAGGACCCCGCCGGCTGGTTCGAGGAGAACTCCGACACGAAGCCGTACGCGAACTCGTCGAGGCTCGCCTTCGCCAGGATCACGGCACCGGCGCTGCGGAGGCCGGTGACCATCGCGGCGTCGGTGTCGGTCTGGTTGTCGTCCCAGCAGCCGCAGCCACCGGTGGTCGGCATGTCCTTCGTGTCGTAGTTGTCCTTCAGAGCGATCGGCACGCCGAGGAGCATGCTCGTCATCCCGTGCTCGGCCCGCTCGGTGTCGGCGGTCTTCGCGGCCGCGAGTGCTTCCTTGTTCGTGGTGATGATCGAGTTCAGCGGACGTCCGCCGGCCTGCACGGTCGTGCGGTCGTAGGCGGCGATGCGGTCGAGGTAGTCCTGGGTGATCGCGACCGAGGTCGTCACGCCCGCGTTCATCGCGGCCTGCATGTCGAGGGTCGAGGCCTCGACGAGCTGGAACGGGCCGTCGTCGTAGATCATGCGGTGGGACAGCGCGGCGACGTCGGCGACCGTGATGGTGCCGTCGCCGTCGGTGTCCGCCTTCGCGACGGCGGACCAGCTCGTGTCGGTGCTCGTCGTCCCGAGGGACTTCGTCAGGACGGTCAGGTCCTCGGTCGTGACCTGGTCGTCGCCGGTCAGGTCGAGGGACGTGTAGTACGGCGCGAGCATCGCGGCAGGGCTCGCGTCGACGGTGGGGTCGGCCGCCTGTGCCGTCAGCGCCGGTGTCGCGGCGAGGGCGGTGCCGACGAGGGCGATGAGGGCAGCGCCGGCGGCAGCTCGCTTGGGGGGGTGCGTGGTGCGCTGGGTGGCGCGCTGGGTGGCGCGCTGGGTGGTGCGCTGGGTGGTGCGCTGGGTGGTCATCGGGTGGCTCCGTTCCGGCGGGCGCGGGCGCGGGCCCGGGCGACGAGGACGCCGCCACCGGCCAGCAGCAGGGCGAGACTTGCAGCGATCCACGGTGCGACCTGCGCACCGGTCCAGGCGAGCTGGCCTGCGGCCGGACGGGAGGCACCGCTCACGGCGTCCGCGTCGGTCGCGGTGCCGCCGGTGCCGGTTCCACCGCCCGCTCCGGCCCCGTTCGTCGGGTCGCCTCCCGGGGTGCCCGGCGTTGCCGGATCGGTCGGCGCGGTGGTCGCCGCCGCTTCGATCGTGATGGCCGTCGCCGCGGGGGCGTCGAGCGTGGTCGCTGCACCGTCCTCGTCGAGGAGCGTGATGCTCGTGACCGCGAGGTCCACCGTGCCGGCGCCCGTCGCCGTCATGCCGATCGAACTCGCGAGGTCGCCCCCGATCGCGGGCGACGTGCCGAGTCGGGTGTGCACGATGGTGAGCTCGTCGCCGTCCTGGGTGACGCTGTCGAAGCCGCCGTCCGGACCGGTCACACTGCCGTCCTGGTAGGCGACGGCCGCCTCGTCGGCGTCGAGCGTGATCTCGTACGCGAAGACGTCGGCGGTTGCGGGGATCGTGACGGAGACGTCGAAGTCGTCGCCGACCGTGACGGACGCCGGGGCGTCGATGGTCGCTGTGGTCGCTGTCGGGGCCGCCTGTGCCGGGCCGGCCGTCAGGACGACGAGCCCGAGGGCTCCCGTCATGACCGCCGTCGCGGTGGCGATCGCCGCGCGGGGGCGCTGGCGTGTTCGGTGCTGCATCCGTGCAGGTCCTTCGTCCGGGTGGTTGCTGAGCAGGGGCTCAGCTCTCGAACGGTAACGACGTGGTGTTTCGCGGACGGACCCGATCGGTTTCCACCGCGTTACGCGCTTGATCGGTGGACATTCGGGGCGCGGTCGTGTAGTGTTCTTCTCTGGTGCACTGCAGCGAACCCATCTGACTCGCGCACACCAAACCGTCTCGAAGCCGACTCACCCGAGTCGCATTCCCCCGAGACCACCGTTCGCCCGAACGTCCGATCCGGATCCTTCCGATCGAGGCCAGGCCGAACAGCACGTCGAATGCCGACGTGCGCGTGCCCACCACACGCGACCGATGCGACTCAGTCGTCCGTCGGACCGCAGCGTGGGCTCGCCAGAAGACGAGAAAGACAGCACCATGACCAGCAACGAACGAATCACCATCATCGGGACCGCGACCGCGGCTCCCGTCGTCTCCCCCGACCGCATCGCGGAGTTCCCCGTGCGCGACAACGGCACCCAGCGCGAGTACGTCGTGCGCGTGCCCGTCGACGTGCTCGACCTGTTCGTCACCCCCGGCACCCGTGTCGAGGTCGACGGCGAAGCCGGCTGGACCGTCCCCGGGCGCTCCTGGCTCGGCGAGTCGAGCCGCACCATCCTCCAGGCGGCGACCGTCCGCCGGTCGGAGCTCGCGCTCGCAGCCTGAGCCGAGCCTCCCGTCCGGACGCCTTGCTTGCTTGCTTGCTCGTCCTGACGGGTCCGAACACACGAAACGCCGCCGATTCCGGCGGCGTTTCGTCGTTCCCGGGGCGCCTCAGGCGTCCGAAAGCGGTTCCGGGTCGTCGGCTCCCGCGAAGGGTGTGCGGCCGTCGGCGTTCAGCGGGCTGTCCGGGCCCGCGTGCGTCGCCGCATCGCGGAGGCGACGGATGAAGCCGGGGTCCTCGTACTCGAGTTCGTCGTCCGGCGCCGCCGTCAGCACCAGCTCGCTCGCCGGCCCCACCAGGAGCGTCGTGGTCTCGATCGAACCATCCTCGGCGACGGTCGGGACGTGGACCGAGTCCGTACGCCCGTTGGCACCGAGGATCGCCGCGTAGTCGGCGAGCGCTTCGGCGATGCGATCACCCGTCAAGACGATGCTGCCGTCGTAGTTGATGTACTTCACGTTCCACCTCCGCAGTGCACGGTAGGCACTCGTGGGTCCACGACAGCCCAGTGGGTGCGTTCGGTGGATGAACGGACGGGTCAGGACGCCAGTCGATTCGGGGACGAATCGGCGGCGGTGATCTCCGCCCAGACCTCATCGAGCGACAGCCCGAGGACGTCCGCGATGGCGGCGATCGTCGGGAACGCCGGTGTCGCCACCCGCCCGGTCTCGATCTTCCGCAACGTCTCCGGGGACACCCCGGCATCGAGCGCCGTCTGGAGCATCGACCGGTCGCCGCGCGCCTCGCGGAGCAGCGCACCGAGGCGCTGACCGCGTTCGACGTCTGCGGGGGTGAGGGGAAGCCTGACCATGACACCCATACTAGTACCGGTATAGTTATTGCATGATCGAGCTCCTCACCCCGACCGAACTCCCCCGCGCACGGGCCGTCGGTGCGCTCGTCGGACGGATCCTGCACACCCTGCAGGGGCGGGCGACGGTGGGTACGAACCTCCTGGACATCGACCGGTGGGCGAAGGCGATGATCCTCGAGGCCGGCGCCGTCTCGAGCTACGTCGACTACGCGCCGTCGTTCGGCCGCGGCCCGTTCGGGCACTACATCTGCACCGCCGTCAACGACGCCGTGCTGCACGGGCTCCCCCATGACTACGCGCTCCGCGACGGTGACCTCCTGACGCTCGACCTCGCCGTCTCGCTCGACGGCGTCGTCGCGGACTCCGCCGTGAGCTTCGCCGTCGGATCGGCGGCACGGCCCGAGGACCTCGCGATGATCGATGCGACCGAGCGCGCCCTCGCGGCCGGCATCGCCGCTGCCGCCCCAGGAGCACGCGTCGGTGATCTGTCCCACGCGATCGGCACGGTCCTGCACGAGGCCGGCTACCCGATCAACATGGAGTTCGGCGGGCACGGCGTCGGGTCGACGATGCACCAGGACCCGCACATCTCGAACGACGGACGGCCGGGCCGCGGCTACGTGCTCCGGCCGGGGCTCCTGCTGGCGCTCGAGCCATGGGTGATGGCGGACACCGACGTGCTGGTCACCGACCCGGACGGCTGGACGCTCCGCAGTGCGACCGGCGCGCGGACCGCCCACAGCGAGCACACCATCGCGATCACCGAGGACGGGGCAGAGGTCCTCACGCTGCGGGGGTGATCAGTACGTGCCCTTGATGACGAAGTAGGAGCCACGGATCTCCCCCGCGAGCTTCGACCGCTGGCGGGCGAACTTGAATGCATCGAGCTCGGCTGGGACGTCCATGCCCATCGACAGCTTGAACCCGACCGCCCGCTTCCCGCCGTCCTCGATCGCGTACATCACGTTGATCGCCAGCCCGGACTCGTAGAACACGTACGCCATCCGGAGTCCGCCGACCTCGAACCCGCTGACCTCGAGCGGAGGCGAAGCGATCACGATGCCCCGCTCGTCGTGCAGCACGCGCGTGACGAGGTCCAGCACCTCGGGGGCTTCGTCCGGCGTGCTCGTGACGAACACGTGGTCGTACTTGTTCTTGTAGTACCGGGCTTCGTTCGCGCGCAGCCCGGCGAGTGCTTCTGCGACCGGGGACGACTCGAGCCCGGTGGTGGAGACATCGACGAAGTCGACCGTGTACGTCATGCAGGAACCGTACCGCTGACGGGTCAGCCGAGCATCGCCCACGCCCGTTGCGCAGCCGGGGTCAGTGGCACGGCCGAACCGAGTCCATCCGTTCTGCATCCACTCGCCGGAGACGCCAAAGTGCTCGTGCCGGATCACCCCGACGCGCTAGCACGGGCCAGTTGTTGAAGCGGAACTCCACCGGGTGTCGTCACCGTTGGACCTCAGCGCCAGGGGATTCCGAGGAGCGCGGTCACAACCATGATGAGACCGATGACGCCGAGCACGGTTCCGAGCATCCGGATCCAAGCGGTGCCCCACCTCGCCTGCGGGTTCCAGGCCAAACCGGCCTTCTCTGCCGACATCGCGATCTTGATGATGACCCCCGGGAAGGTGACCACGAAAGCACCCCATAGAAGGAAGATCGCTCCGACGACGAGCTGGAATCCGGTGCCCATGACGGTGACGCTACTCGTCCCCACGATCCACGCGGCTAGTTCGAAAAGCGGAACTCCACCACGTCGCCGTCCTGCATCACGTAGTCCTTGCCCTCGATCCGGGCCTTGCCGTGCGCACGAGCCTCCGCGATCGAGCCCGCCTCCATCAGGTCGGCGAACGAGATGACCTCCGCCTTGATGAAGCCCTTCTCGAAGTCGGTGTGGATGACCCCGGCGGCCTGGGGAGCCTTCCACCCCTTGCCGATCGTCCACGCACGCGCTTCCTTCGGCCCGGCCGTCAGGTAGGTCTGCAGCCCGAGGGTGTCGAACCCGATGCGTGCGAGCTGGTCGAGCCCTGATTCCGTCTGCCCGGTGGACTCGAGGAGCTCGCGGGCGTCAGCGGGGTCGAGCTCGATCAGCTCGGACTCGACCTGCGCGTCCAGGAACACTGCCTGCGCGGGAGCGACGAGTGCGGCGAGCTCGGCCTTGCGGGCGTCGTCGGTGAGGATCGCCTCGTCGACGTTGAAGACGAAGATGAACGGCTTCGCGCTGAGCAGCCCGAGTTCGGCGATCGGTGCGAGGTCGATCGACGTGGCGGAGAGGAGCGTGCCCTGCTCGAGCGCCGCCCGTGCCTCCTTCGCCGTCTCGAGCACGATCGGCTCGGCCTGCTTCAGCTTGAGCATCTTCTCGTACCGCGGGAGCGCCTTGTCGATGGTCTCCATGTCCGCGAGGATCAGCTCGGTGTTGATCACTTCGAGGTCGTCCTTCGGGGAGACCTTGTTCGCGACGTGCACGACGTCGTCGTCGGTGAACCCGCGGACGACCTGCGCGATGGCGTCGGCTTCGCGGATGTTCGCGAGGAACTTGTTGCCGAGCCCCTCGCCTTCGCTCGCGCCCTTGACGATGCCGGCGATGTCGACGAACGACACCGGCGCGGGCACGGTCTTCTCCGAGTGGAACAGCCCGGCGAGCTCGTCGAGCCGCGAGTCGGGCAGGTTCACCACGCCGACGTTCGGTTCGATGGTCGCGAAGGGGTAGTTCGCGGCCAGGACCTGGTTCTTGGTCAGCGCGTTGAAGAGCGTCGACTTGCCGACGTTCGGGAGACCGACGATTCCGATGGTGAGAGCCACGGGAGTAGAGCCTAACGGCCGAGCGCCTGGACGGCCGCCGCGACGGTCTCGAAGACGTCGGCCTGCAGCCGCTGCGATCGCCGCCAGTCACCCGTCACGTGGAGCGAGTGGTCGGCGCCGGCAACGGTCTGGAGGCTCGCAGCCGTCCCAGGGACACGCTCGGGCCGCCACATGGAGTCGTCCGACCCGCCGATCGCGACGTTCCCATCGGCAGCGGCGGCGAGCGCCGCCGCGACGTCGTCGTGTGTGAGCACCGGCGTCAGCCACACGCCGCGGACCCCGTTCCGGACCGCCCACGGCAGTGCGAAGCAGCCGAAGGACTTCGCGACGACGAGGTCGGGCAGCCGGCCCCCGAGGGCCGTCGCGATCTCGGTCTCCACGAACGCGACGGGCGTCTCCCCCGCCGCGTCGTCGACGACCCAGTTCGGCGCGATCACATCGCACCCGGCCTCGAGCGCGATCTGCCGGGACCACCAGAGCAGCGGCGCCTGTTGCCCGTACCCGGCACCGGCGAGGATCAGCACTGTCACCATGACCTCACCGTACGTGGCAGCCTGGCCTGCATGTGGTTCGAACGCGATCAGCTCGGTGTGCACTCGATGGGGTACGACGCCCGAGGGCAACGGCGGTACTTCACCCCGGAGACGATCGACGCGCTCGCCGCGACGCCACCACGCGACCTCGAGACCTTGCACGACACGCTCGCCGAACTCGAGGCCGACGTCCTCGTCGACTACGACCCGGAGGCCGCGACGATCGACCACGACGAGGAGGACGGCTTCCGGCTGGCGACGCTCCCGGTCGAGTTCGCGTTCCCGTCGACGACTTCGGGCTTCGCCGATGCCTTCACCACCCACGTCGAGAGCCTCCCGCCGCGCTGGCGACTCGATGCCGTCGCGGTGGCGTTCGAGCTGGTCGGCACGCTCCTCGACCCGTACTGGGCGGCGGAGCGTGCGCGACAGGCCGCGACGTGGCGAACGACCGCGCGTCGCCGCCGGGGCTCCCGCCGAACTCGACGGCGCTGACACGGCAACGTTGACCCAACGCCGCTGACCCGACCGCGCCCGCGCAACGCCGACCCGGCTTCCGGGGATGTCGGCGCTCCGTGCGACGATCGGACGCGTGCCGTTGAACTTCACCGCGATCGACTTCGAGACTGCGAACAGCTCGCCCGCCAGCGCGTGTTCCGTCGGACTCGTCAAGGTCCGGTCCGGCCGGGTCGTGGACCGCGCGTCGTGGTTCATCCGCCCGCCGATGGGGCACGACGACTTCCTTGAGTGGAACACCCGCATCCACGGCATCGTCGCCGAGGACGTCGTCCGCGCCAAGACGTGGGAGCAGCAGTACCCGGACCTCGTCGCCTTCGCCGAGGGTGACGTCCTCGTCGCGCACAACGCCCGTTTCGACATGGGTGTCATCGCCGGCGGCTGCTCCGCAACGGGCATCGCGCTGTCTGAGCACCACTCGATGTGCTCCCTGCAGGTGGCCCGCAAGACCTACACGCTCGACTCGTACCGCCTGCCCGTCGCCGCGATGGCCGCCGGCTTCGAGGGCTTCCAGCACCACGACGCCGCCGCCGACGCCGAGGCCTGTGCGGCGATCGTCGTCCACGCCGCCGGCCGGCACGACGTCGACACGGTCGAGGCGCTCGGTGCCGCGACCCGGGTGTCGATCAACCCGGTGCGGATCCGCGCGGAGAAGCCGAAGGCGGCGAACCAGCCGCGGCTGTCCCACCGCCCGATGATCTTCGCCGACTGACCCCGTCGCCCGGTGGGCCGCGAGCCCGGTGGTATTGTCACGACATTCACCCGGCACAGTCGCCGGACCCGTACTCCCCCGAAGGACCGCGATGACCAACGAAGGCCAGCTGCCGTCCGACCTGTTCATGGACCTGGACCGGTCGGGTCCGATGCCCCTCTACTTCCAGGTGGCATCCCGCATCGAGGAGTCGATCCGCTCCGGTGCGATGCCACCGGGTGCCCGGCTCGAGAACGAGATCGCGCTGGGTGAACGGCTCGGGTTGTCGCGTCCGACGATCCGCCGGGCGATCCAGGACCTCGTCGACAAGGGCCTCCTGGTCCGCCGTCGTGGCATCGGGACGCAGGTCGTGCACGGCCCGGTCACGCGCAAGGTCGAGCTGACGAGTCTGTACGACGACCTCGCGCAGGGTTCACAGGCCCCCGCGACGAAGCTCCTCGAGCGGAACGACGTCCCCGCGTCCGACGTCGTCGCCGAGGCCCTCGGTGTCGCCCCGGGAACGACCGTCGCCCACATCCGCCGGGTCCGGTTCGCCGAGGACGTGCCGATGGCCATCCTCGAGAACTACCTGCCGCCGGAGTTCCTCGAGATCACCGACACCGACCTGCAGCAGCACGGCCTGTACCAGCTGCTCCGCGGCCGAGGCGTGACGATGCGTGTCGCGAAGCAGCGGATCGGCGCCCGCGCGGTGACCGACGAAGAGGCGAACCTCCTCGAGATCGAGGACGGCGACCCCGTGCTCACGATGAGCCGGACCGCGTACGACGCCTCGGGCCGCGCGGTCGAGTACGGCGTGCACTGCTACCGCCCCGACCGCTACTCGTTCGAGGTCACGCTCGTCGACAAGTAGGCCTCACGCCGCGGACGGGACGCCGAGCTCCCCGGTCACGTACTGCGCCCGACCGAACCCGAACGACCAGTCCTGCGGGCCGTTCTCGACGTAGCCGATGAAGACGTCCTCGGAAGCGACACCGACGCCGGTGAGTGCGTCGTGGATCGCCGCGTAGAGCGTCGTCTTCGCCTCGTCCGTTCGACCGCGCTGCGTGAAGACCTGGATCATCACGACGCCGCCGGTGCGCTCGAAGCCGAGCCCTGCGTCCTCGGCGATGATCTGGCCGGCCGGGTGTTCCGTGACGATCTGGAAGCGGTCGCGCGGCGGGATCCCGTACACGTCGACGATGGCCGTGTGGATCGCGTCGGCGATGGCGCGGACGGCTTCCGGGCTGCGCCCGGTGGCGAGGTCGATACGGACGAGCGGCATGGCGCCTCCTGCAGTTCGGGACTTTGTCCTAACAAACTAACATGGCTTGCTCCCGAGCACCAGACGGACGGGAGGCTCGGTGCCAGCTGGCACCGAGCCTCCCCGTCCGTCTCCGGTTGGGTCTAGATCACGGGGGTCGCCGCTGCGTAGGTGAGCGGTCCGTCGACGCGCGCCACGTCGTGCCAGGCTCCGTCGGCGAGCGAGGCCTCCGCCGCTTCCACGATCGACGCGGCCGCCAGGCCGTCGGCGACCGACGGCGCGAGCTGCTCCCCGCGACGGACGCTCGCGACGAACTGCGCGGCCTCGATGGTCTTCAGGTCGTCGTAGCCCATGGCCGTGCCCGCGCCGGGCTGGAAGCGCGCGAACTCGCCGTCCCCGCCGGCGACGTAGTGCGTCGCGTACCCGTCGACCTCTTGCCCGTCGAGGGACACCTCGAGCTCGTTGAGGCGCTGGAAGTCCCAGCGGACGGATCCCTTCGTGCCGTAGACCTCGATCGTGTACTCGGCGTGCGGGCCGTGCATGACGCGACTCGAATCCATCGTGCCGACCGCGCCGTCCTCGAAGCGGAACAGCAGCGCGGCGTAGTCCTCGTTCTCGACCGGCTTCCGTTCGCCGGTCGCAGCCGCGGACCGGTCGACGATCCCGGCACCGGGTAACGGACGTTCGGTGATGAACGTCTCCGCCAACGCCGTCACGCTCGCGATGCGCCCGACCACGTACTGCGCCAGGTCGAGGCCGTGCGACAACAGATCACCGAGGACCCCGGAACCGGCGCGCTCCCGCTCGAACCGCCAGGTCAGCGGCGCTGCCGGATCGGAGGAGTAGTCCGCGAGGAGTGATCCGCGGACGTTCGTGATCCGGCCGAGACGTCCGCTCCGAACCAGCTCGCGGGCGCGTTCGATCGCCGGGGCGTGGCGGTAGTTGAAGCCGACGCTCGTGATCACGCCGGCCCGCTGGACGGCCTCGTGGATCTCGCGGGAGTCGCTGGCGTAGCGACCCATCGGCTTCTCGATCCAGAACGGCTTGCCCGCGGCGGCAGCGGCGACGGCCATCTCGCGGTGCAGGAAGTTCGGGGAGCAGATCGACACGACGTCGACCTCGGGATCGGCGAGCACCTCGTGGTAGTCGGCGACGGCGCGCTCGTACCCGAGTCGTTCGATCGCCTGGTCACGGGCGGCCGGGACCGGGTCCGCGGCGACCACGAGGCGCGGCGCGATGCCGAGTTCCGGGAAGTGGTCGGGCAGGGCACGGTAGGCACGGGAGTGCAGCCGCCCCATCCACCCGACCGAGATGAGGCCGACGCCGATCGTGTCCATTGAGTTCCTCTGTTCGCGGTGGTGCGTGGTGCGTGTTCGTGGTCGTAGTGGAGTGAGCTACTCGGCGGGGACGATGATGTCGCGGACCAGGGCGTCCAGCTGTGCGTCCGCGTCGAGGAACTGCCGCAGGGTCTTCACCGTGGCGCCGAACCGGTCGAACTCGTCGATCGTCATGCCGTCGACGTCGTAGGCGCGGGCGAACTCCGGCGTGGCAGCACGCAGCGCGTCGATGACGTGCGCGGGGACCTCGTCGTCGATGGCATCCGGCCGGAACGGGAACGCGTTGGCGTTGATGTCCTTGGACCACTGGAACGGCGGCGAGACGACGAGGTCGCCGCCCTGGAACTCGGACCACTGCAGCGCGTTGCGGAACGCCGCGACGAGCACGCGGGAGCGGAAGCCGCGCTCTTGGAACACCCGGTAGGCGTTCTTCACGGCGGCGACACCCGCCCACTCGAGGATGCCCGGGTCGACCATCACGTGGTCGCGCTGCACCACGGCCTTCAGCCAGTCGTCGAGTCGCCCGGCCATGAGGGTGACGACGTGGCCGAACTCCTGGTCCGGCAGCCCGTCGGCGGCGCGACGGTCGAGTGCACGCTCGATCGCCTCTCCGACGGCGACGACCTGCGGCACCGTGAAGGACACCGTCGCGTTGATCGACACGCCGCGGTAGGCGGCCTCTTCGATCGCGGCGATGCCGACCTTCGTCGCGGGGATCTTCACGATGATGTTCGGTGCGAGCGCCGAGAACCGGACGGCCTGCTCGACGAGGGCGTCCCGGTCCCGGTGGAGACGCGGGTCCGTCTGCATGCTCAGTCGCCCGTTGCGGCCGCCCGACGCCTCGAACGCCGGGAGGAGCTGTGCAGCGGCGGCGACGGAGAGTTCCTCGACGGCCTTCCAGCCGATCCAGGACTCCCCCGCGGTCGGGTGCTCTGCGGCGATCTCGCGGATGCGCGGTACCCAGGTGTCCGGGTCCTGCTTGATGCACGTGTAGGCGATCACCGGGTTGCAGGTCGCCCCGACGGCGCCGTACTCGTGGATCGCGGTCGAGAGCTCGCGCGGATCGGCAGAGTCGTTCCAGAGTGCGGTGATCGTCTGCTCCGCCGCCTGGAGGGTGACGGGGCGGGTGTCGACGTCGGAGGAGGCCGGGGTCGCCAGGGTGTCGGTCATCGGTGCAGTCCCTTCGTGATCGTGTCGAGCTGGAAGCGTGAGACCTCGTCGGCGTTCTCGTCCTCGGCGAAGACGCTCGACACCGCGACGGTGTCCGGCCTCGCCGAGAAGCCCACGCGGTCGAGCGCGGCCCAGAACGCGTCGAAGTCGACGTCGCCCTGCCCGACCGGCAGGTGCTGGTGGACGCGGACGGCGTTGCCGGGCGGGTTGGTGATGTAGCGGAGACCGTGCGACCGGTGGTGGTCGTAGGCGTCCGCGACGTGGATCAGCTGGAGCGAGTCACCTGCGGCGTCGATGATCGCGTCCATGTCCCCGCCGTAGTGGAAGGTGTGACACGCCACGTAGACGAAACCGATGTTCTTCGAGTTGAGCCCACGGATCACCCGCAGGGCTTCGAGGCCGTCCTCGACGAAGTCGTCCGGGTGCGGGTCGATGAGCACGCGCAGGTCGGCGTCCTCGATGATCGGCAGGAGCTCCTCCATCGCCCAGTAGAACTGCGCCTCTGATTCCTCGGCGCGCTCCGGACGGCCCGAGAACTCCGTGTTGATCGTGTCGACGCCGAGGCGCTTCGTGATCTCGATGACGCGCTTCCACTGCTTGACGGCGGTCTCGCGGGTCTCCCGGTCGGGCCCGGACCACCGGAGCACCGGCAGCACCGACGCGACCTGGACGCCGGCGTCCGCGCAGGCTGCAGCGAACGCGTCGACGAGGTCGTCGTCCGCCTTCGGGTGTCGGAAGAACGGGATGAAGTCCTTGTGCGGGGTGAGCTGCAGGTACTCGTAGCCGAGATCAGCGACCTTGCGCGGGAACTCCAGCAGCGACAGGTCGTGGTGGAACGGGGTGGGGTCGAGCGCGATCTTCGGCATCAGACGTCCGCGAGTTCGTTCGGAGCGGCGTCGTAGAACGCGGGCTTCGCCGTGGCGTACGTCACGGCCTCGAGGGCACCGGACTGCTGCGCACGGACGGCCACCTCGGCGACGACGGACGCCGTGTAGCCGTCCCACGCGCTCGGGCCGTCGATCCCGCCCTGCTTGGCGGCGTCGACCCAACGCTGGACCTCCTCGTCGTAGGCGGCACCGAAGCGCTCCACGAACGACGGCGTGACGCCCTGGCCGGAGACACCCTGCGACACGAGGTTCAGCGAGGTCTCACGCCCGATGTAGGCGACCCCGGACTCGAACACGGCATCGGTCGTGACCTGGTACCCGAACTGCGCGTTCACGTTGATCTCGACGATCGCCATCGTCCCCGACTCGGTCGTGAACAGCACGAACTGCGGCTCGGGCAGGTCGGCCGGCGCCAGCGAGTTCTTGCGCGGCTTCTTGACCTCGACGCTCGTGATCGCCTCGCCCGTGATGAACGGGATGATGTCGATCTCGTGGATCACCGAGTCGTGGATGAGCATCGACTCGCCGAAGTTCGGCGGGGTGGTCGGGTTGCGGTGCGCGTGGTGCAGGGCGAGCAGTGCGCCGTTCGACCCCGACTCGCGGAGCGCCCGGAGTTCCTGGTAGCCCTTGTCGAAGCGACGCATGAAGCCGACCTGGATCTTCGGGCGGTCCGACTTCGCCTGCTCGAGCTCGACGATCCGCAGCGAGTCGTCCGCACTCGTCGTGAGGGGCTTCTCGCAGAGCACCGCGAGTCCGCGTTCGATCGCCGGCACCAGGACCGGCTCGTGCAGGAAGCCCGGGGTCGCGACGATGACGGCGTCGATGGGGGCGGCGTCGAGGGCGTCCTCGAACGACGCGGCGGTGATCGCGCCGGGGGCCTTCGCGGCCGCGGCGGTGGCCCGCGCGGTGTCGGGGTCCACGATCGCGACGACGTCGGCACCGGCGATGGTCGACGTGATGCGGCGGATGTGGTCGCTGCCCATGGCCCCGGCGCCGACGACGGCGACGCGGAGGTTGTCAGTGGTGCTCATTGGATGTCTCCTGGAGGTGGTGGCGCTGCGTGGACGGTGTCGGCGTCAGGACGCGCGGGCGGCGGACGTCGAACCGAAGATGTGCTGGAACGTGCGCTCCGCGATCGGGCCAGGAGCGTCGACCGAGCAGCCGTACATGTCCTGCTCGACGATGCCGAAGACGTCCGGGTTGATCGCGGCCACTGCCTCGATGATCGGCGCGAGCTCGGGGGTGCCGTGCGGCGGCTCGGTCATGATGCCCTGGGAGACGGCGGTCGCGAACGGCACGTCGTTCTTCAGCACGTCGAACAGCAGGTCGGTGTCGACCTGCTTGAGGTGGAGGTAGCCGATGCGCTCGGGGTGCGCCGCGATGAGCTTGAGGTTGTCGCCGCCGTAGTAGGCGAAGTGCCCGGTGTCGAGGCAGAGGTTCGTGTACTGCGGGTCCGTGACCTCGAGGAAGCGCACGGTCTCCTTGTAGGTCCCCACGTGGCTGTCGGCGTGCGTGTGGAACTGCTGGTGGACGCCGAACTCCTCGAGCAGTGCCTTGCCGAGCTGGTCGTGGCCCTTGCCGAGCCGCTCCCATTGCTCGTCCGTGAGCGTCCGGGGCTCCAGGACCTCTTCGGTGGCGTCCGAGCGCCAGAGGTCCGGGATCGTCACGAGGTGCTCCGCGCCGAGCTTCGCCGCGAGTCCGGCCACCGCGACGGCCTGGTCCCACGCCCGCTGGAACTGGTCGTCGCCCTTGTGGAACCCGGTGAAGACGGTCCCCGCGGACAGCTTCAGCCCGCGCGACTCGAGCTCGTCGGACAGCTGCGCAGGGTCGGTCGGCAGGTACCCGTACGGGCCGAGCTCGATCCACTCGTACCCGGCGGCGGCCGCTTCGTCCAGGAAGCGCTGCCACGGGACCTGCTTCGGGTCGTCCGGGAACCAGACGCCCCACGAGTCGGGAGCGGTGCCGATGCGGATCGACGCGGTGGTGGCGTCCGTGGACGGGGCGCCGGTCGGGGTGGCGGTGTCGGTCATGACGTCGTCGTCTTCTTTCTGCACGAGGTGGTGGTGGGGTCAGCCGAGGAGCGGGCGCTGTGCCGCGACCTGCTGCTCGTAGTCGGCGCGTGCGGCCTGCGTGGTGGACAGGGTCGAGGTCTGCGCGACCGGGACGTCCCACCAGCCGTCGCCGTCCGGGGCGTAGACGAGCGGGTCCGAGTTGATGTGCACGAGGGTCGTGTGGTCGTTCGCCTTGGCCTGGCGCACCGCAGCCTTCAGGTCCTCGATCGCGTTCGGGCCCGGCTCGACCTCGATGACGTCGACACCGTACGACCGGGCGTTCGCCGCGAGGTCGACGGGCAGGGGCTCGCCGTCCTCGAAGGACTGGGTGTCGTCCAGGTAGCGGTACTTGGTGCCGTACCGCTCGGAACCGACGGTCTCGGAGAGGTGCCCGATCGACGCGTACCCGTGGTTCTGGATGAGCACGACGATGATCTTGATGCCCTCTGCCACCGCGGTGACGAGCTCGGTGTGCAGCATCAGGTACGAGCCGTCGCCGACCATGACGATCGCGTCGCGGTCGGGAGCACCCCGACGGACACCGAGGCCGCCGGCGATCTCGTAGCCCATGCACGAGAAGGCGTACTCGACGTGGTAGCCGAGTTCGTCACGCACGCGCCAGAGCTTGTGCAGGTCGCCCGGCAGCGAACCGGCGGCCTGGATCACGACGTCGCGGGGGTCCGACACGGACTGGACCGCACCGATGATCTCGGGCTGGCCGGGCAGCGCGTTGCCCGACGGCGCGAACGCGGCGTCGACCAGCGCGTCCCAGGCGCGCTTCTGCTCGGCGATCTCGGACGCGTACCGGTCCGACACCGAGAACGACGCGAGCGACTCGGTCAGGGCGACCAGGGCCTCCCGGGCGTCCGCGATCAACGGCAGCTGGGTGCCGTGCTTGTAGGCGTCGAACGCGGCGACGTTGACGTTCACGAACGTGACGTCCGGGTTCTGGAACGCCGTCCGCGACGCGGTCGTGAAGTCGCTGTAGCGGGTCCCGATGCCGATGACGAGGTCGGCTCCTGCCGCGATCGCGTTCGCGGCGGCGGTGCCGGTCGCGCCGATGCCGCCGAGGTACTGCGGGTGGTCCCACGCGAGCGCGCCGCCTCCGGCTTGCGACGTGCCGACGGGGATGCCGGTGGCTTCCACGAAGGCCCGCAGCTGTTCGGACGCCGCGGAGTACAGGACGCCTCCGCCGGCGACGATCACCGGGCGTTCCGCGGCCCGGATCGCAGCGACTGCACGGGCGAGCGGCCCGTGCTCGGGCAGTGGACGACGGATGTGCCACTCGCGCGGCTGCAGGAACGCGACCGGGACGTCGAACTCCTCGGCCTGCACGTCTTCAGGCAGCGCGATCGTCACCGCACCGGTCTCGGCCGGGTCGGTGAGCACGCGCATCGCGGCGAGCGCGATCGAGAACAACTGCTCGGGACGCTCGACCCGGTCGAAGAACCGGGAGAGCGGGCGGAACGCGTCCGTGACCTGCAGCGAGGTGTCGTGCGGCATCTCGATCTGCTGGAGCACCGGGTCGGTGGTCCGCGTCGCGAAGGTGTCCGACGGCAGCAGCAGGGCAGGCAGGCGGTTCGTCGTGGCGAGCGCGGCGGCGGTCAGCATGTTCGCCGCCCCGGGGCCGACCGATGCGGTCGCGGCGAAGGTGGCGCGACGGCGGTGCATGCGGGCGAAGCCGACTGCCTCGTGCACCATGGCCTGCTCGTTGCGGGCCTGGTGGTAGGGCAGCAGGCCGGGCTGCTCGACGTGGAGCTGCTTGATGGCCTGACCGACGCCGGCGACGTTGCCGTGCCCGAAGATGCCGAAGATCCCCGGGATGGTGCGTTCGCGGTGGTCGCCGTCGACGGTCCACTGGTTGGCCAGGAACTCGACGAGGGCCTGACCGACGGTCATGCGGCGTGTGGGGGTGGTCACACGTCCTCCTTCTTCGATGCGTAGGGCAGGCGCGGGTCGATGGTCTCGGTCTCCCACACCTGGCGGACCCACCCGTGGGCGGGGTCGTCGGTGATGTTCCACACGCGCTCCGGGTCGGGCCCGGCCATCACGTTGAGGTAGTACATGTCGTAGCCGGGAGCCGCGACGGCCGGTCCGTGCCAGCCGTAGGGCACGAGCGCGATGTCGCCCGTCCGGACTTCACGGAACTCGTCGATCGCGCGGTCGTCCGAGGCGTACGTCCGGTGCAACGCGAACGGATCGGCCGTTGCAGGGGCATCCACGCCACGAGCCACCGCCGACTCGTAGTAGTAGATCTCCTCGAGGTTCGACTCGGCGCCCGGGACGTTCGTGTCGTGCTTGTGCGGCGGGTACGACGACCAGTTGCCGGCCGGCGTGATGACCTCGCACACCAGGAGCTTCACCGCGTCGAGCCCGGCAGGGGTCCCGAAGTTGTGCACCTGCCGCGACGACTGTCCCGCACCGCGGAGCTCCACGGGCACGTCGGCCTTCGCGATGTACCCGACCGGCTTGACGACGTCGGTGGGTGCCTCGGCGACCGCGACCCGTCCCGATCCGGTGATCCGAGCCTCCAGCCCGGACCCGAGGTACAGGACGTCGGTGGGCCCCTCGAAGACCCCGCCACGTCCCTCCAGCCCCTGCTCGCCGGATTCGGCGCCGGACCACGCGACGTGGAAGCTCCCCGAGAGCGGCACGACCATGCGCTCGACGGCAGCGGCCGGGAGGCGCAACTCGGCCCCGTCGGACACCGTGCCGGTCCGCAGGCCGGTGTGCTCCCACCCCGCGATGCGCCCGTCGACGACGTCGGTCCAGCCGGCCTCCGGTCGGCTCCCGCGCGGGTTGAACCAGTTCTGTTCAGCCATCGGTCGCGTCAGTTGTTCGAGGGGAAGCCGAGGTTGATGCCGCCGTGCGACGGGTCCAGCCACCGGCTCGTGATCGCCTTCTGCCGGGTGAAGAAGCTGACGCCGTCGGCGCCGTACGCCTTGTGGTCGCCGAACAGCGAGTTCTTCCAGCCGCCGAACGAGTAGTACGCGACCGGCACGGGGATCGGGACGTTGATGCCGATCATGCCGACCTGCACGTCGCGCTGGAAGCGTCGGGCTGCGCCGCCGTCGTTCGTGAAGATGGCGGTGCCGTTGCCGAACGCACCGGAGTTGATCAGCTCGAGGCCTTCTTCGTAGGTGGCGACGCGCACGACCGACAGCACCGGCCCGAAGATCTCCTCGGTGTAGACGCGGCTCGTCGTCGGGACCTTGTCGATCAGGGTCGGGCCGAGCCAGAACCCGTTCTCGTCGCCGTCGGGTCGGACGGTGCGGCCGTCCACCACGACCACCGCGCCGTCCTGCTCAGCGACCTCGATGTACGAGGCGACCTTGTCACGGTGCTGCTTCGTGACGAGGGGACCCATGTCGCAGCCGCGACGCCCGTCACCGATGCGCAGTGTGGCGGCACGTTCCTTGATCTTCTCGATGAGCTCGTCCGCGACGGGCTCGACCGCGACGACGACCGAGATCGCCATGCAGCGCTCGCCGGCGGAGCCGAAGCCCGCGTTGATGGCGTTGTCCGCGACGAGGTCGAGGTCGGCGTCCGGCAGCACGAGCATGTGGTTCTTCGCGCCGCCGAGGGCCTGCACGCGCTTGCCGTGCTTCGTGCCGGTCTCGTAGACGTACTGCGCGATCGGCGTCGAACCGACGAACGAGATCGACTCGACGTCGGGGCTCGTCAGGAGTCCGTCGACGGACAGCTTGTCGCCGTTGAGCACGTTGAAGACGCCGTCCGGCAGGCCGGCCTCCTTGAACTTCTCGGCCAGCCAGATCGCGGCGCTCGGGTCCTTCTCACTCGGCTTGAGCACGACGGTGTTGCCGGCGGCGATGGCGATCGGCAGGAACCACAGCGGCACCATCGCAGGGAAGTTGAACGGGCTGATGATGCCGACGACGCCGAGCGGCTGCCGGATCGAGTAGACGTCGATGCCCGTCGAGACCTGGTCGCTGAACTCGCCCTTGAGCAGCTGCGGGATGCTCGTCGCGAGCTCGACCACTTCCTGCCCGCGAGCGATCTCACCGAGCGCGTCGTCGAGGACCTTGCCGTGCTCGCTCGTGATGATCTCGGCGAGCTCTGCCTTGTCACGGTTCAGGATCTCGCGGAAGGCGAAGAGGATCTGCTGACGCTTGGCCAGCGAGAGGTTGCCCCACTTCGGGAACGCGGCCTTCGCACTGGCGATCGCCGCCTGGATCTCGTCCTCGTTCGCCAGCGCGACCTGCTTCGTCGCGACGCCGAGCGCCGGGTCGTAGACCGGAGCAGTGTTCCCTGACGTCGAGGCGACGCGCGCCCCGTCGATCCAGTGGCCGATCGTCGTGGTGACGGTGTCCGAGATGGTCATGCGTTGGTTCCTTCCGAGATGGACGAGTCCATGGTGGTGGGGCCCGCGAGCCGCGCGGCTGGGTCGTGAGCATCTGTGGAGAACCCGGCCCGAGCCTCTCCCAACGGGCTCGGCCGGTCCGCCGCTGGCGCGTCGGCCCGGTACCGGCCGTCGGGGCCCAGGGTGTGGACGAGACCCGCTGCGACGTCCACGGCCGTCGCGACGTCCCCGTCCGGCGGGTAGAGCAGGGTCCGTCCGACGACGAGCCCGCGGACACCGGGCAGTGCGAGCGCGTCAGCCCACTTGGCGTAGGTCTCGAGGGGACGCGCCGACGGGTCGCCGCCGAGCAGCAGCGTGGGCAGCGTCGTCGCGGCCATCACGCGCTCCATGTCCTCGACCACGGGGATCTTCAGCCAGCTGTAGGCACTGGACTCGCCGAGCCCCGCGGCGATCGCCATCGAGGTGATGACGGCGTCCGCGGTCAGGTCGTTCACGACCTTGTCGTCCCGCCACGTCGACATGAAGGGCTCGAGCATGATCGGCAGGCGGTGCTGGGCGGCCTCGGTGACGGCCCGGGCGGTCGCCTCGAGTGTCGGTGCGGTGCCGGCGTCCGACAGGTTGATGCGGACGAGCAGCTTGGCGAAGTCGAGGCCGGCGTCCGCGATCGACCTGGCCGAGTACGCCGTGTACCGGTCGTCCATCTCGAAGGTCGCACCGCGCAGCCCGCCGCGGTTCATCGAGCCGACGACGACCTTGCCGTCGAGGGCGCCGAGCAGCGCCAGGTCCTCGAGGATGTCCGGCGTGCCGAGCACGCCGTCGACACCGGGGCGGCCGAGGGCCGTGACCAGCCGCTCGAGCAGGTCGTAGCGGTCGGCCATCGCGGACTCGTCGTCGCGCACCGCCAGGGCGCCACGGGCCGGGTGGTCCGCTGCGACGATGAAGAGCTTGCCGTCGTCGGCCAGGAGCGGCCGCTTGGTCCGTGCTGCGAGCGTGCTCGCGATCGTCTCCGGCGATCCGGCGCGGACGTCGCGCAGCCGCTGGAAGTCGACACTGCTGATCTCAGGCATTGACCGCTTCTTCCGTCGGGTTCTCCTGCAGGAACGTCTCGATCTCGTCGCTCGTCGGCATCGCGGTGGAGCACTCGAACCGCGTCGCGACGATCGCACCGGCCGCGTTGGCGAACGCGAGGATGCGTTCGAGGCCCCAGCCCTGCAGCAGGCCGTGGGTGAGCGCGCCGCCGAAGCCGTCGCCGGAGCCGAGACCGTTCACGACGTCGATGTGGTGCGGGCGGAGCTCGACGAACTCGTCGCGGGTCTTCGCGAGCACGCCCTTGGGGCCCTGCTTCACGATGGCGATCTCGACGCCGCGTTCGAGCAGCGCGTCGGCAGCCCGCACCGGATCGGTCTCCCCCACCGCGACCTCGCACTCCTCGCGGTTCCCCACCGCGACGGTGGCGTGCTCGAGTGCGACGGCGACCTCGCGCGTCGCGGACTCCGGGGAGGACCAGAACATCGACCGGTAGTCCAGGTCCAGCACGGTGTGCACCTTCGTGCTGTGCTCCGACGCGGAGCGGGCAGCGAACGCCGTGTGGTGCGCCTGTCGGCTCGGCTCCTCGCTGAGGCCGGTCACGGTGGTCCAGAACACCTTCGCCCGCTCGATCTCGTGGAGCGGCAGCGACTTGGCGGTGATCATCAGGTCGGGGGCCTTCGGCGCCCGGTAGAAGTAGAGCGGGAAGTCGTCCGGCGGGAAGATCTCGCAGAAGGCGACCGGGGTGTTCAGCCCGTCGACCGTGTCGACGAAGGCGTTGGCGACGCCGAACTCCGGGAGCGTCCTGGCGATGTACCTGCCGAACGGGTCGTTGCCGGTTCGGGTGATGACCGCGGCGTCGGCACCGTGCCGGGCGGCGGCGATGGCGACGTTCGTGGCGCTGCCGCCGACCGACTTCGAGAAGGTCTCGACGTCCTCGAGCGGACCCGTCTGCTGCGGGTAGATGTCGACGCTCACGCGACCCATGGTGATCACGTCGTAGGCGTGGGGAGCTTCGTTCGTCATGCGACGTGCGGGACCTTCCGTGCGGCTTCATCGGCGGACGATCACGACTGTACACCCTCCTTGGCTTAATGTCATGACATGGCTGCACACCGCTTCCAGCGGTCGGACTGGAGGCTCGGATCACCCTGGGACCACCGGTGTCGGTGGGTCCTGGGAAGGTCTGGGCATGGACTTCACCGCCCTGCTCATCGGCCTCCTGGTCGGCGCCGTCGCCGGCGCCGCGATCGCGTGGTCGGTCGCGCGCACCCGGTCCGGCGCGGCCGAGGCCACCGCCACCGCGCTCCGTGCGCGCCTGGACGAAGTGCGCCGTGATGCCGAGGAACGGCTCGATGCACAGGACGCCCAGTACCGGCGGCAGGTCGACTCGCTGGAACGCCGGGCGGCCGAGCTCGAGCACCTCGTGCAGCGCATGCACGGTGCCGAGACCGCCCGGGCACAGGACGAATCGAAGGTGCTCACGGCGCTCAGCCCCGTCGCCGAGACCCTCGACGTGATGCGCGCCAAGATCGCCGAGCTCGAACGCTCCCGCAGCGAGCAGTACGGTGCGATCTCCACCCAGCTCCGCTCCGCCGCCGAGTCCGAGGAACGCCTGCGCGCCACGGCCGAGACCCTCGCGAGCGCCCTGTCGGCCAACAGCACGCGTGGTGTCTGGGGCGAGACGCAGCTGCGCAACGTGGTCGAAGCGGCGGGGCTCCTCGAACGGGTCGACTTCGACGTGCAGTCCTCCGTGACGACCGCAGCCGGAGCGGCCCGACCCGACATGATCGTGCACCTGCCCGGTGGCAAGAGCATCGCGGTCGACGCGAAGGTGCCGTTCAGCGCCTACCTGCAGGCGATGGAGATCCCGGCGTCGGCCACCGGCGCCGAGGGTGCACGCCGCACGCAGCTGATGGCGCAGCACGTCAAGGCGCTGCGGGCGCACGTGGATGCTCTCGCCGCCCGGGAGTACTGGTCCGGGTACGACGCCTCGCCGGAACTCACGGTGGCGTTCATCCCGTCCGAGTCGCTCATCGCCAGCGCCCTCGCCGCCGACCCCGGGCTGCTCGACCACGCCTTCCGCAAGCGGGTCGCACTGGCCTCGCCCGTGACGCTCTGGTCGGTGCTCAAGACGGTGGCGTTCTCCTGGCAGCAGGACGTCGTCACGCAGGAAGCCCGCGAGCTCTTCACGATCTCGCGGGAGCTGCACGGCCGGCTCTCGACGATGGCGGCACACGTCGACAAGCTCGGCCGGTCGATCCGGGGCACCGTCGTCGACTACAACCGCTTCGTCGGGTCGCTCGAACGCCAGGTGCTGCCGAGCGCTCGTCGGCTGTCACTCCTCGACGAGTCCAAGGTCATCGCCGAACCCGCCACGATCGACGACGAGCCGCGGCTGCTCACCGCGCCGGAGCTCGTCGGCTCCCCCGACCGCGACTGACCCCGCAGACGGGACGGATCAGAACCACTTCTCGGCGCGGTGGTCCGCCTGGATGCGGCGGATCGTGTTCGAGCGCGACCGCAGCACGAGCGAGTCCGTGTGGATGACGCCGCGCGAGCGACGGACACCGTCGACCAGCACGCCGTCCGTGACACCCGTCGCGACGAAGAACGTGTTGTCGCCCGTGACGAGGTCGTCCTGGTCGAGGACCTTGTCGAGGTCGTGCCCGGCGGCGATCGCCTTCTCACGCTCCTCGTCGTCCTTGGGCTGGAGCTTGCCGAGGATCACACCACCGAGCGCCTTGATCGCGCACGCCGTGATGATGCCCTCCGGGGTCCCACCGACGCCGACGCACATGTCGATCGGCGAACCGGGCAGCGCCGCCGCGATCCCACCGGCGACGTCACCGTCGAGCAGCAGTCGCGTGCCGGCACCGGTCGCACGGATCGCGCGGATGAGCTCGTCGTGGCGGGGACGGTCGAGGACGGCGATCTGCATGTCCTCGAGGTCCTTGTGCTTCGCCTTCGCGAGCGCGCGGATGTTCTCGCCGATCGGCTTCTCGAGGTCCAGGACGCCACGGCCGTCGGGCCCGGCGGCGATCTTGTCCATGTAGAACACGGCGGACGGGTCGTACATCGAGCCGCGGTCCGACACGGCCATCACGGAGATGGCGTTCTGGCGACCGGCAGCCGTCAGGGAGGTGCCGTCGATCGGGTCGACCGCGATGTCGCACGCGGGGCCGTGCCCGTTCCCGACGTGCTCGCCGTTGTAGAGCATCGGGGCGTTGTCCTTCTCGCCCTCGCCGATGACGACCACGCCGTCGAAGTTGACCGTGCCGAGGAACTTCCGCATCGCGTCGACGGCAGCACCGTCCGCGAGGTTCTTCTCACCACGACCGACCCACGGCTGCGCACGGATCGCCGCGGCCTCGGTCGCACGCACGAGTTCCAGCGCGAGGTTGCGGTCGGGCTGCAGGAAGAGGGATCCAGTTTCAGTCGTGGGAGTCACGACTGCCAGCCTACCGACCGGGACCACACCCACCCCGCGGGACGAACGGATGTGCAGACCAGGTCACACTCTGCTGCGGCTGACTACGATCGGACCGGCCACCACCGAAGTCGAAGGAGATCCCAGTGCCCATCGCAACGCCGGAACAGTACGCCGAGATGATCGACCGAGCGAAGGCGGGCAAGTTCGCGTACCCCGCCGTGAACGTCTCCTCGTCCCAGACCATCAACGCGGTCCTCCAGGGCCTGACCGAGGCAGGGTCGGACGGCATCCTCCAGGTGACCACGGGCGGTGCAGACTACTTCGCCGGCCACACCGTGAAGAACCGCGCCGCAGGTGCGCTCGCGATGGCGAAGTTCGCGCACGAGGTCGCCAAGAACTACCCGATCACGGTCGCGCTCCACACCGACCACTGCCCGAAGGACGCCCTCGACGGCTTCGTCCTGCCGCTCATCGCAGCGAGTGAGGAAGAGGTGCGCCACGGCCGCAACCCGATCTTCCAGTCGCACATGTGGGACGGCTCGGCCGTGCCGCTCGACGAGAACATCGAGATCGCCCGCACGATGATCGAGAAGACCCGCAACATCAACGCCATCCTCGAGGTCGAGATCGGCGTCGTCGGCGGCGAAGAGGACGGCGTCCAGCACGAGGGCACGAACGACGCGCTCTACACGACCCCGAACGACGTCGAGCGGGTCGTCGACGCACTCGGCCTCGGTGACAAGGGCCGCTGGATCGCCGCCCTGACCTTCGGCAACGTGCACGGCGTCTACAAGCCCGGCAACGTGAAGCTCCGTCCGGAACTCCTCGGCGAGATCCAGGCCGCGGTCGCCGCCAAGCACGGCACCGGCGAGAACCCCCTCGACCTCGTGTTCCACGGCGGCTCCGGCTCGACCGACGACGAGATCCACGAGGCCGTCCGCAACGGCGTCATCAAGATGAACATCGACACGGACACGCAGTACGCGTTCACGCGGTCGATCGCCGGCTCGATGTTCACCAACTACGAGGGCGTCCTGAAGATCGACGGCGAGGTCGGCAACAAGAAGCAGTACGACCCGCGCGCATGGGGCAAGGTCGCCGAGACGGCGATGGCCGCCCGCGTCGGCGAGGCCGCGAAGGTCCTCGGCTCGGCGGGCAACAGCAAGAGCTGACATCGGCCTGGAGGCTCGGGGCGCGTCCGTCGGACGCGTCCCGTGCCACGATGGTCGGGTGACCGTCGACGCCATCGCCTCCGAGTTCGCCCAGTTCGTCACCGCATCGCCGACGGCGTTCCACGCCGCCGCCGAGACCCGGGACCGCCTGGTGGCGGCCGGGTTCACGGAGCTCTCGGAGCTCGATGCGTGGCCGACCGAGCCCGGTGCCTACGTGGTCGTCCGCGACGGCGCGGTGATCGCTTGGCGGACGCCGACCGGTGCGAACGCGACGACGCCCTTCCGGATCCTCGGCGCACACACCGACTCCCCCGGCTTCCGGATCAAGCCGAACCCGACCGTGCGCGTCGGGGGCTGGGAGCAGCTCAACGTCGAGGTCTACGGCGGCCCGATCCTCTCGACCTGGTTCGACCGCGACCTCCGCATCGCCGGTCGCGTCGTGCACGCCGACGGATCGATCACGCTCCTGGACACCGGCGCGGTCGCACGGATCCCGAACCTCGCGATCCACCTCGACCGCGGCGTGAACACCGGCACCGAGATCGACCGGCAGCGCCACACCCTGCCGGTCGTCGGCACGGACGGCACCGAGTCCGGCGGCGTCGACGCCCTCGAGTGGCTCCGCGGACGGGTCGGTGACACGGCGGTCTCGTGGGACCTGTTCCTCGCCGACACCCAGGCGCCCGCCCGGGTCGGGATCGACGGGTCGTTCCTGGCCTCCGGGCGGATGGACAACCTGACGAGCGTGCACGCCGGGCTCCGCGGCATCGTGGATGCCCCCGGAGACACGGACCACATCGCGGTGTTCGCGGCGTTCGACCACGAAGAGGTCGGGTCGGCGACGCCGTCCGGTGCCGGTGGGCCGTTCCTCGAGGACGTCCTCGGCCGCGTGCAGGAGGGCATCGGCGCCACCCGTTCCGAGGCGGCTCGGGCATTCCGCGCCTCGTGGCTGCTGTCGAGCGATGCCGGACACCTGGTGCACCCGAACCACTCCGAGAAGCACGACCCGACGAACCGTCCGCGTCCGGGTGGTGGCCCGCTCCTGAAGATCAGCGCGAACCAGCGCTACATGACCGAGGCGAAGGGCGAGGCCGTCTTCGCTGCCGCATGCGCATCGGCCGGGGTGTCGTTCCAGCCGTTCGTGAACAACAACACGATCCCCGGCGGCTCGACGATCGGCCCGATCGCGGCGACCCGGCTCGGCATCCCCACCGTCGACATCGGTGTCGGGCTGCTCTCGATGCACTCGGTCCGTGAACTCGTGCACGTCGACGACCTGGCGGCACTGCACGGCGCCGTCGCGGCGTTCCTGGCCGGCTGAGCCGGGGCGCCCGGAGCGGACTCAGCCGCCGGCGTTCTGCATCATCCAGGCCACGAAGTGCCCGTCGTTGGCGAGCACCGTCGCGAAGGCGCCCAAGGTGACCAGGGACGCGACGGCACCACCGAGGAGCGGCACCCACACCGTGCGCTTCCGGCGACGCAGGCGCACGATCGACCACCAGGCGACGAGGACGAACAGCACGACCGTGACGATCGCGCTCACGAGTGCCGCTGTGGTCAGTGCGCCGGGGTCCTCCAACGTGGTGTAGCGGAGTTCCAGTTCCCGCCGGACACCGGAGGCGACGGTGCCGACGGACAGCGACTGGACGACGGACACGAGCCCGAACGCCAGCAGCATGACGGTGAGCAGGAAGTCGCCTGGTGACTTCCCGAACCGCGACGTCGGCACGGCTGCGCCCGACGAGGTGCGCGACGGCTGCGCTCCGGGGCCGGGGCCGGCCGCAGCCGACTCGCGCGCGGCGACGGCGGCCTCGTGCGCCTGGCGCTCGCGCTCGGCACGTTCCTGTTCGACGAACACCGGGTTGACCCAGCCGTCCGGGGCGTACTCGCCGTACTGCGGTGCCGGACGGCCGTGGACGCGACCGTCCGCGGTACCGGCTGCCGACGTGGGCGGATCGAGCCGGGCCTCCTGTCCGTCGCCGTGCCCACGCGACGGGACGGACGACCAGTCCCCCGCGCTCATCGGGTACGACCGCCGAGGGCGCGCGTCGGCTTGCCCGACGCGTCCGTGCGGAGTTCCTTCGGCAGCGAGAACATCAGGTCCTCGTGCGCGGTGACGACCTCCTCGACGGAGCCGAAGCCGGCGTCGGCGAGCTGCTCGAGGACCTCGTGGACGAGCTCTTCGGGGACGGACGCTCCGCTCGTGACGCCGACCGTGCGGACGCCGTCGAGCCACTCCTGCCGGATCTCCTCGGCGTAGTCGACCCGGTGCGCTGCCCGGGCACCGTGCTCGAGCGCGACCTCGACCAGGCGCACGCTGTTCGAGGAGTTCGCCGAACCGACCACGATCACCAGGTCCGCCTGCGGGGCGACCTTCTTGATCGCGACCTGCCGGTTCTGGGTGGCGTAGCAGATGTCGTCGGAGGGCGGGTCCTGGATCGTCGGGTACTTCTCGCGCAGCCGGCGGACGGTCTCCATCGTCTCGTCGACGCTCAACGTGGTCTGCGAGAGCCACACCAGGTTGTCCGGGTCGTCCACGGTGAGGGCGGCGACGTCCTCCGGCCCGTTGACCAGGATCGTGCGCTCCGGGGCGTGCCCCATCGTGCCCTCGACCTCTTCGTGGCCGGCGTGCCCGATCAGGATGATGGTGCGCTCGGCCTTGGCGAACCGGGTGGCTTCGCGGTGGACCTTCGTGACGAGCGGGCACGTGGCGTCGATGGCGTGCAGGTCCCGGTCCGCGGCGCCGGCCACGACCGCCGGGGACACCCCGTGCGCGCTGAAGACGACGTGGGATCCGCGGGGGACCTCGTCGACGTCGTCCACGAAGACGGCGCCGCGCTGCTCGAGCGTCGACACGACGTGGACGTTGTGGACGATCTGCTTGCGCACGTAGACGGGTTCGCCGTACTGCTCGAGCGCCTTCTCGACCGCGACGACTGCGCGGTCCACGCCGGCGCAGTACCCGCGCGGGGCGGCGAGCAGGACCTTCTTGGTGCCGGTCACCGGGTCGTTCCGCAGCCGTCCGCGCGGCGCGGGCATGCGCGGCGGGGCGAGTGGGACCGAGTGGCCGTTGGTGATCGTCACGTCCCCGATGATAGGTGAGCGGGACCGACGGGGCCTGGGCGCGGGTGTCACCGGTGTCCGGCGGCGCCTGGGCGCGGGTGTCACCGGTGTCCGCCACCATGGGACGGCACAACGAGGAGGAGCGCATGGCGATCGAACAGGGACCACCGACGGCCGACAACCCGTGGCCCGTCGCGCTGCTCGGCGCGAAGATGCGGGACTGGATCGACCGGCTCGGCACCGCGTGGGTCGAAGGCGAGATCACGCAGTGGAACGTCGCGGGCGGCAACGTGTACGGCAAGCTCAAGGACGTCGAGGTCGACGCCACCGTGTCGTTCTCCATCTGGTCGAGCGTGCGCTCCCGGGTGCCGGCCGACCTCAAGCAGGGCGCCCGGGTGGTCGCCGCGGTCAAGCCGAACTACTGGGTCAAGGGTGGCTCGCTGACGATGCAGGTCGTCGAGATGAAGCACGTCGGCCTCGGGGACCTGCTCGAACGGCTCGAACGGCTGCGGCGGACCCTCGCCGAGGAAGGCCTCTTCGACGTCTCCCGCAAGAAGCGGCTCCCCTTCCTGCCGCACCGCATCGGGCTCGTCACCGGCAAGGACTCCGACGCCGAGAAGGACGTCAAGCGGAACGCGCAGCTCCGGTGGCCGCAGGTCGAGTTCCGCACGATCCACGCAGCAGTCCAGGGCGAGCGTGCCGTGACCGAGGTGACGGCCGCCATCCAGGAACTCGATGCCGACCCCGAGGTCGACGTCATCATCGTCGCCCGCGGTGGCGGCGACTTCCAGAACCTGCTCGGCTTCAGCGACGAGGGACTGGTCCGGGCAGCGGCGGCCGCGACGACCCCGATCGTCTCGGCGATCGGCCACGAAGCCGACCGCCCGATCCTGGACGAGGTCGCCGACCTGCGCGCCTCGACCCCGACGGACGCCGCGAAGCGGGTCGTGCCCGACGTCGCCGAGGAGCTGGCGAACGTGCGGCAGGCCCGGGCCCGGCTGGGGCTCCGGCTCTCGCACACCCTGTCCGTCGAGGCGGACCGCATCGCCGCGCTGCGCTCCCGTCCGGCACTCGCCTCCACGGCGTGGCTCGTCGACACCCGTGCCGAGGAGGTGGCACGAGACCTCTCCCGGGCGCGCGAGCTCCTCGACCGTCGCATCGAGCGCTCGCACGCGGACGTCGGGCACCTGACCGGACGGCTCCGTGCGCTCTCGCCGCGGGACACGCTCCGGCGCGGGTACGCGATCGTCCAGACGGCCGACGGTGGCGTCGTCCGGGCCGCCGCGGACCTCGACGGCAGCACCGGCGTCCGCGTGACGCTCGGTGCCGGCACGGCGACGGGCACGCTCGAACCCGAGGGGCCGGGGCCCGACGGCGAGGGCTGAGCGTTCTCCACACACGAGGATGCCGACATCCACGGCGTTCTCCACCGGCGCAGCCTCCCGACGAACGCGTCGGTGGACCCTCGGTAGGATCGAGGGGTGTCATCCGAGGAACAGCCCGAGACTGCCCCGAGCGGGCAGACAGACGTCCGGTCCCTGAGCTACGAGGCCGCGCGCGACGAACTCGTCCGCGTCGTCAACGAGCTCGAACAGGGCTCCGCGACGCTCGAGCGCTCGCTGTCCCTCTGGGAGCGCGGCGAAGCCCTCGCGGCACGCTGCGAAGAGTGGCTCGTCGGCGCCCGTGCGCGCCTCGACGCAGCCCGCGCGGCCAGCGACGGTGACGCCGCCGAGGCGTCCCGGTGACCGATCCGGAGACCGGCCGCCCGGTCGTCGCCGAGCTCGGCCGCCCCGAGACGGCCGAGGAGACCTGGGCACGCAAGGACTCGGCGCGCCGTGCACGCCGGCAGCACCAGACGGCCTTCAACCTCGTGCTTGCGCTCATCGCGTCGCTCGGCATCGTGGTGTTCCTGGTCGCGGTCGTGGCACGCCCGGACGGCGCCGTGGACCGCAGCGTCGACTACCAGCAGGTCGCCGCCCAGGCGGACGTCCCGGGGGTCACGCTCGCTGCGCCGGAGCTCCCCGACTCGTACAGCGCGAACCGCGCCGACTACAAGGACAAGGCCGCCGACGGCGTGGACGTCTGGACCGTGGGCTTCCTGACCCCGGACAAGCAGTACATCGGCCTGCAGCAGGGCATCGACGCCAACCCGACCTGGGTGGCGAACCAGCTCGACCAGCACGCGGCGACGGGTTCACGGTCCATCGGCGGGACGAAGTGGACCGTGTACGACCGCCGGGCAGAGGGCAAGGACGCCGGCAACCAGGCGTACTCCCTCGTCGCGACCTTCGGCCCGAACACCGTCGTCCTGGCCGGCACCGCCGACGACGCCTCGTTCCGGAAGATCGCCGCCGGCGTCGCGAAGCAGCTGAGCGACTGATCCAGGCCGAACCCGTCACCCGAAGCAGCACCGAGGAGCCGAACCCATGACCGACCGCGCAGCGTCCACCCCAGCCGACGCCCTCCGACTCCTCGTCGAGGGCAACGCCCGGTTCGCGGCCGACAAGCGCCGTACCGGCCGCATCGACCCCGACCGCCGCAACGAGCTCGCCGGCTCGCAGGCGCCGTTCGCGACCGTCCTCGGGTGCTCGGACTCCCGCGTGCCGTTCGAGCACGTCTTCGACGCGGGCATCGGCGACGTGTTCGCGATCCGCAACGCCGGGCAGATCGTCGACGACGTCGTGCTCGGCTCGATCGAGTTCGCCGTCGTGGCGCTCGGCACCCCGCTGGTCGTCGTCCTGCGCCACACCAAGTGCGGTGCGGTCGCGGCGGCACGCTCAGGCGAACCCGTCCCGGCGCCGCACCTGCAGGCGCTCGTGGACGCGATCTCGCCGAGTGTCGAGCGGGTCAGGGCGACCGACGCCGATCTGCCGCAGGAAGCCATCGGCGCCGCACACCTCGAGTCCACACTCGGTGCGATCCTCGAGCGCTCCGGCGCCGTGTCCGACGCCATCGCCGAGGGTAGATTGGCCGTCGTCGGCGCGACCTACGACCTGACCACGGGCGAGGTCAGCATCGACACCGTCGTCGGCCAGGCCTGACGACGGGCCGCCGCCGGTCCGACGGGCACCGGCACGGCACACGAGCCGCGGCGATCCACCGCGGCCCGAACGACACCCGGGCGCGACCGCGACCGGCAGCACCACCAGGAAGGACCACGACGACGTGACCGACACCACCGCGACGACACCCACCGCCTCCACCGGCACCGAACCGACCACCGACGACGGTTTCCGGATCGAGCACGACACCATGGGCGAGGTCCGTGTGCCCGTCTCGGCGCTCTACCGCGCCCAGACGCAGCGCGCGGTGGAGAACTTCCCGATCTCGGGCACCGGTCTGGAGTCGGCGCAGATCGTCGCCCTCGCGCGCATCAAGCGTGCCGCGGCGATCGTCAACGGGCAGCTC
Source organism: Curtobacterium sp. Curtsp57 (assembly GCF_047324335.1). Lineage (NCBI taxonomy): Bacteria > Bacillati > Actinomycetota > Actinomycetes > Micrococcales > Microbacteriaceae > Curtobacterium > Curtobacterium sp. Curtsp57. Next base: position 1,373,186 of record NZ_CP168511.1, read on the forward strand.
GGCATCGTCGACGGGGCCGTGGCCGACGCCATCGTCGGTGCCGCGGACGTCATCATCGCGGGCGAGCACCACGACCAGTTCCCGGTCGACGTCTACCAGACCGGCAGCGGCACCTCGTCGAACATGAACATGAACGAGGTCCTGGCGACCCTGGCGTCCCGGAGCGGCACGGCCGTGCACCCGAACGACCACGTCAACGCCTCGCAGTCGTCGAACGACGTCTTCCCGACCTCGGTGCACGTCGCCGTCACGGACGCCCTCATCCGGTCGCTCGTCCCGTCCCTCGAGCACCTCGCCGAGTCCCTCGAAGCGAAGGCCACGCTGTGGGCCGACGCCGTGAAGTCGGGCCGCACCCACCTGATGGACGCCACCCCGGTCACCCTCGGGCAGGAGTTCGGCGGGTACGCGCGGCAGATCCGCCTCGGCATCGAGCGTGTGAACGCCACGCTTCCCCGCGTCGCCGAGGTCCCCCTCGGCGGCACCGCGGTGGGCACCGGCATCAACACGCCGAAGGGCTTCCCGCAGCAGGTCATCGCCCAGCTCGCGGAGGACACCGGACTCCCGATCACCGAGGCCCTCGACCACTTCGAGGCCCAGGGCGCCCGTGATGCCCTCGTCGAGGCATCCGGAGCGCTCAAGGTGCTCGCGGTCAGCCTGACGAAGATCAACAACGACCTGCGCTGGATGGGCTCCGGGCCGAACACCGGCCTCGGCGAGCTGCACATCCCGGACCTGCAGCCGGGGTCGTCGATCATGCCCGGCAAGGTCAACCCGGTCGTCCCCGAGGCGACGCTCATGGTCGCGGCACGGGTCATCGGCAACGACGCCACCGTCGCATGGGCCGGCGCGTCCGGCGCGTTCGAGCTCAACGTCGCGATCCCGGTGATGGGCACCGCGCTGCTGGAGTCGATCCGTCTGCTGGCGAACAGCTCCCGGGTCCTCGCCGACAAGACCGTCGACGGGCTGCAGGCGAACCTCGAGCGTGCCCGCGCCTTCGCCGAGTCCTCACCGTCGATCGTGACCCCGCTCAACCGCGTCATCGGGTACGAAGCCGCGGCGAAGGTCGCCAAGCACGCCGTCGCCGAGGGCATCACCGTGCGGGAAGCCGTGGTCGCGCTCGGCTTCGTCGAGCGCGGTGAGGTCACCGAGGCGCAGCTGGACGAGGCGCTCGACGTCCTGTCGATGACGCACCCGAACTGATCCGCGCGTCCTCGACCCGTCTTTCTCGGCTCGGATCGGTTCGTGCGCCGCGCCTCCGGTCCTCGACCCGCGAAAGCGACAGATCACCGCAGACAACCTGCGGTGATCTGTCGCTTTGGCGAAGGACTCGGCGCGTCGATCGCGGGATCTGTCGCTTTCGCGAAGGACTCGACTACACCAGGTCGGGCGAGTCCAGCATCTCCGTCACCAGCGCGGCGATCGCGGAGCGCTCGGAACGCGTCAGCGTGACGTGCGCGAACAGCGGGTGTCCCTTCAGCCGCTCGATCACCGACGCGACCCCGTCGTGCCGACCGACCCGCAGGTTGTCGCGCTGCGCGACGTCGTGGGTGAGCACGACGCGGGAGTTCTGCCCGATGCGGGAGAGCATCGTCAGCAGGACGTTCCGTTCGAGCGACTGGGCCTCGTCGACGATGACGAACGCGTCGTGCAGAGAGCGCCCGCGGATGTGGGTCAGCGGGAGCACCTCGAGCATGCCGCGTTCCACGACCTCGTCGAGGACGTTGTCGGACACCAGCGCGCCGAGCGTGTCGTAGACGGCCTGCGCCCACGGGTTCATCTTCTCGCTCGCGTCGCCGGGGAGGAAGCCGAGCTCCTGCCCGCCGACCGCGTAGAGCGGCCGGAACACCATGATCTTCTTGTGCTGCTGCCGTTCGAGCACGGCTTCGAGTCCGGCGCAGAGCGCGAGCGCCGACTTCCCGGTGCCGGCGCTGCCGCCGAGCGAGACGATGCCGATCTCCGGGTCGAGGAGCGCGTCGATCGCGAGCCGCTGCTCGGCGGAGCGGCCGCGGAGCCCGAAGACCTCCCGGTCGCCGCGGACGAGGGCGACCGAACCGGCGGTGTGCACGCGGCCGAGGCCGGATCCCCGTTCGGAGTGGATGACGACGCCGGTGTTGACCGGGACACCGTCGAGCTGCGACGACCGGATCTCCTCCTTCTCGTACAGGTCGGACATCTGCTCGCCGGAGATCTGCAGCTCGGCGATGCCCGTGTACCCGGAGTCGACGGCGAGTTCGGCGCGGTACTCCTCTGCCGCGAGGCCGATCGAGGCGGCCTTGACGCGCAGCGGGAGGTCCTTCGAGACGACGACGACATCGAGTCCGTCGTTCGCGAGGTTCGACGCGACCGCGAGGATCCGGGAGTCGTTGTCGCCGAGCTGGAGGCCGGAGGGCAGGACGGACTGGTTCGAGTGGTTCAGCTCGACGCGGAGCGACCCGCCTTCGCCGACGGCCACCGGGAAGTCCAGGCGTTCGTGCTCGATGCGGAGTTCGTCGAGGATCCGGAGGGCCTGCCGGGCGAAGTACCCGATCTCCGGGTCGTTGCGCTTGGACTCCAGTTCGCTGACGACCACGACGGGCAGCACGACGGCGTGCTCGTCGAAGCGGAACAGGGCCCGCGGATCACTCAGCAGCACCGAGGTGTCCAGCACGTAGGTGCGCTGGTCCGTGCCGGTCGACGCCGCGGCGGAAGCCGAGGTCGACGCTGCTGACGAGGTTCCGTGGGAGACGTTCTGAGAGGTCACGACCACTCCATCCCCGGGCCGCACGCGACCCGGTCCTTGTCCTCGACACGGCCACGGAGCGGGTCCCGAAGCACCATCTGTGGCCGCTTCGATCGGGCGCGGTGCCCGATGCGGCAAAGCTACGACGAGCCTCTGACAGCGCGCCAGCGACACGCGGATTGCTCGGTTACGTTCATGTGAACGGGACCTGAGCGACGCGATGCGATCCCCAGGCTGGGCCGATCGATCCGGCCGGTCCCGCGAAAGCGACAGTTTCCCGCCACACGCGTGCGGGGAACTGTCGCTTTCGCGGGACGGACGGCTCCCCCCGGCGAACGGGTGTCGCTCTGGCAGCACGGACGGACGGCGCGGACGCGCACGCGCACGCGCACGCGTCAGAACGAGGTGGCGTAGGAGATGCAGGCGTCCCGGAACATGTCGAGGGTCTCGTCCGTCGTCGACGCGAACACCGACACCCGGACCGTGCCGAGTCGGGTGCTCGCCGTGACGCCGTGGTTGTGCAGCGCCGCCGACAGCGCGGTGAGTCGTCCCTCGGCGGGCCGGAGCACGACGATGCCCGCACGCTCGGCGGGGTCGCGGCTCGACTCGACCTCGAGCCCGAACTCGTCCGCGATCTGGAACACCCGCTCCACGCGGTCCGCGACGCGCTCCTGCACGGCGGACACCCCGACCGCGGTGAGCCGCTCGAGGGAGACCGCGAGCCGTGCCTGAGCGACGGGGTCGATCCGCGTCATCGTGAAGCCGGCGGCACCAGGACGCACCGACGGCACCTCGACCGGCCACCCGGTCGTGCCGTGCGGACCGGACAGCGCCGGCTGCAGGCGGCCGAGCGCGCGGTCGCTGAACGACACGAACCCCGTGCCCCACCCGGCGTGCAGCCACTTCTGTCCACCGGTCGCCACGACGTCGGCGGCCTCGTACGGGGCGTCGACGACGCCGAAGCCCTGGATCGCGTCGACGATGAGCAGACGGTCGCCGATGACCTCGCGGATGCCGGCGAGGTCGGCGAGGTACCCGGTGCGCCAGTCCACGAGCGACACGGCGACGGCGGTGATGTCATCGGCGCCGGAGTCGGCGGCCGCGGCGAGTCGGGACGCGACGAGCGACGGCGTCACCCACCCCGCGCCGGACTCGATGACGACCGGGCGCACGCGACCTCCGGTGGCCGAGGCGGCACTCGCCAGCGCCAGCGGCATCGACGGGTACTCGTCCGCGGCGACGAGCACGCCGCCGGTCAGCCCGAACGCGGTGTGGAGCAGCCCGGGCGTCGTCGCGGTCTGCGACACGACCTGCTCCTCGCGGACGCCGACCAGCCGTGCAGCGACGGCCCGGACGCGGGCGTCCTGCTCGTCGAGCGTCTCCATCGCGCCGAACCGCATGTGCTCCTGGATGGTCCCGAGGACGCGCTGCTCCTCGAGCACGGCGGTCTGCACGGGCCCGAAGGCGGCGTGGTCGAGGTACCCGGGATCCTCGGCGAAGCCGGCGGCGTACTCGTCGATCGTGGTCACAGCGGACACCTTTCACAGGAACAGAACCCTGTGAGTGTACTGGGACCCGGGTCAGCACCCGAATCGACGCCGGATCGCGCGCTGACGCCTCAGCCGCCGAAGCGCCGCGACCGACGCCCGAAGTCACGCACGGCCCGGAGGAAGTCGACCTCGCGCAGGTCCGGGTAGAACGCCTCGACGAAGTAGAACTCGCTGTGCGCGCTCTGCCACAGCATGAAGTCCGACAGGCGCTGCTCCCCCGAGGTGCGGATCATCAGGTCAGGGTCCGGCTGCCCCTGCGTGTACAGGTGGTCGCCGATGAGCTCGGGGGTCAGTACCTCGGCGAGGGTGTCGAGCGTCCCACCGCCTTCTCCGTGCGCGCGGACGATGCTGCGCATGGCGTCGGCGATCTCCCGCCGGCCGCCGTACCCGACCGCCAGGTTGATGTGCAGCCCGGTGTTGCCGGCGCTCCTGGCTTCCGCTTCCGACAGCGCCGCGACGAGTTCGTCCGGAAGCCCGTCGTTCGACCCGACGTGCTGCACACGCCACGTGCCCTGCCGCGACAGGCGATCGGCCAGCGCCGCGATGATGCCGATGAGTTCCTGGAGCTCGTCGCCGCCGCGGCCCTTGAGGTTGTCCGCCGACAGCAGGTAGAGCGTGACGACCTGCACGTCGAGGTCTTCGCACCAGGTCAGGAACTCGGGGATCTTCGCCGCACCAGCCCGGTGTCCGTGCGCGGCGGTCTCGAGGCCGAGCTGCTTCGCCCACCGGCGGTTCCCGTCCACGATCATCGCGACGTGCTTCGGCGTCGGCGCACCGTCGATCTGCTTCCGGATGCGCTGCTGGTAGGCGCGGTAGAGGATCCCGCGTCCTTCCCGTCCCAGCCTGCCGGTCACGCAACGACTGTAGTGCACGGCTCCTCGGTGCGGACTCCCAGCCGTCCGGGTGCCGGCCGGACATATCGTCGGAGGATGCAGCACGACCGGGACAGCGACACCCTCCCCCACGTCCCGTTCACGGAGGAAGGGGCGGACGAGGCCGCGGAGGGAGCGTCGCAGGCAGCCGCGTCGGCCGTCGAGCCGCGTCCGGCCTGGCGCGGCTGGATCCACCTCGGCACGTTCCCGTTCGCCATCGCGATGGGCATCGTGCTCGTCTCACTCGCCGCGAGTCCGGCAGCGAAGGCCGGGTCCGCCGTGTTCATGGCCACGTCGCTGATCATGTTCGGCGTCTCCGCGACCTACCACCGCTTCCCGTGGGGACCGGTGGTCAAGAAGGTCCTGAAGCGGATCGACCACACGAACATCTTCCTGCTCATCGCCGGCACGTACACGCCCGTCGCGGTGTGCGCCCTGCCGCACACGCTCATGCTCGTCGTGCTCTGGGTGATGTGGGGCGGCGCGCTCCTCGGCATCGCGTTCCGGGTGTTCTGGATCGGCGCACCGCGTTGGCTCTACGTGCCGCTCTACCTGGCGCTCGGCATGGCGGCGCTCGGGATCCTGCCGCAGCTCTTCGCGGCGAGCGTCCCGATGACGGTGCTCGTGCTGTCCGGCGGGCTCGCGTACGTCGTCGGCGCGCTGGTCTACGGGTTCAAGCGGCCGAACCCGTCCCCGACGGTCTTCGGGTTCCACGAGGTCTTCCACGCGCTGACGGTCGCCGCGTTCGCGGCGCAGTGGGTGGGCATCCTGCTGGTGGCCCTGCACCCGGTCCGCTGACCGCGCACGACGAGCTCGGCACCGCGCGCGATCCGGCCCACCAGGCGCGGAACGGCGGACGGGAGGCTCGTGGCGGGGTCCGGCAGGAGCCTCCAGGCCGGTGACCGGTCCTGCTAGCCGCGTTCGGTGTCGTCCGCGACGTCGGTGCGGCCCGGCTCGTCGGCGCCGACGACGTCCTCGCCACGGGCCTCGGCCTCGAGGCGCTCCCGGATCTCCGCGCGGTAGCGGGTCCGCCGGATGCGGCGGGTCATGTCCACCACGAGCAGGATCGTCAGGACCGCGATGACCGCGATCGCGATGAACCCGGCGACCCCCGGCGTGACGTCCACGTCCGGGACGGCCGAGGTCGGGCTGGGGCTCGGGGTGGCGGCGAGTACTGCCGCGATGGTGCTCACGCGTTGACGTCCTGTTCCGGTGGGATCCCCGCGAAGAGGTCGGACTCCGGCAGGTCGGTGGGCACGCGTGCCTCGACCAGCTGGTAGTCCTCGGTCGGCCACACCGTCGCGAGGAGGTCGTTCGGCCAGTAGAAGAAGGGGCTGTCCGGCGGCACCTGGCTGGCGTGCGCACGGAGTGCGGCGTCGCGGGCGTCGAAGTACTCGTGCACGTCCACGTGCGTCGTCGCGAGGTCGGGTCGGTCGGCGAACCGCTCCACCCACTCGCCGAGCTGCTCGAGGAGCGGGCTCTCCGGCTCGCGTTCCCTGAGGGCCTCGTAGAACGCGGTGAAGCGGCGCGGGTTCATGGTGCGCTCGTAGTAGAGCTTCGAGATCGACCAGGGTTCCCCGGCCTCCGGGTACTTCGACGGGTCGGCGGCATCGCGCCAGGCGGCCACGGACACCTCGTGCGTGCGGATGTGGTCGGGGTGCGGGTACCCGCCGTTCTCGTCGTACGTGACGAGCACGTGCGGGCGGAACCGACGGATCACGCGGACGAGGGCCTCGGTGCTGTACTCGAGCGGGACGGTGGAGAACGTGCCGGGTCGCACGGTCTCGCCCTGCTCGGCGTCGGGCAGTCCCGAGTCGTGGTAGCCGAGCCAGACGTGGTCGATGCCGAGTGCCGCCTGCGCAGCCGCCATCTCGCCGCGGCGGTAGCCGGCCATGTCACGGTGCGCGTGGCTCGTGGCGGGTTCGCCGAGGTGGTCGTTGAGGATGTCGCCGGCCTCGCCGCCGGTGCAGGAGACCACGAGGACCTGGTCGCCGTCGGCCACGTACTTCGCCGAGGTGGCCGCTCCCTTGCTCGACTCGTCGTCGGGATGGGCGTGCACGGCCATCAGGCGGTAGGGCACCGGACGTTCCTCACTGCTGGCGATCGGGATGCACGTCGCGCGCATCGGGGGTGCGGGTGGCGCACGGAGAGCGTGAACTACCCTGGGATCAGGATAATCACCCCGGGAGCCCCGAACTGTCCGAACAGCTGAACCCGACCCCGTCGGGCCCGACCTCGACTAGCCCGACCCCGTCTGGCCCGACCGCGTCTGGCCCGACCACCACGGCCACCCTCGACGACCGCTACGGCCGCACCCCCGGGCGCACCCGTCGCACCCGCACGATCGCCGTCGCCGCGGCGGCCGCGATCGTCGTCGTGTTCGGCGCCTGGGTCATCTGGGCGGGTCCAGGACAGACCTCGCACGGCCTCGACACCGAGGACGTCGGCTACGAGATCCTCTCGGCACACAAGGCCGTCGTGCACTCGCAGGTGTCGGTCGATCCGGGCACGAAGGCCGAGTGCGCCGTCCAGGTGCTCGACAAGTCGTACACGATCGTCGGCTGGAAGACGGTCTCGCTGCCCGCCGCCACCGAGCGCACACGGACGATCTCGACCGAGGTGAACACCACGACACGCGGCGTGACCGGCTTGATCCACACCTGCTGGGTTCCCTAGACTGCCCTGATTCGCCTGACGAGATCGACCGCTCCGGTCGGTCTCGTTCTTTCATGGCCGAAGGGATTGACTTTCATGAGCAACGACACGCAGGCCACCTGGCTGACGCAGGAGGCGTTCGACCGCCTCCAGGCGGAGCTCGAGGAGCTGAGCGGCGAAGGCCGTGCCGAGATCGCCCGCCGCATCGAGGCCGCGCGCGAAGAGGGCGACCTCAAGGAGAACGGCGGCTACCACGCGGCGAAGGACGAGCAGGGCAAGATCGAGGCCCGCATCCGCGTGCTCACGAACCTGCTGAAGACGGCGACCGTCCGCGAAGCCGAGTTCGACGGCACCGTCGAGCCGGGCACCGTCGTGACGGCGACCATCGCGGGCGACTCCTCGACGTTCCTCGTCGGCAGCCGCGAGATCGTGGCAGAGGGCTCCGACCTGACGGTCTACAGCCCGGTCAGCCCGGTCGGCGCCGCGATCGTCGGCCTCCGCGCCGGCGACGCCACGACGTACACCGCGCCGAACGGCAAGGACATCGCCGTCGAGGTGACGAAGGTCGAGCGCTACGAGCCGTAGGCTCGCGCCCCCTCACGAACGACGCGCCCCGTCCTGACGGGGCGCGTTGTTCGTTGCGGGGCGCGATCCGCGCCGCTGGCCGGACGGGAGGCTCAGTGCAGCAGCTGCTCCGGGCGGAAGCCCGCCTCGTGGAGCCGCTGGATGACCTCTTCGGCGTGCTCGGGGCCGCGGGCCTCGATCGACAGGTCGAGGGCGACCTCGTTGATGACGAGCCCCTGCCCGTGCCGGGTGTGCAGGACCTCGACGACGTTCGCGCCGGCGTCGGAGATGACCTGGGAGACCCGTGCGAGCTGCCCCGGGCGGTCCGGCAGCATGATCCGGATGCCGATGTAGCGCGATGCGGCGACGAGACCACGGGTGATCACGCGTTCCATCATGAGCGGGTCGATGTTCCCGCCGCTCAGGAGCACGACGGTCCGACCGGTGTCCTTGACGGCGCCGGCCATGATCGCTGCCACGCCGACCGCGCCTGCGGCCTCGACGACCAGCTTCGCGCGCTCGAGGAGCACGAGCAGCGCCCGGGCGACGTCGTCGTCGGAGACCGTGACGATCTCGTCGACGAGGTCGCGGATGATCGGGAAGTTGAGCTCGCCGGGTCGGGCGACGGCGATGCCGTCCGCGATCGTCGGCGTGGTCTGGATGGTCACCGGCTCCCCGGCGTCGAGCGAGTCGGGGTAGGACGCGGCGTTGGCCGCCTGCACGCCGATCACGCGGATCGTGCGGCCGAGACGCTCGGCGAGTCCCTTCACCGCGATGGCGATGCCGGCGATGACGCCGCCGCCGCCGATCGGGACCACGACCGTGTCGACGTCTGGGACCTGGTCGAGGATCTCGAGCCCGAGGGTGCCCTGTCCGGCGATGACGTCGGGGTGGTCGAACGGCGGGATGAACACGGCACCCGTGCGGGCGCCGAAGTCCTTGGCGGCCGACAGTGCTTCTTCCACGGAGTGGCCGCGGAGGACGACCTCGGCCCCGTAGTGCCGGGTCGCCTGCAGCTTCGGCAGGGCGACGCCGACCGGCGTGAAGATCGTCGCCGGGATCCCGAGCTCACGGGCGGCGAGGGCGACGCCCTGGGCGTGGTTGCCGGCGCTGGCGGCGACGACGCCCTTCGCGCGCTGCTCTGGTGTCAGCGCTGAGAGGCGGTTGTACGCCCCGCGCACCTTGTACGCACCGGTGCGCTGCAGGTTCTCGCACTTCAGGTGCACGGGCGACCCGAGGAGCTCCGCGAGGAACTGCGACGTCTCCATCGGGGTCACGCGCGCCACGCCCGCGATGGTCTCCCGCGCAGCCTCGATGTCGGCGAGCGTGGGGGCCTGTGGAGGAGCGCTGGTGTCGGTCACTCCCCCATCATCGCCGGTGCGGGGCCCCGCCCGCGAACCGATGACGTCAGTTGGTGCTGGCGGTGCCGTCAGCGGCCGTGGGCTCCTTGTCGCTGCCGGGCGCCGGGACGTCGTCCAGCGTGGTGTGCCGGCGACGGCGGAGGAGCTGGATCTTGCCGTGCTGCCCACGCTTGGGCGTGGCCTCGAGCACGTGGTCCGAGTCGAGTCGACGCCACCGGCCGCTCGCGATGGTGGTGACCATCGCGTTCACGGTCGCGATCAGGGGGACCGCGAAGAACGCGCCGGCGATACCAGCGAGACCGGAGGCCGCGGTGACGCCGAGGACGACCGCCAGGGGGTGCACCTTCACCGCGTTGCCCATCACCAACGGCTGGAGGATGTGCCCCTCGATCTGCTGCACGAGCAGGACGACCGCGAGCACGAGGACCGCGGCGATCGGTCCGTTGAAGATCAGCGCGACGAAGACCGCCAGGAACCCGGTGACGATCGCACCGACAACGGGGATGAACGCCCCGAGGAACACGAACGCGGCGATCGGGATGACGAGGGGCATGCCCCCGAAGAACAGCCCGACGATCCAGGCACCGAGGCCGATGCCGACGGCGTCGACGAACGCGACGAAGATCTGCACGCGGATGAAGCTCGTCAGGGTGATCCAGCCGGCCACCCCGGCACCGTCGACCGCTGCGCGCGCCTTCTTCGGGAAGAGACGCACGGTCCAGCGCCAGACGTTCTTACCGTCGATGAGCAGGAAGATCGTCGTGAACAGGATGATGAACAGGGCCTCGAACACGTGGGTCGCACTCGACCCGGCGCTCGCGACGCCGGAGAGGATCGATCCGGAGTTGTCCTGCAACCACTTCGTGGCGTCGTCGAGCCAGCCGTTGACGTCCTTCTGGGTGATGCCGAGGCCGGAGTTGAGCACGAAGTCGCGGATGTTCGCGTACTGCGAGAGCGTCCGGTCCCGGAGCGACGGGTAGGACGCGATCACCTGGTCCACGACGAGCCAGATCAGGCCACCGAGCGCGGCGATGCCCGCCAGCAGGCTGACGATGACGGCGATCCACTTCGGGACGTGGTGGCGCTGCAACCAGTTCGAGAACGGGACCAGCAGCGCGGAGATCACAATGCCGATGAGGAACGGGATGAGGATCTCGCTGAAGATCGTCATCAGCCAGATGAAGAGCGCGATCACCCCGACCACGACGAGCACCCGCCAGGACCACGCCCCGGCGATGCGCATGCCCACCGGTACCGAATCCTCGACCACGGGGTCGGGATGAGTCTGCTTGCGTGCCCATGCCATGCCGCGAGTGTATCCGTGTGTCGCCTGACAGGTTCCAGATGCGGCATATACGTCGACGGGTGGGCGTCGGTGGCGCTCACTAGGGTCGAGGACATGGTCAGGACCACGCTCTCCGCTGCCGAGTCCCGGCGCGTCGTACTCGCTGCGCAGGGCTTCGGGCGGCCGCCGGCGGACACCGTCGTCACCAGGTCGCTGAGCGCGGGGATCAACCGCCTCGGCCTGCTGCAGATCGACTCGGTCAACGTCTTCGAGCGGAGCCACTACCTGCCGCTGTTCGCCCGGCTCGGCCCCTACGACCGCACCGCGCTCGATCGACTGACGTTCGCGAAGCGCGGCCCGTACCTGGAGTACTGGGCGCACGAAGCCGCGTTCATCCCCCGGGACGACCTCCGGCTGTTCCGCTGGAAGATGGACGCGATGCGCGAGCGGGACGCCGCCCCGGTCCGCGTCGAACACGTCACCAGGACCGAGTCCGTGCGTCGCGAGCTGCACGCGATGCTCCGTGCCGAGGGGCCGATGCCCGCGAGTGCCGTCGAGCACGAGTCGAACGTGCGCCGTGGGCCGTGGTGGGGGTGGAGCGACGTCAAGCTCGGGCTCGAGCTGATGTTCCGCTGGGGCGACGTGGTGAGCGCGGGGCGATCGGGCTTCGAGCGGGTGTACGCGCTGCCGTCGCAGGTGCTGCCGGCCGGGTTCCTCGAGACGGCGCCTGCTCGCGCGGACGCGATCCGCGAACTCGTCGGCCGGGCATCACGCGCGCTCGGTGTCGGCACGCGTGCGGACATCGCCGACTACTACCGGTTGCGGTCGGACGACACCGCGGCGGCCATCGCCGAGCTGCAGGACGCCGGGGAACTGCTGCCCGTGCGGGTCGAGGGCTGGCGGGAGCAGGCGTGGATGCACGCCGACGCCCGGGTCCCGCGCACGATGACGACCAGTGCGGTGCTGAGCCCGTTCGACCCCGTGGTGTGGTTCCGGCGACGTGCCGAGCGGATGTACGGGTTCCACTACCGGATCGAGATCTACACGCCGGCGCCGAAGCGGGTGTTCGGGTACTACGTGCTCCCGATGCTGCAGGACGACACGCTCGTCGGCCGGGTCGACCTGAAGAGCGACCGGCAGCGCGGGGTCCTCCGCGTGCGGACGGCCTGGCAGGAAGACGACGCCGTGCTCGATGCGGATCGCCTGGCAGACACCCTGCGCCGGGCAGCGGCGTGGCAGGGGCTCGACGGCATCGAGGTCACCGATCGCGGGACGGCCGCCCGCGCACTGGCGGGGGCGCTCGGCGTGCCGCTCGTCCCGCACGTGGCGGCCGACGACGCGGACGCCCCCGAGCCCGCCGCGGCCGACGCGACCGTCTAGAAGCGGTCCTGGTTCGCGCGGAGCCGCGCGATCCGATCCGGCAGCGGCGGGTGCGTCGAGAACAACCGGTCCATGAGTCCGGGCCGCATCGGGTCCGCGATCCACAGGTGCGCCATGGAGGAGTTCTGCGTCTGCATCGGGCGACCGTGGGCCCCGAGCTTCTCGAGCGCCCGCGCGAGGCCCTCCGGGTGCCGGGTGGTGAGCGCACCGGTCGCGTCGGCGAGGTACTCGCGCTGCCGGGAGACCGCCGCCTGCACGCCCATCGCCGCGATCGGGGCGACGAGCACGGCGACGAGCCCGGCGATCATCAGGATCGGGTTCGCACCGCCGCCGTTGTCGTTGTTCCGGTTCCGCCCGCCGGCCAGCCCGCTGAAGATCGAGATGCGCAGCAGGACGTCCGCGATGAGGCCGACCGCGACGACCAGCCCGAAGACCATCGTCGACACCCGGATGTCGTAGTTCCTGACGTGTCCGAGCTCGTGCGCCATCACGCCCTGCAGCTCCTGGTCGTCCATGATCTCGAGCAGCCCGGTGGTGGCGGCGACGACGGCGTGCTCCGGGTCACGGCCCGTGGCGAAGGCGTTCGGGGACGGGTCGCGGATGACGTACACCCGGGGCATCGGCATCCCGGTGGCGATCGCGAGGTTCTCGACCGTGCGCCAGAGCCGGGGTTCGGTGTTCCGGTCGATCTCGATGCCGCCGGCGATGGCGGTCGCCTGGCGCGAGGCGGTGAAGTACTGCAGCACGGCGTACCCGACGGCGACGACGAGCACGATCACACCGATCGAGACGTTGCCCGCGAGGTACCCGCCGAGGAACCCGAGGGCGCCGATGATCAGCAGGAAGACGAAGACGATGACGACGGTGTTGCGCTTGTTGCGCGCGATGGCGCTGTACATCCGCGGGGGCCGTGCCGGTTCGTCAGAACTGGACCCGCGGCGGCTCGGCGATGGCCGCCGGCTCGGCCGTCTCGAAGAACGATGCCTCGTCGAAGCCGCGGCTCTTCGCGAAGGACGAGTTCGGGAACACCTTGATCTTGGTGTTCAGCTCGCGGACGCCGCCGTTGTAGAACCGCCTGGCCGCCTGGATCTTGTCCTCGGTGTCGACGAGTTCGGTCTGCAGCTGCAGGAAGTTCTGGCTCGACTGGAGCTGGGGGTACCCCTCGGCGACGGCGAACACGCTCTTCAGGGCCTTCTGCATGTGCCCCTCGGCTGCGGATGCCGCTGTCGCGTCGCCGGCGCTCAACGTCTCGGAGCGGGCCTTCGTCACGTCGTCGAAGACGGACTTCTCGTGCGTGGCGTACCCCTTCACCGTGTCGACGATGGTCGGGATGAGGTCCGCACGGCGCTTCAGCTGCACGGAGATGTCGCTCCACGCCTCGTCGACGCGGACCTTCAGCGTGACGAGCGAGTTGTACGTGACCCAGAGGTAGATCCCGACGACCACGAGGACCACGACCACCACGCCGATGACGATCAGTGTCGTGATGAGTCCGGTGTCCATGCGGGAGTGCTCCTTGTCGCGTCGGGATGCTCGCGTGCGGCCGCCGATGGTGCACACCGGACGACCATCGATGATTCTAACGACGCTCAGTGACGGTTCCGAGCGCGCCCCGGGGTTCACGGTTGATTCCCCAGGCACGCACACCCCACGTTCGGGACCGCCCCGGATCGGGGACATCATCCGCGAGGTGTATTGACCGATGCGTCGCCATGACGTGGGATGGAGGGGCATGAACACGCGCGGGGACCACGTGGACACCAGGGCAGTCGGGGGCGACGGCCCTGCTCGTCGACCCCGGAAGTCCGCCCGTGGCACGGTGCTGGCAGCCCTGACCGCGACGCTCGCCGCAGGCCTGCTCGCCCTCGCGGCCGCCCCGGTGGCAGCAGCAGCGACCACCACGTCGCGGCCGGCAGCGACCACCATCGCGCCTGCGGCAGCGACGAGCACCGCGGCACCGACGGCACCGGCCGCCCCCACGCAGTCCGACACCCGGCCGGCCCCGCCGTCGTCCGCCCCGACGGGTTCCCCGTCCCCGACCGCTCCCCCGACCGACCGTCCCCCGGTCGACCCCACGATCGCCGACCCCGGCGACGTCACGAGCGCGACCGGCCGGTTCCACGGCACGGCGACGCCCGGACACGCCGTCCGTGTGATGGACCCCGCCGTCTCCACCCGTTCGGTGTGCACCGCGACGGCAGACCCCCGTGGCGCGTGGTCCTGCTACGGCACCGTCCAGACCGGTCCGCAGCAGGTGTTCACCGTGCAGGACACCACCGACCCCTCCCGCCACACCGCCGACGCTCCTGCGTCCGACGTCGTCGTCCCGCCGACCATCACCACGCGGGCACCGACCGCGGGCTCCGTCTCCGGCACCGGGGACGCGGGCATGACCGTCACGGTGTCACTCTCCGCCACCACGACGAACGGAGGCACCGCCGTCCGCACCGCGGTCGTCGGACCGGACGGCCGCTGGATCGTCTCCTGGGCGACGGGTGCATCGCCGCGCCCGAACGGCACCGTCACCATGACGGCCACCCAGACGGCGAGCACCGCGAACGGCTTCCGGTCCGACCTCCGCAGCGCCGCGTCGCAGCCGGTGTCGGTCACGATCGACCGCACCCCGCCGGACGCCCCGCGTGTCACGGACCCGCGGACCGGAGCACGGATCGGCACCCAGCCGCTGACGATCCGCGGCACGGGTGAGCCCGGCGCCACCCTGACCGCCTACGTCGACCGCGTCGCGGTGTGCGGCGCCACGGTCGGCTCGGACGGTTCCTGGGCGTGCTCGGCCGAGGGCACGACCCTCACGGCGGGCCGCCACCAGGTCACCGCGCTGCAGCACGACGCCGCGGGGAACCACTCGCGGTCGTCGTCGGCCGTGGACGTCACGGTCCGGGCGGGCTCCACCAGCACACCCGGTTCGAGTGCACCGGCCAGCAGCGCCCCGAGCGGGTCCACCGGAGCCGGTGGCACGCCGACCGGGACGGCAGGACCGGGCTCGGCCGACGGCTCGGGCGGGACCTCCGGGCACACCCCGGGCAGCGGCGCCGGCGGCGGGACGGGGACCGGAGGAGCCGGGACCGGCGGCGGCAGCGCGGGACCTGGCACCGGTGGGCACGACTGGTCCGGCCCCGCCGGCGACTGGTCGATCGCGACGACGTTCGACCAGACCGTCCCCACCATCCAGTCGTCCTTCTCGTGGCGAACGCTCCTCGTCGCCGCATCGGTCGCAGCCGGGTTCCTGCTCCTCGTCGCCGGGCCCGCGCGACTCGTCGCCCGCACGCTCCGCGGTCGCATGCCCGTCCGGCTCGCTTCGTTCACCGGGCGCAACCGGCCCCGCGCGGAGCGCACCCGTGGTGACGAGGCGCTCCCGACCTGGGCGTCCGTCGCCGTGGCGGTCCCGCTCGCCGCCGTGCTGACCCTGCTCGGGGTCGGTGTCGAGCTCGAGGCGCGGTACGTCCGCCTCGCGATCGCGGTCCTGCTCGGTGCGGCCGTCCTCGCGGCCGCGGTGGTGCTGGCGACCCGCTGGGCCGCCGGCGCCGACCGGCACACGGTCGGGTACCGCATCTCGCCGTGGCTCGTGCTCGCCGCCCTCGTGGCGTGCGGCATCACCCGTGTCGCGGACCTCTCCCCGGCGATCGTCATCGGCGTCCTCCTGGTCCCGGCCGGACGCCTCGACGTCGACACCGCCGCGATGCGCCTCGGCACCGGGATCGCGGCCTGCGCCAGGAGCGCGACGTGGCGTTCGATCGCGCTGCTCGTCCTCGCCGCGGCCGGGTGGCTGCTGCACAGCCTCACCCCGGGAACCGGCTTCTGGACGTCGCTCGTGTCCGAGTTCGCGATCACCCTCTGCGTGGGCGGTCTCGGGTCGCTCGTCGTGACGCTGCTGCCGGTCGCCGGCTCCGCCGGGAGCGCCCTGTGGGCGCACTCCAGGGGCCGGTACGCGTCGATCGCCGCGGTCGGCGTCGCGCTCGCCGCCGCCGTCTACTCCGGCTCCGCCGGGACCCACGTCTCCCCCGTCGCCATGGGTGTCGTCGCCTGCGGGTGCGCCGCGGTGGCGGCCGCCACCTTGTTGTGGGTCCGGGTCCTGGAACCGGACGTCCGCGGCTGACCCGCACCGAGCCTCCAGTCCGGCGCCGGAGACCGCGGCCGACCCGCCGACACTGCGCACTCGACCGTCTCGCGCGCCGCGCGCCCGGCACTGCGCGCGCGGATTACGCTGGCGAACGGTGCGTCGGAGCACCGACGAGCGCATGGGAGCGACGATGACGAAGACCCGATCCGACTACGACCCGACCCGGTTCCGCGAGGTCTTCGAGGGCAGCTACACCTACGCCAACGGCTTCGCGCGGAACACGCACCGCTTCGCCGGACGGCCAGCGCTCCGAGACCCGGACACGGACCGGTCGTGGACGTACGCGGAACTCGGCGACGCGGTCGACCGGATCGGCGGATGGCTCCTCCGGCACGGCGCCGGCAAGGGCTCGGTCGTCATGGTGGAGCTCTTCAACTCCCCCGAGTTCGCGATGCTCTACCTGGCGTGCCACCGCATCGGCGCGGTGTTCTCACCGACGAACTTCCGGCTCGCGGCCGACGAGGTCGCGTTCATCGTCGACGACTCGGCCCCGGTCGTGCTCGTGTACGACGCCGACCGGACCACGGACATCACGGCCGCGCTGGCGAGCGCCTCGCACGACCCGGCGCACGTCGTGGTCGTCGGCGATGCGCTCCGGCAGGACGTCCCCTTCGCCGACCTGCTCGCGGCCGACCCGGTGACGGCGGACGAACTCACGCCGACCGAGCCGCGGAGCACCTACGACGAGACGACGCGGCTGTACACCTCCGGGACGACGGGCCGGCCGAAGCCCGTCCCGCTGCCGAGCCTCGTCGAGGTGCTCAGCGCGCACGATGTGGTCATGCACTTCCCGCTGAGCCCCTTCGACAAGACGCTGAACATGTCGCCGCTGTTCCACCGCGGCGGGCTGTACTCCGGCGGTCCGAACCCGGTGTTCTACGTCGGGGCCGAGCTCACCACGCTCCGGCACTTCGACGCCGACCGCGTGCTCGACCTCGTCGAGTCGGAACGGCTGACGTTCCTCATCGGGGCCCCGCCGAACCTCGTCCAGCTCGCGAACGCGCAGGAGAAGCGACCGCGCGACCTGTCCTCCCTGCACGGCATCGTGACGATGGGGGCGCCGCTCGACCGGGCCGCTGCCCTGCGGTACCAGGAGCTGCTCTCCCCGCGGATCTTCAACGGCTACGGCACGACGGAGACGTTCTGGAACACGTTCCTGCGCCCCGAGGACTTCCCCGACGGTGCCGGCTCCACGGGCAGGGCATCCACCGACGACGACGTCGCGGTCGTCCGGGTGTACGCCGACGAGCTCGCGGCGCCGAGCGACACCGTGGCGAAGGACGGCACCGAGATCGGCGAGTTCGCGGTCCGCACCGTGAAGTCCGGGTACTCGTACCGGAACCCCGGCCTCGAGGCGGAGAAGTTCGCGAACGGCTGGTTCTACCCGGGCGACCTCGCGACGTGGGACGAGCACGAGCGGGTGACGATCGTCGGGCGCAAGGACGACATGATCATCTCCGGCGGCGAGAACGTGCACCCCGTGCAGGTGGAGGCGGTCCTGCAGGAGCACCCAGGCGTCGCGGACTCGATCGTGACCGGGGTGCCCGACGAGCGCTGGGGCGAGGTCGTGACGGCGTACGTCATCCGTGCCGAGCGCGGGCTGCCGTCGGGTGACGCCGACGCGGCCGCCGAGCTCGAGCAGTGGACGGGGTCGCACCCGGGCCTCGCTCGGTACAAGCGCCCGCGGAAGTACCGGTTCGTCACCGAGCTGCCGTACAACGCGACGGGCAAGAAGGTGCACTACCTCGCCAAGGCGACGGCCGCCGAGGACGACGCAGCAGGGCTGCTGCTGGCCCCGTAGCGGACAGGAGGCACGTGGCGGGTCCGCCACGAGCCTCCCGTCCGGCCCTGGTCGCGCTCAGTGCGCCGGGGCGGTGCGGGCGAACAAGCCGGGGAGCAGCCCGCCGATCTTCGTGCCGATGCACAGGCTCGCGAACGTCGCGAGCGGGGTGGCGAGCGCCACCGGGTCGAGGGTCGACACCGCGACGAGCCCGACCGTGCCCGGGACGAGCAACAGGAACGCGGGGAAGAACGACACCGTCGCCGGGATCACCGGGACGAGCCGTTCGAGCAGGCGCGTGGCGACGAACAGCAGGGCGGCGGTCACACCGGTCGCGACGACGCTGCCCCACAGCGGGCTCGTACCGCTCAGCACGGCGTACGCGGTCACCATGACCGCGACGGACACGAGCGTGAGACGCCAGCCGGAGCCGAAGACCAGGCCGAGACCGAGCGCCAGGACGACCACCGCGACCCACGACACCCAGTAGGACGGCACCGCTTCCCAGCCGCCGCGGTCGGTCCCGACCCCGGCGACCTCGCCGACGAGGGCCGCGGACGAGGGGTCGACGTGCAGCCCGGTGAGGGCACTCCCGGCGGCGATCCCGGCGGCCATGAAGCCGAGCATGATGACGCCCTGCACGAGCCGCGAGGCCCCGGTGACGATGTCCGCCGCGGTGAGTTCGAGCAGCGCGTTGGTGATGAGCGCCCCGGGGACGAACACCGCGACGGGGGCGCACACGGCGAAGAGCGGGACGTGCCCGAAGCCGGTCTGGGCGACGACGATCCCGACCACCGCCGTCGACATGAACGCCGCGAGGAACGGGATGATGGCGACGGCCTCGCGGAACCGACGGAGCAGCAGGCCGATGACCCCGACCAGTGCACCGACGCCGAGCGTGACCAGGATCGCCCACCACGGACAGCGGAACACGACCGCCAGTCCCGCGGCGGTCAGGGCGTTGCCCGCGATCCACGGCAGCGGTGCCGGCGGACGGGTGCCGGCACGGATCGCCCTGACCCGCGCCGGGATCTCCGCGAGGGCGATCGAGCCGCTCTCGAGGCCGAGGACCAGCCGGTTCGCACGCGCCGCCTGCCGGGACGACAGCTCGACGCCCTCGGCGTTCACGATCGTCGCCGATCCCGTCGCGGTCTCGCTGACGATCACGAGTGCCGGGAGCACCCCGACCGCGAGCTCCGGGCCGATGCCGGCGGAGTCCCGGGCCTTCTCGAGCGCGGAACGGACGTCGGTGACGGAGCTGCCGGCGTCGAGCAGCAGGGTGCCGAGCGTGCCGAGGAGCATGCCGACCGGGACGGTCTCGCCGTCGACGACCTCGACGTGCGATTCCGGCTGCCGGAGGACACCACGGAGGTTCGCGAGCGCGCTGCCGAATCCCACCACCGGAGCATGCTAACGGTCACCGGGGTCAGTGCGCGGTCTGCACCGCCCGCGTCCGCCACCGGATCTCCTTCGTGAACCCCTCGGTCTCGGGTTGCAGCTCGTCGGCCGGCGCCGACTGCACGAGCAGCCCGATCGCGGGCGCCAGCAGGATGCTCGACGTGGTGGCCACCCCCCAGCGGTCGACGGTCGGGACGTGCACCGTGTCGGCCAGACCCGCCTGCGCGAGGGCAGCCGCGTACTCGAGCACCGCGTACGCGGCGTCGTCCGTCGTGAGGACCGTCGCCAAGCCGTAGATGATGTGCTTCACGGTCGGGGACCTCCGTGCCCGGAATCGCCACAGAACGGGGGACGACCTCGGCCGGACGCTACGCGCACTCCACGGTGCGCGCCCAGGTTCAGCCCTTAGATTTCGATGCAACCGCATTCGCGGGAACTCTGAGTTCGGCCGAAGGGCTGTCCCTGATGGAAGCAGCCCCCTGATGCCCGCTTCATCGACCCTGTACCGCCCCACCACTCCTCGCGTCGCCGGAGCAGCAACCGCGACGTCGACCTACAAGGACCTCCTCGAAGAGGTCCGTGCCGCCGGACTCCTGGAACGCCGTGTCGGCTTCTACTGGGCCGTGTTCGGCGTGCTCGTCGCCCTGGTCGCCGCGTGCTTCACCGCCGTTGCGCTGCTCGGTGGTTCGTGGTTCGTCCTCATCCCCGCCGGGGTCCTCGGCGCGCTGTTCACCCAGTTCGCGTTCCTCGCCCACGAAGCCGCGCACCGTCAGGTGTTCGCGTCACGCAAGTGGAACGACCACGCCGGGCGCTGGGTCGGCACGTTCGTCGTCGGGCTGTCCTACACGTGGTGGATGAACAAGCACAACCGCCACCACGGCAACCCGAACACCATCGGCAAGGACCCCGACATCGCGCAGGACACCGTGTCCTTCATCGAGGAGGACGCAGCCGAGCGCAAGGGCCTCCTCCGTGCACTCACCCGCGTGCAGGGCTGGGCGTTCTTCCCGCTCCTGACGATGGAGGGCGCGAACCTGCACTTCCTCGGCGTCAAGGCACTCGTCACCGGCCAGCACATCAAGGGCACCGGCCGTGACCGCGTCATCGAGGGATCGCTCCTCGTCGCCCGCTTCGGCATCTACCTCTGGGCCGTGTTCGCGCTCATGCCGTTCCCCGTCGCCGCCGCCTTCCTCGGCGTGCAGCTCGCCGTCTTCGGCGTGATGATGGGCGGCTCGTTCGCCCCGAACCACAAGGGGATGCCGATCATCGCCGAGGGCGCACGCATCGACTTCCTGTCCCGCCAGGTGCGCACCTCGCGCAACATCACCGGCGGGATCTGGGCCGACCACCTCTTCGGCGGGCTCAACCACCAGGCGGAGCACCACCTCTTCCCGAGCATGGCGCGCCCGAACCTGCGCAAGGCCAAGCCGATGGTGAAGGCACACTGCGCCAAGCACGACATCCCGTACACCGAGGCCAGCCTCGGGAAGTCGTACGCGATCGTCGTCGCCTACCTCAACCGCGTCGGGCTCGCCGCACGCGACCCGTTCACCTGCCCGATGGTGACGGCGTACCGCCTGCACTGACGTACCCCCGGTGGGACTCGAACCCACAACTCGGCGATTTTAAGTCGCATGCCTCTGCCAGTTGGGCCACGGGGGCGCGGCGATCCAGCCTACCGACGAAGGGCGGTCACCCCGTGTGGGGTGACCGCCCTTCGGCGTGAGCGGGTGGTCGCTACTTGGCGTCGGCCTTCGCGGCAGCGGCCTTCGCGGCGTCGGCCTTCTCGCCGTCGACCGGGGCTGCCTCGTTCGAGACGTCCTCGGCGGGCTTGCCGTACGCGGGGCCGGCGGCACCGGCGGGCGTGCCCGCTGCCGGCGACGGAGCGACCGCCTTCGGCTCCTCGGCAGCGGCAGGCTTCGGGCGCGACGCCCACGCCTCGAACGCGGCGCGCGGGGTCTCGCGGTCGTCGAGCGACGCGATGTCACGGCCCAGGAAGAAGCCGCCCACCCAGTCGCCGATGACGCGCCACTTGCGCTCCCACGACGGCATCGCCATGCCGTGGTAGCCACGGTGCGCGCCCCATGCGAGGAAGCCCTTCATCGCGAACTTGCCCGACTGGAAGACACCGATGCCGAGACCGAGGCCCGCGACGGCGCCGAGGTTGTCGTGCTTGTAGTCCACGGTCGCCTCACCGCGGAGCACCGCGACCAGGTTCTTCGCGAGCTGCTTGGCCTGACGGACGGCGTGCTGCGCGTTCGGGACGCACATGCCGCCGACGCCGGCACCCGTGAGGTCCGGGACGGCTGCGACGTCGCCACAGGCCCACGCGTCGGCGATGACCTCGTCCTCGTTCACGACGCGGAGGTCGGGCTGCACGGTGATGCGGCCGCGGGGCTCGAGCGGGAAGTCGGTGCCCTTGACCATCGGGTTCGCCATGACGCCGGCGGTCCAGATGATGAGGTCGGACTCGATGGTCTCGATCGACTCGTCCTTGGCCTTGAGCTGGCAGACGCCACCGACGGCCGACGCGAGCTGCGTCTCGAGGTGCACGTTCGCGCCGCGCTCCGCGAGGTTCTTGAGCACCCAGTGCGAGGTCTCGAGGGACACCTCGGGCATGATGCGCCCCATCGCCTCCACCAGGTGGAAGTGCGTGTCGTCGAAGGACAGCTGCGGGTAGCTCTTCAGCAGGTCGGTGACGAACGAGCGGAGCTCGGCGAACACCTCGATGCCGGCGAAGCCACCGCCGACGACGACGACCGTGAGCAGGCGGTCGCGCTCCGGACCGGCCGGCAGGTTCGACGCCTTGGCGAAGTTCGTGAGGATCTTGTCGCGGATGGCCGCGGCCTCCTCGATGGTCTTCAGGCCGATGGCCTCGTCAGCGACGCCCGGGATCGGGAAGGTGCGGGAGACGGCACCGGCGGTCATGACGATCTGGTCGTAGGACTCCTCCCACGGCTCGCCGATCGCCGGCGTGATCGTCGCGGTCTTCGAGGCGTGGTCCACCTTGGTGACCTTGGCCGTGACGACACGGGTCTTCTTGAGGTGACGACGGTGCGAGACGACGGCGTGACGCGGCTCGATGGAGCCGGCGGCGACCTCCGGGAGGAACGGCTGGTACGTCATGTACGGCAGCGGGTCCACCATGACGACCTCGGCTTCGCCCTGGCGAAGGTGCTTCTCGAGCTTCCATGCGGTGTAGAAGCCGGCGTAACCGCCGCCGACGACGAGGATCTTGGGCACGGGGGATGATCTCCTTGGAGTGGGGGTGGTTGCCGGGCGGCTGGTCAGAATTCGCCACCACCCGCCCCGACTCCGGCGTCTGCACCCTCATCATACGCCCGGCATTCGCACCGGTCGGGCGACCAGCTCGCGCGCTCGAGCGCGAGGTCGCCGATGGGGTTCACGCCGGGGCCGGCAGCGAGTGTGTGACCGACGAGGGCGTGCAGGCACTTCACGCGGACGGGCATCCCGCCGGCGCTGATGCCGTCGATCTCGTCGACGTGCTCGATGGATTCGCGGTCAGCGAGGTAGGCCTCGTGGGCAGCGCGGTAGCGCTCGGCCGTCTCCGGGTCCTCGAGGAGCGAGGCGAGTTCCGGCATCATGCCGTTCGCCTCGAGTGTGCTGACGGCAGCGGTGGCCGCCGGGTGGCACAGGTAGTAGAGCGTGGGGAACGGGGTGCCGTTCGACAGGCGCGGCTTCGTGGCGACCACCGTCGGGTTGCCGCAGACGCAGCGCGCCGCGATGCCGACGACGTCACGGGCGGGCCGGCCGAGCTGGGCCGAGACCACCTGGACGTCGTGCTCGGACGGCGGGTCGAACGGAGGGGTCGTCACGGGTACAAGAGGCTACCGGAGTTCCGGACGGCCTCGCACCGACGTGACGTCAGTTGCCGGAGTTGCCGCTGCCGGACACGTCGGGGGCGACGAGTTCCTGCGTGGTCTCGTCGGACAGTCCGGACTTCAGCACCGAGGACAGCATCGCCTGCACCCAGTCCACCTTCGGGGTCTGCACGGTCGAGCTCACCGGCGTGCCGGAGTCGGTCGTCGGCTTGCCGTCGGCGGAGGTCGTGCCCTCCCCCATCACCAGGAAGCTCTGCTCACCGGGGTAGACGTAGAGCAGGCGGTCACGGGCCTGCGCCTCGATGTAGGCGGGGTCGTCCCAGCGGGCGACGTCCTTCTTCTTCTGTGCGACGTCGGACTTCTGCGCGGCGACCTCGTGCTGCTTCTGCGAGATCTGCTCCTGCTGCTGGATGAGCGTGCGGAGCGACGGCGCGAGCACCACGACGAAGAGCACGATGATCGCGAGCATCAGCAGGCTGAAGCCGGAGAACCGGATCGAGCGGTACCAGGGCTGCTCGGCTCGCGCATCGTCGGGCATCGCCACGGGGACGCGGCGGACGCGGGGCTTCTCGCTGGGCACGTCACGACGATAACCCGACGTGGCTGGTCCGTCCGTCCGGCACGCGGCCATCCGGTGCCCTCCCAGCCTGGAGGCTCGGCTCACCCCGTCCTGCCGGCCCACGACGACGAGACGCCGCCCTCCGGCAGGAGGACGGCGTCTCGAGGGGAGCGCTGGCTACAGTGCTGCGGCGCGCGGGAACGCGGTGCGGCCCGCGTAGACCGCGGCGTCGCCGAGCTCTTCCTCGATGCGGAGGAGCTGATTGTACTTCGCGACGCGGTCCGAGCGCGCCGGGGCGCCGGTCTTGATCTGGCCGCCGTCGACCGCCACGGAGATGTCCGCGATGGTGGTGTCCTCGGTCTCGCCGGAACGGTGCGACAGGATCGCCGTCATGCCGTGGCGCTGCGCGAGCGAGACGGCGTCGAGGGTCTCGGTCAGCGTGCCGATCTGGTTCACCTTGACGAGGATCGAGTTGCCGGCCTGCTCGTCGATGCCCCGCTGCAGACGCTTCGGGTTCGTGACGTAGAGGTCGTCGCCGACGATCTGCACCTTGCCGCCGAGCTCGGCGGTCAGGTGGGTCCAGCCTTCCCAGTCGTCCTCGGCGAGGGGGTCCTCGATGGTGACGAGCGGGTAGTTCGCGACGAGGTCCGAGAAGTAGCTCGTGAACTCCTGCGAGGAGAGCTGCTTGCCCTCGAAGTTGTACTTGCCGTCGGCGAAGAACTCGGTCGACGCGACGTCGAGGCCGAGTGCGATGTCCTTGCCGGGGGTGAAGCCGGCCTTCTCGATCGCCGCGACGAGGAAGTCGAGCGCCGCACGGTTCGACGCGAGCTCCGGCGCGAAGCCGCCCTCGTCGCCGAGGCCGGTCGCCAGACCCTGCTTCTTCAGCTCGCCCTTGAGGGCGTGGTACGTCTCGACACCCCAGCGGAGGGCCTCGGAGAAGCTCTCGGCGCCGTAGGGCACCAGGAAGAACTCCTGGATGTCGACGTTGGTGTCGGCGTGCGCACCGCCGTTGACGACGTTCATCAGCGGAACGGGCAGCGTGTGCGCGTTCGGGCCGCCGAGGTAGCGGAACAGCGGGAGGTCGGCCGAGTCGGCGGCGGCGCGGGCGACGGCGAGCGAGGCGCCGAGGATCGCGTTCGCGCCGAGACGGGACTTGTTCTCGGTGCCGTCGAGCTCGATGAGCGCGGCGTCGACGAGGCGCTGGTCGGTGGCGTCGAAGCCCTCGAGCGCCGGGCCGATCTCGTCGAGGACGGCTTCGACGGCCTTGAGGACGCCTTTGCCGCCGTAGCGGGCCTTGTCGCCGTCGCGCAGCTCGTACGCTTCGAAGGCGCCGGTGGAGGCGCCGGACGGGACGAGCGCGCGCGAGACGACGCCGTCGTCGAGGAGGACCTCGACCTCGACCGTCGGGTTGCCTCGGGAATCGAGGACTTCGCGTGCTCCTACGGCATCGATCACGGCCACGGGGTACTCCCTACACGTTGCGGTTGTGGTGCTTGCGGTGTCGATCCTACCGAGGCGCGGTGAACGGTTTCGCTGCGCTCGGTGACGACTGTGGACGAGTCAGGCGAGCGGGCGGAACTCGACACCCTCGAGCGACGTCGTGTCCGCGCCGACGGTGGCGAACGACCCGAAGCCCTGCGCTGCCAGACCGGCGAGCAGGTTCTTCGTGTTCTTGGTCCGCTTCTCGAGCCGGACGCGGTGGTGCTGCTCGAGCGCCTCGCCCTTGAGCGCGGCGAGCCTGACCGGGTCCACGTCCTTGTCGTACACGAGCACGACGGCGTCGGAGGTGGCCGCTTCCGGCAGGGTCACGAGGTCGACGAGCCGCTCGAAGCCGAGCGAGAACCCGACGGCGGGGACGTCCTGCCCGAGGAACCGTCCGATCATGCCGTCGTACCGCCCGCCGCCGCCGAGGCTGTACCCGAAGTCCGGGTGGGCGACCTCGAAGATGGTCCCCGTGTAGTAGCCCATGCCACGTACGAGTGTCGGGTCGAAGCGCAGGTCGACGCCGGGCAGCGCCTCGCGGAGCCGGAGCAGGTCGGCGAAGGCGTCGTCGTCGAGCCACGCGGCACCGCTGATGCTCTCCCAGTCGGCCGTCTCGAGCGCGCCGATCGTCGCCGCGAGGTCGGGCAGGTCGACGCCGAGGACCTCGCCGAGCTCTCGCGCCACACCGTCCGCGCCGATCTTGTCGAGCTTGTCGATCGTGATCAGGGCACGGTCGGCGGCGGCCGGGTCGGTGATGCCCCACGACGCCAGCAGTGCCACGAGGATGCGGCGGTCGTTGATCCGGATCGAGGTCCCCGTCACGCCGAGTGCGTCGAGCGCGGCGGTCGTCGCCCGGATGAGTTCGATCTCGGCGAGCTGTCCCGGTTCGCCGAGGATGTCGATGTCGCACTGCACGAACTGCCGGTACCGCCCCTTCTGTGGACGCTCGGCGCGCCAGACGGGTGCGATCTGCACGGCGCGGAACACCGTCGGGAGCTCGGCGCGGTGCGAGGCGTAGAAGCGGGCGAGCGGCACCGTGAGGTCGAAGCGGAGCCCGAGGTCGGCGAGGTCGAGTGGAGCCTCGGCACTGCGGAGGTCCTCCACCGAGAGCCCGCGACGCATCACACCGAACGCCAGCTTCTCGTTGTCGCCGCCCAGGCCGGAGTGCAGGCGTGCTGCGTCCTCGACCACCGGGGTCTCGATCTCGTCGAACCCGTGGCGGGAGTACACCCCCCGGATCACGCCGAGGACGTGCTCGCGACGCGCCTTGTCCGCGGGGAGGAAGTCACGCATGCCACGGGGTGCCGTCACGGTCGTCGCCATGAGTCAATCCTGTCAGATCGCGCCACGTGGGTTGCGAGCACTCCGACCTACTGATATTCTCTATCCAGAACCTCGGACCGACGGGTGCCTGATCCACCCATCGGTCCGATCGCGTGGGCAACGTGCTGCAGTGTGCCCCGCGGTTCGAGCGGGCTTCCCTGTCGGCACCACCACCCCTGGGGTGCCGTGTGCCCGCTCAGCGGGCGTCCTCCTTTTTCGGGTTAGGAGGACGCCCGCACTTCTCCCGCCAGAAGGCGGTCACCCGCACTCAGCCGCACTCACCCGGCGTCGTCGGTCGCGCGTCCCGCTGCGTCGAGCCGACCGACCGCCGCCCGCAGACTCGCGACCGGGTCGATCCCCGCGCGCTGCGCCTCGGCGACCGCCGCCAGCATGCGGACGCCCCATCCGGGATCGACGCCGTCCGCACGGTCGTCCGTCCTGCCGTCGCCGACCCCGTCCGCGTCCCCGTCCCCGTCCGACCCGACGACCGCGGCGACCACCGCGTCGGCGTCGCCACGTTCCTCCAGCCGTTCCAGCAGCTTCACCGCACGCTCCAGCGGCGGCATCGCCCGCGGGACGCCGTCGAACGCACTGGTCCGGCTCGACTTCTCGGCAGCCTTCGCAGCGCGCCAGACCCGGACGACGTCCTCGACCGTGTCGGCGTGCTCGTCGCCGAACACGTGCGGGTGTCGGCGGACCATCTTGTCGCGGGCGGTCGCGGCGACGTCCTGCAGGTCGAACGAGCCGTCCCTGGCGGCGATCCCCGCGTGCAGCACCACCTGGTACAGCACGTCGCCGAGCTCTTCGCGGAGGTCGTCGGCGTCGCCGTCCTCGATCGCGTCGACGAGCTCGTACGACTCCTCCACCGCGTAGCGCGACAGCGACGCATGCGTCTGCACGCGGTTCCACACGCACCCGTCCTCCGGGGCGAGCAAGCGGTCGACGACGGCTGCGAGGTCCTCCATGGCACTCATGACGGCCATGCTCGCACGGGGGCCGTCCGGTACCATGGTCGAGGCGTGTCGGGAAGTCTGGTCGACGGACCGTTTCCCGATCCCTGACGGAGTTCCATGCTTGCTGTCGTCCGCTCCCCCCGTTTCAGCGCCATCGCCCTGCTCACCGCTGCGGTGCTCGGCCTCGTCGTCGCGAACACGCCGGCTGGCCCCGGGCTCGAGCACGTGCTGCACCTGCACTCCCCGTGGGGCGCGATCGGTCTCGACCTGTCCGTCGCGCACTGGATCAGCGACGGGCTCCTCGCCGTGTTCTTCCTGCTCGTCGCGATCGAGTTGAAGCAGGAGCTCGTCGCGGGCGAGCTGTCGAACCCGAAGACCGCGATCGTGCCCGCGATCGCGGCGGTCGGCGGCGTGCTGGTGCCCGCCGCGATCTACCTCGCGGTGACGGCCGGCACGCAGTACACCCACGGCTGGCCGATCCCGACCGCGACCGACATCGCCTTCGCGCTGGGCGTCCTCGCGATGTTCGGCCGCGGGCTGCCGTCGACACTCCGCGTGTTCCTCCTGGCGCTCGCGGTCCTCGACGACCTCATCGCGATCGTCATCATCGCGGTCGTCTTCGCCAGCGACACGGACTTCCTCGCGCTCGGTGGCGCCGCGGTCGTGCTCGTCCTCTTCTGGTTGCTGGGCCGGATGCTGCGCCCTGGTCGCGCTGGGCAGGGCTGGATCATCGCCGCGATGATCGTCCTCGGCGCGCTGACGTGGTGGCTCGTCTACCACTCGGGCGTGCACGCCACGATCGCCGGCGTCGCGCTCGGGCTCGTGCTGCCGCGGCGCCCCGGGCACACCGTGTACGACCGGGTGGAGCCGTGGTCGAACGCCGTCGTCCTGCCGATCTTCGCGTTCGCGTCGGCGGCGGTCGTCATCCCCGCGGTCGGCATCGGTGAGCTCTCCCCGACGTTCTGGGGCGTCGTCCTCGCGCTGCCGGTCGGCAAGGTCGTCGGCATCACGCTGTTCGGTGCCGTCGCGACAAGGGTCTTCCGCGGGCCGGGTCGTCCGTCGCTGTCGTTCTGGTCGATCGTGACCGTCGGTGTGCTGGGCGGGATCGGCTTCACGGTGTCGCTGCTCATGAACGAGCTGGCGTTCGCGAACAACGAGGAGATCGTCGACGAGGGCACGCTCGCGGTGCTGATCGGCTCGGGCATCGCGATGGTCGCCTCCGCGATCGTCGTGAGCCTCAAGGCGCGCCACCACCGGGCCCGCCGTGAGCTCTCCGAGGCCGAGTCCACCGAGTAGCGCGACCGGTCGCCGGACGGGAGGCGCGGTGCCAGCCCGCACCGAGCCTCCCGTCCGACGATGCGCACGGCGCAGGGCACGTGGCCGGGCCGGCCACGCACCGTGCGACCCGCTACGCGGCGGGCGCCTCGGCGGCCGCCGTCGCGCCGTAGACGGCGGTCAGGATGCTCTCGACCCACTGGATCAGCGCGTCGTCGGGGAGGGCCTCGCCGTGCGGACGCGGCATCGGGATGCTCGACGCGTTCTGCTGAGGGAACCACTTCGCCCCGGGGAACATGCGCTTGAGCCGCACCTGCGACGAGTCCGCGAGTTCCTTGCCCGCGACGCGCAGGTTCGATCCCATGACGACCACGTCGGACAGCCCGACCTGCTGGGCCATGCGGCGGAGCCGGGACACCTCGACCAGGGTCTGCACGGCCTGCGGGGGCTGACCGTAGCGGTCGGTGAGCTCGTCGAGCACCATGTCGATCGCGTCGTGCTGCGACGTCGGCGCCGAGGCGGCGGAGAGCTTCTGGTACGCCTCGAGTCGGAGCCGCTCGGACTCGACGTAGTCCTCGGGGATGTGCGCGTCGACGGGGATCTCGAGTCGGAGCTCGGTCTGCCCCTCTGCGACGTCCCCGCGGAACTGCGACACCGCTTCGCCGATCATGCGGAGGTACAGGTCGAAGCCGACGCCCGCGATGTGGCCGGACTGCTCCCCGCCGAGCAGGTTGCCCGCACCGCGGATCTCGAGGTCCTTCATGGCGACCTGCATGCCCGCGCCGAGCTCGTTGTTCGCGGCGATCGTCTCGAGGCGGTCCTGCGCGGTCTCGGAGAGCGGCTTGTCGGCGTCGTAGAGGAAGTACGCGTAGCCGCGTTCCCGACCACGACCGACACGCCCGCGGAGCTGGTGCAGCTGCGACAGGCCGTACTTGTCGGCCCGGTCGATGATGAGCGTGTTCGCGTTCGCGATGTCGAGACCGGTCTCGATGATGGTCGTCGAGACGAGCACGTCGAAGCGGCGCTCCCAGAAGTCGACCATCACCTGCTCGAGGGTCTGCTCGGACATCTGCCCGTGTGCGACGGCGATGCGGGCGTCCGGGACGATCTCGGCGAGGTGCGATGCCACCGACTGGATGTCCTTGACGCGGTTGTGCACGTAGAACACCTGCCCCTCGCGGAGGAGCTCGCGCCGGATCGCCGCGGCGACCTGCAGGTCCGACTGCGGGCCGACGAAGGTCAGGATCGGGTGCCGGTCCTCTGGTGGGGTGGCGAGCGTCGACATCTCACGGATGCCCGTGACCGCCATCTCGAGCGAGCGCGGGATCGGCGTCGCGGACATCGCCAGGACGTCCACGTTGGTCTTGAGCTTCTTCAGCTGGTCCTTGTGCTCCACACCGAAGCGCTGTTCCTCGTCGATGATGACCAGGCCGACGTCCTTGAACTGCACGCCCTGCGACAGGATGCGGTGCGTGCCGATGACGATGTCGACGGTGCCGTCGGCGAGCCCCGCCAGCGTCTCCTTCGACTCCTTCTCGGTCTGGAACCGGCTGAGCGCGCGGAGGTGCACCGGGAAGCCGGCGAAGCGCTCCTGGAAGGTCTCCATGTGCTGGCGGACGAGCAGCGTCGTCGGGACGAGCATCGCGACCTGCTTGCCGTCCTGCACGGCCTTGAACGCCGCACGGATCGCCACCTCGGTCTTGCCGTAGCCGACGTCACCCGACAGCAGACGGTCCATCGGGATCGGGCGCTCCATGTCGCGCTTGATCTCGTCGATGGTGGTGAGCTGGTCGGCGGTCTCGGCGAACGGGAACGCTTCCTCCAGCTCGCGCTGCCACGGGGTGTCCGGGCCGAACGCGTGCCCCTTCGACGCCATGCGCGCCGAGTAGAGCTTCACGAGGTCGACGGCGATGTCGCGGACGGCCTTGCGCGCCTTCGACTTCGCCGACGCCCAGTCCGAGCCGCCCATCTTCGACAGGGTCGGGGACTCGCCGCCGACGTAGCGCGACAGCTGGTCGAGCTGGTCGGTCGGGACGAACAGCTTGTCGCCAGGGAACCCGCGCTTCGACGGCGCGTACTCGAGCACGAGGTACTCGCGCTGGGTCTTCACGGCGTTGCGGCCGCCGGAGCTGACCTCGCGCGAGACGAGTTCGACGAACTTGCCGATGCCGTGCGTGGCGTGCACGACGACGTCGCCCGGCTTGAGCTGCAGCGGGTCGACGACGTTCTTGCGGCGGCTCGCGAGCTTCCGGACCGTGCGGGCACCCTGCTGCGCGCTGCGGCCGTAGAACTCGGCTTCCGACAGCACCGCGATCCGGGGATCCGGGATGGCGAAGCCGTGCTCGACGGCGGCGGTCGTGACGATCGCGACACCGGGCTGCGGCGGCGCGGTGACGGCTTCGGCACGAGCGGCGACCCCGGCGTCGGCGAGGACCTGCACGGCGCGCTCGACGAGACCCTGCCCCTGCGCGGTCACGACCACGGCCCAGCCGTCGTCGGTGAGTTCCTTGACGTGTGCGACCGCCCCGTCGGCGCTGCCGGCGAAGCTCGGGACGGCGTCGGCGCGGACGCGGACGTACTCCCCGGCCTCTGCCGCGGCATCCGCATCGCTCAGGGGCTCGTCTGCACCGCTGTCGAACGGCGAGATCGTCCACCAGGTGCGCTGCCCGCGGGTCTGCTTGAGCTGCGGGACCGTCAGGAAGTTGCCCGCGTCGAGGTCGATCGGCGCCTGGGCACCGGCGACGGCGGCACTCCACGCGGCCTGCAGGAACTCCTGGTTGGTCTCGGCGAGGCTGTGCGCGCGCCCGCTGACCCGCTCGGGCGAGAAGACCGCGATGGTGGCGTCGGCGGGCAGGTAGTCCGTCATCGGGACGAGTCGCTCCACGAGCGCCGGGGCGAGGGACTCCATGCCCTCCACCGGGATGCCCTCTGCCACCTTGGCGAGCATCTGCGACAGGTTCGGGAACTCGTGCAGCATCTCGCGGGCGCGCTGCCGGACGTCCTCGCTGAGCAGGAGTTCGCGCGACGCGGTGAGCTCGACGGAGCCGAGGTCGTCCTCGGTGGTGCGCTGGTCGGCGACGGAGAAGGCCTTGATCGCCTCGATCTCGTCGCCGAAGAAGTCGACGCGCACGGGGTGGTCGGCGGTCGGCGGGAAGACGTCGAGGATCCCACCGCGGACGGCGAACTCACCGCGACGGGTGACGAGGTCGACCCGGGCGTAGGCGAGGTCCACGAGTTGTGCGGAGATCGACCCGAGGTCGTTGCCGCGCGAGTCGGTCCGGAGCACGACGGGTTCGAGCGAGGTCAGGTTGCTCGCGATCGGCTGGAGCGCCGCGCGGACACTCGCGACCACCACGGTCGGCTGGCGCTCGACCGGCGGTGCGTCCTGCCACTGCTGCAGCGCACGGAGCGTGGCGATGCGGGTGCCGACGGTCTGGGCGCTCGGCGACAGGCGCTCGTGCGGCAGGGTCTCCCACGCCGGGAACTCGAGGACCCGCGCATCCGGCAGGTAGCTCGTCAGGGCACCGCGGACCGCCTCGGCTTCGCGTCCGGTGGCGGTGATCACGAGGACGCACTGCGGCTCCCCGCGCTCGGCCATGAGCGCGGCGAGGAGCGGCACACGCAGGCCGTCGACGACGGAGAAGTCGGCGTCACGAGGTGCGGCGCGGAGGACGCGATCGAACGCGGAGGCGCGCGAGAGCGCAGGGATGATGCCCGAGATCGTCACTCAGGACATGGTACCGGCGACGTCCGACAAGGACCGCGACGTGCGCGGCCCGCGAACAGCGGCGCGCGAACAGCGGCACCTCGCACTGACGAGCTCAGGACGGCGCGTGCACCCGCTGCTGGGCGGCGAGGAGGCCGAGGTCCGCGATCGCCTCGACCGCGTCCGCGGCGTCGGCGAGCAGGTTCGGCAGCGTCTTCTTCTCGGTCGGCGAGAAGTCGCGCAGCACGTAGTCGGCGGGGTCCTGTCGACCTGGTGGGCGGCCGATGCCGACGCGCACCCGGGAGAACTCGTTCGTGCCGGTGGCCTTGATGATGTCGCGGAGACCGTTGTGTCCGCCGTGCCCGCCGTTGCCCTTGAGCCGGACGGTGTCGAACGGCAGGTCGAGCTCGTCGTGCACGACGACGAGGTCGGCGGGGGTGGCGCTGTAGAACCCGAGCACGCTCGAGACGGGGCCGCCGGAGGTGTTCATGAACGACCCCGGCTTGGCGAGTACCAGGCGGGGGCCACCCGGCACCAGGCGCCCCTCGGCGACCTGGTTCGGGGTCTTGTGCTTCTTGAACGTCGCGCCCATGCGGGCAGCGAGTTCGTCGAGGACCATCTGGCCGACGTTGTGACGGTTCCCCGCGTAGCCGGGCCCGGGGTTCCCGAGCCCGACCACGACGAGGATGCGATCCGTCACGACGTCGACCAGGTGTCCGCGGAGGGTGTTACTCGGACTCGACGGGCTCGGAGCCGCCCTCGGCACCGGCTTCGGCGCCGGCCTCGGCGGCTGCCTCGTCCGCGGCGTCGTCGTCGGCGGTGCCACGCGGGGTGACGATCGAGACGACGAGGGTGTCACCCTCGGTCTCGAGCTCGGCGCCCTCGGGGAGCTCGATGTCGGTCGCACGGATCTGCGCGCCGTCCTCGAGGCCCTCGACGTTGACGACGACGTGCTCCGGGATGTTGGTCGCCTCGACGAGGAGCGACAGGGTCGACTCGTCCTGGACGTGGATCGTGCCGGAGAAGGACTCGCCCTCGACGACGACGGGCACGGAGACCGTGACCTTCTCGCCGCGGCGGACGACCACGAGGTCGATGTGCTCGATGACCTGGCGCACCGGGTCGCGCTGGACGTCCTTCACGAGGGCGAGCTGCGCAGCACCCTCGATGTCGAGGTCGACGATCGCGTTGGCGTGACGGACGAGCAGCATGGTCTCGTGGCCCGGGAGGGTGATGTGCTGCGGCTCGGTGCCGTGGCCGTAGACGACCGCGGGGATCTGGTCGTTGGCACGGATCTTGCGCGCAGCGCCCTTGCCGAACTTGGTGCGGACTTCCGCTGCGAGCTTGGTGTAGTCGGCCATGGTGCCTCCTGGTCTCGGGGACGACGCCGGGGTGCCGGCATCGTGGGGTCTGTGGTGTTGCAACTCGAACGCGTGCACGCGTGAGGAACGCTCCCAGAGCTTGGCCGGGTCTCCCACCGCGTCGATCACGGCCGCGCACGCGCGGCCCTCGCCGAAGTCGTCAGCAACTCTACCAGCACCGACCCGGGCGTGTCGCCACGGCGGTGGACGCACGGACAGGCGGACAGGAGGCTCGTGGCGGGGTCGCCGCGAGCCTCCCGTCCGCCTGGTGCCCGGTCTAGTGCCCGGCGGCCTCCGCCTCGGACGGCACCTTCAGGAAGCTGAGGACCACGAACGCGGCCACGTAGAGCCCCACGAAGGTCCAGACGACGCCTCCGGCGCCGCCCCACGGCAGCACCACGCTGACGACGGCGTTGCCGAGGAAGGTGGCGCCTCCCGCGGCGGTGGCGTACATCGCCATCGCTGCGCCGCGTCGCTCCTCGCCCGCGAAGGCCGGCACGATCGCACCCATCGGCGTGAAGCCGGCGAGCATGATGCCGAACACCGTGCCGGCTGCGGTCGCGAGCCAGAAGCCCCACTCGGAGCCGGCCGGCACCAGGTGCGGGACGTACCACCACGCGAGCAGGCCGATCGCCGAGGCGCCGATGCCGAACCACTTCACGGTCCTGATCCACCCGATGCGGTCGCCGAGCGCGCCGAAGAACGCGTTGAACAGGATGTTGCCCGCGTAGACGATCACGGTCATGGTCAGCCACTTCGACTGACCCCAGCCGAGCTCGGTGCCGATGATCGCCGGCATGATCACGAACATGCCGAACTCCGGCGCGGTGTTCACGAGGCGGATGAGGACCGCGAGGAGGACCTTCGGACGCTTGACGCAGACCTCGATGCCGCTGGCGATGACCCGGGCGGCGGAGTGCTCGCGCGGGGCGATGCGACCGAGGCCGGTGCGCTCGTGGACGCCGAACCGGACGATCGCCCAGCCCACCGCGACGAAGACCAGCGACAGTGCCATCGACCAGGTCTCGCCGAGCTGTCCGCCGCCGAACGCGGGGATGGTGCCGATCGCGATGAGCGACCCGAGCGTCGGCAGGCCGCCGGTGAACACGACGTAGAACCAGCCGACGGCGGTGGCGTTCCGCTCGCGGGCGACGGTGTGGTTCACCCAGCAGAGGAACGAGAACGCGAACAGCGGGAAGCCGAGTCCGCGGAGGAAGTACGTCAGCGCGATGAGTCCGACCGACCCGGTGGGGAGCGCGGCGAGGAACGTGATCTGGAAGACCACCCACATCGCGGCGCCGATCGTCATCACCCGGCGCGGCCCCCAGAGTTCGGAGAGGACGCCGGCGAAGTACGACGCGACGAGGACCGCGACGCCGTAGATCCCGATGACCATCGCGGCACTGTCGGTCCCGCCGGAGCCGAGCGCCGTGGCGATGTGCGGGGAGATGAAGTTCGACTCGATGCCGTCACCCGTCATGAAGACGAGCACGCCGAGGAAGCCCCAGCGGAGCTGGTGCGGGATGCCGAGGCGGGCGACGAGGCCCTCGCGGGCTGGTCCTGGGGGCGTTGGTGCTGCGTTCGGTGCTGCGGTCGATGGTGCGGTCGGTGGTGCGGTCACTCCACCGGGTGGTGTGAGCGTGGTGCTGCGGTCACGGTTGACGTCCGACATGCGTCGTCTCTCCTGGAGGGGCCCCGGAGTGCTCGACCCGGCATCGCGGCATGTCTCCGGGGTGCGCCGCGCGCCGATCCCCCACGCCTGCGCTGTGGCTGCGGGCTGCGGGTTCGTCGGCGATGATGCGAGTCCTGTACCCGGGGCTCGGCCCCGGCGGACCATCGCCGGCCCGAAGCATGGTGTCCGACATTAGACCGCTCCAACAAGGTTCGTCAAAGACGACAACTGTTGGGTAACGATGTGGGGCGCGGGGTGTGCGCGGGGGCCGTTCCGCGCGTAGGAGGTCGTTCCGCGCGTAGGAGGCCGATTCGCGCGTGGTGGGTCCGTTTCCCCGACCACCTACGCGCGATTCGTCATCCCAGGTCGAGTGTGATGGGCGGGAACGCGCGTGGACGGCGGACGGGAGGCGCGGGGCGGGGCCGCACCGAGCCTCCAGTCCGTGGTCCACGCGCCGGGCGGGGGGCGCTCCCCCCATGGCAGCGCCCCGCGCCCGTTGCGTCGGCTCCTCAGTCGACGCCTGCCGGCGCCTTCGGCGCGAGCCGCTCGATCGTCCGGTCGAGGCGCGCGTCGACGGCGAGCTGGTCCGGCTCCGCAGCGGCGAGGACGGCGGCGTCGGAGGCGGTGACGTGCAGCAGCCGGTTCCACTCGGCGTCGTACAGGGTCTTCCGGTAGCCCGACGAGGTCTGGCAGGCGACGTCCCGCTTCGCGACCGCGATCTCGACGGACCCGATGCCCGTCTCCACCGGCACGTCCGTCGGCCCGACACCCATCGACGGTGTCGGCATCCCGTCAGGAGCGGCCGGCAGGTCACGGACCCCGGACGGCTCCATGCAGCTCCGCCAGCGCTCCGCGGCCGCGACGACTGCCTCGTCCCGCCGTGCGTCGAGGGCGGCGAGGCGCGTGAGGCGTTTCGCCACCGCCGACGCCTCCTGCACGTGCCCGGTCGCGGTGTTCCCGAGCGTCTTCCGTGCGGCGTTCCAGCACCGTGCGGCGACACCGTCCGGCAGTGCGGCGAACGCGGCGTTCCGGTCCGCGTCGAACCCCCACGCCGTCATGCCCTGGCGGTTCGCTCCGGCGGTCGACGGCCCGTGGTACCCCCTCGTGCCGGCGAGTGCCGCCGTCAGCGGCCGGGTGGTCGCGAGGGCCGGTGACGGGTTCCCGCGGGCATCGGTGTCGGACGCGTCGCTGTCGGCCTGGAGGCCGGAGACCGTCGCCCACGGCGGCGGGTCGTCGATGCCGGCCTTCCGGAGGCACGGGTCGGCGAGCAGGTTCTCGGCGTAGTCGCTCTTGCTGCCCGCGGGCATCGCGTACGCGTCGAGGGGCATCGTCCAGTCGGCGCTGTCACGCTCGACCGTGGGAGCGACTGCGACGTCCGCCGGCTCGGGCAGACCGTGCACGACGGCGGTGGCGAGTCCCGCGACGACGAGTGCGAGCGTTCCGGTCTTGGCGACGCGGGTCGTGATCTGCATGGTTCCCCCTAGGCGCGGACGAGGCCGCGTTCGTGTGCGGTGATGACGACCTGGATGCGGTTCCGGAGGCCGAGCTTCATCAGCACGGAACGGACGTGGGTCTTCACGGTGGCCTCGCTGAGGAACACGCTCGCGGCGATCTCCGCGTTGCTCAGACCCTTCGCGACGAGGAGGAAGACCTCGCGCTCGCGGGCGGTCAGGGCGTCGAGGACCTCGTCGCGGCGGTTCGCCTCGACGGTGATCCCCTGCGCGCGGAGCAGGTCGAGCGCCTCGGCCTCGGTCGGTGCCGGTCGGCCCTCGTGGACGTCCCGGATGGTGGCGGTCACCACGTCGGGGAGCGCGTCCTTCGTCAGGAACGCGGCGGCACCGGCGCGGAGTGCGGCGAGGACGGCGTCGTCGCGGCGGATGGTCGTGAGGGCGATCACGCGCGGCCGGTCCCTCGCCGCGGCGTCGCTCGCCGCGGCGTGGCTCGCCGCCAGGCGCGCGAGCGTCTCGATGCCGTTCATCACGGGCATGCGGAGGTCGAGCAGCAGGACGTCCGGGCGTTCGGCGGCGCAGAGTTCGAGCGCCTCGGCCCCGTCGGCGGCCGTCCCGACGCAGGTCATGTCGTCCTGCGCGTCGACGAGCATCTGCATGCCGGAGGCGAAGAGCCGCTGGTCGTCGACGACGGCGACCCGGATGGCGGTCATCGTGTCGCCTCGAAGTCCGCAGCAGGTGCCGCGGCGGTGACCGTCGGCAGCCACCCCGTCACGACCCACTCGTGGTCGGCGTCGCCGCTCCCGGCACGCAGCCACCCGTCGGCGAGACGAGCACGTTCGCGCATGCCCTCGACACCAGAGCCGGATCCGTCCAGCTCGACGAGCGGCGCCGCACCGGTCGACGTCACGACGACGCCGAGACCCGGTCCGCGCCAGTCGAGGTCGACCCGAGCGGATGCGGTCCGCCCCTGGTGCTTGAGCACGTTGGTCAGGCTCTCCTGCACGATCCGGTGTACTGCTCCCCCGACGTCCGGGAGCACCGCGCGCGGATCACCGTGTTGCTCGAACACGGCGTCCATGCCGAGCTCTCGCATGTCGGCGACCAGCCCGGGTACGTCCTCGAGACCGTGACGCGCGTCCTCACCAGCACCCTGGATGCGCTCGACGAGCGCGCGGACGTCCCCGAGCGCCGACCGACTCACCTCGGCGATGTCCCGCAGCGCCCGTGCGGCGTGCTCGTCCCGTACCGAGATGGCGGCTGCTCCCTGCGCCTGCGACACCACGACCGCCAGCGAGTGCGCCAGCGAGTCGTGCACGTCACGAGCGATCCGTGCACGCTCCTGCTCCGCCCGGAGCTCGGTCGTCGTGACCGCGGTCTGCCGCTGCGCCTCGACGACCCGCACCCGGGCCAGACCGATGCGCCAGGTGGCCCCGATCGCGACGCCGACGGCCCACCCCACACCGCACACCCCGATGATCGCGAGCGTGATCGTGACGAGGTCCGACCGTGTCCCGCCCGCCGTCCCGACCCACTGCGCCCACACGTCCGGATCCGCCTCCGTCGGCACGGCCATCGCCCACGCGGCAGCGGCGGACCCCACGGCGATCACCGGCAGCGCGACGTAGCGGAGCAGGTCCGACCGTCCGGCTCCGACGATCCCGACGACGATCGCGATCGCGAGGTACTCCGGCCAGGTGGTGTCGGTCGGCCGGTGCAGCAGGTGGAGCGCCTGCAGGACCGGCACGACGACGATCATCCCGAGGGCGGTCGCGGGCATCCAGTTCGCGAGGCCGATCGCCACGGCGAACGCCGACACGACGATCACGTGGTCGGCGAGTCCCGACCGTCCGGCCTCGGCGACGATCCAGAGCACGAGGTACACGGCACCGGCAGCGGGTGCCACGAGGTGTCGGAACCGACGGATGGTGGAGGTCATGACGCCGAGCGTATGGGGGCGCACCGGCGGTCAGCGAGCCGCCGCGGTGCTTTTCATCCGAGGTGATGAGCCCGCGCGGACGCCGCTGTCTCCAGCTGCGACCAGGTCAGCGGCCGAGGTCGCGACGGTGCTGCTGCGCGGCCGCCAGGAGCTCCCGCGCCTGGTCGCTCGCCGCCTCGGCATCGTCGCGGGCGTGCTCGAGGCGCTCGATCTCCGCGGTCGCCCGGTCGAGGTCGCGCTGGAGCTCGGCCCGGCGCTCCTCGGCGGCTGCGAGCTCACGCTCGGCGCCGTCGAGTGCGGCGTCGGCGTCGCGGGACTCCGTCCGCGCGGTCGTCTCGGCCTGGCGGGCCGCTCGGCGGTCGGCGGCTGGGTCGCGCTCCGGTTCAGGGTCCGGTTCCGGTTCCGGCTCCGGTCTGGAGGCTCGGCGCACCTTCCGTGCGCGTCTCGCGTCATCGATGGGGATGGGCGGGCCATCGCTGCCGGACCAGGCATCCGGCACCGCGTCCGGGACGGCGAGGGCGCCGTCGAGGTCGACGTCGTCGAACCCGGCGCTCTCGAGCGGCTGCACGAGGAGTCCCGACCGCACCGCTGCCCCTGCGTGCGGATCGGCCATGGCTGCCTCGATCGTCGCGCGGACCTGGTCGAGCACGGCAGCGGTGACCGGGTGCCCGGCGTCCTCGGCGAGTGCGGCACCGGCCTGTGCGAGGGCTCCGACGACACCCGAACGTCGGCGGCGGAGCGCGGCGATCTCCTTCGGGTCAGCACCAGCCTGCGCGTCGCGGATGGCCGGTCCGAGGTCGACCGCCTCGTCGAGGGAGCCGTCCTGCGCCAGGAGGTCGATCACCCACGCGGCCGGCGCGGGCTTCCGGAGCTTCCCGATCGCTGCGGCGAGGTCCCGGTCGTCCTTCCGGATGCTCCGCTGCCGTGCGGTGCGCTCGGCGACGAAGTCCGCGGGCGCGCGCCGCAGGAGGTCACGGGCAGCCTCCGCGAGCGTGTCGATGTCCACGCCCGGGAGGCTACCCGTGCACTCCCCCGCTCAGTGCCCGGTCACCAGTCGTGGACGGTGCCGTCGGCGAGGCGGTTGAACGGCAGGTAGGCCTGCTCGTATGGGTACTTGCCCGCTTCGTCGACGTCGAGCGAGACCCCGAGGCCGGGTTCGTCGCCGGGGTGGAGGTACCCGTCGGTGAAGGTGAAGGTCTGCTCGAAGACCTGGTTCGTCTTCGGTCCGTGCTGCATGTACTCCTGGATGCCGAAGTTGTGGATCGCCATCCCGAGGTGCATCTGCGCCGCGAGGCCCACCGGGGAGATGTCGGTCGGCCCGTGGAACCCGGACTTGATCTGGTACATCGCCGCGTAGTCCATCGTCTTCTTCAACGGCGTCACCCCGCCCATGTGCGTCACGGCACCGCGGACGTAGTCGATGAGCTGGTCGCGGATGATGTCCTTGAAGTCCCAGATCGTGTTGAACACCTCACCGATCGCCAGC
This sequence comes from Curtobacterium sp. Curtsp57, assembly GCF_047324335.1. Lineage (NCBI taxonomy): Bacteria > Bacillati > Actinomycetota > Actinomycetes > Micrococcales > Microbacteriaceae > Curtobacterium > Curtobacterium sp. Curtsp57. Next base: position 1,413,934 of record NZ_CP168511.1, read on the forward strand.
GGCGTGGTGGTGTGCTGCCGGACCAGCTTCAGCGCTTCCTGGTTCTCCGCCGGCGTGCAGTCCTCGAGCCAGAACAGGTCGTACGGTTCCAGCGACTTGCCGAGCTTCGCGGCCTGCAGCGGCGTCATCCGGTGGTGCCCGTCGTGCAGCAGCGGCAGTTCCGGACCGAACTCGTTCCGGACGGCTTCGAACACGGTCGGCACGTGCCGGAGGTAGGCGCGGGTGTCCCAGTCCTCCATCGCGGGGAACGCTCCGCGCTGAGCGGGTTCGAAGTCGTAGCGGACGCCCGCGTTGCCCTCGGTGGTCTTGTTCGACGCGATGCCGTAGATCGACTCCAGCCCGGGCACGCCGGTCTGCACGCGGATCGAGCGGTAGCCCTCTTCCTGGTGTTCCCGGATCGAGTCGAACAGCTCCGGGAGTTCCTTGCCGGAGGCGTGCCCGTACGCCATCAGCCCGGTCCGGGAGGCACCGCCCAGCAGCTGGTAGAGCGGCATCCCGGCGACCTTGGCCTTGATGTCCCACAGCGCCATGTCGACCGACGCGATCGCGGCCATCGTGACGGGGCCCCGACGCCAGTACGAGGACCGGTAGAGGAACTGCCAGGCGTCCTCGATGCGGCTGGCATCCCGGCCGATCAGCAGCGGCACGACGTGTTCGGACAGGTACGCGGACACGGCCAGCTCACGACCGTTCAAGGTCGCGTCGCCGAGACCGGTCACACCGTCCGCGGTCGTGATCTTCAGCGTCACGAAGTTCCGGTCCGGGCTCGTGACGATGACCTCCGCCTTCTCGATCAGCTGGCCACGGTCGGCCGATGCCCAGGTGTCGGGGCGCCCTGCGGTGGCACCGGCGGTTCGGTCGTCCGTCGCACCGGGGACGGGCGTCGCGGGGTCGGTGGTGGTCATGCTGGTACTCCTTCGGAAGCGCGGGCACTGGCCGCGCGGATGCGGTCGGCAGCGGCGGTCACCGCGGCGACGACGGGGGTGGTGTCGAGGTCGGGGGCGATCACGGCGAGGACGTCGTGCACGTCCGAGCCTGCACCGGGAGCGCCCGGGTCGTTCACGAGCTCCGGCTGTGTGGTGACGTGCAACCACCAGGCGGCGATCAGCGTCGCGGCGCCGGGCCCGGTGCCGGCCGACGGGTCGCGGGCGAGGCGGCGCCGGAGCACGTCGACCACGCGGACCGGGAGTTTCTCGGAGCCACCGGAGGCGATCTGCGACAGCGTGTGCCGGATGCGGGGGTTGGCGAACCGGTCGACGAGGGCGGCGCGTGCCTCGTCGATCTCGTCGGCCGGCAGCGGGAGCTCCACGGCGGCCTCGTCCCAGAGCTGCTCCACGGCGGCACGGCAGGTCGGATCGTCCATCGCGTCGGCGACGGTCTCGTGCCCGAGCTGCAGGCCGAGGTAGGCGAGCAGGGAGTGCGAGCCGTTGAGCAGCCAGAGCTTCCGCTGCTCGTAGGGGGTGACGTCGTCCACGACGCGCGCGCCTGCGGTCTCCCACGCGGGACGCTCGATCCCGTCGAAGCGGTCCTCGATCACCCACTCGGCGAACGGCTCGGTGATGACGGGAACGCGGTCACCCGGCAGTGCTCCGTCGAGCCCGCCGAGCTCCTCGACGTCGGCGTCGGTCGTGGCCGGGGTGATCCGGTCCACCATCGAGCTCGGGAACGTCACGTGCTCGCCGATCCAGTCGCGGAGGGCATCGTCGTCCACGGCGCCGAGGACCGCGTCCCGGAGCACCGAACCGTTGTGCGTCAGGTTGTCGAGGCTCATCAGCGCGATGCGGCCGGCATCGGCTGCCCGGCGGGCGTCGAGTCCGGCGACGAGACGGGTCGGGACGTCGGACCCCGCCCGGTAGCCGTTCTCCGTGACCGTCAGGGTGACGAGCGTCGTCTCCGGTGCGGCGATCGCAGCGCGGAACGCCGCGTCGTCGCTGCCCGGGTGTGCGGCGACGATCGAGTCGACCACCGACGCGGTGTCACCGTCCGCCGCACGGGTGACGAGCGTGTACCGGCAGTCCTGCGCGGTCAGCGCGTCGGCGACGTCCGGCGATCGACCGGTGAACGCCGTGATCCCCCACGCCGCGCCGTCCGCCCGCTGGGTGTACCAGGCGAGGTGGGCGCGCGCGAACGCCCCCACCCCGACGTGCACGATCCCAGCGTGCACAGCGCCCGTGCGGCGGTCGGTCATGCCGACACCGGGGCCAGCGAGCGGAGGTACGCCAGGTTGTCCGCGGTGCGGGTCTCGAGGGGCAGGTCGGTCGAGAAGTCCTCGATGGTGACCCAGCCGTCGTAGCCGTGGGTGGCGAGGGCGGCGAAGTACTCGGAGACGGAGGCCTGGCCGGTGCGCAGCGGAGCCCACTCGTTCTGCCAGATCGAGCTGCCGTCGGCGCGGGTGTCCCCGGTGTCGACCCAGCGGGCGTTCTTGACGTGCACGTGTGCGAGGTAGGGACCGAGGAGCTCGAACGCCGCGAGGTGGTCTTCGTGGCCCTCGATGACGAGGTTGCCGAGGTCGTGGATGACCCCGACGTGCTCGGGGTCGAGGCCGTCGACGAGCCGGAGCGCTGCCGACGCCGACGGGGTGATCGTCATGTGGTGCAGTTCGACGAGCGCCTTCACGCCGAGCTCGGTCGCGCGGGACACGGCCCACTCCAGATCGGCGCGGGTCCGGTCGAAGACCTGCGTGTAGGTCTCCCCCGTCCGTTCCTTCTCCTGCCGGTACATCGGCATGCTGACGCGGACCTGGCGCGCGCCGAGTTCGCTCGTGACGCGGAGCATCGTCTCGACGCCGTCGCGGTTCGACGCCTGCTGGTAACCGCCGATCCCGGAGTACTCGAGCCCGGCCTGGTCGGTGATGCGGGCGATCTCGCCGACCTGGTCCCGGATGCCGGTGAACTGCCACGTGGACTTGTTGCCGACCCAGAACGAGCGGCCGTCCGGCACCGTGGTGCCCTCGGCGGGACGGTCGTCGACGATGCGCCACTCGATGCCGTCCCAGCCCTGCTCGGCGAGCGTGGTCGCCGCCTGCTCGGGCGTCCAGTCCGGTGTCGATGCGGTGAACACGGAGAACTTCATCGGGTGGCTCCTTCGGTTGCTGCGACGACCGGGACGACGTGGTCGTACTTGCCGTCGATCACGTCGTCGATCCGCACGGGCTGCCCGAGCGTCGCGCTGACGTACAGCCCGCGGACGGTGGCGAGCGACACCAGGGCGGCGTCGACCGTCACGCCGGGCTCCCGGCCGTCACGGATGGCCGCGACGATGTCCGCGTACTGCCGACCGTGGCCGGCGAGGAAGTGCTCGGGCTCTTGCGGGCCGCCGACCACGTGCTCGGGTGCGACGATCTCGGACTTCTGGTCGACCGCATCGGCGACTGCGGTGGCGTTCGCCGTGGTGGACGCCGACTCCAGCGTCGCGGCGTCCGGCGCGACGTGGAAGTACGCCAGCCGGTCGTCGTCGACGATGGCCGACCCGTGCGTGCCGTAGATCGCGTAGCGGGCGGAGAGTCCAGGGTAGGCCGCCGTGGTGCAGTGGATGACACCGAGGGCACCGTTGTCGAAGCGCACGGTGGCGACCGCGGTGTCCTCCACCTCGATCCGGTCGTGTGCGAGCAGGCCGACCTGGGCGGAGATCTCCACCGGGCGGCCGAGCGTCCACACGAGGAGGTCGACGGTGTGCACGCCCTGGTTCATCACCGCGCCGCCGCCGTCGAGCTCCCAGGTGCCGCGCCAGTCACCGGAGTCGTAGTAGCCCTGCGACCGGTACCAGGCGACGCTCGCCACACCGGAGGTCACGCGACCGAACCCGCCGCCGTGCGCCGCGGTCGCGACGGCCTGCGATGCGGGGTCGAACCGGTGCTGGCTGATGACGCTGACGACGAGCCCGCGGCCCTTCGCATCAGCGGCCAGGCGCGCGATCTCGCGGGCGCGGGGCATGGTCGTGTCGAGGGGCTTCTCGATGACGACGTGCTTGCCCTTCGACAGCGCTGCTTCGGCGAGCGCGACGTGCATGCCGGACGGAGAGCAGATCGCGACGACGTCGATGTCGGTCTGGGCGATCGCTTCCTCGATGGTCTCGGTGGTGAGCGGCCGGGGCGCGCCAGATGCCTCGATCTCGTCGGCGGCGCTCGTCGCCGCTGCCGGGAAGGCGTCGACGAGGGCGACGACGTCGAGGTCCGGGTTCGCAAGGGCGACACGGGCGTGGTGGCGTCCGATCACGCCGGCGCCGACGACTGCCAGCTTCAGTGGGGTGGTCATCGCAGGGTGACTCCGATCTGGTCGGTGAGCTTCCGGAGGGCTCGTCCGGCGCGGCCGAACGCGGCGGGCCCGGAGAACCCGCCGAGGGAGGTGAAGTCGCTGAGGTGCGGTTCGAGGGACGCGTACCCGGTGTACCCGGCGTCGCGCAGGGCCGTCAGGGTCTCGAGGAGTTCCCCGTCGCCTTCGCCGGCCGGCACCACCGACGAGTCGGCGGCGACGGCGTCCTTGACCTGCAGGTAGTCGACGTACGGCGCGAGCTGCGCCCAGCCGTCGGTGAAGGGCTTGACCCCGCACTGCACGTAGTTCGCGTTGTCCCAGGCCAGTCGGAGCGCCGGCGATCCGACGCTCTCGACGATGTCGAGCACGCGCGAGGGGATGTCGCCGTAGATGTCCTTCTCGTTCTCGTGGAGGAGCACGACCCCTTCGCGAGACGCGAGGTCGGCGAGCGCCCGCATCCGGGTCAGGACGGCGTCACGGACGCTCTCCGCGGTGCGGCCTTCGTAGTAGAACGAGAAGATCCGGATGTACTTCGTGCCGAGCGCGTGGGCAGCGCGGATCGCGCGGCCGAGCCGCTCGACCTCGTGCTCGACGGGCTCGTCGACGGACACCTTGCCGATCGGCGAGGCGATCGCGGAGACCGTCTGCCCACGCTCCTCGAACAGGCGGTGCAGCCCGGCGAGCTGGTCTTCGTCGAGGTCGACGACGTTCACCCCCCATGCACTGCGGACCTCGATCGCGCTCGCACCGAGCGCCTGGAGGACGGCGACCTGGATCGCGGGGTCGGCGTCGATCTCGTCGCCGAAGCCGCTGAGCTCCCAACTGGGCTGTGCGGACGTGGGCTGGGTCATTTCGTTCCCTTCATGGGGACCAGGGTGACCGACGGGGCGGACGCTCGCCGGGCCTCCAGTCAGATCTGTGGACAACGCGCGCTACTTCACCGAGCCGGCGGTCAGACCGCCGACCAGGTAGCGCTGGAAGATCAGGTAGAGCGCGACCACGGGTGCGGCGCACACGATCGAGGCGGCCATCATCTGGCCGTAGATCGGGACGGCCCCGCCCTCTTGCGCGGTGCCGAGCACCTGCAGCACGACGGCGACGGTGCGGGTGTTCGGGGTCGTCATGATCGTGGAGAACAGGACGTCGTTCCAGCCGAGCAGGAAGGCGAAGATCGCGGACACGACGATGCCGGGCCACGACAGCGGCAGCACGATCTTCGTGAGGATCTTCGTCGACGAGGCACCGTCGATGCGGGCGGCTTCCTCGAGTTCCTTCGGCAGCCCGCGGAGGTACGTCACCATCACCCACGTCGAGAACGGCAGCGCGAACGTCAGGTACGTGACGAACAGGCCCCACCGTGTGCCGATGATCTGCACACCCGTGGCGCTCGCGATGTTCGAGAAGACCACGAACACCGGCAGGAGCAGGAGCGTGCCCGGGATCGACTGCAGCGCGAGCAGACCGCGGAGGAACGTCAGGCGTCCGAGGAACCGGAACCGGACGAGCACGTAGGCGGTGGACACGGCGAGCGCGGCACTCGCGACGGCGACGGCCCCTGCGGTGAGGATGCTGTTGAGCAGTCCGGTGCCGAGGGCGACGGTGGACCAGATGTTGACGTAGTTCGCCAGGGTGAACTCGGTCGGGACGTACTCGCCGCGAGCGACCGCGACGTCCGAGTTCACCGATCCGAAGAGGATGTAGAGCACCGGGACGGCGATGAACGCGATGATGACGGCGATCACGGTGATCAGCAGCCACCGAGGGAGCAGCCGCGTGACGTCGGTGTCGTACGGGCGCTTGTGGCGCCTCGCGCCGCCCTGTGAGGTGATGCTCTCGGTGAGCGTCGCGGTCGGGCGGGTCCGGCTGGACGTGAACGCGCTCATGCTGCTGCTCCTGTCTGCTGGCGCTGCAGCCTGCGCTGCCCGCGGCTGGGACGGGCGTCGTCACCGGTGTCGAGCTGGACCGCCCGCAGGTAGACGAACAACGGGATGGCGACGATCACCAGCGAGCAGATCGCCATCGCCGCGGAGAGCCCGAAGCGGAACGACTGGAAGCTCGCGATGTACGTCAGGACCGGCATGACCTCGACGCTCGAGGGCAGCGGGATGCCGAACAGGACGAACGGCAACGTGAAGTTGTTGATGTTGTGCAGGATCGCGATGATCACCGCGAGGCTGAGCGGCCCGCGCAGGTACGGGAAGATCACGTAGCGCAGCTTGATCCACCAGGTCGCCCCGTCGAGCGACGCGGCTTCGTGGACCTCGAGGTCCACCGCCTGGAGGCCCGCCAGGCTGAGCAGGTACACGAACGGCCACGACGTCCAGACCATGACCGCGGCGAGCGCCCAGTAGGACGCCGATCCGTTGAGCCAGAGGACGTCGGTGTGGAAGATCGCGTTCACGACGCCCTGTGGCTGCAGCATCGTCCGGAAGAACGTGCCGACGACGAACGCGGGCAGCACGTACGGGATCAGGTAGATCGAGCGGACGAGGCCGCGGCCGGGGAACCGGTTCTGCGTGGAGATCGCCGCAGCGACCCCGATCGGCACGGTCACGGCGGTCACGAGCACCGCCAGGGACGCCGAGATCCAGATCGAGTGCAGGAGCGGCGAGTCGGTGATCGCCTCGGCGAAGTTCGCGAACCCGACGAACGGGGCGCTGAACCACTGGCGGAGCGTGTACTGGTCGAGGTCGAGCATCGCGATGAAGACGCCCACCAGGAGCGGTACCACGATGACGGCGAGCATGAGGACGCCGCCTGGGAGGAGCATCCAGAGCGGACGTTCCCGCTTGTACAGCGGCGTCTTGCCGTGCGGGCGGACCGGTCGGTCCGTCGTCGCGGGCGGCTTGGTCTGTGTGGCGGTCATCACAGACCTCCGTTCTTCTGACGGTTCAACGTGGACTGGGCGTCCTTCTGCGCGTCCTGCAGGCGCTTCCGGAGCTGGTCGTCGGTGACCTCGCCGCTCTTCAGCGACGGGATGGACTGCACGACGACGTCGACGAGCGACAGCTGGATGTCCGACCACGCGCCGGTGAAGGCGGTGGGCTTCGAGAGCTTCCCGGCGTCGATGATCGGTTTCAGGGTGGGTTCCTGCGCGGCGAGCTCGGCCGCGGCGGCGGCGTTCGTCGGCAGCTGGCCGAACAGCCGGTAGTACTCGAGCTGGGCCTGCTTCGAGGTCGTCTGCTTGACGAACTGGAACGACAGGTCCTGCTTCTTGCCGTAGTCGGCGACGACGAAGTTGTCGCCGGACAGGATGCTCGCGGCGTCGATCCCGTCTGCGGGACGCTCGGTCGCTCCCGGTGGCACGGTCGGCAGCAGCGCGAACTCGTACTTGCCGTCGACCTTCGTGTTCTTGAACGAGTTGATGGCGGTCGTCGTGGTCATCGGGAAGAACGCGGCCTTGCCGTCGGCGAACTGCGCGAGGGCCTGGGCGTTGTTCCATCCGATCCCCGCCTTGTCGACGACGCCGTCCTTCGTCACCCAGTCGAAGTAGGTGCGGTACGCGTCCTGCACGGCCTTGGTGTCGATCTCGGCCTTCTGCCCGTCGACGATCGTGTTGCCGGCGTTCTGGGCCATCCCCCACACGAACTTCCACGGGTCGAAGCCGTCCGCGTACGCGACCGCCATGCCGTAGTGCCCGTCACCGGTCGTGGCCTTGGCGTCCTCGGTGAGCTGGTCCCAGGTGGTCGGCATCTCCGTGATGCCGGCCTGCGCGAGGAGGTCCTTGTTGACGGCCATCACGAACGGGCGGCTGGCGAGCGGGATGCCGATCTGCTTCGAGGCGCTCGGTCCGGAGATGCCGAGCGACGCCGGGTCGAACCGGTCCTTGCCGCCGACGGCGTCCCACTGCTTCTTGCCCATCTCGACGAACGCCCCGGTGGCGTACGCGGTGGGGGTGAACGTCGTGCCGATGGCGTACACGTCGGGGCCCTGGCCGGAGATGACGCTCGTCTGGATAGCGGTGAGCTCTTCCTGTGCAGACGAGTACGTCTCCCACTGGATGTCCGCGCCCGTCGTCCGCTTGAACGCAGCGGCGGTGTCCTGCTGCCACTGCTTGCGTTCCTTGGGGTAGGTGGTGTCCGCGCCCATCATCACGCGGAGGGTGTTCGGGTCGTCGCCGCTGCCGTTCACGACCGCACACCCCTGCAGGGACAGTGCGGCGAGGGCGACCACGACCGCGGAACCGATCAGGGTCCGTCGCTTCATGGGGGTTTCCTCCTCGAGACCTCCTCCCGAGCGGCGCTGCTCGGGACGTCCACCACTGTCTCGCTGGTGGCAACATCCGGCAACCGGTTGCCACTTGTTGCCAGACCCGAATAACTTCGTGTCACCGATGCACCGTCGCACCGGGTTCACCGTTGGAGGTTGCGTGACCGAGATCGACACGTCCCGCCGGGTCACGATCCGTGACGTGGCGGATGCCACCGGGGTCGCCCCGTCCACCGTCTCCCGCGCACTGTCCCTGCCCGACCGCGTCAACCGCGCGACGCAGCAACGCATCCAGCAGGCCGCGCGGGAGCTCGGCTACGTCCCGAACTCGCAGGCCAGGGCGCTGACGTCCGGCCGGACCCGCGCGGTCGCCGTCCTGGTGTCCGACATCACGAACCCCTTCTACTTCGACGTCATCCGTGGCACGCAGCACCAGCTCGCCGCAGCAGGGTGGACGCAGTTGCTCGTCGACACCGAGGAGTCGGCCGACGCCGAGATGGCCGCGCTGAGCGCCATCTCCGCCAAGGCGGACGGTGTGGTCCTCACCGCGTCGCGACTGTCCGACACGCAGATCGCCCGCTACGCCGAACGCTTCCCGCTCGTCGTCGTCAACCGCCGTCCGAACGGCGTCCCCTCCGTGCTCATCGACACCCCGGGCGGCGTCGAGCAGGCCGTGCAGCACCTCGCATCGCTCGGACACCGCGACGTCCTCTACGTCGCAGGTCCGGACAGTTCGTGGTCGAACGAACGTCGTTGGAAGGCGCTCGTCCGCGTCGCGAAGCGGCTCGACGTCCGCGTCGCCCGCATCGGTCCGCACGCGCCGTTCGTGGACTCCGGCGCAGCCGCAGCCGACGCCGCGGTGAACGCCGGTGCCACCGCGTGCATCGCCTTCAACGACCTCATCGCCATCGGCATGCTCGGTCGACTCCGGGAACGCGGCGTCCGCGTCCCCGAGGACATGAGCATCGTCGGGTGCGACGACATCTTCGGTGCCGACTTCTGCAACCCGCCGCTCACCACGATGACCTCGCCCATCGAACGTGCCGGCCGCGTCGCGATCACGATGCTGCTCGGGCGCCTCGGCGCGATCCCGTCCGAGGAGCTCCCCGGCGAGCGCATGCGCGGTGCCGTCGCGCTGCCCACCCACCTGACCGTCCGCGAGTCCACCGGACCCGCGCCGACCACACCGCCCCCGCAGTCCGCGCAGTCCGCGCGGTCCGCGCTGTCCACGCTGTCCTCGCGAAGGAGTCGATGATGACCACTGCCGCCGTGCCCACGCTCGCGCCGCACCCCGACCGGCTGTTCCCGGCCGACCCGGCAGCCACCTCGGTGGCACGCACCGTCTACGACGCCGTCAAGGACGCGCCGATCATCTCGCCGCACGGCCACGTCGACGCGTCCATGATCGCCGCCGACGAGCCGTTCCCGGATCCGGCAGCGCTCCTCATCACGCCGGACCACTACGTGCTCCGGCTGCTGCACGCGAACGGGGTCGACCTGTCCGCGCTCGGGCGGGACCCCGGGCACACACCGGCCGGTCGGGACATCTGGCGCCAGTTGGCGACGCACTGGGACGACTTCCTCGGCACCCCGGTCCGCTACTGGTTCGAGACCGAGCTGCACGACGTCTTCGGGCTGACCGAGGCGCCGTCGACCGCGAACGCCGACGCACAGTACGACCACATCGCGTCGGCCTTGCTCGAGCCGGGCTTCCGCCCCCGCGCCCTGTTCGACTCGTTCGGCATCGAGGTGCTCGCCACCACCGACGGCCCGGCCGACGACCTCGCCGCGCACGCGCGGCTCGCCGCCGACCCGACCTTCCACGGCCGGGTGGTCCCGACGTTCCGTGCCGACGCCGTCTTCGACCCGTCCCGGTCGGACTGGAGGCTCGTGGTCGCGTCGATCGGCGAGGCCGCCGGGATCGACACGGGAACCCACGACGGGCTTCTGGCAGCATTGCGCGCGCGTCGCCAGTACTTCATCGACCACGGCGCGACGGCCACCGACACCGGGGTGCTGGACGCCGGATCGACGCCGCTGTCCGCCCCGGAACGCGAGCGCATCCACGCCGCGGCGCTCCGCGGGGACGTGTCCGCCGCGGATGCGATCGCGTACCGGCACGACATGCTCTACCGCTGGGCCGAGATGAGCGTCGAGGACGGGCTCGTCATGCAGCTCCACCCCGGCGTGATCCGGAACCACCACACGCCGACGCTCGAGCGGTTCGGACCGGACACCGGGCACGACCTGCCCGCGGTCGGCTCGTTCACCGAACCCCTCCGGCCCCTGCTCGAGTCGTTCGGCACCGCAGCGGGGTTCCACCTCGTGCTGTTCACCGTCGACGAGACCGTGTTCTCCCGTGAGATCGGGCCGCTCGCCGGCTTCTACCCCGCGGTCTACGCCGGCGCGCCGTGGTGGTTCATCGACACCCCGGCCGCGATCGGTCGGTACCGCTCCGCGATCACCGATTCGGCGTCGTTCACGAAGACCTCCGGGTTCATCGACGACACCCGGGCGTACTGCTCCATCCCCGCGCGGCACGACATGGCCCGTCGTGCCGACGCCGCCTACCTGGCGTCGCTCGTCGTCACGCACCAGATCTCGGAGGAGGACGCCGTCCACACCGCCCGCCGGATCGTGTCCGACATCCCGAAGGCCACGTTCAAGCTCTGAGCAGCCTCAGCCCGCGACGACGGCCGCCCGGACCTCGGCGAGCGCAGTCGTCATCGCGGGCTCGGCGTCGGCGGGCCAGTGGCACTCGAGCGACACCGAGCCGCGGTAGCCGCCGTCCTGCACTGCTCGGAGGAACTCCCGCCACGGCCAGTCCCCGGTACCCGGTGCCTCGCGGTCGCGGTCGGAGAGGTGCACGTGCCCGATGCGGTCGCCGTGCGCGCGGACGACGTCGAACGACTCGGACTCCGCCTGCACGTGGAACAGGTCTGCCACCACGCCGACCCCGTCGAGGGCGAACTCGTCGAGGAACCGGACCGCCTGGTCGATGGTGTGGATCAGGTTCGTCTCGGACCGGTTCAGGGGTTCCAGGACGATGCGCAGATCGTGCTCGCGTGCGGTGTCCCGTGCGACCCGGACGACGCGTGCGAACCGGGCGCGCGCGTCGGCGTCCGACATCCCCTCCGGCGCGGTCCGAGCCGTGCCCGAGCCGAACACGATCTTCGCGCCGGGTTCGGCGACCGAGGCGATGATCGGCAGCACCGCCTGGAAGTACCCGTCGACGACCGCGGGTTCACCCGTGAGGAGCGGCAGGTCCGGTGGCACGAAGAGCGCGAACGACCCGAAGCGCTCCCCGGCGTACGCCTCGTTGCGGTACCACCCGTCGTCGCCCTGCACGACGAGGTTGCCGCTGATCGAGGGCTCGACGTGATCCGCGCCCGCTCGCCGTACCGCGTCGGTCAGGTGTTCGCCGGCGACGATGCCGATCCCACTGAAGGCCATGCGTCCATCGTGCTCCCGGAACGGCGCGGTGCCGGGAGTTGCCATCCGTTGCCGTCAGCGCGGGTGAGGAGCATCAGGCCTGCCAGCCCGGGGTCGCGAGGCCGGTCTCGTAGGCGAAGACGACGAGCTGCGCACGGTCGCGGGCACCGAGCTTGATCATCGCCCGGGAGACGTGGGTCTTCGCGGTGGCGGAGCTCACGAACAGCCGCTCGGCGATCTCGGTGTTCGTGCACCCCGTGGCGACGAGGCGCATCACCTCGCGTTCACGGTCGGTCAGGACGTCGAGTTCCGGTGACAGGGAGCTGGGCTTCGCATGGGTCGCGAACGCCTCGACCAGGGAGCGTGTGGCTCGCGGCGAGAGCAACGACTCCCCCGCCACGACGGTACGGATCGCGCGCAGGAGCTCGGCGGGTTCGGTGTCCTTGACGAGGAACCCGGCCGCGCCGCCACGGATCGCGTCGAACACGTAGTCGTCCTCTTCGAAGGTTGTGAGGATCACGACGTGCACGTCGGCGAGCGCAGCATCGGCGCAGATGCGTCTGGTGGCGTCGAGCCCGTCGCTGCCCGGCATCCGGATGTCCATGAGGACGACGTCGGGCCGCTCGTGTGCGACGACCTCGACTGCGCTGTCGCCGTCGCCCGCTTCCCCGACGACGGTCATGCCCGGCTCAGCGTCCACGAGCGCGCGGAGCCCCGCCCGCACCAGGACCTGGTCATCGACGAGCACCACCCGGATCGCATCGGTCACGGTGTCTCTCCTGCCTGGTCGATGTCGGACGGCCGATCGCCGACCGGCAACCGCGCGAGCACCGTCCACCCGCCCTCGGGGGTCGGCCCGGCACGGAGGGTGCCGCCGACAGCGGTCGCTCGCTCCCGCATCCCGATGATGCCGTTGCCGGAGTGCCCGACGCCGCCGTTCGTCGCCCGCGCGCCGAGGTGGGCGTCGGGAGCGCCGGGAACGTCGGACACGGTGACCTCCACGAGCTCGGCGCCGACCTCGACGAGCACGCGCGCGGTGTGCTCCGGGACGTGCTTCATGACGTTGGTCACCGACTCCTGCACGATCCGGAACGCGTTGCGGTCGACGATCCCACCGACGCTGCCGAGATCACCGCGGACCTCGAGGCCGACGTCGATCCCGGCCGCACGAGCGCGCTCGACGAGGTCGGGGACGCGATCGAGCCCCGGCGTCGGGTTCCGTTCGGAGCTCCCAGGCTCGCCGTCGACGGACCGCAGCACGCCGAGGATCGTCCTCAGCTCGACGAGGGCCTGCCTGCTGGAGTCGCGGATGTTCGTCAGCGAGTCCCTGGTCTGTTCCGGGAGCGCGTTCCCGAGGTGCAGCGCCACACCGGCCTGGAGGTTGATGAGCGACATGCTGTGCGCCACGGAGTCGTGGAGCTCCCGGGCGATCCGCACGCGTTCGTCGTCCGCCCGGGCCCGGTCCGCGGCTGCTCGGGCACGGCGGGCCTCTGCCACGCGGGCGACACGGACGCGCACGAGTTCGGTGATCGCGATCGTCGCGGTGAGCCATGCGAGGCACAGCGTCATCGTCGTCACGGTCGGGAACGACGCACGACCGGTGAGCGTGTCGGCAGTGGGCAGCACGACCTGCGCGATGCCGGCCGCGAGGTAGACCGGGACCCGGTTGCCGCGGAACCACGCGTTCGCGATCGCCATCGTCAGCGCCGCGACGAACGGGCCCCTCGGGCTCACGACGAGGGCGTACCCGATCGTGGTGGCGAGGGTGACCGCCAGGACCGACAGCGGCCAGCGGTACCGGAACGGCAGCGCCACGACGCCGGCGACGAGCAGCGCCACCGCGAGCGGCCCGAGGACGATCGGGTCGAACGCCGCGCCCCCTGCGCTGTGCCGGGCCCATGGCGGGCCGGTCCCGTCCGCGGGACCGCCCGACCACCGGGAGGCCACGAGGGTGCCCACGATCTGCACGACGGCGACCGGGATCACCCGGCCGACCCGCGCGAAGCGTCGTCGACCCGGCCAGCGGGTGTCGGCGCCGCGGAGTTCGGAGGTCATGTGGTCGAGCCTATGGTCGGTCGCCGAGCCGGGCATCCCGCGGGAGCGGGACCTGTGGACTACTCCCCCGGGAGTAGTCGGCTGGTGAGGAGGGGGTGCACTACGACTGCGGGAGCAGGCGGAAGTGGGGCTGCTGGATGGACGCGTGACGAGCCTCCCGACCGGAGCCTTGGAGGGTCGCAACCGCGGCACCGCAATCGACCCAGGAGGTCCCCATGCTCACCACCCTCGCGACGGCCGCACCGTACTGGCACGGCGGCGGATTCCCGTTCTTCGTCTTCCCCGCGTTCTTCTTCCTCGCGTTCCTCGTCGTCTTCCTGGTGTTCGGGGTGTTCCGGCGCGGGAGCTGGCGAGCACTCTCGGACGCGCGGTCGGTGCTCGCCGACCGGTTCGCCCGCGGCGAGATCGGCGCTGAGGAGTACCGCGCACGCCGCTCCGAGCTGAGCCGGAAGTAGCGAGTTCCTCCACCGCACGGGTGCCGGTGAACACTGTCCACAGGTTGCCGTAACACCCGTGCGGTCCCAGGTCCCGGTCCGTAAGTTGGGGCCGGAACGTCAGGACAAAGGAGACTCACGTGGCAGACAGCAACGCACAGGCCAACATCGGTGTCATCGGCCTCGCGGTCATGGGATCGAACCTCGCGCGCAACCTCGCTTCGCGCGAAGGGAACACCGTCGCGGTCTACAACCGCACCTACGCCCGCACCGAAGAGCTCCTGAAGGAGCACGGCGACGCCGGCTTCATCGCGTCCGAGGACATCGACGGCTTCGTCGCGTCGCTCTCGAAGCCCCGCACCGCGATCATCATGGTGCAGGCCGGCAAGGGCACCGACGCCGTCATCGAACAGCTCGCCGAGCGCTTCGAGCCCGGTGACATCATCGTCGACGGCGGCAACGCGAACTTCCACGACACCATCCGTCGCGAGCACGACCTCCGCGAGAAGGACCTCAACTTCGTCGGCACGGGCATCTCGGGCGGTGAAGAGGGCGCGCTGAAGGGACCGTCGATCATGCCCGGCGGCTCGAAGGAGGCCTGGGAGACGCTCGGCCCGATCCTGAAGTCGATCGCCGCCGTCGCCGAGGGCGAGCCCTGCGTGACGCACATCGGCACGGACGGCGCCGGGCACTTCGTGAAGATGGTGCACAACGGCATCGAGTACGCCGACATGCAGCTGATCGCCGAGTCCTACGACCTGCTCCGCCGCGCCGGTGGGCTCTCGGTCGAGGACCTCGTGCAGGTGTTCGACGAGTGGAACAAGGGCGACCTCGAGTCGTACCTGATCGAGATCACCGGTGAGATCCTCAAGCAGCGCGACGCCGACACCGGCAAGCCGCTCGTCGACGTCATCCGTGACGAGGCGGGCTCGAAGGGCACCGGCGTCTGGACCGTGCAGAACGCCGTCGGGCTCGGGATCCCCGTCTCCGGCATCGGCGAAGCGGTGTTCGCCCGCGCGGTGTCGTCGAAGCCGGCGCAGCGTGCGGCGGTCCAGGCCTCCGTGACGTCCCGGCCGGACATCACCGAGGTGCCTGACACGTTCGCCGACGACGTGCGCGCAGCGCTGTACGCGTCGAAGGTCGTCGCGTACGCGCAGGGCTTCGACCTCATCATCGCCGGTGCCAAGGAGTACGGCTGGGACATCGACCTCGGCAACGTCGCGAAGATCTGGCGCGGGGGATGCATCATCCGCGCCCAGTTCCTCAACCGCATCGTCGAGGCGTACGACAAGAACCCCTCGCTCGAGTCGCTGCTCGTCGACCCGTACTTCGCGAACGCCGTGGCCGAGGGCGAAGCCGCCTGGCGCCGCATCGTCGGGATCGCTGCCGCGTCGGGGATCCCGGCGCCGGGGTTCTCGTCCGCGCTGTCGTACTTCGACTCGCTCGCGTCCGACCGGCTGCCCGCCGCGCTCATCCAGGGACAGCGCGACTTCTTCGGGGCGCACACCTACCAGCGCATCGACAAGGACGGCACCTTCCACACGCTGTGGTCCGACGACGACCGCCGCGAGGTCGAACAGGAACCGTCCACGCACTGATCGGCACCGAACACCGAACGGGCCCCGCCACACGGCGGGGCCCGTTCGTGCGTGCATGGGCCGGACGCGGGCGCGGTGCGCGGTGCGCGGGGCGCGGCGTCGCGGTGCGCGGGTCGCGGGGCGCGGGGCGCGAAAGCGACAGTCTGCGCCGAACGTTCCGCGGCAGGGTGTCGCTTTCGCAGAACAAACGGCCAGCAGCCGCAGCAGGCTGTCGCTTTCGCGGAACGAGCCGCCGGCAGCCGCGCACGGACCGCCAGCAGCCGCAGCACAAGGCGCGGCCCGACCGCCCGCCCGCTCAGGCGACGATGCGCTCCCGCGCCAGCTCCGCGAGCAGCCGCTCGAGCTTCGGCCCGCGTCCGAGCAACCGCCGCGACCCGGGTGCCGTCCGGACGTGGAACGTCGCGACCGCGATCGTGTCGTCCGGTCGGACGTAGTGCATTGCGACGGCGCAGGCGCCGCGGTCGCCCGGCGCCGGCACGTCCTCGAGCCCGACGTGCATCACCCGGCTCCAGCGGATCACGAGCAGCCGGGTCGCACGTCGCTCGTCGAGCTCCCACAGCGACGCCTCGGTCGCACCGAAGGCCCACGTCACGCGTGACCCGAGGGTGATCTCGGACCGATCGCCCTCGACCATCGCACGGAGTTCAGCGGTGGGAGCCGCCGGCACGAGCCACACGGTGGGGTCGATGCGACGGATCGCGAGTGCGAGCGACTCGTCCTCGCGCCGCCGCCGGAGGCCCTGCATCCTGAGCACTCCCGCCAGGATCACCCCGACCCCGAAGACGATGACGGCGATCTCGGCGATGCCGAACGCGGTGAGGTCGGCTTCCGGACTCCGTGCGACGACGATGATCCGCGCAATGAGCAACGCGGCCCAGACGGCGACGATGACCCAGCGGACGGCCGCGAGGCGACGGCCGGGTGTCATGGGCCGGCGGGCACGTCCGTTCCGCGGGACGCGGTCGGGTCGGCTCAGCACGTGTCGATCCTCGCACGGCAGCGCGGGGAACCCCACCGGAGGACGCTGAACGCACGGCAACCTCGTCGGTCCTGCCCGTTCACAGCCCGGCAGACCTAGCATCGGGTCGTGCCCACCAGCCGATCCCCGATGCGGCCGCGATTGCTGGCCGCGGCCGTCGGCGTCGTCGCCGCGCTCGCCTTCCTCGGTGCCGCCGAACTCGGCGCCCTCGTGCTCGGCGGAGCCGGCAGTCCGCTCGTGGCGGTGGGCTCCGCGGTCATCGACCTCGCGCCGGCCGGTGCGAAGGACCTCATGGTCAGCCTGTTCGGCACCGGCGACAAGGTCGCGCTCTTCGCGCTGATGGGCGTGCTGATGGTCGCGATCTCGGCTGCGGCGGGCGTCCTCGAACGCGCGCGTCCGCCGTTCGGAGCACTCGTGTTCGCGGCCGGCGGCGCCCTGTCGCTGCTGGCGGTGACGACCCGGTCGGGCTCCGGCATGTGGGACGGTGCGCCGACCGTGCTCGGTGTTGCCGCCGCGGTGATCGTCCTCCGGCTCGTGATGGCCCGGCTCCGGCGGTGGGAGTTCGCCGCGGCGACACCCACCCGCTCCGAGGCGCCCCTCCCAGAGCGCCGGGCGTTCATCGTCTGGTCGGTCACGGCCGGGGCCCTCGCCCTCGTCGTCGGGACCGGTGCACGGATCGGTTCCGCAACGATGCAGCGGGCCGCAGCGATCCGGCGTGCGGTGCACCTGCCCGCTCCGGTGAACACGTCGCCGACGGTGCCGTCTGGCGCCTCGCTCGACGTCGCGGGGATCACGCCCTACGTCACGCCCAACGCCGACTTCTACCGGATCGACACCGCGCTCCGCGTGCCCTCGATCGACCCCGCCGGCTGGAGCCTCCGCATCCACGGCGCCGTCGAGGAAGAGGTGACCCTGACGTGGGACGAACTGCTCGCACTGCCGCTCGAGGAGCACATGGCGACGATGAGCTGTGTCTCGAACGAGGTCGGCGGCGACCTCATCGGCAACGCCCTGTGGCTCGGGTACCCGATCCGCGAGCTGCTCGCGCGTGCGAAGCCGACCGGTGACGCGGACATGGTGCTCTCCCGGAGCATCGACGGGTTCACCGCCGGCACCCCGCTCGACGTCCTGCAGGACGACGGCACGGACGCACTGCTCGCGGTCGGGATGAACGGCGAGCCGCTGCCCGCCGAGCACGGGTTCCCGGTCCGGATGGTCGTCCCGGGCCTCTTCGGGTACGTGTCCGCGACGAAGTGGGTCGTCGAGATGGAGGTGACCCGGTTCGCCGACGCGCAGGGCTACTGGACGCCCCGTGGGTGGTCGGAGCGCGGACCGGTCAAACTCGAGTCCCGGATCGACACCCCCGCGAACGGCAGCACCGTCACGGTCGGCGACCGGGTCGCGATCGCCGGCGTCGCGTGGCAGCCGCACACCGGGGTCAAGGCCGTGCAGGTGCAGATCGGCGACGGCGACTGGCAGGACGCCGAGCTCGCCGACTCGGTGTCCGCCGACACGTGGCGGCAGTGGGTCTACCGCTGGACCGCGACCGCCGGGGACCACCGGGTGCAGATCCGCGCCGTCAGCGCGGACGGCGAGGTGCAGACGAGCGTCCAGCGGCCGCCGGCCCCGAACGGGGCGACCGGCTGGGACTCGATCACGCTGACGGCACGCTGACCGGACACGGCGCGGTCCGGACCGCATCAGCCGGGAGGCTCGGTGCACGTCAGGCGGGGTCGGCTCGCCACCACGCAGGTCCCGTCCACCGCGTCGTCCCGCTCGATGCGCGTCGCGAACCCGGCGTCGGCGAAGGCCGCCGCTGACGCGGCGGACTGCAGCTCGGACACCTCGATGACAACGGTGCCGCCGGGACGCAGCCACTCCCCCGCCCCCGCAGCGATCCGGCGGTGCAGGTCCAGGCCGTCCGGACCGCCGTCGAGCGCCACGCGGTGCTCGTGCTCACGGGCCTCGGACGGCATGGTCGCGATGACGTCGGTCGGGACGTACGGCGCGTTCACCGCGATCACGTCGACCGCCCCGCGGAACCGGCCGGGCAGGGCGTCGAACAGGTCCCCGGCGACGACGATGCCGCGGTCGCCGATGTTCTCCGCCGCGACGTCGACCGCGTCCGGGTCGATGTCGGACGCGACGAGGTCGAGCGCACCGACCCGTTCGAGCAGCGCGACGCCGATGGCTCCGGCGCCGCAGCACAGGTCGACCACGCGGTCGTAGCGGTGCAGCAGCGCAGCGGCCTGCGACACCACGACGGTCGTCCGGGCGCGGGGCACGAACACACCGGGGGTCACCCGGATCCGGTGCCCGTCGAAGGCAGCCCAGCCGAGGACGTACTCGAGCGGTTCTCCGGCGAGCCGACGCTGCACGAGCGTGCGGAGTCGGGCGGCGTCACCGTCTCCGGCGTCGAGCAGCAGGTCGGCTTCGTCCTCGGCGAAGACGCTCCCCGCCGCCCGGAGCCGAGCGGCGAGGGCGTCCCGCGCGGGGTGGATCAGGCGGCTCCGTCGAACATCGAGGTGACCGACCCGTCGTCGAAGACCTCGTGGATGGCGCGGGCGAGGAGCGGGGCGATCGGCAGGATCTCGAGGCGGTCCCAGCGCTTCTCCACCGGGACGGGCAGCGTGTCCGTGACGACGACGCGGTCGATGAACTCGCTCTGCAGGAGTTCGGTCGCCGGGTCCGAGAACACGGCGTGGGTCGCGGCGACGACGACGCCGATCGCCCCAGCGGCCTTGAGCGCCTCTGCGGCCTTCGCGATCGTCCGACCGGTGTCGATGAGGTCGTCGACGAGCAGACACCAGCGGCCGGAGACGTCACCGACGATCTCGTGCACGGTGACCTGGTTCGGGACGAGCGGGTCGCGGCGCTTGTGGATGATGGCGAGCGGGGCGCCGAGCTTCTCGGACCAGATGTCGGCGACGCGGACGCGGCCCATGTCCGGCGAGACGACCGTCAGCGTCGACGGGTCGAGGATCTCCTTGAAGCGCTCGAGCAGCACCGGCATCGCGAACAGGTGGTCGACGGGTCCGTCGAAGAAGCCCTGGATCTGCGCGGCGTGCAGGTCGACGCTCATGATGCGGTGCGCGCCAGCGGCCTTGAACAGGTCGGCGACGAGTCGGGCCGAGATCGGCTCGCGGCCACGGCCCTTCTTGTCCTGGCGGGCGTACGGGTAGAACGGCGCGACGACCGTGATGCGCTTCGCCGAGGCACGCTTCAGTGCGTCGACGATGATGAGCTGCTCCATGAGCCACTCGTTGATGGGCGCGGTGTGCGACTGGATGACGAACGCGTCGCAGCCGCGGACGGACTCGTCGAACCGGACGTACAGCTCACCGTTCGCGAAGGTGCGGGCATCGGTGGGGACCAGGTCGACGCCGAGTTCTTCCGCGATCTCCGCCGAGAGCTCCGGGTGTGCTCGTCCCGAGACGAGGACGAGTCGTTTCTGGCCGGTTGCCTTGATTCCGGACAAGTGCCGTGCTCACTCCCTGACCCAGCAGGGCCGTGTGTGTCGAGGGTCCGACGACCGATGGCCGTCGCGGTGGTTCATTCGCCTCGCGCGCGCCGAGCCGCCTCGGCCGCCGGCGTACCGGGTCGGTGTTCGTCGACCCATCCGTCGGTGTTGCGCTGTGGGGCGTAGCTGATCGCGAGCGACCCGGCCGGCACGTCCTTGCGGACCGTCGTACCTGCACCGGTGTACGCCCCGTCACCAATCCTAACCGGGGCGACGAACACGTTGTGCGAGCCGGTGCGGACGTTCGACCCGACCTCGGTCCGGTGCTTGTGCACGCCGTCGTAGTTCGCGGTGATCGTGTTCGCCCCGATGTTCGAGTCCTCGCCGATCTCGGCGTCCCCGATGTAGGACAGGTGCGGGACCTTGCTGCCGCGGCCGATCTTGGCGTTCTTGGTCTCCACGAAGGTGCCGATCTTGCCCTGGTCGCCGAGGATGGTGCCCGGCCGGAGGTAGGCGAACGGACCGACCGACGCGCCGTCGCCGATCACCGCGAGGGTGGCGTCGACCCGGTTCACCGTGGCCCCAGCACCCACCTCGGTGTCGCGGAGCGTGGTCCCCGGTCCGACGACTGCACCGGCGGCGATCGCCGTGGCACCGATGAGCTGCGTGTCCGGCAGGATCTCGGCGTCCGGCTCGATCGACACGTCGAGGTCGATCCACGTCGATGCCGGGTCCTGGATGGTGACCCCCGCACGCTGGTGCGCGCGGACGATGCGGGCGTTCAGTTCGCGTCCGGCGTCCGACAGCTGCGCGCGGTCGTTGATCCCGGCGACCAGCCACGGGTCGGTGAGCGTCACGACGTCGATGTGCCCGCCGCGTGCGGCGATGAGTGCCGGGGCGTCGGTGATGTACTTCTCGCCCTGCGCGTTCGCCGTGGTCAGCGACGGCAGCACGGCACGCAGGTGCACGGCGTCGAACGCGTAGATACCGGCGTTGGTCTCGGTGATCTCCCGCTGCGCGTCCGTGGCGTCCTTGTGCTCGACGACGCCCACGAAGGCACCGGCGTCGTCGCGGACGATCCGCCCGAGCCCGGTGGGGTCCGGTGCGATGGCGCTGACGAACGTGACCGCGTTGCCGGCGCGCCCGTGCACGTCGGCGAGCTGCCGGAGCGACACCGCGTCGAGCAGCGGGACGTCGCCGGAGAGCACGACCACGGCGCCGTCGAAGTCGGCTGGGAGCGCGGCGACCGCGACCTCGACGGCGCGTCCGGTCCCGGGGACCTCGTCCTGGTCCACCACGAGGGCGTCCGGCATGCGCTCGGCGACCTCGGCCGCGACCAGGTCGCGCTCGTGCCGCACGACGACCGCGATGTGCTCCGGCTCGAGGGACTCCGCCGTCCGCAGGACGTGCGCGATGAGGGGCAGTCCGGCGAGCCGGTGCAGCACCTTCGGGGTCGAGGACTTCATGCGCGTGCCCTGCCCGGCGGCGAGGACGACGACGGCGATCCGCTGGTCGGTCATCACCCCATCCTGGCCCACCCGGCCACGACGCACCAAGGCAACAACAGGACGGCACGCGACCAGGCCTGGAGGCGCGGTGCGGGTCCGACCCGCACCGTGCCTCCCGTCCGTGCGCGCGTTCGCACCCCTGTCACGCGCGATGGAGCGCGGAATCGCGCGTGGGGGGGTCGGAAAAGCGGACCACCTACGCGCGAATCGACCGCCTACGCGGCGGGCGCGACGGGGTCCTCGCGCTTGACGAAGGCCATCAGCACCAGGCCGGCGACCAGGACCACGACGATGCCGATGATGCCGAAGCGCGTCGACCCGCCGATCGTCACCGCGATGCCGAACATCGCCGGGGCGATGAACGCGGCGGCACGCCCGGTCGTGGCGTAGAGGCCGAAGAGCTCGCCCTCGCGGCCGGGGGTCGCGAGCCGCGCCAGGTACGCCCGCGACGACGACTGCACGGGCCCGACGAACATGCACAGGGCCAGGCCGAGCACCCAGAAGCCGCTCTGCGCCGTGCCGACGAACAGCACCGCGAGGCCGCAGACAGTCAGCCCGACGAGCGACACCATGATGATCGCCCGGGAGCCGAAGCGGTCGTCCAGCCGGCCGGACAGTGCCGTGGAGATGCCCGCGACGACGTTGGCGACGATCGCGAACATGATGACCCCGGACGCGCTGAACCCGAACACCTGCGCGGCGATGATGCCGCCGAAGGTGAAGACCGCGCCGACGCCGTCGCGGAACACCGCGCTGGCGATGAGGAACGCGAGCACGTTCCGGCGCTCGCGCCAGAGCCGCGCGATGTCCCGGCCGAGGTCGCGGTAGGCGGAGAACAGGCTCCCGCGCTGGTCGGGCGCGCGCTCCGCCTCGGGGACGACGAGGAACAGCGGGATCGAGCTCACCGCGAGCCACACCGCGGCGATGCCGATCGCCACGCGGACGTCCCACTGCCCGGACGCGACGGTCGCCGGCAGGTTCAGGAGCCCGGCCGTGTCACCGCCGCCGAAGTCCTGGATGCAGAGCACGAGCAGCAGCACGAGCAGGACGATGCCGCCGAAGTAGCCAGCCGCCCAGCCGATCGCCGACGCCCGGCCGGTCCGGGGACCCGGTGCGACCTGGCCGAGCATGGCGTTGTAGCCGACGCAGGCGATCTCGTACGCGACGGTCCCGATGCCGATGAGCGCTGCACCGAGCACCAGGTACGGCTGGCTCGGTGCGACGAACACCATGGCACCGATCGACAGCGCGACGCCGATCGTGGCGATGAGCACCGACCGCCGGCGGTGTCCGGACGAGTCCGCGAGCCGGCCGACGGCGGGTGCGACCAGCGCGACGACGATGCCGGCGATCGTGAGGGCCGTCGACACCACGGCGGCGTTGTGGGCGAGCTCGCGTTCCACGGCACGTGCCGCGGTGGCCGAGGAGTCCGCGGCCGCGACGAGCGCCGGGTCGACGAACGCGCGGCTCGCCAGGTACGTGCTGAACACGAACGTGGTGACGACGGCGTTGAACGCCGCTGAGCCCCAGTCCCAGAGCGCCCAGGAGACGAGGGCGCGACGATCGGTGCGCTGCGGCGGGGGCACGACGGTCATGGGCGAACCGTAGCGCGTCCTGGTGTCCCGCCGGTGCCCCCGTTCCTGGTCACGCCGGACGACCGGTCGCGAGCGGTCGAGACACCCCGCTCAGGTCCGCCGACCGGTCGAGGACCGTCGGCCAGGGCGTCGCCCAGCGACGCTCACCGACCGCACGGCGGCACGCACACGGTGTGTCGTGACCGGTCACGCTCCGGATGGGAGGCTCGGGGCGGGCTCGCACCGAGCCTCCCGTCCGATGGGTGGGTGCTGCGCGTCACGCCGCGGGGATGCCGTTCGGGTAGACGACCGACTTCAGGGAGTCCGGGTCGGTGTCGCTCTCCAGCGCCTCGCGGACCTGGTCGAGCCCGAACCGTCCGGTGACGAGCGAGTCGAGGTCGACCTGCCCCGATGCGACGAGCCCGATCGCGACCGGCCACGTGCCCGTGTACCGGAAGATCCCGGTGACGGTGACCTCGAGGTTCTGGATGTGCTCGACGGGCAGCGTCATCTCGGAGTTCCCGAGTCCGACGAGCACCGCGGCACCGGCGGGACCGACCGCCTTGATGCCGTCCGACACCGCACGGGGCGCACCGCTGGCGTCGATGAAGGCGTCGACGGGCGCGATGTCCGAGGCGACGGAGACCACGGTGGGGTCGACGACCTCGGTGGCGCCGTAGGACAGCGCGCGCTCACGGCGTTCGGGGACGAGGTCGCTGATGACGATCCGGGTCGCGCCGAAGGCCTTGGCCGCCTGCGCGCAGATGATCCCGATCGGGCCGGCACCGGCGATCAGCACGGACGAACCCGGCACGATCCCGGCCTTCCGCACGGCGGCGATCCCGACCGAGAGCGGCTCGAGCAGGGCACCGGCCTCGAACGACACCGAGTCGGGCAGGGTGTGCGCGAACTCGGCCTCGATGGTGACGAAGCCCGCGAAGGCGCCGTCGACCGGGGGTGTGGCGTAGAAGCGCATGTCCGGGCAGAGGTTGTACCGCCCGGCGAGGCACTGCGCGCACCGGTGGCACGGACGCTGCGGTTCGACGGCGACGCGCTCCCCCACGCGGCCGGGGTCGACGCCGTCGCCGACCGCGACGATCGTGCCGGAGAGCTCGTGGCCGAGGACGAGCGGCGACGAGACGACGAAGTCCCCGATGCGCCCGTGTCGGAAGTAGTGCACGTCTGAGCCGCAGACGCCGACGGCGGCGACCTCGACGAGGACGTCGCCCGGGTCGACGGCAGGAACGGGGCGGTCCTCGATCGTGAGGTCGTCCTGCCCGAGGAGGACGCTGACGCGCTGGGTCTGCTGGTCCGTGGTCACGGGGTACCCGCTTTCTGTCGTTCGGATGGACGTGCTGTCGGCCGCTCCGTCAGGGCGTGGATGCGCGCCGGGTCGTCGAGCAGCTCACGGAACCCGATCTCGGCGGCGCCGCGGAGCAGCACGTCCGATCCGAGTTCGGCCGGCACGATGCGGACCCGGTCCACCATCGCGGCCATCGACTGTGCCCGGACGGCCTCGAGCACGCGGTCCCCGACGTGACCGAGCAGCACCCCGAGGAACCCGCCGAGCACGACCACCTCGGGGTTGACGGTGTGGATGGCGTTGCGGAGGCCGGTCGCCAACGCGGCCACCTGCCGGTCGACGACGCGGTCGACCTCCCGGCCGCCGGCCGCGAGGGCCTCGGCGAGCGCCGGCAGGTCGTCCGCCGGCACGCCCGTCACGGCGACGAGCGCCGCACGCGACGCCTCGGTCTCGAGGCAGCCGATGGCGCCGCAGTGGCAGCGGATCCCGTTGTCCGCGACGAAGGTGTGGCCGAGCTCCCCCGCGTACCCGTCCGCGCCGCTCAGCGGCTGCCCGGCGCTGATGACCCCGCCGCCGATGCCGCTCGCGCCACCGTTCAGGTAGACGAGGTCGGACACCCCGCGGCCGGATCCGTACAGGCGCTCCGCCCACGCACCGAGATTCGCGTCGTTCGCGACGCGTACGGGCAGGCCGGTCGCGCCGGCGAGTGGCATGGCGAACGGCTCGTCGCGCCAGCCGAGGTGCGGCGCGTCCCGCACGAGACCGTCCTCGACGCGGACAGTGCCGGGGATCGAGACGCCGACCCCCACCAGGCGCGCGGGGCGGTCGTCCAGGAGCCTCGCGACGATCTGCACGGCCTCGTCGGCGGTCGGTCGGTCGTCGGTGTGCTCGGTGATCCGGGACCGGATGCTGCCGTCGAGGCCGACCATGGCCACCGTCACGGCGTCGATCTCCACCGTGACGGCGGCCGCCACGACGTCGGCCGACGCACGGACCACCGGACTCGGTCGCCCGACCCCGGTGGCCGCGCCGTCCTCGGTCTCGAAGGCCAGGCCGAGTTCGACGAGTTCCCCGACGAGCGCAAGGGTCGTGGAGCGGTTCAGGCCGGTCGCGCGCGTCAGGTCCGCGCGGGTGAGCGGCCCCTCTTGGTGGACGAGTCGGAGCACGCGCGCGGTGTTCCGGTTGCCGCCGGCCGGTGTGTCGCGCTGCATGGTGCCCTTCCGGTCGACGGTCCGCGGTTGCTCCAGGTCCCTGCCCTCATCATGGCGCGGCGCCGGCGTTCCCGCCAGCGTTTTGTGGTGCCGCACAACAAATCAGGACCGAACCCGCGCCACACCACCCTCCGCCTCGGTCGTCGGGCCGTCGGAGACCGACAGCCGCCACCCGTCCGGCACCGGACCGGTGGCCGACACCGACGACTCGTCCCCCGACACGGTCGACACCGTCCAGACCTCCGACCGCCCGTCGGGTGCGGTCACCCGGACGTCCACGCTGCCGGTCGTCCCAGCGGGGAACGCCCGGAGCTCGAGCGCCGCCAGGTAGTCGTGGTCCGGCCGGTCCGTGCGGGTCGAGAGCGGCAGTACCGCTCCCCCGCGGACCCACAGCGGCAGGGTGTCGAACCCGTGCCGCTCGGTGCGCCACACCCCGCCGGTGACGACCTCACCGGTGAACCAGTTCGTCCACGAACCGGCCGGCAGGTAGTACTGCACGTCGCCGGACTCGCTGAACACGGGCGCGACGAGCAGGTCGGACCCCAGCATGTACTGCCGGTCGCAGTACGCAGCCGTCGGGTCGTCCGGGAACTCGAGCAGCATCGGTCGCATGACGGGGAGCCCGCGTTCCGACGCCTGCAGCCCGAGCCCGTAGAGGTACGGCATCAGGCGGAGCTTCAGGCGGGTGAACGCCCTGGTCACCTCGACCGCCTCCTCGTCGAACGCCCACGGGACGCGGTAGGAGCTGCTGCCGTGGAAGCGGCTGTGCGAGGAGAGCAGCCCGAACTGGACCCAGCGCTTGAAGACCGCGGGGTCGGGGCGTCCCTCGAACCCGCCGATGTCGTGCGACCAGAACCCGAAGCCGGACAGCGCGAGCGAGAGGCCGCCGCGGAGCGTCTCCGCCATCGACGGGAACGACGAGGTGTTGTCGCCGCCCCAGTGCACCGGCATCTGCTGACCGCCTGCGGTGGCCGAGCGCGCGAAGAGCACGGCGTCACCGGCACCGCGGGCGTCTTCCAGGACCTCGAACACGGCCTCGTTGTACAGCTGCGTGTACCAGTTGTGCATGCGTTCCGGATCGCTGCCGTCCGCCCACGTCACGCCGAGCGGGATCCGCTCGCCGAAGTCCGTCTTGAAGCAGTCGACGCCCTGGTCGACGAGCGCGCGGAGCTTGCCCTGGTACCAGGCCTTCGCGTCCGGGTTCGTGAAGTCGACGAGTCCCATGCCGGCCTGCCAGAGATCCCACTGCCAGACGGTGCCGTCCGGGTTCCGCACGAGGTACCCGGCCGCCGCCGCCTCGTCGAAGAGCGGGGAGCGCTGCCCGATGTACGGGTTGATCCACACGCAGACGCGCAGGTCCTTGTCGTGCAGCCGGCCGAGCATCCCGGTCGGGTCCGGGAAGACCCTGGGGTCCCACTCGAAGTCGCACCAGTTGAACTCGCGCATCCAGAAGCAGTCGAAGTGGAACACGCTCACCGGCAGCTCGCGCGCGGCCATCTCGTCGACGAAGGACGTGACGGTCGCCTCGTCGTAGTCCGTGGTGAACGAGGTCGACAGCCAGAGGCCGTACGACCACGCCGGCACGTGCGCCGGCCGGCCGGTGAGCGCGGTGTAGCGCTCGATGACCCCGGCCGGGGTGCCGCCGCCGATGACGTGGAACACGAGCGACTCTCCCGGGACCGAGAACTGCACGCGCTCGACCGCCTCGGAGCCGACCTCGAACGACACGTGTCCCGGGTGGTCGACGAGCACGCCGTACCCGCGGTTGGTCAGGTAGAACGGCACGTTCTTGTAGGCCTGCTCGCTCGACGTGCCACCGTCGGCGTTCCAGATGTCCACGGTCTGACCGTTCTTGACGAGCGGACCGAACCGTTCGCCGAGCCCGTAGACCAGCTCCCCGACCCCGAGGTCGAGCTGAGCGTGCACGAACGTCGAGGACGTCGGCGCGTCCGCGCCCTGCACCCGTGCGTTGCCGACGACCCCGCGGGAGACCTCGGCCCCGGGCGCCAGGGTGACGTGGCCGAGCGACTTGTGGCCGCTGCCGGTCAGCTCCCGGTCGCCGGAACGGAACCGGAGGTCCCACGGCGCCCCCGGGGTGACCACGGCCGAGAGGTCCCCGGACGTCAGCGTCCCGACACCGTCGGTCAGCGTGGCCGTCCCGTGCCCCGGCTCCTTCCCGACCAGGTCGAACGACAGCTCCGGCCGCGGCGCCCGGAAGTGCTCGACGCGGACGGTGACGACGCCCTCCATGGGGCTCGACAGCGTGACGGTGAGCGTCGGCCGGTTGAGCGTGTCCCCCCGGGACTCGATGACCTTCGTCGGCGCGGTGACGACCAGGCGGTCGCCCGAAGGGGCGTGCACCGCGTCGATGTCGTGGGCCTCTTGCGCGTACAGGGGCTGGACGCCGGGTCGGAGCTGCCAGAACCCGTCGGTGAACTTCATTACTTGACCGCTCCTGCCGTGATGCCGCGCGCGAGGGTGCGCTGGAAGATGAGGAAGAACACGAGTGTCGGGATGAGCCCGAGGAGCGCCGAGGCACTCGTGGTGGTGACGTCCATCAGCCGGTCGCCCTGCAGCAGGGAGATCGCGACGGGGACCGTCTGGTTGTCGTTGCTGACGAGGAACGTCAGCGGGATGAGGAACTCGTTCCACGTCCAGATGAAGAAGAAGATGAGCAGGACGGACAGCGTCGGACGGCTGATCGGCACGATCACGCGCCACAGCACCCGCCAGCGTCCGGCACCGTCGAGCGCGGCCGCTTCGAGGATCTCCTTCGGGAAGGTGCCGTACACGCTCGAGAGCAGGTACGTCCCGAACGCGGACTGGATCACGGTGAAGACGATGATCACGCTCCACACGTTGTCGTACAGCCCGATGCCCTTGAACATCATGTAGAGCGGGTAGAGCAGGACCTCCTGCGGGAGCATGTTCGCCAGCATGAACAGCACCACGATCCAGGTGCGGTACCGCACCCGGCCGATCCCGATCGCGAAGGCGTTGAGGATCGAGATGAGCACCGCGAGGATCGCGACCGAGCCGCTGATGAAGACGCTGTTCCAGAGCTTCAGCGGGAAGTCGACGCGGTTCCAGAACGTGGTGATGCCGTCGAACGAGATGTGCGCCGGCCACGCGAGCGGCCCACCGGCCGCGTAGTCCGCCGGCGTCTTGAACGAGTTGAGCAGGATGAGCAGGAACGGCGCGGCGATCAGGACGGCGATGACGATGCCGCCCGCCAGGACGATCCAGTCGGCCGGGCGCTTGCGCCCGCCCTCACCGGCGCTCTTCCGGCGCGTGGGGCCTCCGGCGGTCGGCCTGGAGGCTCGGCGCGCGTCCGTCACGGAGGCCGCCTCGGTCGTCGGTGCTGACACGATCCCGGTCATCGGGCTTCTTCCTTCCGCTCGGCCCGGTTCTGGGCCGCGATGAACGCGATGGCGACGATGACGATCACGACGGTGAGCGCGGTGGCGATCGTCGCGCCGTACCCGACCTGCTGCGCCTGGAAGAACTGGCTGTACGAGTAGTAGCTCGGCACGATGGTCGCGTTCCCCGGGCCGCCACCGGTCAGCGCGTACACCGGTCCGAAGACCTTCAGCGCAGCGATGGTGCAGGTGAGGACGACCACGAAGATCTCGGGCCGGATGATGTGCACGGTGATCGCACGGAAGCGCTGGAACCAGCCGGCGCCGTCGAGTTCTGCCGCCTCGTAGAGCTCCGGGTCGACGCGCTGGAGGGCGGCCATGAACACCACGACCGGGTACCCGATCTGCACCCAGACGAGCACGACCGCGACGGAGAGCAGCGCCGTGTCCGGGCTGCCGAGCCAGTTGTGCTGGAGGCCGCCGAGCCCGACCGCGTCGAGGATGACGTTGAGGGCGCCGTTCTCCGGCCGGAGGATCCAGCCGATGACGATCGCCGCGATGACGGCCGGCAGGATCTGCGGCAGGTAGTAGGTCGCGCGGAGGAAGCTCGCGAGCCGCCCGCCGAACTTCTTGCCGATCACGTCGAACAGCGCGGCGGCGAGGACGAGACCGAGGCTCGTCGGCACGATCACCATCGCGAGGATCATCGCGATGCTGTTCCGGAACGAGATCCAGAACTGCCCGTCGGCCATCAGCCGTCGCCAGTTGTCGAGGCCCGTCCACTGCGGCGGGAGGATGCCCCGGTAGTTCGTGAACGACAGGTACACGTTCCAGCCGAGCGGCACGAGGATGATCGCTGCGAGCAGGACGAACCCGGGCAGCAGGTAGAACCAGTAGCTGCCACGACCGCTCGAGGGCATGATGGCGCCGACGTCGGCGAGCCGGCGGCCGCGCCGCCGGGGCGCGGTGACGGGAGGACTGGATGCCATGGTGGGCTTCCCTTCCGGAAGTGATGGGTGTTCTGGTGGTGGGGGTGGCGGGGGCACGGTGCGGGGCGGACCCGCACCGTGCCTCCAGGCCGGGTCAGCCCGTGACGGCCTTGACGCCGTCCGCGTACTGCTGGCCGAGCTCGTCGTCGACCTTCGACGGGGAGCTGCTGCCGTTGACCACGCTCTGGAGCCCCGCGTTCAGCTGGTCGTAGAACGTCGACGTGGGCCAGTCCGGGTAGTACGCCAGGCCGTCACGCTCGGTCAGCGTGTTGAAGTTGGCGATGAGTTCCTTGCTCTTCGGGTCCGTGATGTCGGACTCGTCCGCCGCGACGGGGACCCCGCCGTTGTTGCCGATGATCGCCTGGATCTCGGGACGCAGGGTGATGTCGATGAACTGCTCGGCGAGCTTCTTGTTCTTCGCCTTGGTCGGGACCACCCAGAGGTTGCCGGAGGAGCCTGGCGACATCTCGGCACCCGGGAACAGGAACGTGCCCCAGTCCTGCTGCATCTCGGTGGTGAAGCGGCCGTACCACCACGAGCCGGAGAAGAACATCGGGTACTTGCCGCTGATGAATGCGGTCCCGGCGTCCTCGGCCTTCATCCCGGTGGAGTCGGACGAGATGTAGCCCTTGTCGGTCCAGTCCTGGACGGTCTTCGTCGCGGTGCTGATCTCCTTGCCGGAGAAGTCGACCGGGTTCTTGTACAGCTGGTAGTCGTCGACCCAGTCGCGGTCGGCCTTCTGCAGCGCCAGCTGGTACCAGAGCTGGCCGAGCGGGTACTCCGCCGCCGACTCGGCGAGCGGCGTGACGCCGGCTGCCTGGAACGTCGCCATGGCCGCCTCGAGGTCGTCCATGGTCTTCGGGACCTCGACGCCGTACTTCTGGAAGAGCTCCTTGTTGTAGTAGAACTCGACGTACTCGCCGTAGTCGGGCACGCCGTACCAGGAGCCTGAGCCCATCACGCCCTTGTCGTCGTAGCGCGCGGTGGTCTGCAGCGACTTGGCGAGCTTGTCGTCCCAGCCGTACTGCTTGACCGCGTCGTCGAGCGGGCTGAGGAGGCCCTGGCTGGCGAGGAGCCCGGCCGTGGCGTTGCCCTTGTTGTACTCGATGAGGTCAGGGGCCTGGTCGGAGTTGAGCGACTGGCTGGCCGTCTTGCGGATCTGCTCGAAGCTCTTCTCCTGGAACTCGACCTTCGCGCCGGTCTCCTGCTCGAAGACCTTGATGGACTCCTTCCAGGCCTTGCCCATGGCGGAGTCCTCGGACTCGTAGTGCCAGAGCTTGAGGGTCTTGCCGTCTTGGGCGGCGCTGTCGCCGCCGCCGGCGGAGCAACCGCTGAGGACGACTGCGGCCGCGGCCAGCCCGGCGAGGGCGCCGAGCACACGGGACTTCTTCATGTCGCTACTTCCTTGTAGGGGTCGGTGGTTCTCGGTGGTTGTCGAAGCGCTTCGACGATGCACGTCGAGGAACGCGTTCGGTGGGGTGGGGTCAACCGATCCGGCGGATGCTGCCGAGGTCGGTGAACCGTGGCGGGATGAGGGTCACGCCGGGCTCGTGCGCGCCGTCGACCTGGCGGACGGTGCGCTCGACGGCGCCGCGGCACATCTCCTCGAGCGGGAGCGGGATGGTGGACAGCGGGGTGTCCATCACCGTGGTGTCGTAGCTCGCGCAGGCGGCGAGCACCGACAGGTCGTCAGGGACACGGATGCCACGGGACGCCAGGTGGGCGAGGACCGTGTCGACGACCGGCTCGTTGCAGTGGAACACGAGCGCGGTCATGTCGGGCAGTTCCGCGAGGAGTCGATCCGCGGCGGCGCGCTGGTCGGCGCGGTCGAGGGAGGGGTAGTGCGCGACGGTGGCGACCCCGGACGCACGGCACTCGTCGTCGAACGCGTCCGCGAAGCGACGGATGAAGCCGGTGTGCCGCTCGACGTAGGTCGCCGGGTGCCCGATCACGCCGATGCTGCGGTGTCCGTCGGCGACGAGCCGCCGGACGGATGCCCGGCCGGCCTCGGCGAAGTCCAGGTCGATGCAGGTCAGGCCGGTGGTGTCACCCGGCACGCCGACGAAGGCAGCGGGGACGCCCGATGCGCGGACGACGTCGGCGCGTTCGTCGTCGGTGGAGACCCCGAGGACGACGACGCCGTCGACGAGGGACGAGTGCGCGACCCGCTGGATGCCGGTCACCTCGTCGTCGCGTGCCAGCAGCAGGACGTCGTCGTCGTGCGCCCGAGCGGCCTCGACGACCGCGGTGACGAACCGCATGTGGGTCGGCAGGTGCGCGTCCGGTCGGATCGGCGCGGAGAGCGCGAGGATGTCGGTGCGTGCGCCGGCGAGCATGCGGGCTCCGGCGTTCGGACGGTAGTCGAGCTCCGCGACCGCGCGGTCGATGCGGGCGCGGGTGGTGGCGGAGATCGTCCGCTTGCCGGAGAGGGCGTACGAGACGGTCGAGATCGAGACGCCGGCGGCCTTCGCCACCTCGTTGATCGTCACCATCGTGCACCTCCTCGTGCTCGTCGTCTGCGGTCGGCCGGTTCGTTCCCGGACCCGGTCGTTCTCGGGTCGAAGCGAAGCGCTTCGACAACCTGCGACGGCGACGCTAACAGGGCGGCGGTGCCGACCGCAAGCCTTTTGTGGTTCTCGGCAACAAATGCGTTCTCACGATCGCGAGGCCATCAGGCGTCAGGTCGTGGTCTCGACCGGCTGGCGCCCGTCCCAGCCGCCGCGGACGACGAGCGCGTCGCGACGCGGGACGTCGGGCGACATCAGCGCCGCTGCGAGAAGGCGGCGTCGAAGGAGGCGTCCGGCGGTGCGATGGTGCCGAGGCGCCGGACGAATGCGAGCGCCTCGCGGCCGCCGACCAGGCGGTCCATGCCGGCGTCCTCCCACTCGACGCTCGTCGGCCCCTCGTACCCGATGTGGTTGAGCACGCGGAACACCCGCTCCCACGGGACGTCGCCGTGTCCCGCGGTGACGAAGTCCCACCCACGCCGGGGGTCGCCCCACGGCAGGTGGGAGCCGAGTCGGCCGTTCCGCCCGTCGAGTTGCTTGACGGACTCCTTGCAGTGCACGTGGTAGATCCGGTCGGCGAAGTCGAGCAGGAACGCAGCGGGGTCGAGGTCCTGCCAGACGAAGTGCGACGGGTCGAAGTTGAAGCCGAAGGTCGGCCGGTCCGCGAACACCTCCAGGGCCCGCGCAGCGGTCCAGTAGTCGTAGGCGATCTCGGACGGATGCACCTCGAGGGCGAACCGGACCCCGACCTCCTCGAACACGTCGAGGATCGGCGCCCACCGGTCGTGGAAGTCCTGGTAGCCGGCGTCGATCATGCCGGGCGGTACCGGCGGGAACCCGGCGACGGTCTTCCAGATCGACGACCCGGAGAACCCCGTGACGGTGTCCACGCCGAGTGCCGCGGCCGCGCGGGCTGTCCAGCGGAGCTCCTCGGCAGCCCGCTGCCGGACGCCCTCCGGGTCACCGTCCCCCCAGACGTGCGGCGGCAGGATGTCCTCGTGCCGCTGGTCGATCGGGTCGTCGCAGACCGCCTGGCCGACCAGGTGGTTCGCGATCGCCCAGACCCCGAGGCCGTTCGCGTCGAGCACCGCGCGCAGCTCGGCGACGTACGCCGCGTCCGTCGCTGCGCGACGGACGTCGAGGTGGTCGCCCCAGCAGGCGATCTCGAGTCCGTCGTAGCCCCACTCGCCGGCGAGCCTGGCCACCTCCGTGAAGGGCAGGTCGGCCCACTGTCCGGTGAAGAGCGTGACCGGCCGAGTGGGCCGTGTCGGATCCGTCATGCTGCTTCCATCCTCCTGCGGCCGGTTCACCAGGTGTCCGGTTCCGTGCCGTTGCGCACCGCCGCCGGACGGTCGACGCGGGAGCGGACCTCGACGACGGCGTGCTCGCGGCCGGAGGTGGCGATCGCCTCCATCACCTCGAGCACGTGGAACGCGAGCTCGCCGCTCGCGCGGTGCGGACGGTCGGTGGCGATCGCGTGCGCCATGTCCGCGAGGCCGTACCCGCGACCCGCGTCGGCGTACCCGGCCGACACCGGCAGCTCCCGCCACTCGCGGTCGTCGGCAGTCGCGATCGACACCGGGTCGGAGAACCGGTTCGGGTCGGCCACGGCGAGGCTCCCCGATGTGCCGTGCACCTCGAAGAGCGGGCTGCGGGTCGCCCAGACCTCGAACGACACGGTGACGGTGGAGACGACCCCGGAGGCGTGCTCCAGGATCGCGACGACGTGCGTGTCGACGTCCACGGGGATCGCGGTGCCGGCGGCTGGTCCGGTGGCGACCGTCCGCTCGCGGGTCGAGCGCGAGGCGCTCCCGCTGACTCGGACGACCGGGCCGAAGAACTGCACGAGGCTGGTCAGGTAGTACGGGCCCATGTCGAGCAGCGGACCGCCGCCCGGCTGGTAGTAGAACGCCGGAGCCGGGTGCCAGAGCTCGTGACCAGGTGCGCTCCACGACACGGCGGCGCCGACGGGGTCGCCGATGCGCCCGTCGTCGATCGCGGCACGGGCGGTCTGGATGCCGGTCCCGAGCACGGTGTCGGGTGCGCTGCCGACCCGGAGGCCCCGCTCGGCGGCGAGCGCCAGCACGGGTTCCGCCTCGGCCGTCGCGAGCGCGAGCGGTTTCTCGCCGTAGACGTGCTTGCCCGCCTCGAGTGCGCGGGTGGCGACCTCGGCATGTGCGGCCGGGATCGTCAGGTTGAGCACCACGTCGACGTCGTCCGCTGCCAGCAGCCCGTCGACGCTCGTCCCACGCACGCCCTGCTCGTCGCCGACGGCCCGCGCCCGCTCGACGTCGAGGTCCGCGACCGCCGTGAGCTCGAGCCCGGGCAGTGCCGGGAAGTGCTCGAAGTACTGCCGACTGATGTTGCCGACGCCGATGACACCGACCCGGAGCGGACGGTCGCTCACCGGGCTGCCCACAGGAGTCCCCGCTCGATGATCGTGCGGAGCGGCTGCGACTCGACGACCTCGAGCCGGTGCCCAGGAGCGGACACGAACACGCGTCCATGCCCCCACTGCCTGGTCCAGATGGCCGGCGCCGTGACCGGGCGGTTCCACGCGTCGAAGTCGCGGGCCTCCTGCGTCGTGGTCGCCAGCACGTCGTTGTACTCGTCGGACAGCACCCAGTACTGCTCGGTGACGAGGTCGAAGTCCTCGATGCCCTGCGTGATCGGGTGTTGGCGTCCGGCGTCGGTGATGTGCACCGTGTACGGGATGTAGTTGTCCGACTGCTCCCCGGTGCGCTCCTCCGGCGGCTTCGCCGCGTGGTGCGCGAACTGCCCGCCGATCATGTGCAGGTAGTCGGCCGTGTTCCGGAAGGCGTCCGCGATGCCGCCGTGCCACCCGGCCAGTCCGGTGCCGCCGAGCACGGCGCGCTGCAGTCCGGCGAACTCGTCGTCGGCGATCGTCGACATCGTGACGACCTGCACGATGAGGTCGACACCGTCCATCAGGGCCGAGTCCGCGTAGACGGCGGTCGAGTCGGACACGTGCACGTCGAATCCGTTGTCCCGCAGGAACGGCAGCATCGCGTCGGTGGTCTCGACCGGCATGTGGCCGTCCCAGCCGCCTCGGACGACGAGCGCGCGGCGTCCTGTGGTCTCGTCCTGGTCGCTCATTCGCCTGCCGATCGCTCGATGGTGGTCCAGCTGCTGCCGCCGGCGGCGCTGCGTTCGACGGCGTCGAGCACGCGCTGCACGTGCAGCCCGTCCTCGAACGACGGCGACGGGTCGATGCCGCTCGTGATCGCGTCGACCAGGTCCTTCACCTGGTGGCTGAAGGTGTGCTCGTACCCGATGAGGTGCCCGGTGGGCCACCATGCCGCCATGTAGGGGTGCTCGGGTTCGGTGACGAGGATTCGTCGGAAGCCCTGCTCACCAGCGGGGGCCGACGACTCGTACAGTCGGAGTTCGTTCATCGACTCCAGGTCGAACTGGATCGCGCCGGCCGACCCGGAGATCTCGAGCGTCAGCCCGTTCTTCCGGCCGGTGGCGTAGCGGGTGGCCTCGAAGGTGCCGATCGCCCCGTCCGCGCGGCCGCCGCTCAGGCGTCCGAGGAAGAACGCGGCGTCGTCGACGGTGACCTGCCCGCGTTCGGACGACGCCGTGCCGGAGAGCCCCACGCCCTCGGCCAGCAACGGGCGTTCGTGCACGAAGGTCTCGAGTGTGCCGGACACGGTCGACAGCCGTGAGCCGGTGACGTGCTCGGCGAGGTCGATGGCGTGCGCGCCGATGTCACCGAGCGAACCGGACCCGGCGAGCGCCTTGTCCAGGCGCCACGTCATCGGACCGTCCTCGTCGGTCAACCAGTCCTGCAGGTACAGCGCACGGACCTGCCGGACCGTCCCGAGCCTCCCGTCCTGCACCAGCTGCCGGGCGAACGCGATCGCCGGGACGCGCCGGTAGCTGAAGCCGACCATCGCGCGGATGCCGTGCTCGCGCGCAGCGCGGGCGGCGTCGGCCATCGCCTCGGCCTCGGCCACGGTGTTGGCGAGGGGCTTCTCGCACAGGACGTGCTTGCCGGCCTGCAGCGCGGCGATGGCGATCTCGACGTGCGAGGACCCGGGCGAGACGACGTCGACGACGTCGATGTCCGGGTCGGCGACCACGGAGCGCCAGTCGGTCGAGGCGTGCTGCCAGCCGTACTGGACGCGGGCCGCTTCGGTCCGGGCGGGATCACGGCCGACGACCACGGTCATCTCGGGTTCGGCGTCGAGGTCGAAGAACCTGGGCGCCGTCCGCCACGCCTGAGAGTGGGCGGCTCCCATGAAGCCGTGACCGATCATCGCCACCCGGAGGGGTCTGCGTGCCATCCGTTCGCTCCCTTGCGATCGTGTCCTTGCGAGAGTCAACACTACCGCTTATGTTGGGCGCGGCAACATTTTGTTTCGACGACGAACGGTGACCACCATGGCGACGACGCCCACCCGTGCAGACAAGTTCTCCTTCGGCCTCTGGACCATCGGATACAACGGCTCCGATCCCTTCGGCGGTCCCACCCGCCCCCAGCTCGACGTGGTCGAGGCGGTCGAGAAGCTCGACGAGCTCGGCGCCTACGGCCTGACCTTCCACGATGACGACCTGTTCGCGTTCGGTTCGACCGACGCCGAACGACAGACCCAGATCGATCGACTCAAGGGTGCGCTGGAGGCCACCGGGATCGTCGTGCCGATGGTCACCACGAACCTCTTCTCCGCCCCGGTGTTCAAGGACGGCGGCTTCACCTCGAACGACCGCCAGGTCCGCCGGTTCGCACTCCGCAAGGTGCTGCGGAACGTCGATCTGGCCGCCGAGCTCGGCGCGAAGACGTTCGTCATGTGGGGCGGTCGCGAGGGCGCCGAGTACGACTCTGCCAAGGACGTGCAGGCCGCGCTCTCCCGCTACAAGGAGTCGGTCGACCTGCTTGCGCAGTACGTCACCGACAAGGGCTACGACATCCGCTTCGCGATCGAGCCGAAGCCGAACGAGCCCCGCGGCGACATCCTGCTCCCGACGCTCGGCCACGCGATCGCGTTCATCGACACGCTCGAGCGCCCGGAGCTGTTCGGCGTGAACCCCGAGGTCGGGCACGAGCAGATGGCGGGCCTGAACTTCACGGCCGGCATCGCCCAGGCGCTCTACTCAGGCAAGCTCTTCCACATCGACCTCAACGGCCAGCGCGGCATCAAGTACGACCAGGACCTCGTCTTCGGCCACGGCGACCTGCAGAACGCGTTCTCGCTCGTCGACCTGCTCGAGCACGGCGCACCCCAGGGCGGCGTCGCGTACGACGGACCGCGCCACTTCGACTACAAGCCGAGCCGCACCGAGGACATCTCCGGCGTCTGGGACTCCGCGGCCGCGAACATGCGCATGTACCTGCTCCTGAAGGAGCGTGCGCAGGCGTTCCGCGCCGATCCCGAGGTCCAGGCGGCGCTGTCCGCGGCGAAGGTCGACGAGCTGTCGACGCCGACGCTCGACGAGGGCGAGTCGTACGACGCGTTCCTCGCGGACCGGTCCGCGTTCGAGGACTTCGACGCCGACGCGTACTTCGGCGGCAAGGGCTTCGGCTTCGTGCGCCTGCAGCAGCTGGCCGTCGAGCATCTCATGGGCGCTCGTGGCTGAGCTCGTCGCCGGCGTCGACTCGTCGACCCAGTCCTGCAAGGTCACGATCCGCGACGCCGCCACCGGCGACGTCGTCCGGGAGGGACGCGCGTCCCACCCGGACGGCACGTCCGTCGATCCCCGCCACTGGTGGGACGCCCTCGGCACCGCGATCGCGGACGCCGGCGGGCTCGACGACGTGGCGGCGATCGCGGTCGCCGGCCAGCAGCACGGCATGGTCGTGCTCGACGCCGACGGCGTCGTCATCCGCGACGCGCTCCTCTGGAACGACGTCCGCAGCGCCGACGCGGCAGCGCAGATGGTCGAGGAACTCGGACGGGAGGCATGGGTCACCAGAACCGGTCTGGTCCCGGTGGCCTCGTTCACCGGTACGAAGCTGCGCTGGCTCCGCGACGCCGAGCCGAACAACGCACGCCGCGTCGCGGCGGTCGCACTCCCCCACGACTGGCTGTCGTGGCGGCTGCGCGGCTACGGTCCGGCCGACGAGAGCCCGCTCGGCCCCGACCTCGACGCGCTCGCGACCGACGGATCGGACGCCAGCGGCACCGCGTACTGGGACCCGGCGCGGACGGCGTACGACCCGGAGCTGTTCGAGCTCGCCCTCGGACGGTCGATGCGGGTCGCCGGCGAGTCGGGCGGCGACGTGGTCGTCCCACGGGTCGTCGAGGCCGACCAGGCGATGGGCACACTCGACACCGACGTACCACTGCCCGGTGGCGGGGTCGCCCACGGCGGCCTGGTCGTCGGTGCGG
Source organism: Curtobacterium sp. Curtsp57 (assembly GCF_047324335.1). NCBI lineage: Bacteria > Bacillati > Actinomycetota > Actinomycetes > Micrococcales > Microbacteriaceae > Curtobacterium > Curtobacterium sp. Curtsp57. The sequence continues at coordinate 1,453,155 of NZ_CP168511.1, forward strand.
GCACCGGTGACAACGCCGGCGCGGCGCTCGGCCTCGGCCTCGGCCCGGGCGACGTCGCGGTGTCCCTCGGGACCAGCGGGACCGTCTTCGGCGTCACCGACACCGCGGTGGCGGACCCGAGCGGGACCGTGGCGGGCTTCGCCGACGCGACGGGGGCGCGCCTCCCGATCGTCACGACGCTCAACGCGGCCCGCGTGCTCGAGGTGATCGGCGGCCTGCTCGGCGTCGACCACGGCGAGCTCGGCGACCTGGCACTGGCGGCCCCGGCCGGTGCCGACGGCCTCGTCCTCGTGCCGTACTTCGTCGGCGAGCGCACGCCGAACCGTCCGGACGCCACCGCGTCCCTGCTCGGGATGACCCCGGCGACCACCGACCGGCAGCACCTCGCCCGCGCCGCGGTCGAGGGCATGCTCTGCGCACTCGCCGACGGACTGGCGGCCGTCGAGGCCACCGGTGTCACCGTCGAGCGGCTGCTGCTGATCGGCGGCGCCGCCCGCAACGAGGCCGTCCGCACGATCGCCGCGCAGGTGTTCGGACGCGACGTGCACCTGCCGGAACCGGGCGAGTACGTCGCAGCCGGCGCGGCGAAGCAGGCGGCGTGGGCGCTCAGCGGCACCCTGCCGTCCTGGACGCTCGACACCACGACCGTCGCCGCGGACCCGCATCCCGAGGTGCTCGAGCGGTACCGCACGGCCGTCGATCGCCAGAGCAGCTGAGTGAGGACAGGCTGCCCTGACAAACCCCAGGTCAGGGCAGCCTTTCCTGCCTAGCCATCGGCAATTCGGAGTGCTTTGCTGTCCGACATGGCCACCACCACCGTTCCCGCACTGCCGACCGCGTCGCCCGCGGATCCCACGAACGCGGCCCGGCTCAACTGGCTGCGTGCCGGGCTGCTCGGGGCGAACGACGGCATCGTCTCCGTCGCCGCCGTCGTGGTCGGTGTCGCCGGTGCCGGGGCACCGGTCGGCCCGGTCCTCGCCGCCGGCGGAGCCGCCCTCGTCGGCGGTGCCGTCTCGATGGCGCTCGGCGAGTACGTCTCGGTGAGCGGCGCACGAGACGCGCAACGCACCGGGCAGGCTGCCCGTGCGGCCCGTCGGGCGACCGACGCGGTCGGACCCTCGGACATCGCCGCCGCCTACCGCTCGATCGGGGTGTCCGACGACGTGGCACGGTCGGTCGCCGCCGAGCTCGGCCGCCCGGAGGTCCGAGAGAACTGGATCGCCGCCGAGGAACGGGCCGCACAGGACGAGGTCGTCAGCCCGTGGCGAGCGGCCTGGGTCTCCGCGGCAACCTTCACCGCCGGCGGCCTGCTGCCGTTCCTGGCGACCGTGTTCGTACCGGAGTCGGTGCGCGTCGCGGTCATCGTCGTGGCCGTGCTCCTGGCACTCGCCGCGACGGGCACGACGGGCGCGGTGCTCGGCGGCGCGCCCCGAGGTCGTGCTGCCACGCGCGTCGTGATCGGTGGCGCTGCGGCCCTCGCGGCGACGTGGCTCGCGGGCACACTGCTCGGCGCGCACGCACTCTGACGACGCGGCCCACCCTGCTCGTCGTGCGGGTCGTGGGCGCAGTCGTGGGACTCGGCGCCGCTGCGGGGATCGTCGGGTCGCGCCGACCGGCCGTCACCGCCTGCCGGTGAGCGTTGCCCACGCACGCACGAACGGGTTCTTCCGACGCTGCCAGCCGTGGTCGGCGAGGACCCGCTTCATCGGGGCGGCGACCCACGAGGACCTGAAGCTGAAGTACCCGCCGCCGTCCGGCCAGTTCCTCGAGCTCATCGACGCCTTGTAGACGCCCTCGTCGAGGAGGGTGACGTGCCAGTTCCAGGTGGCGTTGCCGAGGAGGGTGACACCGCCGTCGCCGGTGGGCTGCCCGGACAGGTTCGTCGACCAGGTGCCGGTGATGCGGTCTCCCTCGGCGCTGACGACGATGGGGTGCTCACCCTGCCCGGTGAGGGCGATGAGCGCTGCGGTGACGTCGGCTTTCGGCGTGGGCTGCATGGGACCGATTCTGCCGTCCGACCGACGGTTCCGCCGTCAGCCGGTGTGCGCAGGCGGCGGCTCCGGCGGGCTCCGGGATGGGATGATGCATCTCGATCACCGGAACGAGAACGAGGAACGATGCCCCCGCTGGACGATCAAGGCCAGGAGGCCACGCTCCTCGCCGGGCGGTACCGCCTGGAGTCCGTCATCGGTCAGGGCGGCATGTCCGTCGTCCACCGCGCATGGGACGAGGTCCTGCACCGCCCCGTCGCGGTGAAGGTGTTCCACGCCGGCACGGTCGACATCGCGCGTCAGGAGACGGAGCAGGGCGTCCTGGCGTCCCTGCAGCACCACAACCTCGTGAGCCTGCTCGACGCGGGCGTCGTCGACGACCACGAGGGCCGCCACCGCCGGTTCATCGTGATGGCGCTCGTGACCGGACAGGACCTCGAGGCGCGTCTGGCCGTCGGGCCACTGGCGTCCCGGCACATCGCCGAGATCGGCTTCGACATGGCGGAAGCGCTCGACTACATCCACGCACGCGGCGTCGTCCACCGCGACATCAAGCCGTCGAACATCCTGCTCGTGGACTACGGCAACGGCTCGGACCGCGCCAGGGCCAGCCTGACCGACTTCGGGATCGCCCTCGCCGAGGGGGTCGAACGGCTGACGGCCGACGGCGTGACCACCGGGACGGCCGCCTACCTCAGCCCGGAGCAGGCGAGCGGGTCCGACGTCGGACCCGCGAGCGACGTGTACTCCCTCGGACTGGTCCTGCTCCAGTGCTTCACACGACGGCGGGAGTTCCCCGGGTCGCTCGTCGAGTCGGCGGTCGCCCGGCTGTCGCGTGACCCGGTGGTCCCCGATCCCCTGCCGGCACACTGGAGCGGACTCCTCTCCGCGATGACCGCGCGGGATCCCGCATCGCGGCCGACGGGGGCCGCGCTCGTGGCGTCGCTCCGGGACGTCGTGATCGCCGACTCCTCGAGCGCCGACCACGTGGTCGAGCCGACGACACCCGTGCCGCCTCGACCCGCCGAGAGCGGCCGTCCGACGACGCTCGACGTCCTGCCGGAGGAAGCGCTCCGCCGCACCACCGCCATGGCCGCACGACTCTTCGACGCACCGATCGCGCTGGTCGAGGCGCTCGACGAGGACCGGGAGTGGTCGCAGTCGTACATCGCGGACGGCGTCGACGACGCCGCCCGGCACATCAGTTTCCGGAACGGGTTCGCCCCGGTCGCGGTCCCGGTGGTGATCCCCGACGGTTCGACCCACCCTGAGATGCGCGACAGCCCGCTCGTCACCGGCCCCCTCGGCATCCGCTTCTACGTCAGCGTCCCGTTGCTGCGGCACGACGGAGCCCCGATCGGGACCCTCGCGGTGCTCGACACGCGGGCCAGGACCGCGACCGAGGCCGACCTCGCGAACCTGCGGGACCTCGCGGCGCTGGCGGTCGCGCAGCTCGAACTCCGACAGGAGTCCCTCCGCTCCACCAGCGACGCGCTCCCGCTCGTGCCCGGTCCACCCGCACCGGATGGACCGGTCGCCCAGGCCTGACCAGCACGCTCCGACCGGTGCGTCGCGACTACCTCGTCGCGCGCTCGACGGCGTCGAGGATCGTGGCGACCTCGGTCCTCGTGGTGTAGTCGACCTTGACGTCGGCGAACCGCACCACTCCGTCGGCGTCGAGGACGAACACGGACGGGAACGGGATCCGAGCGGTCGCGTCGGCATTGCTGTCCGCGACGTCGAACCCGAGCGCGGTGTGCGCCCGCCGCGCGTCGGCACTCGGCTCGGTGACGATCCCGATGCGTTCGGCGAGCGCGTTGCCGACGTCGGACAGCACGGCGAACTCGAGCTCGCCGTTCGCGACCGCCTGCTCGGACGCCTCCGGCGTCTGCGGCGAGATCGCGATCAGGGAGACACCGCGCTCGCGCAGGGCCGGCAGCAGCTCCTGCTGGTAGGTCCGGAGCGTCAGGTTGCAGTAGGGGCACCACGCGCCCCGGTAGAACACGAGGACGCTCACGCCGTCCCCACGCGCGTCCCGCAGGCCCTGCGCGTCTCCAGTCGCCGTCAGGAGCTCGGCGTCCGGGAAGACATCGCCCTCGCCGATGGCCGCCTCCGGCACCCCGGCAGCTCGGAGATCCTCCTGCTCACCGTCGAACACCGCTGAGAGCTCCGGACCGATCTGCTCGGTGAACCCCTCGTTGAACGTGTCGACCTGCGTGGCGATGGACGGTGCTGGCATCTCGGGACCTCCGGGTTCAGGCGCGGCCGACGCGGCCGTTCCACGGAGCATAAGCAGGCTCACCCGGATGGTGACCGCCCGGCGTCATCGAGCGTCATCGACGGGCGCGGTGTCGCGGACGGCGGCGAGCTCCCGGTAGACGTCGGCAGCACCGGTCGGGACCCGGAGGAGCGACCCGTCCGGCTGCTCGTCCAGTCGGACGAGCCCCATCCGCCGCAGGTACGGGGTCTTCGCCCCGGCGGCGATCCGGTCGGCGACGACCTCCGGTGCGACGGCGAACTCCTCGACGTTCCGACCACCAGATGCGTACGACCAGTCCACGAAGTCGAACACCGGCCACCACGTCCATCCTCGGACGTCGACCCCACCGGCGACGAGCGTCCGGACCGCGGCGATCGAGTCGCGGACCCAGGCCTCGCGGACCGCGTCGTCTCCCTCGATCGAGGTCTCGGTGACGACCATCGGCAGGCCGTACCGATCACCGAACCGGGTCAGCGACTCGACGAGGCCCTCGGACCAGCGGTCGTACGCCTGCTGCACGGTGCCGTCCGGCCCGTCGACGAGTCGTCGCGGCGAGAGGTCCGGGTAGTAGTTCACGCCGAGGAGGTCGATCGTGACGGCGCCGTCGACGAGCTCGGCGAGGGCTGCCCTGGATGCGCCGTGCTCGACGAGCCAGTCGTGGGACGGGTGGTCAGGGGTCACCCGTCCCGTGACGAGGTCGGTCGGGATCCAGCCGATCGCCTCGAGCAGATCGGCCTCGTCGGCGAGCGCCGAGGAGTCCGTCGTGTAGAGCGAGGACGCCTCGACGTGCACGATGACGGCGTCCGGGTTCGCGGACCGGACCGCGGCGACCGACTGTTGGAACCCCGTCGCGATGCCGAGCACGACCCGCGTCCATCCGTCCCACCCCGTGAGCGCCGGTGGCCACACGCCGCGCAGCCCGGCGAATGACGCGGTCGTGATGGGCTCGTTGAGCGGGGTCATGTGGTCGACGACCCTGGCGTACCTGGCGGCGAACGCCCCCGCGAAGGAGGCGACCGCGGCCGGGTACGCCGGATCGGCGAACGAGTCCTCGAGCCAGGTCGGCGTCCCGTAGTGCACCAGGTCGGCGATCACGGTGAGCCCGAGGGACGCGGCGTACGACAACCGCTCGTCGAGCACCGCCCAGTCGAAGACCCCGGGTGCGAGGTGGACACGCGGCCAGTCGACCCCGTAGCGGAGCGCCGTCGCGCCGAGTGACACGACGAGGTCCAGGTCGCTCCGCCAGGCGTCGTCGTGCCCGGTCAGCTCGTGCTCGTCGAGCGGCAGCATGTCGAACCGCGCGGGCGGGTACACGCAGGTGTCCTCGATGCCGGCGACGAAGGTGAGGGTCCCCGGCGCGAACGCCCCGATGGTCACTTCAACCCCGTCGTCGCCACACCCGCCACGAAGAACTTCTGTGCGAAGAAGAACCCGAGGGCGATGGGCAGCAGCGAGATCACGGCGCCGGCGAGCAGCACCGCGTGGTCGGTCACGTGCGCTCCCCCGAACAGCGTCAGCCCGGCCGGGAGCGTCAGCATGTCGTTCGAGGTCGTCACGACGAGTGGCCAGAGCAGGTCGTTCCACAGTGCCATCCCGTTCAGCACGGCGACGGTCGCGATGGCGGGCTTCGCGAGCGGCAGGACGACCTGCCAGTAGATCCGCCAGTGTCCGGCGCCGTCGATGCGGGCGGCCTCGTCGAGCTCGGTCGGGATGTCGACGAAGAACTGCCGGAACAGGAAGATGCCGAACGCACTGGTGGCCCGCGGGATGATGAGGCCCTGGTACGTGTTGAGCCACCCGAGGTGGAACAGCTCCACGAACACGGGGATCAGGGTCACCTGGAACGGCACCATGAGCGTCGCGATGACGAGCACGAACGCCACGTTCCGCCCGACGAACCGCATCCGGGCGAGGGCGTACGCGCACATCGAGTCGAACAGCAGCGTCAGCACGGTGGTCACGACGGTGAAGACGAACGAGTTGAGCAGGAGCCGGAGGAACGGCAGCTGCTGCCAGACGCCGGTGTAGCCGTGCAGGGTGAGGCTCGTCGGGAACAGGCTGGCGGGGTGGCCGAAGAGGTCGGCCTCGGAGCGGAACGACCCGCTGACCATCCAGATGAACGGCACGAGCGCGAACACGAGTCCGATGCCGAGGTACACCCACTTCACGAGGGACCCGGTGCGTGCGAGGCCGGTGCGTCGCAGGGACCGGCGGACGCTGGCCTCAGTCGACATCGTCGTACCGGAAGAGTCGCAGCTGCACGAGCGAGATGAGCATGATGATCACGAAGAGGACCCAGGAGATCGCCGACGCGTAGCCGGTCTGGTAGTTGACGAACCCGTCGCGGTAGAGCAGGTTCACGAGCGTGTCGGTGTGGAAGACCGGCCCACCGCCGGTCATCACGTACACCAGGTCGAACACCTGGAACGACTGGATCGTCAGGATCATCGACGTGAAGAGCATGGTCGGGCGGATGCTCGGCAGGGTGATCCGCCAGACGGTCTGCCAGCGGTTCGCGCCGTCCAGCTCGGCGGCCTCGTACCGTTCCGCCGGCACGCCCTTGAGACCGGCCACGAACAGGATCATCGCGAAGCCGATGCTCTTCCAGACCGACACGAAGATGATCGTCGGTAGGGCGAGCGAGGTGGACTGCAGCCAGGCGACGCTCGGCAGCCCGAGCATCGCGGTGATGCCACCGACGAGCCCGATGTCCGGGTCGAGCAGGAACTTCCAGACCAGACCGATCGTGACGAGCGACACGATGGTCGGGAAGAAGAACACGCTCCGGACGATCCGGTTCGCCAGGGTGTCCTCCTGCAGGAGCAGCGCGGCGACGAACCCGAGGACGACGAGCAGCACGACCGAGGCGATCGTGTACTCGAGCGTGATCCGCAGGGCGTTCCAGAACTGCGGGTCCTGGAACAGCTTCGTGTAGTTCCCGAACCCGACGAACGGCTGCGAGGTCGCACCGACCGTCCAGTCGAAGAACGAGTACCAGAGCGACCGCAGGATCGGGAAGACGACGAACGCACCCAGGATGACCAGGGAGGGGGCCATGAAGAGCCAAGCAGGCTGGAACCGCCGCGGCCGACGGCGGGTGGGTGGAGCCTCCTGGCCGGAGCGGGGCACCGCCCCGTCGCGTCTGGTGCGCGACGGGGCGGACCCGGTGAGCTGGCTGGTCACTTGCTGCATCCGGTGAGGCCGTCGATCGTCTGCGCGGCTTCCTTCGTCGCGTCGGCGACGGAGGTGCCTCTGGTGATCTTGCCGATCATCGGGACGTAGCCGTCGGAGTCGACCTTGGTGGCGTCCGGCACGTGCGGCAGGTACAGGCGCGAGTCGGGCACCTGACTGGCGAAGACACTCACCGTGGGGTCGGCCTTCAGCTTGGCGTCGTCGGACAGGTCGGTGCGCAGCGGCGGGAAGCCGGTCTGCAGCGAGAACTTCTGCTGTGCGGTCTTCGACGTCCAGTACGCCAGGAACTCCTGCGCCTGCTTCGGGTACTTCGTCTTCGCGGAGATCGACAGCGGGGCGATCGAGCCGAGCGTGGTGGACTTGCCGTCGACGCCCACCGGGACCTTCACGATGCCGAGGTCGATGCCGGCCGACTTGTAGCCGGGGGCCGCCCACGGACCGTTGATCTCCATCGCGGCCTTGCCAGCCGAGAACAGCGAGTCGGCCTCGGCGCCGGTCAGCCCGACCGGGCTCACCTTGTCGTTCGCGACCAGGTCCGCCCAGGTCTTCAGGGACTGCTGCCCGGCGTCCGTCTGGACCACGCTGCAGTTCTTCGCGTTGACGATGTCGCCGCCCTCGAGCCACTGCAGGACGGGCCACATCTGGATCGTCTGGTTGTCGGCGAGCGCGATGCCGTACTTGCCGCCGGTCGTGAGCTTCTGGGCGTCGGTGGCCATCTCCTGCACGGTCGTCGGCGGGTCGCTGATGCCGGCGTCCGCGAAGAGCTTCTTGTTGTAGTACAGACTCAGCGTGGCGAAGTTGGCCGGGACGCCGTAGAGCTTGCCGTCGTAGGTGAACTCCTTGACGGTGCCTGGAGCGAACTCGGACGTGTTGATCTTGCCGTCGCCGCTGCCGGTCTCGGTGATCGGCAGCACCGAGTTCGTCTTGACGTACTGCGCGACGGCGTTCGGGTCGGAGCTGACCGCCGCGACGTCGGGACCCTGCCCGGTGAGCCATGCGGACGGGAGCTTCTGCTGGATGGTGTCCCACGGCTGCACGGTCATGTCGACCTTGACGTCGGGGTGGGCTTTCTCGAAGTCCTTGACGATGGTGGAGTAGCCGGGGCGGTCGCCGCCGGTGAAGCCGGTCCAGACCTTCAGGGTGACGGGGCCGGACGTGCTGGCGTTGCCGCCGGCAGAGCACCCGGTGAGGGTGAGGGCCGCCACGGTGGCGAGGGCGCCGATGGCGAGGGTGGTGCGTGTGTGCTGCATCGGGGAACGCTCCTTTGCGTTGCTGCTGCGTGGTGCTGGGTTGTGGGGGTGGTGCGGGGTGGAGTGGTGCTGGTGTCGGGTGGTGCGGGGTGGAGTGGTGCTGGTGTCGGGTGGTGCTGGTCAGGTGCGGACGCGCTCGGCGTCCTGTTCAGGTGCGGACACGCTCGGCGTCCTGATCAGGTGCGGACGCGCTCGGCGTCCGGATCGCATCCGCAGGACGCGCGGATGACGAGCTCGACGGGCAGTTCTGTCCGGGTCGGCGTCCCCGCGCGGCGGTCGACCAGGTCGAAGAGCCGCTCGGTCGCGATGCGTGCCATCTCCTCGGCGGGGACGCGCACGGTCGTGATGCCGGGGGTGGTGACCCGCGCGAGCCCGAAGTCGTCGAAGCCGACGACCGAGACGTCACCCGGGACGTCGACTCCTGCACGCCGCAGGGTGTGCAGGCCCCCCACCGCCATGTCGTCGTTCGCGAAGACGATGCCGTCCGGGCGGGGCCCGCCCGCGAGCATCTGCTCCATCGCCGCCGCGCCGGAGGTCTCGGACAGGTCCCCTTCGATCACCGTCACGTCGTCGATGCCGTGGCGCTCCGCAGCCGTCAGGAATCCGGCGCGTCGATCGAGCCCGGTCTGGTGGTCGAGCGTTCCGGTGACGTGCAGCAGGCGGCGGCGTCCGTGCACCTCGACGAGGTGGTCGACCAGGCGCTCCGTCGCGCTGACGTCGTCGATGCCGACCGTGACCGCGTCGGACAGGTGCGGGTAGTTGCCGATCAGGACCGCTGGGAGGCCGGATGCGACGAGGGTCTGCACGTGGTCGTCGTCGATCGCCGCACTCGTGACGATCGCGCCGTCTGCCGTCCGGGACCGCATGACCCGCTCGTACGCGACGTCACCGGAGCCGGTGTCGGCGTTCGTGGACACGATGACCTGGGCGTCGTGGGCGTTCGCAGCCGTCGACATCCCCGTCAGCACGTGCATGAAGTAGAGGTGGCCGAAGACGTGGGCCGATGAGTTCGGGACGATCAGCGCGACGGCGTCCGCACGCTGGCTGCGCAGCGCACGACCGGCAGAGCTCGGGACGTAGCCGAGTTCGTCCGCGGCCTGCTTGACGGCGGCGCGGGTGCGCTCGCTGATGCGTTCGTGACCGGCGAGCGCCATGCTCGCGGCGGCGGACGTGACACCGACCTTGGCGGCCACGTCCTTGAGGGTGACGGACTTCGGCATGGGGGTCGCCTCCTTCGGGAACCACGCGCTTTATCGATTAACTAGACACATCATGCACGTGCTTAATCGATGAAGCAAGTCCCAGATCGATACTGTGGCGTCCATGCCGCCGCTCGCTGCAGTACACCGCGGGGACTGGCTGCGACCTCGCGCGGGTGCCTGGGGGACGGCCGGCGGTGTTGCCGGCACCGGGTTCGAGGCGTACGCACGGCTCCTGCACCCGGTGCACGCGCACCGGGAGGACTCCGATGCGGATGGACGGACCCCGCCATCGATCGTCGAGGAACGCTCCTGGCGCTGGGCGGACGTCGCTGCGCGCACCGGCCGACGCATCCACCCACTCGTGCAGTGGACACGCCTGTCGGGCCACGAACCTCCTCGCGGGTTCGCGACCGCCGACGGCTGGACTGTTCACCCTCCCGAGGAAGGACGACTCGATCCGGTTCTGCTCGCTGCCCTGACCGAACACCTTCGACCGGCCACGACGACACCGAGCGACCTCCTCGCTGCCGTCTGGAACGGCTGGGGAGACCTCAACGGCGGGTCCGCCTCGGCGTCGTTCTCCGTCGGCGAGCCGACCGCCGAGGAGATCAGGGCACTCCAGCAACAGGCTCGCGACGAACGACTCCGTCGTGCAGCGATCGCGAGCGCGCTCTCCGGCCCGCTGTTCGAGTGGCCTGGTCGCGAGTTCCACCTCATGTCGGTCACGCTCGATCTGTTCGCGGATCCCGACTGGATGGAGACGACCAGCATCGAGACCTACCCGGCGTCGGGACGGACGCCGCAGATGCTGTGGCCAGAAGACCACACCTGGGTCCTCGCCACCGAGATCGACTGGGACGCCACGATCGTCGCGGGCACCCGCACCCTGATCGCCGACGTCGTCGCTGACCATCGGTTCGAAGCGTTCGAGGTCAGCGCCGATGACGACCTCTCCTGGACTGGCGACACCATCAACCACGGGTGAATGCGCCTCCGGCAGGAATCGTCACCGCGCAACGTCCGATCTTCGATCGAGCGTTGGGGGATCGTGACTGCGGAAAGAGTCAGCCCGGGACAATGCCGAACGCCCCGCACCGGGACGATGCGAGGCGTTCGCCGTGGGGGATCAGCGCTGACGTGCGCGACGGCGGTGCCGGATCGTGGTCCCGAGGTAGCAGCCGCCTGCAGCGGCGGCGAGGGCGACTGCGAACGCGCCTGCGACCTGGCTCGGCGTGCCGATCGTGGCAGCGGCGACCGCGGATCCGCCGGTGACGAGACCCATGGTGACGATGCTGGCGAACGTGACACTGCGCAAGACCTTCGACATGAGTTGCTCCTTGCTTCCTAGGCGCAGCGCGGCTTCTTGTTCGTGACGGGGTAGACCCGGAGCGACTTCGTACCGCACTGGACTCCGCCGCTCGTCGTCACGGCCACGGTGGCGATGGTGATCGCCACTGTGGCAACCGCGCACACAGCGGGGCCGAGGAGACAGATACCTGCGGTCAAGCCCGCAGCAGCGCCGCTGATGATGAGGTTCTGATCGAATGCATTGAACGCGACGTAGACGCCACCGTAGTTGTCGGACCCGACCGAGAGGCGTTCCCTCGGGTTCGTTTCAGTCAGTTCCATCGTGAAGGGCTTCGGCGACCGCGTCGTTGACCATCTCCGGCGTGATCTCGGGGTGCGTCTGAGCGATGTCGACCACAGTGGGCACGACCGTGGTTGCCTCGGCGGCGTTGGCTGCTGGTGCGAGGAACAGGCTCCCGGCAACGATGGCACCAACGGCGATCCCGACCAGAGAGGTGTGGAACATCGACATCATTTGGCCCCTTGTCATGCGTCGTCCGGTGGCCGCGTTGCCGCCGGCAGCCAGGACATTAACGCACTGTACGTTCACCGTCACAACGTGGAATACACGCCCCGCTCGTGACCACAGACCGGCGCTCCGCGTGCGTGTTCCGGGTCTCCGGGTTGGCCGCCGTCAGCGCCACGACCAGTGTCGTCCCGGTGATCAGTCGCATCGCGTTCCCCGCCCGCCGGTCGTGTGTTGCGTGGGACCGTACGCGCCCGGCGCACGGTGGGGAAGGCGGGGATCCCCGGTCAGGTGATGCGACGGTCATGGGGTGACGGGCCGAGCTCCACGAGGCGGTGCGGGATCTGCGCCGTGCAGATCGACTCGATCGGCGAACGCTCACCGTGCTCGACCTCGTACTCGCATTCACCGCACCGCGTCCGCGCTCGGTCCAGTTCGCCGGGGTGTTCCTCCCACGGGTGCGCGCACGTCGGACATGCGGTGTTCCGGAGCCGCTTCGACACGGCGCGGTAGTCGAGGATCACCGGCACCGCTGGGTCCCATCGCCGCCATCGTCCCCAGCGGCGGACCGCGATGGGCGTCGTGCCCACGTCGACCAGCGCCTGGCTTCGCACGGATGTCGTCACGACGACCGCGCACGGGATGACGCCTCGTAGCGTCACCGTCGTCGCCGTGACGTCGATGCTCTCGAGCACGAGTTCACCGGTCCCTCCGGTGTCGTCGACCATGACGGAGACCGCGTCCGGGACGGTCAGCACGACCGGCAGTCGAGCCGTTCCGACGTTCGTGTCGTGGTCCTCGACCCAGCCGTGCAGGACCAGCCGCCCGTCGGCCACCCGGGCGGCGGTGACGTCGAACGTCGCGTCGTCGAGCGTCGCGAGGGAACGGAGGGTCACGCTGCGATCTTCGCACCCCTGCCCCCCGTTCCGAGCCACGCCGGTGGTCGAGGCGACTCCAGCCCGGCCAGCGCGTCCGGTTCGCGGTCGAGCCGTACCCGTCGGGACAGGATGGCTCCTTCTTCCGCGCTCACGACGTGAGGCCGATGTGAGCAGCGCGCGACGCGCGGACGCTGGCGCGGCGCACGACGTGCCCAGTGACGGACAGGAGGCCCGGTGCCAGCTGGCACCGGGCCTCCCGTCCGTCACACGGTTCAGTTGAAGCTGAACACCTGCGGCGCCTGGTTGTTGCAGTCGTACAGCTGGAGCGGCGTCTGGTTCGCGGTGTTGCCCGACGGCACGTCGAGGCACCGACCGGACTGTGGGTTCAGCACGGAGCCGTTCGCCTGCGGCACCCACTGCTGGCCGCCGACACCGTTGCAGGTGTACAGCTCCAGGTGCGAGCCGTTCGCGGTGGCGTTGCCGTCGATGTCCAGGCAGCGCCCGAGCGTCCTGATCGTGTGGTCGGCCTGGTTGTACGCCCACTGCTGGTCGGTCGTCTGTTCGTCCGTCAGGAGTGTCTGGCAGTCGTAGACCTGGACCTGCTGACCGTTCTGCTGCAGGTCGTTGCCGGCGACGTCGACGCACTTGGACCCGATCGTCTTGATCGGGACGGCCGCGACGAACTTCTGCGCCTGGTTGCCGTTGCAGTCGTAGATCTGCAGCGCCGTGCCGTTCGCGGTGTTGCCCGACGGGTCGTCGAGGCAGCGTCCGGACTGCGGGTTCTTGATCGACCCGTCCGGCTGCACGATCCACTGCTGCCCGCCGACGCCGTTGCAGTCGTAGAGCTCGACGTGAGTGCCGTTCGCGGTGCCGTTGCCGTTGATGTCGAGGCAGCGGCCGAGCGTCGAGAGGGTGTGTGCGCCGTAGACGTTGCCGAGCCAGTGCTGGTCGGCCGCGAGCGTCTGGCAGTCCCACAGCTGCACGACGGCGGTGTTCCCGCCGGTGTCGTCGCCGGCGACGTCGACGCACTTGCCACCGGGTCCGGTGATCGGGGCGCCGGGGCCACCACCGGTCGAGACACCCTGGTAGTTCTGCGCGACGACGTTCGCCTGCACGGCGTTGTCGGCAGCATCGGTCGAGTACCCGGTGGTCATGACGCCCTCGAAGAACGACTGCGTGCCGCGGTTCGAGTTGTCCCCGCCGGCGCCGAGCACGATCGACCCCTCGAGCTTCATCGGCGTGTAGCCCTGGCCGTCGCCGTCCTTGTCGGTCGGTAGCGCCCCCTCGTACCACTTCGACAGCGACCCGGACTGCGCGTTCCCGCCCTTCAGCGCGAAGTTCGCGACGCCGTCGTTCTTGAGGAGCGCGGTGACGAACTTCGACGTGTTGCCGGTGTTCGCGGTGTTGATCGCGGTCTTGCCCTCGTAGACGCCGTTCTCCAGGTCGGCCTGCACCCACGGTCCGCGACCGGCGCTGCCCGTGCCGTTGAGCATCGACAGGTTCAGGGCGTCCATGTGCCCCTTGCCGGTGTCCTTCTCCTGCGTCTCGACGTTGCCGAAGTCCGAGCAGCAGCCGTGGTTCGCGTTCGTGCCGCTGGCGACCTCGTACATCGACTCCGGGCTGGCGCCGCGCGCCGTGCCCTTCGCGAGGGTGCTCGCGATGCGGTAGGCGACGCCTGGTGGCATGTAGATGCCGTACGCCTTGTGCCCGGCCACCGTGATCGGCAGGGCGGTGGCGTTCGCGGCGACGTTCGCCCCGCCGGCGTCACCCGCTGGCGCGACGGTCAGGTCGTTGTGGTTCGACGACTGGTCGTAGATCTTCGGGATGGTGCACGTCGTGCCGGAGCAGAAGGTGTCCTGCGTCTGGGCGTTGGCGTACCCGCCGGCGGCGAGCAGGCCGACGTTCGTGGTCGCCCCGTCCGAGGCGCGCTGCACCTGGTAGAGCGGCCCGTTGTACGAGGAGTACAGCGCCCGGGTGGAGCTGTACGCGGCGACACACGAGGTGCCGGCGCCGGCGTAGGTGTCGCACGGACCGTTCGTGGCGGCAGCAGCGCTGCCGACACCGACCGTCGTCGCGAAGAGGCTCCCGGTGACGAGAGCGAGGGCTCCGAGTGCCGCGGCGACGATGCGCCGTGGCCTGGAGATCGACCCGATGTGCATGTGTGGTTCCTTCCGAGCGTCGTTGCTTGGGGATGCGGTCGACCGTCGGGTTGGGCACCGCGCCGTCGAGCGGCGATGCTTAATCGATTAACCTCGACCAGGATACCGCACCCTGTTGCCTGCCGCCCGTCGAGGGAACAGAAAACGTCGGATCCGTTGAGCGGACCCGACGTCTTCTGTTCCCTCGATGCGGCGGCGCGGCGCGTGCACGCGTGCACCGAGGTCAGGCCACCGCCCAGCGGACGACGCGGGGATCCGTCAGCTGGACCTCGTGCACCGGCCCGGCGACCCGCAGGGTCGCACGCTCCGTGGCGGTGCCCGGCAGGGGCACTGCGGCCGATCCGTCCGACAGCGCGACGATCCCGCCGGACTCGAGCGGGCCTCCCGGCCGGGACGCCGCAGCGTGGGACGCGACCCACACCTGGACGTCCCCAGGCTCGACGACCTTGCGCAGGTCGCGACCGCTGAAGGCGAAGCGCTGCACCGGCACGGTGAAGCGCACGCTGCGGGACTCCCCCGCCGGCACGTCGACCCGGGCGTACCCCAGCAGCTGGACGACCGGACGGGTGACGCTGGCGTGCACGTCGTGCCCGTAGAGCTGCACGACGTCCGAGCCGTCGCGCTGCCCGGCGTTCCGGACCGTGACCGTCGCGGTGAACGTGCCGTCGGTGGTGACGGCGTCGTCGACGACCAGGTCCTGGTACGCGAAGGCCGTGTACGTCAGACCGAAGCCGAACGGGCGGACCGGCGTCGAGTCGGCGGCCGTGACGTCCGACGGGCCGCCGAGCCGCGGGTGCAGGTACGTGTACGGCTGCGCACCCGCAGCACGGGGCAGCGAGACCGGCAGGCGCCCCGACGGCGCAACGGCACCGGTCAAGAGGTCGGCGATCGCCAGTCCCCCGCCCTCACCCGGGAAGAACGCCTGGACGACGGCGGACGGACGGGGACCCGGCCCGTCGAGCGCCCAGCCGATCGCGTACGGCCGTCCGGTGAGCAGGACCACCACCGTCGGGGTGCCGGTCGCGACGACGGCCTCGACCAGCTCGCGCTGCACACCGGGTAGGTCGAGCGAAGCCGTGTCGTTGCCCTCGCCCACGGTGCCGCGGCCGAACAACCCCGCCTGGTCCCCCACCACGACGACCGCGACCTCGGCGTCCCGCGCGACCGCGACGGCCTCGGCGATGCCGGAGCGGTCGTCACCCTCGACGGCGCAGCCGACCGCGGTCGACACCGTGCCGCCGAGAGCCGCTCGCAGCGCCTCGAGCACGGTCGGGATCGCGAAGCCGAGCGGCAGGTCGGGGTGGTCGGCCAGCACGTGGTTCGCGAAGGAGTAGCACCCCTGCAGGGCCTCGGCACGGTGGGCGTTCGGGCCGATCACCGCGACGCGCCCCTGCCGGGGGTCCAGGGGCAGCACGCCGTCGTTGGACAGCAGGACGAGCGACTCCGCCGCGAGCTGCCGTGCGAGGTCGCGGTGCGACGGGGTGTCCAGGTCGATGCCGGTGGGCGGCTCGTCCTCGAACACGTCCGGGTCGAGCAGCCCGAGCCGCTCCTTCTGGCGCAGGACCCGCAGCACGGCACGGTCGACGAGCGCCTCGTCGACCAGACCGGCACGGACGCGCTCGACCAGTGGCGCCAGGTACGCGTCACCGGTGGGCAGCTCGACGTCGACCCCGGCCTCGAGCGCCATCGCCGCGGCCTCGCCACGGTCGGCGGCGATGCCGTGCATGACCTCGAGGAACGCCACCGAGAAGTAGTCGGCCACGACGGTGCCGTCGAAGCCCAGGCGATCGCGCAGCAGCCCGGTCAGCAGGTCGGCGTTCGCCGCGACGGGCACGCCGTCGATCTCCGCGTAGGAGTTCATCACGCTCCGAGCGCCACCGTCGAGCAGCGCCATCTCGAACGGCGGCAGGAACACGTCCGCGATCTCGCGCGCTCCGGCGTGCACGGGTGCGTGGTTGCGGCCCGCCTGCGACGCGGAGTACCCCAGGAAGTGCTTGAGCGTCGCGTCGACCCCGGCGCGCTGCAGCCCACGGACGTAGGCGGTGCCGACGGTGCCGACCAGGTAGGGGTCCTCGCCGATGCACTCGTCGGCCCGGCCCCAACGGGGGTCGCGGACGACGTCGAGCACTGGAGCGAGGCCCTGGTGGACCCCGAGCCGTCGCATCGAGTCGCCGATCACGGCACCGACCCGTTCGACGAGCTCCGGGTCGAAGGCGGCACCCCAGGCCAGCGGCGTCGGGAACGTCGCGGCCTTCCACGCGGCCAGGCCGGTCAGGCACTCCTCGTGCACGAGCGCCGGGATGCCCAGCCGGGTCTCCCGCTTCAGGCGCCGCTGCTCGTCCCACAGCCAGGCGGCGCGCTCGTCGGGCTCGACGGGGCGGGTGCCGTAGACGCGGGTGAACTGGCCGATGCCGTCACGGGTGATGTCCGCCAGCGTGCGGCCGTCCGACCGGGTGGTCATCTCGCCCTGCATGGGCGCGACCACGCCGTTCTGGTCGAGCCAGTAGCCGACGAGCTGCGCCGTCTTCTCCTCGAGGGTCATGGCCGCCAGCAGGGCGGCTGCGCGGTCCGGCGCGGCCGTCCGGTCCGACGGTCGAGCCGGGGCGGACGGGAGGCTCGGGTCGGCCCCGCCACGCGCCGCGGGCCGGCCGTCGGTCGCGGTGACCGGCGTCGTCGACGCGGGACGAGCCTCCCGGCCGCCCGTGGCCGACGCTGTCGCGTCGGTCGCGGTCATCCCTTCACCGCCCCGGTCAGCCCGCCGACGATGCGACGCTGGAACACCGCGAAGAACGCCAGCGCGGGGATCATCGACAGCGACGTGAACGCGAGCACCCTTGCGGTGTCGACGGAGTACTGCGACGAGAACGCCTGCACCCCGAGCGGCAGCGTGTACGCCGACGCGTCGTTGAGGATGAACAGCGGCAGGATGTAGCTGTTCCAGCTGCCGATGAAGGCCAGGATGCCCGTCGTGACGACGCCGGGCAGGGACAGCGGCACGACCATCCGGAAGAAGAAGCCCAGGCGGCTGGCCCCGTCGATGGAGGCTGCTTCCTCGAGCTCGTCCGGGATCGCCCGCAGGAACGGCACCAGGATGATGACCGTCGTCGGCAGCGCGAACGCGATCTGCGGCAGGATGACGCCGGCCAGGCTGTTCGTCAGTCCGAGGTCCTTCACCAGCAGGTAGAGCGGCGTGATCGCGACGGTGATCGGGAACATCAGCCCGGCGGCGAACAGCGAGTACAGCGCGCCGCGGCCGCGGAACCGGTAGCGGGCGAGCACGAAGCTGACCATCAGCCCGAGCACGACGACGCCGACCGTGGTGGTGACGCCGGCGATGAGCGAGTTGCCGAGCTGCTGCCAGAACACCCCGCTGGACAGGACCTCGGCGTAGTTGCCGAAGTTCCACGGTGCCGGGAGCCCAGCGGGGCTCGCGGTGATCTGCGCGTTGGTGCGGAAGCCGCCGAGGACGATGTACGCGACGGGGCCGATGCAGACCGCGATGAACAGCAGCGCGATGAAGTACGTGCCGAGGTTGCGCTCGCGGCGGACCGGTCCGGTGTCACGGTCCCGGCGTCGTCGGGGCGCGATGATCGATGCGGTGGCGGTCATCGTGTTGCCTTCTCCGTGAGGGCGCCGGCGGTGTCGCGACGCAGGACGAACCGCTGGTAGACGAGTGCGATCGCCAGCGAGATGAGGAAGATCACCACGGCGACGGCGTTGCCGTACCCGTAGTTGCCGGAGTTCCGGCCGTTCGCGACCATGTACGTCGCCATGGTCGAGGTCCCGGCCGTCGAGGCGATGTACTGCCCCCAGATGATGTAGACCAGGTCGAACAGCTGGAGCGAGCCGATGATCGACAGGAACGCCCAGATGCGGATGGTCGGTCCGAGCAGCGGCAGCGTGATCCGCCGCTGGATCTGCCAGTAGCCGGCGCCGTCGAGCTGGGCGGCCTCGAACAGTTCCTCGGGGATGCTCTGCAGGCCGGCCAGGAACAGGATCACCGCGAAGCCGATGTACTTCCACGAGATGATCGCGAGGAGGGTCCAGATCGCGATGTCCGGGTTCGACAGCCAGTCGTTCCGCAGCGCACCGAGGCCGATCGCCTGGAGCAGGTCGTTGACCGCGCCGCTCGTCGAGAGCATCAGGCTCCACCCGGTGCCGACGATCACCTCGGAGATGACGTACGGCACGAAGATGAGCACCCGGATGAGGCCACGGCCGCGGATCCGCTGGTTGAGCAGCAGCGCGAGGATGATCGCGATGGGACCCTGCACGAGCAGCGAGCCGATCACGATGAACGCGTTGTGGGTCAGCACGCCCCGGAAGTCCGGGTCGGTGAAGATGATCTTGTAGTTGTCGAGGCCGACGAAGTCCGTCGGCGCCCCGTAGCCCTGCCACTTGTAGAAGCCGTAGTAGGCGGCGAGCGCCACGGGGAGGATCACGAACCCGACGAACATGATCGTCGCGGGTCCGGCCAGCAGGGCGATCTCGACCCGCTTGCGGACGTCGGCGACCGGCTTCTTCCGGCCCCGGCCGGCCAGGGCCGACGGCGTGGTGCCGCCGGCCCCGGTCAGGTCCTTCCCCGCGCCCGTCAGCTCGCTCGAGCCGGACGGACGGGGGGCGACTGATGTGGCCATGGGTCGGGTCAGCCCTTCGCCGCGGCCTGGTTGACCGTCTTGACGATGTCGTCGACGTCGCCCTTGCCGGCGAGCAGGTCCACCACGCTGGTGTTGAGCGCGTTGCCGACGTTCTGGCCGTAGAGGGTGTCGAGGTAGTTCGACACGAAGGGGGCCTTGTTGTACGCCTCGAGCACCGTCTTCAGGTAGGGCTCGGTGACGACCGCCTGGGCGGACTCGTTCGCCGGGATCGCGTTGAAGGCCTTGTAGTACGCCTCCTGCACGGGCTTCTCGGTCATGTAGTTGAGGAACTCGGTGCACTGCTTCTTCGGGGCCTTCGCCGAGCACGAGTAGCCGTCGACAGCACCCATCATCGAGCCGGGTGCGCCCTTGCCGCCGGAGACCTCGGGGAACGGGAAGAAGCCGAGGTCGGGCAGCGGCTTGCCGTCCGGGGTGAGCGACGAGATCACTCCAGGGTCCCACGCGCCCATCAGCTCCATCGCGGCCTTGTGGTTGGCGATGAGGCCTGCCGAGCTGCCGGCGCCCTGCTGCGCGGCGGTGGTGAGGTAACCGTCGTTGAACGGCTTCGTGTCGAAGAAGTCCTTCGTGTCCTGACCGGCGGCCTTCCAGCAGCTGTCCGTGAACTTCAGGTCCTTCGCGGCGCCGTTCAGCGTCTTCTCGCTGCATGCGCGGAGTGCGAAGTTGTAGTACCAGTGCGCGGCGGGCCAGGCGTCCTTCGCGCCGACGGCGACCGGCTGGATGCCGGCGTCCTTGAGCTTGGCGATGTCCGCGTTCAGCTCGTCCATCGTGGTCGGGGTGCCCTCGATGCCCGCCTGCTTGAAGAGGTCCTGGCTGTACCAGATGCCCTCGGGGTTCACGTCGACCGGCATGGCGTACGTCTTGCCGTCGAGCTCGTAGCCCTTGAACGCACCGGCGCTGACCTCGGACTTCGCGGTCTTCCCGATCGAGCTGGTGATGTCCATGAGCTGGCCGGCCTGGGCCATCGCGTTCATCTTGCCGCCGCCGCGCTGCAGGAACACGTCGGGGGCGGATCCCGAGTTGAGCGCGGTCTGGAGCTTGCCGTCCAGGTCCTCGTTCTGGATCGCCTGGATCTTGATCGTCACGTCGGGGTGGTCCTGTTCGAAGTCCTTGACGGTCTTCTCCCAGAACGCCTTGCCGGGTCCGGTCGTGGAGTTGTGCCAGAAGGTCATCGTGACCTTGCCGTCGCTGCCCGCGGCGTTGCCACCGCTCGAGCAGCCGGTCGCCAGCAGTGCTGTGGCCCCGATCAGCGCGATGGCCGCCGTGGCTCGGATCTTCCTCGTCATCGTGGAGCTCCTGAAGTGTCGTCGTTGACAGCTGCGGCATCGGTCGCCGCTGCGGCACCGGGTGCCGCTGCGGCACCGGGTGCCGTTGCGGCACCGGGAGCCGCTCCGGCATCGCTGCCGTTGCGGAGAGCGTGCCAGGTGCCTCGACGCTTTGTCAATCGATATCGATAACGTTTTCTAACGAGAGGACCGCGGTCGTTCACCCGTGGCATCGGCGGTACGGTGAGCACATGGAGACCGCTCCCGGCGTGGACAGCAGCCCTGGGCGGGCGACGATCGCGGACGTCGCACGGGCAGCAGGGGTGTCGATCCCGACCGTCTCCAAGGTCGTGAACCACCGCGACGGCGTCGCCCCCGCGACCATGCTGCGCGTGCAGGAGGTCGTGGAACGCCTCGGGTACGAGACGTCCCTCGTCGCGCGGAGTCTCCGGAGTTCACGCACCGGGGTGATCGGCATCCTCGTCCCCGAGTTCGAGCCGTTCTCCACGGAGCTGCTGCGCGGGATCTCCTCGGCGACGACCGGCACCGGCTACGAACTCCTCGCCTACGCCGGACTCGTCACCGGCGCGAGCCAACCCGGATGGGAACGGCGATCGCTCTCCCGGCTCTCCGGCACCCTCATCGACGGAGCGATCGTCGTGACGCCGTCGACCGCGCTGCCGAGCTCGTCGATCCCCGTGGTCGCCATCGACCCGCACACCGGACCGGAGGGACACGCCACCGTCGACACCGACAACGAGGGCGGCGCACGCATCGCCGTGGAGCACCTCCTCGCGCTCGGGCACACGCGCATCGCGCACATCCACGGCCGCGCCGACCTCGCGTCCGCGCAGTTGCGCGAGGCCGGGTACCGCGCCGCCCTCGCCGCCGCGGGCATCCAGGTGGACGACGCGCTCCTCCGGGCAGGCGACTACCAGGAGGGCAACGCGGCCGCCGTCGCCCGGGAACTCCTCTCCGGCCCGCACCGCCCCACCGCGGTGTTCGCGGCGAACGACTCCTCCGCCATCGGTGTGCTGCACGCGGCCGCCGACCTCGGACTCCGCGTCCCCGAGGACCTCTCCGTGATCGGCTTCGACGACGTCCCGCAGGCGTCGATGACCACACCACCCCTGACGACGGTCGCACAGCCGCTCGCGGAACTCGGCGCGAGTGCGGTGGAGATGCTGCTCTCCATGCTCCGCGGGGAGCCGACCCCCGAGCACGTCCGGCTTGCGACGACCCTGCAGGTGCGACGGAGCACCGCGCCGCCGGCAGCCGACTGACCGCTCGGGACGATCAGCGGCGCAGCGTCTGCTTCGGGTACTCGCCGAACCGGTCGACGTACGCGGCGGAGAACCGCCCGAGGTGCGCGAACCCCCACCGACGTGCGACGTCCCCCACCGTCACCGACTGGGGATCGTGTGCGAGCAGGTCGTCGCGGACCCGGTCGAGCCGGATCTCGCGGAGGTACGTCAGCGGGGAGACGCCGAGCACCCGCGCGAAGGACTCCTGCACCGACCGGACGCTGAGCCCGGCGACGTCGGCCAGGTCCGCCACCGCGATCGAGTCGCGGACGTGGGCGTGGAGGTACTCGACGACGGCTTTGAGCCGTGCGTTCCGTGGACTCGAGAGCGCGGCGGGCAGTGCGTCCAACCGCGGCGGGAACATCGCGAGGAACGCCTCGGCGGCCGTGTGCTTCGCCGAGGCCCAGGCGTCGGACTCCACACCGTCACGCAGTGCGCGCGACAGGGCACCGAGTGCTTCGTGCCAGGGGCCGAGCGCCGCGTCGTCGACGACGCGGACGCGGTCGAACACGAGCGGACCGGAAGCGGCGCCGTACCGTTCGGCGGCGACGCTCTCGACGAACGCCCGTCCGAGGTGCACCAACCGCTGGTCGTGGTCGGTGCCGACGAAGAGGTACTCCCGGTCCGACGGTGACAGCACGGGTTCGTCGTGCCGCAGCTCGAAGCGCGTCCCCGTCGCGTCGATGACGATGGAGCCGTCGGTGGTCCACCGCACGACGTGGTCGTCGCCCGGTGGCACGAGCCCCCGCAGCAGACCGCGGATCCGTGCGCGACGGATCGTGACCTCGTCGTCGCCCACCGCGGAGTACCGGAACGAGTACTCGTCCCCCGTGCGCCGCGAAGTCCACTGCCGGCCGACGTCGACGGCCGCGAGCTCACGGACCGCGGTCTCGGGATCGCGGGCACAGATCTCGATGCGGATCATCTGGTCCATCAGCCGACCGATCGCCACGCCGCGGGTCGGCATCCACGCGGCTCCGCGCGATCTGGATACGCTGTGCCGACGACGCCTGCGCATCCCGACGCGTGGCCGCACGGCGCAGAGGAGGCACCCAGGTGACGGGCAGCGAGACCGACCTGGACCTCGACGCGGCCCTGACGCGACTCGAGGCGACGATGACGTCGTTGCGGTTGCGTCTGCGCGACCACATGGGTGTCTCCGGCGTCGACCTCACGGTGGTGCAGTTCGTGTCCCGCGCCGAGTCGGCGGGGCGCCCCGTCCGCGTGAAGGACCTGTCGAGTCACCTCGGCATCACGGGCCCTGCGGTGACCACGGCGGTCGACCGGCTCGAGCGGTCCGGACACCTGCAGCGACGACCGAACCCGGAGGACGGACGCAGTCGGCTCATCGAGCTGACGGACACCAGCCGAGCACGCTACGCAGACGCCATGGACAGCACGAACGAGCACCTGCACGAGCTGATGGCCTCCTTCTCGGATCGGGACAGGGCCAAGTTCGTGCGCATCATCGAGCGCGTGATCACGGCGCTCGACGGCGGCGCCCCCAGGCCCTGAACGGCAGAGTAGAGGGAGCAGCGCCCTCGGCTCGTCTGATTGTCCACGGAGCGCAACAAGGTAATTCTTCTACCTAAATCCGGTCAGCCCGCAGCGCGGGGACGTAGCCTCGCCGCGGGGATGCAGACGGGGGAACGGATGAGGAGCGGAAGGACCATGAGCAGCTACGACACCGAGCCGGGCATCGAGCCGGTCCGCATCACGACGTTCCGGCGCATGCGCCGCAAGTGGAAGTTCGGCGAGGAGCAGACGGACGAACCCGGGCTCTTCGACGACCTCTTCACGGAGACCACGCGGCAGCGCTGAGCGCCGACGGACGGGAGGCACGGTGCCGGCTGGCACCGTGCCTCCCGTCCGTCACGCACGTGCGTTCCGACCCATGGCGGGCGCGATGGGAGGCGGAATCGCGCATAGGTGGTCGAACGTTCCGACCGCCTACGCGCGATTCGCCCCACTACGCGCGATTCGACCGCCCACGTCAGCACGGGCGTGCGGTCAGCGTGGGATCACGCTGAACAGGAACTTCTTCCGCACCATGTACCAGGCGAGCAGGATCAGCGCCGAGTGGGTCGCGAAGCCGATCCAGGCGTTGCCCCAGTCGACACCGGGGATCGACGCGATCGCCAGCGCGAAGAACACCTGCCAGACGAACACGTAGAGACTCGCCTGCCCGATCGGGATCCACAGCCATCCGATGGCCGCCGCGATCGGCTTCCAGAACACCGTGAGGATCGCGTACGAGACGATGGCGAAGAACGCGATGTCGACCAGTCGGCCCCACTGCAGGTCGACGCGCTGGTACGCGGTGTTGTACAGGTCGTCGTACATCGACGCGGGGAACGGCACGGGCGTGAACCCGAGGTGGTTCGCCGCCCAGACGTAGACCAGGAACCCGGCGTAGCCGCAGATCCCGATCCCGACGAGGACCTTGCCGAGCCGACCGGTCAGCGCGCCGACGATCTGCCGCCGGTAGTAGCCGAGCACCAGCCCGTGGGTGAACACGACCTGCCAGGTGAGCAGCGGGAAGACGGACTCGAACTGCGAGTTCAGCGGCTGGAACCCCGGAACGAGCGCCTGGAAGACGTACAGCGCCCAGCTGACGAGGAGCACCGCCCACCAGAAGCCGCGGCGGATCACCCAGAGCAGCGGCGGGATGAACAGGCTCAGCACCACGAACAGCCCCATGATGTTGAACGGCCACGGGCCCATCTCGAGCAGCAGGAACTGCCGGATCGCGTACCAGGGCGGCGGGTAGGCGAGCAGCTGCATCGCGTTCGGGTAGAGGTCGTAGACGCGCCCCTCCGCACCGACGCCGCCGGTGCCGGTCCCCCGGTCCGTGAACGTCGTGATCGCGTCGGTGTTCAGGAACGGCACGAAGCTCAGCGCGAAGACGACCGCGATCACCACCAGCGTGACGAGGTACTGCTTGCGCGCACGCTTCCACGCGCCGACCGCGGCCACCCACTCGCCGAACTTCTTGATCGCCAGCGGGTACGTCATGCCGAGGACCATGCCGGACAGGAACACGAACATCTCCGCGCCCGTGATCGCTCCGACGGCGTGCAAGGTGATGTACGAGTACGGGCCGCCGATCTCGATGTGCGTGATCACGACCGCCAGGATGATGAACCCGCGGAACAGGTCGAGCCGCAGGTCGCGCCCCGGCCCGCCGTCGTCGGGGTACCGCCAGCTCGGCAGCAGCCTGCCGAACACCCCGCTCAGCAGGAACACGATCGCCAGTCCGACGGCGCACCAGACGATCCACGCCATCTGGTCACCGCCGGTGTCGAGCTGCTGGTTCGTCGCCGCGTTGCCGTCCTGCGGGGTCACCCGTTCGGTGACCGGACCGAACACGAACCGGTCGGTGGCCTGCAGGTCCGTGCGGAACGACCCCGCGATGCCCGGCACGGCCGTGTCGCGCCAGTCGGCCACGCGGTTGCCGGCCTCCGGCTCCCGACGGTTGGTCTCGAGGAAGGTCACACCCCGGATGAGCGGACGGTCCTCGAGCGCCGTGAAGACCTGTCGCCACCACCCCTGCTTGACGTCGAGCTCCGCGGCACCCTTCAGCGAGTGGTCGTAGAGCGCCCCGGTGTCGAGGAGCATCGGGCGGTCGTGCCCGACGGCGAAGCGGTCGTAGAAATCGCCGCGCGACTGGGACTGCTCGTACCCCCAGGTCTCGTCGAACCGCGCCTGGACCTCTCCGGACTCCGGCACGTCGTTCGTGGTGAGCGGGACGTCGCGGCCAGCGGCTTCCGTCGCCTTGCCCTTGCCGAAGTAGTACATGGACAGGCCGACCCAGTCGACCGAAGCGTCGCCAGGCCAGTACGGCTCGTACGGGTCATCGGCGGCGGTGAGCTGTCCGTCGCCGTTCGTGTCGAGCTTCGAGACGTCGGTCGCGGAGAGGTCCTGCAGCCGTCCGGCGGACTCGCCGAACGGGTACCCGGCACCGTACGACGGCGACCACACCATCGCCGCGTCGGAGCTCCCCGCGTGCACCTGGGCCGCCAGCGTGCGGAACGCCGCGACGAACTGCGTCGGCTGCTGCCCCCACCGCACCCACGTCCCGTTCATCTGTGGCGCGAACCGGACCAGCACCTTCGTGTCGTACTGCCGGTGGATCTCCTGCAGCAGCTCGTTGGCGTGCCGGGCGTCTGCCGTGGTGAGCGACCGGAGCGACACGTCCGGTTCGAGGCTCACGACGAGGGTCGCGCCCTGCGTCGCAGCAGCCCGGGTCGAGCGGAGCAGTTCTCGTTCGGCGCTCCGGTCGATCGGGTAGTCGATCTCGACGCCGTAGCTGGAAGGGGTCGCTCCGAGTCGGCCCTCGTACCCGTCCGGTGCGTCGGAGCCCCAGTCGAGGTCTGGTCCGAACCAGGTCTTCCCGGTGGCGGGCTGCGCCGGCGTCGACGCCGCGACGGCCTGTGCCGGCAGTGCTCCGCCGATGAGCAGGCTCGCCGAGGCGACCAGGACGGCGACCGTGCGGACGAGCGCTCCCCTCACCGTGCGCACACCAGGGTCCAGACGTTGTGGCCGTCCTCGTGCCGGTGCTCGAGCCGGTCGAGTGCGGCGATCGCGAGCGCCAGGCCACGCCCGCTCTCGGCGTCGACGTCCGCCATCGTGACGGCGCTGAGGTCGACGTCCGCCGGCCGACCGTTGTCGCGGAGCACCGCCGTCACGGCGTGCTCGGTCGCGTCGAGCTCGACCGAGTACCGCCGTCCGGCCTCCTGGTCGGTGCGGCGGGTGTGCTCGACGATGTTCGCAGCGATCTCCGCCACGGCGGTCTCGAGCGCGAAGCGGAGGCGGACGTCGTCGATGCCGAGGTCGTCCCACCACGCAGCGAAGCGGTCCTGCACGGTGTCGAGCGACTCCACGGTCGCCGGGACGTCGAACGCGGCGGTCACAGCGGGCCCCCCGCGGTGCTCGACTCGTGCTCGGACTGCACCGAGGTCGACGGGCCGCGGTAGAGCACGGCACGGATCACGATGCTGAAGATGCACAGGTCGAACACCACCCACGCGGTGTTCACGAGCGGAGCGATCCCGGAGGCCTGCCCGCTGAGGTAGCGGATGCCGATCAGGATCAGCGCCGCGACGAGCGCGCCCATCGCGAACAGCTGCGGTCGGACCAGGTCCCATCGCGGCTTCTGCTCGGTCTCGTCGCGCACCTTCGGCGTGACCCGGAACCCGAGCGGCTTGCCGCGGAACACGTTCTCGAACGCACTGGTGACGCTCTCGATCCACACCGGGAACAGCGCGAGCGAGTACTGCTGCCCACGCCAGGTCGGTCTGCCTGCGGCCACCACCCAGAAGAGCAGCTGGTTGAGGACCAGGAAGGGGATGAGCCGTGCGAAGAAGTCCACGCTGTAGGCCTGCACGGGCACGACCCCGAACGACAGGCAGAGCACCGGCGCGGCGATGTAGACGATCGCCGCGAACCCCGACAGGTAGCTCCACATCGTGGAGAAGTACATGAGGCGCTGCCCGAACGACAGCCCCTTCTGCACGAGCGGGTTCTCGCGGAAGAACACCTGCATCGTGCCCTGCGCCCACCGGAGTCGCTGCACGAGCATCGTCGGCAGGTCCTCCGGCGCGAGGCCCTTCGCGAGGATCTCGTCGTGGTACGCGGACTTCCAGCCGAGGCCGTGCAGCCGCATCGCGGTCGCCATGTCCTCGGTCACCGAGATCGTCGCCAGCGGCATGATCGCCTGTGCCTCGTCGCCACGGTTGACGTCGACGGCCCGCGCGAGCACCGCGATCGACTCGATGGCGGCGACCGGTGACGCGCCGCGCTGCCCGAGCACGTCGAGCGCCGCGTCGTCGAGCCCGGCGAACGTGCCCGCGTCGGTGGACATCGCCGCGAGTTCCTGCAGGTCGTTCCGCACCGATTCGAGGTCGGCCGCCGCGAACCGGAAGGCGATCGCGTCGATGCCGCGCTGGAACTCGTACGTGACGTCGCCGAGAGGCTCCCCGCGGGTGATCGCGTCGCGGGCCCGGTGCACCACGGCCTCGGCGTCGTCGAGCGCCCCGAGCACGCGGTCGTCGGTCTCGTTCTCCCGCGCACGGGACAGCAGCTTGCGCGAGGTCTTGATCGTGCGCTGCACGGACGCCTCGACCTCGGTGACGTAGCGCGAGATGCCGAGCTGCATCAGCGCCTCACGACGGAGGATCGCGTTCGACCCGCAGAAGAACGCCGCGTTCCAGCCGTCCTTCGACTGCTGGATGGGGCCGTAGAACAGGGGCGCCTGGCTGCCGAGCAGGTCGGCGTCCGGTACGTTCTCGAACCACTGCGGCGTCTGCACGAGCGCCATCTTCGGGTCCTTGAAGTAGCCGAGGGTGCGGTCGAGGATCGCCGGGTCGGGGACCTGGTCGGCGTCGAGGATGAGCAGGAACTCGCCCTGGGTGGCGAGCAGCGCGTTGTTGAGGTTGCCGGCCTTGGCGTGACGAGGACGGTCGATCCAGTCCTGTCCGCGCGTGATCACGCCGATGCCGAGCTCCTCGGCCGCCCGGCGCATCTCGGGACGGTTGCCGTCGTCGAGGATCCACGTGGCGTGCGGGTAGGTGATCGCCTTCGCGGCCGTGGCGGTCCGCACGACGAGCTCGACCGGCTCGTTGTACGTCGTGATGAAGACGTCGACGGTGACGTCGGTGCTCGGTGTCGTCGGCGGTTCGCCACGCTCGCGGAGTCGCCACGCGCCGAACGCGAAGAGCAGCGAGTCGATGACGCTGTAGGTCTCGGCGAGGATCAGCGGCACCGCGATCCACCAGGAGTGCCAGTTCACGGACGCGGCCCAGCGCCACGCCACGTAGTTGATGCCGGCGAGCGACGCGAGGAGCGCGACGGTGCGGACCGTCACGATGCGACGACGAGCGGTCCCCCGCCCGAGTCGACGGCGGTCCTGCCTGCTGACGTCGAGCGAGGTCATCGGTGGGCCCCGACGGGCGTCGTGCTGCGCTGCAACATGCCTCCTGATCACGGCTGCGGGTGGTTGGTCCGGCCGTCGGGTCGGTCTCGGCGTCGGGACCTGTCTACCCCAGGAGCGCCCGGCGTGTCAGCGTGCCGCCCCGATCTGGGGATGATCCGCGCCGTCCACAGCGGGACTGGGAGCTCCTGATGCCACCGCGACGAACCCGATGTCCGCCGCGAGCCGCTCCGCGACGAGGTCGAAGTACGCGGCGTGGTCCGACACCGATCCGACGTAGTGGCCGAACAGCTCGAACGACACCGTGCCGAAGAGCGACGTCCACGCCATCAGCGTCCGCATGACCACTTCGTCGTCGACGTCCTCCACGTACCCGAGCGCCCGGATGTACGCCACCGCATCGGCCACCACCGGTCCCGCCGACGGCCCGGCCGCAGCGGGGCCCGACCTGGCCACCCCGGGTGCCGGCGCGCCTGCCGGAGCCGACCCGGGCCTCCCGGCCGTGGCGTCGAGCGCGATCCGGACCAGCACGAGCGTCGCCCGTGTGGCTGGCTCGATCGTCTCCTGCGGCGCTGCGTACCCGGGGACCGGGCTGCCGTAGAGCAGCGCGAAGTCACCGGGGTGCCCGACCGACCACTCCCGGATCGCGCGGCATGCCGCCATCCACCGGCCGCCGACGTCGGTCCGGTCGTGCGCCGTGTCCGCGCGCTCGACGGCCGCGCCGAGCTCGTTGTAGTCCTGTACGAGCAGCGCGGTGAGCAGGTCGTCGCGACTCGGGAAGTACCGGTAGGTCGCGGACGAGACCATGCCGACGTCGCGCGCCACCGCACGCAGGCTCAGCTGGGCCGGTCCCTCCTCGGTGAGTCGCGCCCGGGCCGCGTCGAGGATGCGCGTCCGGATCGTCTCGCGAGCGAGGTCACGTGCGGTCGGAGCCCGGTCTGCCATGCCCCAACCCTGCCACGGGAGAGCACTGCACACAAGAGAGAGCACTGCTCTTGCTTTTGCCACGGAGCGATGTCATGCTCGGGGGGACGAGAGCACTGCTCTCCCAATCGATCCGAAGGGACACACCATGTCGGAGCTCCACCTGGTCATCGGCGCCGGACCCGTCGGCCGGCACGTCGCGGAACTGCTCGCGGCCCGCGGCGAGCGCGTCACGGTCGCCACCCGCTCGGGTCGGGACACCGGCCTGGAGGCTGTCGGTCACGTCGCCCTGGACGCCTCGGATCCCGAGGCGCTCACCCGGGCCGCCGACGGTGCGGCGGTCCTGTACAACTGCGCGAACCCGGGGAACTACACGCAGTGGGAGGCGAACTGGCCCCCACTCGCGGCCTCGCTGCTGACGGCAGCCGAGCGGACCGGGGCCGTGTACGCGATCACCGGCAACCTCTACCCGTACGGGCCGGTCGACTCCCCGATGCGCGAGGGCATGCCGGATGCCGCCACCGACCACAAGGGCATGCTCCGGGCGCGGATGTGGCACGACGCGCTCGAGCTGCACCGGGCCGGACGGATCCGCACCGTCGAGGTCCGCGGCTCGGACTACGTCGGCCCGGGCATCGGCGAGAACGGGCACGTCACCCGTGTGCTGCCCGCGGCGCTGCAGGGCAGGGCGGTGACGATGATCGGCCGCACCGACCTGCCGCACACCTTCACGGACGTGCTGGACGTCGCCAGGACGATCGTCGCCGCGGCGGCCGACGAGCAGGCGCTCGGCAAGACCTGGCACGTCCCGTCGAACCCGCCGAGGTCGCAGGTCGAGGCGCTGACCGACGTGCTGGCCGCCGCCGGGAAGCCCCCGGTGCGGGTGCGGCGGCTGCCCGCTGGTGCGCTCCGGGCGATCGGGCTCGTGTCGCCGATGATGAAGGAGGTCGCCGAGATGAGCTACCAGTGGACCGCGCCGTACGTCCTCGACGACACGGCGTCCCGCGAGTACTTCGGCATCGAGCCGACGCCGTGGGACGAGGTCTGCCGCCGGACGGCCGGCCTCGCCTGACGCGGGGCGCACTGCCCGCGGGCACTTGGGCCGAACCGCGCGTAGCAGGCGGAATCGCGCGTAGGGGGTCGGAAATCCGGACCTCCTAGGCACGATTCGACCTCCTACGCGCTATTCGGCAGCCGGCCCGGCCCGGCCCGACCGAACCCGGCGGCAGCGTGGCTAGATCACCAGCAAGCGGGAGAACTGCGCGGTGGACAGTTGCTGCGCTGCACCCCCGGCAGCCGGGACCCGCCACAGCCCGGCGGTCGGAGCCTGGTCGACGTCGATGAACACGTCGCCGGCCTCGTCAGCGGCGCCGACGTTCGATCCGCGTGACCCGGCGGTCAGCCCGGACACGGGGACCGACGACGTCGTGCCGTCGAGCGCCCGGACGAGCAGCGACGGGATCGACCGGTCGACGGAGCACTGCCCGGAGTTCTCGGCGGGCGAGGTGCACCACTCCTTCGACTGCAGCAGCCGGAACGACGACGAGTTCGTCGCGCCGTACTCGAACGCCAGCCGGGGCTCGGCCGAGACCCACGTGGTCGCTCCGGCGGGCAGCGCGGCCCAGATGTACGAGCCAGCTCCACCGGGCGAGCTCCAGTCGATGTACAGCCCGCCGTGGGCGTCGGCGAGGAGTGCCCGCACGTAGCCGAACACCCCCGTCGCGCCGGAGCTGATGGTCCTGGTGGTGGTCGTCCCCGCCGGGGTCCTCGTCACGACCGAGGCCGTCGTCGTCGTGCTCGTCCAGGTCGACACGGTGCCGTCCCGTCCGACGGCCCAGAGGGTCGTGGTGCCGGAGTTCGGCACCGGCCCGAAGGACACCCACGGCATCGCCGGCCCACCAGCCCTGGCGAGCTTCACCACCCCGCCGGTGACGCTGTCGACCCAGTACAGGTTGCCTGTGAGGTCCGTCCGGAGATCAGCGGTGAGGTGCAGGCCCGTCGCGATGGTCTGCGCAGCGCCCCCGCCCTCCGGGTACATCACGATGGCGGTCCGGTCGGCCGACGGCACGAACACGTCGCCTTCCGCGTCCGCCGTGTAGCCGGCACCGTTCGGCGCGATGGTGGTCGGTGTGCCGGTGCCCGTCGTCGGGTAGCGGACGACGTTCCCCGCCGCGTCGAGCGCGAACAGCGACTGCCCCACCGGAGCGGGCGCGACCGGCTGGTACCGCACGGTCGCGGCCGGGCCTGGACCCCTGGTGCCGACCGCCCGCACGGTGAAGGAGTACGTCGTCCCGGCCGTCAGGTCGCCGAAGTGGTCGGACCGCGCCGATGCGCGCAGCAGGTCGACCCCGTGCCGCGGCTGGTGCTCGGCCGGACGGACGGTGACCGCCCACCCGAGCACCTTCGCGCCGGACCGTGGCGGACCCCACGTGACGTCGGCGTCGGTCGCCGTACCGGTCACGGACACCGAGGTCGGCGTCCCCGGGGTGCTGGAACGTGGTGCCGCCTGCGCCGGGAGTGCCCCGGCGACGACGAGCACGGCCGCTGCTGCGGCGGTGAACACTGCTCTGTACACGATCGATCCCCTGTCCGCGCGGCTCCCTGCGTCGCGCACGCGGCCAGCGAAGCACCGCGCGGGGCCGTGCGGAACCGCCGCAAGACGTTGTGCGGTGCGATCTGCGGTCTCCCGCAACCACGAGACGGACTGGAGGCACCGCGCGCGTCGTGCGCAGTGCCTCCAGTCCGTCGTCGGTGGGGTCTAGTACCGGGGCTTGCGCGCCGGACGGTCGTCACGATCGCGGCGGTCGTCACGGTCGTCGCGCGGTCCGCGGCGGTACCCGCCACCGCCGCCACGGCGGTCCGGCTTGATCTCGATGAGCCGGCCGCTGATGCGGGTGTCGCTGAGCTTGTCGATCACGTCGCCTGGCATGTCCGTCGGGAGCTCGACGATGGAGAAGTCCGGCTGGATGCGGATCGCACCGAAGTCGTCGCGGCGGAGGCCGCCCTCGTTCGCGAGCGCACCGACGATCTGGCGCGGCTCGACGCGGTGACGACGGCCGACCTCGATGCGGTACGGGGTCATCGGGACCGAGCGACGGCGACGGTCACCGCCGTCCACCTCGCGCTCGCGGCCCTTGCGCTCGTCGCGACGCTGGTCGCGCTCGACCTGGCGGCGGAGGGCGTCCTCGGCCGGGTCGAGCAGCAGCGGGGTGTCCCCCTGCGCGACGACGGCGAGTGCTGCAGCGACGTCCTGCTCCGGCACGTCGTGGTGCTCGACGTAGTGGGCGATGATGTCGCGGAACGCCTCGATGCGGTCGCGGGACTCGAGCGCCGCCGTGATGGCGTCGTCGAAGCGCGTCAGGCGGGTGACGTTGACGTCCTCGATGCTCGGGAGCGTCATCTCGGTCAGCGGCTGGCGCGTGGCCTTCTCGATCGCGGTGAGCAGGCGGCGCTCACGCGGCGTGACGAAGCTGATCGCGGCACCGCTGCGGCCGGCACGACCGGTGCGGCCGATGCGGTGCACGTAGGACTCGGTGTCGACGGGGATGTCGAAGTTCACCACGTGCGTGATGCGGTCGACGTCGAGGCCACGGGCGGCGACGTCGGTCGCGACCAGGATGTCGAGCTTGCCGGACTTCAGCTGGTTCACGGTGCGCTCGCGCTGGGCCTGCGCGACGTCACCGCTGATCGCGGCCGCGGCGTACCCGCGGGCACGGAGCTTCTCGGCGAGGTTCTCGGTCTCGCTCTTCGTGCGGACGAAGATGATGAGGCCCTCGAAGTCCTCGACCTCGAGGATGCGGGTCAGGGCGTCGACCTTCTGCGCGTACGACACGATGAGGTAGCGCTGCGTCGTGTTGGCGGACGTGGTCGTCTTCGCCTTGACGGTGATCTCGGCCGGGTCGTTGAGGTACTGCTTCGAGATGCGACGGATCTGCGCGGGCATGGTCGCCGAGAACAGTGCGACCTGCTTGGTGTCCGGGGTCTCGGCGAGGATCGTCTCGACGTCCTCCGCGAAGCCCATCTTCAGCATCTCGTCGGCCTCGTCGAGCACCAGGTACTTCAGCTCGGACAGGTCGAGCGTGCCCTTGGCGATGTGGTCCATGATGCGCCCGGGCGTGCCGACGACCACGTCGACGCCACGGCGGAGCGCGGACAGCTGGACGCCGTACGCCTGGCCGCCGTAGACGGGGAGGACGTGCACGCCGCGCATGTGCGACGCGTACTGCTCGAACGCCTCGCAGACCTGCAGGGCGAGCTCGCGCGTCGGGGACAGCACGAGTGCCTGCGGCAGCTTCGAGCCGGACTCCATGCGGGACAGGACGGGCAGCGCGAAGGCCGCGGTCTTGCCGGTACCGGTCTGCGCGAGGCCGACGACGTCGCGCCCCTCGAGCAGCGTCGGGATGGTGGCGGCCTGGATCGCGGAGGGGGTCTCGTACCCGATCTCCTTGACGGCCTTGAGGACGTTGTCGCTGAGCCCCAGGTCGGCGAACGTCACCACGGGCCCCTCGTCGGTGGGTTCGGTGGTGCTGGTCGTCTCGGAGCTCATCCTGGTACGGTACCCGGTCCGCGGCTCCGGTATCGACCGGGATGACGGAGTCGAGGCCCGTGGCGGGGTCGCCACGAGCCTCCCGTCCGTCTCCGGTCAGCGCACCGGGCCGTACAGGCTGGTCTCGGCCTGGTCGAGTTCCAGCTCCGCCGTCTGCTGGATGAGGGCCAGCAGATCGGCGTCGAGTCCGGGCGCGAACTCCTCGAGCCGCTCGTCGGCGATGAAGGACGGCACGCCCTTCGGCGCCTGCTCGTCCGCCACCAGGTCGGTGCCGTCGCCGGACGGCGACGCCCCGCGGAAGATCTTCGCCGCCTCCGACGCCCCGTCGAGGTCGAAGCTGTACTGCTTGCTCTGCAGGCCCAGGTCGACGAGTGTCTTGACCTCCGGGAACCGCTCGGCGTTCGTCTTCGGGATCGGCAGCAGGGTGTTCCACGCGACGCCGAGCGACTCGAGCGCCTTCGCGTAGGCGTTCTCGTGGGCCTGGTCGCGGACGATCAGGTACGCGAGCGTGGCCCGGGCCGTCGGGTTGTCCGTCATCTCGTAGATGCGGCACTTCTGCAGGCGCCCCGTCGACTCGAGCATGAGGTTGTAGAGCAGGTCGAGCGGCAGGTTGCCGGAGTTGTAGACGTAGCTGCCGCTCCATGGGTTGCCGGCGGCGTCCACCGGCAGCGCGCCCTGGGCGCCGACGAGGTAGTGGTGGATGTTCCCGGTGTCGAGGGCGATGTTCAGCGGCGTCGCGCCCTTCGCTCCCGGGGTGTCCAGCGGGTCGGTCAGCTTGCCCGAGTAGCCGGGTGCGCCGTCGAGCAGCCGGGAGATCGTCGTCCCGATGAGTTCGACGTGGCTGATCTCCTCGGTCCCGACCCCCTGGATGAGGTCGCGGAACGGCTTCGCGGCCGGGCCGCGGAAGTTCATCGCCTGGAAGAGGTACTGCATCATCGTGCGCATCTCGCCGAACTGGCCGCCGAGGCCCTCCTGCAGTGCGTTCGCGGCGGCGGGGTCCGGGTCTCCGGCGGGGATCTCGTTGATCCAGGTCTGAGCGTGGAAGTACATGGGTCCTCCTTCGTGCACGACGTCGTCGCCGTGCAGCCCTCACGCTCCTCGCCGCGGTGCACGGCGCTGGTCAGGATGAGCCAGCAGGCGCACTCTCGGTCTCGTCGGTCTCGTCGGTCTCGTCGGTCTCGTCGGTCTCGTGCGCGGCTGCGGCGGCCAGGCGGTCGGCGCGTCGGAACTCGCCGTTCCGCGCGAGGGCGGCGGCAGCACCGGCCGCGATCGACATCGGGACGAAGAGGACGTACACCGGCAAGAGCGCGAGCGGGAGCGCGGCGAGGACCCCGGCGAGCGCCGACGTCGCGACGACGTGCAGCGTCCGGGACCGCACCGAGCGCATCGCTCGTCCGAGCAGCATCGTGAGCGGCCACGCGACGACGGCTGCGAGCACGGCGGGCAACGACGACAGCGCGACGACCATGAGCATCCACAGCAGCACGTTGACGATCCCCAGCCACCACGGCTCCGGCTGCATCCCCCACCCCTCGATCGCACCGGGGAGGAACATCGCGAGCACGACGGTGGCGGGGAGGGTCACCCCGAGCAGCCACCCGAGCGCGCGGAGCACGAGCCACCAGCTGTCCGACCACGTGGGCGTCGACGGCCGCGGGCTCATCGCCTCGGTCATGCCGCACGTCCCGCGACGATGCCGACGATCTCGGTCACGGTGGCGCGGAACGGCCGGATCCGGAGCATCGGGAGCGCGAAGCGGAGCACGCGGAGCATGGCGTCCACGAGCCGGTGCGTCCTGCCCTGCGCCGTGGAGGTGTCGTACGTCCAGAACAGCGCGAGGAGGAGGTAGCCCATCCACAGCGCCGAGGGGAGGTCCTCGGCGAGGCGCCCCGGCAGCTGCTGCCTGGCGCCTCCGACGGCCCGCGTGAAGAGGTCGAGGACCAGGTCGCGCGCCTCGGACGACTCCGCCGCCAGCGGGTTGATCGGCGAGTTCGGTGCGACCGCCGCGGCGAGGAACTGCGGCGCGATGGCGTGGTACCCGGCGAGGTTCGTGAGCCCGGTGCGCAGGACGATGCCGACGCGCGCTGTCAGGTCGTCCGTCGTGTCGAGCAGCGGGAGCGCGGCCTCTCGGTGCTCGTGCTGCACGTCCACGTAGAGCTCCTGGACCAGGTGGTCCTTCGTCGGGAAGTGGTAGTAGGCGTTGCCGACCGACAGCCCGGCCTCCTCGGCGATCCCCCGCATCGTCGTCGCGTCGTAGCCCTTCTCGCGCAGCGACCGGATCGCGACCGCGCGGATGGTCGCACGGGTGCGCTCACGCTTGGGGCGCGGCGCGTCATCATTTTCGAACACGTTCAAAAAGTACACCTCGCGCCACGTCCGTGGTAGACGTACAGGGCGACCACCGCCACGACGAAGGAGTCCCGGTGCCGGATCCCCACCTCGACGACGCGACCGCGATGCGGCTCCGGGAGCGCGTGGACGAGGTGGTCCCCGGTTCCTCGGACGCCGGCGTCGACTTCCTCCGATCGCTCCTCCCCGAACGCCCCGAGTGGGCAGCGCGGTTCCGCGACGTCGCGGAGCGCGGGTCGGAGAGCACCGACTGGGACTGGTTCGCCGAGCTCGTCGCGGGCGGGCACTGGGCCGACCCGGCGTCGTGGCCCGCGGTGGACTGGCAGCCGGAGCCCCTCGACGGCTGGCCCGTGCCCGTCCCCGTCCCGACGGACCGGCCGGTGACGGTGCACCCGTCCGAGCTGGCGCCCCGGTACGACGCCGTCGTCATCGGCTCGGGCGCCGGCGGAGGCGTCGCGGCATGCGGCCTGGCGGAGGCCGGTCGGCGCGTCCTCGTGGTCGAGGCGGGCGCGTGGCCGGACACCGCGACGCTCGCCCACGACCACCTGCGGAACCCGCGCTCCGACTGGGGTCTCGCGCCGTTGTCCGGCCCGATCGACCCGCTCGACCTCCGCGTCACGGACGACGGGCGCACCCGCCTGCCGATCCGGCCAGCCGACCCCGGGTGGAACAACAACGCGTCCACCGCCGGCGGCGGCACCCGCGTCTACGGCGCACAGGCCTGGCGGTTCGCGCCGCTCGACTTCCGGATGGCGACGACGTACGGCGTCCCGGACGGCAGCGCCCTGGCAGACTGGCCGATCGGCTACGACGACCTCGAGCCGTTCTACACGCGCGCCGAGTGGGAGCTCGGCGTCAGCGGCGGGCCCGATGACGGCCGCTGGTCCGGCCACCGCTCCCGGCCGCTCCCGATGCCGCCCGTGCCGTCCGGCCCGGCGCGCGAACGACTCGCAGCGGCCGCGACGGACCTCGGTCTGGGGACGGTGCACGTCCCGCTCCTGGTGAACAGCACCCCGTGGCTCGGACGTGGGGCGTGCGCGAACTGCGGGATGTGCGTCGGGTTCGCCTGCCCCGTCGACGCGAAGAACGGCTCGCAGAACACGATGCTGCCACGGGCGTTCGCGACCGGCCGGGCGCAGATCGTCCTCGAGACCCGGGCGGCCCGGCTCCGCACCGACGCGGCGGGACGTGTCGTCGGTGTCACCCTCGTCGGCGAGGTCGACGGTCGGCCCTGGCAGCAGGACGTCGACGCCGCCGAGGTCGTCGTCGCCGCCGGCGCGATCGAATCGGCGCGCCTGCTGCTGAACAGTCGGAGCGACCGGGAGCCGGACGGCATCGGCAACGGCAACGACCTCGTCGGGCGACACCTGCAGGGACACGTGTACGGCGGTGCGACGGGGGTGTTCGACGACGTCGTCGAGGACCTCGTCGGGCCGGGACCCTCGATCGCGACCACCGACCGGCGGCACGGTAACGACGGCATCGTCGGCGGCGGGATGATCGCGAACGAGTTCGTCGCCACCCCGTCGAACACCTACCGGTACCTCGTCGGCGCGGGGCTCCTGCCGCGGACCGGCCGGGCGTCGACGGACGGCATGCGACACCTGGTCCGCCGGACCATGCGGCTGATGGGCCCCATCCAGGAGGTCACGTCAGCCGACTCGCGCGTCCGCGTGGACGACCGGCTCGTCGACCGGCACGGGATCCCGGTCGCCCGGCTGAGTGGTTCCGTGCTCGCCGAGGACCTCCGCGCCCGTGACGCGACGAGCGCGCTGGCCGCGTCGTGGCTCCGCGCGGCGGGGGCGCGGGCGACCGTCGAGGTGGGCGGCACGCCGGTCGGGCCGTCCGGCGGGCAGCACCAGGCCGGCACGCTCCGCATGGGGTCCGACCCGACGAGCTCGGTCGTCGACGAGTTCGGACGCGTGTGGGGACACGACAACCTGCGCGTCGCGGACGGCTCCGTGCACGTGACGAACGGCGGCGTCAACCCGGTGCTCACGATCTTCGCCACCGCCATGCGGACCGTCGCGCACATGACGGGCGGCTGACGGGCCGCATCCCGGCCACGGGGCGGGTCCGCAGCGGCCTGGTCGGCGGCGCCGGCGCCACCGACCGACTTTCGCGCTGAGCGACAGTCTTCGCGCGGTCCGCGCCGTGATCTGTCGCTGAGCGCGAGACTCGGTCTGCGACCTGCCGGGACAGGCAGAACTGGAACGGCGGCCGGCAGCGTCCGCCCGACGGGTATCGTCGGTCGGGTCTCACCGCCGAGTCCCGGAAGGACCCTGCTCCATGACCGTCAGCTCCGTAGTCGACACCGCCGCGCTCGACGACCTGCTGGGTGCCGACCAGGTGCTCCGGGACGACGCCGCGCTCGCGCGCTACAGCCACGACGATGCCGAGTGGGCCGACTTCGTGCCGCCGCTGGCCGTCGTCCTCGCCCGGAGCACCGACGACGTCGTGGCGGCCGTCCGCTGGGCGGCCTCCGCCGGCGTGCGGGTCGTCCCGCGCGGTGCCGGGACCGGGTTGTCCGGTGGGGCGAACGCGGTGGCGAACTGCATCGTCCTGTCGCTCGAGCTGATGGACGCCGTCGTCGAGGTGAACGTCGACGAGCGGTACGCCGTCGTCCAGCCGGGGGTGATCAACGACGCACTCCGTGCCACGGTGGCGACACACGGCCTCTGGTACCCGCCGGACCCCGCCAGCTCCGCGATCTCGACGATCGGTGGCAACGTCGCGACGAACGCGGGCGGCATCTGCTGCGTGAAGTACGGCGTGACGCGGGACTACGTCCTCGGCCTCACCGTCGTGCTCGCCGACGGGTCCGTCGTGGAGCTCGGCCGCAAGACCGCGAAGGGCGTCGCCGGCTACGACCTCGCGGGGCTGGTGGTGGGGTCGGAGGGCACGCTCGGCATCGTCACGTCGGTCACCGTGAAGCTCCTCCCCCTCGCCGGACGCGACGAACGGGCGGTCATCGGGTACTTCCCGTCGCTGACCGCAGCCGGGGACGCCGTCGCCGCGATCTCGCGAGCGGGGATCATCCCCGCGGCGCTCGAGATCGTCGACCGGACGTGCCTGCGCGCCGTGGACGAGTGGATGCAGCTCGGCCTGCCGTCCGACGTCGACACGCTGCTGCTCGCCCGTGTCGACGAACGGGGTGCCGCCGGCGACGAACTCGCGGACCAGGTCGCCGCCGTCTTCGCGGACGCGGGTGGCACCGACGTCGAACGTGCGACCGACCCCGAGGACATCGACCGGCTCTTCCAGGCGCGACGTCTCGCGTACCCGGCACTCGAGCGGCTCGGACCGGTGCTGACCGAGGACATCTGCGTCCCGCGGGGCGCGGTCCCCGAGATGCTCCGTCGGATCCAGGCGACCGCGGCGGCGAACGACGTCACCATCGCGAACATCGCACACGCCGGCGATGGCAACCTGCACCCGCTCATCATCGCTCCCGAGGGCGACGCCGCCGCGAAGGACCGCGCGAAGGCCGCGTTCGACGCGATCGTCGCGGACTGCCTGGCGCTCGGCGGCACCGTCACCGGCGAGCACGGCGTGGGACTCCTGAAGCTCCCCGGACTCCGCGAGGAGCTCGGCGAACGCGTCATCGCGATGCACCGCTCGGTCAAGGACGCCCTCGACCCTGCGGGCACGCTCAACCCCGGGAAGGCGTTCTGATGCCCGAGACGTTCACCACGACCGACGGCGCGACCCTGGCGTACACGGACTCCGGCGCCGGTGCGGACGGCCGGACGGTCGTCCTCGTCGCCGGGTACGCCATGCCCGCGACCGGGTGGGCGTTGCAAGCGGACGCCCTCGTCGCGGCCGGTCACCGGGTGATCGCGTTCGACCGCAGGTCGCACGGTGCCAGCGAGGACACGCTCTGGGGGCAGCGGGTCGCCCGGCACGGTGCCGACCTGCACGAACTCCTCGTCGCACTCGACCTGCACGACGCGGTGCTCGTCGGCCAATCGATGGGCGCGTCGACGATCTGGGCGACGGTCGACCTGTTCGGCACGGACCGGATCGCCGGCGTCCTGACGATCGACCAGACGCCGAAGCTCGTCAACACCGACGACTGGCCGCACGGGTTCTACGGGATGACCCCGGAGAACAGCGGGACCTTCTTCGACGACGGCATCCCGGACACCGGCCGCGGCGCCCGGGTCGACGCGGGCAGGGCCGGCATGATGCGGCTCGTCGAGCGGATCGGCGGGATGCCCGACTTCCGGGTGCCGAACGCGCCCGAGACCACCCGGCTGCTCCGTGACCACGGGCAGCAGGACTGGCGGGACGTGATCGAGCGGCTCGACGTGCCGTTCACGATGGTCGCCGGGCGGGACAGCCAGCTCTGGCCGTGCTCCCACGCCGAGGCAGCCGTCGGGACGAACCCGAACGGCCACGTCGTCGTCATCGAGGACGCCGGCCACGCCACGAACCTCGACCAGCCGGACGCCTTCAACGAGGTGCTGCTCGCGTTCCTGGCGGACGGGCCCACGACCGCGACCGGGAGCGGGACCGGGGCCGGGCCCGCGGCCGGGACCGGGAACACAGCGGACGGCGAGTAGACCGGCCGCATGAGACACCCCGCGCCGATCACCCCGGGTCCCGGCCAGGAGTCCGTCTGGGACTACCCCCGACCACCCCGCGTCGAGCCCACCTCCGACCGGGTCGTCGTCCGACTCGGCGGCGAGGTCATCGCCGACACGACGTCCGCCGTGCGGGTGCTCGAGACGAGCCACCCGCCGGTCTACTACCTGCCCGCGTCGGACTTCGCCCCCGGTGCACTGACCCGGACGACCGGCTCGAGCATGTGCGAGTACAAGGGCCGGGCGGCCTACTTCGACGTACACGGCGGGGACACGACCGTGCCCCGCGCCGGCTGGACCTACCCGACCCCCGAGCCGGGCTTCGGCGAGCTCCTCGACCGCGTCGCGATCTACCCGGCCGAGATGGACTCCTGCGAGGTCGCCGGCGAGCGGGTGCAGGCGCAGGCCGGCGACTTCTACGGCGGCTGGATCACGTCCAGGGTCGTCGGGCCGTTCAAGGGCGAACCGGGCACCCTCGGCTGGTGACACTCGGCGGCCGCACCGTCAGGCGTTCGCGAGCGGGTCGAGCTGGCCCTCGTGCACGTCGTCGGCTGCCGTCGACAGGCTGAGGTCGCGCCACCGCTCGTCCTCGGCGAGCAGCGCTCTGCCGGCCGCGGTCGCGAGGGGCCAGGCGTCCGGCCCGACGAGCAACCGGAGCGGCGGCTCGTCCATCGCTGCCACGCGCAGCACCAGGTCGGCCACCTTCGCCGGGTCGCTCGCGCCGATCAGCCCGGACCCGTGCGCGCGGATGACGGCTCCGACGGTGGGTTCGTACGCCGGTCGCACGGGGTCGACCCGCATCGACGACCCGGCCCAGTCGGTGCGCATGCCACCCGGTTCCAGCACCGTGACGTGGATGCCGAGGGTTGCCACTTCGGCCGCGAGGACCGACGAGAACCCGCCGACCGCCCACTTCGCCGACTGGTAGGCGGCGAGCCCCGGCGTCGCGAGTCGACCGCCGACCGAGGACACCTGGACGACGTGTCCGCTCCCCTGCTCGCGCATCACCGGCAGGGCCGCGCGGGTCACGTTCACCACACCGAACAGGTTCGTCTCGACCTGGGCACGGAAGTCGTCGAGGGCGACGTCCTCGATGCTGCCCATGTTGGCGTACCCGGCGTTGTTCACGACGACGTCGAGTCGCCCGAACCGCTCGGCGGCGACCGCGACGGCACGATCCGCTGCCGCCGGGTCGGTGACGTCCAGTGCGACGGGGACGAGCCGCGGGTCGGCGAGGTCGTCGAGTGCGGCCGCGTCCCGGACGCCAGCCACGACCTGGTGCCCTGCGGCGAGCGCGGCGATGACGACGGCGCGGCCGAGCCCTCGAGATGCTCCCGTGATGAGGAAGACGGACATGATGTTCTCCTGACTAACTGTTTGGTTAGCAATATCGAACACGGTGAGCACCGCGTTGTCAACCACCTGGTTGATACGCTGCGCACATGACACCGCCCATGCCCCGCGACGCCGAGGCGACCCGCTCCCGGCTGCTGCTCGCCGCTCGGGACGAGTTCGCCGCGGTCGGCATCGCCGGCGCCCGCGTCGACCGCATCGCCGCGGTCGCATCGAGCAACAAGGCGCAGATCTACCACTACTTCGGCAGCAAGGAACTGCTGTTCGACGCGGTGTTCGACGACATGGTCGCCGCGACGCTCGACGAGGTGCAGATCGACGCGGACGACCTCCCCGAGTACGCGGGACGGCTGCACGACTCCTACCTCCGACGCCCGTGGGTGCAGCGTCTCGCGACGTGGTACCGGCTCGAGCGGGGCGAGGACAGCGTCATCGAGGCGGTCGCCAGGAGCAACGCCGGGAAGGTCGCGGCGATCGAAGGAGCACAGCGGGACGGCAGGCTCCCGACCCGCTTCACCGCCACGGAGCTGCTCGGCCTCGTGATCCACACCGCCGCGTTCTGGAGCGGCAGCACCCCCGAGTACGGCGCCCTGATGCGGGACGTCGACGTTGAACGGCGCCGCACGGTCGTCGTCGAGGCGGTCGCGGCACTCGTCCGCGACTGACCCTCAGGCGCGGACGAGGTCCCCGAACACGGCGAACGCCCGATCGACGTGCGCCTGCAGGGCCGAGCCGGGCTCGTCACGCCACGCGCCGATCGCGTGCGCCAGGACGCCCCACGTGGTGCGCGCGACGAGCGACGCCTGCTCCGCGGTCGCACCCCGATCGATCAGCTGCCGCGTGATCAGCGCGACGAGGTGCACCTCCTTCGCAGCAGCCCGTTCCTGCAGCGCCGGCGTGACGGCGACGATCGACGCGAGCTGATCGGCAGCGGCCCGGTTCGCCTCGATCGGCGGCACGATGGCGTCCGCCACCCGCCGCATCGCGCCCCAGGCCGGCACGTCGAACGGCACGGCCGCGAGAGCATCGGTCACCCACTCCGCGAGCCGACGCTCGCCGTCGAAGAGCACCTCCCGCTTGTCGGGGAAGTGCCGGAAGTACGTGCGCTCGGTGACCCCGGCCGCAGCGGCGATCTCCGCGGTGGTGACCTCGTCGAACCCGCGCGCGAGGAACAGCCCGAGCGCCGCGGTCTCCAGGCGCTCGCGCGATTCCTTCCCACTCCTCGGCATGCACCCATCGTAGCGCAGGTAGCGACAGTCACTGTCGAAACGTGCTAGCGTCAGTGACTGTCACTACGAAGGAGCACGCCATGAGCGCAGTCCAGTCCCGAGTCCTCCGTTTCCACGAGGTGGGCGAGCCCCTCGACGTCCTCCGGCTCGAGGAGGCCCTCGTCGCCGACCCGGACGCAGGCAGGATCCGCGTCCGCGTCGTGGCGAGCGGCCTCAACCCCGCCGACTGGGAGCTCTGCCGCGGCTTCATGCCCGGCACCCTCCCCCGCGGCATCGGCTGCGACGTCGCCGGGACGGTCGATGCGGTCGGTCCGGGCGTCACCGACGTCCGGATCGGCGACCTGGTCTTCGGGACGTCGGACTTCGCGTCGCAGCCGAGCGCCGGGGCCGCCGACGTCGCGATCATGGACCGGTGGTTCGCAGTCCCAGCCGGGCTCGACGCCGTGCAGGCCGCCACGCTGCCGATGGTGCTGCAGACCGCGACCTGGACGCTCGACCTGCTGGACGTGCAGCCGGGCGAGACACTGCTCGTCCACGGCGCCGGCGGCATGGTCGGGTACGCCGCGGTGCAGGTCGCGCGCCGGCGGGGCGCGCGGGTGATCGCCACGGCCGGTCCGACCTTCGCCGCCGACCTCGAGTCCTTCGGCGCATCGGTGACCCCGTACGGCGACGGCATGGTCGAGCGGGTCAGGACGATCGCCGCCGGACCCGTCCACCACGTGTTCGACGCGTCCCGCCCGAACGCGGGAGCGATCGCAGCACTCGTGGAGATCGCGGGCGCCCCCGAGCGCGTCGTCACCATCAGCAACCACGACGAGGCCCGAGCGCAGGGTGCCCGCGTGA
Source organism: Curtobacterium sp. Curtsp57 (assembly GCF_047324335.1). Classification (NCBI taxonomy): domain Bacteria; kingdom Bacillati; phylum Actinomycetota; class Actinomycetes; order Micrococcales; family Microbacteriaceae; genus Curtobacterium; species Curtobacterium sp. Curtsp57. The sequence goes on from NZ_CP168511.1 coordinate 1,497,885, forward strand.
ACGTCGACGAGCTGATTGCCGCCGGGGTCCTGCCGTCGTCGGACTTCCTCGCCGAAGAGGCCGCCCGCACCGCATCCGGTGCGTTCCGGCTGCCGGTCGCGGCGACCTTCCCGCTCGAGGACTGGCGCGACGCCGCCGAGCGCAGCCTGTCCGGCACCCCGCACGGCAAGGTCGTGCTGCTGCCGTGAGCGCGCTGGACGCTCAGCCGATCCGCTCGTACCGCACGATCTCCGGCCGGAGCTTCAGCACGCGGATGAACGAGCGCAGCTGGTACGACCCGCCACCCACCGTGACCCGGTAGCGGTCCCCCCGCTCGACCTCGGCCGCGATGTCGTCCTGGTTCTCCCGTGTGACCCCGCGGAACAGGGTGAGCTCACCGCAGTCCGGCGAGGAGAACCGCACGAACGGCGAGTGCGAGTACCGGCCGGTCGTGATGCCGACGGCCACCCCGTCGACCGCGCAGTCGAGCGTGACCGGGTGGGTGCGGTCGTAGACCGGCAGACCGAAGACGAAGACCGGCACGGACAGCAGCGGCACGAAGACCAGCAGGAGCGTGAGCCACCACCGCACCCACGCACGACGCGGGTGCTGACGCGCCCACTCCCGTCGGCGGTTCTCCAGGCCCGTCTTCGAGTACCCGTGTCGTCCGGCCACCGTCCCCCCTCGTGGTCACCGATATCCTCGCAGAGTGGGGGAACACCGATGACGCATGTGGGGCCGCGCGCCAAGCGACGCCCCTTCGACCGCACCCGCCACGCCTGGACGTGGCTCAGGACGATGCCTCGGGACGACCGCAGGGGCCTCGCGCTCGTCGCCTGGTTCCTGCTGGCCGGGCTGCTCATCATGGGGAGCGGACTGATGGTCCTCTGCGGACTGTTCGCGACCCCCGGGAAGTACGTCGCGCTGCACCACGACACGCAGCTGCGCAACGAGGGCCGCACCGTCTCCGGTCTGGTCACCGACATCCGCGAGACGCGGCACGTCGGCGACCCGGACTGGACCGAGTACACGCCGACCGTCCGCACCCGCATCGGCGGCGCGACCATGTCGACGCGGCTGGACGACGACTCCGCGGACCAGGCCGGCGTCTACCGGGTCGGGCAGCGCGTCCAGTTGATGATCGACCCGGCGCACCCCGACGAGCCCCGCGTCCGCAGCGACCGGATCCGCGACGCGCTCGTCGACGACGCGCGGACGTGGACGATCGTCCTCGTCGTCGGGGCGGCCGTGTTCGTCCCGCTCCTGACGGCGGCGATCCGCTGGGTCCGTCGCGAGGACCGCCGGACCGAGGCCCGTCGCCTCGAGCGCGCGGCCGAACGCATCGCGGAGCGCGAGCAGGAACGCGACCAGCAGCGGGGAACGTGAGCACGCTCCGGACGGGGGGCACGGTGCCGGCCCGCACCGAACCTCCCGTCCGCGACGTGGCTGGCTATGCTCGCGACGTGACGGATGCGCGGACCACCAAGCGGGCGGCCATCCTGGCCGCGGCCTCGACGCTGTTCGTCGACCGGGGCTACGCGGGGACATCGCTCCGCGACATCGGCCGCGCGGCCGACGCGGACGCGGCACTCGTGATCCACCACTTCGGCTCGAAGGACGGCTTGTTCCTGGCCGTCCTGGAGTCCGTCGGGCCGCAACACCCGATCTCGGAGGGTCCACTCGACTCGCTCGGCGAACGCTTCATCCGGTTCGTGCTCGACGCTGAGCCGCAAGTGCGCTCGACCTTCCTCGCGATGTTGCGCGCGGCGGACTCGGACAGCATCAACGAGGAACTCCGACGACAGCACGAGCTCGCCTTCGTCCACCCGCTCCGTGCGCGGCTGACCGGCGCCGACGCCGACCTGCGCGCGTCGCTCGCCGCCGGTCTGGTCGGCGGGCTGCTCTACGCGCTCTGGGTGGTCGGCGACGAGACGCTGCTCGCCGCCGACCACGACCAGGTCGTCGCCAAGTACGGCCGGCTCCTGCAGGAACTGATCGACCCCAGCTGATCGACCACAGCTGATCGACCCCGCGTGCCTTCCGACGGGGCTACTGCACGGACCAGCCGCCATCGGAGGCCAGGACCGCGCCGTTGATGTTCACGGCGTCGTCGCTGAGCAGGAACGTGATCGACGCGGCCAGCTGCTCCGCGGTGGCGAGGGACGGGATCGCCGCCTGGAACGGGCCGAGGCGGGCTGCGCCGACCTCGGAGACGTGCGCGGGCATCGGGATGCCGGTGGCGACACCACCGGGGGCGACCGCGTTCACCCGGACGCCCTGCTGCGCGTACATGAACGCGGCACTCCTGGTCAGCCCGATCACGCCGTGCTTCGACACCGTGTAGGCGTTGCCGGACGCGTTCCCGCGGAGGCCGGCCTCGGAGGCGACGTTCACGATCGCACCCTTGCCGGCGTCGAGCATCACGGGCAGGACCGCCCGCGAGAGCTTGAACCCGCCGGTGAGGTTGATGCCGATGACCCGGTCCCACGTGGCGTCGGAGGTCTCGTGGAGCGGGGAGAAGTCGTCGTTGATGCCGGCGACGTTGGCGAGGGCGTCGATGCGGTCACCGGCGGCGGCGACGATCGCATCGATGTCCTCCTGCTTCGTGATGTCCCCGGTGACGGTGACGACCTCGCCGCCGGCGGCCGACGCACCGCCGCCGAAGCCGGCTGCGAAGTCGGCGAGCCGGTCGGCGGAGACGTCGACGGCGACGACCCGGCCCCCTTCGCGGACGATCCGCGACGCGGTCGCCCGCCCGATCCCGGACGCGGCGCCGGTGACGACGACGGTCTTGCCCGCGAACCGGCCTGCCGTGACCTGCTCGGTCCAGCCCGTGTCCTCGGTGGATTCGGGGATCTCGCCGCCGTTGGCAGCCCGGACGAGGTCATCGACGGCCGACTGGGGCAGCTGCCCGCCGGACATCACGACGAGCTGGTGCAACGCCATGCCACGGGCGGGCGCAAGGACCTCCGGGTCGAGGCCCGCCGGCGCGAGCAGGTCGCGGAGCAGGGCTCCCCCGGTGGGGTCGTCGAGCCACGTGCCGACGGTGGAGGAGCCGGTGAGCGGTGCGGACATGTGCGTTTCCCTTCGTCACCACCGCGGGTCCGGCCGTGCCGGTCGACGAGCGTCGTTGCTGGGTGGCACTCGCGTTCAACACTGTTGAACCGGGACTCCGACAGTGCTGATCCCGTGCGGTCGCTGGGAGTACACGAACGCCAGTAGTCTGAGCGTCCCGACAGCCACGATCCCCAGGAGGACCACACATGTCAGTCGGCCTGCTCGCCGTCGTCGACGACATCCTGTCGGCCGCCCTCAAGGCCAGCGCGAAGACCGCAGGCGTCGTGATCGACGACGCCGCGGTGACCCCGCAGTACGTGCAGGGCCTCGAACCAGCGCGCGAACTGCCGGTCGTCGGGCGCATCGCCCTCGGCAGCCTCTTCAACAAGTTCGTCATCATCATCCCCCTGGCACTCCTGCTCACGGCGTTCGCCCCGTGGGTGCTGCCGTGGCTGCTCGTCCTCGGCGGCACGTACCTGTGCTTCGAGGGCGCCGAGAAGGTCATGGAGTGGTTCGGCTTCCACCACGAGAGCGGTGCCGCGGAGACGACGACCGAACCGAAGCTGGTGTTCGGCGCGATCCGGACCGACCTCATCCTGAGCACCGAGATCATGCTCATCGCGCTGGCGAGCCTCGACACCGGCCTCGGGTTCTGGGCGACGCTCGGCGCACTCGCGGTGATCGCCCTCGCGATGACGGGGGTCGTCTACGGTGCCGTCGCACTGCTCGTGAAGGTCGACGACGTCGGCCTCCAGATGATGAAGAACCCCGTCCGCCGCACCCGGCGACTCGGCGCCAGGATCGTCGCCGCGATGCCGGCCGTCTTCCGCGTGATCAGCATCGTCGGCACCGTCGCGATGCTGTGGGTGGGCGGTCACCTGGTGATCGCGAACCTCGCCGAGACGTTCTGGCACGGCCCACTGGACCTGCTGCACGTCGTCGAGCACGCGATCGAGACCGCCGGCCCCGTCGTCACCTGGATCGTCGACACCGCGCTGTCGGCCGTGGCCGGCCTGGCGCTCGGTCTGGTCGTGGTCGCGGTCGTGACCGGCATCGGCCGGCTGCGCGGTCCGCGGCACCAGACCGCGCACTGACGGACGGGAGGCTCGTGGCGGGCTGGTCACGAGCCTCCCGTCCGTCAGCTGGTCACCGCGCGACGCGCTGCCAGCCGGCCCGCGCGGTCGTCCGTCCGCCGGTCCGCGCGGAGGCCGTCGACGGCGATGACCGCGAAGCGCCGCGCGGCCGCGAGCCGCTGCGCGGCGGGCGCGCGGGAGACGCCCCGTCCGGCGAGCAGCACCAGCACGAGATCGTCGAGGACGAAGTCCGCGCGGAGTGCACCAGCTGCCTGTGCCCGTCGCGCGAGGCCGGCGAGGATCCGCAGCAGCTCGGCGCGGTGGCGCGCGAAGTCGACGGCATCGGGGAAGTCGTTCGTGAAGGCCTCGACGAGCGCGTGGTTCCTGGCGTTCAGCTCGCTCGAGTCGATGACCACCCTCCGGAGCCCACGCCACGGATCCGGATCGACCGCCCCGCGTTCGACGATCGCACGGCACTCCCGGAGCTCCTCCGCGAACGCCGCGCCGACCAGGTCCTGCTTCGTCGGGAACCGCCGGTAGAGCGTCGCCGGTCCCACACCGGCGCGCCGTGCGACCTCGCGCATCGTCACCCCGAGGCCGACCTCGTCGAACAGCGTCCTAGCCGCGTCGAGCAGGCGGTCACGGTTGTCGAGCGCGTCGGAGCGCAAGTGAGGCATCGGGGCAGGCACGTCTCTCACTCTACGGAAGTGGACGCCCGCGTCCACTACCGTCGATCGCGCCGGCCGATCGGTGCCGGCAGGACCAGAGGAGGACGTCGTGCGCGCAGTGTCGATCGAGGAGTACGGCCCAGCGGAGGGGCTCGTCGTCTCGGAGCGCCCTGACCCCGTCGCCGGCCCCGACTCGGTGCTGATCGAGGTCGACGCGATCGGGGTCGGCGGGGTCGACGCGGTGATCCGCCGCGGGACCCTCGGGAGTTCGTTCCCCGTCGGGATGGTCCCGGGGAGCGAGGTCGCGGGAACCGTCACCGCGGTCGGCGACGGCGTCGACGGCGCATGGGTCGGCCGGCGGGTGTGGGGCTTCACGGGCACCAGCGGGGCGTACGCCGAGCTGGCCGTGGCCCGGCTCGAGGACGTCACGGTGCTCCCGGACGACCTGTCCGCCGTCGACGCGGTCGCGGTCGGCAGCGCCGCCACGGTCGCGCACTTCGCGCTCCGGCACGCACACTTGACGGCAGGCGGATCGGTCCTCGTGCGTGGCGCGGCCGGCAGTCTCGGGATCGCAGCCGTCCAGCTCGCAGCGCAGGCCGGCGCCACGACCATCGCGGTCACGACGTCGTCGTCCGAACGGGGCCGACGACTGCTGGACCTCGGTGCCACCCACGTCCTCGATCGCTCCGGTCACCCCCTCGACGACGGCCCGGCTCGGTCGGACTTCGACGTCCTGGTCGACGTCGCCGGCGGCCCCGAGCTGCCGTCGTTCCTCGAGATGCTCGCCCCGAACGGGCGCGCGGTCTCGATCGGGGTGGTGGGCGGCTACCCGCCGGCCGACTTCGGCATGACGCTCATGCGGCTGTTCCAGCGGTCGCTCTCGTTCGCGACGTTCAGTCTCGACACCGTCCCTCGCGCCGAGCGCAACGACGCCCGCGCCGCACTCCTCGCCGCGGCCGCTGCCGGCGGTCTGACCCCGGTCGTCGAGGCGGTCCTGCCGCTCGACGACGCCGTCGAGGCACATCGACGGATGGACGCCGGGAGCGTCTTCGGTCGGATCGTGCTGACGGCGCGCTGAGCGCGACGGACCCGGTTCAGAACGTCACTGCCCACCGAACCCGGTGGTCGCGATGCCCTTGATGATCTGTCGCTGGAAGAACAGGAACACGATGATGAGCGGCGCAGCCGCGAGCATCGCCGTCGCCATGTTCTGTGCGTACTGGATGCCGAAGGCGCTCTTCACGGTCTGCAGCCCCACTGGGAGCGTCATCAGGTTCGCCTGGTTCGTCACGAGGAACGGCCAGAGGAAGTTGTTCCACGCCCCGATGAACACGAAGATCGCCACGGCGGCCAGGATCGGTCGCGACAGGGGCAGCACGATCGTGAAGAACACCCGGAGGCGCCCGGCTCCGTCGACACGCGCCGCTTCCTCGAGCTCGACCGGGATCTGGTCGAAGAACTGCTTGAGGATGAACACCATGGCCGGCGCGATCACCTGCGGCAGGATGATGCCGAGGTACGTGTCGACGAGGTTCATCGCCAGCATCTCGTAGAACAGCGGGATGATCAGCACCTGCGGCGGCACCATGATCGAGCCGATGATCGCGGCGTAGAGCCACTTCCGACCGGAGAAGTCGAGGCGGCTGAACGCGTACGCCGCCAGCGTCGACAGGATCACGGTGACCAGGGTGACGACGACGGACGTGAACAGCGAGTTCCAGATCCAGACCGGGATCTGCCCCTGGGTCAGCACCTTGACGTAGGCATCGATCGTGAAGCCGCCGGCAGGGATCCAGGACTGCTGCGCGGCCGCGGCGTCGGTCTCGGACTTCAGCGAGGTGTCGATCGCCCAGAGGATCGGCAGCAGCCAGCTGACCGCCAGCACGATCAGGACGACGAGCGCCCCGATGCGCGCGGGGCCCCACTTCGGCCCGTGGCGCTTCGTGGTCCGGACCCGGACGGTCGTGGTGGGCGTGCTCGTCTGCAGCGACTGCGGGTCGATGGTGGCGGTGCTCATGCTGCCTGTCCCTTCGTGGCGGCACGGACGGCGGCGCGCCTGCGACGCGCGTCGGCCCGATCGGCACGGGCGATGGCGTCACCACGACGCCCGGCGGTGAACTGTGCGATCGAGATGATGACGATCATCGCGAAGAAGATGTACGAGATCGCGGACGAGTAGCCGAAGCGGTACCCGGTGAACCCCGACTCGAAGATGTACTCGACGATCGGCCGGGTGGAGCCGTTCGGTCCGCCGGTCGTCATCTGGTAGATCTGGTCGAACACCTTCAGGGACGCCAGGATCTGCAGGACGACGATGAGTCCGGTCGTGCCGCGGAGCTGCGGGAGCGTGATCGACCAGAGCTTCCGCCAGGTGCCGGCTCCGTCGAGGGACGCCGCTTCGTACTGCGACTCCGGGATGTTCTGCAGGGCGGCCAGGTACAGCAGGAAGTTGAACCCGACGGTCCACCAGACCGTGGTGCCGACGACGGCGTACATCGCGATGTCCTGGTCGTTGAGCCAGTTGCTCGGCGGGAGTCCGATCGAGGTCAACAGGTGGTTGAACAGCCCGAGCTGCGGGTTGAACAGCCACAGGAAGATCTGCGAGACGACGGTCGACGCGAGCAGGTAGGGCATGAAGAAGGACAGTCGCCAGAGCCACTGTCCCGGCAGGCCGGTGTTCACCAGGAGCGCCATCGCGAGGGCGACGACCACGAGCGGGATCGTCGACAGGACGGTGAACCAGACGGTGTTGCCCATCGAGCGCCACATGTCGGCGTCGCCGAAGGCCTCGAAGTAGTTCGCGAACCCGACGAGGTGGTTGCCAGCCCCGGTGAGGCTGGTCGCGGTGAAGCTGAGGTAGAGGCCCCAGACGATGGGGACGACGAGGAACGCGACGAAGAACACGACGAAGGGGGCGACGAACGCCCACCCCGCGCGGTTGTCGCGCCTGCGCTTGACGGTCCGGCCCCTGGCGCGGGACGCGTCGCGCTCCCCGGCACTGACTGCGTGCGGTGTCGGACCTGCGGTTGCTGATGCCACGATGTTCTGGACTCCTTCGTCCGTCAGCCGGCCGGGTTCGGCTCGGAGAGCTTCTTGTTCACGACGCCCATCAGCTGGTCCCAACCGGCTTCGGGCTTGGTCTGACCGAGCAGCACGCCCTGCAGTGCGTTCCCGACCGCGGTCTGGAAGTCGCTGCCGGCGCCGGTGAACCACGCCTGCGGGTCGTAGTTCGCGATGTCCGCGGCGCCCGCGTAGTGCGCCTGGGGCAGCAGCTTCTTGTACTCGGCGCTGTCGGTGACCGGGTTGTACGCCGGGATGTGTCCCGCCTGCGCCCAACTGAGGGACCGCTTGACGATCGCGGCGACGAACTCGTGCGCGTCACGGCGCTTCTGCTCGTCGACGACGTTCTGGTGCGGGAGCACGAAGGTGTGCGAGTCGGCGTACGCAGCGGGCTCCGAGTACATCGTCGGGATCGGCTGGGCGTCGAACGGGATCTTCGCGTCCTTCATCGACGGGGTGTCCCAGACGCCGGTGAACATGATCCCGGACTTCTGCGTGACGAACTCGGCGAGGGCGGTGCCGCCGTCGGCGGCGTTCGCCGCGATGTCGCCGTCGAGCATCGTCTTCATGAAGTCGAGCGCGGCCATCGCCGCGTCCTTCTCGACCTCGGCCTTCTTGCCCGGCGTGAACACCATCGTGGCGCCCTGCTGCCGGTAGAGCGTGTAGAGCATCCGCCACAGGTTCGCGCCGTCGTTGAGGTACCCGTACGAGATGCCGTGGGTCTTCGTGACGCCCTTGACCGCTCGGCCGACCTCGAGCAGCTGGTCGGGGCTCGAGATGTCGACGATGCGCCCGTCGCTGCCGAGCGCACCGGCCTTGTCGAGGATGTCGGTGTTGTAGAACTGCACGAACGGGTGGGCATCGAGCGCCACTGCGTAGTGCTTGCCGTCGACGAAGGTCTTCTTCCACACCGCCGCCGGGTAGTCCGACTCACGGACGCCGAACTCGGCGAGCAGGTCGTCGTCCCACGTGTCGAGCAGGCCGCCGGGCGCGTAGCCCTCGAGGCGGCTCGCGTGCATGATCGCGAGGTCCGGTGCACGCCCCCCGACGCTCGCCATCGCGAGCTTCGTGTAGTACGGCGTTCCCCATGCGAGGACGGTCTGCTGCGCGGCGACACCGGTCGCCGCGTCGGCACGCTTGACGAGGTCGGCCATCTTCGCCCCGTCACCGCCGGTCAGCAGGTGCCAGAACTGGAGTCGGTCGGCGCCGGAGGCGGCGGTCGATCCGGTCGCGCAGCCGGTGAGGCCGCCGGCGAGCACCGCGCCGCCGAGGATCGATGCGCCGCCGACCAGCAACTGCCGGCGGGAGAGGGGGGACATTCGGGTTCACTCCTTCGTGAAGTGGTACATCGTTGTAGTGACAGACGTGGCTGCACGCGCCTGCCGGTCGGGGCCGTTCAGGGACGAGCAGCTGCCTCGATCGCGGCGACCCGGGTCTGGATCTCGCGGATGCGTTCGATGTCGAACTTCTGTCCGCGGGCGAAGTCGTACACGCCGTTCTGCTCCTGGAACACGTCGGTGAGCTGCGTGTAGCAGTACCCGAACATGTGCTCGTTGCCGAGGAGCGCGGTCACGAGCCCCTCGAAGCGCTCGTAGAAGTCGTCGAGCGAGCGGACCCGTTCCCCGTACCCCCACGAGGTCGTGCCTGACTGTTCCGGGGCATCAGCGGCGGCAGCGGCCTCGGCGTTCCACCAGATGCCGCCGAACTCGCTGCAGAAGTAGGGCTGGCCGTTGTACGGCAGGCTCCACGGGCGAGCACCCTCCACGTGTCGGTCGCCGTCGTCCTCGGTGTTGATGAACGCCGTCCGCGTCGTGGGGTCGAGCATCCCGAGCGTCGCGCCGAACGTGGCCGGGTCCTGGTCGTAGTTGTGCGAGTCGTAGACGTCGGTCTCGAACACGCGGTGCGCGTAGCCCGACGCGTCGAGCACCGGACGGGTCGTGTCCATCGCCTTGGTGGCGAGGAACATCGCACGGGTGACGTCGTCGAGCGCGGTGATCCGATCGGAGATGTGCTGGCGCGTCTCGTTGAGCGGGCACCACCCGATGATCGCCGGGTGCGAGTAGTCGCGCTCGAGCGCTTCGAGCCACTCGGCGACGTAGCTGGCGTCGGGCTGCTGCCGGTCGTCGCTCGGACCGGTCGTCTTGCAGCCCCAGTCCCCGAACTCGCCCCACACGAGGTAGCCCAGACGGTCGGCGTGGTACAGGAACCGCTCCTCGAAGACCTTCTGGTGCAGGCGCGCACCGTTGAACCCGGCCTGCATGGCCAGCTCGATGTCGTGCACGAGCGCCGCGTCGGACGGCGCGGTGAGGAGCCCGTCGGCGGAGAGGCCCTGGTCGAGCACGAGGCGCTGGAAGACGGTCTCGCCGTTGAGCAGCACCGACCGGCCGACGATCGCGACGCTGCGGAGCCCGGCGTAGCTGCCGATCTGGTCGACCACGGCACCGTCTGCGTCCAGCAGCTCGACGCGGACGTCGTAGAGGAACGGGTCGGCGATCGACCACGGCCGGACGCGGCCTTCTGCGATCGCGACCGTGAGCCGCGGCGTCAGCGTGAGGTCGGCACGGACCTCGCGCTCCCCCACCACGCCGTGCTCGTCGGAGACGGTCACGCGGACGCGACCACCCGGCAGCCCGGTGCTGAGCGGGACCTCGACGGCGAAGTGCTCGCCCTCGAGGTCCGGCGTGATCCGCGGACGGCCGATCGCGACCTCTGGGACCGGCTCGAGCCAGACCGTCTGCCAGATGCCCGTCGTGCGGGTGTAGTCGGCATCGTGGTTCGCGTACTCGGTGGACTGCTTCCCCCGTGCCTGCGGTGCGTCCTTCGAGTCACGGGCGCGGACTGTCAGGGTGACCATGTCGCCGGCGCGGACCCCGGCGCGGGCGGTGAGGTCGAACGTGAAGCTCGTGAACCCGCCGCGGTGCCGACCGACCTCTCGCCCGTCGACCCAGACGGTCGTGTCGTGGTCCACCGCGCCGAAGTGCAGCAGGATCCGCCCGTCCCAGTCCGTCGGCACCGAGACCTGTCGGCGGTACCAGACGGCGTGGTGGAAGTCGACGTCGCCGATGCCCGAGAGCGTCGACTCCGGCGCGAAGGGCACCGTGATCTCCCGCGACAGTTCGGCATCAGGGGACGACAGGCCGCGCTCGAAGCCCGAGTCACCCGGATCGAAGTCGAAGCCCCACCGGCCGTTGAGGTTCATCCACCGCTCGCGGGTGCACTGCGGCCGGGGGTACTCGGGGCGGGGCGTCTGGGAGGTCGTGGTCATGGCTCTTCCTTGAGTCGGTACCGGGGGTCGCCTCGACGCTACAACGTTGCAATTGAGCTGTCCACCCTGCTCACCGCGGCCGGGCCGAAGGGGTCACCGAGACCCGCAGCGATCCGTCTTTCGACCCCGAGTACGGGGTCGTGTACGACACCCGCACGGTGAAGCGCTCGTCGGAGCCCTCCGCGCCGCATGTCAACTCGAGACCGGCGCCGTCCGCAGGGGTGCACGAGCCGGTCTGTCGGAGTCCCAGATCGGAGCGATCGAGGATGCCACGGAAGGCGGCGTCGTCGAGCGTCGGCGGAGCCGAGTACGTCCTCGTCACCGACGGACACGGATGCCCGAACCCGGACAGCTGCAGGCAGAGTCCGGCCCCGCGGGTCAGTTGCTCGTCCTCGAGCTCCCACCCCGACGGCACCGCGACCCGGTCGGCGATGCGACGGACACCTCCGTCATCCGACGCAGCGACCCCGACCCACGTCCCGCCACCCACCAGGGCCGCCACGACCGCGACGACGATGACCCATCTCGTCTGCACCTGCTCCCCCTTGCGTCGCCCGATCCTCGCAGAGCGATCGGACCATCGCTACCGCACGTCCGGGGCACATGGCGGTCGAATCCTGTTGCATAACGGAACGGTAACGAGGGGGAACCGGTCCAAACCCTTTCCGGGACGGTGCCGAATCCCATGCACAGACCGGGAAACACCCGGAGCGCTCACCAGCCGCAGATAGCTGGTTCTCCACTCCTTTTCGGAGTGTGTTCGGCGCGCTTTCAGTACGCCGCGCCGAGCGCGACACAGCAAAGGAATGACCATCATGCGCAAGTCCTTCAAGACCACCATCACCCTCGCCACGACGGGTGCCCTCGTCCTCGGCGGTGCCGCGTTCGGTGTCTCCGCCGCGAACGCGTCGACCCCGGCGATCCACACGGTCGCGTCGTCGTCGTCGAAGATCCCCGCACCGGTCGCGTCGGTTCCCGAGGTCCTCGGTGGCGACACCTCCGTCGCGCTGGACTCCGGCTTCACCGACGCCCTCACCGCGCTGAAGCTGACCCCGGGTGTGTCCGGCAACGCCAAGCTCGCCGACGGTGCCGTGTCGTTCCCGATCACCTCCGGCTCGGTCACCTACTGGAGCCCGGACGGGAAGTACCGTCCGTACGTGCAGGGCCTGCTGAACCACGACGACTCGGGTCTGACCCTGAAGGCCGGGGACACGACCGTGACGCTGGAGAACTTCGTGGTGAACCCGGGCTCGTCCAAGCTCTACGGTGACGTCCTGGTCAACGGGCAGGTCGCCGCAGCGAACGCGTACCTGTTCAGCCTGCACGGTGGGACCCTCAAGCCGCTGCAGCTCGAGGGTGACAACGCGATCCTCACCGGCACCACCGTCCACGTCTCCGCGGACGCCGCGAAGCTGCTCAACAGCACCTTCAAGACCGACGCCGTCAAGAGCGGCCTCCTCGTCGGCACCGCAACCATCACCGCCAAGATCAAGTAAGCACGCCCGGCGCAGGTTTCCGTCTGCGCATGACAGACCGGAGAAGCCAACGCCCCGTCGTATCCGCGACGGGGCGTTGTGCTGTGCCGCTCGTCCATCTTGCTGACTTCGTCCTCATCCTCCCTGGGCCAGGCCGGTGATCAGGTTGATGGCGACCGCGACCACGAAGGTGCCGAAGAAGTAGGACAGCAGCGCGTGACCCAGGGCGATCCGGCGTGACGGGGTGGACGACTGGGTGATGTTGCCCGCGTTGTAGGCCATCCCGATCGAGAAGGCCGTGTAGGCGAAGTCGCTGTAGGACGGGTCCTCGTCCTGGTCGAAGTCGAAACGGTGGCTGTCGTCGATGTAGTACATGCGCGCGTACTTGAAGGCGTACACGGTGTTCACGACCGCCCAGGCCGCCACGACGCCGACGACCGCGAGGATCGCAGCGGCGGACCCGACCGGGTCCTTCTGCTGGCTGCGGACGAGCGCGAAGAGCACCAGGACGAGGCTGAGGAACGTGGCTGCGATGACGAGCACGTCGACCAGCTTCCGCGACCGGTCCTCGTGGCGAGCGAGGTCACGGGTCCGCTCAGGGCCCGCTGGCCAGGCCGCGGACCATGCCCAGACGAGGAACACTCCTGCGGCGATCGCCCAGCCCAACAGCGGCGACAGATCGGGGACACCGAGGAGTGCGGCGATCACCGCGACCACTGCCCCGACGATCGCGCCGACGCCAGCCTTCACCGACAGGTGGGACATGGTCGTTCCTTCCTGAACGGTCGTTCTTCGTCCTGTGGCGCACACATCTGAGCGGCCACCACGCGGCGCTCACCCCTGCCGGGCTCGCGAGAGCGGCACGTAGAGACCAGCGCGCTCGGCCCGCACGGCGGCGAGCGTGCGGGACGTGGCGTCGAGCTTGAACAGGATGTGCTCGATGTGCGCAGCGACCGTGCGGGGGGCGATCATCAGCGCTCGGGCGATCTCGAGGTTCGAGCACCCCTCGATCACGTGGCCCAGCACCTCGAGTTCGCGCGGCGTCAGGCCCCGCAGGTGCCCGGCGGGTGAGAGCACGACGACCCCTCGAGCCGCTGTCTGGAGATCTCGATCGCAGGCGAGCACCGTCGCCCGCGTGTAACCGTCCGGCAGCTGTCGGCTCCCGCGCGGCCACAGGAACGTGGCGTAGCGCTGCCCCTCGCCGATGGCGTCCCTGGCCGCATCGACGAGCGCGGAGTCGGCGGCGAGGAGCACGTCATCGGACAAGCCCGGGATGCGGGTGACCCCGGAGTCGGGAAGCAGCACCACGCCCGACCGGGCTCCGCTGACGAAGGCTGCCGATGTCGACAGTGCGACGGACAACGCCTCGTGGAATCCCGTAGGGCGCAGGCGCTTGGGGGGCCGTGCGCGATCGGCACCGGTCCGCTCGATGTGGCGTGCCACCTCAGGACCGCTCAGGGAGCGGACGCTCGACTCGTCGAGGTCCGTGCTCGCGACCGCGCCGCACCCCGTCCTCCCCCGTTCGGCCAGCGCCGTCCACGCGCCGTCGAACGGGGTGTGGTGGTGCAGTTCATCGAGCAGCGCCTGCGCTCGATCGTGAACGGGATCCGGGCGCGCCGCGACCTCAGCGAGCAGCAGCAGTGCAGCAGTGCGTGTCACGGTTCGACCACCTCATGACCATCGGCGGCGGTAATCGAAGGAGTTATCCGAAAACCGTCTGTCGCCGGTCTAGCACGGTGATGCGGTACGCGTGCCCACACCGCGCGAAGTCGGATGGGCATGTCTGCCGATGGTGCTCCCGCTCCGGGTGGCGTGCCATGAGGGTGTCGCGCGGCAAATCGGCCCGCGGCGCAAGCCGGACCACGTCTCACACGAGAGGAGACGAACATGAAAGCCGTTGTCTACGAGGGGCCGCGCAAGGTCACGGTGCAGGACGTCCCCGATGCGCGCATCGAGCGCCCGACCGACGTGCTGGTGCGCGTCACCACGACCAACATCTGCGGATCCGACCTCCACATGTACGAGGGACGCACCAGCTTCGAGACCGGCCGCTGGTTCGGTCACGAGAACATGGGCGAGGTGATCGAGGTCGGCGGCGGTGTGGACAAGGTCAAGGTCGGGGACCACGTCGTCCTGCCGTTCAACGTGGCGTGCGGTCACTGCAAGAACTGCGAGCTCGGGCTGACCAACTACTGCCTCACCGCTCAGCCCGTTCCCGAGTGGGCGGGCGCGGCCTACGGATTCGCGGACATGGGTCCGTGGGCCGGCGGACAAGCCGAACTGCTGCGGGTGCCCTGGGGGGACTTCAACTGCCTCCGACTGGGCAAGGACGCTGAGGAGAAGGCAACCGACTACGTGATGCTCGCCGACATCTTCCCGACCGGCTACCACGCCACCGAGATGGCGGGAGTGCAGCCGGGCGACCAGACCGTCATCTACGGCGCCGGCCCGGTCGGCCTGATGGCCGCCCTGTCGGCCACCATCCGGGGAGCGAGCAAGGTGATGGTCGTCGACCGGCATCCGGACCGCCTCCGACTTGCGGAGTCCATCGGCGCGATCGCCATCGACGATTCGAAGGTCGACCCCGTACAGGCCGTCCTCGAGCAGACGATGGGGCTCGGCGCCGACAACGGCTGCGAATGCGTCGGCTACCAGGCGCACGACGCCGGTGGTGACGAGCAGCCGAACCTCACGCTCAACCGTCTGGTGCAGTCGGTGCGGTTCACCGGACGGATCGGAACCGTCGGCGTGTTCGTGCCGCAGGACCCTGGCGGCCCCGACGACTTGGCGAAGCAGGGACAGATCGCATTCGACATCGGACTGCACTGGTTCAAGGGCCAGACCATGGGCACCGGACAGGCGCCGGTCAAGAAGTACAACCGGCCGCTCCGCGACCTGATCGCTGCCGGCAAGGCGACACCGTCGTTCATCGTCAGCCACGAGCTGCCGCTCGATGGTGCTCCCGACGCCTACGAGCACTTCGACAACCGGGACGACGGGTGGACCAAGGTCGTCCTCAAGCCCGGGAAGGCGGCGTGACCGTGGCTGGCAAGGCGGCTGCAGCGATCGGCGTCGCAGGACTCGCGGCTGGACTCGTCGCCCGCTCCCTCGTCAAGAAGGAACGGGGGTCCGACGGCGACGGGGCGCACCCGGACGGGTGGAAAGCCGTCACCGTCCTGGGCGAGGCCCGGGACTTCGAGGACGGCGGGTACCCCGAGCCGTTGGAGCGTCTGGCTGGATCGCTGGAGATCCGGATCGATCCGGCCCCCGGGGACAAGGGCTTCGAGGTACACGCCCGAATCCGGGAGGGGACCGATGTCAGCACCGACGGCGATCCGAACAGGGCCCTGCGGGCAGCGCTGCGCGATGCCAAGCAGGTCTTCGAGACAGGCGAGGTCCTGCGCGCGACCCCGAGACCGCACGGCGACCGTCCACGCACGCTGCTCGGCCACGCGGTCGACGAAGCAGAAGACGATGCGAAGGGCGGGGGTGCGCTGTGAAGGCCCTGTGCTGGACCGGGGTGAACGAACTCTCGGTGGAGAACGTCGATGACCCGGAGATCCTCAACGCCCAGGACGCCATCGTCAAGGTGACGTTGAGCACGACCTGCGGGTCCGACCTCCACCTGCTCGGCGGGTACGTCCCCACCATGCGGGCAGGCGACGTGCTCGGACACGAGTTCATCGGCGAGGTCGTCGACGTCGGATCGGCCGTCACCGAGCACAAGGTCGGTGACCGGGTCGTGGTGTGCTCGTTCATCAGCTGCGGGAAGTGCTGGTACTGCCGCAACGAACTGTTCTCGCTCTGCGACAACGGCAACCCCAACGCGGGCATCCCCGAGATGCTCTGGGGCCAGGCACCCGGCGGCTGCTACGGCTACTCGCACGCACTGGGCGGATGGGCCGGGAGTCACGCGGAGTACATCCGGGTGCCGTACGCGGACCAGGGCGCCTTCCCCGTCCCGGACGGGGTCAGCGACGAGCGGGCGCTCTTCGCGTCCGACGCCGCCCCGACGGGGTGGATGGGAGCGGACCTCGGGGGCGTGCGGCCCGGCGACACCGTCGCCGTCTGGGGCGCTGGTGGTGTCGGCCAGATGGCTGCGCGCAGTGCGATGCTGCTCGGCGCGGAACGCGTCATCGTGATCGACCGCTTCCAGGAACGGCTCGCGCAGGTCGAGCAGGTCATCGGTGCGGAGACCATGAACTACGAGACGGCCGAGGTGACGGCCGAGCTCCGAGAACGCACGGGTGGCCGCGGCCCCGACGTGTGCATCGAGGCTGTCGGCATGGAGGCACACCGCGACGGGCCCGACTTCGCCTTCGACCAGCTGAAGCAGCAGCTGCGGCTGCAGACGGACAGACCGACTGCCGTCCGTGAGGCGGTCTTCGCTGCGCGCAAGGGCGGCAGCATCTTCGTGCTGGGCGTCTTCGGGGGCTTCGTCGACAAGTTCCCCCTCGGGGCGGTGATGAACAAGGGCCTGACGCTCCGGTCCGCTCAGCAGCACGGACACCGGTACATCCCGATGCTCCTCGAGCGGATGGCGCGGGACGAGATCGTCACAGAGCACCTCGCCACGCACGTCATGCCACTCGACGACGGACCCGGCGGCTACGCCATGTTCAAGGAGAAGACCGACGGATGCGTCAGGGCCGTCTTCCGACCCTGATCGACGCCCCGGCAACGGACGGGCTACCGGTCGATGCGTGCGAGCCAGTCGCGGACCAGGGCGGTGGTGACCTCGGGTTGCTCGAGGTGCACGTTGTGTCCGGCGGCGTCGAGGACGACGAAGCTCCCTCGTGGGTAGTGGTCCCGGAGTGCGAGCCCGTCCTCGTACCCGACGACATCGTCCTGCCGACCGAACAGGTGCAGGGCCGGACCGGTGAACGGTTCCGGGTGGCGCTCCTCCGGCACGGCGTCCAACGCGTAGTCGGCGGCGATGCGGTCCATCACCGCAAGGTCGGCGCCACGGAGACCGGGCAGCACGTACCGCTCGAACGCTGCGAACGCGGCCGCGTCCTGGATGACGCTGACCTCCTCGAACGCTTCCCGCGCGTCACCGGCGGCCTCGAGCACGGACGGGTCGGTCTGGAGCACGGTGCGCTCGGGGACGGCGCGGTCCGCGTGTGCTGGTTGCACGACACCCGCCAGGGTCGCCACGCCGAGGACTTGGCGTCGGCGTTCGTGGGCGACATGGCGGGCGATCATGCCGCCGAAGGAGTTCCCGATGACGGCGAACGGCTCGTCGCCGAGGTGCTCGTCGATCTCCGCGAGGACACCGTCGGCCACCTCGCCCGCGCTCGTCGCGGTCGAGGTGCCCGCGGCGGCCTCGGTCCACGGGAGGTCGAGGAACACGAGTCGCCAGGGCAGGTCCTGCACCGCTCCTGCCAGAGGCAGCATGATCCGGTGGTCCACACCGAACCCGTGGAGGGCGACGAGCGGACGACCAGCACCGAGGACGCGAGCAATCACCCGGCAAGCCTACGAGTCCCCCGCACCGCGACGGGCCGGCCGGCCGGTCGTCGGACCGTCAGGCTGGCTTGCTGCGGTACGTGTACCGGTAGTAGTCCGCGAGTTGCAGTCCGGCTGCTGCTTCCTCGTCGACCACGACGGTCGCGTGCTCGTGGAGCTGCAGCGCACTGCCGGGCACGAAGGAACTGAGCGGCCCCTCGACCGCGGCAGCGACCGCGTCGGCCTTCGCCGACCCCTGCGCCACGAGCACCAGCTGCTGCGCTTCGAGGATCGTGCCGAGCCCCTGCGTCATGCAGTGCGTCGGCACCTGGTCCAGACTGTCGAAGAACCGGGCGTTGGCCTCCCGCGTGGACGGCGCCAACGTCTTGATGCGGGTCCGTGACGCGAACGAGGACGTCGGCTCGTTGAAGCCGATGTGCCCGTTCGCCCCGATCCCGAGGATCTGCACGTCGATCCCACCGGCGGCACGGATCGCGGCGTCGTACTCCTTCGCCGCGAACTCGATGTCCGCAGCACGACCGTCCGGCACCCGGACCCGCGACGCGTCGAAGCCCAGCGGCGCCACCACGTCACGCGCGATCACCGACGCGTACGACTCGGGGTGCTCCAGCGGGATCCCGACGTACTCGTCCAGGGCGAACCCGCGCGCTTCGGCGAAGGAGATCTCTCCCGCGTCCACGCGGCGTTGCAGGTCGGTGTAGATGCCCTGGGGGCTGGACCCGGTCGCGAGACCGATGACGGCTGACGGCTTCTTCGCCACGACCGAGGCGATCTTCGCCGCAGCGACGCGACCGACCTCAGCAGGCGTGGGCAGGATGACGATCTCCACGTCGGCGCTCCTCAGCGGTCCGCGAAGCCGCCGAGCATCCCGGAGATGAACCGCTTCTGCAGGAAGAAGTACAGGACCACGATCGGCAGCGCGACGATCACCCCCGCGGCGGACAACAGCGAGTAGTCGGTCAGGTGGGCGCCCTTGAAGAAGGCGAGGCCGAGCGGTGCGGTCCGGTGGTCCTCGCTCGTGATGAGCACCAGGGGCAGCAGGAACTCGTTCCAGGTCCACATCGTGATGAGGAGCGCCATCGTCATGATCGGGGCGACGGCCGCGGGGACGATGACCTGCCAGAGCAGCCGCACGTCCCGGGCACCGTCGAGCCGGGCAGCCTCGATGACCTCCCCGGGGAAGCTCCGGAACTGGCTGCGCATCCAGAAGATCCCGAACGCCAACGACTGCGCGGTCTGCGGCAGGATCAGGCTCGTGTAGGTGTCGGTCAGCCCGACGCTCCGCAGGTTGAAGTAGAGCGGGATGATGAACGCCTCGGCGGGGAGCATCAGGCCGGCGAGCATCACGAAGAAGAGCACGTTCGAGCCGAAGAAGTCGAGCCGTGCGAACGCGAACCCGGCGAACACCGCCAGGACGGTCGTGAGGACGACGACCGACACCGTGACGAGCACGCTGGAGAGCATGTAGCTCGCGAAGTGTCCCTGGTTCCACGCGGCTCCGAAGTTCCCGAGGTCGATCGACGTCGGCACGCTGAAGCCGCCGGAGTTCTGCGCCGACGGGGTGACCGAGGAGAGCAGCACGCCGATGAGCGGGATGATCGCGAAGAGCGCGAACAGCGTCAGGATGACGTAGTTCACGGTCTTCTCGCGGACGGAGATCCTCATGCGACGTCCTTCGGCTGGAGACGGCCGATCAGGGCCGTGACGATCATGATGACGACGGTGAGCGAGACGGCGACCGCGGCGGCCGACCCGACCTGCCCGGTCTGGAACGCCCGGTTGTACGCCTCGAACGCGGGCACGGACGTCGAGTTGCCCGGCCCACCGCTCGTCGTGACGTAGACCAGGTCGAACGTCTTCAGCGCGGACACCACCGTGACGGTGAGCGCTGCGGCGATCTGCCCGCGGAGGGACGGCAGCGTGATCGAGAAGAACTCCCGAGCGGCCCCGGCGCCGTCGATGCGCGCGGCCTCGAACAGGCTCGGGTGGATGTTGCCGACGCCGGACAGGAAGAGCACCAGGCAGAGACCGACGTTGAGCCAGGTGCCGACGAAGCCGATCGCGGGCAGGGCGGTGTCGTATCCGCCGAGCCAGACCTGCGCGAACTGCCCGAGGCCCACCAGCCGGAGCCCGTCGTTCAACAGGCCGTCGGACGAGTAGATCGAGACCCAGATGGTCGCGACGACGACCGAGGCGATGACCTGCGGGAGGAAGAGCACGGTTCGGAAGAACGACATCCCACGGAGGCCGTTCGCCCGCGAGATCAGCGCGGTCAGGAACAGCGCCACCACGACGGGCACCGCCGCGTAGAACACCATCAGCACGAGCGCGTGCCCGAACGACGCTCGGAGCTGGGCGTCGGTGAAGACGCCCGCGTAGTTGGCGAACCCTGCCCAGGTCGCGGCCGAGAGCCCGTCCCAGTCGTAGAACGAGTACTGGATGCTCTGCAGGAACGGCACCCCGAGGAACACCGCGAACACGACGAACGCGGGGAGGATGTAGAGGTACGCGACGAGGCTCCGCCGCCGCTTCCGGACGGCGCCGGCCGTCCGGCGGGTCCGCCCGCGGCGGGCGCTGCGGTCGGCAGCACCCGCCGTGGTTCCGGTGAACTGGGTCACGGGGGTCCTCGCTACTTCTTCACGAAGCCGGCGTAGTCGTCCTGGAGCGTCTTCGTGTACTGCTCCGGGCTGGCCTTGCCGGCGACCAGGTCCTGCATCGCGGCCGTGATCGTGTCGTAGAACGTCGGGGTGGCGTAGTCGAGGTACGGCGTGATGCTGTTCGACGACGAGATCGACTTGTAGTTGCTCGTGATGTCGCCCGCGATCGTGCCGGATGCCGGGGTGTCGTCGTCCGGGACCACCGTCGGCAGGTTGCCCTTCTGGACGAGGGTCTCGGAGGCCTTCGCGTTCGTGACGAAGTCGATGTACGCGGCGGCCGCGTTCGCGTTCTTCGTCTTCGAGGTGATGGCCCACGCCAGCCCCTCGCCGCCCATCGTGACGGGCTTCGACGCGTCGGGCGGGGTCAGCGCCGTGAAGCCGATGTCGTCCGCCTTCGCCGCGGCCTCGAGCGTCGCCTGGTACCAGGTGCCCGTGATGAGGAACGCTGATTCGCCCTTGCCGAACGCCGCGACGGCGTCGTCGCGCGAGACGCCGTTCGCGCCCTCGGTCACGTAGCCGTCCTTGACCCAGTCGCTGATGGTCTTCGCTGCGGTGACCTCGTCGTCGCCCGTCCAGCTGCCTGATTTGCCGGCGACCAGGTCGTTCACGGCGTCACGCCCGGCGAGAGCGGAGAGCACCAGGCCGTAGAGGTGGATGCCAGGGCTCTTCTCGACGTCGCCGTAGCTCAGCGGGAGCGTGCCGGCGGCCTTGACCTTCTGCATGTCCTCGGTCAGCTCGGCAACGGTCGTGGGCGGCGAGTCGATGCCGGCGGCCTTCAGGACGGCCTTGTTGTAGTACAGCCCGACGAGCTCGCCGGTCTGCGAGACGCCGTAGAGGTCGTCGCCCTGCCAGGTCTTCCCGTCGGAGGAGAACGAGTTGAGCTTGAGCAGGCTCGACGGGTAGTAGTCGTCCCAGCCGTAGAGCTTCGCGTAGTCGTCGACGGGACGGAGGAACCCGGCCTTCACGAAGGCACCCATGTCCGGGTACCCCTGGTTCGCCTGCACGACGTCCGGCGGGTTGTCCCCGGAGAGCGCGAGCTTGAGCGTCGTCTTCAGGTCGGCGAAGGACCGCGAGACCCGCTTGATCGTGATGTTCGGGTGCGCCTTCTCGAACTCGTCGTTGAGGACCTGCTGCGCGTCGTCGATGCCGGTGTCGGTGTTCTGGTCCCAGACGGTCAGCGTCGTCTTCCCCGAGCCGACGTCCTTCGACACCGGTCCGAGGCTCTGCGACGCCGCGGGTGCCGCGGATCCGCCGGGGGTGCACGCGGTCAGGCCGAGCGCGACCGCGGCGGCGACGCCGATGAGCATCGTCGTCTTGCTGATGTGCTTCATGGTCATCCAGTTCTGCGAGTGGGTGGATGGTGCTGGGGAGGGTCGGGTGGGGTCAGGCGCCGGTGGGCACGGACGCGTCGAGGAACGACCAATCACCGCGTGCGGCGGTACGGCGGAGGAAGGCGACGAGTTCGGCCGGGTGCGGGGCGCTCGCGGCGCCACCGAGTCCGGTGACGGCGTAGGCGGCACTCGCAGCGGCGAACCGGAGACGGGTGTCGAGGTCCCAGCCGTGGTGCGTGCCGGCCATGAACGAGGCCACGAACACGTCACCGGCGCCGGTCGGATCGACCACGTCGACGGGGATCGTCTCGGCGGTGGCGACGACGCCGTTCGCCGAGTCCACCGCGACGACGCCGTCCCGGCCGCGGGTGACGACGGCGAGCGGGACCCGCTCGGCCAGGACCTTCGCGGCCTCCAGCGCGGTGTCGGTCCTGGTGTAGCGCATCGCCTCGACGTCGTTCGGCACGAAGACGTCGACCTCGGCGAGCCGACCGAGCACCTCGCCGGACCACTCGCCGGTGTGGTCCCACCCGACGCCGCCGACGACCGTGGTCCCCGATGCGCGGAGCGTCGCGACCCACGCCGGCAGCGGACGGGCGATGCCGACGTGCGTGGCGGCAACCCGGCCGATGTCGTCGGGGATCGTCAGGGGCTCGAGCTGCTCCTCGTACGTGATGAAGCTCCGGTCCTCCGGCCCCGTCAGCGCGACGGAGACCGAGCTCTGGTGACCGGGCACGAGTGCGAGCAGGCTCGTGTCCAGCAGGGGCTCCGCGGTCAGCAGCCCGTGCACGTGCCGCCCGAGGACGTCGTCGCCGAGGCGGCTGAGCACACGGGTCGGCGCGCCGGCCCGGGCCGCGGCGACCGCGCGGTTCGCGACGCCGCCCGGGGTGACGGCGAACGCGTCGGCGTACACCTCGGCGCCCTGCTCCGGGGCCGTGACGCCGGAGAACACCAGGTCACAGAACACATCGCCGGCGAACAGCAGGGTGCCGGGATCGGTGGTCGGGCTCGCCTCGGGCACGGCTTCTCCTCGTCATTGCGGATCATCCCTGCGCAGGTCTGCGCGACTCGGGATTCCGATCCGCTGATGGTGCTCAAGCCTGCGTGGTTCGTGTTGCGAGGACGTTACCTGATTGCTCCAGATTTGTTAAGTCTGATCTGAATCGATGTTTGCATGATTGATCTTGCGTGATCGTGCGCGATTTCGGATAGGGTGACGGCATGATCCTGCGAGAGCGGCAGAACCGCATCATCAAGGCGCTCCGGCTCGACGGGGCGGCCTCGGTCCAGGAACTCGCCGACGCCCTGTCCGTGAGTCCGGCGACGATCCGCCGTGACCTCGAGATGCTCGACCGCAACGGCGAACTCGTCCGCACGTGGGGCGGCGCCGTCCTCGCGCCCCGGCAGACCGCGCAGGACGGCGACGACGGCGAACCCGTCGAGACCCCGTTCGAGGAAGCCGGCGACATCGACCTCAAGCGCCGCATGGCCGCTGCCGCCGCCGCGATGGTCACCGACGGCCAGGTGGTCATCCTCGACATCGGCACGACCACGCCACAGATCGCCGAGCTCCTCCGCGGGCGCGACATCACCGTCATCACGACGAACCTGGCGGTGTTCGACGTCCTCCGCGACGACGAAGCCGTACGTCTGGTGCTCCTCGGTGGCGTGGTCCGCCGGAACTACCGCACGCTCGTCGGGTCGCTGGCAGAGGCCGCGCTCGAGCACGTCAGCGCAGACGTTGTCTTCCTGTCGTGCACCGGTGTCCGCGCGAACGGCCACGTCGTCGACAACATGGCCGTCGAGGCCCCGATCAAGCAGTCGATGATCGCCGCCGCCGAGCGCGTCGTCCTGCTCGCATCCGAGACCAAGTTCCCCGGGACGGGGGCGCTCCGCCTCTGTTCCCTCACCGACGTCGACACGCTGATCACGACGACCGGCGCCCCCGACGAAACACTCGCACACAGCCGGAACGCCGGCGGAGAGGTCATCATCACATGAAGCTCTGCATCCTCGGAGGCGGCGGGTTCCGCACGCCGTACGTGTACCAGGCGCTGCTCCGCGACACCGGCTCACCGCGCGTCGACGAGGTCGCCCTGTACGACGTCGACGAGGTCCGGCTGCACGCGATGGTCGCGATCCTGACCGAGCTCGCCGCCGACTTCCCCGATGCGCCCGTCCTCAAGCCCACGACGGACCTGCACCGCGCGGTCGAGGGCAGCGACTACGTCTTCGCCGCGCTCCGCGTCGGCGGACTCGAAGGGCGCCGTTGCGACGAGCACGTCGCGCTCGACCTGAACGTCCTCGGGCAGGAGACCACCGGTCCCGGCGGGCTGGCCTACGCGATCCGCACCGTGCCCGTGATGGTCGAGGCGGCGAAGGTCATCCGCGACCTCGCCCCGAACGCCTACGTGATGAACTTCACGAACCCGGCGGGCATCATCACCGAGGCGATGCAGAGCGTCCTCGGCGACCGTGTCCTCGGCATCTGCGACACCCCGTCCGGGCTCGGCCGCCGCGTCGCCGGCATGCTCGGCCTCGACCACACCCGCGTGCAGATGGACTACGTCGGCCTGAACCACCTCGGCTGGATGCGCCGCGTCATGTACGACGGCCGCGACGTCCTGCCCGAGCTCATGGCCGACGACGACCGACTCGGTTCCATGGAAGAGGGGCACGTCTTCGGCCTCGACTGGATCCGCTCCCTCGGCGCGATCCCGAACGAGTACCTCTTCTACTACTACTTCAACCGGGACGCCGTGCGCTCCATCGTCGGCTCCGGCAAGACCCGTGGGGACTTCCTCGCCGAGAGCCAGTCCGCGTTCTACGACCGGGCGAGCGCCGCGGGGAACGGCGTCGCGGAACTCTGGCGGGAGACGGTCGAGCGTCGGAGTGCCTCCTACATGGCCGAGGCGAAGGGCGGCACGCAGGACGAGCCGCTCGACCCGAAGGAACGCGAGACCGACCCGTCGCACCAGGGCTACGCGGGCGTCGCCCTGGGTGTGATGGCCGCGATCAGCCGGAACGAGCGCCAGACGATGATCCTCAACGTCCGGAACAACGGCACCATCGCCGGCCTGCCGCGCGACGCCGTCGTCGAGGTCCCGACGATGGTGGATGCCAACGGCGTGCACCCGATGACGACCGACCAGCCCGACCTGCACCAGATCGGACTGATGTCGCAGGTGAAGGCCGTCGAACGGCACACCATCCAGGCGGCGCTCACCGGGTCGAAGGACGAGGCGCTCAAGGCGTTCGCACTGCACCCGCTCGTCGACAGCGTCTCCGTGGCGCGCGACCTGGTCCGCGGCTACGTGGACCGCATCCCGGAGGTCGCGGCGGTGCTCACGAGGTGACCGCTGGAAGGGAGGGGACCGTACGGGGCGGCGGCCCCCTCCCGGCAGCCCGGCGCACGCAGGAGATCGCGGCCGGACGCTCGGTCGGTCACGCCACGGCGACCCGGGAGACCGCCTGCGCGCGACTCATCGTCTCGACCACCCTGATCACCTGGTAGGAGTACCCGAACTCGTTGTCGTACCAGACGTAGACGACGACGTCGTGGTCACCGTTCGTCTGCGTCGCAAGCCCGTCGACCACGCCGGCGAACCGCGAGCCGAGCACATCGGACGACACGAACTCGGGCGATTCCACGTAGTCGACCTGCGACCGGAGGTCCGACTCCAGGGACGTCCGGCGAAGGAACGTGTTCACCGTGTCCCGAGTGACTCGGCGCTCGGTCGTCACGTGCAGGATCGCGAGCGACACGTCGGGGGTCGGGACCCGGATCGCGTTGCCCGTGAGGCGACCAGCGAGTCCTGGAACGGCCTTCGCCACCGCCTGCGCCGCACCCGTCTCCGTGATGACCATGTTGAGCGGCGCGGCCCGACCACGGCGATCGGCCTTGTGGAAGTTGTCGGTGAGGTTCTGGTCGTTCGTGAAGGAGTGCACCGTCTCGACGTGCCCGCGCACGACGCCGAACTCCGCGTGCAGCGCCGCGAGGACCGGAGCGACGGCGTTGGTCGTGCAGGACGCCGCCGCGACCACGTCGGCGCGCTCGGCCTGCTCGCTGTTGATGCCGTGCACGACGTTCGGGACATCGCCCTTGCCCGGAGCGGTGAGCAGCACCCGCCCGGCACCAGGGGCGAGCAGGTGTCGACGGAGCTCTGCTTCGGTGCGCCACTTCCCGGTGTTGTCGACGACGATCGCGTCCTCGATCCCGAAGGCGGCGTAGTCGACCGCGGCGGGGTCCGACGCGCGGATGACCTGGACGCGCGTGCCGTTCGCGGTGATCGTCTCGGCGTGCTCGTCGACGGTGATCGTGCCGTCGAACGGGCCGTGCACGGAATCGCGGCGGAGCAGACTGGCGCGCTTCACGAGGTCGTCCGGGCCCGACGACGCTCGGAGGACGATCGCGCGGAGACGGAGTCCTGACCCGCCGGACTGGTGGGAGATGAGGATGCGAGCGAGGAGGCGACCGATCCGCCCGAATCCGTAGAGCACGACGTCGGTGGTCGGGAGCGCACCGCCGGCGGCAGCGTCCCGCAGGAGCTCCGCGATCGCGGTCGCGTGGTGCACGTCGTCGTCCTCCGTGGCCCTGAGCCGTGCGGCGAGCGCGCCGACGTCGAGCGACGCGGGGCCGGGGGCACCGGTGTCGACGGCCGCGCGCAGGATCCGCAGCGACTCGGCGAGTGGCAGCGGTGCGCCGTCGACGTGTCGGGCGAACCGGTGCGCCCTGACGATGTCGATCGCCGATCGGTTCACGAGGCGCCGTCCGTGCACCCCGGCGACCACACCGTCGCGTCGGTGCAGGCGACCGATCAAGGGGATCATCTGCTCGGCGAGCCCGAGCTGCGCGTCCCAGTCGTCCCAGAGCTCGCCGTCGGTGCTCACGCCGCCTCCTCGAGCCGGCGGACGAGCTGGTCGAGTCGCGCACGGAGTCGCGCCGGGACACGGGTACCGAACCGGTCGAAGTGCTCGCGGAGCTGTTCGGCCTCGTCGGTCCACGCTGCGGGGTCGACGGCGAACAGGGCGTCGAGTGCGAAGCCGTCGAGGTCGAGTCCGTCGAGGTCGAGGTCGCCCACGCCGGGGAGCCCGCCGACGGGGCTCCAGCGGACGTCGGCGCTCCCGTCGAGCCGACCGGCGATCCACTCGAGGACGCGGACGTTCTCGCCGAAGCCCGGCCAGAGGTAGTCGCCGTCGGTGGACTTGCGGAACCAGTTGACACGGAAGACGCGGGGCGCCTTCGTCCCGAGACGGTCGCCGACCCTGAGCCAGTGCGCCCAGTGGTCCGCCATGTTGTAGCCGCAGAACGGCTGCATCGCGAAGGGGTCGAGGCGGAGCTCGCCGACCGGGCCCTCGGCGGCAGCGGTCTGCTCGCTGGAGATCGTCGAGCCGAAGAACACGCCGTGTTCCCAGTCCTCGGCCTCTGCGACGAGCGGCACGTTCGTCGCGCGCCGCCCGCCGAACACGATGGCGTCGATCGGGACCCCGTCCGGGCTGTCCCAGTCGTCGGAGATCGTCGGGCACCGTTCCGCGGCGACCGTGAAGCGCGCGTTCGGATGCGCTGCCGGTGTCGCGCTCCCCGGCTCCCACGGCTGGCCACGCCAGTCGATCAGGTGCCGCGGCGGGGTCTCGGATGCGCCCTCCCACCACACGTCGCCCTCGAGCGTCATCGCGACGTTGGTGAAGACCGTGCCGGACCGGACGGTCGACATGGCCGCCGGGTTCGTGTCCGGGCCGGTTCCCGGAGCGACACCGAAGAAGCCGGCTTCCGGGTTGATCGCCCAGAGTCGTCCGTCGGCACCCGGCCGGAGCCACGCGATGTCGTCCCCGATCGTCTCGACCTTCCACCCGGGCACCGTCGGGGTCATCATCGCGAAGTTCGTCTTGCCGCACGCGGACGGAAAAGCGGCCGCGACGTGCAGGACCTTGCCCGCCGGTGTCGTGACGCGGATGAGGAGCATGTGTTCGGCGAGCCACCCGTCGTCACGCGCCATCGACGACGCGATCCGGAGTGCGAAGCACTTCTTCGCCAGCAGCGCGTTGCCGCCGTACCCGGAGCCGTACGACCAGATCTCCCGGGTCTCCGGGAAGTGCGCGATGGTCTTCGTCTCGTTGGACGGCCACGGGACGTCGGTGATCCGGTCGCCGTCGTCCGTGACCAGGGGCATGCCGACGCTGTGCATTGCCGGCACCCAGACCGTGTCCTCGTCGATCTGTGTGAGGGCGTCGTCCCCCATCCGGGTCATGATGCGGGTCGAGACGACGACGTACGGCGAGTCGGTGACCTGGACGCCGACCTGGGAGATGGCGCCCCCGATCGGGCCCATCGAGAACGGCACCACGTACATCGTCCGGCCGCGCATCGAGCCACGGAACCGGTCGGTGAGGTCTGCGCGCATCGCGGCGGGATCCCGCCAGTTGTTCGTCGGGCCGGCGTCCGCCTCGTCGACGGAGCAGATGAACGTGCGGTCCTCGACCCTGGCCACGTCCGCGGGGTCGCTCCTGGCGAGGTAGCTGTCCGGCCGGAGGCCGGGGTCCAAGGCGATCAGCGAACCGGACGTGACCATCGCGTCGAGCAACGCGCGGTTCTCGGCGTCGCTGCCGGAGCACCAGACGACCTGGTCGGGCTCCGTCAGGGACGCGACCTGGTCCACCCAACGATGCAGGGCCTCCCGTCCGGGACCCGGCTCGATGGTCGTGCCGGCGGCCGTCGCGTCGACGACGCTCATGACGGCACCCGCTCGCCGACCGCGTGGTGGATGCGCGCG
The DNA here is from genome assembly GCF_047324335.1 of Curtobacterium sp. Curtsp57. Taxonomy (NCBI): domain Bacteria; kingdom Bacillati; phylum Actinomycetota; class Actinomycetes; order Micrococcales; family Microbacteriaceae; genus Curtobacterium; species Curtobacterium sp. Curtsp57. Next base: position 1,526,689 of record NZ_CP168511.1, read on the forward strand.
GCGACCCGGTCGGCCGACAGACCGTACTTGTCCAGGAGGAAGTCGTTCGGTCCCGACTCGGCCCATGAGTCGGCGAGCCCCACCTTCGTCAGTCGAGCGCCGCTGGCGTGTCCGGCGAGGACGGCGGCGACGACGTCGCCAAGGCCACCGACCACCGAGTGCTCCTCGACCGTGACGACGGTGCGCGCACCGTCCAGCAGCGCCCAGAGCGCGTCGTCGTCGAGGGGCTTGATCGTCGGCAGGTGCACGTGCCGCACGCTGCGGCCGGAGGTCTCGACCGCCGAGACCGCCTCGACGGTCCGGGACGTCTGCACCCCTGTCGACACCACCGTGACCTCCGCGGCGGCACCGTCGCCGCCGTCCCGCAACAGGACGGGCTGGCCGATCCGGAACTCGTAGCCGCTGTCGAAGACGTCGGCGACGGCGTCGCGGGCGAGTCGGAGGTAGACGGGGCCGTCGTGCTCCGCTGCCCACCGGATGATCGCTGCCGCCTCCGTCTCGTCGGCGGGCGCGAGGACCGTCATGTTCGGGAGCGCCCGCATCACGGACAGGTCCTCGATGTCCTGGTGGGTCTTGCCGCTCGCGCCGTTGAGCAGCCCGGTGTAGGCGGCGGCCAGACGGACCGGGGCCTTGGTCTGCGAGACGAGCATGCGCACCTGGTCGAGGGCCCGGTTCGTCAGGAAGACGCCGAACGACGACAGCCACGGGCGGTACCCGAGGGTGGACATGCCGAAGGCGATCCCGACCATGTTCTGCTCGGCGATGCCGGCTTGGATGAACCGCTCCGGGTGCGCGTTCGCGAACGTGACGGCCATGGTCGAGGTGGCGAGGTCGCCGTCGACGACGACGATGCGGTCGTCCGTCTCGGCGAGTTCGGTGAGGGTGTCGCCCCACACTGCGCGCTGCGCCTTCATGCGAGGGCCTCCGTCTTCTGGTCGATGAGCAGTTCCGCGCGAGCGGTGTCGAGCTGTTCCGCGGTCGGGACGCCGTTGTGCCACTTGAACGTCGCGCGGGTGAACGAGACGCCGTTGCCCTTCACCGTGTGGGCGATGATCGCGGTCGGCTTGCCGGTCGTGCCGCGGGCGGCGTCGACCTCGGCGTAGGCATCGAGGATCTCCTCGAAGTCGTGCCCGTTGATCTCGATGACGTTCCACCCGAACCCGCGGAACACCGCTGGCAGGTTGACGTGCCCCATCGGCTCGCTGCGGTCGTACCGGTCGTGGTCGCCCGCCGGCCAGCCGTACTGCTGCAGGCCGTTCAGGTCGACGATCGCGGTGAGGTTGTCGAGGCCGTACCGGGGGGCGTGGATCACGGTCTCCCAGACCATGCCCTCCTCGATCTCGCCGTCGCCGAGCACGACCCAGGTGTGGAAGTCCTTGCCCTGCATCTTGGCGGCGATCGCCATGCCCGAGCCGGCGGAGAGTCCCTGGCCGAGCGAACCGGTGGAGGAGTCCACCCCCGGGGTGAGCTTCATGTCCGGGTGACCCTGCAGGCGCGAGTCGCCGTGGTCGAACGTGGCCAGCTCCTCGACGGGGAAGTACCCGCGGAGCGCCAGGACCGAGTACAGGCCGATCGCGGAGTGCCCCTTGGACAGGATGAACCGGTCGCGATCGGGGTCGTGCGGCCGCTCGGGGTCGATCCGGAGCTGGTGGAAGTAGAGGGCCACCATCAGGTCCATGGCCGACATGGGCCCGCCGACGTGGCCGGCCTTGCTCGCAGCCACCGTCTCGAGGACGCGCCATCGCCCTTCTCGGGCGACGGTCTCGAGGTGTTCGACGTCTCTCGCGTCGTTGCGTGTCACGGCGACTCCTTTGCTCTGCGGTGGTGCGCCAAAACTATCACTCCGTGAACGACATGTCTACTGAGTGAGATTCAACGAGCGCATCGGTCATGGGAAGATGACGACATGGCAGACGGCGCCTCCGACGACGGCGGGATCGAGATCCTCAGCAAGGCCGGCGCGATCATCGACGCGTTGGCGGACGCCGAGGCACTGACCGTGAGTGCCCTCGCGGACGCGGTCGACGAGCCCACGAGCTCCACCTACCGGCTGCTGCAGAGTCTCATCGCGATGGGCTGGGTCGACCCGGCTCCGGTACGCGGGACGTACCGGCTCGGACTCGCGTGCATGCAGATCGGCGGCGTTCTCGAGGACTCCCTCGACGTGCGCGGACTGGCTTTGCCGAGGATGCGGGAACTCCGCTCCACCGCGGGCGTCGCCGCGCTGCTGTGCTACCGCCGCGGGACCCGGGCCGTCTGCGTCGAACGCCTCGAGGGGCACGACGTCCGCTCCGTGGCGATGCAGGTCGGTGACGCGCTCCCGCTGCACGTCGGCGGAGCACCCCGGGCGCTCCTGGCGTTCCTGGCCGCCGGCGAACAGCACGCCGTCGTCGACGAGCTCGTCGCCGCGCCGGACCCGGCCTACCCGGTGCCGTCCCGCGGTGACCTGCAGGCCGAGCTCGAGACGACCAGGCGACGGGGGTACGCCCGCTCGGACCAGGACGTCACGATCGGGATCGCGGCGTTCGGCAGCCCCGTGTTCAACCACCGCGGCGAGCTCGTCGCGGCGGTGTCCATCAGCGGGCTCCGCGAGCGTCTCATCGACCGCGAACCGGAACTCGGGGCACTCGTGGTGTCCACCGCCGCGGCGATCAGCGCCGATCTCGGGTACGACGGAGGACGACGTGGCTGACCGGAAACCGATGCGCGTCCTCGCCAACTCGATGGCGGTCGTCGAAGCACTCGCCGAGCGCGGCGACCTCTCCCCCGCCGAACTCGCCGAGGCCACCGGTCTCCCGCGACCCAGCGTGTACCGGTTCATCGACGGACTGAAGGCAGTCGGCATGGCCACGACGACGGACGAGAACCGGGCGCGGCTCAGCGTGAAGTGGCTGCACCTGGCGGATGCCGCGCGTGACGCCATGATCGAGTGGGCGTCGGCACGCCGGGTCCTCGACGACCTGGCCGAGCGCACGGAGCAGACCGCGTTCCTGACGGTGCCCCGTGGCGACGAGGTGGTCTGCATCGACTGGGCACCCGGTCGTGGCATCGGCGTCCTGACGCTCGCCCCTGGTCGGTCGCTCCCGCTGTACGCCGGGGGTGCCGGCCGGCTCGTCCTCGCCTACACCCGCGACGTCGAGGAGTACCTGTCGGACGGCCCGGATCGTCGTCCGCTGACCAGCAAGACGATGGTGGACGCCGACGCGCTCCGCGAGGATGTCCGCCGCACCCGCGCCCAGGGCCACACGCTCTCACTCGACGACGCGACCATCGGGATCGGTGCCCTCGCGTTCCCCGTGCTCGGCTCGGCCGGCGAACTCATCGGGTGCCTGTCGATCGCCGGTCGGTCGGTGGACATCCGGGAGCGTGCGGACGAGTTCGTGGACGCGGCACTCGGGGCCGTGGCAGCACTGGAGCGCGGGGTCGCCAGCGAACTGACGACCCCGCTGCAGTAGCGCACCTGCCGGCTTCCGGCTACCAGCTCACCGCGATGTACTGCGACTCCATGTACTCCAGGAGCCCTTCGGCACCGCCCTCGCGGCCGATACCGGACTCCTTCATGCCCCCGAACGGCGCCGCCGGGTCGGACACCAGTCCACGGTTCAGACCGACCATGCCGGACTCGATCCTGCCGCTGACGCGCAGGCCCCTCGCGAGGTCCTGCGTGTAGACGTACGAGACGAGCCCGAACGGGGTGCCGTTGGCGAGCCGCACCGCATCGTCCTCGGTGCGGAACGTCACGATCGGCGCGACCGGCCCGAAGATCTCCTCCTTGAGGATGCGAGCATGCTCGGGGACGTCGCTCAGCACCGTCGCCGGGTAGAACCAGCCGGGCCCGGCGGGCGACGCGCCGCCGGTGAGCACCGTCGCGCCGTCCTCCTTCGCACCGTCCACCAGACGGGCGATGTCGTCACGGGCGCCCTCGTTCACCATCGGACCGAGCTGGACGTCGGGGGCCAGACCGTCGCCGGTGCGCAGTGCCCCCATTGCCTCGGCCAGCCGTTCCGAGAACGCGGCCGCGATGCCCTCCTGCACGTAGAAGCGGTTCGCGGCGGTGCAGGCCTCGCCACCGTTGCGCATCTTCGCGATCATCGCGCCGGCCACTGCCTCGTCGAGGTCCGCGTCGTCGAAGACCACGAACGGCGCGTTGCCACCGAGCTCCATCGACGTGTTCACGACGGACTCCGCCGCGAGCTTCATGAGCTTGACGCCGACCTCGGTGGAGCCGGTGAACGACAGCTTCCGAGCTCGCGGGTCGCGCACCATCTGCTCGACCACGGTGCCGGAGGACCGGCTCGGCAGCACGTTGAGCACCCCGGCCGGCAGTCCGGCCTCGGTGAAGAGTGCACCGATCGCGAGGGCGGTCAACGGGGTGTCGCTGGCCGGCTTCAGGACCGTCGTGCACCCTGCGGCGAGTGCGGGTCCGATCTTTCGGGTCGCCATCGCCGCGGGGAAGTTCCACGGGGTGACGAGGATCGCGATCCCGATCGGGCGGTGCTCGACGAGGATCTTGTTCGCACCCCCTGGTGCCGTCTGCAGCGCACCGGGGATCCGGACGGCCTCCTCCGCGTACCACCGGAGGAACTCGGCCGCGTAGACGACCTCGCCGCGGGCGTCCACGAACACCTTGCCGTTCTCCGCCGTGATGAGCCTGGCGAACCAGTCGGCGCGCTCGATCATCAGGTCGTACGCGCGGGACAGGATCTCGGAACGCTTCCGGGGCGGGGTCGCCGCCCAGTCGGCCGCCGCGTCGGCGGCGGCGTCGACCGCCGCCTGCGCGTCGTTCCGGGTCCCGCTCGAGACGGTCGCGATCACGCTGCCGTCGACGGGGTTGTGGACGTCGAACGTGGCGCCGTCCGACGCGGCTCGCTCGACCCCACCGATCAGGAGGCCCGTGGGGACCCCGGCCACGATGGTCGCCGAGTCCGTGGTCGAGTCCAGGACGTCGGTCGCGTCGGTCATGAGTGCTCCAGTTCTCGGACATGCGGGGCGGACTGCGTCAGGTAGAGCCGCTGGTCCCGCTTGTGCTCGTCGTAGGCGGCGCGGGCGTCCTTCGTGCTGTCGAGGGTCGAGACCTCGGCGACGGGGACGTCCCACCAGGCGCCGGAGCCGCCGAAGCGGCCCTGGGCGTCGACGCGGACGTAGACGACGCTGGTGCCGTCGTACGCACGGGCGTCGTCGAGTGCGTTCCGGAAGGTGTCTGCGGTGTCGGCGGAGAACACCTCGGCGCCGTAGCTCGCGGCGTTCGCGACGAAGTCGACCTCGAGGCGCCGGCCGTCGTGACGCAGGGCCTCACCGCGCTCGTTGAAGCGGGTGCCGAACGTCTGCGAGCCGAGCGTCTCCGACAGTGCTGCGATCGATCCGTACCCGAAGTTGTCGACGATCACGATGGTCATGCGCAGGTGTTCCTGCACCGCGGTCATGATCTCCTGCGACATCATCAGGTACGAGCCGTCGCCGACGAGCACGTGGACACGGCGGTCCGGGGCGGCGAGCTGCGCGCCGACGCCACCTGCGACCTCGTAGCCCATGCACGAGTTGCCGTACTCGATGTCGTAGCCCTTCGTGCTGCCCGGTCGCCAGAGCCGGTGCAGGTCCCCCGGCATCGAACCGGCGGCGTTGATGACGACGTCGTCGGCCTCGGCCGAGGTGTTGAGCAGTCCGAGCATCTCGGCCTGCGACAGCGTCGGGCCGTCCTGCACCTCGATGATGCGGTCGACCTCGGCACGCCAGTCGCTCGCGGCCCGCTCGTTCGACGCGACGACGTCGGCGTCGAGCGCGAAGCCGTCGAGCGCGGCGCGGAGCTCGGCGAGCGTCTCACGGGCGTCGCCGACGAGGGGGATGCCGGACTCCTTGAACGCGTCGACCTCGGCGACGTTGATGTTGACGAACGCTACGTCGGGGTTCTGGAACATCGTGTTCGAGGCCGTCGTGAAGTCGGTGTAGCGCGTGCCGATGCCGATCACGACGTCCGCACCGTTCGCGATGGCGTTCGCGTACGCCGACCCGGACGAGCCGAGCGCGCCGAGCGCCAGGCGGTGCTCCCACGGCATGCCCGCCTTGCCCGCCTGCGTGACACCGACGCCGATGCCGGTCGACTCGGCGAAGCGGACGAGCTCGTCCGTCGCGTCGGAGTACACGACACCGCCACCGGCGATCACCACCGCGTTGTCGGCGCTCCTGATCAGCTCGGCGGCGCGCTGGATCGCCGCACGGTCCGGGCGGTTGCGGGCGACGTGCCAGACGCGGTGCGAGAACAGCGCCTCCGGGAAGTCGTACGCCTCGGCCTGGACGTCCTGCGGGACCGCGATGGTCACGGCACCGGTGTCGGCGGGGCTGGTCAGGACCCGCATCGCCTCGAGGAGTGCCGACGCGAGCTGCTCCGGCCGGTTGATCCGGTCGAAGTAGCGCGAGACCGCGCGGAAGGAGTCGTTCGCGGTGACGTCCATCGCGTACGGGTGCTCCTGCTGCTGCAGGACGGCGCCGGTCGACCGGGTCGCGAACGCGTCGGACGGGAAGAGCAGGACCGGGATGTGGTTCACCGTCGCGGTGCCGGCACCCGTGACCATGTTGGTCGCGCCCGGACCGATCGACGTGGAGACGGCGAGCGCGCCGAGGCGGTTCCGCATCTTCGCGTAGCCGGTCGCGATGTGGACCATGCCTTGCTCGTTGCGCCCCTGGTAGTAGGGGAAGACGTCCTGGTACTGCAGGAGCGCCTGGCCGAGACCCGCGACGTTGCCGTGGCCGAAGATGCCGAACGCACCCCCGAAGAACGGCGTCGTGACGCCGTCGCGCTCGACGTGCTGGGCCTGCATGAACTCGACGATCGCCTGGCCCACCGTGAGGCGGCGGGTCGGCTGAGGATGTTGCGCCATTGCGGACTTCCTTCTGTGGTGGGTCAGGGGCGGACCGGGACGAACGGCACGCGGGGGTCGGTGCCGAGGTCGTCCCACTTGGCGCGGGCCGGAGCGAGGGCAGGGTCCTCGGCGGCCTGCAGCGTGCGCTTCGGCGCGGGTCCGGCGAGGACGTTGAGGTAGTAGAGGTCCTGGTCGTGCGCCGCCACGGTGGTGTGGTAACCCCAGGGGATCAGGCAGATGTCACCGTCGCGGACGGGGACGTCGAGGTCGAAGTCGCGCTCCGGGCTGTACACCCGCTGGAGTGCCCATCCGTTCTCCGGGTCACGGGTGCGGTAGTAGTAGACCTCTTCGAGCTGCGCCTCGCCGTCGACGTCGTGCTCGTGCTTGTGCGGCGGGAAGCTCGACCAGTTGCCGCCGGGAGTCCACACCTCGACGACGTGCAGACGGTCGGCCGGGAAGTCGGGCGACATCGGCGTCGAGACCTGCCGCGTCGCGTTCCCGGCGCCGCGGGTCGCGGAGCCGACGTCGTCCGGCGTGACGAGGACGACCTCGTGCTGCTCGGTGGCCGGTGCGCTCGCGATCGCGAGTTCGGCACCCGGTGTCGCGGTGACCGTCACGGCGGTGTCACGGGGGACGTAGAGGGTGTGCCCGAGTCCGTCGAAGACCGTGTCCCGGCCGCCGATGCGGTACTCGACCCCACCCACGGTGAGGACGAGGTCACCGTGCAGGTTCACGAACGCCCGCTCGTTGCCGTCGGCTGCCAGTTCGACGGTCTCGCCGTCGCCGAACGTCTTCACCTGGAAGGTGACGTACTCCCATCCGGCGATCTCCGGGGTGATGACGTCCCATGCGCCGTGCTTGAGCACCTGCGGGTCGACCATGTTGTGATCCTCTCTGCGTCGTTGCGTTCGGACAGGACGAGCATAGCGCTTTTATCGCTTGCTGGACGAACCGTCCGCTGTGAGAAAAGCGTCTCAGGCCGGTTGGCGGTCGGCCCCGGCGAGCCGGAGGCACCGCAGCGTCGTGTCCCGTGCGGCGTCGAGCGCATCGGCGAGCGACTTCGCACGATGCTCGGTGGAGAGCATCTCGACACCCCACGGCCCCGACCACCCGACCTCGGCCATCGTGCGGAGGAACCCGACGACGTCCTGCGCGCCCTCTCCTGGGTACCGCCGGTTGTCGCGGGTGTCCTCGAACAGGCTCAGACCCGGCTGCGGCAGTGCGTCGGCGTCGTTCACCTCGACCCCGACCACGGTCGCCGGATCGAGCGTGTGACGGAGTTCGTCGAGGGACGTCCCCGCCCGGAAGACGTGCCACGAATCGACGACCAACCCGGCGTGCGGGTGGTCGACCGCACGGACGAGCTCCGATCCCTGCGGCATCGAGGAGATCCCGGCGAACGGCAGCGGCTCGAGCGCGAGACGGGTGCCGATCCCCGCAGCCTCGTCGGCCAGGCGCCGGAACGGTCCGACGTACGGTTCGAGCGAGTCCACCGTGGGCGCGGGCGGCGGTGCGATCTTCACCATCGGGCTGCCGAACACCCGTGCGGCCTCGGCCAGCAGCTCCCACCGGGCACGCCACGGACGCTCGTTCGGGTCACGCCACCAGTCCTTCACCAGCTCCACCTCGAGATGCCGGATGCCGACCCGGTCGGCGTGTTCGCGGAGCGCCTCGAACCCGATCGAGTCGCGGACGACCTCCAGGTCGTCGACGACGAACCCGAGACCGACGAACCCGGCATCGGCCGCGGCGCTGACCCGTTCGCGCGCCGAGAACGAGCTCCGCTCCGACGGACCGTCCGGCACCGCGGTCCCGGCCGTCGTCCAGCACGTCGCGACGAGGTCCTGGCTGACCCGGCTCATCGTGACAGGTCCACCGCGACGGACGCACCCGTCCGCGCTGACCGGTCGGCGGCGTCGGCGAGCACGAGCGCCGCGCGACCGTCTTCGAAGCCGGGGCTGCGCGACGGCTCGCCCCTGACCGCCTTGAGGAATTCGACGACCTCGAGCCGGTACGCCTCGGCGTACCGCTGCAGGAAGAAGTTCTGGTACGGCTCGAGCGACTCGACCGCACCCGCTCCCCAGTGCCGCACGAGCGTGTCCGTCTGGTTGCCGACCTGGAGCAGCCCCTCCGAGCCGAAGACCTCGAACCGTTGGTCGTACCCGTACGAGGCATGCCGCGAGTTCGTGATGGCGACCAGCTCGTCGTTCGCCCCGCGCAGGGTGACGACCGCCGAGTCGAAGTCCCCGAACTCCCTGGCAGACGCACTGAAGGTGTTCGCACCGCGGGCGGTGACCTCGACGATCTCCGGCACGAAGAACCGCGCCATGTCGAGGTCGTGGATGGTCATGTCCCGGAAGATCCCGCCCGATGCGGCGAGGTACGCCGCCGGCGGCTCGGCGGGGTCCCGGCTCGTGATGAGCAGCTGCTCGAGCGTGCCGATCTCCCCCGCCGTCACCCGGCGGTGCAGTTCGGCGAAGTGGCGGTCGAACCGGCGGTTGAACCCGAGCACGATCGGCACGGTCGCCGCCGCTGCCTTCTCGCGCAGCCGGTCGACGCGGGCCAGGTCGAGGTCGATCGGCTTCTCGCAGAGCACCGGGACACCGGCGTCGATCGCAGCGTCGATGAGGTCGACGTGCGTCGCGGTCGGAGCCGCGATGATGACGGCGTCGACCTCCCCTGAGGCGAACACCTCGGCCGGGTCCGTGCTGACCCTGCCGCCGTACTCGGCTGCCGTGCGCTCGGCGCCCTCGACGAACGGGTCACAGACCCACGCGAGCTCCGCGTCGTCGATGGCGGCGACGCTCATGGCGTGGACCTGTCCGATGCGACCGGTGCCGAAGAGGCCGATCCGGGTCTGTTGCGTCATTGCAATCTCCTGGGTGGTGGGTTGTGCCGCGTCTACGCGGTGGTGCGGGGCCGGACGGGACGCCCGGTGTGGAACGACTCCGCGGCGGCCTCGGCGAGCGCGGTGGCGACGAGTCCGGCTGCGGGCGGCGTGAGGCTCTCCGACGCTCCGCGGACCATCCGGACGAAGTGGGCGATCTCTTCCTCGAACGCGGGGACGAAGCGGTCGCCGAACGTGTCGTACGGGTCAGACGGCGCGGTCCCGCCCGGCTCCGTCGAGGTGATCGGGGTGCGCGGGCCGTAGCCGGCGCCGAACGCGCCCTTCGAGCCGGTGACCTCGAGCCGGACGTCCTGGCCGGCGTCGCTGCGGCGGAGTGCGCCGATGCTGCCGACCGCGCCGGAAGCGAAGCGCAGCGTCACCATCGCGGTGTCGGTGTCCTCGTGCTCGCCGTAGACCGGCTCGTCGAGCACGGACCCGATCATCGAGACCTCGACGATCGGGTCGCCGACCGTCCACGGGATGATGTCGAAGTCGTGGACGAGCAGGTCGAGCCACATGCCGTGCGACTGCGGGATGTAGTCGATCGGCAGGGCGTAGTGGTCGTTCTCCGTCGCCTGGACGAGTCGGAGCGTCCCGACGTCGCCGTCGAGGACGTGCTGCCGGAGCCGCTGGTAGCCCGGGTCGTAGCGACGGTGGAACGCGACCATGATCGGCGTCCCCGTCGCGTCGAGGTCGCGGGAGAGCTCGGTCAGCTCGTCGACGCCGAGTGCCAGGGGCTTCTCGATGAGCAGCGGGGTGCGCGAGTCCGCGACGACACGGGCGAGCTCGGCGTGCGTGTCGGTCGCGGATGCGACGAGCACACCGTCGAGCGACGGGAGCACGTCGGCGAGCGGGTCGACCGTGGTGGAGAGCGCCGCCCAGCCCTGCTCGTCCCCGCGCTGCTCGTCGAGACGCTTCCGCACCGCCTCGGTCCTGCCGGGGTCGCGGCCGACGAGGACGACCTCGTCGACGCCCGCGGTCCGCGCGAGGTTTCGCGCATGCATCGTGCCGATGCGGCCGAGCCCGGCGACGCCGATCCTCACCGTGCGACCTCGGCGGCCTCGAGCTCGGCGACGAGGGCGCGGACGTACTCGACGCTTGCACGGGCGTCCGCGATCGGGCCCGTACCGGCGGCCGGCTCCTCGAGCACGACCTTGTCCTGCTCCAGGACGATCCAGCCGTCGAAGCCGGCCTGGACCATGCTCGTCAGGATCGCGCGGATGTCCACGTCGCCCTGGCCGACCGGGCGGTAGAGCAGGTCGGCCTTGATCGCGTCGAAGTAGCTGATCTCGCCGTCCGCGACCCGGCGCATGCCGTCGAGCGACACGTCCTTGAGGTGCATGTAGGCGATGCGGTCGGTGTGCTCGGCGGCGAAGCGGACGGGGTCCGTCCCGCCGAGGAACAGGTGCCCGGTGTCGAAGCAGAACGGGATCGTGGAGCCGGCGAGGACGGCGTCGACGTCCTCCTTGGTCTCGACGACCGTGCCGACGTGTGGGTGCAGCGTCGCGGTGACGCCGACGGCCGCCGCGGCCTCGGTGATGCGGTCGAGGTTCGCGAACAGGGTGGCCCACTGCTCGTCGGTGAGCGGCTCGCGCTGGGCGTCGTACCCGGTCTGCTCGCTGTCGGCGCAGACCACGAGCACGGTCGCCCCCGAAGCCGCGTAGTCCGCGAGCTCCTGCTCGATGCGCGGCAGCGGGTCGATGCCGGGCTGGTGTGCGATGACCGGCACGAAGCTGCCGATCGCGCTCATGCCGAACTCGGCCAGGCGGGCTGCCTTGTCCTCGGGTGCCGGGGGCAGGAAGCCCTGGGCGCCGAGCTCGGTGGCCTCGAACCCGAGGGAGGTCATCTCGGCCAGGACGCGCTCCGGCGGCAGCTGGTAGCCCCAGCCGTCCACCTCGCTGACTCCCCAGGAGATCGGTGCGGTGGCGATGCAGAGGCTCATGCGCGTGTCCCTTCTGCGCCGTGCACGGCGGTCGCACGGACGTTGGCGGTGGCACCGGGTTCGACGGGCAGGTCGACCCAGCGGCCGGACTCCGCGGACTCCTCGGCGGCGCTCAGCACGCGGGCCGAGGCGACGGCGTCGTGGATGTTGGACCCGGCGGCCTCCCCTTCGGTCGCGGCGGTGAGGAACTTGGCGGCCTCGATCACCTTGAGGTCGTCGTAGCCCATGCTCGTGCCGGAACTCGGCTGGAAGCGGGAGTAGTCCGGGAAGTACCCGTCGGCGAACGCGCGGGTGTAGCCGACGTGCTGCCCGGTCCGGGCGAGGGCCACCTCGAGCTCGTTGAGCCGCTCGAAATCCCACCGGACCGACCCCTCGGTGCCGAAGACCTCGAACGCGTACTCGGAGCGCGGACCGACCGCGATGCGTGACGCCTCGAGGTTGCCGATCGCACCGGCCCCGACCGCGGACTCGTCGAAGCGGACGAGCATCGTGGCGTAGTCCTCGTTCTCGACGGGGAGCAGCTTGCCGGCGTCGGGCGTGCCGGGGAGCCCGGGTCGCTCGGTGAGATAGGTGCCCGTGGCGGCGGAGATCGATCCGATCGGGCCGAGGACGTAGTGCATCAGGTCGACGAGGTGCCCCATCAGGTCGCCGAGGACGCCGCTGCCCGAGGTGGCACGGACGAAGCGCCAGGTCAGCGGGTCCTCGGGGTTCGAGGAGAAGCCGCCGAAGAACCGTCCCCGTACGTTCGTGATCCGGCCGAGCGCGCCGTCGAGGACGAGCTGGCGGGCGTGCTGTACGGCGGGCACGTGCCGGTAGTTGAAGCCGATCGTGGTGGCGACCCCGGCCGCGTCCGCGGCGGCGGCGACGGCCTCGGTCTCGGATGCGCCACGGCCGACGGGCTTCTCGATCCAGAACGGCTTGCCGGCCTCGGCGGCGGCGATGCCGATCTCCGCGTGCAGGGAGTTCGGGGCGCAGATCGAGACGACCTCGACCTCGGGGTCGTTCAGGACCTCGCGGTAGTCGGAGACGACCTTCTCGTACCCGAGGACGTCCGCGGCGTAGTCCCGGCCGGCTGGTGCGACGTCCGCGGCGGCGACGAGGCGCGGGCGGATGCCGAGCTCCGGGTAGAGGAGCGGGAGGAGGGCGTAGGAGCGGGAGTGCAGTCGCCCCATCCACCCGACGCTGATGAGTCCGACACCAACGGTGCGGGGCGCGCTGTTCTCTGCCACAGGGGCTCCTTTGCTTCCTGATTTTGAACCGGTCCAAAATCTTGGACCGGTTCAATCTACGACCGGCGATCGAGCGGTGTCAACTGCTGGTCGACGTCAGCCGCGCACGGGCACGGACGACGCCCGGATCCGCAGGGTGGGTGCGACGAGCACCTCGCCGGGGTTCTCCTCCGAGAGCAGGAGTTCGGCCGCACGGTGGCCGATCGTGGCGTTGTCGGGGTCGACCGAGGTCAGCTCGACGGCCCCCAGTGCGGCCAGGTAGGTGTTGTCGTACCCGGTGACGGCGACCGAGTCCGTCAGGCCGCGCTGCCGCAGCGCGGCCGTCACCCCGATCGCGGCCAGGTCGTTCACCGCCGTGATCGCGGACGGCGGCTCGTCGAGGTCCAGAAGCGCCTGCGCCGCGCGGAACCCGGCCGCCTCGGAGAAGTCGCTCTCCGCGACGAGACCGGCGTCGAGGCCACGCTCCCGCATCGCCGCGACGAACGCATCGGCGCGCCCTGATGCCACCCGACCGCCGGCGCCCCCGACGTGCCCGATCCGACGGTGGCCCAGAGCGGCGAGGTGGTCCACGACGAGCCGGACTCCGACCTCGTCATCCCCGCGCACGGTCGCGGCGCCGGCGAGCCGCTCCGGCCTGGCACTGGCGATGACGATCCGGGCGGACCCCATGGCCTCCACCACGCGGTCCATGCTCGGCACCGACCCCACGACGATGAGCCCAGAAGGCTGCAGGTCGCCGAGCATGGCGACCGCCTCGAGGTCCAGGCGGGCACCCGCGCCGGGGAGCACCGCGCTCGTCATCAGCCCGAGGCGGCCACCGGCCGACAACGAGAGCCTGGCCGCATCCACCACCTCGGCGAACACCGGGTTCCGGGAATCGGCGACGAGGATCCCGACGAAGTCGTCCCGCGCCCCGTTCAGCGACCGGGCGACCCGGTTCGGGCGGAACCCGAGCGCGTCCGCCGCGTCCAGGATCCGCCGGAGCCGCTCCTGACTGACCGACTCCGGCGAACTGAACGCGAGCGACACCAGCGACTTCGACACGGCCGCGCGGACGGCGACGTCGCGCATGGTCGCGCGCCGCGCCGTTCCTGTGGACCCGTCGTCAGCCATGCTCCACATCTTGCAGCACGGTCAGTGATCGTCGCGACCGGCCCGCTTCGCCTTGCCCTTGATCGTGTCGATGTAGATCGCGCCGGTCGTGACCTCCTCCTCGAGCTTCTCGAGCGACCAGCCGCGGGTCTCGGGGACCTGGGTGACGATGAACAGGAGCGCGATGCCGCCGATGACGGCGAAGAGGAAGAACGTCCCGGTGATGCCGATGCCCTCGATGAGCGACGGCACGTAGAGCGCCAGCACGCCGTTCATCAGCCAGCCGGCGAACGCCGCGATGCCGGTCCCGAGTCCACGCATGTTCAACGGGAAGATCTCGGCGAGCCAGACCCACACGGCGATGTTCAGGCAGGACTGCATGGACAGCACGAACGCGCAGATCAGGAACAGCAGCACGTACGGCCGGATCGGGTTGCCGTCCGGGATCACCAGCGACGAGACACCGATCAGGATGTGGCACGTGGTCGTGAGCGACAGGCCGAGGATGAACGTCTTCCGCCGGTCGACGCGGTCCATGTTGCGGAGCGCGATGATCCCGCCGACGACCGCCAGGATCCCGGGTGCGATGTTCGCGATCAGGGCGGCATTCGCCCCGAAGCCGGACTGGATGAGGATGCGCTGGCCGTAGTACATGATCGAATTGATCCCGGTGACCTGCTGGGCGATGGCCACGCCGCAGCCGATCAGCACGATCCGGATGAGCCAGCGGCTGGAGAGCAGCGCCTTCAGCCCGTTCAGCCGCGTCTCGCTCGGCTCCTCGGAGGTGATCTGGCGGATCTCCTCGAGCTCGACCGCCGCGCGGTCCTCGTTCCGGACCGTCTTCAGCACCGCCAGGGCACGCTCGTCGTGGCCGTGCTCGACCAACCAGCGCGGGGACTCCGGCATCCGGAGCATGCCGATGAAGAGTGCGGCCGCCGGGATCGCGCAGATGAAGAACATCACGCGCCAGACGCCGCCCTCGTCGCCGAGCACGATCCCGATGACCGCGTTGATGACGAACGCGGCGAGCTGCCCGCTCACGATCGCCAGCTCGTTGCGGCCCGTGATCATGCCCCGGATCTCGAGCGGCGCGAGTTCGGCCAGGTACACGGGGACGACGATCGACGCTGCGCCGACCGCGAGCCCGACCGCGATGCGGCCGGCGAGCAGCACCTCGAAGTTGGGCGAGAACACCGCGAGCAACGTCCCGCAGAAGAAGAAGACCGCCATCGCGATGATGGTCGACCGGCGTCCGATCCGGTCGGACACCGGGCCACCGACCAGGCCACCGACCGCGGCCGCGAAGACGAGCGAGGAGATGACGACACCGAGGCCGATGTCGTCGAGACCCAGCTGCGACTGGATCGAGATCTCGGCGCCGTTGCTGACGCCGGTGTCGTACCCGAAGAGCAGGCCGCCGAGGCAGGCGACGACCGAGATGAGACCGATCCGCTTGCGGTGCGGTCCGGTCGTCAACGGCGGGAGTTCGAGCGTTCCGCGCGGTTGTCCTTGTCCAGACATTGTGACCCCTTCGTCATCGTGGACTCGTGTTCGGCGAGATGTGTCCCGCAGTTCTCACACCGCGGACGAACTGTTCACACTGTAACAGGAGCCGCGAGCAGTCGGAAAGTGAGAACGAATGCTTGTGGACCAGGGTGATTCGTTATACCGTACGCCGGACAGACAAGCCGCCAGGTGAGAATTAGCAGAGTTGCCGGTTCTCGGACAGCACCGTGGCGGACCGTCGAAACCCGTGCACCACAGCGGAACCACTGGACAAAGGAGTCTTCCGTGAAGCGCATCTCTGCAGTCATCGGCATCACCGTCGCAGTCGCGGCGAGTGCCCTCGTCCTCGCCGGTTGTTCCTCGCAGGGGGGTCGTGTCGCGTCGAGCGGCGACGACTCCGCCGGCGGGACCAGCAAGGACTCCGGGCTGACGATCGCCCTCGTCACCCACGCCGCTCCCGGCGACACGTTCTGGGACATCGTCCGCAAGGGCGCCGAGGACGCCGCCAAGAAGGACGGGGTCAAGCTCCTGTACGCGTCCGACCCGGACGGGTCGAAGCAGGCGCAGCTCGTCCAGCAGTACACCGACCAGAAGGTGGACGGCATCGCGGTCTCCCTCGCGAAGCCCGACGCACTGAAGAGCTCGGTGCAGGCGGCGGAGAAGGCGGGCATCCCCGTCGTCTCGTTCAACTCCGGCAGCGACGCCTACTCCGCGCTCGGGATCCTCGCGCACTTCGGCCAGGACGAGTCCGTCGCCGGTGAGGCCGTCGGCAACGAGCTGAAGAAGCAGGGACTCGCCAAGCCGATCTGCGTCATCCAGGAACAGGGCAACGTCGCACTCGAAGCCCGCTGCGGCGGCATCAAGAAGGTCCTGCCGGACACCCAGACGCTCTACGTCAACGGCACGGACAACAGTGCGGTGCAGTCCACCGTCACCGCGAAGCTCCAGGCGGACAGCGACGCCGACGTCATCGTCGGCCTCGGTGCCCCGTACACCGCAGTGATCCTCAAGGCGGTGAAGGCCGCCGGCAGCGACATCAAGGTGGCGTCCTTCGACCTCAACGCGACGCTCGCGAAGAGCATCGAATCCGGCGACGTCCTGTTCACCGTGGACCAGCAGCCGTTCATGCAGGGCTACGAGTCGATCGACTCGATCGTGCTCTACAAGCAGGGCGGGTTCGTGCTCGGCGGTGGCAAGCCGACCCTGACCGGACCGGCGATCGTGGACAAGTCGAACATCGGCAAGGTCCTGCAGTACGCCGAGGACGGTCTGCGATGACGGCCGCCGGCCTCGTCCCCGCCGGGGACGAGCGCCTCGCCGCCCGGAGCCCCGTCCGGAAGCTCCTCGGCCGCCCCGAGGTCGGAGCGGTCGTCGGCGCGATCGCGATGTTCGTCTTCTTCGCGATCATCGCCCCGGTCTTCGTGCAGCCCGACTCGATCTCGACCGTGCTCTACGGCTCGTCGACCATCGGGATCATGGCGGTCGGTGTCTCCCTGCTCATGATCGGCGGCGAGTTCGACCTCTCCGCCGGCGTCGCAGTGATCTCCTCGTCCCTCACCGCGAGCCTGTTCGCCTGGTACTTCTCCACGAATGTGTGGGTGGGCGTCCTGCTCGGACTGGTGTTCTCGCTCGGGGTCGGCTTCGTCAACGGATGGATCCTCGTCCGCACGAAGCTGCCGTCGTTCATCGTCACCCTCGCGACCTTCCTGATGCTCACGGGCCTGAACCTCGCGATCACCCGCCTGGTGTCCGGATCGGTGTCGACGCTCGACATCTCCCAGCTCGACGGCTTCGGTGTCGCCGAACAGATGTTCGCGGCGGACGTCCCGGTCTTCGGCATCACGGTGAAGATCACCGTGTTCATCTGGATCGCGCTCGTGCTCATCGCCTCGTGGGTACTCCTCCGGACCCGGGTCGGCAACTGGATCTTCGCGGTCGGCGGCGACGAGAACGCGGCGCGTGCCGTCGGCGTCCCGGTCACCAAGACGAAGATCGGCCTGTTCATGGGCGTCGGCTTCTGCGCCTGGATCGGCGGCATGCACAACCTGTTCGCGTTCAACGTCGTGCAGTCCGGTGAGGGCGTCGGCAACGAGTTCCTCTACATCATCGCCGCGGTCATCGGCGGCTGCCTGCTCACCGGCGGGTACGGCTCGGCGGTCGGCGGTGCGATCGGTGCCCTGATCTTCGGGATGGCGAACAAGGGCATCGTCTACGCGCAGTGGAACCCGGACTGGTTCAAGTTCTTCCTCGGCCTGATGCTGCTGCTCGCCACGATCATCAACCTCATCGTCAAGAAACGAGCGGAGCAGAAGTGATGCCCGAAACCGCGAACCCCACCACGCAGGTCGTCGAGGTCCCGGTCACGGAGACCTCCGAGACCGTCGCCGGCGCCCCGCACCTGATCGCCCTCCGCGACGTCGGCAAGCACTACGGCAACGTGATCGCCCTGTCCGACATCACGATGGACGTCGACGCCGGCCGCGTCACCTGCGTCCTCGGCGACAACGGCGCCGGCAAGTCGACCCTGATCAAGATCATCGCCGGGCTCCACCAGCACGACGCCGGCACGTTCTCGATCATGGGCGAGGACCGCAAGCTCTCCTCGCCCCGCGACGCCCTCGACGCCGGGATCGCCGCGGTCTACCAGGACCTGGCAGTCGTCCCGCTGATGCCGATCTGGCGCAACTTCTTCCTCGGTTCCGAACTCCGGAACAAGCTCGGGATGCTCGACGTCCCGGCGATGAAGCGGATCACCAAGCAGGAACTGCTCGACATGGGCATCGACCTGCGGGACGTCGACCAGCCGATCGGCACACTCTCCGGTGGTGAAAAGCAGTGCGTGGCGATCGCCCGCGCCGTGTACTTCGGGGCGAAGGCGCTCATCCTCGACGAGCCGACAGCCGCCCTCGGCGTGAAACAGTCCGGCGTCGTACTGAAGTACATCCTCCGGGCACGAGACCGCGGGCTCGGCGTGATCTTCATCACGCACAACCCTCACCACGCCTACCCCGTCGGCGACCGCTTCCTGCTGCTCCGCCGTGGCAAGAGCATCGGCTACTTCGAGAAGAGCGGGATCACCCTCGCCGAGCTGACCGGCATGATGGCCGGCGGCGCCGAACTCGAGGAACTCGCCCACGAGCTCGAGCAGGTCGGTGGGCAGACCGAGCGCATCGAGGAGATCCGGGCGGCCGAGGTCGTTCCCGGAGCCTGACCGGCCTTCGGTCGGCACCCCGAGAACCTGCACCAGACGGACGGGAGGCCCGTGGCGGCATCGCCACGGGCCTCTCGTCCGTCATCGCCAACGCCCACCGCGGCGACCTCCGGCGGTCAGTCGGTCGCGTCCTGCATCTCGTGTTCGATGTCGGTCAGCGACTTGCCGCCGGTCTCCGGCACGGCGCGCCACACGAACACGACACCGAGGACGCCGATCGCCGCGAACGCGACGAACGTCCACGCGCCGCCGATGGCGTGCACGACCGGCAGGAACGCGAGCGACACGGCCCAGTTCGCCAGCCACAGGAACACCCCCGCGACGCCCATCCCGATCCCCCGGACCGCCGAGGGAACGAGCTCGGAGATGATCAGCCAGGTCGTCGTGGCGACGGCGGATTGCTGGAACGCCAGGAACAGCACCATCACGCCGAGCGTCAGGTAGCTGAAACCGGGGCCGCGTTCGGTGAGCGGGAAGGTGCAGCCGAGCGCGACGAGCGACACGACGCCGCCGAGCGATCCCCCGATGAGCAACTTCTTGCGCGGGACCCGGTCGACGAGCCGCAGGCCGACGATCGTGGCCACCACGCTGATGAGGCCGATCGCGATCGTCGCGACGACCGCGGTCGACGACGGCAGCCCGGTGTCGACGAGGAGCGTCGGCGCGAAGTAGATGACGGTGTTGACGCCCGTCGCCTGCTGCAGCACGGCGACGCCGACGGCGATGAGCACCGAGCGACGCACCCACGGCTCCCGGAAGCCGCTCCAGTCCTGGCGCTCCGCGGACTGCGACTCCTGGGTCTCGCGGATCGTGCGCAGCTGCCGGTGCGCCTCACGCTCCGGGTACGTGCGGCGCAGCACCTGCAGTGCGTCGTCCGCGCGATCCCGCATCCGGTACCACGTGGGGGTGTCCGGCAGCAGGAGCATGCCGACCACCAGGACCACCGCCGGGATCGCAGCGAGCCCGAGCATCCAGCGCCATGCGCCGTACTGCGCGAGCCAGGCGTTCACGAGGTACGCGAGGAGCTGCCCCGTGACGATCATCAGCGAGTTGAGCGACACCAGGCGTCCGCGGATGTCGGCGGGTGCCATCTCCGCGATGTACAGCGGGACGATGATCGACGACACCCCGACGGCGAGCCCCAGCACGACGCGACTGACGAGCAGGACGGCGTAGTCGGGCGCAAAGGCGCACCCGACGGTCGCGACGGTGAACACGACGCCCGCCAGCACGAGCGCGAGTCGGCGGCCGACCCGGTCAGCCACCCGACCACCGGCGAGCGCGCCCACCGCGGCGCCGATGAGGAGGACACTCGTGACCATGCCCTCCTCGAACACGCTGAGCGTGAAGTCCGACGACACGTAGAGCAGGGCGCCGGAGATCACGCCGGTGTCGTACCCGAAGAGCGCACCGCCGACCGCGGCGACCGCGGCGACGACGCGGACGAACCGCTTCCGTGCCGCGGCGTCGGGCGGGAGCACGGGGATGGCGGTCGTCTCCATCCCGACCGTGTACGCGCTGCGGTCCTCTGGGGTGCGGGTGCGCGGACGGCGCGTCCGATCGGTGTTCGTGGGCAATGCGGGTCCTTCGATGCGTCGGCGGGCGGCACATCGGCGGTGATGTCCATGATCAGGTCCCGGCGGCGGGACCGTCGTCAAGCCTACGGACTCGTCTCGCGTTGTGGACGCCGAGTACGCGGCGCGAGACGGAACGCAAGCAGGTCGGCGGAGGCGCCTCCACACGTGCGCGAGCGACTCACAGCGAGGTGTTCGGTCTATTCGCGGATGCCAATGGCGGCGCGGATCGCGAATCCCAGCAACGACGGGCGTTCCACGGGTTTCGGGGATTCGTTCCACGGTCCCCCTCGGCCTCGCCGGCGCTGGTCATCGGCGGCCGCCCGCTGAACGTGTAGATGCGCCAAACTAGCGACGCCGACGCCGACGCCGACGCCGACGCCGACGGCGACAGCGCCGGCCGTGAGCCTGGTCACCACGGGGACCGCTGCTGCACCCGTGCTCGTCCTGGCCACATGGAATTCGCTGCGCGGGCGTCTCGGCCTGTGGTGGTCCAGCGGCTCAATGAACCAGGTCATCGAGACCCCGCCAACGTGCCAGCTGGCAAGTGAATGTCGCGGGCGCAGCTTCACTCCTTCGGATGCGCGTACGCGCTCCGAAGCCGGCCGCGCTTGTCATGGTCGACCTTTTTCACCGGAGAGTCCGCCCGATGAAGAAGCCACTCAAGTAGCTGTCTGTTCTCCGTAGTATCGGCTACCGTCACTCCGCTCGAGCCCGTGCGGGTCAGGCGCTCCCACACCCCGCCCATCGCGACGAGAACTGCACGGACCGCGGAATAGTCGAGGCGAGGGAGCCCTGCGGCCAGGAGTCGAAGCATCGGCGACTGGCCACGCACAGCGTTGGCGAGCTTGAGCAGATCTTCTCCATCGACGTCGCCATGCGCGGCCAACTCAAATGCAACCACGGCCAAGGCAGCATCCCGAGACAGGGACGTCGCTCCGAGCGTCGTCCTTGCTACGACGCTAAGGGTGTCTGCGGTAAGCCGGCCATCGTTGAACACCTCTGCTAGCCACGGCCGGTCCCAGTCGATCGATTCAGCGAACGCGGCAGGGTGTGCTGACACCGCCAGCACGTCGCGCACTGGCCCCGACCCACGGTCGGCAGCATCCTCGAGCGTAGCCAGACTGTCGGGGACGACTCCGCTATCGACGAGGAGCCCGAGAATCGTCGCCGCGCCGCTTCCAAATTCGCTCGCCGCGATGGGCGACGGTTTCAACGTCGCGATCAGGTCGACGCGACCGTCCGCCTTGATCGACGACGCCGCTCCGATGATTAGCGCCCCCTCGTGCGCTTCGACATCGGACGTGCATTCGAGCGCGGAGACGCTGAGGAGCCAATCGTGCGCGACCGCCGTGTCCACTCCGTGGAGCGCAATGAGGTTCCCCGCAGTTGCAGCGACGTGCCCTGTTCTAGCAAGGACCGGCCACGTACCCTTGGGCAGCAGTGCGACATCCGCGACGACGACGCTGTCATCGGTGGCTTCGAGCACCGATTCGAGCGCGTTTTCGTTGCCGCTTTCAATGAGCCAAGCGACGACGCCGGTCAGCTCGTCTCCGTTCGTGATAGCAGACGCCGAGTGGTCGCGGCACAGTCCGATGTATGTGACGAGGTTCTCGCGGAGCATCGTCTTTACAGCATCGCCGAGGCCGAGCAGCTCATCGATTGCTGGAACCGGAGCGGCCGACTTAGTCGCGGCCTTCAGGTTGGCGGCGGTGAAATCGAATCGGGCTCGGACGGCAATCGCTCGTCGCTGCGCCGGCTTCAATTCATTGATGTTGGCGAGTGAGATGCCGACCGCATCGATCACGTCGGCGATCACCTCGGATTGAGGGTGTCCGACGTTTCGCTTCCACAATGGAAGCTGATTAACCACCGGCAGCAGAAGGTTTGCAATATCTTCGACGTGGTCGCCGACCGCGACCCTGCTCGCGTTCTCGAGCACGGTGTTCACGATTTGGCGGGTCGGAGCCTCCGCGGTCCGATCCGCGGAAGCAATGAAGCTCAGGAGCTCCGGGTCGCGTTTCGCGACCGCTGCGAAGACGCGCATGTTTGCCGCCGGGTCATTGAGATAAAGCCGGAGGAAGTCGCCCGCATGATCCCGTCGGTCCACGATCAAGTCGGCAATGTCGCCGATTAGGGCAGGACGCTTGTCGGCAATGTAGCTCACGAGTTGCAGATTGAGAACACTAGGTTCTGATGCGAGGCTGTCGCCGACCTCGAGTAGCACCGCTTCCATGTCGCGTTCGCCGTCGAACCTGTAGACGGGATCGGGCTCGCCGCGGTCCACTTGACGAATGACGAAAGTCATCGCATTCACGCTCGTCGTCGTCCCTTCGAAAGCAGCGACGTAAAGGACGAAGTCGCGGTCTATGTAGCCTGCCCTCATCAATGCGATAGCGATCGCCGAGACGCCGGCATTGGATAGGATGTCCGCACCCGTCACTGCCAAAACGTCTGCGGCGGACGGGTCGGATTCGCTCTCTCCAGTCTTCGGTAGCCGTAGCTGCAAGCTAGCGTCCGTGATGAGGTCGCGCAATGAAGCCCAGCGCAGTGCCTCTCGTCGGGCTTCGAGGACGGCGCGATCATAGCCAGTCCGGATACGACTCGCTTCCTCGAATCCACCCTTTGGGAGGAGGTCCAGGAGCGCCCCCCGCAGCTCTTGGATGTCGACGTTCGTCGCTGGCTGTCCCGCCTCGCTGAGCGTCTCCCAGCCGGTCGCTGTGGCCAGCTCGACCCAGAACGGCTCAGGGAGTGGACTTCCGAGCGAGTAGGTCGTGCCGCCAAGGCTCAGCTTCGCGTTTGCCACTGTTCCCCGGTAGCCCGCCTGAAGGACGCGAAGCAGCTGCTCCTGTGCCGTCTTGATGTCCTGGTCGATGCGTCGCGTGAGCCGGTCTCGAGAAAGCAGCATATCGATTTCCGCACCAAGGACGGCCATCGTGTGCAGGCGAGCGGCATCGAGACGCCGTAGCGCGTCATCCAGTTCGCTCTCTCCTCGGGCAATACGTTCGAAACTGCGCGGCGCAAGGTTCTTGTACGCCACGATGGCGAAAAGGTGATCGCGGTCGAGTTCGAGCGGGTTGCGTTCCGTCAATAGTCGATCTGCGAAAACTAGATATTCGTTGACGACGTTTCGAATGATGCGCATATCGCCCAAGTGAGGCCCGACCGCGCGCAGCACCAACTCGTTGGGCGGGAATGCCACTTTCGCCAAGAGGGGCGCGAGCAGGTCTTGCGCGGTGCGGCGAGTCACGAACGGCACGACCGGCACGATCCTATCGAAGAATTTCGTGCGGGCGCCGTCGGCATCGGACGTACCTCGAGCCGAAGCAGTGCGCGCGTCGATATCTGCGAATACGCTGTCCCGGACCGCGTACAGGAAGGTGATGGGTCGGTCAATCCGTTTCGATCGATTGAGCAAGTCGTTCAGGCCGCGGAGCGAGTCGAAGATATCTACGTCCTCGAACCTGTCGATGTCCTCCAGGATCACGACTTCGATCTTCGTGGCCTCAAAAAAGTAGACCACTTCGTCAAGGAACTGGTCGAAGAAGTAACGGTCGGGATTAGCCAGGGAGATGCTGGCGGGACCGGCGCTCACGGTTCCGATGCGCACCCGCGCGTGAAGCGCCCGCACAACGAGCCAGGACGCGATCCCGAGTGCAACGGCCAGCAGAATGTCCACAATCCAGGCGGCTGCCAGGTTGCCCGCCGTCATCCTCGTTCGAAACAGTTCCACGATTCCCGCTAGGGTCGCGATGACGAAGAACCCAACAGCCCCCGCGATCGAGGATAGGATGCCGGATGCTCGTGTGAACGGCTCGATACGCTGGAACCGAGATTCTGGAGTCGCGCCGGGTGCCGCGCTGTAGAGCAGCTGCTTGATGATCTCCTTCTGAATGTGATTCGTGCTGGGAAGCGGCTTGCCGTCTTCGTCGGCCTTCTTGTTGAGCGCCGGATCGATCGACGTCAGCGTCGATAACGACAAGGAAACGCTCTTCTCGTCGCCGATCTGACGTTGCACTTCCTTAAGAATGCTGCTCTTGCCGGCACCATAGGGCCCGGTGACGGCAAGGTTCAGAGAGGGACCTGAGTGTCCCGCCGTCTGCTTTCCGTCTGGCCGAGCGATAGCTGCCATAACCAGGTCGACGTAAATGCCGTGTTGCGCCTTGTCGAATCCGGGTCCCAGGCTCGCGAGTTCGACTGCCCGCGGAGCCGGGTCGCTGTCGACGCTGGCTCTCGTGGATGCGACTGCACCATCGCTTCGACGCTGCTGATTCAATAGTCGATCCACGCTCACCAAGTTAGCGATCATCTGGTCCCATCGCGGGAAGGCGCGTCGCAGCGTCGCGAGCCACCGCTGTACGGTGGTTGCCCGCCGGCGCCGATAACGCTGATTACGACTACCCGGGTTGAGCTCGCGCGCTGGGTTCCGGAACCTCTTACCAGGCGGGATCGACCGACATGAAGCGCCGTCCGACCGAAAATCGACGGCGCTTCGTGGCTTCGCTCATTGCGCTGCGAGTTAGTCGGCTCTGTGCCTGCACGACGGGCCGACATCGCCACGGAGCGCCGCCTCCCGCACTTATTGCTTGGACAGCCGAACCGTGGCGGTGCTGCCCGCGATACTCACGGGGAAGCTGATCTCCCCGTTCTCGTAGATGAAGTCCTTCGTCGGGTCCGTCGATGCCAGCAGGGCCGAGTCGGTGGCCGCGGTGTCCCGCGTCGATGTCCAGGTATACGGCGACTTGTCGTCTGTCGGCGGAGTGAACGTGCCGACCCAGAACAGCGACGTGGTGTCGCCGTTGTCGGTGACGAAGTTCGCCGTGATGGTGGTGCCGTCGATGGTGGCGGTCATCCAACCGTCGTCGCTTGCGGAGTTATTCTGTTTCCAGTTGCCGGTGAGGTCCGGGATCACTACCGGGTCCGGCGTCGGCGTCGGCGTCGGCGTCGATGAGGCTGTCTTCGTCGGAGCGCTCGTCTTCCCCGCCGATGCGTCAGCGGTGTTCGTCGCGCTGCACCCGGTGAGCGCCAGCACAGCGGCCAGGGCGACGGGAGCGATCAGCAGCTTCACTTGAACCACCCCGAGACTCCGACGGTGAACGTGTCGCAAGGTGTGTCGTACAAGTCATGACTGAACGAGACCGTTGCATCCGCGTCGATGTCTCCGGTCTCGGTGGCGTAGTCGAGGGTTGATGCGGTCAGGGTGTCGCCGCTGAGGCAGTAAATCCCAACAGAGTACGGGCCGGTGAGGGGTTTCCCAGTCTTGTTCACCGCGGTCCCGATGATCGACTTTCCGTTGTTGTCGGCCTGCGTGACGTTGAGCGGTGCTGAGTTGTACGAGGAGGTGTCCGCTGGCATCGTCGAGGCCTTGAAGGTGTATTGCACACCGGACTCAGGCACGGACGAGACGTCCTCGAAGTAGATGTAACCGAAGCCGGCTTCTCCCGGCTTCACCTGCGCCGGGACCGTGTCCTGGCTCGAGCCACTCGCAACGACCTTGCCGCCCGCCGACGCTGTCCCGGTGAAGTCGACGTGCGAGATCGGCTCCGCGGTGTTGTTGCGGAACGCGAACGCCAACGAGCCGCTGCCGCTGCCGTCCGTCTTGAGCGGCGCAGTGGTCACGACGGAGACCTTCCCTGCATCGCCAGCGGCGATCTTCGGCGCTGCGTTCCCGGCGAGATATCCGCCGGCGTTGAAGGCGAGGGCAGCGACCGTCGTCGACGTGGGAGACGGGGAGGCAGTCGAGGACTCGCCGACGGTGCCTGCTGCGATGTTAGAGGTGGAGGACGTGCTGCAGCCGGCGAGGAGGAGCAGAGCTGCCCCTCCGAGTGCGGCCGACGCCAGCGTCTGCTTCGAGATCATGGTGAGGGGTGGGTCTTTCTTGAGCGTCTGTCGAAACTGTGGTTGCGCTCAACGTAATGGATGGAGCGATGGGGCTCGACACCCCAGTTGTGGAGCAGGAACGAACGGCGGTTGCCCGTACGTTTGATCACGCTCGGATAACTCGGTCGAGCCGTTGCACAGCTCTGCGACAGGCAAGGCAGCCGCTGCAGCGGCTCGCCAGTGATGCGCGCCGCTGCTTACTTCGGCGCGGGTGCCCAGTGGTGGATTGGGTTGGACCTACCGTTGGTCCGTGGCGCTCCTTCCTATGGTCATGGTCACTGCTGCGGGAGACGCTGCACTGGCCACGAGCAACCCCTTGTCGATCACCGTTGGCGTGGTTGGAGGGGTCGTCGGCGTCGTTGGCCTGTTTCTTTCGTGGTCGAGCGGACGAGCTGAACGGGCTACGAAACGCCTCGAGCAACTCATTGCGATGGAGCAGGACGCTCGGTCGCGCGGGCCGCTTGCTGCGGATGACCTGGGTGCGGTCCGGCAGCACTGGACGTTCCTCGAGCAGTTAGATGAAGAGATTCGGCTTCATCAGCAGTTCGCGTTCCGCGCCGCCAGGCGGGTCGGATCCGCCACGTCCACCGCCGCCGTCATGGGGTGGGCGCTCTACGGCGCTTTCTTGATCGCGGCGGGCTTTTACGTGGCCTCGGTCGACCGCCCCGTTTCGGATGTCGTCGCCGGCGAGTCCTGGATTCTGGCACTCGGAGGTGTCACGTGCTGGGTCCGCTCGGTCGTGCTCGGGGCTCGGCGGTTCCGCATCTGGGAGGCACGACGCGATACTGGGATGCAGGACCTCTACTCACGGCGGACACTCGCCCGCCTGCGCCAGGTCGTCACCATCCGTCGGCCGCACTGAGCCAAAGGAACCTATCGGTTCCTTTGGCGGCAAACACGAGCCGTGCAGATGGGTTGTGAAGCTCCCGCGGTCGGCTGCCAACTCCTGCCCTGCCGCTGGGCTGGTTCGGTAGGGTCGCCACGTGGCGAGAATGTGGACAATCCATAACGACACGCTGACCTACGAACTCCTCGACGACGGCTTCGTCAGCATCGGATGGGACGAGATCGCCGACCTGAACACGATCGGCGCGACCCGCGACGAGGTGAAGCAAGTCCTGTCCGCGGCGTACCCGGACCGGAAGCCTGGCGCGATCCCGGTGTGGGCGGGCACGCTGCTCCGCTTCCGTGACGAGATCCGGCCGGGCGACGTCATCGTCGCGCCGTTCAAACCGGACTCGACGATCAACATCGGTGTCGTCACCAGCGACTACTACTTCGACCCGGCCGCCGAAACACACCGTCATCGGCGCCGTGTCGAGTGGAAACAGCTCGGGGTTTCCCGGACGGTGTTCTCCCAGAGTGCCCTCTACGAGATCGGGTCGGTCCTCACTGTCTTCGCAGTGAAGCGCCACAACACTGAGTTCCTCGCCGCGCTCGACGCGACTGGCACCGAGCCTGAGACCATCGCCGCGAAGGTTGACACAGTCACCGTCGCTGAGGACGACGTCATTGATGAACCTCGCGCGGAACGCGTGCACCGGCAGACGAAGGACTTCGTCCTCGAACGGCTCACCCGCGCCATCACACCGCGCGAGTTCGAAGAGTTCACTGCGGCGCTGCTCCGTGCGCTCGGGTACCAGGCACGTGTGACCCAGTACTCCGGTGACGGCGGCGTCGATGTCATCGCACACCGAGACCCGCTCGGCATCGAACCGCCGCTGATCAAGGTGCAGTGCAAGCAACGCACCGCGACGATCGGGGCGCCGGACGTCGGACAGCTCATCGGCACCCTCGCCACCGACGAGCTCGGACTGTTCGTCTCCCTCGGCTCCTACTCCCGCGACGCACTCGCCACCGAACGGCAACGCCGGGGGCTGCGGCTCATCACCGGTGAGGAGCTCGTCGAACTCGTCATCGCGAACTACGAACAGCTCGACCCCGCCTGGCGGGCCCGGATCCCCCTGCGTCAGGTGTACGTCGTGGACGAGACCGCCGACTTCTGATCGGGCGCCGGAAGGCTTCGCGGTCTCCGAGGCGTGAGACGTCCTCCGTTGGGCGGAGGCCTATCCGACGTCGGATGGATGCACCGAACGGACCGCGTCGGAATCATGGAACGGTGACTTCGACCGACGCCCGCGTATCAGTGTGGCGGGCGACACCTGCGATCGCCGGTCTCGTCATCGGCGGCGTGTGGATCCTGGTGTTCATCGCGGCGAACGCCTATTACGCGCCGATCAACGATGCGTACCAAGCGCACCTCAACACCCTCAACAACCCTCCGATCCTGCAGGACCCACCTCCCGATCTCGCCCGAGCCGAATTCGTCCTCGGGTTCGCCGCCGCTATCGCTGTCCCCACCGCAATCACCGCGATCGCAACGGGCATCACCACCGCACAGCTCAGCGGCCGCATCGGTGTCCGCGTGCTGGGATGGGTCACATTCGGTATCGGCGCCGCCGGTGCGCTTCCTGCGCTCGCTATCGGATTCTTCGGCGCACTGGTGTGCATCCTCGACGCGGAAGTCCTGCTCGGCTGAGCGAATGCTCCGCAGTGCCTGGTCAAGACAGAGCTAGCGCTTCGGAACCGTCAACTGCTCCGCGGCCGTCATCTCTTCGTAACGCTGGAACAACACGCGCTGCCGGTCCGCTTCCGAGTCCAGTGCGCGCCGGGCCCCGAACGCTTTGTCGACGACGCGGTCGAGCGCGTGGTGCGCGGAGATGAGTTTCGGGTCCATCGCGTTCGGGTTGTACGCGTCAGCAAGGGAACGACCCGGGTGCAGTGCCCGAGCGTCGAGGACCTTCTGACCGGCAGCGATGACGGCAGCGCGGACCTCGGCGCTCGCCTTCGGCAGTGGCAGGGTGTTCCAGACGAGGGTGTTCGAGAACCGGGGGTCGGACTTCCACCGTCCGCCGACCGATTTCTGCCAGGTGATGTACATGGATGACGACATGATGCCAAACGCGAAGCCGTCCGGGTCGTCGATTCTGTATACCTGGTCGCCCGCGATGACGTCTTCACTCAGGCGTTGCGCAGTTGCCCAGAATCGCCGTTCGGTGAAGACCTTCGGAGTGGCGAGGTAGGGGGTGGCCGGCTGAGAGCGCTGGCCGAACAAGTGCGGAGTAAGAGCCATCTTCCGAGTGGACTCCGCCTTTGATCTTTCCCGCATGGCGCGGACACCGGCGAGCCGCTTCTTGAGTACGGGAGACCTCTGGACGTCCTTCGGATCGAGGTCCGTCATCCACAGGCACCACCGGTCGTCGCCGTTGATGAGCTCTTCGCCCATGACGTATCGCCGCAGGTACTTTGCAGCAACCGGATCGTCGGCGACTTCTGCGTAGTCCTTCTTCTCGACGATGAGGCTGCCACCGTCGCGCGGCATGGAGCCCATCGTCGCCGCACCGAGGTCGGGAGCGAGAAGCGTCCGCCGCTGTTCAACAAGCACGTTCGGACCGTCAATGAGGTATGCGTTGATGCTTTTCACCACTTCGGCGCGGGGGTCACCTCGGAGAGCCTCGTAGAAGAACAGCTGGGAAGCCGGCGTAGCGCGGCCTGGTCGGTCGAATCCGACGATGACGCAATGCACGACCGCGGCAGACGGCGCTTCCGACGTCCAGGCGAAAGTACGATGCGCGAACCGAATGCGCCATCCGGCAGAGAACACCGGTGCGAATAAGGTCGGCACGGGCTCACCTTGCGTGATGGAGTTCGTGGAGACAAAGGCGAACCGTCCACCGGGGACGTCACCGAAGTAGTCAATCGCACTCTTATACCAGGCAGTGACGTAGTCGAGCCTGCCGATGTCGTTGCGGCCCCAGACGGCGCGGAGGTCTGCGGCCTGTTCTTCTTCGCGGCCTTGGTGTCCCTTGAACGGTGGGTTGCCGACGACGATGGTGTCCACGGTTGGAGTGAGGATGTCCCGCCAGTTCGTGCGGAGCGCGTTGCCGACGTGGACGGTGTCGATGGTGCCGAGCGGGAGCGAGTCCGGTGCCATGCCGAGTTCGAGGGACATGGCCTGGTTCGCTTGGTGGTCGGCGAGGTGCAGTGCGGTCGATGCGATGCGGGCCGGCCACTCCTCGATTTCGATGCCGAAGAAGTGTTCCGGCTTCACGACGAGGTCGTCACGGGTGAAGAACATCGTCGGCACTTCGGTCGTGTCGCCGAGCTCCCGGAGGCGGACGAGGATGGCGAGATCAAGGGCTCGCAGTTCCCGGTACCCGAGGAGGAGGAAGTTCCCGCAGCCGGATGCGGGGTCGAGGAGGCGGATGTCGCCGAGGTGGCGGCGGAGCTTCTTCAACTCGGTGGTGGAGTGCTGGTGGTGTGCGAACCGGTTGCGGAGGTCGTCGAGGAACAAAGGTCCGAGGGTCTTGAGGATGTTCGTCTCGGTCGTGTAGTGCTCGCCGAGCTGTCGGCGGGACTTCTTGTCCTTCACCGCCTGGAACAGCGACCCGAAGATGGCGGGGCTGATGCCGGACCAGTTGAACCGGCACGCGTCGAGGAGCTTGTCCCGCATCTCCGAGTCGAACGCGGGGATACTGATGGTCTCCGCGAACACGCCGCCGTTGGCGTAAGGGAGCCGCTGCAGTGCTTCGTCGAGGTGGCCAGGCTTCGTCTTCTGGTTCAGCACCTGGAAGAACATCGCTATCTGCGGGCCGAGGTCGGAGCCGTCCTCGCGGGTGCGGTCCTCGATGAACTCCATGAACAGGTCCCGGTCCCAGAGACCGGAGTCGTCGGCGTACAGGCAGAACAGCACACGGACGAGGAACACCGACGCTTCGTGGTCGGGGTAGCCGGACTTCTCCAGCGTCTCGTACAGCGAAGCCATGATGCGCGCCGCCTTGATGGAGGCGTTCTCCTGCTCCGCGGAGCCGAAGGAACGAACCTGGTATCCAGCGAGGAACGCGAGCTTGTCCGCGTTCGCCGGCAAGTCCAGCAGCGTGAATTCTTCGACCGCGCCCTCGGTGCGGTCGTGGAGGTCAAGAATGCGGAAACGGCGGAAGTCGGAAGTGATGACCCACCGGGGCGCTTCCGCGTCCGTGAGGTCGTCGATATAGTCCAGCGCCTGCCGTTCCGCCTTCTCGAGGTCCTTCCCGTCGGACTTCATCTCAATAAGCGCCAGACCCGGTACGAGCGCGTCGATGTACCCAGCTCCGCCGGTCGTGGAGCGCTTCGCTCGCCGTTCGTACGCGGCGGCTTTCGTCTCCGTGATGCCGTACACCCGGAGCAGGTCGCGAACGAAGGACTGCGCCCACTGCCGCTCCTCGCCGGGAGTGTCCTTCCACTCGGAGACGAACTTGCCGGCCTGCTTACGAATCTCGTTCAGAGATCTGGTCGCCATCGAACGTGCACCCTCCACCGTCGAGGTCTTGGCGGCCGGGCGGCCGCACCCCACGCCCCGTACGTCGACCGTAGCGGACCAGGCATGACATCGGCGTCGTCATCATCCGGCAGTCGAATGCCGCTTTGACGATCCGACCCAGCATCGCCGCTACCGGCGGGCGTGCCGCAACCGTGCGGTTCCTGCTCTCGGCGTGAGGTCGGACACACGCCACAGGTGCCTCGTCCGCGTGCGCGTGCGCGTCGACGAGCCGTTTCGAAGTCACCCTGCACGTCGCCGTTCTGGAGGCAATGCAGTGGGCGAATGCGAGAAGCCCCCGCATCTCCATGCGGGGGCTTCTCGAAGGTGTGACTGGTCAGTCCGTGGGGGTCTCCGGCGGCGTGGAGAGGGGCCGGTCGGTCAGCAGCGTCGCGTCGATAGCCACCGGTCGCGGGCGGTGGACGCGGGGGGCGAACTCGATCCCCCACGCGTACGTCATCGTGTGGGTGCCGGCGCCCGAGCGCGAGTACCAGCCAGGGTCGTAGTTGACCTCACCCGGCTGGGAACTGGAGCCGGCGAAGGCGATACGCACCCGCTTCACGATCCGGGGGCGGCCCGCCCGCGTGCGGAGGAACTGGGCGAAGTCGCAGTCGAATGCCCGCTCGGCCCAGCGGGCGAGCTCCTCGTCCGCGGCAGCCTCCATTACCGCAGCCGCGGAGTCGTAGTCGTACACCCGGCGCGGGCGGATGGTGGCCGGGTCGCGTCGGTGCTCGTGGGTGTGACCGATGCAGTCCGCGGGTGCGGGGACGGGCTCGAAGATCTGCACAGACGGTGCGGTCAGGTCGAGGTCAGTCGGCTCGCCGATGAGCCGGCCATGCGCAGCAGCGTCGCGGGCCTGCCAGCGCAGGAGCGCATTGGCCGTCGTCGCGTCTGCGTCGCGGAAGCGCGCCTCGACGTTGTCTCGACGCTGCTGGTCGGAGGCGGAAGCGTCGAGGACGACGCCGATGCTCCACTCTTCCTGGAATTCGGCGAAGCGGCGCACCCGCTCACCGCACTCGGTTCCGGTGACGGTGCTCGGGGCGCCGTTGCGCATGGCCTGCGCGGCGTGGCCGAGCTGGTCAAAGGTGACGGCGTGGTCGTGCGGGAGGCTGTTCGTGCAGACGCTCAGCGGGTGGACAGGGGTCGTGGTGTGCGTACGCATTGCGGTTCCGTTCTGAGGGTGAGGCGTGGAGTGTTCCGCGCTTGTGATGGGCCTATGCGGGGTTGGGTCCTGCTGACGGACCGTTTTGCCGCATATGGACCCGATTTCGGCCTGAAATCGGGGTTTCGTACCCCGTAGTGGGGTGAATATGGCGCGACACGACCCCCTGAAGTGGGGTCAGCACGGCCCGCAATGGACCGCTCGACGACGGCCCACGCCGACGTGATCGGGCGAGAGGCCCTCATGCTCATCCCGGGTCGGCGGGGAGAGTGCCGTGCGCCGGGAGCTGTCTTCCTGTTCGTGGACTCGGGAAGCTCGTCGACCTGTCCAGACGTCGACTGCGCTCCTACCGTCGAGGTCATGACACGACCCACGCGCCCCATAGAGCTTCTCGGCGTCTCGCGTCGCGACCGTTCGCGTGTTCCACGTTCGTGCGAGTCGAGTGCGGC
Source organism: Curtobacterium sp. Curtsp57 (assembly GCF_047324335.1). Classification (NCBI taxonomy): domain Bacteria; kingdom Bacillati; phylum Actinomycetota; class Actinomycetes; order Micrococcales; family Microbacteriaceae; genus Curtobacterium; species Curtobacterium sp. Curtsp57. Next base: position 1,559,834 of record NZ_CP168511.1, read on the forward strand.
GTGAGCGGCGACGTCGACGTTGAGGACCTCCGGGTGTCTGCGGACGAGTTCGTCGCGGAGCCGGTCCGTTGGTTCCTGCACGTCATGGACGGTCAGTCCGTGGTCATCACCCGCGACGGGAACCCGTTTGCGCTGTTCAAGCCGTCGCAGTGGACGCTTGACCGCTTCGAGAACCGGGTTCGGTCCGCGCATACCGAACCCGACCCCTCCGAGGAAGGAACGCGATGACCGACACCACTCCCAGCACCGACCAGGCGCAGCGGAAGATGTTCACGGCGCTGGCGAAGCACGAAGCGCTCGTCCCGGTGCCGTTCGGCAGCGGCTGGTTCAAGGTTCCCCGATGGAACGCCACCCATGAGGCCACCGGTTGGGAACTTCGCGGCGCAGACATCCAGCTGCCCGGCGGCCGACCGTGGGGTTCCCTCTGGTACGTCCGCCGTGCCGATGGCCGCGAGGTGCGCGTCGGCGTCCGCTGGGACGTCGAGAACGAAGTCGTCGAGACCCTCTATCTGCACCGGACGAAGCCGGAGTCCGGGAAGGACCGTGACGAGGTTGATGCGGACCGTCTCGAGCTCGACGCGCAGGCACGGATGACGGCGTTGCAGTCCATCAACGCGTTCATCGGCGCGCAGGTGCTGAACCTCGAAGGTGAGACCGCTGTGCTCGACGCTGCTGGGCTCGGGCTGAAGCGGCTGCTGGACGACGACGTCCAGTCGGAGCAGTCGTGACCGGCGATCGCGCCCAGACGGTCCAATCGTCCCCGCTCGGACGGCGGGCTCCTCGTCCCGACGGACCGTCCCCGTCCGTCATGACGGTGACGCGCGGCGTGCGCCCATCGGAAACGGTGAACGCCGACAGTCGCTGCGATACGGGGGCGGTGTGATGTCGTATCGGCAGTGGATCCAGGACATTCGGGATCAGCAGCGGATTTTGTCGTTGCCGTTCGGGCTCGGGTGGACGATCGACATCACCGACACCCTCACCGCCTTGGCCGCAGCCGGGATGCCCGCGCGGGTGGAAGCGTTCGACCGGCTCCGGTTCGACGACGGCCGGACCGCGTTCCTCGCGACACCGGATCCGACAACGACCATCACCGACGGCCCCTCGGACTCGTTCACCGCGGACGTGATCCTGCTGCCCGGCGGGTCCGAGGGCGGGGTGCTGTCGTTGGTGCGCCGGTATCCGGACCTCGTGGTCGTGAACGGGAAACGGCAACGCGTCTGGGCGAACGGCCGGCAAGTGCACGGCACTTCGACGCAGCGGGACGCGACGCCGGGGTGGCGGAACGTGTTCGCCGTCGCCCGCAGCCTCACCCTCCACGGCGGCCATGCCGACACCATCGCCGCCCGCACCGGTCTCTCGATCGACGACGTGCAGGCGGCGCTTACCGCGCTCGGCGCGGAGGTCGTTCAGACGCCGGTCGGGTGGGAGGCGGCGGACCGGTTCGCGCTGATCGAGTGGACCCTCGCCGCGTACCCGGGTGTCGGTGGCGTGCAGACCAGATGGAAGCGGGACGTCAGCATCGACGTCCAGGCAGATGAGCTCATCGCCGCGGGCGGGGTGATCTCGGGTCCGTGGGCGGCGCACCAGTACTGGCCGGAGATCCGCCCGCACCGCCTGACCGCGCTGTTCGCCGAACACCCTGGCATGGCCGGTCTCGGATACGAGCCCGCGAGCGTCGACGACGCGACGGTGCTGGTCATCGTCCCGCAGGACACCACGATTCTGTCGCCGCCGGACCTGGGGTGCTGCACGGACGAGTTCATCACCGCGCACCTGATCGACCGCGACCGGCACGCCTACCCCCACACCGGCGCGGTGCAGATCCTCCGGCAGCTGCTGCACTTCCAAGCCGACACCGCCTACGACATCCGCCAGCACCTCCCCAACTGAGGAACGGAAACCACGCATGCTCTTGCAGTTGCTGTCGCTGTCGCTGGCGTTCGACGACGTCCGGTTCTTCGGCTCCATCATGTTCACCGACCCCGACCACCCCGATGACAAACCACCGACGGTGCTCATCGACCACGCCGACGCCCCGCCCTGGTTCACGCTCACCAACGTCGACCCCGACGCGCAGGACCCGGGAAGTCCGGCGATGGTCGAGGCCGACCGCATCATGCGGTTCATCCTTCGCTACGCACCCGACCGCATCGGCCGCACGCCGTTCGACTTCCCCCTGCCCTGATCCCCTGCCCCGCTCCCGTCTTCTTGGAGGTACTCGCTGATGATGCGTCTGGTGTCCCTGCACCTCTCCACCGACCGAATTCTCTGGGGGCACGTGCTCCTCGAAGACACCGACAACCCGGACGCGCACCTCGCGCAGATCCTGGTCCGCCCAATCGACACCGAACCCGGATACGAGCTCTACGACCCTACGAACACGGTTCTCCCGAACCTGACAGTGCCGGCCGTGCGGGAAGCGAACCGCATCGTCCAGACACTCCTCATCCCCGCCTCCGAGACCGCCCGCCGCGAGAAAGCCGTCCGAGCGGTGATCCACTCCGGCTACCTCGAAGGAGCCCCAGACAACATGCCCTGGCAGACGCAGCTGTGGATGTTCGCACGCGGCGAGACCACCCTCGACCAGGTCCACGCCTACGCCGACACCACCACGAGCCGGCAAGAGCCCCGAGCATCTGAGGCCGAGCCTGCCGCGTCTGCGGACGTTCCCGAAGCGTGGTGGCAAGAGACCCAAGCTCGGATCCGCCGCCACCTCTACGACACCACCCGCACCGTCGCCGAGACAGCCGCAGCGCTGCAGATCGACGAAGACGACGTCCGCGGGCTGCTCCGGTCGCAACGGCTGATGGCGTTGGTCATCGACGGCGAAGAACGGATCCCCGACTGGCAACTTCTGGAGCCGGCGCTGCCGGAGTTCGGCGACCCATCCGTCCTTCTGCCGGGCCTCGACGTGCTCTACGCGGCGGCACCAGACCCGCTGCTTGACGCGGCGGCGATGACCGAGTTCATGACCGCGCCCCGCGACACCCTCACCCTCGACCGTCAACCGTCGACGCCGCTGGTCTGGATCCAGCAAGGCCGCCCCCTCGCAACCGTCATCGCCCTGTTCCGCGGACGGAAGTGGCGGCAGTGAACCAACGCCCGGATGTGTTCCTCCTCAACGTCGCCTTCGACAGCCGAGGCATCCACGGCCTCATCTTCTTCCGCGACCCACCCGACACGGAGCACCGACAGGTCCTCATCCGTCCGGGCGACGGCAGCGCTGGCTATCGGTGCGAACCAGCACACGGCGACACGCGAGACGGATGGGAGCGATTCCTCACGGAAGCCCGCCGACTCATGGCCGCCATTCGCCCTGACACGGCCGAGGAGCAGAGCTGATGAGGTCGAATCTCGAGTGGGTTGTCGCGGCATACGGGGATGGGCCGCAGGTCTCGATGCCGCACGGGCTCGGCGACACCACCGACCTCACCGACGCCCTCAGCGTCCTGAAGCTCGCCGGCTTGACAGCGGTCATCGAGTCGCACGACACGATCCGGCTCGCCGACGGCCGCCGCGCCCGGTTCCCGACGCTCACGCAGCGCCCGCGGTATGAGAAGCCAACGGACACGGAGCTGCTGATGCTGGCGCCCAGCACCGTGGCTGTCACGCAGATCGCGCTCGCTGAACAGACCACGACCGTGCTGCTGGTCGACGTCGACCAGCGCCGCGTTTGGGTCGACGGACGACAGATCCTCGGCGTGCCCGAGCGGTGGAAGGACGCCGCACCCATCTACGTCACCTTCGCCGTCGCCCGGATGCTCGCCGTCAACGGCGCCAGCTTCGACGACCTCGTCGGCGCGGGGCTCACGCCTGGGCAAGTGGACGACGCGCTCGCACGCTTGGGGAAGCGCGTGCACCGGACCACGATCGGGTGGGAATCCCGCCAGATCGGCGGACTCATCGACTTCTCGATCGCCTGCTACCCGGGGCCAGGCGGCGTCCGAACCAGGTGGACATCGAACCTACCGCTCGTCGAGCAGGCACAACAGCTCATAGACGCCGGCTGCCGCATTTCCGGCCGCGCTATATCGGAACTGCCCGGCTACCCCGCAATCAGCAGGCGAGACATGCCGTACCGACTCGTCGCGTTCATCGAACACGAGATCGACATGGCCGCGCTCGGGTTCAAGCACGAGACGGTCGGTTACGCCGGGACCGAGGTCATTCGTCCCGCCGACCCAACCATCTTCCTCACCGCAGCCGCCGCCGGCTATGCCGATCGCACCGATGACTTCGTCACCGCCAACACATTGCTGCGGGCCGACATGCGCAACGACGACGACGCAGCCTCACTCGACGAAGTCCGCAACCGGTTGCAATTCCTCGCCGACACCGGGTACGACCTCCGCCACAATCTGCCGAGCTGAGGAACGCGATAACGTTAGAGGTCGTGCTACCGCTGACAGGTGAACGTGCCCTCTTCCCGCAGCTGGAGCACGCGACTGAGCCAGAGGAGAGAGACGAGCTCCGGTACCACGACCACCAAACGAAGGCGGCGTGGGAACGCCTCGACGACCTGCAGCAGGCTGAGGACGTCATTCGGTCGCGGACACCACCACGTCGAGGGTCTCGGCCATCCGCCGGTGCACCGCGTGCGGGTCCTCGCCGTCAAACCCGCCGGAGACGACGAACGGCTGGTGGCCGTAGCCGCGCATGAGGTCGACGAGCTCGGACTCGGGGATGCGGGCGAGCACGGTCGGGTTCGCGATCTTGTACCCGTTCAGGTGGAGGATCGGCAGGACGACCCCGTCCCGGAGCGGATCGACGAACTTGTTCGAGTGCCAGCTCGTCGCGAGCGGACCGGTCTCGGCCTCGCCGTCCCCGACGACGGCTGCGACGAGGAGTGTCGGGTCGTCGAACGCCGCGCCGTACGCGTGCGACAGGGCGTAGCCGAGCTCACCGCCCTCGTGCATCGAGCCCGGTGTCTGCGGAGCCGCGTGGCTCGGGATACCGCCGGGGAACGAGAACTGGCGGAAGAGCCTTCGCATGCCGTCCTCATCCTGGGACACCGCCGGGTACAGCTCGCTGTAGGTGCCGTCGAGCCAGGCATTCGCCACGACGGCAGGACCGCCGTGGCCGGGACCGCAGACGAAGAGCGTGCGGAGGGCCCGTTCGCGGATCACGCGGTTGAGGTGCGCGTGCACGAAGTTCAGCCCCGGCGTCGTGCCCCAGTGCCCGAGCAACCGGGGTTTGACGTCCTCCGGGATGAGTGGCCGTCGGAGCAACGGGTCGTCGAGCAGGTAGATCTGTCCGACCGCGAGGTAGTTCGCGGCACGCCACCACCGGTGGACCTGTTCGATCGTCGTGTCGTCCATGCGGGGCTCCTCGTCGTGGCCGGGCGGCGGGCCCGCACCGGTCGACGCGACGGTGCCACGGGCGTCGGCTGCTCGGCAGGGTCTTCGGTCCCGAGCGGCGTCGCGCGGACCGTCGGGGGACCAAGGACCTGGCGGAGCGAAGAGCGGACCAGCATCGTCGGGACTGAGCCCGACGAGAGGACCGCCATGCCCGAGCCGACTTGCTGGACCGTCGCCGTCGACGACTCGGACGCGGCATGGAACAGCCTCGACTGGGTTGACGGGGTCGTCCAGGACACCGATACCGTCCGGCTGGGAGACCGTCCACGAGCGGCACGGGGAGACCCTTGACCGGTCGACAGGACGACTCACGATCGCTGCGCACCGACTCCGGGAGCGACACCCCGGTCTCCGCGTCGAGCGTGCCGTCGTCAGCGGGCACCGTCGCGCGTCTCCTCGTGGACGCCACCGACACGGGCGTCCTGGTCATCGGCGGGCGTCGGTCCGAGCGCCTATGGGCGTCCCTCACCGGCCGGGTCGCTGAACGGGTCGTCGCACACGCCACCGCTCCGGTGGTGGTGGTCCCGGAACACTGGCGTCCCGGTCGCGTCGACGACGCGGTCGTCGCGGGCGTGGACGGCCGAACTGCCTCGTCGGCGCTCGCGTTCGCTGCCCGGTGCGCTCAACGCAGCCGCGACGGACTCGTCCTCGTCCGCGCGTGGGAACCGCCGACGAGCGTCTCGCCGTTTGGTGCGGTGTACCTCGAACGAGACCGCCCGCTGTGGGAGCACGAGGGGCAACTCGAGCTCGACGCCGCGATCCGGGCGGTGAGCCGATCGCACCCAGACCTGCGCATGCGTGGTGAGCTCCGGCAGGGCCGACCGTCCGAGGTGCTCACCCGAGCCGCCACCACGGCTTCGCTCATCGTCGTCGGACGTCGCCACGGCTCGGCGCTCGGTGCGTTCCTGGCAGGGTCTGTCGGAGAGGCGCTCGTTCACCGGTCATCGGCGCCGGTGTGCGTCGCGCCGCCGGCGGACGTGCTCGGATGACCGTGGTGCTGAACAGGTGACTGCTACCCGTTCCAGACGGACGCGGCTCCGGCATGGCCGATGATGACGACCTCGATGATCGAGACGGCTGCGACCGCGACGAGCAGTACCGGCCCGACGATCCGGACGGCCCGCACGACGCCGCCGCTCGTCACCCGCGTGGTCCCGAACCGGTGCCACGCCCACCAGAGCGTGAGGAGCGCGAAGACCGCGATCGACCACGGGAGCATCCCGTCGGCGAGCTCGGTGTGCCGTTCGAGCAACGCGGTCTCCTTCTCGCGGTGCTCCAACCACTCCCCGGAGGACGTCGCGAGCGGGACCGACACCAGTGCGACCAGTCCGACGATCGGCGCACCGACCGCGAACCACCGTCGCGCTGCCGGCCACACGGCCACGGCGATCGCGGTGAGCGCCGCGACCGGGACCGCGACGGAGGTGAGGTGGACGAAGAGGGGGTGGAGCGGGATCCCGCCGAACTGCCAGTCCATGTCGGCCCTTCACGTCGTGCGCCGGTCGACGGCGGCGCTGTGGCTCCAGCCAACCGGTTCCGGGCGCCGGCATCGTTCGAAACCTCACACGAACGCGACCCCGCGCTCGAACACGACGGTCCCGACCTGGTTCGATCAGGACCATGACCGCACCTGAACCCCACCCCGGTGAGGCGCACGACGGCGACCTCGCCGGACGCCTGAACTGGCTCCGAGCGGGTGTGCTCGGCGCGAACGACGGCATCGTGTCGACGGCGGCGATCGTCGTCGGCGTCGCCGGCGCGTCGACATCGGTGCCGGCGATCGCGACCGCCGGGATCGCCGCGCTCGTGGGTGGTGCGGTCTCCATGGCGCTCGGGGAGTACGTGTCCGTGAGCAGCCAGAAGGACAGTCAGCGGTCGCTCATCGAGAAGGAGCGCAGCGAGCTCCGAGAGGACCCGGTCGCGGAGCTCGAGGAGCTCAAGCAGCTGTGGCAGGTACGCGGGCTGCAGCGCTCGACCGCCGAGGCCGTCGCGGCGGAGCTGACCGAACGCGATGCCCTCCGAGCGCACCTGACGACCGAGCTGGGGATCGACGAGGACGACGTCGTGAGCCCGTGGCACGCGGCGTTCGCATCGGCGGCAGCGTTCTCGGTCGGCGCCGTCCTGCCGTTGCTCGCGATCCTGCTGCCCCCGGAGTCGGTCCGCGTCCCGGTGACCGTCCTCGTCGTCCTCGTCGCCCTCGCGCTCACCGGTGCCACCGGCGCGAGGATCGGCGGCGGCTCGGTACCGCGCGCCACCGTCCGTGTCGTCGTCGGTGGTGCACTCGCCCTCGCGGCGACGTTCGTCATCGGATCCCTCCTCGGCACGAGCGGGGTGGTGTGACGTGGCGAACATCCTGGTGGTCGAGGACGACCCCGAGATGGGTGCCCTCGTCGAACGCGGGCTCGTCGGCGAGGGACACGCGGTGACCGTGGTGTCGAACGGCGTCGCCGCCCTGGTCGAGGCGCGAGCGCAGCCGTTCGACGCCGCTGCGATCGACGTCATGCTCCCGGAGATGACCGGGTTCGAGGTCTGCCGCCGGCTGCGCGAGATGGGCGAGGACTTCCCCGTCGTGCTCGTCACGGCGCGTGACGCGGTGGACGACCGGGTCTTCGGACTCGACTCCGGTGCCGACGACTACCTGACGAAGCCGTTCGCGATCGCGGAGCTCAACGCCCGTATCCGAGCCCACCTGCGTCGTCGGGCGGCGGGGACGGCGACGGTCGTCGAAGCAGGGACGGTCCGACTCGACACCGCCGCCGTCCGGGCCACCGTGCGTGGACGCGACCTGCCGCTGAGCGTCAAGGAGTTCTCGCTGCTGCGGTTCCTCATCCAGGGGTCACCGGCAGCGCGTACCCGGGCCGAGGCCCTCGAGGAGGTCTGGGGGAGCGCCGAGCATTTCGACCCGACGATCGTCGACCAGTACGTCAGCTACGTCCGCAAGAAGCTGCAGGCGGCGGACGCCGACGTCGCGATCCGCACCGTGCGCGGTGTCGGCTACGCGCTCGAGGTCGTGCCGACGGCATGAGGTTCCTCCGTCGCCTATCGATCAGCGCACGCATCACGCTCGGCAGCCTCGTCGTGGGCGCCGTGGTCCTCTCCGGGATCGCAGTCGTGCTCCACGCACAGATCGAGCGGGCGACCGTGGCGACCGACGAGTCCCTGGCCGCCGGGGACGCTGCACCGTTCGTGTCCGACCTCCGCCACAACCCGGACGAGGCGCCGGACCGGCCGGCTGAGGACGTCCTGGTCGGGATCCGATCGGCCTCGGGTGCGTGGCTCGTGGACTCGCTGCCACGCGACGTCCGGGCCTCGCTGCCGTCCGGCGTCCCCGAGCGTGAGATCACCATCCGCCTCCACACCGGACACCGCCTCGTCACCGTCGTCGGCATCCCGGTCACGAACGACACCGGCTCGCACGTCGTCTGGGCAGCGCACGACGGTCGTGCCGGGCAGGAGACCGTCGCCCGAGTGGACCGTTCGCTCATCGTCGGGACCGCCCTGGCGCTCGTCGCGTTCGCCGCGACGGCCTGGTTGCTCTCGACGCTGGCACTCCGGCCCGTGGGGCGGATGCGGCGTACCGCGGAGGAACTGAGCGCCGGTTCCGTGGGTGGCCACCTGCCGGTCGGGACTTCGGACGACGAGCTCGCCGCGCTGGCGCGGACGCTCAACGCGTTCATCGACCGGCAGCGGGAGAACGCCGAGCGAGAGCGGCGGATGGTGTCCGACGCCAGCCACGAACTGCGGACACCGCTCGCCGCGCTGACCGCGCGACTCGAACTCGCACACCGTTCGTCCGGCGACGCCGAGGCCCTGGAACGAGAGCTACGCGCTGCTGAGGGCGATGCCGCGCGGCTCGTCGCGCTGGCGAACACGCTGCTCGAGCTGAGTCGGCTGGACGAGACCGGCCCGGCCGCCTCGACCCCGGCCGCCGCGCTCGTGACGGAGCTGATGAGCTCGATCGACCGTGCACGAGCGCTCGGCGGGGCCGTCGACCGGGACATCGACTTCACGGTGGCACTCGACGCTCCGGACGAGCGGTACGCGCTCGAGCCGGCGGCGTTGGCGCGGGTGGTCGACAACCTCGTCGCGAACGCGATCGCCGCCGGGGACGACGGTGGTGTGATCCGGGTGACGCTCGCCCAGGACGCATCGCACGCGCTCGAACTCACCGTCGTCGACGACGGTCGTGGTGTCCCCGAGGACTTCCTGCCCCAGGCCTTCGAGCGGTTCGCGCGGGCGGACAGTGCGCGGCGGGCAGTGCTCGGGGGGAGCGGGCTCGGGCTCGCGCTCGTCCGCGGGATCGCCGAGCGGGCCGGCGGGTCGGCGTCGCTCCGGAACGGTGACGGGCGGGGCGCGGTCGCCTCGGTCCGGATCCCCGTGCGCTGACGCGGATCCGACACCGGGCCCGATCACTCGAAGTCTCGAACGAAGCACACGTCCTGTTCGGGGTTCCTCCATAGGACCGATGCCGATGCTGTGAGCCACCCGATCACATGCTGGAGAGGAACGAGACGATGTTCGACACCGCTCGCACCACCCGCCCGACGCCGACACCGGCCGGGAGCAGCGCCTTCCGTGGCACGCTGCCGCCGGCCGAGCCCTGGGCGGCCGCGGCACGTCGCCGGCGCCGAGCCGGACGCCGCCGCGACGCCGTCACCGACCTGCTCGGCATCCTCGCGTGGGTCTCGGCAGCGGTGGCGGTCGTGCTCTGGCTCGTGACGCCCGGATCGCGCACGGTCGTCGGCCTCGGCGGCTGGCTCACCGACGCCGGGATCGTCGCCGGTCTCGTCGCGACCGACCTGGTGCTCGTGATGCTCGTCCTCGCCGCACGGGTGCCGCTCATCGACCGGACCTTCGGCCAGGACAAGGCCATCGCGGTGCACCGATCGCTCGGGAAGCCGGTGCTCTGCCTCCTGCTCGCGCACGGCGCACTCCTGACCCTCGGGTACGGCGTCTCGGCGGGTACCGGGCCGATCGCCCAGACGATCGCGCTCTTCTCCACGCCGGACATGCCCCTGGCGTACCTCGGGCTCGGGCTGTTCGTGGCCGTGGTGGTGTCCTCGCTCGTCGCCGTCAGCCGCCGCCTGCCGTACGAGGCCTGGCACGTCATCCACCTCCTCAGCTACGCCGCGGTGCTCGTCGCACTGCCGCACATGCTCAGCGTCGGCAGCGTGCTCGCGCAGGGCACCTGGCAGCGGGTGTACTGGATCGCGTTGTACGTCATCGCGCTCGGGCTGATCGCCCTCTACCGGTTCGCACTGCCACTCGTCGTGACGTTCCGTCACCGGATCCGCGTCGTCGGTGTCGAGACCATCGCACCGGGTGTCGCGTCGATCCACCTCGCCGGGCGCGACCTCGACCGACTCGGGACCGAGGGCGGACAGTACGGGGTGTGGCGTTTCTGGACCGCGCGGACCTGGTGGCACGCCCACCCGGTGTCGTTCTCCGCCGTCCCCGGCCGGGACCGCGCCCGGATCACGGTGCGCGACCTCGGCGCCGGCTCCGCGCGACTCGGCCGGATCACCCCGGGCGCGTTCGTCTCCCTCGAGGGCCCCTACGGCCTGTTCACCAGCCGGGCTCGGACCGCCCCGTACCTCGCCCTCGTCGCCTCCGGGATCGGGATCACCCCCGTGCGGGCGCTGCTCGAGGACGCCGACCTCCGTCCGGGCGAGGCCACCGTGCTCCTCCGGGGCACCAACGCCGACCAGCAGTACCTCTGGCACGAGACCGCCGACCTCGCCGCGGCGACGGGCAGCCGGCTGTACACGATGGTGGGGCACCGGTCCCGCTCCCGAGAGAGCTGGATGACCGAGGAGGACGTCCGGCGCGGGGTCTCGCTCCGGTCGGTGTTCCCGGACCTGCTCCAGTCCGACCTGTACGTGTGCGGCCCCCGGGACTGGTCCGACCTGGTCGTCCGCGAAGCACGCACGGCCGGTGTCCCCGAGCACCAGATCCACCAGGAACGGTTCGGGTCATGAGAGCACGCATCATCGCCGGCGGGGTCGTCTCGTCGCTCGCGGTCCTCGTCATCGGGTGGCAGCTCGGCGGGCAGCCCGCGGTCACCGCTCCGGCGCAGCAGAGCACGACGTCGGGTTCGGGGACGACCGGCACGAGCACCGACACGAGCGGCAGCGGCTCGACCGGCACCGGCACGAGTGGCGGGACCACCGGCACCGGCACGACCGGTGGGTCCTCCGCCTCCGGCACCTTCGCCGGTGACACGACCCAGACCCGGTACGGCCCGGTACAGGTCCAGATCACCGTCGCGAACGGGACGATCACCGACGTCACCGCGCTGCAGCTCACGAACAGCGACGGGCGGTCGGTCCAGATCAGTCAGCAGGCGGCCCCGATCCTCCGCCAGGAGGCACTGCAAGCGCAGTCAGCGCAGATCCAGTCCGTCAGCGGCGCGACCTTCACCAGCGAGGGCTACACGACGTCCCTCCAGTCCGCGATCGACAAGGCAGGACTGTGAGCGGCGTCACGACCTTCGAGACGATGGGCACCGTCGTGAGCCTCAGGGGCGCCACCGCGGAGGCCGCATCCGAGGTGCGCGCCGTTTTCGCCGGCTACGACCACCGCTACAGCCTGTACGACCCGTCGTCGGTCCTCAGCCGCGTCGCCGACGGCTCGCTCCGGCTCGCGGACACCCCGTCCGAGGTGCGTGACGTGTACGCGCTCGCGCTCGACTGGCGGGAGCGGACCGGTGGAGCGTTCACCCCGCACCGTCCGGACGGAGTGATCGACCTCTCCGGCGTCGTCAAGGCCCTCGCGACCCGCGACGCCGGAGCAGCCCTCGACACCGCGAGCGACGACGGCGACTGGATGATCAGCGCCGGCGGTGACGTCCTCGTCCGCGGCCACCACCGCGCGGACGACCCCTGGAGCGTCGGCGTCGTCGACCCGTCGCGCCGGGACACCGTCGTCGCCGTCATCCGGCTCGAGGGATCCCGCCGTGCCGTCGCGACCTCCGGCACCGCCGAACGCGGCGAGCACATCTGGCGTCGAGCGGCCACGACCTTCGTCCAAGCGACCGTCATCGCCGACGACATCGTCACGGCGGATGTCCTCGCGACCGCGGTGGTCGCCGGCGACGAGGACGACCTGCGGCGACTCACGAGCGACGCCGGCATCGACGTGCTCGCGTTCGCCGCCGACGGGACGGTCTGGGCCACTCCCGGCGCGAACAGCCTGTGCAGAGCGGACGTCTCTGCCGAGGCGCAACGCGCCACCCTGGCACGGGAGTTGCGCTTGGACCAGGCTCTCATCGACAGCAATCGTTGGCCGGTGGAGGACATCTAGATGCTGTGAGTCATGAGGTTGTGCCTGTTCACTGAACTCCCAGCACTGCTCGTGGTGCTTGTTTCGTGAGGAACCCCAGCTCATCGAGATCGTCGAGAACCTCGAGTAACGCATGGTCGAAGCCAATCAGAACGGCTCGTTCGGCAAAGGGCTCCTGAACAGCCTCGATGCCGGCCGCGACAAGCTCGCACAACTCGACCGCCGAGAGGACGTCGATCAAGATGGCCCGGTGAACCTCGGGCTACCCACGATTGGGCCACCGCCGGACTAAGCGGTCTCGGATGTTCCGCCGGCTGGCCGTTGCACCCGATACCTGATGCCCTCCACCGGCTCGCTCGGCAACACGGACATCCAGAGCATCTCGCCGAACGAGTACTCGAGCTTCAAGACGGTCTCCAGATCCACCCACGTCTGCCCGTCAAGGATGCTCGCCGGGGTCTCGTGAGTCACTCATGCGTCCCGGGTAACGGATCGCAGCGACCGTTCCCCGATGACTTTCCGCAGCCTAATCGCGAACTGCCGGACGGATTCGCCCGACGGCACGTCAGACTCCGCCGCCGGCCAATCAGCCGTCAACTCGTTCGGTCGCTTCCGCGCAATCCTCTCCATCGCTTCCGGATCATAGCCAGAGCGCTCCGGCACGGCGCGCCTACCGAAGAAACGTTCGAACAGGTCTACTCTGCTGACGCAGGCGCAGAAGCCTGCACAAGGGAGCTGCATGACCCGCACCATCTGCCCCACTTGTAAGCACGCAACGCACGTCGGAAGCGGCGGCCGCATAGGCAGCCACACCGACTCCACCGGCCGGCGATGCCCCGCCACCAACACAACCGCCACTGCCACCTACGAAGCCACGAGTCCGACCGCCCCAACGACCTCACCACCGTCGCAGGAGCACTTCGAGATCGTCACGCACCTCCGCGTCAGCCGCCGCGCTGACGACGGACGCACCGAATCCTGGTCCGTTCCGTACGACTGGACCTTCCGCACACCCATCTGGGAACTGCGTGGCCTGACCAAGGCCGAGTACGACGCGGAACGGCACCGCGTCGCCGACGAAGCCGAAGCAGCCCGACGCGCAGCTAGCCGCGACTGGGCCGCCACACACGGCGGCTATGGCTCCGGCAGCGGCAGCATCCACACCGTCAGCGGAAGCCTCCCCGGCCTCGGACGCCAACACTGACACACGGAACGGCCCGCAACCCCAGTCGGGCTTGCGGGCCGTTCCGCCGTTCACCGAGTCGCGCTGGTCAGTAGACCCGCGACGGTGTCCAACGCCCCGGGGACGAGCGAGTAGTACGCCCACGTGCCGCGCTTCTCCCGGCTGAGAATCCCGGCCTCGACGAGGACCTTCGTGTGGTGCGACACCGTCGGCTGCGAGAGGCCAAGCGGTTCCTGCAGGTCACAGGCGCACGTCTCTGTGCCGCCATGCGCGGCGACGATCGAGATGATCCGCAGACGGGCCGGGTCCGCAATCGCCTTCAACGTCCGGGCGAGCGACTCAGCACCGGCAGCATCCAACGGCGCGCTCGCAAGCGGCGCGCAGCACGCGCTGACGTCCTCGATGGGAAGCAGCTCGACAGTGGCCATGCGACGAGCATCGCACAACACATCGACGTCCGTCCATATTGACGCGCATCGATGCACTGGTGCAAGCTGGCCGCACCACAACCCGAGGAGCACCCGCGATGTCCGACCAGCCCACCGTTCTGTTCGTCTGCGTCCACAACGCTGGCCGCTCGCAGATGGCCGCCGGCTACGCCAAGGCCCTCGGCGGCGACCGCATCCGAGTGTTGTCCGGCGGTTCCGAACCTGGCGATCAGATCAACCCGACCGCGGTCGCAGCGATGGCCGAAGAGGGCATCGACATCACCGGCAACACCCCGCAGCTGCTGCTCACCGATGACGTCCGCGCGTCCGACGCCGTGATCACGATGGGGTGCGGCGACGCGTGCCCGATCTTCCCCGGGAAGCGGTACGAGGACTGGGAACTGACCGACCCAGCCGGGAAGGGCATCGACGAGGTCCGCCCGATCCGCGACGACATCAAGCGCCGCGTCAGCGCGCTCCTCGCCGAGCTGCTACCCGAACCGACCGCCTGAGCGACCGAAGGACCACCGCCATGACACTCACGCTCGCCGTCCCGCCCCGTGCCGATGCGGACCGCCTCACCGGGCTGCCCGTAGCAGTCATCGGCGCCGGCCCCGTCGGCCTCGCTGCAGCCGCACACCTCCTCGAGCAGGGCCTGCCCGTCGTCGTCTACGAAGCCGGCGACTCTGTGGGCACGTCCGTCCGCGAATGGGGGCACACCAGGCTGTTCTCCCCGTGGCGGTACGTCATCGACGACGCCGCCCGCCGGCTCCTCGAACCCACCGCCTGGGCTGAGCCCCGCCGGTCGTCGCTGCCGACCGGGCACGACCTCATCGCTCAGTACCTCGAACCCCTCGCCCAGACGCCGGAGCTCGCACCGGTGATCCGGTACGGGGTCCGTGTCGATGCGGTGTCCCGGCAGGGCATGGACCGCACCCGCTCCACCGGCCGCGCCGACACCCCGTTCCTCCTCCGCCTGCGCACCGCCGACGGTGTCGAGAACGTCACCGCCCGCGCCGTCGTCGACACCTCCGGCACCTACACGTCCCCGAACCCGCTCACCGCCGCTGGCCTCGCACCCACCGCCGACCTCGGCGACCGCGTCGTGCACGCGCTCCCCGACGTGCTCGGTGCGGACCGGGGCCGGTTCGCCGGGAAGCGGGTCCTCGTCGTCGGCGCCGGCCACTCCGCCGCGAACACCCTCATCAAGCTCGCCGCCCTCGCGAAGGACGAACCCGGCACGACGCTGCTGTGGGCGATACGGAACGCCGGCACCGCCCGCCTCGGCGCGGACGCCGCCGACGGGCTCGCCGCCCGAGGGCAGCTCGGCTCGAACGTGCACGGCCTCGTCGAGTCCGGCCAGGTCGAACAGCTCGCCTCGTTTGAAATTGACGACGTGCGCCCCGACGGTGACCAGGTCACCGTCGCCGGCCGCCTCGCCGGGGGGCCGTTCACGGTGACGGTCGACGTCGTCGTGAACGCGACCGGCTTCCGGCCCGACCTCGACATGCTCCGGGAGATCCGCCTCGGCCTGGACGACATCGTCGAAGCACCCCGTACGCTGGCACCGCTGATCGACCCGAACCTGCACTCCTGCGGCTCCGTCCCGCCGCACGGTGTCGCGGAGCTGGCGCACCCGGAGCCGAACTTCTTCATCGCCGGCATGAAGTCCTACGGCCGCGCCCCCACCTTCCTGCTCCTCACCGGCTACGAGCAGGTCCGATCCATCGCTGCTGAACTTGCCGGTGACCACCAGGCCGCCCGGAACGTCCAGCTCGTCCTCCCCGAGACCGGGGTCTGCACCACCGACATCGCTGGCTCCTCGACTGGGTCGTGCTGCTCATGACCGCGCTACCAGAGACGGTCACCGTCCGACCCATGGCCGCCGCCAACTGACAGGCGGTCGAAGCGATCTACCGCGCCGACATCGCCACCGGAAACGCAACGTTCGAGGCGGAACCGCCGACGTGGGACGCCTTCGACAAGCGAACTGCCCGACCACCGACTCGTCGCGGTCACGCCCAACGGTGCCGTAGTTGGTTGGGCAGCCGTCTCGCCGACAGCACCACGGCCGGTGTACCGGGGCATCGTCGAACACTCCGTGTACGTCGACCCCGCGGCCGGTCGATGAGGTGTCGGCGGTGCGCTCCTCGCAGCGCTCATCGAATCGACAGGGGCTGTCGGCATCTGGACGATTCACAGCGGCTAATGATTGACGCCCTCATTCGCAGGAGGCCGACAAGATCCAATGCTCGAAGACAGACGGTGCGGCATCGAACTCCGCCACCCAATCTGTCTCGAAGAGCCACCTCGACACGGATTGTGGCGGATAGACAGTGAGTACAGGCGGTCGACAACAGATTTGTCGACGCCCTCCTCTTCTCGTCCTGGCGCACGCTTACGGGTGCGCGGCTGCGGGATCGAACTGTCCAGCCGCTCCGCCATTCAGACTGTCCGGCGCGCGACACCTAACACCGTCACTTCTGGCCAGCTTGCCGACGATGCGACTTGCGCGTTCCGTGCGACCCAGCGGCGGTGAGCTCGCGGGTGCATCAGCGCTGGGTCGCAGCGCGTTCGCTCGCGACGATCCGCTCTGTGCGCTCCCGCTCGACGCGACCGTAGGTCCCCTTCGTGAGGAGGGTGCCGACGAGTCCGATTCCGGCCCCCACCAGGTAGTCTCAGACGATTCTGTGAACGTCACGTCGAGACTCGTCGGCATGAGTGCACGTGTCCGCCGAGAGGGGCGCCTCGTCGATGCCGTCTTCGTCATGGGTGTTGCATTCAAAGCCATCAGTGGTGTCCTCGAACTCGTCGCAGGGGTGCCCTTGCTGGTGCTCGGACCGCACCCGTTAGCGGTACTCACCGACCGCGTCGTCGATTGGTTGGTCGCCGTGGACCCGGACAATACATTCGCGGCCGCTCTGTGGAGTGGCATCGTCGGACTCGGTTCCACCGGCGCCGTCCTCGCCGCGGTCTACCTCGTCTTCCACGGGGTGGTGAAGATCACGATCGTCCTTGCTCTCTTACGCGGCAACCGCCGCGGATTTCTCGCGTCGATCGGTGCACTCGCGGTCTTCTTCGTCCTGCAGCTCGTCGAACTCGTCGTCGCACCGGGCGTCGGGGTCGCCTTGCTTGCTGCGATCGACGCGGCGCTGCTCGGACTGACGTGCCGGGAGTACCGCCGCGGTCACACCTTGGCGGATGCCTGGCAGAACGCGTTCCGTCGAACCTCCCCCGTTGTGCACCGCGATGCAATTCTTTGAGCATCCTGAGCAACACTGCCTCAAGCTCGTCCCATGCACGTGATGCTCCCTGCCGCCATCTCGATCTTCAACGCGACCTCTCTCCTGCACGCCTTCGGACCCTGGGTGCTCCTCGGGATCGGCGTCGTGATCTTCATCGAGTCCGGAGTGCTGTTCCCCTTCTTGCCCGGCGACTCGCTCCTCGTCACGGCAGCGATCCTCTCAAGCGCGCTCGGAATCGCGCCGTGGCAGATCGTCGTCGTCGGTGTCGTCGCAGCGTTCCTCGGGGATCAGGTCGGCTTCTGGCTCGGCCATGACTTCGGACGTCGTCTCTTCACGGACGAGGCACGACTACTCAAGACGTCCCGATTGCGGGAAGCCGAGGCATTCTTCGCCAGGTACGGCGCCTTGTCGCTTGTGATCGGTCGGTTCGTTCCTATCGTCAGGACGTACGTTCCGCTCGCCGCCGGCACCGCTGAGATGCACTGGCGCCGATTCACCCTGTGGAATGTCATCGGAGGAGTCACCTGGGTTGTCGTGATGACGCTGGTCGGAGTGCTGCTCGGCGGCATCCCGTTCGTGGCACACAACATCGACGTCCTGACGATCGTCATCGTCGTCGTTTCCGTGCTCCCAGTCGTGATCGGCGCACTCCGCAGCCGCCACAATCGCCGAAAGGCGACGTCCGGCACCGAGCGCGCCGGAACAGAGATCGAGCCCGATCCGACCACGCGCACCCGATGACGACTTCCGCGCAATGACCGGGGCGAGCGGTTCCGACGAGCAGTTCATCCGGCGCAGCGCGGTCCGGATCGGCGTGCAGGTGTCCGTGATCTCCGCTCTGCTCGTCCTCGCGGTGTTCGTCCTCCTCGCGGGGTACCTCGTCCTGCAGGCCAACGGCTCAGAGGCCCTCGAGCCGCACGAAGGCGACATTCGCTTCGCCATCGACCCGTGGCAGCTCGTGGTCGGACTCGGCGGGCTCGGCGTGTTCTCGATCGGACTCGCCGGCATCGCCACCTGGCTCATCGCAAGCCGTGCCGTCGCCCCGATCGGCCAGGCACTCCGCATGCAGCGGACGTTCGTCGCCGACGCCAGCCACGAGCTCCGCACGCCGTTGACGGTGATCGGTGCCCGAGTCCAGCAACTCGAACGGCAGGGCGACAACCCCGAGACCCGTGCTCGGGTCGTCCGTGAACTCCGACGCGACACCCGGTCGATGAGCGCGATCGTCGACGACCTGCTCGAAGCGGTGACACTCGACGATCCGGGAACGGCAGTCGCAAGTCGGACCGAGGTGTCGGCGGTCCTGCACGAGACCGTCGAGTCGCTCGCGCCCGTTGCCCTCGGCAAGGGGGTGCGCCTCACCGTGAGCGGGGAGACGCCGCCGGTCCGGATGCCGGCGGCCACACTGCGACGCTGCCTGTCGATCCTTCTCGACAACGCGGTCGCCCACGCGAGGGTCGAGGGCGACGTCGGCGTCAGCGTGCGCCGGGACCGCCGCGACGCGGTCGTCGACGTCGCGGACCACGGTGCCGGCATCGTGGGTATCGCACCGGAGCGGGTCTTCGACCGGTTCGCGCACGGCACCCCGACGGACCTCGCCCCGGCGCACCGCACCGGGTCCGGGATCGGGCTGGCACTCCTCAGCGAGCTCGTCACCAAGCACGGTGGACGCGTCCAGGTGACGGCGACCTCGACCGCGGGGACCGTGTTCACCCTGCGTCTCCCCCTCGCTCCCGTGGCCCGCTGAGGCGAGACTGCGGTCGAGACGCAACAGGAGACGGACTGGAGTCACGGCGCCAGCTGGCACCGCGCCTCCAGTCCGTCCCCTGGTTGCGTCCGCGCCCACGGTCTCCGCCGTGACGCCCGGTCCGGCTACCGCAGGAACGCGGACCGGGGCGCGATGCCACGCAACCAGACTGCCCGCACGAACGGCGCGACGCCGAGCGCCCAGACGACCGACGCGACGACATCGGTCGGGAAGTGCACACCGTCGACGAGCAGCGACACCAGGACGAGAACGACCACGATTGGTGCGACCACTCTGGCGATCCGCGCCGCGCGGGTGTCCGCGAGCAGCAGCACCACGGCGATCGCGGCCGCCGTGATGAACACCGAGTGCCCGCTCGGGTACGAGGCGTCGACCTGTGCCGGCGTCACTGGGTGCGCGAGCTGCGACAGGTCCGGCCGATCGCGACCGACGACGAGCTTCACGATCGCGGATGGCAGCCACGTCCCAGCGATCACCGCCGCGAAGGTCGCCGCCGGCCGCAGGTCCCGCCGGGTCGCCCAGATCACCGCCGTCGCCACCACCGTGAGCAGCACCGCGGCGGTGGGACTGAAGACCGCGTACACGCCATCCGCCACGGCCGCGACGGCGCCCACGTGCAGTGCGTTGAACGCTCGGGTCCCCTCGAAGTCGACGGCGCTGGCGTGCAACAGGACGCCCATGGCAAGGACGACGACGACCGTCACCAGGGCGGTGACGGCGCTGCGGGCGAGGGCGGGTTGGTGCAGGATGCCGGACGGCTGGTCCATGGACCGAGCGGTTCGGCGTGTCAGATTCGTGGTCACGGATCGATGCTCGTGGGTGCACTCCCAGATGCCTCCAAGAACTCGTCGGGCATGGCCGCATGGAGGAACTCAGCGGTCGCTGCAGCCGTGTAAGCGGGCACGTCGAGCCGTGCGGGAGGCACGGCGCCGGCGAGGAAGGCGCGCATTCCATTCGCGACGCCCTCCGTCGAACGGTCGACGAGGTGCAGCCCCTCGTCGGGGAGTGCGTCGACGGCGGAGTCGAACCGTGTCGAGACGATCGGCCGTCCGAGCACCGCGGCCTCGAGGATCACCATCGGCTGTCCTTCGTGATCACTCGACACGACGACGCAGTCGGCGCGGGCGAGGAACGGGAACGGGTTCCGGACCGCACCGGCAAAGGCGACACGATCGGAGATCCGCAGGACCGCCGCGCGCCGTTCGAGGTCGGTTCGCAGCCAACCATCGCCGACCACCAGGAGCCTGATTGAGGGGTCGTCGGCACTCACCGCGGCGAAGGCGTCGAGCAGTCTGGCGTGGTTCTTCTCTGGCGAGAGGCGCCCAGCGCTGACGAACCAGCAGGTGCTTGTCTGGTCGAACTCGTCGAGCCAGGGCGGCCGGCTCCACGGCGATGAGGGATCCCGGCCCTCGCGGAGCGCATCCTCCGGCCGAGCGGCAGCTCCGCGGAGGACGCGCGCGTCGTCGACGACGTTCCGCGCGGCTCGGAACCGGACGTGCGTCAATCCGGGCAACGACCGCGCGTTGTGCTCGCTCAAGGCCGGCGAACCGGCGACCACGCGGTCGAACTGGCCGTACAGGCCGATGACGGTCCGGAGCGACCGCCGCATAGCAGGCCGACCCCCGACGAGCCGCTCGGTCTCGGCGGCCATGTCGTTGTGAATCCAGATCGACCGGACCGGGTGTCCGGGGGCATGGAGCAACAGGGTCGCCCAGAACGGCGAGTAACCGCTGAAGTCCACGACGGCGTCGAAACACGCGTCCCCGAGCACCCGGTGCCACTCGTCCGTCCAGAGCGCCGCGAGCGATGGATTGTCGCGGTGCGCTCTGACGGTGCCCGAGCGATCTGCACGACGCTGTCGCAGGAGCGCAGTCTTCGACCCGTTCATGCCGCCGATCCGCTGCACGTATCGGACCCGCGGGTCGACACGGGCGCGAAGTGCTCGGGCGCCAGCAGATCCTGACCGCGGCGAAAGCACCGTGACGTCGATGCCCGCCTCGACCGAGGCCGGCAGGAGATCGAGCGCGGCGCTGGTGATCCCGTTGCGTCGCATGCCCCCGACGTGCAAGAGCACGGAGGAACGTGGCCGTCCAAAGGTCACCCCGCGACCCGGTGCGCCGCGGAAGACCACGTCGAGCACGCGCTCCGACGCAACGCCGTCGTCCGAAGACACCAGGTCGCTCGCCATGCGTTCGTAGCGCGCGACGTCGGCGGGGTGCACGCCGTACCGGACTGCTCGGACGACCTCCGCGGCCAGGGCGGCGTCGTCCGCGCACTGCCGTCCCGGCAGGGCGGTTGCGGGTAGGTACGCACCGCGCTCCCGTTCGTACGCACCACCGTCCAGGGCGGCGAAGACGACGGGTCGCCGGGTGAGGAGAAAGTCGACCGCGATCGACGACCAGTCGGTCACGAGCACGGTCGTGACGGCGAGCACCGAGTTCACCGGAATGTCCGCCGGGACGAGCCGTCCGTCGAGTGCGGGGTTCGCCTCTGCAAACGCACGCACCGCCTGGTGCGGTTGCACGACCACGCGTGCGGACGAGCCGCTGGTGATCAGGGCGTCCTGGATGGCCATCGCCGTCGCAGCGATCTCGGTCGAGTGGTCCTCCGGAGAGGCGAATCGCTCACCCCGCCAGGTGGGTGCGTAGACGACGATCTGTTCGTCGCCGCGGACACCAGCACCGCGGAGCCGGTTCGTGATCACGACACGCTCCGGCATCGCGGTGAAGAGCCGATCGTCGCGCGGGTACCCGAGCTCGAGCACCTCCGCACGCCCGAGGCCCTCGAGGCGGTAGGCACCGCGGTACATCACGTCGGTCATGTACCGGTTCTGGGAGAGCAGCCACGTCGACTGCAGGAAGTTCCGGACGACGTTTGCCGATGCCTGCGCGCCGTCGGGCTCGTCGTAGCCCATGCGCTTGAGCGGTGTCCCGTGCCAGATGTTGAGGTATGTGGGTCGCCGGTCGAACGCCGGCGGGAACGTCGAATTGTTCACGAGGGTCCCTGCCGTGGCGAGGTGCCGCCAGTATGCGAACCCACCGACCGTGACGACCCGGACCCGAGGGTCCCCGCGGAACTCGGCCCGGACGACCGCAGCGGCGGAACGTCGAAGCGCCCACACGCTCGTCAACGCGTGCAGGTCGTCGGCACGGTGCACGGCGCGGAAGATCGCCTCGGGATTGCAGGTCGCGCCGCTGCCACCGAACGACTCGAAGACGACGACATCACTCCGGACGGGCCGCCGTCGCCAGAAGGCGTACCACTCGCTGCGAACCGCTCGGAGTATCCGGGCAGAGATCCTCATTCGTCGATCTCGGTGGTCATCGCCGCCACCTCGGAGCTGACCGCGACAAAGGCCGCTGCTGCTGCCGTCACGGCGAGGAGCAGCCCGGCGGCCGCTCCGATCATCATCTGGACCATGGGCACTCCTCGTGTCGTTGCCACCACGGTCCGACCCGCTCTCCCAGAAATGGCAAAGACGATCTGCTCCTGGTTTCTGTGTGATTCCTTGCGGAGCGCTCCCTACCGTCCGAGGACGCTCCGACCGGAGTGTGCGACCGACCACGGAGGCCCCCATGCCACGCTCGATCCCCGCGCCGACCGGCGCCGCTCCCACGTCAGCAGCCGACGCACGCAACAAGGTCCCGGACCCGACCACGTCGTTCTGGGTCGTCAAGGTGCTCGCGACCACCGTCGGCGAGACGGCCGCTGACCTCGTCAGCACAACCCTGGGGTTCGGGCTGCCCGTCACGACCGTCGTGATGGCGGTCATCCTCGCGCTCTTCCTTGTCCTGCAGTTCCGCGGACGCACCTACCGGCCGTCCGTGTACTGGGTGTCGGTGGTGCTGATCAGCATCGTCGGGACGTGCATCACCGACAACCTCACTGACGGCCTCGGAGTCCCGCTGGTCGTCAGCACTCTGGTCTTCGCTGCCGCGCTCGCGGTCGTCTTCACGGTCTGGTTCGCCGTCGAGGGCACGCTGTCGATCCACCGTATCGACACGTTCCGACGCGAGGTGTTCTACTGGCTCGCGATCCTCTTCACGTTCGCGCTCGGTACCGCCGCCGGCGACCTCATCGGGGAGCAGACCGGTCTCGGGTACTTCCCGGCGCTCCTGCTCTTCGCGGTCGGCATCGCACTCGTGTCGGTGCTGTTCTTCGTCTTCCGGTTCAACGGCGTGCTGTGCTTCTGGGCGGCGTACGTGCTCACCCGACCGCTCGGTGCGTCACTCGGCGACCTGCTCTCGCAGCCCGTCGCCGACGGCGGACTCGGTCTCGGCACGATCGTCATAAGTGCGCTCTTCCTCGCCGCCATCGTGGTGATCGTCGCGACCGTCGCGGTGCGGTTGCGGCGCCGCCGTGGCGGAGCGCTCAGCGGCCGGCTCGTCGCGTGACGACGCGCGGGAGCGTCAGCACGAACGTCGTGCCGTCGGCTCCCGTCGCGTCGACGCGGACCGACCCGCCGTGCCGGAGTGCGAGGTCCCGCACAAGCGACAAGCCGATGCCGTAGCTGGTCCGTCCTTCGTCCGGGCCCGCTGCCGGGGAGCCGTGCGCGAACCGGTCGAACACCCGCGCCGGGTCGATGCCCGTGATCCCACGTCCGTGATCGCGGACCCGGACGTCGACCACGTGGGCTCGACTGGTCACCGTGACGTCCACCGTCGTCCCGGCCGGTGCGTGGCCGACCGCGTTGTCGATGAGAGCGACCACGCAGCGGCGTAAGGGGGTGGCGGGCATCGTCACGACGGCGTCGGTCCGCTCGACAACGACCCGGACGTCGCGCCCAATGGCGAGCACCTGGAGGTCGTTGGCCGCACGCTCGAGCTCGGCGTCGACCGGGGTGCCGCCAGTGTCGCTGACGTCCTGCGTGGTCGCCGCCTGCAGCAGGTCGTCCACGATCTCCGCAAGGGCTCGGGTGTCCTCCCGGAGTTCCGCGACGACGGCGCGGTTCGGGTCCTCCGGATCGAGCCGCCGCTGGAGCTGTTGCACGCGCGTGCTCATGACGGTGAGCGGGGTCCGGAGCTCGTGACTCGCGTCTGCGACAAATGTGCGCTGCAGCCGGAGCGCCTCGCCGAGCGGCACGACCGCCCGGCGGGCGATCATCCAGGTGGCGACGCCGGCGAGCACGACGGCGCCACCACCGATCACCGTGAGGACGCCGATCAGCTCGTCGCTGTCGACGAAGATCCGGGTCGCGTCCGACGCGTGCTGTTCGAGCTCCTCACGGGGTGAGGATTGCCAGAGCACATACACCAGGACCAGCCCGATGATGAGCACGACCAGGCCGGCGGAGACCGCGGCGACCTGCCAGCCGATCCGGAGTGCCGAGCGCCGGACGGCCGCCCGGTCTGGATCGAGTCGGTCGTCGCGGGCTGCAGTGTTCACGGCGAGCCGATCCGGTACCCGACCCCTCGGATGGTCGTGATGAGCTCGCGGTCGGTCTTCCGGCGGATGTAGTGGACGTAGGTGTCGACCGTGCCCTCCAGCTCGCTCGCCCCGAAGACGCTCGACAGGATGTGTGCCCGCGAGAACGCGGTGGTCGGGGCCTTCGCGAGCAGGGTGAGCAGCGCGTTCTCCCGGTCGGTGAGCTGAATCCGCCCGGAGTACGGCGAGTACACCGTCGCCGTGTCCGGGTAGAAGGTCCACTCCCCGATCGGCACCGGGTCGCCCTCCGACGTGTAGTCGCGGGTGAGCGCCCTGAGGCGCGCGGACAGCTCCTCGAACTCGAACGGCTTGACGAGGTAGTCGTTGGCACCGGCATCGAGTCCGGACACCCGGTCCTCGAGCGATCCGAGCGCTGTCAGCATGAGCACCGGCGTCGCGTCACGTCTGCTCCGGAGTCGTGCGATGAACTCCGCGCCGTCGATGCCGGGCAAGCGCCGGTCGACCACCATGACCGCGAACCGCCGACCGGCAGAGGCGTCCAGCGCCTGCTCTCCCGACAACACGAGGGTCACGTCCCAGTCGTCACCGAGCACCTCGGCGACGAGCGGCCCGAGGCGGGGATCGTCCTCAACGAGCAACAACCGGTCCTGGTTCGACACCGTGCCTCCTCACGCGCCGCGGGTGGCGTCGTCGCCCAGACTGGCACACCGGTGGCAGAGTCAGGGGGTGACCGAACCGAGCACCATCTTCTGGACGCTCGTCGGGGTCCTCGCGCTCGTCGCCCTCGCGACCGGTGTCCTGCTCCTTTCGCGTGCCCCGTACCCGTGGGCTCCCGCGCTCGCGGTCCTCCGCGGCACGCTCCAGTTGGCGGTGATCAGCTTCATCCTCAGCGGGGTCATCCGTGACCCGGTGTGGATCGCCGTCGCGCTCGTGGTGATGTTCGCCGTCGCGACCACGACGGCCGCGCGCCGACTTGGGACCCTCCGGCGGCAGCTGGCCCCGGTGGCACTCGCGATGGCTGCCGGTGTCGTTGCGGCGCTCGGCGTCGTATTCCTCACGGGTGCGATCGCGTTCACGCCGCGTTACGTCCTCGCCGTGGGCGGCATCGTCATCGGGAACGCGATGACGAGCGCGACGCTGTCCGGTCGTCGCTTCGTGGAACTCGTCGACGACCGCTGGGACGACATCGAGGGGTGGCTGGCACTCGGCGCGACCCCCCGGCAGTCCACAGTTGACCTGGTGCGCCGCGCGACCCACGCCGCGATGGTGCCGAGCACCGACCAGACGCGCACCACCGGTCTGGTCACCCTGCCCGGGGCGTTCGTCGGAGCGATCTTCGGAGGCATCTCTCCACTCGAGGCCGGCCGGTTCCAGATCGTGGTCCTCGCCGCGATCATCGCCGCGGGCGCGCTGGTGGCGACGTCGCTGACGCACATGCTCGGACCCGTCCGCACGCGCCCGGTGCCCCCCGCCTGAGCGTCCGGGCGTCCTGGCGTCCGGACGTCGTCAGCGCTCCTGAGTCGATTCTTGGGGCGCCCACGATCGAATCGTCGGCATGACCACCTCGACGGCACCGATCGCGACGCCCGCGCCCGCCGTGGAACGGGCTCACGCTCGCACGCTCCTCAGCGCTTGGCGTTCCGAAGTCGGACTCCCGTTGCTGCTCGGGGTCCTCGCGACCGTCGTCACCGCCACCGGTTCGTGGATCCCGTCGTTCTGGGGTGACGAGGCCGCGACGGCGATGTCGGCGCAGCGGTCCTGGTCGTCGCTCCTGCTCGAGGTCCGGCACGTCGACGCGGTTCACGCCCTGTACTACGCGATCATGCACGTCTGGGTGCAGGCGTTCGGCGCGGGCCCGCTCGCACTTCGGTTCCCATCCACGCTCGCGCTCGGCGCCACTGTGGCCGGTCTCGTCGTGCTCACCCGCCTGTCCGACGGCACACGCGTCACCGCGGTGGTCGTGGCCGTCTGCACGACGCTGCTGCCACGGTTGTCCCACCAGGGCGAGGAAGCCCGTGCCTACGCCATGGACGCGGCCGTCGCGACGTGGATCATCGTTGCGGTCTGCGCGACCCTGCGGAGCCGGATCCGGCCGCGGACCGGGTGGACGATCGTCGCGGCCCTGACGATCGTTGGGACGTACCTTTTCCTTTACGTGGGCCTCATGCTCGTCGTGACCGGTGTATTCGTGCTGTCGTCGTCCGGCAGGTCCCGACACCTGCGCGCCTGGCTGGTGTCGACCGCCACCGTCGTGGTCGCGGTCGCGCCGATCGCCCTCGTAGGGATGTCCCAGAAGGCCCAGGTCGCGTTCCTGGCACACCGGGTCACCTCTGACCCGGCATCCGTGCTCGTCTCGGTGTATTTCAGCCGCACCTGGGTCGCCGTCGTCTGCTGGACCCTCGTGCTGATAGCCGTCGCAGCAGCCGTGCGAACCCACGCGCAGTCCGGCTGGGAAACAGGGCGGCAGCCCGCACCGTCACTTGTCGGGATCGGCGTCGTCTGGGGGGTGCTCCCTCTCGCCCTGCTCGTCGCGGTGAACCCAGTCGCGCATGAGTTCAGTGCCCGCTACGCCACGTTCACCGCTCCGGGCATCGCGCTCCTGGTCGCGTCGGGCATCGAGGTCCTCGGTCGCGGCAACCGCTGGGTGGGCCTGTTCGCGGGCGGACTCACGTTGGCACTCGTCGTCCCGGTGTGGCTCGGGCAACGCACGCCTGCTGCCTTCAACGCCAGCGACTGGTCGACGACGGCAGCGCTGGTCCGCGACCACGCGCGCCCAGGCGACCAGGTCGCTTTTGATGTCACCGTGCGGCCGAGCCGGCGCGAGCTGCTCGCCCTGCGCACCTACCCGTCCGACTTCGCCAGGCTGAAGGAGGTGCAGGTCACCACCCCGTACTGGGAGAACACGAGCTGGGACGACCGCGCCCTGACTGTTGAGCAGGCTGCAGATGCGGGCCGATTCCATGACGGGCGTGTGTGGCTCCTTCAGGACGCGCACGGCGGGGTCGTCGACCACGAGGGCGAGGCCACCCTACGCGACGCCGGGTTCCACCGCGTTCGTGCGTGGCGGGCACCGACGAGCGAGCTGGTGCTCTTCCAGCGCTGAACGTCGAAGGAGTGAGCGGATCCGATACGGCCACGACGGGGTGGATTTGTCAGCGCGCCGGCGATCGGACGGTAGGTGCCGCTGAGCGCTCGGGCCGCAGCGTGATCGCGATGATCACGAGGACGAGGAGTGCGATCACTCCGCAGGCTGCGAAGACCGTGCCGTACCCGAGTCCGGGAATCCCGGCGATGGCGATGACGCCTCCGGAGATGATCGCGCCGACCTTCCGGATGTTGGTGAACATGCCCGATGCCAATCCTGGGCGGGGGATCAGGTCTTGGAACAGTGTGAGACCGACGCCGGCGATGATGCCGACAAACCAGGCGTGCAGCGGCTGGACGAGGAGCAGCACGACAGGGCCACTGAGGATCGCCATGGCACCGTAGTACGCGATGCCCGCGGCGCAGCCGGTCACGATCAGGAAGTGGCTGGACAGCCGGTGGCTGAGCCGACCGATAACGAGTAGCGCTGGGATCTCGAGCAGAGCGGACAACGAGGCGCGGACGAGGGCCGTCGGAGCTACGTGTTGGAGGCAATCCAGGCGGTCGCGCCCGACGCGGAGCTGGATCTGCCTTTCGCGGACTAGCCGCGCTGGCACTCGCAGGGAGCGCGCCTAACCGCCGGCGGCGACGCTCCGCGTAGGTGGCGGCCTGGGTTGTGGTCGGCGTTCGAAGGGCGCTCTTCGTCGCTGGTCTTACGACTTCGAGAGGCGGACGACTGTCGCTCGCGGACCGGGGCGCGCTTGCGCTCGACGACCCTCCAGGCTGAAGCAACGCAACCTCGTCGTGTCGCGGTTCGGGTCGTTGAGAAGCCGCCCTCGCGTCCCGGCGCGTTTGGGGGGAAAAGACACCCGACTGCCCGGCGCGGCGGAGGATTGACGCCCTCATTCGCAGGAGGCCGACGGTGCGGCATCGAACCCCGCCACCCAATCTGTCTCGGAGAGCCACCTCGACAAGGATTGTGGCGGATGGACAGTTAGTGCAGGCGGTCGACACCGGGGCGGAACAGTGCGGGTCCGGCGACCGCGAGAACATCCTGTGGAATGCCGTCGTGATCGCTTACGCTCTCACCTGCGCTGATAGGGCCTTCCGCTTCTGCCGGTCTGCGTATTGGCCCGTGGTCGTACCGGCCGGTCGCTTAGCCCAATGACCCTTGTTCTTTCCCTTCGTCAGATGGGCCGCGGCTCGGTGTCCTTCCATCGCGCAGCCAGGACACCCCGACCGGTACTTCCCCGTGTGGTTGTCGGGACGAACCGCGAACGCGCCGTGGGTCAAGCAAGTGACGGTGACGTCGGTCCGGGCGTCGACGTAGATGACGTCGGAGTAGTCGAACTGCTCACCGTGCACGGCGACGGCTTTCGCGATGAAGCGCTCTCGTCGGAGTTCAGGGTTCGCGTTGAACCCGCGGCAGTCCTTGCACCCCTGCCCTCGCTGCGCCCCGTACTTGGTGTCGCGGACGCGCCGGTGTTCGCGTGGTGTCTGCCGGAAGGGTCCGTGGTCGGGGCAGACGATGGTGACTTTCGTGTCGCCGTTGACGTACTCGTCCTCGACGTGGCGGTAGTCGTAGCGGCCGTCGTGAAGTGCGGTGGCGACGGCGATGAAGTCGGCGACGCGTTCGTCGCGGGTGGCGGTGCGGTAGTCCAAGGGGTCCTCCAGGAGTTGTTCTCCTGGCCCCTATGCGGACTCTTTGGATCGGGTCGCCCGGTTCGCGCCTCGGGCGTGTCGCCCCGCGCGCCTACGTGCCGGACTCCCGTCCACTCAACGTATGGGCGACCGCGATGTGCTGTCGGAGACGGAGTCGGAGTCCTTCTTCGGTGTTGATCCAGAAGGAGACCCTCGTGCTCCGCGCGCCTTCGTTGTCGGTCCAGCTGTAGCTGATGGCTGCCTTCGGGGTGGCTTGCTCAACTTCGGTCCACATGGGCTCACCGGGCGGTGCGGCGACCTCGGCGTAAAGGACGCGGCGGAGGAACTCACGCCGAGCGATTCCGCTTTCGCCGCCGAGCTCGGTGGCGGTGAAATCAGGAGTCAGCAGCTGTTCGAGTGTTGCCAGGTCGGCATCGCGGAACGCTCGGTTGAAGCGAAGCTCCGCGGTCTGTAGACGTTCATGTGAAGGTGCCTCGGTCATCGCTCCACCCTCGCATCCGCACGAGCATCGACCAGCCATCGTCTCGTTCACGCCCCGCCTGACGCGCCCGACACGCGTGCTGAAGGTGCCGAGCCAGCCCTCCCGGCATAGGCACCGGCATGCAGTCGTTCACCGCCGAAGATCGTGCTCTTCTTCGCACGCCCTCATCCCCGCCAGACTCCGTCATCCCCCACATCTTCCGCGTCCCGTCGGGCGATTCCGGCCGTCCGATGGGTGCCGCATACGGCCGACCGTTCGCGCGGCCCGCCGCGATCGACGGGTGCGCGCACACGCGCTGCTGGGAGCCGGAGCCACTCCGCGCACCCGTGCTGGACGGCGACGAGGCCGCGCCGAATCTGGGCGGAGGGACTCTATTCGCGTTGCTGCGTCCGGGTGCGTCGTCTGCCATCGCCCGTTACTCACCGCAGCTCGCGGATGAGCGGTGGCGGCGCATCCGCCCGTTTACGCAGGACGCTGTCGCGGTCGTCGCGCCAGCGTGCGCGTACCTCGCGGAGCGACTCATGGTCGTCGTCACCGGGCACGTCGACTGGATCGTCAACGTCTGCGGCTACCCCATGAAAGCCGACGTCGTGTTCCATCCGGTGATGATCCGCCGCTCCGTCAGCCGGGACGATGTCGCATGGAGCGACAAGTGGCGGCGCGACTGCCGATCACTGCTGCTGCGGATCTCCGAAGTCGTCGTCCCGACCGCCGGACCGTTGGAGTTCGCAGCGCTGAACGGGCAGTCAGTCACAATCCCCTACACCCACCTCGAACTGCAGCTCCTGGAGTCATGGGCGCGTGGCCAGTCCACCGCGCGGCGCCGACGCAGCGCCAGCGTGCTGCTGGCGTTGTCCGCTGGAGCAGGTCTAGACGCGTGGGAAGTGCAGCATCTCCGACGACACGACATCCACGTCACCGGCTCCGGCATCGTGGTCGACGTCGCAGGAGCTGCGCCACGGCAAAGCGTCGTCACCGAACGATGGGAGCAACTCCTCATCGACGGCTTCCGGGATGTCAACGACGGCGACCTCGTGTTCGGATCCGCCGACCGGACGACGACGTTCAACATGGTCACCGCGTTCATCCGCAACACCGACCGCGGCAACGAACCGAACCCCCTGCCGACCAGGATGCGCGCGACCTGGATCGCCGAGCACCTCGCCGCGCGAACACCCGCCGACCTGATCATGCAAGCCGCCGGCACATCCAAAGCGGAGCACCTCGCGGCCGCACTCGTACACGTGCCAGAACTCCACACGAGCGAGGATCGGCGACGGGTGCTCGCCGAGACTCGCGGTCAGAGGACCCGGTAGCGGGCGGCACGGAGGCGCGCAGCCCGGTCGGGGCGCAGCGCGCCACGGGCATTGAGCGCACGCTGGTGCGCGACCCACCGGCCAACCGTCACTTCGTCCGGATCAGCGGCGCGCCGCCGGGGCGCGAAGCCGCGCGTGGCCCAGAACGCCTGATGCTGGGCAAACCGCAGCGCCCACATCGCATCGCGTGGCGACCATGCGAACCCGGGCACCGCTTCCAGGCGCCGCGTCTGGTACTCGACGTAGGTGCCGGCAGCGTGGGACTGCCGGAAGTACGCCACCGCGTCGACGAGGGCCTGCTCCTCGGTCGCTGGACGTGGGCGTCGCGGATCGGCGCGCGGCATCCGGCGGTGCTGTTCGACGAAAACATCGAGAGCGTGGACGCGGTCGATCCATCGCCGTACGAACGGCTCGACCGTCGCGGTCGGATCGGTGTCGGCGAGGAAGAAGTCGACGCTGCGGCGCTGATCGAGGGTCAGCTGCCGGGTCGGCAGGTCGCTGAGGGTTTCGTACTCGGACCAGAGGTCGACGAGGGCGGAGGTCGGGGTGGGCATGGGTTCCTCTCCGCGACCGGCGTTCGGTCGCGGAGCGGATATGCGCGGAGCCACTCAAGTGCGTGAGGCGCGCGGCGTGCCGGACGGTCGGGTCCACGAACAGGACCAACCGGGGACGGCGGATCACTACCGTGGCCGAGTCCACAACGCAGACGAGGAGCGCGAAACGCATGCACAGCCCCGCGCTCCGCACCTTCCGGTCAGACCGCGAATGCCCCTCGGACAGGGCACGGCGCAGCGGCTCGTGGATCCCGGGCGTGTCGCGCCGACTCCCGCGTCGTCACTGGGATCCGAGAGGGTCGGATCGCACATTTCTGATCCCAGCCCGCATCCGGTCGGACCGTGCCTGCATAGGCCGGTCATGCGAACGATCTCGAACCGACTCGACCTGCTACTGGTCGAGGTGCTCCGTGCCTGCCTGTTCCTGCTGGTGGCCGCGGTGACGTACGTCCCGACCTTCGCCGCCGACCGGTGGGAACACATCCGTGAGTTCGTTGTCGACGCCGCTGCCGCGGTGGCTGCCGCGACGACGCACGACGCCGACCGGCTCGTCGTCATCGCCGCGCCCTACGGCGACTGGGTCGTCAACGTCAACGGGTATCCGGCGACCACGAAGGTGGTGTTCCACCCGGTGATGGTGCGCCGCTACATCACCCGCGACGACGTCGCGTGGACGGCGGCGACCCGCCGCACCTACCGGTCGCTGCTGATGCGCATGTCCGAGGTCCTCGTCGGCGACGTGCCGCTGCAGTTCGCACCCACCGCGCCGCAGTCCACGGCCGCCCCGTACACGGACCTCGACCTGCACCTGCTCGAGTCTTGGGCGCGCGGCCAGTCCACCGCGGCCCGCCGCCGCAGCGCCGGAACCGTGCTCGCGCTCTGCGCCGGCGCCGGCCTCAAAGCCAATGAACTCCTGCAGGTCCGCCGCAGCGACATCACCGTCGACGACGCCGGCGTCCTCGTCAACGTCACGCCGACACCGCGACAGGTCCCCGTCTTGGCGCGCTTCGAAGGTTTGCTGCTCGATTCCGTCACCGACGTCGAACCCGACCAGTGGGTGTTCGGGTCAGCCAAGCGCGTCAAGCACGGCATCAGCACCCTCACCACGTTCCTCTACGACACCGACCGCGGCAACGAACCAGACCCCGTGTCCACGCGGATGCGGAACACCTGGCTCATCACGCATCTCATCGCTCGCACTGACATGCGTGCCCTCATGACCGCCGCAGGCGTCACGAAGTTCGAACATCTCGACCAGCTCGTCGCACACGTCCCTGCTCTCGACGCCGACACCTTCCGTCGTCAGCTCCGCGCGGAGGTCGTCCGATGACCGCCGCGCTTTCGAAGTACCACGACGCCGAACACGTCGACCGGTGGTTCGAGCAGAGCTTCGACATGACCCTTGGCAGATGGGTTGGACTTGGTCGCAAATCGGTCAAGCGCGCCGTCCGTGAGGTCTCACTCGTCTGCCGCCACGGCGACGTCCAAGCCGTGATCGAACGCGCCAAGGCGGAGAAGCGCAAGTCCAATGCCGGTCAGAAGACGAAGTTCACCGAAGCCAGCGCGCTGATGCTGATGTTCGTCTCACTCCGCGTCAACGGCAAGATGTCCCTGATGGCGGCCGTCGAGATGCTCATGCGGATGAGCTGGAAGCAGCGCCGTCACCTCGGCATCACAGAGATGATTGAGAACCGTCAGGAGTTGATGTACGACCGAGTGTGGGCCGCATTGGCGCGGCTCCGAGACCTCGTCGACGACGAACCCGGCGACCGCCACGAAGGCATTCTCTTTAGCGAGTATGAACAGCTGGTCGTCGACCGCGATCCGGAGGAAATGGCCGCCCGGGCTCGACGCCGAGCCGAACTCATGAGCGCGATCGTCCACGGATCGGTCCTTCTCCTTCCCCAGGAGATCCGAGACCGCTCCGACGGCGTCCACGCCATCGACGCCACCCTCATGGAACTCGTCGGCATGCACAAGAACTTCAAAAACATGAAGCCAACCGACAAAATGCCGACGAACCACGGCGGCGGCCTCTACGTTCGCCACGGAGACCACGACGGGTCCAAAGAAGGGCCGGGCAAACGCAAATACGGCCAAGAAATCGAGTACTGCATCTGGGTGCGAAACGACCCCGACGCAGACAAGGACTTCCCCCTGCTGTTCACCGCCATCGGGGACCACAAGCCGGGAAAACTCATCGGCCATGGGCAAAAACTGCTTGAGTCGCTCATCGCGAACGGCATCAAGATCAAGACGCTCATCGCCGACCGCGCGTACACGCCAAACGCCAAGGTCGAAGACCTTCAGCTTCCGTACGCGCAGCACGGCGTGAAGCTCATCATGGACTACGGCATCAAGCAGAAGGGGAAGCAGGCATTCTGGGCGAGTCCGGACGGCAAGCACGACCTGGTCATGTGCGACGGAAGCTGGTATCTGAACTCGATGCCAGAAGTGCTCCAGCTTGCCGAGAAGACTTACGCAGATGCGAAGAAGGCGGCGAGCAAGATCGAGGACGATGATGTCCGAGAGGAGCGGATCGCTGCAGCCCATGAGCTGGTCATGCTCCAGCGCGCCCGTCGTTCGCGGTTCCGCCTCGAACCCCGCGGACGCCACCGCGCCGACGGAGCACGACAGTACTTCTACCCTGCTCTCCGACTCGAAGACCGCGCCGACCTCGACCCGGAGACGTCGGAGGTCGTGGAAATCACGGTGCCGAGCAAGACCGTTCTCATCCCAGGTGTCATCGGTGGAAGCGCTGCGGACGGCGAGAACGTCAAGCACCTCAAGTTCGGTCAGGAGTTCGAGTACAAGTCGGAAAAGTGGCGTCGCTTCTACGGGCTGCGCAACACGGTCGAGTCCGGTAACGCATCCGTGAAGAACCCGGAGCACCTCGCCCTCGGAATCGCGATGAAGCGGCTCGTCCGCGGCCCGTGGTTCGCAGCGCTGTGCGCGGCGATGGCGGCCGCGTGCGAGAACATCAGCCGCATCGTCGACTGGTATCAGGAACGCCTCGAGCTCGCGCACCGGAACCGCAAGAACCGCTCGCACCCCGCCGTGTACCAGCAGCGGGACTCTGCGAAGTACTGGGCGGACCGTCGTGCATCGACCGCGCCGCCGGACATACCGGCCGCAGCCTGACTGGGCTCGCTCCGAACTGAACACAACCCACACCGCACGACGCAGACCAAGTCTCGTCGAGCCGATACCCCCTGCCCGAGCTCGGGTCAGGGGGTTTTTCCGCGTCCACTCAGAGCTCGGCCGGCCGTCCTCGTGCCGGCCAGCCGAGTCCGAAGAAGGCAGATTGACGCTCAAGGCGAGTCCTCAGGAGCGATCTGGACGCTCAAGATGGCCGCGGGGCGGTCTCGAGTGAATACACCGAAGCGATTCCGCCGATAGGCCGATCGGTCCCCCGCGAGGTGTTCGGCTTATTCGCGGATGCCAGCGGTGGCGCGGATCGCGGATCCCAGTGCTGACGGACGTTCCACGGGTATCGGGATTCTGTTCCACGAGGTCGCTCCGCGGCTCGATGCAGCAGGACCTCAGCGGTAGCTAAGCCCGCGCCTCGCCGCGTCCGCCGCGTCTGTGGGCTAGAGGGTACCCATCCCACAACCGACCATCGAGCTCACGACCGTTCTGTTTGGGCGTGCGACCGCCCCACTGCTTGAAGAAGAACGGCACGTTGGCGGCCAGGCACTGGTCTCGAATGTCACGGACCCACTCCGCCTGCATCTCGCGGTGGCGCGGCCCTGACTCACCGCCAGCGATGACCCAGTCAATGCAGTTGAGGGGGAGGTCCGGGAGCGCCGCGATCAGCGGCTCGCAGGAGAGGAAGCGGACGGCAGCTGGAACTTCGGCGAGGTCTGCTACGCGGTCAAGAACCTTCGGTTCCTCGACGGACGTGCCGACCCACACGTTCTCTGGCCAGGGCAGGTCGCCCGCCATCCGCCGTAGTCTCGTCGGGCGCTTTGTCAGGATCTGGTAGGTGTGCTGCGGTGTGGCCAACATCACGTCAAACACGTCCTGGATGAAGGGCTTCGGCACTTTCGCATGGAAGAGGTCACTCATCGAGTTGACAAACACTGTTGTAGGACGCTTCCACTTCGCGGGCTGGGCGAGCACCTCGGGATGAGTCGTCACCCCGAAGCCGGGGCCCGAGGTGATGGGGTTGCCGTCCTTCTGGTACTTCTCGGCTCCCATCGCCTTCAAGCGCTTGGCCAGTGCTAGTGCGTAGCAGTTGTCGCAGCCGGCCGTGACACGGTCACAGCCAGTGACCGGGTTCCAGGTCGCCTCGGTCCACTCGATCGTGCTCTTCTTCACTACATCACCTCGGTGAGAACTCTAGGCTCGCCAGATCGTCTGCTTCTCGAGGCTGCCCTTCGGACAGCCGTTCGTGACGCCCTCCGTTGCGAGCTCCTTCCAGGCTGCCCGTATGTGTGTCTCGCGGGCGATGCCTACGGCTGTCCCCAAGACCTTGTCGAGGTTCTTACTCACGTGGAGGCGACCCAACTTGCTCAGGTGAAGGGTCACTGAGTCCTTCACGTCATCGATCGCCTGGCGCTTCGTGGCCTCCTCGTCGTCGGCGAAACGTCGTCTCGCTTCTGCGAGACGGCTCTCGCCTAGAAGAGGATTTGTCTCATCGAGGGCCTCAGCTTCAGCGAAGTCCATTTCAGCCAAGAACTTTCGCCAGTCCTGTGCAGCCAGGCTCACGTGGTCGTTGTAGCTGTAAAGCGCGTTGATGCGAGGGAAGAAGAGAGCGAGCATGAACAGTGGCTTGTCCGTCGGCTTGCGCCTGATCTCCACGTCGTAGGAGTTATAGCCCAGCGCGTCGCGCACGCGCGCCGCGTACTGCCCCCATACCGCGAGCGCAGCAGGATGCGCACGCTCCTCACGGGGCAAGGCGAGCAGTTCCTCCTTGAGGAACTCCGCACGCCACCAATCGCCGCCTAGCCAGCTGTCGAGGTTGGCCAACGTCGCCGCTCGGCCTTGAGCGCCGTCATCCTCATACAGGCGAGCCCCCATCCTACGAACCGCCTGCAGCGAGAAGTTCAGGAGTAATTCTGTCGGCACTGTGTCCCCGCGCGAAGCGAGCGCCGCCACCGTCTGGTCATGGTCCAAGGACCGGCCGAACGGGTCGAGGAACACCAGCGTAGGGATGTTCGCGGATCGCCGGATCGCGTCCTCGTAGTGATCGCTGATGTCTCCCTGTAGCGCTAGAGCCGAGCGGTCTCCGCATGAGTCCACGAGGGTCTTCAGCTGCGCGAAAGCGTCGGGCCGCTTCTCCACGAAGGTGCACTCCAGCTTGATGCCGCGCGACCGAAGGTCCTGCGCGATGGTGAGTGCGATCCTCGGGGAGCCAACTTCCGTGACCCCAGTAACCGGGTGTCGGTACTCACCTTCCCCAGCGAACCCATCGATGAACGCGACTCGGCGACCGGGCGCGGTAGTCGCAGTCGCTCCGGCGAACTTCGCGAGGTAGCGACGAAGGATGCCGTGTTTGAGGACCGCGGCGGCCTTCTTCGGGTCCTGAAAGAAACCTTCATTGCTGGGCATGTACACCTCGAGACATGACAGAAGCTTGCCTCCTGCCGAGAGCGAGCAGGCGCGACACGCGGCGGACGATCCACGACAAGTGACCTGCTTCTCTCACCGGGTTGAAGGGAAGGCGCACTGACAAGCTCACGAGCGCCGCCCAGATGCGGGCCTCCGTTGCACTGAAGGCCAGGAGCACGGAAGGGCGACGGCAGGCAACGAGGCAGCGAAGCGAACGCCAGCCACACAGCAGACTTCGCGGCTCGCCTTCCAGGAGGGAGTGAGGATTGCTATGCTTTTGAAGGTGAGCGACGAGGAACCATCAAGCAGCCGTTGGCCTCTTCGCAGAGAGAGTGCGCGGCACATGCCACATCTGGTGCGGCTCGCGCTAGCCGCAGCTGGACTCGCGGCCCTCTCCATGGGCACTTGGGCTGTGCTTCGACCTCATTCGGGGGATCTGGGCAGTACCGCGCTAATTGTGGTCGGAGGCGTGCTGGTTCTACTCGCAGTACTTGGTCGCTTCCCGGACCGCCTGTCGGTGGGAGACGTTGAGATGGAATTCCGGCGCGACTCGCTGGAAGAGATACTCGCGGTCGTTCGTGCGGAAGCGCCTGAGATCTTCGATCAGGTCGTTGACATCGCGCGAGGCGGTACTCGGACACCGGACGCCGTGGACGAAGCGGCGCGCGCCGCCCAAGAGGAGCAGCGGCAAGAAGCAGCATTCGAAACGACTGTGATGCTCCGCGATTCTGTACCCGCAGCGGAGGCAGCCGAGAACGTCGACCTCGGCTCTCTCAGCGGCCTCCGTCGCGACGTCGACGTTGCCGTGCCATCCCGCGGCCGGCCGCCACGCGTTGACGCTACCTTCCACCTTGACGGGAAGGTTGTCGCGATCGAGATCAAGAGCAGCTGGAGCCGCTCCACCAGCAGACTCGTCAAGCAGCGCCTAGCGAGGGTACTGACGAGTCCGGAGTATGCCGCTGCCGTTCTCATCGTTCCGAGGGAACTGCTGACGCGCGCACTCGCGGATATCGACGATCCGCGTATCGTCGTTGCAACTCCCGACGACGTCGCTCGGCTACCTCAACTCGTACGCACGGCGATTGCCGAGAGCGATTGACGAGTAGGCCTCGCTGGTCACTCGAACGACCGATTTTTTAGAACGGTAGACCGGCGCTGGACGACCGCGCGGACCTTATCAGGTGCAGAGCTTCCTAGGTGGTCACGTGCCAGTCATTGGTGGGGCGTGCAATGCCAGCACTGAGACTTGCAGGCCGAGGCACGACGTCGTGCGCGGCAGTCGACGAAATCGACAGCAGTCTTTCTTGCTTGAGAAGCGCAACATAGTTGTCCGCCAAAATGGCCCCCGCGCCGAGGGTGTAGGACGCGAAGGCCACGGTCGACGCGATGCGGAGTCGTCCATCCTCTTGACGGGCCTTGAGCGATTGGGAGTCGGGCGTACGCGCCGATAACGCTCATTCGGTCGACCGGACAGTGGCCGCATGCACAGGGTCCAGCGCGCCCACACCGGCAATCGGGTTCATCGAGCGTGGGACGGTTCGAGGCGCAGCCTTTCACGGTCCGTCGTTGGCGGTTACTCGTGGACGCGGGTGCTGAGGACGACGCGCTCGTCTTGGTCGAGATCCCAGAGCATGGTCGCGGTATGACCTGCGGCTTGCTCGTAGGCGAGGAGGAGGACCGCGTCGGCGGCGGTGCGGCACCAGCGCATAGACGACTGGGCGAAGATGGGGTCGTTTGGGTCGGGTAGGGCGGGGTCGCTCTCGAAGCGGTCTCGCTGCTCCCGGAGGATCTGGGGGCTCGTGGTGCCGGTGTGCGACAGCATGTCAGCGAGATGCTGCGTCAGGGTGATGGGCAGCGACCTGCCGGCCGCGGGTGGATCCTTCAACTGAGTGCGCTCGACGCGGGACGTCGCAAGCTGGCGATCTCTGGTCGATCTCACCGCCATTGGAACCGAGGTCGGTGCAGCAGCTGGAGGATCACCACGAGAGCAGACGTCTCCTCCTTTCAATCTTGCACTCTCAGCTGGGGGAACCAGGACCGGGCCGTAACGCGTCGCCGGCATGACGAAGCGCCGCTCACCAATGGTGAGCGGCGCTTCGACGGCCCGGCGCGGCTGTCCGACAGCGGCCACACCGTTACCGCAGGCGGTCGTCGCTGCCGACGAGACTCAGTTGAGGAGGTCAGGGTCGGGGAGGCTCGGCTCAGACTCGGACGCGTCGCGCTTCATGATGATCAGCTCGATGACCCAGGGCGCGTGTCGGAACGCCGTCGCCGGTCGCTGGTCGTACCAGCCGGGCTTGTAGTTCGACTCGCGGGAGCCGGTCGGGTTGTCCGCAGCGTGCGACGGGGTCGCGTCGAGCTGGACGCGCTGGCTGACACCCGGCAGGTAGCTCCACTGACGCGGCGTAGACGCGTCCGTGGCCCAGTGGTCAACGCTCTGCTGGTCGGCGTTCTGCTGCTCGATGAGGTTCCGCGTGGAGCGCCGCTGGGCACCCTCGAGGTGGTCGTACTTGCGGGTGGGCGGGAGCATCGCGGCGGGGACACGGTGCGCGTACCCGAAGCAGTTCGGGTCGTTCGGCGCGGGCGTCGGGGCCGGCTGCAGCGCATCTCCGTCCAGGTTGGTCTCCCCCACGGTGCGGGGCGTGGCGACGGGCCATCCGTCGCAGTGCCAGCGCACCAGGACGTTGCTGACCTGGATGTCGGCCTCCAGCACGCGGCTGCGGTGCAGCTCCGTCTTGTCCGACTGCGACGCATCGGTCGGGGTGAACGTGGCGTCCACCGCGTAGGTGTCGACGAACTGGCGGCGCCAGGCACGGATCATCGGGCAGGTGAACTCCTGCCGGCCTCGGCGGCCGGCTCGGCGGAGGGCGATGCGCAGCTGCTGCAGCTCCTCGACGCTGTGGATGTGGTGCGTCGTCTGCGTGCAGGTCGTGATGGGGGTGTTGCTGATGGTGAGGTTGCGGTCCATGGTGGTGTCCTTCAGGTCGGAGCGAGGCGGTTGCTCGCTTGCGCCACCCCTATGCGAGCTCGTGCTTGCGAGCGGGGCGCCGACACTGTTCGCGGACCTGATTTGGGACTCTAAGAGCCGTTTTGCCCCTCGTTCGTGGGCCAGAATGTTGCCTGTTCGGCGTTTTCTGACCCCCGGAGTGGGGAGTCCGGGCTGGGAGTTCGGACTGGGACTCAGGAGTCGCTGAAGCGCGTGGCGGCGACGGGTTTTCCTGCTGGTGGACTCGGCGCCGTTCGAACGGCCCCTTGAGTGGCGCGGGCCTCGTAGCGTGCGCAACATGCGTCGCATCGCGAGTCACACCAGGAGTGCCATCACCAGTCCGACGGGGCGTCCCGAGAGGACTGCCGAGACCGGTGACGGGTCTGCTTCGTGAATGGCAGCCCCGACGAGACGGCGCTGACCGCGAAGCAGCGTCAGCAGCTCGCCGCGATTCGTGGCATGGCGCGCATCCCGTTATCGGACCTGCGCGACCAGAGTCCCCCGAACCTCCAGGCCCTCTACGCCGAACTGCAGGACGGCCAGGCGCTGATCCCGGGCCTGAAGATGGGGCTCGGTGCTCTCACCGTCCAGCGTTGGGATCCCGCTTACGCGGCCAAGGGTTGGACGCTGTACGGTGCGGACCTCACGCTCGACATGGGGCACCCGTTCGGGTCGATGTTCTACCGCAACGACACCGACGGCCGTGTGCTGCGCATCGGTGTGAAGTGGCACCCGCCGGTGCAGCAACTCGAGTTCCCTGCCCTGCACCCATCGAAGCCGGAGCTCACGTCTGACTGCACGGCTGAGGAGGTCGCCGCGGTCGTGTTGGACGCGCGGAGTCGGATCGGGACTCTTGTCGCGATCAACGCGCAAATCGGGTCGTTCGTAGCCACCGAAGAGTCAGAGAACGCCATCCTCGACGCATCAGGGCTCGGGCTCGAGCGGCTCTCCGAAGACGACCCACGGTTGGCTGGCGATGCCTGAGCGTGGGGCGGCGCTGCGATTCGAGCCGGTGCCGTTGCGGCTGCTGTCGTTGTCGGCGCAGTTCGACGCCGGGATCTGGCCGACGTTGGCCGGAATGACGTTCACGAACTCCACCGGGCCGAAGATCCTGCAGCGGACCGTCAACGTCCGCACCAGCGAAGACGGGTGGGTGTTCACGCTCCTGAACGGAACACCATTGTCGGATCCTGCGGACCCGCTGCGTGAGGCAGCGACTCAAGTGATGGACGCACTGTCGAAGCTTCGTGCGGTGGGGCGTGGTCCTGAAGCGGCTGGTGCGGCTGATGTCTGACCGGCAGTGGGTGCGGACCATCCGGCATGAGCAGTCGATGCTGTCGCTGCCGTTCGGGCTTGGCTACACGATCGACATCACCGAGACCCTCACCGCCCTCGCTGCTGCCGGGCTGACCGCACGCGTGGAGACGTTCGACCGGCTCCGATTCGACGACGGCCGCACGGCGCTTCTCGCCACCCCGGACCCGACCACCACCGTCACCGACGGCGACGGCGGCGAGGGCCGGGTGGATGATGTGATCCTCCTGCCCGGCGGGTCCGAGGGCGGGGTGCTGTCACTGGTGCGCCGATACCCCGACCTGGTGGTCGTGAACGGGAAACGCGGGCGGGTGTGGGCTGACGGGCGGCAGCTGTCCGGCACGTCGATGCAACGGGAAGCGACCCCAGGGTGGCGGACCGTGTTCGCGATCGCCCGCGCCATCGCCATCCACGGCGGGGGTTCTCAGTCAATCGCGGACCGCATCGGCATTCCACTTGATGTTGTGCGTGCCGCGATGCCTGCTCTCGGGACACACGTGTTCTTCACGCCGATCGGGTGGGAAGCAGCCGATCGCGCCGCCCTGTGCGATTGGGCGCTGGCGGCCTACCCCGGTGTCGGTGGAATCCGGACCTGCTGGCGCCGCGACACCACCATCGACGAGCAGGCGGACCAGCTGATTGCGTTGGGTGGGGTGATGTCGGACCGGTGGGCGGCGCAGCAGTCCGGCGTACTCGTCCCGCCAGACCGATTGACCGCGTTCTTCGCCGAGCATCCCGACATGCAGGCGCTCGGCTACGAGCCCGCCACTATGAATGAGGCGACAGTGTCGGTCGTCATCCCGCAGGACACCACCGTCCTGACCGGCGCTGAGGGGTGCTGCGCGGACGACTTCATCACCGCGCACGTTCTCTACGAAGACAGCTGGGTGGCCGCGAACACGGATGCGGTGAACGGGCTGCGGCAGCTGCTGCACTTCAAGTCGGACCTTGCCCATGACCTTCGCTGGCACCCCGGCAGCGGTGAG
Source organism: Curtobacterium sp. Curtsp57 (assembly GCF_047324335.1). Lineage (NCBI taxonomy): Bacteria > Bacillati > Actinomycetota > Actinomycetes > Micrococcales > Microbacteriaceae > Curtobacterium > Curtobacterium sp. Curtsp57. The sequence goes on from NZ_CP168511.1 coordinate 1,602,420, forward strand.
GGCAGGGAGGGCTGATGCTGCAACTGCTGTCACTGACGTTGGCGTACGACGACACCCGATTCTTCGGCTCCGTCATGTTCACCGACCCCACCCACCCGGACGACAATCCCGCCGCGGTCCTGGTGGACCACACGGATGAACCGCCCTGGTTCCGGCTCACCAACGTGGACCCGGACGGGCAGGATCGTTCGGTCCCGGCGATGGTCGAGGCGGAACGCATCATGCGGTTCCTCCTCCGCTACACGCCCGAACGCATCGGCCGCACTCCCGCCGACTTCCCCCAGCCCTGATCCGCTCTGCTCACGCCCGTCCCTTTGGAGATAGTTGCTGATGATGCATCTGGTGTCCCTGCATCTCTCGAACGACCGGATCCTCTCGGGGCATGTCCTCCTCGAGGACACCGAGAACCCGGACGCACACCTGGCGCAGATCCTTGTCCGCGCCGTGGATGTCGAGCCGGGGTATGAGCTCTACGACAGGATCAACACGGTCCTGTCGGACCTGACGGTGCCGGCGGTGCGGGAAGCGAACCGTATCGTGCAGACCCTCCTCATCCCCGCCTCCGAGATCGCGAAGCGGGAGAAAGCCGTTCGGGCGGTGATCCACTCCGGCTACTTGGAAGGGTCCCCCGACGACATGCCCTGGCAGTCGCAGCTGTGGATGTACGCCCGCGGTGAAGTCACCCGCGAGCAGCTCAGCGCCTACGCCGACGAAGGCAGACAGATCCCCCGTGCCCCCGACCACGGTGCTGTTGGTCCGGCGGACGTTCCCGAGGACTGGTGGCAGACCACACAGGCCCGAATCCGCCGGAACCTCCTGAACACGACCCTCACCGAACCCGAAGTCGCTGCGGCCCTGCAGGTCAGCATTGACGAGGTCGGGGAGCTGTTCGAGTCGTGCCGGCTGACGAGCTTCGACCTCGATGGCGAAGAACGCATCCCGGACTGGCAACTCGTGAAGCCCGCCCTCCCCGAGTTCGGCGACCCGTCCTCGCTGCTGCCAGGCCTTGACGTCCTCTACGCGGCAGCCCCGCAGCCGCTCCTCGACGCGGCAGCAATGACGGAGTTCATCACCACACCCTTGGACTTCCTCGCCGTCGACGACCGGATCCTGACCCCGCTCGACTGGATGCGGGAAGGCCGACCGCTGACGACGATCATCGCCCTGTTCCGCGGACGACGGTGGCGACCATGACCAACCGGCCGGACCTGTTCCTCCTCAACGTCTCCTACGACGTCACCGGGGTGCACGGGCACGTGTTCTTCCGCGACCCGCCTAGCAGCGAGCTGCGGCAGGTCATCATCCGCAGCACCGACACCGGCAACATCTGCGAACCAGTACACGGGGACACCCGCGACGGGTGGGAACCGTTCCTCGAAGAAACCCGCTGGCTGATCGCCATCACCCGGCCCGACACCCCGGGAGAACAAAGCTGATGGGACTGAGGCTCGAATGGGTCGCCGCCGCATACGCCGGCCGGCCGCGGATCACGATGCCGTATGGGCTCGGTGACACCACCGACCTCACCGACACCCTCACCGTCCTGAAACTCGCTGGGCTTCGCGCGGTCGTGGAGACGCACGACACAATCCGCCTCCCCGACGGCCGCCGAGCACGCTTCCCGACCCTCACCCAACGCCCCCGCAACGACGACCCGACTGATGCGGAACTGCTCCTGCTGGCCCCGCGGACCGTGACTGCGACGCAGATCGCGCTCGCGGAGCAGACGGCGACGGTGCTGCTGGTCGACGTCGACCGGCGCCGCGTCTGGATCGACGGCAGACAAGCCCTCGGGACGAAGGAACGATGGAAGGACGCCGCCCCCATCTACGTCACCTTCGCCGTCGCACGGCTGCTCGCCGTCAACGGCTCCACCTTCGACAAGCTCGTGCAGGCCGGACTCACTGCCGGACAGGTAGATGACGCGCTCGCACGCCTCGGGAAGCGCGTGCACCGCACGGACATCGGGTGGGAGTCACGGCAGGTCGGTGGCCTCGTGGACTTCGCTATCGCCTGCTATCCAGGACCGGGCGGCGTCAGGACACGATGGACGTCCGACCTGCCGCTGGCCGAGCAGGCGGAACGGCTCATAGGTGCGGGCTGTCGCATCTCCGGGCGCGCCATCTCCGCCCGGCCCGGCTACCCCGCCATCAGTAGACGGGAGATGCCGTACCGGCTCGTCGCGTTCACCGAGGAAGAAGTTGACATGGCCGCGCTCGGGTTCGAACCCGACACGATCGGCTTCGCCGGCACCGAACTCATCCGGCCAGCGGACCCCGCGATCTTCCTCACCGCGGCCGCCGCCGGCTACACGGACCGCACCGACGACATCATCACCGCGAACACGATTCTCCGCGCCGACTACCGCAACGCCGACGACACAGCGTCCCTCGAGGAGGTGCGGAACCGGCTGCAGTTCCTCGCCGACATCGGCTACGACCTCCGCCACAACCTGCCCAACTGACGAGGACGCAGGGGAGTGCTCCTCGGTCAGCAACCGAGCACCGTCTCACTTCTGCGCGCCCGCAGACAAGTCCGACACGCGACTTTGAGTGGATCCGACACGCCGAGACGAAGATTCCACACTTGTGGATCGAGCGCGTCCACGGGTGTGGGGAAGTGTCGGTGGTCGGCCGTGGATGCTTGATGTTCCGGGATTACCCGAACTGTTCAGACTGTGGAAGACGTTGTGGAGAACTACACGGCTGTAACACTTCCATCAGACACAAGTGCGGCAGGGCAGTGGTCCGTCGTAGGATCGAGTTGAGGCCGAACACAGTTTCGAGCCTCGTAACGCAAGAACCTCCAGTCGATTCCGACTGGAGGCGCCAGCGGGACTGCATTCCGGATCTAGCTTGCCGGCACGGATCGGAAATCAGCCCTTACCACGAAAGTCAGGAACATGTCAACTCCCGCCCCTCATGGCTATCAGTTTAGGCCCCAACTGCCCACTTTGGCCAACATCCGTGCGCGCCTTGGGCGTGTCGAGTTGCGGATCTTGAAGCCCTCGCGATCCGTGATCACTGTGTCGCCTGACCTGCGAGCGATCATCGACTTGATGAAGTTCGCGGTTGCAGCCTACGTGGCTATCCGCTACAGCGTCGGGCTGTAACTGTCAAGTACCGAACGGTCTCGACTCCTCAGAGTCGAGGCCGTTCGGTGTCTACAGAGACGTGGCCGCGAACCACACGACATCAAGGACATCCACATGGACATCATCGGCGAGATCGCCAGCAGCGCCCGACCGCGGTAGGTCACCGTGGGCCACTTGTCAGCCGCCCGTCTGAAGGTTCACGCTCTGCGGGCCAATCGTCTACCCGCGGAGTGCGCTCCGATGCAGCAGCGCCGACTGGCGCATCTGCGGTCTGGCCATCACACGCTCCCCCGAGCCGACTCCCGCAGCGGCGACGACGCGGCCTCGCTCGAAGAAGTACGGAACTGGCTGCTGTTCGCCGCCGACACCAGCTACGACCTCCGCTACAACCTGCCCAGCTGACGAAGACCAATCGATTAGGTGGAAGTCACATCACCTTGCCATGGTGCTTCCCCGAACTGCGCCACACCCAGGCGGCGAGCTTGGTCTCGCCGCGACCGGCTTCCACCCAGACGGCGTCCCGAGTCAGGCGGTACGCATGGGCGTCACTTCGACGAATCAGGCGGTCGGGCAACTGGAACCACGCATGCACCGGCAACGACTTCGGCAGTTCGCGCATCTCCGTGCCACGGGCATCCTCCTTGAGCGAGAACGGCGAGCCGGGCAACCAACGATCCGAACGGAGACGACCCATGACCGCGACAGTAGGAGGCCGCACCTACGTTCGCATCCCGGGCCCTCATCGAGAACATCCCCGGGACCAGTCATGTGAGCAGCTTCGCTTTGTGTCGTCCTTCTGCCTTCGCTTTGTGTCGTGACCGCGTCCCGGTAGCTGGTGAATCAGCGGACAGTTCCGGCGGATGGTGCTGGCTGCGTCGAGTTCTTCCAACTCACCGTGAAGGCAATGGCAATGAGGAGGACCGCGCTGACGAGTCCGGTGCCCGCGTCGAGGCCGCCTCGAGAGTGTGGGACGGCGATGTAGTCGGCGAAGGATGCGCCGATCGGTCGGGTGAGGACGTACGCGGTCCAGAACGCTGTGACAGGGCCGAGGACCGCTGTTGCCCGTGCGAGGACGACGACGATCATCGCGGCAACGAACACGAGGCCGCCGCTGAGGTAGCCGAGGTGGAAGGTGCTGGCGGCGAGGTCTCCGGCGGCGGTCCCCATTGCGAACGTGGTGATCACGGCGGCCCAGTAGAACAGTTGCCGGGGGATGCTGGTGATGGTGTGCACGTCGACCGTTCCCTCGACGCGACGCCACAAGACAAAGACGGCGACGAGCCCGGCGAGGAACACGGGCGTCGACACCGCGTAGGGGACGCCGAGCGCGACGTGGGTGACGTCGGCGACCATCGTGCCAAAGACTCCCACCATGGAAACGGTGCCCCAGTACAACCAGGGCCGGTATCGGTCCGCCCGCAGCTGGACGATGAGGATCACCGCGAAGAGGACCGCGGTGATCAGCACGGTCGGGACGGGGGCGAAGCGTGTGACGAGGAAGTCGGAGAGTGCTTCACCCATCCCGGTGGTGAGGACCTTGATCAGCCAGAACGATGCGGTGGGTTTCGGCACCCGGTTCAGCTCGCCTCGCGTGGTGTTCACTGCTCGCGAGCCGTCCGCTCAGCGGATGCGGGCGCGGATGCGGACGTGTCTCGGTTCTTCCGAGCGACGTGGCGGCGGAGTGCGCCGATGACGATCGGGAGGATCGAGACCAGGATGATGACGAACATCAGCGCGTCGATGTTGTGAGCGATGAGCGGGATGCCGCCGAGGAGCACACCGACAACGGTCAGGCCGCAGGCCCAGGAGATCGCGCCGATGAGGTTGAAGAGCAGGAACCGGCGGTAGTGCATCTGCGCGGTGCCGGCGGCGAGGGGGACGTAGGTGCGGACGATCGGGACGAACCGGCCGAGGACCAGGCTGAGGCCGCCCCACTTGGTGAAGAACGCCTCCGCTTCGTCGAGTCGAGCGGTGGTGAGGATGCGGGCGTCTTCCTTGAACAGGCGTCGCCCGAAGCGCTTCCCGATCCAGTAGCCGACCTGGTCGCCGGCGATCGCGGCGATCGCGGCGACGATGGCGACCTGCCACGGTGTCACACCGAGCGTGCTGCTGATGATCGCTGCGGTGACGAGGAGCGAGTCTCCGGGCAGGAAGGGGAACAGGACCCCGGACTCGATGAAGATCAGCAGCGCGATCCCGGCGAGGACGAACGGGCCGAACGCATGCAGCACGGAGGCTGCGTCGAACAGGCTCACTGCGAGCGGAACGGTGTGGAGCACGAGGTGCCTTTCACGGGACGGGCTGGTGCAGCCGCCGTTCGAGTCGACGGCGGCACCAGCGAACGGGGTCAGACGGTGAGTCGGCTCCGCTGCGCGGGTTCCTCGCGGCGGAGCCGGATCACGAGGAAGCTGATGATCGCGGCGATGACGACGAAGAACACGACGCTCGTGGTGATGGTCCCGATCCCGAGTCCGCCGTCCTTCGTGGACGCGGACAGCAGGTCACCGGTGGACGCGCCGAGGGGACGGGTGAGGATGTATGCGATCCAGAAGCACAGGACAGGACCGCGACGGCCGATGAACCAGACCGCAGCGGTCAGGGCGATAGCGCCGGCGAAGAGCAGCAGGGACGGGAAGTACCCCAGGCCGGTCTGCTCGGCGATCAGGTCACCGGCAGCGGTACCGAGTGCGAACGTGAACAGGATCGCGAGCCAGTAGAACGCTTCGCGGCGGACCGTGTCGATGCTGTGGATCGACAGGGTGCCCTCGACGCGGTACCAGATCGCGAACACGACCAGCAGGGCGACGCCGAAGACGGTGGTGCTGACGGCCAGGGGGATGCCGAGGCCGTCGGTGAGGTTGTCGGTGACGCAGGTGCCAACGATGCTGATCAGCACCACGGTGATCCAGTACAGCGGCGGCCGGTAGCTGCGGGCACGGAACTGCAGCACCAGGAACACGGCCAGCGCGGCCGCCATGATCAGCGTTGTCAGCGGTAAGCCCAGACCGACGGTGTCGCTGAGGAGGTCCGCCGCGGTCTCGCCGACGGTGGTCGCGAGGACCTTGATGATCCAGAACGACGCGGTCGGATCAGGCACCTTGTTCGAGCGGCTCCGGGTTGGCATCGGCGCTGCGGGCGAGTGGGACATGGCGTTCTCCTCGTCGGGACGGGCCGTGCCGCGGTGTGCGGGACCGGCGATGCTCCGACGGTAGAAAGCGGCGCGCAAGACTCCACCAAGAATCACGCCTGACTGGTGGGGAGATCGGTTTCTTGGCCGTTCCTTGACCAGCGGCGGTGAGGATCCGTGCACCGGTGTTGCCATGAGTGAGGCAGGATCGAGCCAACACGGCGACGCCGGAACGCACCCCCTCGCGTTCCGGCGTCGCTTGTCCGGAAGGGGTCTCACGTCGGCAGGATGGCGGTCAACGGTCGCAGACAAGCTGGCTCGATGGTCGTTCCGGTCGAGTCCTGAGACCGACCCGGACCGGTTGACCTACCGACGGTCGGTGGTCGGGATTGCGCTCCGCGTCGCGGTCGTGTCAGCGGCGCTGGTGATCGCGATCATCGTCCTCGTCGTGACGTACGTGTTGTGGCAGCTGACACCGAACCAGCTCCACGAACGCCCCGGGCCGACCGACATCCACATCTACCTCGACACCATCGACCTGAGCATCGCGGTCATCGGCGTCGGTGGTCTCGCGATCATCCTCGCCGGCATCGCAGCATGGGTCATCGCCCGTCGAGCAGTGCGGCCGATCGCGGAAGCGGCACGGATGCAGCGCACCTTCGTCGCGGACGCCAGCCACGAGCTCCGCACCCCGTTGACGGTGCTCCATGCACGCGTGCAACGTCTGCAACGCATGACCCCGGCGCACGATCGGCGGCGCCCGGTCGTCGACGAGCTGCGTGGCGACACGCAGATCTTGATCAACATCGTCAACGACCTCCTCGAAGCAGCTGCAGGGTCGGGTGGCTCGGACGGCGCCGCTGACCTGAGGGCCGCGATGGAAGCCGTGCACCGCGACATGGACGTCCTCGCAACTGAACGGCAGGTGCACCTCGATGTCGACCCGGTCGACGCGGTGGTGCAGGTGTCGGAGACCCAGCTGCACCGCTGCCTGATTGCCTTGTCCGACAACGCCATCGGCCACACCCGGGCCGGTGGCAGCGTTCACATCACCGCGGTGACTAACGGTGGTCGCGTGACGATCCGCGTCGCGGACGAGGGCCCCGGCGTGGTCGGTATCGAGCCAGCACGGGTCTTCGACCGGTTCGCTCACGGCACCCCCGTCGAAGCGACCACGACAACCAGCACCCGCACGGGGTACGGCATCGGGTTGGCGTTGGTCCGCGACATCGCCGTCAGAGCCGGCGGCGACGCCGTCGTCGTCGTCGAGCACACCGATAGCAGCGGGACGGTCTTCGCACTCCGTCTCCCGATCACAGACGACCGCGCACCGGAACACGATCGGGAGGCCCGCGCATGATGCCGCGACTGCTGCTCGTCGAGGACGACCCCCGACTCGGGCCGCTGGTCGCGGACGAGCTGGCCGAGCAGTGGACCGTCACGCTCTGCGCCGACGGGGAATCCGCGCTCGAGACCGCAGACGCGGAGTACTTCGACGTCATGGTCATCGACCGTCGACTCCCGGGCATCGACGGCACCACGGTGATCGCGACCCTCCGACAGCGACGCATCAGCACCCCCGTGCTGATGCTCACCGCCCTTAGCGAGGTCCACGACCGTGTCTCCGGGCTGGACGCCGGCGCCAACGACTACCTCGTCAAGCCGTTCGACTTCGACGAACTCACCGCCCGGCTCCGCGCGCTCACCCGCGACTACACCGGCACCGGCACCAGCGTCGAGATCGGCGGGTGGGCGTTCTACCCCGAGGACCACAGCATCACCTCCCCCTACGCGGGACGGGTGATGCTCACCGAGAAGGAAACCGCGTTGCTCCGGCTGCTCGCGGGCGAACCATCCCGCGCGTTCACCCGGCAGCATCTGCTGTCCGCGGTGTTCGACAACGGCGAGCAGCTCGGCACGGTCGACACGTACGTCCACTACATCCGCCGGAAGACCGACCGCGACCTCATCACCACCATCCGCGGCGTCGGATACCGGCTCGGCACACCAGTCTGAGGCCACCGCTCAGTCATCGAAGAGGCCCTCGCGCTCAGCTTCCGAGGCCACTGCGAGTACAGCAGCTCCAACCGAACCGACGATCACCAGCAGCACGACGACCACTGCGCACACCAACCACACGCCCACGGGGAACCACCTCCGAGGCCACCCTCGCCGCTGCACACCAAGGAACGACCAAGTCTCAGCCTCAGCCCATGTCAGTGCGCTGACGTGGTGGGCCTGGTCGCGACTGGTGCCAACCACTGCGTCAGGCACACCGCGGTGCACGATCCGGCGGCCATGATCGCGGCGAGCACCACGATCTGGAACCGGCCGGCGTCCAGCGGCGACAACCCGCCGAACACCGCTCCGACAAACGCGCCGGGCAACGTCACCAACCCGGTCGTCTTGGTCTGATCTACCGTCGGCACGAGCGCCGCGCTGACCGCCCGACGCACCAGCCGTTCCGTCGCACGTCGAGGTGACGCTCCAAGCGCGAGCCACCCCTCGACCTCGTCCCACTGATCGGCCACGAGCTCCCGGAACCGCCGGCCGCTGATGGTCGCAATCGTCATCGCGTTTCCGATCACGATCCCACCGATGGCGAGGGCGTACCGAGGGCTGAACTCGACCGCACCCGTGCCGAAGACGACGCTGCCGGTCACCAGGACGCCGCACGCCATGGACACCGCCACCGGAAGTGCCATCGTGGACACGCTGCCGAGTCGACGCGCGGCAGTCACCACAGCGACGGAGAACATCATTAGGAGTGCCGCCCCGATCAGCAGCGGCGATCGGATGATTCCACTCAGCACCAGGCTGATCGCCGCCAGCTGTGCCGCGCCACGCACGATCGCGACGGCCGGCGCCCATGGCACTTCCGCCCGCGCCAGGACCAGCACCGCAGACGCGACCCCAAGGAGCAGCACTACACCGAGCAGCGCGTGCGTCAGCTGATCAGCCACGCGTGCTCCGAACACTCACGTCTGAACTGTAGGCCTCTGGCTCCGCGGCCCTTGCGGCACGACTGACCCCGACCGACCCTCCCACCGGTGTCCGATAGCCGATCCGGCGCGGTGGAAGGGGCGGGAAATCGGCGCGGCGGTGCATTCGATTCGGGTGCATACTGGTGGTGTCTTTGGACCCGGCAGTGGGGCTTGCCGGACCCAACTTCGACACTCGTCGACAACAGTCCCTATCTCAGCTGGTCGCGCTTCTGCGCGCCTGAGGTAGGGAGAAGACATGGGACAAGCAGTACCGACCGGCGCGGTCGTCGTCGGCGTGCGGGCCGGGCAGGTGCGTGACGTTGTGACGGTCGCGGCGCAGATCGCTGAACGCTTCACGGTTCCCCTTGTGTGCGTGACCGTCGACCCAGCGCTCCTGTCAGCCGGGAATCGAGCGGACGGGTCCGAGATCATCGAGCCGATCGATCCGGACTCGGCAGACGCCGGGCCGGCGGATCTTCCCGAAACTGACCGGGCCGTCATCGAGCAGATCGCCGCTGCTCGGTCGGTTCACGCCTCGGTGCTGGCGAAGGTCGGCGATCCCGCACGCGCGCTGGCCGCGGTCGCCGAGGAACGCGACGCGGTGATGATCGTCGTCGGCGCCCAAACCGGTCGCCGGCGGATCACGGAGTTCTTCAACGGCTCGGTCGCGGCGCGACTCGCGCATCAGCAGCACCGTCCCGTCCTCGTGGTCCCCGTGAACCCCGTGGGGTTCGATGAACCGCTCCCGTGGGATGCGTCATGACGGGTGCACTGGTGCTCCTTCGGCATGGGGAGAGCACCGCGAACCAGGCCGGGACCTTCACGGGCCTGCTCGACGTGCTCCTCACCGCTCGCGGTGAGGAGCAGGCTCGACAGGCCGGTCGGCTTCTTGCCGTGCACCACGTGATCCCGGACCTGATCCTCACGTCGACGTTGCAGCGCGCCGTCCACACCGCGGACCTCGTCAGCGACGTCCTCGGTCGGGACATCCCGACCACCGCGGTGTGGGAGTTGAACGAGCGGAACTTCGGCGCGCTCACCGGGATGACCAAGGCGGCATCCCTCGCTGCGCTTGGGGACGCCGAGTACCTGCGGCTGCGCCGTTCCCGAGACGGCCGACCAGCACCGATGCCACTCCGGCAATGGCTCACCCTTCGTCGGAGCCCAGCCCTGCGGGGTCTTCCGCGGGCGGCGGTCCGGCGAACGGAATCATTCGCCGACGTCATCACCCGCATCCGCCCAGTGCTGCGCGACCGGCTCCTACCCGCGGTGGCGGCGGGGCGGACGGTGTTGGTCGTCGCGCACGGGAACTCGTTGCGGGCGCTCTGCGCCTGCATCGATGACCTGTCGGATGCGGAGCTGGCGGAGCTGAACCTGCCCACTGGGCAGCCCTTGCTGTACCGGCCGACTGGCGCCGGTTCGTTGCAGCCGCGGGGTGGGGAGTACCTCGACCCTGCAGCACATCACGCCGCGGCTCTCGTCGCGGCAGAAGGCGGAACATGACCACCCGAACGGACACCCCGATACTCGATGATCAGCTCCCATCCGACCCCGACGTCGATGTTTCCGATCCGCGACCGGTCATGCGGCCCGTGCACTTGCGGTGGCGCTACCTTGGCCTCGTCGCGCTCGGCGGTGCCGTCGGCACCGCGCTCCGCGACGTCATCAGCGGCCTCCTCCCCGCAGATGGTGGGGTGAGCTGGTCGATCTTCTGGATCAACATCACCGGCGCACTGCTGCTCGGTGTGCTCCTGGAAGCGCTCGCGCACCGCGGGCCCGACCAGGGCCGCCGTCGCGTCCTGCGGCTCCTCCTCGGCACGGGGGTCCTCGGTGGGTTCACTACCTACAGCACACTCGCCGAGTCCACCGCCGCGCTGTTCCTGGGCGGGCATGGCCTCGCCGGCACCGGGTACGCGCTCCTGACCGTCTTGTCTGGTGCGATCGCGACCGCCTGCGGGCTCGTCGTCGCGTCTTGGTTCCGTCCGCGGGAGGTGCGCGCATGAGCCCGCTCCTGGTCCTCGCCGTCGCGGCCGGTGGTGGGGTCGGCGCTGCCGGACGGTTCCTTCTCGACGGCCTGATCAACACGGGCCGGCAGTTCCGGCTCCCGGTCGGGACGTTGACGATCAACATCACCGGGTCGCTGCTACTCGGGATCATCGTCGGCGCTGCTACACACCTCGGCGCGGTGCCGGTCGCGGTCCTCGGGACCGGGGTGATGGGCGGCTACACCACGTTCAGCACCGCCAGCTTCGAGACCGTCCGCCTCGCCCGCGGCGGCCGGATCAACGCCGCCGCCGTCAATGGTCTCGGGATGCTCGTCGTCTCCGTCGCCGCAGCGACCGCCGGCATCCTCCTCGGCGGTCTGCTGTGACCGCCACCCCACATCCTGAAACGGACCTCCCCATGCAGTTCGACGTCACGATCGAGATCCCCCGCGGCAGCGGCAACAAGTACGAAGTCGACCACACCACCGGCCGGATCCGGCTCGACCGGGCCGTGTTCACCAGCATGGTGTTCCCCCAGGACTACGGCTCCATCGACAACACCCTCGGCGAGGACGGCGACCCCCTCGACGCGCTCGTGCTCCTACCCCGCCCCACGTTCCCCGGCGTCGTGATCGACGTCCGCCCGGTTGGGATGCTCCGCATGGTCGACGAGAACGGCGGCGACGACAAGATCCTCGCCGTCCCCGCCGTCCCCGCCGGCGACGACCGGTTCGAAGACCTGCAGGACATCAGCGACGTCCCGGAGCACACCCTCATCGAGATCGAGCACTTCTTCTCCCACTACAAGGAGATCGAACACGGCAAGCACGTCACCACCAACGGGTGGGCCAACCGTCCTGCTGCCGAAGCCGTTATCCGCACCGCACAGGAAGCCCACACCCGACACCCGTGATCCACGGGCCCCTTGACCGCCGCGGGGAGGCACTGGCGCTGAGTGATCGCCAGCAGGTCGTCCCCTCCGCCTCCCCGCGGCTTTCCCTTCCATCCGCACGACCACGACGCATGACCCGACCAGAAGGAGCGTCACCATGAACGACTACATCAGCGGCATCCACCACCACGGAGCCCACCAGGGCGAGTACGTCACCCACCACGACCACCCCGTCACCATCGACGCCGTCCACAGCACCCGCATCCTCGACTCCCGCGGCTACCCGACCGTCCGCGTCCTGCTCGAACTCGACGACGGCCGCACCGTCACCGGCGACGCCCCCGCGGGCGCATCCACCGGTGCCCACGAAGCCATCGAGCTCCGCGACGGCGGAACAGCGTTCGGCGGCCGCGACATCACCCAGGCGCTCCACCTGATCAACACCGACATTGCGGGCCTCCTCACAGGGCGATCGTGGTCCGCAATCGGACAGGTCGACGCCGCCCTCGCCGAACTCGACGGCACCACCGGGTACCGCCGGCTCGGCGCGAACAGCGTCGTCGCAACCTCCATCGCCGCATCCCGGGCGCTCGCACACGCCGCGGGCCTCCCGCTCTGGCAGTGGATCGCCGAGATCACCGGCTCGACGCCGCGGATGCCGGTCCCGCACTTCAACGTTCTCAACGGCGGCGCGCACGCAGCGAACAAGCTCGACTTCCAGGAGTTCATGATCGCCCCCGTCAACGCCTCATCGATGGCCGACGCTGTCCGCATCGGCGCGGACGTGTACCACGCCCTCGCGGGCCTGGTGCGGGACCGGTTCGGTAGCCTCGGCCTCGGCGACGAGGGCGGCTTCGCACCATCGATCGCTGCACCCGAGGAAGCGCTCGACCTGCTGGTCACCGCGATCCGCGCCGCAGGCTACGAGCCGGGCGTCGACCAGGTGGCGATCGCCCTCGATCCGGCCGCGAACGAGTTCTCCCTCGGAGACGGCTCGTATCGGATGCTCGACGACAGCCTCGACCGGGACGGGTTGGTCGACTACTACCGGCAGCTCATCGACACGTACCCGATCCGCAGCATCGAAGACGGGTGCGCTGAGGACGACTATGACGGGTTCCGCCGCATGCAGGCGGCGCTCGGTGACCGGATCCAGAACGTCGGCGACGACCTCTACGTCACCGACCCCCAACGCATCCGCGACGGCGGCGAGCAACACCTGACGAACGCGGCACTGATCAAGCCGAACCAGATCGGCACCGTCTCCCAGACCCTCGGCGCGATCGCCACCGCCACCAGCATCGGGATGGCCAGCATGGTGTCGCACCGTTCCGGGGAGACCACGGACACGTTCATCGCCGACCTCGTCGTCGGGACCGGCACTGGGCAGATCAAGTCCGGCGCACCCGCCCGCGGCGAACGGGTCGCGAAGTACAACCGGCTCACCGAGATCGCCGAGCAGCACCCGGATCTGCCCTACGGACTGATCTGACCACCGGCACTCGAGCTGCGAGCGGTGTCCAAAAACGCCGTGACAGCAGGCCCGGGGTGGCCCGACCAGATCGCACGCAGCGACCGGATCAGCGGCGGGCCGAGCAGCGGCACTCGGACGAGGGCACCGTCGGCGAGGTCCCTGCCGACGGTGCGGAGACTCATCACCGCCGGAGCGATGCCCGCTCGAGCGTTGGCGCGGATGATGCCCGTCGTCTCCAGTACCGCCGCTGGCGGAACGAGGGTGCGGCCCGCATCGTCGAGCCACGCCTCGACCGTGGCGCGGGTGCCGGACCCTTCCTCACGGAGCAGTAGCGGCGTCTCCGCGAGGTCATCCGCGGTGATGCTCGAAGCCCGCGCCCACGGATGGTGCGGAGCGACGACAACCACGAGTTCGTCCTCGTCGACCACCAGAGAGGAGAGGTCAGGTGGCGCAGCAGGGGTCTCCGTGAATCCGACGTCGGCAGCGCCGGAGCGAACAAGGTCGATCACAGCGGTGGAGTTGCCCGCGATCAATCGGACCGGCGCATCGGGCGCGGCAGCACGGTGGGTGAGCAACCATCCAGGCAGCAAGAGTTCGGCGATCGTCTGCGACGCTGCGACCACGAGGGATCCCGCCGGTTCTCGAAGCGCGACAAGTCCTGCTTCGAGCCGCTGCGACGCCTCCAACACCGGAACGGCCAGACCGAGCACCACCCGGCCGGCGTCGGTCAAAGCTGTCCCGGATGCTCTCCGGTGCGCCAGCGGCTGACCGATCGCCTGCTCCGCGGCACGCAGTCGCGCAGACACCGCCTGCTGTGTCACCCCCAACACTTCGGCCGCGCGGGTCAACGAACCGGTTTCCGCGACGCGGACGAGGACCTCGAGAGTGTCGAGGTCCAGGGTCCGGTCGGTCAGCCGTCGCAGTGCCACAAGCAAACATTGTGCCCCGCCAACGAGTTCGCCGTTCCCGAACCATGGGAAACACGCGCACGCTGGGTGCATGTCCGCTCACCTCGCCCATGCACCCGCACCCGCACGTTCCGAGCATGGTGTGCAAGAACGGCGGTTGTTCCGGGAGTTGGAGCGGCCCGGGCTGATCGTGTCGAACCTGACCCCGAACTGGTTCGCATCGATCATGGGGACCGGGATCGTCGCCGTCGCGGCTGCGTCGTTGCCGCTGCAGTTCCCAGGTCTGCGCACTGCGGCGACGGTCGTATGGGCGATCGCCGCGGTCCTGCTCGTCGCCCTCACGATCGCGACGGTGCTGCACTGGATCCGCTACCGGAGCACCGCAGCGAAGCACCACCTGCACCCGGTCATCTCCCACTTCTACGGGGCACCGCCGATGGCGTTCCTCACCGTTGGTGCCGGAACGATCCTGCTCGGCAAGGACTGGATCGGCCTCCCGGCTGCCGTCACCGTCGACTGGGTGCTCTGGAGCATCGGCACCATCGGAGGACTGCTCACGGCAGTGCTCGTGCCGTACCTGGCGTTCACCCGCCACGAGAACACGCCCGACTCCGCGTTCGGCGGTTGGCTGATGCCGATCGTCCCGCCGATGGTGTCCGCCTCCACCGGTGCGCTCCTGCTGCCGTACGCTCCCGCCGGGCAGGCGCGGGAGACGCTGCTGTGGTCCTGCTACGGCTTCTTCGGCCTCAGCCTCATCACGTCGCTGGTGGTGATCACGCTGATCTGGAACCGTCTCGCGCAGCACAAGGTCGGCGCCGCGGGCATGGTCCCGACTCTGTGGATCGTCCTCGGGCCGGTCGGACAGTCGATCACCGCCGTGAACCTCCTCGCATCGAACGCCCCCACCGTTGTCGATGCGAGTACCGCGCATGCCCTGCTGGTCGTGGCGCTGGTGTACGGGTTCGCGATGCTCGGCTTCGCGCTGCTGTGGACCGTCATCGCCCTCGCGATCACCATCCGCACTGCCCGAGAGCACTTGCCGTTCAGCCTGACCTGGTGGTCCTTCACGTTCCCCGTCGGGACCTGCGTCACCGGCCTGAACGGCCTGGCCCTGCACTCCGGACTCACCGTCGTCGCCGTCCTCGCAGTTGTCTACTACGTCGGCCTCGTCGCCGCGTGGATCACCGTTGCCGTCCGCACCTTCCACGGCTCCGTCATCCGAGGCACCCTCCTGGCACCGCCACAGCCGGCGTGAGCTCCGCCGAGGAGCTCGCGGACGAGCTCGCGGACGTTCGATCGCTGAACGCCCTCGCCGAGACATGGCGCACCGCACCGGACGGCTCGCGACGGTTCGTCCCGAGCTTCGACCCACGATCCGGCGGCACATCAAGCCGCGTGCTGGTCCTCATGCAGTCGCCCGGCCCGCAGACCATTGCCGCCGCGCACGCGGCGGTCTGCAGCGAGGACAACCCGGGCCCGACCGCGGCCGCGTTCCGCGCAGCCCGCATCGAGTCCGGACTCGCACGCAACGAGTACCTCCGCTGGAACCTCATCCCCTGGGAAGTCCCCGGCCGCGTACGACCTGCGGACATCGACGAGGGGCGACGCGCCCTCGGAGCTTTGCTCGAGGCGCTCCCCGTGCTCGACGCCATCGTCACTTACGGGACCGTTGCCCTTGACGGAGTCATGCGGCATCTCACCCTGGACGAGCACCCCAGACTCATACCCGTCATCGCGGCGCCACACCCCTCTCCCGCCAACGGCCGCCACCGCGCGGAACAACAACGACGTTCCGTGCAAGCACTCCAGCTTGCCGCACTGAAGCGACCGGTGTAGCGAATACGGAGGTATATGTGACAAGTTCAGAGCAGGGACCCGAGGTCGGAGCCGAGGGAGGGGTAGGTGGCGGTGGCGGATCTGAGTTGCCGTGTCGTGAGCCCGAGTTTGATGGCGAGGCCGAAAGTGTTGATCAGTTCCGAGTAGCCGGGGCCGAGGAGGTGTGCGCCGAGGATTTGGTCGGTGCGGATGTCGATAATGACCTTGGCCGCGGCGGTGGTTTCGGCCACCCGGTAGGTGGAGTACCAGCCGCTGGTGTCGGTGAAGCGGATGGCGATGTCGTGGCTCGGGGCCGCTTCTTCTTCGAGGAGGCCGACGCGGTTGAGTTCCGGGATGGTGAATATGGTCGTGGGGACCCCGATGTAGTCAGGTGCCGTGGTGGTGCCCTTGAGCATGTTCGACGCGGCGACTTTCCCTTCGAACACGGCCACCGGGGTCAGGGGGCGCCCGGCCGTGTCGGCGGCGTCTCCGGCGGCGTACACGGCGGTGTTGGTGGTGCTTTGCAGGTGGCCAGCTACCGTGACCCCACGCGGACCGCTGGCGATGCCGGCAGCGTCCAGGCGCAGGCTCTCGACATTCGGGAGGCGGCCGGCGCCGTGGACGACGAGGTCCGCATCGATGCGCTTTGCTATGCCGTCACTGTCGACGCCGATCTGCAGTCCGGTGGAAGTGGCGTCCACCGTGGAGACGCGGGTACCGCGGAGGATGCGGATGCCCGCCTGCTCGCTCCGTGACACCAACAGCCCCACCAAGTCGGGATCGAATTCGCGCAGCGGCCGGGGACCGTGGTCGACGATCGTGCACTGCGCACCAGCTCGGGCGGCGATGTGGGCGAACTCAAACGAGATGAACCCGCCGCCAATGAACACGATCCGCTTGGGCAGTTCCTCCAGATCGAGGAACTGCGTGCTGTCGATCAGGTGCTCCGCCCCGGGGAACGTCAACGGCTTTGGTGTGGCGCCGGAGGCGATGAGGAACCTTTCCGCCTGATGGGTCGTGCCGTCGATGCTCAGGGTGTTCGGACCGGTGAACTCAGCATGGCCGTGGAAGGTGGTGGCGCCGTTGCCGGTGAGTTCGTCTTCCACGCCCTTCGGTACCCCATCCGTGAAGCCGCGCTTTCTCTGCATCAAGGCTGCCCAGTCGACACTGAGGCCGTTTTCCTGAATACCGGTGCCGTTCATCAATCGGGCGGCATCGATGACTTCCGCTCCGCGGCGGAGGATCTTCTTCGGGTCGCATCCGCGAAGAGCGCACGTGCCCCCGTAGGGCAGAGCATCGACGATGCCGACCCGCCACCCTTGTGCCGCGCACTTGTTAGCTGCGGACGTGCCGGCCATTCCGGCGCCGATGACCAGCAGGTCGAACACGTCGCTCATCGGGTGCCTGCTTCGATGTCCGCGATCGCATCCCGGATTTGCTCTGTCGTCGGGGACCCGGCAAGGCCTTCGGGCGTCAGATACACCCGGCACGACAGGCCAGGAGGAGCGTCTGGCGCAGGGAACAGTGCTGCCCCGTCAGCCAGAAGAGTAGGAGACCCGCGGAAGTCGACTGATTCCGCTTCCTCTTGCGTTTCGATGCGGTGCCGCTTTACCGTGACCTCGGGTCGTTCCGCGGTGATCGCGGCGAGGCGCTCCGCGACCGTTCCCCAATTCGGGCATCCATCGAAGTACTGCAACGTGATCTCCATACGCCGACCGTAAACGTTGCAGCGAGGTACAAGGTCAAGTGGTGTGATGGAAGCATGCGCATCGGAGACCTCGCTGCCGCCACTGGCGTAAGCACGCAAACCATCCGCTTCTACGAACGCGAGGGGCTGCTTCCGGTGCCGAGTCGAGGGAGCAACGGATACCGGGTCTACAAGGATGAGGTCACTACACGGGTCGGGTTCATCCGTGCCGCTCAAGCAGCTGGGCTAACACTGTCGGACATCGCCGGCGTTCTCGCCCTCCGACAGGAAGGGCAGGCACCGTGCTCGCACGTGCTTTCGCTTCTCGCCAGCAGGCTCGGAGCGGTCAGAGCCCGCCAACAGGAACTCGCTCGCCTCGAAACGGAACTCGTCGCCATGATCACAACGAGTTCGACCTTAGATCCGACCACATGCACGGAGCGCAGCGTCTGCGACATCATCCCGCAGTAACATCATCAGCCACCGTGCTGAGAGACTCAGCGTCGAAGGCCTCAATGCCCATATGAACCGGCCAAGTCACAACTGCAAGAGGGCTGGACTGCTGGCGACGGCGACGATGATCAGCGCACCGAGCGTCACGGCGGTGACCGCTTGCAGCGGAACTGCGGCGGGGCGAGACCGGGGTTTTTCCGGTGCATGGAAGGCCGTTGACACCCACCGGAGGGTGTAGAACAGCGACGCGACTGAGACGGCAGCGGCGATGACCACCAGCCACGGCATGCCGCCCTGCCAGGTGGCCGTGAACACGGCGAGCTTGCCGACGAAGACGGCGGTTGGTGGTGTCCCGACAAGGCTCAGCAGGCCGACCAGGATGACACCGGTTATGACGGGATGTTCCCGTGCCGCTCCGCGCCATGAGGGAATTGTCCTGCGGTCTGGTACCGCGGCGATCGCGGCGAACAGGGCCAGGTTGGTCACGGCGTAGAACACCAGGTACATCAGCAAGGCGGCGCGCGCCGACGGTTCGACACCGATCACAGCGACGGGCATCAGCAGGAACCCAACCTGGCCAACCGTGGACCAGCCGAGCAGCCGCGGCGCGCTGCGCTGCCAGAACGCCGCGAGGGTGCCGAGGATCATGCTCGCGGCGGCGAGCACACCGACCAGCAGCGACGCGTTCACGGTGCCGGGTATGACGTCCACGAGGCGTGCCAGCGCGATCAGTGCCCCGAGCTTCGGGACGGTGGTGATGAAAGCGGCGATGCCGAGACCGGCGCCCTCTGCTGCATCCGGAACCCAGAAGTGCCCTGGGACCGCTCCGGCTTTGAACAGCAGGCCAGCGAGGACCCCGATGAATCCGAGCGCGATCGCTGCCGCCGGCACGTGTGGCAGCGCCTGTTGGAGCTCAGGGTAGGTGCTGCCGCCGGCGACACCGATGAGGACGGCGATGCCGAAGAGCATCACGACGCCGAAGATCGCGCCCAGCAGGTACGTCTTCATTGTCGCCTCGGCTGCGGCCGGGGATCGGGACAGTCCGATCAACGCGTAGAGCGGCACGGTCGCTAGGAGGAACCCGGTGGCGACGATGAGCAGGTCGTTGGCGCCGGCGAGGACGACCGTGCCGAGTGCCGCGAGGAGCAGCAGTGATGCGGTTTCGCTCTCCCGAGCGGAGCCTCGGGATTCTTCGCGTCCGATGAGCATCACGACCGCGGTCGCCAACGGTACGAGGATCCTGATCGTCGTTGTCGCGTTGTCGAGTGCGTAGCTGTCACTGAAGACGGACGGTGGCCCGGTGCTCAGAGCAGCGGTGACGGCGCTGCCGCACGCCACGATGATCGCGAACCAGGTCACGAGCGCCTGCCGGCGCCGGGGCAGGAAGCTGCCGCCGAGGAGCGCGACGATGGCACCGCCCATCAGGATGATCTCCGGCAGGAGCGCGCCGTAGTTCATGTTCACGCGGGACCTCCGACCAGCGCGGCGAGCTGTCGGGCGGCGGGAGCGATGAGCTGCAGCAACGGTCCGGGCACCACGCCGACCGCCAGGGAGAGCAGCAGGAGCGCCCCGACCGTCACGGTCTCCCGAGCGGTGACGTCGGTGAAACCATCGGCGAGGCGTTCCGTGGGTCCGCTGAGCAGCTTCTGCACGGTGCGGAGGAACAGCGCTGCGGTGATGAGGATCCCCGGCAGCGCGATCGCAGCGATCGCTGTCGCACCGATGCTGCCGGCGAATATCTCGAACTCAGCGATGAATCCGCTGAAGGCGGGGATGCCGAGGGACGCGAACGCGGCGACGGCGAACAGTCCGGAGAACCGTGGGGCCGGCTTCGCGAGGCCGCTGTAGTCGCTGATCTCGTAGCTGCCCCGCCGGTCGTGGAGGACACCCGCGAGGAGGAACAGTGCACCGGTGATGAGCCCGTGCGACACCATCTGCACGGTTGCGCCGGTGATCGCCAGCTGCTGCGCCTGTGCAGAGGATGACCCGGTCAGACCCGCGGCGCCGACGGCGAGCACGACGTAGCCCATGTGGTTCACCGAGGTGTACGCGATCAGCCGCTTCACGTTCGTCTGCGCCAACGCCACGAGTGCCCCGTACAGCACGGACACGATGCCGACGACGACGATCACCCATGCCCAGGACCGCCACGCGTCCGGCAGCATCGGCATCGCGATGCGGAGGAACCCGTAGGTGCCCATCTTCAGCAGGACGCTCGCGAGGACGACAGAGCCAATCGCGGGTGCGTCGGTATGTGCCGGTGGCAGCCAGGAGTGGAATGGGACCGTGGGGGTTTTGACGGCGAAACCCACGACGAGCGCGGCGAGGACGGCGCCGGCGGTCAGGGGTGTGCCGGTGAAGCCGTTCCGGGTGAGCTCGACCATGTCGAAGGTGTGCGGTGTGGAGCCGAGGTAGAGGCCGATGAAGCCGAGGAGCAGCGCCAGGGATCCGAGGAACGTGTAGAGGAAGAATCGCAGCGCGGACCGCTGGTGGTCGCCATGTCCCCACCCGGCGATCACGAAGTACATGCCGACGATGGACAGGTCGAAGAACACGAAGAACACGAGCAGGTCCTGCGCGGCGAACACCCCAAGACATGTGGTCTGGAGGGACAGGAAGAGTGCAGCCTGTGGGCGGGGCCGGTCGGTGTCCCGCATCGCCCAGAGCGCGCAGACGAGGAACACAACGTCGGTCAGGAGCAGCAACGGGGCGGAAAAACCGTCAACGCCGAGGTGGTAGCTGGTGCCGACGCTCGGCATCCACTCCATCCGCTCCTCCCAGTGCAGCCCCGACGCGGTGGATCCGGGGATGGACGCGAGGATCCCGAGGGCGAGCTCCACGATGCTCGTCATCAGCCACACCCACGCGGCTGCCCGTCCGGACATCGATCGCGTCAGGGCGAGGACCGCCGCGACGACAACGGGAAGGAACACGATCAGACTGAGCACGATCACCTCACGACCAAGAGCAGGACAGCTGCGGCAGCGACGGTCACGGTCGCGCCGATGTAGTAGTGGTGCACCTGGCCGGTCTGCGGTCGCCGAGCCAGTCGACCGAGGACCGCGACGGCGGAACCGATCCACCCCGTCACGGCGGCGGGGCCACGCTGATCAAGAGCGCGCGCGGCTCGGGCGGTCTGCTCGAGCGCACGGCCCGACCGATCGACTGCCGTGCCGTACCGGTCGTCGAGACGCGCGAGGGCGGCGGAGAGTCGCAGTGTCGGCGTGGCGATGACTGCAATGGCTGCCCGCTCCAGCCCGAACCAGTGCATCCCACTGCGGACTGTGGGTGTGCGCCACAGAGTCAACAGGACCACGACCACCGCGATTGCCCCGGACGCCGCGAGCTCCGGCCACGACACCGACGTCCCGGACAGCGGAGCGAGCATCGGATGCAACAGCGGTGTGCCGAGAAGCGCAAGTCCGGCTGCGGCAACGGCAAGCACCACCATCGGGACGACCGCGAGGCGTGGCACCCGCCGGGTGCCGCGCTCTTCGTCGTCCCAGGACGCTTCCGGTGTGCCGGCACGCCGCCACAGCAGCGCGATGATCCGGGCGGAGTAAGCCGCTGCAAGTGCCGCTCCGGCCAGGCCCGCCGCATACAACCAGGGTTCTTCCTCCAATGCTGCGGCGAGGACGACGTCCTTGGTGTACCAGAGCGACAACGGTGGCAGGCCGGCCAGCGACAACGCACCGACGGTCGCGAGGACGCCGACCGCGGGCCAGCGGGCGGCGACGCCGCGGAGACCGGTGAATTGTTTCGTCCCGGTGGCCGTCAGCCATGCGCCCGCGGTGAGGAACAGCAGCGCTTTCGTGGCGGCGTGTGCGACGAGCTGCGCGGTGCCGCCGCTGACCGAGCCGACGCCAGCGGCGAGGACGACGAACCCCAGCTGGGATGCCGTCGACGCGGCGAGGACCTGCTTCACGTCCCGCTGCGACAGTGCGATGACACCGAGGACGATCGCGGTCGTGACGCCCAGCCACGCCGCCGTCGGACCTGCCCAGCCGGTCACGTTCAGGAGCGGTTCGACGCGGAGGAGCAGGTACCCGCCCATGGCGACCATCGCTGCGGAGTGCAGCAGCGCACTCACCGCGCTGGGGCCCTCCATGGCGCGGGAGATCCAGAACGAGAACGGCAGCTGCGCTGCCTTCCCGAAGCCGGCAGCGAGCAATCCTGCGGCAGCGACGTGCACCCAGGGGCCTGGCAGCGACTGCAGTGCGGTCAGTGACCAGGAGCCGCCGCCGGCGACGACGGCGCCAGCGGCGAGGTACAGGCCGAGGTCCCCGGCGCGGGTGACAGTGAACGCGGTGAATCCACCGGCGACGCGGTTCCGGTCTTGCCAGCGGAATCCGATGAGCGCGTAGGAGGTGGCGCCCATCACCTCCCATGCGGCGAGGAGCAATGGCAGGCCGGTTGCGGTCACGGTGACGACGACGGCAGCGAGGAAGAGCAGCATCAGCCCGTGGAACCGCGCCGCCGGTCGGGTCCGGTCCGCAGTCGCGAACACGAGGACGAGGAATCCGATCCATACCACGGTCGGCAGGACGACAGCGGCCAGCGCGTCGACGCGGAGATCCGGGCCAGGGGCGCCAAGCATCGCAGGCACCCCGCCGGTCACCTCGGCACCCGTGATGGCTGCAATGGTCGCTGCGATCGCCATGACCGCTGCCGCGAAGAGGCTGACGGGAACGGCGATCCGTTCGGCGAAGCGTCCAGCTGTCGCCAGTGCGGCTCCGACGAGGGCGGGCAGGATGATGGCGGTGATCAGCGCGGCGCTCACTGGCTGAGGTCCGTCGCAGAATCGGTCATGTCGGAGTTCCGGGAACGGTGCAGGATCGTCGCAACCGCGAAGCCCATCGCCATCTCGATCGTCATCGCCGCGATGATCACCAGCAGCAGCACCTGCCCATCGACCGTCGGTGCGAGGTACCACCAGAACGCGGCGGCGGCGAGGATGACGGCGTTGATCATCACCTCGATGCCCATCATCACCATCACCACCACCTGCTGCGAGATCGCGCCGTACAGTCCGATGGCGAACAGCGCAGCCACGACGAGCAGAACGAGTTGCAGCGTCATCGTCCGACACCTCCCGGCTCCGGGTCAGCGGGGGCATTCTGGAGGTCGTCCCCGAGCCGGTCGTACCGGCCACGAGGGTTCGCCAGGACGAGGGCGGCGATGATCGTGGCGAACAGGATCGGGCTGATCGTCAGCATCACCAGCATTTTCGAGCTCATGATCGCCTCGCCAAGGGCACGGGTGGTGTCCGCCGCCGCGGTCCCGGCACGGGCTGGCCACGGGATGAAGAGCGCGGCTGCGGCGAGGCCGACGAACACGGCGGCCGCGATCACTGCCGCGGGGCGTTTGCTGTGGGTCATATCCATTGGCATCAGCGCCGGGTTCATGCCCATATAGGAGACCATGAACACCGCCATCACGGCCATCTCCATCACCATCATCAGGATCGTGATGACCCCGATGAAGTCCAGGTGCAGCACCAGCACGGTGACGCCGACGGCGATGAACGACACCGCCAGCGCGTACGTCGCGCGCGCCATCGAGTCCACCCGGAACACCGCGGCGGCAGCGAGCACCGCGACGACCGCCGCGACCCAGAACACGATCGTTGCCATCCCGGTCATCCTTTCCCCATCACGGCGAGCACCGACGTGACCAGCAGTTGCAGCAGCACCAGCGGCAACACGACAACCCAGCCCAGCTCCGCGAGCCGCTGCGGCCGGATCGCGGGCATCGCGTGTCCGAGCAGCAAGAACACGGCGAGCAGCAAACACGTCTTCAACAGCACCCATAGCGCCGACGGAAGCAACGGACCAGCTCCGCCGCCGAGGAACATCGGCACCGCGAATGCGGCGCCGACCACGAGCAGACACCATCTGCCGGCGAGAACGAGCAGTCGGTCGACGCCGGAGAGTTCCCCGAGGACACCGCCGGCGATGTCTGTGCCGGCGGGAAACGCGAACGGACCCCAGGCGGAGAACGCGGTGACGGAGGCGCAGTAGACGATGAACGCGACCGGCATTGTCAGGGCGAACCAGATCGGTTGCTGCGCGGCGACCACGTCGGTCAGCCGAAGGCTCTGCGCACCGATGGCGGGGGCGGTCAGGGCGAACATCAGCGGGATCTCGTACGCCAGGGCCTGCGCCAGGAACCGGTACCCGCCGATCAGCGGGTGCACGCTGTTGCCGCCCCACCCGAGCAGCCACCACAAGGCCCAGAGGGAGACGTCGACGGCGTTGAACCACACCACGCCGACCGGAATGTCCAGTGGTACCAGAGCGCCGACGGGAACGGCGAGAGCGGCGAGGAACGCGGCGACGGCTAGCCCGGACCCGCCGATCCGCCACAGAAGGGAGTCCGCGCCGAGCACGGATCGACGTTGTTGGCGGAGGAGCCGGCCGGTTTCCCGGAACGGCGAGAGGACCCCAACATGCACCGGTATCCCGCGGTCTCGTGCTGCCAGGGCGGCGTTGCCGCTGGCGGCCAGGATGGCGAGGACGAGGACGACGCCGGGCAGGACGAGTGCCCAGAGGGCGTTTCCGACATCAACCATGCTGATGCCGTCTCGTCGTGCCGACCTCATCGGCCGAGTCCGCGCGAGGCATGGGAAATACGGTGAGCGCAGCAATGATGAGGCGGGCGCTGCCGATGTCGCGTCCTTTAACCAGGGATGGGATCTCATCTACCGGCGTCGCCGGTTCCGGCTCGAACTGACGTCCGTTGAGTGCGGCGTCTGCGCGCTCGAGTCGAGTGAGGAGGACCGTGCGGACGTCGATGTCGGGTCGAACCTGGAGGCCGCGCAGGGACCAGCGGAGCATCACGGAGCGCTCGATCCGGCGGCGCAGCGGCCGAATGCGTTCCCGCGCCTGGTCCCGGCGGCCGGTCACGGCAAGATCCCGTACGCGGAGCGTCCGGGCTGCCACGGCATCCCATCCGGCGACGGCGAGTATCTGGGCGGCCTGGTCGAGCGCGGAGGCCGCGCCGCTCTGTGGCTCCCCCCGCTTGTGGTCGTCGACATCGATCACCGAGGCGGAGGCGTCGGTGATGGTGTCGCCGGTGAGCGTCACGTCCAGGATCACGCCAGCTGGCCAGACCGGCAGGATCGGACCGAGTCGCCGGTGCAGCACGTCCATCTCCAGCCCGTCCCGATCATCCGCCCCGTCGGCGAGTGGGTAGCCGCCCGGACCGCTCATCGACATGTGATCCATCGACATGTGGTCGTGACCGCCCATGGGCATGTCGTGTTCATGCATCGATTCGTCGGTGTCGTCCGGGTGCTCGTCGTTGGGATGTTCGTGGTCGGGGCCGTCCTCGGCGAGGTGCCGGCCATCGATCCCATCCTCGCGAGCGGCGGAGCGCTGTGCACGTCGGTCCGTGAGTGAGTCCTGCGCGGTCGTGAAGACGGTGCCGATTTCGTCGGGGCTGGTCAGTGCCGCCCGGTGCTTCGGGTAGGGCATCTGATCCCACACGCGGTCGATGACCGTCCGCATCTCTGGTCCGGGGATTCCGCACACGAGCAGGACGTCGCTTTCGGCCGGGTGGGTGGCCAGGACATGACCGGCGGACGCAGCCGCTGCTTCCAGTGCAATCCGGGCTGCACCGTTGCCGGGCACCTCGACGAGGAGCACATGCAGCGGTCGGCGGCGATCCGTGGTCACACCCATCGGAACGCTCCTTCCCGCCAGGCCCAGACGACACCCGCCAGGAGAACCCCGAGGAAGACGAACATCTCGATGACCGCCTCTGCACCCATCTGCGCGACAACGACAGCCCACGGGTACATGAAGAGCATTTCCACGTCGAACGCGAGGAACACCAGCGTCATTGGGTACCAGCGGGTGTGGAAGCGCGAGAGCGCGTGTTCCTGGAGATCCCACCCGGACCCGAACGGCAGCACGTCTTTGCGAATCGGAGCGACCGCTGTCGCTCGAGACAGCAGCATCAGGGCGGCGATGCCGAGCAGTGCGACGCCGAGCACGATGCCGATGGTGATGTACCCGGACATTCGATCTCCTTCCCGAGCTGCTATACCCCGGAGGGGTAATGCGGGTGAGTGTAGGCGGGCGGCGGGCTCGGTGTCCGCCGGTCAGCGAGGCTGGAACGTGCGCAGGCGCAGACTGTTGCTGACAACGAACACCGAGGAAAGGGCCATCGCGGCGCCGGCGATCATTGGGTTCAGCAGGCCGGCCATCGCGAGCGGGATCGCGGCGACGTTGTAGGCGAAGGCCCAGAACAGGTTCACCTTGATCGTGCCGAGGGTGCGGCGGGCGAGCGCGATCGCGTCCGCCGCGGCGCTCAGGTCCGCTCGGATGAGGGTGATGTCGGCGGCTTCCATGGCCGCGTCGGTGCCGCTACCCATCGCGATCCCGAGATCAGCGGCGGCGAGAGCGGCGGCGTCGTTGACGCCGTCGCCGATCATCGCCACGGACCGGCCCTGCTGCTGCAGCCGGGTGACGGTCCGGTACTTGTCTTCGGGTCGCACCTCGGCTTCGACGTCGTCGATGCCAACCTCCGCTGCGACGGTCCGGGCGACGTCTTCAGCGTCGCCGGTGAGCATGATCGTGCGCAGCCCCATGTCGTGCAGGCGACGGATCGCGTCCGGGCTGGTCGGCGCGATGGTGTCCGCGACGCTGATGACGCCGCGGGCTGCGCCGTCCCATGCGACAACGACCGCGGTCGCGCCGCCCTGTTCCGCGGTCCGGACCGCGTCCGTGACCGCTTCGGGGATGGTGATGGCCCACTGGTCGGTCAACCAGGCGGGTCGGCCGACGAGCACGAGGGTGTCGTCGACGACGGCTTGGACGCCGAGCCCGGCGGTGGACTGGAACGTGTCCGCGGTGGGGTGGTCGGTGGCGGCTGCGGTGATGGCGCGGGCGATGGGGTGTTCGGATCCTGCTTCCGCGGCGGCGGCGAGGGCGAGGACTCGGGTGTCGGTTTCCCCGCCGACGGCGGTGACCTGGTGGACGCTCATCTTGCCGGTGGTGACGGTGCCGGTCTTGTCGAGCACGACGGTGTCGATCCGGCGGGTGGCCTCGAGGACCTGGGGTCCGCGGATGAGGATCCCGAGCTGGGAGCCACGTCCGGTGCCGACGAGCAGCGCGGTCGGAGTTGCCAGCCCCAGGGCGCACGGGCAGGCGATCACCAGGGTCGCAACGGCGGCGGTGAACGCGGCTTGCACGTCGCCGGTGAGCAGCAGCCACCCGATGAGGGTCAGCACCGCCAGGCCCATGACGATCGGGACGAACACGGCGGAAACCCGGTCGGCGAGGCGCTGCACCTCGGCCTTGCCGGTCTGCGCGGACACGACGAGCCGGCCGATGCGGGCAAGCTCCGTGTCCTGGCCGACGCGGGTGGCTTCGACGATGAGTCGGCCGCCGACGTTCACGGTCGCGCCGGTGACGGTGTCGCCGGTGCCAACCTCGACGGGGACCGCTTCACCGGTCATCACGCTGGTGTCGATCGCGCTCGTGCCATCGGTGATGGTTCCGTCGGTGGCGATGCGTTCACCGGGACGGACCACGAACCGGTCCCCGACCTGCAGTGCTGCGGTCGGCACCTCAGTTTCGACACCGTCTCGGAGCACCCGGGCAGTCGGTGCACCCAAGGCGAGGAGCGCCTGCAGGGCGGCGCCGGAGCGGTCCTTCGCGCGGGCCTCGAAGTATCGGCCGGCGAGGAGGAACACCGTCACCGCGGCGGCGACTTCGAAGTACGGCTCCGGAGCCGCGCCCGGGTGCGGGAACCAGGAGAACGCCATCTGCATCCCGATGTGCCCGGCGCCGCCGAACACGAGCGCCCAGACGGACCACACGGTCGCGGCGGCGACGCCGACGCTGACGAGGGTGTCCATCGTCGCGGCCCCATGCCGGGCGTTGATCGCGGCAGCACGATGGAACGGCCACGCACCCCACACAGCGACCGGCAGCGCCAGCACCAGAACGGCCCACTGCCATCCCGGGAACTGCAGGACCGGGACCATCGACAGCGCCACCACCGGGACGGCGAGCACCGTGGACACGATCAGGCGCCGCCGGAGCGGCGCGAGCTCGTCGGTGTCCGCACCGGGCGGTTCGGGCAGGCGCGCGCCGTACCCGGCCGCTTCAATGGTCCGGATCGCGTCGTCGACAGCGAGGTCCGCGGGGAGCGTGACGGAGGCGCTTTCCGTGGCGTAGTTCACGCTCGCGGTCACGCCGGGCAGCTTGTTCAGCTTCCGCTCGATCCGGTTCGCGCACGACGCGCAGGTCATCCCCTCGATCGTCAGCTCAACCGGCGGGGTGCTGGTCGTGGTCATGATGCGACCAACGTGTAGCCGGCCTCCTCCACAGCGGCGGAAACTTCCTCCTGCGGCAGGTCACGGGTACTGGTCACCCGGGCGGTGGAGACACCGCCGACGTTGAGGTCGATCGTCACGTCCGTGACACCCGGCACGGCGACGAGTTCCTCGTTGACACTCATCACGCAGTGCCCGCACGTCATGCCCGTGATGGCGTACGTGTTCGTCAGCTGCTCGCTCATCGTGGTGATCCCTTCGTTCTTCACGTTCATCAGGTACCCTAGGGGGGTACCGTAGTGAGTGTAACGCCGGTCGGGCGGATGTGTTCCCAATCCGCCAAACCGGCATCCGGAAAGAGGACGTGATGGCGAGCAGAACTGATCGGCGCGAAGAGGCGCGGCGGAAAGCCGCTGACCGCAGAGCGGAACAGCAGCGCAGCCGCACCCGCCGGTGGTGGCTGCTGGGCGCCGCCGTGGTCATCGTCCTCGCCGCGGTCACCACGATCACGGTCACCGCGCTGAACCGTGGCAACGACACGGCGCCAACAGCGTCCGGAGCGACAGCGGCCCCGCCGTGGCCGGCCCCCGCGGATGCGGCGGCGCGGGCGAAGGCTGCCGGGCTCGAGGTGGCGGGGATGGAAGGTGCAGCGCTGCACACCCATCAGCATCTGTCCGTATCGGTGGACGGGGAGCCGGTGGCGGTGCCGGCGAACATCGGCGTCGACGTGCAGCGGGGCGGCATGTCTGCACTCCACACCCACGACACCTCCGGCATCGTGCACGTCGAGTCCGCGAAGGTGCAGCCGTTCACCCTCGGACAGCTCTTTACCGAGTGGGACGTGACCTTGCGAGACGGGCAGGTCGGCGGGTACGTCGACGGGAAGAACGACCGGCACGTCGCCGTGTTCGTCAACGGCACCCGCACCACCACGCCCCTGCCGGATCTGGAACTGCAGGACCAGCAGGACATCGCCATCGTCATCACCCGTGGGTCCGGTACGCCGATCGCGCCGACCCCGTTCGATTGGTCGACGGCGGCATGAGCGCCGCTACCGTAATCGGTGAACCCCGAGGAGCGTCCATGACCGACACCACCGCACCCGCAGCAGAGCACCACCACGGGTACATCACCGCGAAGGACGACTACCTCAAACGGTTGCGCCGCATCGAGGGGCAAGCCCGCGGCCTGCAGCGGATGGTCGATGAGGAGCAGTACTGCATCGACATCCTCACCCAGGTGTCCGCGATGACGAAGGCGCTGCAATCCGTCGCGCTCGGCCTGCTGGATGACCACCTCGCGCACTGCGTCACCGACGCCGTCGCCGAAGGCGGCGACGCGGCCGCGGTGAAGCTCAAGGAAGCCTCCGACGCGATCGCCCGCCTCGTGCGCGCCTAACCAGCTCTCCGCCCACCAGACGGGGCGGTTGTCCTCTCAGCGCTCGTCCTGCACCATAGAACCCGCACCCCCGCCAGCCATCAGTACGGATCCGCATGCTCACCACCGCGAACACCACGCGCCGCCGCCTGCTGCTGCAGGCCACGGCAGTGCTGGCGTTGCTGCTGCTGGTCGGGTTCACGGTCCTGATGCACAGCATGCTCGGCCACGCGACCACCGGCGAGCACGCCATGACCGCCATGACGGCCGAGCACACCCACAGCGACGCAGCCGAGCACGCTGCCGCGCCGGCTGGCGCGGTGGTGAGCGTGCTCAGTGATGCTGGCTGCGATGGCGGCCTGTGCGCGCTGATGTGCTCCCTGATGGGGATGGCCTGCGCGCTGACGATCGCCCTGTTCGCGTGGGCGCTTCTGCGCACCCGGAACGGCGGGGTCCTCTACGTCCTCGCACGCCTCCTCGCCCTCGGGGACCGTGTCGCACGCCGCGTCGCGGCACCCAAGCCGCCATCACTGACGGCGCTGCAGATCATCCGTATCTGATCCATCCCCGGCGGGAGCGCTCCCTTCGGAAGCTCTCGCATGCCCAGAACACGGGCAGGTATTCGCCTGCCCGGAACACCTGACGCATCACGGGATTGGATCCATGAACACCACCATCACGCGCACCCTCGCGGCCACCGCCGCCCTCACCATCGGCCTCACCCTCGCCGGATGCTCCACCAACAACGCCGGCTCCTCGGACAACTCCTCCTCGTCGTCCTCGTCGTCCTCGTCGACGCACAATGACCAGGACGTGACGTTCACGCAGGGGATGCTGCCGCACCACAAGCAGGCCATCGAGATGAGCGACATGCTCCTCGCCAAGGGCTCCGACGTGGACCCCGACGTCGTCACGCTCGCGAAGCAAATCAAGGCCGAGCAGGCACCGGAGATCAAGACGATGACCGGCTGGTTGAAGGCCTGGGGCGAGCCCACGGAGATGTCGAGCATGTCCGGGATGGATCACTCCTCCATGTCGGGCGGGATGATGTCCGACGCCGATATGAACGCCCTCGACAGTGCCTCCCCGGCGGACGCCGGGAAGCTGTTCCTGCAGCAGATGGTCGAGCACCACACCAGCGCTGTCGACATGGCGAAGACCGAAGTCGATAAGGGCAAGAACACCGACGCGGTCGCGATGGCGAAGTCGATCGTGTCGAGCCAGACCGAGCAGATCAGCCAGATGAAGGACATGCTCGCGTCGATGTGACCCCGGCCGTGGGTCGCGGCGGTGTCCCCCCTCCCTGCCGCGATCCGCGACCGGCTTTCCCCCTCTCCCGCTCGAGCACCCCGCCGAGCGGCCCTGTTTCTTCTGACGGGCTCATCCCCGTCCGCCGTCTTTCTTGGAGCCTGCCTGTGCCCCAGCAGCACCCCCACACCCCCACTGCAACGCCGCTGACGCGCCGCGAAGCCCTCGCCGCAGAACGCGCCACACCCCCCGCTCCGCGGACGCCCCGCATCCGCCGGACCCCCGCTGTCGTGAGTCGGCCGCCGCTGCCCGCCGTGACGGTGGCCGCGCCGGCTCCGACGCGGACGTTCCGATCCCGGGCGCTGGCGGCGATTCCGCTGACCGGTGCTGCTGCGGCGATGGCGCTGTTCACCGCCGCGGCGCTTCCCGCGCAGGCATCTACCGGCCCCGCCGTCACCGTGCCCGGCGGCACCCCGTCCGCTACCGGGCAGAGCTTCACCGCGACCGGGCTGACCGTGACCGTTGACCGGGACGGCTACACCGTCACCAAGCCCGCCGTGAAGCCCGTGATCACCAAGACGACCACCAGCACCACGAACAGCGCCACAGCAGCGGCAGGTAGCACGGCTGCAGTCGCGCCCACCGGGACGATCGTGAACACCGGCGCCGGCGATATCCGCTGGCCCGTCGCCGGCAGCATCCGGGTCAGCTCCCCGTTCGGCCCCCGCCTCGCCCCGTGCGCGGCGTGCTCGTCGATCCACCAGGGCGCCGACATCACCCCCGGCGCCGGCACCCCCATCGGCGCCGTCGCCGCCGGCACCGTCCGAATCTCGGGCACCCACCCGGAGTACGGCCAGTACGTCATCATCGACCATCAGATCGACGGTCAGACCATCTCCACCCTCTACGCGCACATGATCTTCGGCTCGTCACCGCTGCATGCCGGGCAGAGCGTCGCCGTCGGGCAGCTCGTCGGCCTCGTCGGCAACACCGGCGCCAGCACCGGCGCCCACCTGCACCTGCAGGTCATGCTCGGCAGCAGCACCCCAATCGACCCCATTGCCTGGCTTACAACGAATGCCGGGCGCACCTTGTGAGCGGCGCCCACTCAGCCCGCTCCGCGGCAACCATCCGATCGCGCGCCGACGATCGCCTCCGGGCCGGCGGCAGCGTTGTGGAGAGCCGGCCGGCTGCACGTCGCCGATCATCGGTCGATACCGATATGATCGGCGTATGACGATCACTTGCCGGATGATGGTTCCCGTGTCTCGGCCGCCGCTTGTTGAGTCGAACCGATGATCGGCACGATTGCGGCGGCGGTGGGTCTCTTTGCTGCCACCAACATCGATGACGTCGTGGTCCTGACGGTTCTGTTCCTCGCATCGACGCGTGGAACGTTGCCTGGGTGGAAGGTCGTCGTCGGTCAGTACGCCGGCTTCATCGCCCTCGTCGCGATCAGCGTCCTCGCTGCCGCGGGGCTCACCATCGTTCCGGACAAGTGGGTGGGGCTGCTGGGGCTCATCCCCCTGGGTATTGGTCTGGTGGGGTTGGTCCGTGCTCTGCGACGACGCGGTGATGACGACGACGATGACGACTCGGTGGTGCGCGCGGGTGGGGTCCTCGGGGTCGCGGGGATCACCATCGCCAACGGCGCCGACAACATCTCCCTCTACACGCCGGTGTTCCGGACGACCCCGATCCCGGACACCGTGGTCACGATTGCGGTGTTCCTTGTGCTCGTCGCGGTGTGGTGCCTCGTGGCTCGCTTCGTGGGGACGAACAAGACCGTCACGGAAGCCCTCGAGAAGATCGAGCACTGGCTCGTGCCCGCCGTGTTCACGGGCCTGGGCCTCTACATCCTGATCGAGTCCGGTGTGATCGTGCGACTCATCGACGTGCTCTCGTGAGAGCGGGTACACGAGTGGTCGTGGTGCTGCTGATCGCCGGGGCCGCGCTCACCATCGACCAGCTCACGAAAGCGTGGGCACTGTCCGGCCTCGGCCCGTCGCGCACAATTGAGCTGGCTCCGGGTGCGACCCTCCAGCTCGTGTTCAACCCCGGCGTCGCTTTCAGCCTCGGCAGCGAGATGGGGCCGCCGCTCGCACTCGGCATCATCGCCCTGACGTTGTGCCTGGCAACGTGGGCAGTCGTGCGCGCCGTGCGCGGCACCGACATGCTCGCCACTGGGCTGATGAGCGTCGCCGTCGGCGGGGCCGCAGGCAACCTCTGCGACCGCATCACCCGCGCCGATTCCGGGCCGCTCACTGGCGAAGTCGTCGACTTCATCAACATCGACTGGTTCGCCATCTTCAACGTCGCCGACATCTTCGCCACCCTGGGGATCGCCGGATTCGCGATCCGCTTCCTGATGCCGGGCAGCCACAAGGACGAGCCCGCGCCCACGGAGCGATCAGCGTGACCGGGAACCCTTTCGCGGAAGCGATCCTCAGCGGGCAGCTCCTGATCGCCGTGCCGGTCGCACTCCTGGCCGGGCTGGTGTCCTTCCTCTCACCATGCGTTCTCCCACTCGTCCCCGGGTACCTCGGCTTCATCGGCGGTGTCGCAGAACAACGCCGCCGCAGCACGCTCACCCTGGGCGTGCTCCTGTTCATCCTCGGCTTCACCGTCATCTTCGTCGCCTACGCCGCCGCATTCGGCGCCGCCGGCTTCTGGCTGATCCGCTGGCGCGACCTGCTCACGCAGATCCTCGGCGGCTTCGTCATCATCATGGGACTCGTGTTCATCGGCCGCTTCGGGATCCTGCAGCGCACCCTCAAACCACGATGGAAGCCGGCCACCGGCATCGCCGGCGCACCCCTGCTCGGGATCGTGTTCGGGCTCGGATGGACCCCCTGCCTTGGCCCGACCCTCACCGCGATCAACCTGCTGAGCCTGCAAGCCGCGAGCACCTGGAACGGCGTCCTGCTCGGCATCGCCTACTGCCTCGGACTCGGCATCCCCTTCCTCCTCCTCGCCCTTGGAACCACCTGGGCCACCACCGCGATCAGCCGCGTCAAACGGCACCTACGGACCGTGAACCTGATCGGTGGTGGCACGCTGATCCTCATCGGTGTCCTCATGGTCACCGGACTGTGGTCATCGCTGATGTACACGATCGGCGCGCAGATCGGGCAGTACGTCACCCTCCTCTAATAAGGCCGACCATCGCACCACGCAGGCCCACGGCTGTCAGACATGACGGCGCAGCGGAACGCGAGTGGCGGGTCGCTGCGAAGAATCGCGTCGACGAGGCATCAGCGGGACGCGCAACGAGGCGCACCGATATCATCGGTGTATGCCGATCGTAGAAGCACGGGGCGATCTTGCCGCCGTATCGCTGTTCCACTCGCTCGCGGACCCGACCCGACTGCGCATCGTGCGTCGCCTCCGTTTGGGAGAGGCTCGCGTGAGTGACCTCGTGGCGGAGTTGGGGCTTGCGCAGTCGACGATCTCCGAGCATGTCGCGTGCTTGCGTGACTGCGCTCTCGTAGAGGGGCGGACTCAGGGCCGGCAGGTGTTCTACTCGCTCGCGCAGCCGGAGCTGATGGATCTCCTCGAATCTGCGGAAACGCTGTTGCACGCCACCGGCTACCAGGTGGACCTCTGCGGCACCTACGGCTCGGACGCGAGGGCTACCGAATGAGCACCCGCACCGTGACCGAAACGGAGCAGCTCACCCGACGAGGGCTCCGCCTTGCGCAGTTCACCGTCGCGTACAACGTCATCGAGGGAATCGTCGCCATCGCAGCGGGTATTGCCGCGGGACTTGTATCCGTCATCGGCTTCGGTATCGACTCCGGGATCGAGTCGATCGCCGCAGTGCTGGTGGGTCTGCGTCTCGCGGCGCGGCTCCGTCATGGTGAAGCGGACGAGGCCAAGGAGCGACGTACGCTGAAGTTCGTCGCGGTGACGTTCTTCCTCCTCGCGGCCTACGTCGTCGTCGAGGGCATCCGCAGCCTGATCAACCATGAGACGCCCGAGACCTCCCCGGTCAGCATCGTGCTCCTGGTCCTTTCGATCATCGTCATGCCGGTCCTTGCCGCGCTGAAAACCCGAGTCGGAAAGAAGCTTGGAGACCCGCTGATCCTCGCGGACGCCGCAGAAACCCGGATCTGCGTCCTCCTCAGCATCTCAACCCTCGTCGGACTCCTCCTCTACGCCCTCACCGGCGCAGCATGGCTCGATCCCGTCGCGGGATTCGTCATCGCCCTCTTCGCCATCCACGAAGGACGCGAAGCCTGGGAAGGTGAACTCGTCGAAGATGACGATGACGACTGAAACAACCGCTCTCTAGCGACACCAAGCGCCGCGACCCAGCGGTGCTGTCCACAAGTAACTTGCTTGCTCTTCCAGCTTCCGTCGCCGGGTAGTCGATTGGGGTTCACGAAGGACAACTAGCTTCGTACTTGATGCGGTCCAGCGAGCACGGTTCGTTTCGGGTCGACGTGCACGCTGTCCGGGCCGTCGCCGTCGTACTCGTGGTGGTCTATCACCTTGGGGTCGGCTGGTTCCCCGGCGGTTTCGTGGGAGTCGATGCCTTCTTCGTCGTCTCCGGCTTTCTCATCACCAGGCAACTCAGTCGTGAGCTGGAGTGCCGCGGACGGGTGTCGGTACTGGCGTTCTGGGCCCGGCGTGTGCGCCGTCTCGCACCGTCTGCGCTGATCGTACTTGCGGTGACGGGGGCCGCAGCATTGGCGCTGTACCCGAAGGAGGACTGGCCGAAGCTCGGAGCGCAGTTCGCCGGGAGCGTGGGCTCCGTCGAGAACTGGGTGCTCGCTGCGTCGAGGACCGACTATCTCGCTGCCGGTACGCCGTCGACCCCGTTTGAGCACTTTTGGTCACTCGGCGTCGAGGAGCAGTTCTACATTGTCTGGCCGATCCTGCTTCTACTGATCTGGCGATTCGCCCCTCGGAGGCCGCCTCTGATGTGGGCCGTCGGGGCGGCGACCGGGGCTTCCCTTGTTGGTTCCGTGCTCCTGACCGCCTTGGAGCCGGCCGCTGCGTACTTCTGGCCACATACGCGGGCCTGGGAGTTCGGGGTTGGGGCACTGCTGGCGCTGCTCGGGCCGCAGTCCGGCGCGCTCCTCCCGCTGAAATCGCAGACGCGCGCCGGGGCCGCGCTGCTCGGGTGGGCGTCGCTGACCGCCGCGGGCGTGCTTTTCTCACCCGGGGTGTCGTATCCAGGGATCCTGGCCGCGATCCCAGTCGCGGCGACCGCGCTCATCATCACTGCCGGCGCGGACACGGGCGTACTCGGCTGGGTGCTCCGTTGGGGTCCAGTGCGCTGGCTTGGGTCCATCTCCTACCCGCTGTACTTGTGGCACTGGCCGGTCGTACTGTTGCTCCCGCGAGCGGTCGAGCTGCCGTCCCCGGTTCGAATCCTCGCTACTGCCGCACTGTCGCTGATCCTCGCGCAGCTGACGCACGTCCTGGTCGAGAATCGCGGTCGTTTCGGACCGCTCTCACGCCGCCGCTCAACAGCTGTGCTCGCCGTGACGGCAGGTGTGATGGTGGTGCTGCTGCTCGTCCCAACGACGGGTTGGGCGGCGCTGCAGGGTCAGGAACGTCAGGACCGGGCGGTCGCGGTCACGCTGAGCGGGGACGGCTGCTTCGGCGCCGCGGCCGCGTGGAATCGCTCCTGCCAACTCAGTGGTGATCCGCGGGAGCCGTTCACCCCGGCCACCATGACCGCCGCCTACGACATCGACTCGACGTGGGACGACTGCGAGGCACAGACCACTGCCGCCCGCAGCTGCGTGGTTGGCGTGCGAGGGGGCACTCGAGTGGCGTTGATCGGGGACTCCCACGCCCACCAATGGGCTTCGACGCTGACACGGATCGCTCGCGAGCGCGGCTGGGAACTGCACCTCTACGTCAAGGGCGGGTGCGACTTCTCCCACGTGCGGTGGTCTGACGTGTCGGACGCGAATCAACGACGGTGCGCAATCTGGAACGATGACGTCGACCGCTCACTCGAGGCCGAGGCTCCATACGCGCTGGTCTTCACAGCCGCTCGCGCGGATCTCCGCGGCAACCCGGTAGGAGCCGACCCCGACCGCGCGGCACAGCGCGGCTACCGTGCATCGTGGGGGCCGCTGATTGCCCGCGGGGCGACGATCCTTGCGATTCGGGACACCCCCGCCGCGGGTACGGGTGTGCAACGTTGCCTCGATGTGAATGGGGACGCGGTTTCCCGCTGCCAGTTGAGTACAGCGCGCGCGTTCGCTGCGACGGACTACCTCACGGTTGCGGCGCAGCGCATCCGTGGTGCGCGGGTGCTGGATATGACGGCGTCGTTCTGTCGTGCTGGGTGGTGTCCTGCGGTGATTGGGAACGTGCTCGTGTATCGCGACTCGCAGCACATCACTCGCACCTACGCGAACACCCTCACGCGTCCGCTGCAGCGCGCTGTCAACGCCGCACTTGCACCAGCGCTGGCAGCGACGCATCGGACGGCGACGGCTGAGGTCACTCGTGTGGGCGGTCACGCCCGTTCATCGCGGCGAGCCGTTCGTTGTAGGCGCGAAGCTCAGCGTCGCCGTCGCGTTCCGCCTGACGATCGAGGCGCTTGGCGTCGCGCTTGTCCGA
Organism: Curtobacterium sp. Curtsp57; assembly: GCF_047324335.1. Lineage (NCBI taxonomy): Bacteria > Bacillati > Actinomycetota > Actinomycetes > Micrococcales > Microbacteriaceae > Curtobacterium > Curtobacterium sp. Curtsp57. Next base: position 1,640,337 of record NZ_CP168511.1, read on the forward strand.
CGTGACCCAGTTCCGCACGACAAGCAGCGCCACGAACACCATCGGCAGCTCGGAAGCACCCCACGCAATGCCGCCGCCGGTGTGTTGGTCAGCGAGGAGCGCAGCTTCGTTTGTTTGTCCGAGTGCGCGGAACCAGTCCAGTGCATACACCTCGGTTGAGGTCATCACTGCGACGCCGAAGAACGCATGGAACGCCAGCGTCGCCAGCAGCGCGATGATGAGGATCGGGTACGCGGGCCGTTGCGGGCCGGGGTCGACGCCGACGAAGACCCAGAAGAACAGGTAGCCGCTCAGCACGAAGTGGACGACCATGACGATGTGCCATTCGTGTGACTGCATCGCGGCTTGGAACGCCGGGGTGAAGTAGAACACCACGAGGGACCCGGCGAAGATCACCCCGGCCACCGCCGGCTTGGCCATGAATTGCATGTAGCGCGAATGCACGAACAGCATCAGCCACTCGCGGGCGCCGCGGGAGCCGTCGTTGCGCACCGGCAGGGTGCGGAGCGCGAGCAGCACCGGGCCGCCGAGGACGAGCGGCAGCGGCACGAACATCATCAGGAGCATGTGCTGGATCATGTGCGAGGAGAAGTGGATCATGCCGTAAACGGCAGGGCCGCCGTTCATCGTCCAGATGAAAATGAGGCAGCCAGCGACCCAGCTGATTGTCCGCCCGATCGGCCACGCGTCGCCGCGCTTGCGAAGTTTGCGGACGGCGATGAGGTACCAGCCGATGCCGATGACGGCGAGTGCGGTCCATGCCCAGTCCCAGTGCCACGCGCTCAGGAAGTTCTGCAGGGTCTGGGTGGGCGGGTAGGTGAAGCCGATCAGCCCGTCACGCGTGTCTGCCCCGGTTTCCGGTGTCTGCGGGATCGGCGGTTGGCTCCGGGATACGGCGACAGAGGCGCCGATCGCAATCGCCATGAAGATGATCTCGGCGAGTGCGAACCGGACGAATAGTCGACGGTTCGCTGGGTTTCGGAGGAGTCCTGGGACGAGTTTTCGGCGCTGCACGACGCCGGCGATGCCGAGGAGGATCAGCGCGGCCGCTTTGACGGTGATCAGCCACCCGTACGAGGTGGTGACCAGATCTGCAGGTCCGGTGAGTCGGAGCGCCGCGTTGACGATGCCGGAGAACGCGACGGCGGCGAAGGACCAGCCGGCGAGGGTCGAGTATCGGGCAACAACACGGCCGGTCGCGCCCTTGGTCATTGTGCGCAGCAGCAGCACGGCGGTGAGCCCACCAACCCAGACGCATACGCCGATCAGGTGGATCGCGAGTGAGTTCACGGCGTTGGCGTGTTCGAGCGAGCCAGCTGCGTGCCCGGAAAGCGACAGCGGCAGAAGCGCGAAGATGGCGAAGACCGTGGCGACGGCGATGCTGGTCACCCGCGTTGCGAACGCGGCGACGATCGTTGCAATCAGGACCGCGTTCGCAGAGACGAGGTACACCTGCCCGGCTTCCAGACGGAAGAGAAACTCCGGAAACGTTCGCGCGAACACGGAGCTCGTGATCGGGGCGCCGATGGTGTTGGCGCCGGTGAAGACGATTCCGACCACGGCGGCGAGGAACCAGAGCGCGCCGCTCCACGCCGCCCAGCGTGCGGCCCGGTACTGCGTCCAGGAGGCTCGGCCCCGTTCCTTGCGCTGCCCGGGCAGCGCGAACGCTGCGACGATGAGCAGCCCGATCGTGACTGCCGCCATGGCATCGTGGACTACTCGAGCGATGGGCAGGCCGTAGTCGACCAGCCTGCCGGCGTCGACGAGCTGCGTCGCTTCTCCGAGCGCACCGGTCAAGGTCAGCCCGAGCAGCGTGCATGCCAGTGCCAGTGGTACCGCGACGACGAGTGTCGAGCGGACTGCTACCGCGTCCGGTGCGGCGCCAACGGGTGCGCCGTGGGTGTTTGCCGCGCGGTGGTTCGTGTCAGTCAATGGGTCATCACAGGTCGTTGTCGGGCCGCTGGTTCATCGCTGTGCAGCAGGTTCCGGGGTGGAGAAGCATGCGACGTGTCAGACGTGGGGGGTGTGTTCGTGTTGGCTGTGTCCGGCCGGTTCCAGCTGGAAGGTGGAGTGCTCGACGCTGACCTCGAAGTGTTCCGCGACGCACCGCTGGAGGTCATCGAGTAGTGCCGGCACGCTGCCGTCGGTGAAACAGGCGGAGTCAATGCTGACATGTGCGGTGAGCACCGGCAGGCCCGTCGCGATCTGGGACGCGTGGAGGTCGTGCACATCGATCACGTGTTCCCGCTCGAGCAGGTGTGTGCGGACGTCGTCGAGGTTCAGGCCTGTCGGCGTGGACTCGAGCAACACGTTCACGGTCTCTCGGAGCAGCTTGAACGCCCGCGGCAGGATGAGCACGCCGATGAGAAGCCCTGCGATGGCGTCGGCTCCGCCCCAACCGGTGACGGCGATGATGATCGCGGCGATGATGACGGCGACGGATCCGAGGGCGTCGTTGAGGACCTCGAGGAACGCGGCTCGGAGGTTGAAGTTCGCGTTCCGTCCGGAGGCGAGCACCAGGATCGACGCGATGTTACCGACGAGGCCGATGATGCCGAAGACGAACAGCCCCCCGGAGGCAATCTCCGGAGGTGCGAACAGCCGCTGGACCCCTTCGATGAGGACGAACAGCCCGACCGCGAGCAGGACTGCTGCCTGCGCTGTGGCAGAGAGCACCTCGGCGCGGGCGAAGCCCCAGGTGCGCTTCGCAGTCGTGGGTCGTCGTGCGAGGTTCGCCGCGACGAGTGCAGTTGCCAGCCCGCCGGCGTCGGTGAGCATGTGTGCTGCGTCGACGAGGAGCGCGAGGCTGTTGGTCGCAATGGCACCGATGACTTCGGCGACGAGGATCGTTGCGGTGATGCCAAAGGCGATCGCGAGGCGCCGGCGGTTCACGGCGTGCGCGTCGATGCCATGGTCGTGCGGAGTGCTCATGCGTCGTGCTCCGTGTTGTGATGGTGCCGGACGACGTCGCCGACGGTGTGCTCGGCCTGGAAGATGGCGTCGTGCACGAGCTTGTTGGCGTGGTCGTTCGCGAGGCGGTAGTAGACCCGGTTGCCCTCCTGCCGGGTGGTGACCATGCGGGCCATGCGCAGCTTCGCGAGATGCTGCGACACGGCGGTCTGGGATCGGTCAACGACGGCAGCGAGGTGCCCCACCGGCATCTCCTCCTCCCGGAGCGCGAGGACGAGCCGGATGCGAGTCGGGTCGGCGAGCATGGCGAAGATCTCGGCGGCCAGTTCGACGTGTGCATCGTCGAACTCCGCCAACCCCACATTCGAATATTCGCTCATGCGAATATGGTTGCATGTTGATGGTGAGGTGTCTACCGTCGGGTGGCATGGAATCGCTGGCGTGGATACCGACCGCACCGCCCACCCTGGCCGCGTTGCTCGCACCGACGCTGCAGCCCGTGCCCGTGATCCCCGTGATCGCGTTGCTGCTCGCTGCCGCGTACGTGACCGGATGGCTGCGCATTCGGCTGCAACGCCGGCCGTGGCCGATGTGGCGGGGCGTGCTGTTCCTGACTGGCTGCGTTCTGCTTGCGGTCACGATGGGCGCCGGCATCGAGGGCTACGGCTTCGTGCTGTTCTCCGCGTTCATGTTCCAGCAGCTCACACTGATGATGACCGTTCCGCTGCTGCTCGTCCTCGGCGCACCGGGCACGTTGCTCCTCCGAGCGACACCGCATCGCGGCCCCGGTCGGCTGGTGTTGCAGTCGGCGATGTTCGGGCTGCGATCACGGATCGGACGGTTCCTGCTGCATCCCGGGTTCATGATTCCGCTGTTCCTGATCACCTTCTACGGCCTCTACCTCACCAGCGCCGCCGACGCGCTCCTCCAGACCTGGGCCGGACACGTCGGCCTCGAGCTCGCGTTCCTCGCCGCCGGAGTGCTCTTCACCGCTCCGCTGATTCCCACCGACCCGCTGCCACGCCGACAGGGGCACCTCGGCCGGCTGCTGGATGCGTTTCTGGAGATGCCGCTGCACGCGTTTTTCGGTGTCATCCTGATGATGGCGACCGTGCCGCTCGTGCCCGCATTCACTGACATCCCTGCCGCGTGGGGTATCACCGCCGTCGGCGACCAAGCGTTCGCGGGCGGGCTGGCATGGTCCTACGGAGAGGCACCCTCGCTCGCGTTGGTGCTGATCCTGATGACCAGCTGGTTCCGCCACGAATCTCGGAAGAGCCGGGAGCGGGACCGTGCGATCGATCGCGACGGCGACCCCGATCTGGACGCCTACAACGCGCACCTCGCACGGCTGCAAGGACGGACCATCCCACCCCACGAGCAGCACGGGTGACCCACCGGCACCGCACGTCCAGACGTCCGAACACGCCCAGCGAACTCACCTGTGGCGCTTGACAGGGTCCTGCACAATAGATGCGGCCGCACCGATCGGGCCATCCTCATCATGACGACGCTTCGCCACCTCCTCCCGCTCCGGCTGCTTCGCGCTGCCACCGCGGTGATCGCAGCCGTCCTGCTGCTGCTCGGCGCGATGACGTTGCAGAACCTGGCCGCGCACACGGACGACCCGGTGGCGAGCCTCACCGGCGCATCCACCGTGTCCGAACTGGAACAGGACACCTCCGGCGCCGCCCACGTGGACCAGCACGAAGGCGTCAGCGGCATCTTCTGCGCACTGCTGGGACTGGCGGCGCTGGTGATGAGTGCCGGCCTCGTCCTGGCGCTGCTTGCGCACGACCTCCGCCGTCCGTTGTTCTCCTTGTCGCGGGTACTCGCCAGACTGCGACCGCGGCTCATCCGACAGGACCAGACAGCGGTATCGCTGACGGTCCTGTCGATCGCACGCGTCTGATTCTCCTTCCGGACGACCCCGCTCCCTGGGGTCGTCGACTGCGTCTTGCCCGCTCAACGGAAGCCTTCTTGCAGACCTGTGACGAACCAGACCGCTCTCCTGCCCGATCCCCCAACTCCCCTCACGCGCCGCGCAGCCCTCGACGCTGAACGCCTCGCCCAGCGAGCACGCGCCCCCCGGCAGCTCCGACACCGACCCCTTCCCCGTCCGCGCATCGTCACGGGCTCCCCCACTCGCCCGAGGAGGGCTCTCTCCTCGCAGTTGGTGATAACGAGTGCAGCAGCAGCCGTCGTGCTCTTTGCAACTGCCGCACTGCCTGGGCCGGCAACGGCATCCGTGGCCGCGCCGGCGACGATCCTCGCCCCCGGCGTGACCGGTCAGAGCCTCCAGGTGGCGGCTGCGGCGTTGGACCCCACCGTTCAGCGCGACTCCTTCACCGTCAGCACCCCGGCAGTGGTCAGCAGCACACCGGGTACTGCAACCGGTCAGGTGGGCGCCGTCACCGGCGGGGGTGATGTTCGCTGGCCGTTCCCCGGTCCGGTGCCGCAGAGCTCCGGCTTCGGGTATCGCATTGCGCCATGCGCCACCTGCTCAACAGCGCATCAGGGCCTCGACCTCACCCCCGGAGCTGGCACCCCCATCGGCGCCGTCGCGGATGGCGTGGTCCGCGTCTCCGGTCGGCATTCGGAGTTCGGGCAGTACGTGATCATCGACCACCAGGTCGGCGGGCAGCTCGTGTCCACGCTGTACGCCCACATGATCATCGGTTCGTCCCCGCTCCGGACGGGGCAACGCGTCGCTGTCGGCGACCGGGTGGGGCTTGTCGGGTCTTCCGGTCGCAGTACCGGAGCGCACCTGCACCTCGAGGTGCATCAGGGCGGCGCCACTCCCATCGACCCGGAAGCGTGGCTGCGCAGCAATGCTGGCCGCAACTTCTAACAGGAAGGCACTCGTGCGACTTCGCACCCTTATCGCAACCCTCATCCCGGCAACTGTGCTCGCCACGGCACTGACCATGGCTGCCCCGGCAAGTGCGCACGACGCCCTCGCATCAGCAACGCCCGCCGCCGACACCACCATCAGCGGCGACCTCAACGCGGTCACCCTGACGTTTTCGGAGCAGCCGTTGGCGGGGCTGGAATCCGGACTGGTGATCAGCGTCATCGGGCCCTACGGGTCCGAAGTCACCACGGGCACGCTGAACGTCGACGGCAGCACCCTCACCAAACCCGTCGATGTCGCTGCCCCCGGCACGTACAAACTCGCCTGGCGCAGCGTCTCCGTCGATGGGCACCCGATCTCCGGCGGCTACCAGTTCACCTCCACCGGCAGCACCGCATCCGCAACCCCGACAGCCTCAGCCGCACCGTCGACACCCGCAGCAACCGCCTCCCCGACCGCAACAGGAACAGCAACAGCCCAGGGCGGCAGCGCGAAGGACACCAGCCCGGCGATCTGGGCACTTGGCGGTCTGACCGGGCTGTTCGTCCTCGCGGTCGTCGGGATCCTGCTCATCACCCGCCGCCGCCCGAAGGCCCCCGAATGATGCGGCGCACCACGCTCGCCGCGGCCACCATCATCGGGATCGTCATCGCTGCGCTGCCCGCAGCACCCGCGGCGGCAGCAACGGCACCGAGCTGGGCAGACGTCCTCCGCGCTCGAGGCGACGAAGCGGCCGCCTCCCGGCAGGCCGAGCAGATCGCCGCGCTCGTCGCGGAACTCGAAGAAACGACCGCGACGGCCAAGGCGAACGCTGCCGCCCGCGGACGCGAGCTGCAAGTCGCTCAGGACGCCGCTGACACTGCGGCTGGCCGCTTCGACACGCTCACCGCGCAGGCCGACGAAGCACGAGCGGATGCCGCCGGCGCGGAGGAGCAGATCGCGTCCTGGTCGGCGTATCTCTCCCGGTCGGCAGGACGCGATCTCACGGTGAGTATTACGGCGGACACTGACGATCTCCTCTCCCGTCTGGGCACAGCGTCCAAGGTCACCGACACCATGAACACCGCCCTCGGCGACGCCGCTACCAAGGCTGGGACCGCGACGGCGTTGAGCAAGCAAGCGAAGGCCGCCAAGCGCAAGCGGGACCAGCTCCGGAACACCGCTGCCGGCGCCTTCACGGCCGCGTCGACGGCCGCCACTGCCGCTGCCGCTGCGGAGGCCACCCAGCGCAGCCGACAGCGGGAACTCACCGACCAGCTTGCGGTGCTCCGCAATCGGACGCTGAGTACGGAGGCGGCGTACACGGAGGCTGAGCGGCGCCGCGCTGCAGCCGCGCGAGCCGCCGCGGCGGCTGCTGCAGCACAAGCTGCGCAGAACCGTCCGCAGACCCCGTCGAACCCCGGGGCCGTTTCCGCATCGGGATGGACGATGCCGATCACGTCGTACAGCTCGTACCAGGCGTACGGCAACCGGCTGCACCCGGTCCTTGGCTACTACCGCCTCCACGCGGGCGATGACTTCGGAGCCGCATGTGGCACGGGCCTCTACGCCGCGTCCGCCGGCACCGTCACCTACGCCGGCCCCTACGGCGGCTACGGAAACCTCATCACCATCGACCACGGCGGCGGCGTCACCACCAACTACGCGCACATGTTCACCGCCGGCGTGCAAGTCACCGTCGGACAGCGCGTCAACGCCGGACAGAAAATCGCGGAAGTCGGCAACGCCGGACTCTCCACCGGCTGCCACCTGCACTTCGAGGTGCGGCAGGGCGGCACCGCGACCCCGCCAACCCCGTTCCTCAACGGCAAGGGCGCCTGATGGGGTCCATACGGACGACCTGGTCAGCCGTGCAGGTAATCGTCCTCACGATCGCCGTCGCCGCCTGCAGCGTGATGCTGCTCCGTGACGGCCCAGGACCGGGCAGCGTCTACGTGATCGGCGCGGTCTGCTTCGGTTTCGCCCTCATCGGCCACATCACCGTCCTCCTCCTCGCACGTTCCGCTCGGGGCCGCGCCCCCAATCCCCACTCAACAAAGGGACCCCATGACTCGTAGCACCCGCATCGGTGTCGTATCCGGCCTCATCGCCGGCGCACTCGTCCTCATCGTTACCGCCGTCTTCATCATCCGCGCCAACGTTCCCTCAGCGCCAACCGCAGCAACGGCGGCGTCTTCGAGCCCAACCGGTGCCGTGACGCCAACACGGGTGCTCGGCCCTCCCGGCAAGGGCGCCGTGACCGTCGTCGAATTCCTCGACTTCGAGTGCGAAGCCTGCGCGGCGTTCTACCCCTACGTCGAGGAGCTCCGCCAGAAGTACAAGGGCGACGTCACCTTCGGATTCCGATACTTCCCCCTCCCCGGCCACGGCAACTCCCGCACTTCCGCCGCCGCCGTCGAAGCCGCCGCCCAGCAGAACAAGGTCGAAGACATGTACCAGCGGATGTACGAGACGCAGAAGGAGTGGGGCGAGCGAGGCACCGACTCGCAGGCCGAACGGTTCCGCGGTTACGCAGAAGACCTGGGCCTGAACATGAGCCAATACGACCGCGACGTCACCAGCAAAGCAGTGCTTGAGCGCATTCAGCGGGACGTTGATCTCGGTACGACACTCGGCGTGAACAGCACACCTACGTTCTTCATCAACGGCGAATTGGTTCCCCTGCAGACCTACACGGACCTGGAAGCTGCTGTGGCAGACGCGGTACAGGAAACACGATGACCGGCCTCCGAGTGCGGCGCCGAGGAGTCGCCGTGACGGCGGCAGCAATCGCGGTGATGCTGCTGGCTGGGTGTGCCGGCGGTCAAACCGGTGCGCTGAGCTCCCAGTACCGCGGCGGCGAAACGAAGAACTACGTGTCCGGCGACGGCACCGTGACGCAGGTGCCAACATCCAACCGGGGCACACCGGTGCGCTTCGACGAGACCGCGACGGACGGCACGCAACTGAGCAGCGAGGATCTCCGCGGGCAGGTTGTCGTCCTCAACTTCTGGTACGCCTCCTGCCCGCCGTGCCGCGCTGAAGCGAAGCACCTCAACACGGTCGCCGAACGCTTCGAAACCCAAGACGTGCAGTTCATCGGCGTAAATGTCCGCGACGCTCAGGGCACCGCAGAAGCCTTCGAACGCCGCTTCAACGTGACCTACCCATCGATCCTCGACGCTGACACCGGTCGCATGCAACTCGCGCTCTCCGGCGAAGTGGCGCCAAACGCTGTCCCCACCACGATCGTCCTCGACACCCGCGGGAGGGTCGCCGTGCGGATCCTCGGAGCCATCGGCGGACCGGGAACCCTCGCCACACTCATCGAAGACGAGCTCACCCGGACATGAGTAGCAGCAGCCCTCCACACCACCCAGCCGGCGCAGAACGCGGCTCCACCTCTCGGCGGGGACGCGCTTTCGCGACGGTGGTCGGGGTTGGGGTGCTCGTCGCGGCGGTTGATCAGCAGACCAAACTGTGGGCGCTCTGGCACCTCGACCCCCACCGGCCCATTCCAATCCTCGGCGACTTGGTCGGCCTGCAATTGGCGTTCAACCGTGGAGCGGCATTCTCCCTCGCCGAAGGACGAACCTGGATACTCTCCGTCCTCGCAGCACTCGTGGTGGCCAGCCTGCTGGTGTGGGCAGCGACCGGCCTCCGGCTCATCATCGCCGTCGGCGTCGGCTGTCTAGTCGGCGGCGCAGCCAGCAACCTTAGCGACCGGCTCACCCGCGGGAAAAACCTCGGCGAAGGCGCCGTTGTCGACATGATCAACTACGCCGACATCGCAATCGGCAACGTCGCGGACATTGCGATCCTCGTCGGCGTCATCATCCTCGCGATCACGTTCGCTCGATCCCCAACGCCCCGAACCACGCGTGGCACCGCCGGCACTTCCAACGCCGACGATCCGACTGAACCTGAGAACCGGGAACTTCGTTGACGTTGCAAGAGACCGTCTTCAGTGGGCAGATGCTGGCCGCTGTTCCGATTGCCATGCTCGCCGGACTGATCTCCTTCGCCTCACCGTGCGTCCTCCCCCTTGTGCCCGGATACCTCGGCTATGTCAGCAGCTCCGCGACCGCCGTCACAACGCGTCGCACCCTCGCCGGCGCCACACTCTTCGTCGTCGGGTTCGGACTGGTCTTCATCGCGTACGGTGCAGCGTTTGGCGCCGCTGGCGCATGGCTCGTCCGATGGCAGGACCTCGTCATCCGCCTTCTCGGAGTCGTCGTCATCATCATGGGAGCCGCGTTCATTGGGCTCTTCCGTCCGCTCCAACAGACCGTTCGAACGGCATGGAGACCGCGACCCGGTCTCCTCGGAGCACCGCTGCTGGGAGCAACGTTCGGATTGGGCTGGACGCCCTGCTTCGGCCCCACCCTCGCCACCATCACCGCTCTCAGCCTCGACTCCGGTACAGGACTCCGCGGCGCAGCCCTCGGCTTGGCCTACTGCCTAGGCCTCGGCATCCCGTTCATCATCATTGCTGCCGGCTTCGGCTGGGCCAGCCGAACAGTGAAGTACCTACGGAACCACATCCGGGCGGTCAATCTCCTCGGCGGATGCATCCTCATCGCTACCGGAATCGCGATGCTCACCGGGATGTGGAGCCTCATCATGACCATCCTGCAAGGGGTGGTCGCGAACACACCAGTCGTTCTGTAGTCCCCCGGAACTTCCCACACCCGGACCGTGACGAGCACAGCAGCATGCAGTGCGTAATCGCCGACGGCATCGGGGCGACTGCCCATCAGTCCTAGGAAGCCGCGGCGCTGTTGAGGGTTAGCGCGTTGGTGCGGCGATCAGGCCGGCGAGGGTGTCGAGGGCGCCGGGAACGAGGGAGAAGTACGCCCAGGTGCCGCGCTTCTCACGGTGGAGGATCCCGGCGTCGACGAGGACCTTCAAATGGTGGGACACGGTCGGCTGGGACAGGCCGAGCGGTTCCTGCAGGTCGCACACGCATGCCTCGGACCCGTCGTGCGCTGCGACCATCGAGATCAGCCGCAAGCGGGCCGGGTCGGCGATCGCCTTCAGCGACTTCGCGAGGACCTCGGCGGATGCCTGGTCCATCGCCTCGGTCGTGACGGGCGAGCAGCACGCAGTGACGTCCTGAATGGGAAGCAGCTCGATCGTCATGACCTCATCCTCCCACGGACTTCGACACGCGTCTATATTTGCGCACATCGATATCGACGTGCTTCGATGTAGCTGCCGGCTCTCGGCTCCCGCTCGATCCGTGAAGGACCAGCCTGATGACTCACCTCCTCGCCGTCGGCGGCAGCGACGCCGGCATCGCCGCAGCACTCCGCGCCCGCGAACTCGACCCGACCACCGACGTGACGGTGGTGCTCGCCGACGAGTTCCCGAACTTCTCCATCTGCGGCATCCCGTACTGGGTGTCCGGCGACGTCGCCACGGAAGCGTCCCTCGCGCACCGCACCCGCACCGATCTTGAGGCTGCCGGCATGACTGTGCGTTCTTCGACGTGGGCCTCGGCCGTCGACGTCGATCGCCGCCGACTCTCCGTCACGGGCCCCGCCGGGGAAGAGCAGATCGCTTACGACGAGCTGCTGATCGGCACCGGCGCCGAGCCGGTGCGCCCGGCCGGGGTCCCGTTCGGGGAACCGGGCATCCACCTGCTGCACTCCATGACCGACGCCGAGCAGGTCGTCGCTGCCCTCGAGCTGCTGCCGGCGGGGAGCCGGGTCGCGGTCGTCGGTGCCGGGTACATCGGCCTGGAGATGACCGAGGGCCTCGTCGCCCGTGGGTTCGACACGACGCTGATCCAGCGCGGTCCCGAAGTGCTCTCCACCCTCGACCCCGAACTCGGTTCCCTCGTCACCGCCGAGGTCCGCCGCCACGGCGCGACCGTGCTGACGGGGTCCACTGTCACCGGGATCACACCGGCAGACGGTGGACAGTGGCGCGTCGCCACCAGCTCGACCTCTGGCGACGCGGAGGGCACGTTCGCCCTCGTCGTGGTCTGCGTCGGCGTCCGTCCCGTCACGGGACTCGCCGTAGCCGCTGGAGCGCAGCTGGGCCAGGCTGGCGCGATCGTGGTCGACGCGTCCATGCGGACCGGGGTGCCGCACGTGTGGGCTGCCGGTGACTGCGTCGTGACGCACCACCGGCTTCTCGGCACGACGTGGCTGCCGCTCGGGACGACGGCGCACAAGCAGGGTCGCGTCGCCGGGGAGAACATGCTCGGCGGCTCGAAGACGTTCGCCGGTTCGGTGGGGACGCAGGTGGTGAAGGTGTTCGACCTCGTCGCCGCCCGCACCGGCCTCCGCCAGCACGAAACCAGCCCGCTCGAGGTGCCGCCGCTGACTCGGGTGACGGTGGCGGATGACCACAAGCGGTACTACCCGGGCGCCGTCCCGCTGACGATCAGCGTCACCGGCGACCAGACCACCGGTCGGCTCCTCGGCGCGCAGATCGTCGGGCAGCGCACCGCGGAGATCAGCAAGCGCATCGACACGTTCGCCACCGCCCTCCACGCGGAACTCACCGTCGACGACGTGATCGATCTCGACCTCAGCTACACGCCGCCGCTCGGGTCCCCGTGGGACGCTGTGCAGGTCGCCGCGCAGGGCTGGGAGCGCGCCGCGGCCGCGAACCAGGCCGGGGTGACTGCCTGATGGTGATGGCTGTGCTCGCTGCGGCGATCTTCGTCGCGACGCTCGTGGTGGTGATCTGGCAGCCCAAGGGCTTCCCGATCGGCTACACCGCGCTCATCGGCGCCGTCATCGCCCTCGCCACCACCGTCGTCGGCCTCTCCGACATCCCGACCGTGGTCGGGATCGTGTGGAACGCGACACTGACGTTCGTCGCGGTGGTGCTGATCTCGTTGATCCTCGACGAGGCCGGGTTCTTCGAGTGGGCTGCCCTCCACGTCGCCCGTTGGGGCCGCGGCAACGGACGGCTGCTGTTCGTGCTGATCGTCGGCCTCGGCGCCGTCATCGCGGCGGTGTTCGCCAACGACGGGGCCGCGCTGATCCTCACCCCAATCGTCGTCGGCATGCTCCGGGCCCTGAACATGCCGCAGAAGGCGGCGCTCGGGTTCATCCTCGCCACCGGGTTCATCGCCGACACCGGCAGCCTGCCGCTGGTGGTGTCGAACCTGGTCAACATCGTCTCCGCCGACTACTTCCACCTCGGCTTCGCCGAGTACGCGGCCGTCATGATCCCCGTCGGCATCGTCTCCGTCCTCGCCTCCCTCGGCATGCTGCTGCTCTACTTCGGCAAGAGCATCCCGAAGCGGTACGACGTCCTCGCCCTCACCAGCCCCGCCGCCGCGATCACGGACCGGGCGACGTTCCGCACCGGCTGGGTCGTCCTGGCACTGCTGCTGGTCGGCTACTTCGCCGCCGACCCCCTCGGCGTCCCGCTCGCGGCCGTCGCCGGTGTCGGGGCGGTCGTCATCGTCGCCGTGGCGGCCCGGCAGCCCGCGTTCCTCTTCGCCCGGGCCGAGGCAGCGCCGGTCCTCGTCAGCACCCGCGGCACCGCCACCGTCACCGCCGGCGGCACCGAACCAAGTGCAGCGTCGGGGCGGGTGATTCCGGTGTGGAAGACGATCCGGGAGGCGCCGTGGCAGATCGTGCTGTTCTCCATCGGCATGTACCTCGTCGTCTACGGCCTCCAGAACCAGGGGCTCACTGACCACCTCGCGAAGCTGTTCGACGTGTTCGGTGACCACGGGGTCCTCGTCACCGCGCTCGGCGTCGGGTTCACCATCGCGATCCTCGCGTCCCTGATGAACAACATGCCCACCGTCCTCATCGCCGCCCTCGCCATCGGCGGCGCCGGCGCGACCGGCCTCACCCACGAGGTGATGGTCTACGCCAACGTCATCGGCTCCGACCTCGGCCCGAAGATCACCCCCATCGGGTCCCTCGCGACCCTGCTGTGGTTGCACGTGCTGGAGAAGAAGGGCATCCACATCGGGTGGGGGCAGTACTTCCGCACCGGCATCGTCCTCACCATCCCCGTTCTCGCCGTCACCCTCGCCGCCCTCGCCGGCTGGCTCACCCTCATCCGCTGAACCCGGAAAGACACACACCCATGAGTGACAAGCCCACGATCCTGTTCGTCTGCGTCCACAACGCCGGGCGGTCCCAGATGGCCGCCGGGTACGCCCAGGCCCTCGGTGGCGACCGCGTCGAGGTTCTCTCCGCCGGCTCCGAGCCGAAGGACCAGATCAACCCGGTCGCGATCCAGGCGATGGCCGAAGACGGCATCGACATCGCCGGCAACCAGCCGAAGATCCTCACCACCGACGCGGTCCGGGAATCCGACGCCGTCATCACCATGGGCTGTGGCGACGCCTGCCCGATCTTCCCCGGCAAGCGGTACGAGGACTGGGACCTCACCGATCCTGCCGGTCGCGGCATCGAGGACGTCCGCCCCATCCGGGACGACATCAAGCACCGCGTCCAGACGCTCCTCGCCGAGCTGCTGCCCACCGAAGCAACCGCGTAACGACCAGGAAGCCGCAGATCATGACGCTCACCCTCACTGTCCCACCACGGACTGACGCGGACCGCCTCACCGGACTCCCCGTTGCCGTCATCGGCGCCGGCCCCGTCGGGCTCGCTGCCGCCGCGCACCTCCTCGATCAGGGCCTCGATGTCGTGGTCTACGAAGCTGGCCCGACGGTCGGGACGAGCGTTCGCGCGTGGGGGCACACTCGACTGTTCTCCCCGTGGCGGTACGTCATCGACCCCGCCGCCCAGCGACTCCTGGAAGCCACCGGCTGGGAAGCACCCCGTGCGTCATCTCTGCCCACTGGCCAGGACCTCGTCGACACGTACCTGGCGCCCCTCGCGGCGACCCCGCAGCTCGCACCGGTGATCCAGTACGGCACCCGCGTGGAAGCGGTGTCACGGCAGGGCATGGACCGCACCCGCTCCACCGGCCGCGCAGACACCCCATTCCTGCTCCGCCTCCACACCGCCGACGGCGTCACTGACGTGACTGCGCGTGCGGTCGTCGACACCTCGGGCACCTACACGTCCCCGAACCCCCTCACTGCCGCTGGCCTCGTACCGGCCGCGGATCTCGGCGACCGGGTCGTCCACGCACTGCCCGACGTCCTCGGCGCCGACCGTGACCGGTTCGCGGGGAAGCGGGTCCTCGTCGTCGGTGCCGGCCACTCCGCCGCGAACACCCTCATCAAGCTCGCCAGCCTCGCCAAGATCGCGCCGAGTACCGACGTGCTGTGGGCTGTCCGGAACGCCGGCACAGCCCGGCTCGGCGCCGACGCCGCAGACGGGCTCGCCGCCCGCGGGCAGCTCGGGTCCACCGTCCACGGGCTCGTCGAGTCCGGTCAGGTGCAGCAGATCGCCTCGTACGAGATCGACGACGTCCGCGCCGACGGCGACCAGGTCACCGTCACCGGCCGTCGCGCCGGAGAGCCCTTCGCGGTGACCGTCGACGTCATCGTGAACGCGACCGGGTTCCGGCCCGACCTCGACATGCTCCGCGAGATCCGCCTCGGCCTCGACGACATCGTCGAAGCACCCCGAGCCCTCGCGCCGCTCATCGACCCGAACCTGCACTCCTGCGGCTCCGTCCCTCCGCACGGTGTCGCCGAGTTGGCGCACCCAGAGCCGAACTTCTTCATCGCCGGCATGAAGTCCTACGGCCGCGCCCCCACCTTCCTGCTCCTCACCGGCTACGAGCAAGTCCGCTCCATCGCCGCTGAACTCGCTGGCGACCACACCGGAGCCCGATAGCTCGAACTCGTCCTCCCCGAAACGGGCGTCTGCTCCTCCGACATCGGTGGCAGCTCCTGCTGCACCACCCCAGCCGTCACCGGCACTCCTGCCGCTGACGAGGCTGCGTGCTGCACTCTGCCGGAGCCGGCCACTGACAGCACCTCGTGCTGCACCAACTGACCGGACTCGCGCCCATGACCACGAAGCCGACCGTCCTGTTCATCTGTAAGCACAACGCCGGACGCTCCCAACTCGGCGCCGCCCTCCTCGAAATCGCGGCCCCCGGCCGGTACACGGCCACCTCCGCCGGCATCACCCCGGCCGACGAGGTGAACCCCTCGATCGCCGCGACCGTGGGCGAGCTCGGCCTCGACATCACCGGACGCGTCCCCCGGCGAGTGACGCCCGACCTGCTCGAACAGGCGGACATCGTCGTCCTCATGAAGCCCGGTCTCGAACTCCCCGCCGAACCACGCGGGACAGTCCTCGAGTGGTCGTTCCCCGACCCCACCTCCTGGTCACCGGCAGACGTGCGACCGATGCGGAACGCCGTCGCGGAACGCATCGAACGAGAGCTCCTGCAGCCGTAGCGACCGGCCTACCCGACACCAAGCGAAGCCAGAAGCACGACACAGAACGAAGCTGCTCACACATCTGAGACAGACAGAACTGCGTCAAGGACAGGCTCTGACCACTCGTCCGTTGAAGGACCGGCGGTTTCAAGGGGTCGTTGCTACGGGTGGTTGTTTTGGGTCCGAGAGTAGCTGTTCGAATGCTTCTGCAGGGCTGCGGTAGTCGAGGGTCTTGCGGGGGCGGCCGTTGAGTTCAGCCGCGACTTCGAGGAGCCGTTCCGGGCTGTGGATGCTGAGGTCGGTGGACTTCGGGAAGTACTGCCGGAGCAGCCCGTTGGTGTTCTCGTTTGAGCCGCGCTGCCAGGGTTTGTGGGGGTCGCGGAAGTAGATCGCGAGGTCCGTGGCGAGGGTGATGTCTTTGTGTCGGGCAAGCTCGGTGCCTTGATCCCACGTCAACGACCGGCGCAGATGCTCGGGCAGGGTCTGGATGGTGGGGATCATCGCGTCACGGACCGCGTCGGCGCTGTGCCCGTTGGGCAAATGCAGCAGCATCACGTAGCGGGTGGTGCGTTCGACGAGGGTGCCGATCGCGCTGCGGGCGTTGATCCCGACGATCAGGTCGCCTTCCCAGTGGCCGGGAACGGCCCGGTCGTCGGCCTCGGCGGGGCGTTCGCTGATCAGGATCATGTCGCGGATCTTCGACCACGACGCTTGCCGACGTTCACCGCGGTGCCGGCGGAGGGCTCGGCCGGTGCGGAGGTGTTTGTGCAGGTCAGCGCGCAGGTGGCCGCGGCCTTGGACGAAGAGGGACTGGTAGATCGTCTCGTGGGACACGTGCATCTCCGGCCGGTCGGGGAATGTCCTAGCCAGGTCATCACGGATCTGCTCCGGGGACCAGTTCCGCACCAACCGCAGCTCGACCTGCAGAGCGAGCTCCAGCCGGTCGAGTTTCCGCGGTTTCGGGCGTCGCGCACGAGCACGGCATTGCTTCTCAGCCGAGTACGGCCGGTAGGTTCCGCCAGCCGCTGCGTTCCTGGTGAGCTCGCGGCTGATCGTCGACGGCGACCGACCGAGTGCTTTGGCGATCGCGCGCACGCCCTCACCGTCCTGGCGTAGGTCTGCGATCTGGAGCCGCTCTTCTTGGCTGAGGTACCTGTCGGAGCGGGGCGTGTTGGCGAACGGGTTCCGTCCGCCGGCTGCTTTGACCCATCGGTATCCCTGACGTCGGTCCACGCCGACAGCATCACAGGCCGCCGTGCGTCCGAGACCCTGTCTCAATAGCTCCCAGAACCGCGCCTCTCGGGCACGGTGGTCCAGCCTCGATCCCATCTGCAACACTCCAATTCACGGTGGTGTTGCAACGACCGGCTGAACCCACGATCGGCTAGTGAGACGGTCCGCCGCCTGTCGTGCGACTGCTTAGAACGCCCTCGACGATCCAGCACACCAGGCCGATCACGATCAGCGCACTACCGATCCAGATCGGGGTGGGGCGGCCACACTCCCGTGGGCTTCTAGGCAGATCAGCGGCTGCCATTTCCGCCGCCGGCCGACAGCACTCGCCAAGTCGCGGAAGCCTTGGCGGCAGACAAACAAGGAGCGGAACAGACAGTTTGAGGCACTTCGAGACACTTTCGCTCCCCTCTTCACAACAACAACCCTGCCTGCTGCCGCAAGCCGACGAACCGCGAGAACATCCCGTGGAACGCCATCGCGATGGTGTGGGTTGGGCCGACGGATCGCTCTGCCCGCAGCCGATTCGGGTAGCCGCTCCCCCGCTGCCGGCTGGTTGCAAGCCTCGCCGTCGCTCACGACGTGCCCGGTGCTGACACGTTGAGGCGAACGAGTAGTGGGGCTGCGGTCGACGGCGCAGCTAGCGGGTCTCCGCGCTGCGCGGGGTCCGCTTCCGTCCGGTGGTCGTCCCTGCCGGGCGGTTCCGCCACTGGCCTTCCTCTGACTTCTTCTTTGACCGCGGTGCCGAGCGGTGAGATGTGAGGGCGCAGTTGGGGCAGCCGGTCGCGTATTTGCAGGTGTGGTTGTCTGGCCGGACTGAGAATGCTCCGTGTTCGCTACAGTTCACGGTCACGTCGGTTCGCGCGTCCAAGTACACGACATCGGTGTAGTCGTACCGGTCGCCGTGCGTGGCCAGAGCCTTCGCAACGAATCGCTCGCGACGAATCTTCGCCTGAGCGTTGAACCCTCTGCAGTCTCGGCAACCCTGGCCACGCTGTGGGCCCCAGGGCGTTTCGCGGACTCGGCGGTGCTCGCGCGGGGTCTGCTCGAAGGGCCCATGGTCGGGGCAGATGATGGTGACCTTGGTGTCGCCGTTGACGTAGCCGAGTGGAACGTGCGCGTAGTCGTATCGGCCGTCGTGCAGCTTCGTCGCGAAGTCGATGAACTCGGCGGCTCGTTCTTCCCGGGTAGCGGTGCGGTAGTCCAAGGGGTCCTCCAGGAGTCGTTGTCCTGGAGCTATGCCGGCACGTCCGAACCAGCCGGGGAAGTCGGCTCGGACTCGTCCTTCGGGGTCGGGTTGCTCGACTTTTTGACGTTCTTCACGTCAAGGCGCGGCCGTCAGGCATAGCCGTGGCATGCCTTCGCTCCCTTCCGCCGTTCGAGCGGCGCTCCGCTCACCGAGTTCAACCGAGCACCTCGTCGTGCCGAACCAGGAGACCATCACGTCCGCGACCGCCCTGGGGCGGCCGATGGGCGCCGCGTTCGGCCGTCCGTTCCCACGTCAAGGTCCCGTCGAGCACTGCTCGCACGTCCAATGTTGGGAACCCGAGCCGCTCATCCTCGGGGACTCAACGCTCGGTGCCCGAAGCTCAAACCCAGACAACGGGACTCTTATCGCGCAGCTTCGCCCAGAGCCCCTCCACGCGATGCGGAAGTACCGGAGCCAGTCGGTTCCCACCGACCGGTGGGCCAACATCGAGCCGTTCGTGCTGGACGCTGTCGCGCTCGTCGCGCCCGCGTGTGCCTACCTCGCTGAGCGGCTGATGGTCGCGGTGACGCCGTACGTTGACTGGGTCGTCCACATCAACGGGATGCAGAAGGTCGCGAACGTGTTCCACCCGGTGCTGATCCGCCGGTACATCTCCCGCGACGACCTCCACCTCAAGGATAAGACGCTCCGCGACTACCGGTCCTTTCTGCTCCGGATCTCGGAGGTCGTCCTCCCCGACGAGGGACCGATCGAGTTTGCGCCGTTGAACGGGCAGTCCGTTACCGCCCCGTACACCGACCTCGAAATGAACCTGCTCGAGACCTGGGCGCTTGGGCAGTCGACGGCACTGCGACGTCGAGGTGCTGGCGCAGTCCTCGCCCTGGGAGCAGGTGCTGGGCTTGACCCGTGGGAGATGCAGCAGCTGCGGCGGAGCGACGTGCTCGTTGACCGTGACGGAGCGCTCGTCGACGTCCAGGGCGGAAGGCCGAGGTCGGTACCTGTGCTCGAACGATGGGAACAGCTCCTCATCGACTCCCTCGCGGACGTGCCGGACGACGCATGGGTGCTTGGCGGGGAGGACAGAAAGGCGACCTACAACTTCGTCACGCCGTTCATCAATCACACCGACTTCGGCAACGAGCCGAAGCCAGTCCCCACGCGAATGCGCGCTACGTGGATCACTACGCACCTCGCTGGCGGCACGCACGTCGGGGAGCTCATGGCTGCCGGCGGACTGCGCAAGCCGGAGCACTTGGTCACGTCCCTGCGGCACATTCCGACGATGGACGCTTCCGAGCACCGTCGACGGATCCTCGCTGAGGCTCGCGAAGTTCGGTAACGCCGTCAGAGGACCCGGAACCGTGCTGCCCGGAGCTGCTGTTCGCGTTCGGGCAGCAGGCGGCCGCGGGCGTGCTGGGCTCGTTGCTGGGCAACCCACCGTCCGATCGTCACCTCGGCAGGGTCGGTCGCGCGACGACGCGGCGGTCGCTGATGATCAACCCAGAACTGCTGGTGCGCGGCGAGCATCGACGACCACTGCGCGTCACGGGGGTTCCAGGCGAAGCCCGGCACCGCTTCAAGTCGTCGAACCTGGTACGAGCAGTAGCCGCCCGCAGCGCCGACCTGCCGGAAGTACGTAAGGGTGTCAACGAGGGTCTGTTCGGCGGTCGCAGGGCGAGGACGGGTCGAGTCGGCGCGGGGCATCCGTCCGTGCTTGTCGACGAAGTCGTCGAGGTCGTGCACTCGGTCGGTCCAGCGTCGTACGAAGGATTCAACCTCGACGGCGTCATCGGTGTCGGCGAGGTAGAACGCGACGCCGCGTCGTTGGTCGAGGGTGAGCGTCAGGGCTGACTGCGTTGCGTGGTCGGAGTACTCGGCGTGGAGCGCTGCGAGCGCCGTGGTCGGGGCGGGCATGTGGTCCTCTCCGAGGCCGGCGGTCGGCCTCGGAGGGGGTATGCGCGGAACGGGCGTGATCTTGGAGGACGCGCGGGTCGCGGACGAGCGGGGTCCGCAAACAGGACCAATCCGGCCGCGAAGATCACTACGTTTTCTGAGTCCCCGAAGCAGAGAGCCGCCCGGATCGCATGCACATCGCGAGCGTCACGCGTACGACGCCGACGTCACCGTCGCGTGCGCAAGCAAGCGGCGACACGCCCGGCATCACGCGTCCGTTCGCATCGGCGGCGGTACCCGCCGATCCGTGCGGGCACGCGGATCGGCAGGCAACGAGATCAGAATCTGGAGCGCTTTCCCACAGCTCATCTCACTGCGCCTGCATAGGCCGGGCATGCCTAGCCAGATCCTCCGCTCGTTGCGTCAGTACATCGCCGCGATGCTGCGCGCCCTCTTGTCGTTCCTCGCACGCGGAGGAACACTGGTGAAGTACGTCGCGACGTTCGCGGACGACCGATGGAGCGTTGTCCGGGACTTCGTAGTCAGCGCAGTGGCCGACGCGGCAGCATCCATTGCTCAGCCCGCCGACCGGCTCATCGTCGTTGCGGCACCGTTCGTCGACTGGGTCATCAACGTCAACGGATACCCGGCGAAGACCGCCGTCGTGTTCCACCCCGTCATCATCCGGCGCTACATCACCCGGACCGACGTCACCTGGTCGGACACCACGCGTCGCACGTACCGGTCCGCTCTGATGCGCATGTCCGAGGTCCTCGTCGGCGAGGTGCCGCTGGAGTTCGCGCCGACGGCTCCGCAGAACACCGCAGCACCCTACGACGACCTCGACCTGCACCTCCTCGAGAGCTGGGCGACGGGCCAGTCGACCGCGGCACGACGGCGCAGCGCCGGCGTCGTCCTCGCGCTCTGCGCTGGAGCGGGGCTCAAAGCGAACGAGCTCCTCCAGGTCCGCCGCCGCGACATCGTCGCTGACGCCGAGGGTGTCCTCGTCACCGTCACGGCGGGAGCCCGGACCGTTCCGCTCCTGGCCCGATTTGAGACGCTCCTGCTCAACTCCATTGCCGAGGTCGAGCCGGAGCACTGGGTATTCGGGTCGCCGAAGCGGGTCAAGCACGGCATCAGTACGCTCACCACGTTCCTCTACGACACAGACCGCGGCAACGAACCAGGTCCCGTCACCACCCGCATGCGGAACACCTGGCTCATCACCCACCTCATTGCCCGCACCGACATGCGCGCTCTCATGACCGCCGCCGGCGTCACGAAGTTCGAACACCTCGACCAACTCGTCGCCCATGTCCCGGCACTGGACACCGACTCCTACCGAAGCCAGCTCCGCGCGGAGGTGGCACGATGACCGCGCCGCTTCCCAAGCACCACGACTACGAAGATGCTGAGCGATTCATGCTCGAAGCCTTCGGTGTGCCTATGGGGAAGTACATGCGCGTCGGCGAAGTGGTTCCACTCGAACTCGCTGTCCACGAGGCGGTTCTCCTGTTCAGCCGCGCAGCGATTGAAGAACGAGTGATGGAGTGGCGGCGTGAGGAACGTCGCTCGAATCGAGGACGTCGCGCACTCTTCTCAGAAGCAAGCCTTCTGAAGTTGATGTTCGTGACGATGCGAGCTCGACGAAGCGTCAGCATCAAGAAGATGACCGAAGTCGCGATGTCCTTGACCGTTCGGCAACGCGAAGCCGTTGGCATCCTTCATTTCTCTCCGCACCAGGCTACGCAGTACCGCCGCCTCTGGGAGGCGATCCAGCGCCTGCGAACCCTCACTGACCGACACCCCGGCAAGCGGGGCGAGCGAATGCTGAAGAAGGACTACGACCTCCTCGTCGCGAGTCGAGAGCGTAAGCAGATGGCCAAACGGCACGCGCGAATGCTCGAGCTCACGAACCTCCTCATTGACGGCTCGGTCAACTTCCTGCCGAGGGACGTCCGCCGACGGTTCAAGGGCGCTGTCGCCATCGACGCCACCTTTGCGGAGGTCTCCGGCAGCCAGAAGGGTGACAAGACAATCGGCCCGAACGATACGGTTTCGGTGAACTTCGACTGCGGGTGGTACACGCGCGATGGCGATCACGACGGGTCCGGAGTCAAGAAGAGCAAGCGCAAGTTCGGCTGGGAGGTCGAGTTCGCGGTCATGACTCGCGACCCTGCTGAAAGCGACTTCACATACCCGCTCCTGTTCCTCGCGACCAGCGGGCACAAGCCGGGCAAGACTCGCGGACACGGGCTGCACCTCTACAACTCGATGCGCTCGCGCGGAATCGACGTCAAGACACTCATCGGCGACCGCGCGTACTTCCCCGGCGCCCGAGTTCAGGACCTCCAAGGGCCGCTCGCGAAAGCTGGCGTCAAGGTCGTTATGGACTACAAGACGACCGAACTCGGCATCCAGGCGTCCTACAACAGCAAAGACGGCCGTCACAAGCTCATCATGGTGGGCGGCAACTGGTACATGGCATGCATGCCCTCAACCCTCGTCTTCCTCGAACAAACTCACCAGGCACGACTTGCCGCCATTGAAGAGTTACCGGAAGAAGCGCAAAGCGCCGCTCGCGCTGAGGCCGAGGCACTCGCGACGAAGCGTCGAAACTCGCGCAGCAAGTACCATCTGAAGCCGCGCAGCAACTTCGACCAGACGGGCGCCCGGCAGTACACCTATCCCACGTTCAAGAGCGATGAGGTCGAGTTCGATCCCGAATCCGGCGAAGTCGTGGAACTCAAAGTGCCTGGGAAGACCGTCAAGGTCCCGGGCAACCTCAGCAATCGCCCGGGTGTGTTGAATCAGCGCCACCTGAAGTACCACCAGGAGTTCGAGTACGGTTCCGACGAGCAGCGTGCCTGGTTCGGCCAGCGCAACAATGTCGAGAACGGCAACTCGCGCCTCAAAGACGCCGATCGCGAAGCCCTCGGAGTGGCTATGAAGCGTCGCGTCCGCGGACCCTGGTTTGTCGAGCTCGCTGCCGCTTTTGCAGCTGCAAGCGCAAACCTCGCTCGCATCATCGAGTGGCTGAAGGAGCGACTGAGCCTCGCGCCCATCAACCGCATGAACAACACCAGCCCCGCCCTGTTCGAGGCCGGCCTGAGCACCCTGACCCTCGACGAGCACGACTCTCGAAACGGCTTCAACGCAATCGCGCAGCTACCAGAGTTCCAACTACTGGACTGACGAGCCCGCGCCTCCAAACTTCATAGACCCTGAACTCCCCCTCGCCACGTCCGGCAGGGGGTATTCGTCGTTCCTCGAAGCGAACGCAGACCAAGGCACGCGTCGCGGTACGCTCCCCAGCGGTCGTCGGGACAGGACGAGCGACCCTGGGAGCGGAGCTGAACGCGGTTTTCCACCTCGGCCTGCTGTCACGCCCGAATATTCCGACTGAGATCGCCGAAAACTCCGAACACCCCACAGCTCCGCCTCCAGGATTCGAACCCGGACCTAACGGCACCAAAGGCCGTCGTGCTGCCATTACACCAAGGCGGAACGCCCACGGAGGGCCCGTCCATCCTCCCATGGCCGGAACGGTGGCCGTGCGCGCGGCCTTCGGCCAAGATGGAGGGATGCCGCATGAGGACGAGGTCGACCGGATCGTCGCGGCGTGGGGGCGGCAGCGCGACGACCTCGACTTCGCCCCGCTGCAGGTGCTGTCGCGGGTGGACCGGCTCGCCAGGCACCTCGACCGAGCACGCCGGGCGGCGTTCGACGCGAGCGGCATGGAGCCGTGGGAGTTCGACGTGCTGTCGGCACTGCGGCGTGCTGGTGCGCCCTACGAGCTGAGCCCGAAGACGCTCCTGCAGCAGACCCTGGTGTCGAGCGGCACGATGACGAACCGGGTGGACCGTCTGACGGCACGCGGGCTCGTGGCACGACGGACCGACCCGAGGGACGGCCGCGGCATCCTCGTGTCCCTCACCGATGCCGGTCGGAGCGCGGTGGACTCGGCGATCGCGGACCTGCTCGGCGCGGAGCGGGACATCCTCGCCGGAGTGTCCGACGACGAGCAGGACCAGCTCGCGGGGCTCCTCCGACGCCTCATACTCGGGCTCGGCGACTAGACCGGACGCACCGGCGGCTCCTGCCACTCGCGGGCGAGCGCGGACATCACGATCTCGTCGTGGAAGCGACCGTCGTGGAAGGTGGCGTCGCGACGCACGCCCTCCTGCTGGTACCCCGACCGTGCGTACACGGCTCGCGCGCGTTCGTTGAACGCGTGGACGCGGATCTCGATGCGGTTGAGGCCCATCTCGCGGAACCCGTGGGCCGTGATCAGCCGGACCGCCTCCGTCCCGTAGCCCTGGTCGACGTGCTCGCTCCCGATCATCACGGCGAGGGTGGCGGCACGGACGGGGAGGGTCGCGCCGAAGAGCGTCACGTGGCCGACGAGCATCCCGGTCGGGCGGTCGACGACGCTGAAGCCGACGGATCCGGCGCCGCCGTTGCCGCTCCAGCTGCGGAACTGCTCGGCGATCGGTTCGGCGGGCCGGGGCCGCACGATGACCTGCTGCAGCACGGCCCACTCCGGGTCCTGCCACCAGCGCACCAGGTCGGGCAGGTCGTCGTCCTCGAGTGCGCGGAGCCGGACACGGCCCCCCTCGAGCAGCGTCGCTCCGTACCGTTGCGCGTCGGCCCCGTTCCACGTCATGCCTCGACTCTGCCAGAGCGAACGACCGCCCGGACCGGCGGGCGCCGGCGTCACGACCAGTCGGCGCCGCGACTACGCTGCGGCGCATGCACGCCATCACCCTCGCCGTCGCCGACCTCGAGCGATCGGCCGCGTTCTACACCGCGCTCTTCGGCTCCGAGGGCAGCGGCATCATCGGCACCGAGTACGCCCCGACCGACACCGTCGCGGGTGGTGCGACGGCGATGTTCACGCTCGACGACGGGCTGATCGTGTCCGTCTACGGCCGGGACGACATGCGGAAGGACTCGAGCGTGGAACTCGGGACCGACCCGAGCGCCACGATCGGCCACTTCGTGGAGTCTCGAGCCGACGCGGACGCGTTCCTCGAACGGGCCCGGGCGGCTGGTGCGACCATGCTCGAGCCGCCGTACACACGCCCGTGGGGCATGTACTCCGGCTTCTTCCAGGACCCGGACGGGCACCTCTGGGAGGTCGTCGCGAACCCGGGCATGGGCGCGCCGTCCGACGCCATGCCCGAGTAACGGGGCTCGAACCCGGACCGCTACACCCCGAGCTGCTCGGCGACCTCGAGCCAGCGCTCCTCGAGCTGCTCGATCTCGGCCTCGAGCGTCGCGAGCTTCGTCTGCAGCTCCCCCAGCCCGGCGTAGTCGGACTGGTCGTGCGCGGCGAACAGGTCGAGCACCGTCTGGCGGTCGGCACCCACGCGGGCGATGCGGCGATCGAGCGCCGACATCTCCTTCTCCGCGGCGCGACGATCGGCACCGGACAAGCCGGACGCACCCGACGCACCCGACGCACTGGACCCGGCCCCAGGAGCGGGCGACGAGCCCGCCCCGGCCGTGTCGGGCCTCCCGGCCGTCGCGGCGGCAGCCGCTGAAGCCGTGGACCCGCCGGTACCGGACGCCCGGAGCCGCATGTACTCGTCGACGCCGCCCGGCAGGTGCCGGAGGTGCCCGCCGAGCACGGCGTACTGCTGGTCGGTGACCCGCTCGAGGAGGTACCGGTCGTGACTCACGACCAGCAGGGTGCCCGGCCAGGTGTCGAGGAGGTCCTCCATCGCGGCGAGCATGTCGGTGTCGAGGTCGTTCGTCGGCTCGTCGAGGATGAGCACGTTCGGCTCGTCGAGCAGGATGAGCATGAGCTGCAGGCGACGCTTCTGCCCACCGCTGAGGTCGCGAACGGGCGTGGAGAGCTGCTCCGACGTGAAGCCCAGGCGCTCCAGGAGCTGTGACGGCGTCATCTCCTTGCCGTCGGCGACGTAGCTGGTCTTCTTGCGGGCGACGACCTCCCGGACGCGGTCGTCCGCGTACTGCTGCAGGTCCGCGAGCTGCTGGTCGAGGACCGCGACCTGCACGGTCTTGCCCGTCTTCACCCGCCCGCTGGTGGGCTGGATGCGCCCCGAGACCAGGCCGAGGAGCGTCGACTTGCCGGCGCCGTTCGGTCCGAGGATGCCCGTCCGCTCCCCCGGTGCGATGCGCCACTCGATGCTCCGGATCGTCGGCTCCGGCGCGCCGGGGAAGGTCACGCCGGCGTCGATCAGGTCGACGACGTCCTTGCCGAGGCGCGCTGTGGCCATCTGCGACAGGGCGACGGTGTCGCGGATCGGCGGGACGTCGTCGATGAGGGCGTTCGCCGCGTCGATGCGGAACTTCGGCTTGCTCGTCCGGGCGGGGGCGCCGCGGCGGAGCCACGCGAGCTCCTTGCGCGCCAGGTTCTGGCGGCGCTGCTCGCTCGCGGCGGCCTGCCGGTCACGCTCGACGCGCTGCAGGATGTAGGCCGCGTAGCCGCCCTCGAAGGGTTCGACGATGCCGTCGTGGACCTCCCACGTGTCGGTCGACACGGCGTCGAGGAACCACCGGTCGTGCGTCACGACGACGAGTCCGCCCTGGCTCGGCGACCAGCGCCGGTTGATGTGCTCGGCGAGCCACTGGATGCCCTCGACGTCGAGGTGGTTCGTGGGCTCGTCGAGGAACAGCACGTCCCAGTCGCCGACGAGCAGGCGCGCGAGGGCGACACGGCGGCGCTGTCCACCGCTGAGGTCGTCGACGGGGATGTCCCACGGGATGTCGGAGACGAGTCCGCCGATGACGTCGCGGATCTTCGGGTCGCCGGCCCACTCGTGCTCCTCGCGGTCGCCGACGACGACGGCGCCGACGGTCTGGCCCTCGGGCAGGGCGTCGCGCTGGTCGAGCACGCCGACCGTCACGCCGCCGCGGTGCGTCACGCGGCCGGTGTCGGGTTCGAGGCGCTTCGCGAGCAGGCTGAGGAGCGTCGACTTGCCGTCGCCGTTCCGGCCGACGACGCCGATGCGGTCACCCTCGTCGATGCCGATGGTGACGCTGTCGAAGACGGTGCGGGTGGGGAACTCGAGATGCAGGTTCTCGGCGCCGAGGAGATGTGCCACGCGTCAAGGGTAGGTGGCGCGGGTGGGTGCGGGGTGCGGGGTGCGGGCGACGGGTGCGGGTGCGGGTGCGGGCGCCGAGCGACGGGTGCGGGTGCCGACTCGGAACGACAGGATCGCTGTCGTACGACATCGACGTCGTCGCAACCGCGCGCCCGCAACTGTTGCACGCGCGTGGGAGCGACAGGATCGTTGTCGTACGACAGCGACCTCGTCGTTCGGGGTCAGTCCGCGAGTGGCGGCGCGGGCGGGCGCGGCAGGCGGGCGGCGCGGGCGCGCGCCCGGGCACCGGACGGGAGGCTCGGGTCAGCTCCCCTGAGTCGGCTCGCCCTCGCCGGCGGCCTCCTTGGCACGCTTCAGGCGCGCCTTCGCCTCCCAGTACTCGATCTCGCGATCGAGGTCCGCGAGTTCCTGCTCGGTGGTGGTCACCCGCCGGTCGCCGTGCGCTGCCCGGGCGTGCCCGAGGGAGGCGTACTGGTCCTCGTGGCGGGTGGGCTCGATGTACCGGCCGTGGTTCCGGTCGCCCGGCGCCCAGTCGTGCCCGATCGCGAACCACACGATGCTGCCGACGACGGGGACCAGCACGACGAGGATCACCCACGCGATCTTCGGCAGCCCGCGGATCTGGTCGTCGGTCTTCGTCAGGATGTCGATCAGGGCGAACACCAGCAGGACGATCGTCAGCCCGGGCAACAGCACGCTCATGTCCCGGATTCTATGGAACGCCTTGGAGTCAGCGCTACGCCCGCGTCAGAGGGACGCCACCCACTCGTCGGAGCCGTCCGTGAAGCGCTGGTGCTTCCAGATCGGCACCCGTTCCTTGACGAGGTCGATGAGCGCCCCGCACGCCGCGAACGCATGCCCGCGATGTGCGGAGGACACGGCCGCGGCGAGTGCGACGTCCCCGACGCCGAGGGACCCGACCCGGTGCAGGACGGCGATCCGGACTTCGGGGTGCTCGGCGGCGATCGTTGCCGCGACCTCGGCGATGACGTCACCGGCACTCGGGTGCCGTTCGTAGTGCAGTGCGGTGACGCCCTTGCCGTCGTCGTGGTCGCGCACGACGCCCGCGAAGGTCACCACGGCGCCGTCCTGGTCGGTGGCGACGACCGCAGCGACCTCGTCCACGCCGATGGTTCGGTCGACGACGTCCGCGAGCACCACACGATCCGTGCCGCCGGTCACGAGGCGCTCCGCGGCGCGTGTCCCTCGCCGTGCACCTGTGCCAGGACGTGGTCGAGCAGCCCGTCGAGCACGGCGAGCCCGTCAGCGACACCGCCGCGCGACCCGGGCAGCGTGACGACGAATGCTCCCCCTGAGGCGATGCCGGCGACCCCGCGGCTGAGGAGCGCCGTCGGCCCGGCCCCCGCCAGTCCCCGGCGGCGGATCTCCTCGATGACGCCCGGGAGCTCGAGGTCGAGGAGCGGTGCCACGGCTTCCGGGGTGCGGTCGGTCGGGGTGACCCCGGTGCCGCCGGTGGTGATGACGACGCGCGCATCGGCGAGGAGCTCACTGGTCACGGTCTCGGCGACGGGGCCGCCGTCCGCGACGATGACGGGCTCCGGGACGGTGAACTCGCGCTCGCGGAGCCACCCGGCGATGACGGGACCCGTGCGGTCGAGGGCGGGATCGGCGGCGGCCTGTGTCGACACGACGACCACGACCGCGCGGCCCCTCGTCGGTTCCGCTCGATTCGGCGCTGCGGTCATCGTGCGCTCCAGTCCCCTGATCGTCCGCCGTGCTTCTCGAGCACCCGGACGTCCGTGATGGTCGCCGCTCGGTCAACGGCCTTCACCATGTCGTACACGGTCAGCGCGCCGACGCTCGCCCCGGTCAGGGCTTCCATCTCGACGCCCGTCCGCGAGGTGGTGCGCACCGACACCTCGACCACCACGCGGTCGTCCGCCCCGGTGATGTCGACCTGGACGCCGGCGATGGGCAGCGGGTGGCAGAGCGGGATCAGGTCGGAGGTCTTCTTCACGGCCATGATCGCCGCGATCCGGGCGGTGCCGATGACCTCGCCCTTGGGCAGCGACCCGTCGAGGATCCTGGTCACGACGTCGGGCCGGGTGACGAGGGTCGCTGTCGCGGTGGCCGAGCGGTCGGTGACGTCCTTCGCGGAGACGTCGACCATGTGCGCGCTGCCGTCTGCCCGGACGTGGGAGAGGTCGGACGAGTCGGACGGGTCGGTCATCGGATGCTCCAGACGGTGAGGGGGTCGCCGGGTTCGACGGCTGCCGTGCCGATGGGCACGTGGACCAGGTGGGTGGCGTCGGCGTAGTGGGCGAGGAGGTGCGAGCTCGGGCCGCCGACGAAGCGCACGGCCCCGTCGACCACGGTGCCGCGGCGGACCTGGTGCTTGCCGTCCGGCGAGACCGCTGACGACGCCGCGGGGAGCACCTGTGTCGGGCGGGTGTCGGGCATCCGTGCGGCGCGGGCGAGGACGGGGCGCAGGAAGACCTCGAACGAGACGAGCGCCGACACCGGGTTCCCCGGGAAGGAGACGACCGGAACCGGACGCCCGGCGATCGTGACGGTGCCGAAGGCCTGCGGACCACCGGGCTGCATCGCGACCGGCGTCACGGCGAGGCCACGGGGCCCGAGCGCCTGCCGGACGACCTCGTACGCACCGGCGCTGATCCCGCCCGTCGTCAGGACGAGGTCGGCCCAGTCCCCCACGGCGTCGTCGAGCGCGGCGAGGAACCGGGCTTCGTCATCGGGGACGCGCACCACGCGGGACTCGGCCCCGACCTCTGCGAGCGCGGCCCGCAGCGCGATGCCGTTCGCGTCGTTGATCGCGGCCCCGCCGTCGCCACCGAGTTCGGATCCCGTGGACACGACGAGCACCCTGGGGCGTCTGACGAGTTCGACCCGGTCGACACCGGCAGCGGCGAGCGCCCCGAGCACCGCCGGCGTGAGCGGCGCTCCGGCGTCGACGACGACCGCACCCGCGGCGAGGTCGGAGCCGACGGTCCGGACGAAGGTGCCGGCGGTGAGGTCGGCGGGGACCTCGACCTCGGTGAGGGCGAGTGCCGCGGGGAAGGACCCGGGCGGCGTGGCTTCGACCGGGAACACCGCATCGGCACCGTCCGGGATCCGCGCCCCGGTCATGATCGGGGCGGCTTCCCCGGCGAGCAACGGCACCGGGACGACCCCGGCGGCGATCGGCGACACGACGCGCAGCGTCGTCCCGGCATCTCCGGACCGCACCGCGAACCCGTCCATCTGGCTGTTGTCGAACGCCGGCAGCGGACCAGGTGCGACGACGGCACGACCGAGCACGCGGTAGCCGTGCCCTGCGCCGGTGTCGGCGGCGAGGTCGTCGACGAGTCGTGCCTCCTGTCCGAGCGACAGGACCGGCGCGATCAACGCTTCCACGTCGTCGCGGTGCTGACCGATCGTTCGCACGGGGGCCTCCGAATGAGTTCGATGCGGGCCCGGACGGGCGCGTGTCAGTAGCGTAACGAGCGCGCATCGCGCGCCCTGGACGATTCGGAGGACCTGTGGAGAACGACGTGACCGCGACCATCGGTGTGATCGGCGGCTCCGGCCTGTACGAGCTGTTCGCACCGGGAACCGCCGACGAGATGGACGTGGAGACGCCCTTCGGGCCGACCTCCTCCCCCGTCACCGTGGGGACGATGGCGGGCAAGCGCGTCGCGTTCCTCACCCGGCACGGCCGCGAGCACTCGGTGGCACCGCACCTGATCAACCACCGCGCGAACGTCTGGGCGCTGCGGTCCCTCGGCGTCCGCGCGATCGTGTCGTCGAGCGCCGTCGGCGGCCTGCACCCCGACTACGCCCCCGGGACCTTCGTGGTGACGGACCAGCTCATCGACCGGACCTGGGGCCGCGCCGACACGTTCTTCGAGGACCAGGTGCAGCACCTGTCGTTCGCCGACCCGTTCGACCCCGTCCTCCGTCGGGTCGCCGTCGACGCGGTCGCCGCACTGGACGTCCCGTTCCGACCGACCGGCACCTGTGTCGTCATCCAGGGGCCGCGGTTCTCGACCCGAGCCGAGTCGGTGTGGATGCGCGAGGCCGGCGGGCACACGATCAACATGACGATGACGCCGGAGGTCCCCCTGGCTGCCGAGCTCGGGATCGGCACGGTGAACCTGTCGTTCGTGACGGACGCGGACGCGGGGCTGGCGCCGAGCGAAGCCGACGCAGCGAGGAGCACCGAGGCACCCGTGACCCACGCCCTCGTGATGGAACGCCTCGCCCGCGCGAACGAGGTCATCGTCGGCGCGATCGGGAGCATCGTCGGTTCGATCCCGGACGACTTCACGCCGCGGGAACTCGTCCCGGCAGCGGCGAGCGCCACGATCATCGCGAGGACGGCATGACCCGCCTGCTCGTCACCGGCGGCGCGGGCTTCATCGGCTCCGCGATCGTACGCCGCGCCCTGGCCGACGGCCACGAGGTGCGGGTGCTCGACTCCCTCCGCGCCGACGTGCACGGGGACCCCGCCGACGTCGTCGCCGACCACGAGCGGCGCGGCATCGCGTTCGTGCACGGCGACGTCCGCGATCGGGTGGCCCTCGAAGCCGCACTCGACGGCGTCGACGTGGTGTGCCACCAGGCCGCGAAGGTCGGTCTCGGCGTCGACTTCCAGGACGCCCCTGACTACGTCTCGAGCAACGACGCCGGCACCGCCCACGTGCTCGCCGGCATGGACCGGTCCGGCATCGGCCGGCTCGTCGTCGCGAGCTCGATGGTCGTCTACGGCGAGGGCGCGTACACGACCTCCGACGGCACGCCGATGCGTCCGCCTGCTCGTCGCCGCGAGGACCTCGACGCCGGCCGCTTCGACCCGATCGGACCGGACGGCGAGCCGCTCGTCCCCGGGCTCATCGACGAGTCCGCCGCGCTCGACCCCCGCAACGTGTACGCGCAGACGAAGGTCGCGCAGGAGCACCTCGCGTCGTCGTGGGCCCGCGCCACCGGCGGCCGCGCGGTCGCGCTCCGCTACCACAACGTGTACGGACCGGGCATGCCCGCGAACACCCCCTACGCCGGTGTTGCCTCGCTGTTCAGGAGCGCCATCGCCCGCGGCGAGGCCCCTCGCGTCTTCGAGGACGGCGCCCAGCGTCGTGACTTCGTGCACGTGGACGACGTCGCCGGAGCGAACCTCGCGTCGATCGGGGCGACCGACTCCATGGACCCGGACTCGTTCCGCGCGTACAACGTCGGGTCGGGCACCGTGCACACGATCGGCGACATGGCCGCGGCGATCGCGGGGACGGCCGGGCTCACTCCCGTCGTCACCGGCGAGTACCGGCTCGGTGACGTCCGGCACGTCACGGCGTCGTCCGCGCGGATCGCGGACGAGCTCGGCTGGCGCGCCGAGATCGACTTCGAGCGCGGCATGCGCGAGTTCGCGGACGCGCCGCTCCGCGCAGCCGTGCGCTGACGCGCCGTCCCGGCCACGAACCGGACGGGAGGCTCGTGACGGCCCCGCCACGAGCCTCCCGTCCGGTACTCGCCCACTCGCCGAGCTCGCCGAGTGGTCACGACACCCCGTCCGCGTGACGCTGACTGGTCACAAGCCGTCGCCCGCGAAGCCCGGACTCGACAGGTCATGACCGCCCGACGGAACTGAGCGGGGAGTCGTGACCACTCGACGACGGCCCTGCCCGGCCCGCCCCGGCGGCCCGCCCCGCCCGGGGGCCCGCGGGGCCCGGGGCCGGCCCGGGCCCGCGCGCCGCGCCGTTCCTGTGCGCGCACCGGACACGGGGTACGAAGGACCTGCACATCCCCAGCGACTCGCCGGTTGAGTGGTGCGTATGGCAACGTCCTCCAGTCGCAACGGCCGACCGCACCGAATGGTGGACATGAAGGTCGACGTCATCCTCCCCTGTCTCGACGAGGCCGATGCCCTGCCGACGGTCATCGGTCGTCTGCCGGACGGCTACCGCGCCATCGTGGTGGACAACGGCTCGACCGACGGTTCCGCGGACATCGCACGCGCGCTCGGGGCCCTCGTGGTCACCGAGTCCCGCCGCGGCTTCGGCAGCGCCTGCGCCGCCGGCGTCGAGGCCGCCACCGCCGAGTACGTCGCCTTCTGCGACGCCGACGCCTCGATGGACCCGGCAGAGCTCCCGCCGCTGGTCCGCCGCGTCGCGGAGGGCCGCACCGACCTGGCACTCGGCCGCCGCGTCCCGACCACCCCTGGCGCATGGGCCCCACACGCTCGCTTCGCGAACCGCGTCCTCGCCGTGCTCATGCACCGGGCGACCGGGTACCGCCTGCGCGACCTCGGCCCGATGCGCGTGATGCGCCGCGAGGACCTCGTCGCGCTCGACCTGCAGGACCGCCGGAGCGGCTACCCGCTCGAGATGGTCCTCGCCGCCCACGCCGCCGGCTGGCGTGTCGACGAGTCCGACATCGGCTACGCCCAGCGCGTCGGCGACAGCAAGGTCACCGGAACGCTCCGCGGCACGATCAACGCGGTGCGGGACATGACGCGCCTGCTGCGCGAGTACCGCCAGGAGGCCCGGACCCGTTCCGTCGCGCCGGGTCCGGTCCGCCGCTCGGCCGGCTCCACCGCCCCCTCCGCCTCCGGTTCCACCGCAGCCTCCGCCGTCGAGGAGGTGCGCTCATGAGCGTCACCGCGACCACCCCGATCACGGTCGTCGTGATCGCCAAGGAGTGTCTGCCCGGCCGGGTGAAGACCCGGCTGACGCCTGCGCTCTCCCCCGAGGCGGCCGCCCGGGTCGCGAGCGCGAGCCTCGACGACACGCTCCGCACCGTCGCCGCACTGCCCGTCGAGCGGCGCGTGCTGTTCTTCGACGGCTCGGTCGTCCCGGGAGCGGCCGCTGGTTTCGACGTCCTGCACCAGCCGGGCGGCGGCCTCGACGAGCGCCTCGGCTTCCTGTTCGACACGATGACCGGACCCACGCTGCTGGTCGGCATGGACACCCCGCAGGTCTCGGTCGATGACGTCGCACCCGTGCTCGACGCCCCCGACCGCGACGCCTGGTTCGGTCCGGCCGAGGACGGCGGCTTCTGGTCCCTGTACCTCCGCGAACCGACGGGCGACCTGCTGCGCGGGGTCCCGATGTCCCAGGACGACACGGGTGCCGTGCAGCTGGCACGCCTGACGACCGCCGGGCTCGACGTCGGCGTGCTCACCGAGCTGCTCGACGTGGACACGATCGACGATGCCGGTCTCGTGGCCGGACTCGCGCCGGACTCCGGGTTCGCCGCCGCCTTGCGCGCCGAGGACGGCGCACTCACCGCCGGAGGCGCCCGATGAGCGACATCACCCAGACCGCTGTCACCTTCGGCACCGGCGGCGACGAACCCTACGCACGGGCACTCCGGAGCGACGGCCGCCTCCGTCTCACCGACCCCGACCGCCCCGGCGTCGGCATCACGATGGACGTCGGACGGTGGAGCGCTGCCGCCGACCGGGTCGACCGCTCGCTGCTCGACGACGTCGACGGCCCCGTGATCGACATCGGCTGCGGTCCCGGGCGGATGCTCGTCGCGGCGCGCACGCTCGGCATCCCCGCACTCGGGGTCGACGTCTCCGCCGAGGCCGTCGCCATCGCGCAGCGCTCCGGCGGCCGGGCGATCCAGGGCTCCGTGTTCGACCCCGTCCCCGACGAGGGACGCTGGGACACCGCCCTCGTCCTCGACGGCAACATCGGCATCGGGGGCGACCCCGCCGCACTCCTCGCGCGCTGCCGCGACATCGTCAGGGCCGGCGGCCGCGTCGTCGTCGAGACGCACACGGACCCGACCGCCGACCGCACCTACCGGGCCCGCGTGGTGGACACCGACGGCCACGAGAGCGCCGAGTTCCCGTGGGCCGAGGTCGGCCTCGACGCCCTGCACCGGCACGCCGCGGACGCCGGGCTGGTGGCCCGACAGAGCTGGACGGTCGCCGGACGGAGCTTCTGCGAGCTCTTCGCCTGAGCCCGGCTCTTCTTTTGCATTCTGCAAGACAAGGGCGTAGTGTGATCCTCGTAAGCCGACGGCGTCAGGTTCGTCGGCAGCGGCGTTCCCGATGCTGCCAACCACACATCGAGGAGACCACCATGACGAACAGCACCTTCCCGTTCGGCGGCACCTTCGTGTCCGGACTCGGCGAGCGCGACGAGCTCGGCAGCTACACGGGCACGACCGCCCGCACCCACCAGACGGTGGGTACCTACACGGGCGTGCCGACCGGCAGCCGGCTCGGGCGGTTCGTGGACACGCAGTCCGCACGCCCCGGTACGTCGACGTCCTCGAACCGCACCGCCACCGGTTCGTTCCGCACCGCGACGGGCTCGTTCCGGACGGCATGAGCGCGCACGGCGCACACTGACCGCGAGCGGTCGTCCCTCTCCCGGGTTTCCCCCCTTTCACCCGGGCCGGGGCGGCCGCTCGCTCACGTCGTGGCGGACGGGAGGCTCGTGGCGGGCCCGCCACGATCCTCCCGTCCGCCTGTCCAGCGCGCACCGCGCGGCGCACCTGAGCGCGCCGCCCGCGGCGATGCCAGGATGGAGGCATGAACGACCGCGCCGGTACCCCAGCGACCGCAGACGACCTCGTCGACCTCGACGCCCTCATCGCCGCGTACTACGAGCGTGTCCCGGACGTCTCGATCGCCGAGCAGAAGGTGGTGTTCGGCACCTCGGGGCACCGCGGCTCCTCACTCGACACCGCGTTCAACGACACCCACATCGCCGCCATCACGCAGGCGATCGTCGAGTACCGGCAGTCGCAGGGCACCGACGGCCCGCTGTTCATCGGCCGCGACACCCACGCGCTCTCCGGCCCGGCCGAACGCACCGCGCTCGAGGTCCTCGCCGCGAACGACGTGCACGTCCTCGCGGACAGCGAGAACGGCTACGTGCCGACGCCGGCGCTCAGCCACGCGATCATCCGCCACAACCGCGCGGGCAACCCGGACACCGCTGACGGCATCGTCATCACGCCGAGCCACAATCCGCCCCGCGACGGCGGCTTCAAGTACAACCCCCCGCACGGCGGTCCCGCGGACAGCGACGCCACGTCGTGGATCGCGAACCGTGCGAACGCGATCATCGAGGGCGGCAACGCCGAGGTCAAGCGC
This sequence comes from Curtobacterium sp. Curtsp57, assembly GCF_047324335.1. Lineage (NCBI taxonomy): Bacteria > Bacillati > Actinomycetota > Actinomycetes > Micrococcales > Microbacteriaceae > Curtobacterium > Curtobacterium sp. Curtsp57. The sequence continues at coordinate 1,676,850 of NZ_CP168511.1, forward strand.
ACCGAGCACGCCACGCCGGACCGCTACGACTTCCTGCACACGTACGTCGCGGACCTCGAGAACATCATCGACATCCCGGCGATCAAGCGAGCCGGCGTGAAGATCGGCGCCGACCCGCTCGGCGGCGCATCCCTGCCGTACTGGAACGCGATCCGCGACCACTACGGCCTCGACCTCACCGTCGTGAACCCCGACGTCGACCCGACCTGGTCGTTCATGACGCTCGACTGGGACGGCAAGATCCGGATGGACCCGTCGAGCCCGTCCGCGATGGCATCGGTCCTCGCGCACAAGGACGAGTTCGACGTGCTGACCGGCAACGACGCGGACTCCGACCGGCATGGCATCGTCACGCCCGACGGCGGCCTGATGAACCCGAACCACTACCTCGCCGTCGCGATCGAGTACCTCTACGCGCACCGTCCGGCCTGGCGCGAGGACGCGGCGATCGGCAAGACACTGGTCTCGTCGAGCATCATCGACCGCGTCGCGGAGTCCCTCGGCCGTCGCCTGTGGGAGGTCCCGGTCGGCTTCAAGTGGTTCGTCCCCGGCCTGATCGACGGCTCGGTGGCCTTCGGTGGCGAGGAGTCGGCCGGCGCCTCGTTCCTCCGCACCGACGGCACCGCGTGGACGACGGACAAGGACGGCATCATCCTGGCGCTCCTGGCGTCGGAGATCGTCGCGGTCACGGGCAAGACCCCCTCGCAGCTCTACGCCGAGCTGACCGACCGCTTCGGCGCACCGGTCTACCAGCGCGTCGACGCGGCGGCCAGCAAGGAGCAGAAGGCACGGCTGTCGAAGCTCGACGGCGACGCCATCACCGCCGAGACCCTGGCGGGCGACCCGATCACCGCGAAGCTCTCGAAGGCACCGGGGAACGACGCGGCGGTCGGTGGCGTCAAGGTCGTCACGGACAAGGCGTGGTTTGCCGCGCGTCCGTCCGGGACCGAGGACGTCTACAAGATCTACGCCGAGAGCTTCGTCTCCCAGGAGCACCTGGAGCAGGTGCAGCGCGAGGCGAAGGAGATCGTCGACGCCGCGCTCGGCGCGTAGCGGCGGCAGCGGCGGGGGTCAGTCCTCCGCCGCCGCCATCGCCAGTTCGCAGAACATCGCGTCCGCCCACGAGAACCACGGCCGCGAGAACTGCGTCGGGTCGTCGACGTCGAACGCCTCGTGCACGTCGCCGGTGCCGCCGTCGGTGGCCACGAGCAGGTCGACGACCTCGCGCCGTCGCGACGGTGCGCCCGACACCAGCCCATCGACGGCGAGTGCGATCGGCCACACCCGGCCGGGCAGGGTGTGCGGGCTCCCGATCCCCGATGCGCTCGCGCCGCTGAACCAGTACGGGTTCGCCGGTGACGTCACGAACGCGCGGGTCGCCGCCCACACCGCGGGGTCCACGACGGACGGGGCCGAGAGCGGCAGGGACAGCAACGACGGGGTGTTCGCGTCGTCCATGAGCAGGACGCCGCCGAGGCCGTCGACCTCGTACGCGTAGACGTCGGCTCCGGACGGTCCCGGCACGACCCCGTGCGCCGCGACGCCGTCCGTGATCGACGACCGGAGCGTGTCGGCGTCGTCGGCGAGGACCGGATCGTCCCAGACGTCGCGGGCGATGGACGCGACCGCGAGGAGGGCCTCGGCGGCGAACAGGTTCGCCGGGACGTTGTACCCGAAGGTGCAGGCGTCGTCCGAGGGCCGGAACCCGCTCCACGTCATGCCCGTCACAGCGACGGGGCTCCCGCGCCCGTCCCGTGTCAGGGTCTCGGTCGCCTTCGCGCCTGGTCGAACGAACCGGTACGCCGAGCGATCGTGGTCCGTCTCGAGTCGCCACTGGTCGACGATGGTCCGGAACACCCGGTGCGCCCGGTCGTCGAGCGCGGCGGTGTCGCCGGTGGCCCGCCACAGCGCGTGCGCGAACGTCACCGGGTAGCCGAGGCTGTCCACCTCGTACTTCTGCTCCCACACGAGCGGATCGTCGTGCAGGTCGTCCGGGTCGTAGTGCGCGCCGTCCGGCTCCCGGTTGAATGAGTTGGCGTACGGGTCGTGCTCGATGAGCCGGATCTGCCGCCGCACCACCGACCAGAGCACCGCGGCGAGCTCCGGGCACTCCCCGACGAGCCGCAGGTAGGGGGTCATCTGCGTCGTGGAGTCCCGCAGCCACATCGCCGGGATGTCCCCGGTGATGACGAACGCGCCCGCTTCGTCGACGCTGATCGTGTCGCGGAGGGTCCGCAGCAGGGCCCGTTCCACCCGGTCGCCGACGTCGTCGCCGACCGACGCACGGACACGGTCGGCCGCCGCGCGGATGGTCGGGGCGATGCGCTCGAGGTCGACGCCGCTCACGACACCCACGGGATGCGTCCGTCGTCGTCGGTCACGCGGACGAGTCGAGCGGAGTCCGGTGGCGTGGTGACGTCCTCGGTCCAGCACAGCACGTCGAGCGGCCGGGCACCGAGCCGGAGGTCGTCGCCCCAGGTCCCGAGCGCGTCCAGCCCGAGCACGTACTCCCCCCGCACCGTCGCCCCCGCCTGGACGTCCAGCGTGACGAGTGCGAGCACCCGACGTCGCCGCGGGCGCACGCCGGGCTCCCGCCGGCGCGACCAGAGCGGCACGGCGACGCGGCGGTCGTGTCCCGACTCGTTGGTCACGACCACCGGGACGGTCACCACCGCGCCGCCCAGGAGGCTCGACGCCGTGAGCGCGCCGCGCACGTCCCCGAGTCCCACCTGGACCCCCGCGCCCGGCCCCGGCAGACCGAGCGGCAGGGACGGCTCGGCGACGTCGACGTAGCCGCGAGCGGTCTCGAGCCGCTCGTCGTGCGCAACCGGCCAGGTCCCGTCGGCCGCGGGCCAGGTCGCGGGCAGCCGACCCTCCGCCGGCGCTCCGAGGAGCACGTCCACCACGGCCGCACCGCCTGCCGGTCCGGGGAACGGCACGACCAGCACGGCGTCCGCGAGCGCCGTCACCGCGGTCAGGACGCGAGGCCGCCCGTCGACGACCACCGCCACGACGGGCAGCCCGGCGTCCCGCGCTGCACGGAGGACCGCGAGCTGGGCCTCCGGGATCGCCACCGACGCCAGGTCGACGCCCTCGCCGTTCGTGGTGTCCGGTGCCGGGCCGCTGACGGCACCGTTGTCCTCGAAGCCGTCGTCGTAGGTCCGGCGACTGGACCCGCCGAGCACGACCACCGCGACGTCCGCACCGGCGAGGGCTGCGGCGACGTCGGCCGCCGTGTCGGGGCCGGGCAGGGGTCGGCGGAGTCCGCTCCCCGGGGCGTACGGACCCGGTCGGGGCCGAGCCTGGCCTCCAGTGCGGAGCGCACCGTCGACGCCGCCGGATCGCTCGTCGGACGCGGCGGCGAGTAGTCGCCGAGCTGCGCGTCCAGGTCGTCGGCGTTCGGGCCGAGGAGCGCGACGATCGAGTCGGCACGCACGCGCGGCGTGGAGTCCCCCAGCGCGACGACGGCGCGGTGTGCGGCTCGGTCCGCGAGGACGACGGTCGCGCGCTCGGCACCGGTGACGGTCGCCGGGGCCTCGCCGAACAGCCCGACCCGCTCCTTGACCGCCAGGACCCGGTCGACCGCGCGGTCCAGGTCGGCGAGGTCCACGAGCCCACGGTCGAGCGCTTCGTCGAGGTGCGTGAACGCCTCGTCCCACAGGCTGAGGTCCACCCCGGCGCGGAGGGCGAGGGCAGCGGCGGTCGCCGGGTCGGGAGTGACGTCGCGGAGTCGGTCGACGGCCGTGCCGTCGGCCATCACCAGACCGTCCCACCCCCAGTCGTCGCGGATCGTGGCGGTCAGGAGGTCGCGGTTGCCGCAGCACGGGACGCCGTCGACGTCGTTGTAGGCGGCCATGAACCCGACCACGTGCTCACGGGCGGCGGCGAGCGCCGGCGGAAGGTGCACCTCGGCGAGTTCGCGCCGGCCGATCGGCGCACCGGAGCCGTTGCGTCCGCCGATCCCGGCGCCCTGCCCGGCGAGGTGCTTCGCGACGACGGCGACGTGCCGACCGTCGATGGGGCCGTCGCCGCGACCCTGCATGCCACGGACGGTCGCCCCGACCATGAGCGCGGCGAGGGCGGCGTCCTCGGACCAGCACTCCTCGGCGCGTCCCCACCGGGGATCGCGGAGGACGTCGAGGCCGGAGACCAGCGCGACGTGGGTGCCTCGCGCCCGGACCTCGGCAGCGACGGCGGCGGCGAGTTCCTCCACCAGCTCCACGTCCATCGCCGCGCCGAGGGCCAGGTTCACGGGGACGGTCGTCCCGCCGAGGGCCTGCAGTCCGTGCGGGACCTCTTCCACGAACAGGGTCGGGACGCGGCCGTCGCTGTTGGCCACGACGTGGTCCTGGACCGCCGCGTACGCTTCGGCGGAGCGTTCCGGCGGGATGCCGTTGCCCCAGTGCACACCGGACCACGGGTCGGCGCGGAGGACCCCGTACACCGCGCCGATACCGCCCCACCGGTCGACCTCGGCCCGGAGGACGTCCGTGACGCGGGGCCGTCCGTCGACCCAGCGGACGGCCTCCCAGCCCTTGAGCCGCTGGTTGACCTGGCCGATCCGGGCGCGGACGTCGAGGTCGGCGGCCCGCGGGGCGGTGCCGGTCGTGGGGGCGGTGTCGGTCGTGGGGTCGGTGTCGGTCATCCCTTGATCGCCCCGGAGACCAGCGCCTTCTGCATCTGCCGCTGGAGGATCGTGTAGACGAGGTACACCGGCAGCAGGGTGACGAGCGTGCCCGCCATGAGCATCCCGTAGTCGGTCCCCGCGTCGACCTTGAGCGTCGGCAGCGCGACCTGGATCGTCCGTTGCGCGGTGTCCGGGCCGATCAGCACGAGGGCGTAGAGGTACTCGTTCCAGAACGACAGGAAGTTCAGCAGCAGCACGGTCGCGATCCCGGGGATGCAGATCGGGAGGTACACCTGCCGCATCACCTGCCAGGCGGACGCGCCGTCCATCGACGCCGCTTCCTCCAGCTCGCGCGGGATGGTCCGCATGAACTGGGTCAGGATGACCACGGCCAGGGGCATGGCCGTGGCCGGCAGGAGCAGCACGAGGAAGGTCCTGGTGTGGAACAGTCCCATCGCGGCCGCGAGCAGGAACGTCGGGAAGAGCGCAGCGAACGACGGGATGAGGAACCCGAGGGAGAACAGTGCCTCGACGACCCGTCCGGCGCGACCGGTTGCTCGTGCGAGCGCGAACGACGCGGGGAGCGCGAGCACGAGGGTCAGCACCAACGCGGCGACCGTCGTGATCGCGGAGTTCGCGATCGCGGGACCGAGCGATGCCTGTCGCACGGCGTCGGTGAAGTTGCTGAGGTCCCAGCTGGCGGGCAGCGCCAGCGGCGACTCGAAGATGCCGTCGTTGTCCTTGAAGGACGACACGACGAAGTAGTAGAACGGCAGGATCAGCAGGGCGGCGTAGACCCACGCGATGGCGCCGCCGGTGATCGAGCCGATGCGGTCGCGGAGGCGGGTGCCTGCGGTCGGTTTCGCCATGGTGGTCTCCCTGGTCAGTGCGTCTTGCGCAGGACGCGGCGGATGATGAACATGCCCACGAGCCCGAGGACGAAGAGGACCACGCCGACGGCCTGGCTGTAGCCGAGGTCGGTGTCGACGAACGCCTTCTGGTACACGAGGTACGACAACGTCGTGGTGGCGGTCCCCGGCCCGCCCTGGGTCAGGAGCAGCACGTTCTGCGCCGAGCTGAAGAGCATCGACAGGAACTGCAGCATGGCGACGACGCCGATGAAGTCGCGGGCGATCGGCCAGTACACACCCCACGCGAGCCGCCATGATCCGGCGCCGTCCATCCGGGCCGCCTGGACGACCTCGCCGTCGACGCCGTCGAGCCGCGACGCGATGAGCACGGCCGAGTAGCCGATGCCCGCCCAGAGGTCGACGACGATGAGGGCGCCGAGCGCGGTGGTCGGATCCGCGAGCCAGGCCTTCCCGCCGATGCCGAGCGTCGCGAGCACCCCGTTGACGAGGCCGTCGGGGTTGAGCATCGCGTAGAACATCATGGCCGTCGCCGGAGCGGAGATCAGCGCGGGGATGAAGAGCAGGTAGCGGAGCACCTTGTGCCCCCTGGGCTTCTGCACGACGTGGAACGCGAGCAGGAACGCCAACACGATCATGACCGGGAGCCCGACGACGATCTGGATCGTGCTGTTCCGCACGGCGGCCCAGAAGGTCTCGTCGGAGAACAGCACGCGGAAGTTGTCGAGCCCCGCGAACGTCGGGGTGACGAGCATGCCGGGCCAGCTCAGGAACGCGATGACGATCATCGCGACGACCGGGCCGATCATGAAGAGGCCGTACCAGACCAGCGCCGGGATCGCGAAGGTCGGGAAGCGGCCACGGGCCTCGCCGACGCCGGTGGCCCCGCGTCGGGATCGGTTCGGGGGCGTCCCGGCGGACCGGACGGGTGGTTCCTCGACGAGCACTGCCATGGGAGCTCCTTCTCGTGCGGGTGGTCAGGCGGCCGTGTAGGCGCGCTCGAACAGGTCGATGATCCGTTCGGCCGACGTGCCAGAGCCGTACGCGAGCGACGTCGCGCGGATCATCGGCTCGTACGCCGAGTCCGGCACGAGCAGGTCGGGCAGCATCACCGGGGTGACCTGGTCGTCGGTGAGGGCGGACGCCTGCGCGACGAGCGGGAAGTCCTGACTGACGGTGTCCGTGATGCGGCTCATGTCGCGTCCGGAGTCGAGGACGAACTCGCTGGTGACGGCCGGCGAGTACAGGTACTGCACGAACGGCTTGATCAGGTCGAGCTTCTCGCGGCCGTTCTCGCTGATCCAGATGCCGTGCCCGTTGTAGCTCTTGATGACGCTCGGGTGCGTGATCGCGGCGTTCGCGGACGGAACCGGCCAGCCGCCCACCGTGACCTCGGCCGCACGCTCCTTCGACACGAGCGCGAGCGCCGACGACATCGCCGGGACGATCGCGGCCTTGCGCGTGTTGAACTGCGTGAGCTCGGAGTCCGAGGTGAAGCCCTGGACCGAGTCGACGAAGACGCCGGCGTCGCGGAGCTCGACGAAGTGCTCGACGCCCCGGACCGCGCCGGCGCTCTCCGAGATCTTGCCGGTGGAGAAGACCTTCGTGGCCTCGTCCTGGGTGATGAACCCCTGCATGATCTGCATGAGGAGCTTCTGCCCGCTCCAGTCGGAGCCGCCCACGGTCACCGGCCCGATGCCGGCGGCACGGAGCCGGTCCGCCGCGGCGACGAGCTGGTCGGACGTGGTCGGGATCTCGCTCACGCCCGCCTGCTCCAGCAGGGCGGTGTTGAACGACACCGGCCAGTTCGTCCTGGTGAACGGGAACGCCCGGACGCGGCCCTGGTCGTCGGTCCACTCGTCGATGGCCTCTGGGATGATCGCGTCCCGCAGCCCCCAGTCGTCGAGGTACTGGTTCACGGGGATCGTGGCGTGCTCCCCCGTCCAGGACAGGGTGCGCCCGACCATGTTGACGATGGCGACGTCGGCTTCCTTGCCCGCCAGCGAACTCGTCTCGAACACGATCGGCAGGTCTGACCCGTTCGACAGGAGCGCGACCCTGCGGCTCGTGCGTCGTCGGTATGCGGCGACGACGTCGGTGAACGTCCTGGCCCCCGCGACGGCACCGCTCAACTGGGTGTGCACGCTGAGGGTCCCCGGCCCGCTCGACGCCGGTGTGAGCGCGGCGCACCCGGCGAGGATCGGGGCCAGGACCCCGGCGCCGAGGCCGGCGCCGAGGAGGGTCCGCCTGCTGATTCCGTCCGTCACGGTGCCTCCTTGGCAGTGGAAGGTGGAGCGGTTCACGGGGTGGTTGGTACAGCGGTGTACTTCAGGTGACGAGCAACGTATACCGCTTTACACAAACCGGTCAACCCTCTACGCTCGTCGGCATGAGCGACACCACCGCCGGAGCCGTCGACCGTCGTCGTGTGACGATCGCGCAGGTCGCCAAGCGCGCCGGCGTCTCGACCTCGGCGGTCTCCCACGTCTTCAACGGCCGACCGAACGTCTCGGCCGCGACCGCCGCCCGGATCCGCAAGGCCGCCGACGACCTGAACTGGCGGCCGAACCTCGCGAGCCGCAAGCTCTCCGGCAGCGCTGGTCGCAGCCTCGGCCTCGTGCTCGCCCGCTCGCGTGACACCTTCCAACGCGACCCGTTCACGATGCGTCTGATCGCCGGGCTCACCGAGCCGCTGGCCGCCATCGGGTGGTCGCTCTCGCTGACCCTCGTCCGCGCCGAGGACGAGGCCGAGGTCTACCGCCAGTGGTGGACGGAGCAGCGGGTCGACGGCTTCCTGCTCGTCGACGTCCGGACCGACGACCCTCGCGTCTCGCTCCTGCAGCACCTGTCGGCGCCGGCCGTGATGCTCGGCGCCCCCGTCCCGGGCAGCACCATCCCGGCCGTCACGGTCGGGGACGCGGACGCCACCGGCGCGCTACTCGACCACCTCGACGGCCTCGGGCACCGGCGCATCGCCCGCGTCGGCGACGGTCCGTCGCTCGCGCACACCGGCGCACGCGATGCCCGGTTCACCGCCGCCGCCGGAGCACGCGGCATCGACGCCATCGTCCTGGCCTGGCGCGCGGACGCAGAGGACCCGGTCGCCGACCTGCTCGGCCGGCTCGACGGCGCGACCGCGATCGTCCTCGACGGCGAGGCGATCGCCGCCGAGGTGATCGCGCACGCCCCCGAACTCGGCGTCCGTGTCCCCGACGACCTGTCCGTCGTCGCGTGGGAGGACTCCTGGGTGTCGTCGATCGTCCGTCCGACGCTCACCGCACTCGACGCGCCGGTGGAGGAGTCGGCGCGCACGGCGGTCGCCCTCGTCGAGCGTCTCGTCCGGGGCGAGGACGTCAGCGACGCCGAGGTGAGCGGCCGCGCGCTGCACGTCCGCGGCTCGTCCTGGCGGGCGACGACGACCGGACGCCCGACGCCCCATGCGCCGACCGCACCGACCGAGGGAGACCGATGACCACCGCTCCGCGCTTCGGCGTGAACTACGTGCCGTCCACCGACTGGATGTTCCAGTGGCAGTCGGTGCAGGAAGACGCGGTCCGCCGTGACCTCGAGGCGATCGCGGGGCTCGGGCTGGACCACGTCCGGCTGTTCCCGCTCTGGCCCACGCTGCAACCGAACCGCACACTGATCCGCAGGCAGGCGCTCGACGACGTCGCGAAGGTCGTCGACATCGCCGCGGAGTTCGGCCTCGACGCCAGCGTCGACGTGATCCAGGGGCACATGTCCGGCTTCGACTTCATCCCGGCGTGGCTCGTGAACTGGCACGACGGCAACATGTTCACCGATCCCCTGGCGATCCGAGCCCAGGCCGACCTGGTCGCCGCCGTGTACGACGCCGTGCGCGACCGCCCGAACTTCACCGGCCTGACGCTCGGCAACGAGGTCAACCAGTTCCAACCGCCGAACCCGGCGGCGATGCCCGCTGACACCGACCAGGTCACGCACTGGCTGGAGTCCCTGCTCGGCGCCCCGCGGGACAAGGACCCGCGACACGTCGTCACCCACAGCGAGAACGACCACCTCTGGTACCGCGACGGGCACCCCTTCGTGCCAGCCCACGCCAGCCGCCTCGGCGACGTCACCACGGTGCACTCGTGGATCTTCAACGGCGTGGCCGGACGGTACGGGGCGCTCTCCGACGAGTCCGTCCGGCACGCCGAGTGGATGATCGAGCTCGCGAAGGCCTTCGCGACGGACCCCGGCCGGCCGGTCTGGCTGCAGGAGGTGGGCGCACCGGACCGCCACCTCGCCGACGACGAGATGCCCGAGTTCCTCGAGCACACGATCGCAGCCGCCCTGAGCACCGAGGACCTGCACGCCGTCACGTGGTGGTGTTCGCACGACGTCTCCCGCGCGCTCGGCGACTTCAAGGACCTCGAGTACACGCTCGGCCTGCTCGACGTCGACAACCGGGTGAAGCCCCTCGGCCGTCGCTACGCCGAGGTCGTCGCCGAGGCACGTCGGGCGACACCGTCGCCGACCCCGCGGACGACCGCCGTCGTGGTGGACGTCGACGACGCGGACCTGCCCGTCCGCCGCGCCGACCTCGCACCGGGCGGCGCGGTGTTCGACCGCTGGCACCGCCTCCGTGCCGGCGGCGAGGCGGTCACCGTGGTCACGAGCCGGACCGCGGCCGATCCAGCCGACCTGGCCCTGCGGGGTGTGACCAAGGTCGTCGAGACGGCGGCCGTCTGACGGACGTGCGCCGGTCCTCCAGTCCGGTCTGGAGGCCCTGGTCGGCTCAGTCGGTCAGCACGCGCTGGTACCGCAGCCAGTCCTCGCAGAGCCGGGTCCACCGGGACGTGTGCGGTTCGCGCACGGCGGTGCCGAGTCCGTGCCGGCCGTGCGGGAAGACGTGCACCTCGACGTCCACCTCGCTCCGGACCAGCGCGTCCGCGTAGGACAGCGCGTTCGACGCGCGCACGATCCGGTCGTCCGCCGTCGTCCAGACGAACGTCGGCGGCGTGCGCGCGTCGACCCGCGTCTCCATCGAGAGCTCGCGGCGCGTCCGCCACGATGGATCGTCGCCGAGGAGCCCGACCATCGGACGCGGCCGCGTCGGGTGCTCCATCGAGATCACCGGGTAGTTCAGGACGCAGAACGCCGGCCGGTCGGCAGCGGGGTCGTCGATGCCGTTCGCGAGCGAGGCCGCCAGGTGCCCGCCGGCGCTCGACCCGACGACGCCGATGCGCTCCGTGTCGATGTCGAGTCCGGTGTCCGCGCCGGCCCGTCCCGACCGGAGCCAGGTGAACACCGCGCGGGTCGCGTCGATCGGCGCCGGGTGCAACGAGCCGACCGTCTCCGGCGTGCGGAGCGGGTAGCGGAACAGGAACGCGTGCAGGCCGATGCCGGCGTACCAGTCCGCCATCGGTTCGGAACTCGCCCGCCCGTGTTCCTCGTACCCACCGCCCGGGAGGACGATCACGGCCGGACGGGAACCGCCGACGGAGGTCGGGCGTACCGTGATGCCGTCGGGCGTGCTCATGGGGGCGACCTTACTGTTCGTCCCACGGAACGCTGCCGATCCACACAGGAAGCCGCACCTGCGTGACCGCACCGCTTGCGACAGTTGTAACTTTGCAGACAGCGCAAAATTCTTGTCACCAGCGCTTCGGTACCCGGGAGACCCTGCACATGACCCAGACGGCGACCGCTCCAGCGGGACCCACCACGGCATCCAACGTCGTGATGAACCACCGGCAGATCCTGCTGGTGATCTACGGCCTGATGGCCGGTATGTTCCTCGGCGCCCTCGACCAGACGATCGTCGGCACCGCCATCCGCACCATCGGCGACGACCTGCACGGGCTCGACCAGCAGGCCTGGGTCACGACGGGGTACCTGATCGCCTCGACGATCACGACACCGATCTACGGCAAGCTCTCCGACATCTTCGGCCGGCGTCCGCTGTTCCTCACCGCGATCGGCATCTTCATCGTCGGCTCCTTCGCCGCGTCGTTCTCGACCTCGATGCTCATGCTCGCCGGGTTCCGCGCGCTGCAGGGCCTCGGCGCCGGTGGTCTGATGTCCCTGCCGCTCGCGATCATGGGCGACATGCTCGCCCCCCGCGAGCGCGCCAAGTACCAGGGCTACTTCCTCGCGGTGTTCGGCATCTCGAGCGTCATCGGGCCGCTCGTCGGTGGTCTCTTCGCCGGCGCGAGCGAGATCGTGTTCATCGCCGGCTGGCGCTGGGTGTTCCTGATCAACGTGCCGATCGGCATCATCGCGCTGATCATGGTGCTGACGTTCCTGCACCTGCCGAAGGTCGGCGAGCGGAAGGCCAAGCCGCGCATCGACTGGTGGGGTGCCGCGCTCGTCATCGTGACGCTCGTGCCGCTGCTGCTCGTCGCCGAGCAGGGCCGTACATGGGGCTGGAGCTCGGCCGGTTCGATCGCCTGCTACGTGACCGGCGCCGTCGGACTCATCGCGTTCATCCTGGTCGAGCGCGCCATGAAGGACGACGCGATCCTGCCGCTCAAGCTCTTCGGCTCGCGGGTGTTCTCGATGTCCGCGATCCTGTCCGTGCTCGTCGGCTTCGGGATGTTCGGCGCGATGCTGACGATCCCGCTGTACCTGCAGATCGTGAAGGGCGTCACCCCGACCGAGTCCGGCTTCGCGATGCTGCCGATGGTCCTCGGCCTGATGATCGCGTCGATCGCCTCGGGTCAGATCATCTCCAGGACCGGCAACTACCAGGTCTTCCCGATCACCGGGACGGCGTTCACCGCCATCGGGTTCACCGTCCTGACGTTCCTCACCGCCGACCGTCCGCTGTGGTTCCTGATGCTCGGCATGTTCGGCATCGGCCTCGGGCTCGGGCAGCTCATGCAGACGCTGACCCTGGCCGCGCAGAACTCGGTGTCCCCTCGGGACATCGGTGTCGCCACCAGCGCCGCGACCTTCTTCCGCCAGATCGGCGGCACGATGGGCACCGCAGTGCTCCTCTCCGTGCTGTTCACCCTGATGCCGACGAACATCACGACGGCGATGCAGGACAAGTCCGACCTCACGAGCGCCCTGAACGCCGCCCTCACCCCGTCCGTGGCGAACGCCAAGGACAACAAGGGCGTGATGGACCAGATCTGGACACCGATCACCGACCCGGTGAAGCAGAACGTGCAGGACGGCCTGAACAAGGGCGCCGTGCAGGCGAAGGAAGCCGCAGACGCCGCCGTCACGAAGCAGGTCACCGCGGGCGTCCAGCAGCAGGTCGCCGCCGGTGCGCTCCCCGCGGCACAGGCGCAGTCGGTCATCGACGCGCAGGTCGCGGCCGCGAAGCCGAAGGCCGAACAGCAGGCGCTCGAGACCGCAGCGTCGAAGGCCCAGGCGGACGTCGTCGACGGCACGCTGCAGGTCGACTACTCGAACGCGTCGCAGCGGAAGAACGTCGTCGACGAGGTCGCCCCGACGCTCATCAAGCAGCTCAAGAGCGGCAACTCGAAGGCCGACTCCTCGACGAGCTCCGCGACGAGCGACACCTCGTTCCTCAACGGCGCCGACAAGCGGCTGACCCGGCCGTTCCTCGTCGGGTTCAGCAGCTCGGCCGTCACGGTGTACTACGTCGGCCTCGGCGTGATCCTCATCGCGTTCGTCCTGACGTGGTTCTTCCGGGTGCCGCCGCTCCGCAAGACGTCGGCGCTGCAGGAGCAGGCGGACACCGCCCGGGCCGCGGCTGCCGGCGGCGACCCCGATCGCCGCACCGTCGATGCGCAGGGCGCCGCGACGAACGCCGAGTCGCTCGTGTCGCCCGACACCGGGCGGATGGGGATCGTCCCCACGTCACCCGACGTCCCGGCGCAGCCGCGCTCGGCCCGGTCGACCGGGACGTCCGACGTGTCGGTGCTGCCGGACGACGTGTCGGTGCTGCCGGACGACGTGTCGAGCGACGGCACCCGCGCCCCGCTGCCGGACGCGCCGACGCACGGCGCGCACTCGGCCGCTGCGCCGGTGGACGAGCCCGCCACGACCACCGGGGCCATCCGCACCCGTCGTGCCGCGCACGCTGCCACCGTGGAGGCCGACCCCGCGACGGACGGGACGGACGCGCACGACGCGAGCCGGGCCTCCCGTCCGGCCGACGGCGACCACGCGCACGGCCGCCACTCGGCCGAGTAGCGGGAACCCGGGTCGGGCCGCCGCCCGGCCGCGCCGCGTGCCGACCCCGAACGACGAAGTCGCTGTCGTACGACAGCGACTTCGTCGTTTCCACGCGTCTGCAACAGTTGCACGCGCGTGAGGGCGACAGAACCGTTGTCGTACGACAGCGACCCCGTCGTTCCGAGTCGCCCCACGCAGCGCGCCCGCGCACGCCCAGCCACCTCACACGGCGGGATCCGCGGCGATCGTCGCCGGGGGCAGCACCTCGAAGGTCGCGCCGGGCAGGCGTTTCCGCATCACCTCGAACGCCGTCGGGCTGTCGTCGACGAGCACGTAGCGGCGGCCGAGCGCCCCGGCGACCGCGCCCGTCGTGCCGCTGCCCGCGAAGAAGTCGAGGACCCAGTCGCCCTCACGCGACGACGCCTGCACGATGCGCCGGAGGATCCCCTCGGGCTTCTGCGTCGGGTACCCGGTCTTCTCGCGGCCGGTCGGCGACACGATCGTGTGCCACCAGACGTCCGTCGGGAGCTTGCCGCGCTCCCGCTTCTCCGGAGTGACGAGCCCCGGTGCCATGTAGGGCTCGCGGTCGACCGCCGTCGAGTCGAAGTGGTACCGGGCAGGGTCCTTCACGTACACCAGGATCGTGTCGTGCTTCGTCGGCCAGCGGGAGCGGGACTTCGCGCCGTAGTCGTACGCCCAGATGATCTCGTTGAGGAAGGCGTCACGGCCGAACAGCGCGTCGAGGAGGACCTTCGCGTAGTGCGACTCGCGGTAGTCCAGGTGCAGGTACAGCGTGCCGTCCTGCGCGAGGACCCGCCACGCCTCGAGCAGCCGGGGCTCGAGGAACGACCAGTAGTCCTCGAAGCGGTCGTCGAAGCGCATCAGGTCGCCGCGGACGCGTTCGTAGTTCCGGCCGTGGAAGCCCATCACGGGGCCGTCGGCCCTCGGGACCGCTGAGCTGGCGTGCCGGCGCTGGTACCGGCCGGTGTTGAACGGCGGGTCGAGGTAGACGACCGTGAACGCGCCGTCGGACAGGGTGGCGAGGGCGTCGAGGTTGTCGCCGAGGACGACCCGGTCCGGTGCCTCGTCTCCCCTGTTCACCCGATCATTGTCGCGCACACGGGCTCAGCTCTCGCACGTCACCGACGACACCTCGGCGTCGGCCGGTTGCCGGCCCTGGTCGTACGGCACGAAGACCTCGTTGTGGGTCGTGCTCGTCCCGTCGGCGAGCGGCTGCACGACCACGTAGTCCCGCGAGTGCTGGTCCGCGACGTCGTCGAACACGTGCACCTCGATCGTCGCGGCGTCGCACGCGGACTCGGCGTCGAAGATGAACCCGTCGCACCCCCAGTCGTCACAGGCGGCCGGGAAGTCCGAGTCGGGCAGCTCCACCCCGGCGTCGTAGGTGCCGATCGGGTAGGGCGCGGACCCCGCGCTGACGCAGGTCGGGTGGTCGAGCCCGGCGTTGGTCTCGCCGCCGCGGAGCACGAGGGACAGCGGCACGCCAGGTGACAGCGAGACGAACCGTTCCTCGGTCCGGGTCGCCGGCGCGTTCGCATCAGGGCCGAACCGGGCCGTGACCTTCGCCTCGCACGCGGCCGGCGCGGTGAGCGACCAGGCCCAGCAGTGCGCCGGGTCCGTCCGGCCCGCCATCGCGACCCCGCAGTCGGCCTGCAGCGCCGTCCCGTCCTCGAGGACGGCGTCGACCGCCACCGTCGACGGGGCGGGCGCCGGTGTCGGATCGGTGTCCGGGGCCGGGTCGGTGTCCGGATCCGGCGACGCCGATGCCGTCGGCGGCGCCGGGGCGTCGTCCTGCAGCCCGAGGGCGAGCGTCTGGCCGACCCCGCCGACCGTCTCCTGCACGAGCGGGACGACGGCCACGGAGGCACCCACGATGGTCACGACCGCCGTGGCCGTCGCCGTCACGACGACCGCGATCCGGTTCCGACGTCGCACGGGCGAGCGGCGCTCGTCCCCGGACGCCTCGACGAAGGGGAGGGCTCCGGGGACGCCCCAAGCGGTCTCGGGGTCGATCGGGTCCGCTGCGCGACGCTCGCGGGCCACGGCGACGAGGCGGTCGGCCAGGGCGGCGCGACGGACGCTGCTCGTGATCGCGACGGCGGCTCCGCCGACGACCGGCACCAGACCGAGTCCGGCGAGCCCGCGGAGTTCTCCGCCGAGGACGGACACGGTGACGACGACGGCGATGCCCACCAGGACGAGGGCGAGTCCGACCAGGGTCCGTCGGTCGCGCCAGAACGCGCGCCGGTCCGCCTCCCAGAAGCGCCAGCCCTGCGGGACAGCCGGGAGGCTCGGGGCCGGGACCCAGCCGTGTGCCGGCTCCGCCAGGTGGTGACGTTCGACCCATGCGGCCGACGGTGTCGGCCAACCGGGTGGGGTGCGGAATCGGGGCTCGACGTCGACGGGGTGCTGCTCGGTCACGCGCCGAGGGTAGCGGTCGTCACGGCAGGCGCACAGGCCCCTCTTCGGGCTCGCAGGGCTTCGGGCTCGCAGGGCTTCGGGCTCGCAGGGCGGGGCGTCCGCTGGTCAGGTGTGTGCCGCTGCCCCCGGCTGGGCGTCCGCATCTGGAGTGTCGGACGACGAGCACGTGATCTGCGTGATCGTCGCGTCGCCGGCGAAGGACTCCACCCCGCCCGCGAAGACGGTCACGGGGACGCTGCTCTGCAACGGCGCACCGATCACCAGGTCGTGGGGATCCGGCACGTCACGCCACTCGTCCATGACCAGGAACTGGACCGAGGCGTCCGCGCAGTCCTCGCCCGGACGGAGCGTCCAGCCGATGCACCCGGTGAGGTCACACCCGTCGGGCTGCTCCTCGTAGGCGAAGTCGTCGGCCGGTGTCTGGTCGACGTCCACGCGGTGCGGGACGTCCCCGAGACACGAGGCGGTGTCGATGCCGCTGTAGTCCTCGTCCCCGAGCTCCGCGATGTACAGGGGTCGGCCCGCGGAGACGTGCACGGCACGGGTCACGGTCCTGGTGTCGTCTCCGAGCGCGGTGTCGGCGAACCCGATCGTCACGGAGAGGTCGCAGTCCGTCAGCGCGTCGACCTCCCAGCTCCAGCAGTTCGAGTCACCTGGTGTCGCCGCGCAGGTGGCGTCCCACGCGTCGTCGCTGACCTGGGTGATGTCGATCTGCCCGTCGTCCGAGGTGTAGGGAGCCGCGAGCTCCTCGTCCTCGGGGAGGTCGCCACGAACGCTCCCGACGGCGCCGGCCAGGGACCGCCCGGCGTCCGACACGACCGGGGCGACGCCGGCCGATGCGCCGGCCACGAGTGCGGCCGCGGCGATGGCGGCCGTGATGCCGGTGGCCACGCGGGCCGACCTCCCGAAGCCGGCCCGTGCCGCCGGGGCCGAGACGGAGGTCGGTCCCCACTCCCCGGCCGTCGCGGCGATCGATCGCGCCGTGTCCGTGGCGAGGTCCCACCACCGCACGCAGGACACGATGTACAGCGCTCCCCCGGCCGCGATCGGGGCGACGGCGAACACCGCCGGCACGTCCGCCGCCGTCAGCACGACGACGGCGACGATCCCGAGGACCAGCAGCACGAGTCCCGCCACGCCGAGCAGCTCGATGCGCCGCCGCCGCGTGGGCATCGCGGCCCGGAACGCCCGACGGTCGGCACGCCAGAAGCGCCACCCGGACGGCGCGGGCGGGATCCCGGGTCCAGGGGAGAACCCCGGGCCGGGTTCGGCGAGCTGGTGCGCCGCGACCCACTCGGTGGACGGCGTCGGCCACCCCGGAGGCGTCCGGAAGCGGAACGGCGGGCGGTGGTCGGTCACCCGCTGACGCTAGCGAGGCACACAGCGGGCGCACAGGCCCCTCTTCGGGGCCGCGGCGTAGCGTCGTCGACATGGCACTGGACGTCCGGAACGACACCGATCAGCAGCAGTACTCCCTGGTGGAGGACGACACCGTGATCGGGTTCGCCGCCTACGAGATCGCCGACGACGAGATCCGCTTCGTGCACACCGAGGTCGACCCCGCGCACCGGGGAGGGGGCCACGCCTCGGTCCTCGTGCAGCACGCGCTCGACGACGTCCGCTCGGGCTCCTCGCGCCGTGTCGTCCCGCAGTGCAGCTACGTCGCGGCGTGGATCGAGCGGCACCCCGACTACCAGGAGCTCACCACCCGCTGACGTCGTCTGTCAGGGTCGGGCGTCAGTACTGCCGGTCGTGGGTCCCGGCGCGTGCCTCGTGTCGGCCGCCGGTGCCCCTGACCGTCGGCACCTTGATGAGCACCGTCCCGCTCAGCAGGTCGTGGTCGTCGTCGGCGGGCGTCGGTGCTTCACGGGGCAGGCGGGCCTGCCGTTCGTACTCCGCCTGGGTCTCGTGGCGCGTCGGCGCGAAGACCTCGTCCATCATCGAGACGACTCCACCGGATCCCCCGCTGCTGGTCGACTTGTTCGACAGGTCGATCCACCCCAGACGATCGGCGATCCACGTCACGACGACCGCAGCGGCCACCGCCCCCAACAGGATCAACCAGTTCACGCAAGCGAGGCTACGTGGCGCCTCTGGTCGGCGGATCAGCCGCGCGGAGGATTCTCATGATCCACACGTCTCGTTCTTGGGGATGACGTCCACACTCGAAGTGCGGCGGCCGGGAACCCCCCTCTCCCGGCCGCCGACCACCTTTCCCGCACGATCTACGGGACGCGCTGGAGCCACTCCTTGGTCGCGAACTTCGACTCGACGAGCTCCTGCGCCCGCTGTCGTTCGGCGTCCGTGACCGCTCCCGGCGTCGCGCCGTAGAGCGTCGTGAAGGTCCCGATCAAGGACTCGATGATCGCCGCCCGCGACAACCCCGTCTGCGACCGCAACGGGTCGACGCGCTTGGCGGCCGAGGTCGTGCCCTTGTCGCTCATCTTCTCGCGACCGATGCGGAGCACCTGGACCATCTTCTCGCCGTCCATGTCGTAGCTCATGGTGGCGTGGTGCAACAGCGCCCCGGTGCCGAGCCGCTTCTGCGCAGCGCCGCCGATCTTGCCCTTGGTCGAGGTGATGTCGTTGAGCGGCTGGTAGTACGCGTCGATGCCGAGGGACTTCAGCGCCTCGATCACCCACTCGTCGAGGTACGCGTACGAGTCAGCGAACGTCATGCCCTGCACGAGGTCGGTCGGGACGTACAGCGAGTACGAGATGATCGCGCCGGCGTCCATGAACATCGCGCCGCCGCCGGAGATCCGCCGGACCACCTCGACGCCGTACTTCGCGGCACCCTCGGGATCGACCTCGTTCTTCAGCGACTGGAAGGAGCCGATGACCACCGCGGGCTGGTCCCACTCCCAGATGCGGAGGGTCGGCCCGCGTCGGCCGGCACCCACCTCCTCGGTGAGGACCTGGTCGAGGGCGAGGTGCTCGTTCGGGCTGATCGGCCCCTCGTGGATGATCTGCCAGTCGTAGTCGCGCCACGTCGACGCCCGGGAGAGTGCCCGGCGGACGGCCACGCCGACGGACTCCGGCGTGAAGCCGAGCAGCACGGCGTCAGCCGGCAGGGCAGCGCGGACGGCTGCGGCGATGCCGGCTGCGTCCGTGGTGGCAGGCAGCCCGTTCACGGCGGCGTCGATCAGCGGGAGCGCGTCGTCCGGTTCGAGGAAGAAGTCACCCGCCAGCCGGAACTCCTGGATGGTGTCGTCGACCACGTCGAGGTCGACGACGACGAGCTTTCCGCCTGGGACCTTGTACTCACCGTGCACGGTTCGACCCTACGCGCAGCGACCGGTCAGCGAGCGCCCCGTCAGCGAGCGACGCGCTCCAGCCACCCGACCAGGTCCGCGACGACCTCGTGCCGGTTCGTCTCGTTGTAGATCTCGTGCCGAGCGCCCTCGTAGACCCGCACCACCACGTCGGTCAGCCCGCCGCGACGGCGGTACGCGGCTGCCAGCTTCTCGACGGACCGCGGACCGCCGAGGCTGTCGTCGGACCCGACCTGCAGCAACACGGGGACATCGTGCGGGATCCCCCGGCGAGGCACCCCGAGCAGACGCAGCGTGTCCGGCAGTCCGAACAACCCCATCACGTCGGCGTCGACCGTGAGCGGGTCCGCGTCGAACGCGTCGACCACCGCCCGGTCCCGGCTGAGCCACTCGAACCGGGTCGGACCGAGCGCGGCGTGCCGCTTGTTGAGGTCGCCGCCGTTCATCCATCCGGGCAGGCGGTACGCGGTCGCCGACAGCACGACGCCGTCGTACGACTCGCTCGAGGTGTTCAGGATGCGCTGCGCCATCAGCGACCCCCACGACTGCCCGAACAGCACGAGCGGGACACCGGGGGTCTCCTGCCGCGCCACGGAGGTCATCTGCTCGACGACGTCGATCGCGGCCCGGAGCCCGCCGACGCCGAGCCTGCCGAGCTTCGCGTGGTCGCCGTCCCACTGCCCGAGCCCGGTCCGACCGTGACCGCGGTGGTCGTTCGCGACGACCGTCCAGCCGGCACGGACGAGCTCCTGCGCGAGCCGCTCGTACCGGAGCGAGTGCTCACCGACGCCGTGGGCGATCTGCACGATCCCCTTCGGCCGCCCGGCGCGCCAGGTCGAGTAGACGATCTCGACACCGTGCGCGTCGACGAACGAGGAGTCGCCGCGGGCGGCAGAGAACGTGGGCACGTGAGCATCCTCGCAGACGACCGGACCGACCGGACGGCCAGACGGCCTGACGTGTTCACCGGGCGTTCACCCGAGCCCGTCGCCGCGGGCCTACCGTCGCCGCCATGGACGTCCTCGTCATCGTCGTGCTCGTGATCGTGGTCGCGCTCGTGTTCGACTTCACGAACGGGTTCCACGACACCGCAAACGCCATGGCCACGTCGGTCGCCACGGGTGCACTCAAGCCCCGGACCGCCGTGCTCATCTCCGCCGTGCTCAACATCGTCGGCGCGTTCCTGTCCACCGAGGTCGCCAAGACCGTCTCGCAGGGCATCATCCGCGAGGGACAGGACGGCATCCACATCTCGCCGACGATGATCTTCGCCGGGCTGGTCGGCGCCGTCCTCTGGAACCTCGCCACCTGGTACTTCGGGCTGCCGTCGTCGTCGACGCACGCCCTGTTCGGCGGGCTCATCGGGGCGTCGATCATCGGCGCCGGCCTGAACTCGGTGGACTGGGCGACCGTCGTGTCGAAGGTCGTGCTGCCCGCGCTGCTCTCCCCCGTGATCGCCGGCGTCATCGCCCTGGTCGCGACCTACCTGGCGTACGCCCTCACGAAGAACGCCACGACGCACGGCGCTGCGACGGGGTTCCGCCACGGCCAGACGATCTCGGCCTCGCTGGTGTCCCTGGCGCACGGCACGAACGACGCGCAGAAGACGATGGGCGTCATCACGTTGACCCTCATCGCCGCGAACTACCAGGACGCCGGCACCGGACCAGCGCTCTGGGTGATCCTGGCGTGCGGCCTCGCGATCGGCCTGGGCACCTACATGGGCGGGTGGCGCATCATGCAGACGGTCGGCAAGAAGATCTCCGACGTGCAGTCCCCGCAGGGCTTCGCCGCGGAGACCAGCTCGGCCGCGACCATCCTGGTGTCCTCCCACCTCGGATTCGCGCTCTCCACCACGCACGTCACGAGCGGCTCGGTGATCGGCTCCGGGCTCGGCAAGAAGCTCGCGGACGTGCACTGGAACGTGGTGAGCCGGATCGTCGTCGCGTGGGTGATCACGCTCCCGGCCGCAGCGGTCGTCGGGGCGCTGGCGACCTGGCTCGCGTCCACGTCGGTGATCGGGCTGATCGCCGTCGCCGTCCTGGCGCTCGCGGCCGGGCTCACCTTCTACGCCTTGGCGAAGCGCCGGCCGGTCTCGCACGAGGACATCACGACGGACGAGACCGAGCGCGAGCCGGTCGAGGCCAAGGGCTGAACGGGAGACGACGATGGACATCGACTTCGGGAGCATCGCGATCGTCGCGGGCGTCGGGTTCGTGGCGGCGGTCGGCGTCGTGCTGGTCTACACACTCGGTCTGCGGCTGCTCGGGACGGGGCAGCCCGTCGACACGGGCGGCGAGCGGACGCAGTACGGCGAGGAGACCCCGCGGTCCGGGCACACGCCCCCGATCGCCCTCGCCGGCGCCGGCCTGTGCTTCGCGGTCTGCATCGCCGCCGTCCTGTACGGCATCTGGATGACGATCCCTCAGTTCCACTGACGGCGGCGCAGCGGAACGCCTGTCGAACCGGCGGCACGCTCGCCTGCGATGATCGGACCGTGACCGCCCATCGCATCGACGCCTCGCTCGACACCGCCATCGACGTCTTCACCGCCGAGCGGGATCCGGTGCTCCGCGTCGCACCCGGGGACACCGTGACGATCCGCACGCTGAGCGCGGCGGGCTACACGGAGCGCCAACAGCACCCGGGCGACCACCCGCCGACGCTCATCGACGGGCGACGAGGACACTGCCTCGTCGGTCCGATCGCCGTCGAGGGTGCCCGGCCGGGACAGGTCCTCGCCGTGCGGTTCGACGACCTCGTCCCGGACGACTGGGGCTACACGGGCTCCGGCGGCGTGGACACGCCCGTCAACCGGGCGCTCGGTCTGACCCAGGAGCGCGGCCCACTCCTCTGGGACATCGACGCCGGCACGGGTGTCGCCCGCAACCAGCTCGGCCTCGGCGTCCGGACGGCGCCGTTCCTCGGGGTCGTCGGCGTCCCACCGGAACCGACGGGCGAGCACTCGACCATCCCACCGCGACCGCTGGGCGGCGGGAACATCGACTGCCGCGAACTCGTCGCCGGATCGACCCTCTTCCTCCCGGTGACGGTGCCGGACGCGCTGCTCTTCGTCGGCGACGGACACGCCGCCCAGGGCGACGGCGAGGTCTCCGGCACGGCGATCGAGTGCGGCATGACGACGACGGTGACGCTGTCGCTCCTCGACGAGGCTCCGGTCGACGGCATCCACGCCGACACCCCTGCCGGACGCATCACGTTCGGCTTCGACGCCGACCTGAACGCCGCGACGACGACCGCCCTCGACAGCATGGTCGACTGGATCGCCGGCCTGCACGCCATCACCCGCTCCGAGGCGCTCGCGATGGCCAGCGTCGCGGTGAGCATGCGCGTCACCCAGGTCGCGAACCAGACATGGGGTGTGCACGCCCTGCTCCCCCACGACGCGATCACGGCCTGACGCCACGCGCGTTCCTGCCCATGTCGCCCGACTGGGAAAGCGGAATCGCGCGTCGGAGGTCGGAACTTCCGACCGCCTACGCGCGATTCGACTTCCTACGCGCGAAAGAGCCCTGCACGCGGAACGGTCAGTGGGCGGAGTAGCCGCCGTCGACCAGGTGGTAGCTGCCGGTGATGAACGAGGCCTTGTCGCTCAGCAGGAACAGGACCAGCGCCGCGACCTCGGCGTCGGTGCCGAGGCGCTTCGTGGCGTGCTCCTCCTCGAGGGCGCTGATCGCCTCCGGGGTCATCGCGTTCCGCAGCAGCGGGGTGTCGATGAAGCCGGGGCCGACCGCGTTCGTGCGGACACCCTGGGCCGAGTACTCGAGCGCGGCGACCTTGGTGAGCCCGGCGAGCGCGTGCTTCGACGCGACGTAGGCCGCGTTCTGCGCGATGCCGACGGTGCCGAGCACGGACGCCATGTTGACGATCGAGCCGCCGCCGGAGGCCAGCATCGCCGGGATCTCGTAGCGGAGCCCGTAGAAGACACCGTCCAGGTCCACGGCACGGACGCGGTCCCACGCGGCGATGTCGTACTCGCCGATCTTCTGCGGGGCGGCGCCGATGCCGGCGTTGTTCACGGCGAGGTGCAGCGCGCCGTACGTGTCGACCGCGAACTGGACGGCCCGCTCGTTGTCGGCGGCGACGGCCGAGTTCGCCTCGAACGCGGTGGCGGTCCCACCGGCCTGCTCGATCTCCCCGACGACCCGCTGTGCCGCGTCGAGCTTGATGTCGGTGACGACGACCTTCGCGCCCGCGGTGGCGAGCTCCTTCGCGATGGACTCGCCGATACCGCTGCCACCACCGGTGACGATGGCGACCTTGCCCTCGAACTCGGACATGAACTGCTCCAATCTTCTCGACAACACCTGTTGTCTACGGTCCAGAACGATACACCTGCATGGATGATTCCCGACGGCAACAAGTTCGTTCGCTGAACTAATTTGCTAGGCTAACGATCGTGACCATGCCCGAGACCACAAAGCGCTCCGCGCCGCACGCGTCGCTGAGCACGGACTTCCGCATCGCGGTGAACCGGCTGTCGCGGACCCTCCGCGCGCAGAAGGCCGACACGACGGTCAGCGACGCGATGTTCTCGGCACTCGCCCGGCTGCACCGCGACGGCCCGATGACCCTCGCGGAACTCAGCCGGAACGAGGGCGTCACACCCCCGTCGATGACGAAGACCGTCGCCGCGCTCGTCGACCGCGGGCTGCTGTCCAAGGGCGGGCACGGCGACGACCGCCGCAAGGTCCTCATCGGCGCCACCCCGGCCGGTGCCGACTTCGTCGTCGAGACCCGCCGCCGCCGCGACGGCTGGCTCTCGCCGCGCATCGCCGCACTCACCCCGGCCGAACGGCGCGTCCTCGCCGAGGCCACCGAGATCATGAGGAGGCTGGCCCACCAGTGACGGCCATGTTCCGGTCCCTCTCGGGACGCAACTACCGCATCTGGTTCGCAGGTGCCCTGGTGTCGAACGTCGGCACCTGGATGCAGCGGACCGCGCAGGACTGGATCGTCCTGACGCAGCTCACGCACGACAACGCCATCGCGGTCGGCATCACGATGGCGCTGCAGTTCGGACCGCAACTCCTCCTGCTGCCCTGGACCGGACTCGTCGCCGACCGCTTCGACCGCCGCCGCACGCTCATGGTGACCCAGGCCCTGATGGGGATGCTCGGCCTCGGGCTCGGCATCATGGTCGTGACGAACACCGCCACGCTGCTGTGGCTCTACGCCTTCGCCCTGGCACTCGGCATCGTGGCCGCGTTCGACACCCCGGTGCGCCAGGCCTTCGTCTCCGACGTCGTCACCGGCGAGCACGTCGCGAACGCCGTCGCGCTGAACTCCGCGTCCTTCAACGCCGCCCGGCTCATCGGACCGGCGGTCGCCGGCGTCCTCATCGCCGCGATCGGCTCCGGCTGGGTGTTCATCATCAACGCGGCCTCGTTCGCCGCGGTCCTCGGCGCCCTGCGGTTCGTCGACCCCGAACAGCTCGCGGACCGGGTCCGTGCGAAGCGCGGCAAGGGGCAGATCACCGCCGGCTTCAGGTACGTCCGCACGCGCCCCGACATCATCGTGGTGCTCTGCATGATCTTCGTCGTCGGCACCTTCGGCGTGAACTTCCCGATCTTCACCTCGACGATGGCGCGGGTGGAGTTCCACAAGGGTGCAGGCGAGTTCGGCCTGCTCAACTCCGTGATGGCGATCGGTTCGGTGCTCGGCGCACTGCTGTCGGCACGACGGGACCGTCCACGGATGCGGCTGCTCGTCTTCGCCAGCGCCGGGTTCGGCCTGGCGTGCACGGCCGCTGCCTTCGCCCCGACGTACTGGACGTTCGCGATCGTGCTGGTGTTCGTCGGGCTCGCGTCACTGACCTTCATGACGACCGCCAACGCCCTCGTCCAGACCACCACGGCGCCCGCGATGCGAGGCCGGGTGATGGCGCTGTACATGGCGATCTTCGCGGGCGGCACCCCCATCGGCGCCCCGATCGTCGGCGCGGTCGCGGACGCGTGGGGCCCCAGGTGGGCGATCGGCGTGGGCGCCGCGTCCGGGTTCGTCGCCCTCACCATCGCCCTGGTCTGGCTCGTCCGGTTCCAGCACTACCGCGTGCGCTACGACGCCGACAACCGCCTGCACATGGCCGTCACCCACTCGATCCCCGTGGTCGGGACGCGCGCGTCGCGCGCGGAGATCCGGCAGGACCTCGAGCGCGACGAGGCGGTCGCCGACCGCTCCAGCGCCGTCTGACCCGGCCAGGAACCGAACGGGAGGCCCTGCGCGGGGCCGCCACGAGCCTCCCGTCCGGCGCGACCTGCGCTCAGTGCGTCGGTTCCGCCGCCGCGAAGACGCGTGCGTCGAGCGCTCCGGAGACGCGGTCGGCGACCGCCGCGAGCCGCTGTCCCGCTGCGCGGGCCGCGTCGATCGCCTCGGCCGGGGCCAGCGCCTGGAGCGCGCGGCGGGCACCGCGGAGGTCGTCGAGCTCCTCGGTGACGGCAGCGGGCGCGACGTCGGCAAGGCATTCCTCGGCGCGGAGCGCGAGGAAGAGCATCGAGCGGGGACTGCGGTCGTCGAGCAGCAGGAACGCGGCCGCCTCGGACGCGGGGGCACCCGACCCGGTCGCCCGCTGGAACGCCTCGCCCGCCCCGCATGCCCGGAGCGCGGTCCCCCATGACGCCGCGGACTCGGGGTCGAGCAGGTCGGAGGCCAGGAGCCTCGCGGTCGCGGCGCACCGTGCGAGGGACCGGCCGAGCGTGAAGAACTCCCACACCTCGTCACGGCTGGCGTCGCCCTCGACGACACCGATCGCCAGCGCACTGCGCTCGCGGACCCACCCCAGGAACTCGTGCTCCCGGCCTGCGGCGATCTTGCGCGGCATCCGGGACCTCGTGACGTTGAGGCAGTCCCACAGCTCGGTGGAGACGACGTCACGGGCCCGTCGAGCGTCGTCCCGTGCCACGGCCACCGCTGCCGCGATCGAGGCGGGCTGGTGCCGGTCGAGGGCCAGGGACTCGAGGGTCGCGTGCCGATCGAGGGCCGTGGCAGGACGGACGGTGGCACCGGCGACCACGCGGAGCTCACGGCTGACGATCCGCTCCCCCGAACCGGAGGCCGCGTCGGACCGCGCCAGGTACACGTCGAGCAGCCGTGCGAGCACATCGGCTCGTTCGATCGCGGCACCGACGCGGAACACACTCCCGGCGAGTCGGCTCAGCACCGCGGCTCCTGCATGTCGCGAACCTACTGACCGCTCGTTGCAACGGTGTTTCCGGGCCGCGTCACGGGTGTTGCGCCCGAAACCCGTGCCCGTCATCACTAGACGCTCTAACTAGATCGTCTAGCATTGTCGGCATGACGACGGAGGTGACGACACGCGCCACCGGATTCTGGTACGACGACGGATCCCGGATCGACGCGGTCGACGTGCTGAACGCCCTTCGGCGGTACCGCACCGCCGAGAGCGCGTCCCAGCGCCGGGCGCGCGAGTCCCTCGGCATCGGCGAGAACGCGATGGCCGCGCTGCGGGTCCTCGTCGACGCCGACGCCGCCGGCCGGACGGTGAACGCCAAGCAACTCGCGGAGCGGCTCGGGATCACCGCCGCGTCGACCTCAGCGCTCGTCGACCGACTCGTCCGCACCGGTCACGTCGAACGCCACCCGGACCCGACGGACCGACGCGGTGTCATCCTCAGCGCGTCCGGACCCGCGATGCGCCGCGCACTGCTCGTCATCGACGACCTCGAGTCCGGGCCCCTCAGGGTGGCTGATCGGCTCTCCGCGGAGGATGCCGCTGTGATCGTCGGGTTCCTCGACGAGATGACCGCGATGGTCGACGCTGTCGACTCCGGATCCCGCGCGTAGCCTGATCGCATGAGCGAGGCGCGGGACACCGATCACCCCCGGACGCACGAGCCCGAGGACGACATGCCCTTCGCCGAACTCGACAACCGGGCGCGGGCCGAAGCCGCACTCCGTCGCATCCGGGACGGCAGCGACCCGACCCGAGAGGCGTTCGACCTCGCGAACACCATGAACGACGAGGCCGTCGGGCGACTCGGGGCCCGCGTCAGGGGCTGGCTCCGCCGCTCCCGCTAGAAGGCCGTCCCGACCGCCGCGATGTCGTCGTCCCCGTGCCCGGCGGTACTCGCGTCCGCGTAGACCCGGCCGAGTGCGTCGAGGAGCGTCGTGGACACGCCGGCAGACCGTGCCGCTTCTGTGATGAGGCCGATGTCCTTCCGGAGGCCGTCCAGCGCGAACTGCGCCGGGTACTCCCCCGACAGCATCGACTTCCCCTTGGTGTGGGCGTAGGCGGAGTCGCTCGCCGATCCCTCGATCGCCTGGAGGAAGAGCTCCGGGTCGATCCCGAGCCCCTTCGCGATCGCCAGGGACTGCCCGGTCGCGGCCGTGATCGAGGCGATCCACGCGTTGGCGGCGAGCTTCAGCGCGGTCCCTTCGCCGACACGGTCGCCGGCGCGGACGGTCTTCGCGCCGATCGCGTCGAGCACGGGGTCGACGCGGTCGAGCACCTCGGCGGGACCGGCCGCGAGCATCGTGAGCTTGCCCTGTTCCGCAGGTGCCTTCGTGCCGAGCATCATCGCCTCGACGAGCGTGATGCCGTACTTCGCGGCGATCTGCACGATGGTCTCGGTGCCGTCCACTCCGACGGTCGAGCACTGCACCCAGACCGCGGTCGCCGGTGCCTCGCCGGCGGACTGCTCGAGGACGTCGACCACCGCGTCGGTGTCGAAGAGGGTCAGCAGGACGACCTCGGCGTCCGCGACGGCAGTGCCCGGGTCGTCGGCGACCGTCGCTCCCTGGTCGCCGAGCGGCAGCGCACGTTCGCGGCTGCGGTTCCAGACGGTGACCTCGTGTCCTTCGCGGAGCAGCGACCCCGCCACGCCGGCTCCCATGGCCCCGGTTCCCAGTACCGTCACGCGCACGTGCGTCTCCGTTCCGTCGCGACACCCTGTCGTCGACGCATCGCACGCTACGCGCCGCGGGTCAGAGCAAGCCGCGGGTCAGAGCAAGCCGCGGGCTGCGAGCCAGGCGGCGGGGTCGCGCGGGACGCCTCCGATGATGACCTCGAAGTGCAGGTGCGACCCGGTCGACACCCCGGTGCTGCCGACGGCGCCGATGCGCTCGCCGGCAGCGACCACCTGGCCGACGCGGACGCCGATCTGCGACAGGTGCCCGTAGCGCGTCTGGGTGCCGTCGGCGTGCTGCAGGAGGATCTGGTTGCCGTACCCGCCGAACACCCCGGCCGAGACGACCGTGCCGGGCATCGCCGCGACGACGGTGGTCCCGGTCGGTGCTGCGAAGTCGAGACCCTGGTGGTTGGTCGAGCACGCGGCACAGCCATGCACCCAGCGCCCGCCGAAGCCACCGGCCGCCG
Organism: Curtobacterium sp. Curtsp57; assembly: GCF_047324335.1. Taxonomy (NCBI): domain Bacteria; kingdom Bacillati; phylum Actinomycetota; class Actinomycetes; order Micrococcales; family Microbacteriaceae; genus Curtobacterium; species Curtobacterium sp. Curtsp57. The sequence goes on from NZ_CP168511.1 coordinate 1,705,533, forward strand.
GGATCGTCCCGGCGACCGGTCGCACCACCGAGACGCCCGGGGCAGGCACGCCGGCAGCCCCGACCAGACCCCGGGCGGCCTGCGGGGCACGAGCGATCGAGAAGCCGTCGCGGTCGACGGACAGGGCGACACCGTCAGGGGCGACGTACTCCTGCGTGTCCATCACCGCCATCGCCCGGTCCTCGGGCGGCGCCGCCATCGCGGACTGCGGTGAGGCGACCGTCACGAACAGGCACGCAGCGACCGCGGTCGCGGTGATCGGAACGGTCCTGGGGGTGCCGATGGCGCTGCTGATGCTACGCAGCGGGATCGTGAGCGCCTGTGTGGCCGTCCGCAGCGCGAGGGCGGCAGGTGCGGGCCTGACCGGACGCAGGTCACGACGGCTCGGCAGGACGGTGGGGGCGGGACCCGCGGGACGCAGGTCACGACGGCTCGGCAGGACGGTGGGGGCGGGACCCGCCGGGCGCAGGTCGCGACGGCTCGGCAGCACGGTGTCGGGACGGGCGAGCGGCGTCGCGACGGTGGCCGGACGGGAGGCTCGGATCCACTCCGCCCCGGATCCGTGCGTCACCCGCATGGTCGGTGCAGCGGCACGCGCGGTGTCGCGCCCGCGGGGGCGTGCTGCGGGCGTGGGTTCCGGAACGGCGGGAGTCGGCACCGCCGCTCCGGACATCGAGGACGCGACGGCTGCGTTCACCGCGTCGCGAGCTGGGCCGCGCGGGCGCATCGGGAGGCCGTCGATCGTCATGTCGGGTGCCGTGGCGGATCTCAGGAACGGACGACGCCGTCGGCGACGATCCGGTCGAGCTCGGTCACGACGGCGTCGACGACGGCGCGGGTGATGGCGTCGGCGACGGCTTCGACGAGGGCGAGCTGGTCGGTGCCGACGGCGTGCCCCTTCGGGAGCGCGGCACCGATGCGGGCGGGGATGTCGTCGATGGCGGCGACGAGGGCTGCCGGGACGAGCGCAGACGGCGCGTCGACCGGGGCCGTCGTCGGCGAGGTCGGCGCCGGGGTGACCGTGGCGCGGACGGCGACGGGGCGCTCGCGGTGGCGGGCGATCGAGTCGAAGAGGGGCGTGGTCGACATGCTGCGTGCCTTCCGGGTCAGGTCTGCGGTGCGCCTGGTCCGGTTCGGGCGGTCAGGCGGTGCCGATCGGCACAGCCCTATTCAATCACTGATATTTCGTATGTGCAATAGGAGTCTTCCAGTACACATCGATCAGTCTGGTTCGACGGCCTCACTCGGGTCGTCGCGGTGCAACACGCGGCGCACCCGCTCGACGATCGTCGCCGGCGGGTTGTTGTACGCGTTCGCCGGCTCTTGCCCGCTCATCTCCTGGATGGCCGCCATCACCGCGTCGGTGGCGTGACGCCTCGCCCGACCGGACGACGCCTCGCCGAAGGTGGACAGGTCGATCGGCTTGCCGAACTCGATCGTCACGCGGGCGAGCTTCGGGATCCGGGAGCCGACGGGCTGGACGTCCTCGGTGCCGGTGAGCGCGACGGGCACGACGGGCGCACCACTCGTCAGCGCCAGCCATGCCACGCCGGTCCGACCGCGGTAGATCCGGCCGTCCAGGGAGCGTGTGCCCTCGGGGTAGATCGCGAAGGCCTCTCCCTCGTGCAACCGTGCGAGGCCGAGGTCGAGGGCGTGCTGCGCCGCGGCTCCTGCTCCCCGCTCGACCCCGATGGCGCCGATGCCGCCGAAGAACGCGCGGGACAGCGCACCTCGGAGCCCCTTGCCCGTGAAGTACTCCTGCTTCGCGAGGAAGGAGACCTTGCGCGGCGCCATGATCGTGATCGCCGGGGAGTCGATGAACGACCGGTGGTTGCTCGCGAGGATCACCGCGCCGCGCTTCGGGACGTTCTTGCGGCCGATGATCTTCGGGCGCCAGACCGCGCGGGCGAGCGGCGCCACCACGGCACGTGCGAGCACGGTGGTGAACATCGTCGAACCGGGCACCTGCTGCCTCCTCGTGGCGGGAGGTTCCGAGTGTAGTCAGGCGCCAACGGGTTCCATGCCGCGCGGGGCATGGAACGGCCGGTCACTCGGCGGCGGCCACCACGTCGAGCACGGCACGTCCGTAGGACTCGAGCTTCGCGGCACCGACACCGGAGATCTCGGCGAGCTGGTCGACGTCGGACGGTCGAACGGCCGCGATGCCCCTGAGGGTCGCGTCGTTGAAGACCACGTACGCCGGGACGCCCTGCTCGCGTGCCTGTGCCGCACGCCAGGACCGGAGTGCCTCGAACAGGCCGAGCGCTTCCTGCGGCATGTCGGAGACCACCTGGCGGCGCGATCGGCTGGCGCGGGGCGCCTTGACCGGGTCACGACGCATGAGCACCTGCACGCGTCCACCGAGCACCTCGGCGCTGCTCTGGCTGAGCACGAGCGTGCCGTAGCCGTCGCCGGACACCGCGGCGTACCCCTGCGCGAGGACCTGCCGCGCCACCGTGCGCCATTCGCCCTCCGACAGGTCCGACCCGATGCCGAAGGTCGCCAGGGACTCGTGCTGGAGCTCCTGCACGCGGGGCGAGTGCTTGCCGACGAGGATGTCCACCAGGTGCGCGACGCCGTACCGCTGCCCGCGCTCTCGATCGAGGCGGACGATCGTCGACAGGAGCTTCTGCGCGGGGACCGTGCCGTCCCAGGACTCCGGCGGGGCGATGCACGTGTCGCAGTTGCCGCACGCGGTGGATTCCTGCCCGAAGTACGCGAGCAACCGGACCCGTCGGCACTCGATCGTCTCGCACAGCGCGAGCATGGCGTCGAGGTGCGCACTGAGCTGCCGACGGTGCGCCGCGTCCCCCTCGGACTGGTCGATCATCCGGCGCTGCTGCACGACGTCGTTCAGCCCGTAGGCGAGCCACGCCGTCGACGGCTGCCCGTCACGACCGGCACGACCGGTCTCCTGGTAGTAGCCCTCCACCGACTTCGGCAGGTCGAGGTGCGCCACGAACCGGACGTCGGGCTTGTCGATGCCCATCCCGAACGCGATCGTGGCGACCATCACGATGCCCTCTTCGCGGAGGAACTGCGACTGGTTGCGCTCGCGCACCCGCACGTCGAGGCCCGCGTGGTACGGCAGCGCCGGGATGCCCTGGTCGACGAGCGCCGCGGCCGTGCGCTCGACGGAGTTGCGCGACAGGCAGTAGACGATGCCGGCGTCACCCTTGTGCTCCGTCCGGATGAACGTGAGGAGCTGCTGCAGCGCCCCGGTCTTCGGCTCGATGCGGTACTGGATGTTCGGCCGGTCGAAGTCCGCGACGAAGTGCGCCGCGTCGTCCAACCCGAGGCGGGCGGAGATCTCGCGGTGGGTCTGCGGCGTGGCGGTGGCGGTCAGGGCGACGCGCGGCACGGTCGGCCAGCGCTCGTGCAGGACGCTCAGTTCGAGGTAGTCCGGACGGAAGTCGTGGCCCCACTGCGCGACGCAGTGCGCTTCGTCGATGGCGAAGAGCGCGATCTGCGCACGGTCGAGCAGCGCACGGGTGGACTCGAGCCGCAGCCGTTCCGGCGCGAGGTAGAGCATGTCCACCTCGCCCTGGACGACGGCGCGCTCGACCCTGGCGCGCTCGTCCGGGCCCTGCGTGGAGTTGAGGAACGCGGCCTTGACGCCGTTCGCCGCGAGGGCGTCGACCTGGTCCTGCATGAGCGCGATGAGCGGCGACACGACGACCCCCACGCCGTCGCGGACGAGCGCAGGCACCTGGTAGCAGAGCGACTTGCCGCCACCGGTCGGCATCAGGACGAGGGCGTCCCCACCGGTGACGACGCGGTCGATGATCGCCGCCTGTTCGCCGCGGAAGTCGTCGTAGCCCCACACCCGGTGCAGGACGTCGAGTGCGGCGGCGCGCGACGGCGACACCGCGGGGGGCGCTGCAGCGGCCGAGGTGGTGCTCATGCCCACGAGCCTACGGGCGACCGGCGACACCCAGTGCGTTGTCCACAGGGTCGGCCACGGCGGTGGAGCCGGCCACGCCCCCGGAGCGAGCGGGCGCGCCCGACCAACCCGTGCCTCCCGGCCGGACCCAGCGCGACCCGCCTGCCCAGGCAGGCACCGGGCCGCGGAACCGCGGCGCCTCGGACCCCGGGAACCGGCGGTCGAGGCCGGAACGCCAGGCCATGAACTCGATCATCCCCCAGTAGAGGAGCGAGGTGCCGAGCGTGATGAGCCAACCGACGGCGGAACCGTTCGACGAGTCGAGGTCGATCTTCGACCACCCGGGCGCCTGCAGCACGAAGATCGTGACGTTGTTGAGCGCGTGCTGCAGGATCGTGGCTTCGAGGCCTCCGGTGCGGAGCACGATGATCGCCGCGATGAGCCCGAACGACCCGACGTCGAGGATGCCCCAGATGTTGTAGCCGTTCGGGACGTGCAGGATCGCGAACACCACCGTCGAGACCAGCACGGCGATGACGGCGCCGGCCTTCCGCAGCGGGATCCACGCGCCGATCGTCTGCATGAGGAAGCCGCGGAAGACGTACTCCTCTGCTGCGGCCTGGAACGGCACGAGCAGCACCACGAGGACGATCGTGAGCGTCAGGGTCCCGAGCGTCACGGTGGACTGGCCGATCGCGTCGGTGTTCCAGTGCACCCCGGATCCGTCGATCGTGTACGTGCCGGCGGTCTGGATGCCGACCATGATGAGCGCCAGGACGAGGAGCGGCAGCAGGCAGCGTGCCATCCACCCCCAACGGACCCGCATCCGCACGCTCGACAGCTGTCCGATCGGTCCGAGTCGGGCGATCCGCACCGCGATCATGATCGACGGCAGCAGCACCACCAGGGACACGATCGTCATCGAGAGCACGACCGGGTCGGTCGGGTCGAGCGCCCCGGACGACAGCTGGTCCTGGAACGCCATGAGCCCGTCCGGGCCGCGCTGCACGCCGATCGGCACGAGGTACGCGACCGCGATGAGGACCTGCGTCGCCAGGTAGAACCCGAGGAAGACGGCCAACGCCACGAGCGGCCGCCACCAGCGCCAACGGCCGTCGACCCGGAACATGCGCTGGTAGGGAACACTCACGCTGGGCAGGCTACCGGGCGGGGCAGGATGGGACCCGTGCTCACCGTGATGCTCGGCCTCAGCGGCGCGCTCGTGTACGGGTTCGCGGACTTCCTGGGTGGGCTCGCGTCGCGGCGCGTCCGACCCGTGACGGTCGCCGCGATCGCCGCTGCCGTGGGCATGGCGCCGCTCCTGGTCGGGCTGGTCGTCGTCGGGGCACGGTTCTCGTGGCAGGCGACGCTGTGGGGAGCGGTCGGCGGGGTGTCCGGCGGCGTCGGGGTGCTGCTGCTGTACGCCGCCCTCGCGATCGGGCCGATGAGCGTGCTCTCACCGCTGACCGCCGTGTTCTCCGCCGTCGTCCCCGTGGTGGTCGCACTGATCAGGGGAACGGTGCTGTCGCCGGTGGCGATCGGCGCGCTGGTGGTCGCGGTGGTCGCGGTCGTGCTCGTCGCGTCGGTGCGGGACACCGAGGGCGCGCGGCTCACCGCGCGCGGCGTGCTCGCGGCGGCGGTCGCGGGGTGCGGGTTCGGCGGGATCGTGCTCGCGTTCAACGAGACCCCTGGAGACTCCGGGGTCGCGCCGCTGCTGGTCGCGCGGGTGCTGCAGGCGCTCCTGCTGGGTGCGGCGGCGGTGCTGTCGGCGGGGGCGGCTCGGTCGGCGCGGCCCGCTCGGTCGGCGGGGGCGGCTCGAACCGCTCGGTCGGCTCGGTCGGCTCGGTCTGGAGGCTCGGTGGTCGTCGCGTCGTCGGCCGCGGCCGACGGGGTGGCCGGGTCCACGGCCCGCGGCGGCTCGGTCCGCAGGCTCGCGCTGGTGATCGTGGCGTGCGGGGTGTTCGACGCGATGGCGAACGTGTTCATCCAGACCGGACTGCACTCGAGCACGGACCCGGCGACGCTGCCGGTGATCAGCGTCCTCAACGCGCTCTACCCGATCGGCACGGTGGTACTCGCGGGCCTGGTGCTCCGGGAGCGGCTCACCGTGCTGCAGGGGGTCGGCATCGGGTTGGCGCTGACGGCGTCGGTCGCGCTCGCCCTGTCCTGACCGGCTTCGTCCCTGGCGGGGGTCTCGTCCCCGCCGAAGCGACGGTCTCCGCCCACACGCTCCCGTGCACCCCGCGAAAGCGACTGCCTGCCGCCGGACTTCGGCCGGGATCTGTCGCTTTCGCGGAGAACGGGGCGGGGGCACGGGGCGGGGCGGGCGGCGGGCGGGCGGGCGGCGGGCGGGGTTCGTCAGGCGTCGGGGATGAGGCGCTTGCCCATCGACACCGTGTGGTCGTCCGCGTAGCCGAGGGCCTCGTAGAACCCGATGACCTGCTCGTTGCCGGCGCGCACCTGCAGGTTCAGCTTCGGGCAGCCCATGTCGGCGAGCAACCGCTCGAACTCGGCCATGAACGTCCGCCCGAGCCCCGATCCCTGCAGGTCGGGCTGCACGGCGAGGTAGTTGACCCAGCCGCGGTGCCCGTCGAACCCGGCCATGCCGGCGGCGACGAGCCGGTCGGCGCCCTCCGGGTCGGTCGCGACGAGGAAGAGCTCCGGCTGCACCGAGAGCTTGCGCGCGATGTCCTTCCGCGGGTCGTTCCAGGGTCGGACCAGGCCGCAGGCCTCCCAGAGGGCGACCACGGCCTCGGTGTCGTCAGGGGTGAACTGCCGGATGACGTACTGCACGACACCACGCTAACTGGGGTGTGCAGAACTCCGTCAGCGCGGCGTCCTCGTGGTCTGATAGACCTGAGCGTCGTCGACCGCGACGACTGTCCCCTCCGGATCGGGAGCCACGTGACCGCACACGAGACCCTTCCCTCGCGCCGCAGCGCGCGGGACGAGCGTGCCCGGACGAAGCGGGGACCTCGTCCTCGGCAGACCGTCGGCGGCGCGATCGTGTCGCTCATCGCGGAGTTGCTCATCATCGCGGGCGCCGTCACCGGGTTGTACGTGGTGTGGACCGCATGGTGGACCGACGTCGTGGCGAACCAGCACCAGACCTCCCTGGTGAAGGACCTCGGGCAGACCAAGGCGAAGCCGACCGTCGGGACCGAGCACCGAGGTACCGCACCGGTGTTGGCGGAGCCGCCGAACGTCACGGACGTCTTCGGCACCATGCAGATCCCGCGCTTCGGAGCCGGGTACGACCAGCCGATCGGTGAAGGGACCGACCGCGAGAAGGTCCTCAACACCATCGGACTCGGCCACTACCAGGACACCGCGATGCCCGGCGCCGAGGGCAACTTCGCCGTCGCCGGCCACCGCGTGACCTACGGCAAGCCGCTCAACCAGATCGCCGAACTCAAGACGGACGACGCGATCGTCGTCCGCGTCACCGACAAGGCCACGAACTTCGACGTCTGGTACGTCTACAAGGTCACCGACAGCCAGATCGTCACACCCGACCACATCGAGACGATCGCCCCCGTCCCGAACAAGCCCGGCGTCGAACCCACCGCCGACGACCGCTGGCTGACACTCACCGCCTGCCACCCGATGTGGTCCGCCAAGGAGCGCTACATCACCCACGCGAAGCTCGACTATTGGATGCCCGCGTCCGAGGGGACGCCGAAGGAACTCTCGGAGACCCCCAAGTGATCTTCCCGCTCGTGTGGCGACTCCTGCCCGGCCCGACCGCCCTCAAGGTCCTCGAACTGATCGTCCTGCTCACCGCACTCGTGTTCGTCCTGTTCACCTGGGTGTTCCCCTGGGTCGCAGCGGACATCCTGCCCCCACCCGACGGCACCGTCGACACCTCGGCGACGCCGACGCCCTGAGTCCGGACCTTCGTGTCCGGGCCTTCGTGTTCGGGTCAGACCGTGGTGCTGACCTGTGAGCCACCACCCGGAGCACGGCGGACAGCGATCCGCTCCGGGATGCGCTGCTTGAGCTCTTCCACGTGGCTGACGATGCCGACCTGCCGGCCGCCGGCGGTGAGCTTGGACAGCTGACCGATGACGCCGTCGAGCGTCTCGGGGTCGAGCGTGCCGAACCCCTCGTCGACGAACAGCGTGCCGAGCGCGACACCACCGGCTTCGGCCTGGACGACGTCGGCGAGCCCGAGCGCCAGGCAGAGCGAGAACGTGAAGGTCTCGCCCCCGGACAGGCTCCGTGGATCACGCGTCGTGTCGGTCGTGTGGTCGCGGACGGCGAGCGCGAGACCGGTCCGTCGAGCTCGGGCACCGGATTCTCGTTCGTCCGAGGTCTCGAGCGTGAAGCGGCCGCCGAGCATCGTCCGGAGACGGTCGTTCGCGGCGGCGACGACGTCCTCGAAGCGGCGCATGAGCACGTACGTGCCGAGGGTGATCCCGGTGGGGTTCTGCCCCGGTACCCCGGCAGCGATGTCGGCGAGCCGCACCACCGCTCGGCTGCGTGCCGAGGTGGATTCCCGCGCGGACACGGCACGCTCGAGATCCCCGGCACACCGCTCGCTCGCATCGGCCCGCTCACCAGTCGTCGCCGCCGTCCTGGTCGCCTCGTCGAGGACCTGCGCGGTGCGGGACGTCTCGGCACCGGCGGCGTCGAGGTCGATCGTGGCCGGATCGTCATCCGCAGCCTGGACGACGGCGGGCTCCGCCAGCCCGGCATCGACGACCGCGCGCTCGCGATCCGCATCGTCGACGATCGTCCGGAGCCGCTCGGCGTCGTCCGCTCCGAGCACCGCTGCACGAGCAGCGGCGACATCCGCGAAGTCCTGGGCACGAACGGCCGCGATGACCTCGGTCGCACGCTCCGCGACCGCCGCGGTGGCGATCCGGACCCGCTCGACCGCCTCGGCGACCGCGCGGAGTGCCTGGATCCGGTCGTCGACGGCGGACACCGCCTCCGGCAGTCCATTCGGCTCGACGTCGAGGTGTCCGGCGAGGGTGGCGAGGGCGTCGACGACGGCAGTGGTGTCCTGCTCCACGCGATCCGAGTCGTTCGCGGTCGTCGCGAGGAGCACCTGCCGACGGGCGTCGACGTCGTTGCGGTCTTGTTCGAGGGCCCGTGTGACGTCGTCGTGCGCGGCGCGGTCCCGCTCGCGTTCGGCGACCGTCGTGGCCGCGGTCCGCGCCGCCCGGACCCGCTCGTCCGCGATGGCCGCGCGGCGATCGAGTTCTTCCGGCTCGACGCTGCCGACCGCGGCGGTGAGCCGTTCCTGCTCCGCGCGCTCGACGGCGAGGGTGGTCGCCGCGGTGGCGAGGGCATCGTCCGCCCGTCGCGCGGTCGCCGCTGCCTCGGCGATCTGCGCCGGCGTCGGGTGGTCGTCCTGCTGCGTGGCGACCGCCGGGTGCTCCACCGAGCCGCACACGGGACAGGCGTCGCCTGGTCGGAGTGCCTGACCGAGCTCTCCGGCGAGCCCCGCGATGCGCCGTTCGCGCAGGTGCTGCTCAGCGACGAGGGCGTCCTGCGCCGCCGATCGCGCCGACGCCACCGACGTCTCCGCTGCCTGGACGCGTGCGCGCACCGCGGCGAGGTCGACCACCAGCCGACGGAGGTCGCGCACGGCGTCGGCTTCGTGACGGGCGGCTTCGGCGTCAGCGGCCGTCTCGGCAGCAGCGCGAGAGGCCTCCACGATGCGCGCACGCTCCGCCGGACGGGCTTCGAGCGCCGCGTCGAGTTCGGCGAGCCGCGTGCCGAGTCGCTCGGCCTGCGCGCGGGCGTCGTCGACGGCCCGTCGCCGTTCGGGGAGGGCGAGCGCGACGGGGACGAGGTGTCGGACGGCCCCGACGAGCTCCGAGAGGCGGTCACGCTCCCCCGCGGTGTCGTCGGCGGTGACGTCGTGCTGGAGCCGGAGCGCCGCGAGTTCCTCGGCGACGGTGTCGGCACGTGCACGAGCGGCATCGAGACCGTCCGCGACCGCCACCACCCGTGCTGCTCGCTCGGCGAGGGACAGGCGGGCCCGGGACTCGGCGACGGCGTCCGCTCGTTCGTCGAGTGCCGCGGACCGGGCGAGCAGGGCACTGCGGCGATCGAGTGCGGCGCGGCGCTGGACGACCGACTGCTCGTGCTCGACGGCTGCACGCGCCGCCGCTGCCGCCGCGGCCCGGTCCGAGACCGCGACATCGGCGATCCGCCGGAGCTCGAGGACGATCGCCGGGACCTCGGACTCGTCGACCCCGGGGAGATCGAGCGCGGTCCGACCGGACGCTTCGGCGAAGCGCGCGAGTGCGTCGCGCACGCGTGCGTCGGCTGACTCCACTTCGGCTGCCGCTGCCCGCCGCCGTGCCGCGAGCTCGTCGGCGGTGCGGTCGTAGATCTCGGTGCCGAACAGCGACTGCAGGAGCTTCCTGCGCTCTTCACCGGGTGACTTCAGGAAGCGGGCGAACTCGCCCTGCGGCAGCACCACCGTCTGCAGGAACTGCGCGCGGTCGAGTCCGACGATCCGGGCGATCTCGGCGCCGACCTCTTGCGCGCGGGCGGAGATCGGCTCTCCCGCCGGGTCCGTCGGGTGCGCGAGCCGGACGAGCTGCGCCGAGGATTGTTGTCGCACCGTGCCGGTGCCGCGCTGCTTCGGGCGGTCGTACTGCGGCGTGCGCCGGACACGGAAGACGCCGGCACCGGTCTCGAACACGAGCTCCACGAACGGCTCGACCGCGGGGTCGGCGTGCTGGCTGTGCAACCGGTCGGAGCTGGCGTCCGAGCCGGCGAGCCCGCCGTACAGCGCGAAGACGACGGCGTCGATGATGGTCGACTTGCCGGATCCGGTCGGTCCCTCGAGCAGGAAGACACCCGACGCGGCGAGCGCGGCGAAGTCGATCGAGACCAGGTCCGGGTACGGACCGATGGCACGGAGTTCGAGGTGGTGCAGGTACATCAGCGCACGGTCCCCTCGTGCACGGCCCCGTCCTGCTGCGACAGGGCGGCGGCAGCGGATTCGTACGCTTCGCGCAGCACGACGAGTTCTTCGGCCGTCGGGGCCCCGCCGGTCGCGAACGTCACGAAGTCGGCAGCGACCTCGACCGGGTCGGACGTCGCGGTCACCGCTCTGGACGCCGAGCGCGCCGGAGCGTCGGCGGGTTCGTGGGTGATCGCGAGTGCGTGCGGGAACCGGTCCTTCACCCTGGCGTACATCCGCTCCGGGTGGACGGTGTCGGTGACGGCGACGCGGACCCAGGCATCGGCGTGCTCGGTGAACACCCCGGCCTCGATGTCGTCGAGCGGGCCACGGACGTCCACGAGTCGGCGGGGCACGGGTGTCGGGACGAGTTCGACCGAGACCGTGCCGGCTGCGTCGAGGTCGACGAGGGTCACCGACTTGGTGTGGTGCCGCTCACCGAACGAGAACGCCAGGGGCGACCCGGCGTAGCGGATCCGGTCGGAGGCCCCGACGCGCTGAGGCCCGTGCAGGTGGCCGAGGGCGACGTAGTCCACGCCGTCGAACGCGGACTCGGCCACGCGGTCGACGCCCCCGACGCGGATGTCCTGCTCGCTGTCACTCGGCTCGGCACCGCCGACGAAGGCGTGCGCGACGACGACGCTCCTGGTGCCGGGCCGCTGTGCGAGGTCGCCACGGACCCGGTCCATCGCGGCGCCGACCACTGCCTGGTGCGATCGGGCGAGGGGTTCGTCCGGAACGTCGGCGAGGGCGTACCGCACCATGTCGGGCTGGAGGTACGGGATGCCGTAGACCGCGACCGGCCCGTCGGCGTCGTCCACGAGGACCGGTTCGGCGATGCGTGTCGGCTCGGCGAGGATCCGCACGCGGGCGTTCATCACTCCGGAACCGAACCCCAACCGGGCGGCGGAGTCGTGGTTGCCGGGTGTCACCACGACGGTCGCGACCGCTGCCAGTCGTTCGAGCGTCGAGGACAGCATGCGCACGGCGTCGACCGGCGGGATCGCGCGGTCGTACACGTCCCCGGCGATGACCACCAGGTCGACCGATCGCTGCACGACGACCCCGACGAGGTGGTCGAGGAACGCCGCCTGGTGCTCGAGCAGATCGGCGCCGAGCAGGGTGCGGCCCAGGTGCCAGTCGCCGGTGTGCAGGATGCGCATGCCCGTCACGGTAGCGCCGTCCTCGGACATCCCGGGGCACCGCGCCACCGGCCGTGGACAACTCAGGCGCAGCTGAGGTTCGTGCCGACGAGGGCCGTCTGGATCCGGGCGGTCGCGGTGCTGGTCGACGTCCAGTTGCCGACGAAGTTGACCCGCACGGTGACCGTGTAGACCTGGCCGAGGCTCAGGATCCCGGAGCCGACAACCTTCACCGGGGTGGTCGTGCCCGTCGCGAGCACCGTCGTGCCGCTCATGACCGAGAACGACGTCGCGGTCGGACCGCCGTACGCGAACCCGATGTTCACGGAACCGTCGCCGTTGGCGGTGCACGCGAGCGTCGTCGCCTGCGGGACCGTGAGGGTCGCGAACGACGACGTCGGGTTCACCGTCGTCTTGGCGAACGGTGCCGCGACGGCCTGCGCGGGCAGGAGGACCCCGAGGCCGCCCGCGACGAGCACCACCGCGGCGGCGCCACCGGCACGACGGAGACGCCGCACCCGCCGGACACGACGGCGGAGCGCGCGACGCGGCAGGAGGTGCCGACCGGACCGGCCGTCGGCGGCGCCGGACGGGGCGGAGGTGGGATGAGCCTCCAGGCCGTCGTCAGCAGCCGGACCGTCACCGTCGTCACCATCGGAGGACGAGGACGCCAGCCGACGCAGCGAGCCGTCGATCGTGCAGAGGAACAGGGCGGCGGTGATCGCGAGTGCGAGGAGGACCACCCTGTGCCACTCACCGTCACGGAGCCAGACGATGGGGGCACCGATGGACGGGATGCGGAGGAAGGCGACGCCGTGCACGGCAGCCCGGTCGATCCCGGTGGAGTCGCGCTGCGGGTTGGCGTCACCCTTGGTGACGAGCGTGCCGTCCGGTCCGGCCTTCACGAAGCGGTGCATGCGGAGGTGCCCCGGCTGGTCGGGGTCGTCGGCGAGCAGGATCTGCCCGAGCCGGATCTCCGCCTGGGCGACCGGGCGGGAGACGACCACGTCGCCGGGAGCGAGCCGCGGCTCCATCGAGCCGGTCATGACGGTGGTGGGGTGCCAGCCGATCACGGCGGGCGCGGCGGCCCAGAGGGCGAGGCCGAGGAGCGTCGCGACGATGCCGCGGGCGAGGGTGGCGACGACGACACGCCCCCAGTCGAGGACGTCACGGAGCGCATCGTGCGGTGTGCGTCCACCGCTGACTTCGATGCTGACCATGACTGCCTTCGACTGGGGGCGTGCTGGGGGTGACGGACGGGCCCGCATCGGGTCCGGTCCCGGACGTCACCGGTGGAGCCGGTCGGGCGTGCTGATCACGCGCCCGGCGTCGGTTCCGAGCCTCAGCTGTTCTGGGCCTCCCACGTGAGACCGAGGGAGGCGGTGCCGCCCTGGATCGAGTTCGGGGCCGAGGTGGGGACGGTGTAGGTCACGCGGTAGACACGCGACTCGGACGCGGACCCGGTCGGGGCCCAGGTGCCGACGCCGGTCGCGAAGTTGGTGGACGCGGTGCCGAACGCGGCGAGCGTGCCCGAGTAGAGGTTGCCGCTCGTGCTCGCCGGGGTGAAGCCGGTGCAGGAACCGAAGCCCCCGCCGGTGCCCTGGTCGATCGAGATGGTGATGTTCGACGCGAGGGCGTTCGTGGTGGCGGCGTTCGTGCCGTAGAGCTTGACCGTGGAGGCCAGCGAGCCGGTCGACGTGACGGTGATGCAGTTGGAGCCGGTCGAGCCGGGCTTCAGGCCGGTCGCGGTGAACAGCGCGGTGTTGTTGTCGTCATCGGTGAGGGCCACGCTGCCTGCGGTCCAGTTGCTGGTCGGGTTCACCGTCGTGGCGGAGAAGGCCGAGTACGAGGCGGTGGAGACGACGACACCCGATGCGACGAGCGCGGCGGGGATGGCGATCCAGGCGGCCAGACGAGCGGCGCGAGGGGTGACACGAGACATGGCGGTACTCCGGAAGTCGAGAGATCTGATCGGTTGGTTCGGCCGGGGCCGCGGTGGTTGGCCGCGCTACGTGCCGTGGTGGTGCTGTGCTCCGTTGCTACGACGATCAAGTTACTTGCCAACCAAGCCACTCACAAGCCGAGACAACCCCCCACTGCTGGGGGTAGTTCGACGAGTGAGATACTTGTTCAATGAGCAGTACGACGGCAGGCCCGTGCCGTCGGCCTCACACGTACCCGAGAAGAGCCGCCCGATGACGGACACCCGAACACTCGAAGTCGACGCAGTCGCGCCGACCACACCAGCCGCACCCACATCCCCCGTGACCGCGTCGCCCGTGATCGCGTCGCCCGTGCCCGTCGGGCGCCCCACCGCCGACGGGGTGGAGGACACCGACCTCGGCCGCCTCCTGACCGCCTTCCGCCTCATGCAGATGCAGCACGCACGCGTCCTCCACCACGAGAGCGTCGCGCGCGGCCTCAACGCGACGGACAGCCGCTTCGTGTTCTTCCTGGCGGCGGCCGACGGCGAGGGTGTCACCCCGAAGCAGTCGGGCGAGTACCTGGAGCTGTCCACCGGGGCGATGACGTCGGCGATCGACCGGCTCGAGAAGCGCGGCCACCTCGAGCGCCGCCCGAACCCGGACGACCGTCGCAGCATCCTGATCCACCTCACGGCCTCCGGTGCCGCCGTCGCGCAGCAGATCGGTGCGCGCTACGCGGCGGCCTTCCGCGAGGTGACCACGCCAGAGGAACGGCAGCCCCTTGCCGACGCGCTCGCCCGGCTCGGCGACGCGCTCGAACGCCGCTCCGGAGTGCACGCGGGAGCGTCCGCGTGACCGCCGTCGTCCCCGAGGACCCGACGGCACCGTTCTCCCCCGTCACCGGCGCTGCGCCGTCGACCGACCTGGAGCGCGTGCTCGAGGTCTACCGCCGCCTGCAGGTCCACCACGCCAGGCTCGTCCACGACGAAGCATCCGCCAGGGGCCTGGGGCTCACCGACCTGCGGTTCCTGTTCTCCCTCGCCGCACGACCAGGCGGCAGTGTGCTCCCCAAGGAGGCGACCGCGTACCTCGGGCTCTCCACCGGCGCGATGACGTCGCTCGTCGACCGGCTCGAGCGCGGTGGGTTCGTCCGACGCGTCCCGAACCCGAACGACCGGCGCAGTGTCGAGGTCGTCATCCTCGACGAGGGAGTCCGTGCCGTCGACGAGGTCAAGGACATCTACCGAGACGCGTTCACGGCTGCGGTGCCGAGTGCGCAGATGGGACTCCTCGCCGACGTGCTCGAGGCCTTCGACGCCGAACTGGCCGCCCACAGCCGGGCGTAGGTTCGGGGGCATGACCCCCTCCGAAGTCCTCATCGAAGCGTTCTCCCGCGTCCCGTCGACCGTCGCCCGTGCCGTCGAGGGGCTCTCCGAAGACCAGCTCGCATCACGCCCGGCAGCCGGGGCGAACACCCTCGCGTGGCTCGCATGGCACATCGCCAGGGGCCAGGACGCGCAGATCGCCGACCTCGCCGGCAGCGAGCAGGTCTGGACCGCCGACGGCTGGTACGACCGGTTCGGGCTGCCGTTCCCCGCCGAGGCGCTCGGGTACGGCATGTCCCGCGACGACGTCGGCAGGGTGCGCGCGTCCGCCTCGCTGCTCACCGGGTACCTCGATGCGGTGCACGAACGCACGGTCGCCTACCTCGGCACGCTCGGGCCCGACGACCTCGACCCGGTGGTCGACGACGCATGGGACCCGCCCGTCACCGCCGGCGCGCGGATCGTCAGCATCCTGAACGACTGCACGCAGCACGCGGGCCAGGCCGGCTACGTGCGAGGCCTGCTCTTCTTCAACCGCTGAGCGGTGCGCTGACGCGCAGACGGACGGGAGGCCCGGTGCCAGCTGGCACCGGGCCTCCAGTACATCCTGTGGTCGCGACTAGCGCGCGGCGAGCTCCGACACGATGCCGTCGCCAGGGGCTGCCTGGACGAGGTCGGCCTCGATCTCGGCGCGCTCGAGGATGCCCTCGATCTTGCGGACACGTCCGCGCGGGACGATGGTGACGACGGTGCCCTCCTTGCCGGCACGACCCGTGCGGCCCGAGCGGTGCATGTACGCCTTGTAGTCGTCCGGTGCGTCGGCCTGCACGACGAGCGAGACGTCGTCCACGTGGATGCCGCGGGCGGCGACGTCGGTGGCCACGAGCACGTTCACCCGACCGCTCGTGAGGAGCTGCAGGTTGCGGGTCCGGCGCGACTGGTTCAGGTCGCCGTGGAGCGAGGTCGCGCGGATGCCGGCGTCCTCGAACTGGTCGGCGAGCCGCTCGGCGTACGCACGGGTGCGGGCGAAGACGATCGTCTTGCCGTCGCCGGCGACGAGCTCCTCGAGGAGCTGGTCCTTCTGGCGCTGCTCGACCACGAGCACGCGGTGGTCGATCGTCGAGGACGCCTGGTCCTCGCCAGCGACCTCGTGCACGCTCGGCTCGTGCAGGAACTGCTCGACGAGCGCCGCGACCTGGGTGTCGAGCGTCGCGCTGAACAGCAGCTTCTGCGCCCGGTTGCCCTGCGGGGTGACCTGGGCGGTCGCCTCGAGGATCTCCTGCACGGGCTCGAGGAACCCGAGGTCGCACATGTGGTCGGCCTCGTCGAGCACGGAGATGACGACCTCGCTGAGGTCGAGCTTCCCCTTGTTCATGAGGTCCTGCACGCGACCAGGAGTACCGACGATGATGTCGACGCCGCGCTCGAGCGCGCCCTCCTGGCGGCCGTAGGGGACGCCGCCGTAGATCTGCGTCGTGAAGAGGCCCACCGAGCGGGCGATCGGCTGCACGGTGCGGTCGATCTGCAGCGCGAGCTCGCGGGTCGGGGCGAGGATGAGCGCACGCGGGGCGCGGCCCATCTTGCGCTTCGTGCCGCCGCCGTGCTCCATGAGCTTCTCGACGAGGGGCGCTCCGAACGCGATGGTCTTGCCGGAGCCCGTGCGGCCGCGGCCGAGGACGTCCTTGCCGGCGAGCACGTCGGGGATCGTCGCGGCCTGGATCGGGAACGGGCTGGTCGCGCCCAGCTCACCGAGCGCACGGGAGATGTTGCCGCCGATGCCGAGGTCCGCGAAGGTCACGCCCTCGACGTCGGCCGCGACGGTCGCCTCGGCCTGGAGCTTCTCGAGCTTGACGTCGTCCGCGGGGACGAAGCCCTTGCGCGGGGCGTCGTCGCGGTCGAAACGACGCGGGCGGTCGTCGTTGTCACGACGGGGCGCACGGTCATCGCGGTCGAAACGGCGCGGGCGGTCGTCGTTGTCACGACGGGGCGCACGGTCATCGCGGTCGAAGCGACGCGGGGCACGGTCATCACGGTCGAAGTTGCGACGCGGACGGTCGTCCTGGTCACGACGGGGCGCGCGGTCGTCACGGTCGTCACGGTCGAAGCGACGCGGTGCACGATCGTCCCGGTCGAACCGACGCGGGGCGCGGTCGTCGCGGTCGAAGCGACGCGGGGCACGGTCATCACGGTCGAAGCGACGCGGGGCACGGTCGTCGTTGTCACGACGGGGCGCGCTGGGCCCCTGCGAGCCGGTTCCGGCGCGACGCGGAGCTTGCGGAGCGTCGGGGCGGCTGTGCGAGGAGGGAGCGTCACGGTCGAAGCGACGCGGTGCACGATCGTCCCGGTCGAACCGACGGGGCGCGCGGTCATCGCGGTCGAAGCGACGCGGGGCACGGTCGTCGTTGTCACGACGGGGCGCGCGGTCGTCGCGGTCGAAGCGACGGGGCGCGCGGTCGTCGCGGTCGAAGCGACGGGGCGCGCGGTCGTCGCCACGGGCCGGACGGCCGGCGCCGCGGGGCTCCCACGAGGAACGCCCGCCGTCGCGGGGCTCCCAGTTCGGACGGCCGGTGCGCTCGCCCTGCGACGAGCGGTTGCGGCGGTCCTCGGCGTCCCAGCGCTGCTTCTGGCGCGGTGCGGCAGGCTCGGCAGCGCGGAAGCCGCGGTGCTTGCTGCTGCGGGCGGCGGGGGTGCCGTTCGGGTGACGGGGACGGTCGGAGGCGCGCGAGTTCGCGCCCTTGTCGTACGGGGCCATGGATTCTTTCCGGGGTGCGGACATGCCACGCAGCCCGGCAGCGACATCGGCGGGGGCGGTTCGTGGAGAGGGGGTTCATCCCGTCGTCGGATCGACGTGATTCCAGCCCTCGAACTACACAACACCCAAACACGTCCGCGACTCACTGGCCGCGGTGTCGAAGGCCGACCGAGGGAGTCTACGCGACCACGCGCTCGGAAACCAGCCCCGCCGGTGTCCGAGGGTCCGTGGCGGAGGTGATCCGGGCCTCCAGGCCGGTGCGGATCAGGACTCGGCGAGCCGCTGTCGCTGCTCGGCCACGTCGAAGTCGGCGGCGGGCCACGAGAGGTGCATGTCCTCGAGCGCGCGGAGCAGGAGCTGCTGCACGGCGAGGCGGGCGTACCACTTGCGGTTCGCCGGCACGACGTACCAGGGCGCGACGGCGGTCGAGGTGCGGTCGAACACGATCTGGTACGCGTCCTGGTAGTCGTCCCAGAGCAGGCGCTCGTCGATGTCGCCCGGGTTGAACTTCCAGTGCTTGTCGGGGCGGTCGAGGCGGTCGCCGAGCCGGGCGCGCTGCTCGTCCTTCGAGATGTGCAGCATCACCTTGACGATCGTGGTGCCCTCGTCGGCGAGCCGGTTCTCGAAGTCGACGATCGCGCCGTAACGACGCTCGATCTCCGCCGGCGGTGCGAAGGAGCGGACGCGCTGGATGAGGACGTCCTCGTAGTGGGAGCGGTCGAACACGCCGATCTGCCCGGCGGACGGGAGCTGCTGCTCGATGCGCCAGAGGAAGTCGTGCTCGCGCTCCTCGGCCGTCGGTGCCTTGAAGCCCGCGTAGTGCACACCGTTCGGATCCACGGCACCGATCACGTGCGACACGATGCCGCCTTTGCCTGCGGTGTCCATCGCCTGCAGGACCAGCAGCACACGGCGTTCGTCACCGCTCGTCGCCGCTGCCCAGAGTCGTTCCTGCAACGCGGCGAGGCGGTCGGCGCCGGCGGCGAGCGCCTCGAGCCCGTCGATCTTGCGGCCGGGAAAGCCCGGCGTGGACTCGGGGTCGACGTCGGCGAGGCGGAAGCCCTCGTCGACGCGCAGGAGCGGTTCCGGATCGGCGTTCCAGGCCTTGCGTCGACTCACGGGTCCTCCAGCGGTGGGTGTCCGCTCATCCTGGCACTCGTCGGTGAACGGTGTCATGCGCCGTCCACTCGCTCGGGTTACCGTTGTCGGCGATGAGGTCAGGCCGTCGCACGCTGTTCGCGCTCGTCGCCGCGGTCGTGGCGCTCGGCGCGATCGCGTCGTGCAGCGCGGATCCGACGGGCGACGAGAACGCCACCGTCACCGCCGATCCCGTGATCTACCCGCTGTCGCTCCGGTACCACGGCATCGACGTCGTCTCCGACGTGCCGTACGGGTCGGACCGGTTGCAGCAGCTCGACGTGTGCCTGCCCGCGGACAGCGCACCGGAGACGACCACGACGCCGACCGGGACCGGGGCCTCTGCGTCCGCGACGCCGGATCCGTCGGCGCTCGAGAAGGCATCGGCCGGCACCCGGCCCGCCGTCCTGATGGTGCACGGCGGCAGCTGGTCCCACGGCGACAAGGCCACCGCCGCGTACCGCTCGGTCTGCCAGTACCTCGCGTCCGAGGGGTTCGTCACCTTCAACGTCGACTACCGGCTGGCGCCGACGGACCCCTTCCCGGCCGGGCTCGACGACGTGCGACGGGCACTCGACTGGGTGTACCGGCCCACGACGCTCGAGACCTACGACGTCGACGTCGACCGGATCGGCGTGTTCGGGGGCAGCGCCGGTGGGAACCTCGCCGCGATGCTGGCCGTCGAGGACCACGCCTCCCCCGCCTACGCAGCCGGGGATCGCATCCGCGCGGTCGTCGACCTGAGCGGCCCGACGGACCTGACGACGCGGTCGACGGAGTCGGACGGGGTGTCGGCGTCGTTCCAGCGGAAGCAGCTCCTGTACCTCGGGTGCAGCGCGTACGACGCGTGCCCGGCAGCGCAACGGGCGTCGCCCGCGTACAACGTGACGTCGGAGACGGCGCCGTTCTTCATCGGGCACTCGACGCACGAGTTCATCCCGCTGTGGGAGTCGCGGGACTTCGCGGCGACGCTGCGCTCCTACGACGTCCCGGTGACGTTCGTCGCGGTGCGGGGGACGGCGCACTCGATCGCGCAGCTCGACGAGGCGATGAGCAAGCGCGTGGTGTCGTTCTTGCGGCGGCACCTGGGCTGAGCGGGCGGCGCGGGCGCGGGGCTGGCGGCGCCGGGCGCTGTGGCAGGCGCGGCGCGTGCGCGGGGAGGGTTCCGCGAAAGCGACACTTGTACGCCGAACACTGCGAGGACACAGTCGCTTTGGCGGCAGGGTCGCGGCGGAAGGGTAGCGGCGGAAGGGTCGCGGCGGCAGGGTCGCGGCGGAAGGGTCGCGGGCAGGGTCGCGGGGGCGCGGGCGGTCGGCAGGGGTGCGGACGGCGCGCGTACCCCGGGTGGGTGGCACCCGGAGTCGGGACTGCCGGTCGAGCCCAGGTCGGCGGAGACTTCCGGGGTGACCGACACCACGACCAGCCCCGCACGCCCGGCGACCACCTGGGAGCAGCACTCCCCCGTCCGCACCACCGCGGAACTGCTCCTCGGGCTGTCGTTCTTCGTGACGATGGCGTTCGGTGGGTACGGCGCGGCGACCGGTCACACCTCGATCGTGGCTGGCCTCAGCGCGATCGTGTTCCTGACGACGCTGACCTGCGTCCTCGTGTCGTGGTTCTCCGGCGCGGGCGACCCCGCCGAGGACGACCGCTAGACGCCAGCACCCTCGGCACCAGCACCGCCGGCACCAGCATCGCCGGCACCTGCTCCGTCGGCACCCGCACCGTCCGCCGCTGCCCGACGGTCCGCTCGTCGCTCGAACACCCGCTCGACGAGGAAGTACAGCGCCGGCAGCACGACGAGCGTCAGCAGCGTCGAGGACACCAGTCCGCCGATCACCACGAGCGCGAGCGGCTGCGAGATGAAGCCGCCCTGCCCGGTGAGCCCGACGGCCATCGGAAGCAGCGCGAAGATCGTCGCGAGCGCCGTCATCAGGATCGGCCGGAGTCGTCTCGTCGCGCCCTCGATCATGGCCTCCCGCACGCGGAGACCCCGGCGCCGGTACTGGTTCACGAGGTCGATGAGGACGATCGCGTTCGTCACGACGATGCCCACGAGCATGAGCACCCCGATCAACGACGCGACCCCGATCGGGATGCCCGAGACGATCTGCAGCAGGATCGCCCCGGTCGCCGCGAACGGCACCGAGACCAGGAGCAGCAGCGGCTGCCGCAGGCTCCGGAAGGTCGCCACCATCACCACGTAGACGATCAGGATCGCGACCAGCGCGGCGAGCAGCAGCTGGCTGAACGCCGACGACTGGCTCGAGGCAACGCCGCCGATCGTGGCCGAGGCACCCTTCGGCAGGTCGAGGTCGTCGACCGCAGACGTCACCGACTGCACTGCGGCCCCGAGGTTCGCGGAGTCCGGCGTCACGGTGATCGTCGCCGTGCGGACGGCGTCCGAGGTCGTGACGGACGTCGGGCCGTCCGCCTGCTCGACGGTCGCGACGTCGGACAGCGGCACCACGCCGGTCGACGTCGGCAGTGACAGGTCGCGGAGCGCCTGCACGGTGGTCGGCGGTTCCGGGTCGGCGATGTACACGTCGAGCGAGGCGTCACCGATCTCGACCGTGCCGGTGTCCCGCGGGGAGACGGCCGCGGCGACGATCCCGCCGACCTGGGTCTCCGTCAGCCCGAGCGCCGCTGCCTTCGACCGGTCGACCCGCACGGCCAGGTACGGCTCGGCCGCCGAGAGGTTGCTCGACGCCCCGGTGGTGTTCGCGACGTCGCGCATGGTGGCGAGGACCTTGTCCGCAGCGGTCCTGAGCTGCGCCTGGCTCGGCGCCGTGACGTCCACCTCGATGTCGCTGCTGCCGCCGAAGCCGCCGCCGGACGACGACAGCGAGATCGTGCCGGCGTCCGACAGCCCGTCGAGACGCTTGCGGGTCTCCGACTGGATGCGGGTCTGGTCGGCGTCCGAGTCGGTGGTGACGGCGTACTGGATCGACGCCGTGCCAGACCCCCCGAACGCCGCCTGGATCGACTGCCCGCTCGACCCGATGGTGGTCTGCACGGTGTCGACGCCGCTCACCGCCCGGAGCTGCGCCTCGACCTTGCGGGCGGCGTCGGACTGGACGTCGAGCGAGGCACCGGGGTCGAGGTCCTGCGTCACCGTGAAGGTGTTCTGCCCGGAGTCGCCGAGGTAGTTCGTCTTCACGAAGGGCACCGCCGCGGCGGTTCCGCCGAGCACGAGCACGGCCAGCAGCACGACGAGCAGCGGGAACCGCAGCACCCAGTGCAGGACCGGGAGGTAGCCGCGGCGCAGGCGGTCTGGAGCCCCGGCGTCGTGGAGGTCGTCGGCGGAGCGGAGCGCGGAGTCCGTGGCCGAGCCGCTGACGGCGGTCCCCGTGCCCGCGTGCTTGTGCCCCTTGGGCGCGCGGAGGAACCAGTACGCCAGCACCGGCACGATCGTCAGCGCGACGAGTAGCGACGCGATGAGCGCCATCGACACGGTGAGCGCGAACGGCCGGAACAGCTCGCCCACGAGCTCCGCGACGAAGGCGACGGGCAGGAACACGACGACGGTCGTCAGTGTCGACGCCGTCACCGCGCCGGCGACCTCGCGCACCCCGTCGAGCACCGCCTGCCGCCGATCGACCCCGGGTTGCAGGTGCCGTTTGATGTTCTCGATCACGACGATCGAGTCGTCCACCACGCGGCCGATCGCGATCGTCAGTCCAGCGAGCGTGATGATGTTGAGCGTGTAGTCCGCCGCGCGCATGCCGATCGCGGCGAGCAGCACCGAGGTCGGGATCGAGATCGCCGTGACGATCGTCGACCGGACGGACAGCAGGAACACCAGGATCACGACCACGGCGAACCCGAGGCCGAGCAGCCCTTCCTCGGCGAGCGAGTCGATCGACTGCTGGATGTAGGGTGCCTGGTCGAACACGACCGTGAACTCCGGATCCCCGGTGATCTTCGACTCGATGCCGGGCAGGGCGTCGCGGACGGTCTTCGAGACGTCGACGGTGTTGGCCTGCTGGGTCTTCGTGATCGCGATGGTCAGCGATTCCTCGCCGTCGACCCGGCTGATCGACGTGCGTGGCGACTCGGTGATGGCGACCTTGGCGACGTCGCCGATCGTGGACGCCGCAGCACCCCCGGTCAGCGGCAGCGCTTCGATGTCCGCGACCGAGGCGATCCGCTGCCCGGTCTGCACCGAGAGCGTCGAGCCGTCCTGGGTGATCGTCCCGCCGGGGATCAGCGTGCCGTTGTCGTCGAGCGCATCGGAGATCGCGGTCTCGGACAGCCCGCGCGCCGCCAGCTCGTCGCGATCGGGCGTGATGAGCACACGGCGGCCCGGGTTGCCGAACACATCGGCTTCACGCACCCCGTCGAGCTTCTCGAGGTCGGGCACCGCCGTGGCGTTCAGTCGGTCGACGAGTTGCTCCTGGTCCCCGCCGCCGGACACCGCCAGCTGGATCACGGGCAGGTCGTCGAAGGACCCCGTGACGATCTGGGTCTGCACCGAGTCCGGCAGGGACAGGGCGTTCACGACGGTCTGGATCTTGTCCTCGGCACTCGCCAGGTTGGACCCGTAGTCGAACTCGGCGGAGACGACGCTCTGGCCGGTCGACGACGTCGCGGTGGTGGACTTGAGGTCCGGCACCGCCTGGATGCCCTGCTCGATCTTGGTCGAGACGTCGTTCGAGACGACTTCCGGCGTGGCCCCCGGGTACGCGCTGACGATCGCGATCTGCGGGAACTGCACGCTCGGGATGAGTTCCTGTTTGAGGCTCGACAGCGATATCCCGCCGAAGATCGCCACCACGATCGTCACGAGCGCGATGAGCGCACGGTTGCGGAGGCTGAAGACCGAGAGGAGGTGCACGGTCCGATCCTCGCAGCAAGTCCCCGCAACGGTTCACCGGGGAGCAGATCGGTGGAGAACGGCCAGCTACCCGCCGACCAACAGGTACGCGCCGAGGACCCCGACCGTGCCGACGACACCGACGCCGAGTGCGACCACCCGTCCGGCGGGTGAGCGTGCGACCACGACCCCGGCGATCAGCACGGCGACGCCGACCGCGATCTCGACGACCCAGGCCACGACCCCGGTCGTCGCCGCGACCCGCAGCAGCGCGCGCATGCCCTCCCCGATGAGCACGGCGGCCACGGCGCCGAACGCGGCTCCGCGCCACCGTCCGTCAGCCGAGCGCACGAGTCCGGCGACCGCGCCCGCGAGCGCCCCGGCCGGGACCGCCATCAGCACCCAGAAGTTCGTGATCGACAGGAAGTCCGGGTACCCGCGGAGATTCGACGTCGCCCAGTACCCGATGTGCATGAGTTCCAGCAGCACCACCCCGGACACCATGGCGACGGGCAGCCCCACGCGGCCGATGCGGACCCCCATGAGCAGCAGCAGCGCGACCGCGACGACGAACCAGGGGCCCGCCGAGTTCGAGACGGTCGACAGCCCGGGCACCGCCTGCCCGTACGAGGTGAGCACCCCGGCGAGCAGCGCGCCACCGAGCGCCATCGTCAGCCGGGCGAACGCGGGCACGGTCGGCACCGGAGCAACGGAGCGGGAGGACACGAGCGGGGTCATGCCGTCGAGCATGACGGAACCCGGACACGAGGACATCACCCCTCTGGCCGAACCGACGTCACCCCATCGGATGACCCACCACCGCGCGCCACAGCCCACGACCGACCGCCCACGTCACACCACGGCGGCCAACGACCCCTGCACGCCCGACGACGCCCCACCGACCCGGTCCCACGCCCGCTCGAGCACGTCGACGAGCCGCACCCGGTCCGCGGGCGGCATGGTGAACGGCACCCGGAGGAACCGCTCGAAGCCGCCGTCCGGCCCGAACACCCCGCCGGACGCGAGCACCACCCCCTCGGCACGCGCCGCGAGCACCAGCGCGCTCGACACGGGCCGCCCGAGCCCGACCCACGTCGTCAAGCCGCCGGCCGGGGACGGGACGTCCCACTCCGGGAGCCGCGCGCGCAACGCTCCCACGACCTCGTCGCGACCCTGTCTCAGGTACTCGCGCCGAGCCTCCAGGACGGCGTGGGTCAGCGGGACCAGCTCCCTGGCGACCAACTGGTCGAGGACGGGCGTGCCCAGGTCGCCCGTCGGCCGGGCGAGCAACAGCCGCTGCAGCAGGTCGGGCGACGCGCGGATCCAACCGATCCGCAGGCCGCCCCAGAAGACCTTGTCGGCGGACCCGATCATCACGACGGACGCACCCGAACCGGCGAACGCCGCCAACGGCACGGCAGCGTCCCCGTCGATCCGCAGCTCCCCCATCGTCTCGTCCGCGATCACCGTCGTGCCCGTCGACGCCGCGACGGAGAGCAGCACGGACCGTACCGACGCCGACATCGTCGCCCCCGTCGGGTTGTGCAGCTCCGGCATCACGTAGGCCACCGCGGGTGCCGACCGCCGCAACGCCGTCTCGAGCACCCCGACGTCCCACCCCGAGCGCGCGTCGACGGGCACGCCGACGAGTCGCCCGCCGGCTTCGCGGAAGGCCTCGTGCGCGTGCGGGTAGGTCGGCGACTCGACGAGGACGGCGTCGCCGCGACGGACGAGCACCCGCGCGAGCAGGGCGATCGCGTGCTGCGCGCCGATGGTCACCACGATCTCCGACGGGTCGGTCGGCAGACCGCGAGCGGTGTACCGCGCCGCGATGGCCGCACGCAGCCCAGGGTCCCCGACGGTGTCGTACCCGATGCCGGCGAGCGCCGCCGGCACGTGTCGCATCGCCCGCTCGACGGCCTCGGCGACACCGGGCGCGGAGTGCAGGGCCGCCTTGCGGAGGTCGAGCACGTCGCCGGACACCACCCCGCCGAGCCGTTCGGGGTCCGGCCGCCCCGCGAGGTCCCGCGGCAAGCGCACGACACTGCCAGAGCCCCGCAGGGACACCAGGTACCCGGAGTCGCGCAGCCGGGCGTACGCGTTCGCAACGGTGGTCCTGGACACGCCGAGCGCCTCCGCCAGCCCACGCTCGGCGGGCATCCTGGCACCGAGCGGGATCCTGCCGTCGATCACGAGCACGCGGATCGCATCGGCGAGGGCCTCGTACGCGGGGGCGTCGGAGCCGTCGCGCCACTCGTGGAGCAGGAGCGCGGCGGATCGGGAACTGAGGAGGACCGGCGTCATGGATCCACGCTAGCGCAATTGGCTCTCGACCAGCAGTCCAATCACGGCGAGCATCGGAGCCATGTCGCGCCCTACCGCCCTCACGCTCCGCTTCATGCAGCTCTTCGTCGGCCTGTTCCTCTACGGCGCTTCCACGGCCCTGCAGGTCAGGGCGATCGTCGGCGTGAGTTCGTGGACGGTCCTGACCGAGGGTCTCGAGAACGTCGTGCCGTGGTCGTTCGGCCTCATCACCGTGGTCTCGAGCGGCGCGATCCTGCTGTTCTGGATCCCGCTCCGCCAGAAGCCCGGCATCGGCACGCTGCTGAACGCCCTGGCGATCGGCCCGTCGGCCGACCTGGTGCTCTGGCTCGTCCCGACGCCGGCGGACCTCCTCGGCAGGATCGGGCTGTTCGTCGCCGGACTGCTCCTGCTGGCGGTCGCGACGGCGTTCTACATCGGTGCCGGGTTCGGCACGGGTGCACGCGACGGGCTGATGGTCGGGCTGCACGAGCGACTCGGCTGGCCGATCTGGCTCGCGCGCACCCTGATCGAGGTCACGGTCGTGATCGTCGGCTGGTTCCTCGGCGGGGACGTCGGCGTCGGCACGGTGATCGCGGCGTTCGCGATCGGCCCGATGGTCCAGCCGCTCATGCCGCTCTTCCGCCGGTTCCCGTGGAGCCCCGACCGGGCACCAGGCCTGGAGGCCCGCCCCACCCCCGCCACGGAGCCCATGCCCGTCCCGTGACGGCTCCAGGGCCGTGACGACCGCAGCACACCGGGCGCCTCTTGCGGATCCGCGAGACGCGATATAACGTGTCGTCACCAGACGCGATACATCGCGAGTTCGAGGAGACAACATGGCTCAGGAGAAGTGGCTCGTCGAGGAGCCCAAGGTCATCGACACCGGCATCGTCCGGTCACTGCGCGTCGGCCTCGTCGGCGGGCAGGTCGACGTCGTCGCACACGACGAACCCACCGCACGCGTCGAGGTCCACAGCGTGTCCGGCAAGCCGCTGAAGGTGGAACTGGACGGCGACACCCTGACGGTCGACCACCCGCAGATCCGCTGGGACGACCCGATCGGGTTCCTGAAGTCCTTCCGGGGCAAGGCCCACGCCGACGTCAGCATCCTGGTCCCCCGCGACGCCGGGGTGACCCTCGGTGTCGTCTCGGCCGGCGCACTGCTGTCGGGCACGAACCGCGGCGCGACGCTCAACACCGTCTCCGGGGACGTGGTCGTGGACGGCGTCGCGGGTGACGTCACCGTCAACGCGGTGTCCGGCGCGACCACCATGCGCGACCTCGACGGCGCCCTCACGGTGCACACCGTCTCGGGCGACGTCGTCGCGACCGGTGCGATCCCGCGGTTCTCTGCCGACGGCGTGTCCGCCGACGTCGTGCTCGACCTGCACGGCACGCCGGACTCGGCGCGCGTCAACACGGTGTCCGGCTCGGTGAGCGTCCGGCTCGAGGACGGCGTCGCCTTCCGGTGCACCGTCAGCACGGCGTCCGGCAAGCTCCAGTTCGACGACGCGGAGATCAAGGGCGTCAGGGGCTCGTACGTCAAGCAGGGCGGGGAGCTCTCCGGCCAGTGGCTCGACCTCCGGGTGAACTCGGTGTCCGGGGACATCGCCGTGCTGCACGCCCCGCCGGTGACGACGCCAGCGGACACCGAGAGCGAGGTGTTCGAATGAGTCCGGTCTTCGCCCACGGCCACCTGCGGCTGTACCTGCTCGTCCTGCTCGCCGACCACCCGATGCACGGGTACGAGGTCATCCAGGCCCTCGGGGACCGCTTCGGCGGCACGTACGTCCCGAGCGCCGGCACGGTCTACCCGCGCCTGGCGAAGCTGGAGGAGGACGGCCTCGTGTCCAAGACCGCCGACGGCCGCAAGACCGTCTACGCGATCACCGATGCGGGCCGCGCCGAGCTCACCGCACGCGCGGAGGAGATCGCCTCGCTCGAGGCCGGCGTCAACGACTCGGTGAAGTCCCTCGCCGACGGTGTCCGCGCCTCGGTCAGCGACGCGATGCGGTCCCTCCGCGCCGACCTCGCCGCTTCAGCGCAGTCGACGAACGCGCGGTCGACGAACACCGAGGAACCCGTCTCCGTCCCGTCCGAGAGCGCCCGCGCCCTCCGCGAGCTCGAGATGGCACTGTCGTCGTTCCGGCAGCAGGTCCGCGCCGACCTGCGCCGCCGTGCGACACGTGGCACGCTCACCGCGGACACCGTGACGCGCCTGCGCGACGGCCTCGAGGACCTGCGCAAGTCCCTCTGAGTCCCGGGCCGGCGGGGCGGCGGCGACCCCCGCCTCCCGTCCGCTCGCGGGAGCAAACCGTCCCCCGCCTACAACGCCGCGTCGGCGAACGCGTGCATCGCGTCGCGCAACGCGCGGGACGCACCGGCGCCCGCCCACTCGTACGCGTGGGTGAACCGCTCGTCCGCCACGTACATGTCGGCCAACGTGCGGAACCGGTCGGCCGTCAGCTCCGCGGGCGGGGTCGCCTGCGCCAGCCAGTCGAACTGGCGCCGCGCGAGCGCGACCCCGCGCGAGGACGCCGGCCCGTCACCGGATGCGGCGAGCGCTGCCGCGTCGGCGGCGATGGCGCGCTGCTCGGCCTGGAACGCCTCCTTGCCGGCTGCGTCCTTCGACGCCCACCAGGTCGTGCCGCGCTGCCACGCGTCCGCGCCCCAGCGCTCCTCGACCTCGGCGCGGAACCGCGACTGGTCGAAACCGTCGAACGTGTCGTCCGTGTTCATGTCCTCTCCCTTCCGGAGTCTCGTGATGGTGGTGCGCACCGCGGCGAGCTGCCGAGCGAGACGGTCCCGTTCGCGTTCCAGCCACGCCACGTGCGCGGTGAGGGCGGCGACGTCGTCGAGCTCGCCGTCGAGGACCTCGCGGATCGCCGGCAGCCCGAGCCCGAGGCCACGGAGCAGCAGGATGCGCTGCAACCGGACGAGCGCACGGTCGTCGTACCGGCGGAGTCCGCCGTCACCGACCGCCGTGGCCGGGAGCAGTCCGATGGCGTCGTAGTGCCGGAGCGTCCTGCTCGACACCCCCGCCGAACGCGCCACGTCGGCGATGCCGTGCGGGGCTTTGGCAGCTGGCGACGCCGTGTCTGTCGATTCCCTCATGGAGACGACGGTAGCGGTTGACGCAGCGTCAACCGCAAGGGCTTTCGGGGGATCCGCTGGGGTTGCGTTCGACGGAAGCGGAATACCGACCCCTCGACCCGTGTTGACTCGCGCCCGGAAATGAGTAGGTTTGCCGCTCGTGACGAACGAGATCCGGTCGCTGAAGTCGCGACTGATCGGGGATCCCCTCCCCTCCGAGAAGCTCGAAGGACAGCTCCTCCCGAAGCACCTGGCACTGCCGATCTTCGCGAGCGACCCGCTGTCCAGCGTGGCGTACGCGCCGCAGGAGCTCCTGATGATCCTGCTGCTCGGCGGGATGTCGTTCCTCACCTTCGCACCGTGGGTCGCCGCGCTCGTGGTCCTGCTGCTGCTGGTGGTCGTCGCCTCCTACCGGCAGCTCATCAAGGCGTACCCGTCCGGCGGCGGCGACTACGAGGTCGCACACCGCAACCTCGGCGAGAAGGCCGGGCTCGTCGTCGCGAGCGCCCTGCTCGTCGACTACGTGATGACGGTCGCCGTGTCGGTGGCCTCCGGTGTGGACAACATCATCTCCGCGCTCCCGGTGCTCAACGAGTTCCGCGTCGAGCTCGCGCTCGTCTTCGTCATCCTGCTCGCGGCCGCGAACCTCCGCGGCGTGCGGGAGTCGAGCAAGGCCTTCGCCGTCCCGACCTACCTGTTCGTGGCGAGCGTGTTCGTCATGGTGGTGACCGGCCTGATCCGGGTGCTCGCGGGGAACGCCCCCGTGGCCGAGTCCGCCGCGTACACGGTGCAGAACGTCGAGCACACGACGCAGGCGGCGTTCATCCTGCTGCTCCTCCGTGCCTTCGCGTCCGGCTGCTCGGCGCTGACCGGCGTCGAGGCGATCGCGAACGGCGTGCAGGCCTTCCGCCGACCGAAGGTCAAGAACGCCCAGATGACGCTCGTGTTCATGGGCGGCATCGCGATCGTCCTGTTCGTCGGCCTCATCACCCTGGCGCTGGTGTCCCGCGTGCACTACGCCGAGAGCGCGTGCGACCTCCAGGGCTTCGCGAACTGCGCCACGACACCACAGCGTTCCCTCATCGCCCAGATCGCGTCGGCGACGTTCGGGAACAACACGATTCTGTTCTTCGTCATCCAGGCGACGACCGCTGCCGTCCTGCTCCTCGCCGCGAACACCGCGTTCAACGGCTTCCCGCTGCTCGGCTCGATCCTGGCGCGCGACTCCTACGCGCCGAAGGCACTCTCCACCCGCGGCGACCGCCTCATCTACTCGAACGGCGTCATCGTGCTGGCGCTCGTCGCGGCCGCGCTGCTCGTGGTCTACCGGGCGAACGTCACGAGCCTCATCCAGCTCTACATCATCGGTGTCTTCGTGTCGTTCACCCTCGGGCAGACGGGCATGGTGCGGCACTGGACCCGGCTGCTGCGCGAGGACCGCGCCGGCACGGCGACGGAACCGGTGAACCGCGGCCAGGTCATCCGCTCCCGGCTCATCAACGCAACCGGCGCCACGTTCACCTTCGTCGTCCTGGTCATCGTCACGATCACGAAGTTCACACACGGGGCGTGGCTGGTCTTCGTCATCATGCCGGTCCTGTTCGTGCTGATGCTCGGTGTGAACCGCTACTACCGCGACGTCAAGCACGAAATCGAGGCCGACGTCGAGACGGAGTTCGGCGCGACGGGCGACCACGCGATCGTCCTCGTGAACAAGCTGCAGAAGCCGGTGCTCAAGGCGCTCGACTACGCCATCGCCGCGAAGCACGCCGGCCTCGAGGCCGTGCACGTCTCCATCGACGAGGCCGAAGCCGCACTCCTGGTCGAGCAGTGGGCCGAGCACGGCATCGAGGTCCCGCTCACCATCGTCCCGAGCCCGTACCGCGACATCTCGATGCCGCTGATCAAGTACATCAAGGCACACCGGATGGAGCACGGCTCCGAGGTCGTCACGGTCTACACCCCCGTCTTCGTCGTCGGCCACTGGTGGGAGGGACTCCTCCACAACCACCGCGGCCGTCGGATCCGCAAGAAGCTCCTGCTCGTGCACGGCGTCACCGTGGCGCTGGTGCCGTGGCTCCTCGACTCATCCGAACTGCTCTACGGCCGCCGCTCGCGACCGTTCCCCGGCCAGGAGCGCCGTGGCGAGCCGGTCCGACCGGCGCTCCGCCGCTCGCCGAGCGGCGTCTTCCGCAGCGAAGAAGAGGACCGCGTCCTCCGCTCCGACCAGCGCAACAACCTGCTCAGCCCCGCGCAGCGCGCCAGCATGCAGTCGCGTCGCGCGAGCCGCCCGGCCGGACCGGCGGACGGGGTGGACCCGGCGCTCTGCACCGGTGAGATGCAGGTCCTGGTGCCGGCGTCCCCCGGACGCACGCCGACGTCTGCGGAGTGATCCGCGCCTCCCGGCATACGATCTGAACCCATGACCGACGCACCCGACCTGCGCACCTTCGCGACGTTCGACGGCCACGGCGGCAAGGTGTCCAAGCGCGTCGAGGTCCTCGACCACTCCGACGACCGGTACGAGGGGCTCGTCGCGGTGCGCGGCGAGCACCCGATCGGCGCGCTCGACGAGCGGCCGGTCGGCACTGCGAGCATCGGCTGGGTCGACCCGGCCACCCTCCGCGACTGGTACCGACCCGACCGGATCGTGGTGTCGTCGCTCGAGGCGCGTCGCTCGGACCTGCAGCCAGGCACCTACGCGGACACGCGTGGGCGCGGTCGCGTCCGCATCGAAGGCCTGGAGGCCCACCTCGGCCCCGACGGTCGGCCCGCGTTCCGCGCACTGGCCGGGTCGGGGGTCGTGGACATGCCGTTGCCGAAGGACCAGGTGGTCCGACTGGTCGTCGTCACCGCTGACGCGGTGACCGCCTCCGGCGCGGCCGGTGTGGAGATCGTGACGACACCGATCAGCCCGCTCCTGGCGCCGGGGACGTACCCGGCGTACGCGGACGACGTGCCGGGGCTCCCGCCGCGGCCCGCGTCCGGACGGGTGAGCGTGTCCGCCGCGGTGCTGCTGGACGGGTCGCTGTCCCCGGTCGAGCGGCTCGACGAGCCGGGCAACACGCTCTGGATCACCCGGGAGGGGCGGTCGGTGCCGATCGCGGCGAACGAGGTCGGGCCGGACCTGGTGCGGTACACGGCGGTACCGGTCTGACGGCTGTCCGGCTGTCCGGCTGTCCGGCTGTCCGGCTGTCCGGCTGTCCGGCTGACGTTTGTCCCCCGTGGGGGCGCTCGGGCTGACCGCGGTGTCGTGGGTCGCGCGTACCGTCCCGAGCATGAGTGACAGCACTGGTGAGACCCTCGGCGGCGCACGCCCCGACCCCACGACCGACGCGAGCAAGGACCCGGAGACCTGGGTCACCGGTGACGAGCCGATGACCGGGCCGCAGCGGAGCTACCTCGACACCCTGGCGCGCGAAGCCGGCGAGGAGCTCCCCGCGGACCTGACCAAGGCCGAGGCGTCGGAGCACATCGACCGACTGCAGTCGAAGACGGGGCGCGGCGACTCCTGACGCGTCGCTCGGTGTCGGTCGTCGGCGATGTCCGTCGTCGGCGTTGTCCGTCGGCGCTGTCCGTCGTTCTGGGGACCCGGGGCTGGGCATGTCCTGGCGATACCCGGGCAGACCCCCGAACGAGGGGCGATCGATGACACGTCACTGGTTACGGTCGGGGCCATGCGAACGACATCGACCTCGATCGGCCTCACCGTCCTCCGCGTCGTCCTCGGCGTGGTGTTCATCGCCCACGGCGCGCAGAAGTTCGGGCAGGGCATCCCCGCCGTCGCCGACGGATTCGCCGGCATGGGAGTGCCGCTCGCATCGATCGCGGCGCCGTTGGTCGCCGGGCTCGAGCTCGTCGGTGGTGCGCTCCTCGTGCTCGGGGTCGCCACCAGGGTCGTCGGCGTGCTGCTCGCGGTCGACATGGTCGTCGCGGGGTTCCTGGCACACGCGTCCGCTGGGTTCTTCTCGCAGGAGGGCGGGTTCGAGTACGTGCTCGTCCTGGCCGCCGGTGCCCTCGCCGTGGCGCTGACCGGGCCGGGCCGCCTGTCGCTCGATGCGCTGGTGCTGCGGGCGTCGCGGCGTCGGCGTGGTGTCGCCGAGCCGCTGCCCGCGTAGAGGCGCCTTCCGGGCTCCGTTTCAAGCGTCGCTCCCCGCTTCGCGCCTCGCTACCCGATTCGCGCGTAGCGACACTTCTCGCGGGTTCGCGCCCGAGAACTGTCGCTCAGCGCGAGAGCTCGTCCACCACCTGGCGTGCGATGAGCCGGCCGGCCCGGTTCGCCCCGATCGTCGACGCCTGGGGACCGTAGCCGGCCAAGAACAGCCGGGGCTCGTCCGCCGACCGCCCATCGGCGACCACCACGCCGCCGCCCGATGTCCGGAGCCGCAGCGGTGCCAGGTGCCGGAGGTCGGCCCGGAAGCCCGTCGCCCAGATCACCGCGTCGGCGTGCACGTGCTCGCCCGCGCGGGTGACCACCCCGTCCGGCTCCATCGCGACGAACACGGGTTCCGCGTGCAGGACCCCGCGGTCGATCCCCGCGCGGATGCGGCGTGAAACGGGGACGCCCGTGCCGCTGACGATGCTCGGCAGGGTCTCCCCCGCCCGGGCCGCGCGGTCCTGCTCGTCCACCGCGGCGACCGCTGACTCCAGGTCGAGCCCAGCGGTGTCGGACCACTCCACGGGTCGACGGGTGAACCACCTCGTCGACCGCGCGACACCGTCGAGTTCGAGCAGGAAGCCGATCGCGCTCGTCCCACCGCCGACCACGACGACGTCCTGCCCCCGGAACTCCGAAGCCGACCGGTACTCGGTCGTGTCGATCTGCCGCCCGCGGAAGGTGTCGCGCCCCGGGTACCACGGGACGAAGGGCGTGCCCCAGGTGCCCGCCGCGGAGACGACCACATCCGCCGTGATCCGGGCGACACGGCCGTCCGGCGTCCGGGTCGTCACGCACAGTCCGGTTCCCGCACGGGTGACGCTCGTCACGGTGACCGGCCGTCGGACCTGGAGGTCGTAGTGCTGCTCGAACCGGCGGTAGTACTCACCGACGACGTCGCGCGCGGGTCGGGACCGATCGGCGTCGTCGAACCGCAGGCCCATCGCCCGCATGCCGGGGAGGTCGTGCACGCGGTGGGCCGACCCGAGCCGGAGCGCTTCCCAGCGGTACTGCCACGCGCCACCCGTGCTCGGCGCCCGGTCCAGGACGACCACGTCGCTCCCTGGCCGCAGTCCGAGCCGGCGCAGGTGGTAGGCCGCGGAGAGACCAGCCTGCCCCGCACCGATCACGACCACCCGGGCGTGCTGGTCGTCAGGGGTCGGTGTCGCGTCCGTCATCACATCCGATTCTGCTGGACGCGCGCACCGCTCGGCCATGTCCAGATAGGGGTACATGGTAGAGTGATCGGCAGATTTCCAACCACGAACCGTTCGGATTCTCCGGGTGATGACTCGTCTCCCGTAGCACCGGACACGAGCCGATCACGAGGGGGTCACGCATGGGGCGCGGCCGTCAGAAGGCAAAGCACACCAAGGTCGCCCGGGAGCTGAAGTACTTCAGCCCGGAGACGAACTACGGTGCGCTCGAACGCGAGCTCTCCGCCGGGCACGACTCGGACGAGAACTCCTACGTCGACCGCTGGGCAGACCAATACGGGGATGACCAGCTCGAGGGCGACGACGAGTTCGAGCCCCAGCAGGACCAGAACAAGTCCGCCTGACCTCCTGGTCAAGTGACGCCGCGCAC
This sequence comes from Curtobacterium sp. Curtsp57, assembly GCF_047324335.1. Classification (NCBI taxonomy): domain Bacteria; kingdom Bacillati; phylum Actinomycetota; class Actinomycetes; order Micrococcales; family Microbacteriaceae; genus Curtobacterium; species Curtobacterium sp. Curtsp57. The sequence goes on from NZ_CP168511.1 coordinate 1,740,581, forward strand.
CCTCCGGGGTGACGCGGCGTTTCCGCGTGCCGCTCGCCCTCGCGACCCAGAACGACAGGGTCGCTGTCGTACGACAACGGTTGTGTCGCACCTTGCGCGCGACGACGGCCCGCACACGCAACAGCCCGCGCCCGCAACCAACGACAGGCCCGCTGTCGTACGACAACGACGGTGTCGGACCTTGCGCGCGACGACGGCCCGCACCCGCAACAGCCCGCGCCCGCAACCAACGACAGGCCCGCTGTCGTACGACAGCGGTTGTGTCGCACCTTGCACCCGCAACATCCCGCGCCCGCGACCAACGACAGGCCCGCTGTCGTACGACAACGACGGTGTCGCACCTTGCGCGCGACGACAGCCCGCACCCGCAACAGCCCGCGCCCGCAACCAACGACAGGCCCGCTGTCGTACGACAACGACGGTGTCGACCTGCGTCGACAGAGCGACCACGTCGAGCCGGCACCGCGACCCGACGACGCCCGCGCGGACTCAGCCGGCGTAGCTCCCCACGAGCCGCACGGCGCCGCCGTCGACGCCCTTCGCCCCCTGCTCGAACCCGTCGAGGTCCCGCGCGGACATCGACACCGTGCCGACCTGCCAGGCCGCGAGCCCGGCCGTCCCGAGCGCGTCGACGACCGACGCAGCAGCCGAAGCGGACACGACCGCGAACATGCCGATGCCGAGGTTCCACGTGCTCTCGGTGTCCTCGATCGGCGTCCCCGCCATGGAGGCGAGCACGCGGAACACGGGGAGGGGCTCCCACGTCGAACGGTCGACCTCGACCCAGGAGCCGACGGGCAGCACGCGTGCCAGGTTCGCCGCGATGCCACCACCGGTCACGTGCGAGAGCGAGTGGACCGCACCGTCGCTCGAGGAGATCACGGAGAGCAGCGGGGAGGTGTAGAGCCGGGTCGGCTCGAGCAGCGCCTCACCCACGAGCCCGCCGAACTCCGGCAGCGAGTCGGTGTACCCGACCCCGCGGGTCGAGAGGATGTGCCGGACGAGCGAGTACCCGTTCGAGTGCAGACCGGAGGACGCGATCGCCAGGACGACATCCCCGTCGAGAACGCGATCGGCGCCCAGCACGGAGTCGGCCTCGACGGCGCCCACCGCCGCGCCCGCGACGTCGTAGTCGTCCGGCCCGAGGAGCCCGGGGTGCTCAGCGGTCTCGCCGCCGACCAGCGCGGTGCCGGTCTCGGCGCAGCCGCGGGCGATCCCGGCGACGATGTCCGCGATCCGGGACGGCATGACCCGGCCGCACGCGATGTAGTCGGTCATGAACATCGGCTTCGCACCGACCACGACGATGTCGTCGACCACCATGCCGACGAGGTCCTGGCCGATGGTGTCGTGCTTGTCGATCGCCTGCGCGATGGCGACCTTCGTGCCGACGCCGTCGGTCGAGGTCGCGAGCAGCGGCCGTGAGAAGTCCTTCAGGAACGAGACGTCGTACAGCCCGGCGAACCCACCGACACCACCCAGGACCGAGTCGTTGTGCGTCGCCGCCACTGCGGACTTCATCAGCTCGACGGCCAGATCACCTGCGGCGGTGTCGACCCCGGCCTCTGCGTACGGGTTGGGCATGCGGAGTCCTCCGTCGTGGCATGGCAGACTTGTTCGGTACCACCCGATTCTACGGTCTGGAGCACACCGCGAATGTGCGGCATCGTCGGCCTCGTTGCGCAGGGGCCTGCTAATCAATCCATCTACGACGCTCTGCTCCTCCTGCAACACCGGGGACAGGACTCGACGGGCATCGCCACGGTCGAGGGTCACATCCACCACATGCACAAGACCCGCGGGCACGTCCGCGAGTCCTTCCGCACCCGTGACATGCGTGCCCTCCTCGGCACCATGGGGCTCGGCCACGTCCGGTACGCCACGAAGGGTGCCGCCAGCAACGAGGAAGAAGCGCAGCCGTTCTACGTGAACGCGCCGTACGGCATCGTCCTCGTCCACAACGGCAACCTGACGAACACGCGGGAACTGACGCGTGAACTCTTCGACATCGACCGCCGGCACCTCAACACCAGCTCGGACACCGAGCTCCTGGTGAACGTCCTGGCGCACGAGCTCCAGGGCCAGGTGCGTGGGGCCGACCTCGACCCGGGCCAGGTGTTCGACGCCGTCGAGCGCGTGCACCAGCGGGTGGAGGGCTCGTACGCCGCCATCGCGACGATCGCCGGGCACGGACTGCTCGCGTTCCGCGACCCGTTCGGCATCAGGCCGCTGATCCTCGGCCACAAGTTCGACGACGCCGGCAAGTCCGAGTGGGTCGTCGCGTCCGAGTCGCTCGTGCTGGAGTCCGGCGGGTACGACATCGTCCGCGACGTCGCCCCGGGCGAGGCGATCTTCGTCGAGATGGACGGCACGATGCACGCCCGCCAGTGCGCGGCGAACCCGCGTCTGGTCCCGTGCTCGTTCGAGTACGTCTACCTGGCCCGTCCGGACTCGGTGATGAACGGCATCTCCGTCTACGACGCCCGCCTGCGCCTCGGCAACCGTCTGGCTGACACGATCGCGCAGCACGCCCCGACCGGCGACATCGACGTCGTGATGCCGATCCCGGACTCGAGCCGTCCCGCAGCGATGCAGGTCGCGCAGAAGCTCGGCATCGAGTACCGCGAGGGCTTCTACAAGAACCGCTACGTCGGCCGGACGTTCATCATGCCGGGGCAGGCGGAGCGCAAGCGGTCCGTGCGCCAGAAGCTCAACGCGATGTCGTCCGAGTTCAAGGGCAAGAACATCCTCATCGTCGACGACTCCATCGTGCGCGGCACGACGAGCAAGGAGATCGTCGAGATGGCCCGTGCCGCCGGCGCGAACGAGGTCACCTTCACCTCCGCCGCTCCCCCGGTCCGGTACCCGCACGTGTACGGCATCAACATGCCGACCCGCGCGGAGCTCATCGCGCACGACCGCAAGATCCCCGAGATCAACCGGGTGCTCGGCAGCGACCACCTGATCTACCAGGAGATCGGCGACATGCGGGACGCCATCATCGAGGGCTCCGACGTCACGGACCTCGAGATGAGCTGCTTCACCGGTGAGTACGTCACCGGCACGGTGAGCCCGGAGTACCTGTCCTGGGTCGAGGCGAACCAGCTCAGCTGACGCAACGAGACGACGGACGGGAGGCACGGTGCCAGCTGGCACCGGGCCTCCCGTCCGTTGGTCTGGTCGCGACTACCGCGCCTGGTCGCCGTGGTCCTCGATCTCGCCCTCCACGGTCTCCGGCGGCATCTCCACCTCGACGCGCTCCGCGGTGAGCCGCGCCGCGCGGCGGGAGAGCACGCGGTCGAGGACGATCGCGACGAGCGCGCCGACGAACCCGCCGATGGCGACACCCCAGAGGCCGAAGTACCCCACCAGGCTGCCGAAGCTCTGCGTCTCCTGCTGGTCGCCGCGGTCGAGGTTCATGGTGAGCGAGATCACGATCAGCGTGACGACGAAGCCGAGGAGCGCTCCACCGACGATGAAGACGCCGAACTTCGGGGCGCGACGGATGGTGACCTCGTCGGAGGAGGAGACGGTGCCGGGCGTCGGGACCGGAGCGTCGTCGGGTCGATCGGTGTTGCTCACGAGTCCATTGTCCCCCACTGTGGGACGTGCTCCGGCCTGTGTTCGCGTGCGGATCCGCGAGAGGATGGAGCGGATCGAGTGGTATCCCACGGGTGGAGGTGACGCGGGGTGAACGGATCGACGGCGGCTGACCGACACCCCGGTGTCCCGGCGCGCATCTCGTGGCCGATCGCGCAGCGGCGGGAGGAGGACCGCGCCGTCGCCGTCGTCGCCGACCACCGGTGCAGCGTCGCCCTGGTCGGCGCACCAGGGCTCGGGAAGAGCACCGCTGCCGCACGGGTGACCGACCGGGTCGCACGACGGGACACCGAAGGCAGGACGCTCGTCGTGCCGATCACCGCCGTGGCGACCGGGGCGTCGATGCCGTTCGGCGCCGTGTCCGAGCGCCTCGGTGAACTCCCGGAGGAGCTCCTCGCCGACGAGGCGGGCGCCGAACAGCGGCTGCGCGAAACGGCGGACCTCGTCGACCGCGACCTGCTGCTGCGGGTGGACGACGCCGACCACCTCGACGCGATCTCCGCCAGGTACGTCGCGTGGCTCGTGCGGAACCAGGGCGCCAGGATCGTGCTGACCTGCCGCGACTTCACCGCGCTCGCCGAGCCGCTCCGCGCACTGTGGCAAGACGACGTCCTCGAGCGGATCGACCTCGACCCGCTCGACGTCCACGACACCGCGGCGCTCATCGGCCAGGCGCTGGGAGCCCCGCTCGAGGCGGCGTCGGTCGAACGGGTGCACCGGGCGACCGCCGGGAACCCGCTCTACCTCCGAGAGGTCGTCCGTGCCGCGCTGACGTCGGGGGCCCTCGAGCACACGGCGTCCGGCTGGTACTGGCGCGGGCGCATCACCGCGTCCAACAGCCTCGCCGACATGTACCGCACGGAACTCGGCGCACTGCCGGAGGACCTCCGCGACGTCGTCGACATCGTCGCGCTCGCCGACCCGATCCCGCTGTCCCGACTGCTCGGGCTGGTGAGCGGCGGCGACGTCGACCGGGTCGTGGCGCTCGGACTCGTCCGGATCGACTCCCTCGACGAGGGCGCCCCAGCGGTCCGGCCGTCGCACCCCCTCGTCGGCGAGGTCGTCCGGTCCCTGGTGCCGGTCGCGCGCCGGACGATGCTGTTCGCCCGCGCGAACGCCTTCCGCGCCGACCTCGACTCCGGGGCGCTGCCGGCCGCGCGGCTGCGGGCTGCGCTGTGGGCGCTCGAGTGCGGGGTGCTGCCGCCGGTGCCGCAGCTGCTGGACGCGGCGCACGTCGCCGTGCGGCTGCAGGAGCTCGAGAGCGCGGTCGCCCTGGCCACCGCCGCGCTCCGGGCCGAGCTCTCGCCGACCCAGCGGGTGGCCGCGCTCTGCCTGCGGTCGCTCGCCCGCGGCTACAGCGACGGTCGAGAGGCCGGACGTGCCGATGCCGAGGCGGCGTGGGCGATCGCCGGTGCCGGCGCTGTCGACGACGACGCCGTCATCGAGGCGTGCGAGACGCTCGCGAACATCCGGCAGTTCCACGACGACGACACCCTGGCGGCCGTCGCCCTGACCGACGTCGCGATCGGGTTCGTCGGTCCCGAGGCCGCCGAACGGCTCCGCCTGCTCCGACTGTCGCACCTCGGCTGGGGCGGTCGGTTCGGGGAGATCCGTGCCGAGATCGAACGCTCCGGGATCGTGGACGCCCCGACCGTGCCGATGTCGTTCCTCTGCCTCGCGCCGTGCGCCGTGATGGCACTGGCGACGGCCGGCCGGCTCGACGACGCGATGCGCCTCGGCACGGCGGCGCTGACGACCGCGACCGCACACATCGAAGAGGCTCCGTGGAGCGTGGGCGAGCTGATGTCCGTGCTGCACCAGGTCCAGGTGTGGCGGGGCGACATGGACGGCCTCATCACCCAGGTCTCGCTGAACCGGTCGAGCCCGTTCCTGAAGTACGACTTCACCCTCGAGCTCATCGGTGCCGGCAACCTCGCGATCGGGCAGCGCCGGTGGGACGACGCGATCACGGCGTTCTCGGCCGCGTGCGAGCGGTACGCGGTGGCCGACCACGGTGGCTTCGGCGCCTACCCCTGGGCACGGCTCGCCATGGCGTACGCCTTCTCGGGCCGGGCAGAGGAGGCGAACGCCGCACTCGAGCACGCCCGAGCGACCCCGCCTCGGGCGATGCGCATCACCGGGGAACAGATCGCAACGACCATCTGCTGGACCGAGGCGGTGCTCGGCAACCCCGCTGGGCTCCGGCACGCCGACGAGCTGATGGACCGGGCGGCCGCGAGCGGGGCGTGGATGCACGTCCTGTACGCGCAGACGCTGCACTACACGATGGACATGCTGAACGGGCGGGACTCCACCGCGTCGCTCGACCGCATGCGCGAAGCAGCGACACGGGTCGACGGCCCGCTCGCGAGCGCGATCGTCGAGTACTCGGACGCCATCCGGTCGCGGGACCGCACGCGGATCGCCGACGCGCAAGCCGTCCTCGCGACGCACGGCATGGCCGTCACGGCGGGTCGGGCGCAGCGTCCTCCGCTCACCCGCCGCGAGTACGAGGTCGCGGCACTCGCTGCGCAGGGGCTCTCGAACCGGCGGATCGCCGAGCAGCTCGGGCTGTCGGTCCGGACGATCGACGCCCACCTGTCACGCGTGTTCGGCAAGTGGGACCTGCACGCACGGTCGGAGCTCGCCGAGCTGCTCTGATGCGCGCTCTGCGGGCCGGGAACCGCAGTTCCGTTGCGGAATGCAGCACGCCACGCCGAATGGTGCACACGAAGGGCCGGACATCGCGTACGGTGGTCGCTGTCGCCGGGTTCGGACCCGTTCGGGTCGGGTCCGAATCCCGGCGACTTCAACTCGGTTCCCACGCTACGTGCCCGGGTCTCCGTGCCACATCGGTAGGGACTACCTAATTCGATGCCGATCGGTATGCACTCGGCGTGTCGTCAGACGCCGGTCCGCACCGGCAGGTATGCCGTGAGGTCCGCCCGCGCGCCCGACGCACTCGCCCGCGCTGCCGAGACGGCCTCGGTCCAGGTCAGCGTGCCCGTCGCCAGCGCGATCCACGTGGCCCCGTCGGTCTCGACCACGTTCGGCGGTGTCCCGCGCGTGTGCCTCGGGCCCGGGACCGCCTGGACGGCTGCGAACGGCGGGACCCGCACCTCGACGCTGTTCCCCGGGACGTCCTCGGCGAGACGCTGGAGCGTCCACCTGACCGCCGTCGCCGTCGTCGGCCGGTCGGTCGCACCGGCGAGCACGGCTCGGAGCGCCGCGGCTCCCTCGGCGTCGTCGATGGTCCTGCTCGGCATGTCCACAGGCTAGCCGGTGCATCGCGAGGCGCCGGTCGGGCTCGGTAGGCTGATCGGGTGCGAATCCTCGTCCTCGGTTCCGGTGCCCGCGAGCACGCGATCATCACGGCGCTCCTGGCAGAACAGGCCGGCCACGTCATCACAGCGGCGCCGGGCAACGCCGGCATCGCCGCCGACGTCGAGACCGTGTCGCTCGACCCGACGAACGGGCCCCTCGTCGCCGAGTACGCGATCGAGAACGGCATCGAACTCGTCGTGGTCGGTCCGGAAGCGCCGCTCATCGCCGGTGTCGCGGACCCCGTCCGCACCCGCGGCATCCCGGTCTTCGGGCCGAGCAAGGCCGCGGCAGCGCTCGAAGGATCGAAGGCCTTCGCCAAGCGCATCATGTCGGCGGCGAACGTGCCGACGGGCCGCCCGGTCTCCGCAGGCACCATCGACGAAGCCGTCGCCGCCATCGACGAACTCGGCGCACCCCACGTCGTCAAGGCCGACGGGCTCGCCGCCGGCAAGGGCGTCCTCGTCACCGACGACCGTCAGGCCGCCATCGACCACGCGACCTACTGGCTCCAGCACGGCCCGATCGTGGTCGAGGAGTTCCTCGACGGCGAAGAGGTCTCGCTGTTCTTCCTCAGCGACGGTCACGACGTCCGCGCGCTCAGCCCCGCACAGGACTACAAGCGTCTCGGCGACGGCGACGTCGGTCCGAACACCGGCGGCATGGGCGCGTACTCGCCGCTGCCGTGGCTCGCCGACCGATGGGGCTCAGAAGCCGCCTTCGTGGCAGAGGTCGCCGACCTCGTCGCACTCCCCACGGTCCGCCGACTCGAGCACGAGGGCACGCCGTTCGTCGGGCTCCTCTACTGCGGGCTCATCGTCACCGAGCAGGGCGTCCGCGTCATCGAGTTCAACGCGCGCTTCGGCGATCCGGAGACCCAGGTGGTCCTCCCCCGCCTCGCGACCCCGCTCAGCGCGCTGATGCTGGCGGCCGCGACGGGGCAGCTCGGCGGCGCCCCGGAGCCCGAGTTCCGCGACGACGCCGCGGTGACGGTGGTCCTCGCCAGCCAGGGCTACCCCGAGAACCCGCAGACCGGCCGTCCGATCTCCGGCATCGACGCGGCGAACGCCCGAGACGGCGTCGCCGTGCTGCACGCCGCGACGGGCCTGCTGGACGGCGACCTCGTCGCGACGGGCGGGCGCGTGCTCAGCGTCGTCGCCACCGGCTCCGACTTCGCCGAAGCCCGCGACCGTGCCTACGCCGGCCTGCACGACATCACGCTCGACGGTGCCCAGTTCCGCACCGACATCGCCGCGAAGGTCACCCGATGAGCGCGCCCGCGGTCGACGGCTGGCAGCACGTCTCCTCCGGCAAGGTCCGCGAGCTCTACGTCCCGGCCGACACCGCCTCGGTCGCCACCGCGACCGAGCTGCTCCTCGTCGCGTCGGATCGCGTCAGCGCGTACGACTTCGCACTCGAGCCGCCGATCCCCGGCAAGGGCGAGCTCCTCACGCGCCTGTCCCGGTTCTGGTTCACCCAGCTCGGCGACGTCCCGAACCACCTGCTGACCCCGACGGCGACCAGCACGCCGGTGCCCGACTCGGTGGCCTCCCGCTCGATGCACGTCATGCCCCTGCGGATGTTCCCCGTCGAGTGCGTCGTCCGCGGCTACCTCGTCGGCAGCGGCTGGGTGGAGTACCAGGAGTCGGGCAGCGTCTGCGGCGTGCCGCTCCCCGCCGGGCTCTCGAACGGCGACCGGCTGCCGGAGCCGATCTACACGCCCGCGTACAAGGCGCCACAGGGCGAGCACGACGAGAACATCTCGTTCGAGCGGACCGTCGAGCTCGTCGGCGCCGAGGTCGCGACGCAGCTCAGGGACCGCTCGCTGCACGTCTACTCCGAGGCGGCGGCGATCGCCCTCGAGCGCGGCGTCATCATCGCGGATACCAAGTTCGAGTTCGGGCACGACGCCGACGGTCAGATCCGCATCGGGGACGAGGTCCTGACGAGCGACTCCAGCCGCTACTGGGACGCCACGACCTACGCCGAGGGCAACCGCACCGATTCGTTCGACAAGCAGATCGTGCGCGACTGGCTCAGCGCCAACTGGGACAAGCAGGGCACGCCGCCGGTCCTCCCCGACGAGATCGTCGAGCGCACGGCCGCCCGCTACCGCGAGCTCATCGAGCGCCTCGGCGCCTGACCGCGCCCGTCCGCCAGGGCTGCCCGTCGCGCGTCAGGCGTCGCGGGAGAGCACGACGACGGTGAGGTCGTCGCCCGGGTCGTGCGACGCCGCGCGCGCCCGCACCCGCTCGAGGAACTCCTGCGACGACCCGGACGCACGGTAGACGCCGCCGAGCCTCGAGAGCGACGCGAGCGTGGAGTCGAAGAGCTCGAGCGCCCCGTCGCTGACCACGATGAGCGTGTCACCCGGCTCGAGCAGCAGGGAGCCCGTCGAACGCGGAACCCCGGACGGGTGCAGGCCGATCGGCAGGTCGAGCGACCGGTGGATCGTCTCGGTGCCGTCGGCGTGCAGCTGCAGCACGAGCCCGTGGCCGGCATCGACCGAGTCGAGTCGGCCGGACGCCGGGTCGAGCCGTCCGTGGAACAGCGTGGCGAACGACGACGCGCGACCGAGCTCCGGCGCGACCTGGGCCTCGACCCCGGCGATCGCCGCCGACGGCTCGGCGGTACCGCGGGCGAGCACGGCCCCGCGGATGCCGGCGGCGAGGAGCCCGGCCGACATGCCCTTCCCCATCACGTCCGCGACGGTCACGTACAGCGCACCATCCGACACGTGCCACTCGTGGAAGTCCCCGGAGACGACGCCGTGCGGCACCGACAGCCCGGAGACCGCGTAGCCGGGCACCGACACCTCCCGCGGGGACAGCCCGGCGAGCACCGATCGCATCCGGTCCTCGTCCGCGCCGGCTGCGAGCTCGCGCTCCGCCCAGGTCCCGAGCTCCTCGAGCAGGGCGAGGTCGTCGGCGCCGAGCGTCCGCGGCGTCGGGTCGATGAGGCAGAGGGTGCCGACCTTGAGGGCGTCGCTCCCGACGCGCAGCGGGACGCCGGCGTAGAACCGGACGTTCGGGTCGCTGGTGACCATCGGCAGGTCCGCGTAGCGCGGGTCGGCCTGTGCATCGGGGACGAGGACCGGCCCGTCCTGCCCGAGCGTGCGCCCGCAGAACGTGTCCTCGAGCGGGATGAACGGGTCGAACCGCGCTTCGATCTGCTGCGACTTCAGGAGCAGGTGGGTCTCACCGGCGAGGTTGAGGAACGACCCGGAGACGCCGAAGGCCTCTCGTGCGATGCGGGTGATCCGCTCGAACCGCTCCTCGGCGCTGCCGTTCACCACGTCGAGCGCGGCGAGGAGCGCCCCGCGACGCACGGCTTCCGATGCGGAGTCGGGCCTCAGGGTCGTCGCGGTCTCACCGGTCATGCACCAACGCTAACGCGCCTTCCGGACATCGCCTGTCCCCCGTCCTGTGGACCAATGCCCCCAGTGCACGGGACAGGCAGCGCACGGGACACCCGTGACGGATGTCACGGTCGATCCGTGACGCCCGGCAGAGGCACGGGGCGCCCGCCCGCACGACGCTGGGGTCATGGACAGCACACCAGTCATCCAGCTGAGCGGTCTCCGCAAGCGCTTCGGCGCCGTGACCGCGGTCGACGGCATCGACCTCACGATCCGTCCGGGCGAGGTCGTCGCCCTCCTCGGTCCGAACGGCGCCGGCAAGACCACCACGGTCGACCTCGCCCTCGGACTCTCCACGCCGACCTCCGGCTCGGTCCGGCTCTTCGGCGAGGACCCCCGCGCCGCCGTCGTCGACGGGCGGGTTGGCGCGATGCTGCAGGGTGGTGCGCTGCTCCCCGACATGACCGTCCGGGACATCGTCGCGCTGGTCGGCGCCGCCCACAGGAACCCGATGCCCGTCGACGAGGCGCTCCGTCGCGCACGGTGCACGGAGATCGCGGGTCGCCGGGTGAACAAGCTGTCCGGCGGGCAGCTCCAGCGCGCACGCTTCGCGGTCGCCGTGGTCTCCGACCCCGACCTGCTCGTGCTCGACGAGCCGACCGCGGCGATGGACGTCGAGGCGAGGCACGTGTTCTGGTCGTCGATGCGCGAGTTCACGGACGCCGGGCGCACGGTGGTGTTCGCCACGCACTACCTCGACGAGGCCGACACCTTCGCCGATCGCATCGTCATCATGCGATCGGGTCGCGTGGTCGCCGACGGCACGCCGTCCGAGATCAAGGCGATCGCCGCGACCCGCACGATCCGCTTCGGCGGGGTGCAGGAGTCCGCGCACGTCGCGCTCCGCGGTCTGCCGGGCACGGTCGGACTGGAGGCCCGTCACGGCTCCGTCACGCTCCGCACCGACCGTTCGGACCAGACGCTCAGAGCCCTCCTCGCCTCGTTCCCGGAGGCGCACGACATCGAGGTGGTCGCCTCCACGATGGACGACGCCTTCCTCGCCCTCACCGCAGACCAGCCAGACCAGCCAGGAGTCAGCGCATGACCACCACCGCCGCGGCGATCGCCGCCCCGCTCCCCAACACCGCCGTCCGCGGACGCATGCCGATCCGGTACGTGCTCCTCGAGACGAAGCGCCAGATGCGCAACGTCCGCGCGATGGTGTTCACGTTCGCCGTCCCGGTCGTCATGCTCCTCGTCTTCGGGGCCGCCTACGGCTCGACGAAGGACCCCACGACGGGGCTGCAGTACCTCGTCGTAACGACGCTCCAGATGGCCGCGTACGGCGCGATGATGGCGGCACTCAGCCAGGCGTTCGCGATCGTCAACGAACGCTCGATCGGCTGGAACCGCCAGCTCCGGGTGACGCCGCTGTCCGGCTGGGGGTTCCTGGTGTCGAAGGTCATCGCCGCAATGGCGTTCGCCGCGATCTCGATCACGATCACGACGCTCGTCTCCGTGCTCGCGCTCGGAGCGTCGCTCGACCCGATGCGCTGGCTCGCCGCCGGGTTCGGGATCTGGTGCGGCGTCGTGCCGTTCGCCCTCATCGCGATCCTGATCGGGCAGTTCGCGAAGCCGACCTTCGCGCAGCCGCTGTTCATGGTCGTGTTCATGGGCCTGGCGATCCTCGGCGGGCTGTGGGTCCCGCTGTCGATCATGCCGAGCTGGATGGGCGGCGTCGCGCACCTGCTGCCGTCGTACTGGCTCAACCGCATCGGGCAGATGGGCGCGGGGGCCACGGGGACGAGCGGCATGCTCGAACCGGCGCTCGTGCTCCTCGGCTGGGCGATCGTCCTGGGGGCCGTCATCATGTGGCGCTACCGCCGCGACGCGGCGCGCCAGTGATGATGTGCCGGTGATGACGTGCCGGTGACGCTGCGCTCTACGCTGGCCGACATGGACCAGGCGACCGGGACGGCGGAGGCACGGGGCGCGGCGGACGCGCACCGGGCCTCCCGTCCGCGTCCCGACCGGTCCTTCCCGTGGGCCGTCGCACCGGGGCCGACCGACGACGAGGTCCGGGTCGCGCGGAAGCGCTGGTACGGCGGCGCCGTCTTCGGGCTGCTCTGGCAGGCGCTGCTCGTCGTCGCGGTGTGGACGAACGGCGGGTCCGTCGCCGACCGCGTCGTGGCGACGGCAGCGCTGCTCTGCTTCTACGCGGCGTACATGCTCGTCCCGGAGCTGCTGTGGCGCCGTTCCCTGTCGTTCCGCGTGGTGGTGCTCGCGGGCATGGCGCTCCTCGCCGGGCTGCTCCTCGTCCCGGTGGGACCGGCCGCGGTGTGGTCGTGGCTGCTCGTCGTCGCGCTCTGCGGGTTCGTCGCGGCGCGGCTCTGGCTCGTCGTCGTCATGGTGGCGGCGGTGTGCCTCGCGGAGTTCGCCGTCGTGACCGCCATCGGCTGGAGCACGGCCGCGGCGAACGGCATCCTCTTCGCACCCGTCGTGACGGTGTCCATCGGGGCGTCGATGCTGTTCTTCGGGCGGCAGCGCGAAGCCGAGGACCGGCTGGGGGTCGCCCAGGACGAGATCACCCGGCTCGCCGTGGTCGAGGAACGCGCCAGGTTCTCCCGCGACCTGCACGACGTCCTCGGGCACTCGCTGACCGTCGTCGCGATGAAGTCCGAGCTCGCCGCACGCCTCGTCGACGTCGACACCGAGCGCGCGAAGACCGAGATGCAGGACGTCGAACGACTCGCCCGCGAGGCGCTCCAGGGGCTGCGGCAGGCGGTCAGCGGCTACCGCGAGGCGTCGCTCGGCGCCGAGCTCGTCTCCGCCCGCGCGGCGCTGTCCGCCGCGTCGATCAGCGGCACGGTCCCGCCGGCGTCGGACGAGACCGTCGCCGCCACCGACGTGCGGAGCCTGTTCGCCTGGGTCCTCCGCGAAGGCGTGACGAACGTCATCCGGCACGCATCGGCGTCGACCGTCCGCATCACGCTCACCCGCACCGCGCTCACGATCGAGGACGACGGCACCGGCCTGCTCGCGGTCCCGGCCGGCGGGCCGGTGCCCGCCGCCGGTCCGGTGCTCGGCGGCAACGGCCTGCGGGGGCTCCACGAACGCGCCGACGCCGTGGGGGCGACGATCACCACCGGCACCAGCGACCTCGGCGGCTTCCGGCTCCGGGTCGAGCGAGGACGACGATGACCGAACCGATCCGGGTGCTCCTCGCCGACGACCAGGCGCTCGTCCGGGGAGCGCTGGCGTCCCTGCTGTCCCTCGAGCGCGACATCGACGTCGTGGCGCAGGTGGCCAGGGGCGACGAGGTCCTCGACGCCGCACGTGCATCAGGTGCCACCGTCGCCCTGCTCGACGTCGAGATGCCCGGGGCCGACGGACTCACCGCCGCTGCCCAGCTCGCCGCGTCGCTGCCCTCGTGCCGGTCGCTCATCGTCACCACGTTCGGGCGTCCCGGGTACCTCCGACGCGCGCTCGAGTCCGGCGCCTCCGGCTTCGTCGTCAAGGACACCCCCGCCGAACAGCTCGCCGACGCCGTCCGCCGGGTCGCCGGTGGGTTCCGTGTGGTCGACCCGGTGCTCGCGGCCGAGTCCCTCGCCGCCGGACCGTCGCCGCTGACCCCGCGGGAGACCGACGTGCTCATCGCGTTCCGCACGGCACCGACCGTCGCCGGGGTCGCGGGGGCGCTGCACCTGTCCGAGGGCACCGTGCGGAACCACCTCTCGGCGGCGATCGGGAAGACCGCGGCGCGGAACGCCACCGAGGCGCTGCGGGTCGCCGCCGACAACGGGTGGTTGCTCGGGTCGCGCTCCGGCTCGGGCTCGGGCTCGGGCTCGGCATCCGCTCGCTGACGCCTAGGCTGGTGGGGTGTTCCGCCGCTCCGTACCCGCTGCCCTCGTCCTGGGTCTCGCGGCAGCCATGACCCTCACGGGGTGCGGCGCCCAGGACTCCACCGGTCGCATCTCCGTCACGGTGTCCGGCAACGAGGCGGACCACCCGTACGAGGTGCAGGTCTCCGTGCCGAACGGCCGGATCGCTGCGCACCAGCGGGTCTTCCCGGGCGGCACGGTCGACTTCGCCGGCGTCGCCGTGGGCAAGGTCACCGTCCACGCGGACGAGCTCTGCCCGCAGGAGGCCACCGTGCACAGCGGCGAGGTCACCGACGTCACGCTGACGTCCAGCGGTTGCTGACCGCCCTCAGGCACGGTCGCGCGGCTCCGACCGCACCAGGGTCTCGTGCGGGCTCTCCCCGAAGCGCTCCCGGTACGCGGCAGCGAACCGCCCGAGGTGCGCGAACTGCCACTTCCCCGCGACGTCCCGCACCGTCACCACACCGCGCGCCGGACGCGCGAGGAGTTCCAGGTGCACCCGGTCGAGTCGCACCTCGCGGAGGTACCGCATCGGCGTCACGTCGAGGGTCCGGCGGAACAGGTCCTGCACGCCGCGCTCGCTGAGCCCCGCTGCCTGTGCGAGGTCACCGACCGCGATGTCGTCTCCGGCGTGGTCGTGGACGAACCGCACGGCACGACGGAGTCGGTTCTCGACGTCGGCACGGGAGCGGGTGAACGTCGAGAGCACGACCCGGGCGACCCGGCGGTTCACCGCGCGCCGCTCGGCATCGGGCAGCTCCGGGTCGAGGATCTGCGAGGTCAGCTCCCGCAGCAGGGTCCGGAGCGGCTCGAGTCGCACGTCGGAGGCATCGGGCTGGACGAACTCACCGGGTTCGGGATCGCCGACGTCCTCTCCTCGTGCGGCCACCGCGGCGAGGAACGCCGGCGAGAGGTGGAGCAGGGTCATCCGGCTCGCGTCCGTGTCGAACGCGTACGCGACGGGCGCGGAGAGCATGAGCGGCCGTCCCGGTCCGACCTCCCACCGGTCACCGGAGTCGGCGGTCACGACGGCGTGCCCGTCGGCGAGCCAGAACAGCACGTGCGTCGGTCGGGGCCCGATGGTGCCGGCCTGGGGACCGCTCGTCCCGATCCGCCGGAGCATGACGTCGTCGTCGCCACCCGTGACGTACTCGAATGGGTCCTGGTCCGCCAATCGCCGACCTCCCGTCCGCAGAGTCCGAGGGAACGCTACCGGATCAGCCCGCGTCCGGCACCTGGTCCCATTCGTCGCCGTACCGGGACAGCACCGACCACCGGTTCGCCGGCCAGGTGATGACGAACGCCCGCCCGACCACGTCCGACTCGGGGACCGTCCCGTGCACGCGGGAGTCGGCGGAGTCGTAGCGGTTGTCGCCCATCACCCAGATCTGCCCGGCCGGGACCTTCTCGGTGAAGTCCTGGCCGGAGACCCGGTTCGAGCCGCTTTGCAGCACCACGTAGGGCTCGTCGACCGCGTGTCCGTTGACCTGCAGCCGGCCATCGGCATCGCAGCACGACACGGTGTCGCCTGGGAGCCCGATGACGCGCTTGATGAGGTCGTCGCCCATGCCGGGGCCGAGCCACCCGCCCGGGTCCTGGAACACGACGACGTCCCCGCGCTGCAGGCCGACCGCCTTCGGCACGAGTTCGTTCACGAGCACCCGGTCACCCACCAGGAGCGTGTTCTCCATCGATGCCGAGGGGATGTAGAACGAGCGCACCAGGTACGCCTTCACGAGGAACGAGGCGAGCAGCGCCGCGACGACGATGATCACCAGGTCCCGCAGGAACTTCCACCCGGGGCGCTTCCGCTCGGTCGACGTCTCACTCAATGCGTCAGCACCACCTTCACGAGTCCGATCACGAAGGCGACCGCGGCGAGCACGATGCCGCCCCAGAGCCCGAGGAACGTCGGACGCTTCCCACTGAACCGCTGCATGAAGACGCCGACCATGCCGATGCGCACGACCAGGATGACGAGCGCGGCGGTCTGCGCCCACTGCGCCGGGATCCACCCGACCCAGGCCGCGGCGTAGAGCACGGCGGGGATGAGCCCGGACGTCGCGATCGGGTTCGCGTTGCGCACGATCGTCACGACGGACTCCCGGCGTGCGTCGTCGTCCGTCTCGTCGTCGCCGATCCCGTGCGCGACGAGGTGCGAGAGCACGTGCGCCAGGTAGGTCAGCACCGCGGTCGCGAGGACGGCCCAGACCGCCGAACCGTGGTGGATCGCTGCGGGGTCGACGGCGATCGCCGCGGCGAGGACCGTGATGTTGCCGTAGATGTACGACGACATCCGGTCGCGCATCTGCTCGACGGGGAACGCCCCCCGGTCCGGTCGACGACCGCGGACACGGTCGGGCGCGCGGCCGCGGTCGCGCGCGGGTCGTGAGCGGGGCATCCCACCATCTTGGCCCTGTCGGGGTGCACCTCGCCGACAGGACGCCGAGTGCGATGCCCATTTGGTTGACGCGTCAACCAAATGGGCGCACACTGAACCCATGCACACGCAGGACCTCCTCGCCGCCGACACCGGGATGGGTGCCGTCACCCTCCGCGTCGCGGACCTCGACCGGATGATCGGCTACTACCGCGAGGGCATCGGCCTGTCGCTCTTCTCGAACGAGGGCGGCGTCGCCGTGCTCGGTCGGGGCACCACGCCGATCGTCGTCCTCGAGCACGCGCCCGCCATGCAGCACGCCGGACCGCACGAGGCCGGCCTGTTCCACACCGCGATCCTCTTCGACAGTCGCGCGGACCTGGCGGCTGCGCTGTACTCCGTCGCGACGAAGTACCCGCAGACGTTCACCGGCAGCGCCGACCACCTCGTGAGCATCGCGTTCTACTGCGCTGATCCCGAGGGCAACGGCGTCGAGCTCTACTGGGACCGGGACCGCACCGCGTGGTCGTGGACGCACGGCATGGTCGACATGGACACGAAGTACGTCGACCCGAACGCGTTCCTGCAGGAGCACCTGACGTCGACCGGGCTGTCCGACGCCGGAGCACGTCCGGCCCGAGTGGGACACGTGCACCTGTCCGTCGGGGACGTCGCATCGGCGCGGGCGTTCTACGTCGACACGCTCGGCTTCGAGACCACCGCGGGCTGGGGCGAGGCACTGTTCGTCAGCGCGGGCGGCTACCACCACCACATGGCGATGAACACGTGGAACTCCCGCGGCGCCGGACGCCGGCAGCTCGCGCTCGGGCTGGGGCTCGTGCGGATCGAGGTCCCGGCCGCGGACGACCTCGGCGCGCTGGTCGCCCGGATGCGGGACACCGGCGTGCAGACCGCCGACGACGGCCGCACGGTCGCGTTCGAGGACCCCTGGGCCAACCGCATCGAGGTCACGGCCCCCGGTCGCGGCTGACCCGCGCGGCCGGCCCGCCGCGCGGCCGGACCCCGCTGTCCGCCAAAGCGACAGAACGCCGCCGAACTTCTCCGCGAATCTGTCGCTTTCGCGGACTGCACTCGCTCGGGTCGCGCAAGAGTGTCGCTTTGGCGGAGCACACCAGCCCGCCCCGCCACCCGCCGCCGCCCGCTGCCGCCCCCGCCCAGCCGCCCGCCCCGCCCGGGCGGCGGCAGGCAGGATGGAACCATGAGTGACGACATCCGATGGGAGGTGGTCGAGGAGAGCACGCTGACGCTCCCCGACCACGAGGCGGTAGCGGCGATGCTGGGGCAGGCGTTCCCGGACTGGTCGCACTGGTACGTGGGCGGCCGGAGCTGGTCCGGCATGCAGCCCGAACGCCGGGTGATCGCACGCGACACGGACGGGGTCGTCCTGGCACACGTCGGGATCCGCCGCATGTACATCACGGTCGGCGGCGAGGACGTCCTCGTCGGGGACACCGGCCTCGTCGCCGTGGCACCCCGCCTGCAGGGAACGGGTGTCGGCCGCGAACTCATGGAGCGCGCGCACGCCGTCCTCGACGGACTCCGCGTCCCCTACGGCTTCCTCGGCGCCGGCGAGAACCGCATCCCGTTCTACGCGAAGCTCGGCTGGCACGAGTTCCCCGACGCGGTGGGCACCTTCTCGGCGTTCACCGCCGAGGGCGCCGGCATCTCGAACACCGAGCAGGGCGGCTGGATGGTGCGGCCGGTGGCCGCAGCACTCGAAGACTGGCCGGCCGGAGACATCTGGCTGAACGGCCAGCAGGTCTAGCGGCTCCTGCGCAGCAGGACGACAAGTGCGCACGCGCCCGCGTGTGCACTTGTCGGCAAGGCGCGGAGGTGCTCGAGACGCACCCAACAGACGGACGGGAGGCACGGTGCCAGCTGGCACCGTGCCTCCCGTCCGTCTCGTGGGGACCGGGGACTACGCCTCGACCGCGACCGCCTCCGGGTCCTCGTTGGATCCCGGCGCGCTCGGCACGACGGCGGCCCGCACGCGCGCACCCAGGTCGGCGTCGACGTTGGTCCAGTACTGGAACACCCGCTCGCGCAGGTCGTCGCGCGTCACCTTCGCGACGTGCCCGGCGATGTTGCCGACGAGCCGCTCGCGGGCTTCGTCGTCGAGGACCTCACGGACGAGCGTGCCGGCCTGGCCGAAGTCGTCGTCCTCGGGGTGGAGCGTCGCGGCCGCGCGCTGCAGCGTGCCGTCGGACTCCCAGCCGGGGGTCTCGTCGGTCGCGTTCGGGTCGGCGTGCGCCCCGCCGAGCGAGTTCGGTGCGTACACCGGGACCTCGGCCTTCTGGAAGTCGAAGCGCATGGCGCCGTCCTTCGAGTACGAGTGCACCTCGTTCTTCGGGGCGTTCACCGGCAGCTGCTGGTAGTTCGTGCCGACGCGGTAGCGGTGCGCGTCCGCGTAGCTGAAGATGCGCGCGAGGAGCATCTTGTCCGGGCTCGCGGCGATGCCGGGCACGAAGTTCGACGGCGCGAACGTCGCCTGTTCGATCTGCGCGAAGTAGTTCTCCGGGTTGCGGTTGAGCTCCATCGTGCCGACCTCGATGAGCGGGTAGTCGGCGTGCGGCCACACCTTCGTCACGTCGAACGGGTTGAAGCGGTACGTGGCGGCGTCCTCGTAGGGCATGATCTGCACCTTGAGCGTCCAGCGCGGGTTGTCGCCGCGCTTGATCGCCTCGTACAGGTCGCGGGTGTGGAAGTCCGCGTCCTCACCGGCGATCCGCTCGGAGTCCTCCTGCGTCAGGGTCTTGTGCCCCTGCTCGGAGATGAAGTGGTACTTGATCCAGGAGCGCTCGCCCTCGGCGTTGATCCACTGGAACGTGTGCGAGCCGTAGCCGTTCATCGTGCGCCAGCTCGCCGGCAGGCCGCGGTCGCCCATCAGCCAGGTCACCTGGTGCGCCGACTCGGGCGACAGCGTCCAGAAGTCCCACTGCATGTCGTGGTTGCGGAGGTTCGTGTGCGGCAGGCGCTTCTGCGACCGGATGAAGTCCGGGAACTTGATGCCGTCGCGGATGAAGAACACCGGGGTGTTGTTGCCAACGAGGTCGTAGTTGCCCTCTTCGGTGTAGAACTTCAGCGCGAAGCCGCGGGGGTCGCGCCAGGTGTCCGGGGACCCCTGCTCGCCGGCGACGGTCGAGAAGCGTGCGAGCATCTCGGTCTGCTTGCCCGGCTGCAGGAACGCGGCGCGGGTGTACTTGCTCACGTCGTTCGTGACGGTGAAGGTACCGAAGGCGCCGCCGCCCTTGGCGTGGACGACGCGCTCCGGCACACGCTCCCGGTTGAACTGGGCGAGCTTCTCGACCAGGTAGTGGTCGTGGAGCGCGAGGGGGCCGTCGGCACCGACACCCATGGAGTGCTGGTCGCTCGAGACGGGCGCGCCGCTGTTGGTCGTGGTCGTGGGGGTGCCGGTCGGCGTGTTCTCTTCGGACACGGTTCCTCCTTGGTGGAACGGTTGGTTCGGTCAGGGATGCTCGGGTTGTCTGTGGGGCGGGTGGACCGCCTGGCGCGTACTGCGCGCGTCGGGCCGCTCGCGGGTCGGGTTCAGGCCATGACGGTCGTGGCGTCATCACGCTCAGCCGCTGCGCACCCCTCGCAGATCCCCCAGTAGGTGACCTCTGCGGTGGTGACGGCGAAGCCGTGCGTGTCGGACGGCGTGAGGCACGGCGAGTGGCCGACGGCGCAGTCGACGTCCTCGATCGCGCCGCACATCGTGCACACGATGTGGTGGTGGTTGTCACCGGTGCGCCGCTCGTAGCGCGCAGGGCTGCCCGCCGGCTCGATGCGACGGACGAGTCCGACGCCGGTGAGCGCCGCGAGCACGCCGTAGACCGCCTGGTGGCTGGTCGTGGGCAACTCGGCGGTCAGCGCTGTGACGATGTCGTCCGCTGTGGCGTGCGGCATCGTGGCGGTGGCACGGAGGACCGCGAGTCGCGGCGTCGTGACGCGCAGACCGGCGTCGCGGAGCAAGTCGGCATCGACGTCCATCACGAACCCTTCTTTTGCAGCGGTCAAGACAAGGACCACTGTACAACGAAGTCTCGCGGATGGTCACCAGGCTGGCACATTCCCGCACCGGAATACGATGTGTCACGGTTTGGTCGCGATCGCCTGGAACGGGCCTGGGAGTTGCTGATCCGCCGGTAGCGTCCCGGCATGTCCACTCAGCAGGCACTGACCAGCGTGGACGTCCGGGGGATCATCGCGAAGCGTGACCTGGTCGTCGACCTCATCCGGACGGCATGCGTCGTCCTCGTCGTCTTCGTGCACGTCACGATGGTCGGGGTCGCGGCCGACGACGCCGGTATCCGGGTCACGAGCCCACTCCAGGAACTCGACTGGTACGTCGCCGCGACCTGGATCGGCCAGGTGATGCCGCTGTTCTTCGTCGTCGGCGGGTTCGCGAGCGC
Organism: Curtobacterium sp. Curtsp57; assembly: GCF_047324335.1. NCBI lineage: Bacteria > Bacillati > Actinomycetota > Actinomycetes > Micrococcales > Microbacteriaceae > Curtobacterium > Curtobacterium sp. Curtsp57. Next base: position 1,761,554 of record NZ_CP168511.1, read on the forward strand.
CGTCGGCTGGCGGAGCACCGTCCAGCGGGGTGGGGGTCCTCGCGACTACGTGGCCACGCGGCTCGTGCGGTTGTTCCGCCCGGCGATCCCGCTCTTCCTCGTGCTGGCGATCGGGCTGGGCACCGCGACACTGCTCGGCACCCCGCGGGACCTGCTGGCGGAGGTCGCGTTCGGCATCGGGTCGCCGCTCTGGTTCCTCGCCGCGTACGGCATCACCCAGTGCTGCGTCCCCCTGATGGCACGGCTGCACGAGCGGTCACCGTGGGCGACGCTCGCCGGACTCCTCGTCCTCGCGGCCGCGGTCGACGGTGTCCGACTGGCCACCGGGGTCGCCGACGTCGGGCTCCTCAACCTGGGCCCGGTGTGGCTCTTCGCCCAGCAACTCGGGTTCCTGTGGGCCGACGGGTGGTTCGCCCGACGCTCGAAGCTGCTGCTGCTCGGCGTCGCCGCGGCCGCCTACGCGGTGCTCGTCCCGATGACCTCGCTCGGGCTCTGGGCGCCCGACATGCTGCAGGACCTCAACCCGCCGATGCTGCCGCTGGCGTTCCTGGCGATCGCGCAGGCCTGCCTCGTCCAGCTCGTGCACGCGCCCCTCACCCGGCTGATGCGCACCCGGGCGGCGCAGGGCGCCGTCTTCGTGCTCGGTCGCGACGGCATGGCGATCTACCTCTGGCACCTGCCGCTGTTCATCGCGCTGAACGGGATCGCGCTGTTCATCGGCGTGCCGTTCCCCGACCCGGGATCGGCGACGTGGTGGGCGACCCGGGCGATCGCACTCGTCGTGGTGCTCGCCGCCGCACTCGGGGTCGCCAGGGGCCTCCGCCGGTTCGACCGCCCGCTCCCCCGGCTGGTCCCCGGTTCGGACCGTCCCGCGTGGCCGGTGATCGCCCTGGCCGTGCTCTGCACGATCGGACCGGCGTTCGCGGTCATGCAGCTGCACCTGTCGTTCTGGCTCGCTGCCGTCGGCGCGGTGCTGATCCCGATGGGGGTGTGGTGCCTGTCGCGGACGGTCCCCGCCGTCGGGGTCCGGCGTATCTGAACCGGTTCTCACCGCATCCGACCATCCGTGCCGGAAGACCGGGTCGAGGATGATCCTGCAGCGCGATCCGCAGGAGGCACCCCACGCCGTCACCGTCCGAGTTCTGGAGCACCTGGCAGTTCGACCCGTTCGCCGCCGCGCTCATCGTCGTCGCGGCGGTCGCGTACGGCTGGTGGGTCGTCACCGCTCGGCGACGCGGCACACGCTGGCCCTGGTGGCGGACGCTGTCGTTCGTGGCGGCACTGGTCCTGTTCGGCATCCTGCAGTTCGGCATCGTCGGTGTCTACGACCAGACGCTCCGATGGGCCTTCGTGCTGCGGCTGGCGCTGCTGTTCTTCGCGGTCCCGACGTTCGCCGCGTTCGCAGCACCGCTCACGCTGCTCCGGACGGGAGGCCCGGCTCGCCTCGCCCACGCAGCCTCCGTGGTCATGGGGTCGCGTCCGGTGCGCGTGCTCGGCAACGCGATCGTCTCGCCGTTGGTCGCGCTGGCGCTCTTCTGCGTGCTGCTCACCCCGTTGTCCGCGGTGATCCGGACGTCCCCGGTGTGGGCGGTCGCGATCACGGTGCTCGTGCCGATGCTGGGGTTCGGCCTGCTGGCACCGCTGTCCGAGGCGGGAGCGCTGCGCTCCTCCACTTTCGTGACGGCGGAGTTCCTGTTGGCGTTCGTGGAGCTCATGCTCGACGCGATCCCGGGCATCGTCATGCGGATCACCGACCACGTGCTCGACCGGGCGACCGTGATGGCATCGGGTCCGGCGTGGTTCCCGTCGCCGCTCCGCGATCAGCACCTGGCCGGCGACCTGCTCTGGTTCATCGCGGAGGTCGCCGACATCCCGGTGCTCATCTCGCTGTTCGTGCGGTGGCAGCGCACCGATCGCCGCGAGGCCCGCGCCGTCGACGCGCTCTCCGACGAGGAGATGGACGAGCTCACGCGGGCGCACTTGTCGCGGCGGGGCTGAGGTGGCGCGGGTGCTCCCGACTCACCCCTTCCCCTGCCGACTCGGAACGACAACGTCGCTGTCGTACGACAACGACGCTGTCGCAACCCCGCGTGCGCAACTGTTGCGCACGCGTGGGAGCGACAGAACCGAGGTCGTACGACAGCGATCCTGTCGTTCGGGGTCGGGCGGACTCGGGGTCGGGAGGGTCTGGCGCGTGCACGCACGCACGACGGAGCCCCCGACCGCTGGGCGATCGGGGGCTCTCGGTCGTGCGGGTCAGGCGTCGGCGTGACGACCGTGGTGGTCGGTCGACGCCAGCTCCTCTTCCGGGCTGGTCGGCGCGGGAGCCGCTGCGTGCGAACCGTGCACGGCGACCGGCTCGACCTCGGCCTCGGGCTGCTTCGCGACCGCACCGGTCTGGGCCCACGCCACGGTCTGCTTCGGCTTGCCGAGGAACAGCGCCGCGACGATCGCGACCACGAGGACCGATGCCGGCAGGATGAGCGACTGGCCCATCGCCTTCGAGAACGGGTCGAGCAGGAACGACGGGAGCGTGCCGACCTGCTGCTCTGCGCCGCCCGCCGACGCCCCGCCCGACTGTGCCGGGAAGTTCGCCGTGATGCGGGCCTCGATCAGTGCGGCGATGCCCGCGGAACCGAGCACCGCGCCGATCTGCCGGGTGGTGTTGTAGACGCCGGAGCCGGCACCGGCCAGGCGCGGCGAGAGGTTGCGCGTCGCGGAGACGGACAGCGGCCCCCACATGCAGGCGTTCGCGATGCCGAGGAGCGCGCTCGGCAGCAGGATGACCTGCCACCCGGCGTTCGCGGCGACGAGTCCGGCGAACCAGAACAGCCCGCCGGAGAAGCACGCGAGACCGAACGCCGCGACCCAGCGCGGGTTCCAGCGGTTCAGGTTCTTGCCGACGAGCGGGGCGAACGCCGCGGAGATCACGGCCATCGGGACCAGGAGCAGTGCCGCCTGGGTCGGGCTGAACTGCTTGACGTCCTGCGCCCACAGCATGAGCGGCAGCGCGAACGAGGAGATCGCGACGCCGACCGCGGTGATGGCGATGTTCGCGAGCGTGAAGTTGCGGTCCTTGAAGAGCCCGAGGGGCAGCAGCGGCTCGGACTTCTGCACGCCCTGCCAGACGACGAAGGCCGCGAGTACGACGATGCCGGCGATGATGAGCGACCAGACCGAGATCGGACCGGTGATGGTGCCCCAGTCGTACGTCTCGCCTTCCTGGATGCCGAAGACGAGCAGGAACATGCCGACCGCGGAGAGCACGATCCCGAGCACGTCGAAGCGGTGCTGGTGTCGGTCGAACGAGGGCACGAGGCGCTGCGCGAGGACGAAGGCCACGACGCCGACGGGGACGTTCACGAAGAAGATCCACTCCCAGCCGAACCCGTCGACGAGCAGTCCGCCCGCGATCGGTCCGACGAGCGAGGCGATCCCGGCGGTCGCACCCCAGAGGCCCATGGCCGCGCCGCGGTTCTGCGGCGGGAACATGCGCGTGATGACGGACATGGTCTGCGGCGTCATCATCGCGGCGCCGAGCCCCTGCACGACGCGGGCGACGATCAGCATCTCGATCGAGCCGGACAGGCCGCACCACAGGCTGGCGAGCGTGAACACGACGAGACCGGTCTGGTAGAGCACCTTCGGGCCGAAGCGGTCACCCAGGCGGCCGGTGATCAGCAGCGGCACGGCGTAGGCGAGCAGGTACGCGCTCGTCACCCAGATGACGGCGTTGATGTCGGCGTCGAGCTTCGCCGCGATGGTGGGGGTGGCGACGGAGACGATGGTCGAGTCGACGAGGATCATGAAGAACCCGACGACGAGGGCCCAGAGCGCTGGCCAGGGCTTCTTCTCGGTCGTGGGCGGGTTCGTTGCGGTGGTCATGCGGAGGGTTCCTTGCTGTGGGGGGAAGTCGTGTCGTCGGGATGGGCCGGGCCGTCCCAGGGGATGTCACCGCTCGCGATGCGTTCGACGGTGGCGGAGAGCCACTCGATCTGCGCGGTGAGCATGGCATGGACGTACGACACGTCCAGCCAGTAGCGCTCTGCCAGTTCACGTTCGTGGACGCGGGCGAGTGCCGTGTCGATGTCGTCGCGCTCGCGTTGGAGGGCGACGACACGGGCCCGCACGGCATCGACCGCCTCCGGGACCGGGAGGTTCTCGAGCTCGGCGAGCGCGAGGTGGAACTCCGGGTACTCGTCCGCGGGTTCCGCCACCATCTGCCGGAGTGCTTCGGCGAGCGCGGTGCGGCCGGCGTCGGTGATGGCGTACGTGGTGCGCTCTGGTCGGTTGCCCTCGCGCTCGGTCCCGACGGCCTCGGCGTAGCCGAGGTCGGTCAGCCGGCCGACCTGGTGGTAGAGGGTGCCCGGCCGGACCTTCACGTTCCGCTCGTCACCGCGGAAGGTCATGGTCTGGAACATCTCGTAGGGGTGCATCGGCCCCTCGTTGAGGAGTCCGAGCGCGGCGAACGCGAGCGGCGTGAGCGACGGCATCCGAGCCTCCTGTCGGTGTTCCATGCGGACTATTCGACTTGGAATATACGCCTTGGAGGAGTTCTCCACAACCCGGTCCGGTGCGCCGCGCGCGCCGCATAGACTGGTCGGGTCCCACCCGACCCCCCGTGCTGGAGTGAACACGTGCCAACGATCGTCGTCGAGGTCATGCCGAAGGCCGAGATCCTCGACCCCCAGGGCAAGGCGGTGGGCAACGCCCTCGCCCGCCTCGGCAAGAACGACCTCACCAACGTCCGCATCGGCAAGCGATTCGAGGTGACCGTCGACGGCCCCGTCGACGACGCCAAGCTCGCCGAGGTCCGCGAGATCGCGGCCGACATCTTCTCGAACGCCGTGATCGAAGACGTCGTCTCGGTCAGCGTCGTCTCGGTCAGTGTCGCCGAGACCACCGTCGCCGACGCGGAGTGACCCCCATGCGCATCGGTGTCATCACGTTCCCCGGTTCGCTCGACGACCGCGACGCCCAGCGCGCGGTCCGTCTCGCCGGAGCCGACCCCGTCGCGCTCTGGCACGGCGACCACGACCTGCAGGGCGTCGACGCCATCGTGCTCCCCGGCGGGTTCTCGTACGGCGACTACCTCCGTGCCGGCGCGATCGCGGCGAAGGCCCCGATCATGGCCGAGGTCATCGACGCCGCCGGCAAGGGCATGCCCGTGCTCGGCATCTGCAACGGGTTCCAGATGCTCGCAGAGGCCCGCCTGGTCCCCGGCGCGCACACGCGCAACGCGCACCAGCAGTTCATCCGTCGCGACCAGAAGCTCCGCGTCGAGAACGCGGACACCGCGTGGACGTCCGGCTTCGCCGCACAGCAGGAGATCACCATCCCGCTGAAGAACGCCGACGGGCGCTTCGTCGCCGACGCCGACGAGATCAAGCGCATCGAGGACAACGGCCAGGTCGTGTTCCGCTACGTCGGAGTGAACCCGAACGGGTCCATCGACGACATCGCGGGCGTCTCGAACGAGCGCGGCAACGTCGTCGGCCTGATGCCCCACCCCGAGCACGCGACGGAGCCCGGGTTCGGCCCGGACACCCACGCGGCGATGGCCTCCGGCACGGACGGCCTCACCTTCTTCACCTCCGTGATCGAGTCGACGCTCGTCAAGTGACGGCACCGACCGACGTGACCGACTCCACTGCAGCAGGGAACGACAACACCGTGACGACCTTCGTGCGCCCCAAGCCCGACACCGTCCAGGACGCCGCCGCGACGCCGGACAAGGACCAGCCGTACGAGGCCCTCGGGCTCAAGGCGGACGAGTACGCCAAGATCCGCGAGATCCTCGGCCGCCGCCCCACCTCTGGTGAGCTGGCGATGTACTCCGTGATGTGGTCGGAGCACTGCTCGTACAAGTCGAGCAAGAACTACCTCAGGCAGTTCGGCAGGAAGGTCACGCCGGAGATGACCGAGAACCTGATGGTCGGCATGGGCGAGAACGCCGGTGTCGTCGACGTGGGCAACGGCTGGGCGGTGACCTTCAAGGTCGAGTCGCACAACCACCCCTCCTACGTGGAGCCCTACCAGGGCGCGGCCACCGGTGTCGGCGGCATCGTCCGCGACATCATCTCGATGGGTGCCCGTCCGGTCGCCGTGATGGACCAGCTCCGCTTCGGCGCCATCGAGCACGAGGACACGGCACGCGTCGTGCACGGCGTCGTCGGTGGCATCTCGTTCTACGGCAACTGCCTCGGCCTGCCGAACATCGGCGGCGAGACCTACTTCGACGCCGTGTACCAGGGAAACCCGCTCGTCAACGCCCTCGCGGTCGGCGTCCTCCGGCACGAGGACCTGCACCTCGCCAACGCCTCGGGTGCCGGCAACAAGGTCGTCCTCTTCGGCGCCCGCACCGGTGGCGACGGCATCGGTGGAGCGTCGATCCTCGCCTCCGACACCTTCACCGAGGGCGGCCCGACCAAGCGTCCGGCGGTCCAGGTCGGCGACCCCTTCGCCGAGAAGGTCCTCATCGAGTGCTGCCTCGAGCTGTTCCAGAAGGAGCTCGTCGAGGGCATCCAGGACCTCGGCGCCGCGGGCATCTCGTGCGCCACGTCCGAACTCGCCAGCAACGGCGACGGCGGCATGCACATCTCGCTCGACGACGTGCTGCTCCGCGACCCCACGCTCACGGCAGAGGAGATCCTCATGTCGGAGAGCCAGGAGCGCATGATGGCGGTCGTCACCCCCGAGAAGCTCGACGCCTTCCTGGCGGTCGTGAACAAGTGGGAGGTCGAGACCAGCGTCCTCGGCGAGGTCACCGGCACGGGGCGCCTCGTCATCGACTGGCAGGGCCAGGAGATCGTCAACGTCGACCCGCGCACCGTCGCCGTCGACGGCCCGGTCTACGACCGCCCGGTCGCCTACCCGACGTGGATCGACGCGCTGCAGGCCGACTCGGCGTCCGCGCTCGACCGCCCGGACACCGGCCCCGCGATCAAGGCCCAGTTCCTGCAGCTCCTCGGCTCGCCGAACCTGTCCTCGAAGAACTGGGTCACCAACCAGTACGACACCTACGTGCTGGGCAACACCGCGCTCTCCTTCCCCGACGACGGCGGCATGATCCGCGTCGACGAGGAGACCGGGCTCGGCGTGGCCGTCGCGACGGACGCCAACGGCCGCTACTGCCAGCTCGACCCGAAGCAGGGCGCCCGTCTGGCCCTCGCCGAGGCGTACCGGAACGTCGCGGTCACCGGCGCGGTCCCGGCCGCCGTCACCGACTGCCTGAACTTCGGCTCCCCGGAGAACCCCGAGGTCATGTGGCAGTTCTCCGAGGCGGTGGAGGGCCTGGCGGACGGCTGCATGGAGCTCGGCATCCCGGTCACCGGCGGCAACGTCTCGTTCTACAACCAGACCGGCACCACCCCGATCCACCCGACCCCGGTCGTCGGTGTCCTCGGGGTCATCGACGACGTCGCCAAGCGCGTCCCGTCCGGCTGGCAGGACGACGGCCACAACATCTACCTGCTCGGCACCACGAGCCTCGAGCTCGACGGCTCGGCCTGGGCCGGCACGGTGCACGGACACCTCGGCGGGCGTCCCCCCGCGGTCGACCTCGGCCGCGAGAAGGCCCTCGCCGAGCTGCTCCGCGCCGCCGCGGACGAGCAGCTGCTCACGAGCGCGCACGACCTGGCGGACGGCGGCCTCGGCCAGTCGCTCGCCGAGTCGGTGCTCCGCTTCGGCGTCGGCGCCCGGGTCGTGCTCGACGAGCTCGAGAGTCGTGACGGTGTCGACACCGCGACGGCACTGTTCTCGGAGTCGACCGGTCGTGTCATCGTGACCGTCCGGCGCGAGGACGACGTCCGCTTCCAGGGTCTCTGCAACGGCCGGGGCTTCCCGGTCCTGCGTATCGGCGTGACCGACGGCACCTCCCAGGCGCTCGAGGTCCAGGGCGCGTTCGATGCTTCCGTGGACGAGCTCCGCGGCACGCACGGCGCGACCCTGCCGACCCGCTTCGGCGACGTGATCGAGGAGACCGTGACCGAGGGCGTCCTCGGCCGCGGCCCGCTGGCGTCCGACGGCACCTTCTCGCCGCGCACCGACGGCTGAGCAGCAGCGTGAGCACCGAGAACGGGAACCGGATCGTCACGCTGCCCTTCGCCGAGCTCGTCGACCGGTTCGGGCCCGTGCCCGACGGCATCGAGCTGGACGTGTGGGACCTCGAAGCGCCGTACCCGCGCGCGGACGAGGTTGCCATCACGTTCCTGCCGTTCTACTTCCAGGGACGGCACCGGTGGCAGTACGTCCACGACCTGCCAAACCTCGAACTGCTGCAGCTGCCGAGCGCCGGGTACGAGCACGCCGTGCCGCACGTGCCCGGCCACGCCCTGCTGGCGAACGGTCGCGGGATCCACGACGACGAGACGGCAGAGCTCGCCGTCGGCCTGGCGCTGACGGCGCTGCGGGAGATCGGGCAGTTCCAGTTCGACCGCGCGAACGGCGTCTGGGATGCCCGGCAGACGCGGTCGCTGGCGGATCGACGCGTGACGGTCGTCGGCTACGGCGCCATCGGCAGCGCGATCGCGACCCGGTTCGAGGCGTTCAGGACCGACGTCACGGTGGTCGCCCGTACCGCCCGCGAGCAGGACGGCCGGCAGGTGCACGCCTTCGGCGAACTGCCGGAGATCGCCAGGACGACCGACGTCCTCGTGCTCATCGCCCCGCTCACCGACGAGACCGAACGGCTCGTCGACGCCGACCTGCTCGCGGCGCTGCCGGACGGTGCGCTCGTGGTCAACGTGGCACGGGGCAAGGTCGTCGACACCGACGCGCTGGTCGCGGAGCTCACGAGCGGTCGACTGTCCGCCGGACTCGACGTCACCGACCCCGAGCCGCTCCCCGAGGGGCACGCGCTCTGGACGACGCCGAACACGGTCCTGACGCCGCACGTCGGTGGCAACACGGACCTCAGCGTGCCGCGGTCGATCGAGCTCATGCGCCGTCAGGTGGCAGCACTGGCCGAGGGCCGCACGTTCGAGAACCTCATCGAGGTCTGAAGCGCGGAGCGAGCGCTACAGCGGGACGATGCAGGCGGGGCTGCCGACGGCGATCTGACCGGCGGGCTCCCCCACCACGCCGTCGTCGCCGAGCGGCAGGACGGCGATCGCGTCGGACATCTGGTTGGCGACGAGCAGGTACCCGGGCACCAGGGCGAAGTGTCGCGGCCAGACACCGCCGCACGACCCTGATCCCACGACGGACAGGCCTCCGTCCGCCGCGGACAGCGTGACGATCAGGTCACGCCCGCGGACGGCGACGAACACGAGACCGGCCTCGTCGACCTCGATGTGGCTGAGGAGGGATTCCCCAACGTCCCCCTCGAACGTCGAGGCCGAGGCGATCACCCGGAACGCGCCGGACTCGTCACGGCGCAGGCGGTGCACCCTGCCGTCGAGCTCGCCGGCGACGATGAGGTCGCCGTCGTACCAGGCCATGTGGCGCGGTCCGACGCCGGGCGCCACGTGGTGCACCCGCACCAGATCCAGCGACAGCGACAGCGACAGCGACAGCGACGCAGACGACGACGCAGACGCAGCCGACGACGCAGACGACCCGGCCGAAGCCCCATGGTCCCCCACCCGGAACTCGTGCAGGGCGTCCCCGCCGAGATCAGCGACGAGCAACGTGCCGTCAGGCGTCGCGACCGACTGGTGGGCGTGCGGCCCCTCCTGCCGGTCCTCGACGGGCCCCGTGACGTCGGGCAGCACCGCGGTCACGACGGCATCGGACGGCACCACGACGGTGTCACCGGCCCCGTGCACCGCCGTCCCGACGACCCCGTCGCTCGCGAGCACGGACGCGGCGAGCGACTCGGCCGCGGCCAGGGACACCGCGGTCACGGTGCCGGTGACGTAGTTCGTGACGACGAGCGCACCGGACGGGTCGACCCGCACGTGGCACGGAGCGTCACCACCGGACGGCGCGTCCCAGAGGTGCTCGAGCGCGCTGCCGGTGCGACGGAACGCGCTGACGGACCCGTCGGCGGTCTCGGACACGGCGTAGACACGGTCACCCGAGACGGCGAGGAAGGACGGGTCGTCGAGCACGGCGACGGTCGACGCCACACCGGACTCGACGAACGAGATCCCGGTCGCGCTCCCGCCCCCTGTTGCCGTGTACGAGCCGACGAGCAGCGGCGGGAGGGCGGGCAGCGGCGGGAGGGCAGGCAGCGGCGGGAGGGCAGGGACCGTCACGCTTCTTCCTCGGCGATCTGCTCGTGATGGTGGATGACCTCGGCCACGATGAAGTTCAGGAACTTCTCCGCGAAGGCCGGGTCGAGGTGCGACTCCGCAGCGAGCGACCGCAGGCGTGCGACCTGGATCTGCTCGCGCGCCGGGTCGGCCGGCGGCATGCCGGCGCTGGCCTTGAGGTACCCGACGCGCTGCGTGTACTTGAAGCGCTCGGCGAGCATGTGGATGACGGCGGCGTCGATGTTGTCGATGCTCTGCCGGATGCTCTGCAGTTCAGCCACGGCCGCTTCGTCGTACTCGCTCATGTCCAGAGCCTAACGGCCGGACCCTGGCCACCAGGTGTCGGTTACGTCGGGAGCGCGAAGCCTGGGACAATGGAGTTCATGTCGGTGCTCCTCGTCATCTCGAGTGTGTTCGCAGTCCTCGCCGGGCTGGTGCACGTGTACATCTTCTTCCTCGAGTCGGTGGCGTGGACCAGCCCCCGCGTGCGGAAGATCTTCGGCATCGCGTCCGACTCCGAGGCCCGGGCGACCAGGTCCCTCGCGTTCAACCAGGGCTTCTACAACCTGTTCCTGGCGATCGGCGCGATCCTCGGTGTCGTCTTCGCGTTCACGGGCAACGGCGCGACGGGCTGGACGCTCATCGTGTTCGCGACCGCGAGCATGCTCGGCGCCGCGGTGGTCCTCGTCGGTACCGGCCGCCGCTACCTCAACTCCGCGTTCGTGCAGGGGGCCTTCCCGCTCATCGCCCTGCTCTTCGCCTTCCTCGGCTCGATGTTCGTCAGCTGATCCGAGCAGCGCCAGGAGCGCAGCACCGGTCCGGCAGACCGCGGGCCGCAACGCACTGGAGGCCCGACTCGCCACGTGCAGACCGCATGCGGTTCTGCAGATGGTGAGTCGGGCCTCCAGTCGGTTCGGCGGCGTCAGCCCAGCTTGGACTCGAACTGGTCCGGCAAGCGCTTGAGCGCCCACTCGATCGCTGCGGTGGTCCCCATCGAGAACGCCGACGACACGTCCTTGTCGTCGAAGACGATGTAGTGACCGGCCTCGACCGACGGGACCTTCTGGAACAGCGGGTCGGACTCGGCAGCGGAGGCCTCGACGTAGATCGGCAGGATCACGGTCAGGTCGGCGTCGAGCAGGTCGAGGTTCTCGTTCGACAGGTGCACCGAGAACTCCTTGCCGGCTTCCTTGTCGATGCGGGACGGGATCGTGAAGCCGAGCTCCTGCATGAACTGCGCGCGGCTGTCGGCCGATGCGTAGGCGCCGAAGCCCTCGGACGTGTACGCACCGATGACGGCGGTCTTGCCCGCGAAGTCCGGGTGGGCCTTGCGCGCGGCGGCGTAGGCGGAGTCGACGCCGGCGAGCAGCTTCTTCCCCTCGGCCTCCTTGCCGAGCGCCTTCGCGATCATCGTGGTCTGCTGCTTCGTCGACGCCAGGTAGTTCGACGCACCCTTCGGGATCGCGACGGTCGGCGCGATCGCGGACAGCTTGTCGTACCGGTCCTTGTCGCCGGAGGACTTCACGTCGAGGATCACGTCCGGCTTGAGCTTGAGGATGTCCTCGTAGCTCGGCTCGAGCGTGTTGATGATCTTCGGGGACTTGTCGTACGCACCCTTGAGCCAGGGCCCGACACCGTCGCCACCGAACGCCAGCCAGTCGCTCGCGCCGACCGGCTGCACCCCGAGTTCGAGCGCCGTCTCCGCGTCACCCCAGCCGAGGGCGACGACGCGCTTCGGCTGGGACTTGATCGTCGTCGTGCCGAGCCCGGTCGTGATCGACACCGGGAAGGCGCCGTCGCCGGCCGAAGCGGAGGAGGACGAGTCGGACGGGCTGCCGCCAGCGCATCCGGCGAGGACGAGCGAGGCGGCCACGACGGCACCGGCCGCGGCGAGCACGCGACGGAAGCGCTGCTTGGGGAGGGAGGATCGGATCACGTAGGTAAGGCTACCCTAATACCGGGCGACACTAGGCTGGCGATGTGGCTCTCTCGTTCCCCGACCCCGCCCGCACGCACCTCGCCGTACTCGGCTCGCCGATCGCGCACTCGCTCTCGCCCACGTTGCACACAGCGGCCTACGACGTGCTCGGGGTGCCGTTCACGTACGGGAGGCACGAGGTCGCCTCCGGCGGACTGGACGCGTTCGTCGCGGGGCTGGGGCCGGAGCAGCGCGGGCTCAGCCTGACGATGCCGCTGAAGCGCGAGGTCCTGCCGATGCTCGATCGCACGACGGCGCTCGTGGACGAGCTCGGGGTGGCGAACACCCTGGCGTTCCGGGACGAGGGCGGCCGGGTCGTCCGCGCGGGTGCGAACACCGACGTCGAGGGGATCGTCCGCCCGGTCGAGGCGCTCGGGCACGTCCCCGGCGAGGCCACGATCCTCGGCGGCGGTGCCACCGCTGCGAGTGCGCTCACCGCGTCGTTGCGACTCGGCGCCCGGCTCGTGCGGGTGTTCCTCCGCGACACGACGAAGGCGCGGGATCTCGTGGGCCTCGCCACGCGACTCGGCGTCTCGCTCGAGGTCCATCCCCTGGCGGACCTCGAGCAGGCGGGACCGCTCGGCTTCGTCGTCTCGACGCTCCCGGGTGGTGCCGCGGATTCGTTGCCGCTCGCGCCGTCCGGCCCCGATGCGCTGCTGTTCGACGTGGCGTACGAGCCGTGGCCGACCGCTGCCGCGTCACGCTGGGAGGCAGCAGGTGGTCGCGTGCTGAACGGCCTCGACATGCTGACCGAACAGGCCATCGGTCAGATCCGGTTCTTCCTGACCAGGGACGAGGACGAGCTCCTGCCGTCCGAGGCACTCGTCCGGCGTGCGATGCGCGTGTCCGTCGGCCTGCCGGAGACGATCGGGGCTTAGCCCGCGGCGACCACGCCGTCCACGTAGAACCAGCGCCCCTGCTCGCGGACGAAGTCGCTCGTCTCCTCGAGCGTGCCACGCTCGGTGTCGGTCCGCCACCACGCGCGGAACGTGACCTGCCCAGCGGAGTCGAACGGGCCTCCATCCCGGGTCGACAGGATGTCGAGCCTGGTCCACCGCTGGTCCTCGTCGAGCTCGAGCGATGCCGGACGCGTGCTCGGGTGCCACGACAGGAGCAGGTACTCCGGCAGCCCGAGCGCGAACGCCGAGAACCGCGACCGCATGAGCCGCTCGGCCGTCGGCGCTGCGGCACCCGCGTGCAGGGGCCCGCAGCACTCGCCGTACGGGTTGCCGCTCAGGCAGGGGCAGCGCGAGGGCGCGTCCATGTCAGTCGACGAGGGAGAGCGTCACGGTGATGTTGCCGCGGGTGGCGTTCGAGTACGGGCAGATCTCGTGCGCCCGCTCCGCCAGTCGCTGCCGCGAGGCACCGTCGACGGCCGGCGCGTAGATGTCGAGCTCCACCGCGAGCCCGAACCCGCCGTTCCCGTTCCCGCCGATGCCGACCTCGGCCGAGACCTCGGCGTCCGTGGTGTCGAGCGACAGCTCGCGACCGGCCGCGTGCAGCGCCCCGAGGAAGCACGCGGCGTACCCGGCGGCGAAGAGCTGCTCCGGGTTGGTGCCCTCGCCGCTGCCGCCCATCTCCTTCGGCGGTCGGGTGTCCAGGTCGAGCCGGTCGTCCTCGCTGCGGACGTGGCCGTCGCGGCCGCCCCCGGAGGCGTGGGCGACGGCGGTGTAGACGATGTCGAGACTCATGGCAGCAGGTGACCGCTCCAGTCTGGACGATTCCTGACGAGCGGCTCCACTCCGGGGACCGCACCCGTCGCGATCGCGCCGCCTCGGGCGTGTCCGAGCGATCCTCGGGGACACCGAGTAGAACGGGCGGCGTGTTCCGACTCGGATGGCAGGCCTACCGCACCCACTTCGGTGACGCCGTGTCCGTCGTCAAGGTCCGTCGCGCGCTCGTGCTCGGTGCCGTCGTCACGGTCGTCGCCGCCGCGGTGATGACCGGGCTCGACCTCGCGTTCGACTGGACGGGTCCCGGTGCCGGTCGACCGGCGCTGGCTGTTGCGCTGCTGTCCCTCGGCGTCGGACTCGTCGCCGTCGCCTGCTGCCCGATCGGCCGGCCGCTCGACCCCGCCGCGACGATCAACGGCCGGCAGGTCCGACCGGACACCGCCCGCACGGTCCGCGGCAGCGTGCAGCGGTACCTCGTGCGGACCATGCCCGCGATGCGGCCGGAGGACCGGGAGGCGGTGCTCACCGACACGCTTCTGTACCGCCGCGGCGTCATCAAGGACGTCACCCAGTGGACCCCGCTCGTCGTCGGTGGCCTGCTCGCGAGCCTCACCGCACTGCTCCTCGGGACGTTCTCCCGGTTCATCCCGGTCTGGTTCGTCGTCTACGCGAGCAACATCGTCACGTGGCTCCACCGTCTGGGGCGGGCCGAGCATGCGCGGCTGGTCGCCGAGACGCTCGACCCGGTCCGCGAGTCCGCATGAGCCCGTACTCCCTCGGATGGTCCGTCTTCCGAGCGAACATCGATCGGGCGATCCCCGCGGAACGCCGCCGCCGGATGGTGCTCGTCGGCGTGCTGACCGCCGTGGCCGCCGCCGCCGTGCTCGTCGTCGTCGGCTCGGTCGCACCGTGGCCGGACCTCCACGGCCCGGCCGCCTGGGTCGGTGCAGCGCTCCTCGCCCTCGCGGCCGGTGCCGTCGGCGTGACAGTCGTCCCGCTCCGACCCCGAGCGGCCGACGGCACGCGCCTGTACTGGTCGGGGTCGCAGATGGCGGCGCCGGACCCGATCGAGCGGTACTTCCGCGCGAAGGACGCCCCGACGATCGATCCGCGTGACCGGGACGACGTCCTCCGTGACGCCGAGGCGGTGCGCGCCGGGATGGTGCCCGAGGTGTTCCGCGGACTGGCCCTCGCGGCGGTGGCGGTGCTCGTGTTCGGGGCGCTCCTCCTGCTCCACGCTGCTGCGGTCTTCCCCGTCTGGCTCGGGATCCTCGTCGCAGCCCGGACCGTGGCGAACGTCATCAGGCTCGGCAGGGTGGAGCGGGCCAGGGCCCTCGCGGCGACCCTCCCCGACGTTCCTCCCGCGGCGACGCACTCCGGCGAGCGCCGACGCACCCCGAACGGCTCGAAGATCCGCCTCCCCGGCGACTGACGTCCGCGGGCGCGGGCATCGAGGGCGGGGCGGGCGCACTGTCGGGGGCGCGGGGCAGGCTGGGCGCATGTGTGGCCGCTTCGTCGTCTCCGACACCACCGCCGACCTGCTCCCCGAGCTCATCGGTGAACTCGCCGATCGCACGGAACACGTCGACGAGGACACGGGCGTCGTCGGCACCGGGCTCGTCCCGAGCTGGAACGTCGCACCGACCGACCCGGTGTTCGCGGTCCGGCAGCGCCACGGCGAGCGCGAACTCCCGCAGATCAGCTGGGGCTTCGTGCCGAGCTGGGCGAAGGACTTCGTCAAGCAGCGCCCGAAGCCGATCAACGCCCGGATCGAGACCGTGGCGACGAGCGGCATGTTCAAGCGGGCGTTCGCCACGAACCGGTGCATCGTCCCCGCGCAGGGCTACTACGAGTGGGTCGTGCGCGACGACGGCAAGGAACCCCACTTCGTGCACGAACCCGGCGGCGCGCTGGCGATGGCCGGTGTCGTGAGCGCGTGGCCAGACCCGACCAAGCCCGAGGGTGACCCGGACAAGTGGAAGCTCTCGCTGGCGATCATCACGCGGGACGCCCACGTGGCTCCTGGCGAGGTCCACGACCGCATGCCGGCGTTCCTCACGCCCGACGGCTACGACGACTGGCTCGGCGGCGACCTGCACACCGACGACCTGCTGTCCCTGCTCGACCACGAGTCGCTCGCGGTCGCGGCGGGCCTCGAGCAGTACGAGGTCTCGCGCACGGTCAACAGCGTCAAGAACAACGGCCCGGAGCTCATCGAGCCGGTCGCATGACCGCACCCGTCGCGCCCGGCGCGACCACGGACCACGGACGGGAGGCCCGGATCACGTCCGCCGTGTGGCGGACGTGATCCGGGCCTCCTGTCCGGTACGTCAGTCGGTTCCGCGGATCCGGCGGCGGACGATCAGCAGGACACCGGCCAGCAGCAGCGCGAGCGCTGCGAGCGACAGCCCGACCAGGCCGGTGGTGCCCGTGAAGGCGAGCTCGGCTGCGTGGACCTTCGCCGCGAGTCCGACCGGGTAGACCACGGTGATCGTCGCGAGGACCTGCTGGCCGTCGCTGTCGACGATGCTGTAGCCGACCTGCACGGTGCCGGTGAAGCCGTCCACCGGTGTGAAGAGGACCTTGCCGTCCCGGATCGTCCAGGTGCCCTTGCCGTCGACCGTGATGCTGTCGACGAGCGCGCCCTTCGGGTCGACCAGGTGGAGCGTGCCGCGGTCGAACGTCGCTCCGCTGGTCGGCGTGTCGTTCGTGAGCGGGTCGATCGTCACCGGCTGGTTCGCCGTGCCGGTTGCCTTGTCGTCGGTCGCGACGGCGTGGGCGAGGACGGTGATGGTCGTCGTCACGGTGGTCGTCTGCCCGCTCTCGTCCGTCACGATGGCCGTGAAGGAGTCGACCCCGGTGAAGCCGGCGGCCGGGGTGTAGACCCAGGAGCCGTCCTTCTGCAGGGTGACGGTGCCGTGCGCAGGCTTCCGGTCGACCTTCGCCCAGAGTGCCACGCCGTCCGATCCGGCGAGCACACCGTGCGCACCGTCACGGCCGACCGCGGTGCCGGCCATGGTGGTCGCCTTGCCGTCCTTGGCCATGATGCCCACCGTGATGGTCACCGTCGCGCTGGTGCGCTGCCCGGAGGCGTCCTGCACCGTGTAGGTGACGTGGTCGGTGCCGGAGAAACCGGCGGCCGGGGTGTAGACGAACGTGCCGTCGGCGGCGATCGTCACGGTGCCGTGCTCCGGGGTGCCGGAGCCGACGACCGTGAGCTTCGTGCCGTGGTCGTTGCCGAGGACGCCGGGGCCCGTGACGGTGACGGTCTTGCCGGCCGGGGTGCTGGTCTCGTCGTCACCCGCGGTCGGGGTGACCGTGATCGTCACGACACCCGTGGCGGTGTTGCCGCCGGTGTCCGTCGCCGTGTAGGTGAAGGTGTCCGTGCCCGACCAGTCCTTCGTCGGCGTGTAGGTGTAGCCACCCTTCGTGCCCAACTCGACGTCGCCGTGTGCCGGCTTCCGGTCGGTCTTCGCGGTCAAGCCGGCTCCGAGGTCGTTGCCGAGGACGCCGTTCGCCGTGGTCACCGTGAGCGTGCCGTTCGTCGTGGTCGCCCCGGAGTCCGGCATGGCGACCGCACCGACGATCACGATGACCGTCGAGGTCGTCGTCTGGCCGCTGCTGTCGGTGGCCGTGTACGTGAACTCGTCCGTGCCGGAGAAGCCGGGGGTCGGCGTGTAGACGAGGCCGCCGTCGGTGCCGGTGGTCACGTCGCCGTGCGCCGCGTCGCCGTGGCCGGTGACGGTGAGGCCGGAGCCGTTGTCGTTGGCCGTCAGCGTGGCGCTCGCGATCGGCAGCGGGGTGCCGGCCGGTGTCGTGACGAGGTCCTGCTTCGCGGTCGGCGACACGGTCACCGTGACCGTCGTGGGCTGCGTGCTGCCGCCCGTCGGGTCCTTCGCCGTGTAGGTGAACGTGTCCGTTCCGGAGAAGCCGTCCTCCGGCGTGTACGTCACCGTGCCGGGGCCGGTGATGACGACGGTGCCGTTCGTGCCGTTCGTGACGGTCGCCACGGTGAGCGTCGTGCCCGAGTCGTTCTTCGTGACCGGGATGTCGACCGGGGTGGAGGCCGGGGTCGAGGCGACGTCGGCGATGCCCTTCGGCAGCACGGTGATCGTCACAGTGCCGGTCGTCGTGTTGCCGTCCTTGTCCTTCACCGTGTAGTCGAACGAGTCCGGACCGGAGTAGCCGGGCTTCGGCGTGTAGGTGTAGCCGCCCTGCTCGCCGACCGTGGCGGCGCCGTGCTCCGGCTGCGTGTTGTCGGTGACCTCGAGGCCGGTGCCGTCGGAGTCCTTCAGGACGCCGTCCTCGTCGGAGACCGTGACGGGCTCGTCGGTGGTGGCCGAACCGGTGCTCGCCGCGACGACCGGGGTCACGGTGACGGTGACGGTGCCGGTGCCCTGGTTGCCGTGGGCGTCGACGACCGTGTAGGTGAAGGTGTCCGTGCCGGAGAACCCGGCGTGCGGCGTGTAGGTGACGGTGCCGTCGTCGGCGACCGAGAGGTCACCGCTGGCAGCGCCCTGGGCGCCGATGACCTGCAGGCCGTCGCCGTGGTCGTTCTTCGTCAGCTCGCCGGAGGTCACGGAGACGGGCTGGGCCGCCTTCGTCGAGATCGCGTCCTTCTCGGTGCCCGGGACCACCGTGATGGTGACCGTGCCCGTGGAGGTCCGGCCGGAGCCGTCCGTCAGCGTGTACGTGAAGGTGTCGGTCCCGGAGAAGCCGTCGTGGGGCGTGTACGTGTACGACCCGTCGATCGCGAGGTCCAGGTCGCCGTTCGTCGGCTCCTGGTCGACCGCGGCCTGCTTGCCCGTGCCCTTGTCGTTCGCGAGCACACCGTCGTCCTTCGACACGGTCAGGGTCTGGCCGGCCGTCGCGGTCGCGGTGTCCGGCGTGGCGGTCGGACCGACCACGATCGTGACGACGCCCGTGCTCTTCTGGCCGGAGGCGTCCGTGACCTCGTAGGGCACGGTGTCGGTGCCGGAGAAGCCGTCCTTCGGTGTGTAGGTCACGGCGCCGGTGGTCGGGTCGACCGCGACGTCGCTGTTCCCCGTGCTCGTCGCACCGGTCACCTGGAGCGTCGAGCCGGCGTCGTTGCGGGTCAGGTCGGCCGCCGGGATGGTCAGAGAGTCGCCGGCCTTCGTGCTCGCCGTGTCCGGGTTCGCGACCGGTGTGACCGAGACGGTGACCGTCGCCGGCTGCGAGGTGTGCCCGGAGCCGTCCGTCACCGTGTAGGTGAACGTGTCGGAGCCCGAGAAGCCGGTCGCCGGCGTGTACTGCACGGTGCCGTCGGGCTGCACGACGGCGGTGCCGTTCGTGGGGGTCGTCACGACGGTGGTCGCGAGGCCCTTCCCGTGGTCGTTGTGCTGCACATCGACCGTCACCGGGGTGTTCGCCGGCGTGGTCGCGATGTCGTCGGTCGCGGTCGGGGTGACCGTGACGCGCACGGTGGCGGTCGTCGGGTTCCCGGCCGTGTCCGTCGCCGTGTAGGTGAAGGAGTCCGAGCCCGAGAAGCCGTCGTTCGGGGTGTACGAGTACCTCCCCGTCGCCTTGTCCACGGTCAACGTGCCGTTCTTCGGCGCGGTGGTGCTCGTGATGGTCAGGCCGGTGCCGAGGTCGTTACCGAGCAGGCCGGTCTCGCGGGTGGTCGTGGTGGCCGTGGAGCCCGCACCGACGGTGATGGTGTCGTCGACGGCCTTCGGCAGGACGGTCACCGTGACCGTCACGGTGTCGGACTTCCCCGCGCCGTTCGCATCGGTGACGGTGTAGTCGAAGGAGTCCTGGCCGGAGTACCCGGTGGTGGGCGTGTACGTGTACGAGCCGTCCGCGTTCACGGTGACGTCACCGTGCGCGGGCGTCGTGTTCCCGGTGACGACCAGGCCGGAGCCGAGGTCGTTGCCGAGCAGGCCGGGGGCGGTCGCGCTCGTCGAGGAACCGGAGGTCGCGGTGATCGTCTCGGTCTTCGCGGTCGGCAGGACCGTGATCGTCACGGTGCCCGTGATGGTCGAGCCCGCGGTGTCCTTCGCCGTGTAGGTGAACGAGTCCCGGCCCGAGAAGCCCGCCTTGGGCGTGTACGAGTAGGTGCCGTCCGTGTTCAGCGTCAGGGTGCCGTTCGTCGGGTCGGTGTGGTTCGTGACCGTCAGGCCGGTGCCGCGGTCGTTGCCGAGGACGCCGGTCTGCTTCGTCGTGGTGGTCGCGGTCGAGCCGGCGTGCACGCTGAACGCGTCGTCGACGGCCTTCGGCGCGACGGTGATCGTCACGGTGCTCGTCGAGGTCCGGCCACCGCCGTCCGTCGCGGTGTAGGTGAACTGGTCCGTGCCGGAGAAGCCGTCGTTCGGGACGTACGAGAAGCTCCCGTCCTTCGCGGTCATCGTGAGCGTGCCGTTCGCGGGGTCGGTGTGGCTCGTGACCGAGAGGCCGTCGCCCGTGTCGTTCGCGAGGACACCGGGGGCCGCGACGTCGAGCTTCGTGTCCACCGCGGTGGAGTAGGTGTCCGCCGCCGTCGCGACGTGGACGCGCTGCAGCACGTTGGCGAAGGTCACGACGACGTCGGTGCCGTCGGAGGAGGTGGCGGCCGGGAAGGTGAAGGTCGCATTGTTCCCGGTGCCCTTCGCGACCTCGGCGCCGCTGTTGACGTTCACCGCCCGCCACGTGGTGGCGTAGTTCGCCAGGTTCGTGGTGCCCGCGGCGGTCTGGGTGACGGTGTAGTCCTTGCCCGGCGTGGTGAGCACGGCGCCGGCCTGCTGGTCCTGCACGCCGTTCTTCGAGCCGCTGGTCGTCGCGGTGGTGCCGCTGTTCGTCGAGGAGACGCCGCCGCCGGTGATGGCGAGGCCGAACTGGTCGCCGGAGTTCCACCGGTCGTCGACGCTCGAGGCGCCGGTCACCGTGTCGGCGTAGTTGCAGGTCGCGAGGTCGGTCGCTCGGAAGGAGGCGTTGACGGTGAAGTTCCTGACCTCCTTACCGGTGGTCGGGTCGAGCTGGTACAGCACCGTGGTGGTCGTGTTCGGCGAGTTCGACAGGTAGAGGTAGCCGTCGGACGAGAACGCGATGCCGGGGCTGTTCGTGCCGTTCGGCAGTGTCGCGATGGCCGTCGTCGTGAGCGACGTCGTTCCGGCCGTCGTCGGCAGCGTGGGGGTGTTCACGCGGTAGACGGTGTCGGCCGCGACGACGAACAGCAGACCGCGCGAGCTGAAGGCGAAGTCGCCGTTGCCGGACTTGATCCCGCCGGCCTGACCGACCGGGATCTGACCGACCTGACCGATGTTCTTGCCGGTGTTCGGGTCGTAGGCGCCGAGCCAGCCCGTGTCGCTGCCGTAGTAGTAGATGCCCGTCGTCGGGTCGACCGCTCCACGGAGGATGTTCCGGGTCGAGTCGGTCTGCACCGTCTTCGTGACCGCAGCGGTGCCATCAGCCTTGGCGGGGACGTACTCCTTGAGGGTGTTGTTCTGCCCGTTGGACGTGGCGTACATCTTCAGGCCCTCGCGGGAGATGCCGAGGCCGTTGTTCGCGTCAGTGCCGAGGCTCGTGACGTCGGCCGTCGTCCCTGCGGTCGACGTCCCGTCCGCCGCGGGCTTCGTCACGTCGATCGCGATGACCTTGCCGGTCGCGTCCGTCGCGTAGACCGTGTTCTGGTCGCAGATGAACGCGCCGTTGGACGTCGCCGTGACGGCCGATGCGGGAGCAGCAGTCAGGACCGCGGTCGTCGCGGTGATCCCGGCGCCCACGAGGAGCGTGGCGCCGAGCATGGCGACGAGTCGGAGTCCCTGACGGGCTCTGGGCACACGGGTGTCCTGGGGATGGCGCATCGGTCTCTTTCGGGTCGGGACGTGCTCGGCCGAGGACGCGCGCAGGGGTCCTGGTGGTGAACCCCGAGCGTCCTTCGGCTTGCTCCGATCCTGGCAGTTGTCCGTATGCCGGTGGGGACATTCCGGTCCCCAATAGGGGGGACCCTCCCCGAACTGGTGCCACGCAGCAGCTACGGTCCGGCACGGTAACGTCGGCCGACATGACCTCGGCATCCCGCACGGCACCGGCGCGGACCTCGTTCGCCCGCGGTGTGCTGGTCGTCGGGGTCGCCGTGGTCATCGCGACGGCATCTCTGCCCTGGATCGCCACCACGGGGTCGGACGCGTTCCGCGCGGTGGTGACGGTGCTCCGCGGAGCCGGACACGGCCTCCTGTCCGTGGAGGACGGCTTCGTCACCGCGATGGCCGTGACGGCGGTGGCCATCCCCCTGCCCGCGCTCGTGGCCCTGGCCGTGCCCACCGATGCTCGGCGGGCGACCGGGTGGGCCGCTCTCGGATCGTTCGTGCTCGGCGGGCTCGTCGCGCTCCGGACGCCGACTCCGGCTGCGACGTGGGTGTCGCTCGTGATCGCGATCGTCGTCGGGCTGGCGCTCGGGTGGCTCGTGCTCGCCGCGATGCGGGCGCCGCTTGCTCCGGCGACGCCGCGCAGTCGACGGGTCGCGGGGTGGGTGATCGGCGTCTACGGCGTCGGGGTGCTGATCGTCGGGTTCGCCGGATCCCCGGTGGACGCCGGGGCGCATCCGCTCATCATCCGGGCGCTCGACGCTGCGCACCGGGTCGGGGTGCCGGGATGGTTCGGGTACGGAGCGCTCGAGTTCAGCGCGAACGTTCTGTTCTTCGTGCCGCTCGGGCTGCTCGTGGTGCTGCTCGTCGGGGCGCGGCGGTGGTGGGTCGGCGCGCTCGCCGGGCTCGTCGTCAGCGCGTGCATCGAGACCGGGCAGGCGGTGTTCCTGCCGGCGCGGTTCGCGTCGCTGGACGATGTGCTGTCGAACACGAGTGGGGCGGTGATCGGGGCGCTGGTTGGGGTCGTCGTGCTCGGATGGGCCGTTCGGCGTCGCGCTCACTGAGGGCTGCGGCGCTGGGTGATGGGCGCCGGCCGCGCTGGGTGGTGGTGCCGGCCGCGCTGGGTGGTGGTGCCGGCCGACTCGGAACGACGGACTCGTTGTCGTACGACAGCGACTCTGTCGCTGGCGCGCGCGTGCAACTGTTGCAGGCGCGTTCGGACGACAGAACCGCTGTCGTACGACATCGACTCTGTCGCGTGCCCGGCCGGCGCCATCAAGCCAGAGCACGCACCGACCACCCGTCCGTCCCCGCACAACGAAGAACCCCCGGAGCCGAAGCTCCGGGGGTTCCGTTGTGCAGTACTGAGGCGCTCAGGCAGCCGTGCGCTGGCGACGCACCGAGGTGCGCACCGCGAGGAGGCCACCGCCGAGGACGACGGCCCCGCCGGCGACCCAGAGGGCCAGCGCGGAAATGGTGCCACCGGTGAAGGCGAGCGTGCCGTTGCCCGAGGCAGCGGTCGCAGCAGCGCCGTCGGCCGGAACGACAGTGAGCGCCGTGGTCGCGACGTTGCCCGACGTGGCGCCGGTCGCGGTGAGCGAGTAGGTCCCCGAAGCGCCGGCCGGGAGCGTCACGCGGACGGTCGCGGCACCGGTCGAGGAGGC
Source organism: Curtobacterium sp. Curtsp57 (assembly GCF_047324335.1). Lineage (NCBI taxonomy): Bacteria > Bacillati > Actinomycetota > Actinomycetes > Micrococcales > Microbacteriaceae > Curtobacterium > Curtobacterium sp. Curtsp57. Next base: position 1,784,867 of record NZ_CP168511.1, read on the forward strand.
CACGTAGGTCTTCGAGACGGTCGTGGTCGGCAGCGCGCCGAGCGTGGCGGCGCCAGCACCCGTGACGGAGACCGTGACGGTCTCGTCGGCGATGAAGGAGCCGGCTGCGAAGCCGACGGTCGCGGTGCCACCGGCGACGGCGGAACCGGAGACCGAGACGTTCGAGGCCGGGACGTAGCCCGCGGCATTCGCGGCGGCCGGCGTGGCGATCAGTGCCGCGGACGCGAGCACGATGGCAGCGATGATCTTCTTCATGGTGCTCCCCTGATGGTTGTGGCTTCGCGAGGACGATGCGGGTCTGCCCTGAACTCCATGCAGTCGCTATGGCGAAGTTGCCTCAATCTACCGGGTCTTCACAGTCAATTGCCACGTGTTTCGTATCGTTCACGTTAATTCCTGGTGTGCTCATGACGTCCACAGGGGTGCGTGCCGCACTGGCCGAGCCGAGGAAGGACACTTTCAGGGTGGTACTTTCCCCAGGTGAGAGCAGGGTTTGGAACTGTGCGACGGGGTACTTGCCGTCCGTTGCGGTCTGTGGGGACGCAACCTTTCCGTCCTGAGAGGCCTGGACGTAGACACCCGAAGTGGGGGCGTACACGGCGACGTTTGTCCGGATCGCGCCGGGAGTGACGCCGTACTCTCCGCCCCCGGTCACGTACTCGGGCAGGCTCGTCGCCGCATCGGCTGGCGCGGTGTTCTTCAGCGTGACCTCGACGACCCACGTCGGACGGCCGTCCTTCCGGCACACCTGGCTGCCCAGTCCGACCGTCTTGTCGAGGTAGTAGTCCATCTTCGCGCCGGTCGCGTCATTGAGGTAGACGCCGAACCGCTGCGTGTCCTTGTCGCTCGTCGGCAGGTCTCCTGACACCGCCGTGCCCGCGAGCTGCTCCTGCTCGTCTGCGTTCGCACTCCAGAGCCGCACCCGCCCCTCGTCCACACCGGTACCCAGCGCAGCGATGAACGCCTTCGGGTCGAATCCGCCCTCGGACACCTTCGAGAACACGGCACTCGCCGCCGACGCGAAGAACGCGTCCTGCACGGTCGGGTCCGGGTACTTCGCGTACGCGTCGCTCAGCAGCAGCTGCACCGCGTTGTCCGACGTCAGGGTGTCCCCCGTCGCGAGTTGCACCGGGCCCGTCGCCTTGAGGATGTAGCCGAGCGTCACCGGGTCGATCGCGAGGACCCCGTCCACCGCTTCCCCGTACTTCTGCTTCCACATCTCGCGCGCGAGTTGCGCCGACGTCTCGAAGCGCGGTGTCAGGGTGACGTCCTGGATGTACTCCCCCGTGATCCCGCCGTACAGTCCCTGCGTGTCCGTCGCGAGCGGCAGCACCGGCTGGTCGGCGATCGCGAAGTCCGACGTTGACGCCTGCCGCCCGAGGGAGATCGCGCCATCGTCGACCGTCAGCTCGGCGACCGCGCCGGGAATCCCACCGCCGGCACGCAGCTCCGCGTTGTTCTGGAACAGCACCAGGTAGTGCTTCGCACCACCGTCGCCGAGCATGCTCGGCGCCAGCGCAACCGCGCGGTTCGCAGTGTCGGCCTGCGTCGAAACACTCGACAAGGAGGCTCGGAGCTGGTCGACCGCGCCCGTCACCGCTGACAGGGTGCCGCTCGTGTCGATGCGGTCGGCGTCGCGCGTCGCCGCGGCGAGCGTCGTGGTCGCCTTCGCAACTGCAGGCTGTGCCTTCACGATGGGTGCGAGGTCGACCTTGCCGTTCGTCGGCTTGAACGCGTCGACGTCGACATCTCCGACGACGCCCGCGACCGGCCGGACTGCGTCCTTCGCGACCTTGTCGACGATCACCGAGACCTGGCGTACGGCGCTGAGGTTCGTCCCGAAGAACGGCACGACCTCCGCTGCACGCCACACCGGGTCGCCCGTGAGGGACCGCGCCTGCGCAGCGCTCTGCTCGAGTTCCGTTGCTGTCCGCTCTGCGCCGGCGGTGTCACCACTGCTCAGCTCGGTCTTCAACGAGTCGACCTTCGAGACAGACGTCTCGAGAGCGTTCTTCGCCATGACTCCGCGCACACCGACCCACGCCACAGCGAGCAGCAGCAAGAGGATCAGAGCGAGGACGCTCCACAGGACGTAGCGAGGTCGAGACCTCCGGGGTCGAGTGGCGCGTCGGGACTCGGGCAGGTCCGACATGGAGTCAGCCTAGGAGGACGTCGTCGGTGTCGTGGCTCCAGACACAGGGCCACGCGATTTCCGGACGAGCAAGACGCACTGCGGGATGAAGGCGATGAGCTCGCCGACCGCCACAGCCGCTGCGGCGCCGACGGCCCCGAACGCAAGGACACCGACGACGACGAGCGGCACGGTCGCGATGCCGCCGACCAGGGTGTAGCGAGCCAACTGGCGACCCGCTCCCAATGCGAGCAGACACACCAGACCGACAACCTGTGCGCCGACCAGGAGCACGAGAACGACAGCGAACGCCGCGACGAGTACCCAGGGCAACCGGATTCTGCCGTGGCTGAGGAGGTCGGCGGCCCACGGGGCGACGACGAGGAAGGCCGCCGAACCGACGACGACGAGCGCGGTGCCGACGATCGCCGCTCGACGCACGCGGCTCCGCACCCGGTCAGGGCCGCTTCCTGGGACCCACCCCTGCAGGAACTGGACGAAGGGGGATGCCGCGGTGGTGCCGAAGCGCAGGAGCTTGTCAGCGAGGGCATAGGCGGGCAGCGCGGCCGGAACCAGACCCGCGACGAGGATCGCGGGAAGCGCTGCATTCGCAGCCGACACGAGCGCCAGTACCAGTCCGTCGGACTGGCCTCGGAGGACGGTGAGCGACCGTCGAAGAGGGACACCGGCGGCCACGCCACGGATACCTGCGATCGTGACGGTCGACAGAGCGACCCCGACCAGGATGCCGACCAGCTGGAGCGCGGGATACCAGAACAGGGGTGCGCCGATCACGACGGCCGCGACGCCGGCTGCACCCCCGATCACGCGAGGCGCAGTGTCCAACGCGACGAACCTGCCAGGCTGCGCGGTCCCGGTGAAGAACCATCCGGCGAGCAAGCCGGTACACGCGTACGCGGCACAGTTGAGCGCCGATTCCCACGGAGCGGACGGTACGACGAGCGCGGTGACGAGTACCGCGAGGACCGCGATCGGCAGGGTGAGCAGGAGCCGTGCCCGGTACGACTCGATGTAGATCCGCGGACGCTCGGCAGGGGCCGCCCGAGCGACGTCCGTGGGTCCCGTGGTCCCCCACCCGAAACCGATGAGCACGGAGGCGCCGGTTCCGATGGACTGTCCCGCTGCCAGACCTGCCCACGCCGACGGTCCGGCCACGGCGATGACGATCGGGATGCTGATGAGCGTGACGAGGGCTGAGACCGCGACGGATGCTGCGTAGGTCCCGACGACCCGGACGTGTCGGGAGCGCCCGGGAGCCATCATCGCCGATCAGACAACGTGCGCTGCAACGACGGTGCCGCTTTCCCACGCACGCCGAGGGCACCGTGCACGATGCCGATCACCGTCCCGAGCGCCTGCTTCGACCTGCCAGGACCGAGCACGAGCGACAAGGCGAGCGTCTTGCTCTCAGCGAGCGTGTCGCGGACAAGCCACCGCAGGGCCACCTGCGTGAACCGGGGGTAGACGAGCAACCGATTCCTCGTGATGTAGTAGCGCCGAAGGGGCGAGTGGTGGGAGTACGAGCGCGTCCGTCCGCCGATACGGACGGGGCGGCCCCCAATCGTGATCGGCATCGGATCTCCTACCGGATGGAGCATCGAGGCACCGTCTGCGAGGACGACGAGTCCACCTCGTCGACGCGCACGGAGCACCCAGTCCGTCTCGACCGCATCGATCACGAGGGACTCGTCGAACAGTCCGATCTGGTCGAGGCCCTCCACCGAGAAGAGCATCCCGGACTGCGCGACCTGGAGGGCCGTTCGGAGTCCGCTCACACGGCCATCCGCCGCCGCTCGCCTGTCGTTGTAATGATCTGCCGCCGTCGCGACCACGTCGAGTCCACGGGCTCGCGCGGCCGTCATCGCTCGGATCGATGCGGCGACGTAGTCCGCGCCGAGCTCCGAGTCCTGGTCGACGGTCAGGACGTACCCGAGATCGGGCACCTCCGTACGCGCCCTGCGGATGCCGGCGTTGAGGGCGGCGGCGATCCCTGCGTTGCCCTGGGTCTGGAGGACGACACCGGGGATCCCGTTCAGTTGCCCCACCGGCTTGCGCGATCCGTCATCGACGACCACAACCGCGGCCACTTGGCGCCGGAGCTCCGCGATGCGCTCGTGCAGACCCTCGCCGGGGTCGTACACGGGCATGACCGCGACGGTTGAACGACCATTCATCGCCGGACCCTGCCCGCATCCAGGAGTCGCTTCCGGATCGCGCCGAAGCCCGGCACGCGGGCTTTGAACACTGCGAACTCATCGGGGAACGAGTACTTGACCGCAAGGGAGGCGTCACCGATCGTCAGTCCGATCCGCGCCCCGATGGCGCGGCGCTTCCACGCTCGGAACCGAGCGGACTCGCTGCCGATGAACGGCGAAGGGAGCGTCCGCCCCATCGGCATGCCCAGCAGGTGCTTCCGGTACGTGCGACGCGTCCGCTTGGTCAGGACACCGCCGTCCGCATCCCGTGCGAATCCGTATTCCGGAGACGCTCCGAGCATCCCGCGGGCGGAGTTGACGAGCCCGGCGTACTTCCGGCTGACCTCGCGCAACGCAGGGAAGTCGTCACCGACCTCGCGCAGGTCGACCGACAGCCGCACGCTGATCGCTTCCGGGTCCGAGGGATCGAACCCGCTGAAGTGCAGGAGCCGCAGGTCATCACCGGAGTCGAGTGCGTATCCCGATCCCTCGGCTTGGAATCGACGTTCGTGGAGGTTCCACGGTCCGACGTTGTACCCGCCGTGCCGCAACGAGTGCGCGTCGAAGAAGTTCGCTCCGACGTCGACCCACTTCTGGTCGACGAACACCCCGAGGAGCGGGTAAATGAGACACTCGCGCTCCAGGTGCGACCACCACCAGTCGAGGAACTGCACCGCAGACCGCCCGACAGCGCAGAAGCCCAGGTTGAAGATCCCCACCGTGAGGTCGTGTCCCTCGGTGATGTGGTCCACGGATCGCTCGATCGGTTGGAGGAAGTGCGGTGTGAGGACGATGCCGTGCTCCGCCACCAAGCCCTCCAGCTCCGCGAGCGGCGAGACGACCATCATGTCGGGATCGAGGTAGACGACCGTGGGCGCTTCCTCGAGGAGGGCCTTGAAGAACAGTGGCTTCACGGAGGTCGAGAACTCGACGACGTCGTAGATCGCCGCGAGCTCCAGAACCTGGCGCTCGGACAGGCCGAGTACCTCGGTGGTCACGACACGCAATCCCGGACGGTCCTGCTCGAGGTCTCGACGGTCACCGTCCACGACCAGGATGACGAGTTCCTTGTCAGGCTCGATCTCCTGGATGCTCGCGTAGAGCGCGAGCGCTTGTGGGAGGTAGTTCTGGGCGACGACGGTGCAGTAGAGCACCTTGCCGGTCGGTTCAGGCACTGAGTTCACTCTCTATCGATTGCTGGACGTTCGCGGCGACCTCGTCCCAGGAGATCGGTGTGGACGCTCGGGCGAACGTCCCGCTCCACTCGCCACCGGCCAGCTGGTCCATGCTCTCGGCCCAAGCGCTCGGAGACTCGTCGTCGACGACTCCCACCCCGCACTCGCCGACTGTCTCCCCGACCACCGCGCAGCTCGCAGCGAAGGCAACCGGTACCCGGCCGACACGCGCTTCGAGAGCGGGGAGCCCGAACCCCTCGAGTTTCGACGGGAAGACCAGGCCCGCAGAAGTGGCGTACAGGCCGGCGAGTTCGGAATCCGTCATGCCTGTCCGGACAGACACCTGTTCCCCGAGGCCGCTCTCGTCCGTCCAACGGCGCGCCTGGGCGCCGTCACCAGTGACGACGGTGAGCCGGTAGTCCGGGCGCTGGCGGAGGGCCTCCCAGAGCACTCGCGCGTTCTTGTGCGGCTTGAGGTTTCCCACGTAGAGGAATTCCTCCTGTCGTGCTCGCCGTTCCAGCGCCCCGAACACACCGACGTCCACGGAGTTCCCGACGTTCACGACCCGCACCTTGTCGTCAGCAAGCCACGTCTCGATACGCCGCTTGGAATACTCGGAGACGGTGTGGACGATGCCGGTCCGACGTATCGCTGGTCTGAGCACGCTCTCGTAGTACGCAGACTTGGCCCTCGACGCTTCAGCGGGCTCGTCCAGGTGGATGAGGTCGTGGACGGTGAGGATCTGTCGCCGACTCAGTGACACGTTGAATCCCGGCGAGTACCGGGCCTTCGACACACCCTGGAACGGCGACCATGGCGACCCTGAATCGAGTCGCGGCCATTCGGACGGAAGCCTCCGAAGCACTTCCCGGCCGAACCGGGCGATGCCAAAATGCCCTCTCCATCTGCCGTCGAGGACCGGGTTCACCGCAAGACCTCCGATCTGGGCTCAGCGCAGAACTCGATGATCAGCGAGATCGCGACGAGGGCGTTCAGTGGGAAGACCGACTGCAGGGGCAGGTTCGTGAGCCCGACGAGCATCGCAACGGAGAGTGTCGCGGATGCGAAGTGCAGGGCGCGCCCGGGGCCGCCGATCACCGAGGCGCGAGCGTTGCGCATCGACCGGACGAGCAAGGCGAGGAGGATCACGACGTAGATCAGGGCGTAGACGACGCCCTCGGTACCGATCATGTCCACGTAGCCGCTCTCCACCGTGACGGCCATTGGGTCAAACCCGGAGAGCTGACCTGCGCCCAGATCGGAGAGGATCGAGAAGGCGTTGAGGTGACCCTGCACGCTTCCGGCCTTGCCCTGGACGAAGGACTCGACGACCGGGTTCGACACCAGCGAAGCAACCTGCACAGCAGCGCCGGCCGCGATCACGACGAGGAGCGCCGGGATCCATGTCGACGAGACCTTGAGTTGCAGTACCCAGACGATCACCACCGCCGCGAGGGTCGACACGACCCCGGTGACGGACTGGGTGAGGAGCAGCGAGCCGAGGAGCAGCAGGACGATCGGGATCCGGAACCGCCTGAAGCCGAGCGCAGCGATCGGGAGCACGAAGGCGATCGCTATCGCGAATCCGTTCGGATCGTCCCAGAGGGATCCGAAGCGGATCGAGATGGTTCCTTCGTAGGCGAGGGCAGGAAGACGGCCGATCGCCAGGTAGAGGAGGACCTGTATCCCGTTCACGACGATGGCGATGACGGTGAACCACTGCAGCACCCGGACGACGGGTGCCGGTTGGATGATCGGCGCTGCGAGGAGCACCACGACGCTGAGGGAGAAGAAGATGCCGTTCTCGACCAGGTCAGCGCGCTTGAAGAGGATCGCCTGCGCGACCGGCCAGACTGCGACGCTCGCTGCGCCGAGCACGATCGCTGGCGGAACAGTGGTCCGCGCGAAGGGCCGGACGGATCGAGATGTTCCGAAGTAGAGGACGGTCAGACCGACCATCACCGCGTAGAGCAGGTACTTCGCGGCTTGCAGGCTCGACGGAGTGTCGCTGTAGGACGGGCTCGTCGTCGACGAGTTGATCTGCAACGGGTACCGGTAGGAGAGGTAGTAGAGCACGAGCAGGAGCGCGAACACGACGAGGCGCGTCGCGCCTCGGTCGTGCGGGTCGAGTGCCGGGTCCGTCCCGCCCCTGACCGAGGGCAGTCGCGGCCGCAAGACGTCAGCCATCGCGTTCCTCTCCGACCCACTCGCGGAGGCGATCGACGAACGGAGCGTGGCCGAACAGCCGCGCTCGTTCCTCGGCAGCGCCGGTGATGTCCTGCCGAGACAGGCCGTCCAGGGCAGCCCGGATCTGGGAGTGGTCGTCGGCCTGGACGTGCACACCCGAGATGCCGTCTTCGACGGACTCTGCCGCTCCGCCGAACGCGTTGACGATCACCCGGCCGCCAGCCGCAAGCGCCTCGACGGGAACGATGCCGAAGTCCTCCACCGCGAGGAACAGCAAGGCGAGCGCCCGTTGGTACAACGTGCGTATCACCGGGGTCGACGGGGCGATGAGGAAGTGGGCATCCGCTCCGAGATCCAGCGCGAGCCGACGGAGACGGGCTTCGTCGGGCCCTGAACCAGCCAGCACGACCGGGATCCTTTCCTCGGCAGCGAACTCGACGACAGCATCGAGCCGCTTGTACGGGACGAAGCGCGACACGCCGAGGACGAACTCGGCGGGGAGGGAACCGAGCTCGACGGCCTCGTTCTCCGTGAGCTCGGTCGACCAGTCGTCGACCGCTTGGATCGCTTCGACAGGCACAGGCGGGTGGATCAGTCGACTCTCGACGCCCCAGGCACGCCGCATCCGGTCCTGCACGAACAGGCTGTTCGCAGCGAACGACGCACTCCTGTCGACGGCGCCACGGTCGTAGGCACGGAAGAGCGGGCGCACTGCCCGAACAGCCCGACTTGCCGATCGCTGGTCGAGCGCCGGGTCCCAGATGTACCGGGCGGGCGAATGCGTGTAGACGTACTTCCTGATGCCATGTTGACCCCGCACCCGTGCTTGGTGTGCGAACGCGTTCGAACTCACCAGCATCCAGTCGAACGACCGGGGATGCCGGATGTCCCGCCACACCAGTGGCATCAAGGGCAGCGCTGCTGCTTTGTGTCGCCGGAACGGCGTCCGGGCAAGCCATGACTCGTCAACCGTCGTCCGGCTCGAGAAACGGTCGCCGGAGTCGTCCCAGAGCGCGAACATCTGTGCTCCGGGGAACGCGTCGAGCATCCCGTCCAGCACCACCTCGGCACCACCTCGCCGCTCGAGCCAGTCGTGCACGATGAGGCCCGTCATGACCGTCCCCGATCTGTTCCGAAGTCAGTACGCACCGCTGCTCCGAACCACTGCACGGAGCGTCCTCCAGAGGATCACGAGGTCACCGGTCATCGACCAGTTCTCGACGTAGAACAGGTCCAGTCGAACCGAGTCCTCCCACGACAGGTCCGATCGACCACTCACCTGCCACAGCCCGGTCAGACCCGGCTTGACGAGGAACCGACGGTGCACGTGCAGGTCGTAGCGTTCCACCTCCCGCTGCAGGGGTGGCCGGGGACCGACCAGGGACATGTTCCCGGCGAGGACGTCGAAGAGCTGGGTGAGCTCATCCAGGCTGTACCGACGCATGAACGCCCCGACGCGGGTGACACGGGGATCGTTCCTCATCTTGAAGAGGACGTTGTTGCCTTCGGCACGGTCCAGGGCGCTGAGTTCCTGCAGACGGTCCTCGGCGTCGACGACCATGGTCCGGAACTTGACCATGGTGAACGTGCTCCCGTTCAGCCCGACACGCTCTTGCCTGAACAGGACCGGACCCGGGGAGGTCAGCTTCACCGCGAGCGCCAGCACCAGGAGCACCGGGGACAGGACGACGATGAGCACGGCCGAGACGACCACGTCGAAGATCCGCTTCGTGTACAGCTTCCGACCCTCGTACGTCGGCGTCTCGACGTGGATGAGAGGCAGGCCCTGCACGGGGCGCGTGTGGATTCGCGGCCCGCCGATGTCGGTGAGGCTCGGCGCCACGACGAGGTGCTGCCGTCCCGGCTCGAGCGACCAACTGAGCTCTCGGACGCGTTCGGGAGGCAGGTCGTCGGCGCTCGTGATCACGACGGTGTCTGCGCCGCTCTCGGCCAAGGCCTCGTGGATCTGGTCCAGGCCGCCGTAGCTGACGATGTCCGTGCTGCTGAGGACCCCGACCGAGCCGCTGGTGACCGTCGCACCGACCACCTGGTAACCGGCTTCGGGCGAGCGTGCGAGCTGACCACCGATGTGGATGACGCTCGCGGTCGAACCGACGAGCAGGACCTTCGCGGAGTAGTTGCCGGATTTCCGCTGGGCCACGAGCCACTGGCGCCAGATCCACCGGGACAGCAGCAGCACGAGGATGCCCACCGGGAACGCGATGAGGACGTACCCACGCGCGAGGTCGACGTGGAAGAGGAAGGCGGCGATCGCGATCAAGCCGAACACCCGAACGCTCGAATCGGCGATCAGGCGGTACTCGGCACTGCCGACCCCGATGACGCGGTCGCCACGGGTGTCGTACATCGCCAGGGCTGCCATCCAGACCGCGATGACGACGACCGAGATGCCGGTGTAGCTCAGGCGGAGGTCGTTCTCGTTCGCGGCGAGGTTCGAGTCGATGCCGAGCCACGCGATCTGCACCCCGAAGACGACCCAGATCAGCACGAGCAGGTCGGTGAAGATGACGCGGCGACCGTACGCCCGACTCCACTCGTGGGTCGATCGCCCGATGGTGGCGGACTGCTCGGCTTGCGTCGTCATGGCCGACCCCGGCTCACCACGTGACACCACCGTCACCCGACACCTGCACCGAGTCGCCGGCCCACAACCACACGTGCTGGCCGCTCCTGGCGATGGTGACCGCCCCGCTGGCGTCGGCACCGGCCGCACAGCCGACGGCCGTGGGCTCGGTGGTGGCGGTGACCTTCGCCGCAGGCATGCTCGCGATCTGCACGCCGTCGCACGACGCGATGCCGGTGCGGGCGAGCGTGTAGGTGTTGCCGGCGTCGGCGAGGGACCGGACGCCGTCGATCGGCGCAGCGACCCACGCTCCGGTGCCGGATCGCCACTGGACCTCGCCGTCGCAGGTGACGGCGGTCGTGTAGGTGCCCTCGAAGACCTCGATGGGGTCCGGGCAGGGTGCGTCGACGGTGCCGCTCTTCAGGAGGAGCCCGTCGGTCCCGATGGCGGCGCCAGCCGCTCCCTCCGTCCCGTCCTTCCACGTGGCGCCGTCGTCCGCGCTGGTGCGGACGGTGGGGGCGCAGTCGTCACCGGTGCCGGCGACGACGGCGACACCCGTGCTGCTGGCGCGGAGCGCCAGCACGGTGCTCACACCGTCACCGAGGCCGACGGAGGTCCACGACTTCCCGCCGTTCACGGTGTGCTGCAGCACCGCCTCGTCACCGCCACAGGTCCCACTGGAGGCTCGCCATGCCTCCAGGCCGTCGGTGGCGGACAGCAGGTGGCGGCCTGGCGTGACCATCGCCGCGGTCCCGCTGGTGGCGGTGGGCTGCGGAGCAGCCGTGCCGGTCCCTGTCGGGATCGGCGTGCTGGAGAAGGTGGGGATCGGACCGGCCGTGCCGCTCGTCACGGGCGCGGTGCGCGCGACGGCGAGACCGACCAGGACCACGTCGATCACCACGAGGGCGACGACGACGATCCCGACCCAGACGAGGGTGCGACGCGAGATCGCTCGGCCGAGGCTGCTGGGTCCTCGGCGCGGGCTCACGGGGAGACCACCCTCACCGCTCCGCCTTCCGGAGCACTCCGACGCGACCGCGGCGAGCCTGTTTCGGGGGCTTCGGGGCGTCTTCCTCGTCGGTGCCGTACCCGTAGGCGTAGCCGTAGCGGCCGTAGCCGTAGGCCCCGGGTCCCCTGGTCGGCATCATCGTCATGACGAAGCCGGCGATCGGGGCGCCGACGTTCTGGAGCGACTGGACGGCGCCGGCGAGCTGGCCCTTCATGGTCCTGCCGGACGCCACCACGACGATCGCGCCGGATGCCTTCTTCGACAGGATGGCGGCGTCGGTGACGGGGAGCAGCGGCGGGGCGTCGAAGAGGACGTAGTCGAACTGCGCCTCGAGACGCTCGATGAGCATGCTCATCGCCTGCGATCCGAGGAGTTCGGACGGGTTCGGCGGGATCTCGCCGGCCGGCAGGACGACCAGGTTGCCGCGGCCCCACGGGACGGCGACGTCCTCGAGTGCGGCGCGGCCGATGAGGACGTCCGTCAGACCGGCCCCGCCCTCGAGGTCCATGTACTGGGCGACGCGGGGACGACGGAGGTCGGCGTCGATGAGGATGACCTTGTAGCCGGCGCTGTCGAGGGCGATCGCGAGGTTCGCGACGGTGGTGCTCTTGCCCTCGGACTGGACGGACGAGGTCATCACGAAGGTGCGGGCGTCGCTGCCGATGTCGACGAACTGCAGGTTGGTGCGGAGCGTGCGGAAGGACTCGGCGCGGGGGCTGCGCGGGTCGACCTGCACGATGAGCGGCCGCTCCGATGCCTTGTTGTCGAAGGCGATGCCACCGACGATCGGCTTGTCGCTGATCTTCTCGATGTCCGCCTCGGTGCGCACCCGGTTGTCGAGGGTCTCGCGCAGGACGGCGAGGCCGACACCGAGCGCCAGGCCCACGAGCAGGCCGAGGACGACGTTCACGGGCACGTTCGGGCTGATCGGGGTGCTCGGGACCTGGGCTTCCTTGACCCGGGTGAGCTTCACCGTGCTGGCGCCGTTGGCGTCGGTGGCCTCGATGTTCTGCACGACGTTCGTCAGGCTCTGCGAGGTCGCGTTCGCGATGTCGGCGGCCTGCACGGGGTCGGTCTCGTTGACGGTGATGGCGATGAGCGTGGTGTTCGTCGGGGCATCGGCGGTGACGAGCTTCGCGAGGTCGTCGGCGCTCATGTCGAGCTTCAGACTCGAGATCACCGGCAGCAGGACGATCGGCGTCGTCACGAGGTTCGAGTAGGTCAGGACCCGCTGCTGCGTGAAGGTGTTGCCCTGTGCGAGGTCACTCGCGCTGCCGCTCGTCTGCGTGGAGACGAACACCTGCGCCGAAGCGGAGTACACCGGCTGCTTGAGCACCGAGAACCCGGCTGCCGCGGCGACGCCGACCAGCGCCAGCACCAGGATGAGCACCCATCCCTTGCGCAGCACCGTGATGTAGTCGCGTAGTTCCACGCGCCTGCCTTCCCCGTGGGACGCCGGCCGCGCGGTCCCTCGCGCGAGCGAGCCGGGATTTTCCCAGCAATCGGCAGGGAAATACTGCCACACGGATGCGTCGCGCTCGGGTCGACGGGTGTCGGGTTGCGCACCGTGTCCTCTACGGTGATGCCATGCAGCCGTCGCCCGAGGTCCAGGCTCGCCCGCGGGACCGGGTGGTTCTCGTGGTGTTCGTGGCGATCGTGGTGGCGGTCGTGCTCGAACGGATCGTCGGTGGTGTCGCACGAACTGGGGGTCTGCCGAGCCCGGTCGCGCAGGTGCTGGCGAGCGATCTCGCGGTGTGGGTTCCGCTCGTGGTCGGAGCGGTCGTCGCCCTGCGGCGGACGCGTGCTGTCCGTTCCCTGTTCCGGCTCGACCTCGCCGACCTGGTCGCGGCGATCGGCATCGTGATCGTCTGCCGAGCCGTGGACGCGGCGATGTCGCTGTCGTTCTTCGGCACGACCGGGCTCACTCCGTCGCCCACGCTCGGGCCGCCCTCTGTGGCCCTGCTGCTGGTGGCGGCGATCGGGACCTGCATCGTCAGTCCGATCATCGAGGAGCTCGTGTTCCGTGGGATCCTGCAGCGCCGACTCGCTGACGCGCTCACCCCGCGGACGCGGTTCCTCGCGGTGATCGTGACCGCGTTCGTGTTCGCGATCGTGCACGTGCTGCTCGGCGCAGGCGTCTCGACGCTCGGCGGGTTCGAGGTCTTCGTGACGACGTTCCTGTTGGGGCTCCTCATAGGCACGCTGGTGGCCATGACGGGCCGGATCGGTGGGGCGATCCTGGCGCACGCGGTGTTCAACGCCGTGGCGGTCGTCGCGACCTGGCCGCGGTGATGGCCCCGCACTCTGGGGGTGCTGCAGCCCGGTGTCGCGACCTAGCGTTGATCTCGAGGACTCCGAACACCAGGTGTGTCCCGAACCAGGACACGACGGGCCCGGGATCAGGGCGGTGAGCGGAGGCGACCCATGCACACGATGAACCGACTCCTCGAACGCTGGTCCCTCACGCCGCTGATGAAGCAGGCTCCGCTCGCGCTGCTCGTCGCGATGGCGACGGTCCTGTCCCTGACGATCCCGCAGCTCACGGTGAGCGACGAGGGCGGGCTGTTCACCGCGATCGCGCTGACCATCGTCGCCACGCTCTGGTCCGCAGTGATCGGCGTCCGCGGCCGCTCGGTCCCCGCGCTGGTGAACATCGTGCCGGCGATCGACTTCCTGGCGCTCGGGATGCTGCGGTGGTCCACCGGATCGTCGACGTCGGTGTTCACCGCGCTCGTGGTGCTCCCCGTGGTGTGGCTCGCCGCGCAAGAGGGGCGTCGCTTCATCCTGTACTCCGCGCTCGGCACGGCGGTCGTGATCCTGACGCCGTTCCTGTTCGGCGCCGGAGTGATCGACCCCACCGCCGAGTTCGTCCGGCTCGGTGTGGTGCTCATCGCGTACGGCACGCTCGCGATCGTGGTCAACCAGCTCAGCCGCCTGCACGGCGCGCAGCTCCGGCGCTCGCGCGACCGGGAGGCCGTGGTCCAGGCCGAGATCGAGCGGGCTGCCGAGATCCAGCGCTCACTGCTCCCCCGGTCGGTGGGGCAGGTTTCCGGGTACCGCGTGGCCGGGACGTGCCTGCCCGCCAAGAGCGTCGGCGGCGACTTCCTGGACTGGTACGAGACGGACGGCGGCCTCGCGCTGACACTCGGCGACGTGATGGGCAAGGGCGTCGGCTCCGCGCTGCTCGCAGCCGCGGTCCGCGCCGTGCTGCGGAGCGCCCGTACCGAACCGGATCCCGCTGCTGCGGTGCACCGGGCGTCGCAGGGCCTCGCGATCGACCCGGACCGTGTGGAGACGACGGCCGGCTTCACGACGCTGTTCCACGCCCGGATCGACGGCGACGTGCTGCGGTGGGTCGACGCCGGCCACGGGCTGACGGTGATCGCGCGACCGGACGGCTCGGCCGAGCGACTCGCGTCGTCGCATCTGCCGATCGGCCTGGGGCTCGACGAGGTGTGGACGGCGACGGAGACCCGACTCGGACCGGACGACGTGCTGGTGTGCATCAGCGACGGCGTGCTCGACCTGTTCGGCGGCGAACTCGACACGATCGACCGCGTCGCCGCGATCGCACGCGAGGACACGAGCCCCGGAGCGATCGTCGAGCGCCTCATCGCACTCGCCCGATCGACGGAGCACGACGACGACGTCACCGTGGTGGCGCTGCGACGGGATGCCGTCGCGACGGCACCGGCGCTGACCGGCGCACCGGGACAGCTCGTCAGCGCGTAGCGACGGCTGCGCGGGCGGTCAGCCCGTGGTCGATGCGGCTAGCGAGCCGCGCGGACGACGTCCGGCAGCACCCGGCTGAGGCGCTCGGCGAGTGCGACCTTGGCCTCGTCGAGCGTGCGGTAGTCGCCGACGTACTGCCCGAAGGTGTCGGACACGAAGTAGTGCGCGCCGTGCTGGTCGACGGTGCCGCCGTAGTACCCGCCGTAGTTCGCGGCCCACAGGCCGGTGTCCGGGCGCGACCAGATGATGCGCGCCTGGGTCGGGGTCGACGGCGTGACGACCTCGGCTTCGATCGCGGTGATGACCTCGATCGTCTCGGTGTCCAGCTTCGCCTCGGTGTCGGGGCGGTGGGACTCGGCGATGCTCATGGTTCCTTCCTCAGGACGTACAGGGGTGTGGTGCTCAGGGGGTGTGGTGCTGTTCGACTAGTCGACCGGGCGGATGACCGGCGGCAGCATGATGTGCAGCTGGTCGGCGAGGTGGCCCTGGGCGTCTTCGAGCGAGTCGAACTCGCCGACGACGAGGCCGAACGTGTCCGAGGCGACGTAGCGGCCGTCACGCTTGTCGACCGAACCGCCGAAGTAGCCGCCGTAGTTGGCGATCCACTCGCCGGCGTCTTCCTGGGTCCAGGTGAGCTTGGCGCGAGCTGGCCGGGCGGCGCTGACGGTCTCGGCTTCGAGGACGGCGATCGTGTCGACGGTGTCGGTGTCGAGGGTCACGTCACGCTGCGTCTTCGTGCGGCTGTCGGTCATGCTCATCGCGCTGCTCCTGTCACGTTCCGGGGTACATCCTGCGGTCCTCAAACCGTATGGCGTCCGGCCCTCCACTCGCCAGCGGCCCCCGCCGATTCACGGGTTCTGTTCATACGGGCCATCGTCACTTCCCGGATTCGCGGGACGGTGCGACGCATTTTCGGGGTACACGTCCCCCACCGGGGTACTCGCGGAGCGGACAGTCCACCGAGTCAGCGGATCGGGCACGATCCCGCTGCCAGGTGTCCGGCCGCAGCGCGGGGAGCACCACGGCAGGACCCGGTCCCGTGACGCTCGGTCATCCGCCCATGCTCCCCACGTCTCGACGGTACGCACCAGGGGTCATGCCGACCAGCGGGGAGAACTGCTCGATGCACTGGCTCGTCGTCGCCCACCCGCACGCCGCCGCGGTGTCCGTCACCGACCACCCCTGCGCGAGCAGCACCAGCGCCCGGTGCACGCGGAGCTGCAGCCGCCACTGCCGGTACCCCATGCCCGTCTCGTCGCGGAACAGCCGGGTCAGGGTGCGCTCCCCCACGCCCGTCTCCCGCGCCAGGGCACCGAGCGACCACGCCACGGTCAGGTCGCGTTCGACGATCACCACGACCCGGCGCAGCCGCACGTCGTGCGCCTCCGGCAGGTGCAGCGGCTGCTCCGGCGCGGACGCGACCTCGTCCACGATGACCGCACGCAGGTGGGACCGCGCCGCCTCGGAACGCGGTGCCGACGCGGTGGCGGCGAGCAGGGCCTCCCGTGCGAGCGGGGTGACCGCCAGCACAGCAGGTCCGGACGGCAGGGACATGGCCGCGTCCGCCTCCAGGTACACGACCCGCATGTCGGTCACCCCGTGGGCCCGGTGCCGGTGCTCGGCGCCGGCCGGCACCCACGCGACGCGGTTGGGCGGGGCGATCCAGGCGCCGTCGTCGGTGATGAGCGACAGCACCCCGCTGGCGGCGTGCACCAGGTGACCGCGGGTGTGGGTGTGGGAAGTCGTCGTCTCGGCGTGGTCGAAGAGGAACGCGGCCTCGGACCGGCCGTCGGTCAGGCGGTCGTCGATCTCGATGTCCTCGAGGCGGCGGGTTTTCGACATCGAGCGGCAGTGTACGTGTTCCGAGCAGCAGGCGGCAGGTGGTCGGATGAGGACATGACCTCGACCGCCTCCGTCCCGCTCCCCACGACCGTGCCCCCGCCCGCGCGACGCCGCCGTGTGCTCGCCGCCTGGTACGTCGGGGCGGGACTGCTGCTGATCGCGATCAACCTGCGCATGGGCGTCGCCTCGGTCGGGCCGGTGCTCACGGCGATCGAGCGGTCGCTCCACCTGACACCGTCAGCGGCGAGCCTGCTCACCACGATCCCGGTGTTCGCGTTCGGGGCGTTCGCGTTCCTGACGCCCCTGCTCACCCGCCGGGTCGGACTGCACCGGCTGCTCGGGCTGACGATGGCCATCCTCGCGCTCGGCATCGCGCTCCGCTTCGAGCCGCAGGGATGGGCGCTGTACGGCGGCACGGTCCTCGCGGGGGCGGCGATCGCGGTCGCGAACGTGCTCATGCCGGCGGCGATCAAGAGCGACTTCGCCCACCGGGTCGGGCTGATGATGGGGCTCTACTCGACGATGCTCTTCCTCAGCGCTGCAGTGGCGTCGGCGTCGGTCGTGCCGCTCATGACGGCGTTCGGCGGGTCGTGGCGACCGGCGCTGGCGTTCTGGGCGCTCCCCGCCGTGCTGGCGTTCCTGGTGTGGCTGCCGCGCGCGCTGCACAACCCGGGGCACGTGCGGGTCGCCGGACGGAACCGCGCGGCCGACGCCCCGTCCGAGGCCGGCGAGCCCCGGATGTCGGCGCTCCTCCGCGACCCGGTGGCGATCGCCGTGACGGGGTTCATGGGGCTGCAGAGCCTGTCGTACTACGCGTTCCTGACCTGGGCGCCGACGGTGCTGCAGGACGCCGGCGTCTCCGCGCACGCGGCGGGGCTGATGCTGGCGTACTCGAGCCTGCCGGGGATCCTCACGGGCATCGCGGGTCCGGCGATCGCCCGACGCATCCGGCCGT
Source organism: Curtobacterium sp. Curtsp57 (assembly GCF_047324335.1). Lineage (NCBI taxonomy): Bacteria > Bacillati > Actinomycetota > Actinomycetes > Micrococcales > Microbacteriaceae > Curtobacterium > Curtobacterium sp. Curtsp57. The sequence goes on from NZ_CP168511.1 coordinate 1,802,698, forward strand.
CGTGGGTGCCCGTGCTCGTGGTCGTCGTGCTCTGCATGGCGGGGTTCGTCGGGCTCGCGGTCGCGCCCGCCGCCGGGGCATGGATGTGGATGACGCTCCTCGGCCTCGGACAGGGCGGAGCGATCAGCCTGTCGCTCAGCTACATCGTGTGGCGCTCGCCGGACGCCAGGCACACCGCGCACGTGTCGACGATGGCGCAGGGCATCGGGTACCTGCTCGCGGGCCTCGGGCCGCTCGGGATCGGGCTGCTGCACACGGCGACGGGCGGGTGGACGGTGCCCATCGGGGTGCTGCTGGCCTTGCTCGTCGTCCAGGGGTGCGCCGGCGCCGCCGCCAGCCGTGACCGCCACGTGCTCGCCCGGTCCGCCGCGCCGGACGCCCCCGCCCGAGTCTCGCGCTGAGCGCTCGGCCGCCCTACGCGACCGCGCGCAGGGCGTCGGCGATCAGGGTGAGCGCCCGGTCGATCTCGTCGGCGACGCGGGCGTGCGTCGACTCCGAGCGGCGGTACGGGTCGTCGACGTCGTCGTCAGCGGGGTCGGCCGGCGGCGCGACGGTGCCGCGGAGCCGGGCGATCCGCTCGACGAGGGCCTCCGGCGAGTGCACATCGGCGAGGTCCGACGGCTCGAGCCCGTCGAGCACCCGCGCGAACTGCTTGATCGTGAACGCCCGCTTCGCTGCTCGCGGCGCCAGACGGACGACGTCGGCGCGGTGCGAGCGCTCGGCGGTCAGCACGAGGTCGGCGCCAGCGGCGATCGACTCCGTCAGGTAACGGGACCGATGTTCGGACGGGTCGCCGCCGAGCCGGACGGACTGCGCGGCGGCCGCACCGTCCATGGCCATGTCGTCCTGGGCGATGGTGCCGGCCGACTCGATGACGTACGACGACGCCATCGAGCCGAGCCGAGCCTCCAGGACCTGTGCGCCCAGCGGTGACCGACAGATGTTGCCACTGCAGACGAACAGGATCCGCATCGTCAGGCCGCGTCCTGACCGAGCAGGTCGTGACGGACGACGATCGCGTCACGGCCGGGGCCGACGCCGATCGCCGAGATGCGCGCGCCGGACATCGCCTCGACCGCCAGGACGTACGCCTGGGCGTTCGCGGGGAGGTCCTCGAACGAACGGGCACCCGTGATGTCCTCGGTCCAGCCGGGGAAGTCCTCGTAGATCGGCTTCGCGTGGTGGAAGTCCGACTGGGACACGGGGACCTCGTCCACGCGTTCGCCGTCGACCTCGTACGCGACGCACACGGGGATGGTCTCCAGCCCGGTCAACACGTCGAGCTTCGTGAGCACGAAGTCCGTCACGCCGTTGATGCGCGCCGTGTACCGGGCGATGGGGGCGTCGTACCAGCCGCAGCGACGCGGACGGCCCGTGGTGGTGCCGAACTCGAAGCCGTTCGCGCGGAGGAACTCCCCCGACTCGTCGAACAGCTCGGTCGGGAACGGCCCGGCGCCGACGCGGGTCGTGTACGCCTTGACGATGCCGATGACGCGCTGGATCTTCCCCGGGCCGATGCCGGACCCGGTCGCCGCGCCACCCGCGGTCGCCGACGAGGACGTGACGAACGGGTACGTGCCGTGGTCGACGTCGAGCATGGTCGCCTGACCGGCCTCGAACAGGACGGTCTCACCCCGCTCGAGGGCCCGGTGGATCTCGAGAGCGGTGTCCGCGACCATCGGGCGCAGGCGCTCGGCGAAGGACAGCAGCGACTCGACGACCTCTTCGGGGTCGATCGCGCGACGGTTGAAGACCTTCACCAGCAGGTGGTTCTTCTGGTCGAGGGCTGCCTCGACCTTCTGGCGCAGGATGTTCTCGTCGAAGATGTCCTGGATGCGGATGCCGACGCGGTTGATCTTGTCCGCGTAGCTCGGGCCGATGCCACGACCGGTGGTGCCGATCTGCCGCTTGCCGAGGAAGCGCTCCGTCACCTTGTCGATGGTGCGGTGGTAGTGCGTGATGACGTGGGCGTTCGCCGAGACGCGGAGCTTCGAGACGTCGACGCCGCGGGCCTTCAGCGCGTCGAGCTCCTGGAACAGGACCTCGAGGTCGACGACGACGCCGTTGCCGATCACGGGCGTGACACCGGGGGTCAGGATGCCGGACGGCAGCAGGTGGAGCGCGTACTTCTCGCCCCCGACGACCACGGTGTGCCCGGCGTTGTTGCCACCGTTGAACTTGACGACGTAGTCGATGCGGCTGCCGAGGAGGTCGGTCGCCTTCCCCTTGCCCTCGTCACCCCACTGGGCTCCGATGATGACTGCTGCGGGCATCTGGTTCTCCTCACGTTCGCGGAGGACCTCACGCGACCGTCGGGCCGGTGGTCCACCCGAGTCTATCGGACGGCCACTTCCGCGCTACCTGCGCCGAGGCGAGCGCGCGGACCGGGACCGCGGCGACCGCAGGAACGACCAGGAGGCACGGTGCCAGCTGGCACCGTGCCTCCCGTCGCTCTCATCCACGGCCGCGACCCGATCGCGTCCGCGCGTCTCTTCTGCCGGGGATCAGGACCGGAAGAAGTCTGCGTAACTGGGGTTCGTCATCGGGGCGTTGTGGCCCGGCTCGGCGAGCCGTTCGTTGACCATCGCCTGGATGACATCCGGCGGGGTCAGGCCACGACGGCGCCACTCGACGGGGTTCTGCCGGAGCTGCGACAACGTGTTCTGCATGGGGACAACCGTGCCACCGATTGACTAGTTTGTCTAACTACATATCCGGGACACGCACCTGATGGCATGGACAGGGCCCGTGGAGACGATCCACGGGCCCTGTCCGGTCGGGCTACTTGCGCGTCACCTTCGCGGTCGACGCCGAGGTCGCGGTGCCGTCCTGGTACCCCTTCGCCGTGGCGGTCACGCGGACCTGGAACGTGTGCCCCACGTCCGACGTGCCCAGCTTGATCTTCTTCGTGGTCGCACCGTCCACGACGGACCCGTCACGGAGCCACTGGTACGAGAACTTCACGCCCCGTGCGTTCCAGTCCCCGGGAGCGGCGGTCAGCTTCTTGCCGACCTTCGGGGTCCCGGACACCGTGACCGCACTGCCCTCGCGGAGCGCCAGCTTCGGCGCGGCGACCGTCGTCGACACCGTGTCGACCTGGTCGCCGACCGCGTTGTGCAGGTGCAGCAGCAGCACGCTCGCGGACGAGGTACCTGCGGCACGGGTCACCGGGATCGAGCCGCTGTCCGGGAACAGGACGCCACCGAACGACACAGCCGGAGCCGACGGGTCGAACGTCGCGGACTTCGTGTCGTCGACCACGTACGAGCCGCTCGTCGCCAGTGCCGGTGCGTACGCCGACTCGGTGAGCACCGAGTAGTCGAACGCGCCGGTGACACCGATCGCCTCCTGCGAGACGGTCAGCACCTTCACCGCGCTGTCGAACGTGTTGACGTCCTGACCCGGGGCGCCCCCGTTCAGCGGCTGCGAGTCGAGCGTCGCACCGGTGGCGAGGTCGATCGTCGTCGCGAACGTGGCGTCCACCGTGGCCGACTTGGCGTCGTACACCAGGTAGTCCGGCGTGCCGTCACGGTCGGCGTCGATGAGCACCTCGACGTTGGTCACGGCGCCGGGGTTGGCGTCGGGACCGGTCGTCTGGACGCCGAACGCCAGCGTGCCGTCCGACGCGTTCGCGCCGTAGGCCCTGATGTCCGCCGCCTGGAGCGACTGCTTCGCCGAACCGTCCGGGAACGACTCCTGCGGGTCGGTCCCACCGAGGACGAACGGGGCCACGAGGGCTCCGGTCACACCGCGGCCGGCCAGGGCGATCGAGGACTCGGTCGAGTCGCTCTCGAAGGACACGTCCGAACCGTGCACGGCGCTCACCGGCTTCGGCGCGGCGTAGGTGCCGATCCGCAGCGGGTTGAACTTCTTGTCGGTCGGCGTGAAGGTGACGAGACCGGTCGCAGCGGAGACGAACTCGCGCTGGTACCCGAGCGTCGTCGACTCCTGCGTCGGGTCGATGGTGCGCCCGACCTTCGTCGGGTCGGCGATCGTCATCGTCAGGGTGACGGTGGCGGTGCCGTGCGGCACGACCGTGACGCGCTGCTTGTCGATCGAGAACGCGACGCCGGACTGCGCGACGCGGGACTCGTAGGCCACGTCGTACGTGTGCGGCCGACCGTCGGTGTTCTTGATCTGCAGCGTGCGCTTCTCGGTGGTCGGCGAGGCGACCTCGACGACACCGAACGACGCCGTGACGAGCTGGTCGTTCTCGACGCTGCGCACCGTGGTGCCGGCGGTGACCGCCTGCAGCGCGTCGACGCGACCGGTCCCCTGCCGCAGCAGCGTCGCGTTCCCGTCACCGTCCCGCACGTCGTGCGTCGCGGTGTTCATGATCGTCGCCTTGACGTCCGGTGCCGACCACGTCGGGTGCGACTCGAACGTCAGCGCGGCGATGCCCGCCACGTCCGGCGTCGCCATCGAGGTGCCGCTCATCGACATGCGTCCGTCACCGGTGCCGTTGGCCGCGGAGATCACGTTGACCCCGGGGCCGGCAACGTCCGGCTTGACGATGTCGTCGAACGACCCGTGGACGCCACGGCTGGTGAACTGCGCGAGCGTGTTCACGGCGTCGGCGTCGGTCGCGAGCTGGAAGCCCTTGAGCTCGTCGGCGAACTTGACGTGCAGGGTCCCGGCCTGGGCAGCGGACTGGAGGCTCGCAGCACTGTCCGCCGTCAGCTCGGCACCCGGGATGGTAGCGTTCCCCGCGATCCCGCTGTCGAAGGTGTTGATCGTCCCGGCGAGCAGGACGCCGACTCCGCCGGCGGCCTGGACGTTGTTGAACCGGACACCGGAGCCGCACTCGAGCGCGGCGTCCGTCCACTTCAGCCAGACGACCTTGCCCTTGACCTTCGCGGCCTCGTCCGCGCTGAAGGCAGCGCAGCCGTCCACGTTCGTGGTCGGGACGACGACGTCACCCTCGACCGGCAACGTGCCCTGGTAGTTCTGCGAGTACTGCGCGCGGTAGGTCTTCGCGACGTCAGCGGGAGCGGTCGCCTGGACGCCGTCGTAGAGGCTCTGGCCGGTGGCGCTCGCGGCGACCGTCAGGGCTCCTTCGGCGTTGCCCGGCGAGCCACCGATGTCGGTGAAGTCGTCGGCGTTGCCCGAGGCGATCACCGGCAGCACACCGCGGGCGGTGAGCGCGTCGATCTTGGCGTTGTCGGGGTCGTCCGGTGCGCCGTAGTCGGAGCCGAGCGACAGGTTGAGGACGTTGATGTCCTTGCCCTCGGTCAGTGCCTGGCCGACCCAGTCGAGCGCGGCACCGGTCACGTCGGTCGAACCGCCGCCGTCACCGAAGACCTTGAGTGCGTAGAGCCCGGCCTCCGGTGCGGTGCCTGGGCCGATCCACATGTCCTGCACGGACTGCGTGGTCAGCTTCTCGTAGTCCCCCTCGAAGGTCTTCTTGTCGGCGTCGAGGCCGTACCCGGCGATGGTGCCGGAGACGTGGGTGCCGTGGTCGCCACCCTTGCCGTCGATCGGGTTGTCGTCGGGCTTCGGCGTCGGGTCGTACGCCGGGGAGGCCGGGTCCGCGTTGTACGTGGGGCCGGCGAAGTCGTAGCCGCCGAGGAACTTCTTCGCGTCGAACCAGCTCGGGTCCGGGGCGCTCGAGCTCGCGAGCGCCTGCTCGTACGCCTCCGTCGTGCCGGGGCCGCCGAAGTCCGCCTGCGTGTAGTCGAGGCCGGTGTCGAGCACGGCGACGTTCACGCCCTTGCCGGTGTGGCCGGTCTGCTGCCACGCGTCGAGGGCACGCGTGTAGACGTCGCTCGCCGCGTTCTTCGGGCTGACGCCGTCGGCGCCGGGCTTGACGACGTCGGGGTCGACCCCGCTCGGGGCAGCGTCGGCGCGCTCGCTGACGGTCGGGTCGACGATCTTCTTCGGCGTGAGCGGGATGACGCTCTCGACGTCGGAGCGCTCGGCGACCTTGCGGAGCGCTGCCACGTCGGCCACGACGGCGACACCGGGGACGGTGTACTCGGTCGTGTAGAGCTCGGTCGCGTCGGCGTCGGCGGACCGCACGGCGTCGCGGACGTCCGCGGTCGTCGACTTGATCGCCGACACCCGCTGCTTCGCGGCGCCGGACGGGCTCTTCGACTGCGTGAGGTCGCCGCCCTTCGCCTTGGCGTCCACGGCGAGCGCTCCCTCGCCGGTCGTCCGCACGAAGGCGGCGATCGTCGTCTGGGGCTTCGCGCTCCGCAGCGGTGCCGACAGCTTCAGGTCGGCCGATGCGACACCGGCCGGCGCGGCAGACGCCGTGCCACCGACGGCGAGACCGCCGCAGGCGAGGGCTCCGGCCGCGACGAGCGCGGTGACGACTCGGGTCATGCGTCTCGGGTTGGGGGTGTTCGGGTCCTGTGTTGCACGGTTCACTGGGCGCACTCCTGGCTCCGTCCGTGTTGCTTGGGAATTGCTCAGAAGCTATGTGCTGCTGCTCAGGCGCGGGAGTCGGCACTTTGGGGGACGTCCCCCGTTCGGGGGTACCCCTTCCTGCGATCTTGCACAGCGGTGTGCAAGTTATTACGATGGGTGGCGTGACCAGTCCTGACGCCCCAGTCCGCGCTCCGCGCCGCGATGCGACCGAGAACCGGGCCGCACTGCTCGACGCCGCGAAGACCGCCCTGCAGCGGGACCCGGACGCCTCGATCGAGTCGATCGCGGCCGTCGCTGGGCTCTCCCGTCGTGCGGTCTACGGACATTTCCCCTCCCGCGACGACCTCGTCCGCGCCGTGGTCACCGCCGGGGCGTCCCGGATCGCCGCCGCGATGCCGACCTCCTCGGACCTCGGCGACCTGCCCCCTGCCGCCCGCATCGCCGCCATCGCGGTCACCCTCTGGTCAGAGGTCTCGCACGTCCGCTCGATGGCCCGCATCGCCGTCAGGAGCCCGTTCGGCGAGTCCGTCGCCGAGGTGTTCGCGCCGCTCAGGGCCCAGGTCCGCGACGCCTGTGCGCTCGGGATCGCCGAGGGCTCGATGCGTGACGACGTCGATGCCGCCACGCTCGGCCGGTTGGTCGAGGGGGCGTGCATCGCCGTCCTCGACGAGGCCACCCGCTCCGCAACCCCGGACGACGAGGGGCGCAGGATGGTCGTGATCTCGGCACTCGGGATGGCCGGCATCGACTGGCGCACCGCACTCCTCACCGAACCCATCAGCTCCGAAGAGGACCTCGCATGACCAAGCTCGAGATCGACCACGCCGGCATCGGCGAGGAGCCCGGCGCGGCCCTCCCCGTCGTGTCCGCCGTCGCCGGACCGCACCGTCCGGGCATCGTCGCCGTCGAGACCGAGCAGGCGCCGGTCCTGGCGTCGCTCGTCGCCGGCGGCCGTATGAAGCCCGAGACCGGACGCGTGCTCGTCGACGGACACGACGACCCCGCGGCGATCCGACGGGCGTTCGCGCTCGTGGACACCCCCGGGATCGCCGAACCCTTCCCCGTGATGACGCTCCGCCGGATCGTGCGCGAAGAGCTCGCGTTCGCCGGGCGTCGTCCCTCCCGCGAGCACGTCGACACCGTGCTCGACGAACTCGGCATGACCGCGTACGCCGACACCCACGTGCAGCGCGTGCCGACCGACGTCCGCGTGCGGCTGCTCGTCGAGCTCGCACTGCTCCGCGACGGGGTCACCGGCCTCGTGATCACCTCCCCGGAACGCCACGGCGGTTCCGTCGAGGGCTGGTTCGCCGTCGTGCGGGACGTCGCGATGCGCGGCGTCACCGTCCTGCTCGTCACCTCGAAGGCCGCGGCGGCCACCGCCGAGCGCCTCCTGGCGACCATCCCCGTACCCACAGAAGACGTGCCTGCGGAAGGCACGACCGAAACCGACGGTCCCGATGACGTGACCCGGACCGACGGAGGCGAGCCGAGCCTCCAGTCCGACCACCTGGAGACCCGCTCGTGACCACCACCTCGCTCATCCGCGCGGAACTCGCGCGACTCACCGCGACCCCGCTCGCACGGCTCGCGTTCATCGCGCTCATGGTCGTGCCGCTGCTCTACGGCGGCGCGTACCTGTGGGCGAACCGCGACCCGTACGCCAAGCTCGACCAGGTCCCGGCCGCGATCGTCAACCAGGACGCCGGTGCAACGCTCGACGGCGAAACCGTGAACTACGGCAAGGACGTCACGAAGCGCGCCATCGACGGCGGCGACTTCAAGTGGTCGAAGACCTCGGCGGCGGACGCCCGCTCCGGGGTCCGGAACGGCACGTACGACTTCGTCGTGACGATCCCGCACGACTTCTCGGAGTCCCTGGTGTCGGCGCAGTCGAACGACCCGAAGCGCGCAGAACTCGTGATGACGACGGCGGACACGAACTCGTACCTCGCCTCGACGATCGCGGAGCAGGCTGGCAAGACCATGCGCACGGCCGTTGCCGAGCAGGTCGGCAAGAAGGCCGCGAAGACGCTGCTCGTCGGGCTCGCCGACGTGCGCGACAGCCTCGGGGACGCGGTCGACGGCGCGGGGCAGCTCGCCTCTGGTGCCACCACGGCGTCGAACGGTGCGGACCAGCTCGCTGCCGGGACGTCGCAGCTGCGCTCCGGCGCGTCCCAGCTCGCATCCGGCACCGCCTCGCTCCCCGCCCAGACGAGGAAGCTGAACGACGGCGCGCAGCAGGTCGCGTCGGGTGCGTCGACGCTGTCGTCTGGGCTGCAGTCGGCGAAGGAGCAGACCGCGGCGTTGCCGGCGCAGACCGCGGCGCTCGCCGACGGTGCCGCGAAGGTCGCTGCCGGCAACAAGACGCTGGCGGACGCCACCGACCCGGCGCTCGCGTTCCTCGACGACGTGTCCGCGCAGAAGGTCGTCGACGCGGTCGCTGCCCGCGCGGCCGAGCAGGGCGTGACGATCACACCAGAGGTGCAGGCGGTCCTGGAGGCAGGGGTCCAGCAGCAGCTCGACGACCCGAAGGTGCAGGCCGACCTCGCCACCGCGAAGACCCAGCTCCAGCAGGTCGACCAGCTGCGGGACGGCTCGCAGCAGGTGTCCGACGGCGCGTCGCAGCTCGCTGCCGCAGCACCGCCCCTGAGCTCGGGGATCGCCTCGGCCGCCTCGGGTGCGTCGACGCTGTCGGGCGGGGCGTCGCAGGTCGCTTCCGGGACCTCGGCACTGGCCGCCGCTGCGCCGACGCTGTCGAACGGCGCAGCGACCCTGGCCTCCGGCACCGCGACCGCGGACGACGGCGCGCAGTCCCTGGCGACGGGGCTGCACTCGCTGCGGGACGGCGCATCGACGCTCGCGTCACAGCTCGACGAGGGCCGGACGAAGATCCCGGCGTCGAACGCGTCGGAGCGTGAGTCGCAGGCGTCGGTCATCTCCGACCCGGTGAAGGTCGGCGACGACAACGTGGCGGCAGCGGACAACTACGGCGCGGGCCTGGCCCCGTTCTTCATCTCGCTGGCTGCGTGGATCGGCATGTACGCGCTGTTCCTCATCCTGAAGCCGATCTCCAAGCGGGCCATCACGGCGGTGCGGAAGCCGCTGTCCATCGTCCTCGGGGGGTGGCTCACGCCCGTGGTGCTCGGGATCGTGCAGATGGTGGCGCTGTTCTTCATCGTGCGGTTCGCGCTCGACCTGAACGTGGTGCACGCCGGGGCGACGATCGGGGTGATGGTGCTGGCGTCGGCGACGTTCGCGGCGATCCTGATGGCGCTCAACGTGCTGCTCGGCTCCGTCGGGCAGTTCCTCGGGCTGGTGCTCATGCTCGTGCAGCTCGTGACGGCCGGCGGGACGTTCCCCTGGCAGACGCTCCCCGGCCCGTTGGCAGCGCTCCACTTCGCGCTGCCGATGACGTACTCGGTCGACGCACTCCGGCAGACGATGTACGGCGGGTCGATGGGTGCCGCGTGGTCGGACGCGGGGACGCTCGCGTGCTGGCTCGTCGGCGCGCTGCTCGTCACCTTCGTGGTCGCTGCCCGCCAGGGCCGCTCCCGCACCCTGCGGGACCTGCGCCCGAGCCTGATCGGGTAGGGGCCGGCCGGGCCGGGGAGCTCCCGGCGCCCGTTCGCACAACCGAAAGCACTCCGCGCCGCGCAACGCCACGGCACGGAGTGCTTTCCGTTGTGCGGGTGCGATCCGCGCCAGCGGCCGGGAGCGGACGGGCGCGCCCCGCCACGCGTACGGTCTCGGGCATGGCGACGCTGCTCATCACCGGGGCGGCCGGACGCATCGCGACCGCGTTGCGCCCGAGGCTGCTCGACGCCGGACACGACCTCGTGCTGCTCGACGAACGACCGCCCGACCCGGCGGTCGGCGAGCGCGAGCGGTTCGTCCCGGGTTCGGTGAACGACCGTGACGCGCTCGAGCTCGCACTCCCCGGGGTCGACACCGTGGTGCACCTGGCCGGCATCCCCACCGAGGACACCTGGGAAGACTTGATCGACGCGAACGTCACCGGGACCAAGAACGTCCTCGAGGCCGCTGCGGCTTCCGGAGTGCTCCGCGTGCTGCAGGCGAGCTCGATCCACGCCGTCGGCCGGGTACCCGAGGACACCGCTGCCGGAAGCGTCCCCGGCGACCGACTCCCCCGGCCGGACTCGTACTACGGCTTCACGAAGGCTGCGATGGAGCTCCTCGGCAGCCTGTTCGCCGACCGGTACGACATGTCGATCGTGTCGGCACGCATCGGGGCGTTCGGGGACCGGCCGGACTCCCGACGGGCGTTGCTCATGTGGAGCTCCCCGGACGACCTCGCCCGGTTGGTTGCGGCAACGGTGGCGTTGACCGATGCCGGGCACCACGTCGTGTGGGCGGTGTCGCGGAACACCGGCGCCCCGGCGGACTTCGCGGCGGGCGAGCGGATCGGGTTCCGGCCCCGGGACGACGCGTCGGTGGTGCTCCCCGTCGATGAGCGGGACGACCTGCCGCCAGAGGACATGACGTTCCTCGGCGGCGGCCTGGCGGACGTCCCGCTCGGACACCCGCGCAGCTGACGCGCCAGCCGCCCCGTCCCGCCCCGCGTCCGCGCCGCCCCGCGTCCGCGCGCCGTGGATGGAGCGGGCCATCGGCGGGGACACCACCCAGTCGGACACCGATACGATCGCAAGGACGCAAGCCGGAGGTCGATGCTGACTATGGGAGACGCGAAACCCGCGACGATCTACGACGTCGCTGCCCGGGCGGGGGTGTCGAAGTCGCTCGTCTCGCTCGTGCTGCAGCGCTCCCCGCGCGTGAGCGACGGGCGACGGGCCGCCGTGCTCAAGGCGATCCAAGAGCTCGACTACCGTCCCTCCACCGCCGCCGTGTCGCTCGCCGGTACCCGCAGCCGCACCGTCGGCGTCGTGCTGGACGACTTCCGCAACCAGTGGTTCGTGGATCTGCTCACCGGGCTCCGCGAGTCGCTGCAGGACCAGGGGCACCGCCTCGTCGTCGCCGACCGGTTCCTCAACACCGGACTCGACGCCTCCCCGGTGGAGGGCTTCCTGTCCATGCGCGTCGAGGGCCTCGTCATCGCCGGCGAACCGGACACCGACCTCGCGATCCCCGCCTCGACCCCGCTCGTCATCGCCGGCGGCCGGGTCTCGATCCCCCGCGCGGACACCGTGGCGAACGACGACCGTGCGGGCGGACGGATGGCCGCCGAACACCTCATCGGCCTCGGGCACACCCGACTCGGGTTCGTCGGCGCCCGTTCGGCGGCCGCGACCGAACGCCTCGCCGGGTTCCGCGACGGCGTCGGCGAGGCAGCCACCGTGCACGTGTCCACCCTGCCGGAGGAACTCACCGAGGACGCCGGCTTCCGTGCCGCCACCGCGCTGTTCGACGAGCACCCCGACGTGACGGCGGTCTTCGGCGCGAACGACGTGATGGCGCTCGGCGCGATGTCCTCCCTCGCCGAACGCGGACTCCGGGTCCCCGAGGACGTCTCCGTCATCGGCTACGACGACACCCCGGTCGCCGCGACGCGGTACGTGGGCCTGACGAGCATCGACGACCGGAGCGTCGAGATCGGCCGAGGCGCCGGCGAGCGTCTGCTCGCCCGCATCGCCGACCCGTCGCTCGCCGCGACGGAACTGCTGGTGGAACCCCGCCTGGTCGCACGCCGCACCACCGCGGAGCGCTGACGCGCGCCGCCCTGGAGGCTCCCCCGGTCACGACACGCCACTCACCTCCGCCGAGTGGTCACCATCGGTCGGCGCGCGTCGCCTGCTCCGACGGGTTGCGACCACTGCGCGAGACGCAGGCGGGGTGTCGCGACCAGTCGGGGCGGGGCGCGCGGCACGGGGCGCGCGGGGCAGGGCGCGCGGCACGACGAGCGCGGCACGAGACGCGGCGCTGCCCTCAGCGGCCGAGGAGCCCGAGGCCGTGCGCCTGCTCGACGGCCTCGCGACGGCCGGAGACCCCGAGCTTCCGGTACACGCTCCTGACCTGGGTCTTCACGGTGTTCACCGACACGTGCAGCTCCGCCGCGACTTCCGGCAGGCTGAGCGGCTCCGCCAGAAGCCCGAGCACGACCGACTCCCGTCCCGACAGCGTCACGGCGACGTCCGGCCCCGGCATCACCGACCTGAGCCCGAGCAACGGCTCCAGGTAGGCGCGCCCACGGGGGTCGTCCGCGGCCTCGACGAGCTGCAGGACGTCGTCCCGCGGTGGCGTCAGGAGCTCGCCGCGCATGCCGTGCCGCTCGAACAGGTCGAGCGCCTCGCGGAAGGACGCCACGGCACCGAGCACGTCCCCGGTCCGCCGGAGTGCGACGGCCCGGAAGAGGACGAGCACCGCAGACGTCCTGGCCTCGTACCCGGACCGCACCGACACCGCGGTGACGACGCGCAGCGCCCGGTCCGGTTCGTCACGGGCGAGCGCGAGCGCCACGTGCTCCGCCGCCGTCCACGCCCGCACCGGCCCGAGCGCGTCCAGGGAGCGCTCCGCCTGCCGCAGCTGCCCCGCCGCGAGCTGCAGGCGGATGCGGGAGCGCGCGAGCAACCGCGCCGCGACCCCGGTCGCCGCGCTCCGGAGCCGGAAGCGCTGCACCTCGGCGTCGTGCATCGCGAGCTGGTCCGCCGGTGGCACCCGTCCCGAGATGGTCGTCGCCCTTGCACGCAGCGCGAGCACGATCGGCCAGTGCTCGAACGCGCCGAAGAGCGGATCGATGCGCCGCAGCAGCCCGGTGACACGGTCGGGGTCGCCGTCCTCGAGCGCGACGACGGCGCTCGCCAGGACCCCGGTGGGCACGTCGAGCGCGTCGCCGGTCTCGAGCAGGCGTCGCGCGACGCCGACCTCCCCGGCGAGGGCGTGCACGAACGCGGTGAGCCCGTCGACGGCGGCTTGCTGCAGCGGTCCGTCCGGCCCCGGCGCCGGCTCGATCCCGGCGAGCGTCGCCAGGGCACCCTCGGTGTCGCCGTCCATCAGCGCGGTCGCGGCGACCTGCTGCAGGACGTACGGGAGGCGCGGTGCCAGTTCCGTGCGCCCGTCACCGTCGAGCACGGCGAGGGCCCGCCCCACGGTCGCCGCGGCGCGGCGGGCACCGCGGTCGTCGCCGGCGATGCGTCGCGCCTGAGCGTCGACGGCGGCGAGGAACGGCAGCTCGTGGGCAGGGAGGCCGGACGTCCGCGCGGCGATCGCTGGCAGCACGGCGGCGTTCACGCGGGATGCCCGTGCGTGGTGCCGGTCGGCGGCCGCCTCTGCCCGGGCGATCGCGGCGAGGACCACCGGGTGGTCGGCTGCTCGGCGCGGCTGGATCGGGTCGAGGATGCGGGCGATCACCGGTGCGCCCGGTCCGGTGATGCGGGTCCAGTTGCGGACGAGGACGTCGGAGAGGACGTCGAGGTCGCCGAGCTGCACGGCGGCGTCGATCGCCGGGACGGTCGCCTCGTGCTCGAGCGACCACGCCACCGCTTGCTCGGCGCGGACCCTGACCCCCTCGGGGTCGCGACGGGCGGCGGCACGCCGGAGTGCGGCGGCGACCGCGGGGTGCCACGTGAACGCGTCGGTCTGGTCGATGCCGCCGAACGCGGCCGTGCCGAGCCCGGCGGCGGCAGCGGCTCGGTAGCGCGCGACGAGGTCCGTCACACCGGTCAGGTGCCGGACGAGGTCGGCCGGGGCGTGCGCGGCGGTCGCGGCACGTTCGGCGAAGTCCCGGAGCCCCGGGTCGTCGAGCGTCGCCTCGACCCATTCCGCTGCTGCACGGTCGGTGGCTCGGCGGAACCGGGCGGAGACGTCGACGGGCGGACGGTCCTCGGCGGCGAGGAGCCCGCTCGCAGCGGCCAGAACCCCGGCGTTGCCCGCCGCGGACTCCGTCGCCCGTGCGACGACCGCGGGTGCCACGACGACGCCGACCGCACGGCCGACCAGGGTGGCGGTCTCCGCGGCGTCGAGGGCGAGGTCGCCCGGCCCGATCCGGACCGGGTCGTCGATCCCGTCGGGCCCGGGGACCCTGCCCGCCAGCACCAGCGCACCGTGTGCGGCGAACTCGACCACGGCACGGGAGCCGGCCGCCCCGAGGAGGTGCGCGTCGTCGACGAGGAGGGCGTGCCTCCCGTCCGGGTCACCGGCGGCGGCGACCGCCACCGCGGACGTGACCGCCTCGTCGCCCGTGCCGGCCGAGACGACCACCACCGTGCGTCGTGTCCGGTCGGCCCAGTCCTCGACGAGTGTCGTGACCCCGGCGCGCGGCGGCCCCTCGACGACGACCGGGCACCCGTCGTCGAGCGCGCGCTCGACGCGGTCGACGAGACGGGGCCGGTGCACGACGGGCGCGTCGGCACGCCGGACCACCGGTCCGGTCGTGCCGATCTGCGGGCGCGGGAGCGGGGTCACTGCGTCAGGCGGCGAACCGCTCCACGCGGAGGACGCACGACAGACCGCTCTCGGACGTGTCGATGGTGGTGTCCCAGTCCTTCGAGGCCTTGGCGTCCACGCCGTCGACGTCGACCTCCTTGACGGCCCGGGTGTCCGACGCGCCCTTCAGGAGCGAGACGTAGATGCGGTAGCTCTGCGCACTGTCCTCGGGGTTCTCGGCCGTTCCCTTCACGGACCACGACGACCCGTCACGCTTGCACGAGGTGACCTGGACGTCCTTGACCGCGCCGACGTAGTCGCCGTCGCCGCCTGCCGGGGTCTGCACCTCGGTGATCGCCGGCTGCTCGGTGGCGGACGCCGACGCGGACGCCGAGGCCTTGCCGTCCGGGGCGTCACCGGAGCACCCGGCGAGGCCGAGCCCCAGTGCGGCGACCCCGGCGAGGGCGAGCAGTCGGACGGGGACGGAGCGCGTGGGGCGCAGGGTCATCGGTGTTCCTTCCTGGAGCGGCGGCGGTTCCCGATGACCGCCAGTGCGAGGCCGAGCAGCACCATCAGGGCGGCTGCGGCCAGCGCCGGGGCGGGGTCCGCCCCGGTGAACGCGAGGGCAGGGACCCCCGCAGCGGGACGGGTGGTGATCCGGACGCTGTCGGGCGCGGACACGACCGGGTCGTCACCGGGCAGGGCCCCGGGTGGCGGCGTCCCGATCGCCGTCGCGCTGTTGACAACCGTACCCGCGGCGCCGTCGGACCGTCCGACCGTGTAGGCGGCGGTCGCGGTGACGCGTTCCCCCGGCTCGAGCACGCCGGGCGTCCCGGGCCACTGGCCGTAGACGACGGTGCCGAGCCCGGGAAGCCGGTCGTCGACGTGCACGTCGTGCAGCGTCACGGTGCCGGTGTTCACGAGCGTGAAGCCGTACTGCAGCTGCTGTCCGACGGTGCCGTCGGTGCCCTCGGCGTACTGCACGGTCTTCGTGATCGTCAGGTCGCCGACCGCTCCGGCGTCCCCGACCGGCACCGTGGCACCGGACGGGTCACTCACGACGACGACGCCGGTCGGGCCCGTGCCGGTCGCGGTCGCGGTGTTCACGACCGTGCCGGCGTCGACGTCGGCCTGGGTGACCGTGTACCTCGCGGTACCGGTGGCGGTCTGGCCGATGTCGAGTCGTCCAGGGGTTCCCGGCCACGTCCACGTGACGCCCGAGAGCCCGGCCATCGGGTCGTCGAGCCGGACGCCCGTCAGGGTCGCGTTGCCGTCGTTCGTGACGCGGAACGTGTAGTCCACGGTGTCGCCGACCGCGCCGCTCCCCGACAGGTCGCCGGTCTTCACGAGCGTCAGGTGCGGCGCCGTCGGCAGGCTGATCCCGGCGTTCGACGAGTCGTTCACCGGCACGCCGTCCGGGGCGTACCCGGTGGCCGTCGCGGGCGAGGTCACGAGGCCCGCGTCCACGTCGGCCTGCGTCAGCACGTACGTGGCGTCCGCCGTGACGGACTGCCCGGGCGTCAGCACGCCGCTGGTGCCCGGCCACTGGTAGGTGATCGCGGAGACGCCCGCCTGGGCGTCGCGGACCGAGACGCCGTACAGGGTCTGGTCCCCGCCGTTCGTCACGACGTAGTGGAAGCGCACGGTGTCACCCGCGACGCCGGTGGCCCCGGGTGCGAGCTGTGCGGTCTTCACGATCGTGATGCCCGGCGTGGCGCTCGGCGTCGGCACGGTGGCGGATCCGCCGGCCGAAGCCGAGGTCCCGTCCGGCCCGGTGCCCGTGGCGCGCGCGGTGTTCACGACCCCGCCCGCGTCGACGTCGGCCTGCGTGAGCACCGAGGTCCCGGTGACCCTGACGGTCTGTCCGGGTGCGAGGACACCCGCGCCACCCGGCCAGGTCGTGCCCGTCGTGGCGAACCCGGCGAGGTCGTCCGTGACGGCGACGTCGGTGAGGGTCACCGCGCCGGAGTTCCGCACGTCGATCGTCCACCGGACGGTGCTGCCGGCGGTGCCACTGCCCGCGAGGGTCCCCGACTTCACCACGGACAGCCCCGGGGTCCCGGAGATCGTCGTGGCGCCGTCGTCGGACGCCCGCACGGTGGCCCCGGCGGCGCTCGTGCCCGAGGTCGTCGCCGTGGACGCGATCCGCCCGCGGTCGACGTCCGCCTGCGTCAGCGTGTAGGTCGCCGTCGCCGTCGCGGACTGCCCGGGGCGGAGCACCCCGGACGCGCCCGGCCACTGCACGCTGACCGCGCCGAGCCCCTGCTGGCCGTCGGCGACCGTGACACCGGAGAGCGTCGCCGTGCCGGTGTTCGTGACGGTGAACGTGTACGCCACCCGGTCGCCTGCTCGACCGGCGGCCCCGTCGGCGAGCTGCTGGGTCTTGTCGAGGGTGATCCCGGCGGCGGCAGCGGCGAGTCCGACGGTCGCCGAACCGGAGGCCGTCACCGGCGCACCCGTCGGCGGGTTCGCCGTCGCGGTCGCGGTGTTCAGCACGCTGCCGGCGTCGACGTCGTCCTGGGTCACCGTGTACGCGGCGGTCGCCGTGGCGGCCTCACCCGGTGCGAGCGTGCCGTCGAACGAGTCGGCGAAGCGCAGCGCGCCGAGCCCCGGCAGCGGGTCGGTCGCCGCGACGTCGTGGAGCGTCGTGGTCCCGGTGTTCCGCACGGTGACGGTGTAGTCGACCGTGTCACCGACCGATCCGGTGGCGCCGTCGCGGAGCGCGCCGGACTTGGTCACCGCGAGCGACGGCGATCCGGGCAGCACCACGGTCGCGTCGGCGGTCGCGTCGACGGACGGCCCGGTCGGCGGCGTGCCGGTGGCGGTCGCGGCGCTGCCGAGGGACCCGCGGTCGACGTCCCGCTGGGTGAGCGCGACCGTCGCGGTCGCCGTGACGGTCTGCCCCGGAGCGAGGATCCCGGCGGCACCCGGCCAGTCGTACGACACGGTGCCGACGCGGTCCTGCGCGTCGGTGACCGTGACGCCGTCCAGCGTCGAGGTGCCGGTGTTCGTCACGCGGTACGTGAACGTCACGAGGTCGCCGGCCCGCGGCGCGGTGTCGCCGTCCGGCAGCGCCGCGGTCTTCGTGATGCCGATGCGGGCATCGGCGGGACCGGTCGCCACGGTCGCGGAGGCGTCGGCGGTCGCGGCCTGGCCGTCGGGTGCCGTCGCCGTGACGGTCGCCGGGTTGGCGACGCTGCCTCGGTCGAAGTCGGCCTGCGTGATCGTCGACGTGGCGGTGGCGGTGACGACCTGCCCCGGTGCGAGCACGCCGTCTGCCCCCGGCCACGGCCCGAACGCCACGTCGCCGAGCTGCGCGCGGAGCGCTGCCTGGTCGAGCGTCACGGTGCCGGTGTTCGTCACGGTGAACGTCCACTGCACGGTGTCACCCACGGCGCCGGTCGCGCCCGGTGCCAGGGCGCCCTGCTCGGACAGCGCGATCGCGGGCTGCGGTGCGATGGTCACGACGGCCGAGTCGGTCGCGGTGACGGTCCCGCCGCCGGGTCCGCTCCCGGTCGCGGTCGCACGGGAGGCCTGGCTCCCGGCATCGACGTCGGCCTGCGTGAGCGCGGTGGACGCCACTGCCCGTGCGGACTCCCCTGGTGCCAGGACCCCGGTGCGTCCCGGCCAGTCGACCCTGATGGTCGAGACACCGACGCGGTCGTCGGTCACGGTGACCCCGGAGAGCGTCGCGGTGCCGGTGTTCGTCACGACGTAGCCGAACTCGACGGTGTCGCCGACGGCACCGGTGGAGCCGTCCGCGAGGCGCGCGGTCTTCGTGACGGCGATGCGCTGCTCGGCGGAGCGGAGCACGACGGTGGCGCTGTCGTCCTGCGCGCCGGGGTCCGTGACGCCGTCCGGTGTCGCGGCCGTCGCGGTCGCACGGTTGACCACGCTGCCCGCGTCGACGTCGGTCTGCGTGACGGTCGAGCGTGCGGTGGCGGTGACGGACTGTCCGGGCAGCAGGGTGCCGGCGGTGCCGTTCGGCCACGCGGACACCGTCGGGTCGGAGACGCCTGGCAGGGTGTCCGCGACGTCGACGTCGGTCAGCGTGACCGTACCGGTGTTCGTGACGCGGTAGGTCCAGTCGATCCGGTCGCCGAGGACGCCCCGGGCGCCGTCGGCGAGCGCGCCGCGCTTGTCGATCGTCCACGAGCCGGCGCGGACCGTGTCGACCCCACCCGTCGCGGCGTCGCGCACGACGTCCCCGGCCGGGGTCGTCGCGGTCGTGGTCGCCGTGCTCTCGATCGAACCGCGGTCGACGTCGGCCTGGGTCAGCACGTACGTCGCCGTGGCGGTGACCGACTGCCCGGGTGCGAGCTGTCCGGCGCGTGCCGGCCACGGGCCGAAGGTCACGGTGCCGAGGCGGGCCTGGTCGTCGTCGAGCGTGACGCCGTCGAGGGTCCGGTTGCCGGTGTTCGCGATCGTGAAGGTGAACGTGACGGTGTCGCCGGCCACGCCCGTACCGCTCGTCACCCGCTCGTCCTTGACCAGCGCGATGCCGTCGGCCGGGTCCGCGGTGCGCACCGTGGTGCTGTCCGTGCCCGTGACCGGTGCCCCGGCCGGCGGGTTGCCGGTCGCGGTGGCGGCGTTCACGATGCTGCCGGCGTCGACGTCGGCCTGCGTGACCGTGTACTCCGCCGTCGCCGTCACGGTCTGCGACGGCGCGAGGGTGCCGGCGGTCCCCGGCCAGTCCGCGTCGATCGCGGACAGCCCGGCGAGGCGGTCGGACAGCGTCACGCCGGTGAGCGTGACGGTGCCGGTGTTCGTCGCCGTGAGCGTGTAGCGGACGGTGTCGCCGACGCGGCCGATGCCACCGTCGGTGTACGCGGCGGACTTCGAGAACGCCAGCGCGGCGTCGGGGACGATCACGACGGTCGCGGCGTCGGTGGCGCTGGCGCGGTCACCGGTCGGCGGGTTGCCGGTCGCGGTGACGGTGCTCGTCAGGGAGCCGCGGTCCACCTCGGCCTGCGTCAGCACGTGCGAGGCGGTCGCCGTCACGGTCTGCCCCGGTGCGAGGCGTCCGGCGGTGCCCGGCCAGGTGCCGTAGGCGATCGCGGAGACGTCGTCCTGGTCGTCCGCCGTCGTCACCCCGGTGAGGGTGACGTTGCCGGAGTTCGTGATCGTGTACCGGTACTCGACCCGGTCACCCGCGGCACCGGTGGCACCGTCCGCGAGGGTCGCCGACTTCACGACGCCGATCCGCGGGCCGGACGCTGCGGTCTGCACCGTCGCGGTGTCGGAGTCGTCCACGACGGAGCCGTCCGGCGCGGTGCCGGAGACGGTCGCGGAGTTCGTGACGGACCCGGCATCGACGTCGGACTGTGCGATCGTCGACGCCGCGGTCGCCGTGACGGTCTGCCCCGGCGCCAGGACACCGGTCGCGCCGGGCCAGGTGCCGACGGTCGGGTCGGAGATCCCGGCGAGGCCGTCCGCGACGGAGACGCCCGTCAGCGTGACGTTGCCCGTGTTGGCGATGGTGAAGGTCCAGCGGATGCCCTCGCCGGCAGCGCCGGTGGCACCAGGCGCGAGCCGGCCCGCCTTGGTGACCCGGAGCCCTGGAGCCGCCACGAGGTCGACGCCGGCGGTGTCGGTGGCGCGCACCGAGCCTCCCGTCGGGGCGGACCCGGTGGCGGTGGCGGCACTCGCGACGCGACCGGCGTCGATGTCCGCCTGGGTGAGGGCGTAGGTCGTCGTCGCGGTGACGGACTCACCGGGGGCGAGGCGACCGGAGGCACCGGGCCAGGCGCCGTAGGCGACGGTGCCGACACCCTGCTGCTCGTCGGCGACCCTGATGCCGGTGAGGGTCTGGTTGCCGGTGTTCGTGATGGTGTAGCCGAGGCGCACGGTGTCGCCGACCGCCGGCGTCCCGGTGCCGGTGCGCTCCTCGGTCTTGGTGAGTGCGATCGCCGGTGCGCCGTCGGACGTGCGGATCGTGGCGCTGTCGGACGCGGTGACGTCGTCGCCGCGGGCCGGCGTCGCGGTGACCGTCGCACGGTTCACGACGGAGCCGGCGTCGACGTCCGACTGGGTCACGGTGTACGTGGCCTTCGCGGTCAGCGTCTGCCCGGGCGCGAGTGTGCCGTCGCCGTTCGGACCGTCGGCGACCGTGACCGGGCCGAGGCCGGCGAGCTCGTCGGCGACCCGGCTCGCGGTCAGCGTGACCTGTCCGGTGTTCGTGATCGTGAACGTGTAGCCCACGACGTCACCGACCCGGCCCGTGCCGCCACCGAGGTACGCCGCCTGCTTCTGGACCGAGACGTCCGCCGGGGCCGTCAGCGCGACGCTGCCACGGGCGGTGTCGGACACGGTGGTGCCACGAGGGGCGGTCCCCGTGGTCTCGGCGGTGCTGGCGACGGAACCGCGGTCGACGTCCGCCTGCGTCAGCGTGACGGTCGCCGTCGCGGTGACGGACTGCCCAGGAGCGAGGGTCCCGACCGCGGACGGCCAGCTGCCGAACGCGATGTCGGACAGCCCGGGCTGCGCGTCGGTCAGCGTGACACCGGACAGTGTCGCCGTGCCGGTGTTCGTGACCGTGAAGCCGAGCCGGACGGTGTCGCCCGCGACGCCGGCAGCCCCGTCGGCGAGCCGCTCGGTCTTGTCGATCCGGATCCCCGGCGCTGCTGCGGCGAGCGGCACGGTGGCCGCGTCGCTCGCGGTGACGGTGTCGCCTGCTGGCGTCGTGCCGGACGCGGTGGCGTCGTTCGCGACGCTCCCCGCGTCGACGTCGGCCTGCGTGACCCGGTAGGTCGCGGTGCCGGTGACGACCTGTCCCGGTGCGAGTCGGCCGGTCGTGGACGGCCAGTCGGCGATCGTCACGGCGGACAGCCCGTTCAGGACGTCGTCGATGCCGACGCCCGTGAGCGTGACGTTGCCGGTGTTCTCGACGCGGAAGCCGTACCGGACGGTGTCGCCGACGGCGCCGGTCGCCCCGGCGAGGGTCGCGGTCTTGTCGACGGTGATCGACCCGCGCGGTGCGACGATCGCGCTGCCGTCGTCGGAGGCGGACACGGCGGCACCCCGCGGCGGGGTGCCCGTCGTGATCGCCGTGCTCGAGACCGAGCCGCGGTCGATGTCGGCCTGCGTGAGCGTGTACGTGGCGTGGGCGACGACGGACTGCCCGGGGGCGAGTCGCCCGGTCGTGGACGGCCAGGCGTCGAAGCGGACGCCGGAGGCGCCCTGCTGCGAGTCGCTGACCCCGACGCCGGTGAGGGTCACGTCGCCGGTGTTCGTCACGGTGAAGGTCATGTCGACGGAGTCGCCGGCCGCCCCGGTGGCACCGGCGGTCAGTCGCTCGTCCTTGACGATGCGGATGCCGGGGGCGCCGCTCGTCGTCACGACGGTCCGGGTGCCGCTGCCGGACACGCTGGTGCCGGCGGGCGTGGACGCGGTCGTCGTGGCCGTGTTCGCGATCGAGCCGGCGTCGACGTCGTCCTGCGTGACCGTGCGGTCCGCGATGACGACGACGGCCTGCCCGGGTGCGAGCGTGCCCGCGGTGGCGTTCGGCCACGTGGTGGTCGGGGTGCCGAGCCCGGCGATCGGGTCGGCGACGGCGACGTCGGTGAGCGTCGTCTGTCCGGTGTTCGTCGCGGTCACGGTGTACCGGACGACGTCGCCGACCTGCACGGCGCGGATGTCGCCGCCGCCGACCGTCACCGCGGTCTTCCTCGTGGCGACCGAGCTCGACGGGTCGAGCACGACCCGACCGTCGGACGTGGCGCTCACCGGCGCACCGGTGCGGCGGTCGGTCGCGGTCGTCGTCGCGGCGCTCGAGAGCGACACGTGGTCGTCGGTGTCCGCCGCCCCGCGGTCGACGTCGGCCTGCGTGAGCCGGTACGTCGCCGTCGCCGTGACGGACTGCCCCGGCGCGAGCGTTCCGGTGGTGCCGGACGGCCACGCACCGAACGCGACACCGGACAGGCCCTGCTGCTCGTCGGTCAGGCCGACACCGGTCAGGGTGGTCTTCCCGGTGTTCGTGACGGTGTAGCCGAACCGCACGACGTCCCCGGCGACACCGGCTGACCCGTCGGTCAGCGCCTCGGTCTTGTCGAGCGTGATCGTCGGCGCCGGTGCGTCGGTCGCGGTGGTCGACGCTGCGGTCTTCGTGATCGCGGCTCCGGTCGGCGGGCTGGCGACCGCGTTCGCGGTGTTCACGACGCTGCCGGCGTCGACGTCCGCCTGGCTGACCGTGTACGTCGCGGTCGCCGTCGCCTGCTGCCCGGGGAGGACCGTTCCGGGCTTCGACGGGTCCGGCCAGGTGTACGACAGGA
The DNA here is from genome assembly GCF_047324335.1 of Curtobacterium sp. Curtsp57. Taxonomy (NCBI): domain Bacteria; kingdom Bacillati; phylum Actinomycetota; class Actinomycetes; order Micrococcales; family Microbacteriaceae; genus Curtobacterium; species Curtobacterium sp. Curtsp57. Next base: position 1,825,677 of record NZ_CP168511.1, read on the forward strand.
CACCGACGCCCTGCAGCTGGTCGGTCATCTGGAGCAGGTCGAGCGTCGTGTTGCCGGTGTTCGCGGCGGTCAGCGTGAAGCGGAGCTCGTCGCCCGCGCCGGCACCGCTGCCCGTCGGGACGCCCGTCTTGCTGAAGGAGAACGTGTTGACCTGCGTGATCGGCACCGTGCGGTAGCTCGTCGCCGTCACCGCTGCGCCGCTCGCTGGCGTGCCCGTGGTGGTCGCGGGGCTCGAGACGAAGCCGGCGTCGATGTCCGCCTGGGTCAGCGTGTGCACGGCGGTCGCGGTGACGGTCTGCCCGGGCGTCAGGCGTCCGGCTGTGCCGGAGGGCCAGGTCCCGACCGTGATGCCGTCGCCGTTCGCGCCGGCGTCCCGGATCGTCACGCCGGTCAGCGTGAAGTCGCCGGTGTTCGTCACGGTGTAGCCGAGGTCCACCGGGTCGCCGGGCTTCGGCGTGCCGGTACCGGGGACCGTCGCGGTCTTGACGATGCCGATCGCCGCCGTGTTGTCGGCGTCGGTCGCGATCGTGACGGTGGCGTCGCCGAACGTGGTGGTGCCCGTCGGCGTGGTGCCGCTGATCGTCGCCGCGTTCATGATCGAGCCGGCGTCGACGTCGGCCTGGGTGACGGTGTACCGGGCGACGGCGCGGACGCGCTCCCCCGGGGCGAGCGACCCGGCGGAGCCGCCGGACCACTCGACGTTCGTCAGGGTCGACGTGCCGGTGACCGGGGTCGCCGAGGCGAGGCCGACGAGCTGGTCGCGGAGCGCGATCCCGTCGAGCGTGACCGTGCCGGTGTTCGTCGCGAGGAACGAGAAGACGACGGTGTCGCCGACCTTCCCGCTCTGCACGGCGCCGTCCGCGCCGACGTCGTAGCGTGCGGTCTTCGTCAGGGACACGGCCGGGGTCGGGGTGATCGTGACCCCGGCGCTCGCGGTCGCGGTGACCCGGGTGCCGGCGGGGGTCGTGCCGAAGGCCGTCGCGACGGAGCTGATGCCGCCCGCGTCGACGTCGGACTGGCTCAGCGTGTAGCTGGCCGTGGCCGTGGCGCTCCGGCCGGGAGCGAGCGTGATCGTGGTGTCGCCGTCGGCGAAGACGACGCTCGAGATGCCGCGCTGGGCGTCCTGCACACCGACGATGGTCAGCGTGACGTTGCCCGAGTTCGTGATGCGGTAGCGCATGTCGACCTGGTCGCCGGCGACGGCGGCGCGGGTGGTCGAGCCGTCCGCGGCGAAGGTCTCGGCCTTCGTGACGGTCAGGCCGGGGGCGGCGTCGTTCGTCGTCACGGTGGCCGACGCCGTCGCGGTGACGGTCGCGGGGTCGACACCCGTGGGGGCGGTCCCGGTGACGGACGACGAGTCGACGAGGGATCCGGCATCGACGTCGTCCTGCGTGATGGTGGAGGTGGTCGTCGCGGTGACGGACTGTCCTGGGGCAAGCGTGTTCGGCGCGTTCGGCCATGCATAGGTGACGGTGCCGCCGAGGGCGTGCACGATCTCCGGCACGGACAGGGTCACGGTGCCGGTGTTCGTCGCGCGGTAGATCCAGGTCACGACGGACCCGACGCCGCCGGTGCCGCTCGTGACGGTGCCGCTCTCGGTGAGAGCGACCGCGGGCGAGCGGTTGGTGCTGACGGAGCCGGTGTCCGTGTCACGGACGGTCGTGCCGCCCGGCGAGACACCCGTCGTCGTCGCCGTGCTCGAGATCGTGCCGGCGTCGACGTCCGCCTGGGTCAGCGCGTAGGTCGCGGTGACGGTGACCGACTGCCCGGGGGCGAGCCGTCCTGCGGTGCCGGAGGGCCATGCGCCGTAGGTGAACGCGGAGATCCCGGACTGCGCGTCGGTGAGGCTGATGTTCGTCAGGGTCTGGTTGCCGGAGTTCGTGATCGTGTAGCCGAGCCGCACGGTGTCACCCGCGACACCGGTGGCGGTCGTGCCGAGCCGCTCGGTCTTGGCCAGGGCGATCGCGGGCGCCCCACCGGCCGGCGTCACGGTCGTCGAACCGGTGCCGCGCACGGCGGAGCCGCCCGGCGTCGTGCCCGTCGTGGTCGCGGTGTTGACGATGCTGCCGGCGTCGATGTCCGCCTGGGTGATCGTGTACGTCGCGGTACCGCGGACGGTCTGTCCCGGCGCGAGCGTGCCGGAGGTGCCGGAGGGCCACGTGCCGTACGAGATCGTCGAGAGTCCGGACAGCGGGTCGCTCACGCCGACGCCGGTCAGGGTCGTGGTACCGGTGTTCGACACGTCGAAGCGGTACGTCACGGTGTCGCCGACCCGGCCGGTCCCGCCGACGACGGCGCTCTTCGCGACCGCGATGCCGGGCGCCGCGGTGATCGCCGCCGATGCCGATGCCGGAGTGGTCACGGCGGTGCCGGAGGGCGTCGTCGCCGAGGCCGTCGCCCGGTTCGCGACGGTGCCCGCGTCGACGTCCGCCTGCGTCAGCGTGTACGACGCGGTCGCGGTGGCCGACTGTCCCGGCGCGAGGCGACCAGCGGTGCCCGGCCAGGAGTACGTCATCGCGCCGAGCCCGGCGTGCGGGTCGGTGATCGCGACGTTCGTGAGCGTCTGGTTGCCCGAGTTGGTCACCCGGAACGTGTAGACGAGGGTGTCACCGGCCCGGCCGGTGTAGCCGCTGCCCGTCGCCACGCTCTTCGTGAAGCCGAGCGCCGGCGAACCCGCGAGCGGGATCGTGCCGGAGCCCTGCGCCGTCGCGGTCGTCGTGCCGGACGGACCGGACCCGGACGCGGACGCGGTGTTCGTCACCGAGCCGGCGTCGATGTCCGCCTGGGTCACCGTGCCGGACGCCGTCGCCGTCGCGGACTGCCCCGGTGCGAGGGTCCCCGCGGTCCCCGGCCAGGTGTAGGTCAACGAGGAGAGCCCGGCGAGCGAGTCCGTCGCGGCGACGGACGTCAGCGTGGTGTTGCCGGTGTTCGTGATGCGGAGCGTCCAGTCGGCGCGGTCGCCGGCGGTCTCGGTCGAGCCCGCGGCGAGCGAGCCGGTCTTCGTGACGGTGATCGACGCCGTGCGGTCGATCGACACGCTGGCCGCGGTGGCCTGGGACACGACGGTGTTCGACGGGGTCGTGCCGGCGATCGTCGCGGTGTTCCGGACGGTGCCCGCGTCGACCTGCGCCTGCGTCAGCGTGGACGTGGCGGTCGCGGTGACGGTCTGCCCCGGAGCGAGGCGCCCGGTGGCCCCCGGCCACGAGGACGTGATCGCGGAGAGCCCCGCGAGCTGGTCGGCGATCGTGACGCCGGTGAGGGTCACGTTGCCGGTGTTCCGCGCGGTGAAGGTCCAGCTCACGGTCGACCCGGCCGCTGCACCCGACGGTGCCGTGCCCGTCTTCGTGAAGGACAGTGCACCCGACGCCGGCACGACGAGCGTCGAGGGGGACGACGCGGTGACGGCCGTGCCCGCGGGCGAACGACCCGTCGACTGGGCGGTGTTCACCACGCTGCCCGCGTCGACGTCCGCCTGGGTCAGCGTGTACGTCGCGGTCGCGGTGACGGACTGCCCCGGTGCGAGCGTGCCCGCGGTCCCGGAGGGCCACGTGCCGTACGCGATCGTGGAGACGCCGGCGAGCGCGTCGGACACGGTGACGCCGGTCAGCGTTTGGTTGCCGGTGTTCCGCGCCGTGAACGTGTAGTCCACGGTGTCACCGGCCTTGCCCGTCGCACCGGCGGCGAGCGCCCCGGTCTTCGAGACGGCGATCCCGGGCGCCGCCGGCACCGTGGTGCGGGCCGATGCGGAGTTGGTCGCGGTGCTGCCGTCGGGCGCGGTCCCGGTCGCGGTGGCCGTGTTCGTCACGACCCCGGCGTCGACGTCCTTCTGGGTCAGCTTGTAGGTCGCCGTCGCCGTGGCGGACTGCCCGGGGGTCAGGCGGCCGGAGGTGCCGGGCCACGAGTAGGTCAGCGAGGACAGCCCGGCCAGCGGGTCGCTGACGGCGACCCCGGTCAGGGTCTGGTTGCCCGAGTTCCGGACGGTGAACGTGTAGTTCACGGTGTCCCCGACGGCACCCGTCGAGCCCGAGGCGAGCGCCCCGGACTTCGCGACCGCGATGCCGGGTGCACGGGTCACGGAGACCGCGGCGGAGCCCGTCGACGACGCCGGGGAGCCGGTGCCGTCGGCGCGGGTGTTCCCGGAGGCCGTCGCGGTGTTCACGACGCTGCCGGCGTCGACGTCCGCCTGGGTCAGCTTGTACGTCGCCGTCGCGGTCACCGTCTGGTTCGGGGCGAGCTGGCCGCTGGTCCCCGGCCACGTGTACGTCAGCGCCGAGATGCCGGAGAGCCCGTCCGCGATCGCGACCCCGTACAGCGTGGTGTTGCCGGTGTTCGTCGCGCTGAACTGCCAGTTCACGGTGTCACCGACCCCGCCGGTCGCACCGGACGCGAGCGAACCGGTCTTCGTGACGGCGATCTTCTGCGCCGCGGCCACGTTGACCGTCTTCGTGGTCTGGCCGCTCGTCACGGCCGTGCCCGACGGGTTCGTGCCGTTCGCGGTCGCGGTGTTCGTGATCGATCCGGCGTCGACCTGCGCCTGCGTCAGCGTCGACGTCGCGGTCGCGGTGACGGACTGCCCCGGTGCGAGCTTGCCCGTGGTCCCGGACGCCCAGGTGCCGTAGGAGATCGCGGACAGCCCGGCCAGCGGGTCGGCGATCGCGACGCCGGTGAGGGTGCGGTTGCCGCCGTTGGTCACCCGGAACGTCCAGTTCACGGTGTCCCCGGCGCGGCCGGTCGCGCCGGACGCCAGGCTCCCGTCCTTGACGATGGTCAGACTGGAGGCATCGGTCACCCGGACCGTCGCCGTCGCGTCCGTCGCGGTGACGGTCCCACCCGTGGCGGCCGTCGCGGACGCACCAGCGGTGTTCACGACGCTGCCGGCGTCGACGTCGGTCTGCGTGAGCGCGTACGTCGCGGTCCCGGTCACGGACTGCCCGGGGGCGAGCGTGCCGCTCGTGCCCGACGGCCAGGTGCCGAACGTGATCGCCGACACCCCGGCGAGTCGGTCGGTGATGCTCGCCGACGTGACGGTCTGGTTGCCCGAGTTGGTCAGCGTGAACGACCAGGTCACGCCGTCGCCGGCCTTGCCGGTCGAGCCGGCGGCGATCGCCCCGGTCTTGGCGAGCGTCAGCGCGTTCGCGGCGGGGATCGCGACGGTCGCCGTCGCGGTCGGTGCGGTGACGGTGCTGCCGGTGGCGCTCCGTCCGGCGGCGGTGGCCGTGTTCGTCAGCGAGCCGGCATCGACCTGCGCCTGGGTCAGCGTCGAGGTCGCGGTGGCCGTGACGGACTGACCCGGCCCGAGCCTCCCGGCCGTCCCCTGCGGCCACGTGCCGTACGCGATGGACGAGACGCCGGCGAGCTGGTCGGTGATCGTCGCACCGGTGATCGTCTGGGCACCGGAGTTCGTCAGACGGAACGACCAGTTCACGGTGTCGCCGACCTTGCCGGTCGCTCCGGATGCCAGCGCACCGGACTTCGTCAGGGTGAGCGCGTTCGCGGCGCCGAGCGGCTGCGTGCGCGACGCGGTCGCGGTGGGCTTGGGGCCGCCGTCCGGGTCGGTGCCCGTGACGGTGGCGGTGTTCGTGACGGTGCCGGCGTCGACGTCGTTCTGCGTCAGCGTGTACGTGCCGGTCGCGGTGACGGACTGCCCGGCGGCGAGCGATCCGGCCGTGCCGGACGGCCAGGAGCCGTAGGTCAGCGCGGAGAGCCCGGCGAGCGGGTCCGTGATCGCGACGCCGGACAGCGGGCCGGTGCCGGTGTTCGTCGCGGTGAAGGTGTAGTTCACGGTGTCGCCGGCCTTGCCGGTCGCACCGTTCGCCAGGGCGGACGACTTCGTCAAGCCCAGGGCGGAGAGGTACGTGTTCGTGGAGGCGGTGTCGGTCACGGACACCGTGGTGTCGCTCGCGACCTGGGCGGTCGCGGTCACCGAGCTCGTGGTGGAAGCGGCCGTGGGCGGCGGACCGGTGCACTGGACCGTGGCCGTCGCGCCCGACGCCAACGGACCGGCGATGGTGGACGACGGTGTGCACGTCTCGGTGTCCGGGAACGTCAGGCGGATGTTCGACAGGGCGACCGACCCGTTGTTCGTCACCGTGATCGTGTAGGCCGTGTTCTCCGAGGCGATGCGGTACTGGTCGTTGGTCGAGCCGTCGAGGGTCTTCGACACGCTGAGCGCCGCCGTCGGCACGGACAGCACGGCGTTCTGCAGCAGGTAGGAGTCTCCGCTCGTCCCGACCGTCAGGGTCATCGACGTGTCGCCCTTGTTGACACCGGAGAGCGTCTGGGTGTGCACGTCGACGCTCTGGTTCGTGAACGCGCTGGTGTCGCTCGTCTGCGTGTACCTGGCCGAGCCGTCCGCCTGCCCGACACCGATGTTGCCGCTCGCGCCCTTGGTGTTCAGGACCTCGGTCGCGGTGCCGCCCTGCGGGGTGTACCGCATGTAGTCGCCGGTGATGCCGCGGTCGCCCTCGTAGAGCGTGTACCCGAACTTCACCCCGGACTGCAGCGCCGAGAAGCCGGTGAAGTTCACGGTCAGCGGGCTGTCCGACGCGGCCTCGCGGACGTGGCCCTGGTAGTAGATGACCTTGTGCGGGGCGCTCGCGGCGTTCCCGGGGATGTACTTGCCGTAGTCGTACACGACCGTCAGGGACCAACCCGCGTAGCACCCGGCGCCGACCGCGGCCCAGATGTTCCCGGCGCTGACGTTCAGCGCGGAACCGGTCGTCGCGTTCGCGAAGGCGCTCGTCACGTCGGCGCTCGCCGAGTAGTACAACGCGCTCGCCTGGCTCGTCGGGTCCTCGAGGAGGGCGTCGGGCGCAACCGTCCGGATCGCGCCGGTGCCGACCTTGAGCTGCACGCCCTGCGTCCGGTACCCGTTCGCGGCGTCCGGTCGCGTGGCGTACCACTGCGAGCCGTTCGCGGAGTTCCCCGAGCAGGTCACGTTGCCAGAGCCGGTGAACACGCCCGTGTTCGCGCTCCAGTCGAGGTACGCCTTCGTCACGGTGGCACCGGACGGGATCGTCACGCTGCCGGTCGAGGAGTTCGTGGTGAACCCGGACACCGTGTTCGAGTTCACCATCTTGAAGTAGTCGTTGTACGACGTCGTGACGCCCGTGCCCGGGTTGTTCGCGTGCAGGTCGGTGCAGCTGCCGCTCGTGCTCGTCGCGGTGAGCGCGGTACCCGAGCACGCCAGGACGCCGTTGCCCGTCATGGTGAAGTCGCCGTTGACGGTCGCCTGGTAGTTCGGTGACTGATCGGCCCCGCTCCCCCACTGCACCACGGCCGCCTGCGCCACACCGGTGGTGCCGAGGGCGACGCCGGTGGTCGGGATGAGCACGGCGAGGGCCAACGCGATCCCGCGGAACCACCGAGGACGCGCGACGGATTCCGACCGATGCCGAGGGGAACGGGGCGCGAGCAGCACGTGTGTGACCTTCCGGACACGACGAGGAGACCCCCTCGTGTGGTCGGGTCCACGCGTGCAGGTCAGTTTGATCAGGAATTGCCGACCGCCTCAATGGCCAGCACTTCTGATCTTGGGGTGCGGAAAGGTCGAGGACCCCTCGTTCGGGGGTTTTTCACCCCGCCGTTCACCCTGTTCGGGGGACAGGTGTCGCCCGTCGCGTCCCGGTGGCGGGGAGGGCTGCGGGTGCCGCTCGTGCCGCACGTGCCGCTCGTGCCGGACGTGCCGCACGTGCCGGACGTGCGGACGTGCCGCACGTGCGGACGTGCCGCTCGTGCCGGACTGGATCGAGTGCGCAGACGATGTGAGCGCTCCACCCCGGACGCCACCATTTCTGCGCACTCATCTGCCGGAGCTGGCATCCGCTGCCCCGGCCCCGATCGAGTGCGCAGACGTTGTCAGCGAACAACCCGGACGTCACCATTTCTGCGCACTCGGCAGCCGAACCCGGGACGGGTTCAGCGAGGGGGCGTGGCGTGCCGGACGATCCACGCGTGCATGACGATCGCGGCGGCCGCGGACGCGTTGATGCTCCGGGTGGAGCCGTACTGCGCGATCTCCAGGTGCCCGTCCGCGCCGGCGACGGCCTCGTCGGTCAGTCCGGGCCCCTCCTGCCCGAACAGGAACACGCAACGCTCCGGGACCTCAGCGGTCTCGAGCATCTCGGCACCAGGGGTGTTGTCGATCGCGATGACCGGGCGCCCCTCGTCGCGCATCGCCTGCAGGAAGGACGCCACGTCGGGGTGGTTCCGCACGTGCTGGTACCGGTCCGTGACCATCGCCCCGCGACGGTTCCAGCGCCGGCGCCCGATGATGTGCACGGTCCCTGCGAGGAACGCGTTCGCCGACCGGACGATCGACCCGATGTTCAGGTCGTGCTGCCAGTTCTCGATCGCGACGTCGAACCCGTGTCGACGGGTGTCGAGGTCAGCGACGATCGCCTCCATCGACCAGTACCGGTAGGCGTCGACGACGTTGCGGGTGTCCCCGTGCTCGAGCAGCTCCGGGTCGAGCCGGGGATCGTCGGGCCACGGCCGCGGGTGCGGCCCGACCCCGTGCGTCGTGCGCTCATGGGTCGGCGCGGGCTCGTCGGTCACGGCTCCAGCGTACGGGCGAGCCGGCTCAGGGACTCTCGAGGCGGGAGCGGATCCGCGCGACGGCGGCTCCGAGCGACGCGACGGCCACCACTCCGAACAACACGCCGCTGAGTCCGAGGTGGAGCAGGTCGAGCCGCGATCCTGCCCACCCGACGAGCGTCTCGCACACGATGGCCAGGACGGAGGTCACAGCCACGGACGCAGGGACGTCCGCGTTCGCCGGAGCGACGCATCCCGCGGCGTAGGCCACACTCGCCGCGGCGATGAGGACGAGGGAGTGGTGCACGACGTCCGACGGTTCGGGGACGGTCCCGATCACACCGAACGCCGCGCATGTGAGGAGCACTGCCCACACCATCCCCGCCGCGACCTGTGGGAGCACGATGCGGGTCGCGGGCGTCCGGTCTTGCCGGTAGACCCACGACCAGGTCGCCACTCGACCCCACGACAGTTCGAGCGGCGCTGCCGCGAGCATCGCGCACGCCATGAGCGCCGCGGAGGGCGGCATCACACCGTTGCGGGCGGCCACACCCACGAGGACGACCGTGACCACCGAGACCGCGAGCGACACCTGGCCGATGGGCTGCCGGACGGCCATCGCGATCTCCCGCGTGAGCCATGAACTGCCCCGGGGCAGGCATCGGCGCAGGGTGAAGAGGCGGTGGGGATGCCCGAGTGGCTCCAAACGCTGCGCGCAGCGGACGGCGAGCAGGGTGACGAGCAGGACAGCGGTGGACAGCACCGCGGCGGACAAGGCGACGACCGATCCGTCGACACCCTGTCGCATCGTGACGATCTCCGACCAGATCGCCGCCGCCGGGGCCCTCCCCTCCCGCGCAGCGGCTGTGGAGTCGTAGACCGTCACCCCGACCACCGTCACCGCGCCGAGGATCGCGATGAGCTGGACTGCGGCCGAACTGAGCCGGACCGCGGTGCCGATGAGGCGGAGGCTCTCCGCAACGATCGCGATCCCGAGGGCCGACGCGACGTTCGTTGCGAGCAGCGCGCACGCGGTGAACGGGCCGTCGCCGACGATCGACCCGAGGTACACCGACGGACCGATGGTCAACGCCCCGGACGCCGTCGTGATGAGCACCACGAAGGGAATGGACTCGCCCAGTCGGGCAGGGACACGACGCGCTGAGAGCACCTGGGCCGAGATCCGCACGGCGGAGTTGCCAGGTGCGAGGATCAGCACCAGGACCGCGATCCCTCCCGCACTCGCCACCTGCGCTGCGGAGAGGGCATCGACCAGCTGCGCGGCGTCGATGTACGACGCCTCGACGGCGTCGGCCGGGAGGAACCGCGCGAGGAAGTCGTACGCCACGACGTTGTACAGCACGACGGCGGCTCCGACGATCGCCGCGATGACCGTGGCGACCGCTCGACCGCCGACCGCTTGCTCGATGTGCCTGACGAGGACGAGACCGGTCGTGCGCGCGATGGCGAAGGTGGGCGTCATCGACGCGACCGCTCCGCGCGCGCCAGTGCACCGACGAACAGCGCACTGGAGCGCGCGACGGACTCGCCGATCCCGGTCGTCGCGAGGAAGACGTCCTCGATCGAGCGTCCTCCCGCCGCGAGCTCGCGCACACTGTCGTCGACGATGAGGCGTCCCTGCTGGAGGACCAGGAAGCGCGTGGCCGTCGTCTGCGCAGATGGCAGGTCGTGTGTCGAGAGCAAGACGGCGCCTCCGTGCTCGGCGAAGTCGTGGATCAGCGCGCGCAGCAGCGCTCCGGACTCTGGATCGAGACCGCGGAGCGGCTCGTCGAGGATGAGGACGCTCGGACCTCGGAGCAGAGCCGCGAGGAGCTGGAGCTTCCGCTTCATCCCGTGGCTGAACGTGGACAGCAGCCGACCAGCCGCGTCGTCGAGCCGGAGGCACTCGAGCAGCCGCTGCCGATGTCCGGCCCCGACACGAGATCCGTGCAACGCCTCGGCGAAGTCGAGGTACTCGTGGCCGGTCAGGAGTTCGGGGAGCGGGAGGTCGTCCGGGCAGAACCCGATGCCGGTGTAGCCACCCGCTCTGATCCGGACGCCGTCTGCGAGGACATCACCCGAGGTCGGCTTCGTGAGACCGGTGATGACGTGGATCAGCGTGCTCTTCCCGGCCCCGTTCGGACCGACGAGCGCAACGACCTCGCCCGGCTCGATGGCGAAGGAGACATCGGCCAGCACTGCACTGGGCCCGTAGGACTTGGACACGGCTCGGACTTCAAGCATCAGGATCTCCTTCGATCGCGCGACGGACCTGGCTGCCGTCTGCGGCATGACGAGTCAGGCTGAGGAGGTGGACGGAGAACAGCGCGACGACGGGGTACGCGAGGATGAACGGGATCGGGAGCACGAGGATGAGGAGTCCGGAGGCCATCGCCGCGAAGGGGCCGGCGATCGCCACGGCGCCGTCCGCGTTGGTGCCGAGACTCCACCGGACAACGCTCCCGGACGCCCACGCCCCGCGTCCCGCGACGATCGCCCGGGCAGGATCGGCGAAGAGCACGTGCGCAACCGCGTGGCCGAGTTCGTGGATGAAGGACGACAGCACGAACAGCGAGAGCGCGACGACCATCGGTCCGAGGACGGCAGGGCCGAAGGCGACGACTCCGACGGTGCAGATCGCTGCGCCGGGCACGACCACGACGCCGAGGACGACGAGCGTCACTCGCCAGGAAGCCTGGCCGGCGGCGATGATCGCCGCCGGCCAAACTTCGCGCCTGCGATGTGTCACCCTCGGGGTACGGCCGCCCGGGTACCCGCTGCTGATCGACGCGAGATGAGCCAGGCGAGCACAGCTCCGACGAGCGCGAGACCGACCGGGACGATCAAGAGACCGGGACCGCCGACCGCGGTCGCAGACCCCTCGATGGTCGAAGCGTGGACGATGGGCCCGATGGTCACGGCACCGTCGCCACTGAGCACGGACGCGAACGCCCACAGCCACAGCCCGCCGTCGATGACGATGCCGGAAAGCAGCCCCAACAGCCCTCCGAGGAACGTGCCGAACAGAGTGCGCTGCGTGGTCATGAGAGCCATTCCGCCGCTCACTTCAGCTTGTGGCAGGTGACCTTCACGGTCCAGTCGGACAGGCTCACGACGGAGTCGAGGACCCCACCGTTCGCCGCGCAGAGAGCGACGGCGCCGATCACGATCGTTGCGCCGAGCGCGAGCAGGACGACAATCGCCACGACGAGGATGATCGGGATCACGCCGTTCGATCGAACAGCGGGGTGAGCGGAACGCCAGGCGTTGATCAGTGAGACCTGAGCTGCATAGGCGGACGGCGACAATGCGGTCATTCGAAGACCCCCTTCTTGTTTGATGTGTGAAATCCTGGCGTTCCACACTCCACGTGTCAAGGAGTTTTCGTCGATCCCGGAAATCAGCGGACGCGGGACTCGATCCCCGCGAGCAGGATGTCCAGTCCGAGCGAGAACCGGTCGTCGTACGAGTGCGACCCGAGGATCTCGCCGACGAGCGCATGCCGCTCCGGACGCCCGGCATCGGCGTCCCCACGACCGACCTGCACCCCGGCGTGCCCGACGACGAAGTCGTACACGACGAAGAACGCGTACATCGCCTCGGTGTCGGACAGCCCGGCGGAACGGAGCGCGCCGACGACCTTCGCGACGACCGCGTCCGACTCGCTCGACACCAGCGGCGCCCGGCTGCTGTGCGACTCGAGCACGAGCGGGTGGGTACGCATCAGGTCCCGGAAGGTGGTGGCGAACACGCGGACGATCTCCCGCCAGTCCGTCGGCCACACGAACGTCGCCGTGAACTCGTCGACCGTCCGGCGCACGAGCTCCGCGTGCAGGTCGTCGAGTCCGCCGATCGTCCGGTGCACCGTCATCGGCGCGACCCCGAGCCGGTTGCCGAGGGCACGGAACGACAGCCGCTCGAGACCGTCCTCGTTCGCGATCGCCGTCGCCGCGTCGATGACCTGCTCACGAGTGAGCACGTTCGGCCGCCCCCGACGTCGTCGCGGAGCCGCCGGCACGACGGCGTCACCAGCCGTCGGTCGTGGGGTGGCGGACGGGCTTCCGGGTTCGACGAGCACGGGCGGTTCTCCTGGTTTCGGACGGGTCCCGCAGTTCCGGTACGGGTCTCGAAAAGCGTACGGCAAAGCCGAACGACGTTCGGTGTCTCGACCATCTCGGGTCCGCGAGCGGCGCGCAAGAGCCGATCCGAGCCTCCCGGCCTTTTCCGAGCCGGCCACGGGCGGCGTGGCAACCGGCGCGCACTAGGGTGAGGAACATGGCAACCCGCGACGAGGTCGAGTGCTGGCTGACGGACATGGACGGCGTCCTCGTCCACGAGAACCAGGCGCTCCCCGGTGCCCCGGAACTCATCCAGCAGTGGCTCGACGAGGGCACGGAGTTCCTCGTCCTCACGAACAACTCGATCTTCACGCCGCGCGACCTCAGCGCCCGCCTCCGCTGGTCCGGGATCGACGTGCCGGAGGACCGCATCTGGACGAGCGCCCTCGCGACGGCGGACTTCTGCAAGTCGCAGATGCCGGGCGGCTCCGCGTTCGTCATCGGCGAGGCCGGCATGACCACCGCCCTCCACGAGGCCGGCTTCATCATGACCGAGACCGCCCCCGACTACGTCGTCGTCGGCGAGACCCGCAACTACTCGTTCGAGGCGATCACCAAGGCCGTCCGCCTGATCCGCGATGGCGCCCGCTTCATCGTCACGAACCCCGACGCGACGGGCCCGAGCGCCGAGGGCGTCCTGCCCGCGACGGGTGCCATCGCCGCGATGATCGAGAAGGCCACCGGCAAGCAGCCCTACGTGGTCGGCAAGCCGAACCCGATGATGTTCCGCTCCGCGATGAACCGGATCGGCGCACACTCCGAGAACACCGGCATGATCGGCGACCGCATGGACACCGACGTGCAGGCCGGCATCGAAGCGGGGCTCCACACCGTCCTCGTCATGACGGGCATCAGCGACCAGGCCGAGATCGACCGCTACCCGTTCCGCCCGAGCGAGGTCATCTCCGGCGTCCACGAACTCGTCCGCACCGAGCCCATCGAAGTCGAGATGTAGGTGCGCTGGGACCCGGCCCGCTACGCGGCCTTCAGCGACGAGCGGTCGCGTCCGTTCCACGACCTGGTCGCCCGGATCGGACGGGAGGCTCCCCGTCGCGTCGTCGACCTCGGCTGCGGTCCGGGGACCCTCACGGCCACCCTCGCCGAACGCTGGCCGTCGGCCCACGTCGTCGGGATGGACTCCTCGGCGGAGATGCTCGCCGACGCGGTGAACGTCGCGTCCGGGCACCCGAACCTGTCGTTCGAGCAGCGTGCCATCGAGGACTGGTCTCCCACCGCGGAGGACGACGTCGTGGTCACGAACGCCGCGCTGCAGTGGGTCCCGTCGCACGTGTCGCTGCTCCCGGGGTGGCTCGCCGCGATGCCGTCCGGGTCGTGGTTCGCGATGCAGGTCCCCGGGAACTTCGACTCCCCCTCGCACGCGCTGATGCGGGCGGTCGCGGCCGACGGCCCGTGGGCGAGCGCGCTCGACGGCGTCCTCCGCGCCGATCCGGTGCTCGGCCCCGCCGGGTACCTGGAGCTGTTCGAGTCGAACGGGTTCCACGCGGACGCATGGGAGACGACCTACATGCAGCTCCTGCATGGCCCGGATCCCGTGCTCGAGTGGGTCCGCGGGACGGGGCTCCGCCCGGCGCTGGCCGCACTCGACGCCGCCGATCCCTCCGGTGCGCTGTCCAGTGCGTACGAGTCCGAGTACGCGGCCCGTCTGCGGCAGGCGTACCCGGCGGGCGCGCACGGCACGGTCTACCCCTTCCGCCGCGTCTTCACCGTCGCCCGCAGGTCCTGACGCCCGATCGCGCCCCCGCGTGAACACCGCGCCCCGGCACGACGGGGCGCGGTGTTCACAGCTGGGCGCAACCTGTGGGAGCGTGGGAGCTGAACAACAGACGCGGCACTACTGCACGGTGACGAGGGTGCCGAGCGGGAGGGCGTTGATCGCGGCCACGGCGTCGGCGTCGAGTCGGACGCAGCCGTGCGACACCGCACCCGAGGTCTCGGCGTTCCAGTGCATGCCGATGAGCCCGCCGTCGTGTCCGCCGTACGGCTCGTCGGCCGCGGCGGAGTGCAGCGAGGTGAGCTGGATCGGGTGGTCGCCGGTGCCCTGGGACGGGTCGACGTAGCGCTGCTCGAGGTACCCCGTCACGTCGGTCGGTGTCGGGGTGTCCGCCGTGCCGACCCCGGCGGGGAACCGCTGCTGCACGGCACCCGACGCGGAGACGATCGAGACGCTCTGGTCAGCCGTCGAGATCACCACGTGCGACGTCGGGGTCGACACCTCCGTCAGGGACGCGACCGGCACCCAGGCCGAGGTCTGCGCGGCGGCCGATCCCCCGGCTGTGGAGGGCAGCTGCTGCCGGGCGGGGGTGAGCACGAGTTCCCACGGGCCCTCACGGCGGAGCCCCACGACGGTCGTCGGCTGCTGCAGGAAGTCCGTCGCGGCGAAGCGGGCGACGGGCTCCGTGCGGTCCGAGCCGAACAGCGGCGCGTCCGCTCGCAGCCGGAAGACGGTGTCCTTCGTGACGGTGTCGCGCACGGGCATCAGCCCGCCGATGACCGCGGAGTACTGCGCCTCCGGGAGCGCGGCGAGCGCCGACTCGCTCACGGACGGCACGGCGGGGGCGGAGGCGACCGGCCGGGCGGATGCCGACACGGCCGAGGACGGCGCGGACGTGCCGCCGAGGAGCGGGATCGTGACGGCGCCGGCGACGACGACGGCCGCTGCCGCGATGCCGACGGTGGTCCAGATGGTGCGCTTGCGCATGGGGTGGAGGTGCCTTCCTGTGGAGGCCGGCGCGGCTTCGGCGAGCCGCGCCGGGCCTCCAGTCCGGTCGCTGTGGATCAGCCGCTGACGACGGGCAGGTGGATGCCGGTCGTCACCGGGCTGGCGCCGGTACCGGTCCCGCCTGCCGCGGCGGGCGCGGCCCTGACGGTGATCGCCAGCGGGTCGGTCAGCACCGACGCACCGGACGCGTCCACGACGTCGATCGTGTGCGATCCCGCTGCGGTGTCCGCAGGGATCGTGACGCTGCCCGAGACGGCGCCGGCGGCGTCGGCCGTGAGCGTGCCGACGACCACCGGGTCGCTGTGGAGCACGACCTGGTAGGACTCCCCGGCGGTGAACCCGGTGCCGGCGAGGGCGAGCTGGCTGCCGGCCTGCACCGACGTGCCGTTCGGCGCGGTGACGTGCGCGGACAGGACCGAGGCCTGCCCGCCGGTGGCGACCACCTTCACGGAGCCGTCGGCAGCGACCGCGACCGTGGCGCTCGTCGCGGCGGCGAGGTCGAGCCGCTCCCACGAGCCGCTCGCGCTGCCGGACTGGTCGAGCGGCGAGCCCGACGGGATCTCGGTCTGCGCGAGCACGGAGGTGCGCTGCGCGTCGGTGAGCGTCGGGAACGCGGTGAGGAGCAGGTTCTCGGCACCGGCCGGGACGGACGGGGCGAGACCCGTGGTGCCGGTCGCCGCGAAGCCGTAGGTCATGCGCTCCTGGTAGACCTGCACGGCCGAGGCGCGGTCGGTGACGACCTGGGACGTGCCGCCGGGGATGGCCTTGCCGCCGTAGGGGTCGTTCTCGTACGGCTTCTCCGCGGCGATGCAGTTCGCGAGCGTGTCGCCGCACTTCGACTCGAGGTAGCTGACGAGCTCCTTGCGGGCCGGCTCGAGGACGTCGGTGCGGTACTGGGTGTCCGACCAGCGGGCTGCGAGGGCGGCCTCGCCGTCGATGCGCCCGCCGATGATGTCGAGCGGGTAGTGCACGCCGAGGACGATGCGGTCGTTGCCGGCCTCCGACGTGCGGGCGAGGATCTCCGGCGCGAGCTCGGGGACGAGCGTCGCGAGGGTGATGCCGGCCTGGTACGCCGTCGTCGTGTGGCCGCTCGGGTACGAGCCGCCCGTGCAGATGCCCTTCGTGCCGTAGCCGGCGTCGAGCACGACGTCGTTCGGGGAGAACTCCTTCGTCGTGTCGGTCTGCGGGGCGACGCGGGTGATGTCGAGCGTGCCGTCCGCGCTGGCCCATGCCTTGCCGACCCGGTTCGGCGTGACGGACGACGCGTTCACCGTCGCCGGGGCGCAGCCCGTCTGGTCGTCGCCGGCCGGGAGCGTGGCCGTCGTCGTGCCGGGCAGGTACGGACGCGGGTAGCTGTAGTGCGCCTTGGCGTCACCGGTGCTGACGTACGCGCCGGTGGTCCCGTTCGAGCTGTTGATCAGCGCGCTCGTCAGCGGCAGGTCACCGTTCGTCCGGCCGTCGACGTAGATCTTCTCGAGCGCGTCGCCGAGGCCCTGCGCCACCGTGAAGGACTGGTCGTAGGCGGAGTTCGTGGCGTTGTTGTACTCGGAGTCCTGCAGCGCCGTGAACTGCTGCGCCTTCGTCGCGTTCTGGTTGATCCACGAGGTCAGCTCGTCGTTCTTCGCGAGCGTCGCGGGGTCGACGACGGTGCCGTGCAGGTCGTTGACGCCGCTGGACTTCCAGAACGCGTCGTAGCCGCTGAGCAGCGAGACGAGGTCGGGCTTCGTGGTGTCGCTCGGGTAGCTCGCGGCGGAGGCCGTGAGGGGGTTGCCGATGACCAGGGCCGTCGCGACGCCCGCGACGATCACCCCCGTGGCCATGGCGCGTGCGGATGTGCGCATGCGTGGTTGCCGTCCGGAGCCGGACGGCGCTCCTCTCTGTGGACCGACGGCGTCGGTGTCGACTGGGATCGACGTGACGGTAAGGAGGCTCGGTGTCGGTCCGAGGAACGGCCGGGGTCAGGCAGGTGAACCGGTCGGAGTGTCTGTGCGGGTTCGCAGGTCGTACCACTCCGGAACGGGGCGGCGTTGCTCGGCCAACGGGTTTGGGGGGACGTCGCGCCACCGCCGCCGGAGCCTGCGCGGTGCGTCGTCCCGCCATGAGACGAGCCCACCGGCCACGATCCCGAGGACCAGCACCGCGAAGGCGCCGATCCCGATGACGCCGGCGACGGCCATCGTGCCGAGCTCACCCCGCGCCGTCGCCGACACCGCGATCGATCCGAAGTCCCAGAACGCGTGCAGCAGCACCGGCAGCAGCAGACCGCCCGAGAGCCGCCGGGCGACGTACAGCACGGAGCCGAAGGACGCCGCGAACACGACCTGGATCAGCGTGGGTCCGATGCCGGCGCCGGCGAGGGCGTTGAGCAGGTGCAGCAGGCCGAAGAGCACGCACGAGACGATCCACACGCCGAACTCCGGCAGCCGCCGCCGGAGCCCCACGAGCAGCACGCCGTGGGTCATCAGCTCCTCGAAGAACCCGACGAACAGCACGCCGATGCCGAGCAGCAGGAAGTAGTGCCACGGGAGCGCCGTCCAGTCGACGAGCGGCAGCCGGACCAGGCAGACGACGAGGATCAGCGCCGGGGCGATCCACGTCCAGCGCAGCGGACTCCTGGTCGTGTCGACCGTCGCGATGCGCCACCAGCCGAGCGCCGTCACGACGACGGCGAGCGCCAGCGCGGCGATGCCCTCCGGGACGACGAGCGCCCGGACGACGCTGTCGACCGTCTCGCCGAGGGAGGGGTAGTCGTCGCTCGGTCGGGACCGCCAGGCACTGATGCCGGCGAACACCACGAGGGGTGCGAGGCCGACCAGGAGCGACGGTGGGACGGGCCAGCGCCGTCGTTCGGATGCCATGCCTGTTTGTACCATTGCGGTATGCGACTCCCTTCTCTGTCCACGATGGCGGAGGATTACGTCAAGCTCATCTGGAAGGCCCGCGAGCGCGGGGACACCGGCATCGCCACCCGGGACATCGCCGCGTCGTTGAAGGTCTCCGCGTCGACCGTCTCGGGCAACCTCCGGAAGCTCGACCGCGACGGCCTGATCGAGCACACCCCGTACTACGGCGTCGTGCTCACGCCCCTCGGACAGCAGGTCGCCGTGGCGATGGTCAGGCGGCACCGTCTGATCGAGTCGTTCCTGGTTTCCCGGCTGGGCTACACGTGGGACGAGGTGCACACGGAGGCGGAGGCGCTCGAGCACGCGGTGTCGGAGACGTTCCTCGACCGTGTCGACGCCGACCTCGGGCACCCGACGCACGACCCGCACGGTGACCCGATCCCGCGCGCGGACGGCACGCTGCCGGACTCCCCCGGGGCGCTCCTCGGCACGATCGCGCCGGGGTCGTGCGGCACCGTCGGCCGGGTGTCGGACGACGACCCCTCGCTGCTGCGGTACTTCGACGAGCTCGGCGTCGGGCTCGGCACCCACCTCCGGGTGGAGCAGGTCCGGGACTACGCGGGGGTCATCGCGGTGTCACGGCGCTCGGAGGACGGCACGGAGTCGCTCGTCGACCTGCCCGCCGCTGCCGCCGGCGCGATCTGGCTCGCCCCCGACGCCGACTGACCCCGGGGCGCGCTCGCCTCGCGCGAACCCGACTGGTCACGACACCCCGTTCACGTCCGCCGAACGGTCACGAGTCGTCGCCCGGTGCAGCCTGCACCGACGTTCTCCGACCACTCGCCGACCACGAACGGTGTGTCGTGACCACTCGATCGCGGCGCCCAGCGCTCCCACCGCTTCCACCGCTCCCACCGCTCCCACCAGGTTCCACGACTCGCCGCTCAGGTCCCCGAGGTTCCACGAACGACCCCGCGCCCGCGCCGAGATGCCGCGATTGTGGAACCTCGACGGGCCCCGGGACCTCGACGGGCCCCGGGCCCCGGGCCCCGCCCCTACCGCTGCGCGGGGGACGACGGGCGGCGGAACGGGGCCGCGATCGTCGGCAGGATGTCGCGGCGGTTGATCCAGAACACCACGAGGGCCGCGACGAGGTGCACGATGCTCAGCACCCAGCGCCCGTTCGTGTCCGTGACGAAGAACTGCACCGCGAACAGCGCCGCCAGCGCGATCGCCGACCAGCGGTGGAACCGCAGCGCGATGATGATCGCGACACCGAGCAGGGTCTGCGACGCGGTCAGCATGAACTCCTCGACCTGCCGGGAGTCGAGCGGCAGCCCGCCGGTGGTGCCACCGCCGAGGACGTGCGCGATCGGCAGCGACCCGACGAGCAGCGACCACTGGTTCACCTTCGACGCGATGAGTGTGCCGATCGCCGCCCCGCCCATTCCCCGCAGCGCGAACAGCGCCGCGACGATGAACTCCGGCGCCTCGGTCGCCAGCGGCGCGAGCCACTGCACGAGGAAGTAGCTGTCGATGCCGAGCGCACTGCCCGACTCGACGAGGGCGTCGGCGAACGGCTCCGCCGAGGACAGGATGACGGCGGCGGCCACGACGAACAGCGCCACGATCGTCCAGCGCCGGGTGCGCTGCGGCATCGACGCGATGTTCCCGGCCATGCCGACGATCTCCTCGTCGTCGCCGCCGTCGTCGTCCGACACCTTCGACGCGCGCCACAGGTACACGACGAACGCGGCGAGCAGGACGAACCCGAACCACATCGGGATGGACCCCATCAGCGGGATGAGGAACGCGATGACGGCGAGGAGCGCCAGGAACCCGATGTCCACCCGCGACGACCGCGACAGCTCGAGCACCCTGGTTGCCGAGGCGGGCAGTGACCCGACGCGGACGAAGCGCCGTGCCACGAGCAGCGAGATGATCACGACGAGCGGCCACCCGAACCCGAGCAGCAGGCGGTTCGAGCCGGTCATGTTGGCGGCGGCGAACTGCTCGTACGACGGGTCGTACCCGGAGCGGAACGCGTAGTACAGGTCGACGGCGTACTCGGGCAGCACGGCGATGAGCGCCAGGATCGCGATGGCCAGCGCGCCGGCGATGTCCTTCTGTGCGGCCTCGGCAGCCCAGGCGAGCAGGAACGACGCGGCGACGACGGCCGCGCCGAAGACCAGCAGGTCGACGACGGGGTTCGGCGCGAACCCGCCGACCCGGAAGACCACGGCCGGCAGGGCGATGGCGATGCAGATCGCGATGCGACCCCAGGCACTCGCGCCCATCCGGGACACCGGCAGATCGCGCGCCGGTGCAGGTGACAGGGTGTTCGTCATGGTGGTCCTCGTGGTCGAGCCATGACGCGGCGCACGGGAGCGGCTTCGGCCATGGCGGAACGGCCGAAGGTCTCGCTCGCCCCGACCGGAGTCGAAGGTGGTGCACCGGGCCGATCGTCGTGATGGCCAGTGTGTCGATGCACGCGCTGGGAGCTACTCCCCTTCGACACCCACTCTGGCGCGCGCCGATCCGCATGTGCAAGCCGATCGGCGCTGTTCGGCACCCCGAATCCGGGACTTGGTGCGCCCGCCCCGGAACGGCGCGGACGCCCTCAGCCCTTGGCGGAACGCGTCCGGCCCAGCGCCACCTCGCGCCGAGCACGCTCGAGCGCCAGCGACGACCCCGCGGAGGGGTCGTGCAGCAGGCGCACGGTGTCCGCGGCGTGCGTCCGGGCGGCCTCACTGCGACCGGCCGCGTCCTCGAGCACCGGCTCCACGACGTCCGCGCCGAGTCCGACGAGCGCGCGACTCAGGGCGAGGCGCGTCTCACGGTCCCCCTGGCCGAGCTGCACCGCGAGTCGGCGCGCGAGGTCGGCGCGTCCGTCGTCGGGCACGAGCGCGACCGCGGCACGCCAGGCGGTGCGGACGACGCCGGGGTCGATGTCCCCGAGCCGCTCGGTCACCTGTGGGTACACCGAGCCGTCCCCGATCTTCGAGAGCGTGTGCAACGCCTGACTCCGCGCCTGGGCCTCCTGACGCTCGAGTTCCGGGAGCACCCGCGGCACGACGCGCTCCGCCGGGAGCCGGATGAGCGCCCACGTGAGCATCTCCCGCACCTGGAAGTCCGGCTCGACCGCGCACTGCTCCACGAGCACGTCGAGGTCGGCCGGGTCAGGGGTCGTGCCCGCCGCCATGACCGCCCGGAGTCGAGCGGACGCGGTGCCGGTTGCGAGGACGTCGGAGAGCGTGGTCATGCCACCAGTCTGCCGATCGCCACCGACCTCGTTGCCACCGAGGTCACGGACCCCGAGCCGCTCGCAAGACCCGAGGCCTACGGTGGAGCGGTCGAACAGTTCCACCACGAAAGGACCCCCATGCCCCGCATCGGATCGAGCGACCTCTCCGTGTTCCCCCTCGCCCTCGGCGGCAACGTCTTCGGTTGGACCGCTGACGAATCGACCTCCCACCAGGTCCTCGACGCCTACACGGCGGCTGGCGGCGACTTCATCGACACCGCCGACGTCTACTCCGCCTGGGCACCGGGCAACTCGGGCGGCGAGTCCGAGACCGTGATCGGCTCCTGGCTCGCGAAGTCCGGCAAGCGCGACGACGTCGTCATCGCGACGAAGGGCTCGCAGCACCCCGAGTTCCAGGGGCTCGGCGCCGACACCGTCGCGAAGGCCGCCCGCGCGAGCCTCCAGCGCCTCGGCACGGACCGCATCGACCTCTACTACGCGCACTTCGACGACCAGGACACCCCGCTCGAGGAGACCGTCCGCGCGTTCGACCAGCTCGTGCGCGACGGGATCGTCCGGTACACCGCGATCTCGAACTACTCGAAGGAGCGCGCGGCGGAGTGGATCCGCATCGCCGACGAGCACGGCCTCGCGAAGCCCGTCGCGATCCAGCCGCACTACAACCTCGTCACGCGGGAGCCCTACGAGTCCGAGATCGCGCCGCTCGCCCACGAGCACGGCCTCGGTGTCGTGCCGTACTTCTCCCTCGCCGCCGGGTTCCTGACGGGCAAGTACCGCTCGAAGGAGGACTTCGCCGGCAAGGACCGCGAGGGCCAGGTCTCCGGGTACTTCACCGAAGCCGGCCTCGAGGTCGTCGACTCCCTGTCGACGATCGCGACGGCGCACGACACCGAGATCGCAACCGTCGCGCTCGCCTGGCTGCAGGCGCAGCCCGACGTCGTCGCCCCGATCGCGTCGGCGCGGAACACCGAGCAGCTCCCGGCGCTCCTCGCCTCCGCCGAGCTGACGCTCACCGCGGACGAGCTGCAGACGCTGTCCGACGCCTCCGCGAAGGTGCCGGCCACGGCCTGAGACCGCACCACACGACGGACGGGAGGCTCCCCACCGGACCGGTGGGGAGCCTCCCGTCCGTCGTGTGGCCGGCTACGCGCTCGGCGCGAGCGATCCCGTCAACGCACCGCCGCCGGACCGGGTGACGAAGCAGGACCAGAAGCGATCGCCCCTGTCCCACGCTGCCTGGTCCGGTGGGTAGACGCCCTGCACCTGGACGTCGCCGAAGCGGGCGGCGGCGGTCAGGTCGAGCCCGGCAGCTGACTGGCACCGGGTCGCCGCCTGGGTCTGCACGGCCTCGGCGCCGGGGTAGGCATCGCCGTCGATCGTCCCGCGCGCCGTGAGCTGCGCGGTGTGCTCGGTGCCGCAGTCGACGACGGTGAAGTCCTCGGCCCATGCGCTGTCGAACGGCGTCAGGCACTCCCCACCCGCGAGGTCGTACCAGGGGTGCTGACCGGGTGCCGCGGTCGAGGTCGCGAAGGTGATCGTCGGCGCCGCGGCAGCCGTCGCGGGCGCTGATGGCTTGGTCGACGAGCCGGTCGTCACCTGAGCAGACGCCGCGGCAGGCGACTTCGTCGGCGGCACGGTCTTCTCCTCGATGTTGTTCCCCAGGATCCAGCTCGCGAGCAGGAACACGGCGATCAGCATCACGACGATGATCGCGATCGCACCGCCGAAGAGCAGGAGCTTGCCACGCTTGCCCTCACCGCGGAGGCGCGCGACGCCCTCGTTGATGAAGTTGCCGCTGTCGGCGTCCGGCGGCACGGGCGAGCCTGCTGCGGACGGGGCGCGGCCGGGCGCCGGTGGGTGCGCGCCCATCGCGGGCATCATGCGGGTGCCGGTGTCGTGCGGGTCGTAGCCGGTCGTGCCGAGCTGGTCGACGGCCTGCGTGCCGAAGAGGTCCTTGATGGCACTCGTGTCGCTGGTCTCGCGGCCGTCCCACTCCGACTGGTCGAGGTCCTGCTCGACGGCTGGCGGGAGGTGCGCGGGGTCCTCGTCGACCCGCGGCGTCGGTTTCGCCGGCTCGACCAGGGGCGGTGGCGCGGTCGGGGCCGCGTCGTCGACGGCGTCGTCCACCGCGTCGCCGGGGAAGACCTCGCCGGTGCGTGCGGCCTCGTCGGCGAGCGACCAGCTGCCGCTGTCGGTGGGGTCGGGGTCGCGGTCGGGTTCGGGTTGCGGGTCGACCGTCTCCTGGACCGGCAGCGCGGTGGTCGCGGCGTCGGCGGCCACCGGGGCGGACACGGCGGGGACCGGGGTGATCGGAACCTCGCCGGAGACCACGTCGTCCTCGGTGTCGTCCGCCAGGTGCCAGGAGCCGGCGCCGAGCGCGGTGGTGTCGAACGAGTTCGTGGTCAGGGTCGTCGGGACCTCGCCGGTCTCGTCGTCGTGGACGGCCCAGTCGAAGGGACGGTCGACGCTCGGACGCTCCGCGGCGTCGGCGCCCTGGATGCGGAGCAGGTCGGTGAAGCTCGGTGGCTCCTGGGACGACGGGAGCGTGTCCTCCACGCCGACGGGCTGCTGGGCGACGGGGCCGGTCGGGGTCGGCGTCGATCCGGTGGCACGGCCGAGCCAGTCGACGTCGTCACGGCCCTCGCCGCGGGGGTCCGTCCGGCGTCGTTCGTCCTCGATCGCCCGGGTCTCGGCGGCACGCTGCTCCCGGTTCGCCTGCGCGGTCGGCAGCTGGATCGAGCTGGGGTGCGGCGCGGTCGACGTCGGGGGCACCGCCGCGGCCGGCGGGATGCGGCTGCCGAGGAGCGAGCGGTCCGGGTCGGACGTCGGCGGTGCGGGCTGGGATGGTGCCGCAAGCTGCTCCGGCATCGAGATCGCCTGGGTGGCGTCCTCGTCGTACGGCGCTGGCGGGGTGGCCGGCGCGGGCTCGGCCGGCGCGGGGTCGGCCGGCGCGGGGTCGGCCGGCGCAGGGTCGACCGGCGCAGGGTCGACCGGCGCAGGGTCGACCGGCGCAGGTTCCTCGGGCGTGAAGGGTTCCGGCAGCGGCGCACCGGTCTCGGCGGCGGCGCGTTCCGCCTCGCGACGCTCGCGGCGCGACGGCCACTCGTCGGCCTTCCGCGGCGCACCGAAGATGTCGGCGGCACTGCGGAGTCCCGTGAAGCGAGCGTCCGGGGCGGACGCGCCACGAGCCTCCTGGCCGTCTGCCCCGGTGTCGGGGCCGCCGGTCTGGTCGGGCTCGTGCGCGTCGTCCGGACGCTCCTCGGTCACGCGGACAACCCCAGGTCGGCCAGTCCGATCGCCGCGAAGTACGGGTACCCGGCCGCCTCGATCTTCTCCTTCGCGCCGGTGTCGCGGTCGACGACGACGGCCACGGCGGCGACGATCGCGCCCTCGCGCTCGAGCGCCTCGGCGGCCTTGAGCGGCGAGCCGCCGGTGGTGGAGGTGTCCTCGAGGACGATGACGCGCTTGCCGCGCAGGTCGGGGCCCTCGACCTGCTTGCCGCGACCGTGGTCCTTCGGCTCCTTGCGGACGACGAAGGCGTCGTACGTGCCACCACGGGCGGCGGCCTGGTGGAGCACGGCGCTCGCGATCGGGTCGGCGCCCATGGTGAGGCCGCCGACCGCGGAGACGTCGGGGACCTCGGCGATGAGGTCCGTCATCACCTGTCCGATGAGCGGTGCCACACGGTGGTCGAGGCTCACCTTGCGGAGGTCGATGTAGTACGTCGCCTTCTTCCCGCTGGTCAGGGTGAAGTCGCCGTGGAACACCGCCTCGGCCGTGATGTGGTCGATCAACTGCTCGCGCGCGTCCGTCACAGCGCACAAGGGTAGCCCGTCCGGGCCGCGCAGCGCTCATCCAGCCTGCACGGACGGTCAGCCGCGCGCCCGTTCGTCCCGGGTCCGCGTCGGTACGATCCGGGTATGTCCCTCGATGCACCGTCGCGCCCAGCGGTCGGGGCATCCCGGTTCCGCGGCCTCGCCGAAGCGCTCGGGCACGAGGCGATCGGGGCGATCGTCGCGGTCGCGCTCGCCCTGATCGCGCTGCGGCACGTCCTGGCGACGGCCAGGGTCACGCTGCTCTGGTACGACGGCGACTCGGTCCTGCTGCCGATGGTGGTCAGGTCGATCCAGCTCGGCCAGCCGTTCGAGTGGGCGATGTCCCCCGCGCTGTTCTTCTTCCCGGAGCTGCCGGTCTACCTGGTCTGCGCCGCCGTCACCGCGACCCCGCAGCAGGCGCTGGCCCTCAACGGCGTGCTCGTCCTCGTGGGCGTCTACGCGCTCCTGCGGGCGGTGGCGAACGAGCTCATGCCGTCCGCGCGACGCTCGGCACGCATCGCGGTGTCGGCGCTCGCGGTCGGGTTCCTGACGCTGCACGTGCTCACCGAGTCGTCGGCGTCCGCGACGTCGCTCGAGCTCGCGTCCCTGCTCCTCACGACCACCTACTACTACGGGGTCGTCCTCGCGCTCCTCGCGACGGCGGCGCTCGCGCTCCGGGCGATCCGGGTCGGCCGGGCGTCCGTCGCCGTGCTCGTGACGCTCGGGCTCGTCGCCGCGTGCACCACGGCGTCGAACCCGCTGTACGTCCCGTGGTCGGGTGCCCCGCTCGTCGTCACGCTGCTGCTCCTCGGCGTCGCCCGTCGGGTGCCGTGGCGTCCTGCCCTGTGGCTGTCCGGGGTCGTCGTCGCGGGCTCGGTCGTCGGGTACGTCCTGCGCATCCCGCTGCGACCGTTCGTCTCGCTCGACCCCTCGACGTACGTGCACCCGGAACGCGCAGCGACGACGCTCGGGTTCTTCGCGTCGCTCACCGACGCCCGAGCGGCGACGGCGCTCGGCGACGCCGGGCTCGTCCTGATGCTCGTCGGGGTGCTGCTCGCCGTCGGTGGCACGGTCTGGGCCTGGCGGGTGCGGACCTCGCGCACCGTGCTCCTCGCGTCCCTGCTGCCGCTCGTGACGATCGTCGCCGTGTCCGTCGGGGTCGTCGTCGCCGGGTCGGAGACGCCGCGCTACCTGGAGCCCGTCGTCGTCGCCCCGCTCCTGGCGCTCGTCGCGGTCTGCGAGCTGACACGGACCGCGGTCAGGCGGACCCGGGTGCACCAGCCACTCCGTGGCGTCCGCGTGACGCTCGCCATCGGCGCGGCGATCGTCATCGCCGCGGGGGTGGCCATGGCGCCGTCGACGCTCCGGGGGGTGCGCACCGCGGCGTACGACCCCGCGACCTGCCTGGACCACTGGGCCGGTGGGCGCGACGTCGTCGGCGTCGGGCAGTTCTGGACCGTCCGTCCACTCGCCGCCTACTCGTCGGAGAACGTCGGACTGCTCCAGGTGCGCGACACGTTCCAGACCTACCCCTGGCTGGTCGACCTCGGCGCCTACCGCGACGCGCGGCCGACCTTCGTCGTCGTGGGATCAGGGGACGTCTGGTCCACCCCGGTGGAGGACTCCCTCGGGCCGCCGGTGTCGGTGACGCACTGCACCGGCTTCGACATCTGGGACTACGCCGGCACGGCCGGGGCGACGACCCTGCAGCAGGACGTCGTCGGGAGTGCCGAGACGATCCTGCGCGACCGCGGGTTCTGACGAGAGTTCTCCACAGCGGTGCGTCGGCTTCGCATCTTCCCTGTACGGATGTATAGGCTCGCCCTCGATGACTCGTCCCGCCCAACGCCCCACGCACTCCCTCACCGCCCTGCGTCTGCGCCTGGCGGTGACCGGGTTCGCCCTGCTCGGGCTGACCGGCACGCTCGTCCTCGACGCTCCTCCCGCCAGCGCGGCGACCTACCCCTCGTGGGACGACGTCCTCGCCGCCCGCGGGCAGGAGTCGGCGAAGAACGGTCAGATCGCCGACATCCAGGACCTGATCGGGCAGCTCGGGGCGAAGGCCGACGCCGCCGTCGCCGAAGCCGAAGCACGCGGCAACGAGTACTCGGTCGCCCAGCGGAAGGCCCAGCGCGCCGCCGAGAAGGAACAGACGCTCCGCGCGGACGCCGAGGAGCACGCCGAGATCGCCGAGCAGAGCGCCGCGCAGGCCGGGCAGTTCGCCGCGCAGATGGCCAGGTCCGGCGGCGCGGACGTCACGACGAGCGTGCTCACCGGTGGCGAGGACGCACGTGACCTGCTGTACGACCTCGGCGCGCTCAGCAAGCTCTCCGAGCAGGCCGAGCGCGTCGAAGCCGCGGCCACCGCCGACGCCGCCGTCGCCCGGGCGCTCTCCGGGCAGGCCGACCGTGCCGCGCTGGCGCTGGCCGACCTCGCGAAGGCGGCCGAGGAACGCATGGCCGAGGCACAGGCGGCATCCGACCGTGCCCAGGTGGCCTACGACGAGCAGCAGGACAACAAGGCGCGACTCGAAGCACAGCTCGCCACGCTGAAGTCCGGCCGTGTCCGGACCGAGGCCGAGTTCGCCAAGGGCGAGGCCGAGCGCAAGGCAGCTGCGGAACGTGCGGCCCGTGAAGCCGCGGCGGCAGCGGCACGTGCGGCAGCCGCGGCGAACAGCGGCGGCGGGTCGGGTGGCGGCGGCGGGGCCGTCGGGTCGGGCTCCGGCAGCGGGTGGGTCCGTCCCGCCGGCGGCTGGATCACGAGCTCGTACGGGACGCGTGTGCACCCCATCACCGGCGCGACGAGCTTCCACGACGGCATCGACCTCGGCAGCGGCTGCTCGACGGCGATCGTCGCCGCGTCGGCCGGCACGGTCGAGTACGTCGGGTGGTACGGCGGGTACGGCAACTACGTCCGGATCAACCACGGCAACGGCGTGAAGAGCGCGTACGGCCACATCGTCAGCGGTGGGTTCCGTGTGTCTCCCGGGCAGCAGGTCGCCGCAGGGACGCTCGTCGCACTCGTCGGGTCCACTGGGAACTCGACCGGGTGCCACCTGCACTACGAGACCCACGTGGGCGGCGGCACCACGAACCCGGTGCCGTTCATGGCCGCGCGCGGGGTCGGCTTCTAGCGGTCCCGACGGCCTCGGGTCAGACCTCGTCCTCGTCGAGGTTCCAGAGGGCGCGGTACCAGGCCGTCCGTTCCTCGTCGAAGGGGACGCCGTACGCCTCGTGGAACAGCTGCTCCCATCCGGGACCGTGGTTCCACCCGAGCGCCATCGTGGCGACGGCGATGTCGGCCCACCGGTCGGCGATCCCGAGCGCGCCGAGGTCGACGTGCCCGTACCAGCGCCGGTCCGCCCCGATGAGGGTGTTCGGCGTGCAGGGGTCGCCGTGACAGACCACCGTGCGGTCCGACGCCGGCTCGGGGCCGAGCGCCGCGGGGTCGGACCCGGCCGCTCGCGCCCGCGCCGTCCGGTCGGCCGTCGACCACGTGAAGGGACAGTCGTCGACCGGCAGCGTGTCGTGCATCGCCCGGAGGCCCTCCCCCACGGCGATCACGGCGGTCCGGGGTTCGTCGCGCCATCGTGGGTCCACGGCGCTCCACCCTGGTAGTGCTCGGGTCCGGAGCCACGCACCGTGCTCGTCCGCGTCGTGCTCGACGACCTCCGGCACGCGGAGCCACCGGCCCGCCCAGGTCAGACGTGCCGCTTCGGCCGCGATCCAGGCCCCGTAGTGGGTCGGCACCCACTTGACGTACTCCTCGGCGGACCCGACGCTCCCGTCGCCACCGATGCGGAACGTCTTCCCGCCGATCTCGTTCACCCACACGGGGACCGCAGCACGGCCACCGGCGACCCGGCCGACGACCGCCCACGACGGGTCGTCCGGGCGGACATCGTGCGCCATCGTCACCCTCGTCCCCGGTCGTACTACGGTTGTCCCATGTTCGAGGCGGGGGCGCTCCTGGTCAAGGGCGCTGCCCCCTTGGTCGCCGCTGGTGCGAAGGCCGTGGCCCAGCGGGGCGCGTTGGAGCGTGCGGTGCAGGGGTGCGTCCGGAGCGCGCTCATGGCCGCGGCCACCGGACCGCTCGGCGACGCGGATCCGTTCGTGGACGCAGCGCTCCGGGACCTGCTGGACACCGCTCGGTGCACCGAACTGTTCTTCCCGTTCACGGAAAGCCCGCGAGGCCTCGACGAGGCCCGCGCCGATTGGTCGGCCTCGCTCGCCGCGCTCCTCCGATCGCACGACGGCCTCGAGCTGGACGGGATCGACGTCGAACACCTCGCAGATCGATTCGGCACGGAACTGGCCCTCGCGATCCGCCGTCACGCGTCCCAGCCGGCGAGTGCCCTCCTGAACACGGTGATCGTCACCGAGCTCGCCGGCCGCAACGAGGCCCGGGCCGTCGGCCGCACCACCCAGCGCCCGCTCCGGTCGAACCTGCCCGAAGCTCTCGTGCCCGTCCACCACGAACACCGGACCTCGCTCGAGGGCGACGTCCGCCGGATCCTCGCGGAGTCCGGACGCTGTGTCCTCACGGGTTCGCCGGGGGTCGGGAAGTCCGCCATCGCCCACGCCGTCGTCCAGGACCTCGATCGTGCGATCTGGCTCCGGGCCGGGGACGAGGACGCACTGGTGGCGGACGCGCGGACGCTCGTCGATGACACCTCGGCCGATCCCGTCTCGGATCTGCTCCGGCGACTCGACGCGGATCCCGGCTGGACGGTCGTCCTCGACGGCGTCACGGATCTCGACGTCGTCGCCAGGTTCCTGTCACGAGATCGTGCACTGTCAGCGCTCGTCTCCACCCACGTCGACCTCCGCCTCCCCGACGAGTGGTGCGTCGCCGTCGGTCTCCTCAGCGCTGCCGAGTCCCGCCGTGTCCTCGCCGGGGTGAGCGGACGAGCTGCCCCACCGTCGGCCGCGACCGATGCCCTCCTGGCGATCGCGGACGGCTCGCCGCTGGCGCTGCAACAGATCGGGACCTACCTCCGTTCGACCCACATCTCCGAGGCGGAGATGGTGGCCCGTCTTCGTGCCGAGACGAGTGCCGTGCTCGATCGGTACGCGCCGCGTGATCACCCGCGATCCTTCACGGAGCTCCTCGTCGAGGGTCTCCGGCAGGCGGGCGAACAGCACGAGATGGCCCAGCGGGTCCTCCGGCTGGTTTCGGTCTGCGGCGATGTCGGCACACCGCGGGCCCTGATCTGGTCCGCGCTCGGAACGGGTGCGGTCGACGGTGACGACGCGGTGGCGGCGCTCGAAGCCGTCGGACTCGTGGAGTCGCGGGTCAACGGCTCGCTGTGGTGTCACTCGCTCGTGGCGGACGTCGTCCGCGGCTCGGCCGACGCCGAGTCCGTCGAGACGGTGTGCCGTTCCGCGCTCGCCGGCTTCGACGACCACGTCGTCGCACCCACCGCAGCGACGTACGGCGTTCTCGCGCCAGCGGTCCGGCGGGTCGTCGCGGCCGCCCGCAGAGGTCCCGACGCCGACTTCGACTCCTGTCTCCGGTTGGCGCGCCTCGCCATGGGGTTGAGCTCCCGTTCCGGGTTGGAGGCTGCCCTCGCCGATGCGCGAGTGCTCGTGCCTCGCACCGCCCACCCCGACGCTTCCGAGGCGATGGTGCTCGTGTTCGCGGCGGCGTTCCAGACGCAGGAGGGCCGGCACGCCGAGGCAGCGGCGCCGCTCGAGCGGGGCATCGAGCTGGCGCGGGCGTCGGGGAACCGAGCTGCGCTCTCCGTCGGGCTCGATGCACTCGCGGTGCGCAACGAGTGGCTCGGCAGGGTCGACGACGCGCTCGCCGCTCTTGCCGAACTCGGTGACGTCGTCGAGGGGCCCGCAAGGGACTCCGTCGACCAGCGTCGTCGCGCGCTCCTGCTCAGCACTGCCTCCCCCGTCCCCGCGTCGGCCGAGCTCCGTGCCCTCGCCGACGACGGGTCCCTGGCTCCGGCCGACCGAGCGGCCTACGGGGTGCAACTCGCCCGCGCGCTGATGCGTTCGGGCAGGGCAGCCGAGGCGGAGCCGCGCCTGCGGGCAGCCCTCGCCGAGACGGCGGCGCAGCTCGGCGAGACGTCGACCACGTACGCAGCGATCTGCAACGACCTCGGCTGGTGCCTCGTCGAACTCGACGATGACGAGGGTGCTGAGGACTTCCTCCGCCGCTCGATCTCGATCTACGACGTCGCCGCTGAGGGAGCGCACCCACACGCAGCACTGCCGTATCTGCACCTCGCCCGCTTGGCGTCCCGTCGCGCGATGCGGCACCTGCCGTCCGGTGAACCCGTGCATGCCGATCTAGACCTGGCCGACGGGCTGCTCGCCGAGGCCTCGTCCCGGCTCGCCTCGGGCGCCTCCACGAGTCCGGACATGGCGGCAGTGCTCTACGAACAAGGCACGGTGCACACGTTGCGGGGTGGAGACGCGAACATCGTGCTCGCGCTCGAGTGCTACGAGGCCGCTCTCACGATCAACCGTGCGGCATTCGGAGTGGACAGTGTGCAGGCAGCGTCGGACGCCGCACGGATCGCGATGACACACCTGTCTCACGGAGACCTCCCAGAGGCCGAACGTGCGCTCGAGGACGGACTCCGCTTCTACCGCTCGCACCCCGAGGCGATGGACAGCGACGGAGTGAGCGCACTGTGGGCGTCGGTCGTCATCCGGGAGCAGCTCGGACGCATCACGCATGACCAAGCGCGAACGGAACGTCGTGCCCTCGTCGAGCTGGTCGGGCGCACGCCGATGTCGGATGCGGACCGTGCGACCTTCGTCGACGGGCTCGCGACGAGCGACTGAACATCGGCCGCCACGGCGGTCAGTGCACGCGGTCCGGCCGGGACGACCCCGATCCCCCGCGCGCGATCTGCAGGAGGACGGGCAACCGCTCGCCGAGCAGGGCGTCGAGATCGGTGACGATGTCCTCGATCCGGTCGGCGATCTCCCGCGGTGACGCACCCTTCCGCGGGCGGACCTTGATGCGCAGCGCTCGGCGGCGGCGCACCCGGTAGACGTCGACAGCGAGCGACGCGACCTGCGGGAGGTCCCCGATGGCCGACGAGAGCGCGTGCTGGACCGCGGCGGCGTCGATGCGGACCTCGCCGGGGAGCCCGTCCGCGGCCCCGTCGTCCTCGATCACGGTGCCGACACGGCCACCGCCGAGTGCCGTGAGGACGACCAGCGCGAGGACGCCGAGCACGACCGCTCCGCCGAGCACCCACGCCCACGCGGCGATCGAGGCCTCACGGGATGCGTCCGCACCGAGGTCGCCGAGCGACGCGCGAGCCGCCTGGTGCCAGACATCGGCGGCCTGCGGGATCGTCTGCACGAGCACGGCGCCGAGTCCCCCGACGAGCAGTGCCAGCCCGACGAGGACGAGGGCGATGCGTCCGAGCGCCCGGTTCGTGGCGTTCATCCGTCCACCCGTCCGGTCGGCTGGACACGGACCCGAGCGGTGATCGGCGGCGTGGTGTCGATCTCCGCGAATTCGCGCTCGACGGCGTCGGTCGCAGCGACTGCCGGCACGTCCACACCGGCAGCCGGACGGAGGACGACCTCGACGGTGCGACGGCCGACGGTTCCCACGGCGGCGTCGGGTCCGAGTCGTGTGGCGCTCCGGGCAGCGCGTGCCGCGGCGGAGGCGAGGACCTCGTCGTCCACGACGATCGCGAGCCGCCTGGACGACATCGTGTGGCGGGGGCGTCGCTGCGGCAGGACGCCCTGCAGCAGGAACACCAGGCCGATGACCGCGACGACGGCGCCGGTGACGACCACGATGGCGTCGACGAGTCCGCGCGGTGCTCGGGCAGCGCCGTCGACGACGGCACGGGGATCGATGCCGAGGACGTTCTGGTCGAGGAACACCAGCGCTGCGGCGAACACGGTGGCTGCGGCGACGACGAGCGCGACCACGACGGCGACGACCACGCTGCCCGAACGCGAGACGTGGGTCTCGCGCCGCAGGACGCGGCGGTACACGGCGTCGTGCTCCCCCGATGCCGGCGCAGACGGCGACGAGGTCGGTGACGACACCGGCGGCGAAGCCGGTGGCGGGATCGAGCTCATCGGACTCTCCTCGGGGCGTCGACGACCGACGACGCGAACGTGATGGTGACCCGCTCGACCTTCCGGCCGGTGATGGTGTTCATGCGCTCGGCGATGGTCGCCCGAGCCCGGTGCGCCGTGTGGACCACCGATTCGTCGGGCACCGCGTGGGAACCGAGCACGGGCACAGCGAGCGGGGAGGTGATCTCGACCGCCAACGATCCGCGACCGTCGTCGGTGATCCGGGCACGGACCTCCCGGACGGGTGTGCGGAGCGCTTCCGCCGCGACGGCCTGCGCGGTCCGGACCAGCGCCGTCGTGCCGATGCGGTCGTACCCGGCGACGCGCGGCACCGCGACCGCACGGGACGGCGCGGGACCGGACGGGGCGATCGGCGGCACGTCGGCCGCCGGACTCACGACGAGCTCCGGCGTCCGCGCAGCACGTCGAGCAGGCGTCGGAAGTCGATGTCCCCGGTGACGATCCGCGCCACGACACCACCGACGATCATGAAGACGGCCACGACGACGAACGCCCAGAAGCCGAGCGTGACGGCGACGATGGCCAGCAGGGCGCCGACCCCCATCCCGACGACGGTGGCGTTCACCGGACGCGGCTCTCGGCCTCGTCGGGGGTGCCGCCCAGCGCCGGGATGTTGACGTCGTTGATCGCGATGTTGACCTCGGTGACCTCGAGGCCGACGAGCTCGGTGACGGCATCGGTCACGGCCGCGCGCACGGCGGACGCGACCTCCATCATCGGCGTCGGGTAGTCGACCACGATCGTCAGGTCGACGGCGACCTGGGTCTCGCCGACCTCGACGCGGACGCCCTGGCCGAGTGCGCTGGAACCGATGGCGTCACGGATGGCGCCGAAGGCCCGCGCCGCGTTGCCGCCGAGGGCGAAGACGCCGGGCACGTCGCGGGCGGCGATGCCCGCGATCTTCGCGACGACCTGGTCGTCGATGATGGTCTTGCCGGCGCTGGTCACCTGCGTGGTGACGCTCCCGGTGGTCGGGTTCCCGTCGACGCGGTTCGTCGTCGATGCCATGATCGTGCTCCTCACGCTCCGTGCGATGTCCTGCTCCCAGGGAACACCATCGTGCCGTACGCCGCCCGACCAGCGGCTCCCCCGCGTCGCCCGCACCGCGCCGTCGGTCGCGACCGGTAGGTTCGACACCATGCGCGTCGCGACCTGGAACGTGAACTCCGTCCGCACCCGAGTCGGCCGTGTCGTCGACTGGCTCGTCCGCGAAGACGTCGACGTGCTCGGCATGCAGGAGATCAAGTGCAAGCCGGAGCAGTTCCCGGTCGAGGCGTTCGAGGCCGCCGGTTACCAGGTCGAAGCGCACGGCCTGAACCAGTGGAACGGCGTCGCGTTCGCCAGCCGCCTGCCGATGACCGACGTCACCCGTGACTTCCCCGGCCAGCCCGGCTTCCTCAAGGGACACGAGGGTCCCGATCTCCCCGTCGAGGCCCGCGCGATCGGCGTCACCGTCGACGACGTCCGGCTCTGGAGCCTGTACGTCCCGAACGGCCGCGAGATCGGTGACCCGCACTACACCTACAAGCTCGACTGGCTCGCGCAGCTGGCCGACCGCACCACGTCGTGGCTCGAGGCGGACCCGGACCTGAAGCTCGCGCTGATGGGCGACTGGAACGTCGCACCGCTCGACTCCGACGTCTGGGACGTCTCCGTCTTCGAGGGGCACACGCACGTCACCGAGCCGGAGCGCGCCGCCTTCCGCGCGTTCGAGGAACGGGGGCTGCAGGACGTCGTCCGGCCACTGGTGCCGTCCGGCTACACCTACTGGGACTACAAGCAGCTGCGGTTCCCCCGTGGCGAGGGCATGCGCATCGACTTCGTCATGGGATCGCAGGGGTTCGCCGACGTCGTCACGGGTGCGTCCATCCACCGGGACGAGCGGAAGGGCGATGCCCCGAGCGACCACGTGCCGGTCGTCGTGGACCTCGATCTCGAGACCTCCCTCGACGACGACCGCCCGATGATCTTCTGACGCGCGCGGACGCGCCCCCGCACCGCGCTCGCGTCCCGCGCCTGCGCAGTCCGCACCCACCGGTCGCGACACCCCGCTCAGGTCCGCCGACAGGCCACGAAGCGTCGGTCGCGATGACCGTCGACGACGGTCTGCGACCGGTCGACGCGCGGCCGACGGGGTGTCGCGACCGCTCGACGCGCGGCGCTGGGTTGGCCGAACGGGAGGCCCGTGGCGGGCTGACACCGCGCCTCCCGTCCGTCGGTGAACCGCCGCCACTGCGCGCCGCGGTCCCGCGCCTGCGCAGTCCGCACCCACCGGTCGCGACACCCCGCTCGGGTCTGCCGACAGGCCACGAAGCGTCGGTCGCGATGACCGTCGACGACGGTCTGCGACCGGTCGACGCGCGGCCGACGGGGTGTCGCGACCGCTCGACGCGGCGCGCCGAGGGGGTGTCGCGACCGGTGGACGCGCGGCCGACGGGGTGTCGCGACCGCTCGACGCGCGGCGCGCCGCCCGCCCGCGCGCTACGGGTGCAGGAGTGCGGCGATCGCGACGAGCACCGGGACGGCGCCGAGCGTCGAGATGAGCACCACGTCACGGGCGACGGGCACCGCCGCGTCGTACCGCTGCGCGTAGTTGAAGACGTTCTGCGCCGCCGGCAACGCCCCGAGCGTCGTCAGGACGAACACCTGCTGGTCGTCGAGCCCGAACACGAACCGTGCGAGCACGAACGCCACCGCTGGCATCACGACGAGCTTGATCGACGACGCCACGATGACGTCCGTCCGGATCGCCGGGTCGCGGAGGGGTGCAGCGCCGTGCAGGCTCATCCCGAACGACAGCAGCACGAGCGGCACGGCGGCGGCACCGACGAGCGAGAACGGCTCGAGCACCGGGTCCGGCAGCTGGATCCGGAAGGCGGAGAACACCAACCCGGTCAGCGAGGCGATGATCAGCGGGTTCGTCACCGGCCCGAGCACCCGGCGCTTCCACCCGCCCCCGGACGCCGTCGCGGTGTCGAGCACGGTCAGCGCGATCGGCGCCATCACGACGAGCTGCAGCAGGATGACGGGCACGACGGCGGTGGCCTGCCCGAGCACGTACACGGCGACGGGCAGGCCGATGTTGTTCGCGTTGACGTAGCTCGCAGCGAGCGCCCCGACGGTGGTCGTCGTGACCGAGCGCCGCAGGACGAGGGCGAACACGAGCGCCGTGCCGAGCGCGACCAGCACGGCGCTGAGCAGCGACACCCAGAGCATCGGTGACACGAGCGACGCGATGTCCGCCGTGGCGATCGTGTGGAAGAGCAGGCAGGGCATCAGCACGAAGAACGCCAGTCGGCTGATCACGAACTGGGCGTGCGGCCCGAGGAGCCCGATGCGCCCGACGACGTACCCGGCCGCGATGATCGCGCCGATGATCGCGAAGCCGATCAGAACGCCACTCATCACCCCCATCCTGTCAGTCCCGCGGCAGCCCCGCACCGAGCGCGGCAACGGGTGCCGGGCCGCCCGACATGTGACGTCGTACAGGCCGGAAATGCGAACGCATCGAATACCGTTGACCGCATCATGACCAACGCCACGACGCTCTCCCGTTCGACCGACTCGAGCCAGCCGCTCGTCCCGCTCCTCGAGGAACGGTGGAGCCCCCGCTCCTACGACGAGACCGCGACGATCTCCGACGAGCAGCTCGACGCCGTGCTCGAGGCCGCTCGCTGGGCCGCGTCCGCGAACAACTTCCAGCCCCGCCGGTTCATCGCCGGTCGTCGTGGCACCGACACGTTCCGCACGATCAACGAGAACCTCATCGGCTTCAACGCCGGATGGGCCTTCCGCGCGAGCGCCCTCGTCGTGGGCATCCTCGAGACGCAGAGCGAGGACGGCGACGTCCGCCGCTTCGCCGAGTACGACCTCGGCCAGGCCATCGCAGCGCTGACCGTCCAGGCGCACGCCGAGGGCCTGCACGTCCACCAGATGGCCGGTATCGACGCCGCCGGCCTCGCCGCCGCGTTCGACCTGCCGGAGCGCTTCTTGCCCTTCACCGTCACGGCGATCGGCACCGTCGCGGACCCCTCGCAGCTCGACGAGAAGGCCGCAGAGCGCGAGGTCGCCCCGCGCACCCGCATCGCGCTCGACGAGGTCGTCCTCGTCAAGGAGTAGCCGCACCAGCAGCACGACCGCGGCCGGGGCCCTCGCGGGGGTCCCGGCCGCGTAGTATGTACAGACATGCAGCCCGAGATGAACTTCTACACCCGCAAGTGGGTCCGGCCGGAGGACCTCAACGCGAACGGCACGCTCTTCGGTGGCAGCCTGCTCCGCTGGATCGACGAAGAGGCCGCGGTGTACGCGATCATCCAGCTCGGCAACGGCAAGGTCGTCACCAAGTACATGTCCGAGATCGAGTTCGTCTCCTCGGCGAAGGAGGGCGACATCGTCGAGATCGGCCTCGTCGCGACCCGGTTCGGCCGGACCTCGCTGACGATGCGGGCCGAGGCGCGGAACCTCTTCACGCACCGCAGCATCCTCACCATCGACGAGGTCGTGTTCGTCAACCTGGACGTCGACGGCAACCCGGCCCCGCACGGCTACACGGAGATCACGTACGCTCGCGACCGGGTTCCCGCAACGATCCACTGATCCCCGCAGCCCTGAGGATCGGGGACATGTCGCATGACAGAATCAACGGCATGACCGCACCACGTCTCGTCGCGTTCGATCTGGACGACACCCTCGCCCCGTCGAAGTCCGCGCTCGACCCGCGCATGCTCGACACCTTCGCCGCCCTGCTCGACGTGGTCCCGGTCGCCGTGATCAGCGGCGGCAACTTCCACCAGTTCGAGCAGCAGCTCGTGACGCCCCTGCGACACCGTGACGGTCTCACGCTCGACGACCTGCACCTGCTCCCCACCTGCGGCACCCGGTACTACCGCTGGTCGGACGACGACTGGGCGCTGCAGTACGCCGAGGACCTCAACGACGCCCAGAAGCAGCAGGCCCTCGCCGCGGTCGAGTCCCAGGCGAAGGCCGCCGGCTACTGGGAGTCCGAGACCTGGGGTGCCATCCTCGAAGACCGCGGTTCACAGATCACGTTCTCGGCCCTCGGTCAGGCCGCGCCCGTCGCCGCGAAGAAGGTGTGGGACCCGACGGGTGCCAAGAAGGACGACCTCCGGCGCCGCGTGCAGGCCGAGCTCCCCGACCTCGAGGTCCGTTCCGGCGGATCCACCAGCATCGACATCACCCGCAAGGGCATCGACAAGGCGTACGGCATGCGGCGCCTGGCCGAGCTCACCGGCATCGCCCTCGACGACATGCTGTTCGTCGGGGACCGCCTCGACCCCGAGGGCAACGACTACCCGGTGAAGGCGCTCGGCGTTCCCTGCCACGCGGTGGAGGGCTGGGAGGACACCGACGCGTTCCTCACCGAGCTGATCCCGACGCTCGGTCGCGCCCGCGCCTGACGGCGCAGCCCCGGAACGGCGCAACCCCGGACAGGAGGCCCGGGTCGGCCCCGTCATGGCAGGCTGCGGACCGCCTCGACGAACGCCCGGATCTTCGCCGGGTCCTTGACGCCGCGCTCGGACTCGACACCGCTCGACACGTCGACCCCGTCGGGGTCCAGGCTCTCGACCGCCGCCACGACGTTCGCCGGCGTGAGGCCCCCTGCGAGGATCCACGCTTCGTCGACCTTGCCGGTGACGGACGCGGGATCGATCAGCCGTCCACTGCCGGGCACCGCGGCGTCGAGCAGCAGCAGGTCGTGGTCGTACGACGCCCGCTGTTCCGCGGACTCGGCGAGGTAGGCCTCCGCCGACACCGCTCGGATCGTGAAGAACCCGGCGTCCCGGGCACGCGCGAAGTCGGTCGCCGACTCGCCGCCGTGCAGTTGCAGCGTCGTGAGGCCCACCGCTGACGCGATCCCGACGATCTCGTCGATCTCCTGGTCGCGGAACACGCCGACGGCGTCGATCCCGTCCGGCACCCGCTCGACGAGCTCCTTCGCGAGGTCGGCGGTCACGGTCCGGGGACTGCCGGCGGCGAAGACGAACCCGACCGCGTCGGCGCCGGCGTCGATGGCGGCGTCCACGGTCTCGGGCGTCGACAGGCCGCAGATCTTGATCCAGCGCTGGTCGGTCATGCAGTCCATCCTGCACGAAACGACAGCCCTGCGGGTGCGCCGACGGCGATCAGTGGAGCGTGCCGGCGACGTAGCTCAGGCCGCACGCGAGCAGCACCGCGACGGCCGCGAACGATCCGGTCAGGATGTTCCGTCGGCGCCACCGTTTGACGGCCACGAACGTGCCGCGCTTGGCGTGCCGGTGCGCTGCCCGGTGCATCCGGTGGTCGCGCTTGTGCGCCGTCCGGCTCGGGCCGAGCGGCACCGGTCCGGTGACCTGCACCGATCCGCCGCGGAGCGCACGGGCGACGGCGACCGCGGTCGGTCGACGAGCCGGGTCACGGTCGGTCATGCGCAGGAGCAGCTCGCGCCACTCCGGTCCGACGGACTCGGGGACCTCCGGACTGTTCCGGAGTCGAGCGAGTGCGGCTTCGACGAGGGTGCCGGAGTACTCCTGGTGCCCGGTCAGGGCCTCGAGCAGGACGAGCCCGAGGGAGTACACGTCCGTCGCGAAGCTGATCGGCTCGCCGGCGACCTGCTCGGGGCTGAGGTACGCCGCCGTGCCGATGATGGTGCCGTCGTTCGTCAGGCGCGATCCGTCGACGAAGTGCGCGACGCCGAAGTCGGTCAGCTTGACCGTCCGGGCGAACCCGGACGAACCCTCGTCGCTGATGAGGATGTTGGCGGGCTTCACGTCACGGTGAACGATCCCTCGGGAATGCACGTACGCAAGGGCGTCGGCGAGCTGCGCGCCGAGGTCGGCGACCTCGTAGTTGTGCAGCGCCCCCTCGGCCAGTCGGCGGAGCAGGGTCGTGTCGGCGATGAGCTCCATCACGATGTACCGGTGCGGACCGTCCGAGAACTCGTGCGTGCCCGCGTCGTAGAGCGGGATCAGGCCGGGGTGCGACAGCATGCTGAGCAGCCGGATCTCGCGTTCCTGGCGGACCCGGTCGGCCGTCGTCATGGCCTGCGGCGTCGCGAAGAGCTTCACCGCGACCAGTCGGTAGGTGTGCTCGTCGCGGGCTTCGTACACGGATCCCATGCCGCCGGTGCCGATGAGCCGGGACAGCCGGTAGCGGCCGGAGAGGATGGTCTCCGTCCGTCCGTTGTCGACAAGGGTCATCGTGCGGTTCGATCCGTCGGGAGCCAGGAAGAGGCGAAGGTTGCTCGCAAGATGACTCGCCGACTACGGTACGCGCGAACGGCGACGAATGCGCGGGTGTTATGACTTCGTGACGAGGGGTACATCCCTGAGTTGATGCGGATGCATCGGGGTCTACCCTCTCGGAGACACCACCGAGAAAGGACCCGTCATGGCGCTGTCGAAGGGCGACGAGGTGCACTGGAACACCTCGCAGGGGAAGACCACCGGAACGCTCGTCCAGAAGCGTGTGAGCGACTTCGAGTTCGACGGGCAGCGGTTCAAGCCGACGGACGACGACCCCTACTGGATCGTGGAGTCCGAGAAGACCGGCAAGCGCGCTGCACACAAGGAGTCGGCGCTCACGAAGGCCTGACGCGGCTCAGTCCCCTGCGGGCTCGGCGCGACGACGGCCGCGTTCAGCACGGCTGGCGCGAGCGGCACGACCACGGCGGATCCGTCGCACGACGAACACGACGACGACCCCGGCGATCGCCGCGTACATCCCGCGGTCGATCCACTCGGTGTAGCCCTCGATCCGCTCGTACTGCGTGCCGAGTGCCGCGCCGCCGAGCACCAGCAGGCTGTTCCAGACGCCGGAGCCGATGATCGTGAACAGCGAGAACGACCAGAGGTTCATCCGGTCGGCTCCGGCCGGCAGCGAGATCAGGCTGCGCACGATCGGGACCAGCCGCCCGAACAGGACCGCGCTGCGGCCGTGCCGGTGGAACCACGCGGCGGCCTTGCGGAAGTCGTCCTCGTCGACGAGCGGCAGCTTGCCGAGCCAGCGGACGGTCCGGTCGAACCCGATCACCCGGCCGAGCCAGTAGAGCACCAGTGCCCCGACGTAGGAACCGAGCGTCGCGAGCACCAGGACGAGCGCCAGGTTCATCCGGCCGGCACCGGCGAGGAACCCCGCGAGCGGCAGGATGACCTCGGACGGGATCGGCGGGAAGACGGTCTCGACGAAGAGCATCAGCGCGACGCCCCACTCGCCGAGCATGTCGATGAGCTGGAGCACCATCCCCGACAGCCCACCCATCTCGGCGTCAGGAGAGGACGTGGCGGCAGCGAGGGCAGTCGTCATGCGGCAATGGTCCCTGAGTGCCCTGACAGGCGGCAGGACGCGACCTGCGGATCAGCCCAACCCCATCAGCCCGGTCCGATCAGCCCAGGCCCATGTGCGACGCCCGCACGTGCGTCAACGACCGGGCCAGCGCACCCCTGGCGACCGCGTCCCGCCCGACCGTCGACGGCACGATCTCCACGGGGTGCCGGAGCTGCGGGCCGACGGCCTCCGCGAGCGCCCCGCAGAACACCGCTGCCGCCGGCAGGACCTCTCCCCCCACGACGACGACCTCGGGGTCGATCGTCGCGACGAGCTGCGCGACCCCGGTCGCGACGTCCGCGGCGAGCGCCCGGACGATCTCGGCGGCAGCCGGGTCACCGTGCCCGGCCGACTCCATGACGGACTCGAGGTCCGCGCCGGACGGGATCCGAGCCTCCAGTCGGGCCGGCGCGCCGGGCCAGCCGGTCGATGCCAGGCCACCCACCTCGCCCGCCGCTCCCCTGGCGCCACGCGCCAGCGTGCCGTCGACGAGGTAGGCCGCGCCGATCTGCCGCCCCATCACCAGGTAGAGGGCGTCGCGCGCACCAGTGAACCGCCCCCACATCGTCTCGGCGGTCGCGGCGAGCTTCGCGTCGTTGTCGAAGAAGGTGGGGGCCGTCGGGAACAGGTCCTGGATGCGGCCGGGCATGCGGCCCTCGACCCACTGCGGCACGGCGATCGTGTAGTCGATGGCGCCGTCCCGGTCGACGACGGCGGGGACGCCGAACGTCGCGGCGAGGAGGCGGCCGGCTCCCGGCGTCGAGGTCAGGCGCTGCACGACGTCCTGCACGCTCGCCCACGCTTGGTCCGCCGACGCGAGGTCCGGGTACACCTCCTCGACCCGGGCGATCTCGTTGCCGCGGAGGTCGGCGAGGAGCCCGACGATGCCGTGCAGCCCGAGGTCCACGCCGAGGACCGACCCGGCGCCGGCATCGGCTCGGAACCGCTTGGCCCGCCGCCCGGCCTTGTTCGGGGTGACGATCGCGTCGGCCTCCCGTGCCCAGCCCTCGGCGATGAGGTCGGCGAGCGACGCCTCGACCGTCGGCCGCGAGAGCCCCACGGTGCGGCCCAGCTCGGTGACGGTGACGGACGCGTCGCTGCGGAACAGTTCGTCGAGGATGGCGCGCGAGTTCACCAGGCGCAGGGCACCCGGTGTGCTCATCGTTGACAGGGTCTCGTTCACGGCCATAGCCTCATATTACGAAAGATCATTGAGGAATGGTGGACTCCGACATGCTCATCCCCCGCCCGCGCCTGTCGACCCCCGGTGTCGGCTCGTTCGAGATCACGCCGACGACCCGCATCGCCGCAGACGCCGCGAGCGAGTCCGAGCGGCTGTACCTGCAGCAGACGCTGCGGGGGTCCACCGGGCTGCCGGTGCGCGACGCCGAGACCCCGGGGATCGACGTGATCCGCCTGCGCGTGGCAGACGACACGCAGGCGACAGGCGACGCGGACGCGGCACTCCCCACCGGCCCAGCCGGGGCCACGGCCGAGTCGTTCCGCCTCACCGTGACACCGGACGGCATCGACGTCCTCGGCGGCAGCCCGGCCGGCGTGTTCTACGGCGTGCAGGCCCTCCTCCAGCTGCTCCCCGCCGACGTCTACCGCAAGGGCCGGGTCGGCACCGGGCCCTGGACCGTCCCGGTGCAGACCGTCGAGGACGCCCCCGCCTTCGCCTGGCGCGGCGTCATGCTCGACGTCGTCCGGCACTTCCGCACCAAGGCCGAGGTCCTCCGCGTCATCGACCAGCTCGCGGCGCACCGCATCAACACGCTGCACTTCCACCTCACGGACGACCAGGGCTGGCGCATCGAGATCCGGAAGTACCCGCGCCTGACCGAGATCGGCTCGTGGCGCCGCGAGTCCCAGGTCGGCGCGCACGTCCCGGACGCCGACGGGGTCATGCGACCGCAGGGCTTCGACGGCCGACCGCACGGCGGCTACTACACGCAGGACGACATCCGCGAGATCATCGCCTACGCGGCCGACCGGTTCGTCACGGTCGTCCCGGAGATCGAGACCCCCGGGCACGTCCGCGCCGCACTCGCCGCGTACCCGGAACTCGGCGTGCACCCGGAGGTCGGGGTCGAGGTCTGGACGGAGTGGGGCATCGCCGAGGACGTCCTGAACGCCGAGGACGCGACGATCGACTTCTTCAAGGGCGTCTTCGACGAGGTCGTCGACCTGTTCCCGAGCGCGTACATCGGCCTGGGCGGCGACGAGTGCCCGAAGGTGCAGTGGGAACAGGACCCCCGCACGCAGGAGCGCATGCGGTCACTCGGACTCGCGGACGAGG
Organism: Curtobacterium sp. Curtsp57; assembly: GCF_047324335.1. Lineage (NCBI taxonomy): Bacteria > Bacillati > Actinomycetota > Actinomycetes > Micrococcales > Microbacteriaceae > Curtobacterium > Curtobacterium sp. Curtsp57. Next base: position 1,869,701 of record NZ_CP168511.1, read on the forward strand.
AACAGCTCCAGGCCTGGATCATCGGGCAGCTCGCGGCGCACATCGAGTCGAAGGGCCGTCGGGCCTTCGGCTGGGACGAGATCCTCGAGGGCGGGACGCTCTCGGAGTCGGCCACGGTCGTCTCGTGGCGGGGGCTCCGCGGCGCGTCGACGGCGGCGAAGCGCGGGCACGACGTGATCTCCTCGCCTGATGACCAGGTGTACCTCGACTACCGTCAGAGCGACCTGCCGAACGAGCCGATCCCGGTGTCGATCGTGCTCACCGTGGACGACGTCTTCGCGTTCGACCCGGTGCCGGCCGACCTGACCGACGACGAGCGCGCGCACGTCATCGGCGGCCAGGGGAACATGTGGTGCGAGCACGTGGACACCGTCCGGAAGCTCGACTACCAGCTCTTCCCGCGGGTCGCGGCGCTGTCCGAAGCGCTCTGGTCCGCAGACGTCACCGGACCCCGGGACCTCGCGGACTTCCGCGGGCGGCTGGCGGAGCACCTCGCGCGACTCGAGGCGATGGGCATCGAGTACCGCCACGAGACCGGACCGTTCCCGTGGCAGGAGCGCCCCGGCGTCCCCGGTCGCCCCGGGACGCGCGAGGAACGTGCCGCGTACATCGACGCGATCACGGCGAACATCGCCGACTGACGTTGCACATACCAGATACCAGCCGATAGGTTGGTGTCCATGGACAGGTGCACCGCGTCGGCGACCGACGACTTCGACCTCGACGCGCTGATCGGCCGCCACCCGGCCGACCACGAGCTCGAACTGCCGATCGACTTCGTCCGCGGTCGGACCGTGCTCGTCACCGGCGCCGGCGGGTCGATCGGCAGCGAACTCTGTCGGCAGCTGATGCGCTCGGATCCGGCCGAGGTCATCATGCTCGACCGCGACGAGACGGCCCTGCAGCAGGTCCAGGTGTCGGTCGCGGGGCACGGGTTGCTCGACACGAAGGACGTCGTGCTCGCCGACATCCGCGACGCGTCGACGATCCGGCAGGTGCTGCTCGACCGCCGTCCCGACGTGGTCTTCCACGCCGCGGCGCTCAAGCACCTCCCGATGCTCGAGCAGTACCCGGACGAAGGGTGGAAGACGAACGTCCTCGGGACCCGCAACGTGCTCGCCGCCGCGGTCGAGTCCGGCGTCCAGACGCTCGTGAACATCTCCACGGACAAGGCGGCGAACCCGACGAGCGTCCTCGGGCAGACGAAGCGCCTGGCCGAACGGCTGACGGCGTGGACCGCGGCGGAGACGGGTCGCGACTACGTGTCCGTCCGGTTCGGCAACGTCCTCGGCAGTCGCGGGTCGATGCTGCCGCTGTTCGCCGAGCTCATCCGTGCCGGGCGCCCGGTGACGGTCACCCACCCGGATGCCACGCGCTACTTCATGTCCATCCCCGAGGCCTGCCACCTGGTGATCCAGGCCGCCGCGATCGCTCGGCCCGGTGAGGTCCTGGTGCTCGACATGGGTGAACCGGTCCGCATCCTCGACGTCGCCCGTCGGATGATCGCGGCGATGGACGGCACCTCGGACATCGTCTTCAGCGGCCTGCGCCCCGGCGAGAAGCTGCACGAGGACCTCATCGGGCGGGGCGAGACCGAGCGACGGCCCGTGCACCCGAAGATCTCGCATGCGTCGGTCCCCGTGCTCGACCCCGCCACCTTCGACGGGCCGCTGCACACCGACACCGCCCCGCTCCTGCTGGCCGCTTGACGCGGGTCTCGGGTCGCGGGCCCCGGGTCGCGGGCCCCGGGTCGCGGGCCCCGGCCCGTGCCCGGGTCCGTGCACGCGCACGCGCACGCGCACGGGCAGAGCCGACCTGTCTCTTCCCGACCGGCCACGACACCCCGCTCAGTTCCGCCGACCGGTCGAAGACCGTCGCTCCGTTGCTCGCCGAGCGACAGGATGTGACCAGTCGGCGCCACGCCGACGGTGGGTCGTGACCGGCGACGCCCACCGACGACGGGCGGGAGGCCCGGTGCCAGCTGGCACCGAGCCTCCCGCCCGCCCGTGGTGACGCCCGCCCCGTGGTGACGCCCGTCCCGTGGTGACGCCCGCCCCGCGGTCCCGCCCGCCCCGCGGTGACGCCCTACGCGGCGACCGCGACCCGGTCGTCCGCCGGCACGCCCACCGCTGCGGCGTCAGCCGCCGGCGCTCGACGCACCCACTTCTTCAGGCCGACCAGCACCAGCGCCGAGACGACGGTGCCCGCCAGGATCGCGACGATGAACATCGCGACGTCCCCGATGGCGAAGAACACGAAGATCCCACCGTGCGGCGCCCGCGAGGTCACACCGGCAGCCATGGAGATCGCACCGGTCACCGCGGCACCGACCATCGACGCCGGGATGACGCGCAGCGGGTCGGCTGCGGCGAACGGGATCGCACCCTCGGAGATGAACGACGCGCCGAGCAGCCACGCGGCCTTGCCGTTCTCGCGCTCGGGCTTCGTGAACCCCTTGCGGTAGAGGACGGTCGACGCGAGCGCCAGAGCCAGCGGCGGGACCATGCCGGCCGCCATGACCGCGGCCATGATCTCGAACGGCACGACGTTGGTGGCCGATCCGGCACCGAGGCCAGCGACGGCGAACGCGTACGCCACCTTGTTCACGGGGCCGCCGAGGTCGAACGCCATCATGAGGCCGAGGATGATGCCGAGCAGGACCGCCGAGGCGCCGCTCAACGAGTTCAGCCAGGTGGTGAGCTGCGTCATCACCCAGGCGATCGGGCCGCCGAGCACCAGGAGCAGCAGACCGGAGGCGATGATCGACGCGAACAGCGGGATGATCACCACCGGCATCAGGCCGCGGAGCCAGCGCCAGACCGGGATGCGCCCGATCCAGTAGGCGGCGGCACCGGCGATGAGACCACCGACCAGACCGCCGAGGAACCCGGCGTTCATGAACACCGCGATCGACCCGGCGACGAAGCCCGGAGCGATGCCGGGGCGGTCGGCCATGGCGTACGCGATGTACCCGGCGAGCGCTGCGACCAGGAAGCCGAGCGACACGCCACCGATCTGGAACGCGGCGGCACCGAGGTAGTACGCCAGGCCCTCCGGCGGCAGGTTCAGCAGCGTGTAGTGCGTCAGCGTGTACACGGCGTTGTTCTGACCCGAGTCGCCGTGCGTCAGTGCGATGCCGTAGCCGGCGAGCAGGAACCCGAGCGCGATGAGCAGACCGCCGCCGGCGACGAACGGGATCATGTAGGAGACGCCGGTGAGGAGCCAGCGCTTCAGCGACTGCCCGAAGTGCTCGTCCTTCGCGGTGCTGCTGCCGGCCTCGGCGGCAGATCCGGACACGCGTGCGGCGTTCGGGTCCTCGGCGACGCGGAGCGCCTCGGCGATCATCGCGTCGGGTTCGTCGACACCGCGCTTGACCGGACCGGACACGAGCGGCTTGCCGGCGAAGCGCGAACGGTCGCGGACGTCGACGTCGACCGCGAAGACGACCGCGTCGGCCCGGGCGATGAGCGCCGGGTCCAGCGGCTCGACCTGCGAGGACCCCTGCGTCTCGACGTGCATCTCGGCGCCGGCTCGCTGGGCGGCGGCGACGAGCGCGTCGGCTGCCATGTACGTGTGGGCGATGCCGGTCGGGCAGGCGGTGACGCCGACGATGACCTTCCGGCCGGCGGTCGGTGCCGTGGTCGGCGCGGCCGGACTGGAGGCTCGGGGTGCGCCCGTCACGCCGGCGTCGGCGACCTCGCCGGTCACCTCGCGGTCCACCAGGTCGACGATCTCCTGCGGGGTGGTCGCGGCGCGGAGGGCGGCCGTGAAGTCGTCGCGGATGAGCGCACGGGCCAGGGTCGAGAGGACGGTGAGGTGGTCCTTGTCGGCCCCCTCGGGCACGGCGATCATGAAGACCAGGTCGGCGTCGCCGTCCGGGGCGCCAAACGGCACCGTCCGGGCGAGCCTGCTCATCGCGAGTGTCGGTTCGGTGACCGAGGCCGACCGGGCGTGCGGGATGGCGATGCCACCGGGGACGCCGGTGCCGACGCTCGCCTCACGCTTGATGGCGTCCGCCGCGAGGGCGCTTCCGTCGGCGGCGCGGCCGGTCGCAGCGACGCGGTCGGCGAGGACGCGGATGACGTCGGACGAGGTGGCGCCGAGGTCCTCGTCGAGGCCGACGAGGGCGACGCTGATGAGGCCGGGACTCGTGTCCGAGCTGCGCGCAGCGGTCATGGTGTGCTCCTTTGCAGTGGCGCGGTGGCGCTGGGGTTCGCTGTGGTTCGGGTTGCGGTGCTGTTGGCGGTGATCTGTTGCGGTGGGATGGTCAGGCGGCGGGAGCCGCCGTCTGACGGAGGCGGGTGACGGTGACGGCACCCGGGTCGGTGTGGTCGAGCGCCGGGACGTCGCTGCCCGGCAGCGCGGCTGCCGCGGCCCCCGTCGCGACGGCCTGTGCGAGCCGCTCCTCCGGCGGCCGACCGGCGACCTCGGCGAGCAGGTAACCAGCCAGGGAGGAGTCACCCGCGCCCACGGTCGAGCGGGCGACGATGCGGGGTGCCGCCGCGGCGAACGAGCCCTCCGGCCCGATCAGGATCGCGCCGGCGCTGCCGAGGGTGAGCAGGACGGTGTCCACACCACGGTCGCGGAGCCGTTCGGCGGCCGCTGCCGCGAGTTCGTGGTCGCGTTCGTACTCGTCCGGGTCCCCGCCGACGATCTCGGCGAGCTCCTCGGCGTTCGGCTTGACCAGGTCGATCCGCTCGCCGGACTGCAGCAGCGCGGTGAACGGCACGCCGGACGAATCGACGGCGATCCGGACGTCGTCGCCGTGCCGCTCGCGGACCGCCCGCACGAGGACGGCGAGTGCGTCGTCCGGCAGTCCGGGCGGGAGCGACCCGGCGAGGACGACCCACCGGGCACGGGGCCCGGTGGCGGTGACGTCCGCGGTGTCGGCGACCAGCGCCGCGAGCTCGTCGAGGCGTCCGGCGAGGGACGGCCCGGGCTCGTTGAGCTTCGTGGTCGTACCGGTCGGCTCGGTGACGGTGACGTTGGACCGGAGCGGTGCGCCGATCGGCAGCGCGGCGGTCGGGATGCCGCGGGTGGCGAGGCCGAGCAGGACCGGGTCGAGCTCGTCCCCGGGCAGGACGGCGATCGTGTCCCCACCGCTGGCGACGACGACACGGGAGACGTTGACGCCCTTGCCGCCCGGCTCCGCGGTCGACCGGGTGGCGCGCTGGACGGAGCCGCGCTGCAGCTCACCGGCGAGCTCGATCGTGCGGTCGAGCGACGGGTTCGGCGTCACCGTGACGATGCGCGTGCTGGACTCGTTCATGCCACGACCACCTCGACGTCGGCGTCGGTGAGCGCTCCGGCGAGGTCGGCTGGGGGCTGCTCGTCGGTGACGATCGTGTCGACCTCGTCGAGCCGGGCGAACCGCATGAGCGCCTCGACGCCGTGCTTCGCGGCATCCGCGAGGACGACGCTCCGCCGTGCGGCGAGCACGTACGCGGCCTTCACGGCGGCCTCGTACTCGTCCGGGGTGCTCAGGCCGAACCCGGCGGAGAGCCCGTTCGTGCCGACGAAGGCGATGTCGGGACGCAGCGCGCCGATCTGCTCGACGGTGGCGGTCCCGACCGCGGCGCTCGTCACCCCGCGCACGCGGCCGCCGAGCAGGTGCAGCTCGACGTGCTCGCTGTGCTGCAGGGTCGCGGCGATGGGGACGGAGTTCGTGATGACGGTGATCGTCGCGCCGGACTCCGCGGGCTCCCACCGTGCGAGTTCGGTCGCGACAGCGGCGCAGGTCGTACCGGCGTCGAGGGCGATGGACCCGGTGAAGGTCGGCGGCACGAGTCGCATCGCGGCCCGGGCGATCGCGGACTTCGCGGAGCCGTGCTGCCCCTCGCGCTCGGCGACGGTGAGCTCGACCACGCTCGAGCGTCCGACCGGGACCGCTCCCCCGTGCACCCGGCGGAGGACCCCCACCGACTCGAGCGCGTCGAGGTCACGTCGGACGGTCTCGGTCGTGACGTCGAAGTGCTCGGCGAGGTCGGCGACGGAGACCCGCCCTGCCGACTGCAGCTCGGTGGCGATCGCATCGTGCCGCTCGGTTGCGTACATGACCGAACTCCTTCGTTCGCGTTGGTTTCAGGAACTGTACGTCCATACCCAACACAAACGCAAGTTTTTCGTCTTCGATCCCACACACCCGCAGGCGTGCGCATGCTCCCGCCCCCGCTCCCGGCCCCGGCCCCGCTCCCGACTCCGGCCGGTCACAACACACCGCTCAGTTCCGCCGAGTGGTCGAGAATCGTCGCCCCAGTGCCGCACGGCCGACGATCTTCGACCGCTCGGCAATCACGGACGGGGCGTCGTGACCGGTCGCCGACCGAGACCGAGAACACGAACAGGAACGTCGGACGAGAACAGGAACGACGGACGGGCCGGCACTACCCCTTCACAGCGCCGGCCGTCATGCCGCTGACCAGACGACGCTGCACGATGAGGAAGAACACCACGACCGGCAGGCTGAACAGCACGCTCGCCGCCATGAGCCCGCCGAAGTCCGTCCCCTTGTTCGTCGAGAAGCCCGCGAGCCAGACCGGCAGCGTGTACATCGACTGGTCCTTGAGCATCACGTAGGCGGTCAGGTAGTCGTTCCACGCGGCGATGAACGCGAACACGCTCGTCGCGATGACCCCGGGCATCACGAGCGGGAACAGCACGCTCCACAGGATGCGGAAGGTGCCAGCGCCGTCGGTCTTCGCCGCTTCTTCGATCTCCACCGGGACCGCGACGAAGAAGCCGCGCATGACCCAGATCGAGAACGGCAGGACGCTCGCGACGTACGCCAGGATCAGGCCGATGTAGCTGTTGAGCAGCCCGAGGGACTGGAACGACAGGAACAGCGGGATGAGCAGCGCCCCCGACGGGATCATCTGCACGAAGAGGATGCCCACGAGGATGGCACGGCGTCCCTTGAACCGGAACCGCGACAGCGCCGCCGATGCCAGGAAGCCGACGACGATCGACAGCAGCACCGCGGCCACCACGACGATCGCGGAGTTCCGGAGGTAGCCCAGGAAGCCCTCTTGCGTGAGTGCCCTGGTGAAGTTCTCGATCGTCGGGTGGATGGGCGCCCAGATCGGTGTGAGGGTGGTGACCTCGTCCGCTGGCTTGAACGCGGTGTTCAGCATCCAGTAGATCGGGAACACCCACACCAGGCAGAACACCACCGCGACGGTGTTTGCGAGCACGCGGGGCTTCCGCTTGCGCTGGCGCACCTGGCGCGCTTCGGGTCGAACAGCTGGAGCCGTCACAGGTCTTCCTCCCCGCTCCGGATGAGCCGGCGGATGTAGTAGCTGGTGAGCACGCCGAGGATCGCCGTCGAGATGACCGCGATCGCCGCGCCCTGCCCGTAGGCGTTCGAGACGAAGGACTTCACGAAGGTCCAGACGCCGAGCGTGAGCGTCGCGTCCTCAGGCCCGCCCCTGGTGAGGAGCCATATCTGGTTGAACACGTTGAAGTCCCAGATCACCGAGAGGATCGTCACGAGGAGCAGCGTCGGGGCGAGTGCCGGCAGCGTGATCGCGCGGTACATGGCCCACGCCGAGGCGCCGTCGAGCGACCCGGCTTCGTAGTACTCCGGCGCGATCTGCGACTGTGCCGCGTAGAGCGTCAGGGCGACGAACGGCACCGCCTGCCAGATCACCAGGGTCAGGACGATCGTGTACGCCTGTCCCGGGTGCGACGCCCAGTTGTCCTGGGTGTGGTCGCCGAAGACCCGCATCTGCGTGATCAGCCAGTTCAGCACGCCGTAGAAGGGCTGGAACAGCCACTGCCAGACCAGGCTCGAGGCGACGTTCGGCATCGCCCACGCCAGCACGAGGACGACGCTGACGATCGTCCGCATCGCGACCCCGAGCCGCGTGAGCAGCTGCGACACCCCCATCCCGATGACGAGCGTGCCGATCACCATCGACGCGGTGACGACGATCGTGCGCAGGATGACCGGCCAGAAGCTGCCGTCGGTCAGGACGTTCGTGTAGTTCGTGAGACCGGCGAACCCGGCCTGCCCGGTGAAGATCGCCCGCAGGCCGTACTCCTGGAAGGAGATGACGATGAGCCGGACGAGCGGGTAGACGACGAGCGCCAGCAGGAGCACCGCGGCCGGTGCGAGCAGCACGAGGGGTGCGCGCGAAGCGCCGACGGAGCGACGACGGGGGCGGGGTGGGCGGCCGGACCGTCCGGTCCGGCCGGACCCGGGGACCCGGCCGGCGACGGGCGGTTGCCCGGCGCCGGCGACCGGCCCGGCGGGTGCCGAGCCGGTCGCCGTGTCAGCGGTCGAGGTCATCGACTACAGACTCGCGTTGAGCGCCGAGGTGAGGTGCTTCGAGAAGTCCTTCGCGGATTCCTCCGGCGTCTTCCGGCCCGTCGCGATGTCCGCGAACATCGACTGGAAGGACGCGTCACCCTCGATGGTCGCCCACCCGGGCGTCGCCGGGGTCGGGCGGCTCGTACCCGCTGCGGCGAAGTACGGCTTGTGGAGCTCGTCCACGTCTGCTGCCACCGAGTCGAGCAGCTGCGTGGAGTTCGGCTCCCACCCGTCGACGCCGAAGACCTGGTCCTGCTGGAACTTCTTCGAGGTCAGGATCTTCATGTAGTACAGCGCGAGGTCCTGGTTCGCCGACTTCGACGGGATGCCGAGGTCCGAGCCGCCGAGGAACACCGGCTGGGTCTTGCCCTCGGTGGCCGACGGCATCGCGAACGTGCCGATCTGGTCCTTGAGCTCCGGCTTCGCCGTGGTGATCGAGCCGATCTCCCACGCCGAACCGAGGATCGCGGAGGTGTTGCCCTGCGCGAAGACGTCGGACTCGGCCGGCTTGTCGGTGTTGATGTCCTGCGTGGACTTCGCCGAGTAGGCGTTCTGGAAGTCCTTCCAGGCGGTCAGCCCCTTGACGGCGTCGGCGGAGTCGATCGCTCCGGTCCACTTGCCGCCCTTCTCGGTGGCGATCTGTCCACCGGCGTCCCACACCCACTGCAGGCCGCCGTACCAGTACTGACCCGGCATGTAGAACGCCGAGAAGTCCGCGGCGGGATTCTTCGCCTTGACCTTGTCAAGGTCAGCGGTGAGCTCCTCGTACGACTTCGGCGTCCCCGTCACCCCGGCGTCCGCCCAGGTCTTCTTGTTGTAGATGACCGCACGGTTGCCCGCGAAGAGCGGGGCGCCGTAGAGCTTGCCGTCGACCGTCGCTGGCCCTTCGAGCCCGGAGAGCCAGGTCTGCCCGTCGGCCAGTTCCTTCTTGTACGGGCTGAGGTCCATCAGCCCACCCGTCGCGGCGTACACCGGCACCTGGGTGTTGCCGAGGTCGACGATGTCCGGCGCGTCCTTCTGGGCGAGGGCGGTGGTCAGCTTCGTGGTGATGCCGTCCCACTGCTGCAGCTGGAGCTTCACCTTGGCGCCGGTGGCCTTCGTGAACTGCTTCTCGGCGACGTCGAGGATCTTCGGGCTGAGGTCGCCGTTCATGATCCAGACGTTGAGGGTCTTGCCCTTGCCATCGGGTGTGCCGATGGACTTCGTTCCGCTGTCGGAAGCTCCGTTGCTTCCGGCAGAGCACCCGGCGAGGGCGAGCGCGGCCGCCAGGCCGAGCGCACCGAGTGCGGCGAATCGCGTGCGTGTCACGTTGACTCCCTTGGTCCGACCTTTATGAAAGGACGTTGCGTAATGGCAATGAAAGACCCTCGGAGCAGGGTTGTCAACCTCCGATTTCCTGCCTGTGGAGACCGATGATCCGCATGTTTCCGGGGGATAACGGATATCGAACGAATCCTGCCGATTGCTTGACGAACTGGTCATGACCAGGCACCATTCCACCCTCTGGTGCTCGCCCCGTGCGGGGGCTAGCATCCGACGGGTGACCACCGCAGCGCACAAGGCGTCGACGAACCCGACCACGGCGACTCCGTCCCGCGCTGGCATCGTCGCCCGCATCGACCGTCGGCTCCTGGTGAACTTCCGTGTCGACCCGACCGCACTCCATCGCGTCCTGCCGGACGGCCTCCGCCCGCAGCTCGTCGACGGATCGGCGGTCGCCGGCGTCTGCCTGCTGCGCATGGCCGGCCTCCGACCGCGCTGGGCTCCTCGCGGGATCGCGTGGGGCGCCGAGAACGCCGCGCACCGCATCGCCGTCGAGTGGGACGGACCGACCGGTGTCCGCCGGGGCGTGTACATCCCGAAGCGGTACAGCGCGTCGTGGGTGCCGGTCGCACTCGGCGGGCGGGTGATGCCCGGCGTGCACCAGCACGCCCGCTTCGACGTCGACGAGGACGAGGAGCGCTTCCGTGTCGGCTTCGACGCCACCGACGCCGAGGTCGACGTCGACGTCGAGCGCGTCCCGGCGCATCGCTGGACGAGCAGCGTCTTCCGCGACGTGGACCAGGCATCCGACTTCTTCCGCGCTGGGAGCACCGGCTGGTCGCCGAACCACCGCGGCGCACTCGAGGGCCTCGAGCTCCGCACGGACGCATGGCAGGTCTCCCCGGCCCGGGCGCACCGGGTGCAGTCCTCGTTCATCGACGCACTCCCCCGCGACAGCGCCGAGTTCTCGGACGTGCTGCTCATGCGGAACGTGCCGGTGACGTGGGGCACGGAACGCTGGCCCGGAGCCTGATCCCGGAAGGTCGATATCACGTTGACTCCGTGAAACGTGGGGTGTTGCATACCACGCGTCAGTCGTCGCGCCGCTGCGACGACGAAAGGAGACGTGATGCACAAGTCCCTCGCCCTCGCCACGACCACCGCCCTCCTCGGCGCGAGCCTCCTCACCGGGGCCACCCCAGCGACAGCCGCGGAGCCCGCAGCGACAGCCGCGGAGCCCCCGCCCGCTGCACCCCGGGAGTGGGCGGTCCTCGGCGATTCCTACACGGCTGGGTTCTTCGCCGGCGACCAGATCGAACCCAGGGACGGTTGCCTCCGCACGAGCGGCTCCTACCCGGTCGTCGCCCACGCGGCCGCTCGACCGGACCTCGAGCTCGTGAACGTGTCGTGCGTCGGCGCCGAGACGAAGCACGTCTGGGAGTCCCAGGTCCCGCCGGCCGGCACGGATCCGGTCGCCCCGCAGCTCGAGGCACTGTCCGACCGCACCGAGGTCGTCACGATCGGGCTCTCAGGCAACTCCCTGGGCTTCGGCACGATCCTCGGCACCTGTCTCGCCGTCGGTGGCATTGGTTCGGAGCGCCCTGGCACCCCGTGCACGACGTTCTACAAGGCGGACGTCGAGAGCGGCCGACTCGGCACGACGCTCGAGACGAAGCTCGCCGACGTCCTGTCCGAGTACGGCGACATGCTCGAAGCGGTCCGAGCCGCGGCGCCCAACGCGACGATCGTCACCGTCGGCTACCCGCAGCTCGCCCCGACCGACCCGCAGCAGTGCACGTGGAACGAGCCGACGCAGTTCTCCCGGGTGGCCCGCGCCGACCTGCCGTTCTTCCGCCTGGCCGAGGAGCGCCTCAACCTCGGCATCGGCGCACAGAGCGTCGCGCACGGCGCCGTGTTCGTCGACCCGACGGACGCCAGCGCGGGCCACGACGTCTGCAGCGACCCCGACACCCGCTGGATCGAGGGCATGCAGGGCGCGGACGGCACCGACACACTGGTCCACCCGAACACCCGCGGCCACGCCGGCATGGCCGCCCTGGTGGCGAGCGCCGTCGGGGTCGGCTGACGGATCCGGACGCGACCAGCCTGGAGGCCCGATGCCGGTCCGTCGGACCGGCACCGGGCCTCCAGGCCGTTGCGTCCACTGCCCTACACGGCTGCCAGCGCCGAGGTCGGCGGGATGCGCGCGGCGCGCGCCGCCGGGTACAGCCCGGAGATGCCGCCGATGACGACCGTCGCGCCGAGCCCTCCGGCGACGGCCCACAGCGGAACGGCGACCGGCCAGCCCTGCCCGAGGGCGAAGGCGACCGTCACCCCGACGCCGATCACCACACCGGCGACGCCGCCGACGAAGGACAGCAGCAGCGACTCCACGAGGAACTGGTCGCGGATGTTCCGCCGCCTGGCGCCCAGCGCACGGCGGACCCCCACCTCGGCCCGTCGTTCGAGCACAGTGATCACCATCGTGTTCGCGACACCGATGCCGCCGACGAGGAGTGCCACCCCTCCGATGCCGACGAGCAACCCGGTGAAGGAGTCGTCGGTCGCGCTCTTCGCGGCCAGGGCGTCCGACGGCCGCGTGACTCCGACGTCCTGCGGCCGCCCCGGACTGATCGCCGCGGCGAGCAGGTCCCGCGCCGCCGACACCCGGTCCTGGTCGACCCGCGTGTAGACCGCCGTGGGGTGTCCGTCGAACCCGAGCGACTCGGCGAGGCCCCGCGGCACGAAGACCTGGTCGTCGAGGTCCTCGGCGAGCGCGATCGGTTCCAGGATCCCGACGACCTGCACCCACTGGCCGCCGATCCACACGGCGGTGTCCGGTCCGGCTTCGTCGATGCCGAGCGCCCGAGCGGCTCCGGCGCCCAGGACGACCTGCGCCGGTGCGGACGGCGCCGGGTCGACCCAGCGTCCGAAGGCGAACTGGCCGCCGAGCACCGAGGGCACGTCGCCCCACACCCCCATGACGCCGAGGCCCTTCGACTCCGCCGCAGGCACGCGGTCGTTGCGGTAGACGTGTGCGTCGGGGACGCTCCCCACGCCGGCGGCGTCCTCGACGACGTCCTGTCGGAGCGCCGACGGTACGGCCGAGTCGGGCAGCGGTGGCACGTCGCCGAACCCCTGCGCCTGCGTGGTCGTCAGCACGTTCGTCCCGAGCGCGTCCAGCACCCGGTCGAGCGCCGCCTTGCTCGAGGACGAGATCCCGACGACGGCGATCATCGCCGCGATGCCGATGGCGATGCCCAGCGCGGACAGCACGACGCGGGTCGGTCTGGTCCGGAGTCCGAACAGGCCGAGTCGGAGCAGGTCCCCGGCGCCGAAGGTCCCCCGGCTCATCGTGTGATCACGCCCACGACGCCGTCCCGGACGATGGCGGCACCGAGCGCCGCCGCGTCGCCCGCGGGTCGCCCGGTGAGCGCGGAGTCCTCCTCCACGGCCCCGTCGCGCATCCGCACCTGCCGCGGCATGGAGGCGGCGAGCTCGAGGTCGTGGGTGATGACGAGCACGGTCGTCCCGGCGGCGTTGAGCTCGCGCAGCAGCCCGAGGACCGCGGATCCGGACGCGGTGTCGAGCGCCCCGGTGGGTTCGTCCGCGAGCAGGATGGTCGGGTCGCCGACGATCGCCCGTGCGATGGCGACGCGCTGCTTCTCACCGCCTGACAGCTGCGGCGGCCGGTGGTCGACGCGGTGGCCGAGTCCGACCCGCTGCAGGGCGGCGACCGCTCGCTCCTTCCGCGCGCGGCGGCCCACGCCCGCGTAGAGCAGGCCGTCGGCCACGTTCTCGGCCGCGGTCGCCCCGGCCTGCAGGTGGAAGTGCTGGAACACGAAGCCGATGTGGTCAGCGCGGAGTGCGGAGAGGGCGTCGTCGGACATGCCGCTGACGTCGTTGCCGCTGATGGTCACGGTGCCCGAGGTCGGCCGGTCGAGCGTCCCGACGATGTTCAGCATGGTCGACTTGCCCGAACCCGATGGCCCGACGACGGCGACGAGCTCCCCCGCAGCGACGTCGAGCGACACCCCGCGGAGCGCCGCGACGTCGCCGTACGACTTCGTGACCGCACGCAGCGCCAGGACGGACGCGGCGCTCACGAGGGCACCACCACGCGGTCCCCGGCCTCGATGGCCCCGGTGACGGCCACCCGACCGCCCGCCACGAACCCCGCCGCGACCGGCACGCGCTTGGTCGTGCCGTCGCGGCGCACCACGTCGAGGGCGTACCCGCCGGACGTCCCGCGGGCGACGAGCGCCGCGACGGGCACCGAGAGGACGCCCTGCTCGGTGCGCCCCTGGGCCTCGACCTGCGCGGCGGCGGCGGCGGGCAGCGTGCGGTCGCCCGCATCGAACTCGATGGTGACGTCGACCGACGCGGGCCCGTCCTCCGAAGCCGCGGGCACGGCGTTGACGACCCTGCCGGGCATCTGGTCGCCAGCACCGTTGACGCGGACGTCCACGTCGGTGCCGACGGCGAGCTGTTCAGCGTCGCGCTGCGCCACGGACGCCGTGACGACCCGCTTCGTGCTCGTTACCGACAGGACGTCGCCCGACGCGGCCTGTCCGAGGACACCGTCGACGCCGGCGACCCGGACGGGTCCGTCGACGTAGGCGATGTCTGCGGCGGTGATCGTGCCGGTGACGGTCAGCGCCCGGTCCCGCTGCCACCGCTCGACGGCCGCAGCGGTGCGGCGGCCGAAGACCTCATCGGTCGCGACGTCGTACCCGAGCGCCGCGAGGTTCTCGTTGAGCTGCTGCACGTCCGCGCCACGGAGTCCTCGGTGCAGGTCACGCCAGAGCGGCGTCGTGCCGTACATCGCCCGGACCGGCCGCTCGTCGACGGCGTACAGCGGTTGGTCCCGCTCGATGACGTCACCGGGCTTCGGCAGCCACGTCAGCGTGCCCGGCGCCGTACCCGGGACGCCGGTCGCAGCGCCGTAGCCGAGCGTGCCCGCGAAGGTCCGTGTGTCGGTGAGGTCGCCCTTCATGACGGTGGCGGTCGCGTGCTTCCGGTCTCGCTCGTCCGTCGAAGCCGACGCCGAGGAGTCGGACGAGGTACCGAGCACCGTCCAGGTCCCGATGCCTGCGCCGAGGACGGCGACCAGGCAGGCCGAGGCGACCATCGTGCGCGTGGTGGTGCGACGCATCAGTTGCTCGGCTTCTGCATCGATGCGTACGCCTTCTCGCCGCAAGTCTGCTCGACGTCGGCAAAGGTGCTCGCGTCCCCGCTCGGCGTGTAGGACGCCTGGTCGCCCTGATCGTCCGGGTAGTCGGAGAAGCCGTTGTCGCGCATGCACTCGGCCATGGCGCGCGCCATGTCCTCCATGCCCGGCATCGGCTTGGCGACGTTGGCCTCGCCTGGGGCCTTGCCGTCACCGGTGCACGCGACGAGGTCGCTGCGCCACTGGTCGGCGTCGACCCCGTCGGGCGGTGACAGTTGGAGTCCGCCGGAGGACGACGGGTCCTCCATGTCGTAGCCCTTGTCCCGCATGCAGGAGGCGAGCTCGACGGCCCCCGAGTTCCCCGAGTCCCCGGCACGGGGCGCCGAGCCGGTATCCGGCGTCGAGCTGCAGGCGGTGAGCAGCGCGGGCAGGAGGAGGAGCCCGGCGAGGACGGCGACCGCGGAACGGGAGCGAAGCATCGTGGATGTCATGTTCATGATCCCAGGACACCAGCCTGGGTGTTGCGGAGACGGTACCGCCGAGGTCACATCGACGAAACACCGACGTGCACCCGGAGCCCGCCGTGCTCGCGTGCGGCCACCGACAGTTGCCATCCGTGCGCGCGCACCACCGCGGCCACGATGGACAGCCCGAGCCCGCTGTGCTGGCGACTCCCGTCGGTGCCGAGGCGGCGGAAGGGCTCGGTCAGCGCGGCAACGGAGTCCGCGGGTACCGCCGCCCCCGAGTTCTCGACGGTGATGCCGCCAGCGTCGATCACGACCCGGACGAAGCCTCCGGGCTGGTTGTACTCGAGCGCGTTGTCGACGAGGTTCGACAGCACCTGGCCAACGAGCATGGGCTCACCGGTCACGACGGTCGCCCCGGAGCCGGGAGGCTCGGTGTGCGTCTCGCAGGTCACCGTCACACCCGCGGCGCGAGCGGCGTCCGCGAACCCCGCGGTCACCTCGTCTGCAATGCCCGCCAGGTCGACGGGGACGCGGCGGTCGTCGAGGCCACGGTCGGCCTCGGCGAGGACGAGCAGGCTCTCCACGAGGTGCTCGGTCCGCCGGTTCTGGTCGAGCAGCTCCCGCCGTGTCGTCCCGATCTCGTCGGGACCGGCATCGTCCGGCAGACCGATCTGGAGCGCCGCGCGCTGGACCGCCAGCGGCGTCCGGAGCTCGTGCGACGCCTGCGCGACGAACCGCCGCTGGCTCTCGAACGCCGTCTCGAGCCGGTCGAGCAGCGCGTCGATGGTGCGCGACAGCCGACGGAGTTCGTCGTCCGGCCCGTCGAGGTCGATCCGCTCGTGCAGGTTCGCCCCGGAGATCCTCTTCGTGGTGTCGGTGATGCGGTCGATCGGCCGGAGCATCCGTCGACTGACCAACCACCCGAGGGCTCCGGCGAGGAGTCCCGCGGCGACGACGCCGACCGCCGACCACTGCCACTGCAGGGTCGCGACCTGGGCCACGATCGACAGCTCGCTGCCGGAGCCGTGGAACCGGCTCGGGTCGACCGGCGTCGCCGGGGGCGCCAACGGCTCGACCCCCGGCACAGCGAGGGCGAAGGACCGCTGGGACGCCAAGTTCACGAACGCGAGCACGGCGGTCGTGATGACCATCGACGCCAGGGCGAACGCGAACGCTGTTCGAGCGCGGATGGTGAGCGAGCGCCTCACAGGGCGTACCCGGCGCTGGGCACGGTCCTGATGGGATCGGGCTCCCCGAGCTTCCGCCGGAGCTTGGACATCGTCACCCGCACGGCCGAGGTGAACGGGTCGACGTTCATGTCCCAGACCTTCTCCAGCAGCTCCTCGGCGGAGACGATCCGGCCGTCGGCCCGCAGCAGGGTCTCCAGGATGCCGAACTCCTTCGCGGCCAGGTCGAGCGGTCGACCGTCCCTGGTGGCGATCCGCCGATTCGTGTCGAGTTGGATCCCCCCGCGTTCGAGCACGGGGGCGACCGCGGTCACCGATCGTCGCCCGAGTGCCCGGACCCTGGCCACGAGCTCCGGGTACTCGAACGGCTTGGTGAGGTAGTCGTCGGCGCCGAGCTCCAGGCCGTGCACCCGGTCGGACAACGTCGACGCCGCGGTGAGCATGAGGATGCGGGTCAGCCCGCCGCGCGCGGCGACCCGTCGGGCAACCTCGTCCCCGTGCATCCCGGGGACGTCCCGGTCGAGCACGACGACGTCGTAGTCGTTCACCGCCAGGAACTCGTCGGCGTGGTCGCCGCGGTACGCGACGTCGACGGCCATGTCCTGCCGGGTCAGGCCCTTCGCGATCAGGTCGGCCAGGGCCATCTCATCGTCCACCACGAGTACACGCATACATGTATTGCATACGACATTGCTATGCGTGGACTGGGACGGCATGTCCCGATTCTTCGCTGTGCGGTGTTTCGCGGCTGTTGCGTCAGGCCTCGAACGGGACCTCGCCCTGCACACTCACCCCGGCGCGCTGCCGGTAGGCCAGGTGCCCACCCAGGTACCCGCCGACACCCACCACCGCCAGTCCGGCGAACCCGAGGAGCTTCCCCGCGCCGTGGTTGCCGCGCTTCCGCTGCAGCCACGAGAACCCGTAGAGCGAGATGCCGACCCAGTTCACGGCCTGGTGCACCCACCCCGTGCGGAGCTGCTCCCGATCGAGCTCCGACCAGTCGACGTAGCCGGCGACGCTGGCACTGCCCGACGACACGAGTCCGACGCCGACGAGGGTCTTCGCGGCCTTCGCGTTGCCCTTCCCGCCGAGCAGGTCGAGCACCGCCGCGGAGATCCACGCCCCGAGCGGGACCTGCACCATCAGCGGGTGGATCGGGTGCCCGAACGGCACGCCGTGCAGCAGCCGGCGGAGCGACCTGGGCTTCGCGAGGACCGCGACCACCTTCCGGTCGATGTCGACGGCCGTGTCGAGCACGCTCGCGTGCTCGATGGACTCGGTGAGGCGACGGAACGCGCGGATCTCGGGCATGGGGGTGAAGGTAGGCCGGGAGGCCCGTCACCGGTCCCAGGAACCGGTGACGGGCCTCCCGTCGGCCGCATGCCGAGCCGCACCTACTCCTCGACGATCTCCGCCAGTTCGAACGGCTCCACCGTCAGGGCGTCGCCGCCCTCGGCGACGTCCACGCGGACGGTGTCGCCGTCGCGCACGTCCCCCGCGAGGATCGCCCGCGCGAGCTGGTCGTCGATCTGCCGCTGCATGAGGCGACGCAGCGGCCGCGCGCCGTACACGGGGTCGTACCCGCGCTCGGCGAGCCATCCACGGGCCTGGGGGGTGACGGCGAGCTCGAGCCGCCGGCCGGACAGACGCTTCGCGAGCCGGTCGACGTAGAGCGAGACGATCTGCCCGAGGTCCTCCGCGGTGAGCGCCTGGAACACCACGATGTCGTCGAGGCGGTTGATGAACTCGGGACGGAAGGCCTGCTGCACGAGCTCGCGGACGGCCTCTTGGCGCTGGTCCTCGGTCAGGGACATGTCGGTCGTGAACTGCGAGCCGAGGTTCGAGGTCAGCACCATGATCGTGTTCCGGAAGTCGACCGTGCGGCCCTGCCCGTCGGTGAGGCGCCCGTCGTCGAGCACCTGGAGCAGCACGTCGAACACCTCGGGGTGCGCCTTCTCGACCTCGTCGAGCAGGATCACCGAGTAGGGGCGACGACGGACGGCTTCGGTGAGCTGCCCGCCGGCCTCGTAGCCGACGTACCCGGGCGGGGCGCCGATGAGCCTGGCGACGGAGTGCTTCTCGCCGTACTCGCTCATGTCGATGCGGACGAGGGCCTTCTCGTCGTCGAAGAGGAACTCCGCGAGGGCCTTCGCGAGCTCGGTCTTGCCCACGCCGGTCGGGCCGAGGAACAGGAACGACCCGGTCGGGCGGTCGGGGTCCGAGATGCCGGCGCGGGTGCGTCGGACGGCTTCGGACACGGCGGCCACGGCGGTGCGCTGCCCGATGATCCGGCGGCCGAGTTCGGTCTCCAGGTGCAGGAGCTTCTCGGTCTCGCCCTGCAGCAGTCGGCCGACGGGGATGCCGGTCCACTGCGCGATGACCGCGGCGATGTCCTCGTCGGTGACGCTGTCGTTCACCATGCGGTCGGCCGACTCGGCCTGTTCGGCGGCGGCGAGCTCGGCTTCGATCCGGGGCTTCTCGGCGTACTCCAGCCGCGACACGGTGGCGTAGTCCGCTTCCCGCTGCGCGCGCTGGCTGCGCATGTTGAGGTCGTCGAGCTGCTGCTTGAGCTCACCGATGCGGTTGAGGCTCGCCCGTTCCGCCTGCCAGCGCTGCTCGAGCGCCGCCAGACGTTCCTCTCGGGAGCGCAGTTCGGTGCGCAGGGTCTCGAGCCGGGCCTTCGAGGCGTCGTCCTTCTCCTGCTTGAGCGCGAACTCCTCGACGCGCAGCCGGTCGACGTTCCGCTTCAGCTCGTCGATCTCGACCGGGCTGGAGTCGATCTCCATGCGGAGACGCGACGCTGCCTCGTCGATGAGGTCGATCGCCTTGTCGGGCAGCTGCCGGCCGGAGATGTAGCGGTTCGACAGGCTCGCCGCGGCCACGAGCGCGGAGTCGTTGATGGTGACCTTGTGGTGCGCCTCGTAGCGCTCCTTGAGCCCGCGGAGGATCGCCACCGCGTCCTCGACGCTGGGCTCCCCGACGTAGACCTGCTGGAAGCGCCGTTCGAGTGCCGCGTCCTTCTCGATGTACTCGCGGTACTCGTCGAGGGTCGTCGCGCCGATCAGCCGGAGCTCACCGCGGGCGAGCATCGGCTTGAGCATGTTCGACGCCGCGACGGAGCCCTCGCCGCCGCCGGCGCCCATGAGCGTGTGCAGCTCGTCGATGAAGGTGATGACCTGCCCGTCGGAGTCGTTGATCTCCTTGAGCACGGCCTTGAGCCGCTCCTCGAACTCGCCGCGGTACTTCGCGCCGGCGATGAGGGCGGAGATGTCGAGCGACACGAGTCGCTTGTCCTTGAGCGAGTCGGCGACGTCACCCGCGACGATGCGCTGGGCGAGTCCTTCGACGACGGCGGTCTTGCCGACGCCCGGCTCACCGATGAGCACGGGGTTGTTCTTCGTGCGGCGGGTCAGCACCTGGCTGACCCGTCGGATCTCGGCGTCGCGGCCGATCACCGGGTCGAGCTTGCCGCTGCGAGCGACGGCCGTCAGGTCGACGCCGTACTGCTCGAGGGCGGTCTTCTGACGCTCTTGCGAGTCAGGCGCGCCCTGGAGGTTCGCCATGGGGTTCCGTCCTTTCCTTGCGTTGGTCTGATACTTGAGTCTACTCAACTCAACTTACGTTTGCGCAGGGGTATTCCGGATCCCGACGGCGCTGACGAGGGATCCGGCCAGGAGCAGCAGCGCCATCACGATCACCGCGCGGTGGAACCCGCCGACGCTCATCGCACCGCCGAGCACGACGCCGGCGAGCGCCACCATCACCAGGCTCGCGATGCGGGCGATCGCATTGTTCACCGCTGAGCCGACACCCGCCTCGGTCTGCGGCACGGAGCCGAGCACGGCGCTGGTCAACGGCGTCACCATCAGGGAGATCCCGACACCGACGAGGACGAGCCCCGGGAACACCGCGTACCAGTACGCGCCTGGTTCGCTGCCGACCAGGACCATGAGGAGCGACCCGACCGCGGCGACCGCTGGTCCCGCAGCCATGAACCAGCGTGGACCGTACCGACCGGCGAGCGATCCGACCGTCGTCGAGAGCAGCAGGAGGAGCACCGTGGGCGGCAGCGTCGCGAGGCCGGCGAGCCAGGCCGGGAGCCCCCACACCTCCTGCAGGAACAGCGTGACGACGAAGCCGACCATCCCGAGGGCTCCGTAGATCGAGAGCGTCGCGATGTTGCCCACCGCGAAGTTCCGGGCGCGGAACAACCCCAGGGGGACGAGCGGTGCCCCGGTCACCCGGGTGACTCGGAGCTCCCACGGCACGAACCCGACGAGCGCCAGCCCGCCGATGACGAGCGCGGCCACCACGGTCGGCGCACCCCACCCGAGCCGCCCCTGCTCGATGAGCCCGAGCACGACCCCACCGACCCCGACCACCGCGAGCACGGCGCCGACCACGTCCACGCGGGGGCGCTGCCCGGCGACGACGTCACCCGAGATCCGGCGGACGAGCGGGATCGTCACCGCGATGGGGACCGCCGTGAGGACGAAGATCCACCGCCAGCCGATGCCGTCGACGATGAGCCCACCGATCACCGGACCGACGATGACAGCGGCGCTCGACCATGCCGTCCACGACCCGATCGCCTTCGCCTGCGCCGCTCCCCGGTAGGCCGCGACGATGAGCGCGAGCGAGCTCGGGGTGACGAGCGCGCCACCGACGCCCTGCAACGCCCGCGCCACGATGAGCACGGCACCGGTCGGCGCCACCGCGCACAGCACCGATGCGACCCCGAACACGACGAGGCCCCACGTGATGATCCGGACGCGGCCGAACAGGTCGGAGAGCGAGCCCGCGACGAGGATCAGCGACCCGAGCGTGACCAGGTACGCGTCGACGGTCCACTGCTGCACGACGAGCCCACCGCCGAGTTCCTGCCGGATGGCCGGCAACGCGACGTTCACGACACTGGAGTCGAGCCCGACCACGAAGGACGCCAGGATCGCGACGACCAGCACCACGCGGCGGTCGTCTCGGAGCGGTGCGGTGTGCACCGGGCTGGCGGGATCGGTCATGCGCTCATCATGCGCCCTCGGAGCGCCTCGGGAACGACGGAGCCCCGCACCTGTGGACAGGTGCGGGGCTCGGTCGTTCCCGGGGCTGGGATGTCTAGTTGGTGCGTGAGTCCGAGTTGGGCTGGACGGACGGCGCCGGGTTGACGACCGGGGCGGCCGTCGAAGCCTGGTCGGCGGGGACGCTCTGGACGGTGGTGCCGTCCGTGCCCTTCGCCTTCTTGTCGTCGGTGTCCATCTCCTTCTTGAAGATGTTGATGGACTGGCCGAGGCCCTTGGCGAGCGCCGGCAGCTTCGTCGCGCCGAACAGCAGCACCACGATGCCGAGGATGATCAGCAGGTGTACACCGGTGAGGTTTCCGAGCATCATGACTCCTTGATTCTGGAAGTGGTCGCCGTCAGCTCGTCGTCATCGACGGGCCCGGCGGAAGCCGTGGTCCGTCCATCGTAACTCGCACGGGCCGGGAAGCCCAGGTCGAGCGCCCGAACGAACACCTCCCGCACAGGATCGACACCATCAGCGCGCCAGGAGGTCAGTCCGCCAGCACGCGGTCGAGCGACCACAGCACGGCGGTCCCGGTCAGTCTCGGGATGTCCGCCTCGGTCACGCCGTGCAGGCGGTATGCGACCCGCTCACCCGGCAGCAGGGTCATGAACCCGCGGTCGACGGTGCCACCCGGCTGCACCCGGTCGGGCTGGAGGAGCAGGTCACGCACGAGCGACTCGGCCTCGACGACCAGGTCGAGCCCGTCGCCGTCCGCCGCGGGGGTGAACGCCGCGCGGTAGTGCGCCGGTTCCCACCGCATGTCCTTGTCCGGCGCCGGAGTCCACACCGCGCGACGCCAGTCCATGTCGGCCACGACGAGCTCACCGGTCGGGTCGCCCACCACCCCGACCGCGTCAGGCAGGGTCACGACCGCGACACCGGCCGCGTCGAGGTGCACGGGCAACGTCTCCTCGGCGAGGACACGGCCGGCGAGGTCGACGCGCCGGACGCGGACCACGCTGTCGAGACCGCGGCGGGTCGACCGGACGGCAACCTCGATCGGCGAGGAGCCGGCGGGTGCTGAACCGGCCACGTCCGCGACCGGCAGCGACGCGGTCGGGTGATCCGAGCCTCCAGTCCGGTCCGGGGCAGGAACCGTCCGGACCGACGAGACGGGCCGGATCGCCACCAGGACGTCGTCGTACAGCCGACGCAGCTCGTGCGCCAGCGGCTTCAGCCGCCCTGCCGAGTCGATCGCCGACCAGGACGACACGGGCCACAGGTCGTTCAGCTGCCAGACGATGACCCCGGTGTTGCGGGGCCAGTGCGTGCGCCAGTGCTCGACGCCGGTCGCGATGGCGCGCGCCTGCTGGAGCTGCGTCAGGTAGTGCCACCGGTCGAAGTCGGACGGCACGAGACCGAACCGGGGCGCGAGCCCGTCCGCGAGCTTCTGCATGCCGGATGCAGCCTTCTGGTGGTGCACGACACCGGGCGAGGACGGCGTCATCGGCTCGTCCGAGACCGCGTCGCGCATGGTGCGCCACGCGGGCGGTGCCTGCCAGCCGAACTCCGACACGAACCGGGGGACCGAGTCTCGGTAGTGGTCGTCGGAGAGGCGGTTCCAGACGTCCCACGAGTGGTGCGTCTCGTGGTCGACGTCGTTCGCGAAGAGCGACTCGGAGCCGGACCACGGCGACGCGACCGTGTAGAACCGCGACGGGTCGACCGCATCGACGATCGTCGGCAGCAGGTCGAGGTAGTAGTCGAGGCCCCAGCCGCGCTCCCCGAGCGCCCGGTCCCAGCCGTCGACGTCGTGCAGCCAGATGTTCTCGTTGTTGCCGTTCCAGAGCACGAGCGAGGGGTGCCGGGAGAGCCGGGCGACGTTGTCGCGGGCCTCGGCGATGACCTCACTGCGGAGCGGCTCGTCCTCGGGGTAGGCCGAGCAGGCGAACGGGAAGTCCTGCCAGACGAGCAGGCCGAGCTCGTCGCAGACCTCGTAGAAGTCGTGCGACTCGTACACGCCACCGCCCCAGACGCGGACCATGTTCACGTTCAGGTCGGCCGCTGCGCGCAGGCGCGATTCGTACCGCGGACGGTCGACCCGCGACACGATGACGTCGTCGGGGATCCAGTTCACACCGCGGACGTCGATGCGCGTGCCGTTGACGTACACGTCGAACGGACGACCGATGTCGTCCACCGCGGTGTCGATCCGCGTCGACCGGAACCCGGTGCGGAACCCCTGGCGGTCGAGGACCTCGCCGTCGACGGTCTGCAGCTCGACGACGACGTCGTAGAGCGGCTGCTCGCCGTACCCGCGCGGCCACCACCGCTGCACCTCGGGGACCCGGACGGTGACGACGGTCTCGTCCTGCTTCGGGGTGACCTGCGCGCGAGACCGCTGCCGGGTCTTCGCGCCGTCCTCGGTCTCGCCGGAAACCGTGACGACGAGCACGAGGTCGTCGTCCTCGCCGTCCTGGTCGAGGTCGTTCAGTCCGGACCGCTCGAACGCGATGTGTGCGTCGAGGACGCCTTCGCCCGCCTCGATGTCGACGAGCGGCCGGACGTCGCGGAGCCTCGCGGTCGACCAGCGCTCGATCGCGATGGGACGCCAGGGGCCGCTGGTCACCGCGGTGAGCCCCCAGTCCCAGCCGAAGTTCGACGCCATCTTGCGGACGTACGGGAAGGGCTCGTCGTACGGCCCGGGCATCGCGCCGGCGCGGGCTGCGACGCGGCCGGCTTCGCGGTAGGGCGACTCGAACAGGATCTCCAGGTCGCGCTCGGTCCTGGCGTTGCTGCCGTCCGTGGTGTCGCGGAGGTCGAAGCGGTAGCGGCGGTGCATGTTCCGGGTGGCACCGATCTGCACGCCGTCCAGCGTCAGCTCGGCGACGGTGTCGAGGCCGTCGCAGACCAGGTCGACGCGCTCGTGACCACGGGGGTCGACGTCGAGCGTGCGCGAGTACGTCCAGTCGGCGCGCCCGACCCACTTCGCCGCGTCCTCGTTGCGGTCGAGCGTCGGGTCGGCGAGCAGGCCCTCGCGCTCGAGGTCCGTGTGCACCTGACCGGGGACCGTGGCGGGGATGCCGGCGATGGCACCGGCCGGCGCGGTCGCCGGAGCGGTCTCGTCGACCATGGCGACGGTCCAGGCGTCGCGGAGTTCCTCGCGTTCGAGCGTCATGCGGATCCTTCTCTGGGCGGGCCGATCCGTGGCCCACCGCGGTCGGGGCCCGGCCGGCGGACCGTCCCGTGGCCGGTTCAACCGCCTGGAGGCACGGCACCGGTCGTCCGGGCGTCGTCGCGTCGCGCGCGTGGAACAGTCGGGTGGCCCACGCACGAGGGTGCTCCGCGATGCTAGTACGGGTTGCTTTCGGGAACATCCGTACGGGCTGCCGTGGCAGGTTGGGGAGGTGATCACCGTCGAACTCGCCAAGGACCTCCGCGCAGCCGGGCTCCGCTGGAACCCCGAGACCGGGGACCGGTTCGTCATCGACAAGCCCGGGGTCGACGACGACGTGTACACCGTGTCCGAGATGACCGTCGAGCGGCACGACCACCCGTCGGGCACCATCCTCGGGTTCAACGGGACGACCGAGTGGGCGCTCGACTCGGTGACGGCAGCCGAGTCGCTGTGGTTGCCGCGCGAGGACCAGTTGCGCGAGCTGCTCGGACCGTCGTTCGTCGGGCTCACCCGGGTCGCCGCCGGGGAGCGTGTGGTGCACACGGTGACAGTGGTGCTCCGGGGCGAGGACCGGTCGTTCGCTGCTGCGGACCCGGCGATCGCGTACGGGCAGGCGTTGGTGGCGTACATCACGGCCGCGCTGGAGTGAGCGTGCCTGAACGAATCCGGAATGGGGTTCGGGTGTTCCCTGGTTGTCTGGGAGCATGACCGTTCCGAACATCACACTCAACGACGGCAAGACCATCCCGCAGCTCGGCTTCGGTGTGTTCCAGATCGACCCCTCCTCGACGAAGGACGCGACCCTGACGGCGCTCGAGGTCGGCTACCGCCACATCGACACCGCCGAGATGTACGGCAACGAGAAAGAGGTCGGCGAGGCGATCGCCGAGTCCGGCATCCCCCGCGAGGAGATCTTCGTCACGTCGAAGCTCAACAACGGCTTCCACGACCCCGCGCTCGCGCTGGAGAACGGCAAGAAGTCGGCCGACCTGCTCGGCGGCTACACCGACCTGTTCCTGATCCACTGGCCGCTCGCGACCGTCAGCGACTTCGTGCCGACGTGGAAGACGTTCGAGGAGCTCTACGCCGCCGGGACCTCGCGCTCGATCGGTGTCTCGAACTTCGAGGCGCACCACCTCCGCAAGCTCGTCGCCGAGACGACGATCACCCCGGCCGTGAACCAGATCGAGGTGCACCCGTACCTGGCGCAGGAGTCGCTGCGCGCGGTCAACCGCGAACTCGGCATCGCGACGGAGGCATGGTCCCCGATCGCCCAGGGCCTGGTGCTCGACGACTCGACGATCGTCCGGATCGCGGAGTCGGTCGGCAAGAGCCCCGCGCAGGTCGTGCTCCGCTGGCACATCCAGCGCGGCGACATCGTCTTCCCGAAGTCGGTCACCCGTGCCCGCGTCGAGGAGAACTTCGCGATCTTCGACTTCGAGCTGTCCGACGAGGACATGACCGACATCACGACGCTCGACAAGGGTCACCGTACGGGGCCGGACCCCGACACGTTCGCCTACATCCCGGAGTAGGCGGGGGCCGGGCTCGGTCCGGTGAGCCGGCTCAGGCCTGTGGGCGGGCTCGGTCCTGTTGGCGGGATCGGTCCGGGAGGCCGGCTCGGCAGGTGCTCGTCCGGACGACAAGTGCGCATGCGTCCGCATGCGCACTTATCGTTTCCCCGCGCTCACGACCGGGCGCGGCACCTCGTACGGGTCCGCGCCGTCCTCCCCCGGCTGCCCGGCGACGCGGTGTTCGCCCACGAGTCCGCCCTGCTCCTGCACGGCATCCGGCTGCTCGGTCCCGCGCCGGTCCGCGTCATGGTCGCCGAACCGTGTCGCACGCGCATCGACCGGCGGTCCCCGCTCGTCGAGTCGCGCCCGATGCCACCCGGCGCGCTCGAGACCGTCCGCCTCGGCCCAGAGGACGTCCCGGTGCTCGGCCTGGCGGGCGCGGCGGCCGCCACGGCACGGTCCATGCCGTTCCGGGACGCGGTCGTCGTGCTCGACCAGGTGCTCCGCCGCGGGGTCCCCGCGAGGAGATCACCGCGGCCCTGGCACCAGGGTCCCGACGCGGCGCGGCTCTGGCGCACGCCGCGCTCGACTTCGCCGATCACCGGTCGGACTCGGTCGGCGAGTCGCTCGCCCGGGTCGTCCTCCACGAGACCGGAGCCCCGCGGCCGCTGCTCCAGCACGAATTCCGCTCCCCCGACGGTCTCCGCGCCCTCGTCGACTTCTGGTTCCCGGACCAGGGCGTCGTCGTCGAGTACGACGGCGCCGTGAAGTACCGCGATGCACGGACGCGCGACGGCCGCACCCCGGAGCAGGTCGTCATCGCCGAGAAGACCCACGAGGACTGGATCCGCGCGCTCCCCGAGGTGAGAGCCCTGCGTCGGCTGACCTCGCACGACCTGCGCTCGGTGCCGTTCGTGGCTGCGACCCTCCGCGCCGTCGGTGTCCCGACGACCCACTGACGCGCCCGCGAGTCGACCGCGGCCTGCTGGCGAGCCGGCTCGTCAGGCCCGACGGGACGCCGTGACGGTGAACTTGTCCGTGCGGACGACCTGACGGGTCGGTCCGACGACCTTTTCCAGCACCGGCCGGTACCGCAGGTGCGAGTTCCAGACGCACCACAGTTCACCGCCGGACTGGAGGATCGTGGCCGCGTTCCGGAACATCGCCTCGGCCGCGTCCGTGCTCACGGTGGTGTCCGCGTGGAACGGCGGGTTGCACAGAACCAGCTGGGCGGACCCCTCGTCGAGTTCGTCGCCGGCGTCGCTCCGGACGGTGGTGACGCGATCGCCGACGCCGTTGCGGTCTGCGGTCGCGCGGGTGCTCGCGACCGCCACGTTCGAGACGTCGGTCGCGACGACGCGGATCCCCGGCCGTCGCCGGGCGATCGCCGTCGCGATGACGCCGTTCCCACAGCCGAGGTCGACGGCGACCCTGGCGGTCGGCACGGCGTCGTCCATCGCGTCGAGGAGCACCCGGGTGCCCATGTCCAGGGAGGAACCGGCGAAGACCCCGCCGTGCGCGGCGATGGACATCCCGAGTTCGTCGTTGTGCACCACGCGGGGCCAGGGCGCCGTGATGGCGGCACGGTTCGCAGCGGCGGTCAGGGGGTCCTGCGCGACGAGCAGCCGCGACTTCGCACGCCCGCGGGACGCCACGACCTCGCCGAAGGACCGCCGGAGGACGTCGTTCTGCGACAGGGTCATGAACTTCGTCCGGCCGCCGCAGAGCAGGACGACGTCCGGTGCGGCGAAGCGTGCGACGGCCCTGGCGATCTCGTCGAGGCGGTCCAGGGACTTCGTCAGGCGGAGCAGCACGAGCCGGGCGTCCCGGAACGCGTCCTCGAGAGAGTCCGGGTGGTGGAAACCCCGGTGCCCGAACGTGCCGGCGTTCGCCTGCAGGGCACGCTGCGACACGAGCGAGTCCTGCACGACGCGGACGTTCGTGGCCCCGTGGACCGCGATCACGCCGATCGTGAGGACGCCGCGCTGGTCGTCCACGATCGCGACCGCTCCGGGCTGCCGCAGCGCGTCGCCGTGCACGTGCGGCGCCTCGTCGAGGATGAAGCGGTCGGTGCCGTCGATCGCGAGCAGGTCGGGCCCGTCGTCGTCGGGCGTCCGTCGGAAGAGGTCGGCGAAGTCGAACGCGGGCACCGGTGCAGCGTAGTCGGTCGGGCTCCCGACCGGCGCGGAGTCGGTCATCGTGTGATGTGGGCACCCCCGTCCGACTCGTGGACGGTCGCCCCGTCGAACGCGTTCCCCTCGACCACGAAGCGGTTGGTCCGATCGCCGAACCGCAACCCGACGCGCACCCGTGGTTTCGTCCGGTCCACCCGGTTGCCCGTGATCCTGCCGTCGTTCGCGGCGGGCCGGACGTCGATGGCGACCGCGTCGCCGGAGACGCCGGTGATCCGGTTCCCGCGAACCGTGAGGCCGGCGTTCGAGTGCTCGACCGCGATCGCGTCATCGACGCTCGACACGATGGTGTTGTCCGCGACGGTGAGCCCGCGCGTCAGCTTCACCAGGATCCCGCCGGCATCGGTCCCGCCGGCGCCGGTGACGGTGTTGCCCGTGACGGACCCCGTTGCCCGCGGTGCAGTCGACCCGACCGTGGTGCCTGCTCCACTGATGACGATCCCCGATCCGGCGGCGAGGGCATCGGTCCGGGTGACGCGGTTGCCGGCGATCACGAGGCCGGTCGGTGCGACGTCCGTGGTGCCTCGGTCGGTCGCCGACTTGCTCGGGACCGCCGCGATCC
Source organism: Curtobacterium sp. Curtsp57 (assembly GCF_047324335.1). Taxonomy (NCBI): domain Bacteria; kingdom Bacillati; phylum Actinomycetota; class Actinomycetes; order Micrococcales; family Microbacteriaceae; genus Curtobacterium; species Curtobacterium sp. Curtsp57. Next base: position 1,898,546 of record NZ_CP168511.1, read on the forward strand.
CGACCCGGCATCCGCTGACGACGTTGTCCCGGATCTCGATCCGGTCACCCGCGTGGGTGTCGATGCCCTCCCACGCCGGGACGCCGCTGACGCGGTTGCGCAGGACCCGGACACCCGACGACCGCCGGGTGACCGCGGTGCCGGCCGTCGCGTCCCTGGTCACCGTGATGCCGTAGGAGTTCACCTCGTCCGCACGCTGCCGGACGTCCGAGACCACACTGTCCTGCACCACGGAGTCCGTCACACCGAGCAGGAGCACCCCCGCGTACCCCACCCTGGCGACGGACACGCGCTCGACGACGACGCGGTCCGCGTACTCCACGTGGACGCCGTCGCGCGGGACGTCGCGCAGGTGACCGCCCGAGATCCGGACGTCGGACAGGGGCGTCGATCGCTTGCCGCGCACGGTGATCGCGTTCGACCGGCCGCCGCTGGGAGCTCCGACCCCGGTGATCTCCGGTGCGACGATCCGGACGTCGGACGCACGCACGACGACGGCGTCCTGGTCCGCGGTCATCCGGATCGCCCCCGCGCCGGTGAACCGGATCGTGACGGCGCGCACGACCGTCAGCGACGTCGATCGCTCGACCGGCTCGCTGATGGTCAGCGTCCCGCCGACCGGCAGCGCGTCGAGCGAGGCCTGCAGCGCATCCGGAGCACCTGTCTCCCCGTCTGCACTCCCACCGCGGCCCCACGTCGCGACCGCCACGGCAGCGACGACACCGACGACACCGGCGGCGCCGCCGATGACGACGGAACGACGGGTCGGGGAGCGTCGTGCATCCATCGCGATCCTCTCTTCTCGGATATCAGATTACTCGCGCACTCGACCCGGGGAAAGGCATACGCAAATGGTCGATATCGCGGGAATAAATGCATTTGTGAATGTTGCATTTCGGACCCACAAGGCGTTCCATATCTGATATCTTCCGTTTCACTCCTCAACTCGACAGAAAGGGCAGCAATGCCGAAGTCGCAATGCACGGGCCGGACGAAACGGACCCTCGGTGCGAGCGTGCTCGTACTCACCACGGTGACCGCGAGCCTCACCAGCACCAACGCCTGGGCAGCATCGACCCTCGACGACGCCCAGGTCGTCGGCCCGCTCGTGACCGAGACGTCGTCGTTCGAAGGGGCGCTCGCCTTCAGTGCACCGTCAGCGGGACGCGCCGGTCAGCCGGTCCCCGCGAACCGTGCCGCGACCCTGGCCCAGGCGCGGGCTGCCGCAGCCAGCTGGTTCGTCCCGGCGGCCGGATCGACGTCGACCGTCCGCCCCCAGTCCGATCCCGGACTCTGCCTGACCGCCGAGAGCCGGTCCGTCACCAACTCGTCCCCGGTCACGCTCGAGGACTGTGTCGCCGGCGACCCAGCACAGCTCTTCACACAGGCGGCCAACACGGGATCGAACAACCCGATCGGCACCGGCATCAAGTCGACGTACAACGACGGCTACCTCGGGCTGTTCAACAAGGACGACGTGATGCGACTCCAGTCCCGGACGGTGGCCGACCGCATCCCGACGATCGACGAGTTCGTGGCCGGGTTCACCGCCCGCGTCGACGGCATCGATGTCCTCACGCGGACGGCGCGCATCTCGGGAACGGGCGCCGCCGGTGCGAGGATCCTGGTGAACGGCGGTGCGCCGGTGTGGGTCGACCAGAACGGCCGCTGGTCGACCTCCGTCGGATCACTGGCCTTCGGTCCCAACGAGATCGGACTCGAGCAGTACGAGGGCGTCACGAAGACGGGCGAGGCAACGCTCACCGCGGAGCTGACGGCCGATGCCCTGACCTTCGACACCACCTTCCCCGCCGACGTCGACGCCGCCGTCCGCGCGTCCGGGACGGCGCATCCGGGCGCACGCGTGTCGCTCTTCCGTCCAGACGGTCAGCAGATCGGCGCGTCGGTCATCGCCGACGCCGTGACGGGCGCCTGGGCGACGACGATCCCGGCTCCGGACGCAGGCGGCCGGTACGCGGTGACGGCCGCACAGTTCCTCGACGGGCTCCGCGACACCGTGCACGACGTGACCAGGTCCGTGGACTACGGCTCTCCGGTGAGCATCACCACTCCGGAGGACGGCGCGACACACACCGGCGGAGCGCTCCACATGGAGGGCAGGGGCGAACCGGGCTCCCGGATCGAGGTCCACGACGTCACCGATGGTGACGCGGTCATCGGGCGGAGCCAGGACGGCGTCCTTCCGAACGAACGCTGGACCGTGGACACCACGACGCTCGACCGTTCCGAGCACGTCCTCCGGGTCGTGCAGCACTCCAGGGGCGCGAACACCACGGTCGCCGAGGTGACGGTGAACCCGGGCTCGACGAGCAAGCTCGCGCCGATCACCCTCGACCGGCCGGACACCGTGACGCCTGGCGTGACGAACACCTTCTCCGGTCGGGGCGAGCCGGACGCCTCGTACGAGGTCCTGAACGTGTCCGACACGCCGCTGGTGCCGGGCACGCTGACCATCGACCCGGACGGCAACTGGACGTTCGACCGGGTCATCTCGTCCGGCGCGACCGAGTTCCGGTTCAAGATCCGGCAGAGCAAGGGCGACGTCACGGAGACCTCCGAGTTGTTCGTGCTCCGCGCGAACCAGGGCTTCGACCCGGTCACGCTCGACACGCGGTCGGTGCAGCCCGGAGAGGTGAACACCTTCACCGGCAGCGGACCGAAGGGCGCGGCGTTCGAGGTGCTCAACGCCTCCGGCAACGCGATCGTGCCGGGACGCCACGAGATCGGTGGGGACGGCACGTGGTCGTTCGACCGGATGGTGTCGGCCGGGCAGCTCGACTTCAAGTTCAAGCTCCGCATCACCATCGACGGGGCGACCTACACCACGTCGCTCTTCACCGTGTCGGCGAACACCCGCTGACCCGGACTGACCGGCGGGGCCGTCGAACCCACAGCGACGGCCCCGCCCACCGCCTGCCATCCGATCCCCATCGAGGAGGAACCACATGACCAAGCACCGCCGTCGGAGCATCGCCGCCGCCACGACCGCCGCGCTGCTCGCCGTCGGCACGCTCACCGCGGGGGCGTCCACGACAGCGACACCAGATGCGGTCTCCCGCATCGGCCAGGAAGCACCCATCACGCCGAACACGACGGTGAGCGCGCCGCGGGACGTCCGCGTGGATGCCGAGGAGAACGGCATGTACATCTTCGCGACGCCGGTCTGCAACTTGGCCAAGTCGTGCAGTTCCTGGGTCAAGATCCCGAGCGTCGGCATCGAGCGCAAAGAGGTCGACACCAGGTACGGCATCCTCGTGCCCTGGCCGTCGTCCTGGCGCGAAGGCGAGACGATCTCGTCCGGGTACGTGCACTCCTACGCGCGCGACATCTTCGGCATCGGCTGGTACAGCAAGACGACCACGTCGCTCGGCGCGATCACGCGTCCGTACGCGGTCCGCCCGATCACCGCGCGGGTGACGGGACAGGACGACTCCGCGCGCTCGGCGTCGATCACCGGGACTGCGACGCCGAACGCGTCCATCCGCCGGAACAACACCGTCGTGGCGACCGCGAACGCGAGCGGCACCTGGAGCGCCGTCATCGGCGGGCTCAGCACCGGCAAGAACACACTGACGTTCCAGCAGTACGTCGACAACGCCTACCGGAACCAGACCTCCGTCGACGTGACCTTCGCACCGAAGCAGCTGCTCACGGGAATCACCGGGACGACGACGACGCTGCCGGCCGGATCGACCACCACGGTGTTCGGACACCTCCGTGCCACCGCGGAGTTCGCGACCCCGGGATCGGACGCCAGGGTCACGTTCACCGCGCCGGACGGCACCACCTTCCCGCGAACGCTCACGACGGTCCGCGGCCAGCAGCGTCCGGCATCGGGTGGCGACTGGACGGACTTCCCCGCGGACAACCTCGTCGACGGTTCGGTCTCGGCCGACGGTCGATCGGTCACCTTCCGGTGGGCGCCGGGCAACGCCGGGTGGAAGCTCACCGCGGGGCAAGAGGTCCGGTTCGGTGTCCCGGTGCAGAACCCGGGGAACGCCGCCGACACCGGCGAGCTGCGGATGTCCGTCACCGGCTCCGCTCCGCAGGGCTCGCTCGCAGCATCGGCGACGACGCCCGTGCGGATCGAGGCAGGCACCCTCTCGCCGGTCACCCGGACCGGTCCGGACACGGTGGCTCCCGGGACGACGAACACCTTCACCGGGACCGCGACCCCCGGAGCCACGTACCAGGTCGTGGACGCCGCGGGCGAGGTCATCGTTCCCGGTGGCCCGTTCGACGTCGACGCTCGCGGCGACTGGTCGTTCACCGCCGAGGTCCCCGTCGGAGCCACGGAGTACGCGTTCGCGATCCGGCAGACAGCGTTCGGCCAGACCGAGACGTCGCAGCTCTTCCGGGTGCCCGCCGACACCCGGAACTGAGACGGCGGCCGGGCGAGGAGACGCCCGCAGGCAACAGGACGTCTCCTCGCCCGGCACCCGTGTCCACAGAACCGACCGACTCCCGAGACCGGGGACCCCGCATGAACCACTTCGTCGTCGCACGAGCCCTCCTCTCCGGATGGTGGATCGTGCTCGCCGTCTCGATCGTCGGCGGCGGCGTCGCGCTCCTGGTGACGAGCACGACACCGCCCACGTTCCGCGCGTCGACGTCGTACTACGTCTCCGTGGCGGGGCAGGAGAGCGCCTCCGCTGGTGAGATCGCCCAGGGGTCCACCGCCGCGCAGCAGAAGATCAAGTCGTACACGGTGCTGGCGTCGTCACCGCGGGTCCTCGAGCAGGTGATCGCCGCGCTGCGGCTCGACACGACCCCCGCGGCGCTCGGGCGCCGTGTGACCTCGGTGGTGAGCACCGGGACGGTGATCATCGAGATCTCGGTCACCGACGGCGATGCCCGGGCCGCCGCGCGCATCGCCGCGGCAACGGGTCGGGTCCTCGCAGAGGTCGTCTCCGAGATCGAGCCGAGGACCGCTTCCGGCGAACCGTCCGTCCGTCTCGAACGCGTGTCGGAGGCATCGGTCCCGACCGCACCGATCGCACCGAGGACGTCCGCGGACCTCGCGCTCGGGTTCGCCGCCGGACTGGCATCCGGGACCGGACTCGCCCTCCTCCGCGCCGCTGCCGACACGCGCGTCCGGTCCGCAGAGGACATCGACGCCGACGTCCCGCTGATCGGCGAGATCGGCATGGATCCAGAGGCTTCCCGGCAGCCGCTGATCGCCCGCGACGATGGCACGACCACCCGGGCGGAGGCGTTCCGCAGCCTCCGCACCAACCTGCAGTTCCTGCGGACCGGCGGGGTCTCCACGATCGCCGTCACGAGCCCGCGTCCTGCCGAGGGCAAGACCACCACGACCCTGAACCTCGCGATCGCCCTGGCCCAGAGCGACGTCCGCACCGTGGTCGTCGACGCGGACCTCCGACGCCCGAACGTCGCGAGCGCCCTGGACCTCGAGGGCGCCGTCGGCCTCACCGACCTGCTCGTCGGCCGTGCCGAACTCGACGACGTCCTGCAGGAATGGGGCTTCGACGCGTTCAGCGTGCTCCCCGCGGGGACGATCCCGCCGAACCCGAGCGAACTCATCGGCTCGGCGGCGATGGAACAGGTCATCGCGGACCTCACCGAGCGGTTCGACGTCGTGCTCGTGGACACACCGCCGGTCCTGGCGGTGACCGACGCCGCGCTCGTCAGCACACTCGTCTCCACCACACTCCTCGTCGCTGCCGCCGGTCAGACCAAGCGCTCGGACGTCCGGCTCGCGGTCACCGCGCTGACCCGCGTCGGCGAGCGGGTCGACGGCGTCGTCCTGACGAAGTCGCGACGACCGGTGGCCGACGGCTACTACGCGCGCCCCGGTACCACCACGTCCGCGCCGATCACCCTGAGGAGCACATCGTGAAGCGCGCGCTCGATGCGATCGGGGCGGCGCTCGCCCTCATCGGCTTGTCCCCACTGCTCATCGGGCTCGCGGTGCTCGTCGCGGTGCGCCTCGGCCGCCCCGTGCTCTTCCGCCAGGACCGGCCCGGACTGCACGGCACGACGTTCACCATCGTCAAGTTCCGCACCATGCTCGAACCAGCAGCAGTCGCCGGCACGGTCGACGACGCCGATCGCCTCACCCGCTTCGGCTGCTGGCTCCGCTCGACGAGCCTCGACGAGCTGCCGAGCCTCTGGAACGTGCTCGTCGGCGAGATGAGCTTCGTGGGGCCGCGACCGAGCCTCTGCCGATACCTCGACCTCTACACACCCGAGCAGCACCGGCGGCACGACGTCCGCCCCGGGCTCACGGGGCTCGCGCAGGTCCGGGGTCGCAACGCGCTGCCGTGGCCGGAGCGGCTTCGTTCGGACCTCGAGTACGTGGACACCAGGTCGCTCGCCCTCGACGCCCGCATCCTGCTGCGGACGATCGGGGTCGTGCTCCGCCGCGAGGGCATCACGACGCCGGGTCACGCGACGAGCGAGGCGTTCACCGGGACGAGCACGTGATGCCCGGACAACGCGTCGTGTGGATCGTCAACCACTACGCCCACCACCACGAACGCGACGGTCGCGCCACTCGTCACCAGCTGCTCGCGGAGCACCTCGGCGCCCACGGCTGGCGCACCGTCGTCGTCGCCGCCGGCACCGACCACCCCACCGGACGAGCACACATGCGACGAGGCCGCCTCCGCGAGCGATGGGCGGGCGCCGGCTACGAGTTCTGCTGGCTCCGCGGTGTCGACCACCGCGGCGCCGGGCTCCGGCGTACCACCAGGCGCCTCGCCGACATCGTGTCCTTCACGGTCCTGCTCCTCGTCCCCGGCACGCTCCGTGGGCTTCCCCGACCGGACGTCGTGGTCGGGAGCTCGTTCCACCCGCTCGCCGCCTGGGCCGCGTCGCTCCTGGCCGGCCGGTTCCGCGTGCCGTTCGTGTTCGAGCCCCGCGACCTGTGGCCGGAGTCCGCGATCGGGCTCGCCGGGCTCACCGAACGCCATCCGCTCATTTGGGTGCTCCGGTCGGTCGAACGGCGCACCGTCGACCGTGCCGCGCACCTCGTGTCGCCCCTCGACGGCGTCGGCAGGTACTACGCCGAGCGCGGCCAGCCCAGGCCGTTCACGTGGGTACCGAACGGCGTGCAGACCGACGAGACCGGCGCCGACGCCGACGAGACCAGCACAGCCGACGCGCCCGGCGCCGATGGGTCCGCTCCGTTCACGATCGCGTACATCGGGTCGATGGGCCCGGCGAACGCCCTCGAGACCCTCCTCGACGCCTTCGTCCTCGCAACAGGCCGTGCCCGCGCCGCCGGCGGACCGCAGCTCCGACTCCGCATGGTCGGGGACGGCGCCGACGTGGGCGCGCTCCGGGAACGCGTGTCGAGCCTCCCGTCCGCCCCGGACGTGATCTGGGACGGACGCGTGCCGCAGGACCAGGCCCGCCGCATCGGCCAGCAGGCCGACTGCCTCGCCGTCACGATGCACGACCTGCCGCTCTACCGGTACGGGGTCTCGATGAACAAGCAGTACGAGTACATGCTCACCGGGCGGCCGCTGCTGGTCGCGGCTCCGGTGCCTCTGGCGCCGGTCGCCGCGGCGCGTTGCGGGCTGCAGGTCGCCCCGGACGACCCGGCCGCGCTCGCGGAGGGCATGCTCGCACTCGCCGCCATGCCGGCTCCGGACCGCGACGCCATGGGCGCGCGCGGCCGCGCGCACGTCCTCCGCGACAACGACTACCGGGCGCTCGCCGGCCGGTACGCCGGCGCGCTCGACGCTGCGGCGAGCGCCGCATGACGCCGGACATCGTGCACGTCTCGAGCGCCCATCCGTGGGTGGACAACCGCGTGCACCTCCGCGAAGCCGCTGCGGCGGCGGATGCCGGGTACCGCGTGCGGTTGATCGCGGTCGACTGCGCCCTCGACGCTCCGCCCACCGCCGTGGAGGTCGTCCGGATCCCGCGCCGCCGCCGTCTCCGACGCATGCTCGTCTCCACGACGCAGGCACTCCTGCTGGCGCTGCGGTCGCGGGCGCGGCTCGTCCACCTCCACGACCCGGAACTCATCTGGACCATCCCCGTGCTCCGCGCCGCCGGCCGGATCGTGGTGTACGACGCGCACGAGGACCTGCCCGACCAGATCTGGGGCAAGGACTACCTGTCGTACCGGCAGCGGGCGGTCCTCTCGGCCCTGTCGCACGGCTTGCTCCGGCTCGCCGGCACCGCGGACCGGGTCGTCACGGCGACCGAGTGGACGGGCCGCCGGTTCCCGGCGGCGCGGCGGATCGCGATCCACAACTACCCGTTGCGGCGCGCGGCCGACGATACGCAGACCGGACTGGAGGCTCGGCCCACCGTGGTCGCGCACGTCGGCGTCCTGAGTCACGACCGTGGGATCGACGTGGTCGCGGCCGTCCCCGGCCAGCCGGACTTCCCGCCGGGCTGGCGGATCGAACTCGTGGGGGCGATCGACGCCGCCACCGACACGACGGCGCTCCGTGACGCCGAGTCGAGCGGCCGGCTCCACCACGGCGGGGTCGTCGGCCCGATGCAGGCGCGCGACCTGCTGCTCGGCGCACGGATCGGCGTCATCCCCTTCCGGCGCACGCCCGTCACGGACCAGATCTTCCCGACGAAGCTGTTCGAGTACCTCGCGGCGGGCCTCGCGGTGATCGCGACGGACACCCCGCTGTTGCGGATGCTGCTCGATGGCTCCGACTGCGTCACCTTCGTGCCGCCGGACGACCCCGCCGCGATCGCCGGTGCCGTGCGCCGCTACGCCGAGGATCCGGGGCTGCTGCTCCGGCACGGTGCGGAGGCGCGGCGAGCGGCCCAGCGGTTCCGGTGGCACCGTGAGGCTGCTCGCCTCGTCGCGATGTACGACGAACTCCTGCCGTGCGTGCGGCGCTGACGGCGGCAGAGCGATCGCTCCTCATCGGGCTGCTCCGCCGAGTGGTCGTGGTGTGCGCCACGGTCGCCGTGCTCGGCGTCACGACCGACTGGATCGCGGCGAACCTGGTGGCGCCACTCTTCTCCTACAACGGGTTCACGCACGTCGACGCATCGTGGCAGGTCCGAGTGGTGGTGACCGCCCTGACCGCGGCCGTCGCCCTGGCGCTGCCCGCCGTCGTGTGCAGGCCGTCGCACGTGGTGCTCTGGACGATCTTCGTGGTGTGCGTCGCACCGACCATGCTGATGAGCCCCTCGACCGGGTACCTGCCGACCGACACCGCCCTCGCACTGAGCGCCGCGGTCGGGGTGTCGTTCGCGCTGGTCTGCATCGCGACGCCGCGAGCACCGGCCCCACCGGCGGTGGGCGGCGTCGACCGGATCCCGTTCGGGGCGCGTGGCATCGACCGCGGGGCGCTGACCTGGACGGTGTGCGGCGTGTACTCGGCGGCGACCTACGGCGTGATGGTCGCGACCGTCGGGCTGCAGGTCCGCTTCCTCGCGCTCGACGACATCTACGACGTACGCGCCGAGTACGCAGCGGACGTCGGCACGGGCGGGACGCTCGGCTACCTGCTCACCGGGCAGGCGTACGTGATCAACCCGCTCGTGCTCGCCCGCGGACTCGCACGACGGCGGCCGAGCCTGGTCGCCGCTGCGGTCGTCGGGCAGTTCCTGCTGTACTCGAGCACCGGGTTCAAGGCCGTACTGTTCTCGTTCGTCGCCGTGCTCGGCATGGCCGTCCTCTTCTGGGGTCGGTCCGCGCGCGGATCGACCCCGCTCCTGGTCGCACCGATCCTCATCATGATCGTGTCCGCCGTCGCCGACGAGGTCCAGGGCGGGATCACGTGGACGTCGGTGTTCACGCGTCGGTTCATGCTCACGCCCGGGCTCCTCAGTTCGGTGTACGTGCAGTACTTCTCGGACAACCCCGTCGCCGAGTACGGGTACTCGTTCCTCCGGGCCTGGGTGGACTACCCGTACGACCTGCCGCCACCGAAGCGCATCGCGGACTTCCTCGTGCCGGGGTCGTCGGGGTACGCGAACGCCAACCTGTTCGCCGACGGGTTCGCGAACCTCGGGTGGGCGGGCATCCCGGTGGCGGCGGCAGCGCTGCTGCTGTGGCTCCGCGGGCTCGACCTCGCTGCCCGGCGACTGCCGCTCCGGGTGGCGGCGATGGCGGTCGTGATGCCGAGCATCATGCTGAGCAACACCTCGATCTTCACGGCGATGCTCTCGCACGGGCTGCTCGTCGGGACGATCGTGCTCGCGATCGCCCCGCGGAGCGGGTGGGACCGCGCGGACGGTACCGCCTGCGCCACCGAGGCCGGCCGAGCGGACGGGGTGGGGCGCGCGCCCGGGGCTGGGGGCGCGCCCGGAGTCTGGCGCGCGCACGGGGCCACCGGGGCCGCGCCGGTCGGGCGTCCGGACGTCGCTCCGTCGGTGGCGCCTCACTCCTCTCGGTAGCGCGTCACCGCCCCGGCCGTCGCCACGACGGGCGTCGTCGTGGCCCGCCAGTCGTTCGCGACCAGCACCACGTCGTTGTCGGCCTGCCGGCACTGCACGCCGTACACCCGCGGCGCGGTCGCACCAGCGGTGTACCGGTTGTCGAGCAGGACGACCGTGTTCGCCGTCGCCCGGACGTCGACGGCGACCGACGTGGCGGTCCCCTGCGGTCGGAGGCCGGCCACCACGTTGCCGATCAGCGTGAGGTCCTCGTTGGAGTGGTAGAGCGAGACACCCCGACGGACACCGTCGGTACACCGGTTGTGCGCGAGCACGACGCCGCGGGTCAGGTAGACGAGGATCCCCGCGTCACGATCACCGTCGCCGTACCCGGTCACGGTGTTCCGGAGCACGATCCCGGTCGCGCGCTCCGCGGCCGACCCCACGGTCTCGCCCGCACCACGCACGATGATGCCCGAGCCCGGCCCCTGCGTCGAGCGGGAGACGACGTTGTCGACCACCGAGCAGTCCAGCGGCGCGTACTTCGTCGCCGACGCGTCGGATTCGTCCTTCGACGGCACCACGGCGATGCCGACCCGGCAGTCCTCGACACGGTTCCGGACGATCGCGATCGACGAGCCGCCGTGTGTGTCGATGCCCTCCCAGTGCGGGACGCCCGAGACGTGGTTGTCGGCGATCAGGATCCGGCTGCTCCGCGGGGAGTCGTCGAGCCCGGTCGTCGTGGCGCGGACCGCCTCGATGCCGTACGAGTTCGGGTACGGCGCCGGCTGGGTCACACGGCGGATGCGGTTCCCGGTGACGGAACCCCGGACGCAGGAGAACATGAGCACCCCGGCGTACCCGACGTCCGCTATGTCGCAGTCGTCGACCACGAAGCCCTCGCAGTGTTCGAGCAGGACACCGTCGTGCGGGAACCCGTGGACACGTGCACGCGTGACGTGCACGTCCCGCAGGGGCGCCTTCGCCGTACCCGTCGCGCGGACGCCCCGACCGAGCCCCGAGTGCTCCGCGCCGGGACCGTCGAGCACGGCGTCGACGACGCGCACCAGGCTCGACCGGATGTGCACGAGGTCGATGTCCCGGTCCGTGGCAACGGATCCCCCGGCGAACCGGAGCGTCAGCGGCTGGTCCACGACCAGTGGTTCCGCGAGCGTCCACCGACGCGTCACGTCGACGACGGCGTGCGGGCGGGCCTGGTCGAGGACGTCCTGCAGCCGTGTCGCGTCGATGTCCGAGGCGGATCGTGACGCCGACGTCGGCGCGGGCGGCACGGACGCAACCCGGGCGGAGGGCGTGCGTCCGATCAACACCGCGCCGGGAGCCGCTGCCGCGCCGAACAGCGCCGCGCGACGGGTCAGGGTACGGGCGGCGTCATCGATGCGCATCGTCGGACCCCGTCCGTCCGCCGCACCGGGCCGTGCACGGGTGCGAGTCGGTCAGTCGCGGACGGACCGGGTCGCCGCGACCACCAGCCCGAGCATCACGAGGTAGGACGCGATCATCGTGCCGGAGAGCCCCGCCAGCATCACGGGCACGGGCGCACCGAGCAGCGTGGGCACGATCACCGCACCGGACGTCAGGACCAAGCGTCCGGCATCCCAGGCGAGTTGCGAGGACTGTCGACCGAGCATCCCGAGCACCTGGCTCACCGGCGACACCGCGACCTGGAGCGCGAACGCCGGCGCCAGGATGCGCGCGTACTCGCCCGACCGTGTCCAGTCCGGCCCGAACACCGCACCGAACACCGACGGCCCGGACACCATCACGACGACGGCCACAGCAGCCCCGAGCACCAGCAGACGACCCACGACCCGCCGGAGCGGATCTCGTACCGACGCTCCGGCCCGGATCCGGCCACCGATCGCCCCGGCGACCGTCTGCGCGACGGCGTCCGCGAGCATCCCGACCGGTGAGCCGAGGACCCGCATCGTCAGGGCCACCAGTCCCGCCGCCGCACTGCCGTGCGCCGCGGCGATGAGCAGCCCCGGTGCCTGCTGTCCGACCACGTTGAGCATGGAGGACCACGGGGTGAACCAGAGGAAGCGTCGGTGCACCGACAGCGCGGCCCGGACGGAGCACGGTGACCGGCTGGCTCGGAGCGACGCCGGACGGAACATCCCGAGCAGTGCCGCGAGTCGCCCGGCAGCCAGTCCACCGGCGAGCCCGAGGGCTCCGGTCGAGGCCATCGCGAGGTTCCACACGGTCTGCCCGACTCCCTGGCACACGTTCCGGATCGCGATCGAGCCGTGGCGCTGGCCCCGGGCGAGCACCGCGGTTGCCACCCGGTGGAGTCCGACGGCCCCGGTCGTGACCGGGACGATCCACCAGAGGTCCGCGAACGTCGGCGCCGAGAACTGCGCGGCGAGCGCTTCGCGCGCGAGCCAGGTGGCCACTGCCGTCGCACCGCTGACGAACGCCGTCGAGACGATGCCGATCAGCACGAGCGCGCGCATCGTGGCGTCCTGCGCCACGGGGAGCGCGCGATCGGTCCCCATGGTCGCTCCCGCGCCGAGCACGGAAGCGATCGCGGTGACGACGGCGAGCACGCCGAAGTCCGTCGGGGCGTACAGCCGGGTCAACAGCGGCGAGACGGCGACGACCAGGCCCTGGCCGAGCAGCGTCCCGAACAGGATCGTGAGGATCGCACGCGTGGGTCGAGGTCGGGGTCGGCGCACGGTACCCGCCGTTCGTGAGGTGCAAGGGGCAGTGGGTGTTCACTTGGATACTACATTCCAGTCCGCGTCCGACGAACTGGGAAGGTACCCGTCGAACGGCGCAGCACCGCAGAGCCGTCGGTAGACCCGGAGCAGCTCGGGCGCTTCGTGGTCCCACCGGAAGCGCGCGTCGACCAGCGCACGGCCGGCGCGCCCGTGTGCGTCGAGCAGATCGGGCTCGGCGGCGTACCGCTGCAGCGCCCGGACCACGGCGTCCGGATCTCCCGCGGGCACCCAGGTCACGCACTCGATGTCGTCCAGGAGTTCCCGCCAGTACGGGACGTCCGTTGCGATCACCGCGAGGCCGGCAGCCAGGTACTCGAAGAGCTTGGTGGGGATGGACGACGCGTAGGCGACGGTCGGCAGCAGGGGCAGCAGTCCGACCCGCGCGGTGTGCAGCAGGTCCCGTGCCCGATCCGGCGGGAGCACACCCCGGTGGTCGATCCGACCGGTGCCGCAGAGGGCATCGAACGCGCGGCGATCCACCGCCCCGTCGATCGGCCCAGCAGTGCGCACTCGCCACCCCGACGGCAGCGCCGGCGACCCGGCGACACCGCTGACGACGCCGATGCCGCGGTCATGACTCAGTGCCCCGAGGTACACCGCGATCGGCGGACGTCCGGACGCATCAGCCAGGGTGGCGTCCGACGCCCGGAGCACCGGCAGGTTCTGCACGACCGTCGTGCGGGCAGCCGGGAACCGCAACGCGATGGTCGGGGTCGCGGCGACGACGGCGTCCGCGTGGGCGGCCAACCGGACGACGCCACGGGCGATGGGGACGGCGACCCTGCGGATCCGCCCGAGGTACTCCTTGCCGGCGACCTGCGCCGGCAGGTCCTCGTGCGCGTCGTACACGACGCGGCGCCGCGCGAGGCGGAGGAGCGGGACGGCCCACGCCAGCTCCGGATCGTGCAGGTGGACGACGTGGGCCCGAGACGACAACGCGACGAGCACCGCCTGGACGGTCGAGATGACCAGGCGCCTGAGCCGCCCGCGCCGCGGAATGCGTCGGACCCACACGCCGCTCCGCTCGTCCGGGCGATCCCAGTCGGCCGGAGCCCGCTCGGCGCTTCCTCCGCCGGTGTCGACCGCCACGAGCGCGGTCCGGTACCCGGCGTGTGCCGCGGTCGTGGCCGCCCGGGTGTGGATCCGGTTGTCGGTCCAGGGGTGTGCGCTCGAGACGTGGACGATGTCGAACGGGCGAGGGCGGGAGTGCATGCTGCGACGCTAGGTGCCTCCGCGCGCAGATCACCAGTTCTTCACATGTCGCATTCCATCACGGGCGGTGCGCGAGGCGAACCGGAGGAGCGCCGATCGACCCGACGGTCGTCGACGGCCAGCGCGCCGTGTCGATGATCCGCCGCCCGTCCAGCAGCGTGCGCACGCCGGGGAACGAGTCCTCGCCGAGCGTCGCGTACTCCGCGTGGTCCGCCTGCACGATCACCGCCTCCACCGGCGCGCCCGCGCGGTGCGGGACCAGCCCGAGGCCGACCAGTTCGGCGTCCGTGTACAGCGGGTCGGACACGGACGCGAGGACACCCCGCGCGCGCAGCGCCGCGACCGTGCCGAACACCCCCGAGAAGGCCGTCTCCTGCACACCCCCGCGGTACGACGCCCCCAGCACGACCACCCGTTCACCGGCGAGGTCACCGTGCAACCGTTCCAGCACCGCGACGGCGTACTCGGGCATCGCCGCGTTGCGCCGTCGAGCGGTCGACACGACCGAGGCATCCGGGTCGTTCCAGAGGTAGAGCTGCGGGTACACCGGGATGCAGTGCCCACCGACCGCGATGCCGGGTCGGTGCAGATGGCTGTACGGCTGCGAGTTGCACGCGTCGATCACGATGTCGACGTCGATGCCGTTCCGTCCCGCGAACACCGCGAACTCGTTCGCCAGGGCGATGTTGACGTCGCGGTACGTGGTCTCCGCGAGCTTGGCGAGCTCGGCCGCCTCAGCGGTCCCGAGGTCCCAGACGCCGTTCGGACGCCCGAGGTCCGGCCGATCGTCGAACTGCAGCACGCGCTCGTAGAACGCCCGAGCCCGGTCCGCGCCGCGCGCCGACAGCCCGCCGACGAGTTTCGGGTACCGACGGAGGTCTGCGAACACCCGGCCGGTCAGGACCCGTTCCGGCGAGAAGACGACGTCGAATTCGTCCCCCTGCACCAGCCCGGACGCGGCCTCGAGGCGAGGCACCCACCGGTGACGCGTCGTGCCGACCGGCAGTGTGGTCTCGTAGGCGACGAGGGTCCCCGGCGCGAGTGCGCGGCCGACCGACTCGGTCGCCGCGTCCATCGCCCGGAAGTCCGGCTCGCCGTCCCCCGTGACGACGAGCGGGACGACGACCACCACGACCTCGGCGTCCTCGATCGCGGATGCCGGGTCACACGTCGCCCGCAACGCCCCCGTCTCGACCACGGCCGTCAGGGCTTCGCTCAGACCATGCTCGCCCGGGAACGGTTCGCGCCCCGCGTTCACGGCGCCGACGACCCGCTGGTCGACGTCCAGGCCGGTGACCCGCACCCCCGAGGACGCGTACTGCACCGCCAGCGGCAGGCCGATCTTGCCGAGCCCGACCACGGCGACCCTCATGCCGTCACCTCGATGGTTCTGCGGGTCCGGGCGGACTCGAGCACCGCTTCGGCGATCCGGACGATCCCGAGCCCCTCGCGGAGCGACACGATGTCCGTCGGCTTCCCGAGCACGGCGTCTCGGAACGCCTCGTGCTCGACGACGAGCGGCTCGCGCTTCTGGATCGCGAACCGCGTGCTCGGCCCCTCAGCGACACCGCGGAAGGCAGCCACCTGGTCCCACCCGGTCGTGACGGTGCCGTTCTCGTGGAAGGTCAGGTCAGCACTCACCGTGTCCGCGACGAACGTGCCGTGCTCACCGGTGACCACGACGACGCGCTCCTTGAACGGCGTCAGCCAGTTCACCAGGTGGGTCGTCAGGGTGCCGTCCTCCAGCTCGCCCGTCACCGTGACCAGGTCCTCGTGGGGACGCCCGCTCCTGCGGCACGCCAACGCGGCGAGCCGGGCGAAGGGCGACCGCGCGAGCCACGTCGTGACGTCGATGTCGTGCGTCGCGAGGTCCTTGACCACGCCCACGTCCGCGATGCGCGCCGGGAACGGGCCCTGCCGTCGCGTCGCGATCTGGTAGACCTCGCCGAGCTGCCCGTCGTCGAGCCGCCTCCGCAGCTCCTGCAGTGCGGGGTTGTAGCGCTCGACGTGGCCGACAGCGCCGACGAGTCCTGCGCTCGCGAACGCGGCGACCAGTCGGGCCGCGCCGGAGGCGGACGAGGCGACCGGCTTCTCGATCAGCGCGTGTACGCCCGCTTCCGCGAGCCGGATGGCGACGGGTTCGTGGGCGGCGGTCGGCACCGCGACGACCGCGGCATCCAGCCCGAGGTCGAGCAACTGCGCCACGGAGGCGACGACCGGCGCCCCGCCAGCGGCTCCGTGCACGTCACCGAGCGCGTCGGCCGCGCCCACGAGCTCGACACCGCCGAGGTCGCGCAGGACCCTGGCGTGGTGTCGACCCATCATGCCGAGGCCGACGACGCCGACGCGCAGCGGCCGCGTCACCGGGAGCCCCCGGCCGCGGCGAGCGCGTTCACGGCGGCCACGATCCGGTCGAGCTCACGGAGGGTGAGCGTGGGGTAGACCGGCGGGGCGATCACCTCTGCGGCGGCACGTTCGGTCTCGCGCAGGTCGGATCCACACACCGCGGCGTCGGCGAAGGACGGCAGACGGTGCACCGGTGTCGGGTAGTAGACCCCCGCACTGATCCCGTACTCGTCGCGGAGCGCGTCCACGAAGCCGTCGCGGTCGTCCGGCACCCGGACGACGTACTGGTGGAACACGTGCTCCGCCTCGGCGTGCACGATCGGCGTGACGATGCCGCGGAGTTCTCCGTCGAGGTACGCCGCGTTCGCCTGCCGCTGCGCGGTCCAGGCGCGCACCTTGCGCGTCTGCACCCTGCCGATCGCTGCGTGCAGGTCGGACATCCGCGCGTTGAACCCGACGATCTCGTTCGCGTACCGCTCGGCCATCCCCTGGTTGCGGAGCAGCCGGAGCACGCGCTCCGACGACGGTGACGCGGTCGCGACCATGCCGCCTTCCGCCGCCGTCATGTTCTTGGTCGGGTAGAGGCTGAACGCTCCGGCATCCCCGAAGGTCCCGACGGGCCGGCCGGCCCACCGTGCGCCGTGCGCCTGCGCGGCGTCCTCGACCACCAGCAGGTCGTGCTCCCTGGCGACGGCGGCGATCGCCGTCATGTCAGCGGGGTGTCCGTAGAGGTGGACGGGGACGATCGCCCGCGTCCGCGCGGTCACCGCACGCAGCATCGCCGTCGGCGCGATGCAGAACGAGTCCGGATCGACGTCCACGAAGACGGGTGTCGCACCGACGAGCCGGACCGCGTTGGCCGTGGCCGCGAACGTGAACGACGGCACGAGGACCTCGTCCCCCCGTCCGACGCCGAGCGCGATGAGTGCCAGGTGCAGTGCGGCAGTGCCGCTGTTCACCGCGACCACCGGCCGCCCGTCGAGGAGCGTGGTGCTGAACTCCCGCTCGAACGCCGCGACCTCGGGGCCCTGGGTCAGATGACCGCTCGCGAGGACGGCGTCGACGGCGCGACGCTCCTCGACGCCGATGAGCGGCCGTGCGGCCGGGATCACGTCCACCGTCTCGACGCTCATCGCAGCAGTCCGACCACGTCACCGTGGACCGTGTACCACTCACCGGTCCGCGGGCACACCAGGGCGCCTGTGCCCTCGACCAACCGGACACCGCTGCGGCCGACCCAACCGATCCGTCGCGCGGGCACCCCCGCGACCAGTGCGTGGTCCGGGACGTCCCTCGTGACCACGGCGCCGGCTGCGACCATCGCCCATCGCCCGATCCGGACCGGGGCGACGCACACCGCCCCCGCGCCGATCGACGCACCGTCGTCGATCACGACCGCGGATGCCTGCCAGTCATCTCCGGACTTGACTGTGCCGTCGGGGAGGACCGCTCGCGGCGCCGTGTCGTTCGTCAACACCACGCCGGGGCCGACGAACACCCCGTCGCCGAGGGCCGCAGGACCGTAGACCAGGGCGGCGTTCTGGATCTTGCACCTGCTGCCGACGCGGACGCCGCGCCCGATCGTGACGCCACGACCAACGATGGACTCCGCACCGACGACCGCGTCCGCCTCGACGTGACTGCCGTCCCAGACCCGGGCGCCTCGGCCGATCGACGCCGTGGGGGCGATCTCCGCGGTGTGTGACACCGGCGGGTCCCAGCTCGGTTCGTGTTCGTGCATGTGAGCGCTCCCCGGTTCCCTGACGGCCCCGTGCCGTCGATGGAACTGTACCGGGGTTCAGCACTGCAGTACCACAAACAGAGATTTTACATACAATCACACTCAAAAGGTTCACACTGTGATATTCAACATATGAATATACTGACGATTCCCATCATGAAGGAGTCTCCATGACCCCCATCCCGTTCCGAACCACTGCAGTCGTCTGCAGCATCGTCACGGCGTCCCTGGGCGTCGGCCTCGTCAGCCCCGCCGTCGCATCCGCCACCGCCGCCCCGGCGGCAGCGCAGACGGGTGATCCCCGTTCCACATCGACAGTGGACGAACCGATCGACACGATCCCGGTCGATCCCGAGCTCGAGGCCGCCCAGGTCCTGTCGATCCGGGACACCACCGTCGGCGCCCGGGTCGTACTCGGCCACGCGGGGTCCGACCACGTCTACCTGCTCGACGGTGCCACCGTGATCAGCGCCTGGCCGGGCGAGACCGGCGTGTTCCAGGTGTTCGCGCCGGACAAGTACAGTGACCGAGCACTGGATCTCGTCCGCGTCCACATCGCCGCCGACGGCTCGACGACGCGGACCGAGCGGGCACCTCTCCCCCGGACCCTGCGCGTCGACGGGATCGAAGACGAGAACACCTTCGTCCCCGGGTCGCACCGGTTCGCCGGATCTGCTTCCGCCGGCGCGACGATCACGGCCACGGACGAGGACGGCACGACCCTGTTCACCACCGACGCAGCTGCGCGCGCAGCAGACGGGCCGAGCACGTGGAGCGCCGAGGCGGACCTCGCCGCGACCAATCACACCGTCACGTTCACCCAGACGCTCCCCGACGGCCGCAGCAGTCGGGTCGAGTCGGTCCGGTTCACTCCTGCTGCCGCCGAAGCGCCGTCCGCTCCCGAGGTGCGCCCCTCGGAGCGACGCATCGACGGTGCCTTCACGGTCTGGGGCAACGTCGACGAGCGCACTGCCGCGGTCGAGGTGCGGAACGAGGACGGCGAACCCATCGGCGAGCCGCGGGTCACCGAGGAACACGTGTTCGTCGCGACGATCCCGCAGGAGTACGTCGGCACCACGCTCGACGTGGTCGCCGTGGATGCCGACGGTGTGGAGTCTCCCGCTGTGCAGGTCGACATCGCAGCCCTCCCGACCGACCCGGACGTCGTCGCGCCGGCACTCCGGGAGCTGATCGTGCACCCGAACGGTCGGCTCCAGTTCATCGGCGAACTCCAGGAGACCCATGGCATCCAGGTGCTCGACGGAGACCGTGTGGTCGCCCACTACCAGGAATCGGGCAGCGGTTGGGGCTTCTCGGTCGGTTCGGAGTTCACCGGCAAGCAGCTCGACCTCGTCGCCCTGCGCTTCGACGGCCAGCGCTACGCCGCGACCTCGGAACGCGTCGCCCTCCCCCGTCTGCTCGAGGTGGACGGCATCGAGGCCGAGAACTCCTACAAGCCCGGGGAGCGCACGTTCTCCGGGTCCGCGGAGGCCGGAGCGACGATCGTCGCCACCGACGCCGCGGGCACGGAGCTGTTCCGCGCCGAGGCGAAGCAGAGCCGCTCGGGCGTCGCCGCCTGGGAGGCGTCCGCGGACCTCGCGAGCAAGGACGGCTACGAGATCACCTTCACCCAGACGACGGCCGACGGTCGCACCTCGGTCATGAAGGACATCACCTTCACCCCGGACGAGGACGTCGCACCGCAGGACCTCACCCTGACCTCGCACCGGTCCGGCGGCACCTTCATGCCCGGCCCGCAGCGGTTCTCGGGAACGGCGACGCCGGGTGCCACCGTGGAGTTCAACCCGTTCGGCTGGTCGCCGGCGATGGCGGGCTACACGCTCACCACCACGGCGGACGCCACGACCGGCGCCTGGACGATCGAGCGCGGCCTCGCTGACGTCGAGTACCACGTCCTCGCGTTCCGGCAGGACGTGGACGGCGACGTCGTGCAGCAGATCACGGGCGTCCGCTTGACCCCGGAGGCGACCGCGGACCTGGTCCTCACCAGCCCGGGCGACCGTTTCACCCCCGGCACGGTCCAGACCTTCACCGGGACGGCGACCCCGGGCACCACGGTCACCCTGGACCCGTTCGGCGACAGCGAGCAGTACGCGGCGTACCGGCTGACGACGACGGCGGACGCGACGACCGGCGAGTGGACCATCACCCGACCGCTGGCCGACTCGAAGTACCTGGTGGTCCTCACCCAGGCGGACAGCGGCCTCAAGGTGAAGCGCATCGTGCACCCCATGCAGCCGGCGAACTGACGCCAGGCACACGCAGCGGAGCCCCGGACCACACAAGGTCCGGGGCTCCTCGGCGTTCAGACGGCGGTCAGCGCGGACCGCGGTAGAGCACGATCTGGGTGTTCCGCTGCGGCCGTGCACCGGCGCGCAGGGAGACCGCGGCTCCCGTCGTGGTGGCCGCGAACACCCGGGCGCCCGGCCGGTTGATGAGCTGGTCGGCCAGGGCCGTCTCGAGCTCACGCACCCGGTCACGCAGTTCCTCGTTCTCGTTCTCGAGCTCGAGCACCCGCCGGATCCCCTCCAGCGACACCCCCTCGGAACCGAGTCGCGCGATCTCGCGCAGCTGCGCGATGTCGCGCATCGAGTACCGGCGGGACCCGCCTCGGGTCCGCCCCGGCACGACCAGGCCGAGTCGGTCGTACTGCCGCAGCGTCTGCGGGTGCATCTCCGCCAGTTCCGCCGCGACCGCGATCGCGAAGACGGGCGAGTTCTCGTCCATGTCCGTCACAGAGTGCCCCTTCCTCTTGAAGACCAGACTGGAGGCTCGGCGCACGTTCCTGACGGAACCGCGCCGAGCCTCCAGTCTGGATCGGGCATTGCTAGCTGCGCGCCTTGGCGAGGAGGTCCTCGCGGGGGTCCTCGTCCGGCAGGGCAGCCGCGAGTGCCTCGACGGCTTCCTTCGCCTTGTCCGACAGGTGCGACGGCACCGCCACCTGGACGGTGGCGAGCAGGTCGCCCGTCCCGTTCTTGGTCGCGACGCCTCGCCCCTTGACGCGCAGGACACGACCGGAGGGTGTGCCTGGTGCGACCCGGAGCTTGACGGGGTCGCCGCCGAGGGTGGGCACCTGGATGGTCGCGCCGAGCGCTGCCTCCACGAACGTCACGGGGACGTCCAGGCGCAGGTTCTGCCCGTCGCGCTCGAACACCGGGTGCTTGCGGACGTGCACGGTCACCACCAGGTCACCGGACTCGCCGCCGTCGGGCGAGGGTTCACCTCGACCGCGGAGCCGGATCTTCTGGCCGTCCGCGACCCCCGCTGGGATCCGGACGTTGACCGGACGGCCGTTGCCCTGCGACAACTTGACGGTGTCGCCGGCGATGGCCGTCGTGAAGTCGAGCGTCGTCGTCGCGGTGACGTCGCGCCCCTTCGTCGGACCACCGAAGCCGCGGTAGCCACCGGAGGGCTGACCGAAGCCGCCCCCGGCACCGCCGCCGAACATGCCGCCGAGGATGTCCTCGAAGCCGCCACCGCCGCCCTGGCCGAAGCGGACACGCTGTCCGCCGCCGCCCTGCTGTCCGAACATGCCTCCGAAGACGTCCTCGAAGCCGCCACCCTGGCCTCCGCCGCCCGCCGTGAAGCGAGCGCCGGAGCCCATGGCGCGGACCTGGTCGTACTCGGCACGCTGCTCCTTGTCGGAGAGCACCGAGTACGCCTCGCTGATCTCCTTGAAGCGGTTCTCGGCCGCGGTGTCACCCGGGTTGGAGTCCGGGTGGAACTGCCGCGCGAGCTTCCGGTAGGTCTTCTTCAATTCGGCTTCGGACGCGTCCTTGGACACGCCGAGGACCTTGTAGAAGTCCTTGTCGAACCAGTCCTGACTGGCCACGGATACCTACCTTCCTGCCCGGATCAGGCCGGGACCGCCACCGCGACCTTGGCCGCACGGAGGACCCGATCACCGAGCTTGTAACCCGGCTCGACGACGTCCGCCACGGTCTGGCCGGTGGCGCCGGGTGTCGGGAGCTGCACGATCGCCTCGTGGATGGTCGGGTCGAAGGCTTCACCCTTCTCACCGATCTGCTCCAGCTTGAACTTGCCGAAGCCGCCACGGATCTTCTGTGCGATGACCAGCATCGGACCTTCGGCGAGGTCGCCGTGTGCCTCGGCGCGGGTCAGGTCGTCGAGCGCCGGCAGGAGTGCGCGCACCACCTCGGCGATCGCGACCTCTCGGTTCGCCTCGCGGTCGCGCTCGACGCGCTTCCGGAAGTTCACGAGCTCGGCCTGCGCACGGAGCATGTCCGCCCGCATCTCGGCGACGAGGTCACGGTCAGCCGTGGACAGCTTGTCCTCGGCCATGCCGCGGGCCGCGTCGGCGAGCAGCGCTTCGTCCTCGGGGCTGAGGTCGTTCGCCGCGTCGGTCGACACCTCGACATCGGGGCCTTCGGCCTCGATCAGATCCTCGGGCTCCGCCGCGTTCGTGGCGTCGCCCTCGACCTGGGGCTCCTCGTTGTTCTCGACGTTGTCGTCGTTCGTGGAGTCCGTCATCGGCTACTTCTTGTCGTTCTCGTCGTCGTCCACGACCTCGGCGTCGACGATGTCCTCGTCGTCGGCCGGCTGCTCGTCCGTGGGCTGGTCGCCACCGGCGGCCGCGCCCGCGTCCTGCTGCGCGTAGATCGCCTGGCCGAGCTTGCCCTGCGACTCGTTGAGCTTGTCGAAGGCGGTCTTGACGGCGTCGTCGTCCTCACCAGCAAGGGCGGACTTCAGGGCGTCGACGTCGGCCTGCACCTCGGACTTGACGTCGGCGGGCAGCTTCTCGTCGTTCTCCTTGATGAGCTTCTCGATCGAGTAGACGAGCTGCTCGGCCTGGTTGCGACGCTCGTTGGCCTCGCGACGGGCCTTGTCCTCGGCCGCGTGCTCCTCGGCTTCGCGGACCATGCGCTCGATGTCCTCCTTCGGCAGCGAGGAGCCGCCGGAGATGACCATCGACTGCTCCTTGCCGGTGCCCTTGTCCTTCGCGGACACGTGCACGATGCCGTTGGCGTCGATGTCGAAGGTGACCTCGACCTGCGGGACGCCACGGGGAGCGGGCGCGATGCCGGTGAGCTCGAACGTGCCGAGCGGCTTGTTGTCGCGGGTGAACTCGCGCTCGCCCTGGAAGACCTGGATCGCGACCGACGGCTGGTTGTCGTCAGCGGTCGTGAAGGTCTCGCTCCGCTTGGTCGGGATCGCGGTGTTGCGGTCGATGAGCTTCGTCATCAGGCCGCCCTTGGTCTCGATGCCGAGCGACAGCGGGGTGACGTCGATGAGCAGGACGTCCTTGCGCTCGCCCTTCAGCACGCCGGCCTGCAGTGCGGCGCCGACGGCGACGACCTCGTCCGGGTTGACGCCCTGGTTCGGCGACTTCCCACCGGTCAGCGACTTGACGACCTCGGCCACGGCGGGCATGCGGGTCGAGCCGCCGACGAGGACCACGTGCGCGATGTCGTTGACCGACACGCCCGCTTCCTTGATGACGTCGTTGAACGGCTTCTTGGTGCGGTCGAGCAGGTCGGAGGTCATCTGCTCGAACTGGGCGCGCGAGATGGTCTCGTCCAGGTTCAGCGGGCCGTCGGCCGTCAGCGTGAGGTACGGCAGCTGGATGCTGGCGCTCAGCTGGCTCGAGAGCTCCTTCTTGGCCTGCTCTGCGGCTTCCTTGAGACGCTGCTTGGCGATCTTGTCCGTGGACAGGTCCACGCCGTGCTCGTCCTTGAACTTCTTGATCAGGTAGTCGACGATGCGCTGGTCCCAGTCGTCACCACCGAGGCGGTTGTCACCGGAGGTCGCACGGACCTGGATCGTGGAGAAGTCGTCGTCCTTGCCCACCTCGAGCAGGGAGACGTCGAACGTCCCGCCACCGAGGTCGAAGACCAGGATGAGCTCGTCTTCCTTGCCCTTGTCGAGGCCGTAGGCCAGCGCGGCCGCGGTCGGCTCGTTGATGATGCGGAGGACGTTGAGCCCGGCGATCTCACCGGCGTCCTTGGTCGCCTGGCGCTCGGCGTCGTTGAAGTACGCCGGCACGGTGATGACCGCGTCGGTGACGTCTTCGCCGAGGTACTGCTCGGCGTCGCGCTTGAGCTTGCCGAGGATGCGCGCCGAGATCTCCTGCGGCGTGTACTTCTTGCCGTCGATGTCCGTCGTCCAGTCGGTGCCGATGTGGCGCTTGACGCTGGCGATGGTGCGGTCGACGTTCGTGACGGCCTGGCGCTTGGCGGTCTCGCCGACCAGGACCTCGCCGTCCTTCGTGAACGCGACGATCGACGGCGTGGTGCGCATGCCCTCGGCGTTCGCGATGACCGTGGGCTCGCCGCCTTCGAGAACGGAGACGACGGAGTTGGTGGTTCCGAGGTCGATGCCTACTGCACGTCCCATGTGTTGGTGCTCCTTCTGTTGGTGCGGATGCTGCTGAAGTCTGCGGACTTGCGTCCGATGGACTCAACTCTACTCCGGACCGGAGGCGAGTCAACCCAGCCAGCTGGAAGTTGCGTCTGAACGGCGCAAGTTTTTGGCGATATCACTATTTCGATATTTAACATTTAACTGATATTCTGAATACATGCGTGTCCCGAACCTGACATCCCGCACCGCCACCGGGTGCATCGCCATCGCCGGCGCGGCGCTCCTGCTCTCCGGTTGCGCACAGCAGCAGCCGACGGACGACTCCGCCTCGAAGCCGTCGGCATCAGCGACCGCTTCCACGGCAACCGAGCGCGCACCGTACGACAACACCTGCGATGGTGCGCAGGCGGTCATCAGCGGGGACGGCGACGCCCATGAACTCGGGGACTGCGCCACGGTCTCCATCGTCAGTGCCGGTGCGACGGTCACCCTCGGGAAGACGAAGGCGCTCATGGTCGAGGGCAGCGGGAACCAGATCACCGTCACCGGGACGGAACACCTCACGCTCCTCGGCTCCGGGAACACCGTCACGGTCACGGGGTCCACACCGGAGGTCGACGACCAGGGCCACGGCAACACCGTCCGCTGAACCGACCCCCGCAGCTCCCCTCGCCCGAAGGAACGACATGGACCTCCCCGACATCCTCAGCGCCCTCAGACGGCGGTGGCGCGTGGTGCTCGCGGGACTCGCCGTCGGCGTCGCAGGAGCGGCCGGGCACCTGGCACTCGCCGTCCCGACGTACGACGCGACGACCCGGATGTACGTCACGGTCCAGGCCGCCGGCGCCGGTTCCACGACCGATCTCCTCCAGGGCGGCAACGCGGCCGAACAGCGAGTGCAGTCGTACGTGGACATCATCACGACACCCCGCGTCCTCCAGCCGGCCATCGACGCGCTCGGTCTCGACACCACGGCGCAGGAACTCGCCGAACACGTCACCGCAGCGTCGCCGGTCAACACAGTGCTCCTCGACCTCACCGTGGACGACACGTCGGCCGAGCGCGCGGCGGCGACGGCAAACGCGATCGGCGAGAGCTTCACCGCGCTCGTCGCCGACGACCTCGAGCAGGGCACCACACCGGACGGACCGACCCCGGTGTCGATCCGGACCGTGCAACCGGCTCTCGTCCCGGACGCCCCGGCGACGCCCCGCGCGATGCGGAGCATGCTGCTCGGCATCGGCACCGGTCTCGCGGCGGGGGTGCTCGCCGCGCTGCTCCGGGACCTCCTCGACACCAGGATCCGCACGCGAGCCGAGGTCGAGGCCGTCACCGCGCGCCCGGTCCTCGGGCTCATCCCGCGGACGAAGGACGTCGAGCGCGCTCCGGTGTACGTCCAGGGCGACACCCGCGGGTCCTTCGCTGAGGCGTTCCGAGCGCTGCGGACCAACCTGCGCTTCGTCAGCCGGCCGGGCGCCGATCGCGTCGTCGTCGTCACGTCCGCGGGCGCCGGCGAGGGGAAGACGACGACGGTGCTGAACCTCGCCGCAGCGCTCATGGAGGGCGGATCGACCGTCGCCGTCGTCGACTGCGACCTCCGACGGCCGGCGATCGCCACGCGGCTCGGCATGCCGAACGAGGCCGGTCTCACCGACGTGCTGATCGGCCGCGCGGAGCTCGAGGACGTGCTGCACCCCTGGGGCGGGACGGGCTCCGTGCTGCTGACGGGCACCGCCGCGCCGAACCCGGCGGACCTCCTCGCCTCGGACGCGATGACCGAGGTGCTCGGTGCGCTCGCCGACACCCACGACCACGTCCTCATCGACACGCCGCCGCTCCTGCCGGTGACGGACGCCGCGGTCCTCGCCTCCTCGACGGCCGGCGCGCTCGTCGTGACGGCCGTCGGACGCTCGCGCACCACGGACCTCCGCGACGCGCTCGCCGTGCTCGACCGCGCCGGCGCGCGCGTGGTCGGCATCGCCATCGGGATGGCCGCCATCCCACGACGAACCGACGGGTACGCGTACCGGCCGGAGCGCCGGAGCCACTCAGCCCAGCCAGAGCGGACACGGACCACGAGAACGAACCGAGACCCCAGACAGGACAGACCATGATCCCCAGCACCGACTCCCTGATCGGCTCCCGCGTCCTCGTGACCGGTGGCACCGGGTCCTTCGGCAAGACCGTCTCCAAGCGGCTGCTCGCCCGCGGTGTCGGTGAGGTCCGCATCCTCAGCCGCGACGAGGCCAAGCAGGACCAGCTGCGGCACGAGCTCGGCGACCCGCGCGCGCGGTTCTACCTGGGCGACGTGCGCGAGCCGGAGAGCGTCGGCCGCGCGATGCGCGGCGTCGACCACGTCTTCCACGCGGCCGCACTGAAGCAGGTGCCCTCGTGCGAGTTCTTCCCGTTGGAGGCGGTGCGGACCAACGTGCTCGGCAGCCAGAACGTCGTCGCCGCTGCGGTCGCCGCCGACGTGCAGTCGGTCGTGTGCCTGAGCACCGACAAGGCCGTCTACCCGGTGAACGCAATGGGCATCAGCAAGGCGCTGATGGAGAAGGTCGCGCTGTCCTTCGGGCTCAACAACGCCGACGCCACGACCAAGGTCTCCTGCGTGCGGTACGGCAACGTGATGTACTCCCGCGGCTCGGTCATCCCGCTGTTCGTCGACCAGCTGCGCCGTGGGCAGGAGCTCACCATCACGAACCCGGAGATGACCCGGTTCATGATGTCGCTCGACCACAGCGTCGACCTGGTGGAGCACGCATTCGTGCACGCGAACCAGGGCGACCTGTTCGTGAAGAAGGCCGCCTCCTGCACGATCGGTGACCTGGCCCGTGCGCTCGCGAACCTCTTCGGCGTCCAGGGCGACCCGTTCCGTGTGATCGGCACGCGGCACGCGGAGAAGCTCTCCGAGGCGCTCGCCAGCCGCGAAGAACTCGCGCGCGCCGAGGACATGGGCGACTACTTCCGCATCCCGGCGGACATCCGGGACCTCAACTACGCCGCGTACTACGAGGAGGGCGACCCGGAGCAGACCGAACGCGTCGCCTACGACTCCCACACCGTCGACCGGCTCGACGTCCGGGGTGTCGAGGACCTCCTGCTGACCCTGCCGCAGATCCGCACCGAGCTCGCCAGCGCCGGCCGCACCCCGGTCCGGGTCGCGGCGTGAGCTCGCGCAGCGGTCGCGGCGACGGGCTCCTCGCCGTCAGCGGCCGGGGCGGCTTCGTCGGCTGGCACCTCCGCGCCCTGCTCCACGCCGACGGTCGGCCGTGGCGCAACGTGGACGTCCGCGTCCCGGACCCGTCCCTGCACGAGGTCGCGGCGCTGGCGCCGACCGTCACCGCCGTGCACGTCGCGGGCATCGTCCGCGGCACCGACCGGGAACTGCGGGAGGGCAACGTCGAGCTGGCGCACCGCTTCGTCGACGCGCTCGAGCGATCGGGGGCATCGCCCCGTGAGGTCGTCTACGCCAACTCGTCCGCGCCCGGCCCGGCGGGGGCGTACGCCGAGGGGAAGGCGCTCGCCGGCGAGGTGCTGCTCCGCGCCGCCGCCCGGTGGGGAGCCCGCTTCACCGACGTCGTCATCGACAACGTCTTCGGGGAGCACGGCCTCCCCGGGCACAACACCGTGACGTCGACGTTCTGCGACCGCCTGGCGCGTGGACAGGCGCTCCCGGTCGACTCGGACCACGTCCGGACCTTCGTGCACGCCCAGGACGTCGCCGAAGCGCTCGTCGGACACATCGACCAGCAGGAGCTCGCGTCGCGCGGGACGACGATCACGATCCCGGAGCTCGCGGCACGGCTGCGCGCCCTGGCGAACGTCTACGACCGGGGTGAGATCCCGGCGCTCCCGGGTCCGTACGACCGCGATCTGCTGAACACCTACCGTTCCTACGCCTTCGGGGTCGCACCGGTCCAGCGGCTCACGTCGGCATCCGACCACCGGGGCGCGTTCACCGAGCTCGTCAGGAGCCACGGCGGCACCGGACAGACCGGCGTCTCCACCACGCTCCCCGGTGTGACCCGCGGGAACCACTTCCACCGCCGCAAGCTCGAACGCTTCGTCGTCGTGCAGGGCAGCGCCCGGATCGTGCTCCGCCGGGTGCTCACCGGCGAGCGCCACGTCATCGACGTCTCCGGCGACGACCCGGTCGCGGTCGACATGCCGACGCTGTGGGCGCACTCGATCACGAACACCGGGACGTCCCCGCTCGTCACGGCCTTCTGGACGAACGACCTCTTCGACCCCGCCCGACCCGACACCCACCAGGACGCAGCATGACCACGCGACACGGATCCGACCGGACGAAGATCGTGACGATCGTGGGCACCCGCCCCGAGGTCATCCGACTCTCCGCGGTGATCCATCTGCTCGACGCGACCTGCGACCACGTCCTGGTGCACACCGGGCAGAACCACGACCGGCAGCTGCACGACGTCTTCTTCGAGGACCTGGACCTCCGCCGGCCCGACCACCACCTGGCGATCGACACCACGTCACTCGGCACCGTGCTCGGCGGCATCATGCTCGAGACCGAACGGGTCCTGCGCGAGGAACGTCCGGACGGCGTGCTCATCCTCGGCGACACGAACAGCGCGGTGTCGGCGCTCGTGGCGAAGCGGATGCGCATCCCGGTGTTCCACATGGAGGCCGGCAACCGCTCGTTCGACGAGAACGTGCCGGAGGAGACCAACCGCCGCATGGTCGACCACGTGGCCGACTACAACCTCGTGTACACCGAACACGCCCGCAGGAACCTGCTCGCCGAGGGCCTCCACCCGTCCAGGATCGTGCTGACCGGGTCACCGCTCGGCGAGGTGCTCACGACCCACCGCCGCCGGATCGAGGCGAGCGACGTCCTGGACCGCACGGGCCTGTCCCGCGACGGCTACGTGCTCGTGAGCGCCCACCGTGAGGAGAACGTCGACGACCCGGCCCGACTGGTCGCGCTGCTCGAGGCGGTCCAGGCGGTCGGCGACGAGTACGACCTCCCCGTCCTGGTCTCGACGCACCCCAGGACCCGGCGGTCACTCGCGACGATCGACCTGTCGGCGTACCCGCGTGTCCGGTTCCACGAGCCGTTCGGCTTCCACGACTACAACCAATTGCAGCGCTCGGCGTTCGTCGTCCTGTCCGACTCCGGCACGATCAGCGAGGAGTCGGTCATCCTCGGGTTCCCCGCGGTGACGCTCCGCGACCGCATCGAGCGGCCGGAGGCGATCGACACCGGCTCGATGATCACCGCAGGGGTCACCGCCAGTGCGGTGACGGAGGCGGTGCGGTTCGTGCGCACCGCCACCGGTCACACCCGGTCTGGAGGCCCGTCCGAGTACTCGGTGCAGGACACCGCCCGGCGCGTGGTCGGGTTCGTCCTGGGCACGGCGCACGCGCACCACGCGAACGCCGGGATCCGGCGCCGGCCGTGACGGCCGTCCGGGCGGCGGTCCGCCGACCGGCACTGCGGTTCACGACGACGCTGGCCGTCGCAGCCCCGTACGTGCTGCTGATCCTGCCGATGGCGGTGTGGAACGACGCCCCCGGGACGGACTTCATCGTCCGGACCGCGGGGCTCGCGCTGCTCGGGACCGTCTCGGTCGAGGGCTCGATCGCGCTGCTCGCCTGCGCGGAACGGCGTTCAGGACGCCCCACGACCGCCCGGCTCGACGGCGTGGCCCGGTGGGACCCGGGCCGTGTCGCGACCGTGGCACGCTGGGTGACGGTCGCGGCGGTCACGGCGAACCTCACGCTCGTGCTCCTCGGCGGGCTCACCCTGCTGTCACAGGTGAACGCGGTCGTCCCGTCCGGCGTGCTGACCCTGCTGACGCCGTTCACGTCGTGGCCGGTCCTGGCACTCGCGCTGCTCGTCGCGGCGAACGGACTCGGTGGGCTGGGTCGGGGCGCCACCGTCAGGTGGATCGTGCTCCTCGTCGTGGCGCACATCACCATGGCGGTCGTCCGTGGCACGACGGCGGCCACGACGACGTTCATCATCACCGCGATGACGCTGGCGGTGATGACCAAGCTGGTGCCCACCCGGTGGATCGTCGGCTTGGCGACGGCGGGCATCGCATCGTGGCCGGTGGTGTTCGCCGTCCGCAACGACCTCCGCAGAGCGGACGGGATCGCGGTCAGCGATGCGGTGACCGCGACCGACCGTCTGCGGTTCGACGAACAGATCGTGCGCGCGCAGCAGTACGGCGCCGGCCACGACCTCGGTCAGCCCGATCTGTGGGCGACGGTCCGCTACGGTCTGGTCCCGCGGTTCCTCGACCCCGAGCGACCCGCGATCAGCTCGGGCAACGCGATCAACGAGTTCCTCGGCGGATCGTCCTTCTCGTCGTACACGTTCCTGCCGGTCGCGACCACGTGGTTCTTCTGGGGTGGCGTCGCTGTCGTCCTGCTCTACGCGGTGTTCGCGGCCGTGATGGTCTCGCTCCGCCCGTGGGACGCCATCGGCCGGCGTCCGATCGCGCTGGTCCTCGCGACCCTGCTCCTGAGCGGTCCGCTCGCGTGGTTCTCGACACCGCCGGACGCGTCGATCGCGATGCTGCAAGCGGTCGTCGCCGCCTCTCCGGTCGTGCTCGTGCTCTGGGTCTGGGCGCGGGAGCGCGACGGGTGACGGTCGACGGCGGCGCCACGTCGCGGCTGCGGAACCGGGCGGTCGGCGCGCTCGTGGTGGCCGCGTGCACGAGTGGTTCTGGGTTCCTCGTCGCCATCGCGGTGGCCCGGGTGTCGACGGTCGACGAGACCGGACGGTTCGCGATCGCTGCGGCGACGATCGTGCTCCTGACGGCATTCGCGCGGTCGGCCGTGACCGACCCGCTCGTGGTCCACCCGAGCGGGTCGCCGGAGCTCCGGAAGCTCGGCCGCGCCTCCGTCCTCGGGCTCGGCGGCGCCGTCGTGACGGGAGCCGCGGCGGTCCTGCTGCGGTCCGAGTACCTCTTCGTCGGCGCACTCGCACTCCACGGGATCACCCTCCGCGAGTGTGCCCGTGCCGTCCTCGTCGGGCGGGGGTCCGCCCGCGCAGCGGCCTCCGTGGAAGCCGTGTGGCTGCTCGCCGCCGCGGTGTCGTTCGGAGCGACCACACTGGGCCCCTGGACCGCCGTGACCGCCTTCGCGGTCTGGGCAGGCACCGGCTCGGCGCTCGGGTACGCGTCGTGCGTCTGGCAACGCTTCGACGTGGTCCCGCGCTGGCGTGCGACACCCGTGCCCACGTCCCGTTCGGTCGCGTTCGCCGCGGACACGCTGATCGGCAGCGGTGTGGTGCAGCTCGTGACGTGGGTGGCCACCGCGATCGGTGGGCTGTCCGTCGCCGCAGCACTGCGGGGTGCCGGGACCCTGGCCGGTCCGGTCACGGTGGGCCTCGGCGCCGTCCGGTCCCTGCTCATCCCACGAGCGGTCTCCCGGCTCACCGACGGGCGCGGGGTCCGTGGCCTCGCGGGTGACACCGCCGTGCTCTGTCTCGTCGCCGCTCCCGCACTCGTCGTGCTCGCCGCGGCGGGATCGCTCCCGCCCTCGGTCGGACGTGCGCTGCTCGGCGACACCTGGCCGCTCGTCGCGCCCGTGCTGCTCTGCACCGCGGTCGAGTTGCTGTTCCAGCTGGTGGCGTCGGTGCCCGAGTCCGCGCACCGGGCTCTGGGACTGTCGCGGCGCATCGTCGCCCTGCGCACGGTCTCGGCGGTCGTCCGGGTACCGGCCGCGGTCGCCGCCGCACCGTTCGGGATCGGCGCGCTCGTCGCCACGGCGACGGTCGTCACCGCCGTGAACGCGGTCGCGTGGTGGTGCAGCCTCCTCGTGGTCCGCCACGGGTCCTCCCCCGTCCGACAACCGATCCGATGAGAGAGGACAGCATGCCGAAGCTCGCGATCGTCGTCCCCGAGTACCGCACCCGTGAAGCCCCCGGCGGCGGCCTGGCCGCCGTCGCCGACTTCGTCGCCGACGCGCTCGGGGGCGACTCGGTGCCCGTCCACGAGCGGTGGGACGTCCGCATCGTCGCTCCGCGGATGTTCCACGCCGCACCGGGACACGCATCGCTCCTCCGACCGCGGTCGATCGTCCGCGGCGTGCTCGCGGCCCGCCGGCCGGACGGCGACCGGGCCGTGTGGGACGTCGGTACCGTGATGCCGGAGGTCGAAGCGAACCGCTACCGACCGCGACGTCCGCTGACCGAGCTCGTCGACGCGTGCGACGCCGCGGTCGTGATCGCGGGGACGCCGGCGATCGGCTGCGTCATGCGGGACGTCCGGGTCCCCTGGGTGCTCAAGGTGGCCTCGCTGGTCGAGGAGGAACGGGCCGCGCGCCTCGCGGACACCCCCGGTGCCCGCGGGTTCCTCCTCCGGCGGGCGACTGCGTCGACAGCACACCTCGATCGGCGGGCGTTGCAGCTGCCCGATGCGGTCGTCACACTGAACGGCTCGATGGCGGATCGCCTCGCCGAACTGACGAGCCGTCCGGTCCGTCTGCTCCCGATGGGCGTGGACACCGACCGCTTCCGACCGGCGGACGTCCGGGTGCATGACGGACCGATCGTCATGGTCAGCCGGCTCAACGACCCGCGCAAGGACGTGCCGACCCTGCTGCGCGCCTACGCCGTCGCACGCCGGGACCACGGCGTCACCAACCGCCTCGTCCTCGCCGGCCGCCACGGTCTCCCCGCCGCGCACCGGGCGATGATCGACGCGCTCGGCCTCCGGAACGACGTCGACGTGGTCGCGGCACCGTCGGACACCGATCTCGCCGCGCTGCTCCGCACGGCGTCGGTCTTCGCGCTGGCCTCCCGCGAGGAAGGACTCGGTGTCGTCTTACTCGAGGCGATGGCCGCCGGACTCCCCGTCGTCACCACGGCGACCCGCGGCGCCGAGCACGCGGTACCGGCGCTCGCGGGCGTCCACGTGCCGTTTGGCGCCGCCATCGTGGACGACCTGGCGCGTGCCCTGGCCGAGGTCCTGCACGACCGCCCGCGTGCGGACGCCATGGGCCGGAGCGGGAGGGCGCACGTCGACGCGACGTACGGCCTCCACGTGGCGGCTCGCCGATGGCGCGACCTGGTGTCGTCGCTGGCCGCGGGTCGTTCGAGCGGTGCCGCACGATGAGGCGCGTCCGCGTCCTCGCGCCGTACTTCGCGCCGGCGGTCGACGGGGGTGGTCCGATCCGGACGCTCGGCGCGCTCGTCAGGACCGCCCCCTTGGACGTCGCAGTCGAGGTCGTGACGCGGGATCGTGACCTCGGCGCCGCCGAACGGCTCGCGGTCCCCACGTGCCCCGTGGTGGACGGTGCGGTGACGATCCGCTACCTCGACACCCGTGGCGTGTCCGGCTCGTGGTCGCTCGTCGGCGCCCTGCGCGCACGACCCGCTCCCGAACTGACCTACGTCAACAGCGTGTTCGACGCGCGGTTCTCGGTGCTCCCGCTCCTGCTCCGCCGCCTCGGGGTGGTGCGCTCCCGTCGGGTCCTCCTCGCCCCGCGCGGCGAACTCGACCCGGGAGCGCTCGCCCTCGGCAACCGGAAGAAGCGCTGCTACCTGCGCGCTGCTCGAGCGCTCGGCGTGTTCCACGGCGTCACGTGGCACGCGTCCACGGAGGACGAGGCCGACCACGTGCGGGCCGCCGTGGGCGACCGGACCCGGGTCGTGGTCCGGGAGAACGAGACGTCGCTGCCGGACCGGGCCCGGCGACGTGCACCCGAGCGCGGCGAGGTGCTCGAGCTCGTGACGGTCGGACGGATCAGCCCGAAGAAGCGGACGCACCTGCTGATCGAGGCGCTGGCGCACGTACGCAGGCGTGTCCGCCTGCAGGTCGTCGGTCCTGCCACCGACACCGCCTACGCACGCCGGTGCCTGGACGCGGCACGGCGGCTCCCCACGAACGTCGAGGTGGCGTTCACCGGGACGCTCGAACACGACGACGTCCTCGAGTGCATCGCCCGCTCGCACGCGATGGTCACCGCGACCGCCGCGGAGAACTTCGGGCACACCGTCGCCGAGACGCTGTCGGTCGGACGCCCCGTGCTCCTGCCCGACACGACGCCCTGGTCGGACCGGGTCCGCGACGGCGGAGGCACGGTCGTCGACGACGGCGCCTGGACCGCGACGATCGAGTCGTGGGCCGCGATGCCCGCGCCGGAGCTCGCGCGCCGTGCCGGAGCGGCGGCGGACGTCTACGACCGCTGGCGGTCAACCGTGCAGCAGCCGCACGTGTTCGACCTGGTGTTCGGCGACGGCTGACGCGCGCGGCGAGGGGTCGGTGCCCTCGAAGGTCGGCATCGTCGCGTGCCCCGGCTGGGCGATCCCGTGGCGTGAGAGCACGGTCCGGACCGTGGCCACGAGGATCTGGAGATCGAGCACCAGTGACCGCCGCTCGACGTACTCGACGTCGTGCTCGAGCCGAGTCGCCCAGTCGATCGCGTTGCGGCCGCGGACCTGCGCCAGGCCGGTCATCCCCGGACGGACCTCGTGCCGGCGCGCCTGCCGCTCCGAGTAGCGGTCGAGGTAGGAGACGAGCAGGGGGCGCGGGCCGATCAGGCTCATGTCGCCGCGGACGACGTTCACCAGGTTGGGCAGCTCGTCGAGGCTGGTCGCTCGGAGGAACCGCCCGACCCGCGTGATGCGCAGGTGGTCGCCCTCGGTGCCGGCGAGCTCCAGCGCGGCGTCCGGTCGCATCGACCGGAACTTGAGGATCCGGAAGGGCACGCCGCCCCGACCTGGCCGGGTCTGCCGGTAGAGCGCCGGACCACCGCCGCCGGCGCGGACGACGACCGCCAGGACGAGCAGCAGCGGTGCCAACAGGACGAGCAGCGTGCTCGCGCCGATCAGGTCGGCGACGCGTTTCCACGGGTCCCACACGCGGCGGCCCCCCGCGTCCCCGGCGGTCACCGCGCCACCTTCCGCAGGATCTGGTCGACACGGTCGAGCGCGACGCCGCCGTCCATGTGCTCGGCGACGACGGCCAGGGCGTTGGCGGACAGCCGACTGCGCTCATCCCCGCTGGTCGTGTGCGCGCGGCGGAATGCCGCCTCCAGTCGGTCCACGTCACCCGGCGGGACGACGATCCCGGCGCCACCGTCGGAGACGAGGTCCGCGGCGTCCCCGGAGAGTGCCGCGATGACCGGGACACCGTGCCCGAGCGCCTGCTGGAGCTTGGACGGCACGGTCACCGCGGCCATCGGGGCATCCGCGAGGGAGACGATCTCGAAGTCGGCTTCGGCGTGCACCTCGGGCATCTGCGCCGCGGGGACCGGCGCCCGGAACACGATGTTGCCTGCTCCGAGCTGCGCGGCGAGCGACCGGAGGTGGCCGTCGACGACCCCGGTCCCGATGACGACGAACTCCAGGTCCCCGAGGTCACCGCACCGGGCCGCGGCACGGACCACGGTGTCGAGGCCCTGGTTCGGCCCGAGCGTGCCCGCGTACACGATCCTGGTCCGCCCGTCGTCGCGGACGTCCCGGACGACGTCCCCGCTGCGGGGCTCGACCCAGTTGAGCAGCGACGTCGTCCGGTCGGGGTCCGCGCCACGATCGGTCAGCAGCGCCGCGGCACCAGGGGCGATCGCGATGACGTGCGCGGCCGCCCGGAGCACCGACCGGAGCCACCACAGCACTGCGCGTGCGACTGCCCGCGTCGCCCAGCCGCTGGCGATCATCCCGGACCCGGTGACGGACTCCGGCCAGATGTCCTGGACGTGCAGGACGTACGGCGTCCGGAACCGTCGTCGCCACCGCATCGGTGCGATGCCGACCGTCGGTTGCGCGCTGTAGACGTAGACGACGTCGGCATCGCGGCCGAGTCTCGACGCGGAGCATGTCGAGAGCGCGAAGCTCAGGTAGGCGATCACCCGGGCGAACGCCCGGTCGGAGTGGTCCGGGAGCATCGGGACGCGATGCACTGTCACGCCGTCCCGTCGCTCGACGTGGCCGAACCGCTGCTTCCAGCCCGGGAACACCCGGCCGCCCGGGTGGTTGGGGAACGCCGTGAGGACGGTGACGTCGTGCCCGCGGGCGTGCAGACCGATCGCGACCGAGTGGACGATCATGCCGACGTTCTCCGGCGGGTAGTACTGCGAGACGATGAGGGTCCGGAGTCGGCGATCGGCATGCACGCTGCAATATTAACATTTGAAATACATTCACTCGAGGAGTCCACCGGTCGATTCCGGCTAGTCTCGACCCCGTGCGATGGAGTCGAGTGAACTGGCCGTCAGTGGGCTACGTCTCGCTCGAGGACTTCGAGGGCAAGACCGACCACCTCGCCCGGCTGGTGCAGGACGCACCTCCGCCGGTCGCCGCCCTCGCCACGGTCCGGTGGACCGACTCCCGCATCGCCAGGTGGACGGTCGAGGACGGCCACCGGCACCAGGCGCCCGCGGACGACGACACCGCATCCCTGCCCGATCACGGCGAACCGGACCCCGTGGTCCTGCACGCGGACGTGCTGGTCCGCAACGACGAGGTGCTGGACACGCCAGAGGGACTCTGGCGCCGCTGGAACCACGCCCGCGTCCGCGTCCGCTTCGACGACGCCGTGATCGAGCCGCCGCTCCTCGACGCAGCGACCCTCCTCGCCGGTGACGCGCACGTCGTCCGCGGTGAGATCGAGCACGCGGGTCGGGACGCCTGGGAGCTCCGGCTCCTCGTCTCCCCCATCGGCGAGGTCGCGATCCGCTTCACGGACGCCACGATCGAGGTGCGCAGCGTCAACGAAGAGGACTTCACCGTCCTCGATTCGCGTCCGGCACGCGGCTGGCACGGTCCGGTGCCGGACGGATGGGTGGAGTGGGCGGACGAGGTGGTCCGCGCCGCAGCGTACGGCGACCTGGGCGGCCTGCACCTCGCCGACGACGCCAGCGACGTCGACGACCTGGACCTGCGGTGGGGCTTCGCCCCGCTGCACGCCGCAGCCTGGTTCGACCGGCCGGAGATGCTCGAGGAGCTCATCGGTCGCGGGGCCTCCCTCGAACTGCACGATGTCGAGGGCCGCACGCCGCTGACGCTGGCCATCGACCGCGACGCGCGCCGTGCCGTCGCGGTCTTCGTCGCCGCCGGCGCCGACCTGGAGGCCCGGGACACCGACGGCAACACGCCGATCGTCCGCGCTGCATGGGGTGGGCACGCGGCGATCGTGCGTGCCCTCGCCGAGGCGGGTGCGGACGCTGGTGTCCGCGGGTCGCGCGGTGCGACGCTGCTCATCGCCGCGGTCGACTCCGGGGACGTCGACACGGTGCGTGCCGCGCTCGACCTCGACGTGGACCGGGACGCCAGGGACGACGAGGGCTCGACCGCCGCGGCCCGCGCCGACCTGCTCCGTGATCCGACCGTGGCCCAGGTCCTCGCGGACGGCGCCTGACCACACCGGCTTGTCGATATTCCTGTTCTGGATTCAGCACATCGGATACCGTCCAGCATATGGGTTCCTCGACGACGCGACCACGCCTCCTGACCGTCCTCGCCACCACGCTCGTCGCGGCAGCCGCCGGCGGACTCACCGCCGCGACCCCGGCATCTGCAGCGGCGGGCATCCCGAACGTCGCCGGCGGCTCGGTCCTGGCCGGCCCGTTCGCCTACCCGCCGTTCGACAAGAAGGTGACCGCCACCGCGACGACCCTCACCGCCACCGCCACGCCCGACTGCCAAGAGGCGGTCCGATGCGAAGTCTCCGCTGCCGGCGCGACGCTGAGCAGCGGAGGACTCCGCCCGCTCTCGGTCGGCACCCAGCCCTGGCCGTCGTGGGTGCAGCCCGGCGAGGTCGTCACGGTGGTCTTCACCACGATCGCGCACGGCCGGAACGGCGGCCGGGACGAGGCGCGCGGCGGCGGCGACCCCTGGGTGGCGCGGCCCGGCCCGACCCGGACGAAGCTGATCGCCGAGATCCGATCGGTCGACCCCGTCACGAGGTCCGCGGTCATCGCCGGCACGGCGACGAAGGGCGCGCGCGTGTCGATCGGCGGTCAGGACACGGTCGTCGACACCACCACCGGCACGTGGTCGATCACGGTCACCGGCTTGTCCCTCGGCACGAACCCGCTCGTCGTGATCCAGAAGATCAACGGCATCGAGTACGACCGGGTGCCCCTGTCCGTCGTGCTCGACCCGCCGGCGCTCGACCCGGTCACGGTGACCGGTCCGGCGACCGTGCAGCCGGGGGTCGAGAACCGGTTCACGGGCACCGCGACGCCCCGAGCCACGTTCCGCGTCCTGGACGCCTCCGGCAACCCGCTCACCCCCGGGGAGCACGCCGTGCTCGGGGACGGCACGTGGGCGTTCGCCCTGACCGTCCCGGCAGGTGTGACGGAGTTCCAGTTCGCCATCGAGCAGACCGCGAACGGGCGGACCGAGACGAGCCGACTGTTCACGATCCCGGCGGACACCAGGAGCGAGCCGGCTTCCCGCTGACGGGCAGCCGGCGGGTCAGGACTCCAGCGCGTTCGCCTTCGCGACTCCGCCGTACCAGTGCGCGGACGGCTTCGGGGTGCGCGCGAACGTCACCGGGTCCCAGGACACCAGCCCGAACGTCGGCCGGAAACCGGACGCCCACTCGTAGTTGTCCAGGAGCGACCAGTGCTGGTACCCGAGGACCTCGATGCCGTCCTCGATGCAGCGGTGGATCCCCTCCAGGGCGCCCTGCGTGTACGCCTGGCGACGGGTGTCGTCCGCGGTCGCGATGCCGTTCTCGGTGATCATCAGCGGGACGTGGCCGGAGAGCTCCCACGCGCTGCGGAGTCCGTCGGCGGAGGCCTCCGGGTAGAACTCCCAGCCGGTCAGGGTGGTCTCTTTCGTCTCGTCGACGGGGAGCGGACCCTTCGGCCCGACGAACGTGCGGGTGTACGCCTGCACGCCGAGGAAGTCGTCGCCGGCGGCGTTCTCCAGGTACCAGTCGTCGCGCGGGTACCCGTACTCGCGGAGCATCGCGTCCGCGCCGGGCTCGCCGTTCGAGCGGAACGCCTGGGTCGCGACGGTCCACCCGGACTGGAGGCCCGACACCTGTCCCAGCACCTCGCGCGACCGCTTGTGGCTGGCCAGCAGGGCGTCGGCGACGCCCAGGTCCGGGTTCGGCAGGCCGTAGGCCACCAGGTTCCTGGCGTCCTCGCCTCCGGCGAGCATCGCCGCGATGTTCGGCTCGTTGATCGTGCAGACGTAGCGGACGCCGTCCGAGACGACGGGGAGCGCCGCCTCGGTGTAGCGGGCGAACAGGTCGGCGGCGTCAGGGGCGCGCCAGAAGCCGTCGCGCTCGAACCAGCGTGGCACGGTGAAGTGCATGAGCGTGACGATCGGCTCGATGCCGAACTCGTGGCAGGTCTCGACCATGCGGCGGTAGTGGTCGATCTCGGCACGGCTGACGAACCCGCGCTCCGGTTCGATGCGCGCCCACTCGATGCTGAACCGGTAGGAGTTCAGCCCGAGGTCGGCCGCGATGCGGATGTCCTCGCGGTACCGGTGGTAGCTGTCCGCGGCGTCGCCTGAGGGCTCGACGATGGTCGTGTCCGGCTCGTGCTCGTGCACCCACCAGTTGCTGTTGACGTTGTTGCCCTCGATCTGGTGTGCAGCGGTGGCGGCGCCCCAGAGGAAGCCGTCAGGGAATGTCAGCGTGGTGATGATGGGGTCCTTTCAGTGCTCGGACAAGAACGCATCGAAGACGGCGACCGTCCCGAGCGGGTTCTCGACCTGGGGGCCGTGGTAGCTCTCCGGGATGACCGCGTAGTCGGCGCCGAGCCGCTCGGCCATGTCGTGCTGCCACGGGATCGGCCATGCCGCGTCCCAGACGCCGTGCGCCACGAGGGTCGGGAGACCGGTCTCGCGGAGCGCGTCGGTGGTGTCGGACGGGTCCTCGAGGATGCCTGCGCCGGCGAGCACGCTGAGCACGCTCGTGTGGTCGAAGCGCTCGCGGACCATCCGGACGTCGTCGGGGAGTTCCTCGTCGGGACGACCGGCCCAGAGCGGGTTCGTCGCGTCGAAGAGCGCGCGGTTGCTGCACGACTCCGAGACGATCGCGCGCTCGGCGGCCTTGCGGTTCGCCCAGCCGTGCGGGCCGGAGCAGAACATCGTGACGTCGCGGAAGGCGCTCGGGTCCTGGATCGCGGCCGCGCGGACGATGACCCCGCCGAGCGAGTGCCCGATGAGGTGCACGGGCGCGCCGTCGTCGAGGAGCCTCGCGACCCGGACGACGTCGGCGGCTTCCTGCTCGAGCGTGTACTCGCTCCGCTCCGTCGGCGCGACCGAGTCGGCCTGGCCGCGACGGCTGATCGCCACGGCGGACCAGCCGGCGTCGCGGAGGACCGGCAGGAAGGTCCGCCAGTCCTCCTTCGAGCCGGTGTACCCGGGCACGATCAGGACGGTGCCCCTGGACTCGCCCTCCGGCACGATCCTGTACGCCGTCAGTCGTCCGATCGGCAGGTCGACGCCGACGACGTCGACACCGTCCGGGGTGGGCAGGTGTCCGAAGGCGGTGACCGCCTCGAAGTCGTGCAGGGTGCTCACAGTGCTCCTTCCGCCAGCCGCCGGCGCGGGTTCGGCACCGCGTCGAGCAGCTCGATCGTGTAACTGTCCTGCGGGTTCTGCAGCACGTCGGCCGTCCGCCCGCGCTCGACGACGGCGCCGTCGTGCAGCACCATGATGTCGTCGGTGATGAGCCGGGCGCTCAGCAGGTCGTGCGTGATGTAGAGGAGCGAGACGCCCCACTGCTCGCGCAGGTCTTCCAGCAGCGCCAGCACGCCGGCACGGAGCGTGACGTCGAGCATCGAGACCGGCTCATCGGCGATGATCACCTGCGGGTCGCTCGCGAGCGCCCGGGCGATGACCACGCGCTGCCGCTGCCCGCCGGAGAGCTGGTGCGGGAGCTTCTGCGCGAACTGCTCCACGGGCGTGAGCCCCACGGTCTCGAGGAGTTCGAGCACGCGGTGCCGCGCTTCCTTGCCGCGGAGGCCGGTGTAGTTCACGACCGGACGGGTCAGCGTGTACTCGACCGTGTGCAGCGGGTTGAGCGCCGCGTACGGGTCCTGGAACACCATCTGCACCTCGGAGCGCAGGTCCCGCAGGCCCCGGCGCCCGAGCTTCGCGACGTCGAGGTCACCGAAGCGGACGGTGCCGCTCGTCGGCTTCTCGACGCCCGTGAGCATCTTCGCGATGGTCGACTTGCCGGAGCCCGATTGGCCGACGAGCGCGAGCGACTGCCCCGGCTCGAGCGTGAACGACACATCGCGGACGGCGCGCACGGGCTCCTCGCCACGACGCGGCGGGGCGTAGGTCTTCACGAGGCCGTCGACGACGATCGGGTTCTTCGCGGCCGTGCGCTCGCGGGTGCCGACGGTGGCGTGCGAGGTCGTCGCCTCCTGTCGCTTCTCCCCCGACTCCGCGCGGAGCGAGCGGTCCGGGAAGCCGGGCAGCGAGACGACCTCGGCGCGCGGGTCCGCGTAGTGCGAGAGCAGCATCTGCGTGTACTCGTCCTGCGGGTCGCGCAGGATGTCGCGGGAACCGCCGTCCTCGACGATCCGTCCCTCGTGCATCACGAGGACGCGCTCGGTGGCCTCGAGCACGATGCCGAGGTCGTGGGAGATGAGCACGGCCGTGAAGCCCTCTGATCGTTGCAGCTCGATGATGGTGTCCATCACCGCGTGCTGCACCAGGACGTCGAGCGCCGTGGTCGGCTCGTCGAACACCATGAGCTGCGGCTCGAGGGACAGCGCGAGTGCGATCGAGACGCGCTGCCGCATGCCCCCGGAGAGCTCGCCCGGGTACCGCGCCAGCATCGAGTCGGGGAGCTTCACCTTCCCGACGAGCTCGCGCATCCGACTGTCCCAGCGCTCGCGCGGGACGTGGCCGTGGGCCTTGAATACGTCGATGAAGTGGTTCCGGATGGTCCGCACCGGGTTGAGCGCGTTCATGCCGGACTGCAGCACCATAGCGAAGCCGCCCTGCCGCTGCTGGCGGAGCGCCTCCTCGTCGAGGTCACGGATCTCCTTGCCGGCGAAGACGATGCTGCCGCCGTTCGTCCGCGCCGGCGGCTTCTGCAGCCGGGTCAGCGCGTAGCCGAGCGTCGACTTGCCGGAACCGGACTCGCCGACCAGGCCGACGAACTCGCCCTTCTTCAGGGAGAACGACACGTGGTCGACCGCCTGGACCGCGGTCTGGCCGGCCGATTCGTAGACCACCGACAGGTCACGGACGTCGAGCAGGACGTCCGCAGCCCGCGGGGCGGACGTGATGGGAGCCTCCAGGCTGGTCATGCGGCCTTCTCCTTCTTGACCCGCGCGCCCTCGCGCAGTCGCGGGTTCGACACGGCGTCGACGCCGAAGTTGATCAGGGTCAGGCTCATCGCGAGGAGCGCGATGCACAGACCCGGTGCGAACAGCAGGATCCACTGACCGGTGAGGAGCGCGTTCGAGTTCTGCGCCCAGTAGAGGATCGTGCCCCAGCTGACGATCGAGGAGTCGCCGAGGCCGAGGAACTCCAGGCCGGCCTCCGCGAGGATCGCGCTCGTCGCGGCACCGAAGAAGC
Organism: Curtobacterium sp. Curtsp57; assembly: GCF_047324335.1. NCBI lineage: Bacteria > Bacillati > Actinomycetota > Actinomycetes > Micrococcales > Microbacteriaceae > Curtobacterium > Curtobacterium sp. Curtsp57. The sequence goes on from NZ_CP168511.1 coordinate 1,941,762, forward strand.
TGCCGACGATCAGGGACGTCATGTTCGGCAGGATCTCGCGGAAGACGATGCGGGTGGCACCCTCGCCGGAGAACTGCGCGGCGGTCACGAAGTCACGACCGCGCAGCGACTGCGTCTGCGAGCGGAGCACGCGAGCACCCCACGCCCAGCCGGTCACCACGATGACCGCGATGATGACGGCGATGCCGCCGTTCTGCAGGTAGGCCGCGATGACGATCATGAGGGGCAGGCCCGGGATGACGAGGAACAGGTTCACGATGAACCCGATCACCTCGGCGATCCAGCCGCGGACGTAGCCCCAGCTGAGGCCGATCGCGACGGCGACGAGCGTGGACAGGATGCCCGCGACCGCGCCGACGAGGACCGAGATCCTTGCGCCGTAGATGATCTGGGAGAGGACGTCCTCGCCGGCGGCGGTCGTCCCCATCCAGTGCGCGGCGGTCGCGTCCTGGCTTCGCGGGAACCCGTTCTGACTGGCTCCGTACGGCGCGAGGAGCGGGGCGGCGATCGCCACGAGCACGAACACCGCGAGGATGATGATGCCGATCCGGGCCTTCGTGTTCCCCCAGACGACCCCGAACTGGCGGGCCGCACTCTTCCACCGTGACGGTGCTTGGGCTTCTTCTTGGGTACGTACTGCGATCGTGGTCATCGGCGCGTCCTCGGGTCCAGGACGCCGTAGAGGACGTCCACGATGAAGTTGGCGATGAGCACCGACACGGTGATCATCAGGAAGAGTGCCTGCATGAGCGGGTAGTCCTGGCCGATGACGGCGTTGAACAGCAGGTAGCCGATGCCCGGGTAGCCGAACACCTGCTCGACGAGGACCGAGCCGCCGACGACACCACCGAGCGCCAGACCGAAGCCGGTCAGGTTCGGCAGGATCGCGTTGCGGGCGGCGTACCGGATGGCGACCGTGCGACCGCGGAGGCCGTTCGCCTCGGCGAAGGTCACGTAGTCGTCACCGAGCGTGTTGATCATCGCGTTGCGCATGCCGATGATCCAGCCGCCGAGGCTCGTCACCAGGATCGTGACCGCCGGCAGGATCGCGTGCTGGATCGCGTCGGCGGTGAACGCCAGGTTCAGGCCGGGGGTCGACGTCGCCGAGTACGCGCCGGTGGTCGGGAACCAGTGCAGGACGTAGCCGAGGAAGAACAGCAGCAGGAGCGCCGTCCAGAAGTAGGGGAACGTCGACATGAAGCTACCGGACAGGGTCGGGAGCGAGTCGAGCCAGGTGCCGCGCTTCCACGCGGCGCCGACGCCGATCAGGGTGCCGAGCACGAAGGCGATGATCGTGACCAGGCCGACGAGGATGAGCGTGTACGGCAGCGCGCGGGCGACCAGGTCACCGACGTTCTGCGGGTAGAACGTGTAGCTCACGCCGAAGTCGAGCGTGACGACCTGGTGCAGGTAGCTGACGTACTGGTCCCAGAGGTTGCCGGTCGGGACGCCGAGCTGGGCCTCGATGGCCTTCTTGGTGGCGTCGGTGACCGGGCCGTTCTGGCTGAGCTTCGCCAGTGCCGCGTCGGTCGGGCTGCCGGGCATGAGGCGCGGGAGCACGAAGTTCAGCGTGACCGCTGCCCAGAGGGTCAGGACGAAGAGGACGAGTTTCTGGAGGATGTACTTCACTGGTTGTCCTCTGCATCCTTCAGGATCTTCTGCCCGGCGGCGCTGTCACGGAGCCGGAGCTTCGAGAAGATGAGCAACGGGGCGGAGTCGTAGTTCTGCGGCGCCATGTACGGGTCCTTCGCGCTCGGCCAGCCGACGAACTTGCTGGTGTTGAAGAGCCCCCAGAGGCCGCCGTAGTACATCCCGATGACGGGCAGGTCGTTGTAGACGACCTCCTGCAGCTGGTCGAGGATCTCCTGCTGCTTCGCGGTGTCCGTCGTCGCCTTGTACTCGTCGAGGAGCTTCTGCGTGTCGGCGTTCTTGTAGCGCTCGTAGTTGTTCACCGTCGACTTGCCGACCGGCTGGTAGAAGTCGGAACTCAGCAACGAGTTGAACGCCTGGTACACGTCGCCGTTGCCCATGCCGCCCATCGCCATGTCGAACGTGCCGTTGTTGATGTTCTGCTGGTAGCCGGCGGGCTGCGGGGCCTGGATGGTCACCTTGATGCCGATGGCCGTCAGGTTGCGGCGGACCTCCTGCGCGGCGCGGAGCCAGTCGGAGTAGCCGTTCGCGGTCATGATCGTGATCTCGAGCTGCTTGCCGTCCTTGACGATCTTGCCGCCCTGTTCCACGTAGCCGGACTTCGCGAAGGACGCCTTCGCGGCGTCGACGTCCTGCGTGATGACGCCCTTGTCGGGGATGGCGTCGTTCACGTACTGCTCCTGGTTCGGCAGGATCAGGCCGGTCTGCGCCGCCGCCGTGAGGTTGCCCTCTGTCGCGGTCTCGGCGATGTCGTCACGGTTCAGCGCGAGCGAGATGCCCCGGCGGACGTTGACGTCGTTGTAGGGCGCCTTCGTCAGGTTCGGGATCAGGCCGATCACACCGCCCGGCGGGAACCAGTACGTGTTCGTCTTCGATGCGGCACCCCACGTGCCCTTCACGTCGGAGATGAACGAGTACGCCCAGTCGTAGCCACGGGTCACCGTGTCGAGCTGCGTGTTCGTCGCCGGCAGGATCAGGTGCTTGATGGCGATCTTGTCGGCCTGCCAGTAGGACGTGTTCTTGTCCATCGAGTACTGCTGGTCGGTGTAGTTCCCGAGGACGAACGGGCCGGTGCCGACGGGGTTCGGGTCGCGGTAGGTCGTCGGGTCCTTGACGTCCTTCCAGTGCTGCTCACCGAGGATGTACGTCTGCCCGATGATCGTCAGGCTGGGCACGTCCTCCGACTTCAGGTGGAAGACCACGTGCTGGCCCTGCTGGTCGATGCTGGCGATGTGCTGCCATGCACCCTTGACGTCCATCGCGGGGAACTTCTTGAGCAGGTCGAACGTGAAGACCACGTCCTTCGCGCTGAACGCATCGCCGTTTGACCACTTCACGCCGCTGCGGATCGTCATGTCGATCGTCTTGGCGTCCGGCTGCGTCCACGAGCTCGCGAGCCACGGGTTGCGCTTGCCGTCGAGGGGGTTCACCTCGATGAGGGGCTCGTACATCCACTTCGACGCCGTGCGGGCGTTCGCGATGTACGGGTTGAAGTTGCGGTCGAACAGCGGGTTGCCGTGGTCCGCGTTGATGAGCATCGTGTCCTTGCCGATGCTCGGGTCCGGCTGGGAGCGGACCTGGATGCTGCAGCCGGTGGCGGTGAGGGCCACGACTGCGAGCCCGGCGAGGGCCGCCATCAGGCGTCCGCGCCGTCGTGCGCGCTGGCCGCGCGTGCGCTGTGGGGGAAGCGTCATTGCTCGGTCGACCTCCGTGTCGAGTGGGTACCGAGACAATGTATGCGCTTACATCGCGCGGCGCAACCGGCGGGTTCCGGTGTCCCCCGTCACGGTTCGCCCGGGCACCGGCGCGGGGCCGCGGCAGGCCGGCGCGCGGCGTGCGGCGTGCGCGTGCGGCGCACGGCGTACGGCGTACGGCGTACGGCGTACGGCGTACGGCGTGCGACGTACGGCGTACGGCGTGCGACGCGCGACCGGTCACAACTCCCCGCTCAGGTTCACCCAGCGGTCACGAACCGTCGCCAGAACGCGCGGGGACCGACGAGATGTGACCAGCCGGCGAACAACCAGCGGGGTGTCGCGACCACTCCGGACTGCGGCGGGCGGGCACCGAGGCGCGAGCTTGGGCGCGAGGAGGAGTACGAGCACGAGCGCGGGCACCGCCACGCGGGCACGGGCACCGACGGGCGGGCGCGGGCCCGCCGCACTCGCACGGGCACCGCCGCGCCGGCGCGGGCCCGCCGCGCGTCAGAGCGCCGGGGGGCAGCTCTCGCGCAGGAGGACCTCGACGGGCAGGCGCATCGAGCGCGGGGGCCCGGCGGGGCTGTCCAGCCGGTCGACGATCGCCGCGACGGCAGCGCGTCCGAGTGCCCCCATCGGCTGGTGCACGGTGGTCAGTCGCGGCGACGAGAACCGCCCGGCGTCGATGCCGTCGAACCCCGTCACGACGACGTCCTCGGGCACGCGGACCCCAGCGGCGAGCAGCCCGTCGAGCACACCGAGCGCCGACTGGTCGTTCGAGCACACGATCGCCCGCGGCACACCGTCGGCCAGCAGGGGCCCGACGAGCTCCCGCGCCCGGACCCGCCCGAAGTCGCCGTGCACCGTGCGGACGGACGACGCGTCGACCCCGTGGTCCGCCAGCGCAGCGGCGAACCCGGCGGCACGCTCCATGTCGTCCGGCGAGTCGATCGGCCCGGCGACGTACGCGATCGACCGGATGCCGAGCCGTCCGATGACGTGCGATGCCAGCGTGCGCATGCCCGCGGCGTTGTCGACGCTGACGGAGTCGAACCCGTGCGAGCGCCGGTCGTCGGCGAGCATCACCACGGGGATCCGGCGGGCGACGTGCTCGAGCAGGTCGTCCGGCACGGTCTGCGCCAGCACCGCGAGCCCGTCGACCCGGCCGGCGACGTCGTTCACGATGACGTCCCGCGACGGACCACGGCCGGCCGCGACCATGAGCGCGAGGCCACGCTGCCACGCCTCGGTCTCGGCACCGCGGAGGACCTCGTCGAAGTACAGGTTCGAGGCGAACGGTTGCGTCACGTGCCGACGGTCGTCGACCACGCGGACGCCGCCGTCCGTGACGAGTCCTGGACGCTCGTCCGCGACGACGTCGAAGCCGGGGAGCAGCAACCCGATCACGCCCGTGCGGCGTCCGGCAAGCGCACGAGCATTGCCCGACGGGACGTACCCGAGCGCTCGGATCGCCGCTTGCACGCGGTCACGGGTGCCCTCGCGGACGGCGTCCGGCGTGCGCAGCACGCGGGACACGGTGGCGATGGAGACGCCGGCCGCGGAGGCGACGTCGTAGACCGTGGGAGGCGCCGTGCGCTGGTCGGTCAACCCGTGCCTCCCGTCCGTCTGGTGATCCGTACCGGGGCGAGCCGCCCCGACAGCGGACCATCCTAGGCACCGGTCGCCGACACACTTCTCCACAACCACCGTGGGACCCTTGCGCGATCCGAAGCGATCCGACGACACTGGAGCGACCTCAGTACGTCCCGTGGGGAAGCGCAATCAGCGGACGGTGTCCGCATCATCGCGGGCATGCGCCCGCACTCGGGAAGGACGATCGAGATGTCACAGTCGACACATTCCGGGCGCCGCGACGCGCACCGCCTGAACCGCGACGAGGCAGAGGTGCGTGACGCGCTCCTCGAACACTCCGAAGACTCCGTGAACGCCTGGATCGCCGAGGAACGGGCGCGTATCGAGTGAGCCGCTGACGCGGCCCCGGACAGGAGGCCCGGTGCATCTGGTCTGCGCCGTCGCCTCCTCGAGCGGGTCGCGTTCCGTGCTCGCCGTGGGTCGCGCAGGTCGGGTGACGCCTGGTCGCGTCGCGGTGGGTCGAGTGCCGGCGCGCTCAGCGCTCCGTCGCACCCACGATCGCCATGCCGGCACCGCGGAGACGGCGGCGCTCCTGCGCGATGAAGGCGAGCAGACGGTCGTTCGTCCCGGCGACGTGTGCGGCGAGCAGTTCGGCCGCGCGGTCGGCATCCCCGGCCTGCACGGCGTCGAGGATCGCGCTGTGCTCGTCCCACGCGGCGTCGCGGGCCTCGGGCGTCCGGACCTCGATCCAACGCGTCCGCTCCAGTCGGGTCAGCGCATCGGCGATCGCGTCGGTGACGAACCGGTTGCCGCCGAGGGCCGCCAGGTCGAGGTGGAACGTCGAGCCCATGCGGATGCCGGCCTGCTGGTCCGGCGTCGGCCGCAGGGCGTCGAGGTGCGACCGGACCTCGGCGAGCTGCTCGCGGGACGCACGCGCGACGGCGAGCCGTGCGGCGGCGGGCTCGAGCACGCCGCGGAGCTCGGCGAGTGACGCGATCTCGTCGAGGTCGATCGGGGTGACGGTCCACGAGCGCCCCTCGTGGAGGATCAGCCCCTCGCGCTCCAGTCGTGACAGCGCCGCGCGGACGGGCGTGCGCGAGGCGTGGAAACGCGCCTCGAGCCCGCGCTCGGAGATGCGCTCGCCCGGCGCGATGTCGAGGGTGAGGATCGCGCCACGGAGGTTGTCGTAGAGCTGGGCCGTCTGCGACACCGGGGCTGCGTCGGTCGGTTCGGTCACGGCACATCAGCCTAGTGGCGCGGCGCCTCGGATGGTATACCGTTTTGGTATACCAATCAGTTCCGAGACGAAACGACTGCTTCCATGACGACGACGGCTCCCCGTTCGGCCGCGACACCCCCGATCACCGCCCGCGCCTGGACGATGCTCGCGCTCGGCGTCGCCGCGCAGGCCGCCGGCACGCTCGTGGTCTCGGCACCGGCGTTGCTCATCCCGTACCTGCACGCCCAGGGCACGTCGCTGACCCTTGCGGGGCTCCTGGCCGCCGCTCCGACCTTCGGCATGGTGCTGACGCTCATCGCCTGGGGAGCGATCACCGACCGCTTCGGCGAGCGCATCGTGATCGCGGGCGGTCTGGTCCTGACGACGCTCGCGGTGGTCGGCGCGTGGGCGGCTGCAGGGAACCCGGTGTTGCTCGGGCTGGCGTTCCTGGCGGGCGGCATGACGAGCGCGTCGACGAACGCCGCGAGCGGACGCGTGGTCGTCGGCTGGTTCCCGAAGGAGCGTCGAGGGCTCGCGATGGGGATCCGGCAGATGTCCCAGCCGCTCGGGGTGACGCTCGCGGCGGTCACGGTGCCGCAGCTCGCCGAGGCGCAGGGCATCCGGGCGTCACTCGTCCTGCCGATCCTCCTCTGCGCGGTGCTCGCCGTGTCGTGCGCGATCGGCATCGCAAACCCGCCGCGGCCGGTCCGCTCGGAGGCGGCGACGACCGTCACGGCGAACCCCTACCGGACGAACGGCTTCCTGTGGCGGATCCACGCGGTGTCGATCCTGCTCGTGGTGCCGCAGTTCACGCTGTCGACCTACGGGCTGGTGTGGCTCGTCGGGCTCGGGTGGTCGACGCCAGCGGCGGGGCTGCTCGTCGGGGCGTCGCAGTTCGTCGGCGCGATCGGGCGGATCCTCGTCGGCGTGTGGAGCGACCGGGCGGGATCCCGGGTCGGACCTCTGCGCATCGTCGCGGTCAGCGCCGCGGTGGTCATGGCCGTGCTTGCACTCGTCGACGCGACGCACCTGGCCGGCGCGGCGGTGTTCCTCGTCATCGCGACGAGCGTCACCGTGGCGGACAACGGCCTCGCGTACACGTCGGTGGCCGAGGCCGCTGGACCCTTCTGGTCCGGGAGAGCACTCGGGGCGCAGAACACCGGGCAGTTCATCGCGGCGAGCGCCGTCGGGCCTGGCATCGGCGCCCTGGTGGGAGCGCTCGGGTTCGCGGCGTCGTTCGGCATCGTGGCGGTCCTGCCACTCGCCGCGCTGCCGCTCGTCCCGCGAACCGACCGCTCCCACGACTGACCCGCGCGGCGACCACGCGCGATTCGTCCCACAACGCCCGCGATGAGATGCGGAATCGCGCGTAGGGGGTCGGAACTTCCGACCGACTACGCGCGATTCGAGCTCCTACGCGCGAAAGGGCACGGGGTAGCGCAGGCCGCTCAGGCCGGGACGGTCGGGCCCACCGGCCAGCGCAACAGCGCCGCGGCGGCCACGCCCCCGGGCAACGACGCGGCGTTCACGAGCACGAGCTCGGCGTCCGTGAGCACCGCAGCACGCACGAGCGCGCAGACGGCGGGCACGGGGCCGATCACCGGCACGCCGGCAGCCTGCTCCGGCGCGGTCGCGATCCACGGCGCTGCCCCGAGTGCGAGCAACGTCCGCTCACCCACGGCCACGGCGTCCAGCGCGATCGTCGCACCCTGGGCCTGCTGCAACGCCTCGACCACGGGGCCGAGCCCGGTCACCGCCTGATTGTCCCCGCGACCGACGTGGGACCGGAGCGCGTCCTCGAGGTCGTGCCGGTGCTTCGCGATCACCCGGGCGAGGGCGACGCGCACGTGATCGCCGAGGACCTCCTCGTCGAACCCGCCCCCTGGCACCTCGCTGACGAGCCGGCGTGCATCCGACGACAGCCGCTCGATGAGCATCGGACGCGCCTGCAGGTCACCGGCGACGACGATGAGCGCAGGCGAGAGTCGCGCGACGGCCTTGTCGATCGCGCTCGCGACCTCGCTCGTGTTCTGCCGCCAGACCTCCTCGGTGCGACTCTGCCAGCGCGGCTGCTTCCAGTCGCCGAACCCGCCCTTCACCTTGTGCTGGTCGAAGGTCTCCCCGGAGATGCGCTCCTCGTCGTCGGCGGTCGCCGGGTGCCCGAGCTTGAACGCGCGGTACCCACCGCCGTCCTTGCCGACCTGGACGACCAGGAACGGCAGGTCGATCGGCCGGTGCGCGACGAGCGGCACGAGGTCGGGGACAGCGCCGACGCCGATCGACTCGGCGGCGTGCATCGGACCGGGCAGGACCTCGCTCAGCACGAGCTCACCGTCGTGCACGAGCACGTACCGGGCGACCGGCGACGGGACGCCTGGGCTGTTCTCGAGCTCACCGGCGATGACGTCGACCGCGTCGAGGTCCGAGCCTTGCGCTCGGAGTGCCTCCTCGACCCCGCGGAGCTTCAGCGCCGCCTGGCGACGCGGATCCTCGACATTGCCCGAGGCGTCCACGTAGGCCCACGCCCACGTGCCTCCGCCCTCCAGTCGCTGGCCCAGGATCCGGTGCAGTTCGTTCGTGACGTTGGTCGACGTCATGGCAGCTCCTTCGGTTGGACGGAGCAGGAACTCGAGGAGCCCCTGCGCTCTCACGTTCCGACCACACTCCACCCGTCGGCGCTCCGACGTCACACATCGGAGGGAACACCCACCACATCGGAGGGAACACCCAGCGCCGAAATCGCACTGGCGCTCGGTTTTGTGGTTGGCTGAACCGCAACCCCGATCGACGACGAACCGGAGTGCGACGGCAATGACGCCCCCATCACCACGACCCATCTCCAGACGACAGCTGTTGGGCTTCGGCATCGGAGCAGCCGCGACCGGCCTGCTCGCCGGATGCGCGGTCCCGGGATCCACCAACGTCAACAAGGCCGGGGTCATCCCCGCGGCCGCGAGCGGCGAGACGGTCCAGATCACCTACTGGGCCTGGCTCAAGGACCTGCAGAAGGTCTGTGACGTCTGGAACGCGAAGAACCCGCACATCCAGGTCACCGCGAACTGGATCCCCGGCGGCAACTCCGGCGGGTACCAGAAGATGTACTCCGCGCTCGCGGCCGGCGGCGGTCCGGACATCGGGCAGGTCGAGCTCCGGCAGATCCCCGAGTTCATGCTCGCGAACGGCCTGGTCGACCTCGCCCGCTACGGCGCGAAGGACCACGAGTCGAAGTACGACGAGGCGGCGTGGGCCCAGGTCTCGTTCGTCGACGGCGTCTACGGCATCCCGCAGGACACCGGCCCCATGGGCTTCTACTACCAGACCGCCCTGCTCGAGCAGGCCGGCGGCGAACCACCGGCGACGTGGGACGAGTGGCGCGAGTTGGCCGACAAGGTCAGGAAGACCGGGCCGCAGAACTACCTCGAGGTCTTCCCCGTGGCCGACGCCTCGCCCTTCGCCGCGTACGCGCAGCAGGCCGGTGCCCGGTGGTTCAAGGTCGACGGCGACGAGTGGGTCGTCGACATGACCGATGACAAGACCCTGATGGTCGCCGACTTCTTCGACGGGTGCATCGACGACAAGCTCGTCGACACGAGCGCCGGCGCCTACACCCCCGGCTGGTACGCCTCGGCGGCGAGCGGCAAGATCGCGGCCGTCACGAGCGCGAGCTGGGGCGACGCCCTCATCGAGTCCGTGCAGGGCGGCGAGGGCAAGTGGAAGGTCGCGAAGATGCAGACCTGGGGCGACACGGGCTACGGCTCGAGCGCGATCGGCGGCTCCACGGCCGCGGTCCTCGCGAACGCGAAGCACCCCAAGGAAGCGCTCGAGTTCATCACGTGGATGACCACCTCGAAGGAGGGGATCGACGCGATGATCAAGTACTGCGGCATCGGGTGGTCGCCCGCGGTGGACTACATCGGGAAGCAGCGCGAGCAGCCGAGCAAGTGGTTCTCCGGCCAGAACTACAACGAAGAGGTCTTCGTGCCGGCGTCGAAGGAACAGAACATCGACTGGTCCTGGTCCCCGGTCACGCAGTCGGCGTTCACCAGCTTGCAGAACCAGTTCCGCCGGAAGCTCACCTCCGGTCTGAAGCTGCGCGACGCCGTCGAGCTCGCGCAGAAGGAGATCGTCCAGTCCTTCAAGGACAAGGGCCTCAGCGTCAGGACGGCACGATGAGCACGCAGCCGAACACCACCTTCCGCACGTCGACGAAGGCCACCCGCGCACAGAAACGCGCGCCGTGGGTCCTCCTCGCGCCGTTCCTCGCCCTGTTCGTGCTGACGTTCATCATCCCGATCATCAGTGCGCTGTTCCAGAGCTTCACGACCGTCGACCGGAAGGGCCTGTTCGGCGAGGACGGCGTCACGGGCCGCTTCGCCGGGTTCGACAACTACGTCACGGCCCTGAACGACTCCGGCTTCGTCGCCTCGATCGGCCGCATGCTGCTGTTCGGCATCGTGCAGGTCCCGGTGATGATCATCGCCTGCACGATCCTCGCGCTGCTGCTGGAGTCGGCGAGCGCCCGCTGGCCCGGGTTCTTCCGCGCGATCTACTTCATGCCGTACGGCGTCCCCGGCGTCATCGCGACGATCCTCTGGTCGTTCCTGTACGTGCCCGGCCTGTCGCCGATCGTCGCCCTGCTGCAGTCGATCGGGCTGCAGCCGGACTTCCTCGGCGCCAACAGCGTGCTGTGGTCGATCGCGAACATCGTCACGTGGACGTACACCGGCTACAACATGCTCATCATCGTGGCGCAGCTGAAGTCCATCCCCGGCGAGGTCTACGAGGCCGCCAAGATGGACGGCGCCGGTCCGGTCCAGGTCGCCTGGCGCATCCAGATCCCGCTCATCGCGCCGGCTCTGGTGCTGACGACGGTGTTCTCCATCATCGGCACACTGCAGCTCTTCGCGGAGCCGCAGATCCTGTCGACGGTCGCGCCGGCCATCGACACCGAGTACACGCCGAACTACGCCGCCTACACGAACGCGTTCGCGTTCAACGAGTACGGCGTCGCGAGTGCGCAGGCGGTCATCATCGCCCTGGCCGCGTTCATCCTGTCGTTCGCGTTCCTCGCGTTGACGAACCGGCCGCCGAAGGAGGAGCGCGACCAGCGCAAGCGGGCCAAGAAGGACGGCCTGGAGGCGCGGCGCGCGCTCCAGACGCGCGCATCCGCCGTCCGTCCGGTCACCTCCCAAGCCGACCCGAGCCTCCAGTCCGGTCGCGTCGCGACCATCGAAGGGACCGAACGATGAGCGGCGAGACCATCCAGGCGCCGGTGACCAAGCAGGCCGCCGAACCGGTGGACACCACGTCCATCTCGGCGCACCAGCGCCGCAAGCTCGACCGGTCCGGCAAGAGCCAGATCGTCGTCACGGGCATCCTCGTGATCGTCGCGATCTACTTCCTCGTGCCGCTGTACTGGGTCGTCATCGCGGCGACGAAGACCACCGGCGCGCTGTTCTCCACGAACGGGTTCTGGTTCGGCGGCGAGTTCGCGTTGTTCAGCAACATCCAGCAGGTGTTCACGTACGACGGCGGCATCTTCGTCCGCTGGATCGCGAACAGCATCCTGTACTCGGGCGTCGGTGCCGTGCTCGCGACGTACTTCGCCGCAGCCGGCGGGTACGCGCTCGCGAAGTACGAGTTCCGCGGGCGGCAGCTCGTGTTCGGGACGATCCTCGGCGGCGTGCTCGTGCCGGGGACCGCGACGGCGCTGCCGCTGTTCCTGCTGTTCTCGACGCTCGGCCTGACCGACACGTACTGGAGCGTGCTCATCCCGAGCCTCGTCTCCCCGTTCGGCCTGTTCCTCTGCCGGGTGTACGCCGCGGCGTCGATCGACACGGCGCTCATGGAGTCCGCGCGACTCGACGGCGCCAGCGAGCTGCGGATCTTCCACACGATCGCGCTCCGGCAGATGACGCCGGCGCTCGTGACGGTGTTCCTGTTCCAGGTCGTCGGCATCTGGAACAACTTCTTCCTGCCGCTGATCATGCTGGCCGACCAGAAGCTGTACCCGATCACCCTCGGGCTCAACAACTGGCGCGCACAGGTCGACCGGCTGCCGGAGTTCTACCAGCTCACCACCGGCGGGGTGCTCGTCTCGGTCATCCCGCTCGTCATCGCCATCATCGTCCTGCAGCGCTTCTGGCGCGGGGGCCTCACGGAAGGATCGGTCAAGGGTTGACCACTCCCGACCTCGCGTCCACCGCACCCGGATCGGCGTCCCGGCTGACGCCCAGAGCATGGCTGCACACCGACGCTCCGTCGCTGTCGCTCGACGGGGAGTGGGACTTCCGCTGGTCGCCCGTCGCCGATGCGGCGCCGTTCGAGGACCCGGACGGATGGGGCACGCTGCCGGTCCCCGCGCACTGGGTCCTGCACGGGCACGGGGCGCCGAGCTACACGAACCTGCAGTACCCGTTCCCGATCGACCCGCCGAACCCGCCGGAGGAGAACCCGACGGGCGACTACCGACGGACGTTCGACGTGCCGAGGACCTTCGACGCGTCTGCGCGCGTGCTGCTCCGCTTCGACGGCGTGGAGTCGCACTTCCGGGTGTGGCTGAACGGCGACCTCGTCGGGTGGTCGACCGGGTCGCGCCTGGCGACGGAGTTCGACGTGACGTCGCTGCTCCGGCCGGGGCCGAACGAACTGCGCGTCCGCGTGCACCAGTGGTCGGCCGCCTCGTACCTCGAGGACCAGGACCAGTGGTGGCTGCCGGGCATCTTCCGCGACGTCACACTGCTCGCGCGACCGACGGCACCGATCGACGACGTCTTCGTCAGGGCGTCGTGGACGGCGGCGCTGGGTTCGGCTGCGACCGCGGGGACCGCGGCGTCCGGGCGTCCCGCGACGGGCTCCGGCACGATCACGGTGCCGACGCTCGACGCGGTGTTCCCGGTCCGCTTCGCGGTGCCCGAACTCGGGGTGTCCGTCGTCTGGCAGCACGCCGACGACGTCGCCCCGATCGAGGTCGAGGGCGTCGAGCCGTGGAGCGCCGAGCTCCCGAAGCTCTACGACGCCACGCTGTCCACGGGCACGACGGCCGGCGGGACCGAGGGTGGGGAGACCGTGTCGCTGCGGCTCGGGTTCCGCACGGTGTCGATCGAGGGCGACCGGTTCCTGGTCAACGGCGAGCGGGTCGTCTTCCACGGGGTGAACCGACACGAGACACATCCCGAGCGAGGGAGGGTGTTCGACGAGGACCACGCCCGCGCCGACATGGCGCTCATGAAGCGCCACAACGTGAACGCCATCCGGACCTCGCACTACCCGCCGCACCCCCGCGTGCTGGACCTGGCCGACGAGCTCGGGTTCTGGGTGATCCTGGAGTGCGACCTCGAGACGCACGGCTTCGTCTTCCTCGACTGGCAGGGCAACCCGTCCGACGACCCCGCGTGGGAGGACGCCTACCTCGACCGCATCGAGCGGACCGTCGAGCGCGACAAGAACCACCCGTCGATCGTGATGTGGTCGCTCGGCAACGAGTCCGGCACCGGGCGGAACCTCGCCGCGATGTCGACCTGGGTGCACGCCCGCGACCCGGAGCGCCCGGTGCACTACGAGGGCGACTACACGGGCGAGTACACCGACGTCTACTCGCGGATGTACCCGACGCTGCAGGAGACCGAGTCGATCGGCGGCGGGACCCCGACGCCCCTGCTCGGCTGCGGCCCCGCCGAGGCCGCACGGCAGCGGTCGAAGCCGTTCATCCACTGCGAGTACGTCCACGCGATGGGGAACGGCCCCGGGCAGATCCAGGAGTACGAGGACCTGGTCGACCGGTACCCCCGGCTGCACGGCGGGTTCGTGTGGGAGTGGCGCGATCATGGGCTGCTCGCACACACACCCGACGGCACTCCGTACTACGCCTACGGCGGTGACTTCCACGAGGTCGTGCACGACGGCAACTTCGTGATGGACGGCCTCGTGCTGCCCGACGACATCCCGACGCCGGGGCTCGCGGAGTACGCGGCCGTGGTCGCCCCGATCCGGATCTCGGTCGGGAACGGCACGGTCCTCGTCGAGAACCGGTACCACTCCGCCTCGACCGCGGGCCTGCGGTTCCGTTGGACCCTGGCGCGGAACGGCGTCGTCGAGTCCTCGGGCCGGATCGCCCCCGGCGTGATCGCCGCTCGCGAGTCGGCGACCGTGCCCGTCCCGGACGACGTGCTCGGCGCAGCTGCCGGCGACATCGCCCCCGGCGAGGAACTGTGGTTCGACGTCGTCGCGGAGCTCGCCGGACCGACGGCCTGGGCGGACACCGGCCACGTCGTGGCACGCGCCCAGACGCTCGTCTCGAGCCGTCCGGCGGAGGCCCCACGAGCCTCCAGGACGGGGTGGGACGGCGATCGACTCGGGGAGGCGACCTTCACCGAACGCGGCGACCTGTCGAGTTGGAAGGGACTGCCCGTCGCCGGGCCGCGACTGGAGCTCTGGCGCGCGCCGACCGACAACGACCGGTTGGCGTCGCAGGGCGGCTACGAGACCGCTGACCCGGTGCTGACGCACGGCGTCGGCGATCCCGACGCGCCGGCGTCGGCGGAGAAGTGGGTGCGTGCCGGGCTCGACCGGCTGACGCACCGGCTGATCGACGTCGAGCGGACCGAGCACGGTCTCGTGCAGCGGGTCCGGGTCGCGGCGGCGAACAGCGGCGCCGGTGTCGAGGTCACGCACCGCTGGACCCTGACCGACGACGGGCTGCTGCTCGACACGACCGCGATCCCGTTCGGCGCCTGGGACGTGACGTGGCCGAGGATCGGCGTGCGGATCGACCTGCCGGTGTCCCTCGTGTCCGAGGACGCCGCCGTGGAGTGGTTCGGGACGGGGCCGCTCGAGTCGTACGCGGACTCGTCGCACGCGGCGCACGTCGGCCGGTTCGGCTCCCCGGTGTCGCTGCTGAACGCGAACTACTCCAGGCCGCAGGAGACCGGGCACCGTCCGGGCCTCCGTTCGCTGACCGTGGGGCCGTTCACGGTGTCGACGGTCGGGGCGCACCGGGCGGGGTTCACCCTGACGCCGTGGACCGCGCAGCAGGTGAGCCGTGCGGCGCACCCGTACGAGCTGCCGACGCCGGACGCGCTGTACCTGTACCTCGATGCCGCGCAGCACGGGCTCGGGAGTCGTGCGTGCGGGCTGGACGTGCTCCCGGAGCACCAGCTCTGGCCGTCCGCCCGCGCGTGGAGCGTGCTGCTGGCGTAGCGGCGGCAGGCGGCGGGCGGGCGACTGGCCGCGCTTCGCACAACCGAAAGCACCCCGCGCCACGGAATCTCGTGGCGCGGGGTGCTTTCGGTTGTGCGGGAGCGATCCGCGGCGGCGGCCGGCCGCCCTACGCGGACAGCGCGGGGATCGCTGCGGGGTCGGCGCCGTCGAGGAACTCGGTGAGGCGCTCGGGCTCGCCGGGCTCGTCGA
The DNA here is from genome assembly GCF_047324335.1 of Curtobacterium sp. Curtsp57. Classification (NCBI taxonomy): domain Bacteria; kingdom Bacillati; phylum Actinomycetota; class Actinomycetes; order Micrococcales; family Microbacteriaceae; genus Curtobacterium; species Curtobacterium sp. Curtsp57. The sequence goes on from NZ_CP168511.1 coordinate 1,957,329, forward strand.
TCGCCTGGGCCGCGCGACGCAGTACGAACAGTGCCCGGAGGACGCCGCGGTTCGGCTCGTGCGACCACGGCACCGGACCCGCACCGCGCCACCCGGCCTTGCGGAGCGAGTCGAGCCCGCGGTGGTAGCCGACACGGGCGTACGCGTAGGACTCGAGCGTCGCGCCACGCTCCCACGCCTCGTCGGCGAGGAGCGCCCACGCCAGGCTCGACGACGGGTGCGACACCACCACGCTGGCGACGGGTGCGTCGGCGGCGAGCGCCGCGGTCACCTCGGGTTCGGCGGGGAGCAGGGTCTCGGGGTTGCTCGACGGAGTCGGCAGCAGGTTCTCGGGCATGCCTCCACCCTGTCATCCCTTGCGGCCGTCCGGGAACGGGCTTACCGTGGAAGACACTCCGTCGTGACCGCGGAGCAGCGGGGCGGGAGACCGACCGCCGGCTCGGGTCACGGAAACGGGGGTCAACCGACGGAAGAAGTCGCCTTGCGCGTGATCACCGGTACTGCGTCCTCGCAGCAGCAGCCCCTGCGCTGACACCGTGATCATGCCCGCCTGAGTCGGGTCCCTGCCGCATCCGCGGCTCCGGTGTCGTGCGCCCGCATCGACACACGGGAGGCACCTCCATGCCCGCGAACCCATCGGTCGTCCTGCACGACCTCACCTTCACCTGGCCGGACGGCACCGTCGCGATCGACCACCTCACCACCGCCTTCGGCTCCGGCAGGACGGGTCTGGTCGGGAGGAACGGGGCCGGGAAGACCACGCTGGTCCGGCTGGTCACCGGTCGGCTCCACCCCACGTCGGGCACCGTCACGATGTCGGGTCCCGTCGACCACCTCCCCCAGCGGCTGTCCGTCCGCACCGAGGACACGGTCGCCGACCTGCTCGGGATCGGCGCCACGGTCCGAGCGCTCCGAGCCGTGCTCGGCGGTGACGCATCGCCCGCGCACTTCGACGTCATCGGCGACGACTGGGACGTCGAGGAACGCGCCGCAGCCGCGCTCGACCCGCTCGGCATCGACCTCGACCGGCCCGTCACGACGCTGTCCGGCGGTCAGGCGGTCCTCGCAGCGGTCGCCGGGATCCGGCTGCGCGGGCTCCCGATCGCGTTCCTCGACGAGCCGACGAACAACCTCGACCGACGAGCGCGGACGATGCTGCTCGACATGGTCGACGCCTGGCACGGCACGCTCGTCGTCGTCAGCCACGACCGCGAGCTCCTGGAGCACGTCGACGAGGTCGCCGAGCTCCGCGCCGGGTCGATGACCGTGTTCGGCGGGACGTTCAGCGCGTTCGAGGAGCACCTCGCCGTCCAGCAGGCCGCGGCCGAGCGCGAGGTCCGGGTCGCCGAGCAGCGGCACCGCACCGAGAAGCGGCAGAGGATCGAGGCCGAGACGAAGATCGCGCGGCGGGCCCGCTCCGGCGTCAAGGCCGCGCAGGGCATGCCGAAGATCTTCGCGAACGAGATGCGGAAGAAGGGAGAGGAGACGGCGGGGAGGCTCCGCACCGGGTACGCGGACGACGAGGCAGCGGCCCTGCAGACGAAGCGGGAGGCGGAGACGCGGCTCCGGGTCGACGAGTCCATCCACGTCGAGCTGCCGGATCCGGACGTCCCCGCGTCCCGGCGCATCGCGACGATCACGGTCCGCGGACGGGACACGATCGTGCAGGGACCCGAACGCATCGCCGTCGGCGGGGACAACGGCGTCGGCAAGACGACCCTGCTCGAGCAACTCGTCGGGTGGCCCTCCGCGCGGGAGCACCCGCTCCCGGGCACGCACGCCGAACCGCACGTGGAGCACATCGCCTACCTGCCGCAGCGGAAGGACTCGCTCGATGACGACCTGACCGTGCTCGAGAACGTCCGTCGCGGCGCGCAGCACGTCGGGGACGCCGTGCTCAGGAACCGGCTCGCACGCTTCCTGGTGCGGGGGGACACGGTGGACCGTCCCGTGGGTGCGCTCTCCGGTGGTGAGCGCTTCCGGGTGGCGCTGGCCGGACTCGTGCTCGCGGACCCGCCCCCGCAGCTGCTGGTGCTCGACGAGCCGACGAACGACCTCGACATGACGAGCGTCGACCAGCTCGTCAACGCGCTCGGGGCCTACCGCGGGGCCGTCGTGGTGGTCAGCCACGACGAGACGTTCCTCGACCGGCTGGACCTCGACGCCCGGCTCGACCTGTCGACGTCGCAGTGACGAGCGGCAGGGCGAGCCGGGCCCACGGCGGCACCGGTCAGTCCGATTCGGACCCCGCGCGGGCCCGGCGCGCCATGAGGGCCATCGTGGCCGCGCCGAGGGCCACCAGCGCCAGGGCGGCCGCGGAGGTGAGCCTGATCCCCTGCACACCGGTGAACGCCAACTCGGCCGGAGCGGTCGCCGGGATCTTCACCGAAGCATCCGGCAGGTCGACCCCGTGGCCCTGCGGATCCGTCGCGGTCACCGTGACAGCGGCTTCGAGGGCGCCGTGCTCAACGTCGGACGCGGTCACCGTTCGCTCACCGGAGCAGGTCGTCTCAGCGCCCGGGGCGAGATCCGTCGCGACGCAGACCTGCTCGCCGGCGTCGTGCTGACGAACGACGAGGTCGCTGAGCGTGACGGACCCGGTGTTCCGGACCGTGGTCGTCAGTGTCACCCTGGTGCCCTCGGACACCGGACCGTCGGTGTTCGCAGACAACTCGGTCGAGCCCTCGAGCACCCGGGGCACCGTGACCGTCACCGACGCCGGAGCGATCGCGAGGTCGTCACCTGAGGGGACGCCGGCGGACGCGGTCACGGTCTCGCGCAGCGAACCACTGTCGAGGTCGGACTGCGTGATCGTCCGCTCGAAGGTGCACGCCACCGAACCGCCCACGGGGACGGTCTCGTCCGAGCACGCCGGCGCACCGGCATCGTGGGCCTCCCCGGCGTCGCCGTGCTTCGCGGCGAACGCGACGAGTCGGCTCACGGCCAGTCGGCTGAGCGTGACGTTCCCGGTGTTCGCCACGGTCGCGCGGAACCCGATGGTGCCGCCGACGGACAGGTCGCGACCGGGCACCACCGCCAGGGTCAGGGTCGCACCGGGTTCGGCGTCGATCGGGACGGTCAGGTCCGCGGTCGGGATGGCCGTGCGCGCTCCGGACGGGACCGCGGCGGCGCCGTCGACGTGGAACTCGATCCCGCCTGCGTCGACGTGGTCCTGCGTCACCGTCACCGTGATCGTGCAGGTGACGGACGCGCCCGGTGCGATCGCACCGTCCGGGCAGGCCACCTGCTGATCGGCGGACGCGTCGAGTGCGATGTCGGACAGGGTCACGTTGCCGGTGTTCGTCACCGTCCCCTCGACCTGCAGCTCCACGCCCGGGTCGAGCCGCTCCCGCACCGCGGCGGCGAGCGCGAGGGTGGCAGCAGGCTGAGCAGGAACGTCCACCCGGACCGAGGTCTCGGCCAGTCCGACGCCGTCCTCGGCCGGCGTGGACCCGAGGACCGTCGTGCCGACGTCGAACCCGCCGGCGTCCACGTCCGCCTGCGTGACGGTCGTGGTCACGGTGCACTCGATCCGCGCTCCGGGTGCGAGCGGCGCCGACGCGCAGTCCGCGACCTCACCGCGGCTCGGGCGGAGCGCGAGGTCGCGCAGGGTCACGTCGCCGGCGTTCTCCATGGCGACGACGACCGTGACGACGTCACCCACGGACGGCTGCGCTTCGGCGTCCGACGAGCTCGTCGCCGTGAGCGCCGGGTGCTGTGCGACGGGAGCTTCCGCCGCGGCACGGGCGAGGACCGCCGTGGCCCCGGCCGGCGTGGTCGCCGAGATCGCTTCGTCCAGCCGGACGACGCCGGCGTCGACGTCGACCTGGGTGAGCTCCCGGCTCACGACACAGCGGGTCTCGGCTCCGGGCGCGAGCACCGCGGTGTCGCAGGTGCCGGCACCGATCCGGAGCGCGGACAGCGTGACGTTCCCGGTGTTCGTGACCGTGGTCGTCCACGTCACCTGGTCACCGACACCGGTGTGCTCGGTGACGTCCGACGTCGTGGACACCCCGAGCGCGGGGACCGGCGCGATGCGGTCCGAGCTCTCGGCACGGGCGAGTTCGGCCGGGGCGGCTCCGGGAGCTGCAGCGCTGACGATGGCCTCGCGGTCGAGGGTGCCACTGTCGACGTCAGCCTGGGTGACCTCGGCGGTCGACGTGCACGTCGCGCGCTGTCCGGGGGCGAGGGCGTCGACGTCGCACACGGCGGCACCGTCGACCGTGTCGACCACGACCGCGCTCAGGGTCACGTTGCCGGTGTTCGTCACCGTGGTGGTCCACGTGACGGTCTGCCCGACCTTCGCCGAGCCGGCGTTCGAGGTCATCGTGGCAGCGGCCGACGGGGTCGCCGGGACCGGATCGGTCACGCGGACGCCGCCGAGCACGGATCGCGCACCGGCCGGCGTGGTCGCGAGGACGTCGCCGGAGAACGCGATGGCGCCGCTGTCGATGTCGGCCTGGGTCAGCGGGTCACGGGTCACCACGCAGGTCGTCGCCGCTCCGGGAGCCAAGATGGCGGCGACGCAGGTCACCGGGTCGCCGGTGCCGGGATCGACGGTCACGTCGGAGAGCGTCACGTTGCCGGTGTTCGTCACGGTGACGGTCGCCGTGACGACGTCGCCCACGGCGGGGACGTCTGCCGCGTCGGTCTCGACGGATGCGTCGACGTCGGGCGCGGGCACGGCGACGTCACGGACGTCCGCGGACCCGAGTCGGGCCGGATCCGCACCGGGAGCCGCACCGACGACGGTCACGGTCTGCTCCACCGCTCCTGCGTCCACGTCGGCCTGCGTCGCGGTGTACGTCACGACGCAGGTCGTCGATGCGCCGGGAGCGAGGGACGTCCGCTCGCACGCCGCGGCCTCGCCGATCGCCGGCCGAGCAGCGAGGTCGGAGAGCGTCACGGTCCCGGTGTTGGTGACCGTCGTCGTGTACCGGATCGTCTGCCCTGCCTGCACGGACACGCCGGCGTCGGACGTCGTCGCGACGGCTGCCGTCGCGGACGAGGCGATGTCCTGGTCGAGGCGGAGATCTGCGAGCGTACCGGCCTCACCCCGCGCAGGAGTGCCCCGGACCACACCGGTGAACACCAGGTGTCCGGCATCGACGTCCGCCTGGGTCAGTTGACGCTCGAGTCGGCACACTGCGGTCCCGCCAGGCGCGATCGTGGTGGGCGTGCACTCCACGAGCCGAGCCGACTCCGTACTGACCGACAGGTCCGCGACGGTGAGCGAACCGGTGTTCTCGACGCCTACCTGGTAGGTGACCGTGTCACCGGCGACGGGTGCGGCACCGAGGTTGCTCGTGACCGATGCGGAGACCGCAGCGGCGCCGGTGAGTTCGACCGTCGCGGACTCGGGGCCGGCAGCGGCCGGCTTCCCCTTCGGCGACGTGGCCGAGACGGAGAGGCTGTTCGTCAGGGAGCCGGCGTCGATCGCGGACTGACCGACCGGTGCGCTCCCGGTGCACGTGACGGTCGCACCGACGGCGATGGGGCCGGCGGGACAGGTCACCGATGCTCCGAGGGTGTTCGTCACCGCGACCGAGGAGAGCGCGACGTTGCCGGTGTTCTCGAGCAGGGCCGTCCACGTGACGGTGTCCGCCGCGTCGGTCCGGCCGTTCTCGTTGGTGTCCTCGAGCGCACCGGAGGCCGCGAGCTGCACCTCCGGGTCCTCACCCGTGAGGAAGTGGTTCTGCCATTCGAAGGACTTCGAGCCGTTCGCCGGAACGGTCGCGTCCCAGCTGATCCCCATGCCGTTGTCGACCAGGTTGGTGGTGAGGAGCCGGTCCGGGAAGGGCTTCCGGTCCGACAAGTACTTGTAGACCGCGGAGTAGCCCCCGTACGCCCAGTTCGACCCGGGCGTCTTCGGGATGAACGACTCCACCTGGCCCTGCTCGGCGCTCCCTGGTGGGTTCTTGAGGCAGGAAGGAGCGCCGGTCGCGCTGTCGTACTCGCCGTACCCGGTGTCACCGCCGCGAAGGTAGCAATCGGCAGCACGGTAGACGGTCACGGCACGGTCCTGCCCGGTGGTGTCGACGACGTCGACCCGGGTGTCGAAGTCGCCCTTGCCGATCACGTAGCTGTCCTGCTGCGTGAGCCGCAGCCCGCCGCCGGTGACCGTCGTCGTGATGACCCGGGGGTCGGCCTTCGTCCCGGCACCACTCACGGTCTGGCTCTCCGGAGTCCACGCGGCACCGTACCCCCGGATGACGTTGTCCACTGCCACCGCGGTGTAGCACGAACTCGAGCCGTAGAACTGCTGCGTGCCCTGATACCAGACCTGACATCGCAGCGCGTTGGTCGTCTCGATCTTGGTCAGGGGACCGGGTGTGGTGATCTCGACGGCGGCGGCGGGGAGCACCGGCAGGATCACGGCTGCGGCCAGGGTCGCCGCAGACAAGGCGAAGGCGGCGAGGCGGGCAGGACGGTGGAAACGCATGACGAAGACTCCTCGAACTGAGAGCCTTGATCATTGCATATTTCAGACTTCACATATGACTAGCGCTTGCGAGTAGGGCGGATCGAGAGCGTCTCGATCGTGCCCCGCTCCGGCAGGTCGACAACGGTGCGGACCGCGTCGGCGACGTCCTGCGGCGCGAGGAAGTACTCGGTGTCGTACGACTCCCCGAGCTTCGATGTCAGCGCCCGCTGCATGTCCGAGTCCGTCCGACCGGGGTGCACGCTCGACACCCGCACGCCGTTGGGACGTTCCTCTTCGCGCAGGGCGTCGGTGAAGGCCCGGAGCGCGAACTTCGACGCGCCGTAGACCCCGCCGCCCGGGCCGGAGAGGAACCCAGACCCGGAGTTGATCGTCACGACGATGCCGCGGGACGCCCGGAGTGCCGGCAGCGCGAGGCGCGTGAGCTCGGCGACGGCGAAGACGTTCGTGGCGAAGACCGCCTCCCACGTGGACCGCGGGGTGTCCGCGATCCGGTTGCCCTGCTCGACACCGGCGGAGTGCACGAGCACGTCGAGTCGAGCAGGCAGCTCGGGGACGTCGCCGGCGCCGAGGTCCCCGACGAACGGCGACGCGCTCGGCAGCTCCGCCACGACGGCGTCCACCGCGTCGGCCGTCCGGCCGCCGACGAGCACGTCGTGGGTGCGGCCGAGATCGGCCGCGATCGCGCGGCCGATACCGCGGGTGGCTCCGGTCACCAGGGCGACCGGACGGACTGGAGGCTGTGCGTGCGTCACGCAGGCCAGCCTACGGAAGGCGGGACGAGCCTCCCGTCCGGCTGCCGCGGTGCCGCACGACCGTCACCGCGACGACGGCGGCGACCAGCAGGAGCGCCACCGCCGCGATCCCCCACGGCGAGCCGGCGAGCGCTGCGACGACGGCCCAGAACACCGCGAGCCCGACGGTGGCGTAGAGGAACGCCCACGCGACGCACCCGGGCAGCATCGCGAGCAGGTACCGCCACCACGGGACACGGGCGAGCCCGGCTGCCGCGTTCATCACGGTCTGCAGCCCGACCGTCACGAAGGCCACCGTCACGACGGGGAGCCCCCACCGGTCCAGGAGCGCCGAGCCGCGACGGACCGCAGCGGAGTCGAGCCAGCGGCCCCAGCGGGAGCGCGATGCGCCGGCGACGGCTCCGCGCGCGATCCAGTACGTGGCCTGCGCGCGGCAGAACACGATCACGAAGAGCGCGAGGACGAGCCACCAGAACGGGAGCCCCTCGAGGAAGGACGGCACGCTCGGAACCGTAACGGACGCATCCGGGAGCTATCCCCGGCCCTCCCGGATCTTGATGCCGTCGAGGACGTCCTGCGCATGCTTCTCGTCCTGCTTCTCGATCTGCCGGGTGTCGCGTTCCGGGAGCTGGATGTCCTCCTCGGCACGGATGCCGGCCTGCAGCTGTCGCCCGCGCTCGAGCTCCGCGTCGAACTCCGCGCCGAACAGCAGCGCGTTGTTCGTGATCCAGACCCACAGCAGGAACACGATGACGCCACCGAGGGACCCGTACGTGGCGTTGTAGTTCGAGAAGTTCGCGACGTAGAACCCGAACCCGACGCTCGCGACGACGAGGATCAGGATCGCGAGGATCGACCCGCCGCTCACCCACCGGAACTTCGGCTGCTTGACGTTCGGCGACCAGTAGTAGAGCACCGCGACGACGATGATCGCGACGACGAGGAGGATCGGCCACTGCACGATCGACAGCACCGTGACGGCCACGTCGCCCAGCCCGATCGTGTCGCCGAAGCTCCGCGCGATGGGCCCGCTCACGAGTGCCAGCAGCCCGATCACGAGCAGGAGGACCGTGAACAGCGTGACACCGAGCATCGTCGGGCGGAGCTTCCAGATCGGCCGGCCCTCGCGGACGTTGTAGATGCGGTTCATCGCGCGGCCGAAGGCGCCGACGTACCCGGAGGCCGACCAGAGCGCGCCGACGACACCGACGATGAAGGTGATGGGTGCTGCGGGTGACCGGACGAGGCTGTTGATCGGGTCCTCGAGCAGTGCTGCGACCTGCGTCGACCCGACGTTCTTGACGATGTCGAGCAGGGTGTCGACGACGGACTGCGCCTGCCCCACGAGGCCGAGGATCGACACGATCGCCAGCAGCCCGGGGAAGAGCGCCAGGACCGTGTAGTACGTCAGGCTCGCGGCGAGGTCGGTGCACTGGTCCGCGGAGAACTCCCGGAGCGTCTTCTTCAGCGTGTAGGCGAGCGTCGGCTTCGTCAGGTCGGTCGGGCTGTCGGGCTTCCGGGGGTCGTCCGGGTCCGGCTTGTGGTGCTCTCGCGCCATGGTCAGATCCTCTTCGCTCGCTCGGCGGCGCGCTTGCCGGCCTTCTTCGCCTGCTTCTGCACCGTCTTGCGGCGCTTCTCGGAGGCCTTCTGGTCCTGCAGCACCGGGTTGTGCTTGTCGTCCTTGCGGGCGAACACGGGCACGCCCTTCGCGGTCCCGTCCTTGCCCACCTTGACGGGCTTGAACACCGGGACGGGAGCCGGGGTGCGGAGTGCGTCGAGGCGCGCGGCCGGGGAGTTCCGGATCCGGACACCCACCACGATCGCCGCGATGCCGGCCGCTGCGGTCGCGGCGAGCGCGACGAGCGGGGTGGGGTCGCGGTGCCAGCGCTGCTTCGTCTTCGCGATCGCGAGGCGCGTGCGTGCGGGGACGTCCACCTTGTGCCGGATGCGTTCGACGGTGTCGGTGATGCGTTCACGCGTGCGGACGTTCGCGAGTTCGAGCTCGGGGAGACTGTCGTTCGCCATACATCGTTCGTACACGTCGCGAGCCGGACGCGGCCTTGGCTGCGTCCGGCTCGCGCGTGGCGGATGATCGGTGTCCGCCCGGTCTCAGCTCGGGACGACGACGTCCTCTGGCAGGCCGGACGCTGCTGAGCGGGTCGCCGCCTCCATGAGCGCGAGGCTCCTGAGGTTGTCGCGCCCGCTCGTCTCCGGGACGTCGCCGCCGGACACCGATCGGGCGAAGGCCTGGAGCCCGCCCTGCCGGTCGTGGTGCTCCGCCGTCGGGAGCTCGACGGACGTCCGAGCGGCCTCCCCCGACGTCCGACCGGACCCGTCGGGCTTCCGGACGGTCACGCGGTCCCAGCTGACGTCGCCGGGCTCCCCGCCCCGGCTGGTGAACTGGAGTTCGCCGTCCTCGCCCTGGATGCTCCACTCGCCGGCCCACGGGGTGTGCTCCCCGCGGCTGAGCCAGCTGCCGCGGTAGCTGACGACGATGCCGTCCTCCATCTCGATGAGCATCGACGCGACCGCCTCGTCCTGGTACTTGCTGAAGGACGGGTAGGTGGCCCTGGCGTAGACCCGCACGGCCTCCTTGCCGGTGACCATGCGGAGCAGATCGAAGTGGTGGATCGCCATGTCGTTGATCATCGCGTGCGGGAACCGGTAGTGCGGGTGGTCCTCGAACGCGCGGTCGTTGTCCCACTGGCGGAAGTCGATGTTGATCGCCGAGAGCTCACCGACGGCACCGGCGGCGAGGAGGTCCTTCGTGACGCGGGGCGCCGGGTAGTAGCGGTAGTTCTGGCTGACCTGCAGCACGAGACCGAGCTCTTCCGCGAGGTGCACGGCCTCGGCGGCTTCGGCGGCACTGTTGGCGAAGGGCTTCTCGACCAGGACGTGCTTGCGTGCGGCGAGGGCCTCGAGGGCGAGCGGCACGTGCGTGACGGCCGGGGCGGTGATGACCACGGCGTCGGCGTCGACGGCCTGGAGCGCGTCGGTCAGGGAGCCGAACGCGGCGGACTCCGGCAGCCCGAGGTCCTTCCGGACGGCCTCGAGCGTCGGCGCACTCGGGTCGGCGATCCCGACCACCTCGACCTCCGACACCGCGGGGAGTGCGGTGCGGGCCCAGCTGCCGCCCCACCCTCCGAGACCGACGTGGATGATGCGGACCGTCATGCGTGCACTCCTTCGTGTTCGACTGCGCTGTCGTCGCGCGCGTCCAGTCTGTCAGGCGCGCGGTTCCTTCCCACAACGCATGCCATGGGAGGTCGTTTCGCGCGTGGGTGGCCTGGAATCCAGGACACCTACGCGCGATTCGACTTCCTCCGCGCGAAGCGACCCGCGCCGCGCGCGCCCGCTCAGCGTGTGAACGCGTAGGCGATGAGCGCCATCGTCACCAGGAAGCCGGCGAGGTAGTTGATCCACAGGAACCGCTTCCACCCCGCGTTCGCCGACTCGGCGCCGTCGTCCGTGACGTTCCACCACGGCAGCACGTTCAGCGCGTACGGGATCACGACCACGGCGGCGATCGGCCCCGGGAACGCCGAGAACAGCAGCGCGATCCCGGCCACCACGTACGCCACGAACGCCAGGCGCACGGTCGCCCGCGCACCGATCACGGTCGCGACCGAGCCGATCCCGCCTGCCCGGTCGGCGAGCACGTCCTGCACGGCGCCGAACGCGTGCGAGGCGACGCCCCACAGGAAGAACGCCACGCACACGGCGACGAGCTGCCCGGTCCAGTGCGTCCCGGCGAGCGCCAGCCCGTAGACCGCCGGCGACACGAAGTGCGTCGACGACGTCAGCGAGTCGAGGAACGGCTTCTCCTTGAACCGCAGCCCCGGTGCCGAGTAGGCGATCACCGCGAAGACGCTGATCGCGAGGACGAGCCACGACCACGGGCCGCCGAGCAGCACGAGCGCGACGAGGAACGGCACGTTCGTGATGACGACCGCCCAGAGTGTCGTCCGGTGGACGCTCTTGTCGAGCAGCGCCCCCTCGACGCCGCCCTTCCGGGGGTTCCGCAGGTCGGACTCGTAGTCGAAGACGTCGTTGATGCCGTACATCGCGAGGTTGTACGGCACCAGGAAGTACACGACACCGATCAGGAACGCGAGGATCGAGAAGTGCTCCCCGCTGCCGAGCAGGTAGGCGGCGCCGAACGGGTACGCGGTGTTCACCCAGCTGATCGGGCGCGACGAGGTGAACAGCGCGCGCATGGTGGACTGCCGGGAGGCAGGGGTCGCCGTCATCGGTCGTGCTCCTGTCCGGTGGGTGGCTGGGTCTCGTGGTCCGTCCCGTGGCTGCGGTCGAACAGCACCCAGAGGCTCGGCAGCAGGACGACGGCCGCGATCGAGTACGCCAGGTCCTCGATCGGGATCGCCCCGATCTTCACGCCGCTGATGAGCGCCGGGTCGTAGGCGACGACGCGGAGCGTGACGATGACGTTGTCGAACACGATCGTCATCACGAGCAGCACGACACCGGCGACGAGCCCGGTGACCACGCCAGTGCGGCGTCGGCGGTGGACGTCGCGCCCGAGCCGGCGCTGGCGACGTGCCGCGACCACCGCTGCCACGATCCCGACCACGGCGACGACCCCGAAGAACGGCAGGCTGAGGAGCGCGTACGCGCCGGAGCCGGTCACCGGTCCCCCGCCCGATCGAGCGCCCTGGCCACGCGGGGCCGGATGAACCCGATCAGGTTCATCGTCGTGTAGCCGAGCAGCAGCAGGAAGAAGACCTCCTCGAGCGGGACGTCCGGCGCCAGCAGGACACCGGTCAGCAGGCGCTGCTGCCCGATGAAGAAGATGCCGAGCCCCACACCAGCGGCGTCCCAGACCAGGAAGAACGCGACGCCGACCGCCATCACGGCCGCGGCCCGCCACGGCGCCCGCCAGAAGAACAGTCGGAATCGCGCGTCGAGCACGGTCATCCCGGTGAGCGCCACGAGGAGCCCGAGGAGGTACAGCCCTGGCATCAGGTCGTCGCGGCCGGGGTCGTGGTCGGAGGCGGCGGCGTGGACGGCGTCCGCCGCGGCGCTCGCTTCGGCGGGCGGGGCGGTACACCGTCCGCACGCTCGAGCGGCGTCGGCAGCGGCTCGGTCGAGGTGTCCCCGTGGATGCGCTTCAGCAGCACCTCCGCGCTGATCAAGCACATCGGCAGCCCGATGCCCGGGATCGTCGAGGACCCCGCGTAGTAGAGCCCCTCGACCTTCTCGGAGGCGTTGCCCTCACGGAAGAACGCACTCTGCTTGAGCGTGTGCGCCGGCCCGAGCATCGAGCCGCTCCACGCGTTGAAGTCGTCCGCGAAGTCCCGGGGGCCGATCGTCTTGCGCACCCGGATGCGGTCGCGGAGGTCCGGCACGCCCGACCGTTCGGCGACGACGTCGATGGCACGGTCCGCGATCTGCTCGACCTCGTAGTCACCCGCGCCGTCGAGCCCGCCCTTGCCGATGCCGACGTCGGCGGGGAGCGGCACCAGGATGAACAGGTTGCTCGATCCCCGCGGTGCGACGGTCGGGTCGGTCTCGGACGGGGCGCAGACGTAGATCGACGCCGGGTCGGGCACGTGCCGGTCGTCACCGAACACCGCGCCGAAGTTCGCCTTCCAGTCCGCGGTGAACATCAGCGTGTGGTGCAGGAGCCCCGGCACCGGCCCGTCGACGCCGAGGTAGACGAGCACGGCGGAGGGCCCGGGGTCACGCTTCTTCCAGTGCGACTCGTCGTGCGTCCGGTGCTCTCGGTCGAGCAGCTGCATCTCGGTGTGCCGCAGGTCGGCGGCGCTCACGACGACGTCCGCCGGGGCGACGTGCTGCGCTCCGCGACGGTCTCGGTGGACGACACCGGTCACGTGGCCGCCCTCGACCTGGATCCGCTCGACCTTGGCGCCGGCGATGATCTGCGCACCCTCGGCCCGGGCGACGCGTTCGACGGCCGCGATGACCTCGGTGATGCCGCCCTTCGGGTAGAGCACCCCGTCGGCGAGGTCCAGGTGGCTCATCAGGTGGTACATGCTCGGTGCGGCATACGGGCTCGTGCCGAGGAACACGGCCGGGTAGCCGAGGATCTGCCACAGGCGGCGATCCCGCACGGCGGACTCGGCGAACGTCGACAGCGGCTCGATGAGCAGGCGCGCGAGCTTGCCCATCCGGAGCAGCACGTCGGGGGCCGCGAGCTTCCGGAAGTCCTGGAACGTGCCGTACAGGAAGCGCCGGACGGCCATCTCGTACGTCTCGGCAGCGGAGTCGAGGTACTTCGCCATCCGGGCGCCGGCCCCTGGCTCGATCGACTCGAACAGTGCGAGGTTGTCCTCGCGGGATGCCCGCAGGTCGATCGGGTCGTCGTACCCCTCGCTGTAGACGCGGTACCCGGGGTCGAGCTTCACGAGGTCGAGTTGCTCGTCAGCGCTGGTGCCGAGCAGCTGGAAGAAGTGGTCGAACACCTCGGGCATGAGGTACCACGACGGCCCGGTGTCGAACCGGAAGCCGTCCTGCTCCCACGACCCGGCGCGGCCGCCGAGCTGGGTGCGCTGCTCGAGCACGGTGACGGCGAAGCCGTCCCGCGCCAGCAGTGCGGCGGACGCGAGTCCGCTGATGCCGCCGCCGATCACGACGGCGCGACGGACGGGGACCTTGCGGGCAGTGGACGGCTGGTTCTTCGGACTGGAGGCTCGTGGCGGGGTCATGAGGAGCCTCCAGTGTGTCCTGTGGTCACCGTGCGCGACCGCAGCGGCGCGCGACCGGCGAGCACCTGCGCGGCGAGCCGCGCCTTGACGGGGTTCGGGACACGCACGCGCGTCGTGATCAGCCGGTCGGCCGGCGTGGCCGCGATCCGGTCGTTCAACTCCTGGAACAGCGCGTGTGCGAGACCGACCGCCTTGCGGGCGTCCCGCGGCAGCAGCGGGACGGTCCTGGCGGCGGTGTCGAGGTCGGCCTGGACGTCCGCGACGAGTCGGTCCTTCGTGGCCTCGTCGAACGTCCGCACGTCGACGCCGGGGAAGTACGACCGGCCGAGCACCTCGAAGTCCGCGTGCAGGTCGCGGAGGAAGTTCACCTTCTGGAAGGCGGCACCGAGCGCCCTGGCACCCTCGACCAGCACGGACTCGTCGAAGGTCGGCCGTCCGGCGCGGTACACGAACGCGCGGAGGCACATCAGCCCGACGACCTCCGCCGAGCCGTAGACGTAGGCGTCGAACGAGGCCTGGTCGTGCTCGGTCTGCTCGAGGTCCATCCGCATCGAGGCGAAGAACGGGGCCGTCAGCTCCGCGCCGAACCCGATCGTCCTGGCGGTCCTGGCGAACGCGTGCACGACCGGGTTCACCGAGAACCCCAGGCGCATCGCGCGTTCGGTGTCCCGCTCGAGCTCGTCGAGCACGGTGCGGGCGAGGTCCGGTGCGAGCCCGGCCTCGGTCGCGGGGCCGTCCACGACCTCGTCCGCGACGCGGACCAGCGCGTAGACGTTCCTGATGTGCTCCCTGGTGTCCTTCGTGAGCAGGCGCGATGCCATGCCGAACGACGTCGAGTAGCGCTCGATGACGACGGAGGAGGCCGCCTCTGCCGTGGCGTCGTAGAGCGGGAGCCGCGCGGTGTGCGTGCTCCCGGCGTTGCTGGAGGTCACCGGACGCGCTCCACCAGCTCGGACACGAGCGTCTCCAGCCGGTCCGCGAGGTCGTACGGCAGCGCTGCGAGTTCGGCGCGGGCCAGGGCCGTGTGCTCCTCGACCCGGACGAGCGCAGCATCCCTGGCCCCGCAGGACGTCAGGAGCGCGCGCATCGCACTCGCACGTTCCTCGGTCAGGTGCGGGTCCCCGAGGTACGGCGCGAGCTCGGACCAGCAGTCGGTCGTGGCGGCGTAGGCGATGAGCATGGTGCGCTTGCCCTCGCGCAGGTCCCCGATGGCCGTCTTGCCCGTCGCGGCTTCGTCCCCGAACACCCCGAGCAGGTCGTCGACGATCTGGTAGGCGATGCCGATCTCACGGCCGAAGGCACCGAGCGCGGCCACGATCGACTCGTCCGCGCCGGCCAGGACCGCACCGGACTGCAGCGGCGCCTCGAACGAGTACACGCTCGTCTTCGCCCGCTCCATCTGGAGGACCTCGTCCACCGTCGGCATCACGCCGTGGCTCAGGTCGACGTCGGCCATCTCACCCGCGGCGCTCGCGAACACGGCGTCGTCGAACAGGTCGAGCAGGCGGGTGCGACGGTCGCCCGTGACGCCGCTCGACTCGATGAAGCGCGGGGCTCCGGCGAGCGCCAGGTCCCCGGCGATCACGGCGGCGCTCATCCCCCGGTGCTCGGCGATCGGCAGCGGGAGCCCGCCCGTCGTGCCCGTGTCGCGGAAGGCTCCTGCGACGTTCGGCTGCCCACGGCGGGACCAGTCCCGGTCGATGACGTCGTCGTGCACGACCAGCGCGGTGTGCAGCAGTTCGTACGCAGCCGCGATGTGCGACGCGGCGTGCACGTCGTCGCCGCCGAGCCCGGCGTACGCGGTGAGCACCATGCGCGGGCGGAAGCGCTTGCCGCCCATGCTCGCCTTGCGGAGCACCCGCCAGAGTTCCTCGGACGGACGCCCGAACGCCTGTGCCCTGCCCGAGGACACCGTGAAGAAGCGCTCGAGGCACGCGTCGACCAGAGCGAGGTCGATGTGCGCCACGGTGGCCGCTTCGTCCGTCATTCAACTAACCTATCGAGACAGATGAGCCAATTCCTGGAAACCGTGGTGCTTCTCGCCGACGACCGTACCCCGATCGGCGTGGCGGACAAGTTCACGGTGCACACAGACCACACGCCCCTCCACCTGGCGTTCAGCTGCCACGTGACCAACGAGGCGGGCGACATCCTCGTGACCCGTCGTGCGCTGGCGAAGAAGACCTGGCCGGGGGTGTGGACGAACTCGTTCTGCGGACACCCCGGTCCCGACGAGTCGTTCGAGGACGCCATCGCCCGCCGGGCCGCACGCGAGCTCGGCATGACGCTCCACGGCATCGAGGAGGTCCTGCCGGACTTCCGCTACCGCGCGGTCGACGCGTCCGGCATCGTCGAGAACGAGGTCTGCCCGGTGTTCCGCGCGGTCGCCGACCACGCCCCGGAGCCCGCCGACGACGAGGTGTCCGAGTGGGTGTGGCTCTCGGAGGAGAAGCTGCGCGCCGCGGTCTCGGCAGCGCCGTTCGCGTTCAGCCCGTGGCTCGGCTGGCAGCTCGCCGAACTGCCGGTCCGCGCGCTCGACTGACCGCCGGCCGGGCGCCTCGACGAACCGTGGCGTCCGGGGGGGGTGGCCCCGACGCCACCGTCCGGCTCACACCGAGGTCAGAGCCACTTCGACGCCTTGCACGAGGGGTAGGACGGGAAGCCCTGGTACACGAACGTGAAGGCATTCTCGATCGATGCCCCGCTGGCGACGTTCGCCGTCACCGTGGCGCCGAGACCGTGCCACCCGCCATCGGACAGCAGCTTCGTCTTCTGGACGTACGCGCCTCCGTTGACTTCGAGGGTCACCTCGCCATCGGAGTTCGTGTTGCCGTGGGCCGGCGACAGCCGGTATTGGTCGATGGTCGCTCGGTACGTCGTGCCGGTGCGCTCCCACGAGACCTTCGCTCCGCCGCCGGGGCTGCCGCAGCTCACCTCGAAGCTACCGGTGGCAGTCGGTGCGGAATCTGCGACCGCGGGCCCTGCGGTCATGCCCATGAGCAAGGCCGCCGACAGCGCCGACGCGACCAGACCGTTCCGGACGAGTGATGCCTTCATCAGATCTCCTTCGATCAGCGTGACCGAGATGTCACACTGAAACATCAGCACACCCGAGGGTATTTGGGAATCGCGGACGACAGGCGTACGCTCGGCCGTTGGCCGCGGGACACTCCGCGGCGCAGGACGAACCAGAAGGGCAGGTGAGGCGCGATGTCGGGTGACCATCCTCGCGCGGGCCGGCTGACCCTTCCGGTCGCCCCCGTGCCCGTGTCCTAGATCCACCGCCCCGCAGCGGTTCTCCCGCGCGGACTCGCGCCTGCCTGCTCCCGACCGAAGGAGCACAGCATGGCAATGATCGACAACGCGATCTACGTCGACGGACGTCGCGTCGAGTCGTCGTCGACCCTGTCGCTCGATGCACGACGGGACTGCGACCTCGCGTGGATCGGGCTCCTCCGGCCTGACCCACGTGAGCTCGAGTCCGTCGCGACGGAGTTCGACCTGCACGAGAACGCCGTCGAGGACGCGATGAAGGGCCACCAGCGCGCCAAGCTCGAGCGCTACGGCGACACCCTGTTCGTGGTGCTGCGTCCGGCCTGGTACGACGCGGACCAGGGCACGGTCGAGTTCGGCGAGGTGCACCTGTTCGTCGGGGACCGCTTCGTGGTGAGTGTCCGGCACGCCGACCGCCCGGACCTCGCGGCGCTGCGCGCACGTGTCGAGCAGGACCCCGAGTTCCTCGCGAAGGGATCGGAGGCGGTGACCGCCGCGGTGCTCGACGAGGTCGTGGACGGCTACGCGCCGGTCGTCGAGGTGCTGCAGGACGAGATCGACGAGATCGAGGACCAGCTCTTCGCCGGCCACGTCGCCGCCGACGTCTCGAAGCGGATCTACCAGCTCCTCAGCGAGGTCCTGGCGTTCCAGCGTGCGACGAAGCCGGTCCCCGCGATGGTGAAGGGGCTGCTCCGCGGCGCCGACAAGTACGCGGTCGACGAGGACGTCCAGCACCGGCTGCGCGACGTGATGGACCACGCGCTGCGGGTGACCGAGCGGATCGACTCGTTCCGTGCCCTGCTCGAGAACGCCCTGACGCTGCACTCGACCCTGGTGTCGCAGGAGCAGAACGAGGCCATGCGGCGGATGACGAGCGCGAGCCTGGCGCAGGGCGAGGAGAGCCGGCAGCTCGCCCGTGCCGCGCACCAGCAGGGCGAAGAGGTGAAGAAGATCTCATCGTGGGCGGCGATCCTGTTCGCGCCGGGGCTCATCGCCGGCGTCTACGGGATGAACTTCGACCACATGCCCGAGCTGCACTGGCGGTACGGCTACCCGGCCGCGATCGTCGCGATGCTCGCCCTGGCCGGCGTGCTGTGGGTGGTGTTCCGCAAGCGCAACTGGCTCTGACAGCGCGTCCGGGCAGCGCGACACACCGCCGCGCTGCCCGGACGTACACGCTCAGGTGGCGCCGAGCATCCGGACGTGCATAATGATCTGGCTCGGAATGTGAACGTGCACATGGGCGTGCCAGCAGACCGAGCGGGAACGAGTAGCAATGGCGTCGACGCGGGCACAGCAACCGCGATCGCCCTCCATCCGCGATGTCGCGCGGGTCGCCGGGGTGTCGCACCAGACCGTGTCGCGGGTGCTCAACAACTCGGACGCGATCCGCGCCGAGACACGGGAGCGCGTGGTCGCTGCCATGGAGCAGCTGCAGTACCGACCGAACCGCGCCGCACGCGCGCTGGTGACGAGCCGGACCCGGACGATCGGGGTGCTGACGGCACAGCGCTCGCACTACGGCCCCGCGGTCACGATGCAGGCGATCGAGGACTCGGCCGTCGCGCGCGGGTACTCGGTCACGACGGCGAACATCGCCGAGCCGACCGACGCCGCAGTACGCGACGGGCTCGGGCACCTGCTGGACCAGGACGTCGAGGGCATGATCGTCATCGCGCCGCAGCAGCGTGTGTTCGACCTCATCGAGGAGCTCGGCGTCCGGACGCCGTACATCACGCTGCGCTCGAGCATCGGCGAGGACCCGACGGCGCTCTGGGTCGACCAGATGGAGGGCGCGCGCCTGGCCACGGCGCACCTGCTCGACCTCGGCCACGAGTACATCAGGCACATCGCGGGACCGCAGGACTGGATCGAGGCCGACGCCCGCATGCAGGGCTTCCTCCGCGAGATGTCCGACCGCGACAAGCCCGTGCAGCCGCCGATCCTGGGCGACTGGACCGCGGACTTCGGGTACCACGCCGGCCGCGAGCTCCTTCGATGGCGGGACTGCACGGCGGTGTTCTGCTCGAACGACGCCATGGCGCTCGGGGTGATGCACGCGGCGCGGTCGTACGGGCTCGACGTGCCGGGAGACCTGTCCGTGGTGGGGTACGACGACATCCCGGAGGCGAAGCACTTCTGGCCGCCGCTGACCACCGTGCAGGTCGACTTCGCGGAGCTCGGGCGACGCTGCGTGGACCTGCTCCTCCCCCACGAGGGCGATGTGCTCCGCCCGATCGAGATCGTCCCCCAGCTGGTGGTCCGCGCCTCCACCAGCGCGCCGCGGCACCGCGGGTAGCGGACCGTTCCGCGCGTAGGAGGCCGTTCCGCGCGTAGGAGGCCGTTCCGCGCGTAGGAGGCCGTTCCGCGCGTAGGAGGCCGTTTCGCGCGTAGGAGGTCAGTATTTTCGACCTCCTACGCGCGATTCGGCTCCCTACGCGCGATTCGGCCCACCGCGGCGACCGGCCGGAACGGCGGACGGGAGGCTCGTGGCCAGGCCGTCACGAGCCTCCCCGTCCGATGCCCGCCACGCCGGGGAAGCGACCCCACATCGAGGGTCACCGTGCGGCCCGACGGCGCGGAACTGCGGGCCGTTACCGAAACGCGACCAATCCGAATTGACACCCGCGCCGACGCCGTGCGTAGTATTACCTCCGTTCCAGCCGATGTGACCGTTCACATGGACCGTCACACAGGCTGGGGCACCGGACGCGACAACGAAGTCCACACAGACTCCCTGTGCCTTCGCTGCCGCTCGCAGAACCACCGAAGGACTGCCGCACCGAAGCGGCAGAAGGAGATGCACAGTGGCGTCAAACCCGATCGACACCGGACTCGAGACCCGGTCGATCACCGCACCCGAGACCATCCTCGAGATGCGGTCGATCACCAAGGAGTTCCCTGGTGTCAAGGCCCTCGCGGACGTCTCGCTCACGGTCCGCGCCGGTGAGATCCACGCGATCTGCGGCGAGAACGGTGCGGGCAAGTCGACCCTCATGAAGGTCCTGTCCGGCGTCTACCCGTACGGCACCTACACGGGCGAGATCGTCTACGAAGGCGAAGAGGTCCGCTTCAAGGACATCAAGCAGTCCGAGCAGGCCGGCATCGTCATCATCCACCAGGAGCTCGCGCTCATCCCGGAGCTCTCGATCACCGAGAACCTGTTCCTCGGCAACGAGCCGAGCCGCTTCGGGGCGATCGACTGGACCACGGCCCAGCTCCGCGCCCAGGACCTGCTCGCCCGCGTCGGCCTCGCCGACGACCCGGACACGCAGATCAAGAACATCGGTGTCGGCAAGCAGCAGCTGGTCGAGATCGCCAAGGCACTGCACAAGGACGTCAAGCTCCTCATCCTCGACGAGCCCACCGCGGCGCTCAACGAGAACGACTCGCAGCACCTGCTCGACCTGATCGTCGGTCTGAAGGCCAAGGGCATCTCGAGCATCATCATCAGCCACAAGCTCAACGAGATCGAGCAGATCGCCGACAGCATCACGATCATCCGTGACGGCAAGGCCATCGAGACGCTCAACGTCAAGGCGGACGGCGTCAACGAGGACCGCATCATCCGCGGGATGGTCGGCCGCTCGCTCGAGTCCCGCTTCCCCGACCGCACCCCGAAGATCGGCGAGACCTTCTTCGAGGTCCGCGACTGGACCGTGCAGCACCCCCTCGACTCGTCCCGCCTGGTCTGCAAGGGCTCGAACTTCCACGTGAAGCGCGGCGAGATCGTCGGGTTCGCCGGGCTCATGGGCGCCGGCCGCACCGAGCTCGCGATGAGCATCTTCGGCCACTCCTACGGCACGTTCCTCGGCGGCCAGGTCTTCAAGGACGGCCAGGAGATAAAGCTCAACAACGTCCAGCAGGCGATCGACGCCGGGCTCGGCTACGTGTCCGAGGACCGCAAGGCCCTCGGCCTGAACCTGCTCGACACCGTGAAGCGCTCGACGGTGTCCGCCGACCTGCACAAGATCTCGAAGGCCGGCGTCGTGGACTCCCTCGAGGAGTACGACGTCGCCGAGAAGTACCGGAAACTGCTCCGCACCAAGGTGCCGACCGTCGAGGAGAACGTCGGGAAGCTCTCCGGCGGGAACCAGCAGAAGGTCGTCCTGTCCAAGTGGATGTTCACCGATCCGGACCTGCTCATCCTCGACGAACCGACCCGCGGCATCGACGTGGGCGCCAAGTTCGAGATCTACGGCATCATCCAGCAGCTCGCGGCCGAGGGGAAGGGCATCATCCTCATCTCGTCCGAGCTCCCCGAACTCCTGGGCCTCTCCGACCGGATCTACACGATCTTCGAGGGCCAGATCACCAACGACGTACCGGCCGACCAGGCCGATCCGGAAACGCTCATGCGCAGCATGACCTCCGCGCGGAAGGGCGCACTCGCGAAATGAAGAACTTGAGACTGCTCTTCGGTAAGGGCAACAGCATCGGCCAGTACGGCATGATCATCGCGTTGATCGCGATCCTCGCCATCTTCTCGGTCACGACGAACGGGCTCATCCTCGAGCCCACGAACGTCATCAACCTGTTCCTGCAGTACTCCTACATCCTCATCCTGGCGCTCGGCATGGTCATGGTGATCATCGCCGGCCACATCGACCTGTCGGTCGGATCGGTCGCGGCGGTCGTCGGCATCGTCGTCGCCCAGTCGATGGCCGTGTGGCACTTCCCGGTGTGGGCCGCGATCGTCCTCGGCCTGGTGTGCGGCGCCCTGATCGGTGCGTGGCAGGGCTTCTGGGTCGCGTTCGTCCGGGTCCCCGCGTTCATCGTGACGCTGGCCGGTCAGTTGATCTTCCGCGGTGCGAACCAGATCATCGGCAACTCGACCTCCGTCCCGGTGCCGGACAGCTACACGACGATCGGTGCCGGGTTCATCCCGGACTTCGGACCAGGTACCCCGTTCTCGAACGGCACCGTCCTGATCGGTCTCGTCACCGTCGCGGCGCTCATCATCATCGAGGCGCGCGGGCGGTCCCGTCGCCGGAAGATGCAGGCAGAGGTCCCGCCGCTGTGGGTCTCGGTCGTCCGCACCGGTGTGCTCGTCGCCGTGACGCTCGTCGCGACGTACCTGTTCGCGGCCGGCCCCGTCGGCACCTCGGTCCCGATCGTCGCGATCATCCTCGGCGTCCTGACGATCATCTACGGCTTCGTCACGAAGAACACGATCTTCGGCCGCCAGGTCTACGCCGTCGGTGGCAACGCCAACGCCGCGATCCTCTCCGGCGTCAGCGCGCGGAAGGTCAACTTCTTCGTCATGATGAACATGTCCGTCCTCGCCGCGATCGCCGGCATGGTGTTCGTCGGCTACTCCGGCGCGTCCGGTCCTGCTGACGGCACCGGCTGGGAGCTCGACGCGATCGCCGCCGTGTTCGTCGGTGGTGCGGCCGTCGCCGGTGGTGTCGGCACGATCTCCGGGTCGATCATCGGTGGTCTCGTCATGGCGCTGCTGTCGAACGGCCTGCAGCTCATGGGCATCGAGTCGAACAAGGTGCAGATCATCCGTGGTCTCGTCCTGCTCGTCGCCGTCGCCTTCGACGTCTACTCGAAGTCGCAGGGGCGTCCGTCCCTGATCGGCGGCATGATGCGGCAGTTCCAGCGCAAGGAGACCCAGCAGGACGCTGTGGCCGCGCAGCAGCCGAAGTCCATCGAGGACCAGCCCGAGAAGATCACCCTCCCCTAGCTCACCCATTCCCCACAGCGGGGCTCCGGCCCCATTCCTCCTCAACGAAGAGAAAGCAATCACATGCGCAAGAAGATCGTCGCCGGCCTCAGCCTGGCGCTCATCGCGGGTCTCGCCCTCAGCGGCTGCTCCGCACGTGGCTCGGACTCCGGCAGCGGTTCCGACGCGGCCATCAAGAAGGGCGACCTCATCGGCGTGGCGCTCCCGGCGAAGACCTCGCAGAACTGGGTCCTCGCGGGTGCCGCGTTCAAGAAGTCGATCGAGGACGCCGGCTTCAAGGCCGACATCCAGTACGCCAACGCCGGCAACCCCGTCCCGGACCAGCAGTCGCAGATCTCGGGCATGATCACCAAGGGTGCGAAGGCCGTCATCATCGGTGCGGCCGACGGCTCGCAGCTCACCTCGCAGGTGAAGTCGGCGAAGTCCTCTGGCGCCGTCGTCATCGCCTGGGACCGCAACATCCTGAACACCAAGAACGTCGACTACTACGTCGCGTTCAACAACTACAAGGTCGGCCAGCTGCAGGCCAACGCGCTCCTCAAGGGCCTCAAGGAGAAGAAGGGCAACGGACCGTACAACGTCGAGCTCTTCGCCGGTTCGCCGGACGACGCCAACGCGACCGTGTTCTTCAACGGTGCGATGAGCGTCCTGCAGCCGAAGATCGACGACGGCACGCTCAAGGTCGTCTCGGGTCAGACCACGTTCGGCAAGGTCAACACGCAGGGCTGGCTCGCGCAGAAGGCCCAGTCCCGCATGACGGACCTCCTGTCGCAGTACTACACGGGTGACACCAAGCTCGACGGCGTCCTGTCGCCGAACGACACCCTCGCCCGTGCGATCCTGACGGCGACCAAGGCCGCCGGCAAGGAGAACCCCGTCGTCACCGGGCAGGACTCGGAGACCGCGTCGATCCCGCTCATCATGAGCGGCGAGCAGTACTCGACGATCTACAAGAACACCACGGAAGAAGCCCAGGCGGCCGTGGACCTGGTCTCGACGCTGGCCAAGGGCGACAAGCCCGAGACCAAGATCGACAAGACGAACAACTACAACGGCGTGAAGACGGTCCCCGCGATCGAGCTCACCCCGGTCCTCGTCACCAAGGACAACGCCGTCGAGGCCTACAAGGGCAACGACACCCTCGAGAAGCTGGCCGAGGCCGGCAAGTAAGCAACACAGCACCCGACAGGGCCCCGTCTGCATCGCGGACGGGGCCCTGTCCCGTTCCCGGCCTGCGGGCCCGGGGCGTCGCGCCCGGCCACGGACATCGCGCCCGTTCGCGACGGGGCGCGGTGTCCGCACCGGGGTGCGAACCAGCCGGCCGCCACCAACCGTCGGACGGGAGGCTCGTGGCGGGCCCGCCACGAGCCTCCCGTCCGGAGCACGCGAGCCGGGGCTAGCCGTGGCGGGCACGCAGGCGGCGGGCCGCCTCGCAGAGGTGCGGGACGTCCACCCGAGCGGTCCCGAGCACGATCGCCGGCGTCGTGTCGAAGTAGCGCCGGGTGAGTCGTTCGCCGAGGAGCGAGACCCGCGACCACGGGATGCCCGGCTCGCCGGCCGTCACCGCCACCGGGAGCATCCGCACGGCCTCGCCGATCTCGACGAGGCGCATCCGGACCGCGTCGTAGACGAGGTCCTCCGGCAGCGACGTGTCCGAGACGTACCGGTCGATGACCCCGCATGCCCGGATGACGTCGTCGAGCCGCTCCGGGACGTCGCGGTTCACAGCGGCACCGCGTCCCGGACGACGTCCTCGCTCATGCCGGCCGCCGCGACGACGTCGACGCGCACGCCGAGCACCTGCTCCGCGGCGTCCTGGATGCGCATGAGGGCGAAGATCCCGAGCCCCGGCCGCAGGTCCACCATCAGGTCGACGTCACTGTCCGGGCCGTCCTCGCCCCGGGCGACGCTGCCGAACAGTCGCGGGTTCATCCCGCCGAGTCGTGTGATGACCTCGAGCAGCTCGAGTCGGGCGGCGGCGACCCGTTCGCGGAGCGGCGGCGGATCGGCGACGGGCTCCAGGTCGATGACGGTCATGAAGCCCGCGGCGAAGAGCAACCGCTGGAGCGCCGCGAGGGACGGCTCGCGTCGACCGTTCTCGTAGGTGCTGATGACGCTCTGCGTGACGCCCGCCCGCTTCGCGAGCTGGACCTGGGTCAGCTCGGCACGGTGTCGCGCGTCACGGATGAGGTCGGCCGCGGACAGTCGGTCCGCGGGTCGTGCAAGGACACCTGACATGACGCCACGATACACAAGATGAGAAATTTCGTATCATCTCGCGCAACGATCGTCCTGCCCCGCGTGTCGGAGCGGGGGGCGTTGCACGTCCGCGAGGTCGTCAGTCGCGGACGGAGACGTCCGTCCGGTGGAAGTTCTGCGCCGACCGCGAGGGTGTCGGGCCACGCTGGCCCTGGTACCGCGACTGGTACTCGGCGGAGCCGTACGGCTTGTCCGCGGGGCTCGACAGCTGGAAGAAGCAGAGCTGCCCGATCTTCATGCCCGGCCAGAGCTTGATGGGCAGGGTCGCGACGTTCGAGAGCTCCAGGGTCACGTGGCCGGAGAACCCGGGGTCGATGAACCCGGCGGTCGAGTGCGTCAGGAGTCCGAGGCGGCCGAGCGAGCTCTTCCCCTCGAGTCTGGCAGCGATGTCGTCGGGGAGCGTGACGACCTCGTACGTCGACCCCAGCACGAACTCACCAGGGTGCAGCACGAAGGCCTCGTCCGGGTCGGTCTCTACCAGACGGGTCAGGTCGGGCTGGTCCACGGCCGGGTCGATGTGGGGGTACTTGTGGTTGTCGAACAGCCGGAAGAACTTGTCGAGGCGCACGTCGACGCTCGACGGCTGGACGAGCGAGAGATCGCGGGGATCGAGGCCGATCCGGCCTGCAGCGAGCTGGGCGGTGATGTCGCGGTCGGAGAGCAGCACGGTACGGAATCCTAGCGGGCACAGGCGCTCCCCCGATATGCTGCTCGGCTGCCCTGCAGACGGCACGGGCGGCGGAAGGAACCACCGTGTACCGCGTCGTCGAACTCGACGTCCCCACCACCATGACCGACGACCCTGCGAAGGTGCGGGCGTTCCGGGAGTGGGTCGACGTGTCGAACCGCTCAGAGGTCGCCGTCCACGGGCTCGCCGAGCTCGCCTGGAAGGCCGAGGAACAGCTCCCCCTGCAGCACGATCCGGAGGCACCGAGCCGACTGTTCGTCGTCCGGGACGAGACGGCTGACTCCGAGGACGGGGGCATCGTCGCCGCCGGCGCGTACGACTCGAAGACCGCCGAGGGCACCCCGAACTGCTGGATCTCGATCGGCGTCGACCCCGAACACCGCCGCCGCGGGATCGGCACCCTGCTCGCCGACCACATCGAGGGCATCGCCCGCGCCGAGGGCCGCACCCAGTGGAAGACCTACGCGGTGTCGCGGCAGGTCGGTCCCGCTGCCGGCCCCGGGTACGTCGTCGCCCCGACCGGATTCGGCGCCGTCCCGTCGGACGAGCCAGGGGTCCGCTTCCTGACCGGCCGAGGCTGGCGGTTCGGCCAGGTGAACCGCATCAGCCGACTCGCGCTGCCGGCCGACCACTCGGTGGTGCAGACCCTGCACGAGCGGGCGTCGACGGCGGCAGGTCCCGACTACCGCGTGCACACCTGGACGGGTCGCACGCCGACCGAGTGGCAGGCGGGCATCGCCCTGCTCGAGACCCGGATGAGCACCGACGCACCAGAGGGCGACATGGAGGAGCCGGAGGACGTGTGGACCGTCGAGCGGCTGCAGGAACACGAGGAACACCTCGAGGGCTCCCCCAGGACGTTGCTCACCGTCGCGATCGAACACGTCCCGAGCACCACCCTCGTGGGTTTCACGCAGCTGTCCGTGCCGGACGACCGCGACCAGCCCGTGTTCCAGTGGGACACGCTCGTCCTCAAGGAACACCGCGGGCACCGGCTCGGCTGGCTGCTCAAGGTCGTCGGGATCGAGACGATCGAGCGGGACCACCCGGGGCACCCGTCCATCGTGACGTTCAACGCCGAGGAGAACCGGCCGATGCTCGACGTGAACGAGGCGGTCGGGTTCGTCGGCGTGGGCAGCGAGGGGATCTGGGAGCGCAAGGTGTGATCAGTCGGCAGCGCCTACCATGGAGGGTCCGCGGTCTCGCGGACGCAAGCGTCCCCGGAACAGGTCGATGACCGTCACGTCACCCGAAACACAGCCTGGAGGCTCGGCGCCGGAATCGGCGCCCGTCACCGCTCGTACGTCCACCGTCGCGACCGTGCTCGCCATCGCGATCCCGCTCGCGGTCGGCTGCTCGATCCTCGGCATGACCGTGACCGGCGCGTTCACGGCGAGCCAGCAGCTCGTGTCGGCCGGCGACCTCGTGCAGTACGGGCTCCCCGTCGCGCGGGTGGTGCACGACACGATGGCGGCGCTCACGATCGGGCTGCTCATCGTCGCTGCGTTCGCGCTCCCCGCGCAGAAGAAGGACCACGGGGCGATGTCGAGCGTCCAGCACCGGGCGGTCCGGTGGGCGGCGACGACCGGGGCGATCTGGTTCCTCGCCGCCGTCGTCAGCCTGGTCTTCACCGGGGCGAACACCCTCGGGGTCCCGCTGACGAACTCGGTGTTCGCGCGGAACTTCATGCTCTTCGCGTTCCAGGTCGAGATCGGGCAGGCGCTCGTCGTGTCGGCGGCCGCGATCCTCATCGCGACGGTGCTCGCGGCGTTCGCGACCCGGGTCACGACACTCGCAGTGGCGACGGTCGCCGGGCTCTTCGCGCTGCTCCCCCTCGCCCTCTCCGGCCATGCCGCCGGATCCCTCGAGCACGCCAACGCGGTCAACTCCCTCGCGATCCACCTCATCGGGGTGTGCGTGTGGGCCGGTGGGCTCGTCGCGGTCGTCGCACTGCGCACCAGGACGAAGGGCGCCACCGGACGCATGGTCGCCCGGTACTCGACGCTCGCCGGGTGGTCGTTCGCCGCCGTGGCGTTCTCCGGCATCGTGAACGCGTCGCTCCGTCTGACCGGGCCGCTCGACCTGTTCACGACGACCTACGGCTGGCTCATCACCGTCAAGGCGTCGATCCTGATCCTGCTCGGGCTCGCCGGTGTCGTGCAGCGACGGAAACTCGTGCCGGCACTGCTGCGCTCCCCGCTGGACCGCCGGTCGTTCACCCGGTTCGCCCTCGCCGAGATCGTGTTCATGGCCGTCGCGATCGGCGTCTCGGTCGCGGTGTCCAGGAGCCAGCCGCCGATCCCACAGACCCCGGAGACGGGCGAGGACACCCGCTCGGGCCTCATCGGCTACCCGTACCCGCCGACGCAGACACTGCACACCTTCCTGACGCAGTGGCACATCGACTGGGTGTGGCTCGCCCTCGCCGTGGTCGGTGCCGGCTGGTACCTCTTCGCCGTCCGGAAGCTCCGGAAGCGCGGCGACAAGTGGCCCGTCGGCCGGACGATCTCGTGGCTGCTCGGCTGCGCGGTGTTCATCTGGACGACCTCGGCCGGTCCGTCGGTCTACGGCATGATCCACTTCTCGTCGCACATGATCCAGCACATGCTGCTGATGATGTTCGTGCCGCTGCCGCTCGTGCTCGGCGGCCCGGTACTGCTCGCGCTGCGGACCCTGCCGGTCCGGAACGACGGCTCGCGCGGCGCCCGGGAGTGGCTCATGCTGTTCGTGCACTCGCGGTACATGCAGTTCATGGCGAAGCCCGCCGTCGCCGGGGTGATCTTCGCCGGGTCCCTCGTGGTGTTCTACTTCACCGGTGCGTTCCAGGCCGCGATGCAGTCACACGAGTGGCACGTGGCGATGGTGGTCCACTTCGTGCTGAGCGGCTACCTGTTCTTCTGGGTGTTCGTCGGCATCGACCCCGGTCCCAAGCGCCCGCAGTACCCGATCCTCATCATCGCCCTGCTCGCGACCCTGGCGTTCCACGCGTTCTTCGGTGTCGCTGTGATGACGTCGGAGTCGATCTACGCCGTCGACTGGTTCCACGCCCTCGGGCAGACGAACGACGCCGCACTCCTCGCCGACCAGCACACCGGCGGCGGCATCGCGTGGGGTGCGTCCGAGCTGCCGATGGTGTTCGTGGCGCTGCTCGTGGTGCGGAACTGGGTGAAGTCGGACAAGCGCGACGCGAAGCGCCTCGACCGCCAGGCCGACCGCGACGGGGACGCCGAGCTGAAGGCGTACAACGAGCGTCTGTCCGCGATGAACCGCGACTGACACGGAGCCAGTCGGGCGGCCCGCGGCGCCGTCCCGCGGCTCCGGCCGCCGGCCCTCCGCACAACCGGAAGCACCCCGAACCGCCGATCGCCGTGGTTCGGAGTGCTTTCGGTTGTGCGGGTGCGATCCGTACCGCCGCCGTACCGCCACCGCGCCGCGGGGTGGGAGCGCGCGCGGCGATCAGTCCCCGTGGACGATGCAGACCGCGTCGAGGTCGAGTGCGGCCTCGAGCGCAGCCGCGATCCCGGACTCGCCGTCCGATCCGGCAGGGGTCACGGTGTCCACCCACCACAGCGGGGTCCCGAGGGTCGGGGCGTCCGGGAGGATCCGCTCCACCTCGTCGAACGAGTCGACCCGGCGGACGCCGAGCACCGTGATCACCGGGTGTTCCTGGTCACGACAGACCTGCATCATCGGGCCGTCGTCGAGGGCCCGCACACCCCACGTGTCGTCGTGGAGCAGCAGCGCCTCGGCGACCTCGCGGATCTCCACCTGTTCCCGGCAGAGCAGGGTCACGTCACGGGGCACCGATGCCACCGTGCCGACCGCCGGCACCGACGTGCCCGTCGAGCGTTCCCTCGTCGTGCGCCGGGTCGAGCGGTGCGCCGCCGACCAGCTGGAGGAAGCGGTCCTCGTCGATGCGGTCGAGGAACGACTCGAGCGCCGTCCAGCCGTCTTCGAGCCGGACGATGAGTCCTTGCCCGCCTCCGTCGACCGCAGCACCGGCGCCGAACGTCGAGGTCGAGGTGTGCGGCGGCGGCCACACGGCACCTCGGTCGAGGAACCCGGCCGCCTCCGGCCCGACCACGACGGCGAGTGGTGCCGGTTCGCCGTGCGACACGGCACGGACGAGGTGGTCGGCGTCCCCACGCCGCTGCATCACGACGCCGAACACCGGGACGACGTCTTCGGCGACGCGGTGCACGGCCTCGAGCAGCCGGTCCGCGAGCGCCGGGTCCGCCCCGTCCTCCGGGATCGTCAGGACGGCGGACATGGTCTCGATGACGACGCCGTCGGTGAGGTGCGCGGTCATGGTCGCGGAGAAGCCGTCGCCCACGGCGTACGAGGTGCTGACGCCGGGCGACTCGTGCTTGGCGTACTGCGTGACGACCCAGCGGTCCCACGGCACCGACAGCGGCTCGGCGGTGCCCCAGCGCGTCGGACAGGTACCGACCGTGTGGCACAGGGCCTCGATCGCGGAGCCGATGTCGATCGCCCGCTCGTCGTGGTGGCGCAGCGTGAGGTCGATGCTGATCTGGCGCACCGAGTCACCGGCGACCGGGTGTTCAGGGGACGGTGTCCCGAGCAGTTCCGGCCCGCGCTCGACGAAGTCCTCGACGCCGGCGGCACGGACACCGGTCCGGCCGTCGCGGAGGCTCCCGTCGAGGTCCCGCACCGCCCACGCGGCTCCGTGTACGCCCAGGGCGTGGCGGAGCGCCGGCGTGAGCGCAGCCTGCGGCCCGGTCCGGAGCACGACCATGCGTTCGGCCGCGGACGCACGCCGCAGCAGCGAGGCCAGCGCCTCGGTCAGCCACACCACCTGCGAGTCGGAGTCGACCACGATCGCGGGGCCGACGACGTCGTCGATGAGGGGATGTCTGACCATCCGGGTCCTCCTCGGTTCAGGGTCGCTGGAACTCCCTGGACGGTACACACGCGTCCGACACCTGTCCGTCAGGCGGGCGGGCTCACAGAAGAGACACGGGCACCGGACGGGAGGCTCGGGTCGGCCCCGGCACGGCGGCACACGGCACGCGGTCGGCTGGCTTCCAGGCGAGAATCCGGTATGGTTGTCGAGTCCCGCTGAGCGGGCACGCGAGTGTAGTTCAATGGTAGAACTCCAGCTTCCCAAGCTGGTAGCGCGGGTTCGATTCCCGTCACTCGCTCCAAAGGTCCCCGCGGTCGTCCTCGGGTACCGATCTGCCACCACCGGCCTCCAAGAGGCGCAGTCGCTCCTCTGTCTCGGCGTCTGCCGGCAGGTGCACCAGCAGTCGCAGCCCCGGATCGGGTTCGAGCCACGTGATCGCGACGTCGAAGCGGAGCCGTCCGACCCGCGGGTTGTCGTAGGCAGCCGAGGACTCCGGCGACGAACGCATTATCGACGCCGACTACGCCGCCGCGAACCTGCACCTCGCGTACGCGTCGACCATGCACGGCAACCAGGTCGAGACCACGGACGTCGCGCACACCGGGCCTGGCGTCGATGCCGCCGGCCTCTACGTCGGCACCACCCGCGGTAAGTTCCACAACGAAGCTATCCACGTCGCTGGCCCCCTCGACGACGCCCGTCAGCAGCTCATCGTTACCATCACCCGCGGGATCCCCAAGACCACCATCGCCGACGGCCGCGCCGCCGCGCAGGCCGAACTCGACACCGCTGCCCGCATCCCCGGCGATTCCGACGTGCCTGCACCCTGGCAGGACCGCCCCTGGGGCCAGGTCGCCGACGTCGACGGCCGACTCCGCAGCGAACGGACCGCGCAGCACGACTCCCGGAGCGCGCTCGAGGACGTCGTCGACCGGATCGCACATCGCGAGCGGACCCTCGTGAAGCTCGACCAGCGGCTCGCCGAGCTCGCAGCACACGACAACGCGAACCGGCACGCAGACCGACTTGTCGAACCCGCCGAGCGCGACAAGCTCGCCGACGCCCGGGACCGCCTCGCGGCCGGTCTCGAAAAGGACCGTGCCCGGCAGATCACGCTGTCCAAGGCGTACCGGAAGGTCATGGCGCGCATCAACGACGGCGGCACCGGACAGCGACTCCGCTCCGGGCAGCCCGACCCGATACGCCGAACCGAGGCGAACGGCCGCGACGCACGGCGCGCACGCACGGACCACGTCTCCGCACCAGCGACGTGGCAGCGGACCGATACCGAACGCCCGAGCATGTCCTGGCTCGTCCCGGAACCATGACGGACAGCACGTCGAGCACGTGCGGTTTCCTTATCTAGATCGACCGGCGGGCGCGGTCCAGGGCCGACGATCCCCTAACCAATCAGTCGAGAAGTGAGGACTCGGACTGCTCATGATCCGTGCAGGAGCCTCGAAGGAGTGCTCGGCCGACCGCCAACGACGAGTGAATCATCGAAGCGTCAACGTGCACGGTGTCTTCCCCGCGGCGCTACGCGATCGTGATCGCGGCAGCGTCGTAGCGCTCATCGAAACTGACTGCACCGCGGACGAGAAATGGCTTGTTCTCCGCGGGCTATGGGGCGATGTCGATCAAGACCAGCGGCCGGTCTTCAGCAGTTTGAGCGACGTCGACGCGCAGCCCGACGGGGTGTGGGAAGACGAAATGGTTGAGGGTCTGGAGGTACTGGCACGGCTGTGTATAAACCTCCCGGAGGCCACCGACTTCGCTGATGATCTCTCCGCCCCCTCGCTGTGGTGTAGTCGTGCGAGCTCCGAAGACGATTACTCCACCCTCCTCGGCGTTGCAGAAGGCGGCCACCGCCGCCGCCAACGAATGCTTCTCGTGCTTCTGGGACAGATCTTTCTCTTGCCGCTCCGGCGGTGCTTCCGGGCGAGCTCCAGCCCGAGCACGGCAGCTTGTTCGCGCACTCCCTCGGCGGCAGTGTGTGTCGCATTCACCGCCGCCTCCAGCGCCGTGTCGACCTCGCGCCGTTCGTCCTGCTCCAGCCCGTCGATCCGCGCAGACAGTTCCTCCACGCGGTCCCGCACTGCGCTGAAGTCGACCCCGAGTGCCCCGGACGTGCCGACGGCGCCGATGGCACTGTCCAGGGCGCTTCCTAGGTCCCGGTCCTGAACGAGTGTGCCCCGCAACGTCCCCAGCAAGTCCAAGGGTGTGCCGGAGGTTTCCCGGAACGCCCACTCCAAGAACGACGTCGTCGCATGTGACCCCATCCACGACGTGTCGATGAGTGCGAGCTTGTGCAGGTCGGGGAGCTTGAAGACGGTACTCGCGCTCAGTCTGGCGCCCACCGATCCGAACTTGCCGAGGACGTCCAGGCCCGTCAGCTTCGCGGTGCTGTCCGCGATCGCGAACGTCGGCGCGAGCTTGTTCAGCTGCCAGCCGAGCTTCGCGTCGAGGGCGAAGCTCTGGCTTTATGCGATTTGGTCAAACAGCGGTTGAAGCATCGCGCGGCGAGCATTGGCGAGATCGCCGTGAGCGCCGGGGAAAGGCCGAGTGCTTCTGGAGTGAACATCTTCCCGATGCGGGTCGCCTCGGTGAACCCGAAGTCCCGATCCGAGCCGCGCGCAGTCGCTATGGCATCACCTTCTCACCCGCGACCGACGTTCCACGCGTGTCGGCGGACATTACCGTCTGCCCCATGCTCACGCACGGTGCCGCCGGAGAGCGGTCGCTGGCGGGGTGAGTTCGGCGTCGACATGCTGTGAGGCGGTGAGCCACGCTCGCGCGACCGAGTTGCGTCGGGCGTGGTCCGTCGCGACGAGCCAACCCACGATGATCGCGCCGACGATCAGACCCCCGATGAGCGCGATCGTGTCCGTCCCCGTGCTCAAGGCGTTCCTTGCCTGGCGGACGGCACTCATCGCGGCTGCCGATCGTGCGTACGGCCAGCGTCGACAAGGTCGTCGGCGCGAACCTGCGCGTCGCGAGCGACCGCCACGACGGACTGCAGCAGAAACAGTGTGTAGGTGCCCATCAGACCGGCGAACGCCGCGACAGCCGCGACACCGGCGCCGAGCACCGTGCTCGGTGACGAGCTTCTCGCTCGCGCGGATCGCTCGGTGAGGACGACGATCGCCTCCAGCCGTTCAGTCGGCGACGCGGCTCGGTACGCGCTGAGCCGTTCTTCGAAGCGCAGCAGATCGGTGTGCACGTGCGCGGTCTGGCCCGGGAAGATGCGGCGCCAGTAGCTCTCTAGCTGGGCTCCTCGTACACGGTGCGCTTGTTTGCTCACGATCCGCAGTCTTCCAGCCCGCGACACGGCGCAGGCTCCCCGACGGGGCCGTGCACCCTTCCACCGCCGCTGGAGCTGTTCCGGACGGGTCAGTCGACGGTGCGGGCGTACTGGACCTGCCAGCCGTCGGGAACCGGCTGTCGGAACGCCTGCATCGAGGCGTCGCGGTTCTGGCCGGTGGCCTCGTGGTCGCAGGTCGCGACCGCACGAGCGATCGCGTGGATCGTGATCTGCCCGCCCGTGATCGACGTGGTGCCGGCCTGGACGAGCTCGTAGCCGTCCATGTCGATAGCCGCAATCGCGGCCCTACGCGCCGCCGCAGTGTCGGACGCGGTCGCTTCGGCCTCTCGAGTTTCGGTCGATTGCAAGATCCCACACGCAGTCGTCACACCATCAGTGTCCCGTCACCACGGTGGCGTCGCCGCGAAGAACGCGTCTGAGACTTCGTCTCCCAGCTCCGTAGAACGGAGCACACACACCAAAGGAGTCTCATGGAGCACCATCCGACCTGGCTTGACCTGACGCACGTCGCGTTGCAGGGAGCGACCCTCGCCGTCGCGATCTTGACGCTGATCCTGCCGTGACGACTCACCCTCCGGGACCGCGAGGCCCGTCCGGACGTACGAAGCGGGACGCCCCATGCGTGGGGCGTCCCGCTTCGTGGTCCCGACCTAGCGGCGGTGGTCGGGTCGGTGGTTGTCGCCGCCGGTCCCGCACGAGCCGTCCCAGGCGGCGACGCGTTCCCGGAAGTGGTGGAACCGTTCGTGCCACTGCAGCGGGCCGAGGCCGCTGTCTTGTTCATCGAAGCAGACCAGCGATCCCACGTGGAGCGCGGAGAGCTCCTCAATGAGCCACGCGTGGAATGCCCAGCGGTCCGGGACGATCTTGCGCTTGATCGGGTACCGCGCAAGCAACCAAGTCACCCACTCGGACAGTTCGTCGAGCGCGACCTGCTGCTGCGCTTCGCCGCGGTTGCGCCAGTTCACCGGCTGGTACCCGTGCGCCTCGTCTGGCACGACTGGGTCGTCGCCGGTGTTCATGCTCCGGCCCCCGCGAAGCTCGTCGCCCAGTCGTCGAGCGTGCGCTGGAGTCGGCGGCGGAGCCGGGCGATCGCGCGGAGACTCGCGTCGCGGCGGCGCAGGTTGCGGCGGAGGACCTGGTCGGTGTCGAGGATCCGATGCAGCTGCTCGTGCACGTCGGTGCGGACAGCGACGAGGTCGTCATGGCGCTCCCCCGCAACCCAGCCGAGGCGGGGTTGCCGCACACCGGCGTAGTCGAGGTGGTGCAGCTACAGCGTGTACTTCGTCCCGGGCTGCCCCGTGATCGCACAGCGGACACGGCCGTGCCGTGCTGCTTCCTCGGTGAACCACTCGTCGCGGCGGGCGAACCAGACCCCGGACTTCAGGAAGCCGGAGCGGTACCTGTTCCCGACGGCACCAGGGCGGCCGTTGCTCATCGGACGGCTCCTGACTGGCCGCGGAACGTGGCGAGCTGTTCGGCTTGGGTGCGTTTCCGGCCGGCGCTGATCTCGTCGGCGTCGACGCGGGTGGTCCACCGTCGGGGTCGAGGAGGATCCCGCGCCGGTTCTTGTAGGCGAGCAGGCCGATCCGTTCGGGCATGCGGCGCAGCTCGTCGACGGTCATCAACGCTTCCCGGTCGGTCTGCACGTTCGAGGAGTCCCCCTTCTCGGAGTACGTGGCGGAGGACCGTCGCACCTTCCGGGTGCCGAGCATCGCTTCGACGTCGCGGAGGTGCGCGACGTCGGCCGCGCCGCCGAGGAGGATCTTCTCGGTCGCTGCGGACCAGATCGACGCCGCTTCGGGTTCGCCTTCGGCTTCGGCTTCGGCTTCCGCTTCGGACCAAGCGGACTTCGCCTGCGACATCGCCTGCACGACGACGAGGGCGCTGATGCCGATGCCGCCGCCGTCGGCCATCACGGTGGGCAGTTCCGCCCAGGAGCACATGTTGACGATCTCGTCGAGGACACGCCGAGGGGCTAAGAGCGCGGTCGATTGGTGGGAAGGTTCCCGCGCGGATGTCCCGTTCCAACGCTGGGTCACGGTCCGCGGGTGACCTACGTTCCGTCTACACGAGCGCGTATGGCGGGCGGGAGAACCCCGCGCGGTGCGCAGGAGGAATCACCTCAAGCATCGGCTGAAAGGAGCGGCATCTCGAGGCCGCTCAAGTGGCTGCTGAAGTTGGCACCGAGAACCACCCCTCAACAGGGGGCGGCGGACCTTCAAAGCCATCGATACTGTCTGTGAATCAGAGAACGTTGAGGGGACACATGCTGCGAGTAGAGGCCGGTACGTCGACGGGGGGCTCCTCGGGCGGTAAATCGCTGCGCGACGAAGAACGAAATATCACCTTCAAATTCCTTGGAACGCTAGCGATGGGGTCGGTATTCGCTTTTGAATTGACATGGAACGAGCGAATCATCCCTGTGAGCGCACGACAGGGGCTAGTCGGAGCCAGCTACGACACGGGTTACATTTTGTACACCGAACCCAATGTTACTGGCAGCGTCGCTTTCTCGAGTACCTATGATACTCCCGCATACGAGTTCACATCTCCTGAAGAAGAACAACAGGCACGCGCAATTGCGACAGAATGCCTAATTGTTTTCGGTGAGATGTTCAACGGGCTTTCTAAATCTGACGGCAAAATTCGCGTTCGCAATGGCGTAGACGAACTCAGCCTTCACGACTTCGGCTACTGATCCGAGCACGCAAACGCGTTCCTAATATTTTCGTCACTTCTTGCTGCACCGACGCATGAGGCATCGGTGATTTTCCCGGGGGCACCTATGTCGACAACCATGACTGCTGCAGACGCGATTGACGCGCTGAACTCATTCCTTGCAACAAACCCAAGCGAGGCCCAGCTCGCCGCGAAGATCAAAGATCTCGCAGATGGGTTGTCCATCGCCCAGGACACGCCCGCTAATCCAGACCGAGTGTGGCTTGCGTATAGTGGCGGCACCTTCCCTGACCCGGATAAGACAGACTTCAGTGGCGTTCCTTACGAATCGGCCATGGAGTTTGCCGCGTCCAACCGTGGTGCCTATGGAATCATCGATAACTCCGAGGTGGGCAAGTTCCTTGGGAGTGCGGACGTATCGAACGCAATCGTTGAGGTCTACGGCTCGTTGTGGACCGATTCGGCGAAGCTGCTGCGCTTCGGCTCGAGCACTGTGGATGAACACGGTAATGTTGTTCCCGACGGGATGTGGGACAAGGCTTCCATGCGTTACGCGGAAGCCGCCTCGGGCGACGTGGTACTTTTCGGGCCAAATGCTCGCGAAGATCGTATTTTCTCGCTCATCGAGCTGCCCACGCTCATGAATAATCCGGCTGTGACGTCCATCAATGGGCATTCCAAGTCCGAGCTTGCTGCTATTGCTAGCGAATGGGAAGCTTCTGCATGGGGCAGGTACCGGCAGCGCGGGTATTTTCGAGACTGTTGTCGCTGAATCGAAAATGTTTTACGCCGGGCTGGATTTCAATAAGGCGGTTCCCGGCCATTCTGCAGGCCCACTCTTTGAAGCACTCAAGGCTCAGGTTGAGCAATTCACTGGCCTGCATCTGCCTAGCGGCGCGGCTCCCGTCGGCAGCCCAGTCAGTACGCCGGATGCAAAGCCCGTTTCATTCAGCGATCTACTGAACGGTCTTCTGCATGACGAGACCGGATCGATAACTGTTGAGGCTTTGAATCTGGGTAGCGTTGCTCGGATCCTCAAGGGTGTGGGCGTTGTCGGCGGTGCCGCTGCTGTGGTGTGGGACGTGTTCGCCACAGCTCACGAAGTGGCCGAGCGGTTCCAGGCTGGCGATCGCGACGGTGCTCTCGACTTGATCGGCGAGTATTCTGCACGCAACGTCGGCGGTATTCTTGGCGGAATTGCGGGTGAGATGCTCGCATCCGCGGCAATCGGCCTTATGCTCGCGGCTTTCGAGCTCACGCCAGTTGGCTGGGCAGTTACGCTCGGCGTATTCATCGGTGCCGGGATCGGGGCGTTGGTCGGGTCGCAGATCGGTGAGGACCTCTACGAGAGCTTCTCCGATTTGATGAATGCGTTGTTTAGCGGGGATTTGTCGGACTGGTTAAACGGGGCTGGCCCGTTCTACACGCGTCCGATCGATCCGCTGGTACTTGACCTCGACGGCGATGGTCTCGATGTCATCGACTTGGCCCACTCGAACGCACACTTCGACCTCAACGACAACGGCCTCGCCGAGAAGACCGCTTGGATCGGATCTGATGACGGCTTCCTCGCGCTGGACAGCAATGGCAACGGCCGCATCGATGGCATCAACGAGCTCTTCGGCAACGAAACCACCGACGGCTTCCAGGTCCTTGCAAAGTACGACGACAACAAAGACGGCGTCATCGACGCCAACGACGCCATTTACGACCAGCTCAAGGTCTGGCGCGACCTCGACGGCGACGGTGTCACGGACGTCGGTGAACTCACGTCGCTTCGTGATGCGGGCGTGGCCAGCATCAATTTGCAAACCTCCCGCACCGGTGAATGGGTCAACGGTAACCTTTCAACCGAGTCCGCCACCTACA
Source organism: Curtobacterium sp. Curtsp57 (assembly GCF_047324335.1). NCBI lineage: Bacteria > Bacillati > Actinomycetota > Actinomycetes > Micrococcales > Microbacteriaceae > Curtobacterium > Curtobacterium sp. Curtsp57. The sequence goes on from NZ_CP168511.1 coordinate 1,995,852, forward strand.
CCAAAGCAGACGGCACCGCCGGCAAGATCGCTGACATCTGGTTCCAGAACGACCAAGTCCACACCGTCGACCCCAACGCCGACACCACCCCGGTCAGCGCCACCGCGAAGCAGCTTCCCCACCTCACCGGGTTCGGCACGGTCCTTGACCTCTCCCATGCCCTCGATGCGAATCCCGCATTGATGGCAGCGCTGACCGGTATCGTCACCGGATCCAGTACCGCCAGCGTGCAAGAGATCTACACCCAGGTCGAGCAGTTCCTGCTCACCTGGGCTGGTGCAGACACCGCTACCCCAGGAACCCGCGGCGACATGGACGCCGTTCACGCAGCGTTCCTCGAAGCAGTACACGGCACCACCTACCTCAACCAGGCGAAGGGCGCCATCACCGGCAACTCCGCGACGGCACTCGAGACCTACTACCAGTCCGTGATGCACACCTTCGTCGAACGTCTCGCCGCACAGCTGCCCGCGTCAGCCGCCGCCCTCGCACACGACTCCACCCTGATCGACGCCCACCCCCTCGCCGTCCTCAGCGCTGCCCTGTTCGACCAGCAGTTCGCCACGGCCGGTGTCCCCGCGCTGATCCTCGAGCACACACTCACCAAGCTGCTCACCGACATCCCCGCCACAATCACCAGCAGCACTCAAATCGCCGATGTCCTCCACGTCTTCGAAACACTGCAGACGTTCGCACCAGCGATGACCAGCGGCGGCACCACCCTCACCGACCGCATCCTCACCGCAATCGAGCAGCATCCCCTCGACACCGGCACCGCAGCCCTCATCACCGCCCTCAAAAACGGTGCACACCTCGTCACCGGCGGAACCGGCAACGACACCATTACCGCGCACGGCAACACCCCAGACCTCATCATCGGCGGCACCGGCAACGACCACATCAACGGCGGTGACGGCAACGACACCTACCTCTGGAACCCCGGAGACGGCCACGACACCATCGCCGACACCGGCAACACCACCAACGACACCCTCAACATCAACGGCGTTACCCCCGACCAAATCACCATCGAACGATTCGCCAACGGCGACATCACCATCCACATCAACACCCCCGACCCCACCAACGCCGGCTCCATCACCCTCGCCCACAGCACCAACTACGGCACTGGCATCGAAACCCTCAACATCAACGGCACCACCTACCCCATCAACACCGCGCTTGCCATTCTGAATGGCATCTGGGAGGGCGGTGACGCTGATGACACCATCTACGGCTACAACGGCAACGACAGGATCGATGGTGGTGCTGGCAACGACACCATCAATGGCGGCGATGGTGATGACATCCTCATCGGCGGCACTGGGGACGACATCCTCACCGGCGGCGCCGGGAGTGACACGTATGTCTGGTCGCGTGGTGATGGCAACGACACCATCGTCGAGAGTGGCTACAACGATGCCAGCACCGACACCCTCGTCTTGCACGGGGTGACGTTGGCGGATCTGCAGGTCAACCTGCATGACAACTACAACGAGACGTCGAGCTACTACTACTCCGGTGACGCGATCGTGACGGTCAAGGAGTCCGCTCCCGGCGCCGGCGATGGCGGCGTCATCACGATGCCAGCGTCGTTGCTGAAGAGCGACGGTTACGGCACCGGAGTTGAACAGATCCGGCTCGATGACGGCACGGTCCTGACTCGAGCTGACATTCAGCAGCTCTCGCTCCGGGGCGGCGCCGACAGCGACACGATCTATGGTTTCTCTTCCAACGACACCATCACCGGTGGTGCCGGTGACGACTACCTCAACGGTCAGTTGGGTAACGACAGGATCGATGGTGGTGCTGGCAACGACACCATCAATGGCGGCGATGGTGATGACATCCTCATCGGCGGCACTGGGGACGACATCCTCACCGGCGGCGCCGGGAGTGATGCGTATGTCTGGTCGCGTGGTGATGGCAACGACACCATCGTCGAGAGTGACTACAACGATGCCAGCACCGACACCCTCAAGCTCCACGGAGTGACGGCGGCAGACGTGAGCGTTAACCTGCACTCCGTTTACAACACCAGCCCGAGCTACTCATGGGGTTCTTCTTACGCCGGTGATGTGGTCTTGACGGTCAAGGAGTCCGCTCCCGGGGCTGGCGATGGGGCAACGATCACACTGAACAGTTCCCTGTTCAGCAACAACACCGGCGGCGGCGTCGAGCAGGTCGTGTTCGATGATGGCACCACCTGGACCCGCGAAGACTTCCAGAAGCTGTCCCTCATCGGCGGTGACGCTGATGACACCATCTACGGCTACAACGGCAACGACACCATCACCGGTGGTGCCGGTGACGACTACCTCAACGGTCAGTTGGGTAACGACAGGATCGATGGTGGTGCTGGCAACGACACCATCAATGGCGGCGATGGTGATGACATCCTCATCGGCGGCACTGGGGACGACATCCTCACCGGCGGCGCCGGGAGTGACACGTATGTCTGGTCGCGTGGTGATGGCAACGACACCATCGTCGAGAGTGGCTACAACGATGCCAGCACCGACACCCTCGTCTTGCACGGGGTGATGTTGGCGGATCTGCAGGTCAACCTGCATGACAACTACAACGAGACGTCGAGCTACTACTACTCCGGTGACGCGATCGTGACGGTCAAGGAGTCCGCTCCCGGCGCCGGCGATGGCGGCGTCATCACGATGCCAGCGTCGTTGCTGAAGAGCGACGGTTACGGCACCGGAGTTGAACAGATCCGGCTCGATGACGGCACGGTCCTGACTCGAGCTGACATTCAGCAGCTCTCGCTCCGGGGCGGCGCCGACAGCGACACGATCTATGGTTTCTCTTCCAACGACACCATCACCGGTGGTGCCGGTGACGACTACCTCAACGGTCAGTTGGGTAACGACAGGATCGATGGTGGTGCTGGCAACGACACCATCAATGGCGGCGATGGTGATGACATCCTCATCGGCGGCACTGGGGACGACATCCTCACCGGCGGCGCCGGGAGTGACACGTATGTCTGGTCGCGTGGTGATGGCAACGACACCATCGTCGAGAGTGACTACAACGATGCCAGCACCGACACCCTCAAGCTCCACGGAGTGACGGCGGCAGACGTGAGCGTTAACCTGCACTCCGTTTACAACACCAGCCCGAGCTACTCATGGGGTTCTTCTTACGCCGGTGATGTGGTCTTGACGGTCAAGGAGTCCGCTCCCGGGGCTGGCGATGGGGCAACGATCACACTGAACAGTTCCCTGTTCAGCAACAACACCGGCGGCGGCGTCGAGCAGGTCGTGTTCGATGATGGCACCACCTGGACCCGCGAAGACTTCCAGAAGCTGTCCCTCATCGGCGGTGACGCTGATGACACCATCTACGGCTACAACGGCAACGACACCATCACCGGTGGTGCCGGTGACGACTACCTCAACGGTCAGTTGGGTAACGACAGGATCGATGGTGGTGCTGGCAACGACACCATCAATGGCGGCGATGGTGATGACATCCTCATCGGCGGCACTGGGGACGACATCCTCACCGGCGGCGCCGGGAGTGACACGTATGTCTGGTCGCGTGGTGATGGCAACGACACCATCGTCGAGAGTGGCTACAACGATGCCAGCACCGACACCCTCGTCTTGCACGGGGTGACGTTGGCGGATCTGCAGGTCAACCTGCATGACAACTACAACGAGACGTCGAGCTACTACTACTCCGGTGACGCGATCGTGACGGTCAAGGAGTCCGCTCCCGGCGCCGGCGATGGCGGCGTCATCACGATGCCAGCGTCGTTGCTGAAGAGCGACGGTTACGGCACCGGAGTTGAACAGATCCGGCTCGATGACGGCACGGTCCTGACTCGAGCTGACATTCAGCAGCTCTCGCTCCGGGGCGGCGCCGACAGCGACACGATCTATGGTTTCTCTTCCAACGACACCATCACCGGTGGTGCCGGTGACGACTACCTCAACGGTCAGTTGGGTAACGACAGGATCGATGGTGGTGCTGGCAACGACACCATCAATGGCGGCGATGGTGATGACATCCTCATCGGCGGCACCGGGGACGACATCCTCACCGGCGGCGCCGGGAGTGACACGTATGTCTGGTCGCGTGGTGATGGCAACGACACCATCGTCGAGAGTGACTACAACGATGCCAGCACCGACACCCTCAAGCTCCACGGAGTGACGGCGGCAGACGTGAGCGTTAACCTGCACTCCGTTTACAACACCAGCCCGAGCTACTCATGGGGTTCTTCTTACGCCGGTGATGTGGTCTTGACGGTCAAGGAGTCCGCTCCCGGGGCTGGCGATGGGGCAACGATCACACTGAACAGTTCCCTGTTCAGCAACAACACCGGCGGCGGCGTCGAGCAGGTCGTGTTCGATGATGGCACCACCTGGACCCGCGAAGACTTCCAGAAGCTGTCCCTCATCGGCGGTGACGCTGATGACACCATCTACGGCTACAACGGCAACGACACCATCACCGGTGGTGCCGGTGACGACTACCTCAACGGTCAGTTGGGTAACGACAGGATCGATGGTGGTGCTGGCAACGACACCATCAATGGCGGCGATGGTGATGACATCCTCATCGGCGGCACTGGGGACGACATCCTCACCGGCGGCGCCGGGAGTGACACGTATGTCTGGTCGCGTGGTGATGGCAACGACACCATCGTCGAGAGTGACTACAACGATGCCAGCACCGACACCCTCAAGCTCCACGGAGTGACGGCGGCAGACGTGAGCGTTAACCTGCACTCCGTTTACAACACCAGCCCGAGCTACTCATGGGGTTCTTCTTACGCCGGTGATGTGGTCTTGACGGTCAAGGAGTCCGCTCCCGGGGCTGGCGATGGGGCAACGATCACACTGAACAGTTCCCTGTTCAGCAACAACACCGGCGGCGGCGTCGAGCAGGTCGTGTTCGATGATGGCACCACCTGGACCCGCGAAGACTTCCAGAAGCTGTCCCTCATCGGCGGTGACGCTGATGACACCATCTACGGCTACAACGGCAACGACACCATCACCGGTGGTGCCGGTGACGACTACCTCAACGGTCAGTTGGGTAACGACAGGATCGATGGTGGTGCTGGCAACGACACCATCAATGGCGGCGATGGTGATGACATCCTCATCGGCGGCACTGGGGACGACATCCTCACCGGCGGCGCCGGGAGTGACACGTATGTCTGGTCGCGTGGTGATGGCAACGACACCATCGTCGAGAGTGGCTACAACGATGCCAGCACCGACACCCTCGTCTTGCACGGGGTGATGTTGGCGGATCTGCAGGTCAACCTGCATGACAACTACAACGAGACGTCGAGCTACTACTACTCCGGTGACGCGATCGTGACGGTCAAGGAGTCCGCTCCCGGCGCCGGCGATGGCGGCGTCATCACGATGCCAGCGTCGTTGCTGAAGAGCGACGGTTACGGCACCGGAGTTGAACAGATCCGGCTCGATGACGGCACGGTCCTGACTCGAGCTGACATTCAGCAGCTCTCGCTCCGGGGCGGCGCCGACAGCGACACGATCTATGGTTTCTCTTCCAACGACACCATCACCGGTGGTGCCGGTGACGACTACCTCAACGGTCAGTTGGGTAACGACAGGATCGATGGTGGTGCTGGCAACGACACCATCAATGGCGGCGATGGTGATGACATCCTCATCGGCGGCACTGGGGACGACATCCTCACCGGCGGCGCCGGGAGTGACACGTATGTCTGGTCGCGTGGTGATGGCAACGACACCATCGTCGAGAGTGACTACAACGATGCCAGCACCGACACCCTCAAGCTCCACGGAGTGACGGCGGCAGACGTGAGCGTTAACCTGCACTCCGTTTACAACACCAGCCCGAGCTACTCATGGGGTTCTTCTTACGCCGGTGATGTGGTCTTGACGGTCAAGGAGTCCGCTCCCGGGGCTGGCGATGGGGCAACGATCACACTGAACAGTTCCCTGTTCAGCAACAACACCGGCGGCGGCGTCGAGCAGGTCGTGTTCGATGATGGCACCACCTGGACCCGCGAAGACTTCCAGAAGCTGTCCCTCATCGGCGGTGACGCTGATGACACCATCTACGGCTACAACGGCAACGACAGGATCGATGGTGGTGCTGGCAACGACACCATCAATGGCGGCGATGGTGATGACATCCTCATCGGCGGCACTGGGGACGACATCCTCACCGGCGGCGCCGGGAGTGACACGTATGTCTGGTCGCGTGGTGATGGCAACGACACCATCGTCGAGAGTGGCTACAACGATGCCAGCACCGACACCCTCGTCTTGCACGGGGTGACGTTGGCGGATCTGCAGGTCAACCTGCATGACAACTACAACGAGACGTCGAGCTACTACTACTCCGGTGACGCGATCGTGACGGTCAAGGAGTCCGCTCCCGGCGCCGGCGATGGCGGCGTCATCACGATGCCAGCGTCGTTGCTGAAGAGCGACGGTTACGGCACCGGAGTTGAACAGATCCGGCTCGATGACGGCACGGTCCTGACTCGAGCTGACATTCAGCAGCTCTCGCTCCGGGGCGGCGCCGACAGCGACACGATCTATGGTTTCTCTTCCAACGACACCATCACCGGTGGTGCCGGTGACGACTACCTCAACGGTCAGTTGGGTAACGACAGGATCGATGGTGGTGCTGGCAACGACACCATCAATGGCGGCGATGGTGATGACATCCTCATCGGCGGCACTGGGGACGACATCCTCACCGGCGGCGCCGGGAGTGACACGTATGTCTGGTCGCGTGGTGATGGCAACGACACCATCGTCGAGAGTGGCTACAACGATGCCAGCACCGACACCCTCGTCTTGCACGGGGTGACGTTGGCGGATCTGCAGGTCAACCTGCATGACAACTACAACGAGACGTCGAGCTACTACTACTCCGGTGACGCGATCGTGACGGTCAAGGAGTCCGCTCCCGGCGCCGGCGATGGCGGCGTCATCACGATGCCAGCGTCGTTGCTGAAGAGCGACGGTTACGGCACCGGAGTTGAACAGATCCGGCTCGATGACGGCACGGTCCTGACTCGAGCTGACATTCAGCAGCTCTCGCTCCGGGGCGGCGCCGACAGCGACACGATCTATGGTTTCTCTTCCAACGACACCATCACCGGTGGTGCCGGTGACGACTACCTCAACGGTCAGTTGGGTAACGACAGGATCGATGGTGGTGCTGGCAACGACACCATCAATGGCGGCGATGGTGATGACATCCTCATCGGCGGCACCGGGGACGACATCCTCACCGGCGGCGCCGGGAACGACACGTTCGTGTTCGAGTTGGCTTCGGGTAACGATCGGATCACCGACTTCGCTTCTGCTGCATCAGGTGGGTTCGATGTCATCGATCTCACCGCATGGCAGGAGCTCACGTTTGACGACCTGATCGCTCAAGCAGAAGACACGAGCAACGGAGCGGTGCTCCACCTTGACCCGGACAACTCCTTCACGCTCGACGGAGTCCACCTGAGCACCCTCCTCAACGACGACTTCCGGATGATCTAACTTGTGCCCCCATACTCTCGCCTAGAAAGCGACCGAACGAACTCGAGAGCACACCTCTATTGAGTTGGTACGAAGTTTGCGCGGTGTCGATACAGAGAGAAGACGCGCGCACTCGGTAGACCTCGACGTGAATCGCGCTGCTTTCGCGATCCAATCTCACGACTTCCAGCTCGGAATTTGAGGACTGCGGCCGAGAAGTGGTTCAGCCCAGACCATGCAGTGATGGAGTGTCGCAGTGCACGAGGCGGGTCCGTGGCGCCGGAGGAATGCTGCGTATTCGCTAACTCGCCGGCTTCGGCACAACCTGTCCGGCGATAGCTAGCGCTGTTGATTTCGGCAAGGGACGGCTTAAGGGTGATCTGAGGCAGGGCCCGACACGCCCAGGAAGCCTCGGTCCCTGGGCTATCTCGGTGGCTGCGATGAGCACGGCCCCATCGAGCGTGAGTGACAGCTACTGATCTATCCCGGGGCACTCCACGACTGGGACTGGACAGCCGTCAGCGATGCTGTCCTTATCGCGGGCACCGGAATGCTGACCTTCGCCTGGAAGCGGACCCGAGCGCAAGGCCGCGCAGCATCGACGATCACATCAAACGCCATGCCACGCGCCACGTGCGCAACCTTGGCCAGAGGCCTCACTTCGAAACAGGTCCGGCATCGCGGCCGCAGCTCCCGACATGGCAACGGCGATTCACGCTCTACCTCGTCTGTGTCGCCCACCGCGACGGCGATTACTGCCGCAAGCCGATCCAGGGACAGTGAGCCGACCAAATACTCCAATTACCGAGCGCGCGGAGATGCCAACCTTCGCGCGGACCTATTTACAGGGGAGGCGAAGCGCCCACCCAGCGCCGAGGTCCTCGCCCCGGTCTAGATCGAAGCCACACCGACTTGCGGCAGCTATCAGCCGAAAGCCCCCAAGGCCACCACTCCAACACGTTTCATATCCCATTTTAGCCGGCGATCAAATCACGACGCACCCTGGCCCACGGCACCGTGAAGCGACCCACCGCGAATAGACACCCAGCTACGACACCGAACATTTCATCTCTAACGTTCATGGAAAGCAAATCGCAGCCGCTCAACGATCGGCGATACCAAATACGTCAAGATTGACCGCGACCCCCCTTCAACGTGCACTTGCACCGGCATGCCGTTAGCCAACGCAGTCGCACTGGAAACGCCCGCAGCGGCTTTATCGCTCACAACTACTTCCACGTCGTAGGTCGCCCCGGACTTACTCTTGCCGGGGGACGACGGGTTCGCTGATATTGTACGAATTGTGCCCTGAACACTTGTAGAACGCAACTTGTCACCGGTCGTCAAATCGACGAGTACACTATCACCTTTAACCACAAAGGGAGCATCCGCTACCGGTAGCTTAGCCGTAATTACCGTGCCACCACCGTCGCCGACAACCTTCATGGCGGCAGTAGACGGCGGGAGATATTGACCTGATTCGGAGAGGATTGACTGAGAAACGATACCTCGACTCGGCGCCTTTATATGCAGTGCCGCGAGTTGGGTGTCTAGCTGCCCAACTTTCGATTTCGCTTCGATGATCAGCTCTTGATTGTCGGATGCGACTTCGAGAAGATTCGCCTTTACACTCGCGCGGGCTTGTGCGATTTGCGAAGTAATCTGCGCGATCTGTGTTTGTGTCGCTTCAATCTGTGACGCGTACGCCGATGCCGGGCTACCACTATAGGCCGGGTCTAGCGCATTTTTCACTGCGCTAGCCTGCTGCTGTTGAAGCGTCATGAGGATCGCGTCTTGCGAAGACAGCTGTGTCTGCAGCGCTTTTTCGGTCGCTTCCAGGTTAGCGTTGTCATTATCTAATTGCTGCTGCTGCAGAGTGGACGCTTTCGTGATTGACGACTCGGATGCGCGCGAAGCGAGTTCACCCGGGAGCTCAAATGTTGAGGCGCCTGCGAGCTCTGCCGTTATGCGCGCGTCCTTAATTAAGTAAACGGACAGTTGATCGTTCAAATCGCCACGCTGGTCCACTAAGCCATCATCGGCCAAGATGAAGAGGTCTTGATTCTTTTCAACAACTTCACCATTTTTGGTCAGAATCTGGGCAACTCGCCCCCCCGTGGGTAATACGATTGGCGTCACCGAGGCAGATTCACCGATTGTACCGGCGATGATCGTAGCGCTACTCACACGCACAGTAGCAGCCACAGCCACCATTCCACCGACTACTATAAGCAAAAAGGCGAATGTGAGAATTGAGGTGCGGCGCGTCCGCGCCGAGGCGCTACGCAACGACTTTCGCCGCCCGACGTGTAAGTGGTACGACAGTACTTCCTTGCTCAAAAGCGTCCTGCTTGTTTCCGAAGAATTGCATTCCACCGTTATTCAAAATCAACACTTTGTTGACATGATCAAGTATTGCCGTACGGTGCGAGACCACCAGAACAATCGAGCCGTGCTTTCGTGCAGCCTCCAACGACGTTGACAGCGCATCTTCCCCGGAGTGATCCAGATTCGCGTTTGGTTCGTCTAATACGATGCAGAATGGCATCCGGAACATAGCGCGAGCTAAACCAATCCGCTGCCGTTGTCCCCCAGAGAGGGTTATCCCTCCGGCACCGATTTGTGTTGAATATCCATCCGGGAGGGCCTTGATCAACTCGTGGACATCCGCAGAGAGCGCAGCGCCCACGATCTCATCTGAAGTTGCGGTCGAGTCGAACCTACTGATGTTCTCACCCACGGTGCCGTCGAGAAGTTCAACCTGTTGTGGGAGGTAGCCGATCATCCGTGCGCGCTGAGTCGGAGAGTATTGATCGAGCGGGCTCCCGTCGTAGAGAACCTCACCGGATATCAGCTTCCATGCTCCCACAAGCGCATTCATTGTAATCGTCTTGCCAGATCCTGATGGGCCGATGACTGCAACGGCGTCACCGGATTCTACTTGGAAATCAATACCCCTGAGGATAGGAATGCCACCACGCAAAGGGCCGGCGGCCATTGCGCGAACGGCCACGGTCCTGCGCTCGATTGGCAGCTGAACTCCCTGGCTGTCTGTCGTCGACTCCACCCAATCCCGCATCCGCTTCAATGCGACGCGGGCTAAGGACGTCGATTTCCATGTGCCCACAGTCTGCTCGATAGGTGCCAGTGCCCTTGAGGTTACGACCGATGAAGCGAGCATCAGCCCGCTAGACATCTCCCCTTCAATTACCAGGTAGGCACCCACCGCGAGTATCAGTGACTGAAGGAACATCCGAACAGTCTTCGACGTAGTGGTGAACGCAGTCGTACGGCCAACGCTTTTCCGGCGTGACTCCTGAACGTCGATATCCAAACGACTCCATCGAGAGGATAGGGCGTCTATCATCGCCATGGCGCGGATCGAGCGCCAATTGGTGACGATGCTGGATGCGAGGTCGGAACTCCTACGCTGATCCGCGGCGTGAAGGCTGTTTCCACGGTCCGTGGTCAATTGGTTGAGGATGAGAAGGCTGGTTATAACGACCGCGCCCGCAACTGCGATCCACCCAAGAGTGATGTGAATGGAGAACACTATCCAGAGGTAGAGAGGGACCCACGGTAGGTCGAGAATCGCAAGAGCTGCTGGGCCACCCACGAAACCCCGGACAGCTGCCAGGTCTGCGGCCGCGGTCTTGTCGGCCGCCTCGGCGTAAGGGGACTGCGACAGAGCGGAGCGCTCGTGGGCTACCGCGCGAAAAGTGTCTTCAAAGACGTCGGCTATCCCAGACGCGATGCGGCCGCGCACGACTTCAATGATCCCGTAGACCGCAAACAAGCCAGCGGTGATCACGGTTAAAGCAACAAGTGTCGGTACGGATTTGCTTACAAGAACTCGGTCGTATACCTGGAGCATAAACAGAGATCCGGTGAGCATAAGCACATTGGATACCGCGCTCGTAATCAGGAGCGCCGCCATCGCAGACGGCTCCGACTTCACGATTCGTAGGAGGTTCATAGGGTTGCCCTATTGCTCAAATCATCCGGAAGTCGTCGTTGAGGAGGGTGCTCAGGTGGACTCCGTCGAGCGTGAGGGAGTTGTCCGGGTCAAGGTGGAGCACCACTCCGTTGCTCGTGTCTTCTGCTTGAGCGATCAGGTCGTCAAACGTGAGCTCCTGCCATGCGGTGAGATCGATGACATCGAACCCACCTGATGCAGCAGAAGCGAAGTCGGTGATCCGATCGTTACCCGAAGCCAACTCGAACACGAACGTGTCGTTCCCGGCGCCGCCGGTGAGGATGTCGTCCCCGGCGCCGCCGATGAGGATGTCATCACCGTCACCGCCATTCAGCTGGTCGTTGCCGGCACCACCGATCATCGTGTCGTCACCGGAGTAGCCGTAGAGGACGTCATTCCCAGCACCACCATCGAGCGTGTGACCGCCGTCGTTCTGATCACTGAAGTTGTCGTTACCGCCAGTGCCCATAACCGGTGTCTCAAGCAGCAAGCCGCGGTCCCACACGATGCCGTCATCGAACACGACCGACTCCACACCACGGTGGGAGCTGCCACCATCAGTCGCCGTGTAATCGAGCGTGATGGTCCCACCATCACCAGCCCCGGGAGCGGACTCGCCAATTACCAGCTGGATGGTGTTCTGCGCACTCGAGGACAGAACACGCTGCACCTCCGCCGCGGTAACACCATGCAGCACAAGCGTGTCCAACCCGGAATCACCGTAGCTACCGGGCTCGTAGATCTCATCGTTGCCATCACCACGAGACCAGACATACGTGTCGTTCCCGTAGCCACCCTCGAGGTAGTCGTCCCCGGCGCCGCCGATGAGGATGTCATCACCGTCACCGCCATTCAGCTGGTCGTTGCCGGCACCACCGATCATCGTGTCGTCACCGGAGTAGCCGTAGAGGACGTCATTCCCAGCACCACCATCGAGCGTGTGACCGCCGTCGTTCTGATCACTGAAGTTGTCGTTACCGCCAGTGCCCATAACCGGTGTCTCAAGCAGCAAGCCGCGGTCCCACACGATGCCGTCATCGAACACGACCGACTCCACACCACGGTGGGAGCTGCCACCATCAGTCGCCGTGTAATCGAGCGTGATGGTCCCACCATCACCAGCCCCGGGAGCGGACTCGCCAATTACCAGCTGGATGGTGTTCTGCGCACTCGAGGACAGAACACGCTGCACCTCCGCCGCGGTAACACCATGCAGCACAAGCGTGTCCAACCCGGAATCACCGTAGCTACCGGGCTCGTAGATCTCATCGTTGCCATCACCACGAGACCAGACATACGTGTCGTTCCCGTAGCCACCCTCGAGGTAGTCGTCCCCGGCGCCGCCGATGAGGATGTCATCACCGTCACCGCCATTCAGCTGGTCGTTGCCGGCACCACCGATCATCGTGTCGTCACCGGAGTAGCCGTAGAGGACGTCATTCCCAGCACCACCATCGAGCGTGTGACCGCCGTCGTTCTGATCACTGAAGTTGTCGTTACCGCCAGTGCCCATAACCGGTGTCTCAAGCAGCAAGCCGCGGTCCCACACGATGCCGTCATCGAACACGACCGACTCCACACCACGGTGGGAGCTGCCACCATCAGTCGCCGTGTAATCGAGCGTGATGGTCCCACCATCACCAGCCCCGGGAGCGGACTCGCCAATTACCAGCTGGATGGTGTTCTGCGCACTCGAGGACAGAACACGCTGCACCTCCGCCGCGGTAACACCATGCAGCACAAGCGTGTCCAACCCGGAATCACCGTAGCTACCGGGCTCGTAGATCTCATCGTTGCCATCACCACGAGACCAGACATACGTGTCGTTCCCGTAGCCACCCTCGAGGTAGTCGTCCCCGGCGCCGCCGATGAGGATGTCATCACCGTCACCGCCATTCAGCTGGTCGTTGCCGGCACCACCGATCATCGTGTCGTCACCGGAGTAGCCGTAGAGGACGTCATTCCCAGCACCACCATCGAGCGTGTGACCGCCGTCGTTCTGATCACTGAAGTTGTCGTTACCGCCAGTGCCCATAACCGGTGTCTCAAGCAGCAAGCCGCGGTCCCACACGATGCCGTCATCGAACACGACCGACTCCACACCACGGTGGGAGCTGCCACCATCAGTCGCCGTGTAATCGAGCGTGATGGTCCCACCATCACCAGCCCCGGGAGCGGACTCGCCAATTACCAGCTGGATGGTGTTCTGCGCACTCGAGGACAGAACACGCTGCACCTCCGCCGCGGTAACACCATGCAGCACAAGCGTGTCCAACCCGGAATCACCGTAGCTACCGGGCTCGTAGATCTCATCGTTGCCATCACCACGAGACCAGACATACGTGTCGTTCCCGTAGCCACCCTCGAGGTAGTCGTCCCCGGTGCCGCCGATGAGTGTGTCATCACCGTCGTAACCGCGAATGGTGTCGTTGCCGGCACCACCCATCAGCGTTCCCGACCCGTTGATGCTGTCGTTGCCGGCACCACCATCGATCACGTTGATGCCAGAGGAGTCACTGATCGTGTCATCCCCAGCACCACCATGAATGACGTTGTCGCCAGATCCGCCGCTGATGCTGTCGTTGCCATCACCACCGATGATCGGGGAGTCCTGCAACTGCGTGCGGCTCCAGGTGGTGCCGTCATCGAACACGACGAAATCGATGCCGCGATCGGAGCCGTTCGAACCGAACGTGTCGTTCATGGTGATGGTGCCACCATCACCAGCCCCGGGAGCAGACTCTTCGATCACCAGAACCACGGAGCTCTGGTCAGAGGAATACACCACCGTGCGAACCTGGTCAGGCCGGACACCATGGAGCACGACCTTGTCGGTCCCCGAGGTCTCGTAGTAGTAGGTATCAGTGATGGTGTCGTTGCCGTCGCCATGGGACCAGACATACGTGTCGTTCCCGTTACCACCATGGAGTAGATCGTCCCCGGTGCCGCCGATGAGTGTGTCATCACCGTCGTAACCGCGAATGGTGTCGTTGCCGGCACCACCCATCAGCGTTCCCGACCCGTTGATGCTGTCGTTGCCGGCACCACCATCGATCACGTTGATGCCAGAGGAGTCACTGATCGTGTCATCCCCAGCACCACCATGAATGACGTTGTCGCCAGATCCGCCGCTGATGCTGTCGTTGCCATCACCACCGATGATCGGGGAGTCCTGCAACTGCGTGCGGCTCCAGGTGGTGCCGTCATCGAACACGACGAAATCGATGCCGCGATCGGAGCCGTTCGAACCGAACGTGTCGTTCATGGTGATGGTGCCACCATCACCAGCCCCGGGAGCAGACTCTTCGATCACCAGAACCACGGAGCTCTGGTCAGAGGAATACACCACCGTGCGAACCTGGTCAGGCCGGACACCATGGAGCACGACCTTGTCGGTCCCCGAGGTCTCGTAGTAGTAGGTATCAGTGATGGTGTCGTTGCCGTCGCCATGGGACCAGACATACGTGTCGTTCCCGTTACCACCATGGAGTAGATCGTCCCCGGTGCCGCCGATGAGTGTGTCATCACCGTCGTAACCGCGAATGGTGTCGTTGCCGGCACCACCCATCAGCGTTCCCGACCCGTTGATGCTGTCGTTGCCGGCACCACCATCGATCACGTTGATGCCAGAGGAGTCACTGATCGTGTCATCCCCAGCACCACCATGAATGACGTTGTCGCCAGATCCGCCGCTGATGCTGTCGTTGCCATCACCACCGATGATCGGGGAGTCCTGCAACTGCGTGCGGCTCCAGGTGGTGCCGTCATCGAACACGACGAAATCGATGCCGCGATCGGAGCCGTTCGAACCGAACGTGTCGTTCATGGTGATGGTGCCACCATCACCAGCCCCGGGAGCAGACTCTTCGATCACCAGAACCACGGAGCTCTGGTCAGAGGAATACACCACCGTGCGAACCTGGTCAGGCCGGACACCATGGAGCACGACCTTGTCGGTCCCCGAGGTCTCGTAGTAGTAGGTATCAGTGATGGTGTCGTTGCCGTCGCCATGGGACCAGACATACGTGTCGTTCCCGTTACCACCATGGAGTAGATCGTCCCCGGTGCCGCCGATGAGTGTGTCATCACCGTCGTAACCGCGAATGGTGTCGTTGCCGGCACCACCCATCAGCGTTCCCGACCCGTTGATGCTGTCGTTGCCGGCACCACCATCGATCACGTTGATGCCAGAGGAGTCACTGATCGTGTCATCCCCAGCACCACCATGAATGACGTTGTCGCCAGATCCGCCGCTGATGCTGTCGTTGCCATCACCACCGATGATCGGGGAGTCCTGCAACTGCGTGCGGCTCCAGGTGGTGCCGTCATCGAACACGACGAAATCGATGCCGCGATCGGAGCCGTTCGAACCGAACGTGTCGTTCATGGTGATGGTGCCACCATCACCAGCCCCGGGAGCAGACTCTTCGATCACCAGAACCACGGAGCTCTGGTCAGAGGAATACACCACCGTGCGAACCTGGTCAGGCCGGACACCATGGAGCACGACCTTGTCGGTCCCCGAGGTCTCGTAGTAGTAGGTATCAGTGATGGTGTCGTTGCCGTCGCCATGGGACCAGACATACGTGTCGTTCCCGTTACCACCATGGAGTAGATCGTCCCCGGTGCCGCCGATGAGTGTGTCATCACCGTCGTAACCGCGAATGGTGTCGTTGCCGGCACCACCCATCAGCGTTCCCGACCCGTTGATGCTGTCGTTGCCGGCACCACCATCGATCACGTTGATGCCAGAGGAGTCACTGATCGTGTCATCCCCAGCACCACCATGAATGACGTTGTCGCCAGATCCGCCGCTGATGCTGTCGTTGCCATCACCACCGATGATCGGGGAGTCCTGCAACTGCGTGCGGCTCCAGGTGGTGCCGTCATCGAACACGACGAAATCGATGCCGCGATCGGAGCCGTTCGAACCGAACGTGTCGTTCATGGTGATGGTGCCACCATCACCAGCCCCGGGAGCAGACTCTTCGATCACCAGAACCACGGAGCTCTGGTCAGAGGAATACACCACCGTGCGAACCTGGTCAGGCCGGACACCATGGAGCACGACCTTGTCGGTCCCCGAGGTCTCGTAGTAGTAGGTATCAGTGATGGTGTCGTTGCCGTCGCCATGGGACCAGACATACGTGTCGTTCCCGTTACCACCATGGAGTAGATCGTCCCCGGTGCCGCCGATGAGTGTGTCATCACCGTCGTAACCGCGAATGGTGTCGTTGCCGGCACCACCCATCAGCGTTCCCGACCCGTTGATGCTGTCGTTGCCGGCACCACCATCGATCACGTTGATGCCAGAGGAGTCACTGATCGTGTCATCCCCAGCACCACCATGAATGACGTTGTCGCCAGATCCGCCGCTGATGCTGTCGTTGCCATCACCACCGATGATCGGGGAGTCCTGCAACTGCGTGCGGCTCCAGGTGGTGCCGTCATCGAACACGACGAAATCGATGCCGCGATCGGAGCCGTTCGAACCGAACGTGTCGTTCATGGTGATGGTGCCACCATCACCAGCCCCGGGAGCAGACTCTTCGATCACCAGAACCACGGAGCTCTGGTCAGAGGAATACACCACCGTGCGAACCTGGTCAGGCCGGACACCATGGAGCACGACCTTGTCGGTCCCCGAGGTCTCGTAGTAGTAGGTATCAGTGATGGTGTCGTTGCCGTCGCCATGGGACCAGACATACGTGTCGTTCCCGTTACCACCATGGAGTAGATCGTCCCCGGTGCCGCCGATGAGTGTGTCATCACCGTCGTAACCGCGAATGGTGTCGTTGCCGGCACCACCCATCAGCGTTCCCGACCCGTTGATGCTGTCGTTGCCGGCACCACCATCGATCACGTTGATGCCAGAGGAGTCACTGATCGTGTCATCCCCAGCACCACCATGAATGACGTTGTCGCCAGATCCGCCGCTGATGCTGTCGTTGCCATCACCACCGATGATCGGGGAGTCCTGCAACTGCGTGCGGCTCCAGGTGGTGCCGTCATCGAACACGACGAAATCGATGCCGCGATCGGAGCCGTTCGAACCGAACGTGTCGTTCATGGTGATGGTGCCACCATCACCAGCCCCGGGAGCAGACTCTTCGATCACCAGAACCACGGAGCTCTGGTCAGAGGAATACACCACCGTGCGAACCTGGTCAGGCCGGACACCATGGAGCACGACCTTGTCGGTCCCCGAGGTCTCGTAGTAGTAGGTATCAGTGATGGTGTCGTTGCCGTCGCCATGGGACCAGACATACGTGTCGTTCCCGTTACCACCATGGAGTAGATCGTCCCCGGTGCCGCCGATGAGTGTGTCATCACCGTCGTAACCGCGAATGGTGTCGTTGCCGGCACCACCCATCAGCGTTCCCGACCCGTTGATGCTGTCGTTGCCGGCACCACCATCGATCACGTTGATGCCAGAGGAGTCACTGATCGTGTCATCCCCAGCACCACCATGAATGACGTTGTCGCCAGATCCGCCGCTGATGCTGTCGTTGCCATCACCACCGATGATCGGGGAGTCCTGCAACTGCGTGCGGCTCCAGGTGGTGCCGTCATCGAACACGACGAAATCGATGCCGCGATCGGAGCCGTTCGAACCGAACGTGTCGTTCATGGTGATGGTGCCACCATCACCAGCCCCGGGAGCAGACTCTTCGATCACCAGAACCACGGAGCTCTGGTCAGAGGAATACACCACCGTGCGAACCTGGTCAGGCCGGACACCATGGAGCACGACCTTGTCGGTCCCCGAGGTCTCGTAGTAGTAGGTATCAGTGATGGTGTCGTTGCCGTCGCCATGGGACCAGACATACGTGTCGTTCCCGTTACCACCATGGAGTAGATCGTCCCCGGTGCCGCCGATGAGTGTGTCATCACCGTCGTAACCGCGAATGGTGTCGTTGCCGGCACCACCCATCAGCGTTCCCGACCCGTTGATGCTGTCGTTGCCGGCACCACCATCGATCACGTTGATGCCAGAGGAGTCACTGATCGTGTCATCCCCAGCACCACCATGAATGACGTTGTCGCCAGATCCGCCGCTGATGCTGTCGTTGCCATCACCACCGATGATCGGGGAGTCCTGCAACTGCGTGCGGCTCCAGGTGGTGCCGTCATCGAACACGACGAAATCGATGCCGCGATCGGAGCCGTTCGAACCGAACGTGTCGTTCATGGTGATGGTGCCACCATCACCAGCCCCGGGAGCAGACTCTTCGATCACCAGAACCACGGAGCTCTGGTCAGAGGAATACACCACCGTGCGAACCTGGTCAGGCCGGACACCATGGAGCACGACCTTGTCGGTCCCCGAGGTCTCGTAGTAGTAGGTATCAGTGATGGTGTCGTTGCCGTCGCCATGGGACCAGACATACGTGTCGTTCCCGTTACCACCATGGAGTAGATCGTCCCCGGTGCCGCCGATGAGTGTGTCATCACCGTCGTAACCGCGAATGGTGTCGTTGCCGGCACCACCCATCAGCGTTCCCGACCCGTTGATGCTGTCGTTGCCGGCACCACCATCGATCACGTTGATGCCAGAGGAGTCACTGATCGTGTCATCCCCAGCACCACCATGAATGACGTTGTCGCCAGATCCGCCGCTGATGCTGTCGTTGCCATCACCACCGATGATCGGGGAGTCCTGCAACTGCGTGCGGCTCCAGGTGGTGCCGTCATCGAACACGACGAAATCGATGCCGCGATCGGAGCCGTTCGAACCGAACGTGTCGTTCATGGTGATGGTGCCACCATCACCAGCCCCGGGAGCAGACTCTTCGATCACCAGAACCACGGAGCTCTGGTCAGAGGAATACACCACCGTGCGAACCTGGTCAGGCCGGACACCATGGAGCACGACCTTGTCGGTCCCCGAGGTCTCGTAGTAGTAGGTATCAGTGATGGTGTCGTTGCCGTCGCCATGGGACCAGACATACGTGTCGTTCCCGTTACCACCATGGAGTAGATCGTCCCCGGTGCCGCCGATGAGTGTGTCATCACCGTCGTAACCGCGAATGGTGTCGTTGCCGGCACCACCCATCAGCGTTCCCGACCCGTTGATGCTGTCGTTGCCGGCACCACCATCGATCACGTTGATGCCAGAGGAGTCACTGATCGTGTCATCCCCAGCACCACCATGAATGACGTCGTTGAAAGCGGTGGTGTTGATGGGGTAGGTGGTGCCGTTGATGTTGAGGGTTTCGATGCCAGTGCCGTAGTTGGTGCTGTGGGCGAGGGTGATGGAGCCGGCGTTGGTGGGGTCGGGGGTGTTGATGTGGATGGTGATGTCGCCGTTGGCGAATCGTTCGATGGTGATTTGGTCGGGGGTAACGCCGTTGATGTTGAGGGTGTCGTTGGTGGTGTTGCCGGTGTCGGCGATGGTGTCGTGGCCGTCTCCGGGGTTCCAGAGGTAGGTGTCGTTGCCGTCACCGCCGTTGATGTGGTCGTTGCCGGTGCCGCCGATGATGAGGTCTGGGGTGTTGCCGTGCGCGGTAATGGTGTCGTTGCCGGTTCCGCCGGTGACGAGGTGTGCACCGTTTTTGAGGGCGGTGATGAGGGCTGCGGTGCCGGTGTCGAGGGGATGCTGCTCGATTGCGGTGAGGATGCGGTCGGTGAGGGTGGTGCCGCCGCTGGTCATCGCTGGTGCGAACGTCTGCAGTGTTTCGAAGACGTGGAGGACATCGGCGATTTGAGTGCTGCTGGTGATTGTGGCGGGGATGTCGGTGAGCAGCTTGGTGAGTGTGTGCTCGAGGATCAGCGCGGGGACACCGGCCGTGGCGAACTGCTGGTCGAACAGGGCAGCGCTGAGGACGGCGAGGGGGTGGGCGTCGATCAGGGTGGAGTCGTGTGCGAGGGCGGCGGCTGACGCGGGCAGCTGTGCGGCGAGACGTTCGACGAAGGTGTGCATCACGGACTGGTAGTAGGTCTCGAGTGCCGTCGCGGAGTTGCCGGTGATGGCGCCCTTCGCCTGGTTGAGGTAGGTGGTGCCGTGTACTGCTTCGAGGAACGCTGCGTGAACGGCGTCCATGTCGCCGCGGG
Organism: Curtobacterium sp. Curtsp57; assembly: GCF_047324335.1. Lineage (NCBI taxonomy): Bacteria > Bacillati > Actinomycetota > Actinomycetes > Micrococcales > Microbacteriaceae > Curtobacterium > Curtobacterium sp. Curtsp57. The sequence continues at coordinate 2,016,393 of NZ_CP168511.1, forward strand.
TTCCTGGGGTAGCGGTGTCTGCACCAGCCCAGGTGAGCAGGAACTGCTCGACCTGGGTGTAGATCTCTTGCACGCTGGCGGTACTGGATCCGGTGACGATACCGGTCAGCGCTGCCATCAATGCGGGATTCGCATCGAGGGCATGGGAGAGGTCAAGGACCGTGCCGAACCCGGTGAGGTGGGGAAGCTGCTTCGCGGTGGCGCTGACCGGGGTGGTGTCGGCGTTGGGGTCGACGGTGTGGACTTGGTCGTTCTGGAACCAGATGTCAGCGATCTTGCCGGCGGTGCCGTCTGCTTTGGTGTAGGTGGCGGACTCGGTTGAAAGGTTACCGTTGACCCATTCACCGGTGCGGGAGGTTTGCAAATTGATGCTGGCCACGCCCGCATCACGAAGCGACGTGAGTTCACCGACGTCCGTGACACCGTCGCCGTCGAGGTCGCGCCAGACCTTGAGCTGGTCGTAAATGGCGTCGTTGGCGTCGATGACGCCGTCTTTGTTGTCGTCGTACTTTGCAAGGACCTGGAAGCCGTCGGTGGTTTCGTTGCCGAAGAGCTCGTTGATGCCATCGATGCGGCCGTTGCCATTGCTGTCCAGCGCGAGGAAGCCGTCATCAGATCCGATCCAAGCGGTCTTCTCGGCGAGGCCGTTGTCGTTGAGGTCGAAGTGTGCGTTCGAGTGGGCCAAGTCGATGACATCGAGACCATCGCCGTCGAGGTCAAGTACCAGCGGATCGATCGGACGCGTGTAGAACGGGCCAGCCCCGTTTAACCAGTCCGACAAATCCCCGCTAAACAACGCATTCATCAAATCGGAGAAGCTCTCGTAGAGGTCCTCACCGATCTGCGACCCGACCAACGCCCCGATCCCGGCACCGATGAATACGCCGAGCGTAACTGCCCAGCCAACTGGCGTGAGCTCGAAAGCCGCGAGCATAAGGCCGATTGCCGCGGATGCGAGCATCTCACCCGCAATTCCGCCAAGAATACCGCCGACGTTGCGTGCAGAATACTCGCCGATCAAGTCGAGAGCACCGTCGCGATCGCCAGCCTGGAACCGCTCGGCCACTTCGTGAGCTGTGGCGAACACGTCCCACACCACAGCAGCGGCACCGCCGACAACGCCCACACCCTTGAGGATCCGAGCAACGCTACCCAGATTCAAAGCCTCAACAGTTATCGATCCGGTCTCGTCATGCAGAAGACCGTTCAGTAGATCGCTGAATGAAACGGGCTTTGCATCCGGCGTACTGACTGGGCTGCCGACGGGAGCCGCGCCGCTAGGCAGATGCAGGCCAGTGAATTGCTCAACCTGAGCCTTGAGTGCTTCAAAGAGTGGGCCTGCAGAATGGCCGGGAACCGCCTTATTGAAATCCAGCCCGGCGTAAAACATTTTCGATTCAGCGACAACAGTCTCGAAAATACCCGCGCTGCCGGTACCTGCCCCATGCGAAGCTTCCCATTCGCTAGCAATAGCAGCAAGCTCGGACTTGGAATGCCCATTGATGGACGTCACAGCCGGATTATTCATGAGCGTGGGCAGCTCGATGAGCGAGAAAATACGATCTTCGCGAGCATTTGGCCCGAAAAGTACCACGTCGCCCGAGGCGGCTTCCGCGTAACGCATGGAAGCCTTGTCCCACATCCCGTCGGGAACAACATTACCGTGTTCATCCACAGTGCTCGAGCCGAAGCGCAGCAGCTTCGCCGAATCGGTCCACAACGAGCCGTAGACCTCAACGATTGCGTTCGATACGTCCGCACTCCCAAGGAACTTGCCCACCTCGGAGTTATCGATGATTCCATAGGCACCACGGTTGGACGCGGCAAACTCCATGGCCGATTCGTAAGGAACGCCACTGAAGTCTGTCTTATCCGGGTCAGGGAAGGTGCCGCCACTATACGCAAGCCACACTCGGTCTGGATTAGCGGGCGTGTCCTGGGCGATGGACAACCCATCTGCGAGATCTTTGATCTTCGCGGCGAGCTGGGCCTCGCTTGGGTTTGTTGCAAGGAATGAGTTCAGCGCGTCAATCGCGTCTGCAGCAGTCATGGTTGTCGACATAGGTGCCCCCGGGAAAATCACCGATGCCTCATGCGTCGGTGCAGCAAGAAGTGACGAAAATATTAGGAACGCGTTTGCGTGCTCGGATCAGTAGCCGAAGTCGTGAAGGCTGAGTTCGTCTACGCCATTGCGAACGCGAATTTTGCCGTCAGATTTAGAAAGCCCGTTGAACATCTCACCGAAAACAATTAGGCATTCTGTCGCAATTGCGCGTGCCTGTTGTTCTTCTTCAGGAGATGTGAACTCGTATGCGGGAGTATCATAGGTACTCGAGAAAGCGACGCTGCCAGTAACATTGGGTTCGGTGTACAAAATGTAACCCGTGTCGTAGCTGGCTCCGACTAGCCCCTGTCGTGCGCTCACAGGGATGATTCGCTCGTTCCATGTCAATTCAAAAGCGAATACCGACCCCATCGCTAGCGTTCCAAGGAATTTGAAGGTGATATTTCGTTCTTCGTCGCGCAGCGATTTACCGCCCGAGGAGCCCCCCGTCGACGTACCGGCCTCTACTCGCAGCATGTGTCCCCTCAACGTTCTCTGATTCACAGACAGTATCGATGGCTTTGAAGGTCCGCCGCCCCCTGTTGAGGGGTGGTTCTCGGTGCCAACTTCAGCAGCCACTTGAGCGGCCTCGAGATGCCGCTCCTTTCAGCAGCAAGTCGTGTCGATGCCAGAGCTCGACGAACCGCGGGGAGGCGGCGCTCAACCCGGCGACGACCGCGGCGCGGCGGTCGGCGAGCGGTTCGATCTCGCTCTGCGACCGCAGCTGCGCGACCATCCGTCTGGTCACCGACTCCCAGTCCGGCATCGCGGCACGCCAGTCCGCGTCGGTGAACGCCAGCCACATGGTGTTCCGCTCCGTCGTCGGCAGCGCGTCGAGGTCCGTCACGAGGTGCCCGAAGGACGCGTTGTGGGCGACCACGTCGAAGCAGCCGTCCTGGACGTACGCCGGAACCGGGGACAGCCGCTCGATCAGCCGCACCACCACGTCGTCCACACGTGGTCGACCGTGTGACGAGGGCGTCACTCGGTACCCGCCGAGGTGCATCACGTAGGCCAGCTCGTCGTCATCGAGTCGGAGCACGCGACCGACGGCCCGCAGCACCTGCTCGGACGGGTGGATGTCACGCCCTTGCTCGAGCCACGTGTACCAGGTGACGCCGACGCCGGCGAGTTGGGCGACCTCTTCACGCCGCAGCCCGGGTGTGCGCCGACGTCCACCGGGGGCGAGGCCGATCTCCTGCGGCGGGATCCGTCCGCGACGCGACCGCAGGAACGCTCCGAGCTCGCGAAGTCGAGTGTCCACGACCTCATCCTGCCCCTGGGGAGCCGTTCAGTCCTGGTGGTGCTGGTACCCGTACCAAGAGGCTCCTGGTACCAGCAGTGCACCTGCGCGACGCTCCTCTCATGACCTCAGGCACGTCCCAGGACACCGCATCGCGGCGCACCCCGGCGCTCAGCAGGCTCGGACTGACGGTCCTGCTCGTCGGACCGTTCCTCGCCAACCTCGACCTGTTCATCACGAACGTCGCGCTGCCGAGCATCGCGCACGACCTGCACGCGTCCGCCGGAGCGCTCGAGCTGGTCGCCGGCGGGTACGCCGTGACGTACGCCGCGTTCCTCGTCCTCGGTGGCCGGCTCGGCGACCGCTTCGGACGACGCCGCCTGTTCGGCATCGGACTCGTCGCGTTCGCCCTGACCTCCCTGCTCGCCGGCACCGCGTCGACCGCGACGGTGCTGGTGCTCGCGCGGTTCGCCCAGGGCGCCGCCGCCGCGCTGCTGACACCGCGGGTGCTCGCCACGGTGCAGACCGTGCTGGAAGGCCCCGCGCGTGCTCGCGCCATCAGCCGGTACGCGGTCGCCGGCGGACTCTCCGCGGTCGCCGGGCAGCTGGTCGGTGGGCTGCTCATCCAGGCCGACCTCCTCGGCCTGGGATGGCGGACGGTGTTCCTCGTCAACCTGCCGATCGGCCTCGCGGCGTTGCTGCTCACACGTCGCACCGTCCCGGAGAACCGGTCGTCCGTCCGCGCGGGGCTCGACCTCGTCGGTGTCGTGCTGCTCGCCGTCGTGCTCGTCTGTCTGCTGGTCCCGTTGGCGGAGGGACCCTCGCTCGGCTGGCCCGTGTGGACCGTCGTGGTCCTCGTCGCCGTCGCGCCGGCAGCAGCCGCGCTGGTCGTCGTCGAAGCACGAGCGGAACGTCTCGGGCGACTGCCGCTGCTCCCGCCGTCGCTGCTCCGGCTACCGTCCATGCGGCGAGGACTCCCGATCCTGCTGGTGTTCTTCCCGGCAGTCAGTGCGTTCCTGTTCGTCTTCGCCCTCACCACGCAGGACCTCCTCGGGATCAGCCCGCTGTGGTCCGGTGTCGCCGTCACCCCGATCACGATCGCCTACGTCTGCACCTCGTTCGCCGTTCCCGCGCTCCTGCGACGCCATGGACGGAGGGTGCTCATCGCCGGCGGACTGACCCAGGGGATCGGGTTCGCGGGGACCGCAGCGCTCGTCATCGCCGCGCCCGACGGGCCCCCGATAGTCGCCGTGGTGCTGACGTTGGCGCTGTCCGGGATCGGGCAGGCCCTCGGCGTCGGCGCGCTCTTCGGGACGGTCCTCGCCGACGTCCCGTCGCACCTCGCGGGTGTCGGCGGCGGCGTGATGGTCACGGTGCAGCAGACCGCTCTCGCGCTGGGGGTCGCGGTCCTCGGCACCCTCTTCACCGCGCTGCTGCCGATCGACCGGACCCTCGCCATCGCCGTCGTCGCGGGCGCTCTCGTCGCCACACAGCTCGTCGTCGCCGTCGCCGCACGGTCCACGCTGCGAACGCCCGTGGTGCGCTGACCAGCCGTCGGGTCACGCCAGAGGATGACTTCCGACGGTCGGCCTTCGTCATCGAGGAGGACGCGGCCACGTGGTCCGTCTCCCTAGCGTTGTGCCATCGGGATGTGCCCGACGACCTGGAGGGCGATCACGATGGTGGACACGACGAAGCTCCTGGACCGCCGCGGCGCCGCGTGGCTCGCGTTGGCGGGGGCGTTGGTGATCGCCGTGGTGCTGTCGCCGGCCGCCGTCGCCGGTTGGACATCGGGGACACACCTATCGGTCGCGGAGCTCCCCGGCAACGTCGCCTCCGGGTTCGGTCAGTGGGTGGCGTCGGGGCGGGCGTCGAGCGCCCCGCTCGCCGCAGCGGTGTCGTACTGGTCGGTGTTCCACGTGGTGAAGGCCGCGGCGGCCATCGCACTCCTGGTCGCCCTCCTGCCGGTCGGGAGGCGGATCTGGGGTGCGTGGGCACGTGCGAGTTCCAGAGGACCTCGGACCGGCCTGCTGCTGGTCGGGGTGCTCGGCGCTGCGGTCGCACCGCTGGTGCTGCTGGTGGCGATGGCGAACGTGCAGGGTGCGGTCGCGCCGCTGTCGTCGGTCCTGAACTTCCTCCCGCTGGACAGCGCTCCGGTGGCGCAGGTCCGCGACCAGCTCGCTACCGGGGCGACGACCCCGGTGCTGACCGCCCTCGTCGACGACTTCCGGCTCTACCACGCCGCCCTCGTCGGGACCGCGGTCGCTGCGATCGTGCTGGTCGCCGCCGGCACCGTGGCGCTCTGGGCACGGCGGGCCCGCACCCCCAAGCCCGATCGGCGGCTCCGACGCGTGCTGACAGTCGGGGGCGTCCTGCTCCCCTGCATGCTCCTGTTCCTCGGCGTGGTACTCCTGGCGAACGTGTCCACCGTCGCGGACACGGCACCGGCCCTGTCCGCGTTCTTCGACGGCAGCGGGATGTGACCCCGCCACGGTCGGGTGAGCATCGGCGGGACGCTGAGCGGGGGCCAGCTTCCCGAGCTAGCGGCACGACGTCACATCGACTGGAGTCGGTAGGCGGCACCATCCTGCGAGCGGACGAGCACGCCGGAGTCGACGGCGTCGCGGCGGACGAGCGCGACGTCCTCGACGAACATCGCGAGTGCCGCGTTGAGCGTCTCCTCGCTGATGCTGCGCCGGCTCGGCAACCGATCGAACGCGGTGCGCACGATGGCGTTCGAGAGTTCTCGACGCTTGTTCGCTTCGATCGGCAGATCACTGATCCGTCCGACGTGCAGGACAGCCCGGTCGGTGAGGAGGAGCTCGATCGCTTCCCGGGTCTCCGACAGCGCCGCGCGGTCGACTGCCCCGTCGCGACCGACCCAGTCGAACCGGTCCGCCGGGATCGCCGGGTTCATCGTGGCCGCGACCACCTGTCGTGCACGCCGGAGCGCGGATTGCATGCTCACTTCGGACCCTCCACCCTTGTCTCAGTGTCCTCGACGATATCGAGGCCGTCGCGGCCAGCGCATACGATCTGGAGATGTCCTCGGACCAGACCACCACCCACGTCGTCATCGGCGGCGGGGTCGTCGGCGCCGCGACCGCCTACGCCCTCGCGACCCGGGGCGAGCGCGTCCTGCTCCTCGAGCAGCACGGTCGCGGGCACCACCTCGGCTCGTCCCACGGCGCGACGCGGATCTTCCGGCAGGGGTACGCGGACCCGGAGTACGTCGCGCTCACCACGCGCGCACTCGAACGATGGGACGCGCTCGAGACCGCGAGCGGCGAGACGCTGCTCGACCGGACCGGTGCCGTCGACCACGGTCGGCCAGAGGTCGTCGATGCGATCGCCGCGGCGCTGTCCGACGCCGGCATCCCCCACGAGACCCTGACCCAGGAGGCCGCAGCAGCACGGTGGCCCGGTCTCGCCTTCGAGGGGCACGTCCTCGCGCACGCCACCGCCGGCCGGATCCGTTCCGCCGACGCGATCGAGGTCTTCCTCACGCTCGCCGAGCGGACCGGCCTCGCCGAACTCCGGTTCGACACCAGGGTCACCGGGATCGAGGACCACGGCGACACGGTCATCGTCTCGTCCACCGAGCCAGACGGAACGGTCCTGCGGACGACGACCCGGTCTGTGGTCGCGGCCACGGGGTCGTGGGCTCCCGCGCTGGTCGGCGACCTGCTCGCGGCACGCGGGGCGAGCCTCCCGGCCATCCGCGTCACCCAGGAGCAGCCTGCCCACTTCCCCAGCCACCTGGCGGACGACGCCTGGCCGAGCTTCGTGCACTATCCGCTCGACGGCGGTGACGTCTACGGGCTGCTCACACCGGGCGAGGGCGTCAAGGTCGGGTTCCACGGCACCGGGCCGGTCGTCGACCCGGACGCGCGGGACTTCACCGCGGTGCCAGAGGAGCTCGAGCGGCTGCAGGCGTACGTCGCGCGCTTCGTTCCCGGTGTCGATCCGACCGAGCCCTCGCCGATCAGCTGCCTGTACGACAACTCCCCCGACGACGACTTCGTGATGGACCGGCGCGGGCCGATCACCGTCGCGACGGGCTTCTCCGGTCACGGCTTCAAGTTCGCGCCGCTCCTCGGGGAGATGCTCGCGGACCTGGCGACCGGCGGGGCTCCGCACCCGCGGTTCGCGCTGGCCTGACTCCGCGACACGACCGCTACGGTGGTCGCGTGCACGTCGTGATCGCTCCTGACTCGTTCAAGGGGACCGCCACCGCGGCCGCCGTCGCCGCCGCGATCGGCGAGGGGTGGGCATCGGAGCGCCCGGACGACATTCTCACGCTCATGCCCATGGCGGACGGCGGGGAGGGCACGCTCGACGCCTTCGCGACCGCCTTCCCCGATGCCCGCCGCGTGCCGATCACCGTGACGGGGCCGGCTGGCGACCCCGTCGACGCGTCGTGGCTGGCGCTGCCCGACGGACGTGCGGTCGTCGAGCTCGCGGCGACGAGCGGGCTCCCGCTACTGACGACGCTGCAGCCGGACACCGCGCAGACGATCGGCTTCGGGCAGGCGATCGCCGCAGCGCTCGACGCCGGGGCGACCGGGCTCGTGCTCGGCATCGGCGGGAGCGCGTCGACCGACGGAGGCGAGGGACTGCTGTCCGCGCTGACCCTCCCCAACGGGTCGTTCCGCCCGCTGCCGCCGCTCGGGGTCTCGGTGTTGACCGACGTCACATCACCCCTGCTCGGGCCGTCCGGTGCTGCGGCGGTGTTCGGTCCGCAGAAGGGCATCGCCCCGTCGCGCGTTCCCGTGCACGAGGAACGACTGGCGGCGTGGGCCGCGCGGTTCCCGGACGTCGACCCGTCCACGCCAGGAGCGGGTGCCGCGGGAGGTGCCGGATTCGGGCTGCTGGTGTGGGGCGCGACGCTCGTGGGCGGCGCGTCCGGGGTCGCCTCGGTGCTCGGGCTCCCCGGTGCGATCGCGACCGCCGACGTCGTGGTGACGGGTGAGGGGCGCTACGACGGGCAGAGCGCCGTGGGCAAGGTGCCCTCGGTCGTGGCCTCGCTCGCTGCAGGATGTCGGCGGATGCTCGTCGCGGGGGCGATCGACGCTCCGCTCGACGACTGGGACGCGGGTGCTTCCCTGACGGTCATCGCAACACAGACCACTGGTTCACCGTCTGATGCGCTCGAGGCCCCGCTGCGCTTCGCCCGGATCGCGGGGCAGCGCCTGGCTCGCATGGCCTGACCCGCGCGGCTGGCGCTGGCGGTCCGTGCCGCGGAAGCGACAGAGCCCGGGCCTGACCCGAGGTCAGTGCCGCGGAAGCGACAGATTGCCGCGGGACTTCGGCGGGAGGGTGTCGCTTTCGCGGAACGCCCGGACGGCCCGGCGGCCGGCCCGGTGCACGGGCCCGGGCACCGGGGTCAGGCGGCAGGGGCCCGGAGGAAGTCGGCGTAGGTGGGCTCGTCGACGACGGCGAGCACGGGGTGCCCGAGGCGCGCCTCGACGAGTGCGGCGATCTCGGACGGGGAACGGAGGCCTCGGCGGTGCCACTCGTGGGACGGCAGGGATGCGGATGTGGCGGTCATCAGGACCAGCCCTTCGTGGGCCACTGGCCCGGTGTCTCCCGAGGTCGCTCCGCTGTGCCAGGGATCCGCAGGACGCGGACGGCATCGTGACGACGGATTCGTTTCGACTCGGTACAGCAACCGTACGGTCCCGATCGGGCGCTGTCGAAGGGCGTGCGTGTTCTGGACGAGCACTCGGTGTTCCGCCTCCGGGGTGCCCTGTCGGTACCCCCCACGGGAGCGCTCCAGCGGGCACGATTGTCGTCGGGCCGGAAGCGGCCCGACGTCAACCCCACGAGGAGACCATTGCGCACCGTCAACGCGTACGCGGCACCGTCCGCCACCGAACCGCTCGTCAAGACCACGATCACCCGTCGTGACCTCGGCCCGAACGACGTCGAGATCGACATCGCCTACGCCGGCATCTGCCACTCGGACATCCACACCGTCCGCGGCGAGTGGGGCCCCATCCAGTACCCGCAGGTCGTCGGTCACGAGATCGTCGGCCACGTCTCGTCCGTCGGCGAGAACGTCACGAAGCACAAGGTCGGCGACCGCGTCGGCGTCGGCTGCATGGTGAACTCCTGCGGCGAGTGCGAGAACTGCGTCGCCGGCGAGGAGCAGTACTGCCTCAAGGGCAACATCCAGACCTACGCCGGCGTCGACCCGGCAGACGGCTCGATCACCCAGGGCGGGTACTCGCAGGCCGTCGTCGTGAACGAGGACTTCGTCCTCCGTGTCCCCGAGTCGCTCGACATCGAGAAGGTCGCGCCGCTGCTCTGCGCCGGCATCACGACCTACTCGCCGCTGCACCACTGGAAGGCCGGCCCCGGCAAGCGCGTCGCCGTCGTCGGCATGGGCGGCCTCGGCCACATGGCCGTGAAGATCGCCGTCGCCCTGGGCGCCGAGGTCACCGTCCTGTCGCAGACCACGTCGAAGGAAGCCGACTCGCTCCGCTACGGCGCGAAGGCGCACTACGCGACGAAGGACGCTGCGACCTTCGAGCAGCTGGCCAGCTCGTTCGACCTGATCATCAACACGGTGTCGGCGAAGATCGACATGGGCGCCTACCTGGGCCTCCTCGCCGTCGACGGCACGATCGTCAACGTCGGTGCCCCGGCCGAACCCCTCGAGGTCCCCGCGTTCTCGCTCATCGGACACCGTCGCAGCTGGGCCGGTTCGGCCATCGGCGGCATCCGCGAGACCCAGGAGATGCTCGACTTCTGCGCCGAGAAGGGGATCCTGCCGGAGACCGAGCTCATCAGCGCCGACCAGATCAACGAGGCCTACGAGCGCGTCCTGAACTCGGACGTCCGCTACCGCTTCGTCATCGACGCGGCGACGCTGGCGTAGTCAGTCCGCACCCATGACGGGTGCGATCGGAAGTCGATTCGCGCGTAGGAGGTCGGGAAAGCCGACCGCCTACGCGCGTTTCCGCTTCCGACGCTCGGAAGCGCCACGCTTCGGGCGCCGACACCCGCGGTGACTCAAGCGAAGCCTCGGTAGGTCACCACCGGGGCCACGTCGCGCCAGCCGACGGTTCGGTAGAGCGCACGGCCCTCGTCCGAGGCCACCAGCAGCCCGGTGTCCGCGCCGTGCGACACCGCCCACGCCGTCAGACCGGCCACGATCCGCCCACCGAGGCCCCGCCGTCGGTACGGCTCCTCGGTCTCGATGCAGTCGAACACCGCGTCGCGGCCGACGAGCGCGACCTGGCCGCGCGCAGCGGTGACCCCGTCCACCTCGATCCGCAGGAACGCCACCGCGTCGGCGGTGTCCACCACGACGTCCGCCGGCATCGGGACGGGCGCGAGCCGCGCCTCCATCACGGTGCCCGGCCTGGCCATCCGGTCGAGCGAGCCGAGTGCGGACAGCGCGTCCGGGGCGATCCCGCCGACGATCGTGAGCCAGCTCGTGTACCGCGGCGCCACGACGCGGGCGAGCCGCAGCGCCTCGACGCCGGACGGCTCCGCGACGACGTACTCGTCCAGTCGGGTCTCCGCGCCGACGGTGACGTGCCAGCCGCTGCCGTCCGCCTCGAACGGCATCGACCGCGACCGTGCCCACCCGGCGACCCACCGCTCGACGACTGCTGCATGCATCGGGCTCGACGCTATCCGACCTCGTCGCCGCTCGGCAGCGCGCCGCACCAGTCGACGTCCTCACCGACGGTGCTCGCCTCGAGTGCGCCGGACGTCGCATCGACGATGCTGACGAGCGCGCCGGTCGGCGACTTCGTCGCGACCGCGACGAACTGGCCGTTCGGCGACGGGCAGACCGCCGTCAGGCTCGCGTCATCAGGGATGGTGACGGGCAGCCGGGAGGCTCGGCTCCCGTCCACGCGCACGATGCGGCTGGCGATCGTCCCGTCAGCTCGGACGTCGCCCACCGTGCGCAGGTACGTGTCGTCCGTCAGCTGGGCGATCCGACCGAGGTACTGCGCGTCCGTGCTCGCAGCGGGTGCGACGATCGCGGTCCGCTTGCCGTCGGTCAGGTCCACGCGTTCGATCCCGGTGCCGGACTCGACGACCGCGGTGGTGCCGGTGCCGACGAAGCCGTGCAGGTAGGTGGCGGAGCCGAGCCGCACGAGGTCGGCGCGCCCGCTCATGTCGACGAGGAACAGCTCGTCGGCGGCCGTGCGCACCAGCGCGCTCTCGGTGCGCGGGACGTACGCCCACTGGCTCACGGTCATCGGGACGGCTCCGGTGGTGGGCTTGCCGTCGGCCGCGATCGCCTCGGGCATGTGGGTGCCCGTCATGTCGACGACGTAGAGCCCGACGTCCTTCGACTGCCCCGTCGACGTGTCCGCGTACTGGAACCCGAAGGACGCGCCGTCGTCCGCGGCGTGCAGCGCGCTCGCATGTCCCTCGGAGGTCGGGAGCGTGAGGTGCTCGACGGGCGCGTCGGGGTCCTCCACGCCGTTCCGCAGCGTCACGACGTCGATCCGGGAGTCACCGACGTCGGAGTCGCTCAGCACGACGAGGAACCGGCTCAGGCGGACGTACTCGGTGATGCCCGTCCCTTGGTACACGGTCGTCGCACCCGAGGCGTCGAGCGACCGGCGCACGATGCGGTCCTTCGCGCCGTCGGTACCCGGGACGAGGGCGAGCACGTCGGTGGTCCCGGTACGGATCGTCGCGCGGAGGTCGGCGGTCGCACGCTGTCCCGGTGCCCGCGCCCCGGCGACGGTCACGGTGTACGACCGGTCGTAGGCGAGCGGGCCGGCGAACTCGACGGCGACGGTGTTGCCGCTCGACGTCACGGTGTGGGCCGCGGCCGGCGAGACCCGGACGTCGTCCGCGGACACCTTCTGGAGCGCCTGGTTCGCCGTGATGATCACACGCTGCGCCGGGCGGGAGACGATGCCGCTCGCGTCGTAGGACACCGACTTCAGCCGCGGGCCCTGCTGCGACCCGACGACGGCGGCGAGCGCCGCGACCACGACGAGCACGAGCACGACGGCCGTGAACCGACGCCGGAACCGGTGCGCGACCGGGCGGCGCCGTCCTGGCTCAGTACTCATACGGGTCCTTCGGCTGGTCGACCCGCTTGACGGTGGCGGCCTTGATGACGATCCGGGCGTCGGCGGACTGGTCGGGGTTCGCGGCGAGGGCTCCCGTGACGGTCACCCACTCGTTCTCGTCCGGGACGGTGCCGTCGGTGGTCACGCCGAGGCCGACCGGCTGTGCGTCGACGGCGCAGCAGCTGATCACGAAGCGGGTGAGGGTGAACGAGCCGTCCGATCCGGGGACGACGAACCCGGTGAGGGTGACCCGCTTGCCGACGAGGGAGCTCGTGTCGGTGGTCTGCCGGATGAGCGCTGCCCAGTCCTTCACGCCGTACCCGGACGTGTCGACCGACTCGCTGCCGAGGAGCGACACGGTGCCGGACCCGGTGGCGTTCGACAGCGTCGCGGAGTCCACACTCCGCTGCTGAGCGGTCCGTGCCGACAGCGTCGCCGGGGGCAGGACCAGCATGGCCACGGTGACCCCGATCGTGATCGTGGCCGCGATGCCACCGAGCGTGGCGCGCAGGAGGCGAGCCGAGCCTCCAGGCCTGGCGACCGGTGCGTCGTCCGGACCCGCGTGGTCGTGCGTGTGTCCGGCTCCCCGCGCGACCACGACCAGCCCCGCGATCGACGCCGGCACGGCGACGGCCGCGAGGACGATCGTGAAGACCGCGTAGCGGGGGTTGATGTACAGGTCGAGGTGCCCGGCGACGGCGAGCCAGAGGGTGCAGAGCGCGACGGCGAGGACGGAGCCGAGGCCGAGGAACGCGGGCTTCCGCGATTCAGACGAGGACATTCATCACCAACCCCACGGCGAGGGCGAACAGGACGCACACGACGGCGAGCAGCACGAGGAAGCGGGCGCGGAACGTCGTGCGGAGCAGGGCGATCATCTTGACGTCGATGATCGGCCCGATGATGAGGAACGCCGTGATGGACCCGGGCAGGAACGTCGAGGCGAAGGACAGCGCGAAGAAGGCGTCCACGTTCGAGCAGAGCGACACCGTCATCGCGAGGAGCATCATCGCGAGCACGGACAGCACCGGGTTCGACCCGATCGCGACGAGGGTGCTCCGCGGCACCGCGACCTGGATCGCCGCCGCGAGTCCGGCGCCGACGAAGAGCGCCGGCATCATCGTGGCGGTCTCCCCGCCGAACTGGGCTGCGCTCTCACGCCAGCGGTTGGTCGGGGCGGCGGCGCCGATCGCGGCGCGGCACCGGGCCTCGAACGCCGGGAGCAGCAGGTCGGCGGGCCGTCGGTGCGCCGCGACGATCCAGCCGACGAGGTTCGCGACCACGAAGCCGCCGACGATGCGGACGGGGAGAACCCACCCGGACCAGCCGAACGCCTGCGCGGTGCTGACGATCACGAGCGGGTTGAGGATCGGGGCCGCGACGAGGAACGTGACCGCCTCGGCCGGGGTGAACCCGCGGAGCATGAGGCCGCGCGCGAGGGGGACGTTGCCGCACTCGCACACCGGGAAGAGCATGCCGATCAGGGAGATCACGGCGCGACGGGGCATCGGGCGACTGGGGAGGATGCGTTCGAGGGCGCCGTGCGGGACCCACACCTCGACGACGATCGACAGCACGATGCCGAGCACGACGAACGGCAGGGACTCCACGACGACGCTGATCGCGAGCGTGAGGAAGTCCTGCACGACGTCGGGGAGCCCGGCGGTGCCGACGGCCGGGGTGGCGAGCCGGATCCCGAGCAGCACGACGACGGCGAGCAGCACGAGACCGGGGCCGGTGCGGGTCCGGGCACGCTGCTGCGGCGGCGTGGTGGTGCGCGTCGTCACCGGCTCAGGATAGGCGACGAGCGTGGCCGGCCGACCTCAGCCCGCGGCCAGCGCAGCGACGTGGCGGTCGAGCAGGTCGATCGCCCACGTGGCGTCGCCAGCGGGGTCGAGCCGCACCACGTGCAGCGCGAGCCCGTCCACCAGGGCGTGCAGCCGCCGCGTCTCGTACTCCGTGTCCGCCGCGGGGACGCCGACCGCGTCGAGGATCCGCACGCACCACTGCCGCATCTCGTCGACGACCCGGTCGTGGAACGGACGGAGCTCGGGGTCCGTCAGCGCCGCCGTCCCGAGGGCGAGGTACACGTCGAGCTCGATGCGGCGCTCGTCGTCGAGGGGCAGCAACTCCACGAGGACCGCGTGCGCGAAGTCCGTGCCACCGAGCGAGGCGGACAGCGCGTCGATGCGGGCGGCGGTGCCGTCGAAGACGAGGTTCAGCGCATGCTCGCGGACGCTCGCCTGCGTGGGGAACACGTAGCGGACGGTACTCGGTGGGAGACCGGCTTCGGCCGCGACGTTCCGGACGCTCAGCGCGCCGAGGCCGTCGCGCGCCAGCACCTGGCAGGCGGCCTCGGACACGGTGCGGCGCCGTTCCTCGAGGTCGATGCTGCGCGTCACCCGATCATTCTGGCACGACTGTGCGACTCGTGCTAGAAAGGTGTTGTCGCACAGTCGTGCGACTATCGGAAGGGAATCGTCATGACCTGGATCGTCCTGGTCCTCTCCGGCGTGCTCGAAGCGGTGTGGGCCACCGCACTCGGCGCGTCGAACGGGTTCAAGAAGGTGGTGCCGACGATCGTCTTCGTCCTCGGCATGGCCGCGAGCATGGCCGGCCTGGCGTACGCGATGACGGCGATCCCGGTCGGCACGGCCTACGCGGTGTGGGTCGGCATCGGTGCGTCGCTCACGGTGCTCGTCGCGATCGCCCGGAAGCAGGAAGCCGCGTCGTTCGGCCGGGTCGCCCTGGTGCTCGGCCTGGTGGCCTGCGTCGTCGGACTCAAGGTGGTGAGCTAGATGGCTTGGATCGTCCTCTTCGTCAGCGCCGCGCTCGAGACCGTCTGGGCGACCGCCCTCGGCCAGAGCCACGGCTTCACCCGGCTCGAGCCGACCATCGTCTTCGCGATCACGATCGTGATCAGCCTCGTCGCGTTCGGCTACGTCCTGCAGCACATCCCGATCAGCACGGCGTACGCGGTGTGGACGGGGACCGGCGCGGCGCTCACGGTGCTCTGGAGCATGGCCACCGGCGCCGAGCCGGTCACGGTGCTCCGCCTGGTGTTCATCGCCGGCATCGTCGGCTGCGTCGTCGGCCTGAAGCTCCTGCCGGCCCGCCCGGCCGCGCCCGCCGCCCCGGCGCCCGCTTCCCCCGCCTCCCCCGCGCCCGCCTCCCCCGCCCGGTCAAATCGCGCGTAGGGAGTCGAAACGCGAGTCGGAGGTCGGTTCTTCCGACCTCCGACGCGCGTTTCAGCTTTCCCCCGCACGTGACATGGGTGGGAACCACCGACGGACGGGAGGCCCGGCGCCAGCTGGCACCGGGCCTCCCGTCATGCGGATTGTGCGATCAGACCGACGCACCGGTCCACTCGTCGACAGCGGCCACGTGGTCGGTACCGACCGTGCCCGCTGCGCGGGCGGCGGCGACGCGCTCCGCGTGCGACGGCGGGTTGGACGGCACGCCAGCCGGGCGCCCCTCGTCGTTGATCTTGCGGAGCTCCGGCACGATGTCCGACGCGAGGATGTCGATCTGCTCGAGGACCGTCTTGAGCGGCAGGCCCGCGTGGTCGACGAGGAACAGCTGGCGCTGGTAGTGCCCGACGCTGTCCTTCATCGCCGCGTACCGGTCGATGACCTGCTGCGGCGACCCGACGGTCAGCGGGGTCTGCTCGGTGAAGTCCTCCATCGACGGCCCGTGCCCGTAGACCGGGGCGTTGTCGAAGTACGGGCGGAACTCGGCGATGGCGTCCTGCGAGTTCTTGCGTGCGAAGAACTGCCCGCCGAGCCCGACCATCGCCTGGTTCGCGGCACCGTGCCCGTAGTGCTCGAAGCGCTGCCGGTAGAGCCCGACCATCTGCGCGGTGTGCTCGATCGGCCAGAAGATGTTGTTGTGGAAGAAGCCGTCGCCGTAGTAGGCGGCCTGCTCCGCAATCTCCGGCGTGCGGATCGAGCCGTGCCAGACGAACGGCGCGACACCGTCGAGCGGACGCGGCGTCGAGGTGAAGCCCTGCAGCGGCGTGCGGAACTTGCCCTGCCAGTTGACGACCTCGTTCTCCCAGAGCTGGCGGACCAGCGCGTAGTTCTCGATCGCCAGGTTCACGCCCTGCCGGATGTCCTGCCCGAACCACGGGTAGACCGGGCCGGTGTTGCCTCGGCCCATCATCAGGTCCATGCGGCCGTCGGAGATCACCTGGAGCATCGCGTACTCCTCGGCGATGCGCACCGGGTCGTTCGTCGTGATGAGGGTCGTCGACGTCGAGAGCGTGATGTGCTTCGTCCGCCCGGCCAGGTAGCCGAGCATCGTCGTCGGCGAGGACGCGACGAACGGCGGGTTGTGGTGCTCACCCGTGGCGAAGACGTCGAGCCCGGCCTGGTCGGCGTGCTCGGCGATCGTCATGATGTCGCGGACGCGCTGCGTGTCGTCCGGAGTGGTCCCCGTGGTCGGGTCGGTCGTGACGTCACTGACCGTGAAGATGCCGAACTGCATGATGCCGCCTTCCGTGAGATCAATGCGTTTGCATCGAACTGCCGGGTACAACGTAGCGCACCACACGGTATTCCCGCGAGCAGCGGGCCCACCACGCGACCGAGCGGCGGGCCCGCCCGCGACCGGGCAGCGGCCCGCTCCTGTCCGCCGAACTGCGGACCGCGGGAGCCCGCCGATCCGCGTAGCGTCGAAGCGGAACCCCTCACCAGGTTCGCTGATCAGGACGAGGTTCCACCGTGACGACCATCACCTCGACAGCCGCACTCGTCGACGACGAATGGGTGCTGCGCTGCGTCGACTACCCGGCGATCGAACACCACGGCGCGTGGCTCGACGACGTCGTCGTCCAGCACCGCACGATGGTGCACGACTTCGCGGGCGAGACCCCGCGCATCGAGTTCGTCGTCGGCGACCCCTCGACCGCCTCCCGCATCGCCGCCGTCCGCTGTGCGAGCGAGCGCGCGCGGGCGATGCGCGCCGAGGCCCGGGCGCTCGAGGAGGCCGTCGCCGACGACCGCGACGCCCTGGTCGCACGGCTCACCGAGCTCAACGTCGCGCCGTCCGAGATCGCCGAGATCCTGGGGCTGTCCGTCCGCGCCGTGCGCGACGAGCTCGGTTCCGACGAGGAAGCACGGATCGCCCGGCGGATCCTCCGGACCCTGCACCAGAGCTAGGCGAGGAGCGGCCCACTCCCCAGTTCAGGGGCATGCGTAGCCTCCGGCAGCTCGATACGGTGTGCGCGAGGGGGACAGTTTGGCACGACCACGGTTTCGGTTGATCGGCAACGAGCTGGGCGCTGACAGCGGAGCCCGGTTCGTTCGTGAGACCGCTCTCGCCGCCGGACGGATCGACATCGCTGCGGCCGCCGGCGAGTCTGCGTTCATGCTGGCCTTCGCGGCCGACATCGCGGACACCATGGTCACGACCGCGAGGCGGAACCCCAACGAACCCCGCGTACGGATGGCCGACGCCGTGCAGGAACTCTGGGAGGGAGTACTCGACGTCGAGGCGCCGCGATTGATCCCGGCGATCGGCGCGGCGGCAGTCACGATCGGCGCCGCGTTGTGGCCGGCGCAGTTCGCCGCCGCAACGGGCTCGCCGAGCCTGTACTCGAGGTTGGTCGACGTCCGGACGTCGATCGAAGAATCCGGGAACAATCGAGACCGATCGATCATCTCCGAGGCGCTGAGTGTGGGAGAGGATCTCGCGCGATCCTTCGGATGGCACTCGGACGCCGAGCTTGCCCGGTCACGAAAGTTCAGAGCTGCGATCGCGAGCCCGTACATCGCCTCCGCCCTGAGCGCCGTGCCATTGTCCCGTGATGGGCTCGAGGTCGTCGAAGCAGCGGTAGCCGCGCTCGTCGACACGACGTATGAGCACGCCGCGGAGCGTTTCGGCAACCACCTGATCGCGCACGCCCGAGCCGAGATCCCGGTGGTCGACATCGACTTCCCCGACGAGCTCATGCACAGTGCCGACGGATCACCTGGCGAGATCGAGCTGGTCGATCTCTCGACCGACGACGCAGAGACAGACCTCGAGGCGCTCGCACCACCGAGCGGCCCGACCGACCAACGAGTCACGGTGTACTTCGGCACGGATCGCGCTGCCGTGACGGGTGACGCCTACTTCGCGAACCGACGGGACGTCAACGACGCCATGCACTACGGCATCGCCGTCGTTGACGTCCCGGAGTCGCACAGCATCGGAGGTCGGCGGCGCCTGAAGATCGGCTGGCGCACGATCTCCTGGGCTGGTAGCACCCGGCTGACGAGCGTCATCCGACTTTCGCGCGACGAATTCCTCGGGGAGGTGGACCGGGAGGTTCACGCAGCCCCCGATGATGAGAAACGAGTTCTCGTGTTCGTGCACGGGTTCCGAACGAGCTTCCGTCGTGCGATGCTCACGGCTGGCCAGCTCACGGCGGACCTCGGGATCAACGCAGTCACGGCGGCGTTCTCATGGCCCTCTGCGAACCGTGCCCTGCAGTATAAAACCGACCGCCGCGCGGCCCGGTCCAGCGCCGTGCACCTGGTCGACTTCATCGTGGATCTCACGCAGCGCACGGGCGCTCAGAGCGTCGACCTGGTGTTCCACTCGATGGGCAACTACCTCTTCGCGCAGGCCGCGGCTTCGCTCGCGGGCGCCCTCGCCGCTGCCGGGCAGCGCCTCGGAGCGGTGATCCTCGCCGCGCCGGACGTGACACCGAACGAGTTCCGTGTCCTGGCGGGCCTTCGGCCGGCGCTGAGCGCACACGGGACGATGTACGCGACGAGACGTGACCGCGCGCTCGGGATTTCCGGCGCAATGCGGGGCACACCACGCGCCGGTGCTCTGCCGCCCGTCATCGCCCATCACGGAATCGATACGATCGACGCGACTCTGGTCAACGAAAGCTTCATCGGGCACGCGTACTACACCGGCTCACGTGCAGTCATGGCCGACATCTTCCATGCCGTGCGAGGAGACCCACCCGGGACACGCTTCGGGTTGACCGCTCAGCCGAACCCGACTCACTGGCGGATCAAACGATGACGAACGATCCGCGCGTCAGGCGTCGTCCTCGATCACCCTGCCGCGCAGCACCTTCGACTCGCGCCACAGCAGGTACGCGCCGGTCCAGACGAACATGATCGCGACGAGCGCCAGACACGGGAACAGGAAGACGAAGTCGAGCGTCGTCCCGATCGGCGGCGCACCCGGCATCGCGGACCGCAGCGCCGGGAACGACAGCAGCGTCGCGCTCAGCCAGATCACGTTCGCGAACTCGAGCCTCCGCCGGAGGATCGCGCTGCCGACCGTGACGACCGCCATCAGCGTCGTGAACAGGATCGCGAGGATGTAGAACGACACGATCACGATGCTCAGCGCGTCGCGGTGTCCGTCGATCTGCATCGGGACCAGCGTGCGCCCGTCCTGCTGCTCGGCACCGGAGCGCTCGGCCTGCATGTTCCACGGCCGCGCGGAGTTCGACATGTCGACTTGGAAGGGGACCGCTCGACCGGTGTCGTCGTTCTGCACGCTGAGCTGGAAGTTCGCGAACGGCTGGTCGAACGGGTACGAGGTGTCACCGCGGTCGAGCGTCAACGTCAACGAGGTCGCGTCCACCACGGACTGACCGGGGAACGTCACGACGCTCGTGGTCACGCCACCGCTCGACACCTCGATGCGCAACGGCTCCGAGATCTCACCCGCCTTGTCGCCGACGAAGTCCCCGTGCGGGATCGGCAGCACGTTCGCCTGCATCACCCGGTTCGACAGGTCGACGTCCTGCACGCTCATCCGCAGCGACATGTAGTCGCCGGTCCGGTCGTTCGGCCCGGACACCGGCACGGTCGTCGTGGTCTTCAGGGCTCCGGAGAGCCCGATCACGACGTAGTACACCGCCAGCAGCACCACCGCGACCAGCAGGATGATCGGCGCGGGGTTGCGTCGGGTGCGCCGTTCCGGCGGGGCTTCGGTCGTCTGCGTCATCGGTTGCTCCCGGACTGGTCGTCAGGTCGGATCGGACTGGAGGCTGTGGTGCCGCCCGGTGGGTCGGCTCCCGGAGGTGGGCCGGTCGCCACCGGGGCCGTCGGGCTCCCGCCGGTCGCCCGGCGGCCCGCCACCGTGGCGGCGAGCGCGAAGAGCAGCATCGCGAGGAGCGGCACCATCGCGCCGGGGAACTCGGTGACGTTGAACGTGGTGATCTGGTCGGCGAGCTGGGACGCCTCGGTCTCGCCCTTCGCGACCGCGGTCGTCACCGTCATCGCGTTGGCCTGCGACGACCGGTTCGACGCCACCTGGATCTGCTGCACGGCGGTGTCGGGAGCGTTCACGGCGTCGGCGAACACCCGGATCGCCACGTCGGCCTGCTTGCCGGGGTCGAGCGGGATCAGGCACGAGAACGTCGTCGTCGCCACCGAGCAGTCGACCGGTTGCTCGTCGACCTCGACCTCGACGTTCCGGTAGACCATGCCGGTGCTCATGCGGGCCGAGAACGTGATCGCCACGGTGGCGCCGGACGCGTTCGGCCCGAGCGTGCCGCGCATGTCGGCTGCCGTTCCCGGCATGATCCGCTGCGTCCCGAACCGCAGGTCCATCGGGAGCGCGCCGTTGCTCGTGCCGGCACCGTTCCCGCCACCCGAGCCGGAGCCGCCGCCGGAGCCGCTCCCCGGGGCGCTCGACGGGGCGCTCGACGGGGCGCTCGACGGAGGGGCCGCTGGTGTGGAGGGCGTTGCCGACCCGGCACCCGCGCCGGCGTTCCCGCCGATGCCGTTCGTGCCGGACCCGGCGGAGGCGCCGGACCCGCCGGACCCGCCCGTCGGGGTGGAGCCGCCGCCTGCCGGAGCCGAGGGCGCCCCGGGAACGGGAGCCGAGCCTCCGGGCTGGGTCGTCGGCGGAGCCGGCGCGACCGGCGTCTGCCGGACCGTGAAGCCGAGCGTCGCGCGTTCCGAGGTGATGCCGCCGTACGTCTGCGAAGCGGTGATGTTCACCGCGCCGTACGCGAACCGCGGCGACGGCGTGCAGGACCACAGGCCCTCGCTGTCCGCGGTCGCCGTGCACATCGCGGTGGGGCCCTGGAAGACCGTCACGACGGCACCCTCGACCGCCTGTGCGCCGCGGATGACCGGGGTCGCGTTCGTCGTGACCGACCCAGCGGTCGGCGACGTGAAGACCGGGGCGTTGAGCGGGACGACCTCGAGCGTCGCGGAGGACGCGACCGGGGAGTCCGGGTCGGTGCTCGACACCGTGCTGGTCGCGATCGCGTAGGTCGTGCCGGGAGCCGTTCCGGCCGGAGCTGCCCCCGTGACGGTCACCACGACCGAGGCACCAGGCGCAAGTGTCCCCAGCGCGACCCCGCCAGGCAGCGCCGAACAGTCCACCGCGGCGCCGTCGACCGTGCACACGGTCGCCGGGAAGCCGCCGAGGTCCGCGGTGAAGGTGACGTCCCTCGCCTCGCCGTCGCCGGTGTTGTCGATCGTGATCGTGTGCGTCGCCTCACGGGTCGGCAGGAGCTCGGTCGCGCCGGACTGGGTGATCGAGAACGTTGCCGGCGCGAGGACGGTGAAGGTGCTCGTCGCGACCGGGGAGGTCTGGCCGAACCGGTCGGTCTGCGTCGCGGTGACCGTGTGCTGGCCGACGGTGAGCGGCTCGCTCGGAGCCGGGCAGCTCCACGTGGTGGCGGCGTCGGCCGGGATCGTGCACGGGGCCTGGTGGTCGAGCGTGACGGTCGCGGCGTTCCCGGCGGTCTTCGTGCCGGTGATCGTCGGCTGAGTTGCGATGGACTCACTGCCGGCGGCGGGTGCGGTGATGGTCGGGGCGCCGGGGGCCGCCGGCGCGACGATGCCGACCGAGTACGTCCCGGACTCGAGCCCCGAGATGACGGACGTCCCCTGGACCGTCTGCGGCGCATCGGCACCCGGGGCGATCGTCAGCGTGATCGCGACCTGGTTGTTCACACCCCAGGTGCTCGTCCCGCAGTTCGCCCGCTGCCCGCCGTTCACCGGGGCGCACGTGAACTGTCCGAGCCCCGGCCCCGGGACCGACTGCGCGACGGTGATCGTCGTGTCCGGGGGCGCGGTGATCGTCCACGTGCCGAACCCGGCCGACTGGTTCTGGACCACCGCCTGCACCAAAGCACCGGGTGTGCCACTGACCGTGCCGACCTGGGTCATCGCGCTCGCGGGGGCGCTCGGGATGACCACGGCTGCGATCGCGACGACGAATCCGAGCGCAGCGGCGAGCGTCCGCTGGCGGCGACGTGTCGTCCCCGCGGTGTGCTGCGCCCGCATGCTTCCCCTCGTCCGCGGCGGGTCCCGACGCCGCTGACACCGACGACGCTAGTCGGAACGCGCAGCCGCCGACCAGCGCGTTACCGGGCTGTGACACGGCGTGCTCAGACGGGTGCGGGCAACCCCTTGGTGTTCGTCGTGGGGGCGGTGTGGTGCATGCCGTCCGCGAGCCACACCGCGGTCACCGCGAGGAGCACGCTCACCGACGACGCCATCCGCCCCGCCACGAGCATCGCGTCGTGGTCGTGCCCGCTGCCGTTCGTCACCGCGAGCACGAGCGCGGCGATCCCCACGGCGAGCGTCACCCCCGTCGAGACCAGCAGCACCGCCGTCACCACGCGTCGGGGACCCCGGCGGCCGTCCCGGTCTCCACGCGCACCACGGTCGACGACGGGCCCGACGGCACGGACCAGCCCCACCCAGAACAGGGCGACCGCACACGCGCCGACGATGTCGCTCACCCGGTGCCAGCCGTAGACCACCGTCTGGTTCGCCACGAACACCGCGTACGCGGCGCCGAGGAGCAGCACGATCGGCCGGAACCGACGGGGTGTGACCATCAGGACCGCGAACAACGCCGCCATCGCGATCGTCGCGTGACCGGACGGGTACGAGTTCGGCGTCGTGGACCCGGCGATCTCCGGGCGCACGGCGATACGCTTGAGGAGCGTGGAGGTGCCAGCCGAGGCGAGCACCACCACACCCGCCGCCAGTCCGACGGCGAGCCGCCTCCGTGCGAACGCGACGGCGGCGATCACCACGACCAGCAGCAGGATCACCGGGACCGAGATGACGTTGAGTGCGGTGTCCGACCCGAACAGGTCGGTCTCCCGGACCCCGCCGAGCGCGGAGTCCTCGACCCGTTGCCCGAGCGGCGTCAGCACGGCGACCGCGTAGACGAGAGGCACGACCACGAACCCCAGAGCCGACAGCACAGCCCACCGGAACCGGCGCGAGACGCTCGGTCCGCGCCCGTCGTCGCGCGGATCGGACGCTGTGCGCTCCGGCGTACGGGTCACGGGGATCGTCCTCCTCGGGGTCGTCGTCGCGGGCCTGGTGGTGCGCCTCGTCACGGCGCTCCGGACGGGCGGTCGCCCGAGCGGATCGTCGGCCGTTCGATTGGGTCGGTCGGGGTCGAACACGATACCGTTGTCGGGCCGGTCGGAACCTGGGAACCAGGGCCCGATCGGCCTGTTCCGGCAGGCAGTGTCCAGCAGCGCTGGACGCACCGCGCCGCAGGAGTCAGCCACGACGACCCTCGTGGCGCAAGAAGAGGAGACCGAAGTGGCCGTCAAGGAACCGAGCATCATCGCATCGCCGAACCGCGCACTCGCGCTGACGGTCGGTACCCTGCTCGTCATCTGGGGTGTCCTGGGCTTCTTCTTCGCCGGTGACGGTGGCCACGCGTTCTTCGGCGACTCGGGCGGCATGCTCTGGAACGCATTCCAGGTGAACCCGGCACTCGCGTTCCTGTGGACGATCCTCGCCGCGGCGCTCTTCATCGTCGGACTCGGCAACACGATCGGGTCCCGCAACGTCAACCTCGTCGTGGGCGTCGTGCTGATCGTCCTCGCGGCGTACGGCTTCGTGTTCGTGAACACCTCGGCCAACGTCTTCGCGCTGAACACCACCGACAACGTCTTCAACGCCATCGTCGGCGTGGTGCTGCTGCTCACCGCGCTCGGCGCCGACAAGCAGAACATCCGCGCGCTGCGCGCCTCGGCCACCGCCTGACGCGTTCCGCCACTCCTCGCCGCCCGTCTGCCGCTGGGCAGGGGGGCGTCGTCGTGTGTGGGGTGCGGGCGGGTGGGCGTTGGCACCCGACGACCGACTCGGAACGACAGACTCGCTGTCGTACGACAACGGTGGTGTCGCCCGTTGCACGCGCAAGCATCCCGACCGACTCGGGACGACAGACTCGCTGTCGTACGACAACGGTCTTGTCGCCCATTGCACGCGCAACGACCCGCGCAGCGCGAGCCCGCGTGCCCGGCGGCGACGTGCTCAGGACTCGGTCGTGTCCTTCGGGGCCTCGAGCTGCGTGGCGACGATGCGCGGGGCCTCTGACATGAAGCGCCGGACGTCGAGGTCCACGATGATGTCCTGCGGGCGCAGCGGTCGGCTCAGGTAGAGCCCGTCGAGCGAGGTCAGCCGCGACAGCGCGACGTAGGTCTGCCCAGCGCTGAACACCCGGTTGCCGAGGTCGACCATCGCCCGGTCGTAGGTGCTGCCCTGCGACTTGTGGATGGTGACCGCCCAGGCCAGGCGCAGGGGGAACTGCTGGAACTCCCCGACGGTGTCCTTCTTCAGTTCCTTCTTGTCCGCGTCGTAGGAGTACTTGAACTTCTCCCACACCGACGGCTGCACCTCGAAGGACTCCCCGTCGACGTCGACCCACACGGTGTCGCGGATGGTCTGCACGATGCCGAGCGTGCCGTTTACCCAGCGCTGGTCCGGGTCGTTGCGGAGGAACATGACGTGCGCCCCCGGCTTGAGCTCGAGGGCTTCGTCTGCGGGGAAGTTCCGCCCGCCGAAGTCGCCGTTGACGTCCGCCCTGGCGGTCTTCGTGGCGCCGGGCAACCGGTCGAGCGCGGCCTTGTTGATCTTCGCGACGGTGTCGTTCCTGGTCGCGAGCGTGATGGCGTCGTCCGGCGCCGGCCGGGCTCCCGCTTCGTTCAGGCGACCCGCGATGTCCGCCGTGACCCGCCCGTGCCGCACGGCCGTGAGCATCGCGGCGAAGGCGTCGTCCCGCTGCCGGTGCACGGTCGCGAGCTCGATGATGTTGAGCTCGGCTTCGAGCCACACCTTCGCGTCGAAGAACCACAGCGACCGGTAGTGGTCCGTGAAGTACGCGCGCTCGTCGGCGTCACCAGGGACCGGGGGCAGCTGGTACGGGTCGCCGAACATGACGACCTGCACCCCGCCGAACGCCTCGAACTGGCGCCCGCGGGCCTTGCGGAGCGAGCGGTCCATCGCGTCGAGCAGGTCGGCGTTGACCATCGAGACCTCGTCGATGACCAGGGTGTCCATCGTGTTGAGGAGCTTGCGGGTCTCCGGTCCCTGTCGCAGTTCGGCGTCGGCGATGAGCCCGATCGGCAGCCGGAACAACGAGTGGATCGTCTGACCGCCGACGTTGAGGGCCGCGACACCGGTCGGCGCGCAGATCACGACCTGTTTCTCGGTGTTCCACGCCAGGTGGTTCAGCAGCGTGGACTTGCCCGTACCCGCACGGCCGGTGATGAACACGTGGTCGCGCGTGGACTCGATGTACTCGAAGACGGCCCGCTGCTCGGCGCTGAGCTCGACGCTCACGGGGTGCTCGCCTCGGAGTCCGCGCTGACGTCGTCGAAGTCGTCGTCCGCCGCCTGCACGGAACCATGTTCCGGACCTCGCGGTTCTGTGTGCACTGCGGGGTGCTGCGGCCGACCGGCATCGCCGGTCCCCCGTCGCACGCGCACGAGCCCGACGACGAGCACCGTCACGAGCAGCAGGACGCCGGCGACGACGAGCACGACACCGCCCCGGGCCTGGTCGACCAGGGGGTCAGGGCCCCACGTGCGACCCATCGCACCGAACCACGACGCCTGCAGCAGCCCGAGGGGCCCCTGCATCGCGATACCGAGCGACACCAGCCCCGCGGCGACGATGACTGCACCGACGGCACGCACCAGGAACGCGGGCCACGACGGCGTCCTGGCACCAGCGGCGATCGGCGTGAGGAGCGTCGGGAGGGCCAGGAGCCCCACGAGCAGGAACACCGTGTCGATCACGGTGCGTCCGGTCGGGTCGCTCGTGGACCAGCGGAGGGCCTGGGTGCCGAAGAAGGCCCACCAGATGCCGGCGAGCAGCAGGAACGCGGGGAACGGTTGCGCGAGGTACCGGACGGCCGGGTGGTCGACGATGACGTCCGTCCACTCGCGGACACCCGTGCTGTCGTCGTCACGCGGCAGCACCGCGGCGCGGATGAGCTGCACGGGCGCCGACGCCCAGACGAGCCCGGGCACGACGACCCCGAGGAGCACGTGCGCACCGACGTTCGCGGAGACCAGGAAGCGGTCGTAGTCGTGCAGCGAGCCGGACGTCGCGACGACCAGGCACACGATCGCGATCGCGGCGGCCACCGACCGGCGGACCGGCCACGAGACGCCCCGACGGCGCAGGCGGACGACCCCGGCCACGTACGTCGCCGCGAGCAGGACCGCCGCCATCAGCCAGAACAGGTCCAGGTTCCAGGACGTCAGCCAGCCCCAGGTTCCCGGAGCGTGCGGGAG
The DNA here is from genome assembly GCF_047324335.1 of Curtobacterium sp. Curtsp57. Classification (NCBI taxonomy): domain Bacteria; kingdom Bacillati; phylum Actinomycetota; class Actinomycetes; order Micrococcales; family Microbacteriaceae; genus Curtobacterium; species Curtobacterium sp. Curtsp57. Next base: position 2,043,323 of record NZ_CP168511.1, read on the forward strand.
GAGATCGTCGGTGAGGAGCTCCGCCGGGGACGGGTTCGTGGTCTTGCTCAACGCGATCTGGTCGACCGGGGTGGCCGTGCGACCGAGCGCCGCGGCGAACCCGGACGCGACACCCATCACCGCGAGTTCCACGACGACGAGGATCCAGAACGGGCGCGACCGACCCGGCGTCGACACGAGCGAGGAGATCGTGCGACGTCGTTGCACCGCGCCGAGCACCCCCATGGCGACGATCGCACCGATCTTGACGAGGATCAGGACGCCGTACGGGGTGAACAGGTTCGACAGCGCGCCGACCCGGATCTGTGCGGAGGCGACGCCGGACACGGCGACGAGCACGAAGCACCCGAGCGCGATGCTCGAGTACCGCCCGACGAGCGGAGCCAGACGATCGGCGGGCACGACCCCCCGGACGAGGACCAGCATGAGCAGCCCGCCGATCCAGAGCGCCGCACCGACGAGGTGCAACCCGAGGGCCGTGACGGCGGCGTCGTGGCTGGCCGTGCCGGCGGCGTGCCCCTGCTGCGCGAGCGGGATGAGCCCGATCATCGAGACGCCGGCGGTGAGCGCGACCATGCCACGCGACCGGACGGCGAAGCACAGCACGGTGACCGCGGCTGCGACGAGGACGGTGACCAGCCACGCCAGACCGAGGTCGGTGCCGGTGAGGAAGACCCCCATCGACTGCCCGAACTGCTCGTCGAGGCTGACCTTCGACCCGGCGACGCTCAGGAAGGTGAAGAAGGTGGTGACCGCCGAGGCGACCGTCCAGACGCCGGCCGACGCGGCGGCGACGTCGATCGCGCGGTTCCACTCGGGGGCGGTGCGCGAGAGGCCGACGGTGGCGAGGGCGAGTCCGCCGATCGTGGCGGCGGCGGACAGGTCGACGAAGACCCGGGCGATCGGGAGCCCGAACCGCACGACGGCCCCGGGATCGGCGATGAGCGCGGCGTTCGCTCCCCCGCCGATCACGAGCGCGACGAGGACCGCGACGAACGCGACCAGCACGAGCACGGCTGGGCCGCTGACACGTGCGATCCGGTTCACCAGGACAGCCTACGGGCGTGCCAGACCCCCAGCAGAATCGCCGGCGGCAGATGTGGAGAACGAACGACGAAGGGGACGGCGAAACGCCGTCCCCTTCGTGCCGGAGCAGTCTTACTTGACCGCAGCCTTGAGCTTCGAGCCGGCGCTGACCTTGACCGAGTCGCTCGCGGCGATCTCGATGGCCTCACCCGTCTGCGGGTTGCGGCCGGTGCGGGCGGCACGGTGCGTCTTCTCGAAGGCGATCCAACCGGGGATCGTGACCTTCGTGCCGTCGGCGACGGAGCCCGAGACGACGCTGAAGAGTGCGTCGACGACGCCGTTGACGGTGGCCTGGCTCTGGCCGGACTCGGCGGCGACGGCCGCGACGAGCTCGGTGCGGTTCAGTGACTTGTCAGCCATTGGATGTCCTCCTCGGACTTCTTGCGTATCGGTCGGACGCACGTGGCGTCCGTTGCCCCGGGCGGTTGCCCGGTGCTTCGGATCAGCGGACCGGAGCCCGGCGGAACCGGAGTTGAAACTACCAGCAGGGTGGGACGAAACCTGCCGACTCGCCCGGATTTCCGGGGTTGTTGAGGTGCTGGAGTGACCGATGTGACGAATGTGACGAACTTGTCCCCCGAGAGCGAACCGAGTTCACCCGCGGACGACGAACGCCCCGCCACCGGTGAGGGTGACGGGGCGCTCGGGAAGCGAGTGCTTACCAGGAGCTCTTCGTGATGCCGGGGAGCTCGCCACGGTGGGCCATGTCGCGGAAGCGGACACGGCTGATGCCGAACTCACCGAGGTGGCCACGGGGGCGACCGTCGATGGCGTCGCGGTTGCGGTAGCGGATCGGCGAGGCGTCGCGGGGGAGCTTCTGCAGCCCCACGCGAGCGGCCTCACGCGACTCGTCCGTGCCGTTCGGGTCCACGAGGGCCTTCTTCAGCTCGAGACGACGGTCGGCGTAGCGCGCGATGATCTCGGCGCGCTGGTTGTTCTTCGCGATCTTGCTCTTCTTCGCCATGCTTAGCGCTCCTCACGGAAGTCGACGTGCTTGCGGACCACCGGGTCGTACTTCTTCAGCACGAGACGGTCCGGGTTGTTGCGACGGTTCTTCTTGGTCACGTAGGTGAACCCGGTGCCCGCCGTGGAGCGGAGCTTGATGATCGGACGAACGTCCTGACCCTTCTTGGCCATCAGATCTTCTCCCCACGGGCGAGGAGGTCCTTGACGACGGACTCGATGCCGCGTGCGTCGATGACCTTGATGCCCTTTGCGCTGAGCGTGAGCGTGACGTTACGACGAAGCGAGGGCACGTAGTACGTCTTCTTCTGCACGTTCGGGTCGAAGCGGCGCTTCGTCCGGCGGTGCGAGTGCGAGATGTTGTGTCCGAAGCCGGGAGTGGCTCCGGTCACCTGGCACACTGCTGCCATGGTTTCCTCCTGTTGAGTACCGTGCGGCCGATCGGCCACACCCAAGGTCACTTGCCTGGCACGCACGCGCGTCGCCACCGACGGTGGTTCTGCGAGGGGGGTGTGCGTGCCGCCCGATCCGGCCGCGGCGTTCGCGACGGCAGGAGGGCTGAACAACTGGGCCCGCGCAGGCGCGGACCAGCCATCCACATTACGGGACGGCCGGGCGTGTCGCAAGTCGGCCTCCGGACTGGAGGCCCGGGCCGGCCCCGCAACGCGACCGCAGCCCTGCAGGTGGTCACGTCTACCGGCCGCACCTGCGTCGCGGACGGAGGCACGGCCTCCCGGTCGGCTACGGACCGTCCGCGGGTCTCGGTGCCAACGCGTGGACCAGCAACTCGCCGAGCTGCCTCGGCGCCGTGAACATCGGCCAGTGGCCGGTGTCGAGACCGACGATGGTGAGTTCCTCGGTCGCGACGAGCTCGGCCGCCCACGCCTGGTGGTCGGCGACCATGGCGGCGAGCTCCTCTGGTCGGATCTCGCACGTGACGACCGTCGCCGGGATCGTGTGCCGTGCAGCGTCGTCGTAGTGGAACCGGTCGACGGGCAGTCGAGCGGGCTCCGGGATCGCACGGTGCTCGAAGGCGGCGCGGAGTTCCGGCGTCATCCCCCGTGTGGTCGCCGGCTCCCAGAAGTCCCAGGGCGGCAGCGGTACGACGCCGTCGACGACCGGCAGTTCGTCGTTGACGCAGCCGCCGGCCGGACCGGGGAAGGTGTCGACGTAGAGCAGGTGCCCGACGAGCGACGGACGCTGGTCTGCGGCCATGTACGCGATCGGCCCGGCGCCGGAGTGCCCGGCGAGCGCGACCGGTTCGTCCGCGGTCGCGACGTCGTCGATTCGCTCGACGATCGCCGCCACCTGCTCGTCGAGCGTGTCGCCGTCGCGGGTGAGGGCCTCGACGGAGTGACCGGCCTCGCGGAGGACGGGCAGCACCTCGTCCCACGCGTCCGCTTCGAGCCAGAAGCCCGGCACCAGGATCACGTACATGGCGTGGACGCTACGCGGACGCGTTACCGTGTGCTGCCGTGCACGCTGCGCATTCGCCGAAGATGTCGACCACGTGACTGGCGTTCGTGAAGCCGTGCTCAGCGGCGACCTGCTGCGCCCACTGCTCGACCGGGTCGGCCTGGATCTCGACCGTCCGACCGCAGTTCCGGCAGATCAGGTGGTGGTGGTGCTTGTCCGTCGTGCACGCCCGGTACAGCGACTCGCCGTCCTGCTGTAGCGAGTCGGCATCCCCCTCGGTCGCGAGGTCCGCGAGGGCCCGGTAGACCGTGGCCAGGCCGATCGTCGAGCCGCCTTCGCGGAGGTGCGCGTGCAGCGCCTGTGCGCTGACGAACCCCTCGGTGGAGTCGAGCGCGCCGCGGACGGCTTCGCGCTGCCAGGTGTTGCGCTTGGGCTTCTGGACGGCGTTCACGCGTTCACTCCTTCCGTGCGACGCGACGGCGCCGCGGTCGTGTCGTGTTCGTCGCGGACCGCGACCCGGTCGCGACCACGTCGTTCCTTCCGGGCACCGAGGATCCGGCACACCACCCAGATGGCGAACGAGATCGACGTCACGTACGGGCTGATCGGCAGACCACCGCCGAGTGCCAGCAGGATGCCACCGACGACCGACACGACCGCGAACACCATGCTCAGCACGGGGACCAGGACGGGGTGCACCGTCAGCCGGAGTGCCGCGGCAGCCGGTGTGACGAGCAACGAGAGCACGAGCAACGCGCCGACGATCTGCACCGAGACCGCGGTCGCGAGCCCGAGCAGCAGCATGAAGACGAGCGCCAGGGTGCGGACGGGGACACCGGCCGCCGCCGCGACGTCCGGGTCGACGGACGAGAACATCAGCGGGCGCCAGATGACCAGCAGGGCGATGACGACGATCGCGCTGATCACGACGAGCGACTGCAGCTGGGGCTGGTCCACCGAGACGATCTGCCCGGTGAGCAGCCCGAACTTGTTGGCTGCGCGGCCCTTGTAGAGCGCCAGGCAGAGGATCCCGAGGCCGAGCCCGAACGGCATCAGCACCGCGATGATCGAGTTGCGGTCGCGCGCCCGGGAGCCGAGCAGCCCGATGAGGAGCGCCGCGATGACCGAACCGACGAGCGAGCCCGTCACGACGTTCACCCCGAGCAGCAGGGACGCACTGGCGCCGGCGAACGAGAGCTCGCTGATGCCGTGCACCGCGAACGGCATGTTCCGCGCGACCACGAACGGGCCGATGAGTCCGCCGACGACGCCGAGCACCGCACCCGCGATGATCGAGTTCTGCACGAGCGCGAGGAGCTCGCCGTAGTCCTGGAACGAGAAGATCGTCGACCAGACGTCCATCAGATCCGCCCTTCGTCCGGCGCCGCAGCGTGCGGGTCCGGGTCGCAGTGGTGGTCGCGGGCGTCGTTCGCGCCGACGATCACGATGCGCCCCATCGTCCGGACGACGTCGACGGGGGTGCCGTACAGGTCGCTCAGCACGTCGGCGCGGAGCACCTCGTCCGGCGATCCGATGCGGAACCGACCACCGGCGATGTAGAGCACCCGGTCGACCACGTCGAGGATCGGGTTCACGTCGTGCGTGACGAAGAGCACCGCGGCGCCCCGCTGGCGGCGCTGCCGGTCGATGAGTTCGGTGACACCGCGCTGGTGGCGCAGGTCGAGGGAGATGAGGGGTTCGTCGCAGAGGAGCAGTGCGGGGTCGGCGGCGATGGCCTGCCCCACCCGGGTGCGCTGCTGCTCGCCGCCGGACAGTTCGGCGACGGGTGCGTCCGCGAACGCGGTGGCACCGACCTCGTCGATGATGCGGTCGATCCGTTCCCGCTCGGCCTTCCGCTCCGGCCGGATGCCCCAGCGGGACCCGGTGACGCCCTGCGCGATCATGTCCCGTGCGCGGAGCGGTGTACCGGATTCCATCAGACGCTGCTGCGGGATGTAGGCGATCTTCCGGTGCCCGCGGCGGACGGGTTGGCCGAGGAACGACATCGTGCCACCGGTCAGCCGCTGCTGCCCGAGCACGGTCTTCAGCAGGCTCGTCTTGCCGGCACCGTTCGGACCGAGGACCGCGAGGAACTCCCCCGGCGCGACGTCGAGGTCGAGGCCGTCCCAGAGCTTGCGGGTGCCGTAGGACAGGCCGGCGTCGCGGAGCGCGAGCACGGCGGAACCGCCACTGCGCTCGGCAGTGGCGGTTCGCGGGTCCCGTCGGGGCTGGGACCGGTCCTGTCGGGGCTGGACCGCTGTCACTTCGCCAGCGCCGCCTGCACCGCGTCGATGTTCGCCTGCTGCCACGAGACGTAATTCTTCCCCTTCGGGAGCGTCTCCGTGACACCGACCACGGGCACACCGTTGTCCTCTGCGGCCTTCTTGACCTGCTCGGTCTCCGGGCTCGAGGTCTGCTCGTTGTACGCGAGCAGCTTCGCGGTGTGGCTCGAGTAGAGCTTCAGCGTGTCGTTGAGCGCTGCCGGCGGGACGTCGTCGCCCTCCTCGATCGCCTCGGAGAAGTCGTCCGGCGTGACGTTGTCGAGGCCGATCGCGTCGAAGAGGTACCCGGGGACCGGCTCGGTGTACGTCACCTTCTCGCCGTCGTACTGCTTCTTCAGGTCGGCGGTCTGCGACTCGAGGTCCTCGAGCTTCGACGTGAGCGCCTCGGCGTTCTTCTCGAACGTCGCCTTGTCCGCGCTGTCGAGCGTGCCGAGCCGCTTCGACACGTCGGCGACGAGCTTGACCATCGTCGGGTAGCTGTAGAACACGTGCTCGTTGAACTCCGCGTCGCCGCCCTTGTCGAGGCCGGAGAGCTTCACGACGTTGATCGTGTCGGCCTTGGTCTTCGAGGAGTCCGACAGCGTCGTCATGAAGTCGTCGTACCCGCCGCCGTTCTCGATGAGGAGGTCGGCCTTCGACACCGCGAGCTGCGTCTTGGCGCTGGACTCGAACGAGTGCGGGTCCTGCGAGGGGTCGTTCAGGATGCTCGTGACGTCGACGTGGTCGCCGCCGATGGTCTCGACGAGGGAGCCGTAGACGTTCGTGGAGGCGACGACCTTGATCGTGTCGTCACCGCTGTCGTTCGTGGACGCGGAGGAGGTCGCGCAGCCGGTCAGGGCGAGCGCGGCGGCGCCGGCGACGAGCGGCAGGGCGATGAGGCGGTTGTGCATGTCGCCAACGCTAGCCGTTGATGATAACGATTGTCAAAACCGGTATCAGTCTTGGGTCTCCGCGTCGGGGGGGCGATTCGCGCGTGGGAGGTCGTTTCGCGCGTAGCAGGCTTGAATTTCCGGCCACCCACGCGCGATTCCGCTTTCGACTCCGGTCGCGATGGGAAGGAACGTGCGCAGAGACGGACGGGAGGCACGGTGCCAGCTGGCACCGTGCCTCCTGTCCGACCGATGGTCGCGACCTACGCCTTGGTGGCCGCCTCGATCGTGTTCTCCGCGATCGTGTCGTCCTCGCGGCCCGGCGTCCGCAGGTTCCACTTCCTGATCACCCAGCCGAAGAGGAAGTAGTAGATCACCGCGTAGCCGAGGCCGATCGGGATGAGCCAGATCGCCCCGTCCGCCTTGCCGAAGTTCAGCACGAAGTCGATCGCCCCGGCCGAGAACGAGAACCCGTCGTGGATGCCCAGCGCGTTCACGAGCGCCAGGGACGTCCCCGTGAGCACCGCGTGGATGATGTAGAGCGGGAACGCCACGAACATGAACGAGTACTCGAGCGGCTCGGTGATGCCCGTCACGAACGAGGTCAGCGCGGCGGAGAGCATGATGCCGCCGACGAGCTTGCGGTTCTGCGGCTTGGCGTTGCGCCAGATCGCGAGCGCACCGGCCGGCAGCGCGAACATCATGATCGGGAAGAAGCCGGTCTGGAAGATGCCGGCGGTCGGGTCACCCGCGAGGAAGCGCGCGATGTCACCGTGGTAGGTCACGCCACCGGTCGTGAAGCTGCCGAGCTGGAACCACGGGAAGAAGTTGAGCAGCTGGTGCAGGCCGATCGGGATGAGCATGCGGTTGACGAACCCGAAGATGCCACCACCGATGACGGCGTTGTCCGCGACGGCCTGGCCGGCTGCGGTCAGCGCGATGTCGAAGTAGCGGTACACGAAGGACATGAGCACCGCGATGATCAGACCGGCGACCGCGGTCAGGATCGGCACGAGGCGACGACCGGAGAAGAACCCGAGGAAGTCGGGCATCTTCGTGCGGTGGAACTTCTGCCAGAGCCACGCGGAGACGAGACCCATCACGATGCCGCCGAGGACGCCGAAGTTGATCGTCGCCTGGGCGCCGTTGGCGTCCTTCACCCCGGCGAGCACGATCGGCGACATCGCCGCGAAGACCTGGTACATGACCATGTAGCCGACGACCGCGGCGAGCGCCGTGGTGCCGTCGGACTTCTTCGCCCAGCCGATCGCGATGCCGACCGCGAAGAGCAGCGGCAGCCAGGTGAACACACCGTTGCCGGCGGCCGCGATGATCGTGGCGCCCTTCTCGAAGCCGGGGATGGCGCCGAGCATGTCGGACTGGCCGAGTCGGAGCAGGATGCCCGCCGCGGGCATGACCGCGATGGGGAGCAGCAGACTCCGGCCGAGCCGCTGGGCGTTGGCGAAGAGCTTGCTCTGCTTCTTCGGCGTCTTCTTCTCCGGCACATCCGTGGCAGCAGTCGTGCTCATCGGAGTTCCTCTCGTCATTGGGTGGAGCTGGTCGGGGTGAGTTGAGTCGCGCAGCCGGCGCAGGTAACCTCGGCGGTATCGCCAGGTCCGGTCCTGTCCGGTCATGACCAGTACGTAGTGTCGATGACCGCGCACGGCATGTCAACCTGGACGCGCACCCTTAACGAGGAGGAAACAGATGGCCGACATCAAGGCTGCCGACATCATCGCCGCGCTCGGCGGTGCCGACAACATCGAAGAGGTCGAGGGCTGCATCACACGCCTCCGCGTCGAGGTCGAGGACGGTGACCTCGTCGACAAGGGCGCGCTCCAGGCCGCCGGTGCCCAGGCCGTCGTCGGTGGCGGTACCGGCTGGCAGGTCATCGTCGGTCCGATCGCCGACAACCTCGCGCAGGACATCCAGGACGAGCTGTGACCGCAGTCCTGACGCCGTTCGCCGGGCCGGTCGTCGCTCTCGCCGACGTGCCGGACCCGGTGTTCGCCGGGCAGCTCGTCGGTGCCGGTGTCGCGGTGGACCCGACCGGTGTCGAGGGCACGGTCACCGCGGTCGCACCCGTCGACGGCACCATCGTGAAGCTGCACCCGCACGCCTTCGCGCTCCAGGGCACTGCGGGGACGGACGTGCTCGTGCACGTCGGCATCGACACCGTGAAGATGTCGGGCGAGGGCTTCGAGCTCCTCGCGGCCGAGGGTGACACCGTCGCCGCCGGGGACCCCGTCGTCCGCTTCGCTCCGGCGACGATCACCGGGGCCGGCTACTCCCCCGTGTGCCCCGTCGTCGTGCTCGGCTCCGCCCCGGACTCGATCGCACAGGGCGCCGTCGGCACCACGGTCACCGAGGGCGACACCCTCTTCGAGGTCTGACCCCCGCCGGGACCCCTTCGCCAAAGCGACAGTTCGCCGCCGAGCCCGCACGACCCCCTCGCCAAAGCGACAGTCTGCCGCCGATGTTTCGCGGCAGCCTGTCGCTTTCGCGGTCCGGGCGAGCGCGGGCAGCGAGCGCGGGCAGCGGGCAGCGAGCAGCGAGCGCGGGCAGCGGGCAGCGGGCAGCGGGCAGCGGGCAGCGGGCAGCGGCTACACGACGGACTGCGTCGCGGTGACCTCCATCTGCACGCGGTAGCGGTCCGACCGGTACCAGCTCATCGCGTGCTCGACCGGGCGGTCCCGCGAGTACGACACCCGGTCGAACTCGAGCACGGGTGCGCCGGTCTTCGTGCCGAGCAGCGTGGCGACGTCGTCCGCTGCCGGCTTCGCCGCGACCGTCTGCTGCGCGCGGTCGATCGGCAGGCCGTACTCGTTCGCGACGATCGAGTACACCGACCCGGACAGGTCGTGCTCGAGCAGCCCGGGGAACGCCCCCGCGGAGAGCCAGGCGTCGTCGATGGACACCGGCGCCCCGTCCGCCATGCGCAGGCGCTTCACGTGGTACGCCGTGTCGGTGTCACCCAGACGGAGCGCAGCGGCGGTGTCGGCCGGCGGCACTCGTTCTTCGCGGACCAGCACGACCGTCGTCGGTACGTGCCCCATCGCCCGCATCTCCTCGGTGAACGACGCCAGGTGCAGCGTCGACTGCACGGGCCGGTGCGCCACGAAGGTGCCCTTGCCGCGGACCCGTTCCAGGTACCCCTCGTTGACGAGCTGCCCGAGCGCCTCGCGCACGGTGATCCGGGAGACGCCGTACTCCGCGATGAGCTGGCGTTCGGACGGGATCGCCGCACCAGGAGCGAGTCGCACCGTCGCGAGTTCGAGGAGGATGCGCCGGAGCTGCTGGTGCTTGGGCTCGGCTCCTTCGGTGATGCGGGTCGTCATCGGCTCCTCGTGCTCCATCGCGGTGGTTCGGCAGCTGGTCATGGGCGGACATGACCAGTTGCCATCACACTAGCGAGTCGTGACCGTCCAGTCGATGTGCATGACAGAACGCGACATGTGGACGGATTCTCACCGATCCCCGAGGGGGCCCTCTGGGACGCTCCATCGGAAGCTGCCAGGATGTCGCCGTGACATCCGTGGTGATCATCGACGACGAGGGGCTCGTCCGCTACGGCTTCGGGCTCATCCTCGGGGCCGCCGACGACATCGAGGTCGTGGCGAGCGGCAACGACACCGACGCCTTGTCGATCGTCGCCGAGCACCACCCCGACGTCGTCCTGCTCGACGTCCGGATGCCCCGGATCAGCGGCCTCGACCTGCTCGCCGGGATCACGGCGATGCCGGACCCCCCTGCGGTCGCGATGCTCACGACCTTCGACGCCGCGGAGCACCTGGGCCGCGCGATGGAGCTCGGCGCAGCGGGCTTCCTGCTCAAGGACACCGACCCCGAGCACCTCGCGCAGTACGTCCGCGTGCTCGCCGCCGGTGGCGTGGTGCTCGCCCCGGGGCTCGACCGGACCCGGCTCTTCGCGCAGACGTCCGAACCGGTCGCCTCGCCGCCGCTCTCCGATCGCGGGCGCGAGGTGCTCCGGCTCCTCGCCGACGGCGCGAGCAACCCGGAGATCGCCGCCCACCTGGGTGTGAGCACCGGCACCGTCAAGGAGGACGTCCGCGGCCTCCTCGCCGCGTTCGGCGTCACGAGCCGCGTCCAGCTCGCGCTCCGCGCCGCAGCCGCTGGCCTGCTCACGTGAGCGCACGAGGAATCCGGCGGCTCGTCAGGGCGACCGACGGGAGGCTCGACACGGCGGTCGACGCCGGCCTGCGCTGGGTGCGCGCGCACCGGGCACCGTGGTGGCTGGTCGACGCCTTCTTCGTCGCCGCCGCCGTCGCGGACGCCGTCCTCGACATCTCGGGAGCGACGCAGTTCGAGACCGCGATGTCCCTGGTGGCCGCCGCCGCGCTGCTCCTCCGGCGCCGGCTCCCCGTCACCGCGTTCGCGCTGACCCTTCCCGGGCTCTTCATCGGCTCGGCGGTGGTCGCCTCGGCGGTGGCGCTGTTCACGATCGGCGCGCGCACCCAGCGGCGGTGGGTGATGCTCCTCGCCGCGGTCGTCGAGTTCGTCGGCTTCAGCGGGTTCGTCGGCCCACCGCAGACGCTGGACGACATCGTCGTGTCCATCATCTACGCGCTCATCTTCGCGCTCGGCCCGATCTCGATCGGGCTCCTGGTGCAGACCCGCGCCAGCCTCACCGAGCGCCTGGTGGAACGCGACGCCGCCCGGGCGGACGAACGCCGGCAGGCGGCAGCCGTGGCGCTCTCACGGGAGCGGGCCCTGCTCGCGCGCGAGATGCACGACGTCGTCTCGCACCAGGTCACGCTCATCGCGGTCCAGGCGGGCGGGATGCAGATGGCGGGCAGGGACGAGGCCGAACGCGGGTTCGCACGGACGATCCGGCAGCTGTGCGTCGTGACCCTGCAGGAGCTGCGCGAGATGGTCCAGGTCCTGCGCGCATCGGGTGGCACGGACCGCGAGATCGCTCCGCAGCCGGTGCTCGCCGACCTGCAGCGGCTCATCGACGACTCCGGACTGGACACCCGTACGGACGTCGCCCTGCCGGAGACCCTCGCGCAGCCGGTCCAGCGCGCCGTGTACCGCTTCGTGCAGGAGGCACTGACTAACGTCCGGAAGCACGCCCCCGACGCCGCCGTCCACGTCACCGGGCTCGTCGAGGACGGTGACGTGGACGTCCGCGTGTCCAACGGGCCGGCACGGGGCGCACGGCTCGAACTCCCCGGATCCGGCCTCGGACTGATCGGGCTCGGCGAGCGTGCGTCGTTGCTCGGGGGCTCGCTCGAGAGCGGTCCGACCGACGACGGCGGGTTCGCACTGCACCTCCGGCTGCCCGTCGAGCACCTGCCCCCGGCCCCGACCGCCTGATCCGACGGCCAGCCCGGGATGGCCGACCGGCCAGCGCGGTTCAGCCCGCGGGTCGATGTCCCCCGCGCGCTGATCCGCTGTGATGCAAGGGTGCGCATCACTCCCCTCGTCGCTCGGCTCCGTCGGTACCCGGTGACCGTCGTCGTCACGGCCGTGACCGTCGCGCTCGTCGCCGCCGCACGGCTGAACGGGTCCGAGCCGGACTTCCCGCACCACCCGCCCGTGGCGTGCGTCGCGTTGCTCGCCCTGCTCGTCGCGACGGCGGTGTCCGAGCGCGCGATCGGATCGGTCCGGACGATCGTCGTGGGACTCGTGGTCCCGACCGTCGCGATCCTCCTCACCCGGGTCGCGGTCACGGTCGGCGCCGCCCTCGGTGAGGCCCACGCCGAGGTCGCCCACGGGCAGCAGCTCATGGCGCCGAGCACCGTCGCGGTGGCGCTCTTCGCCGCGTCCTCCGCTGCGCTGCCCACGCAGCGCCGTTGGCGCGTCCGCACGGTCCTCTGGACGGTGACCATCACCCTGCTGCTCTTCGCCGGCCACGGGTCGGACGTGGCCCGCGCCCTGGCCGCGCTGCTCGGGGTGGCGAGCGGCGCGCTCGTGCTGGGTCGAGCCTCCCGTCCGGCCCGTCGGGACCCGCTGTCGGTCCGCACCGTCGTCACGGCCGCGCTCGCGGCCCTCGGCTCCGGATCGCTCGTGACGCTCGTCGTCCCCGATCCGGACGGCGTCCTCTCGCCGTTCGCCGACGCGATGACCGACCGGGCCGTCGTGCTGGTCGGTGCGCTCCTGCTGCTCGCGGCCTGGCTCGTGTCGCACGGTCGGCGGGCCGGCGTCGTCGTGGCGGTGACCGTGCTCGTGGTGGTCACCGCCGTGCTGGCGGACGCGTTCGTCATCGAACCGATGACCGCCGACGCGCTGCAGTGGCAGGGCCTCGGACTCGACGAGATCGAGTGGCAGATCACGCTCATCGGTGCGTGGGTCGTGCCGGCCGGGGTGCTCCTCGCCGTCCTGCTGCTCCGCGACCGCCTGGTCAGGGGGCGGTTCCGCGCGGCGACCAGCACGACCGACCTCGTGGCGATGCTCCGCGACGGCGACGCCGGGACCCTCGGGCACATGGGGACCTGGCGGGGCAACGCCGTCTGGTCGCACCCCGAGGGGCTCGGCGCCGTGGCCTACCGGGTCCGCGGGGACGTCGCACTCACCGTCTCCGACCCGGTGTGCTGTGCCGACGACCGTGCCGCGGTGATCGCGGGGTTCGTCGTGCACTGCGACCAGAACGGCTGGACGCCGGCGTTCACGAGCGTGCACGCACCGGTGCGGGAGGTCCTGGCTGCCGAGGGGTGGACCGCGCTGCCCGTCGGGGTCGAAGCCGTGCTCGACGTCACCACGTTCGACCTGCGCGGGAAGCGCCGACAGGACCTGCGCACCGCGTCGAACCGCGCCGATCGCGAGGGTGTGCGTGACGAGTGGACCCGCCTCGAAGCGCTCGACGCCGAGCAGCGCGCACAGGTCGAGGCGATCTGCACCCGTTGGGCTGCCGATCGTCGGCTGCCGGAGATGGGGTTCACGCTCGGCGGGTTCCGGGAGCTCGACGACCCGGACGTCCGTCTCGCGCTCGCCGTCGACGCCGAGGAGCGGGTCGTCGCGGTGACGAGCTGGCTGCCGGTGTACGCGCACGGGACACTCATCGGCTACACGCTCGACGTGATGCGTCGCGGGGACTCAGGGATGCCCGGCGTGATCGAGTTCCTGATCGCCAGGACCGCCCTGCGCTCCCGCGAGGCCGGGCTGACCATGCTGAGCCTCTCCGGGACGCCGCTCGCCGCGCACGACCCGACGGCACGCGGGGTGCTCGACCGGGGTTCGCTGCTCGTCTCGCGGGTCCTCGAGCCGGTCTACGGGTTCCGCTCGCTCCAGCGCTTCAAGGAGAAGTTCGGTGCAGCGCACGAGCCCCTGTGGCTGGTCGTCCCGACGCCCCTGCACGTCCCACGGGTGGCACGGGCGCTCGCGAGTGCGTACGTCCCCGGGTTCCGCCCGCGGCACCTGCTCGAACTCGGCCGGGCACACCGCGCGGCGGCCGGAGCACGTTCGTGACGGACCCGTTCCACTGGCTGATGGGCACGCGGCTGCAGGTACCGACGAAGCTCGTGCCGGCCGACGTCGTGTTCGTCGTGCTCGTCCTGCTCGTGGCGTTGCCGGCGTTCCGGTCGACCGGGCGCGACGGAGGCGGCGGGGGTAGGTGGCCAGACCGCGCTGCCTGGCGCCGGACCGGGTTCCGTGCGCTCGGCGCCGTCGGCGGTGGGCTCGTCGGGCTCCTCGCCTGCTGGGTGGTCGGCGACCTCCTCAACGCCTTCGATGTGCGGTTGACCGACGTGACGCGGATGTGGGTGGCCTTCGCCTTCGCCGGGCTCGGGCTGGCCGCCGTCGGTCTCGTGCAGGGCGGACGGGTCCGACGTGTCCTCGCGGCGGTGCTCGTCCCCCTCGCACTCCTCGTGCCCGCGCTCGGCGTGAACGTCGACTACGCCGCGTACCCGACGCTGAACGCGCTCGTCCAGACCGATCCGTTCCCGGCACTCGACCTGGGTGCCGAGACCGGCGCTGTCGGGGCGGCGGCCGGCGCCGGCACGTCCGGCGTCGGCGCGGCCGGTGCGGCCGGTACGGCCGGTACGGCCGGTGCGGCCGGACGGTGGGCTCCGCCCGCGACGATGCCCGCCACCGGCCTGGTCGGCACCGTGCGGATCCCCGGCCGCGAGTCCGGCTTCCCCGCCCGCCCCGCAGTCGTGTACCTGCCGCCGGCGGCCCGCACCGCCGACCCGCCGCCGCTGCCCGTCATCGTGTCCCTGTCCGGCCAGCCGGGCTCACCAAGCGACATGTTCACCGTCGGCGGCCTCGCGACCACACTGGACGCCTACGCCGCCGCCCACCACGGGATCGCGCCGATCGTCGTGTCGGCCGACCAGCTCGCCGTTCCCGGGCACAACACGATGTGCGTGGACTCGACCATCGGCAACGCCGCGACCTACATCACGCGGGACGTCCCCGACTGGATCACGTCGCACCTCCGCGTCACGACCGACCGCCGCGGGTGGGGGCTCGTCGGGTTCTCGCAGGGGGCGACCTGTGCCATGCAGTTCCTCGCCGGGCACCCCGACCAGTTCAGCGCTGCTCTCGCGATCTCGAGCGAACCGCAGCCGATCGACCGCTCACCGCAGAACAGCGCCGACGAGGCGTTCGGCGGCTCCCTGAGTCGCTGGCGAGCCGCCGCACCGGGTGCGCTGATGGCCGCGAACCGCCCGTACTCGGACACGTCGGTGTGGCTGACCGCGGGGTCCACGGACGGCGAGTTCGTCCGGTCCGCCCAGCACCTCGGGTCGGCGGCACGGGCGGCCGGGATCCGCACGAGGGTGGCATCGGCACCGGGCAGTGGCCACGACTGGAACACCGTGCAGTGGTCCGTGTCGAACGAGCTCCCGCACGAGGCGGACGTCCTGCTCACCGCTCCTGGCGTGGTGCACGGATGAACGACCGCTCGGCGATCACGGCGATGCGCGTGGCCGTGTTGGGGATCGCGGTGTTCGTCGCGGTCGTCGTGCTGACCTGCTGCTCGGCGGCGTGGGCCCTCGGCAGCGTGCTGCTCGTGCTCGCCACCGTCGCCGGCGCGTTCGTCGTCACCCTCGGCCCAGGGCGACGCTGACGCGGGCCGCGCCCCCGCACCGCGCCGGGGCCGGGGCCGGTACCGGCGCCGGAACGATCGAGTGCGCAGACAACGGGTCCAGTCCGCCCGGCATCGGCCCACTTCCGCGCACTCGATCACTGGACCGACGAACGATTCCGCCGGCGACGCTGACGCGGGCCGTCAGGCGTTCGCGACGAGCCAGTCGTACTGGGCGTCGGTCAGCGCACGATCGGCCCAGACCTGCCGTTCGACACCGCTCGGCGTCGGCGCGGCGGTGGAGCCCTGCCACACGAGGGACAACCCGCCGCGGGCGAGCACCGTCGCGGAGGCGGGGTTGTTCGTCAGCACCCGTCCGGTGATCGGCGTTCCCGGGGCGGTCTCGAGCGCAGCACTGACGGCCGCCCGAGCGATCTCGGTCGCGTAGCCGTGGCCCCACGCGCTCGGTGCGAGGCGGTACCCGAGGTTCCACACCCCACCCGCGGTCATGTCCACGCCGCCCACCCCGATCACGACGCCGTCGTGCCGGATCGTCCACGACCCGAGCCCGTGCCGGACCCGCCCGCCGATCTTCCGCTGGACGAGGTCCTGCGTCTGCTCGCGCGACACGTGTCGACCGGAGGGCAGGTGGGTCCAGGTCCGGGCATCGGCGTAGATCGCGTGCACGGCGTCGATGTCGGCCGGTGTCACGGGGGTCAGGACGAGGCGATCCGTTCGGATCTCCTGCGGGGCGCTCAGGAGCTGGTGGACCATGTGATGATCATCTCTCCGACCACCGACATCCGCGTGAACACCACGCGACGATCCGTCGGACCGGCCGAAGTCGACCGAGGGGTTTTTCATTCGGGGATGCTTTTTCACTGTACAGTGAAAACGTGTCGATCACTGAAGAGATGCTGCTGCGCGAGTTCCGGCGCACGCTGCCGCCCGGCGCTCTCGACATCACCGCAACGCAGGACGGGCAGCCGTCGGCGCTGCTCCCGGACGGCGCGCGCGTGCAACTGGACCTCAGATGGGCAGGGCTCGGGTACCCGCGCGACGTCGCCGCCGCGCTCGGTCGGGGCCCTGCAGCTGACCAGGGCGGTGACACGGTGCTGATCGTCTGTGCACAGGCGATGTCCGACGGCTCGCGGCGACTGCTCGCCGAACTGGGCATCTCCTGGTTCACGCTCGACGGTGCGGCCTCCCTGCACATCGGCACGATCTGGGTCGAACGGAGCGCGCGAGCAGATACCTCGCCACGCATCCGGGAGTTCCGATGGTCCAACGCACGTGCGGAGATCACGGAGGTCCTGCTCGACATCGTCGCGAACGGTGCCGCGTGGGAGGACGGGCGGCCGCGGGTCGCCGACGTCGAGACGTTGTCGAGCCTCTCGGGCCGATCACTCGGGTCGGTGGCGGGGACCCTCGCCGGGCTCGACTCGTCGGCGTGGACGGAGCCCGGGCCGGAACCGCGGAGCCGCGCGGTCGCCGATGCGGCCGGACTGCTGGACTCGTGGAGCCGATGGGAGAGCACACGTGCCGCGACGTGGGTGTCGTTCCACACCCTCGACCGTGACCCGTCGCGCATCGAACAGCGACTCGCGTCGGCCTTCGGCACCGGCTTGATCCTCACCGGCAGCACGGCCTCAGAGCTCGTCCGTCCGATGCTGACGGGCGCGAGGCCCGTGACCGCGTACGTCGAGACGGACCAGGAGACACTCGGCGCCGCGGCCGCCGGAGCCCAGATGCTCCCGGCCGACGGTGGCCGGATCCGTCTCAGCCCCGCTCCGTACCAGGTCGCCCGGACGAGCCGGTTCGTCGATGGCCGTCGGACGGCGTCGGCGGTCCGTGTCTACGCCGATCTGCTCGCTGGTTCGGAGCGCGAACGAGAGGCCGCGGAGGTGTACCGGTCGACGGAACTGGCGGTGTTCGGGTGAGCGGCCCGGAGCGTGCACGTGACAGCGGGGCACGGCGGCTCGCGGAGTCCGCGCTCGCAGCCTTGCTCCACGCAGCCGGAGACCGCTCGACCGAGCTCGTGCTCATCGGCGGGCTCGTCCCCGAGTACCTCGTCGAAGCCGACGAGCCGCACCAGGGCACCAACGACGTCGATCTCCTCCTCGACATCGGCCTCCAGTACGACCGCGAAGACGACGACTACGCGTGGCTCGAACGGGCCCTCGCGCGGGCCGGGTTCGTGCCGGTCTCCCCGAACGTGGGCTGGCGCTGGATGGTCGACGTCGACGGTTTCCCGGTGGTGGTCGAGTTCCTCACCGACGTCGCCGACGACCTCGACCAGGAGATCGCACTGCCGGGGGTCGCGACGCTCAGCGTGAACAACCTCCGCGGTCCCGGCCCGGCACTCCGTGACGCCTCCGTCGCGAGCGTCCTCGGCGAGCAGGTCCGGATGACCGATCTCGGCGGGTACCTCGCAGCGAAGGGGGCGGCGGCGTACTGGCGGCGGGCGGACAAGGACCTCTACGACTTCGCCTGGGTGCTCGTCAACGCATCGCGCGCCGATGCGACCCGCGCCGCGATCGCCGTCTCCGCGGTCCTCGACCCGGGCGTCGACCGAGACCGGTGGGGTGCCGTCCTCGGCGTGTGCGCGCTCTTCGAAGCGGTCACCAGCGAGGGAACGGAGGTCTTCGTGTCGACTGCGCTCGCAGCGGGGAGCGAACAGGACGCGAACTCATTGGCCCTCGACGCCGTCCTCGCAGTGCGCCTCTTCCGCGCGGGGCTCCAAGGACATTTCCCGGGAGACGTCACGCGCGCGCAGCCCTAGTCGAGCAGGAGCGCCGGCTCCTCGAGCACCGAGGCCACGTCGTGCACGAACCGCGACGCGACGTCGCCGTCCACCACGCGGTGGTCGAACGAGGCACCGATCGTGGTCACCATGCGCGAGCGGACCTCGCCGTCGACGACCCACGGCTTCGGCTTGATCGTGCCCATCGCGACGATGGCGACCTGCCCCGGGTTGAGGATCGGCGTGCCGGTGTCCATGCCGAACACCCCGATGTTCGTCACGGTGATCGTGCCGTCGGCCATCTCGGCAGGGCTGGTCTTGCCGTCACGCGCCGTGAGCGTCATCTGCTCGAGCGCCTTCGCGAGCTCGAGGAGCGACATGTCCTGCGCGTCCTTGATGTTCGGCACGATGAGCCCGCGGGGGGTCGCCGCCGCGATGCCGAGGTTCACGAAGTGGTGCACGATGATCTCGCGGTCGGTCCACGACGAGTTGACCGAACGGTTGCGGCGGACCGCCCAGATCACGGCCTTCGCCATGATGAGCAGCGGCGACACCTTGACCCCGGCGAACGTCGGCGAGGACTTCAGCCGCTTGACGAACTCCATGGTGCGGGTCGCGTCGACGTCGACGAACAGGGAGACGTGCGGCGCCGTGAAGGCCGACGTGGTCATCGCGGTCGCGATCGCCTTGCGGACGCCCTTGACCGGGATGGTCTCCTGGCGGACGTCGCCCCACTCGGGCGTCTCGATGTTGCGGAAGACGGTGGCCTGCGTCGCATGGCGGATCACGTCGTCGCGGGTGACCTCGCCGGCGAGCCCGGTCGCGACGACGGTGGCGAGGTCGACGCCGAGGTCCTTCGCGAGCTTCCGGATCGGCGGCTTCGCGATCACCGGCAGCGCCAGGGAGGCGGGGACGCTCGACGGGCGCGCTGGACGCTTGCCCTGCTCGGCGACGGCGTCGGCGGTGGTCGCCTCGCCGTCGTCGGTGACCAGGTCGAGGTCGGCTTCCCGGCTGGAGGCACGGCTCGCCTCCGCAGCGACGGCTGCGGCCCGGCGGGCGCCCGGCTTCCGGCGCGACGGTGCGCTGGTCGCGGAGCCGTAGCCGACGAGGACGGCGCCGGAGGACTCGTCGGTGCCGATGACCGAGGCGCCGTCGGCGGCCTGGATCGGGGAGGCGGGGGCTGCAGGGGCGGGAGCGGGCGCGGCGGGCTCCGGAGCCGGTGCTGCGGGCGTCGAGGCCGCAGGCGGCGCCGGAGGCGTCGGGATGGCGGGCGTGACATCGGGTGAGACCGGAGCAGCGTCGGCGACCGGAACCGAGCCTCCCGGCTGTGCCGACGGGCCGGACGCCGACGGGACGTGCGCGTCGGACTCGACCCGGATGATCGGCTTGCCGACCTCGACCGTGTCGCCCTCGCTGACGAGCAGCCCGGTGACCTTGCCCGCGAAGGGCGACGGCAGCTCGACGAGGGACTTGGCGGTCTCGATCTCGACGAGGACCTGGTCCACCGCGATGTCGTCGCCGATC
Organism: Curtobacterium sp. Curtsp57; assembly: GCF_047324335.1. NCBI lineage: Bacteria > Bacillati > Actinomycetota > Actinomycetes > Micrococcales > Microbacteriaceae > Curtobacterium > Curtobacterium sp. Curtsp57. Next base: position 2,063,192 of record NZ_CP168511.1, read on the forward strand.
GCCACGCGCCACTGCACGATCTCGGCCTCGGTCAGGCCTTCACCCACGTCGGGGAGGGGGAATTCGGCGACGGCCACGTCGGCTCCTTCGTCGGTCGGTCGTGCGGGGATGGTCCGGGTCAGTAGGCGAGGGCGCGGTCGACGGCCTCGAGGACGCGGTCGGCGTCCGGCAGGTGCAGGTGTTCGAGCTTGGAGACCGGGAACGGGATGTCGAACCCGGACACCCGGAGCGGCGGGGCCTGCAGGGTGTAGAAGGTCCGCTCGGCGACCGTCGCGGCGATCTCGCTGCCCACGCTCACGAAGCCCGAGGCTTCCTGCGCGATGACGAGCCGGCCGGTCTTGCGGACGGATGCCAGCAGCGGCTCCCAGTCGATCGGCGAGATCGAGCGGAGGTCGACCACCTCGCAGCTCGTCCCCTCACCCTCGGCGATGTCCGCGGCCTGCATGAGCGTCGCGACCATGGCGCCGTGGCCCACGAGCGTGACCTCGGTGCCGGTGCGGGCGACGCGGGTGGTGTGCATCGGCACGTGCCCGTCGACCAGGTCGACCTGACCCTTCGGCCAGTACCGCGACTTGGGCTCCATGAAGATCACGGGATCCTTCGACGCGATCGCCTCCTGGATCATCCAGTAGGCGTCGTTCGGCGTGCTCGGGCTCACCACGCGCAGGCCCGGGGTGTGCGCGAAGTACGTCTCCGGGGACTCCTGGTGGTGCTCCACCGCGCCGATGTGCCCGCCGTAGGGGATGCGGATGACGATCGGCAGCGACATGTGCTCGGGGAGGCGGTTCGCCATCTTCGCGAGCTGCGACGTGATCTGGTCGAAGCCGGGCCAGACGAACCCGTCGAACTGGATCTCGATGACGGGCCGGTAGCCGCGGAGCGCCAGGCCGATCGCGGTGCCGATGATGCCGGACTCGGCGAGCGGGGTGTCCATCACGCGGGTGTCGCCGAAGCGTTCCTGCAGGCCCTCGGTGATGCGGAAGACACCGCCGAGGCGGCCGATGTCCTCGCCCATCAGCAGGACCTTGTCGTCCGCCTGCATCGCGGCGGCCAGTCCGGCGTTGAGCGCCTTGGCCATCGGGAGCGTCGGGGTCGGGTCGGTCGGGACCTCGCCGGCGCCCGGGTGCGAGCGCAGCGTGTAGTCGAAGAGCTGCTCGGTGGTGCTCATGCGTGCGAGGCTCCGTCCTGGTCGGCTTCGTACGCTTCGAGCCACCCGCGCTGCTCGTCGATCCTGGGGTGGGGCTCGCGGTAGACGTGGTCGAACATCACCTGCATCGGCGGCGCGACGAGCTGCGGGGTGCGCGTGCGGATGTCGGCAGCGACGGCTTCGCCCTCTGCGTCGAACTCGGCGAGCTGGGCGTCGGTGACGCCACGGCTGCGGAGGTAGCCCTCTGACCGGGCGATCGGGTCGCGCTCGACCCAGCTCGCGAGCTCGTCGTCGCCGCGGTAGCGGGTCGGGTCGTCGGAGCTGGTGTGCGCACCGATGCGGTACGTCTCGGCCTCGACGAACGCCGGGCCCTGTCCGCTCCTGGCGTGGTCGGTCGCGACCACGCTCGCCGTGTAGGACGCCAGGATGTCGTTGCCGTCGACCTTGATCGCAGGGATGCCGAAGCCGCGGGGCCGGTCGACCAGCGGTGTCGGCGACTGCACCGACACCGGGACCGAGATGGCCCAGTGGTTGTTCTGCAGGAAGAAGACGACCGGTGCCTTGTAGGACGCGGCGAAGACGTACGCCTCGTTCACGTCACCCTGGCTGGTGGCGCCGTCGCCGAAGTACACGATCGAGCAGGCGTCGCGGTCCGCGTCGCCCGTGCCGACGTCGCCGTCGAGCCGCATGCCCATCGCGTAGCCGGTCGCGTGCAGGGTCTGCGAGCCGATCACGAGCGTCGAGATGTGGGTGTTGCCGCGCTCGTCCGGGTCCCAGCCGCCGTGGGTCAGCCCGCGGTACAGGCTGATGATCTCCATCGGCTCGACACCACGGGTCATCGTGACGGCGTGCTCGCGGTACGACGGGAACACGTGGTCCTGCGGGCGGAGCGCGAACACCGAGCCGACCTGCGCCGCTTCCTGTCCGTGGCTCGGCACCCACAGGCCGAGCTGGCCCGTGCGCTGGAGGTTGTGGGCGGCGTGGTCGAACCGACGGGTGATGACCATGCGACGGTGCATCGCCAGCAGGGTCTCGTCCGGGATCGCCCGCGCGGCGGCGGCGTACTCGGCGTTCTCGTCGGTCTCCACGAACCGGCCCTCTGAGTCGAGGAGCCGGATGGTGGTCGTCGCGGGAGCCGCGGCGTGGAAGGACATGCGGGTCAGCGTAGCGTCCGGGTTCCTGGCGCCGTTGTGAGTCCCCCGACAAGCGAACGCGCCGTTTCGAGGAGCTTGTCGACAGCCTCGTGCTCGCCGATCGAGATGCGGACGCCTTCGTCGGCGAACGCCCGGACGATGATCCCGGCCTGCTCGAACCGCTCGGCGGCGACCCCCGTGCGCTCCCCCGTCGCGAGCCACACGAAGTTGCCCTGGGCGTCCGGGACGTCCCAGCCCTGGGCGCGCAGCTCCGTGACGATGGTGTCCCGGCGCTCGGCCAGCTCGGCGACGCGCGCCAGGAGCTCGTCCTCGCGCTCCAGGCTGGCGAGCGCTGCCGCCTGGCCCTGCGCCGTCACGCTGAGCGGGATGGCACACGCGCGGACGGCGTCGAGGACGTATGCCGGTCCGAGCGCGTACCCGACACGGAGGCCGGCGAGGCCGTACGCCTTCGAGAAGGTGCGGAGCACGACGAGGTTCGGGTGGCGCTCCAGCAGCGGGACACCGTGCACGGCGTCGGGGTCGGTGACGAACTCGGCGTAGGCCTCGTCCAGGACGACCAGTACGGACTCCGGAACCGCGCCCATGAACGCCTGGAACTCGGCCGCGGTCACGATCGGCCCGGTCGGGTTGTTGGGCGTGCAGACGATCACCATGCGGGTGCGATCGGTCACCGCGGCCGCCATGGCGTCGAGGTCGTGCCCGCCGTCTGCGCGGTTCGGGACCTGCACGCTCGTCGCACCGGCCACGGTGACGACGCCCGGGTACGCCTCGAAGGACCGCCACGCGTAGACGATCTCGTCACCAGGGCCGGACGTGGCCTTGGCGAGCTCGTGCAGGATCGCGACGCTGCCAGGGGCGATGTGGACCTCGTCGACGGTCGTCCCGAAACGGTTCGCGAGCTCGGCCCGCAGCGCGAGCGCCGAGGCGTCCGGGTAGCGGTTGTACGCCGTCTGCGCCTGCACGGCCTCGATCACGCCGGGCAGTGGCGGGAACGGGTTCTCGTTGCTGGAGAGCTTGAACGCGTCCGCCGCGGCCTGTCGGCCCTGCTTGTAGGCGGGCAGCGATGCGATCTCGGGGCGGATGTGCACAGTCACCTCGCAAGCGTAACCGGCCGGTCCCGGGCATCATGGGTGCATGCGATTCCTCGTCCGCCTCGTCATCAACGCCGTCGCGCTGTGGCTCACCACGCTCATCGTCAGCGGTGTCTCCGTCATCGCCTTCGGGGACGGCGGCGCGATCGCGACCGTCCTCACCTACCTGCTCGTCGCGTTCGTCTTCGGACTCGTCAACGCGGTGATCGGCACGCTCATCCGGATCGTGGCGTTCCCGATCTACATCCTGACCCTCGGTCTCATCTCCCTCGTCGTGAACGCCATCCTGCTGCTCATCGTCGCCGGGATCTCGTCCGCGATCGGCTTCGGCCTGCAGGTCGACTCGTTCGGCTGGGGTGTCGTCGGCGCGCTCGTGCTCGCCGTCTTCGCGTGGCTCATCGGGCTCTTCGTCCGCCCGGTCCTCAACCGTCAGCGCGCGTGACCGGACCGTCGTTCCGCGTCTCGTTCGTCTGCAGCGGGAACATCTGCCGGTCGCCGATGGCCGAGATCGTCTTCGCGAAGATCGTCGAGGACGCCGGTCTGACCGAGCAGTTCCAGGTCGAGTCGGCCGGCACGGGTGACTGGCACGTGGGTGAACCCGCCGACGAGCGCACGATCGCAGCACTCGCGGCGCGCGGATACGATGGCAGCAGGCATCGCGCCCGTCAGTTCGACCCGGACCGGTTCCCGGAACTCGACCTGGTGGTCGCACTCGACCGCTCCCACGAACGCATCCTGCGCTCATGGGCACCCACGATGGACGACGCCGCGAAGGTGACGCTGTTGCTGCGGTACGACGACGCCTGGCCCGAGCAGGCCGACGTTCCGGATCCGTACTACGCGGACCGGCACGAGTTCGACCGGGTCCTCAGCACGGTCGAACGGGCCTGCCGAGCACTCTTCCACCAGATCGAACCGGCCGTCCGCCAGGGAGCACCATGACCCCCCTTCCCCCGCAGCCGATCAGCCCCCTCGACGGGCGGTACTACCCGGTCGTGCACACGGTGGGCGAGCACCTCTCCGAGGCCGGCCTGAACCGTGCCCGCATCACCGTCGAGGTGGAGTGGCTCGTCTTCCTCACCGACCACGCGATGTTCACCACGTCGCCGCTGTCCGTCGACGACAAGGCCGCCCTCCGCGCCGTCGTCACCGACTTCGGCCAGGCGCAGATCGCCGAGCTCGCGGAGATCGAGGCGACGACCCGGCACGACGTCAAGGCGGTCGAGTACTTCGTGCGCCGTCGACTCTCCGACCTCGGCCTCGACGCCATCGCCGAGCTGACGCACTTCGCCTGCACGAGCGAGGACATCAACAACCTCTCCTACGCGCTGACGATCAAGGACGCCGTCGAACAGGTCTGGCTGCCCGCGTGCAAGGCCGTCGTCGCCCGTCTGACCGAGGTCGCCACGGAGCTCCGCGCCGTCCCGATGCTGTCCCACACGCACGGGCAGCCCGCGACCCCGACGACGCTCGGCAAGGAGCTCGCGGTGGTCGTGTACCGCCTGGAGCGCGTCCTCGCCCAGATCGAGGGCGGCGAGTACCTCGGCAAGTTCTCCGGCGCGACCGGCACGTTCTCGGCACACCTCGCCGCGGATCCCGAGGCGGACTGGCCCGCGCTCAGCCGCGAGTTCGTCGAGGGCCTCGGCCTGACGTGGAACCCGCTCACCACGCAGATCGAGTCGCACGATTGGCAGGCGGAGCTCTACGACCGGATCCGTCACGCGAACCGGATCCTGCACAACCTGGCGACCGACGTGTGGACCTACATCTCGATGGGGTACTTCACGCAGATCCCCGTCGCCGGTGCCACGGGCTCGTCGACGATGCCGCACAAGATCAACCCGATCCGCTTCGAGAACGCGGAGGCGAACCTCGAGATCTCGTCGGCGCTCTTCTCGACCCTGTCGGAGACCCTCGTCACGAGCCGCCTGCAGCGCGACCTGACGGACTCCACCACGCAGCGCAACGTCGGTGTCGCGGTCGGGCACTCGCTGCTCGCGCTCGACAACCTCCGTCGCGGGCTCGGCGAGATCGCCGTGAACGAGCAGCGCCTGGCCGAGGACCTCGACGGCAACTGGGAGGTGCTCGGCGAGGCCATCCAGACGGTCATCCGCGCCGAGGTCACCGCCGGGCAGTCCGACATCGAGGACCCCTACGCGATGCTGAAGGAACTGACCCGTGGCAAGCGCATCGGCCAGCAGGACCTGGTCGCGTTCGTGAACGGACTCGACATCTCGGACGGCGCGAAGGCCCGGCTGACGAACCTCACCCCGGCGACCTACACCGGTCTCGCGGACGAGCTCGTCGACCACCTCGAGGTCTGAGCACCCGCACACCCGCACGTCGAACGCACACCCGGCAGGCCGTCCTGCCGGGTGTGCTGCGTTTTCCGACAGGGATTCCCGCCGATCCCCAGGTTCCTGCTAGGTTCGACGAGCTGAGTACAACTCAGGCCGGGGGGGCGTCGCAGGAGATGCACCCTGCGTCCCTCACGACCGGATGGAACTCCACACCGTGCTTCGCTCCCGAATCGCCGCGGCCGCCGTCGGCGCCACCGTGCTCGGCGTCACCGCCGCACTCGTCCCCACCGTCTCCAACGCAGCGGACGACTCCGTCGCGCCGGCCACCTCCGTGGTCACGTGGGCCGACAGCGCCGCCGACTTCACCGCCATCGACACCGACTCCTCGACGCCGGCGATCCCGGCCGGCTGGTCCTGGTTGGGCATCCAGCAGGACGGGAGCGACTACGCGACCTCCCTGGACCAGGTTGCATCGTTCGGCGCCGACGGCGTCACGGCGAAGGACGGCTCCGCGGTGCTGCTGCTGCACCCGCTGCAGTCCACGGTCGCCCCGAACGCACTCGCCGGACTCATCGACGACGCGGCCGCGAACGCCGGTGGCGACACCGAGGTCGGCCTCCTCGTCGCGAAGGCGAGCTCACCGACCCTCGTCGAGGAGACCGTCTACACGACGGGTGGCCTGCAGGGCGCCGACACCGTCTGGGCCGGCGGGGAGTCGACCGACGAGCTCGCGACACAGCTGCAGGCCGATGGTGACGTCGTCTTCGGGTACGCCGTCGTCCTGAACGGCGCGACCGCGACGCCGCCCGCGACCGACGAGCCCACGCCGGCACCGACCGAGACGCCCGCACCGACTGAGACGCCCGCTCCGAGCGAGACGCCCGCTCCGAGCGAGACCACGGCGCCGACCAACACCCCGGCCGCGCGTTCGGCTGCACCGGAACAGGGTGTCGAGAAGCTCCTGCCGCAGGCATCGGCCGCGAGCACGTTCGCCGCGCGCGCCGCCGTCCCCGCCGACTCCGGCATCGCCGACCTGGTGATCGACGACAGCACGACGTACTTCACCCCGCAGCCCACCGCAGCGGTGTCGAGCACCTCGCTGTCGCTGACCGTCAGCCAGGCCACCAGCACCGGCTTCCCCGTGACGGGGTCGGGCTTCGCACCGGGCGAGACCGTCGGTGTCGCCCTCGCCCAGGGCCAGTCCGGCACCGAGCTGCCCGGAACGCTGACCGCGGACGCCGACGGCAACATCACCGGCACCGTCGTCCTGCCGGCCGGCGCGACCGCCGGTGCCTGGACGCTGGTGTTCGTCGGGACCTCCTCGGCGCAGACCGCCTCGGTCGCGATCACCGTGACCGCCGACCCGGCCGTGGCACCCGTCGCGACCCCGGTCTCGGGTCGGGCGACCTTCACCGGCTGACCTTGCGGTTCATCCCGACCGAGCCACGGCGGCGCGCGACCCTGGTCGCCGCCGCCGTGGCCGTCGTGTGCGCGGGTGCCGTCGCCATCGTCGTGACCAGCACGATGTCCACCGGGACCCCGGCGCCGTCCCACAGCGCGGTCGCGGCGACTCCCAGTGCGACGCCCACTCCGCGCGCCTCCGGTTCACCGGCCCCGCAAGACGCGATCGACGCCCCTGCGACGACCACGGTCGCCGCGGCCACGGGTGACTCGGTCCCCGTGAGCGCCGAGCCGGCCGGCGCCGTGACGGAGCACCTGTCCAACCCTCAGAAGTCCGGTGCTCCGCTCGTCCTCCGGGTGGTGGACCAGCGGGACGGCTGGGCGCAGGTGCAGCTCGCGCAGCGCCCGAACGGCAGCACGGGCTGGGTGCCGACGAGCGCCGTGACGCTGTCCAGCACGCCGTACGCGATCGTCGTCACCGAGGCGACGAACACGCTCGACCTGTACAAGGACGGGACGGTCCTGCACAGCTACCCGGTCGCGACCGGCACCGGCGGCACACCGACCCCCACCGGGCGGTTCGCGCTCACGGAGCTCCTCGCGCCGACGAACGACGGGTACGGCCCGTACGCGTACGGCACGACGGCGTTCTCGGACGTCCTCAACTCCTTCGGCGGCGGCCCCGGTCAGATCGGGCTGCACGGCACCAACGACTCGTCGAGCATCGGGTCGGGCGCCTCGCACGGGTGCGTCCGCATGCACAACGCCGACATCACCGCGCTGGCGAAGCTCCTGCCCCTCGGCACACCCTTCCAGGTCCGCTGAAGCGGCAGACCGCAGGACGGGAGGCACGGATCGCGCCCCGCGCGCCGGCCCGGTGCCGTCAGGCGGTGACGTCCAGGGCGGTGGCGACCAGTGCCTCCAGGACGGTGCGGACCACGGGACGGACCGCACGGTCCTGCCGGACCAGCGCCTCGATCCGGCGGCCGGCGCGGACGTCCGCCAGCTCCGCCAGGTGGAAGCGCCCAGGCGCTCGCGTGCCGGAGGTGTAGCGCGGGACGAGCGCCACGCCGTGTCCCGCTGCCACCAGGTTCTCGATCACGGGCAGGTGGATCGTGCGGAACGCGACCTCCGGCGGGGTGTCCGTGGCCGCCGCCATCGCGGTGAGCACCCGGTCGATCGGGTAGTCCTCCGGCACGCCGATCCAGGTCTCGTCGACGACCTCGTCGATGTGCACGCGGTCGTGGCCCGCCAGCCGGTGTCCGGGCGGCAACGCGACGTCGAGCGGTTCCCGCAGCAGCGGCACGGTCTCGAGCGCCGCCCGGCCGGCCGGAGCGGCACCGTCGGGCCGGTGACCTACGACGACGTCGTGGTCGGCGGTGAGCGGGGCGAACTCCCCCTCGCTGACGTCCACGTCCGACAGGGTCAGCCGGATGCCGGGGTGGGCGCGCATCCGGGTCAGGAGACCCGGCAGCAGCAGCTCGGCCGCCGACGGGAAGATCGCCAGGTCGACGGTCCCCGATCCGCCGCCGAGGTGTTCCTGCCAGGCCGCGTCGACGGTCGCGATCGCGGTGGCGACGCCGTTCGCGAGTCCGGCGAGCACCCGGCCGTGCTCGGTGAGCCGGACGCCGCGGCCGATACGTTCGACGAGCGGAACGCCGACCTGGCGCTGCAGCGTCTGGAGCTGCTGCGAGACCGCGCTCGGCGTCCGGTGGGTGGCTGCTGCGACGGCGGTCACCGAGCCGCGTTCGGCGAGCTCGCGGAGCACCGGCAACAGCGTGACGTCGAACATCCAGTGACCCTACAACGTCAGTGCAGAAACGTTCGCTGGTGCTACCGCGTTCCTCGCGCCACGATCGTGATGTGCTCGTTCGTGACCGTCTCCTCGCCCTCGTCGTCGCCGTCGTCTGGGGACTGAACTTCCCCGCGACGGCGCTCGCCCTGGAGCACTTCCCGCCGTTCCTGCTCGCCGCGATGCGGTTCACGCTGCTGGCGATCCCGACACTGCTGTTCGTCCCGCGCCCGAAGATCCCGTTCGGGCGGCTGCTCTTGGTCGGGTTCGGGCTCGGGGTCCTGCAGTTCGCCTTCCTGTACCTCAGCATGGCGTCGGGCATGCCATCGGGGCTCGCGTCGCTCGTGCTGCAGGCCTCTGCGCCGTTCACGGTCGTGCTCGCCGGGGTGTTCCTCCGCGAGCGACTCACCGGTCGGCAGGTCGTCGGCGTGACGATCGCCGTGTGCGCGCTCGCCGCCATCGCCGTGCACCGGTCGCAGACGGCGGCGCTGCTGCCCGTCGTGCTCGCGCTGTGCGGTGCGATGGGGTGGGCGATCGGCAACGTCGCGACACGTCGGGCGGGGGCCGCGAACCCGCTGCACCTGACGCTCTGGTGGTCGGTCGTGCCGCCGATCCCGATGGCCGTGCTGTCGCTGACGGTCGAGGGGCCGGCGCGCATCGGTCACGCGCTCGGAACGGCCTTCACGCCGACAGCACTGCCCGCAGACCTCGGACTGCTCTACATCGTGCTCGTGGCGACGCTCGTCGGGTACGGCATCTGGTCGCGACTGCTGGCGACGTACCCGTCGAGTACCGTCGCACCGTTCTCGATGCTCGTCCCCGTCGTCGGGGTACTCGCATCGTGGGCGGCCTTCGGCGAGGTGCCCGACCTGGTCGAGGTGCTGGCGGGCGCGGTCGTCGTCGGCGGGGTGCTGTGGGCGTCCAGACCGCCGCGTGCCACGGCTCCGGTGGCGTTGCCGGTGCTCAGCCCCGGTGCTGTCGACGCTCGGCGATGATGTTCGCGAGGGCGCCACGGAGGAGCGGGTACCGGAACTCGTAGCCCGCCTCGACCAGACGTGTCGGGACGACCCACCGGCTCTTCAGCACGAGCTCGGTCTCGGTCCGGATCGCGAGCGACCCGATCTCGAGCATCCACCGCCAGGTCGGCAGGCCGAACCGTCGCCCGACCGCGTCCCGGATCGTCGCCATCACCGTGCGGTTGTCCGACGGGTTCGGGCTCGTGACGTTCACGACGCCGTCGATGTCGTCGTGGTCGCGGATGAACCGGATGGAGCCGAGGACGTCCGCGATGTGCACCCAGCTGAACCGCTGCCGGCCCCGGGTGTGCCGGTCGTGGTGGTAGGTGCCCGCGGCCAGGCGCGCCGGCGTCGGGAACCAGGCGCCGTCGTACTGCGGGCCGCCGAGCCCGGCCTGCGCGAGCCGGATCAGCGGGACCAGGGCGCTGCCGTCACCGAGGACGATCGCCATGCGGAGCGCCACACGGCGGGTACCTGGCAGGTCCGTCCCGAAGAATGCGTCCTCCCACGCGCGGGCGGCCCCGACCGAGAAGCCCTCGCCGAGCTCCCCCGTCGCCTCGTCCTGCGGCCGGTCGTCGGCGTGCCGGTAGATCGTCGCGGTCGAGGCGTTCACCCACAGCGACGGCGGGTGCTCCGACGTGCGGATCGCCTCGGCGAGTTCGAGCGTGGTGTCCACCCTGGAACGGACGATCTCGGCGCGGTTCCGGCGTCCGTAGCGGCAGTTGACGCTCTTGCCGGCCATGTTCACGACGATCGCGGCACCGTCCACGAGTTCGCGGATGCGAAGGGTGTTGCCCCACACGGCATCGCCCGTCCGGCCGATCGTGACGACGTCGTAGCCCTCCTCGCGGAAGGCGTCCTGCAGGTACCTGCCCACGAAGCCGCTCGCCCCCGCGATCACCGCGCGGCCACTGCGCGCGTCGGTGCTGTCGTCGTTCATCCCGTCCCCGTCTCCTCGTCCGGCGCGATCACGTACCGGAACGCCCCCTCGTACCGGTACAGCGTGCCGACGATCGGCGCCGTCAGCACCAGGGACACGCGCTGCAGGTCGGCTTCGTCATCGAATCGTTCCGTGAGCGTCACACGCGGTGCGATCAGGGCCGGGAGGCTCCACCCGCGTCCGAGCGCACGGAACGTCACACGAGTGGAGACCAGGCGCAGGGCACCCGCGTCCGGCCCGTCGGCGTCGACCTCCACGCGCAGACGGGCGCTGACGCGCCCGTGGCGACCGAGGTGGTCGACCATGCCCTCCGGTTCAGCGGCGATGGCGTCCACCATCGTGCGGTCTCCGGAGCGGAGGTGGAAGGTGCGGTGCGCGCGGACCGCGACACGAGCCTCCAGGCTGCTGCCCCGGCCGACGCGCGCCGGCCGGTTCTCGACGGTGAAGGGGACCTGCCGTTCCCAGACCGGGAACATCACCGCGTCGCGCGCGAACAGCGCGAGGACCGGCCAGAGCCACCTGCGCGGTGTCCCGACGACGTCGAAGACGCCGTCGCCGCGGCCCACGTGCCCCGGTGGGATCGCCCCGAAGTACGTCCGGAGACGGGGGTGCAGCCGTTCGACGACGTCGGGCGTGGTGCTCAGCTCGTAGGGCGACCGGGTCACGCCACGATACTGGCATGTCGGCGGTGGGGATCCGTACGATCGTGTGCATGGGACACGACCACGGACACGCGCACGGGGGTGCGAACGAACGCGCCCTGTGGGTGGCGTTCTGCATCTCCGCGACGATCCTGCTGGCCGAGGTCGTCGGCGCCGTCGTGACCGGGTCCCTCGCGCTCCTCGTCGACGCCGGACACATGGTCGTCGACACCGGCGGTATCGGGATCGGACTCGTCGCGACGCGGCTGGCCAGACGCTCCCCGACCGCACAGCGCACCTGGGGGTTCCAGCGGGCCGAGGTGCTCGGTGCCACCGCGCAGGCGGCGATCCTGCTCGCGGTCGGCGTGTACGTGATCATCTCGGCGATCCAGCGACTGTTCGTCCCGGCCGAGATCCACTCCGGGCCGCTGCTCGTGTTCGGGGTGATCGGGCTCGTCGGGAACCTGGTGGCCTACGCCGTGCTGCTGCGGGCCTCCGGCGAGAACTTCACGTCGCGGGCCGCGCGGCTCGAGGTCCTCAACGACACGCTCGGCTCCGTCGCGGTCATCGCCGCGGCCGTCGTGTTGGCGCTGACGGGATGGGAGCGAGCGGACTCGGTCGCTGCGCTCGTCATCGGTGGGCTGATCCTGCCGCGGGCGGTCCGGTTGCTGCGGGAGACCGCGAACGTGCTGCTCGAGGCCACGCCGCCGGGGCTCGACCTGGAGGACGTGCGCGGCCACATGCTGGAGCTGGACCACGTGATCGCGGTGCACGACCTGCACGCAACACTCGTCGCGACCGGGGTGCCGAACCTGACGGCGCACGTGGTGGTGGACGACCACTGCTTCACGACGGCGCACGCCCCGGCGATCCTCGACGAGTTGCAGCAGTGCGTGGCGGAGCACTTCGACGTGCCGGTCGAGCACTCCACGTTCCAGCTCGAGCCCGCGTCGCACCGTCGGCACGAGCACGACGTGCACGCGTAGGGCGGCGGGGCGGCTGGGTCGGTCTGGCGGGGCGGGTCCTGGCGGGTCCTGGCGGGGCTGTGACGCCGTTGCCGACTCGGAACGACAACGTCGCTGTCGTACGACAACGAGACTGTCGCACACACGCGCGCGCAACTGCCCGCGCCCGCAACGGGCGACACAGCCGCTGTCGTACGACAACGACGCTGTCGCACCCACGCGCGCGCAACTGCCCGCGCCCCCAACGAACGACACAACCGCTGTCGTACGACAACGACGCTGTCGCTCCCACGCGTGCGCAACTGCCCGCGCGCGCAACTGCCCGCGCCCCCAACGAACGACACAACCGCTGTCGTACGACAAGGACACTGTCGCTCCCACGCGCGTGCAATTCCCTGCGCCCGCAACGAACGACAACGTCGCTGTCGTACGACAACGACGCTGTCGCACCCACGCGCGCGCAACTGCCCGCGCCCGCAACGAACGACACGCGCGCTGTCGTACGACAACGACGCTGTCGTTCGGAGTCGGGACCAGGCAGGCGCGGGCGGGCGGGCAGGCGCGCGCGGCCATGCGGGCGGGGGCGCGGGCGGGGGCGCGGGCGCACGGGAACAGGGCGCACGGATCGAGCGGCGCGACCCGTCAGCAGTCGTCGTCGTTCGTGGGGTAGGCGGTGATCACGCGGTCGGTCGTCGCGGAGACGATGACCTTCACGAAGCCGTCGGGACTCGGCGCGGTCCCGTCGTCGAACCGGACGGCAGCGGCGTAGCAGACCTTGCCGTCGCCGGCGTCGACCGGGAACCCGTCCCGCGGGCTGGTGAGCGCCGTCTGCACCGCGGTGAGCATCGCGTCGTCCCAGTCCCGGTCGCCGTGGCCCGCGAGGACGTCCTCCCAGTCAGCGGTGTGCCGCACGCGGATGTGCTCGTACCCCTGACTCGAGTTCCCGCACTGCAGCACGACGTCGCCGAGCGCGGCCGTGTCGTAGCGAGCGACGGTCGCGCGGGAGTCCCGGTCGCAGGACGCGAGCACGGAGCCACCCGGCAGGTCCGGACCGGTCCGGTCGATGACGACGGTGCCGTCACTCGTCGCGACGGCGGTCGGCGCGGTCGTCGGCCCGGAGAGCACCGGGTCGTCCGCACCCTGCTGCGCGGTGAGGAAGAGCCCACCGGCCACGAGACCGGCGGCCACGACCGCGGCGACACCGGTGACGACGGAACGGTTGCGTCTCGACGGCATGCGGCCAGTATGCCGGAGGTGGGGCGAGCCTCCCGTCCGGTGGACCAGGGCTCCGGACGGGAGGCTCGGGGTGCGTCAGGCGCGCGCGGCCAGTCGCGTCCCGGCGACGGCGGCGAGCGCGGCGACGAGCACCACGTACCCGAGGAGCACGGGGAGCGTCGGGAGCACGAGGAGCGCCGCGCCGACCGCCACGACGGGCACCGTCAGCCCGGCGTACGCGACGAGGAACGTCGCCGCGAGCACCCCGCCGCGTTGCTCGGGGCCGACCAGGGCACCCGCGCTCGCGATCGCCGCCCGGAAGAGCAGCCCCACCCCCGCGCCGGCGACGACGCCCCCGCCGATGAACCCGGCGACCTGCAAGAGGACCGCCGCGACACCGAGCACGACGAGCCCGCCGACGAGGAGGACGACGCCGAGCCGGATCTGGGCGCGCTGCGAGAGCCGGGCGAACACGAGCTGGGAGACGGAACTCGCGGCGAACACCCCGAAGGTCGTGGCTCCTGCGGCCAGACGGTCGGTCACGTGGAACGTCGAACCGAGGAACGACGGCGCGACCGAACTGAAGAGCCCCTGCACCCCGAAGGCCGCGAACGCCGCGATGCCCGCGGTCCAGAACGCGCCGCCCTTGCCCGCAGGGGCCTGCACGCGCTGCGGTCGGTAGGGCACACGCTCCTCGGGACGGCCGACGGTCTCCGGCGCGGCGAGCACCGCCACGAAGGCGACGACGAGCGCGACGACGAACACGACGTACGGCGTCATCAGCGGCTGTCCGACGAACTCCGCCAGCGCTCCGCCGACGAGGGCGCCGAGGGAGAGACCGCCGAGGTTCACGACGCCGGCCGCGACGCCGGCACCCTTCGCGGACGCCTCGCGGCCGGTGGCGCGGACCCGGAGTTCCCCGAGGTGCGCCGTCGCCGTCGCCGTCAGCGTCCCGACGCCGAAGCCCGTGACGAGCCGCGCGACGATCAGCCCGCTGACGTCGTTCCAGACGAGGAACAGCACCGCCGCGACGAGCTCGAGGGCGATCGACACGAGGATGAGCGGCTTCCGCCCGAGGACGTCGCTCAGGTGCCCCGTGAAGTACAGCGACCCGACGACACCGAGGCCGTACGCGGCGAAGATGATCGTCGTGGTGAACGTGGGGAAGCCGTCGCGCGCCTGGTAGATCACGTACAGCGGCGCTGGGACCGTCGCGAACGCCATCACCGCGAGGAACGCGAACGCCACGGCCCAGAACCCCGCACCGTGACGGCGACGGCTGTGCGCGCGCCGACCGCGCGGTACCGGAGGGGCGGTGACGGATCCGGTGGAGGCTTCTTCGAGGACGGTTGTCATGCTCCGATGCTCCCGCCACCGCATCATCGGGTCAAACGGATCATCTTGATGGTTTCCATCGATCTGGTCGATGATGGGGTGCATGGAGACCCGATTGCTCGAACAGTTCGTCACCGTCGCCGCCGAGGGTAGCGTCACCCGCGCTGCTGAACGGCTCTGGGCAGCGCAGTCGACCGTCTCGGCGGGGATCGCGAGCCTCGAGCGCTCGTTCGGTGTCCGGTTGTTCGAGCGCACCGGCCGGCAGCTCGTCCTCACCACGGCCGGCGAGGACCTCCTCCCGCACGCCAGGGCCGTGCTCGACTCGCTCGACCGGATGCACGACCTCGCCACCGCGTCGGACGCCGAACTCCGCGGGCGGGTCCGGCTCGGGATCTTCACGAGCATGGACATCGTCGACCTGACCGGGGTGCTCCGCCCGTTCCGGCAGCGCCACCCGCTCGTCGCCGTGGAGCTCATGACGTCCCCGTCCGGGACCACCGGGCTCGTGCAGGACCTGGTGGCCGGACGGCTCGACCTGGCCTACTGCGGCCTGCCGTCGGTGCCCGCCGGCATCGTCGTCGAGCCCCTCCGCGAGATGCGGTTCCGGGTGTTCGTCGCCGCGGACCACCCGCTCGCACGGAGCGGACGCACCTCGGTGTCGCTGACGGAACTCGCCGACGAGTCGTTCATCGACACGGCGCACGGGTTCGGCAACCGGATCATCCTCGACCAGGCGCTCGAGCGACTCGGCATCCGGCGGCGCATCGTCGCGGAGATGAACGACATGCCCGCGGTCATCCGGTTCGCGGCCGCCGGACTCGGGGTCGGCGTGGTGCCGGACTCCGGGGTCCCGCACGACGGCGTGGTCCTCGAGCTCGAGGACCCGGTCGAGCCGCTCCGGGTGGGTCTGGCGATGCGGACGGCACCAGAACCGAACCGAGCGGTGCGGGCGCTCGCGCAGGACATCGTCGCCGCGCGGCAGTGATGCGGTTCAGCCCTCGAGCAGGTGGGCGATGCCCGACACCGACCGCCGCGCCGCGGCCGACGACGACACGAACCCGACGACGATGATGCCCGCACCGATGCCGACGACGATCCACCACATCGCGTGCGTGGCGACCGCGAACCCCGCACCGACGCTGGCGACCGCACTCGCGCCGGTGACGGTCCCGGCGAGGGCGACACCGAGCGACACCCCGGTCTGGCGGCTCGTCGAGGCAACGGCGGCCGCGGAGCCCGACTGCGCCCGTGGCATGCCCGAGACCGCGGTGTTCGTGATCGGGGCGTTCACCATGCCGAACCCGAGTCCGAAGAGCACGAACGCGGAGACGAGCACCCACATCGGGGTGTGCGCGTCGATCGTCGTGAGCACGACACCCGCGCCACCGATGCCGATCCCGGCGAGCACGAGCGGGACACGGGTGCCCACCGATCCCACGAGTCGTCCGGACAGGGGCGAGGCGAGCATCGTCGCGACCGCCGCCGGCAGCGTCCACAGTCCGGCCTCGAACGGGGACATGCCCCTGACCTCCTGCAGGTAGAGCGCGTTCAGGAAGAGGAACGCGCCGTTCGCACCGAACGCGGCGATCGCGGTCAGCACCGCGGACGAGAACGGGATGCTCCGGAAGAACCGGACGTCGATGAGGGGTTCGGCGGTGCGCCGTTCGACCCCGACGAGTGCGACCAGGGCTGCAGCCGCGACGACGAAGAGCCCGAGGGCCGCCGGCGAGGTCCACCCCAGCCGCGGGCCCTCGATGAGTCCGCCCACCAGCGCCGCCAGGAGCACGATGACGAGCGCCTGTCCGAGCGGGTCGAGTCGACGTGGACGCGGGGCGCGGGACTCCGGGACGAACAGGAACGTCAGGACGATCGCGGCGATGCCGATCGGCACGTTGATCCAGAAGATCGCCCGCCACCCGACCGTGTCCGTCAGTGCTCCGCCGACGAGCGGCCCGACGCCCATCGAGACCCCGACGACGGCGCCCCACACACCGACCGCCCGCGCCCGCTCCTTGGCGTCGTCGAACGTGGCCGTGATGATCGACATCGCCACCGGGTTCATCATCGATCCGCCGACCGCCTGGACCATGCGGAACACCACGAGCCACCCGACCGTGGGTGCGAGCGAGCAGAGCAGCGACCCGACGCTGAACAGCGCGAGCCCGATCTGGAAGGTCCGGCGCCGCCCGATCCGGTCGGCGGTCGAGCCGGACAGCATGAGCAGGCTCGCGAGCACGAGCGTGTAGGCGTCGATCGTCCACTGCAGTCCGGAGATCGTGCTGTGGAGCTCGCGGCCGATCGACGGCAGCGCGACGTTCACCACGGTGGCGTCCATCGAGACGATGAACAGGCTCATGCAGCAGACCGCGAGGATCAGGTACCGGTGGCGGTACCGGCCGGGCAGGTCAGGAGCACCCTGCTCGGGTCGTCGGACCTCAGTGGAAGCCGTCGCCGTCTCCTTCACCCGGGGTCTTGTGCCCGCCGAGCATGTCGTTGTCGTCCTGGTCACTCGTCGACGCGAGCTGGAGCATCGCGAGGACCACCACGACCACGATGAACGCGATGCCGAGGAAGATCAGCGCGAGCGTGACCTCCCTCGTCGAGATGAGCACGACGAGCCCGGTGAACACCGCGATGATCGCGGAGATCCCGAGGAGCTCGACCGGGCGCAGGCGGTCACGACGGCTGGGGGTGGTCATGCGTGTGGAGCTCCGTTCGGGGACGCCGCTGGTGCAGTCGTCCCCCACTTGTGCGAGAGGCCGGCGATCACGTGGAAGACCGCCGTGATGGCGAGGTACGCGCCGAGCAGGCCGACGAGGACGATCGACGCGTCGAGGACGCCGCTGACCTGCTCGATGCCGCCGAGCTGCTGCGAGTAGTCCGGCGGGGTCACGAGGAATCCGATCGCCAGCAGCAGGGTCAGCCCGCCGATCGTCATCCAGTCCCTGGCGAACGGCGAGGTGCGGCGAGCGCGGATGCCCTGGGTGAGCTCGAGTGCGCCGGTCAGGACGGCGAACGCCACGACGATCGTGATGAAGGCCGGCAGCCCGAGGCCGTTGCACGCGATCCCGGCGACGCCCGCGAGGACCGTGACGACGGCTTGGGCGACGGCGGTGCGCCGCGACCGATCGTCATCGCGGAGTCGCGTGAGGCTGCCGACGCCGAGGACGACGCCCTCGACGACCGCGAACGCGCCGAACAGCAGCAGACCGTACCCGGCCGCGTGGTTGGACGAGAACGTGATGACGATGGCGACGATCGCAGCGGGGACGGCCCGGAGGATGGGGATCGGCCAGTACCGCGCGCGCTGGTGTGCGTCGGCGACGGAGTCGGACACGAGACCTCTTTCGGGCATGTGGATCGTTCGAACGATCCTACCGCCGACCGGGATGTGCCCCGTCCGTGTGGGCCGCACCCGAGCTGAGGATGCTCCGACCTGCGACGGGCCGGAGCACCCTCGGTTGCTCGATCAGTCGCCCGCGGGGTCCTCGTGGCGGTCAGCACGGAGGCGACGTCGTGCCACCCACCAGCAGCCCGCTCCTGCCGCCACCAGCACGCCCCCGATCGCCGCGACGATCCCGAGGTCGTCGGTGCCGGTGTAGGCCAGCGCACCGCCGCGTGGGTTCGAGGTCCCACCCCGGTCGGCGGCGGGAGCGGTCGAGCGCTCCGGCACGCTCGCGGCGGGAGCGCTCGGCCCCGGCGGCACCGAGGCATCGTCCGGAGCGTCGGGATCCACCACCTCGATCGCGACATCGGGCGAGGGATCTCCGCCGTCGGGGTCGGTCGGCGAGGCAGCGGTCGCCACGTTCACGACGTCCGAGCCGTCACCGCGGTAGTCCTCGCCGAGCAACGCCCGGAACCGGAAGGCCCGTTCCTCGCCCGGCGCGAGGTCCGTCCCGTCGCCACAGGTCACCCGCTGTCCGGCCGCAGCGCAGGCGTCCCCGGAATCGACGAACACGAGCGCCGCCGGCAGGTCGTCGACGACGGAGACGTCCTTGGCGGTCGCCGGCCCGCGGTTCCGTGCGACGACCTGGTACTCGACGTGGTCACCAGGACGGACCCCGGTCGCGGGTTCGACGGACTTGTCCGTCTCGAGCTGCGCCGACGCGGCCACGACCGCGGTCGCTCGCGAGGTGTTGTCGGTCTCGTCCGCGTCCGCCAGGTGCGGCGCCGTCGCGATCGTCGCGACGCTCACCAGCTCACCCGTGGCACCGGGATCGAGGGCGCCCTCGATCGTGACGGTCGCCGATGCTCCGCGGTCGAGCGCGAGGTCCACGCCGACGTCGCCGGTCCCGTCGGCCGCGGAGCACCCGCCACCGTCCGAGGCCGCACACGCCCACGTCACGTCGTGCAGTGCGTCCGGGACGTCCACCGTCAACGGACTCGGGTCCGATGCGTTCCGGCCGACGTTCGACGCGGTGACCGAGTACCGGACGTGTTCCCCGGCGGCCACGGGCGGGAGGTCGTGCTCGACGCGGAGGTCCGCCGGCTGCCGGACGCTGAGCGAGTCGATCTCGTGCACGTTGACGTGGGCACCGGTCGCCCCCGCGAAGCCCAGCCGCAGCGTGGGCGGGAGCGCCGCCTGGCCTGCGCTGTGCAGCGGGACGCCGTCGAGGACCGTCCGCATGCCCCCGCCGGCTTCGAGCTGCACGCTGACGGCGAGCTCGCCGTCGTCGCCCGGCAGCAGCTGCACCCGGACGGTGCGCGTCGTCGGACCGTCGGTCTCGACCCGGCCGGGCGCGACGGCGTTGGCGACGAACCGGTAGCCGTCCGTCCCGTCACCGGAGCCGCGGACCACGACGGCGTCCGGTGTGACCCCCGGACCACTGTCGTTGATCGGCAGCGAGAAGTTGCCGTACCGGTCGAGCGCGATCGCCGCGAACCCACCCGGGATGCCCGCGGTGTCGCACGGCCCCTGGCCCTGCGTGCTCTCGGGACGGCAGGCGTACCCGAGCGCTGCCCCGGTCCCGCCGATGCCCGGCTCGGCCGCACCGTCGGCGAGGTACACGAGCAGGCCGTCCGCACCGGCGCGCGGGTCGTCCGAGTACATCGCGTACTCGAACTCGATGTCCAGCCCGAGCGTCGAGGGGAACGTGTCGGTGGTCGACCACGAGCCGGCCTGTCCGCGGGAGTCGTCCGTCAGGCGGAGTCGCCCGTCGACGATCCGCGCATCGCCGCTCAGGACACCGCCCTGGCCGGTGTCGAACGCGTTGTCGTAGGGGAACGTGAGGTCGTCGGCGGATGCGGACGGGGTCTGCAGCGCGGGGATCGCCAGGACCGCGAGGGCGGTCAGCGACACGGCGACGGCGAGCACCCGGCGGGCTGCTCGCGGCGGTGTGTGGATGCGTTCTGTCATGCCCCGATCGTCGCGATCGGGGCGCGACCGAGAGGCGGTGGTGCGACGATCCGTGGATCGCAGTCACGAGCCTCCCGGGTGTGGAGGAGCCGCTGTCTACGAGAGCCAGACCGTCGTCTCGCCCGGCAGCACGCCGTCGCCCAGCGGTCCCGATGCCACCTCCACGTGCCCGGCCGGGAGCGGCACCGGGTCGGTGCTGAAGTTCGTGACCGAGCGCCACCCGTCGTGCCGCGCGAACGCGACGACCGCGGCTGGCGCGTCCAGCCACGTGAGCGACTCACCCGACTGCAGTCGGCGCCTGGCAGCGAGCGCCGCCCGGTAGAGCGACAGCGTCGAGGTCGGGTCGCCGTCCTCCGCCGAGACCGAGCACGCGCCGAAGTCCGCCGGCTGGGGCAGGAAGGGTGCCACGTCGCCGAACCCGAACGACGGCCCCGACTCGGTCCACGGGATCGGCACGCGGCAGCCGTCCCGGCCCTTGACGGTGTGCCCAGACCGGACCCACTTCGGGTCCTGCAGCAGGTCGCGGGGGATCGCCGCGGCCTCGTGCAGCCCGAGCTCCTCGCCCTGGTAGACGTACGAGGATCCCGGGAGCGCGAGCTGCAGCAACGACGCCGCCCGCGCACGGCGGAGCCCCCGGTCACGGTCGGGAGCCGGCGAGACCCCGTCGGTCATCAGCCAGGCGTCCGTGTCGGTGCCGGCGGGGAGTGCGTACCGCGTCGCGTGCCGCACCACGTCGTGGTTCGAGAGCACCCACGTGCTCGACGCCCCCGACTGCTCGGACATGGCGAGGTTCCGCTCGATGACCTGCCGGAACGCCGATGCGTCGAACGGCGACTCGAGCAGGTCGAAGTTGAACGCCTGCCCGAGCTCCGTCGGCCGGGCGTACAGGACCCGTCGAGGCGCAGGGGCCCAGGCCTCGGCGACGGCTGCGCGCGGTGGGTCGTACTCGTCGAGGACGTGCCGCCAGGCGGCGAAGATCTCGTGCACCTCGTCGCGGTCGTACAGCGGGTCGGACCCGTCGAGCGGCAGGTCGTGCTCGTTCGAGGGGCGGTACGGCGTCGACAGGTCCTTCGCGAGCCCGTGCGCGACGTCCACGCGGAACCCGTCGACTCCGCGGTCGGACCAGAAGCGGAGCGTGTCCTCGAAGTCCGCACGCACCGCCGGGTTCGACCAGTCGAGGTCGGGCTGCTCCGGGGCGAACAGGTGCAGGTACCACTGGCCGTCGGGCACGCGGGTCCATGCACTGCCGCCGAAGTTCGACACCCAGTCGCTCGGCGGGAGCTCCCCGGCGTCACCGGTGCCGTCCCGGAACACGTACCGCGCCCGTTCGGGTGATCCCGGTTCGGCGGCGAGCGCGGCCTCGAACCACGCGTGTCCGGACGACGTGTGGTTCGGCACCACGTCCACGATCACCCGGATGTCGTGCGCGTGTGCCGCACGGACCAGGGCGTCGAAGTCGTCGAGCGTGCCGAGCCGAGGATCGACGTCGCGGTAGTCGGCGACGTCGTACCCGCCGTCGGCGAGCGGGGACGGGAAGAACGGCGACAGCCAGATCGCGTCGACACCGAGTCCCGCCAGGTACGGCACCCGGCTCGTGATGCCGGCCACGTCTCCGAGTCCGTCGGCGTCCGAGTCGGCGAAGCTCCGTGGGTAGACCTGGTAGACGACGGCGTCGCGCCACCAGTCCGCGTCGGGGGTCGCAGGGGTGCTGGCGGGCGTCCTGGGGTCGGTCACCCCGCCACCGTACCGACGACGCACAGTTCGGGAATAGCGCTGCGTGCGAACGTGTTGGTTGTCTCTGACACCTTTCCGTCCCAGAACCACGAGCACAGAAGGATCCCCATGACGAACGTCGTCGTCCTCGTCGGCAGCCTCCGCGCCGACTCCATCAACCGCAAGCTCGCCGAAGCAGCGATCCACCACGCGCCGGAGGGCATCACCCCCACCGTCCACGAGGGCATCGTCGACCTGCCGTTCTACAACGAGGACATCGACGGGGACACCCCGCCCGCTTCCGCCGTCGCCTTCCGCAAGGCCCTCGCCGACGCCGACGGCGTGCTGCTCGTGACGCCCGAGTACAACGGCACCCTCCCCGCGGTGCTGAAGAACGCGATCGACTGGGCATCGCGTCCGTTCGGCGCCTCCCCCATCTCCGGCAAGCCCGTGGCGGTCATCGGTTCCGCCTTCGGACAGTACGGCGGCGTCTGGGCGCACGACGACGCCCGCAAGGCCGCCGGCATCGCCGGTGCCAAGGTCCTCGAGGACGTCAAGGTCGCCATCCCGCAGTCGGTCGTCCGCTTCGCGGAGACCCACCCGCGCGAGGACGACGAGGTCACCCAGCTCGTGCAGGGCGCGCTGACCGCGCTCGCCGAGGCGACCGCGGAGCCCGCCGCCGCGTAGGGACCGTACCCCCAGGACGGACGGGAGGCTCGTGGCGGATCCGCCACGAGCCTCCCGTCATTCCGGGGTACGGAAGCCGCTAGACCGTCTAGCAACGAGACGGGTTACCCTGAACCCCATGTCCACGCAGGAGATCACGGAAGCATCCGGATACTGGTTCCCGGATGACGACGCGACCCAACGCGGCGTCGCGGTCCTCAACGCCCTGCGTCGCTACCGGGCCGCCGAGACCGCGATGCGACGGCGCACCCGCGACTCGATGGGCATGGGCGAGACGGACCTGCTCGCCGTCCGCTACCTCCTGCAGGCGCAGCGCTCCGGCCGCAAGGTCAGTCCGAAGGACCTCGCCGCCTACCTGAAGATCTCCTCGGCGTCGACGACGATCCTCATCGACCGCCTGGTGCGGAGCAACCACGTCCGGCGCGAGCCGCACCCCACCGACCGACGCGCGCTCGTGATCACCCCCACGACCGAGACCGACGACGAGGTCCGCGCGACGCTCGGTGTGATGCACCGTCGGATGATGTCCATCGCCGAGGGCCTGCCGCCAGCCGACGCCCGGGTCGTGGCGGTGTTCCTCGAGCAGATGCGCGACGCCGTCGACCAGATCGACCCCGCTGCGACGACTCCTGGGCACTGACCGGGGCGTCCGGCCTGTCCACTGAGCGCGGCGGGGGGACACGACCCTCCCCGTGCACTGTGAAACGACTCCGACGCACCGCGTAGACCGGAACGGTCACCAACCGCGAACACTGCTGAAGGAGCCGATCATGCACGCATCGGAAAAGATGGCCGCCAACCTGCAGGCCGTCCTCGTCGACCTCATCGACCTGCACGTCCAGGGCAAGCAGGCCCACTGGAACATCCTCGGCACGAACTTCCGCGACCTGCACCTGCAGCTCGACGAGATCGTCGACGCCGCACGCGAGTTCGCCGACGACACCGCGGAGCGCATGCGTGCGCTCTACGCCGTGCCGGACGGCCGCTCGAGCACCGTCGCGGCGACGAGCCACCTCGACCAGTTCCCCGGGGGCGAGATCACCACGCACGACGCGATCGACCAGGTCACGCTGCGTCTCTACCAGGCCACCGGGACCATGCGCGACGTGCACGACGAGGTCGACGACGAGGACCCGACGACCGCGGACCTGCTGCACGGCTTCATCGAGCGCCTCGAGCAGCTCGCGTGGATGGTCAGCGCCGAGAACCGCGCGCCGAGCACCCCGCTCGCGGGCGCGACGACGCCTGCGGTCGCCGACGCCTCGGCCCACGCGTAGCGCGGACCACCACGTGGACCTCGGGATCCAGGGCAAGACCGCGCTCGTCTTCGGCGCGGACTCCGGCATCGGCTGGAACACCGCTCGCATCCTCCTCGCCGAAGGTGCGACGGTGGTCGTCAGCGACCTCGACCAGTCGCAGCTGGACAACTCGGCCGACCAGCTCGAAGCGCCGTACGGCGAGCTCCACGCGTTCGCCGCCGACGTGACCAGCGCGTCGAGCCTCGCGGACCTGCACACCAGGGTCCGCGAGGCCGTCGGCGAGATCGACATCCTCGTGCAGTCCTCCGGCGTCACCGGCGCCCAGGGGCTCTTCCACGAGATCGACGAGGACGGCTGGACGTCGACGCTGGACGTCGACCTGATGGGGCCGGTGCGGATCACCCGCGAGTTCATCGGAGACCTGCGGAACGGCGGGTGGGGTCGCATCGTGTACCTCGTGTCCGAGGACGCGTCGCAGCCGTACGACGACGAGCTGCCGTACTGCGCCGCCAAGGCCGGGGTGCTCTCGTTCGCGAAGGGGCTCTCGCGCAGCTACGCGAACGAGGGCCTGCTCGTGAACACCGTCTCCCCTGCCTTCATCCACACGCCGATGACCGACGCGATGATGAAACGGCGCGCCGAACAGCTCGGGACCACCTTCGACGAGGCGATCACGAGCTTCCTCGACGAGGAGCGTCCGTACATGGAGCTCAAGCGCCGTGGGGAGCCGGAAGAGGTCGCCAACGTGATCGCGTTCCTGTGCTCCGACCTCGCGAGCTTCGTCAACGGCGCCAACTACCGGGTCGACTCCGGCTCGGTCGCCACCATCTAGGAGGACGCACACATGACCGACTACCGCTACCTCATCGTCGGCGGCGGGATGGTCGCCGACTCGGCGGCACGGGGCATCCGGGAGATCGATGCCGACGGCTCGATCGGCATCATCAGCGAGGACGTCGACCGCCCGTACGCCCGGCCGGCCCTGTCGAAGAAACTCTGGACCGACCCGGACTTCAGCTGGGACGACAAGGTCGACCTGCACACGGAGGAGACGGGCGCGGAGTTCGTGCTCGGGACCGTGGTGACGTCGATCGACCGAGACGGCAAGACCGTGACGACCGCCGACGGCAGCACGTTCGGCTACGAGCAGCTGCTCATCGCCACCGGTGGACACCCCCGCGGGCTCCCCGGACTCGAGCCGTCCGACCGCGTCCTCGACTACCGCAGTGCCGCCGACTACCGGAAGCTCCGCGGGTTCGCCGATGCGGGAGCCCACGTGGTCGTCGTCGGTGGCGGCTACATCGGCACCGAGATCGCGTCGGGCGTCGTGCAGAACGGTGCCCGCGTCACGCTCGTCGACCCGGACGAGGTGGTCGGCGGGAACATGTTCCCCGACGGACTCGCCGCCGCGTTCCAGCAGCGGTTCGTGGACCACGGCGTGGAACTCCGGCTCAGCCGACGTGTCGCATCCGGCGCCGAACACGACGATGGCGTGACGCTCACCCTCGACGACGGCTCGGTCATCGAGGCGGGCGCGGTCGTCGCCGGTCTCGGCATCGAGCCCGCGACCGAGCTCGCCGCAGCAGCCGGTCTCACCGTGAACGACGGCATCGTGGTGTCCTCGACGCTCGTCACGGACGACCCGGCGGTGTTCGCCGCCGGTGACGTCGCCGAGTACCCGGACCGGATCCTCGGCACCCGCCGCGTCGAGCACGTCGACAACGCGCAGCAGCAGGGACGACAGGCGGGGCGGAACCTCGCCGACGCCGACGAGACCTACGACCACACGCCGATGTTCTACTCGGACGTCTTCGACGTCGGGTACGAAGCGGTCGGCCAGGTCACGACGTCCCTGCGGACCGTCGAGGACTGGCAGGAACCGAACACCACCGGCGTCGTCTACTACCTCGACGACGACGAGCTCGTCCGCGGCGTCCTGCTCTGGAACGTGTGGGACAAGACGGACGAGGCCCGGAAGGTCCTCGCCGAGGCGCACGCGCTCACGCCCGACATGCTGCCTGGCCGCATCACGCCCTGATCGCGGGCGACATGGAGGCCCGGTGCCGGGCCTCCAGTGCGTCGCGTCGCTAGCCGGCCTTGCGCTGGCTGTGCTCGTCCAGTTCCGGGGCGGCCGCGTCGACGACCGCTGCGCGGTCCTCCGGCGCCACCGGGGCGTCTGCCTCGTCCGCCATCGCGACGGCGTGGGCCGACTTGCCGGCCTCGAGGACCTCGTCGTCGCCCTTCGCCATCCCGAACAGCTCCAGGAGCCGCGCCTTCACGACGAGCCAGGCGTCCCCCGGGCTGAGCCGAGCGAGGTCCGACGCGGTCGAGTCGTCCCGCACGCGCTGCAACGACGACACCCCGCGATCGGGCAGGTCCCCGCGGACGTGCGCCACGGCGAGCGCCGCGACGGCGTCGGCCTGCGCGTGCATCACCGAGTGCGCACCGTCGACGACCTCGCGGAGGACGGCGTACGGGAACACCCTGGCCAGCCGGCGGATCCAGTCGCGGGGCACGAGGGCGTCGTGCTCGCCGCGGACGATGAGCGTGCGCGCCCGCACCTGCGGGGCGCGGTCCTCGATCCGGAACGCGACCATCTTCGGCAGCACCTTCCGGAACCAGTGCCAGCCGCAGAGCGCGTACGCGGTCACGGCGTGCCAGCGGACCGCCGCCGGCTCGTGCACGGCGGACCGCACGAAGCGGACCGCGGATTCGCTGATGGTCCTGGCGTTCGAGTCCATCACCGGGCTGATCAGGACCAGGTCGCTGATCTGCGGGCGGCGCGCGGCGACCTCGGTGACGATCTGCGTGCCCATCGAATGGCCGACGAGGACCGGGTCCTCGAGCCCGAGGTCGTCGAGGACGCGCTCGACGGCGTCGGCGTACCGCTCGATCGACACCGCGCCGCGGAACTTCGGGACGCCGGCGAACCCGGGCAGGTCGAGGGCGTGCACGGGTCCGAACTCGTTGAGGTTCGGGGCGAGCCGTTCGTAGTAGGTCGACGCGATGCCGAGGCCGGCGACGAGCACGAAGGGACGGACCCCGGTGTCGCCGATGGAGCTGACGCGGACGTTCGTGCCGTCGACCTCGATCCGGTCGACCTTGACCACGACGTCGGCGTTCTCCGCGTGCTCCAGCTGGTCGGCGTGGCGCGGGGTCTCGTCGTTCACTGGTCTCTCCTCGTGGGTCGGGCAGTCGCCCAGGCTACCCCGGCAGTTCCCCGTCCGCGGGACATCGGCCCCGGCGTTGTCCACAGCATCCGGTTCCGAGCGCCACGGTGGCTCGCCAGCTGTGAGCGTTGCGTGATGATCCGACCGCTGCACGCCTGGGGAGACGAGAGCATCCGCTCGCACGGCCTCGACGGCCCCGCCTACCTGCTCGGCGCATCGATCGTCGACTCCGCCGATGCGGACGCGGTGCGCGATCGGCTGCGTTCCCTCCGGGGTGCCGACGGACGAAAACTCCACTGGTACGAGCTCGACCGGCGGCACCGAGCACGGGTGGTCGACGTGGTCACGACCCTCGCCGCATCGCACGTCGTCGTCATCGCGCGTCCGATGGACCTGCCGAAGCAGGAACGGGCTCGTTCCGCATGTCTGGAGCGGCTCGTGTGGGAGCTCGCCGACCGAGCTGCGTCGCTGCTGACGTTGGAAGCCCGACCGACCGCGCTGATGGCCAGGGACCGACGCGCCGTGGACACGCTGCGGATACGAGGAGTACTGCCACCCACCATGCGCGTGGAACACGGACATCCGTCCGACGAACCGCTCCTGTAACTGCCGGGCCAAGTGCTCGGGATGGTCGGGGCGTGTGTCGCGGGTGGATCCAGTCTGCCCGAGCCGTTGGACGTCGACGTCGTGGAGATCAAGCCGTGACAGCGCGAAAGCCGGGTCCCATCAAAGGACGGGGAGCACCGGCTTCTACTTCTGCACCCTCAACGAAGGCGAGCATCAGCAGTATATCACGGGGCCGTTGCGCGCGGAGGTGGGGTGCGCAACACTGCCGTCATGTCGCCAGACGAGCAGCACTCACGCCGGGCGTTCCTCCGCCGAGCGGGCATCGGTGCCGCCGTTGCCGCCGTCGGTGCGGGTGCCGTCGGCGCGGCGGCGGCGTACGACCGGCACGTCCAGGACGAGCGGTACGGGTTCACCCCGCTGCCGGAACGTCGTGAACCCGGCTTCGACCACGTCGTCGTCCTGATGTTCGAGAACCGGAGCTTCGACCACGTGCTCGGCCGGCTGTACACCGACGACGAGCTCGGCGACGGGCAGTCGTTCGAGGGGCTGCAGTCCGGGACCTACGCGAACACCGCCCCAGACGGCACCGTCGTCCCCGCACACGTCTACGAGGGGTCGACCGACGACGTCATGTCGCAGCCGGACCCCGACCCAGGCGAGTTCTACCCACACGTCAACACGCAGTGGTTCGGTGTGGTCGATCCGGCGTCCAACGAGCGACCCGAGCAGCACGGGTACGCGGCGCCGTACAACGCACCGTCGGACACGAGTGCCCCGCCGATGTCGGGCTTCGTCCACGACTACGTCGTCAACTACCGCATCGAACGCGGCCGGGAGCCCACGGTCGCCGAGTACTCGCGCGTGATGGGCGGCTTCTCGCCCGAGATGCTGCCGGTGTTCTCGACGCTCGCGAAGTCCTTCGCGGTGTACGACCACTGGCACTGCGCGGTCCCCTCACAGACGTTCTGCAACCGGTCGTTCTTCCACGCCAGCACGTCGCACGGATTCGTCACGAACACCCGGGACGGCGGTCCGCAGAAGTGGCTCGACGCCCCGGACGTGCCGACGATCTTCAACCGGCTCGAGGACGCGGGGAAGACCTGGCGCGTGTACTTCGACGCCGAGCAGGTCGTCTCCCTGACGGGGTTCCTGCACGCGCCGTCGATCGAGCGGTACTGGAAGACGAACTTCCGCAGCATGGAGCAGTTCCACGCGGACGCGGCGAACGGCGACCTGCCCGACTACGCCTTCGTCGAGCCCAGGATGGTGTTCGACCACAACGACATGCACCCGCCGCAGAACCGGCCGAAGGTCGTCGAGGTACCGGGCGAGGAGCCGTTCGACAGCGCGATGTCCGATGTCCGGGCCGCGGAGGCCCTGCTCGCCGAGGTCTACGGTGCGGTTCGCGGCGGCCGGTCGACGCGGGGCTCGAACGCGGTCAACACCGCACTCGTGGTGACGTTCGACGAGCACGGCGGCATCTACGACCACGTCCCGCCTCCGGGGGCCGTCCCGCCGTCGGGGAAGCCGGACCCCGGTGAGATGGGGTTCACCTTCGACCGGCTCGGTGGCCGCGTGCCGACGTTCGTCGTGTCCGCGTACACGGAGCCCGGAACGATCGTGAACGACCCGATGCACCACGCCGCGATCGTGCACACGCTGACGCAGCAGCACGGGCTCGAGCCGGTCACGCACCGGGACGCCGGCGCCCGCGGCATCCAGAACGTCCTGAACCGGAAGGTCCCCCGGCAGCCGCAGCTCTGGCCGGACGTCGCGAAGCCGTACGTCCCGCGGAACCCGGAGCGTTCGCGGACGGGACCGGGCGACCGGGAGCGCCGACGGCCGTTGACCGCACCGGGCAAGGGGTTGCTCGGGCTGCTGCTGGCGAAGTACGAGCCGGACGCACCGGAGCCGCAGACGTTCGGCGATGCCCACGACGTGCTCACGAAGCACGGCTTGGGCTTGTTCGGCGACCGCGACTGACGATCAGAGCTTCGCGTACTTCGCGCGGAAGAAGCTGTAGACGCCGAACGCCAGGAACCCGATCCCGATCGCGATCAGGACGAACACCCCGCCGGGCATCCGGTGCAGGGCGTCGAAGGCCCCGTCGAGCCCGGTCGCCTGGTCGGGGTCGCTCCGGAAGGCGGCGACGGCGACGAGCACGCCGACGATGACGACCGCGACGCCCTTCGCGACGTAGCCGACCACGGCGACGACGGTCAGGGGCCGCTCCACGGACTTCGGCGGTGTGACGAGCTGCTTCCGGTACGAGCGGCGGATGCCGATGACGACGAGGCCGATCCCGATCGCGATGGCGATCGCGGCGACGAGCAGCAGCAGGAACACCCCGCCGGGTGTCGCCAGCGCCTGCGCGGCGGCGCTCTTCGTCGACCCGGACGAGCTCTTGCCGGCACCGAGCGCGTACGACCCGGCCGAGTACCCGATGACGCCGTAGACGACGGCCTTGCCGATGTTCTTCGCCCGGTTCAGCCAGGCCCGGGTGGTGTCCGTGCGGCCGCCGATGACCGCCTCGAGCACGAGGCGCAGGCACAAGGCCGCGGTGCCGACCGCGACGATCCAGAGCAGCACGACGCCCCCGGGGACCGCGGCGAGCTGCGCCAGTGCTCCCGACTGGTCGGTCTCGCCGGACTGCGATCCCTGCGAGCCGCTCCCGGCCGCGGCGTCACCGACCCCGAGCAGGATCGCCAGGTACCCGATGAGCAGGTGCACGACGCCGCTGCCGACGAACCCGCCACGTGCCAGCAACTCGAACCAGCGGCTGTCAGCGGCGCGTCTCGCCTGTCGTCCGGTCTCACGGGCAGCGTGCTCGGCGGTGTCGCTCATGCCAACGACACTGCCCGTCGGCGCTGGACGTGTCCGGCAGACGAGCGGACGCGTCGCCGCGTCGTCGTCGGCGGACGACATGCGACGACTAGCGTGGCGGGCGTGCAGAGACGACGGGTGTCGAGCAACGCGGCGTCGACCGCCGACGGCACGGTCGTGGTCGTCCGCGCCGATCCACGCCGCCGGCCGCGTCGCGCTGATGTCCCGTGGCGACGTGTCCTCACCGGGGTCGTCGTCGCCGCGGTGGTCGGCGGGCTGCTCGTCGCGACGGCCGGGACCCTGGTCTCGCAGCGGATCGCCGAGTGGCTCGCGGTGCGGAACGCGACCACGGACACCGCGACGCTCGCTCGCGCGGTCATCGAACCGGGACTGGACGACGCGATCGCCGACGAGACAGCGGACGCCGCCGAACGGACGGCCGCGCGGGACCGGTTGGCCACCGCGGTGGACCACGCGCTCCCCGGTGACACGGCGGTGCGGGTGAAGGTCTGGGACCGGGACGGCACGATCCTCTGGTCGGACGAGCCGCGCTTGGTCGGCGAGCGCTTCACGCTGTCGGGCGACGACCTCGACGCGCTGCTCACCGACGAGTCGGACGCCGAGGTGTCCGACCTCGACGAGCCCGAGAACCGGTACGAACGCGGCGATGGACCGTTGCTGGAGGCCTACCAGGCGGTGCACACCCCGTCGGGCCGTCCGCTGCTGTTCGAGGTCTACTACCGCTACGACGACGTCCTGGCGAGCGCCACTCGTCTGCGCTCCGCCTTCGCGGGGCTGGCGTTCGGGACGGTCGGAGTCGTCCTGGTGCTCCTCGTGCCGGTGCTGCTCTGGCTGCTCGTCCGGATCCGGGACGGCCAGCGCGAACGGGAGCGGTTGCTCGTCCGTGCCCTCGACGCCCAGGCCGAGGAACGCCGGCGGCTCGCCGCGGAACTGCACGACGGCGCCGTGCAGGACGTCGCCGGTCTGGCAATGTCCCTCGGAGCGGCCGGGGACCCGGCTCTCCGCGAGGCCGCCGGCACCCTGCGAGGCGCCGTCTCCTCGCTGCGCTCGTCGCTCTCCGCGATCCGACCGGCAGCGCCGGAACAGGACGGCCTCGGCAGGGCGCTCGACGATGCCTGCGCCCGAGCCAGGAGCGTCGGGCTCGAGACCGTCCTCCGGGTACCCGACCCGGTCACGGCGAGCCCGGCCGCGCTGCACGCGGTCGTGCGATTCGTGCGCGAAGCCGTCGCGAACACGGTCGTGCACGCCCGGGCGACGACGGTCAGGGTGACGATCACGTCGACCCCCGTCGAGTTGGTCGTCGCGGTCTCGGACGACGGCGTCGGGTTCGAGGCGGACAGCGTCCTCGCGCAGCAGCGGGACGGCCACCTCGGCACCACGATCCTGCGGCAGCACGCGATCGACGTCGGCGGA
The DNA here is from genome assembly GCF_047324335.1 of Curtobacterium sp. Curtsp57. NCBI lineage: Bacteria > Bacillati > Actinomycetota > Actinomycetes > Micrococcales > Microbacteriaceae > Curtobacterium > Curtobacterium sp. Curtsp57. The sequence goes on from NZ_CP168511.1 coordinate 2,095,198, forward strand.
TCGCTGACCCTCCGGACCGCCCCGGGTGCGGGCACGACATGGGAGCTCCGCGTCCCGACGGACACCGAGGCGATCGCATGAGGGTCATGGTCGTCGACGACCACGCGCTCGTCCGCAGTGGTCTCCGCGCAGTGCTCGGCATGACGGACGACTGCACGGTCGTCGGCGAGGCCGGAACGGGCGAGGAGGCGCTCGACCTCGCCGCCGAGGTCGCGCCGGACGTCGTCGTGATGGACCTGTCGATGCCGGGCATCGGCGGGGTCGCCGCGACCGCGGAACTCCGCGCGCGGTTCCCGGGGCTCCGGGTGCTCGTGCTGACGACCTTCGCCGACGACGATCGCGTCCGCGCTGCACTGTCGGCGGGTGCGACGGGGTACCTGCTGAAGGACGCGGCCCCCGACGACGTCGTGCGAGCGGTCCGTGCGGCAGGGCGCGACGAGGTGCCGATCGATCCGCGGGTGGCCCGCTCGCTCCTCCCGCGCATGCGCGACGCCGACACGAGCGACGTCGGCCCCAGCGACAGGAACACCAGCACGAGCAACCCGCGCACGAGCGCCTCGGGCCCCGACATCCCGCCACGGGAACGCGACGTCCTCGTCCTCGTCGCCCGTGGCATGTCGAACAAGCAGATCGGGACGGCCCTCGGCATCGCGGAACGCACCGTCAAGGCCCACCTCGGCAACGTGTTCCGACGGATCGGCGTCACCGACCGGACGAGCGCCGCGCTCTGGGCCCGCGACCACGGGTACTAGCCCGAAGGTCCGATGGCGCCGCGGACAGGCGCACCGCAGGATCGACAGCGTGGGCGACGGTCGCCCGCACTGCCCCCTGGAGGTCCCCATGTCCACCGCACCCTCCCGTCGTGTCGCCGGCATCGCCGCCGCCGTCGCAGCGGTCACGATCGCCGCCGTCGCCCTGGTGGGCGTCGCGCCCGCCAGCGCGTCCGGCAAGACGTCGACCGGCGGCGACTACGCCGTCACGATCAACGGCACCACCACGAACCCGGCGAGCGGCAAGGACTTCAAGGCGAAGGACCTCGCGGTCTCCGGCACGATCAAGGTCCGCGGGATCCACAACGGGTTCGACATCCGCGTCGCCGACCTCGGCGTGTACGACTACACGCTCACCGGCGCCCCGGACACGCAGCGCATGGTGACGAAGCCGACCGTGGTGTTCGCCTCGAAGATCCCCTCGCTGACCGCGGCGCAGCTGTCCGGCACGAAGCTGTCCCAGCTCGAGGTGCGCGACGACACCCTCACCGCGATCTTCGCCACGGGTGCCGGGAAGTTCAAGATCCAGGCGAAGGACGGCGCACAGGGCGGCATCTTCCAGATGGAGACCGAGTTCGCCGGCCCCGTCACCTTCACGCACACGCTCGGCGCCGGCCTGTTCTACTTCACCAACCCGTACACCGGCAAGATCAACTTCGGTGACGGCACCCCGGCCGTCACCTCGGGCTCGGGCTCGCACCAGATGCTCCTCGGCAAGGACTCGCCGCAGGTCGCGACGAAGACCTCGCAGACCGCGACGACGACCACGTGGACGGTCCAGCCCGGTGGTCGCCTCGGTGGCGTCCTGGGCGAGGACGCGGTCGAACTGAGCGCCGGTGCGACGAACTGCACCAGCCAGTGCCAGGCACAGAACCAGATCCGCGGATCGCTGCCGGTCCCGCCGGACCCGGTGGACCCGACCCCGCTCGGCTGAGCGGACACGTCCGGTCTCGACCCGGCGACGGACGGGAGGCTCGGTGCCAGCCGGCACCGAGCCTCCCGTCGTCCTGGCCGCTGCGCGCAGCCGGGGTACGGCCGGAGCGGCTCGCCTCAGGCACCGCGGGCAGCATGGGTGCATGTCGCAACGCACCCGAGACACCCCCGACGTCGACCAGACCGCGGATCGGACCGACGGGTACGCGCCGCTCCGGTCCTACGCGGCGATCGGCGACGGCCGCACCGTGGCGCTCATCGCCCGGGACGGCCGGATCGACTGGCTCCCGATCCCGTCGATGGACTCGCCGCCCGTGTTCGCGAGCATCCTCGACGCCGAGGACGGCGGACACCTCGCGCTGCGCCCGGTCGACCTCGACGCGCACGTGGAGCGCGAGTACCTCCCCGGGACGAACGTCCTCGTCACGACGTGGACGACCGACACCGGTCGCTGCACCGTGACCGACGCGATGGTCACCGGTGTCGCCGGACGCCTGCCGTGGGCCGAGATCGGGCGCTGCGTGCAGGGCGTCGAGGGGACGGTGGAGCTCGAGTGGGCCGTGGTCCCCGGCACGCTGCTGAACACCGCGGAACCGAAGCGACTGGACACCGTCAACGGCTCGGTGATCGGCGTCGACGGCGTGACGATCGCGATCGTCGAGAAGGGCTTCGACCCGGTGCACGAAGACGGCCCGCGCTTCTCCGGTCGGTTCAGCACCGCCGAGGGCTCGAAGCACATCCTGACGATCGTCGGCACGCTCGACGAACCGATCTTCCTGCCGGAACCCGAGCTGACCATGCAGGGCATCGACCGGACCATCGAGAACTGGTCGACCTGGTCGAAGGAGTTCGACTACGACGGTCCGTGGGCGGACGCCGTGCAGCGGAGTGCCCTCGCGCTGAAGCTCCTGATCTTCTCCCCGACCGGGGCGATCGCCGCTGCGCCGACGACGAGCCTCCCCGAGGACCGGACCGGCGGGAAGAACTGGGACTACCGGTTCGCCTGGGTCCGCGACCTGTCGTACACCGTGCACGCGCTGGATCGGTTCGGGCTGCGGGAGGAGACCCACGCCGCGGTGTCGTGGGTGATGCGCACGATCGCCAAGCACGACGACGGCATGCCGATCTTCTACACGCTCGAGGGCGAGGTCAGCAACGAGGTCCAGGAACGCGACGTCCCCGGCTGGAACGGCATCGGACCGGTGACCGAGGGCAATCGTGCGTCAGACCAGCTGCAGCTCGGCGTCTGGGGCGACGTCTTCGAGATCATGCGCCAGTACGTCCGGCAGGGCAACGTCCTCGACCGCAAGACCGCTGCGGTGCTCGAGGGACTCGCCGACGACGCGTGCAAGCAGTGGGAGAAGGCCGACGCCGGCATGTGGGAGCTGCAGGAGACGCAGCACTACACCGCCAGCAAGATGGGCTGCTGGCAGGCACTCGACGCCGCCATCGAGCTGCATGACAACGGGCAGATCCAGGGCTCCCGCGACAAGTGGGACGAGAACCGCGGGCTCATCAGGGACTGGGTGTCCGAGCACGGGTGGAACGAGGAGCTCGGCGCCTACACGATGTACCCGGACACGGACGCCCTCGACACCTCGGTGCTGCTGCACGCGATGAGCGGCTTCGACCGCGGCCCGCGCATGGAGTCCACCATCGAGGCGATCCAGGCGAAGCTGCAGCACGGCCCGCTCGTGTACCGGTACTCCGGGCTGGAGGACGAGGAGTCCCCGTTCGTCGCGTGCTCGTTCTGGCTCGCCGCGGCGCTCGCGTGCACCGGCCGGGTCGACGACGCGACCGCGCTGATGGACGAGATGGTGGACCAGGCGAACGACGTCGGACTGTTCAGCGAGATGCTCAGCGCGGTGGACGGCGACTTCATGGGCAACCTGCCGCAGGGCCTGTCCCACCTCGCGCTCATCCAGGCGGCCTTGACGATCGAGGAGTTGTCAGGCGCATGATGGTCTGACGATGAACGACGTCGACGCACGGATGGACCGGCTCAGGAGGGCCGCCCGCTACCGGTACCAGCAGCTCGTGGAGAGCGAGATCGAGCGGGGCTCCCTCGATCCGGACGAGGTGCGTGAGGAACGGCGGCTGCTCAAGGCGGCCGACGTCGCCGCGCACGCGAGGGCCCAGATCGAGGAGGCCGAACGCCGCGGGGTGTTCGAGGGCAACCCGTACCACGGCAAGCCCCTGCCGGGGAACGACGGGCAGCACGATCCGGACTGGTGGATCAAGTCGAAGATCGAACGCGAGGACATCCGTGGGATCGCCCCGCCTGCCCTCGCGCTCCGCACCGAGGACGCCGAGCTCGACGACGCCCTCGACGCGCTCTCGGTGGAGTCCGACGTGCGCGATGTCCTCGTGGACTTCAACGCCCGCGTGAAGGAGGCCCGTCGGCAGCTCCTCGGCGGGCCACCGGTCGTGACACCGCTCCGGGACGTCGACGCCGAGATCCTCGCCTGGCGATCCAGACGGGAGGCCCGTCTCGCGTCCGCAGCGCAGGCTGCGGAACAGTTGCGGCTCGAGTCCCGGCCACGGCGCTGGTGGCGCCGGCGCGGCTGAGCCGACCGGAGCCTCCCGTCCGCAACGCCAGAAGGCGCCGCTCCGTCCGGAGCGGCGCCTTCTGGCGATCTGTCGTGCTTACTTGATCTTGGCGGTGATGGTTGCGGTGCCGACGAGGAGGCCGCTCTTGACGGCGTCGGTCTTGAAGGTGCTGTTGAGCAGCTTCGCGGCGTCGCCGGAGACGTGGACGGTGGTGCCGGTGAGGATCGCGTTGTCACCCTCGAGCTGCAGCGGCTTGAGGGTCCCGCCGTGCAGGCTGAACAGGTACGCGTTCGCTGCGGCGACCTGCCCGTTGACCAGGACGTCACCGTAGAGCTTGGACGAGCCCGGGTTCACCACGAAGTTCTCCAGCGTCACGGTCGTGTCCCCGGCCTTCAGGGTCAGACCCGAGTCGTCGTGGTTCAGCAGGCCCTGCACGTACGGACGGTACTTCCCGTCCGGGCTCCAGTAGGTGACCGAGCCGGAGGTGATCGGGAACGACACGGCACCGTCGGCGAGCTTGGCGTTGCCGGACACACCCGGGGTCAGCTTCAGCGCGGTGAGGGCGTCGGTGAAGCCGGAGTCCAGGGCGACGGAGGTGTCGCCACCGAGGACCTCGGGAACCGACGCGACCGGTGCGGGGATCTTCGACGACGACGACGCGACCGTGTGGATCGCCGGGGTCGACGCGTTCGCGGCCGTGACACCGAACGCGGCACCGCCGAGGACGAGGGCACCCGTCGTGGCGAGGGTGATGGTGGTCTTGAAGGACTTGCGCATGAGGGTTGATCCTTTGCTGTGGTGGGCTCCTCCGGCACGCTCCTGTGCGTACGCCGGCTGGGTGTTTTCAGATCGCCGGCCGAACTTGACCGGAGAGCGCCCTGGGCATTTGCCCTGTGCAGATGATTCGGCACCCCTCGGAGATCGGATTGGACGAGTTTCTTGGTCCCTTCCGGGGGGCGGTCCGTACCGTGGAGGAATGGCGACAGAGCAGCTGCAGAGCACCGAACGCATCCGGGCGATCGACGCGTGGTGGCGGGCCGCGAACTACCTGACCGTCGGGCAGATCTACCTGATGGACAACCCGCTGTTGTCCCGTCCGATCGAGCCAGAGGACGTCAAGCCACGCCTGCTCGGGCACTGGGGCACCTCGCCGGCGCTCAACCTCGTCTACGCGCACTGCAACGCGCTCATCGCGTCGTCGGACCGGCAGATGCTCTACGTGTGCGGCCCCGGACACGGCGGACCGGCGATGAACGCGAACGCCTGGCTCGACGGCACCTGGCAGGAGCTGTACCCGGGCACGACGCTGCAGCAGTTCTTCCGGCAGTTCTCGTTCCCGGGCGGCATCCCGTCGCACGCCGCGCCGGAGACCCCTGGGTCGATCAACGAAGGCGGCGAGCTCGGCTACTCCCTGGCGCACGCGTACGGGGCGGCCCTCGACAACCCGGACCTCGTCGTCACGTGCGTGGTCGGGGACGGCGAGGCGGAGACCGGTCCGCTCGCCGGGTCCTGGCAGGCCCACACGTTCATCGACCCGGTCGCCGACGGTGCCGTGCTGCCGATCCTCAACCTGAACGGGTGGAAGATCGCGAACCCGACGGTCCTCGCCCGCATCCCCGGCGAAGACCTGACCGCGTACTTCCGCGGGCTCGGGTACGACCCGATCGTCGTGGACTCCGCCCGCGTCGACGACGACCCCTTCGCGGTGCACGCCCTGTTCGACGGGGCACTGCGCCGGGCCCTCGCGACGATCGACGACATCCAGGCCGCCGCGCGAGGACAGGCAGCACGCGCGGCGGCCGGTGAGATGGCCGGCGCTGCGGACCTCCGACCGCGCTGGCCGATGATCATCCTCCGGACGCCGAAGGGGTGGACCGGGCCGAAGGAGGTGGACGGACAGAAGGTCGAGGGCACGTTCCGCGCGCACCAGGTCCCGCTGCCCGCCGTCCGCACCGACGACGGGCACCGGGCGCAGCTGCAGGAGTGGATGGAGTCCTACCGTCCCGACGAGCTGCTCTCCGAAACCGGCGACGGCATCGGACTGCTCGAGGCGATCCGTCCGTCCGGCGACCTGCGCATGAGCGCGACCCCGCACGCCAACGGCGGGCGCATCCGGACCGCTCTCGACCGTCCGCCCGTGACCGACTTCGGGGTGCCGGCCGGATCCCCGGCGTCCTCCACCAGCACCCTCGGACCGTGGGTCGCGGCCCTGACGTCACGGAACCCGTCGTCGTTCCGCCTGTTCGGGCCGGACGAGACGATCTCGAACAAGCTCGACGCGGTCTTCGACGTGACGAACCGCGTCTGGCGTGCCGGCAACGGCCCGGACGACGAACACCTCGCGCCCACCGGCCGGGTGATCGAGATCCTGTCCGAGCACCTGCTCGAGGGGATGCTCGAGGGCTACGTCCTGTCCGGGCGGCACGGCATCCTGAACACGTACGAGGCGTTCGCCCACATCATCGACTCGATGGCCGGGCAGTACACGAAGTGGCTGGAGTCCTCGGCGGAGATCGACTGGCGCGCGCCGGTGTCGAACCTCACGATCCTGCTGTCGTCGCACGTCTGGCGCCAGGACCACAACGGGTTCTCACACCAGGACCCCGGGTTCCTCGACGTCGTCGCGTCGAAGCAGCAGGACCTGGTCCGGATCAAGCTCCCCGCCGACGCCAACACGCTGCTCGCCGTCGCCGCGCACGCGATGGAGACGACCGACCGCATCGAGGTCATCGTCGCGGGGAAGCACCAGGAGCCGGTGTTCCTGTCGATCGACGACGCCGTCGCGCACGCCGCCGCCGGGTCGGGCGTCTGGGACTGGGCCGGGACCGAGGACGCGATCGGGCACGCGGACGTCGTGCTCGTCTCAGCCGGTGACGTCCCGACCGTGGAGACCGTCGCCGCGGCCGACCTCATCCGCCAGCACGCCCCCGACGTCGGCGTGCGGGTCGTGAACGTCGTCGACCTGCTGTCGCTCGGCGATCCGCGGAAGCACACGCACGCCGTGTCGGACGAACGCTACGACGAGCTCTTCCTCCCCGGCACGCCCGCGGTGTTCGCCTTCCACGGGTACCCGGCGCTCGTGCACCAGCTCACCTACCGCCGACACGGGCACGACGACCTGCACGTGCACGGGTTCCTCGAGCGGGGCACCACGACGTCCCCGTTCGACATGCTGATCCGGAACGAGATGGACCGGTTCGCGCTCGCGCACGACGCGCTGACGCGGGTGGCGGACGGGTCCGACCGGTTCGCGCCGCTGCTGGCGCGGCTGACCGAGGCCCGGGACGCGGCACGCGCACACGCCTACACGAACGGCGAGGACCACCCGTCCGTCGCCGACTGGCACTTCTCGGGGTGGCCGCAGGACGACGCCTGACCGTCCAGCGCTCCGGCGAAATACGGAGTTCTTGGCACACCGCGACCAGTGGTGGAAGCGTTGGTCGTGGGTCGTCGATCGGGCGTTCTCGCTGACGGCACGTGATCGAGCCGCTGCGTCGATCATGGCGGAAGCGCTTGCAACGCGCGGCTGGACGACCGACGACGACACCGACATGTTCGATGTGGTCCGCACGCACAGCCCCGGCCCGAATCAGGAGGAAGACGATGATCTCCAAGCTCAGCGACCATGAGTTCAAGCGCCGCCTCGACGACGCCGAACTCTGCATACCGCGACTCCTCGAGAGCGAGTACTACCGCCCGATCATGATCGCGAAGGGCAGGGACGTCGAACTCGCGGAACTCCGTGCCGAGTGGCGGGAGCGACAGGAGCGCGCCCGGGCGCGCAAGCTCAAGTACGAGGCGTCGTTCGCCGACTGACCACCGGGCGCCGTGCCACGCTGGGAGGGTGTCCGACCTCGTGATCCCGGCCCCGCCCGTCCCCACCGTCCCGACGTCGACCGGCGAGCGCTTCCCGGTGCGGCGGGTGTTCTGCGTCGGGAGGAACTACGCCGCACACGCCCGCGAGATGGGCCACGACCCGGACCGCGAGCCGCCGTTCTTCTTCACGAAGCCGGCCGACGCGATCGTGGTCGACGGCGCCGACACCCCGTACCCGACGATGACCGGGCAGCTGGAGCACGAAGTCGAACTCGTGGCGGCAATCGGCATCGGCGGAGCGGACGTCCCCGTCGAGTCCGCGCTCGACCACGTCTGGGGCTACGCCGTCGGGCTCGACCTGACCCGGCGCGACCTCCAGGCAGAGGCGAAACGACTCGGGCGCCCGTGGGACCTCGCGAAGGGGTTCGACGCATCCGCGCCGATCGGCGTGCTCGTCCCGGCAGCGACGGTGGACCCGACCCGCGGCGCGATCGCACTCGACGTCGACGGCGCACCGCGGCAGCGCGGCGACCTCGCCGACCAGATCTGGTCCGTCGCCGAGGTCATCGCGACGCTCTCCCGGTTCGTGACACTCGCGCCGGGCGACCTCGTGCTGACGGGCACCCCTGACGGCGTCGGGGCGATCGACCGCGGCGCCGTGCTCCGGGGGACGATCGACGGCATCGGGACGGTGTCGACCCGCATCGTCTGACGACGGTCGCGTTTCGTGCACGTCACGGCGACCTGGGAGCACTCGGAGCCGCGGAGCGTATCACTGTCGGTGACGCCGTGTCGGGAACCGGCGTCGTGGTTCTCATCGACAGGGACAGCGGGACCGAGCACGGTCAGGACGGCCCCCGCGCGCCCGGAGACGGAAGGTGGCGACGTGATCGAACACGACCTGCTCGCGACGTCCTGGACGTGGGACGGCGACGAGCCCATCGACGAACGGGTCCGTGCGGTCGGTGACGCCGGGTTCGCCGGCATCTCCCTCGCGCTGGACGACCTGCACGAGGTCCGCGCCACCATCGGCTTCGCCACGCTCCGACGCATGCTCGACGACGCCGGCATCGTGTGGATCCAGCTCGGCACGCTCGGCAACTGGTGGACCTGCACGAGCCGCACCACCGGCGAGGACGCCGACCGCGGGGTCCTCCTCGAGGCGGCGGCATCCCTCCGCGCGTGGCAGGTGGTGGCGCGCGCCGACGTCACGCTCCCCGGCGTCTCCCCCGCGGCGATGCTCGACGACTGGGTGGTGCTCGCGACCCAGGCCGAGAGCGTCGGCGCGCAGCTCGTGCTCGAACCGGAACCGTGGTCGAACCTGCCGACGGTCGAGCGGGCATCCCGCTTCGTCGCGGCCGCCGGACACCAGAACAGCGGCCTGCTGCTCGACGCGATGCACGCGCTGCGCGGCGGCTCCACCCTCGCGTCGATCCGACAGGGCATCGCCCCGTCGACCCTGGCCGCGGTCGAGCTCAGCGACGGACTGCTCTCCACCCCGAGCGGGATGACGCTCGCGGACGAGTCGCGCGACGGCCGGTACCTCCCGGGCGCTGGCGCCTGGGACATCCCCGGGTTCATCCGCGTCGCTCGGGAACTCGGGTACGACGAACCGTGGGGTGTCGAGGTCCGGACCCCTGCGCACCGAGCGCTCCCCATCGCCGACGCGCTGCGGACGGCAGCCGCAGCGACCCGGGCGGTGCTGGACGCCGCCGATGCGTACGGCGCTCCGGCTGCTCCCGCGATGCCGACGTCTCCTGCCCCGACCTCGGCGGTCGACTACGAGCCGCAGCACCGTCCGCGTCGGGAGACCGGTTCAGGGACGCCCGCGTAACGTCGCCGGCATGAGCGATCAGGCACCCCACGCGGACGAAGCACTCCTGCGCGAGTCGCAGCAGGCGATCGACGACGCCAAGGCCGCAGCGGCCGACGTCGTCGAGCCGGACGAGGACGAACTCGTCGACGAGGGTCTGCCGGTCGCGGACGACGCCGAGCCGTCCGACGGCCCCGCTCCGGCGGCTTGACCGACCCCGGCGACCCGGGCGTCAGACGATCTCGACCACGCGGACGGTGACGTCGGTGGGCCGACGACCGGCGACGTCCTCGACACGTCGGACCACGACGTCGCGGACGGCCTTGGCGCGCCCGATCGCCGACGTCCCCGCATCGACGGCGATCACGACGCGCACCCGGAGCCCCTCGCCCCGCTCGTCGACCAGGACCGCACCGCCGTCGCGCGGCAGGTCGAGCACCGACCGGACGTCGCGGACGAGCACGGCGAGACTCGGCCCCGGCGGGATCACCGACCGCACCCCGGGAACGCCGAGCACGGCTTCGGTGGCTACGCGGGAGAGCGCGCGGGTGTCAGCGGTCACGGGTTCCTCCCGGGGCGAGCAGGTCCGCGACCCGGACGGTGAGGGAGCGCACCTCGAACGGCGCGTGCTCCGCGAGGGCGGCGGCCACGATCGTGCGGAGCTCGTCGGCACGTCCGCGGATCGGGGCGGCGGGATCGACCACGATCGCGACCTCGACGTCGGCCGGTCCGCCGGGGATCGACAGGTCGCCCGTGAACCGGGTCCGACGGACGAGGACCCCGGGCAGCGTGTCACCGAGCGCACGGACCAAGCCCCGGATCGCCCCCTCGGTCACGACGAGCGTGCTGGACGGATCGTCGTCGGGCACCGGGATGTCCCGACCGGCGTGCGCGGTGGTGCGGATCGAGGCCAGGACACCGGCGATCCACCCCTCGTCTGCGCCGTCGGCGGCGCGGACGTCCGCGTCGAGCAACGCCGACGATGCCGCTCGCAGCTCGCCGAGACGCACGAGCGCAGCGCGGGCAGCCGCGTCCGACTCGATGTCGTCCCGCACGGGATCCCCGCCGGAGTCGAGGTAGTCCGCGAGCTCGTCGAGCGTGAAGGCGCCGAAACGATCGTCGATGTCGTCGTCGTTCATCGCCACCCCTCCATCTGCTCGAGCACGGTCCGGCGCGCACGTGCGAGCAGGCCGCGCACGCTCGCCGCCGACAGGCCGGTCTGCTCGGCGATCTCGGCGTAGGACGCGCCACCGATCTCGCGCAGCACCCACACTGCTCGCTGCGCATCCGGGAGGTTCTGGACGACTCCGGCCAGCGCGTCGACCTGCATGCGTGTCGCCACGACCTCGTCGACCGGGCGGTCCTCCGAGGCCTCTGGCAGCGCCTCGAGGTCGAGGTGCGGGTGGCGGCGGCGGAGTCGGTCGAGCGCCTTGTTCGCCGCGATGCGGAACAGCCACGTCCGCACCCGGTCCGGCTCCTCGACGGTGTCGATCCGTTGCCAGGCCAGCAGCGACGCCTCCTGCACGGCATCGTCCGCTTCGCCGTCACCGTGCCCGAGGATGCGCGCGGCGTACGCGCGCATGAGCGGCCCGTACCGGTGGATGAGCACGCCGAACGCGGCGGCGTCACCGTCCGCGGAACGTTCGACGAGCGACCCGTCCGACAGGGACGACAGCTGCGTGTCCTCGGTCAGGGTCGGGCCTCTCGGATCGGGTTTCGGTTCTCGCGTGACGAATTCGGGGTTCGGCACGTCTTCAGTACGTGCCTACCATCGGCGCCTGCGTGCTGATGGTCTCGAGCGCGCCGTGGCCGGTCATCCCTGAACGACCGGTCACGGCGCTTCTGCGGCGGCCCGTGCGTTCCCTGATCCGGCGCACGGGCCGTCTTCCCCCAGGACGGGGTGGTCGGCGACACCCCGAGTCTGGGACGTCGGGGACGCCCCGCGACGCGTCAGTCGTCGACCTCGTCGCCGAGGAAGTCCGCGTAGGTCACCTCCGGGTCGGTCGCCGCCGCTGCCGGCTCCACCGGCTTCCGCAGCGGCTGGTCACCCGACATGGCGACGCGCTCCTCCGTGGTGAACGGTGGCAGGTAGTTGGACGCGCTCATCGCCGCTCCCTTCGTCCCGAGGAACGTAACAGCCCGGCACGTTCATGCCAGCGGTCGTGATGATTTCGTCCCCCACGACGGGGGCCGACGGGGGACGGAAGTTCGCCCGCAGCGGACCCCATGCGCACGTATTCGATCGCGTGCCCGCTCACTCTCGGACGACGTCACCCGCCGACTTGTCGATCCGCCAGCCACGCCACGACGGCTGCCGGAGTCGACCGTCCCCGGTCCACTCCGCGAACTCGACCTCGCCGACGCGCTCGGGGGTCACCCAATGCGCGTCGCGGGCATCCGGACGAGGGACGTCCGTGAACGGGGGCGTCTTTCGTTCCAGCCGACCGAGCACCACGGCGATCTCGTCGAGGTCACGATCGCTGAACCCCGTCCCGACCTTGCCGACGTACTCCAGGCCGTCCGTGCCGGGGATCCCGAGCAGCAGCGAGCCCACGCCGCCGGCGCGCCGACCGTTCCCGGGCTTCCACCCGCCGACGACGACCTCCTGCGTGGCGTGGTGCTTCAGCTTGAGCCATGCCTCTGACCGACGACCCTCGGCGTACTTCGACGCGCGCTTCTTCGCCACGACCCCCTCGAGCCCGGCCTTCCGGGAATCGCGCATCGCCTGGTCGAGGTCACCGTCGTGCGCGGGCGGCACCTCGATGACACCGCCGGCATCGACGACCGTCGACAGTGCCTCTCGTCGGTTGGTGTACGCCAGGCGCGTCAGCTCGTGACCGTCCGCCTCGAGCACGTCGAACAGCAGGAAGCGCACCGGGGTGGTCTTCCGTGCGGCCTCGACCTCGCGCGGCTTCGTCAGGCCCATCCGGTTCTGCAGGAGTTGGAAGGACGGCCGCCCGCGCTCGACGAGCGCCACGATCTCCCCGTCGAACACCCCGTCCACACCCGCCCGCTCGCCGAGTTCCCGCAGTTCCGGGTACTGCGCCGTGAGGTCGTTGCCGTTGCGGCTCCGCAGCGTCACCTCGCCGTCACGGACGGTGGCCAGGGCGCGCACGCCGTCCCACTTCAGCTCGAACGCCCACTCGGCCGGATCGAGCCGGGGTTCACCCTTCGCCAGGGTCGCCTGCATCGTCCGGCGTTCCACCGGCTCGGTCTCCGACGCGGCGGCCCCGTCGATCCGCTCACGGCCGTCGTCGTGCCTGTGGGCCCGGGAGGCTCGGCTCGGCTCCGCTCCGCCGGTCCCGTCCGCCGTCGGGTCGGGCTGGTCCTTGGTGCGGTGGATGAGCCAGTTCTTCTCGTCGCCCTCGCGGCCGCGCCCGCGTCCACGGGTGTGCAGGATCGCGAGGCGTCGGTTGCCGTTCGTCCGGCCGTGCAGCGTGACGATGACCTCCTCGCCCTCGCGCCACTTCTCGAGGTCGTACGTGCCGTCGTCCCAGATCGTGACCGTCCCGCCGCCGTACTCGTCCTTCGGGATCGTCCCCTCGAAGCCGCCGTACTCGAGCGGGTGGTCCTCGGTCATCACCGCGAGGTGGTTCTTCCCCGGATCGGTCGGCTCCCCCTTCGGCAGTGCCCAGCTGACGAGCACGCCGTCGTGCTCCAGCCGGAAATCGTAGTGGTCCCTGGTGGCGTGGTGCTCCTGGATGACGAACGTCGGGGTGCCGTCCTGCCGGACCGTCGGCGCTCCTTCCGGAACCGGCTCCGGCGTCTTCGACGCGTCCCGCTTCGCACGGTAGGCCGACAGGCGGTCGTTCCCGGAACCTCCCGCCCGCTCCTGCCGTTCCGCGTCGTTCGCCTGCTGGGTCCGGTCGCTGTCCCAGTGACCGTGGTCGGCGCGACCGACCGCCAACGAGGCGGCGGCGACCGGGTGCAGGGGGTCGCCACGGTCCTCCAGTCGTTCGAGCACCTCGTCCAGCGTCAGCTGGGCCAGCCCCTTCTCGGTGAGTTCCTTCCACGTCCGCGGCGCGGCGACGGTCGGCTGCGACCGGCCGCGCAACGAGTACGGGGCGATCGTCGTCTTGTTGCCGTTGTTCTGCGACCAGTCGACGAAGACCTTGCCCTTCCGCTCCGCACGGCTCATCGAGGACAGCACCAGGTCGGGGAGGTCCTGTTCGAGGGCCTTGGCGAGTTCGTGGGCGACCTCGGAGACGTGCTTGGTGGCGGCCTTCCCGTCGAGTGCCGCGTACAGGTGGATGCCCTTCGACCCGGACGTGACCGGGTACGGCTCGAGCCCCATGCCCTGCAGGATCTCCCGTGCCGCGACCGCGACCTCGACGCACTCCGGCAGCCCGACGCCATCGCCGGGGTCGAGGTCGAGCACCAGCCGGTCGGGGTTCTGCTGCCCGCCGCGGGGACCGAACCGCCACTGCGGCACGTGCAGCTCGAGCGCGGCCTGCTGCGCCATCCAGACGAGCGTCGGCAGGTCGTCCACGATCGGGTACTCGTTGTCGTGCTCGGTGTGCTCGATGGTGTGGTGCCGGACCCAGTCGGGCGCGGAGTCCGGCAGGTTCTTCTCGAAGAACACCTTGCCGTCGACGCCGTTCGCCCAGCGCTTCCTGGTCACCGGCCGGTCCTTGACGTGCGGGATCATCCACGGCGCGACCCGCGTGTAGTACTCGATCACGCGACCCTTCGTGGTGCCGGTCTCCGGGTACATCACCTTGTCGAGGTTCGTGAGCGCGATGCGGCGGTCCCCGACGAGGACCGTGGTCTTCCGGGAAACCGGACTCACAACGCGACCCCGGTTGCTCCGGCCACCGTGAGCGTGGACCCGGACGTGTAGGACGACTCCGGCCCGGCCAGGTACACGTAGGCACTGCCGAGCTCGACGGGCTGCGCCGGCCGTCCGAACGGCGTGCCCTCGCCGTAGTGGGCGATCTCGTCGCCCGGGTAGCTGATCGGTTGGAGCGGCGTCCACACCGGCCCGGGCACCACGGTGTTGGCGCGGATGCCCTTCGCCGCGAGCTGCCGCGCGAGCCCGTTCGTGTACGCGATGATCGCCGCCTTCGTCGCGGCGTAGTCGATCATCCGGTCCTGCGGCTGGTACGCCGACACCGAGCTCGTCGTGACGATCGCGCTCCCCGGGGCCATGTGCGGGACCGCCGCACGGACGAGCCAGAACATCGCGTAGACGTTGACCTTCATCGTGCGGTCGAAGTCCTCGGTGGGCTGCTCGGTGACGTCCTCGTGCACGCGCTGGTGCCCGGCGACGAGGACGAGTGCGTCGAGGCCGCCGAGCTCGCTGACCGCATCCCGCACGAGTCGGTCGCAGAACGCCTCGTCGGTGAGGTCCCCCGGGAGCATCACGGCGTTCCGACCGAGGTCGGCGATCAGGTCGCGGACCTCGGTGAGGTCGTCGAGCTCCTCGGGCAGGGCGTTCAGCGCGACGTCGGCACCCTCCTTCGCCATGGCGATCGCGGCCGCGCGGCCGATGCCCGAGTCCGCCCCCGTCACGAGCACCCGGTAGCCCGGCATCCGCCCCGTGCCGAGGTAGCTCGTCTCCCCGTTGTCGGGCTGCGGGTCCATCGCACTCGCGCTCCCCGATCCCTGCTGGGTCTGCGCGGGGAACGGCGGCCGCGCGTACTTCGTCCGCGGGTCGTCCTTGTCCAGCTGGCTCATCAGCCCATCGTGCTCCCTGCGAACTCCGGGCGCTCCAGCCTCGGTACGGGCATCATGAGCGCATGAGGTCGATCTGGAAGGGCTCCATCGCGTTCGGGCTCGTCAACGTGCCCATCAAGGTCTACGCCGCCACCGAGACCCACGACGTGTCCCTGCACCAGGTCCACGACGAGGACAAGGCCCGCATCCGGTACAAGCGCGTGTGCGAGCTGGGGCACGAGGTCGAGTTCGCCGACATCGAGCGCGCCTACGACGACGGCGAGAAGACCGTCGTGCTCACCGCCGACGACTTCAAGAAGCTCCCCCAGGAGCAGTCGCACGAGATCGAGGTCCTCGAGTTCGTGCCCGTCGACCAGGTCGACCCGATGATGTTCGAGAAGACGTACTACCTCGAACCGGACTCCCGCTCCCCCAAGGCCTACGTGCTGCTCCGCCGGACGCTCGAGGAGACCGACCGCCTGGCGATCGTGCAGTTCACGCTCCGCCAGAAGACCCGGCTCGGTGTCCTGCGCGTGCACGACGACGTCCTGCTCCTGCAGGGGCTCCTCTGGGGCGACGAGGTCCGTGCCGCCGACTTCAAGGCACTCGACACCTCGGTGAAGGTCAGCGCCAACGAGCTGAAGATGTCGTCGTCGCTCGTGGAGAGCATGTCGACCGACTTCGATCCGGAGCGCTACACCGACGAGTACCAGGCCGAGCTGCAACAGCTCATCGACGCGAAGCTCGAGTCCGGCGACGACGTCGACACGTCCGAGACGTTCGGCGAGCAGGAGTCGTCCGACGACGAGGGCGGTGACGTCATCGACCTGATGGCCGCGCTCCGTGCGTCCGTGGACAAGAAGCGGACGGGAGGCTCGGGGTCGCGCTCGTCGTCCGGGTCGCGCTCGTCGTCGGGCAGCTCCACCGCCGACGAGACACCGGAGAAGAAGGCGCCGGCGAAGAAGGCCCCGGCGAAGCGCGCACCGGCCAAGAAGGCCCCGGCGAAGAAGCCAGCGGCGAAGAAGAAGGCCAGCTAGGCCGGAGATCGCGGGCGGCGATCAGGTGCGGTCGACGATCTCCCGCATCGCGGCCGCAGCGCGGTCGGCATCGCCGGCGGCGACCGCGTCCGCGAGCGTCCGGTGGAGCGCCACGTCGTGGGCGTCCGGCTCGACGTCCGCGCGCTCCTCGAGCGCTCGCTCGACCACACGCTGCAGGCGCGCGAACATCGCGTTGCCCGACAGTGCCAGCAACCGTCCGTGGAACGCGCGATCGGCCGGGAGGATCGGGGCCGGGTCCGCCGCACCGGCGGCGGAGGCGAGGCGTTCGGCGGAGGCGAGCAGGGCCTCCAGGTCGGATCGGTCGTGCGTTCCGGACGCGACCGCGCGGGCGGCGGCCGCAGCAGCCGCGGGCTCGACGGCACGACGGAGGGCACGGAGTTCGGCCAGCGCGACCGCTCGGTCGGGGCCGTCGAGGCGCCACCGGACCACGTGCGGGTCGATCACGTCCCACTGCTCGGCGGGCAGGACCCGGAGCCCGACGCGTCGGCCGGCACTGAGCATGCCGAGGGAGACGAGGACGCGGGTGGCCTCGCGGACGATGCTCCTCGAGGCGCCCGTGCGGGCGACGAAGCCCTCGACGCTGTCGCCGTGCCCGACGGGCAGGTCGCCTCGGACGATGGCGCTCCCGAGCTCGTCGAGCACCCGGTCGAAGATCACCGCTGCGACACCGGGGAGATGACGAGCTCGTCGATCCGGACGTGTGCGGGGGCGTCGAGCACGAAGGCGACGGTGCGGCCGATGTCCTCCGGTGTGAGCATGACCGCACGAGCCGCAGCATCCGGTACCGACGGTCGCTGCTCGAGGAAGTCCGTCGCGACGTCCCCGGGGCAGAGGTGCGTCGCGCGGAGCCCGTGCGGGGCCTCCTGCTGGTTGAGCGTCCGGGTGAGCGAGCCGAGGGCGGTCTTGCTCGCCGAGTAGGCAACGCCCGCGCCCGGCTGGAAGGACCACCCGGCGTACGAGGAGATCACGACCACGGTGCCGCCGGTCTTCCGCAGGGCGGGGAGCGCGGCGTCCGTGACGGTGGCCACGGCGGTGAGGTTCGTGTCGACGATGCTCCGGAAGGAGTCCATCGTCTGGTCGTCCCACCGTCTGGCGGGGGCGTTCAGCCCGGCGGCGAGCACGAGCCCGTCGAGCCGACCGTGCTCGGCGAGAACCGCATCCGTTGCCGCTCGCACCGCGCCCGGATCGGTCACGTCGAGCGGGAGCACGTGCGCGGTTCCGCCGTCGGCGCGGATGCCGTCCGCCACTGCGCCGAGTTGTTCGGCACGGCGGCCGCTCAGCACGACGGTCCATCCGGAGCGGGCGGCGGCTGCCCCGCTGGCGGCCCCCATGCCGCTGCCGCCGCCGGTGATCCAGAGCACACGTTCCGTCGTCATGGCCCAATAGTATGCTCATTGCATGGAACTCGACATCACCGGCCGCGTGGTCGTCATCACCGGAGCCGGTCGCGGGATCGGTCGCACCATCGCCGAGCGGTTCGCCGCCGACGGCGCGCGGGTGGTCGCGCTCGACCTGGCGTTCCCGGACGGAGCGCCGACGGACTCGGCCGACACCGTGACCTGCGACGTCGCCGATCCGGACTCCGTCCGCACCGCCGTCGACACCGTCATCGAGCGGCACGGCACGATCGACGTCCTCGTCAACAACGCCGGGATCAACGTCGACGGACCGGTCGCCGAGCTCCGGTGGGCTGACTGGCAGCGCTGCATGGACGTCAACCTGGGCGGGGTGTTCCTCATGAGCCAGGCGGTGGCACCGGTGATGCAGCGCGCCGGCCGCGGGCGGATCATCAACGCGGCGTCGTTCGCGGCGATCATCCCGAGCGTCGGTAGTGCGGCGTACGCGGCATCGAAGGCCGCCGTCGTGTCCTTCACCCGCGTGCTCGCATCGGAGCTCGGCCCGTGGGGCATCACCGTGAACGCCTACGCGCCGGGGATGGTGCCGACGGCGATGAACGGCTTCGCAACGCGCCCGCGGGAGGAGCAGGACGTGCTGCTCGACACACTGTCGCTGCGCCGGTGGGAGACGGCGGACGACGTGTCGAACCTGCTGCTGTTCCTGGCGAGCGACCAGGCCGGGTACATCACGGGGACGCTGCACGACGTGTCGGGCGGCAAGCTGGCGACGCAGATCCCGTCGAGGGCGTACCCGACACGAGCGTGAAACACGGGTCGGGGACACTGGTGCCATGACTCCACAAGAGCCAGGGAGCCTGCAGTCGTCATCCGAGACCGCCGGCCCGCCCGTCACCGTCTCCATCACCCGTCTCGTCGAACCCGACCGCATCCCCGAGGTCACCCGCTGGGTGCAGTCCGGCGTGAACCTCGCCAACCGGTACCCGGGGTTCCTCGGCTCGGGATGGGTCCGCTCCCGGGCGCAGTCCCGCGAGTGGCACATGCTCTACCGCTTCGCCGACCACGACTCGCTGGCGACGTGGGAGAACTCCGACGACCGGCTGCGGTGGCTCGACCTCGGACGGGACCTCGTGGTGGAGTCCCGCGTCGAGAAGCGCACCGGGATCGAGGGCTGGTTCGACGCCCCGTCCGACACCCCTGCGTCGAGTGCTCCCCCGCGGTGGAAGCAGGCGGTCAGCATCTGGCTCGGGTTCTTCCCGGTGAACCTGGCGTTCACGATCCTCGTCGGCGTGCTCGTGCCGTCCTTCGCCGGCTTGGCCGCGCTGCCCCGGGTGCTCATCACCACGCTGGTGCTCACGCCGATCATGACCTTCTGGGTGCTGCCGTTCGTGACGAAGTTGATCCGCCCGTGGCTCCTCGCCCCGCCGCGGAGTCGGTAGAGCGCCCTACGCCCCGAGCACCGACAGCTGGTCGAGCCGCTCGAGGATCACGCCCTCTCGGAGCGCCCACGGGCAGATCTCGAGTGCGGGCAGGTCGAAGATGTCCAGGCACGCCTCGGCGACGAGCGCTCCCGGGACGACCTGGTGTGCCCGGCTCGCGGAGACACCCGGCAGCGTTCCGAGTTCCTCGACGGACATCTGCAGGAGCGACGGGAGCTTCGCCCGCAGGGTCGCGCCGTCGAGCACCCGCGGCACGAGCGGCCCGGCCCCCGACGGCGCCGCACCACAGATCCGTGCGATCGACCGGAACGTCTTCGAGGTCGCCACGGCACGATCCGGCGCACCCGAGCGCAGCAGCTTGCCGGCGTCCCGGGCGATCTCGACGCGGATCTCGTGCCGGATCCGGCGGACGTCGTCCTCGGTCGGGGTGCCCACCGCGAAGAACGACCGCGCGAGCCGGGCGGCGCCGATCGGCATCGACCACGCGACGTCCGGTGCCTCGTCCGCGCCGCCGGCGATCTCGAGCGAGCCGCCCCCGATGTCGAACACCGCGAGCCGTCCGGCTGACCAGCCGAACCAGCGGCGGACGGCCAGGAAGGTGAGTCGCGCCTCGTCGGAGCCGGACAGCACGGCGAGCTCGACGCCGGTGCGTTCCTCGACGTGGGCGAGGACGGCCTCGGAGTTCACGGCGTCACGGACCGCCGACGTGGCGAACCCGAGCATGTCCTCGCAGCCGCGCTCCTCGGCCACGCGCACCGAGTCCGCGACGAAGCCGGTCAGCGCGTCGATGCCGACCTGCGTGACGGCGCCCCGGTCGTCGAGGTGCTCGGCGAGCCGCAGCGGCTGCTTGAACGACGACGCCGGCAGCGGCGCAGCGCCGCCGTGGGCGTCGACCACCAGCAGGTGACCGGTGTTGGACCCGATGTCGAGGACTCCCACGCGCATGCGAAGACCGTACCGGCCCGGGAGGCTCGTCCTACGACCGCAGGAACGCCTCCAGCTGCTCAGTGGTCGGGTAGGACGCCTGTGCCCCGGCTCCGGTCGCGGCGTACGCCCCGACCGCGGCGGCGAACCGCGCGGCCTCCGCGAGGTCGTCGCCTGCGGCGAGTCGGAGCGCCACGGCACCCATGAACGCGTCGCCGCAGCCCGTGGTGTCGACGGCCTCGACGGGGATCGCGGGGACCTCGACGGGCGCGGCGTCGCCGTCGTGCACGATCGACCCGTCACCACCCCGCGTGACGATCGACCGGGCGACGCCGTGGTCGCCGAGCAGTTCCGCCTCGTGCTCGTTCACCAGCAGCACGTCGGTGAGGTCGAGGAGCTCGCGCGGCACGTCGCCGAACGGGGACAGGTTCGTGAGGACGGTCACGCCGGCCTCGTGTGCGGCACGGGCGGCGGCGAGGACGACGTCGATCGAGACCTCGAGGCAGAGCCCGAGCACCGTCGCCCCGTCCAGGGCATCGGCGGGGACGTCGTCCGGTGTCAGCGTGGCGTTCGCGCCGCCGGAGATCACGATGGTGTTCTCGCCCTGCGCGTCGACGGTGATCACCGCGGTGCCGGTCGCAACGCCCTCGCGGACGGCGACGTGCGTCGTGTCCACACCCGCGGCCGCGACGGAGTCGCGGAGCAGCGCACCGTTCCCGTCGTCGCCGACCGCACCGATCATGCGCACCGTGCCCCCGAGCCTCCCGGCTGCCACCGCCTGGTTCGCGGACTTGCCGCCTGGCAGGATCGCGAGGTCGGAACCGTGCAGGGTCTCCCCCGGCTTCGGGAAGCGCTCCGTGCGGACCACCAGGTCCGCGTTCAGCGACCCGACGACGACGATGGTGTTCAACGGACGGTCTCCTTCTGCGGGGCGACGGACGTCGTCTCGGCGCTCGACGGGCGCGGGATGAGGAACGACGTCGCGAGGGCGGCGATCGTGATGACGGCACCGAGCAGCATCCCACCGGAGTAGCCGGCGGTGCCCGCGGACCCGCCGACCCCGAGGGCGATCTGCAGTGCGGGCAGGACGGCGAAGCTCACACCGGCGCCGAGGTTGAACGCCCCGGCGTTGAGGCCGGGCAGGAACCCGGGGTTCGAGTCAGGCGAGAGCACGATGCCGAGCCCGTTCAGGATGATGTTCGCGATGCCGGCGTAGGTGATGCCGATGAGCACGGTGGCGGCGATGAGCACCGGCAGGGAGTGCACGCCGACGAAGGCCATCAGGAGCGTCGCGACGATGCTGCCGATGAGCCCGACGCGCAGGATCGCCCGGTAGCCGAGGGTCGGGGCGAGGCGCCCGGCGAACGGTCCGACGATCCATCCGACGAGCGCGTACGGCGTGAGGAACACGAGGGAGGCGAGGTCCGCCTCCATCCCGAAGCCGGCGTCGTGGTTCTGGGCCAGGCTCGTGACGAGTCCGTTGACGACGGCGAAGACGCCCGTCATGGTGAGGAACGTCGTGGCGAGGAGCGCCCACGTCGCCCGACGCTTCAGGAACCGCGTCTCGACGAGCGGTTCCTGCACGCGGGACTCGACCGCCCAGAACACGGCGAAGGCAGCGAGCGCGACGACGATCCCGCCGATGACGAGGACCGGGTTCGCGGCGCCGAGCCTGCCGGCCTCGTTGAAGGCGGTCAGCAGGGCACCGACGCTCACCACGAGGGGCACGACACCGATCCAGTCCATGCGGGTGCCCTTGGACGGGTGGGACTCCACGCCCCACACGGCGACCAGCGCGAGCGCGACCACGGTGACGACGGCGATGACCCAGAAGATCCCGCGGAACCCGAAGTTCGTGGCGATCCACCCGCCGGCGAGGGAGTCGATCCCGGCGATGCCGCCGTTCACCGCGGTGAGGAGGCCGAGCGCGGCGCCGTAGCGCTTCGGGTCGGCGATCTCGTTGCGGAGCACGAGCAGGCAGATCGGGACGACGGGGCCGGTGACGCCCTGGATGATGCGGCCGGCGAAGAGCATCGGCACGTTCACCGCGAGGGCGGCGACGACGCTGCCGATGAGCATCACGGCGAGCATGCCGATCAGCACACGCTTGCGGCCGACGATGTCGGACAGGCGGGGCAGGAAC
Organism: Curtobacterium sp. Curtsp57; assembly: GCF_047324335.1. Classification (NCBI taxonomy): domain Bacteria; kingdom Bacillati; phylum Actinomycetota; class Actinomycetes; order Micrococcales; family Microbacteriaceae; genus Curtobacterium; species Curtobacterium sp. Curtsp57. The sequence continues at coordinate 2,117,654 of NZ_CP168511.1, forward strand.
AGCGAGAACAGCGCGGCGAGGGTGAAGTACAGCGTCTGCGAGAGGCCGATCGTCGCGTCGTCGGTGTGCAGCTCCCGCGCCATGGTGACGAGGGCGGGGCTGAGCATGCTCGCGTTCAGCTGGAACGCGATGCATGCTGCGAGGAGCGCCGCCGTGAGGGCGCCGATCGACTTCTTCGACATCGTCGTCGAGGTGGGGGTCATGGGGTTCAGGCCTTCTGGGTCTCGGGTCGGGGGGTCCAGCCGGTGTCGGGTGTCTCGCCGATGCGCTCGAGTGCGTCGACGACGAGGTCCCAGAACCGGCCGTGGTCGAGCTCCATCGCGGCGCTCGTGCGGCAGTCCTCCGGCGCGGGGGTGCGGAAGTCGGCGACGGTCATGCCGAGCGTCAGCGTGCCCTGGGTCTCGACGTGGATCGGGACCTTCACGGCCCGCACGATCGTCGGGTCGATGACGTACGCGACGGCGCAGGGGTCGTGGACCGGCGGGGAGTCGAAGCCCTGCGCGTCCTTGTAGGTCTGGCCGAAGAAGTCGAGCAGCTCCCCCACGAACGCCGCGGGTCCGGTGCCGACCTCGCTGATCCGGGCGGCGACCTCGGGCGTCGCCAGGGCCTGGTGCGTGAGGTCGAGGCCGACCATCACGACGTCCCAGCCGGCGTCGAAGACGATCGACGCGGCCTCGGGGTCGATGACGATGTTGAACTCGGCGACCGGGCTCCAGTTGCCGACGTGGACGCCGCCGCCCATCAGCACGACCTGCTTGACGCGCTCGACGATGCGGGGCTCCTTGCGGGCTGCGAGCGCGATGTTCGTCAGGCCGCCGGTCGGCACGAGGGTGACGGTGCCCGGCTCGTGCGCCATGACGGTCTCGATGATGAGGTCGACCGCGTGCCGCTCGTCCAGGTCGAACGAGGGCTCGGGCAGCATCGGCCCGTCGAGGCCGCTCTCGCCGTGGATGTCGCCGGCGACCTCGATCTCGCGCAGCAGCGGCCGGTCGGCACCTGCGGCGAAGGGCACGCCGGTGATCCCTGCGATGCGGGCGACGGCGAGGGCGTTGCGGGTGACCTTCGGCAGCGTCTGGTTGCCCACGACGGTCGTCACGGCGAGCAGCTCGATGTCGGGGTTGCCGTGCGCCAGCAGGATGGCGACGGCGTCGTCGTGGCCGGGGTCGCAGTCGAGGATGATCTTCTGCTTGGTCGCGTTCGGCACGTGTGCGCTCCACTTCGTCGGGGATGCCGGGCTCGCCGGCGGTAGCTGTGGCTCGACGCGGCCATGCACTCCGCGTCAAGCGTTTGACATCACACCTCATCAAACGCTTGACGTCAAGTCGAGCAGGGCTCAGTCGATAGCATCGACGGGTGCCAGCATCCTCCGGGACCCCTCGTCGCGTCACCGCAGCGATGGTCGCCGAACGCGCCGGCACCAGCATCGCCACGGTGTCGCTCGTGGTGAACGGCAAGGACCGCGGCCGTGTCTCGGTGCCGATCGCCACCAGGGTCCGCGATGCCGTCGAGGAGCTCGGGTACGTCGTCGACCACGCCGCCAGCTCCCTCGCCCGAGGCAGCGGCGACCTCGTCGTGCTCATCGCCCCCGACCTGTCGAACCCGTTCTTCGCCGAGGTCATCCGCGGCGTCCGCGACACCATCGGCGACCGGTTCCAGCTCGTGCTCTCCGTCACGGAACGCGGCGAGCAACCCGTCGACGCCGATGTCCGGCGCTTCGAGCGACTCCGGCCGGCGGGGATCCTCGTCGACGCCCCGGCAGCCGGCGAGTCGATGTCGGCCGGTGTGCCCGTCGTGCTCCTCGACGCGCCGGGAGGCCCGGGAGCCGTCAACTACGACCTGTCCCCGGGTGTCTCCGCGCTCGTCACGCACCTCGCCGACGCGGGGCACCGGCGCATCGGCTACCTCGACGGCACCTCGCGCGCGACGACCTTCGCCGTGCGCCGCACCCTGTTCGAGGACGCGTGCGCCGCCGCGGGCATCATCGTGTCGGACCTCCCCGCGAGCGCCGACCTGACGATCGAGGCCGCCACGACCGCGGTGTCCGGCGTGCTCGACGCATGGCTCGACTCCGGCGTGACGGCCGTCGTGGCCGCAGCCGACACGCTGGCGTACGGGGTGCTGCGGGTCGCTGCCGCCCGAGGCGTCGGGATCCCGGGAACCCTCGCCGTCGCGGGCTTCGACGACCTGCCGTCGTCCTCGGTCACCGCACCCGCGCTCACGAGCGTGGCACTGCCGGGAGCGGAACTCGGACGTGCCGCAGCACTCCGGCTGCTCGCGACGCTCGACGGCACGGAGGCGCCGGCCCCGTCACTCCCGACGCGCCTGGTCCCGCGCGCGAGCACGGGCGGCTGACGCGGGCGGTGTGCCGCCGGCGGGCGGCTGGCGGCTGGCGGTTGCCGACTCGGAACGACATGCTCGCTGTCGTACGACAACGATCGTGTCGCCCCTTGCACGCGCAACAGTTGCACGCGCCCGGGAGCGACAGCGTCGCTGTCGTACGACATCGACAGTGTCGCTCCTTGCACACGCAACGAGCGCGGGGGCCAGGGCTGCTTGCGCACGCAACGAGCGCGCGGACCGGCGCACGGCCCGGACGCACCCCACGACGGACGGGAGGCACGGTGCCAGCTGGCACCGTGCCTCCCGTCCGTCGTGGGGTGAGCGTCTACTCGTCGTGCCGCGCCGTCGGGACCGACCCCGTTCCGGAGCCGACCGACTCGGCCGGACGCTCCGCGCCCGAACCGCGCTGCGCACGCTCGAGCTCGTCCGCCTCGGCGCCGCCGACCGCCTCGCCGCGGGCGACCATGCCGGCCACGTCCGCGAGCTTCATCTGCGGGATGAACAGGGCCAGCACGAGGGCCACCGCGATGAACGGGAGCAGGTACCAGAACACCGGCGACAGCGAGTCGGCGTAGGCGTTCACGATGCCGTCCTGCACCGCTTCGGGCAGCTTCGCGAGCTGCGTCGGGTCGATGCTCGCGCTCGCACTCGCGGCCTGGGAGGCACTTCCGCCGGCGCTCGTGAAGACGTCCGTGAGCGACTCCGTGAGGCGGGACGTGAAGATCGCACCGAACACGGCGACACCGAGGGAGGCGCCGACCTCACGGAAGTAGTTGTTGGTCGAGGTCGCCGTGCCGACGTGCTCCGGTGGGACGGCGTTCTGCGCGACGAGCACGACGACCTGCATGATGAGGCCGAGGCCGGCACCGAACACGAACAGGTAGACGCAGATCAGCCAGATCGGGGTCGCCGCGGCGAGGGTCGTCATGCCGAGCATCGCGATGCCGACGATGATCGTGCCGATGATCGGGAACGCGCGGTACCGGCCCGTCTTGGTGATGAGCGTGCCGGAGAGGATCGACGTCCCCATGAGCCCGACCATCATCGGGAGCATCAGCAGACCGGAGACGGCGGCCGACGTGCCGGACGCCATCTGCAGGAACGTCGGGACGAAGCCGATCGCGGCGAACATCCCGAGGCCGAGCACGAAGCCGATCGCCGTCGCGGTGACGAACGTGCGGTTCCGGAAGAACGACAGCGGGATGATCGGGTCGTCGGCCCTGGACTCGGTGAGGACGAACAGCGCGGCAGCGACGATGAACCCGGCGCCCCAGGCCCAGGTCTCGAGCGCACCCCACCCGTGCTGCTTGTTGCCGCCGAACTCGGTGAAGAACACCAGGCAAGCGGTGGTCGCGGAGAGCAGCGCGACGCCGAGGACGTCGATGCGCTTCGTCGCCTTCTTGCTCGGCAGGGTCAACGCGAACCAGGCCACGAAGAAGGCCGCGATGCCGACGGGGATGTTGATCCAGAACGCCCAGTGCCAGGTCATGTGGTCGACGAAGAACCCGCCGAGCAGCGGGCCTCCGACGGCGGAGAGGCCGAAGATGGCGCCGAGCGGCCCGAGGTACTTGCCGCGCTCGGACGCCGGGACGATGTCCGCGATGATCGCCTGCGACAGGATCATGAGGCCACCGCCGCCGAGGCCCTGGAGGGCACGGAAGACCACGAACTGCCAGAAGTCGGTCGACATCGCACACCCCAGCGATGCCAGCGTGAACAGCGCGATCGCGATGAGGAACAGGTTGCGGCGGCCGATGACGTCACCGAACTTGCCGTAGATCGGCATCACGATGGTCGATGCCAGCAGGTAGCCGGTCGTGATCCACGCCTGGTGGGCGACGCCGCCGAGGTCGCCGACGATGGTCGGCATCGCGGTCGAGACGATCGTCTGGTCGAGACTCGACAGCAGCATGCCGGCGATCAGCGCGGAGAAGATGATCCAGATCCGACGCTGGGTGAGGAGCAGCGGCCCATCGCTCCCGGGCCGTGCGCGCTTGGCGGTGCGCGGCGCTGAGGTGCTCATTCGGTGTCTTCCTGTCCGGTGGTGATGGCCGCCCGCATGAGGCGGAGGTTCGTGGTGAGCAGGTCGTCGAAGGACGGGCCCGTCGACTCGTCGAAGTCGTCGTCGAAGTAGTCGGCGGCGGTGACCTTGAGCAGCCCTGCCGCCGACTCGGTCACGAGCCGAGCGCGAGGGTCGTCCGGGACGGTCCATCCGAAGCGTTCCCGCACGGCGTCGGCGACCTTCGCGAGTTGCACGTCCGTCGCCGAGAGGAACCGTGCGACGAGTGCGGGTTCTCGGTCGAAGACCTTGCGCACGAGCGCTTCATCGGAACGGTCGAGCCCCACGACGTGGACCTGCTCGATCGCGAGCGCGACGATCGAGCTCAGGGGGTCGAGCGTCGCCGGGACGACCTGCCCGCGGGCGTACGCCACGAGCAGGTTCTCGTCCGCGTTGAGCTCGATGCCGAGGACGACGTCTTCCTTCGACGCGAAGTGGTTGAAGAACGTGCGTCGGGACACCCCGACCGTCTCGCAGAGCTGCTCGATCGTGAAGCCGTGCAGACCGCTCTCCACGGTCGACCGACGTGCCTCGACGATCATGCGTCGACGCAGCGTGCGGGTGCGTTCGGCCGTGCTCACCGGACAAGAATTGCACTCATGGCGCGAAAGTGCAATACGGAGGGTGCTACAGCGCCTTGTCGAAGCAGAACGACCACGGCATCGTCGCCGCGTACGGCTCGTACACGGGGATCGAGCGCCATCCGGTCTTCTCGTACAGGGCGACGGCGTCGGGCTGCCGATCGCCGGTCTGCAGGATCAACCGCTGCGCGCCCTGTTCGCGACCGATGCGCTCACATTCGTCGAGCAGCGCCGTCGCCGCACCCTTGCCGCGAGCGGACGACAGCACGATGAGGCGCTTGAGCTCGACCTCGTCACGGAGCCGACGGACCGCGATGTGCCCGACGGCCTCGCCGTCCTCGTCGATCGCGAGCACCGAGGTGATGACCGTGGCCGGATCGACGGCGAGCGACCGGTCGCGCTCGGCGGTGACGGCGGGGTCCTCGTCGGCGGCTGCCGAGCCGTAGCGCTCGTGCATCTCCTCGTCCATGCGGGCGCGGAGGACGACTCCGCGGGGGTCTTCCCAGGCGACGCGTTCGATCGTGATCACGATCGACCATCCTGACACGCACGGACGACACCGCCGGACGCGGGTCCGGGGTCAGGGGTGCCAGCGACGACGGTCCGTGTGCGCCTCGTACGGCTGGGGGTCCGGGTACGTCAGCAGCTCGACGGTGCTCCCCCACGGTGTCCGGACGTAGACGAACCGGTTCCGGGCACCCGCCTCGGGCCCCGGGAGCGGGCGGGGTGCACCGAGCGCGGCGGCGCCGGCACGCACGACCCGGTCGAGGGTCGCGTCGAGGTCGTCGACGTACAGGGCGACGTGCTGCCATCCGAGGTCCGTCGGCACCGCTGGAGCCCCTTGCGCAGCACCGTCGAACGCGAACAGCTCGATGCCGGGCCCGCCGGGCAGGGCGAGCATCCGGACACGGACCTCACGGGCACCGTCCGGTACGCCGAGTCGCTCGTCCGTCTCGTGGCCGCCCTTCGGCGGCGCGTCGGCGGGGAGCGTGTCGTAGAGCACGACCGCGTCGAAGGCCTCGACGAGGAAGGTCGTCGCCGCGTCGACGTCCGGCACGGTGAGCCCGACGTGGTCGACGCCCCGCACCGTCACGAGCGCCCCCCGATCGACCCGGGCGACCCGAGCGCCCCGATCGGGCCGCCGTCGAGATCCGCCAGGACCGCTGCCGCGTCGTCGTACACGGCAGCGGCTCCGGCGTGCCGCAGTTCGTCGCCACCGATGCCGCCCGTCATCACGGAGACGCACGGCACGCCGACCCTCGCCGACGCCTCGACGTCCCACATCGCGTCCCCGACCATGACCGCCCGCTCCGCGACGACCCCGACCCGGTCGAGCGCGACCTGGACGATCCCGGGCGCCGGCTTCGCCTCGTCGACGTCCTCGGAGCTGGTCACCGCGGTGATCCACTCCTCGGCGTCGAGGACTTCCCGCAGCCGGACGAGCTCGGAAGCGGGAGCACTCGTGGCGAGCACCACCGCATGCCCCAGGGAGGCGACGGCCCGCAACAGGTCGCGGGCTCCGGGCAGTGCGCGCAATCGCGGCATCTGCTCCGCGTAGTACGCGGAGTGGAACTGCTTCGCGGTCGCGCGGACGTCGTCGGGCGCGTCGGGGAGCAACGCCCCGAGCAGGCGGGAGGAGTCCATGCCGATCGCGCGGTGGATGCGCCAGGCATCGACGGACTCGTCGACGGCGCGGAACGCCCGCCACCACGCGTCGACATGGGCGTAGTTCGAGTCGACGAGCGTCCCGTCGATGTCGAACAGGACAGCGGTGCTGGGGTCGGCAGACATCACCCCAGGCAACTCCGCCCGCCTCTGCACCGGCTCAGTCCGCGACGACGTGTCACGGGTGCGCCGTGGTCGTCACTCCTCGACGCGCCGGGCGATCCGGTGGAGCAACGGCGGCATCCGGGCGAGCATCTCCCGTTCGTCGGCCGACAGGTCCTCCGCGATCGCCGTGGCGAGCCAGTCCGCCCGCGCCCGTCGGTCCCGCAGCACCACGTCGCGCCCGGTCGGGGTGATGCCGATCACCGACACCCGGCGGTCTTCGGCCGAGGTCTCCCGTGCGACCAGCCCGCGTTCTTCGAGTTCGCCGATCGTGCGGGACTGCCCCTGGTGCTTCACCCCGCGCTTGCGGGCGAGGTCGGCGATCGTCATGGCACCCTGCCGGTCGAGCAGCCCGAGCGTCGCCGAGTGCGCCGGCGGGATCGTGTCGACCTTGCCGCGGGTCGCACGGACGATCCGCCCGATCGACTCCCGGAGTTCGTCGGCGAGGTCATCGGGCGAGTCCATGCCCCGACCGTATCGCCTGGCGCCGAACACCCTCCGGGGCGTCCTGGCGGCGACCACCGCGTCGAGGACCCCATCGTGATCGAACAGCAACCGCACACCAGGCGCGACGTCTGTAGATTCGAGGAGCGGAGGGGAGCACACCATGGGGAACGCACGACGACGCGCCGCGGGGATCGCGATCGCGCTGGCAGCGACGGCGACGCTGCTCAGCGGCTGCACCGGGAACACCACCCCGGACCCGACGCCGAGCGCGAGTACGACACCGAGCACGACACCGGCTCCCAGCACCAGCACGACACCGGATCCGAGCACGAGCACCACCCCGCGCCCGACCTCGACGATCACGCCGGTCCCGGGGGTGGACTACGACGGCGGCACGGTTCCGGACACGTGCGACGGGCTCATCACCACGAGCAAGTGGAAGGACTCGTTCCTCCGCGCGCCGCTCAACGACCCCGCGGTCGTCGGCGATCCCGTCGAGATCCCGAAGTCGGTGTTCACGCCGGTGCTGCAGCCCGACGGCAAGCGCCTCTACTGCGTCTGGCGCGATCCCCGAGCGGACATCACGAACGTGTCGATCGCCGTGCAGGTGGTCGACTCATCGAAGGCGTTCGCCGTGCTGCAGGGCCTGCAGGGCTTCCAGTGCGAGCACCTCGCCGAGGGCTACCGGTGCCAACGGATCAGCACTGACAACCAGTACGGCGTCGAGACGGGTGTGACCTACTTCACCCGTGGTGACATCGCGATCCACATCGGCCAGGCGAACGTCCCGACCTCCGGCCTGCTGGACGACGTCATGGCCCACGTGTTCTGAGCACGCCGCGTCCCATCACCCTGCCGGCCGCGACCGCACGTGGGCCCGCTCGCCCTGCGGCCCGTACAGGCAGAGCACCTCGGTCACGTGGTCCGTCACGTTCCCGATCCAGTGCGGCGTGTGCGTGTCGAACTCGACGACCTCACCTGGCCCGAGGTCGAAGTCGTGTTCGCCGAGCACCAGCCGCAGCCGACCAGACAGCACGTAGAGCCACTCGTAGCCCTCGTGCGTCTTCGGGGACGGTTCACCACCGGGCGAGTGCGGCGGGAAGAGCTGCTTGAACGACCGCACTCCCCCGGTCCGCCGGGTGAGCGGCACGACGACCCGCCCACCGTGCACCTCGGGCTTCATGTGCACGCGCGGATCGCCGGTCTGCGGCGCCCCCACGAGGTCGTCGAGCGGCACCTGGTACGCCCGGGCCAGCGGCAGCAGCAGCTCCAGCGTCGGCTTGCGCTGCCCCGACTCCAGCCGCGAGAGCGTGCTCACCGAGATCCCGGTCTCCGTCGCCAGCGCAGCCAACGTGACGTCACGTCGCTGACGCAACGTGCGCAGCCGGGGCCCGACCCCGTCGACGACCTCAGCCGTCGTCCGCGAGGCGGGCCGAGCCTCCTGTCCGTGCTCCATGGGGCCATGTTGCCAGACCGGCAAGCTTTGTTGCCACGTCATGCGCGGTGCCGCACGATGTCGGCATGCGTGACACCTACGACGTGATCGTCATCGGCGGCGGATCCGCCGGCCTCGCCGCCGCTCTCATCCTCGGCCGCTCTCGCCGATCCGTGCTGGTGGTGGACGCGGGCGACCCCCGCAACGCCCCGGCGGCGGGCGTCCACAACTACCTCGGGCAGGAGGGCACGCCACCGCTCGAGCTGACCCGGATCGGTCGCGCGGAGGTCGCCCGGTACGGGGTCGACATCACGTCCGGGAGGCTCGTGGCCGCGTCCCCCGCGCCGGCGAGCGATGCCGACGAGGTCGCCTTCACCGCCACCCTCGACTCCGGCGCGCAGGTGACGGCCCGTCGCGTGGTCGTCGCCTCCGGCGCCGCGGACGTCCTGCCGGACGTGCCGGGTCTGGCGGAACAGTGGGGCCGCGGTGTCGTGCACTGCCCGTTCTGCCACGGATGGGAGATCCGCGACCGACGGATCGGCGTGCTCGTCACGACACCGTCCGGGGCACACCAGGCGCTGCTCTGGCGCGCGCTGAGCGAGCACGTCACCGTGTTCGCGACCGACCCTGCACTCGTCGACGACACCGCCCGTGCTGGTTTCGACGCCGGCGGGGTCAGGGTCCACGACGGCCCGGTGGCCCGGGTGCTGTCGGACGGCGATGTCCTGACGGGCGTCGAGCTCGGCGACGGCACGACGGTCGCGCTCGACGCCCTCGCTGCCGCGAGCTCGGCCGAGGCGCGCGTCGACGGCCTCGAAGGTCTCGGGATCGTCGCGGAGGACGTGCTGATGGGCGACGTCCGGATCGCCGGTGCGGTCACCGTCGACGGCATGGGGAAGACGTCCGTGCGCGGGGTCTACGCCGCGGGCAACGTGGCGTCGCCGATGGCCACCGTCATCGGCTCGTCGGCGGCGGGGACCCAGGCGGGCGCTGCGGTGCACGGGGACCTCGTGCAGGCCGACCTGGCCGCGGCGCTGGCCGGCGTGACCACGCGAGCGGGTCAGTCGACGCGGTAGCCCGCCTGCGCCGCCAGCAGCGGTGCGAGCGTGTAGAGGTGGTCCGCCGCGATCGTCGCACCGCGGAAACCCTCGAGCCGCTCGACCCGGTCGAGGTCGGCGCCGCGCAGGTCCACGTGCTCGATCCGGGTGTTCGAGCCCTCGGCAGCACGGATGCGGGTCCCCTCGAAGGACACCCGCAGGAGCCTGGCGTCGGCGATGTCGAGCTCGTCGATGACGCAGTCGCGGAACACCACGTCGGTGACCGTCGCCCCGCGGAGGTTCACGAACCCGAGCTTCATCCCGACGAACTCGACGCCGTTCAGTCCCGCGTCGTAGAGCTCCGCGGAGCCGACCCGGCCGCCGCCGATCCGGACCTCGCGCCAGGAGCTGCTCGACGCCCGAAGGACCGGGGCGTCGAGGGCATCGATCACGGTGTCGTGCACGCGCACCCCGCGGAGGTCGGCGCCGTCGGCACGGAGGTCCTCGATGACGCACTCCTCGATCTCGAGGTCGGGGAGACGCTCGCCCGCGATGTCGAGCGACGCGATGCGCTTGCCGTCGATGCGGTCACCGGAGAGCACGTCGCCTGGCGCCGGGGCCCAGTCGTCGAGGTCGGTGAGTTCGGTCAGGGTGATCCGAGGGGCGTCGGTGCCGGAGGACTTGCCGGAGGTGCGGGCCATGCGCCCAGTCTGCCGCGCCCCGCCGACGCTCACACGAGCGGGAGGCCGAGCGGGAGATCGAGCCGCGGGTCGAGCGGGGTCAGGACGCTGTCGAGCCGGTAGTCCTTCGCCGGACCGACCGCGTCCCACCGCACGGTCCAGCGCGATGCGTCGCCGTCGAGCTCGCCGGTGTACTCGTCCGGCGCACAGTCATGCACCACGGACACGCCCCAGACCCAGTCGTGGAACAGGCGACCGTCGGCGAAGCACACCGTCCAGGCGCCGTCGTCATCCCGCCGCACGATGAGCGTCCGGGACACCGGTGTCGAGCGGCCCGCGAGCTCCATCGTGCCGGACTCGTCCCACCGCACGAGCCCGGCGTGCTCGAGCGTCAGGGTCGTGGTCCCTCGGACGGTGCCCCGCACGCCTGCACGACGATCGACCACGGCTCGCTCGAGCGCCCACTCCCCGAGCAGCTGGTCCGGCATCACGGGGCGAGCGTACCCGCCCGAACTCCCCCAGCGCCGCCGACCAGCGCGCTACCCGCGGAGCGGACCCGACCCCTCGACGTTCGCACCGTCCGCGAACCCGGACACGAGATCCCGCAACGCGTCTTCGGAGGTGTGCCGAGCCTCCCACCCGAGTTCCGTGCGCGCACGGTCCGTCCGCATGATCGGGACGGACGCGGCGATGTCGATCCACCCGGCGTCCGTCGGCTGGATCCGGAGCCGCCAGGTCAGGGTGACCAGGCCGCGGAGCAGTCGGAGCGGGATCCGGACGGCCCCGCGCATCCCGAGTACCGCCGCGATCCGGGGCGGGGTGAGCACGGGCGCCGCGGCGATGTTGAACGCTCCTGCCGCCCGCCGGTCCACCGCGCGCCAGTACGCGTCGGCGACGTCGTCGGCGTGCACGGCCTGGAACACGAACGGGTACGGCAGCGGCAGCACCGCCCACTGCACCCAGCGCACGATCCGCATCGGCACCAGCGGACCGAGGAACAGCCCACGGATCTCGGCGGCCGCCGCCCGCTGGAAGATCAGCCCCGGTCGGAGTCGCGTCACCACGACGTCCGGGTTCGCCTGCGCGAAGGCGTCCATCGCCCGCTCGTTCTCGGCCTTGTGGATCGAGTAGGTCGCGGTCGGGATGCCGTCCACCGGCCACGACTCGTCGACGCGCAAGCGCTTGCCCGCAGCATCGACCCCGCGGTAGGTCCCCACCGACGACGCCACGACGACCTGCGGGACCGACACCCGGGCCACGGCGGCGAGCACGTTCGCCGTCCCGGTCACGTTCGTGCGGTACTGCACCGGGATGTCGTGCGTCGGCTGCAGTGCCCACGCCAGGTGGATCACGGCGTCCGCGCCGCGGAACACGGCGGCGAGCTGGTCGACGGCGTCGGAGGCACCGACGTCCACCGCGTGCCAGACGGCATCGCCGTACGGCGCGGTGTGCACGTCGGGCAGCCGCCGGGCGACCCCGACGACCTGCACGTCGGGCTCGGCGGCGAGCCGGCGGACGACGGCGGTGCCGACGTTGCCGGTCGCGCCGACGACCACGATGCGGGTCACGCCGTGGCCGGTTCCAGGACGACCTTGACGCAGCCGTCCTGCTTCTTCTGGAAGACCTCGTACATGTGCGGGGCGTCCTCGAGCGGGACCCGGTGCGTGACCAGGTCGAGTGTGCCGAGCGGGTCGGCCGGGTCGGACACGAGCGGCATGATGTCGTCGATCCAGCGCTTCACGTTGCACTGGCCTTCGCGGACGGTGATCTGCTTGTCGAACAGCGTCATCATCGGCATCGGATCCGCCATGCCCCCGTAGACCCCGCTCAGCGAGACGGTGCCACCGCGGCGGACCAGGTCGATCGCGGCGTGCACGGCAGCGAGCCGGTCGACCCCGGCGGTCTCGATCGCCTTCTGCGCGAGGGCGTCTGGCAACAGCCCGGCAGCGCGCTGGGCGAAACCGGCGAGGGGGTTCCCGTGCGCCTCCATGCCGACCGCGTCCACGACGCCGTCCGGCCCGCGACCGTCGGTCAGGTCGACCAGCTGGGCGACGACGTCCTTCGTCAGGTCGAACGTCTCCACGTCGTGGCGCGACCCGAGGTCGCGGCGGACCTGCTCCGGGTCGACCGCGAGGACGCGGTAGCCGAGGTGTCTGCCGATCCGAGCGGCGAACTGCCCGACCGGTCCGAGACCGAGGACCGCCAGGGTCCCGCCCTCCGGCACGTCGGCGTACTGCACGGCCTGCCACGCCGTCGGGAGGATGTCGCTGAGGAACAGCCAACGGTCGTCAGGGGTGCCGTCGTCGGGGATGACGATGGGTCCGTAGTCGGCGTGCGGGACGCGGAGGTACTCGGCCTGGCCACCGGGGACCTGGCCGTACATCTTCGTGTAGCCGAACAGCGCCGCTCCGCTGCCGTACTCGGTGACCTGGGTGGTCTCGCACTGCGACTGCAGGCCTCGCTGGCACATCCAGCAGTGGCCGCAGGAGATGTTGAAGGGGACGACGACGCGGTCGCCGACCTTCAGGTTCGTGACGGCGCTGCCGACCGCCTCGACGATGCCCATCGGCTCGTGACCGAGCACGTCACCCCTGTCGATGTAGGGGCCGAGCACGCGGTACAGGTGCAGGTCGGAGCCGCAGATCGCGGTCGAGGTGATCCGCACGATCGCGTCGGTGGGCTCGTGGATCGTCGGGTCCGGGACTGTCTCGACCGAGACCGTCTCCGTGCCCTGCCAGGTGAGTGCGCGCATGAACGCTCCTATCGTCGGTACGTCCCGTGTACCCGGACGCACCGGCGCGCCTTCTCAGCGCGGGTCGGACGGGAGGCTCGTGGCGGCACCCCCACGAGCCTCCAGTCACACGACCGCGTCGTCCAGGGCGACGGCCAGGACCGCCTGGTGGCCTGCGCGGTCGCCGGGGCCGGCACTGCCGGCCAGCATGATGAGGGACTTCCAGAGGACCCAGCCACGGCCCCTGGCCCAGGTCGCGTCGTCCAGCCCGACCGCATCGCGGAACACCTGCCGCGCCGCCGGGTCGAGGAACGTCCACGCCAGCACCAGGTCGCACGCCGGATCGCCGACGCCGCACGTGCCGAAGTCGATGAGTGCCGTGAGCCGGCCGTCGTCGCCCACGAGCAGGTTCGTCGGGGCGACGTCGCCGTGGAACCACACGGCGGGTCGCTCCCAGGCCGTGGCGCACGCCGTGTCCCAGACCGCCTCGCAGGCCGCCCGGTCGACGTCGTCGCCGAGCCGGTCGAGTGCATCGCGGACCTCGTGGTCGTAGAACGACGGGTGCGCGCCGCGGTGGAACGAGTGCGCCCCGGCGGCAGGACCGCCGTCGGCCGGGACGGCCCGGAGCTGCCGGAGGACCCGGCCGACGTCCGCGGCGAGCGCCGACCGGTCCGGATCGGCGTGTGCTGCCACCGTGCCGTCGAGCCAGCGGCGCACCGACCACGGGAACGGGTAGCCGCAGCCCGGGCGTCCGAGTCCGACGGGCTCGGGAACCGGGACATCGAGGGACGGCGCCAGGTACGGCAGGACGCGCTGCTCCTTCTCGACGGCTGCGACGTAGCCCTCCGCGCTCGGCAGCCGGACCGACAGTGCGTCGCCGAGCCGGTAGGTGCGGTTGTCCCAGCCCTGCGGGTCGACCTCGATGACGGGCAGGTCCGACCATGCGGGGAACTGCTCGGCGACGAGGCGTCGGACGAGATCGGCGTCGATGACGGGCACGTCGGTGTGCGGCATGGAGTCATCGTGCCGCATCGTTGGCCGATCGGCCATCGGGGATCGTCCTGGTGACCGATGCGCGGCATTGCACCGCGCGGGGACGCTGGATGGCGATGAACCACCGCGCTCCTTCCCGTCCGTCCCGTCGCGCGCTGTTGGCCGGGGTCGGTGGGACCGTGCTGACGGGGGCGCTCGCCGCGTGTTCGGCCGTGCCGTCGTCACGGCCGACGGGTTCGCGGACTTCTGCGGCTTCCGCGTCGCCGTCCCCTTCTGCTTCGTCATCCGCGACTGCGACTGCGACGGCGACCGCGACCGCGACTGTTCCGCCGGTCGCCCTGCAGCGACAGCCGCTCCCCGCTGGGACGATCACCGGGCTGCCGGAGGGGACGCCCGGGATCGCCTGGACCGTCGACGACGGAGCGTCGAGCGAGGTGGTCGAGGCCTACGCCCGGTTCGCCGCCGACACCGGGACACGCCTGACGTTCTTCGTGAACGGGGTGCGCCCCGCGTGGACCGAGCACGCCGACCTGCTGCGACCGTTGGTGACCTCCGGGCAGGTGCAGCTCGGGAACCACACGTGGGACCACCCGGCGCTCACGAAGCTCTCCGACCAGGGCATCATCGACCAGCTCACCCGGAACCACGACTTCATCCGGGACACCTACGGCGTGGACGCGAAGCCGTACTTCCGGCCGCCGTTCGGGTACCACGACGCCCGGGTCGACGCCGCAGCCGCCCGCGCCGGGTACACGACGCCGCTGCTCTGGTACGGGTCGCTGGCCGACTCCGGTGACATCACGTCGGACCAGATCGTCGGGTTCGCGGAGCAGTGGTTCCAGCCGGCGCACATCGTGATCGGGCACGCGAACTTCCGGGGGACCATCGGGGCGCTACCGCGGTTGCACGCGCTGTTGCAGGAGCGGAAGTTGTCGACGTTCACGTTGGACGACGTGTTCGCACGGTAGCGCGCAGGCGGTCTCGCGTTCGGCAGCTCTCGCGTTCAGCCGTTCTGGCGGAGACGGTCGCGCTCGGCCGCCGGCAGGTGCTCGGTCGCGGTCTCGAGCGCGCTCCGGCTGAGGAACCGCCCCTGTCGCTCGAGGAACGCGACGAGTGCCGGCTCGGACGCCCGCTTGCCGACCTCTCGAAGCACCCAGCCGAGCGCCGACTGCACGGTGTCCCCGCGCTCACGGACGAGTCGGCCGGCCACTGCGAGCGGCACGTCCGCGTCGCCCTGCTTGGCGAACGCCAGCGTCGCGACCACCGCGATGCGCCTGACCCAGGCGACGTCCGACTTCGCGAGCGCGAACAGCGGTCCGGTCGAGCCGTCGAGCATCGGTGCGCCGACGAGCTCCTCGGCAGCGATGTCGACGAGTTCCACGCGGTCGATCCGTTCGGCGCGCGCCGCCGACAGGTACTCCTCGGTGAGTTCGGGATCGGCGCGCTCCCGCATCGCCTGCACGAGCAGCACGACGGCGACGAGCCGTGCGCCTGGGTCCTCGCTCCACAACAGCGCGGACCGTTCGCCCTCGTCGAGGTCCCGGTGCGCCCGGGCCACCCGCCGGGCACCCGCGACGTCGCCCGGCGTCTTCGCGAACGCGGCGAGGACGTCCTCGGCGGTGACCGTCACGCGACCTCTCCGACCTGCGGATCGGGCTTGCTCGCCTTCCTGAGTCCGCGTCGCAGCACGATCACCGCCACCACGACCAGGAACCCGGCGAACATCCACGTCCCGACCTGCGGGTCGACGACCCCTGCGATGAACGCCCCGATCGGTGAGCAGACCGCCGCCGTGATGCCCACCGTCAGTCCCACGCGGATGTCCACCACCCCTCGACGCAGGTTCGCCACCGTGCCGGAGACCGACGTCGGCACCATCGTGAGCAGCGACGTCCCCTTCGCGAGCAGGTCACCCGCGCCGAGTGCGAGTTCCATCCCGGGCACGATCACCACTCCGCCGCCGACACCGATCAGGCCGGAGAGGACGCCGGCCAGCAGCCCGATCCCGAGCAGCACGACCGCCTCGATCGGGCCGAAGTGCACGTCACCCTCACGGGTGGGCACGTTGGTGAACAGGGAGACGAGCACGACGACGATGAAGCCGACGAAGATCCACGGGAGGACCCGGAGCGGGATCGCCCGCAGGAGCCTGGAGCCGATGGGTGCCCCGACGACACTGCCGATCGCCAGGGTGAGTGCCGCGAGCCAGTGCACCTCGCCCTGCACGGCGTAGGTGATCGCACCGACGACGGCCGCGGGGGCGATCGCCACGAGGGAGCTCGCGGAGGCGCTGCGCTGGTCCATGTGGAGGAAGGCCATGAGTGCGGGGACCACGATGACCCCACCACCGACGCCGAACAGGCCGGAGAGCACCCCGGCGACGATCCCGATCGCGACGAGCACGGTCAGTTGCGCGGCGCGGGATCTCATCCCGTCCAGGGTACGGCCCGAGTCGGCGGCGGAGCTCTCAGTCGATGGGCCCGATCTGCGTCGACAAGTCGATGCTCATCGCGCGCCGGCCTCAGCCCGCGTAGCGGTGTGTGGCCTCGCGGATCGTGGCGGCGTGGAGGTAGATGTCGTCGAGGTTCTCGATCGCGTGCTTCGTCTCGACCTTGTCCTCGTCGAACAGCCCGAGGTACTTCTGCTTCTTACCGTTGAACCAGAGGCGCGCGATCGGCTTGCGGTTGTTGTCGTCGAGCAGGATCGCGAAGTACGACTTCTGGTCGCGGTGCGCGATCCGGTCGGGCTTGACCTCGCTGCAGGCGATCGCCTTGACGATCTGGTAGCCCTCGAGTTCTTCGAGGGTGGTCTCGATCTCGGTGTCCCGGTCGATGTCGTCTCGAGCGACGGACTCACTCGAAACCGCTTCTTCCGAAGCCTCGACGCTGACCGGTGCCGAGTAGGAAGCACCGAGCGCAGTCTTCAGACGATCGTTCACCTGCTCGTTGAGGTACTGCTTCGAGGCCTTCGCGACGAGTGCCGTGAACTGCACCTTCGCATCCTGCGTGAAGCGACCGTCGTAGACGCGGCTCGTGAACAGTCGGACGAAGTCCTCTTCCGGCTCACGGAACTGTGCGGCGATCGCACGCTTGATCGAGCCGACGTACTTCAGCTCCTCGGCCGCGCTGATCACCGAGTCGAGGTCGAACACGTCCTTCGTGAGCTTCCGGAGCTCTGGCAGCAGCGTCTCGTCGATGTCCGCCAGGTCGAGGACGAGGAACGGACGGTCGTCCATCTTGTTCGGCGCGTCGAGGTCCGTGTAGAAGTTGTAGACCTCGCCGTTGGTGAGGACGGCGATCCGAGCGTTCGTAACCGAGAAGTACCGGAAGAGCTGGGACGCGTGCTCGATCTTGAGTGGCTCCGTCGACTTCTTGCACTCGATGAGGATCTGCACCTCCCCGTCTCGCATGATCGCATAGTCGACCTTCTCGCCACGCTTGACGCCGACGTCGGCCGTGAACTCCGGCACCACCTCGAGCGGGTTGAACACGTCGTAGCCGAGGATCGTCGAGATGAACGGCATCACGAACGCGTTCTTGGTGGCTTCTTCGGTTTGGATCGCGTCTCGCTGGTTCTGCACCTTTGCGGCCAGCGCTGCGAGTCGTTCTTCGAACTCCATCGTCTCTCCCCTAGATCAATGCGACCGTAGTTGAAGGACAGTCGACATCGAAAATCACTCAGGACCCCAATTCGTGGGTCACGGCACCGACCGTAGCGTATGTGAAGTTCCAGTTGCGTCGGGCGTTCGTGTCCACGTAGGCTGAGATCACCCCCCGGGGTGCCACGTCAACGGCTAACCGGCCAGAAGCCCCTCTCCATCGAGAGGGGCTTCTGCATCTCCCAAGCGCTCGGCCGCCCGAAGGTCCCCAACTCGTCGACCACCCGCGCCGGGAACTGACTTCCGCGGAGCGCGCTCTGCTTGATGTACCGGATGTGGTCCGGCCTGATCTCGCGCAGACTCCGAGCTGGCGCAGACTCAGTCGGGACGATGAGGCCGATCTTCTTCCGCGCGCGCTCCCGCACGATGCGGAGTGCGTCGACGAAATCGGAGTCGTTCGACAACAGGAAGGACACGTCGAAGGTCCCGGCCATCGCGTCCGCGACCATGTGCGCAGCGAGCGACACGTCGGTCCCCTTCTCCTCGATCTTCCGCACCAGGACGCGCCGTGGCTCACCGGCATCGTCGAGCACGAGCGGCGAGACCGCCATCCATCGTCTGTCCGCCCGGAACGTCCCGAAGTGCAGCGACACCGACGGCAGCGTGGCGAGTGCCCTGAGGTACCGCTCCTGGTTCTGCGGCACCCGCGGATCCTTCCCCTCGACGTGCCGGACCCGAGCGGTGAAGTACCGGATCTGTCCGACGTCGAAACTCGGCAAGAGGCGACTACTCAACAGTTCGAGGTCGAGCCACTTCAGGTCGTCGCGCCCCTGGAGAGCCCGTCGGAACAGGTTGAAGCCGTCGACGTAGACGGCGGCGGTCGGGCGCGAGCGAGAAGGGCGCATCTCGCCAGACTTGCGCGACCTGCGCCGCGGCGGACCACGCCGACGACACCGGTGGACAGTTCGTCGTTTTACACAACCGAAACAGAATGTATACAAGCGACGGCCAACACGTGTGATTGTATGCAATCAACCCCGATCCTGAGCGCGACCCCACAAGGGACGCCACGCACCTCCCCAGCATCAGGAACCGCATGTCCCCGATCAGCCCCCGACGACGACGCACGCTCATCGCGCTGCCCGCCGTCCTCATCGCCGCGACGCTCGCACTCACCGCCTGCGTCCCCGTCCAACGCTCGAAGGCCGGCGGCACCACCGCCGGCACCGTCACCACCGCCCCGATCGGCGACCAGCAGATCAAGGAGGGCGGTGACCTGGTGATGGCGCTCTCGGCAGAGCCCGACCGCCTCGACCCGACCACCTCGTCGTCGCTGTACACCCGGTACGTCATGGAGACGATGTGCCAGAAGCTCTACGACATCGACGCCGAGGGCACCCTCGTCCCGATGCTCGCGACGGAGCTCCCGACGGTGAGCGACGGCGGCAAGACCGTCACGTTCCCGGTGAAGACCGGCGTGCGGTTCGCCGACGGCACGCCGTTCGACGCCGACGCGGTCGTGACGACGCTCGAGCGGAACCTGACGAAGGCGGACTCCAGCCGGAAGAGCGAGCTCGGCCCGGTGTCCGATGTCGAGGCAGTCGACGACCACACCGTGCGGCTGCACTACGGGACCCCGTTCGCCCCGCTCACCGCGGCGCTCGCGGACCGCGCGGGCATGATCATGTCGCCGACGGCGCTCGCGGAGAAGGGCGACGACTTCGGCGACTCCCCGGTGTGCGTCGGCCCGTACAAGTTCGTGAAGCGCGTCCCGCAGACCTCGATCCAGGTCGAGAAGGACCCGGAGTACTACGACCCGTCGTCGGCGCACTTCGACACGATCACCTACCGGATCATCACCGACGCCAGCATCCGGGCGGCGAACCTCCGCTCCGGCGACGTCCAGGTGGCGGACACGATCTCCACGCAGGACGTCGACGACCTGCGGAAGCGCAAGGACCTGTCCATCCTGCGGACGGGTTCCCTCGGCTACCAGGGCATCACCGTGAACATCGGCAACCAGGACGGCGTCGGCACGGACCCGAAGCAGATCGACACCCCGCTGGCGAAGCGCGCGGACGTCCGCCGGGCCCTGTCGATGTCGATCAACCGCGCGGAGCTCGTGCAGAGCGTGTTCCACGGTTGGGCGGACGTCGCGTGTTCCCCGGTGCCGGACACGAGCGTGTTCGCCAGCACGGCGAGCAAGGCGTGCCCGGAGTACGACCCGGCCGCCGCGAAGAAGATCCTCGAGAAGGCGGGCGTCCAGCAGCCGTTCCCGATCGAGATGGAGGTGACGAACACCCCCGACACCGTGCGGTTCGCCCAGGCACTGCAGGCGCAGGCCCGCGGTGGCGGCTTCGCGATCACGATCACCCCGGTCGAGTACACGACACTGCTCGACGACCAGACCCGCGGCGACTTCCAGGCGCTGCAGCTCGGCTGGTCCGGCCGCGTCGACCCGCACGGCAACATCGGCGGCTTCCTGACGACGGGTGGCGGTAACAACTACGCCGGCTACAGCAACGCCGAGGTCGACGACCTCATCACCCGCGCCGCGCAGTCGACCGACGAGCAGGAGCGAGCCGACCTGTACGGCGAGATGACGACGATCGTCCAACGAGACGACCCGATCATCTACCTCTACCGGACCCGGAGCATCACCGGCGTCGGGAACACGATCGCGGGCGTCTCGACGTACGCGGACGGCGTCGTGCGGCTGAGCAAGGCCGCGTTCGTGGAAGGAGCGACGAAGTGATCCGCTACGTCAGCACCCGCATCTGGCAGTCGGCGATCACGCTGGTGCTCGCGTCGATCGTCGTGTTCTTCGGGGTCCGGCAGCTCCCGGGCGACCCGGCGCTCGCGCTCGCCGGCGAGGAGGCGAGCCCTGCACGGCTTGCCGCGGTCCGGGCCCAGCTCGGCCTCGACGACTCGATCGTCGTGCAGTACTGGCGCTTCCTGGTGAACGCGTTCCAGGGCGACTTCGGCCGCTCGACCCGCACGGGCACCCCGGTGACCGAGCTCATCGGTTCGACGCTCCCGGTCACACTGTGGCTCGCGCTCTACGCCATCGTCGTCGCCGTGCTCGTCGGGGTCGCCCTCGGCACCCTGGCCGAGCGCTACCGCGGGCAGTGGCCGGAGTGGATGGCGAACGCCGCTGCGCTCGTCGGCCTCAGCGTCCCGAACTTCTGGCTCGGCATCCTGGCGATCGTGTGGCTCGCGGCAGGGCTCGGCTGGTTCCCGGCGTCCGGGTACGTCCCGATGACGTCGAACCCGCTCAGTGCGCTCTACCACCTGACCCTGCCGGCACTCATCCTCGGTACCTCGCTCGCGGCCGTGATCATGCGGCAGACCCGTGCGTCGATGATCGAGACGATGAAGACCGACTTCGTCCGGACGGCACGGGCGAAGGGGCTCGGCCGCGGCCGGGTGCTGTTCCGCTACGGCCTCCGCAACTCGATGATCGTGGTCGTCACCATCGTCGGGCTGCAGCTCGGCGGGCTCATCTCGGGTGCCGTCGTCACCGAGCGCATCTTCGCGCTCCCCGGGTTCGGCAAGCTGACGCTCGACTCGGTGTTCACCCGCGACTACCCGGTGATCCAGGCGGTCGTGCTCGTCATCACGGTCGGCTACGTCGTGATCAACCTGGCCGTGGACGTCCTGTACTCGGTCATCAACCCGAAGATCCGCGTGGGAGGCACCCGATGACCACCGTGACACCCACGTTCGACCTCGGCTCCAGCCGCGGCCGCGTCTGGAAGCAGGTCAGGGCGAACCGCCTCGGGCTCACCGGCGGCGTCATGCTCGCGGTCGTCGTGCTCGCCGCGCTGACCGCTCCGCTCGTCGCGCCGCACGACCCCACGCAGACGCACTTCGACCTGCCGTTCCAGGTGCCGTTCACCGTCGGCTTCGGCCTCGGCACCGACGACCTCGGCCGCGACATCCTGTCCCGCACGCTGTACGGCGTGCAGGTCTCACTCGTGGTCGGCGCACTCTCCGTGCTCGTCGCCGTCGTCGTCGGGACCCCGCTCGGGCTCCTCGCCGGCTACTGGAAGTGGCTCGACGCGATCATCTCGCGCCTGACCGACGTCGCCCTGGCGTTCCCGTTCCTCATCATCGCGGTCGGCCTCGCGGCGATCAGCGGCCCCAGCCTGTCGAACGCCGTCATCGCCATCGGCGTCTCGCACGTCCCGGCGATGATCCGCATCGTGCGCGGTGAGACGCTGCGCATCACGAGCGCCGACTTCGTGACGAGCGCGAAGACCCTCGACGCCGGTGGTGCCCGGATCATCGCGCAGCACGTCCTGCCGAACTGCGTCTCCGCGATCATCGTGCAGGCGACGGTGATCATGCCGGTCGCGGTGATCGGCGAAGCGCTGCTGTCGTTCCTCGGTCTGGGCATCCAGCCGCCGACCCCGAGCCTCGGCATCATGCTCTCGGACGCGCAGCAGTACCTCGGTCAGGCACCGTGGGCCGCAGTGGTCCCCGGCATCGCTATCGCCGTGATCTGCCTCGGCTTCAACCTCTTCGGGGACGCCCTGCGCGACGCCCTCGACCCGACCGCATCGGACCGCAAGTGAGCACCATGAGCACCAACCCCGCCTTCGTCCAGCCGACCGCCCACACCACACGTCCCGACCTGCAGGGCACGTTCGGCATGGCCGCCGCAACGCACTGGATCGCCACCGCGAGCGCGCAGGCCGTCCTGGAGCGCGGCGGCAACGCATTCGACGCCGCCGTCGCCGGCGCATTCGTCCTGCACGTCGTCGAACCGCACCTGAACGGTCCAGGCGGCGACATGACCGCCGTCTTCGCCACCGCCGACGACAAGACACCGACGGTGCTGGTCGGCCAGGGTCCGGCACCGGCGGGCGCCACCCCGGAACACTTCCGCGCCGAGGGCCTCGACCTGGTCCCCGGCGCCGGCGCACTCGCCGCCGCCGTCCCCGGCGCCGTCGACGCCTGGCTCATGCTCCTCCGCGACCACGGCACGTGGGAACTCGCCGACGTCCTCGCCTTCGCCATCGGCTACGCGCGCGACGGCCACCCCGT
Organism: Curtobacterium sp. Curtsp57; assembly: GCF_047324335.1. NCBI lineage: Bacteria > Bacillati > Actinomycetota > Actinomycetes > Micrococcales > Microbacteriaceae > Curtobacterium > Curtobacterium sp. Curtsp57. Next base: position 2,140,431 of record NZ_CP168511.1, read on the forward strand.
CGCACCCCGCGTGGTCGCCACGATCAGCACGGTCCAAGACCTGTTCCGCGACCACTGGCCGTCCTCCGCTGCTCGGTGGATGCCGGGAGGCTGGGTGCCGGTCCCGGGGACCGTCATCCGCAACGAGACGTGGGCTGCAGTGCTCGACCGGCTCGTCGACGCCGGCTCCGCGCACACGGGCGGCAGCGCGGACGACCGGGTCGCCCGCATCGACGCTGCGCGCGATGCGTGGTCGAGCGGGTTCGTCGCGGAGGCGATCGACCGGTTCGTGCGCGCCCCGCACCGGCACGCCTCGGGCACCGACCACGCCGGCGTCATCCGCGCGAGCGACATGGCGGCGTTCCGGGCGACCTACGAGCCCGCGACGACCGCCGAGTTCCGCGGGTACACGGTCGCGAAGACCGGTCCGTGGGGGCAGGGACCCGCGCTGCTGCAGACCCTGCGGTTGCTCGAGCCCTTCGACGACGCCCAGCTCGACCCGTCGACGGTCGACGGCGCACACACCATCGTCGAGGCGCAGAAGCTCGCCATGGCCGACCGCGAGGCGTACTACGGCGACCACGACGTCCCGATGGACGCACTGCTGAGCGACGCGTACACCGACGCCCGTCGTGCACTGATCGGCGATCGGGCGTCCCACGAGTTCCGCCCGGGGTCGACTGCGGACGGCCCGAGCACGCTGCCGCCGCTCCGCGAGACGTACACACCGGGCGGCGAACCGATCGCCGGCATCGGCGAACCGACCGTCCCGGCACCCGTCGAAGACCGAGGTGAGCCGATCGTGATGGCGACCGGCGAGACCCGCGGCGACACGGTCCACATCGACGTCGTCGACCGCTGGGGCAACATCATCAGCGCGACACCGTCCGGCGGCTGGCTGCAGTCCTCCCCGACGATCCCCGAGCTCGGGTTCTGCCTCGGCACCCGCATGCAGATGACCTGGCTCGAGGAGGGCACCGCGTCGACGCTCCGCCCCGGCGAGCGCCCTCGCACGACACTGACCCCGACGCTCGTGCTCCGTGACGGCGAGCCCGTCGTAGCGCTCGGCTCCCCGGGCGGCGACCAGCAGGACCAGTGGCAGCTGCTCTTCCTGCTCCGCACGATCGTCGGGGGTTACTCCCCGCAGCAGGCCATCGACGCGCCCGCGCTGCACACGACCTCGTTCCCCGGGTCGTTCTGGCCGCGGACCTGGACCCCGGGTGGCCTCGTCGTCGAGGACCGGCTCGGCGAGGACGTGATCGCCGGCCTCGAGGAACTCGGCCACGTCGTCACCCGAGCCGGCGACTGGGCACTCGGCCGCCTGTCGTGCGTGACGCGCGACCCCGCAACCGGCGTCATGGGCGCCGCAGCCAACCCGAGAGGAGCACAGGGACATGCCGCAGGACGCTGAAGACCGCACGATGCCCACCGGAGCCGACCCGAGCCTCCCGTCCGCCCCTTTGCTGACCATCCGCGACCTGCGCGTCGCATTCGGCGGCACCGAGGTGCTGCACGGCGTCGACCTCGACGTCCGTCGCGGGGAGCGCGTCGCGATCGTCGGCCAGTCCGGATCCGGTAAGTCGACGTTGATCGCCGCAGTGCTCAGGCTGTTGCCCGGAGCCGGACGGATCACGGGCGGATCGATCCGCCTCGGCGACCTCGACGTCTCCGGCGCGGACGAGGCCACCATGCGCCCTGTCCGCGGCGGACGCATCGGACTCGTGCCGCAGGACCCGTCGACCAACCTCAACCCAGCGATGAAGGTCGGCGCGCAGATCGCCGACTCGCTCCGCGCCGGGGGGCTCCGCGGCCGCGCGGCGGTCCGGCAGCGCGTCGTGGAGCTCATGACCGAGGCCGGGATCCCGGAAGCCGCGCGACGGGCGGACCAGTACCCGCACGAGTTCTCCGGCGGCATGCGGCAGCGCATCCTCATCGCCATCGCGCTCGCCCGCCAGCCGGAACTGCTCATCGCCGACGAGCCGACCAGCGCGCTCGACGTGACCGTGCAGCGGCAGATCCTCGACCACCTGCAGACGCTGGTGGACCAGCACGGCACCACGCTGCTCTTCGTGACGCACGACCTCGGGGTCGCGGCGGACCGGACCGATCGCGTCGTCGTGATGCTCGACGGTGCGATCGTCGAGCAGGGCGCGCCGGAGGACATCCTCCGGAGCCCGCAGCACGAGTACACGAAGCGGCTCATCGCGGCGGCACCCGCGCTGACGGGCGTCGCCCCGGAGCCGGTGGCTGCCGGTGAACCGATCCTCGTCGTGTCGGAGCTGGTGAAGGAGTACAAGCTCCGCGGGCGCGGCGCCGGCACCCTCCGAGCGTCCGACGGCGTCTCGTTCACCGTCCGACGCGGCACCACCACCGCGGTCGTCGGGGAGTCCGGGTCGGGCAAGACGACGGTCGCCAGGATCGTCCTGGGGCTCGAGACGCCGACGTCGGGCAGCGCGCTCGTCGACGGGCTCTCGATCGGGACCGCCCGGGGTGCCGAACGGCGGAGTGTCCGACGGCGGGTGCAGCCGGTGTTCCAGGACCCGTACGGTTCCCTCGACCCGACGTCGACGATCGAACGGATCATCGACGAGCCCCTGCGCGTGTTCGGGATCGGTGACCGAGCGTCCCGCACCGAGCGGGTCGCGACGCTGCTCGACCAGGTCGCCCTCCCACGCACGGTCGCGCAGCTCCGTCCGAACGAGTTGTCCGGCGGGCAGCGGCAGCGCGTCGCGATCGCCCGCGCGCTCGCCCTCGAGCCGGAGCTGCTCATCCTCGACGAGGCGGTCTCCGCGCTCGACGTCCTCGTCCAGGAGCAGATCCTGGCACTGCTCGACGACCTGCAGGACCGCCTGGGCCTGAGCTACCTGTTCATCACGCACGACCTCGGGGTGGTCAGGCGGATCGCGGACGACGTCGTGGTGATGCGCCGCGGGAAGGTCGTGGAGCACGGTTCGGTCGCGCAGGTGTTCGACGCCCCCGCTGAGCAGTACACGCGGGACCTGCTCGACGCGATCCCCGGCAGGGCGCTGGCGGAGCACGCCGCGTGACGCCCTCGCCGTGGGCGGTCGTCCGCGTGAGACGATCATGATCGTGCTGAACGGTGCCGGCGTCCTCGACGCGATCCGCCGCGACATCGTCGCCGGCGCGCTCCTGCCCGGGACCCGGGTGACGGAGGCGTTCCTCGCGGAGCGGTACGGCGTCTCCCGGGTCCCGGTGCGGGAGGCGTTGCGCGGCCTCGAGGGCGAGGGCTTCGTCGTGTCGCAGCCGAACGTGGGCTCCAGGATCGCGGCGATCCCGTTCGACGAGGCCGACGACCTGTTCGCCGTGCGGGAGTCGCTCGAGATCGCCACCGCCAGGCGTGCGGCCACCCGGGCGCGCACGCTCTTCGACGGTGACGCCCCGCCCGAGGACTGGTGGCGGATCCGGCGCGAGCTCGGCGCGATCCTGGACGCAGGTGACGACGCGGTCGAGCGGGACGAACTCGACCTGCTCGTCGACCTCAATGACCGCTTCCACTTCCTGGTCGCCGAACTCTCCGGCAGCGCGACGCTCGCGACGCTGCTCCGGCAGTTGTCCCGGAAGATCGAGTGGTTGTACGCGACGGACACGTTCTCCCGTGGCAAGCGACTGTGGCCCGAGCACCGACGCATCCTCGCGGCGATCGACGCCGGCGACGTGGATGCGGCGGCGGAGCGGATGGGGTGGCACGTCCGCGAGAGCCGGATCGGGTACGCGGCGCGTTCGTCGCCCGACCACGCCGAGGCCCTGCGGTCTGCAGGCCCCGCGATCTGAATGTGATACTGCAGTTGCGGGCGGCGACCAGTCGGGTTACGCTCGACACGCAACCCGGGGTGCCGCAAACGGCTAACCGGCGCGGGGCCCTGTTCTACAGAACGGGGCCCCTGCTTCTCTCCAGGCCTTCGGGCGCGAGAACCCGCCGAGCTCGTCCACGATCCGGTCGGGGAACTGACTGTCACGCAGATTCCCTTCCCGAACGACACGGATCTCATCCGGTTCGAGCCGGAGCAGCTCCCGCGCCGCCGCCCCCGCCGGAACGATGAGTCCGACCTGTCGACGGGCCCGTGATCGCACGAGCCGCAGTGCCTCCGCGAAGTCGGAGTCGTTCGAGAGCAGGAAGTACGCGTCGACCAGGTCGTGCATCGCATCGCACACCATGTGCGACGCGAGACTCACATCCGTCCCCTTCTCCTCGATCTTCCGCACGCGGACCCGCCTCGGCTCCCCGGCGGCGTCGCGCTCGAGCGGAGACAGCGCCATCCAGCGCTTGTCCGCACGGAACGTCCCGAAGTGCAGTGAGACGGACGGCAGGGTGGCGAGTGCTCGGAGGTACGCCTCCTGGTTCTGCGGCCCGCTCGGGTTCCTTCCCTCGACGTGGCGCACCCTCGCCGTGAAGTAGCGGATCTGGCCGACGTCGTAGGTCGGCAGGAGATGGCTGCAGAGCAGTTCGAGGTCGAGCCACTTGAGGTCGCCGCGACCATGGAGGGCACGGCGGAAGAAGTTGAAGCCGTCGACGTACACGGCGGCCGTCGGCTTCCCGGCAGTGGAGGTCAGGGTGGGCATGCGCCGATGATCGGCGATCCGGGGCGCGGGCGCCGAACATGTTGCATGTCCGGCGCCCGGGGCGCGTCGGGCGTCGCCCGTCAGCGGAAGGAGAGGATCGTCAGCGGGTCCTTCAACGTCCCGTTCACCCGCGTCTCCACGTGCACGTGCGGCCCCGTCGACTGCCCGGTGTTGCCCGACTTCGCGATCTCCGTCCCCGGCGACACGAGCTGGCCCTTCGAGACCTCGATCGCGGAGAGGTGCGCGGTGAGCACGGTCGTCAGGCCGTACTTCACGACGACGTAGTTGCCGAACGTCTTGTCGTTCGCCACGGTGCTCGTCACCGATCCAGCACCCGAGGCGTACACCGGCGTGCCCGTCTTCACTCCGGCGTCCGTGCCCTGGTGGTAGCGCGGGGTGTGTCCGGCCCCGCGGTCGTCACCGTAGCGGCCGGTGATGCTCCGGCTCGCGACCGGCCACAGCAGTCCCGTGACCTTCTGCGTCGACCAGGCACGGGTGTCGCTCTTGCCGTAGAACACCACGTTCGCGTCGAGCTGCACGATCAAGGAGCCCGCGCCGGCGCGGCTGGTGCTCGATGCCCAGAGGACCCGCTTGTCCGGCGCGTAGACCACGATGTTCCCGTCGGCCTGCACCGCAGCCCACGCACCCGGGTTCCGGTTGGTGTGCGTCGACCAGGTCGCCCGGCCGTTGACGTACTGCACGAGGTTGCCGTCGGCCTGCATCGTGAAGGTGCGGCTCTTGCTCGCATCCGAGCGGAGGACGGTGCCGGGCATGATGTTCGTCCCGGAGCGCACCGTGTTCTGGAAGGACTCGATCCCCCAGAGCACGCGGACCGCGGTGTCCACGGAGTGGATCGATCCGTCCGACTCGAGGATGAGGCCGAGCCCGCGGTTGGCACCCGATCCCCACTGCTTGAACGCCTTGCCGCCGGATCGCAGCGTCAGCACGCCGTTCGTCCCGTAGACCGCGGTCGCGCCGGGCTTGTCCGTCGTGTTCGAGGCGTACAGCACGACGTTCCCGATGCCGTACTCGACGAGGTTCCCGTCCCCCTGCATGACGAGGCGGAACTGCCCGTTGTCCGAGGTGAGCTGGTCACCGGCGACCATGGTGGTCCCGGCGGGCAGGACGCCCTTGTAGGTGGTGGCTGCGTGGGCGGGAGCGGCGAGCACGACCGAGCCGAGCACGGTGACGAGCACGGCGGTGGTGATCGCGGCGAGCCGCGCGGTGAGTGAGCTCTGCAAGTGGTGGATCCCCTGGTTCGGCGGCTCGCTCTCATCGAGCCGTGCGGCGACTCGGCTCCCGAGTCGTTCGGCGGCCCGCCCTGTACAGGCCGCCGAACGATGGTCACCGAGGGGTGCCCGAGCGACACAGCCCCAGTCGTGGGGGCTGTACGCCCGAGCGAACCTGTGCAGACGCCGATCAGAGCGGCCCGCGAGCGGCGTTCGCCGAGCCCTCAGCGGAACCGCGTCGGCGGCACCCCGAACGCCCGGGTGAACGCCGCGGTGAACGCGGCAGGGGTCGCGTAGCCGAGCCGGCCCGCGACGTCCGTCACGGACGCCGTGCGGAGCGACGGGAGGCTCGCCAGCAGTCGCGCACGCACCCGCCAGACCGCAGGCCCCACCCCCGTGGCCGCCCGGAACCGCCGATCGAGCGTCCGGCCGCTTACGGAGGCCCTGCTCGCCCAGTCCGCGTTCGTCACGTGCACGTCGGGGTCGGCGAGGTACGCGCGGCACAGGTCGCGGAGGACGCCCTCCGCCGGCAGTCTGATGGACAGCGGGACGGGCGCCACGCGCTGGAGTTCGTGCAGCGCGAGGTCGAGCACCGCGCCGTCACGTCCGTGGACGTCGAGGTCGAGCGGCAGGTCGAACGCCGCGCGGAGCAGTTCACGCAGGAGCGGCCCGACCTCGACGACCGTGCACGAGGTCGGCCACCACGGCACCGCGTCCGGTTCGATGTAGAGGCTCCACGTGGTGACGTCGAGCATCCTGACCTCGTGCTCGACTCCCGGAGGGATCAGCACGGCACGGTCGGTCGGCACCGTCCACGAGCCCTCGTCCGTCTCGACGAGCATCGTCCCGATGGCCCCGTAGAGCACCTGGGCACGCCGGTGCGCGTGCCGGGCGAGCAGGAAGTCGGGCGGGTACTCGGTCCCGATGGGCAGGACGTCGAGCGGCAGGTGGTCGTGGTCCTCGACCCGGACGTTGCGCACCCCCGCAAGGCTAACCCTCGAAGGTCTGCGGCGGAACATCGATTGCTCGCCGCCACGGTCGGCGCTGGACTGGATGCCATGACGTTCTTCGTGCTGGTGCTCATCGGGGTCCTCGTCGGGCTGACGACCGTGTTGTTCGGCTTCGGCGGCGGATTCGTGACGGTCCCGATCATCACGGTCGCCGATGCCGCACTCGGAGGCGATGCGGTCCGCGTGGCGACGGCGACCTCGGCGCTCGTGATGCTCGTGAACGCAGCGGTGGCGACGGCGTCCACGAAGCGCGTCGTCCTCCGGGGACTCCGCGGACGCACCGGACTCTTCGCGCTGCTCGTCGTCGGCGGTGCGGTCGGCGCCGCAGCCGCTCGGTTCGCGCCTGACGCGCTGCTCCGGTGGGGCTTCGTCGCCTACGTCGGGGCCACCGTCGTCGACTTGCTCGTCCGCCCCGGGTTCTTCCGACGAGAGCTGGGCCCCGGCTCCCGACGCGAGCCGACCATCGGGTCGCGCCCGACGGCCGTGGTGTCCGGCAGCACGCCGGGCGGAAGCGGCATGCGCACGGTGCTCGGCCTCCCGGTCGGCGCGGTCGCGGCGTTCCTGGGTGTCGGTGGCAGCGTCATGACCGTCCCGGTGATGCGCCGGCACGGTGCGTCCATGCCGGTGGCGACCGCCCTGGCGAACCCGCTGACGCTCGCGATCGCCGCGCCGGCGGTCCTCGTCACCCTGCTCGTGCACGGGCGCATGCCGGATGCGACAGGGCTGGTCGGCACCGTCGACGTCCCGGCCGCGGTCGCGCTGCTGCTGGGCGCGATGCCCGTGATCGTGCTGCTCCGCCGACGTCCCCCGCGCATCCCCGAGGCGGTGCACGCATGGGGCTACGTCGTGCTGCTCGGTGCCGCCGGCGTCGCCGTCGCCGTGTCCTGAGGCTCGGGCGGTAAGCTGGCGCTCGGCTTGTACGCGTCCCACATCGTGCGGTCGAACCGCACGCCCGCCGCACGCGGCCGACGCACGACCATGACGGTCACGACCAACCACCCGAGCGGCCCGGTGAGTGCGAGCAGCAGCACCCAGAGCCCGGTGTGGTCCCGGTCGTGCAGCCGCCGGACCAGCAGGGTCCAGCGCGGGACCGCCGTCGCCGCGACCCACAGGAGCAGCACCACGTCCCACGGGTTCGGCGGGACGTCCGCGCCGTCGCCGTACCCCCACCACCACGTCGGGCTGCCGAACAGGTGGAAGTGCACGGCCGGCGTCGGCACGATCCCGAACGGGTCCGCGTACGAGTCCCACCGCCACGGCGTCCCGGACCACACCGGGATCCCCACCGCGAGGACCACGACGACCAGCTCGAACCCCATCGGCCAGAAGAACTCGGACCGGCTCGCCCGACCGGAGAACCGCCAGCCCTGTGTCCAGAACCGGACCCAGGCCTCGAGCGGGCCGGCGTCGCGCAGCGGCCCCTGCCGGAGCGCGCGCGAGCGGAACGACGATCGATCCCCCATGCGTTCGACCCTACCGACCTGCGTCTTCGCCGGGAACCCCTTGCGAGAACGTGCGTTCTCCGATTGACTCGGCACCGCGGCTCCCGCTCGGGACCGCACCCCACACGAAAGGAGCGGCCATGCCCACGCGCACCGCACGCACCGCCTGGAACGGCGGCCTCCAGGACGGCTCCGGCCAGGTCGAACTCTCCAGCTCGAAGGTCGGCACGTACGACGTCTCGTTCCCGAAGCGCGCCGCCGAGGACGCCGACGGCACGACCAGCCCCGAGGAACTCATCGCCGCGGCGCACTCCGCCTGCTACGCGATGCAGTTCTCCGCCGTGCTCGGCGAGGCCGGCGGCACCGTCGAGGCCCTCGACGTCAAGGCCGACGTCTCGCTCGGCCCGGACTCGGCCGGCGGGTTCAAGCTCACCGGCATCGCCCTCACCGTGAGCGGCGAGGTGTCCGGCATCGACGAGGCGACCTTCCTCAAGGCGGCAGAGGACGCCAAGGCGACCTGCCCCGTCAGCAAGGCGCTCACCGGAGTCGACATCACCCTGAACGCGACGTTCGAGCAGTAGTCGGCACCACCTGACGGACTGGAGGCTCGTGGCGATCCCGCCACGAGCCTCCAGTCCGTCTCCTGGTCACCCTCGGAGCGTCACCGCGCGTCGGCGACGCGGAGCCGGGCATCGGCTGCGGCGAGCCCGGCGCGCATGCGCTCGGCCTCGCCGTCCGGCCAGCCGCCCGAGCTCGCGAGCGGCAGCTCCGTCATGTACCGGCGACGCTCCTCGGGGAACGCGCGGACGACGCGATCGGGGTCGTCGAGCACGGTGCGGTACAGGTTCGGCCCGTCGGCGTAGTAGAGGTCGGTGACCACCAGCCGGCCATCGGCGCCGCGCATCACGTTCGCCGGGTTGTCGTCGAGCGGGCCCCACCACGGCTGCTCGTCCGCTCCCTGCGCGTGCACGCTCCGGATGTGCCGGACGAGTGTCGCGACCTCGGGATCCCCGGCTGCGAGCGATCGGTGGAACGCCGCGGCCTCGGGTTCCGCGACGGGCTCCAGTGCCTCCATCAGCGTGAGGTCACCGCCGCCGTCCAGGACCCGGTGCCCGAACAGCACCGGGACCTGCCCGGTGTCCGACGCCACCCGGTAGAGCGCTGCCGAGTACGGAGCCGCGGGGTCGAACGGGCTGATCCGCGCAACGGACCGGCCGTCGGGAGCGCGGAGGGCCCATGCCCAGTCACCGGTGCCGCAGTCTGTCCAGCCGGTGGCTCGGAGGGCCCGATCGGCGTCGTGGTGCGTGGCATCAGCGGGCAGCGCATCGAAGACCGTCGGCCAGGGATCTCCGTCGGTGGTCGCCATGGACAGCACGGTAGTCGTGGCGTTCAGCGGACGTCCGGACTCGGGTGGACGTGGCAGGCACAATGGACCGATGGCCGAACCGCTCCTCCCCGGCGCGCGGCCCGGTCGTCCGCACCGCCCGCGGGCCCGCAGCGTCGCCCAGCACGACCTCCGCGACATCCGTGCCCGCCTCCGCGGCACGATCTACGAGCACGTCGAGCCGGACACCCGGTCCCGGCGCGAGCAGTACTCCGCGCAGCAGATCGTCGACTTCTGTCTCGACCTCGCCGAGGTGATGCTGGCCTCGGGCGCCGACACCCGCAGCGTCGAGATCGCCCTGGTGGCCGTCGCGACCAAGTGGAACCTCGCACCCCTCGAACTCGACTTCACGGGCAGCTCGGTCACGATCCAGTACGCACCGTCGGACGCGCCGATGCTCGTCAAGATGCGGACGATCCGCTCGGACGGCTCCGACCTGAACCGGCTCGCCTGGGCGAACCAGATCGTCGACGACGTCATCCACGACGAGCGGGACATGTCGTCGGCGGTGAGCGCGCTCGTCGCCGTGCTGCGGATGCCCTCCCGGTGGCCGATGTGGACCGCCGACGTCGGCCTGTCCATCCTGGGCACGTCGATCGCGATGCAGGCCGGCGGGGGCTGGCGCGCGGGCATCGGGGCGTTCGTGCTCATGCTCGGCATCATCGTCTCCGGGCGCTGGCTGACGGGCAGGGGCTACCCCCAGTTCTTCGTCTCCGGTGCGCAGGGGGCGGTGGCGTCCGTGATCGGCACCCTGGCGATCGGCATCGGGATCCTGCACCCGGCCGGCGCCGCGACGATGGTGGCGGCCCTGGTGGTGCTGCTCCTGCCCCACGTGTCGCTCGTCACATGGGCGCAGGACGCGATCTCCGGTTTCCGGGCGATGGCCGTCGCCCGCGCGTTCTACATCGGGCTGGTCATCGCGGCGATCGTGGTCGGGGTCCCGGCGGGCATCGCGCTGACGAAGTGGCTCCACCTCGAGGTCGACCCGTCCGGCATCGTCACCCAGGCCCTCCCGCTGTGGGCCTCGCTCGCGCTGACGGTCGTGTCGGCGGGTGCGAACTGCTTCGTGCAGCAGGCCAGCGCCCGGGTGATCCCGGTCGCGGTGGTGTTCTCGGTCGCGGCGGCTGCCTCGCTGTGGGGGCTGCGCCAGCTCGGGCTCCCGCTGCTCGGCGCGACGTTCATCGCAGCCGTGCTCCTCGGCGTCCTGTCCACGTACGCCGCCGTCCGGATGCGCACCGCGGTCGCGGCGATCGCGGTCCCGGCGTTCTGCGGCGCGCTCCTGCCAGGTGTCGCGGTGTCGAACGCGCTCCTGAACTTCATGTCGGGGTCGTCGAGCGCCGCGCTCGACTTCGTGGCCGCGGTCTCGGTCGCACTCGGGATCGGCGCAGGGCTCGTGCTCGGCGGCCTGTTCGCGACCCCGGGGGCCCGGCGTGCGCTCCGGCGGACCCGGCGCGTGGTGGTGCACTCGGTGCACAACGACACGACGGCGATCCCGGTGTTGCGCGACACGGGCTACGACCCGGGCAACGGCTCGGTCCCCCGCGGTTCCCGCACGCGGTGACCCGGTGACCGCGGCGGGCTAGATGTCCCAGCCGCCGTCCGACCACGTGGACAGCCGGCGCTGCGCCTGCGGCTCGTAGCGTTCCATCCAGCCGCGCTCCATCCGCGCGACCGCACGGTCGAACGCGGGCACCAGGTCGAGGTCGCTGCGCAGCAGGGCCTGCAGCTGGAGCCCCTCGTAGAGCGCGATGAGCTGCTCGGCGCCGCGGCGCGGGTCCATCGTGTGCGGGGCACGGCCGACGGCGACGTCGTGCTCCAGCCCGCGCCGGATCTGCGAGGAGAAGAGTTGGTAGCGCGAGCGGAGGTACGTCGACATCGGGTGCGCCGGGTTGCCCGCGACGGACAGCAGCGCGACGAGGAGCCGCATCAGGGCGGGGTCCTCGGCGTTCGAGGCGACGATCGCACGGAGCAGCTCGACCGTGCTGCCGTCACCGACCTCGCGCGTGACCTCGTCCATGCGGCCGCCGTTCCAGCGGTCGAGTGCGGCGAGCACGAGACCGTCCCACGACGGGAAGTGTTGACGGAGCTCGGCGACGCTGATGTCCAGGCGCTCGGCGACGGCCTCGGGACGGGCCTCGTGGAACGGGACGTCGCGGAGCAGGTCCACGGTCGCGCCGACGATGGTGATCCGCAGGTGCAGGGTCGCTGCTGCGGCTGCAGCTGCCTGGGTGTCCGCGCTGGTGTCCTCGAGCATCGTGCCCTCCGTCTGCGGACGTCCTGTCCGCACGTCAATCCAAACGGATTCCGGGGTGCGACAGAATCCCCGTTCCGGGGGTCGGCATGATGGGGGACAGAATGTCCAGGTGCTGGCGGTCACGGACTCCTGGCGGGTTCCCGGCGAGCTGTGTGACGATGCCGGGATGACCCCGAACGACCCCACCGCACAGGGCTTGGCGACCATGGCCTCCGCAGGCTTCGAGTTCGGCGGCGACGTCGATCAGGTCGCCCACGACGTCCGGGCGATGTGGGAGCAGGTCGGTCGGCCGGACGGCGCGTTCGAGGCGGCGGCTCAGGCGATCGCGGTGCTGCCGCAGCGTCCGGAGGTGCCCGTGGCCGACCAGGCCCGTCGTCGCAGGCTCGAGCGGGCGTTCGGCATCAACCCGGTCGAGGTCGAGCTCGCGGCTGCGCTGTCCGCGCGCGAGCTCCTCGAGCGCATGGCGAGGTCCTGCGGCGTCGCGAGCTGACCGGCCGGCAACTCGCCGGCTCGCCGCAGCTCGCCGCAGCTCGCCGCAGTTCGGCGCACAACCGAAAGCACCCCGCGCCACGCGAACACGTGGTGCGGGGTGCTTCTGGTTGTGCGAGCGGCGGGCTCCGGCCCGGCCGAACGCGGGCGCGCTACGGCGTCGGCATGCCGCCGTCGACGTGCAGCGTCTCGCCGACCACGTAGGACGACTCCCCGCTCGCGAGGAACACGTACGCAGGCGCGAGCTCGGCGGGCTGCCCCCAGCGGCCGAGGTACGTCTGCTCACCCGCGGTCGGCAGGGCCTCAGGCGGCTGCCCACCTGCGGGCTGCAGCGGCGTCCAGATCGGACCCGGCGCGACCGCGTTCACGCGGATGCCCTTGGGCGCGAGCTGCGCCGCGAGGCCCTTCGCCAGGTTGTTCACGGTCGACTTGGTCGCCGCGTAGTGCACCAGGTGCGGCGACGGCGCGTAGGCCTGGATCGAGGTCGTGTTGATGATCGTCGACCCCGGCTGCAGGTGCGGCACGGCGGCCTTGGTGATCCGGAACGTGGCGTAGACGTTCGTCTTGAAGGTCTCGTCGAACTCCTCGTCCGAGATGTCCTCGATCGAGGACACGTTCTGCTGCTTGCCGGCGTTGTTCACGAGGATGTCGAGCCCACCGAGCTCCTGCACGGCGGTCGCGACGAGCTCCTCGCAGAACGCGAGCGACGTGATGTCACCCGGGATCGCGACGGCCTTGCGGCCGGCTGCCTCGATGAGCGAGACGATCCGGTCGGCGTCCTCCTGCTCCTCCGGCAGGTAGCCGATCGCGACATCGGCACCCTCGCGGGCGTAGGCGATCGCGACCGCCGCGCCGATCCCGGAGTCGCCGCCGGTGACGAGCGCCTTCCGGCCCTGCAGGCGCCCGGAGCCGCGGTACGTCTCCTCGCCGTGGTCGGCCGGGACGTTCTTCGCCATCTCCTCGTCGGTGCCAGCACCCTCGAGGTACTGCTCGTCGGGACGCTTGTCGGCGTAGAGCTTCGTCGGGTCCTGCATCGTGTACTGGTCGATCTGCTGGTCCGTCATGCCGTCGACGGTACGCAGGCCGCCGTCAGGACCGCTCCAGGAGGCTGTCCCCCGATGCGCGCAGCGGCCAGACCGGCTGGTGCTCGCCGGACGGGAGGCCCGGTGCGGCCCCGGCGGTCGGCCTACGCCGGGTGGGCGGCGAGGAACGCGTCGGTCTCGGCCCGGGTGGGCGCGGTCGCGGGACCGAGGCGCGAGACGGCGATCGCCGCCGCGGCGTTGGCACGCCGCACGGCGTCGAGGAGCGGCTCACCACGGGACAGCGCCGCGACCAGGACGCCACCGTGGGCGTCGCCGGCTCCGTTCGTGTCCACGGCTGCGACCGTGAACCCCGGCACCAGGACGGGCCCGTCCGGGAGCGAATCGTCCGCGATCCAGCAGCCGGCCCCGCCGTCACGCACCAACACCGCGCCCCGCGCGACCGCGGCCATGGCGGTGACCGCCTGCCGGAGGTCGGCCGATCCCGGGGACATGAGCCGGGCCTCCCGGGCGTTCGTGGACAGGACGTCGGTACGCGCCGTCACGGGCGCGACCACCTGCGGGTCCAGCGTCGCGACGAGTGGCGACGGGTCGAACACGACCCGTACCGATGCCGGGATCGTCGTGATCCAGGACGCGATCGCACGCCCGTTCACCGGGTGGGCGAGCCCGTACCCGGACACGAACAGGGTGTCGTCGTCCCGGAGCTCGACGCGGTCCAGCTCGGCGGTCCCGAGACGTCCCTCCGCGCCGACGCTCGTGACGAAGGTGCGCTCGGTCGAGGCGTCCACCAGCGCGACGCAGTACCCGCTGTCCTGGTCGGGAACCCCGGGCTGCAGGACCTCGACGTCGGCGGCGGCGAGCGCGGCGCGGACCACGTCGCCGAACGGGCCGGTGCCGTACTGCCCGGCGAACACGACCTCGAGGCCGTCACGCCGAGCGGCGACCATCGTGTTCAGGCCGCCACCGGCGGTGATGTCCGACGACGACGCGATCACGTCGCCACCGGGCTCCGGCAGCTCCCCGACGCGCATCACGATGTCGACGATGACGTTGCCGACGGAGACGAGCCGCGGCATCAGGCGTGCTCCGTCACGTGCATCGGCGCGGACTCGTCGACCGGCTCGTGGAGCACGCCCTTCGGGCCGCCCGTGAGCACGTACACGGCTGCGGCGACGAAGAAGGTGACGATCCAGCCGAGTCCGTTGGCGCCGATCCAGGTGCTCGAGAACGCGCCGACGAAGACCGGGTCCGCGTCGCCGACCTGCACGCTCGTGAACAGGAAGCCGACGACGATCGCGACGGCCCACGCGATGACGGCGCGCCACGCGATGCCGCCCGAGTACCAGTACCGACCGCCGGCGCGGAGGTCGAGCAGGGCCACCGGGTCGTACCAGGTGCGGCGCAGGATGTCGGCGATGAAGACACCGAGCCAGGCGGTGATCGGCACGGCGAGCACCGAGATGAAGGTGATGAACGGCGCGTAGAAGCCGTCAGCGACGAGCATGAAGTACATCGCGCCGAGGAACGTGACCACGACGTCGACGGTGACCGCCCAGACCCGGGGCACCTTGATGCCGAGCGTGAGCGTCGTGAGGCTCGCCGAGTACACGGACAGGTGGTTCGAGAGGAGCAGCCCGCCGAACGCGGCGATGAGGTACGGCACCGCCATCCAGCCGGGCAGCAGGTCACGGATCGCGGCGACGGGGTCGCCCGCCTGCGCCAGCGTCGGGTCGCCGGCGGAGACCAGCGCGCCCAGGCCGACCAGCACGACGAGCGGGATGCCGGCGCCGGCTGCGCTCGCGCTGACCAGCTTGGCGGCGCGGACGCTCGTCTTCGAGTAGCGGGCGATGTCCGCACCGGCGGTCGCCCACCCGATGCCGGTGCCGGCGGCGATGGTCCCGATGCCGATCACCATCGCGGCGACGGGGCCGGCGGGGGCGCTGCCGACGACGTGCCAGTCGACGCGGACGACCAGGAACACGGCGACGAAGACGTTCAGCGCCCCGAAGACCCATGTGGCCCACTTCTGCACGGCGACGATGAAGGCGTGTCCAAGGCCGGAGATGAGCACGGTCGCGACGACGAAGACCAGGATCGCGACGATCGTCAGGATCGGGTTGTGCTTGGCGTCCCCGTCCGTGCCGAAGAGGATCGTGAACAGCGACAGCAGCACGAAGGCCGCGGTCGTGGTGTTCACCGTCTCCCAGCCCAGGCGGGACAGCAGCGAGACGAACGTCGGGCCGATGTTGCCGCGGACGCCGAAGACCGCGCGGCTCAGGGTCAGGCCGGGTGCGCCACCACGGCGCCCGGCGATCGAGATCACACCGACCACGGCGAACGACCCAGCGGCGCCGATCACGGCGACGAGGAGCGCCTGCCAGATGTTCAGGTGCTGGAACGCCACCAGGGTCGCGCCGAGGGGCAGACCGAGGATGGAGATGTTGGCGGCGAACCACACCCAGAACAGCGCGCCGGCGTTCCCGGTGCGCTCGGCGGCGGGCACCGGTTCGATGCCGCGCTGCTCGATGCTGGTGAGGGTTCCCGAGCTCGGGGTGTCTGCCATGGTTCCTCTTACGTCGTCGGAAGGGCTTGGGGTGGGACCGGGCGGTGGCTCGTGGGGGATGCCACCGACCGGGGGCTAGGAGGTGCTGCTCGCGGTGCGGGCGGGGTCCACGCGCTCCACGCGGCTCGCGCGGAGCTGCAGCAGGGGGGTCACGACGTCGGCGAAGCGGATGTCGTTCACGGACTCGACCTGGTCGACGGTCTCCGGCGACCACGCGCCGGCACCGTGCACGGCGCCGAGCACCGCGCCGGCCATCGCGGCGATCGTGTCGGTGTCGCCACCGATGCTCGCGGCGGTGCAGAGTGTCTCCCACGGGTCGAGGTCGAGCGACACGAGGGCGAGCGCGGCGACGACGGACTCCTGACTGGCGACGCTCGTGCCGATCACGCCGTCGATGGCGACGATCCGGTCGGACGACGGCACGGTCGGGAGCCACTCCCGCGCCCAAGCGGTCTTGTCGGCGATCGACGCCCCGGCGATCCAGTGGCCCCGTCGCTCCCCGATCCGGGCGGCGGCGACCGCGACGTCCAGCGCCTCGGCACGCGACGCTCCGTCGATGCCGGCACTGACGGCAGCGGCGATCGCGGCCGCGCCGCCGATGCCGAGCCCGGTGTCGTGCGTGACGCGGGAGGCGTCCTGCACGGCGTCGACGAGCGCGCCGAGGTCCTCAGCGGTCGTGGTGATGCCGACCGGCGTGATCCGCATCGCAGCACCGTTGGTGGTGCCCGTGGAGCCGGCTTCGGACGCGGGGACACCGTCGAGGATGCGCTGCACCGCGGTCTTCGTGCTCGGGCCGAGCAGGTCGAGGGACCCCTTCGCCGCCATCCCGCGCTCCCAGTCGATGAGCGCCTCGGCGAACCGGGTCGGGTCG
The DNA here is from genome assembly GCF_047324335.1 of Curtobacterium sp. Curtsp57. Lineage (NCBI taxonomy): Bacteria > Bacillati > Actinomycetota > Actinomycetes > Micrococcales > Microbacteriaceae > Curtobacterium > Curtobacterium sp. Curtsp57. Next base: position 2,157,276 of record NZ_CP168511.1, read on the forward strand.
AGCCGGCCGCCGCCCTCGACGAGCAGCCGTGCGACGAGCACGGCCTGCTCGGTGTCGTCGGTGATGCTCGCGGCGGGCATGCCGTGCGCGATGCGCTGCCGGGGGCCGGCGTCGACGAACCCGGTGATGCGTCCGTGGTCCTCGCGGATCTCCCCGAGGGACATCGACTGCGTCGGCATGCCGAGGGCGTCACCGATCGCGAGGCCCCGGAAGGCGGCGAGCGCGTGGTCGGCGGTGGTCGTGCGGGTCATCGGGGGTCTCCTTGTCCGAAGCGCATGTGGATGCGGAAGCGCTCGGGGTCGAGCAGGCTGTCGACGGCCTCGACGAAGGCACCGCCCGCGGTGCGGGAGACCCGACGGCTGTGCAGGAAGGGGGTACCGGGGGTGCGGTCGAGCACCGCGGCCTCGGCGTCGTCGAGCGGGCGGACGTCGATCCACTGCTCCGCTCGCGCCGGGACGAGGCCGGCCGCCTCGATCGTCGCGCTCAACGACCCGTCCACGAGTCCGTCCTCGACCGCACGGTCGAGCCGGCCGATGCGCGGCACGACGCTGCGCTCGTAGGAGACGTGCGGCCCGTCGACAACGGAGCGCACCCGGTCCACGGCAACGAAGGCCGGTTCGGCGTCGACCAGGCTCGCGAGTTCGGCGTCCTCGATGCGTTCGATCCGCAGCGTGGACGCCCGGACCTCGGTGCCGCTCCCGGCGATGGACCGTGCCCACCCGGCACGCGGGTCGAGCGCAGCACCGTCGAAGGTGACGACCGAACCGATGCCGCCGTGGGTGGCGATGTACTCGTCGTCGGCGAGGTCGGCGAGCGCTGCACGGACGGTGCCGCGGCTGACCGCGAAGCGCTCGGCAAGGTCGTGCTCCCCCGGGAGTCGCTCGCCGGAGACGTACCGGCCCGTCGCGATCGCGTCGCGGAGGGCGTCGGCGACGAGGCGTCGCTTCGATGAGACGGGCATGACGGCGATGGTACATGTACAAGACCTGTCCAGTCCATCAGAAGGTCACGGTCCGGTTTCGGCCAGGCCCCGATTCGGTAACACACGTCGTGCAACGAGGCCGTCGGCCCTACCGTCGAATGGTGACCGCACGGACCCTGCTCGCGACCGGCGCCGTCGTGCTCGCCCTCGTGGCCGGCACCACGAGCGTCGATCTGGCGACCGGTGCGGCCACCGGCGGCCGTGCCGCAGCGGCGGAGGTGACTCCAGCGACCACGTCATCCCCGGTCTCGAACGCCAAGCTGAAGCGGGTCGACGGACTCGAGCTGGGCGCCGAGTCCATCACGCTCCGCCGTGGGGACCGCACCGTCGCCGTCGCGTCGATGCGGAACGGCTCCGCGACCGTCGAGCTCTTCGACCGCCTGTTCGGCACCCCGTCCCGCACCCTCACCGCCGAGGGTGACGGGGGACGATGCCTGCCGGCGGGGACGACCTACACGTGGGGTGGGTCGCTCCGCGTCGCCGCTCTGTCCGAGCCGTCCGACCTCGGCAACTCGCTCGAGGTCCGCGTGCTCCGCGACGAGGTCCGTTCGCGCACGGGCGGCATCGTCGAGCTGAGCGGACCGGACGGCGTCCAGGTCGGCGACGACGTGTCGGACCTGATCGACGACGCCCCGAAGCGCGACCGCGAGTCCCTGGGGTCCGGGGACTCCGAAGCCTGGCAGCTGCTCCTCGCCGAGGGATGGGCTTCCGACCATCCGGGCGCGGGGACGAACGGCGTCTCGGCGCTGACAGACGGCACCACCGTGACCGTGATCGGGTCGCCGATGCCGGTCAACGCGACGAGGAGCTGCTGACCCACCCGCAGGGTCACATCCGGATCGTCGCGACCACCGGGAAGTGGTCACTCGCGAACCAGGTCTCCGGACCATCGTGGTCGATCACGACGCGGTCCACCCCGGCCACGTCCTTCGTCAGCACCCAGTCGATCCGATCCCCCGACTCCACCGGTGGCAGCCAGTCGTTGAACGTCGCGGTGCGGTCGTCCAGGTCCCCCGCGACCGTCCACGCGTCGGCGTACCCACCGTCGGCGAAGACGCGCGACGCCGTTCCCGCGCCGGCCGGTTCGTTGCAGTCCCCCGCGACGACGACGGGGCCGTCCACACCCGCGAGCCGCTCGACGATGAGCGCCGCACTCTTGCCGCGGACCTCGTCCCCGTGCTCGTTCGCCTCGTGGTCCAGGTGCGTGGTCAGCAGGGTGAACGCTGGCCCGTCGACGTCCAGGAAGCGGACGTGGTTCGCGATGCGCGGGAACAGGCTGCCCCACGTGTTCGACACCGGCTCGTCCGGGGTGTCCGACAGCCAGAACGATCCGTCCTCGATCGGGCGGAGGCGGTCGTGTCGGAAGAAGACCGCGGCGTGCTCCCCCGCGCTGCCGCCCTCGCGCCCCTGTCCGACGGCCGTGTAGCCGCCGAGCCCCTGCCGGAGGTCGTCCATCTGGTGGTCGAAGGCCTCTTGCACGCACAGGACGTCCGGGTCGTGGCGCCGCACGATGTCGAGCAGGACGGGGAGCCTGGCCGGCCAGTCGTGCGCCGGATCCGGGTTCTTGATGTTGTAGGTCATCAGGGTGATCGGACGCGATGCGTTGTCCACACCCTCGAACCTAGTAGATGCAAGCGTCCGCCGAGCCGTAGTTGTGCACGGCGGTGGACGTCGGGCTCGGCTCGGACGACGATCCCGAGTCCGACGAGCCGGAGTCCGACGACGCCTGGTCCGAGGGGGACGCCGCGTCCGACGGCGCCGCCGGGTCGGCCGGCTGCTCGGCCGCGACCGCCGTCTTGCCGTCCGTGCCGAGGACGAGCGTCACGCCCTGCACCGAGGAGGTCTGCACGGCGACCGCGCCGGGGACCGCGGCGGCGACGGCCTTGGCCTGCGCTTCCATGCCAGCGGGGTACTGCACCATCGTCGTCGCGGTGGTGTCCGACGATCCCGGTGCGCCGACCTGGAACGACCGCCCGGCGAGCACCGTGGCGGCGGCACCTGCCGCGCCCGTCACGCCGCTGCCGTTGAGCACGGTCACCGCGACGCTCGCCGGGTCGGCCGCCGTGGCCTTCGTGTACGCCTCCGGCTGTCCGACGAGGCTCTGGACGAACGCGGGCATGCCTGCGGTGTCGACCTCCACGATCGACAGGGCGGAGCCGCCGACGTAGATCGTGGGGGTGCCGAGGATCGGGATCGTCGCCGACTTGATGTTCGCCGGCCGCAGGTTCCGCAGCTGGGTGGCGAGCGAGAGCATGTCGAGCCCCTGGTCGGTCTCGATGGACCCACCGATGGCGTCGATGACGTTCGTCGTCTTCACGGGGTTGAGCAGGGTGCCCGCCGAAAGGATCTTCCGCGCTTCCTGCGACAGGAAGTACTGCTGACGGACCTGGCGGTCGAGGTCACCGTTCGGCAGTCCGTGCCGCTGCCGCACGAACGACAGCGCCTGCTTGGCGTCGAGCTCGGACGTGCCTGCCGGCAGGTCGACGCCCGAGTAGCTGTCCTTGGCCGGCTCCTTGAGGCAGACCGAGACCGGTCCCAGTTGCTTGACGATCTCGTAGAACCCGAGCAGGGAGACGCGCACGTAGTGGTCGATCGTCAGCCCGCTGAGCCCCTCGATCGTCTTGATGAGCAGCTGTGCGCCGCCGGCGGGCCCACCGCCGTTGAGGGTGCCGTAGTAGAAGGCGCTGTTGAGCTTGCCCTTGCCGACGCCGGGGATCGCGACGTAGGAGTCGCGCGGGAACGAGATCATCGTCGCGTCCTTGCCGTCCGCGGAGATGTGCAACACGATCATCGTGTCGGTGTTCGTCGCACCGCCGTCCGACTCGGTGCTCAGTTCCGCCATCTGCTCGGGTGTGGCGTTGTCCGGCCGGTGGTCGTCCCCGACCAGCAGGATGTTCATCGCCTTGCCGTCGACGTCGTCCTTCTTGTCCGTCGAACCGGTGATCGCGTCGACCTTGGTGACGCTGGATGCCAGGCGGTTGTACGCGTACGCCGCGTAGCCGCCGCCGAGCAGCAGGGCCATGGTGAGCACGCCGGCGACGGCGGGCAGCACCACGCCGAAACCGCGTTTCTGGCGGCCGTGCCGGGGCGGCACGGCGCCGCGTCCGCGGCGCACAGTCGTCTCATCGGGTTGCGAACTCACGTGAGCACGATAGCGGCGGACCGTGAGCCGAGCATGAAACCGCCCTGCAAAACGGCCTGGAGGCCCGTGGCACGCCCGCCACGGACCTCCGGACCGGCTCCGGGTCGCCGCGTCACTCCGGACGCAACGAGGCCTTGTTGGTCTCGCGGGCCCGCAGGACCGCGATGCCGCTGACCAGCGCGGCGGCCATCACGTAGAAGGCCGGCGCGAACGTGTTGCCCGTGGAGGCGATCAGCCAGGTGGCGAAGTACGGGGTGATCCCACCGAAGACCGCCACGCTGATGTTGTAGGCGATGCCCATCGAGCCGTAGCGGATGTTCGTCGGGAAGAGCTCGGCCATCGCGGCGCTCACGGCACCGTCGAACGCGGCCATGAACAGCCCGAGGAGCATCATCGCCCCGGCCGCCGCCCAGAAGTTGCCGGCGTTCATGAGCATGAGCGTCGGGTAGGTCAGCACGACGAACCCCGCGCAACCGGCCAGCATGACGGGCTTCCGGCCGATCCTGTCCGACAGCAGCCCGAAGAACGGCACCAGGGCGGCGATCACGATGAACCCGAGGACGACGGCGCCGTAGGACACCAGCGGGGAGTACCCGAGGTCCGTCTGCAGGTAGGACGGCATGAACGTCTGCAGGATCCAGTGTCCGACGGCCTTGATCACGACGAACCCGACGCAGAACAGCAGCGCCTTCCACGAGCTGCGGATCGAGCGACGCAACGGGTTCGCGGCGACCTCGCCCTTCGCCTTGAGCGCCCGGAACTCCGGGGTGTCCTCGAGCTTCGTGCGGAGGTAGAGCCCGACGAGGCCGAGCGGCACCGCGATGAGGAACAGGACGCGCCACCCCCACGACCCGAGTGCGTCCCCGCCGGCGATCGCCGTGAACAGGAACACCAGGCCGCCGCCGACGATGAAGGCGACGAACCCGAAGACGTCGATGAAGCTCGTGACGAACCCGCGCCGGTTCGACGGGGCGTACTCCGCCAGCAACGTGGTCGCCCCCGCTCCCTCGCCACCGGCCGCGAAGCCCTGCACGAGTCGCACGATGACGAGCAGCAGCGGTGCCCACAGTCCGACGTTCTCGTACGTCGGCAGGATGCCCATCAGCGCGGTCGCGCCGCTCGTGATGAGGATCACCGTGGCGAGCGTCGTCTTGCGGCCGACCCGGTCGCCGAGCGATCCCCAGAAGAGCCCGCCGAGCGGACGCATCACGAACCCGGCGCCGAACACGGCGAACGCCGACAGCAGCGCGACCTGCGGGTCACCCTGCTTGAAGAAGTGCACGGAGATGACCGTCGCGAGCGTGCCGTAGAGGCCGAAGTCGAACCACTCGACGAAGTGGCCGACACCGGCGGCGACGATGACCTTCCGCATGCCGGTGCGACGAGCGTCGTCACCCAGCGCGGCGTTCAGATCTGGGGTGGTGGCAGCGTCCGGCGCTGCGGGCGCTCGGGTTACGTCGCTCATGTGGGGACCTCACACTTCGTTGTCGAGAGTTGCTTGACCATAGCATCGGCCGGGCACACTTTGCCACACAGTGGGAAAGAAACGCCAATGGGTGATACGTTCGCTGCCATGCAGTCCCGGAAACAGCACCACGACGTCGTGGTCGTCGGCGGCGGTCTCGCCGGTGTGAGCGCCGCCGTCGCCGCCGCCCGCCTCGGCTCCAGCGTCGCCCTCGTCACCAACCGTCCCGTCCTCGGCGGGAACTCATCGAGCGAGATCCGCGTGTGGGTCGTCGGCGCCACCGCCCACGGCACGCAGCGGTTCGCCCGCGAGACCGGCATCATGGGTGAGCTGTTCCTCGAGAACCAGTACCGGAACCCGCAGGGCAACGCGATCTACTGGGACCAGGTCGTGCTCGACCTCGTCCGCGCCGAGCCGAACGTGCACCTGCACCTCAACACCGACGTCCGCACGGTCACGACGTCCGACGACGACGGGGCGCGCCGGATCACGAGCGTCACCGGGTGGACGATGGGCAGCGAGATCGAGACGACCTTCACCGCGCCGGTGTTCCTCGACTGCACGGGCGACGGGCTCGTCGGTGCCCTCGCCGGCGCCGAGTACCGCATCGGCCGCGAAGGGCGCGACGAGTACGACGAGGACTGGGCACCGGAGCAGGCCGACGACGAGCTCCTCGGCAGCTCGATCTTCTTCTCCACGCACGACACCGGCAAGCCCGAGAAGTTCGTCGCACCGTCCATCGCGGTCGACCTGTCGACGACCCCGATCCTCGTGAACCGCGCCATCAAGACGGGCGACAACGGCTGCAACTACTGGTGGATCGAGTGGGGCGGCGAGCTCGACACCGTGACCGACAACGAACACATCCGCGACGAACTCTGGGGTGTCGTCTACGGCATCTGGGACCACATCAAGAACTCCGGGCAGTTCGACGCCGACACCATGACGCTCGACTGGGTCGGCGCGATCCCCGGCAAGCGCGAGTACCGGCGGTTCGTGGGCGACCACACCCTCACGCAGCACGACCTGCTGTCGCAGCGGACCTTCTCCGACACCGTCGCGTTCGGCGGTTGGTCGATCGACCTGCACCCCGTCGAGGGTGTCTACGCGGAGACGGCCGGCGCCCAGCAGCGCTACACCGACGGCACGTACGACATCCCGTTCCGCTCCCTCTACTCGGCGAACGTCGCGAACCTGCTCTTCGCCGGCCGGAACATCTCCGCGTCGCACATCGCCTTCGGGTCGACGCGGGTGATGGCCACGTGCTCCGCCCAGGGACAGGCCGCCGGGACCGCCGCACACCTCGTCGCGCGGCATGGGCTGACGCCCCGGGAGCTCGGCACCGACCACGTCGCGATGCTCCAGCAGACGCTCCTCCGCGAGGACGCCCCGCTCATCGGCGTCCGGGCGATCGACGGCGCCGACCTGGCACGCAGCGCTCGCGTCTCGGCGAGCTCGGAGCTGACCACGATCGACACGACGCCCTGGCTCAGCGAGGAGACCTTCGCCCTCGACCGGGACGCCGCGATCGTCCTCCCGGTGGACCCGACGCTCGGCACGATCGCCATCCGTACCGCAGCCGACCACGCCACCGACCTGACCGTCGAGCTCTGGACCACCGGCAAGCCGCAGAACTACGCCCCGATCGTCCACGTCGCCACGCACGCGGCGCACGTGCCCGCCGGTGTCGGCGACGCGGTGGTCGACCTCGCGTTCAGGCCGGACGAGCCGTGCAACGCGGTCGTCGTCGTCCGGGCAGCCCCCGGCGTCCGCCTCTTCCGGACGACCGCCCACCCGTACGGCGTGATGGCGCTCCGTGCCCGATCCGCCGAGGACGCGGCGTTCGACGAGCACATCCCCGAGGAGGCCGACCAACCGGTCACCGACTGGGAGGCCCGCGCCCTGCGCGGAACCGGCTTCGCGTTCAGCGTGAGCGGCGAGACGGACGCGTGGCGAGCCTCCCGGGTGGTGGACGGCTACCAGCGCCCCTTCGGTGGGCCGCACATGTGGTCGTCCGACGCGGTCGGTACGGCAGCGCTGACGCTCGACTGGGCAGAGCCCGTCGACGTCCACCAGGTCCGCATCGTCTGGAACGACGACGTCGACGCGGACCTCATCAACCTGCACCACCACCGCACGCACTGGGACGCCGTCCCGGAGCTCGCTCGCGACTACCGGGTCGAGGCGTGCGTCGACGGCGACTGGCGCACGGTGGCGGAGGTGGAGGGCAACCGCCACCGGCACCGCGTCCACGACGTCGAGCCGGTCCGCACGTCGTCGCTGCGCGTCGTCGTGACCGCGACCAACGGATCGCCGTTCGTCACGGCGAGCGCCGTGAAGGTGTCCTGATCACCAGCTCCACCGCATGTGGAATACGCGGATCCGGCTGCGGCGAGGACGTACGCTGACGCCGGGTCCGCGTCACCGCCGGGGCGCGGCCCGGGCAGAGTTGAAGCCCACCACCGCGCCAACGGTGATGGGCTTCGGTCGGCCCTCCGAGTGGATGGCCAAGGGACACCGTGCGTCCCGAGCTGAAGACTCGGATCAATGGTAGCTCGCATCATCGCGCGAGTCACCCCTTGGCCTGCGCTTCCCGTGTCCGCCGGCGCAGACACCGGAAGGTGGATCGATGTCCCAGGACAACGACTCCAAGCCCGGGCGACAGGTGTTCTGGTTGGGGGTCGCGGGCTTGCTCGTGAACCTCACCAGACTCCTCGTTGACCTGTGGCGCAAGGGCTGAGAACCCAGGGCACCCCGCGTCGGGATCGGCGCGGGGTGCCCGTCCGACCAGCAGAATGGGCACATGGCCACCACCCCTCCGAACCAGAGCATCGAACGCGCCGCGGCGGTCCTCGGTGCGCTCGGCGCCTCCGAGAACGGGAGCGTCCGCGCGTCGGACATCGCCAGGGCCATCGGGCTCGGGACCTCGACGACCGGTCGGCTCCTCGCGACGCTGGAGTCGCTCGAGTACGTGCGCCGCGACCCGGAGACGCAGGGCTACTCGGTCGGGCGGGCCGTGCTCGAGCTCGCAAGCCAGGGCCTGAACCACAACCCGGTCCACCGCGAGTCCCGTGCAGCGGCGCAGGAGCTCGCGCACCGCATCGGCCTGACCGCCAACGTCGGCGTCCTCGACGACGCGTGGGCGATCTACCTCTGTCACTTCGAGGGATCGCTCGCGCCGAAGTCGCACACGATGATCGGCATGCGGCAACCCCTGCACGCGTCGGCGCTCGGCAAGGCCCTGATGCTCGACCTGACCGAGGCGCAGCGACAGGCACTGCTCCCGGAGCTCCCCCGCTACACCGACCACACCATCACGACGCACGACGTCCTGACCGCGGACCTCGCGGCGTCGGTGTCGCGCGGGTGGTGCGTCGAGAACCAGGAGCTCGCGCTCGGTCGGTTCTGCATCGCGGCGCCGATCCGGAACGCCTCCGGACGGATCGCCGCAGCGCTGTCGATCTCCGGCCGGGTCACGCAGCTCCGCGACCGCGACATGGACTCCCTCGCCGAGGACCTCATCGAGGTGGCCGACCGGATCAGTGTCGGGCTGGGGATGATCAGCGCCGTCGCACACTGACCGCAAACTTGTCGACACACGTTCAGGCAACTGGCACATGTTGTATACCGAACTCGGTTCGGATGGTGTCGGGCGAACCGCCCCTCACCGTTCGAAGGAGCACGACATGCGGAACCTCCGCACCACGATCGCGGCCTGTCTGACCGCGACCACCGTCGCCGGCATCGCACTCGGCGTGCCGACCGTCGCGTCCGCCACGACCCCGAACACACTCGCGCCCGCCGCATCTGCGACCGCGAAGCACGTCGTCGTCATCGGGGTGGACGGACTGCTGTTCGACCGCATCGCACCGGCCGACGCACCGAACCTCGACGCGATGATCGCGTCCGGGTACTCGTCGAAGACCTCCCTCTACGCCGACCCGATGGCGCCGACGCTCTCCGGACCGGGGTGGGCGACGAACCTCACCGGCGTCTGGCCGGACAAGCACGGGGTGACCAGCAACTCGTGGGGCACGGGGACGAACCTGTCGCAGTACCCCGACTTCCTGACGCGGCTCGAGCAGGCGAACCCGAGCCTGTCGACGTTCGCCGACGTCAGCTGGAACCCGATCGTCGACGGCTCGGCCGGCACCCCCCTCATCACGAGCGCGGTCGACGACGTCCAGGCCGCGAAGGGCGACGCCGACACTGCGGCTCGCGCCGTCGCGAAGGTCACCAGTGCGGGCCCGAACGCCTCGTTCGTCCACTTCGACGACGTCGACGAGGCCGGACACGCATCGGGAGCCGCCTCGCAGGCCTACCTCGACGCGATCCACGAGATCGACGGGTACATCGGCCAGATCCGGGCCGCAGTGGCGAAACGCTCCGACGCCGCCGACTGGTCGTTCATCGTGACGAGCGACCACGGCCACACCGATGCCGGCGGCCACGGTGGCAGCACGCCTGCCGAGCGTTCGTCCTTCATCCTGAAGACCGGCAGCGGCATCGCGAAGCAGACCCCGGCCGTCGCGCCGAAGAACGTCGACATCGCGGCGGACGTCCTGCACACCTTCGGCATCCCGATCCCCGGAGCGCTCGACGGCCGCCCGCTCGACGCGGTCTCCACCGACCCGTTCGACACGAAGGCCGGCGCGCTGCAGGCCCGGGTCGACGAGACCGGCATCCCGGCGACGACCCTCGGCTGGACCAAGTCGATGCCCACGGGGTGGACGGTGGACAACACCGGGATGGGCACCGGCGGCGTGAGCGAGTGGCGGGGCTGGTCACTGGCGAGCGACGTGTTCTGGACCGGCACCGAGACCGGCCAGGGACGCGAGGACAACGTCCGCGCCCGTGGCGTCTTCGCCGTTGCCGACTCCGACGAGTGGTCGGACAAGTCGCACACCGGCACGTTCAACAGCCGCATCGTGTCGGCCCCGTACACGGTGACGGGCAAGACCTCGGCGACGCTGTCGTTCGCGTCGCACTACCGCAAGGAGGGCAACGAGACCGCCTCCGTGCTCGTCTCGTTCGACGGTGGTGCGTGGAGGAACATCGAGACCTACACGTCCGACCACATCGCGTCGATCGACACGCAGACGATCGCGGTACCGGCGGGTGCGAAGCAGATGCGCGTCCAGTGGTCGCTGACCAACGGTGACAACAACTGGTACTGGGCCATCGACGCCCCGTCCGTCAGCTAGTCACCACCGCCCGGCCTGGAGGCACGGTGCACGCCCGGCGCGCACCGTGCCTCCGTCACGTTTCCAGTGGATCAGGGGCGGGGCTGCATGAAGGACGGGTTGCCCGCGGCGGCGACGGTGAACCGGACGACGTCGCTCCGGTAGCGGTCGTCGGAGCACTCGAACGCGCGTCCGTCGTCCCCGACGGTGGTGCGCCGGACGCGGAGGATCGGCGACCCGAGCTGGACCTCCATGAGCCGTGCGTCGAGGTCGTCCGCCGCGACCGCGTCGATCTCGTGCGTGACGTCCGCGAACCGGTGGCCCTTCGTCGCGAGGAACGCCGTGATCGACTCCTCGTCGATCTCCCGGAACTCGAACAGCAGCCGGCCGACGGGCTCGATGAACGTGGAGCGCTCGACCATCGCAGGACGCCCGTCGAGCGTGCGCATCCGGATGACGTCGACGACCCGGTCCCCGACCTCGATCCCGAGCGCAGCGGCCTGGTGCTCGTCGGCACGCCGCACCGCGAGCTCCTCGGTCCGCCCGCCCGGTGTCCGGTGGAACGACCGCGCCCAGGCGGTGAACGGCGTGTACACGTCGGCGCGCTGCTGCACCTGCCGCGTCCGCACGCGTGAGGGACGTCCACGCGTCGACTCGATCAGCCCCTCGTTCCGCAGCTCGGCGAGTGCGTTGCGGACCGGGCCGCGTGACGTGTTCCACTGCACCGCGAGGTCGCCCTCGGTCGGGACGTCGTCCCCCGGTGCGAGGTCTCCGTCGAGGATCCTGGCACGCAGGGAGTCCGCGATCTGCTGGTACACGAAGTCGGCCACGTGTCGATCGTAGAGACGCCAACCCGCGAGGATCGCTCGGCGCACCGCCACGAACGGCGAGAGTTGTATTGCGAACTGGTGAACAGGGCATGACGATCCCGTAGTTGTATACCCATGTGGCGCGATGGTGTGGAATCGTCCCAGACATGTCCACCATGTCCCACCACGACGTCGCGATCGTCGGCGCCGGCATCGTCGGGCTCGCCCACGCCTGGGAAGCCCACCGCAGGGGCCTCCGTGTCGTCGTCGTCGACGCCGCAGCCGGCCCGCACGGCGCCTCCGTCCGGAACTTCGGCCACGCCTGCATCACCCCGCAGACCGGAGCGGCCGCGGTGTTCGCGAACGAGGCGCGCGGCCGCTGGCTCGAGCTCGCGGTCCGCGCCGGTTTCACGGCCCGCGAGACCGGCACGCTGGTCGTCGCCCGCCGGCCGGAGGAGCTGGCGGTCGTCGAGGAGTTCGCGGCCGCCACCCGCGGTCCGGTCGAGCTGCTCACCGCCACCGCTGCCACCACCCGCATCCCGGTCGCCCCGGACGAGGTCGTCGGCGGGGCGTTCCTCCCGGCCGACCTGCAGGTGGACCCGCGCACCGCGACGCCCGCGATCGCCGCGTTCCTGGCGGCCGAGGGCGTCGACTTCCGCTGGCGCACCAGTGCGACCGGCGTGACCAGCGGGACCCTCGCCACCACCCGCGGCGACATCGCCGCAGCGACCGTCGTCGTCGCCACGAACCACGACCTCGACCGCCTGTTCCCGGAGATCGCCGAGCGCGCCCGCCTGGTGCGCTGCCGACTCCACATGCTCCGGGCGGCGCCGACGCTCCGGGCGCCCCTCGTCGCACCGCTCTTCACGGGCTGGTCGCTGCTCCGCTACTCGGGGTTCGCGACCCAGCCGAGCGCCGACGCACTGCGTGACCGACTGCGGGCCGAACTCCCCGAGGGGATGGAGTTCGACCTCAACCAGATGGTCACGCAGCACGTCGACGGGTCGCTCATCCTCGGCGACACCCACGAGCGCGGGATCGATGCGACGCCGTTCGAGTCCGAAGCCGGGTTCGACCTGGTCATCCGCGAGACGAAGCGGCTGTTCGGCGTCGAGGACGTCCCGGTCGTCGAGCGTTGGCAGGGCGTCTACGCGTCGTCACCCGACCGCGAGTTCGTCATCGAGCAGCCGGAGCCGGGCGTGCACGTCGTCACCGTCGCGAGCGGCATCGGCATGACGACCGGACTCGGCATCGCCCCCTTCACCTTCGACGGCACCGCCGCCGACATCGCGGCGGGGACCCTGCCGTCGAGCCCCGTCACGACCACCCTCCAGGAGACCCGATGACCATCGACACCCCCATCACGCTCGTCGTCCTCGACATGGCCGGCACCACCGTCAGCGACGACGGCACCGTCGAGCGCGCCTTCCTCGCCGCTGACGCCGCCGTCGGACTCGCCGCCGACGACGCCGGCCGCCGGGACATGTTGCAGTACGTCCGCGACACCATGGGCTACTCGAAGATCGTGGTGTTCCGGCACCTGGCGAACGGTGACGAGGACCTCGCCCGGCGCGCGAACGCCGCGTTCGAGTCCGCGTACCGCGAGATCGTCGCGTCCGGCGGGTGCGAGCCGATCCCCGGCGCCGCGGAGACGATCCACGCGCTGCGCGCCGCGGGCATCCGGACGGCCTTCACCACCGGCTTCTCCGCCGAGACGCAGGAGGCACTGCTCGCGGCGCTCGGCTGGACCGACATCGTCGACGTGGTGCTGACGCCGGCGGACGCCGGTCGCGGCCGCCCGTTCCCGGACATGCCCCTCACCGCGCTGATCCGCACGGAGACCGAGTCCGTCCAGCAGATGGTGGTCGTCGGTGACACCGCGAACGACGTCCTGTCGGGGGTCCGGTCCGGCGCAGCAGCCTCCGTCGGGGTCCTGACGGGCGCGCACGACGAGGCAGCCCTCCGCGCTGCGGGGGCCACGCACGTGCTCGCGTCGATCGCGGACCTCCCGTCCCTGCTCGGTCTCCCCGTCCTGGAGGCACGGTGACGGTCCGCGGCGCCCGTCGCGACGTCGACGGCGCTGCGTCCACCGCCGCCGGGATCGAGTTCCGGGACGTCACGGTCCACGGCGACGACGGCCGGGTGATCCTCGACTCGCTGACGATGGCCGTCCCGCGCGGCGAGATCGTCGCCCTGCTCGGCCCGTCCGGTGCCGGCAAGACCACCGCGCTGCGTGCCGTCGCGGGGTTCCAGGCGCCGGCGTCGGGGCAGGTGCTCCTCGGCGGCCGAGACGTCACATCGGTCGCACCCCGCGACCGCGGCATCGGGATGGTCGTGCAGAGCTACGCCCTGTTCCCGCACATGTCCGTCGCGCAGAACGTCGCGTACGGGCTCCGGTCACGAGGCGTCCGTCGCCGCGACACCACCGAGCGTGTCCTCGAGGCGCTGGCGATGGTCGGGATGGCGTCGTTCGCGGACCGTCGTCCATCGTCGCTCTCCGGCGGCCAGCAGCAGCGTGTGGCCATCGCCCGCGCGCTCGCACCCCGGCCAGCGGTCCTGCTGCTCGACGAACCGCTCTCGGCCCTCGACGCGCAGCTCCGCTCGGGGATGCTCGCCGAGCTCGCACGGCTGCACCGGGAGCTCCCGGACGTCACGATGCTCTACGTCACGCACGGGCAGAACGAGGCGCTCGCACTGGCCGACCGCATCGCCGTGATGGCCGATGCCCGGCTCGTCGAGTACGGCGCGTCGGAGAGCCTCTACCGCGACCCGGAGTACGCCTTCACCGCCCGGTTCCTCGGGGCGTCGAACGTCCTCGAGGGCACCGCCGCCGGAGACCACGAGGTCCTCGTCCACGGAGCACCGTCGGCGCTCCGGCTCGTCGAGCCCGTCCGCGGCGGCTCGACCGTCCGCCTGTCGGTCCGCCCGCACCGCGTCCGGCTGCTGTGCGGCGACGAACACGGCACGAACGAGCTCGCGGTGACGGTGACCGACGTGCAGTGGCGCGGGGCGACCCACCACGTCACCGGGACGATCGGTACGCAGTCGTTCGCCGCCGAGCTCCTCGAGCTCAGCGTGCCGCCGACCGTCGGTTCGACGGTGCGGTTCGGCTTCGAGCCGCACGACGTGGTGGTCGTCCGCGAACCGGCCACGGCCGTGCGACCGGACCACGGGACCGCGGAAGCGGCCGTGCCCGGGCCGAGCCGAGCCTCCCGGCACACCCTCGCCAGGAGCATGCCGTGACCGCCGTCCTCGGCGCACCACCCGCCCTCGCACGGCCCCGCACCAGGGCCGCCGGTCCGGCCGTGGCGGCGCTCGTGCCGCTCGCCGTGCTGCTGGTCCTGGGCGTGTACCCGCTCGTCCTGCTGCTGTCGAACGCGGTGCACGACGACCTCGGGACCGTCGACCTGGCCAGGTGGGGCGAGCTCTTCGGCAACCCGGTGTTCCTCGACGTGATCTGGACCACCGTCCGGATCGGCGTCCTGACGACCATCGGCTGCGTCGCCCTCGGCACGTTCCTGGCGCTCGTCATCGCCTTCGTGCCGTTCCCCGGGACCGGCTTCGTCGTCGGGGCGCTCAACGTCGCGGTGTCGTTCCCCTCGTTCCTCATCACGCTCGCGCTGGTGTTCGTCTGGGGCGACGTCGGCGTCGTCAACGGCGGCCTCGCGGCGATCGGCCTCGGACCGGTGCACCTGCTCGACGGACAGTGGGGCGTCGTCCTCGCCGAGGTCGTGTACTTCACGCCCTTCGTGCTCCGCCCGGTGCTCGGCGCACTCGAGAACGTCGACCGTCGCCAGGTCGAGGTCGCCGAGTCGCTCGGGGCCGGGCCGTGGCGGATCATCAGGACCGTCGTGCTGCCCGAGGTGCTGCCGGCGATCGCCGCGGGTGGGGCGCTCGTGCTCATGTACTCGCTCAACGAGTTCGGGATCGTCCTGTTCACGGGGGCGAAGGACGTGCAGACCCTGCCGACCCTGGTGTACAGCCAGGCGATCGGCCGCGGCGAGTACCAGACCGCCGCCATCGCCGCGGTCGTCAACGTCGCCGTCTCGATCGGGTTGTACCTGGTCGCACGGCGCGTGACGCGGGCGGGGGTGCGCTGATGCTGGTCCGCGGCGCTGCCGTCCGCCGCACGGTGCAGGCCATCGCGATCGCCCTGCTGCTCGCCGTGTTCGCGCTGCCGTTCGGCGCCGTGCTGCTCGGTTCGTTGGCGTCGTCGTGGTCGGGTGCGCTCCCGTCCGGGATCACGCTCGGCAACTTCGTGGCGGTCTTCGGGGAGTCCGGCACGATCGGCGCGGTCGGGGCGTCGCTCGCCACCGCCGTGGTCGCCACCGCGATCGCGATCGCGCTCGCCACCTCGGCAGCGCTCGGTGCCCGCGCACTCCCCCGACTCCGCCCGGTCGTCGACGCCGCGTTCCTGCTGCCCGTCGCCGTGCCGTCGGTGGCGATCGGGCTCGCGATCCTCATCGCGTTCTCGACCGGCCCCATCCCGCTGAACGGCACCGTGTGGATCGTCCTCGCCGCCCACGTGGTGCTCGTCAGCGCCATCGCCCACCAGCCGATCGCGGCGGCGGTCGAACGGCTCGACCGACGCTACGAGGAGTCGGCCGCGGCACTCGGGGCATCCGGGATCCGGGTGCTCCTGACCGTGGTGCTCCCGCAGCTCCGCCCGGCGCTCATCGCCGCCGCCGCGCTCTGCACGGCACTGTCGATGGGCGAACTCACCGCCGTGATGATGGTCGCGCCGCCGACCTGGCGCACGCTGCCGCTGCAGGTCTTCTCGATGACGAGCCGCGGCATCCACCTGTACGAGGGCGCGGCGCTGGCCGTCGTGCTCATGGGCATCACGCTCGTCGTGCTGCTCGGCCTCGGCCGCCTCGCGCGCCGGGCCGCCTGACCCCCACCCGACCCACCGCATCTGCGCCCCACATCCGCCGCCACATCCGCCTCAGGGAGAACCATGTCCATGCACCGATCCCCCCGCCGCCGCGTCGCCGCTGGCATCGCCGCCGTCGCCACCGTCGCCGTCCTCGCGGGCTGCTCCGCGACCGGCGCCGCCAGCACCGGCTCCGGGTCCGACTCGAAGACCGTCACGCTCTACACCGCCGACGGGCTGAACGACGGGGACTCGTCGTTCTACAAGACCGTGTTCGCCGACTTCCGGAAGGACACCGGCATCACCGTGAACGTCGTCGAAGCGGGTTCAGGGGAGGTCGTGCAGCGCGCCGCCAAGGAGAAGACGAACACCCAGGCCGACGTCCTCGTGACGCTGCCGCCGTTCATCCAGCAGGCCGACCAGCAGGGGCTCCTGGCGAAGTACACGCCGGCCGGGTCCGAGCACGTCGCGGACGACAACAAGGCCGCTGACGGCACGTACACGACCATGGTCGACAACGTGATCGGGTTCATCCGCAACACCTCGTCCGTGCCGTCGGCCCCGACGACCTGGAAGGAGCTGCTCGACGCCGACTACAAGGGCAAGCTGCAGTACTCGACCCCGGGTGTCGCCGGCGACGGCACGGCGATGCTGTTGCTCGCGCAGCAGGTCCTCGGCAAGCAGGCCGTCGACGGCTACATGCGCGACCTGCAGGAGAACAACGTCGGCCCGTCCGACTCCACCGGCGCCCTCGCGGCGAAGGTCGACAAGGGCGAGCTGTCGATCGCGAACGGTGACGTCCAGATGAACCTCGCGCAGCAGGCGTCCATGCCGAACCTCGGGATCTTCTTCCTCGACGGCGAGGACGGCAAGCCGACCACCATGTCGGTGCCGTACGTCGCGGGCCTCGTCGAGGACGCCCCGCACGCTGCCGCCGGCAAGAAGCTGCTCGACTACCTCTACTCGGAGAAGGTGCAGGAGGAAGCGACCACCGTCGCCGGCGGGCTGCCGGCACGCGACGACGTCACGCCGACCGGTCCGGAGGCGGAGAAGGTCACGAAGCTGCTCGACGGCGTCACCGTCGTCCGTCCCGACTGGGACGCGGTCCTGAAGGACCTCGACGACACCGTCGACCGCTGGAACACCGCCACCGGGACGCTCTGACCCACACGGGTCCCACTGCCCCCGCGTCGCTCGGCGCGGGGGCGGTGTCGTCAGCCGCGCGACGGCAGCAGGTGCACGGCCTCCATCGCGAGCTCGGCAGCGATCGGGTCCTTCGCCACGACCGCGTCCTGCAGCTTCCTGAGCTCCGGCAGGATGACGTCGGCCGGCACGAGTTCGGCGAACTCGGGAACGCGGAGCTTGAACGCGAGCCCGTCGGTCGTCGACTTGCAGAGCTGCTCGAGCGAGGGGTTCCCGCAGGCATCCGCCCACATCGCGTAGAGGTCGGCTCCGTCGTGCGCGACCTCGGACTGCTCTTCCTTGCCGACGCGCGAGGCGACGTCGTCGAGCATCTTCACGATCTTCTTGCGCTCGGCGTCGGTGAACCGCGGGACCGCGAGCCGGACGACACCGCCGTAGATGACGCCGAGCGTCCGGTAGGCGTCGAGGAGCTCGTCCTTGGCCGGAGCGGCGACACGGGTGTACCGGTTCGGCGCCATCTCGATCAGGCCGGAGCGGGCGAGCTCCGCGAGGGCCTCGCGGATCGGGGTGCGCGAGACGCCGAGCCACGCGATGAGGTCGTCGTCGTTCAGGCGCTCCCCCGGCTCGAGCGTGCCGTCCATGATCGCGTCGCGGATCTTGTCCTGCACCGTGTCACGGAGGAGCTTGCGCTCTGCTGCGGGCTGTGTCGAGGGAACTGGCATGCGCTCAGCGTGTCACATGTCGGCTCGTCGCCGCGACAGGATCGTCGGCAGTTCGACGCGACAGCCGCGACGGCCACCACGCGTGCCGCCCGAGGTCGTACGCCAGCGCCGGGACGAGCAGGGAACGGACCACGATCGTGTCGAGCAGCACCCCGAACGCGACCACGAACGCGATCTGCACGAGGAACAGGATGGGGATCACCCCGAGGGCCGCGAACGTCGCCGCGAGGACCACGCCGGCGGACGTGATCACGCCACCCGTGACGCCGAGCCCGCGGAGCACGCCCTCGCGCGGGCCGGACCGGATCGTCTCCTCGCGCACCCGGGTCATGAGGAAGATGTTGTAGTCGACCCCGAGCGCCACGAGGAACACGAACGAGTACAGCGGCACGGACGGGTCGGCCCCGGGGAAGTGGAACACGTGGTCGAACACGAGCGCCCCGACGCCGAGCGCCGCCGCGAACGACACGATCACGCTGCCGATCAGGACGAGCGGCGCGACGATGCTCCGCAGCAGCAGCATCAGGATCAGCAGGATGACGACGAGCACCACCGGGATGATCACCGACCGGTCCCGGATGCCGGTGTCGTTCGTGTCGACGGCGGTGGCGGTCACACCGCCGACGATCGCGGACGGGTCGACGCGTTCCACCGCGGTCCGCATGTCCCTGATCGTCCGCTCCGCGGCGTCCGAGTCGGCCGCGGAGGTGAGCGTGGCCTGCAGCAGGACGTCACCGTCCGACACCGTCGGCGCGTCCGACGACCCGATCGACACGGTGCCAGACGGGGAGTCCTTCGACACCGCGACGACCTCACCGACACCGTCCACACCGCGGATCGCCGATGCCAGCCGATCGATCCGGTCCGCCGAACCGATGACCTGCGCGGGGCTTCCCGACCCAGCGGGGAAGTGGTCTGCGAGCACGTCCTGACCGTCCCTGGCCTGCGACTGCCCGATCACGAGGTCGCTCTGCGGGACCCCGTCCGCCTTGAGCCCGATGAGCCCGGTGCCCATGGCGAGCAGCCCGACGGTGCAGACGATCCAGACGACCCGTGAGCGCCGCGCGACGAGCCGGCCGACGCGCGCCCAGAGCCCGGTGGCGTCCGGGCCGGTGACGACGGGGTGCGCGCTGCCGTGGACCGGGCGGAGCGGCCAGAACGCTGCGCGCCGGAAGGCGAGGAGCAGCGCGGGCAGCAGCGTGAGCGCGGCGAGGAGGCTGAACGCGATGCCGATGGCCGCGACGGGACCCAGCGCCTTGTTCGAGTTGAGGTCGGACAGCAGCAGGCAGAGCACGCCCACGATGACCGTGCCGCCTGAGGCCAGGATCGGCTCGAGACTCCCACGCAGCGCGGCCTTCGTCGCTTCCCATCCGGTGCGGTGGTCGCGCAGTGCCTCGCGGTACCGGGACACGTACAGCAGCGCGTAGTCGGTGGCCGCACCGATGACGAGGATCGACAGGATGCCCTGCACCTGCCCGTTGACGGTGACGACGCCGGCCTTCGCCAGGGCCCACACGACGAGGATCGACGCGGTCAACGCGAACGTCGCGGTCCCGAGCACCAGGAACGGCAACAGGGGCGAGCGGTAGACCACGACGAGGATGACGAGGACGGCTGCGAGCGCGACGCCGAGCAGGATCCCGTCGATCCCGGCGAAGGCCTCGGTGAGGTCGGCCGTGAACCCGGCAGGACCCGTGACGTACCCGCGCATCCCGGACGGCACCGCGTCGTCGACGTCCGCGCGGATCGCCTCGACCGCGTCCCCGGTGTCCGCCGCGGTCGTCAGCGTGGCGACGATCTCCACGGCGTCACCGTCGTCGCTCGGGATCGCGGGGCTGACCGACTGGACGTCGGAGCGGTCGCCGAGCCGTCCGACGAGGGCAGCGGCCACAGCGGTGTCGGCGGCCGAGAACCCGCCCGAGCGCTCGAGCACGATCACGGCAGGCGCTCCGGACGGGTCGCGGAAGTCCGCAGCGCGCTCCTGCACCTTGGTCGCGTCCGCGGACGCCGGCAGGAACGAGGTCTGGTCGTTGGTCGAGACCTCGGAGATCTTCCCGAAGAAGGGCCCGCCGATCGAGGCGATGACGAGCCAGGCGACGATGACGACCGCGGGGATGGTGATGCGGAGGAAGCGGGGCACGTCGATGAGCGTACCCCAATAGTCAGCATGCTGATTACTAGAAGAACCACATCAGCACGAACCGTAGACTCCGACCATGGACGACGCCCCCGCCGAGTGGCCCATGGGCCGGTTGCTCGCCGCCGCGGCCCGCTCGGTCGAACGTGACTGGGACGAGCGACTCCGCGCGATCGGGCTGCCGCACGCCGCGCTGATCGCACTCGACATCGTCATCCGCACGGGGCCGACGGGGGCGGACACCCTCGCCCGCACGGCCAGGGTCCAACCGCAGACGATGTCGAGGACGCTCGAGCGCCTCGAGCGCGACGGCATGATCGAGCGCGGCCCACACCCTGCCGACCGTCGCCGCCGGGTCGTCACCGTCACGGAGCACGGGCGCACGATGTGGGACACCGCACGGCACATCGAGCGCGAGGTCCTGCCGGACGATCCCGACCTGCGCGCAGCGCTGGTGCGGATCCTCCACAGATCGTGACGACATCACACGTGACATACCACATGCCGTAGCATCGGTGGCATGCCTGGTCGCCGCACTGCCCGTCGTCGCCGCCCCTTCCTCGTCGCCCTCATCGCGACCGTCGGCGCACTCGTCGGCACCGCAGCGGTCATCGCCGTGGTCGCGAGCGTGTTCATCGGCGGCCTCGCGCGCAGCTACGACCGCAACTCGGACGTCATCGCGGACGCGTTCCCGACAGCGGACCGTCCGGCGGCGACCGACGGCGCGGAGAACATCCTGCTGATCGGCTCCGACTCCAGGAGCGGCGCAGGCACCGCGGGCGGCGGCCGGTCGGACACCCTGATGCTCGCCCACGTCCCGGCCGACCGGAAGGCCGTGTACCTGATGTCGATCATGCGGGACTCGTGGGTCGACGTCCCCGGCCACGGCACCGCGAAGATCAACGCAGCCTCCTCGTGGGGTGGCGTCCCGCTGACGGTGCAGACGGTGGAACAGCTCCTCGACGTCCGCATCGACCACGTCGCCGAGATCGACTTCGCCGGCTTCGAGGGGATGACCGACGCGCTCGGCGGCGTGACGGTGCAGTCGCCGAAGGACTTCACCGTCCGCGGGCAGCACTTCGTCGCCGGAGCCAACCGGCTCGACGGTGCCCAGGCGCTGACGTTCGTCCGCGAGCGGCACGCGTTCGCCGATGCCGACCACACCCGGGTGGAGAACCAGCAGGCGTTCATGCGCGGCATCGTCGACGGCGTGCTCTCGAAGGGCACGATCACGAACCCCGGACGCATCCAGGACTTCGTCACGGCGACGAGCAAGTACCTGTCGGTGGATGCCGGCCTGGACTTCCAGGCCCTCGTGGGGCTCGGCTGGTCCCTCCGCGACGTCCGTCCGAGCGACCTGCAGACGTTCACGTTGCCCACCGCCGGCGGTGGGACGTCCGCTGACGGCCAGTCCTACGTCGCGGTCGACACCGGCGCGGTGCAGTCGCTGTCGTCAGCGCTCCGATCCGACGACCTCGGCCGCTGGCTGCAGGACAACCCGCACTAGCCGGAGCACCGAACGCCCCCGCGACGAGTGTCACGGGGGCGTTCGCGTGGTGATCGGTCGACCGGGATCAGGCCGGGAGCTGCAGCGTCTGCCCCGCGTAGATCAGGTTCGCGTTGTCGATCGTGGTCGTGTTGGCGGCCCACAGCTTGTTGTAGCCGCCCTCGATGCCCAGCTTCGTGGCGATCGAGTCGAGCGTGTCACCCGAGACGACCTGGTAGGTCTTGCCGCTGGTGGGCACGGCGGCCGGCTTCGACGGCGCGGCCGGGGCCGTGACCTTCGGAGCAGTACTCGTGGTCGACGGTGCAGCCTTCTGCGCCGGGGCGGCAGGAGCGGGCGCAGCCGGTGCCGGTGCCGCCTGCTGCTGCGGGATCGCGCCGGGGGCAGCGCCGGTCGTGCCGCTCAGCCCGAGCTTCGCGGAGCAGGCGGGCCATGCTCCCCAACCCTGCGAGGCGAGGACGTGCTCGGCGACGGCGATCTGCGTCTCGCGGCTGGCGTTCGCCGGGCTGCCGGTGCCGCCGTTCGCGGCCCAGGTGCCCTGCGTGAACTGCAGGCCGCCGTAGTAGCCGTTGCCGGTGTTGATGGCCCAGTTACCGCCGGACTCGCACTGCGCGAGGGCGTCCCACGTGGATCCGTCGGCCGCGTTGGCCGGGGCCGAGAGCCCGACGCCTGCCGCGGCGATGCCGGCGAAGGCGAGTCCGCCGAGGACGGCGCGGGTACGAGTGGTCTTCTTCATGTTGTTGCTCCACCGGGGCCGCCCGCCGTTTCCGGCGTCCTCGCTGCCCACCCCGACCGATCGCGGTCTGTTGAGGTGTCGCCGGGGGCAGCGGTTCGCGCCGGCGTCACGGTCGGCCACCATAGGAAACTCCGCGTCGTTATCAAACTGAGACAAATGGTTCTACCCATCGGCGGTCGTCCCCCTCCGCCGAACCTGTACGCGCCGATCGCCGCGGACGCGGCGATGCGCTGTACCCGGGTACACGAACATCCGAATCCCCTGGCAAGGCCGGGCTGGAGGCTCGTGGCGGCGCCGACCCGTGCCTCCCGTCCGGCCGTGGTCCGGACCGGATCCGGTCAGGTGCGGGAGAGGAGGGTGACCGCCTCGAGGTGGCCGGTCTGCGGGAACATGTCGAGGACCCGCGCGCGGCGCAGCCGCAGCGACGGCATCCGCGCGAGGTCCTTCGCGAGGGTCACCGGGTTGCAGCTGGAGTACACGACGTGTTCGACGTCGGACGTCTCGATCCACTCCGACAGCGCCTGACCGATGCCCCGTCGTGGCGGGTTGACCACGACCAACTCGGGCATCAGGTCGGGTCGGGACCGGAGCGCGTGCTCGGTCGCGTCGTCCGCTGCGAACCGGACGTCCACCAGCCCGGCTTCTCGTGCCGACTGCTTCGCGGACCGGATGGCCTCGACGCTGGTCTCGATGCCGGTCACGGCACGACCGGGGCGGGCGGCGTGCAGGGCGAAGCCACCGACACCGCAGTAGAGGTCCCACATCGATGCGGGGGCGACCTCGTCGATCCATGCCGACGCCTGCATGTACAGCGCGGACGCGACGTGTGCGTTGGTCTGGAAGAAGCTCTGCGGGCGCAGGTGCATCGTCACGTCGCCGAAGCGCATGGGGAGCGTCTCCTGCTCGGTGAGGACGATCTCGCGGTCCCCCTCGGTGACGGCCTTGTGCTCCGGCAGCAGGTTGGCAGTGACGACCACCGCGTCCGGCAGCGCCAGCAGCAGGTCGCCGAGCCGCGAGCGGAGCCGGGCGAGCTGCCCCTCGGAGCGCAGGACGAACCGGACCATGAGCTCGCCGTCCGGCGACTCGGTGACGAGGACGTACTTGAGCTCACCCCGCCGTGCGGCGACGTCGTACGGGATCAGTCCGGCGGACGTGACGAACTCCGCGAGGACGGGGAGCGCCTGGCGGATGCCCGGCGTGCAGATCCCGCAGTGCCGGATGTCGACCCCGCGCTGCCGGTGGTCGAGGATCCCGACCGTGGGGTGCTCGGTCGACCCGCCGACGACCATCTTCGCCTTGTTCCGGTACCCGGACTCCGGACTGGTGACCGCGGGGAGCCACTCGACGCTGCCGGGGCCCCCGGCGGCCTCGACCGCGTCGTGCAGGAGCTCGCGCGTCCGGAGCTCCTTGTCGAGGACCTGCTCGGCGTACGGCTGCCCCATGAGCGTGCACGAGCGGCACACCCCGCGGTCGAAGTAGTCGCACTGCATGGCCCGGTCAGGATACGGCAGCGGCGTCCCTCGCCCGCGTGGCGATGCGGTAGATCGAGGTGCTCGCCGCGATGAAGAGGGTCGTCCCGTCGTCGCCGCCGAAGCAGAGGTTCGCGACGACCTCGGGGACGGGGACCTCGCCGATGCGGGTTCCGTCGGGGGCGAACACGACGATGCCATCGTGCGACGACGACCACACGTTGCCGTCGGTGTCCACGCGGATGCCGTCCGGTGCGCCTTCACCTGGCGCGAGTGTGGCGAAGACCCGGCCGTTCTTCACGCGGTGCCCGTCGACGTCGTACGCGCGGATGAAAGGACGCTCGCCGGACGAGCTCGCGAGGTAGAGCACACGCTCGGACGGGTCGAACGCCAGCCCGTTCGGCTCGTCGGCGTCGAGCACCACCGGGCGCAGGTCAGCGCCGTCGGGGCCGCAGCGGAACACCCAGTGGTCGCCGTACTCGCGCTCGCCCGGGTGCCCCTCGCGCGGCTGCGTGATGCCGTACGCCGGGTCGGTGAACCAGACGGCACCGTCCCGCGAGACGACGACGTCGTTCGGGGAGTTCAGCCGGACGCCGTTCCAGCCGTCGGCGATGACCTCGACGACACCGTCCCGATCGCGCTCGACGCGGCGGTTCCCGTGCGAGCACTGCACGACGCTGCCGTCGCGGTCGAGTGTCCGGCCGTTCGTGAACTCGACGGCGGTGGCGTAAGCGTCGGTCGCACCGGTGTCCGCGTGCCACTGCAGGATCCGGTCGCCCGGGATGTCCGACCAGCGCAGCGTCCGGGTGGCGGGGATCCAGCACGGCCCCTCTGCCCAGGTACTGCCGGTCGCGATGCGCTCGAGCGCGGCGGGGTCCGGGACGAGGTCGGTGATCGACGTCATGGGTTCTCCTTCGAACACCACGAGCCTACGACCCCGTCCCGACGCCACTCGCGGTCACGCCGTGGTGTCCTCCAGCGCGTCGAGGGTCGCGACGTCCTCCGGCGCCAGGACGAAGTCGACGTCGGCGTTCTCCGCGATGCGGGACGGGGTCGTGGACTTCGGCAGCGGCAGGACGTCCTTCTCGAGCAGGTAGCGGATGGCGACCTGTGCCACGGACTTGTCGTACTTCCGGGCGATGTCCTCGATCGCGGTGTTCGACAGCAGGCCGCCGGTGGCGAGCGGCGAGTACCCCTCGACGAGGATCTCGTGCTCGGCGCAGAAGGCCGTCGTGTCGTCCTGGGTGTTGCCGATGAACCAGCGGATCTGGTCGGCGTGCGGGGTGACGTCGGTGTTCGCGAGGAGGTGCTCGAGGTCCGCGACGACGAAGTTCGAGACACCGATCGACTTCGTCTTGCCGGCGTCGTAGAGCTCCTCGAAGACCTTCCACACCTCGACGTTGCCCGCGCGGTGGTCGCTGCCCATGTCGCTCCAGGGCCACGGCGCGTGGATCAGGTACAGGTCGACGACGCCGAGGTCGAGCGCCGCCGTCGACGCCGCGAAGGCCTCACGGGCGCCTGCCGCGGTCTTGATCTCGGCTGGGAGCTTCGTGGTGATGAAGACCTCGTCACGCGGGACGCCGCTGTCGCGGACGGCCTCGCCGACGCTGGCCTCGTTGCCGTAGGCGGCCGCGGTGTCGATGTGGCGGTAACCGGCATCGAGCGCGACGCGGGTGGCGTCGTAGGCCTCGGAGCCCGGCGGGATCTGCCAGGTGCCGAACCCGATCTTCGGGATGTGCAGGCCGTTGGACATGACGAACGTGTCGGTGAGAGCAGGCATGGCCCAGACGGTACGCGCGCGCCGTGCGTCGGTCCGCCAGCCGGTCAGTCGGTCAGCCGGTCAGCCGGTCAGGGCGACCGACAGGATCCGGTCGTCGCCGGCACCGGCGCTGCCGCGGCCGTCGGTGTTGTTCGTCACGAACCAGAGCGTGTCGTCCGGACCGGCGAGCACCGTGCGCAGCCGTCCGTGCGTCCCGGCGAACCACTCCCGCGACGTCGACGGGTCGGACACGGGGACCGACCGCAGCACCTCGCCACGGAGGTTCGCGATGAACACGGTGTCATCGACCACCGCGAGGCCCGACGGGCTGGCGTCGGAGGTCCGCCACTGCTGCACCGGATCGA
Organism: Curtobacterium sp. Curtsp57; assembly: GCF_047324335.1. Classification (NCBI taxonomy): domain Bacteria; kingdom Bacillati; phylum Actinomycetota; class Actinomycetes; order Micrococcales; family Microbacteriaceae; genus Curtobacterium; species Curtobacterium sp. Curtsp57. Next base: position 2,183,565 of record NZ_CP168511.1, read on the forward strand.
CGAAGCCCTGATCGACACCACCCGTGCCCTCGACCTCCGGCCAGCCGTAGTCGGCACCGGGTTCGATGACGTTGAGTTCGTCCCAGGTGTTCTCGCCGAACTCGGACGCGAACATCGTGCCGTCGGAGGCCCACCCGAGCCCCTGCACGTTCCGGTGTCCGAGCGACCACACCGGGGAGCCGTCGAACGGGTTGTCGGCAGGGACCGCCCCCGTCGGCGTGAGCCGCAGGATCTTGCCGGCGAGGGAGTCCCGGTCCTGCGCCTCCGACCGGTTGCCGGCGTCGCCGACGGTCACGTAGAGCATGTCGTCGGGGCCGAACGCGATGCGCCCGCCGTTGTGGAAGCTGTTCGCGGGCAGGTCGTCGATGACCGTCGTCCCATCGCCGAGGGCGTACGACCCCGCGCTGCCGCTGAGGGGGTAGCGCTCGACACGGTTGCCGTCGTCGCCCGTCGAGTAGACGTACAGGTCGTCGTCGTGCAGCGCGAGGCCGAGCAGCCCGCCCTCGCCGCCGTGCCGGACACCCTCGATCGTGCCGACCGTGCGGGGGTCGCCGTCGTCCCCGAGTTCGAGGACGTCCCCGGAGTCGCGCAGGCTGACGAGCGGGACGTCGTCGTCGGTGAGCACCACCGACCACGGCGCGTCGAGGTCCGTCGCGACGTCCGAGACGGCCCCGGTGGGTGCGACCTCGCCGGTGGCCAGGTCGGTCGGCGCCGGCCCCGCGGTGGCGCTGCGGCGTGTGGTCGACTCGTCGGCGTCCGACCCGGCGGTGCACCCGGCGAGCGCCAGGACGAGCAGGGCGAACGACGCGATCGGTGCTGCGGTCCGGGTGCGCATGGCGCGCACAGTACGCGCCGCGGTTGCGAGCCCGTGTGCACGCGTCCCCCTCCCGCACTCGCGTTTCCACACTCACACACGCGTTCCCTCCACCCGACTCGGAACGACAGCGTCGGTGTCGTACGACATCGGTCTTGTCGTCCCCACGCGTCCGCAACAGTTGCAGGCGCGTGGGAGCGACAGGGTCGCTGTCGTACGACAGCGACCCTGTCGCTCCTTGCAGACGCAACGACACGTGCGCGCGTCCCACGGCGATCGGCGCGGCCGGCCACCGGACGGGAGGCTCGTGGCGGCCCCGGCACGAGCCTCCCGTCCGGGCGTGGCGCGACCAGAGCACCTGCCGGACCCGCGCACGTCAGCGCAGCATGCGCTCCAGCAGCTCGCGGAGCCGACGGCGGTCCGTCGACGGCAGCCGCTCGGTGAGCGGCAGGAGCGCGTCACGCATGGCCGCCTCGAGCGCGGCGGCCACCTCGTGCCCGCGGTCGGTGAGCACCACGTCGACCGCGCGCGCGTCGTCCGCGTTCGGGACGCGCGCGAGCAGTTCCTTCTTCTCGGCACGGGCGACGAGGCCGGTCATCGTCGACTTCTCGAGCCCGAGGTACTCGGCCAGGTCGCCGATCCGGAGGCGGCGGTCACGCAGGATCGCGAGCACCCGGAGCTGCGTCAGGGACAACCCGGCGTCGGCCGCCAGCCCGGTCAGCGAGCCCATGGTCGTGAACGCCGCGTGGCCGAGGGCGTCGACGAGGCGGTCCTGCTCCGTGGTGTCCATGGACCGAGCCTACTTGACGAACTTCGTTGTGCGAACTACTTTGATTCGCAACACGAACCAATTGGAGACAGTCATGCACGCATCGGTCGTCACGCACTTCGACTCGGCACCCACGTGGACCGAGTTCCCGGAACCCGAACCCCGCGGTGCGGAGGTCGTGGTCGACGTCGTCGCCGCCGGCCTGCACCCCCGCGTCCGGTCGCAGGCGGACGGGTCGCACTACACGAGCGAGGGCGCGCTCCCCCTCATCCCGGGCGTGGACGGCGTCGGGCGCTTCCCGGACGGCACGCTCCGCTACTTCGCCGTGCAGTCCGACACCAGGGGCTCGATGGCCGAACGCACCGCAGTGGACCCCCGCGCGAGTGTCGTCCTGCCGGACGGCGCCGACCCCGCCCGGGTCGCAGCCGGCGTCAACCCGGTGATGTCGTCGTGGGTGGCGCTCCGTCGCCGCATCGCGTTCCCGGACGGTGCGCGGGTGCTCGTGCTCGGCGCGACCGGGGCATCCGGCCGTGCCGCCGTGCAGGTCGCGAAGCACCTCGGGGCGTCCCACGTCGTCGCGAGCGGCCGCAGTGCGGAGCGGCTCGCCGGACTCCCCGCGCTCGGCGCGGACGCCGTCGTCCCGCTCGACGACGTCGAGGCGATCGGCCGCGCGGCGTCCGACGTGGACGTCGTCATCGACTACGTCTGGGGTGCGCCCGCCGCCGCGGTCATGCGGACGCTCGTCACCGCCCGCGAAGCCCGCGACGAGCGCCTCGACTGGATCGCGATCGGGTCGACGGCCGGCCAGGAGGCTCCGATCCCGTCCGCAGCACTCCGGGCGTCCGGCCTAACCATCGTCGGCAGCGGACAGGGCTCGGTGGGGACGTCCGGGTTCGTCGCCGAGCTCCCGGGCATCGTCGCCGCCATCGCGGACGGCACCATCGCGGTCGATGCGACCGCGATGCCGATGCGGACCGTCGCGGACGCATGGGCCGGACAGGTCGACGCCGGAACGAGCAGAGTGGTGCTCGAAGTCTGATCCTCGGTGGGTCATCCTGTCCGGTCGTTCAGGTTCTCCCCATCCGGCTCTCGGTAGCCTGAGAGCCACCCAGAGCCGGACTTGCACGCCCGACCCCGAGGAGGCGCCCCATGGTCACCGTCCTCGTCGCGTTCGGAGTCGTCGCGCTCCTCGTCCCCGCACTGACGCCCCTGCTCGGGCGCCGTGTGTTCTACGTCGCCGCCCTCGCGCCGGCGGCTGCTGCGGTCCTGACCATCGCGCAGACCGACCGGGCCCTGCACGGGGGCGTCCGTTCGTCGGTGCAGTGGATCCCGCAACTCGACCTGTCGATCGCGCTCCGGGTCGATGCGCTGTCGTGGGTCCTCGCGCTCGTGGTGACGGTCGTCGGCGCGCTCGTGCTCGTGTACTGCGCGTCGTACTTCGGCCCGAAGGAACCCGGGCTCGGCCGGTTCGCCGGGGTCCTCACCGCGTTCGCCGGGTCGATGTACGGCCTGGTGATCGCCGACGACGTCATCGTGCTGTTCGTCCTGTGGGAAGCCACCACCGTCTTCTCCTACCTGCTCATCGGGCACGACGCCGTCAAGCGGGCGAGCCGCGCCGCTGCGATGCAGGCGCTCGTCGTCACCACGGCCGGCGGCCTGGCGATGCTCGCCGGCCTCGTCATCCTGTCCGTCACGGCCGGCACGACGCAGCTGTCCGCCATCGTCGCGCAGGCCCCGACCGGCACGATCGTCACCGTGTCGGTGGTGCTGATCCTCGCCGGTGCCCTGACGAAGTCCGCGATCGTCCCCTTCCACTTCTGGCTCCCGGCCGCGATGGCCGCGCCGACCCCGGTGAGCGCGTACCTGCACGCCGCGGCGATGGTCAAGGCCGGCATCTACCTCGTCGCCCGGCTCGCCCCGGCGTTCGCGCTGCTCGAGGGCTGGCGCGAGACGATCACCCTGCTCGGCGTGCTCGGCATGGTGATCGGCGGGTACCGGGCCCTCCGCCAGACCGACCTCAAGCTGCTGCTCGCGTACGGCACAGTCGCCCAGCTCGGGTTCCTCGTGCTCGCCGCCGGCTGGGGCACGCCCGCGATCGCCCTCGGCGGGGTCGCGCTGCTCGTCGCCCACGCCGCGTTCAAGTCGACGCTGTTCCTGGTCGTCGGGACGATCGACCACGTCACGGGCACCCGGGACCTCGGCAATCTGTCGGGGCTCGGCCGGAAGCTCCCGTGGCTCGCGACCGTCGCCGTCCTGGCGCTCCTCTCGATGGCCGGCATCCCGCCGATGATCGGGTTCGTGGCGAAGGAAGCCGTCCTCACCGGGCTCGTCGAAGCGCTGCACGGCCCGGGGTCCGGGTGGGCGTGGTTCGCGCTCGTCGGCGTCACCGTCGGGTCCGTCCTCACCGTCGCCTACTCGCTGCGCTTCCTCTGGGGCGCCTTCGCCCGCAAGCCCGGGGTGGAGCAGACCGAGCCGCACGCGCTGCACGGTCTCGGGGTCGTGCCCTCGATCCTCGGCCTCACGGGCCTCGCGCTCGGACTCCTCACGCCGGTCGTGGCGCACGGGATCGAACCAGCCGCTGCCGCCGCGTCGATGTCCGGGGAAGCCGTGCCGCACCTGGCGCTCTGGCACGGGCTCGAGCCGGCGCTCGGCATCTCCGCGATCACGCTCATCGGCGGCCTGGCGCTCTTCGCCGCTCGCACCAGGGTCGAGGCGCTCCAGCACCGCCTCGCCGGGTTCCCGAGCGCCGCGAACACCTACCGACACCTCATGCGCGGGCTCGACCGGGCCGCCACCGGTGTCACCGCCGCCCTCCAGCGGGGCTCGCTCCCCTACTACCTGACGGTCATCCTGTCGGTGTTCGTCGCCGGCGCCCTCGTCAACCTGGCGCTCGGCGGGCCGTGGGAGTTCCACGTGCGCTTCGCCGACTCGTGGGGCCAGATCCCGGTCGTGATCGTGATGTCGATCGCCGCGATCGCCGTCCTCACCGCGAAGACCCGGTTCGCCGCGGCCGTGCTCGTCGGTGTCACGGGCTACGGCATGTCCGTGCTGTTCGTCCTGCACGGCGCCGTGGACCTCGCCCTCACGCAGCTCGTCGTCGAGACGGTGACGCTCATCGCCTTCGTCCTGGTGCTCCGCCGCCTCCCCCCGCGGATCGCGACGGCGAACCCCTCGCGCTTCCGGGTGCTCCGCGCCCTGTTCGCCGCACTCGCGGGCGCCACCCTGGCGGTCGTCGTCATCGTCGCCGCCTCTGCTCGGTCGGCCAAGCCGATCTGGCCGGACCTCCCCGCGCTGACGAGCTCGTTCGGACACGGCCTGAACGTGGTGAACGTCGCGCTCGTCGACCTCCGCGGCTGGGACACGCTCGGTGAGCTCACCGTGGTCGTCGCCGCGGCCACCGGTGTCGCGAGCCTGATCTTCGTGAACTCCCGCGAGGACACGCTCCCCCGACTCCGCGACCTGCCGAGCGTCGTCGCGAGCGACAAGCACCGCCCGGACGGCGAGCCCCGCGCCTGGCTGCCGACGAGCGCCGCGCTCCCGACCGGTCGCTCCGCGCTGCTGGACGTCGTCGTCCGACTGCTGTTCCACGGGCTCATCGTCCTGTCCGTCTACCTGCTGTTCGCCGGGCACAACGCCGCCGGCGGCGGGTTCGCCGGCGGGCTCGTCGCGGGCATCGCGCTCGCGGCCCGCTACCTGGCCGGTGGCCCAGCCGAGCTCGGTGCCGCCGCTCCGATCCGTGCCGGCCGGCTGCTCGGCCTCGGTGTCGCGACGGCCGCGATCACCGCGATCGTGCCGCTGTTCTTCGGCCGAGAAGCCCTGTACTCGGAGTTCTTCGAGGCCACGGTCCCGATCCTCGGGCACGTCGAGTTCGTCACGGCGACGTTCTTCGACATCGGTGTGTACCTCGTCGTCGTCGGCCTGGTGCTCGACGTCCTGCGGAGCCTCGGCGCAGAGGTCGACCGGCAGCGGCTCGAGGACTCCAGTACCCCGACGTCCGACTCGATCGAGGGCAACCCCGACGACCGCGAACAGCAAGAGGTGACCGCATGACCATCACCCTCGTCCTCGTCATCGCGATGGCCGTCCTCTTCGCGTGCGGGGTCTACCTGCTGCTCGAACGCTCGCTCACGCGGATGCTGCTCGGGTTCCTGCTCGTCGGCAACGCCCTCAACCTGCTGCTGCTCGTGATGTCCGGCGCTGCCGGGAACCCGCCGATCGGCAAGTCGTCGGACGGCATCACCGACCCGCTGCCCCAGGCGTTCGCCCTGACCGCCATCGTGATCACCTTCGCCGTCAGCGCGTTCCTGCTCGCCCTCATCCACCGCTCCTGGACGCTGTCCCGCGCCGACGAGGTCGAGGTGGACGAGGCCGACGTCGCGATCCGGCACGAACGGGACGCCCCGGCCGAGGACGACCCGGAGACCGACACGGACCCGGAAGCCGACACCGCCCACGAACGGCACCACGAAGACCAGACCCAGGACGAGGCCCACCGATGACCTTCCTCGTCCCGCTCCTCGTCCTCGTCCCGCTCCTCGGTGCAGCCGTCGCCCTCGGGCTGCTCCGGCACCAGCGCATCCAGCGCGCGATCACCGTGGCCGTGCTCGTCATCGCGCTGGCCGTCGCCGCGACGCTGATGGTGCTCGTCGACCACCACGGCACCATCGTCGTGCAGGTCGGTGGCTGGGACGCCCCCTACGGCATCTCGCTCGTCGTCGACCGGTTGAGCGCGTTGCTCCTCACGGTGTCCGCGAGCGTGCTGCTCATCGTCCTGCTGTTCTCGATCGGGCAGGGTCTGGCCGCGGACGACGGCGAGGCCCCGGTCACGATCTTCTACCCGACGTACCTCGTCCTCGCGGCGGGCGTCCTCGACTCCTTCATCGCCGGCGACCTCTTCAACCTCTACGTGGCGTTCGAGATGCTGCTCGTCGCGAGCTACGTGCTGATCACCCTCGGCGGCAGCGAGCAGCGCGTGCGGGCCGGCACGACGTACATCGTGACGAGCCTCATCGCGTCGGCGATCTTCCTCTCCGCGATCGGGCTGGTCTACGGCGCGACGGGCACGGTCAACATCGCCCAGATCAGCGAGCGGATGGCAGCGCTGCCGGACCACGTGCAGCTGCTCATCCACACGATGCTGCTCATCGGCTTCGGCATCAAGGCGGCCGTGTTCCCGCTGGCGTTCTGGCTCCCTGACTCGTACCCGACCGCACCCGCACCGGTCACCGCGGTGTTCGCCGGTCTGCTGACCAAGGTGGGCATCTACGCGATCATCCGCCTCGAGACGATCATGTTCCCGCGTCCGCAGCTCAACACCGTCCTGCTCGTGGTCGCCGCACTGACGATGATCGTCGGCGTGCTCGGCGCCGTGTCGCAGACCGACGTGAAGCGACTGCTGTCGTTCACGCTGATCAGCCACATCGGGTTCATGGTGATGGGCATCGGGCTCGGATCGGTCGTCGGCACGGCGGCTGCGGTGTTCTACACGGTGCACCACATCGTCGTGCAGACGACCCTGTTCCTGGTGTCGGGCCTGATGGAACGCGTCGGCGGGACCACCTCGACCAGGTCGCTCGGCGGTCTGCTCAAGGCCGCACCGTTCCTGGCCGCCCTGTACCTGATCCCGGCGTTCAACCTCGGCGGGATCCCGCCCTTCTCCGGCTTCATCGGCAAGCTCGGACTCTTCCGCGCCGCGGCGATCGACGGCAGTCCGCTGGCGTACATGACCATCGCCGCCGGTGTCGTGACCTCGCTCCTCACCCTCTACGCACTGATGCGCGTGTGGGATGCCGCTTTCTGGCGGCCGAAGCCCGCCGCCGAGGCAGCGGCCCCGCACGTCGCGGTGGCGGAGCCGCACGAGTCGCTGCGGGCGCCGGAGCCGGCACCCGTCACCCGATCCGAGGCGGACGGCTCGGTCCTGTCGGGAGGCTCGGTGACGGTCACGGATCCGGTCACCGGGAGCATGCAGCACGTCTCCGGGCGCACCCGACTGCCGCGCATGCTGGTCGGCGTGACCACGGTCGCCGTGCTCGGCTCCGTCGCGCTGACCGTCGTCGCCGGTCCGCTGTACGGGTACGCCACCAGGGCGGCCGAGTCGCTCGAGTCCCCCCGGCAGTACGTCGAGGCAGTCCTGGGGGCACGACCGTGACCGATGCCAGGACCCGACGCTTCGCGAACGCCCGACGGATCGCCGTCGCGTGGCGCTACGACGTGCCGCTCGTGCTGGGGCTCACGGTGCTGTGGGCGCTGCTGTGGGGATCGTGGACGCCGCTGACCCTGCTGTGCGGAATCGTCGTGGCGCTCCTCGTGACACAGGCCCTCCCCCTGCCGGCCGTCCCGCTGTCCTCCCGGTTCTCACCGCTGCACTTCGCGTGGTTCCTCGTCGTCTGGTCCGGCCTCGTCGTCGCCGCGTCGTTCCGGGTCGCGTGGGTGGCGTTCCGGCCGCGGGGCGTCCGGCGCAGCTCGATCGTGCTCGTGCAGATGCACACGACGTCCGAGATGACGTTCACCCTCGCGACCCTCGCGGTGTCGCTCGTGCCGGGCTCCTACGTCGCGGACGTCGACCTCCGCCGCCGTCGGCTGCTGCTCCACGTGCTCGACACCGAACGACGCGAACAGGTCGAGCACGCCAAGCGCGAGGCACTCGGCATCGAGACGATGGTGATCCGTGCGCTCGGCTCGAAGCAGGACCTCTCCGAACTGTCCGAACCCCTGCCGGAGGTGACCCGATGAGTGCCGGAGTCGTCGTGATGGGGATCCTCATCGCCGTGGTCCTCGCCCTGCTCGGCGCCACCCTGCTCCTCGCCGTGTTCCGCATCGTCCGCGGCCCGACCATCCTCGACCGGATGATCGGCTCCGACATGGTGCTCACCACCGTCCTCGTGGTGATCGCCGCGGCCATGGTGATCCGGCAGGACCTCGCAGGGATCCCGGTGCTGGTGGTGATCGCCGCGACGAGCGTCTTCGCGACCATCGCCGTGGCCCGTGCCGTGACCCCGTCCTCCGATCCCTCCGACGACGGTGCTGACATCACCACACCGGAGCGACGCCAAGGAGGCGAGTCGTGATCGAACTCATCGAGTCCTTCATCGACGGCGCGGGCATCCGGGCATGGATCGCCGTCGGGCTGCTGCTCGTCGGATCGCTGCTCTCGCTCGGCGCCGGCGTCGGCATCGTGCGCTTCCCCGACCCGCTCGTCCGGCTGCACGCGATGGCGAAGCCGCAGGTCCTCGGGCTGGCGTTCGGGCTCGCGGCGATCGTCGTCGCGGTGTGGACGTGGACCGCGCTCTGGCTCGTGCTGCCGATCATGGTGTTCCAGCTCTTCCTGGTGCCGGTGTCGACGCACATGATCGCCCGGGCCGGGGTCCGTTCCGGCGACTACGACCACCAGGCACTCCTCGTCGACGACACCGAGTCCTAGACGACGTAGGCGGTGCCCAGGCCGGAGGCCGCACGCACCGACTCCCACGTGCGGGCGAGACCGTCCTCGAGCGACACCTGCGGCGCCCACCCGGTGAGCGACCGGACGAGCGTGTTGTCCGACAGCAGTCGATCGACCTCGCTGGCCTCCGGGCGCAGGCGCGACTCCTCCACCACGATCCGCGCCCGACGGCCACTCACCCGGACGAGCATCGCCGCGAGGTCGCCGATCGACACCTCGCTCCCGGTCCCGAGGTTGCACGTGCGGCCGACCGCCGCGTCCGAGGCCCCGATCGCCAGGAACCCCGCGACCGTGTCGGTCACGTACGTGAAGTCCCGCGTGGGTGTCGTCGAGCCGAGCCGGATGACGTCGGACCCCGCTGCGAGCTGCCCGAGGACCGCCGGGATCACCGCGCGGGCACTCTGCCGGGGTCCGTACGTGTTGAACGGCCGGCAGACCGCGACCGGCGTGCCGAAGGCCGCGTGGTACGACAGCACCATCGCGTCCGCGGCGATCTTCGACGCGGAGTACGGCGACTGCGGCTGCGCCGGGTGCGTCTCGTCCATCGGCACCCGCAACGCGCTGCCGTACGTCTCCGACGTCGAGGTGTGCACCATCCGGGAACCGTGGCGTCGGCACGCGGCGACGACGTTGTGCGAGCCGACGACGTTCGTCTGCACGTACGACTCCGGCGCGACGTAGGAGTACGGGATCCCGATGAGGGCCGCCAGGTGGAACACGGTGTCCGTGCCCGCGACCGCGGAGTCGACGAGGAACGGGTCGCGCACGTCGCCCGCGAGGACCTCGACACGGTCGTCCTCGGCGTACCGGGCGAGCCACCCAGCCGATCCGTACGGCTTGTAGTGGCAGAGCGCGCGGACACGGGCGCCCCGTTCGACGAGGGCGTCGACGAGCGTCGAGCCGATGAAGCCCTCGGCTCCGGTCACGAGGACGCTGCGGCCCTCCCAGTACGTGTCGTTCATCGTGCGGTCCTTTCCGTGGCGGTACGGGCGAGTTCGATCGCCCAGTCGGCGACGGCGTCGGCCGCCGCCGCGTGGGGTGAGGTCGCGTGGTGCGCGTGGCTGATCGGTGCGACCGGGAGGCCCGGTTCGGCTCCGACGGGCCCGGCGAGTTCCGAGACGGCCCGGTCCAGGGCGCGGGCGTCCAGTTCCGAGTCGGCCAGCACCACGACACGGGCGCCGGACGCGGCGAGGGCTCGGGCGTTCGCGGTCTGGTGGTCGTCGGTGGCTCCGGGCAGCGGCACGAGGACGGCGGGGACACCGAGGTGCTCGACCTCGGCGACGGTCGAGGCTCCGGCCCGGACGACCACGACGTCGGCTGCGGCGTACGCGGCAGCCATGTCGTCGATGTGCGGCACGATCGTGGCGACCGCGTCTCCCCCGCCGTCGCGGAGTCGCCGTCCGAGCTCCGCAGCGTGCGAGCCGCTCGCCTTGACCAGCATGCGGAGCCGACCGTCCCACGACCGGGCGCACGCCAGGTCGACGGCGGCCCGGTCGAGCGACACCGCGCCGAGGCTCCCGCCGGACACGACGACGAAGCGCTCCTCGGCGGCGATGCCGAACACCGCCCTGGCACGTTCCCGCATCACCGAGCGGTCGCACGACGCCAGCCCCGGGAGGATCGGGATGCCGACGCGCCGGACCTCGGCGCCCGGCGCGAACCCGGCACGGTCGGGGTCGAACGCGCACGCGACCTTCCCGGCCAGCCGCGCGGCGAGGACGTTGGCGAGCCCCGGCGTCACGTTCGACTCGTGCACGAGCACCGGGATCCGGAGCGTCCACGCGGCGACGATCGCCGGCACGCTCGGGTACCCGCCGACGCCGACGACGACGTCCGCCCGTCGGTCGCGGAGTTGCCGGCGGGCGCGCAGGACACACCGGACGAACCGCGCGGGGAAGCCGAACGCGCGCCGGTCCACGCGACGCGGGAACGGCACCATCCGTGTGGTGTCGAGACGGTACCCGGCGGCGGGGACGAGCCGGGCCTCCAGGCGGTCCGGCGTTCCCGAGAACGTGACGGACGCGCCGGGCACGAGTCGTTCGATCGCGGCGGCGACCGCGAGGCCGGGGAAGACGTGTCCGCCGGTGCCGCCGGCGGCGATGACGACGCGGAGCGGCGCACCGTCGGCGACGGAGCGCGACGTGCGGTTCGAGTGCAGCATGACCATGCCGCAAGGGTGCGTCCCGGTCGTGAGCCGAACGTGAGGTCGAGGAGCGTCAGCCAGCAGGCAGGGTGATGACGATCTCGGTGCCGGGGCCGTCGCCGCGAGCGGCAGCCGTGATCGTCCCGCCGGACGCGGCGACGATCTGCGCCGCGATCGCCAGCCCGAGCCCGGACCCGGGGAGCCCGCGCGCGGACGCGGCCCGGTGGAAGCGGTCGAAGACGTGTGCGCGGTCCTCCGGTGGGATGCCGATCCCTCGGTCCCGGATCGACACGAGGACCGGCCGCCCGTCGAGGACCTCGATGTCGACCGGTTCGCCTGCGCCGTACTTGCCGGCGTTGTCGAGCACGACGTCCAGCAGGCGCGGGAGCCGTCCGTCGGCGACGCGCACCGGGACGTCCGTCGCCGGGAACTGCACCCGGAACGACACGCCCCAACGGCGGGCCGCCGTGGCCGCCGACGACCGGACGACACCGACCAGGCTCACCGTCGTCAGGGTGTCGGCACCGGGACGGTCTCCGCGCGCGAGTTCTGCGAGGTCGTCGATCGTCGCCTGCATCGCGGCGATCTCCTCGGTGACCGCGGCGCGCAGGGCGGCGCGGGTGGCCTCGTCGAGCGGCCGGTCGTCGGTGAGGAGCTGGAGGTTCGTGCGCAGGGTCGTCAGCGGGGTCCGGAGTTCGTGCGACGCGTCGGCGACGAAGTCCCGCTGCGCGTCGCTGGCGGCCGCGAGCTCGGCGAGCATCTCGTCGAAGGCGTCGGCGAGCCGCCCGAGTTCGTCGTTGCGGTGCACGTCGACGCGCTCGTGCGGATCGGCCGTGTCCCGGACCCGTCGCACCGCGGTGTCGAGCGCGCGCACGGGCCGGAGCCCCACGGTGGCGACGACGTACCCGAGGGCCGCGGCGAGCACGATCCCGATCGCACCGGCGACGGCGAGCGCGATGGCCGTGCGCGTGAGCGCCGTCTCGGTCTGGCGGGTGGGGACGCCGACCATCACGGCCTCGCCCGTACGGGTCGGGACCACGGCGACCCGGACCCCGTCGGCCGTGTACCGCGCGCGTGCCGATTCCCGGGTGGCGACCGCATGCGCCTGCTCGGTGACGGTGAGCGGCCCGCTCCCGGCCCCCACCGGCTCGCTCGTGTCGATGCGCCGGACGCACGCGGGCTCCACGGCGTACGCGCACCCGCCACTCCCCTCGCCGGTCCAGTCGGCGTTCGCCTGGATCAGACGTTGGACGCGGGTTGCCTCGCGGTCGAGCGAGGTGTCGAGCGCACTGTGCAGCTGCGAGGCGACGACGAACCACGTCAGGACGGCCACCAGGACGACGGCGACCGCGACGGCTCCGGCCACGACGGCGGCCAGGCGACGGCGGAGCGATCCGGTCCGCGTCCTCACGGCTCGAGCCGGTAGCCGAGACCGCGGACGGCCGTGATCGCGGGGCCGTCGGTCGCGGCGACGAGCTTCCGTCGCAGGGAGCTCACCGCGACGTCGAGGGCGTTCGACGTGGGCACCGATCCGTCGGGCCACACCGCCGCGCCGAGCTCGTCGCGGGTGCGCACGCGGGCGGGATCCCGGAAGAGCAGCTCGGCGACGACTGTCTCGGTGCGCGTGAGGTCGACGGGGCCGGCTGCCGTCAGGAGTCGCTGCTGCTCGGCGTCGAGACCGTTCCCGCGCCAGGTGGGCTGGTCCGTCCCCGTGCTCTGGCCACCTCGTCGGACGAGCGCACGCACCCGCGCCCGGAGCTCGTCGACGTCGAACGGCTTGCCGAGGTAGTCGTCCGCACCGGCGTCGAGTCCGTCCACGCGCTCGCGGGGTCGATCGTGCGCGGTGAGCATCATCACCGGGACGGCGTCGCCGGCGGCACGGAGGGCCCGGCACACGCCGAGGCCGTCAAGGAAGGGCATCGCCAGGTCGAGCACGACGGCATCGGGGTCGTCCGACACGACCGCGGCGAGTGCCTGCCGACCGTCGGGAGCGGTGACGACCGTGTGGCCGTCGGTCTCGAGGGCGACACGGATGCCGAGCAGCACGTTCGGGTCGTCGTCCACCACGAGGACCGTCGTCTGCCGTGCCATGCCCGTCATGCTGGCACGGAACCGCTTCACCTTCGCCTCATGCAGCACCGAACCGGCTCTGCGCTGCCTGGATAGGCTCGCGCTCGACGCGCCGGACAGGGGCCGGGGCGCTGACACGGAGGGGTCCGGCATGGACGTCGTGCTGTTCATCGTGGAACTGCTGGTCGTGCTCGGGTGCATCGTCATGGGCACCCGGTCGAGCGGCGTCGGGCTGGGGCTCTGGGGCGGCTTCGGTGTCGCGATCCTGGTGTTCGTCTTCCGGTTGCCGCCGGGGTCGCCGCCGATCGACGCACTGCTCATCGTGATCTCGGTCGTCGTGGCCTCGTCGATCATGCAGGTCGCGGGCGGCATCGACTGGATGGTGTCGGTCGCGGCGAAGATCATCTCGCGCTTCCCGAAGCAGATCACCCTGATCGCCCCGCTCGTCGCGTTCCTGTTCTCCGTCGGCGCGGGGACCTCGAACATCCTCTACCCGCTGCTGCCCGTCATCCAGGACCTGTCCTACCGGAACGGCATCCGACCCTCGCGGCCCCTGTCGCTCTCGGTGGTGGCCACCGGGGTCGCCCTCGCCTGCAGCCCGGTCTCGGCAGCCATGGCGGCGATGGTGACACTGACCGAGGTGCCGCCGTACGGGTACGAGCTCGTCGACATCCTGAAGGTGACGATCCCGGCGGCGATCGCGGGCATCGTCGTGTCGTCGTTCGTGGTCGGGCGGCTCGGCAAGGACATCGCGCACGACCCCGACATCCAGGCGCGCATCGCCGCCGGGACCATCCCCGCGCCCGGGTCCGCGGCGGCCGACGCGGCGAAGGCCGAGGTCACCGTGACCTCCGGCGGACGCAACGCGGCGATCGTGTTCCTGCTCGGCGTCGTCGCGATCGTGGTGTTCGGGCTCTTCCGGGGCCTCCGCCCGCTCGACGCCGAGGGGGTGGCCGTGAGCATGACGCCGATCATCGAGATCGTGATGTTCGTCGTCGGCACGCTCATCATCCTGATCAGCCGACCGAAGGCGTCCGAGGTCCCGACGGCGACGGTGTTCCGCGCCGGCATGGTCTCCGCCGTGGCGCTCTTCGGGCTCGCCTGGCTGACCGACACCTTCCTGTCGCACTACACCGAGGAGATCTCGACGTCGATCGGCGGCCTCGTGACCGCTGCGCCGTGGATCTTCGCCCTCGGTGTCTTCCTGGTCTGTGTGCTCACCACGAGCCAGTCGACGGCGACCAGGACGATCGTGCCGATCGGGCTCGCGGCCGGCATCCCGCTCGGGCTGCTCAGCGGCATGTGGGCGGGCGCGTTCGCGGGCATCTACCTGTTGCCGACGAACGGGTCGCAGATCGCGGCGGCGAACTTCGACCCGACGGGCAGCACGAAGCTCGGCACGAAGCTCGTCGACCACTCGTTCTTCATCCCGACGCTCGTGCTCGCGGCGACGACGATCGTGTTCGGCGCGGTGTTCGGCCTGCTCTGGGGCTGACCCCGCGGCCAGGCGGCCTCCTCACTCCCCTTCGAGTGAGCGGACGAACTCCGCGAATCCGGGGATCGTGAACTGGAGCATTCCGCGGTCGGCTGGCTGGACGAGACCCTTGTCGATCAGCCGCGCACGGGGTGTCGACAGTTGGTTCGTCGAGGTACCCAGGTCCGATGCGATCGTTGCTCGAGCGACCGGGCCGTCACCGTTCTCGGCCATCGCCACGACCATCCGGCGTTCGAGCGGTGAGCAGCTCGCCCACCGTGCGCGGAACAGCGCGTCGAGGTCTGCTCGCATCGCGATGCGCCCTCGTTCCACTCCGCCCAGGTCGATCACCCCACCGGGATCAGGCCTGCCCGTGGCCGCCCATGCAGCATCCGCGATGAGCTGCACGGCGTACGGGTAGCCCTGCGCGATGGCCAACGCCAAGTCGACGGCCCGTGGCGTCCAAGAGACTCCAAGTGCTCGTGCGGGCCCGACGAGCGCGACTTCCTCGGCCTCACGTTCGAGAGGGCCAAGGGGGCGATACGCGATGCGTTCGCTGAAGGTCACGATCGACGCGATCACCTCTGGCGCGTTCGGGAGGCCCGCTGCGAAGAGTGCCACCGGCAGGTCCTGCGCCTCGGCTTGCAGGTGCTGCCAGGCGTAGACCAGGGTCCGGAGACCAGCGGGGTCGGCGGCCTGGATCTCGTCGACGAGGATCACGATGCCCACGGTGTCCTCAGCAGCGGCACGGATCACTCGTTCGAACGCACGAGAACCGTTCGGCTCTGCTGAACGCTCCGGCGCTCGCACCGTGCCGGAGACCTGCGCGAGTCCGGGAGCACCGACGGTCATCCGTACCGAGTCGACTCGATCTCGGATCTTCCGCCGAGTGACGGCACCGAACTCCTCGGTGGCCTTGTCGACCGCATTGCAGATCTGCTCGATGAGGCCTTGTTCCTCGCCGGCCGTGACCCACACAGTCACCACCCCTCGCGCGCGAGCCCGTCGCTCGTACTCTCGGAGCAGCGAGGTCTTCCCGAAGCCGCGGGGCGCGTGGTCGACACGGATCCGACCGACCAGTCGGCGGAGATCGACCAGTACGGACAATCGCTCGTCCACGTCGGCGACCTGCGCGGCGCGCCCGGGGACCGCGCGCGCGACCTCACCAGGCGTGTAGGGACTCGGTTGCACGGCGTTCCTCCGACGAAGTGTTATGAAAGGTCGAATTCATAACAAATCATCGCAGGGACGGCTGACTTCAGCCAGCCCGGTACGCGTCCCAGGCGTCTCGGCACGCGTGCGCGATGCGGTCCACGTGCGCGGCATCCGGCGTGACCCACCCGGTCCCGGGCGCACGGAGCACCGCCGTGTTCGCGTCGCCGAGCAGGAACTCCCGCAGGAACTCGGCCTGCACCGCGTCGAACGTCGCCCCGTGCACGGCGGCGTCGTTCGCCAGCTGCGCGAACCGGGCTCCGGCGCGGATGATCTCCTGGCTGCCGAGGTACGGCTGGTTGCACTGCACGGCGTCGTCCGGCACCCCGAACGCCATCCGGTGCGCCGCCGCCAGAGCCCGCAGTCGCCCCGGGTCCATCGTCACGGCGTCGTCCCCACGCCGGTCACCGTTCGCGTCGCCGCGGTTCGAGAGCGCCACGACGTCCGGGAGCCGGTCCGCCGGCTCCCGGGGAACGTCGACCGCGCCGTCGATCTTCGTGGTGGTGTTCATCGTGTCGTGGAAGGAGAGCGTGGTGAACGTGCCGCCGTCGGCCATGGTGCGCGTCACGAAACGCTCGATGAGTTCGTCGCGAGTCCGTTCGTACACGCCGAGCCCGCGGTCGGCGACGTCTTCGAACGCCGCGGCCAGGTCCACCAGCGCCGCGTCCGACGTCGGCGGCTCGATGAGCGGGAAGAACGAGAACGTCACCGGGCGGATCGCGTCGACACCGCCGAGGTCCACGCGGTTCCCGCGGCCGGCCGTGCGGACGCGGTCGAACGCCTCGCGCAGGTCGTCGACGAGGCTCGCCGGACGCGCACGGTTCGGGTCGCGCACCATGCGGGGGTGCGGGTTCTCGACGACGACCACGCGGGGGTCGATCTCGGCCCAGCGACGCACGACGGCGCTCGTCGACACATCGGTGTAGTCGTACTGCAGCCGTCGTGTGAACTCCGGCGCGAGGAACCGGTCGAGCTCCTCCGGGATCGCCGCTCCGGCATGCGGGGCGCTGACGAGGACGTCGGCCTCGGCGATCGCCTGGTCGAGCGACCGCTCGCCCTTCCCGGCCCACCAGGTGACGTCGTCGGCCGTGAACGTGGTGCCGGCGGGGATGAGGTCGCGACTCGCTTCGTCCATGGACCGAACGTATCCGCAGGACGCGACCGGGGGACGCGTCAGCCCCGCTGGTCGCGACGCGACAGGATGAGGTTGACGACGGCCGCGAGCACCACGAGGGCGGCGGACAGTGCCGGGAAGAGCATCGCGGTCTCGGTGCCGGATCGTTCCGCGACCTCGCCGACGACCGCCGAGGTGAGCGACTGCCCGACGATCACGGCGGAGCCGAGGATCGTCATCGTCGTCGCCGAGCGCCCGACGGGCGACCGGTCCGAGCCAAGGCTGTACTGCGCGACCAGCGTCGGGCCGATGCCGACACCCATGATCGCGAGGACGATCCCGACCGCGAGCACCGAGTCTGCGGAGGCGAACGCGACGGCCCCGCCGAGGAGCACGACACCGAAGACGAGCCACCGCCAGCCGATGCCGAACGCCTTCGGGAACGCCGCCGAACCGAGCGCGAGTCCCGCGGAGCCGATCCCCATCAGGCCGTAGAGGAGCCCTGCCTGCGAGGACTCGCCGTGGACCTCCATGAACGCGGTCAGCGAGGTCAGGGTCGAGCCGAAGAAGAAGCCGATGCCGAGGATCCCGGCGACCACGACGACGAGCCGCGGGCGCAGGAGCTCCCGAGCCGGCGCCTGGGCGACCACGGCGTGCTGTCCGGTGGCGAGCTTGCCGGTCGGGTGCAGCGCGAAGGCCGTCACGAACACGAACGTCAGCACGGACGCGCCAGCGACGGCCACCCACGGGGCGATCGCGCTCGCGAGCAGCCCGACCAGGAACGGGCCGATGATGAACACCGTCTCGTCGGCGGCGGACTCGTAGGCCATCGTGCCGCTGAGCACCCGCTCGCGACGGTCCCCCGACATGCGCTGCCGGATGATCGCGACGAGCCGCGTGCGGGACATCGGCGCGACCTGGGGTGCCGTCGCGCCGATGAGGAACGACATCGCCAGCACGGCGAGGTCGGGAGCGGCGCTCTGCACGACGAACGGCAGGACGCCGAGCAGCACGCCGTTCGCCAGGCCGACGGGGACCAGCACCTTCCGCTGGCCGAGCCGGTCGGCCGCTGCGCCCACCAGCGGGCCGAAGACCGCCGAGCCGAGCCCGACGAAGGCGGAGTTGATGCCACCGAGGGCGACGGAGTCACGGGAGGCGACGACGAGGGTCAGGACGCCGACGACCATCATCGCGAAGGGGAGCCGGGCGATGAACGCGATCGGGAAGTAGGACCGTCCGGCGTGGGCGATCAGCGATGCGTCGGAAGAACGCGGTTGGAGCATGTCGAGGTGTGCCTTCTCGGCCCGCGTCTGTCCGGCGGACCCATCGGGTGCCGCCGTTGTCCGTCGAGGTGCGACGGCCGGTAGATACACACTGCGTTCCCTGATGGTACCAAAGGGCTTGATCTCCACTTTGGTTGAGGTCGTTCACTGGATGCCATGACCGTCTGGACCTGCGCCACGTGCGCCATCGAGCACGCCGACACCGACGAACCACCCGTCCGCTGCGAGATCTGCTCGGACGAACGGCAGTTCGTCCCGGCGGGCGGACAGCGGTGGACGACCCGGGACACCCTCGCCGACGAGGGCCTCCGGATCGTCGTCACCGAGATCGAACCGGGCCTGCACGCGATCACGACCGAGCCCGCGCTCGGCATCAACCAGCGTGCACTCCTCGTGCAGACCGAGGGCGGGAACCTGCTGTTCGAGCCGCCGGGGTTCATCGACGCGGCCGGCGTCGCGGCCGTGCGTGCCCTCGGCGGCGTCGCGGTGATCGCCTCGAGCCATCCGCACCTGACCGGGTCGTCGATCCAGTGGAGCCACGCCTTCGACCGGGTCCCCGTCCTGGTCAACGAGAAGGACGGGCACTGGATCCGCCGGCCGGACCCGGTGATCGCGCTGTGGCGGGACCGGGTCGAGCTGCTGCCGGGGCTCGTCATGGTCGAGGCCGGCGGGCACTTCGCGGGGAGCAGCGTCGTGCACTGGGCCGCCGGTGCGGACGGACGCGGCGTGCTGCTCACGGGCGACACGATCGCGGTCGGCGGCGACCGGCGGTCGGCGAACGTGATGCGGAGCTTCGTGAACAACATCCCGCTGCCCGAGCGCGCGGTGCGCCGGGTGCAGGACGTGGCGCGGGGGTTCGCGTTCGATCGGCTCTACAGCGCGTTCGGTGAGCTCCCCGCCGACGCATCGGGGATCGTCGAGTCGTCGCTCGAGCGGTACGTCGGCTGGCTGCGGGGCGACTTCCCCGAGTGACTCCCTGGTCAGCAGTGAGGGGCGTGACGCGCCGGAGTCGCGCCCCTCACTGAGAGTCCCGTTGAGCCTGACTGATCTCGTCTTCGGTGTACCCCTCGGCTCGGAGAACATCGTGCACGTGGCGATCTGCGCGGCTTCGGCGCTGACCGCGCGCGAGCCGACCGAGCTGGACGCCAGCGATGACGACGACGACCGCGAACAGGGCTGCGAGCACGACAGGGCCGCCTTGTAGTGCCGTCCCGATGAAGTCCACGAGCCCACGATATCTGCTTCCATGCCAGATTTCACACCGCTCAAGGCCCGTGCCGGATGCGGGTCGACAGACGGTCAGCGGGTCTCGCCCGTGGCCCAGAAGTACGTCAAGGGCGCCCCGTTCACCAGGTGGTCGCCGATCACCCGCTGCTGGAACACGACGGGGTTGTGCGACGACAGGGTCCGGGCGTTCCGCCAGTGCCGGTCGAGTGCGCGATCGCGGTCGGTCGCGCTCGCACCGCCGACCTCGAACAGGGTCGTCGTCGCACGCAGGACGACCTCGACGACGGTCCCCTGCACGGCGATCGTCCGGAGCTCGGCGGCGTCGATGACCGCGTCGAGCTCGGGGCCGTCCTCGCCGTCCACGATCGCGTCGTGCGCGGCGTCGATGGCGGCGGCGGCGTTCAGCACGAGGGCCTCAGCGGCGACGGCGTCGGATGCGATCCGGCCGACGACGGACTGCACGAGCGGGTCGGACGCCGCGGTCCGGCCGACCCCGTGCTGGTAGTGCCGGGTCCGGGAGCGCACGAACGCGGCAGCGTCGCGGGCTGCGGCCGCGCCGACCCCCGCGAGCGAGGCGAGCAGCACGGTCTGCAGGAACGCCGGCAGCACCGTGCGTCGCTCGGCACGCTCGGGTCGGAGCTGCCAGAGCTCGACGCGGACCCCGTCGAACGTCGTGGTGCCGCTGCCGGTCAGGCGCTGCCCGAAGCCGTTCCAGTCGTCGTGGACCTCGACGTCCGGGTCGTCCACCCGCACGGTGACCCCGACGGTGTGGCCGTCCGGCGTCTGCGCGGTGACGGTGGTCCAGTCCGCGAAGATCGTGCCCGTGCTGTAGTGCTTCTGGCCGTGCAGACGCCAGCCGTCGCCGTCCGGGACGATGTGCGTCGACAGGGAGCCGACGGCCGCGGTGGAGCGCTCGTGACTGGCGTTCCCGAACACCTCGCCCGCGGCGATCCGCGTGAACCACTCGTCGCGGCGGACGACGTCCGGATCGAGCAGCAGTTCCTCGACGAAGGCGAAGTGCGCGCGGAGCAGTTGTGGGATGTTCGAGTCGGCCTCGGCGAGCCGGATGAGCAGGGTGAACAGGTCCGATGCCGAAGCGCCGGCACCGCCCGCGGCGACCGGGACGGTGACGGCCGTGAACCCAGCGTCCGCGAGCCACCTGACCTGCTCGTGCGGCAGCGTGCGGTGCTGCTCGCGGTCCACGGCGCCGTCCGCGATCCGGTCGAACACCGGGGCGAAGCGATCGAGCAGCGAGGTACGGGTGGGCTGGGTCGTGACGGTCATCGTTCCTCCTGGTGGTTCCGGTGGACGCTGACACCGGGGACGGCGTCGAGCAAGCCCTGCGTGTACGGGTCGGCCGGGGAGCGGAACACCTGGTCGGCGGGCCCCTCCTCGACCACGCGACCGTCGCGCAGCACGAGCACGCGGTCGCTGACGTGGTGGATCACCCCGAGGTCGTGCGAGATGAAGAGCGCGGCGGTGCCGTACTCCTGGCGGATGTCCGCGAGGAGGTCGAGCACCTGCGCCTGCACGGAGACGTCGAGTGCACTGACGGCCTCGTCGAGGACGAGCACGTCGGGGTCGGTGGCGAGCGCCCGGGCGATGGCGACGCGCTGGCGCTGCCCGCCGGACAGCGTCGAGGGGTGCCGGCGGGCGATCCCCACGTCGAGCCCGACGCCCGTGAGGAGTTCCTCCACGCGAGCGGAGTCGGAACGACCGTCGTCGGATGACCTCCGGGCGGCGCGCGCGCCCGTCAGCGCGGAGCGGATGAGCTCGCCGACCGTGCGGCGGGGGTCGAACGAGGACAGCGGGTCCTGCGACACCGTGGCGATGCGCGGCCGGTCAGCGCGACGAGCACGTTCGGACAGCGCCGACCACGGGCGGCCCTCGAACGTGACCGTCCCCGACGAGGGCGGGGTCAGTGCGAGGGCGATCGCCGCGGTCGTGGACTTCCCGGAGCCGGACTCCCCCACGATGCCGAGCGTCTCGCCCGCGCGGAGCTCGAACGACACGTCGTCGACCACGGTCCGCGTGACCCGGTCGGGCCCCCGGTACCGCTTGGTCACGTGCGACACCGACAGCACGACGGAGCCGGCGACGGGCACCGGACGTGATGCCGGCCGCGGGGCGAGGGTCGCACGGGGAGCGTCCGACAGCCGGGCTCCCGGTGCGTGTGCGGACGGGATCGCCGCGAGCAGACGCTTCGTGTACGGGTGCTGCGGGTCGCCGAGCACGGCACCGACGGGCCCCTGCTCGACGACGACCCCGTGCTGCATCACGACGACGTCGTCCGCGAGCTGCTCGACGACCCCGAGGTCGTGGCTGATGAGCACGAGCCCGGTCCCGTCCGCACGGAGCTCGTCGAGGAGCGCCAGGATCTGCGCCTGCACGGTGGTGTCGAGCGCGGTCGTCGGCTCGTCGGCGATGAGCACGGCGGGGTCGAGGGCGATCGCCGCGGCGATGAGCGCACGCTGCCGGAGTCCGCCGGACAGCTCCGACGGCAGCTGACGAGCACGGAGCGCGGGTGACGGCACACCGACGCGCGAGAGCAGCGAGAGCACCTGCCGCTCGCGCTCGGCCCGGGGTCCGACCCCGTGCACCCGGAGCGCGTCGGCGACCGACGCCCCGACCTTCCGGAGCGGGTCGAGCGACACCAGTGCGTCCTGCAGCACGTAGCCGACCTGCTTCCCGCGGACCTTCCGCCATGCGCGGTCGGACAGGTCGCGGAGGTCCTGGCCGCCGAGCGACAGGGCCGAGGCCGTGGTCGTCGCAGTGGTCCCGTTCAGCCCGAGCAAGGACCGGGCGGTGACGCTCTTGCCGGAGCCGGACTCGCCGACGATCGCCACGCAGCGGCCGGCGTCGAGCGTGAAGGAGACGTCCTGCACGACGGTGCGGTCGCCGAAGGCGACGGACAGGTTCCGGACGTCGACGACCGGACCGGCCGGATCGGCGCGACCACGCGACGAGACGGTCACCGTGGCGGACGTGGGCTGCGATGCGGTGGTCACCGGGGGCCTCCAGGCTGGGTCAGGGTCTGCACGGCGCGACCGACGGCGGTCAGCGACAGGGCGAGCAGCACGATCACGACACCGGGCCAGAAGTCGAGCCACCACGCCTGTTGCAGGTAGTTGCGGCCGGCGTTGAGCATCGCGCCCCACTCCGGTGCCGGGGGTTGCACGCCCATGCCGAGGAACCCGAGCGCCGACGCCCAGACGATCGCCTGCCCGATGCCGAGCGTGACCAGGACGGTGAGCGGCCGGAACGCGTTCGGCAGCAGCGTGCGGAACAGCACGTGCGCCGAGGAGTGCCCGAGCGCCCGCTCCGCCTGCACGTACGGCGCACCACGGACGGCGAGCACCTGTCCACGGACCATCCGTGCGTACCCGGGGATGGTCGCGATGCCGACGGCGAGGATCTGCGTCCCCGCACTCGACCCGAACACGGCGATCAGGATGAGCGCGAGCAGGATGCCCGGGAACGCGTAGAGCACCTCGATCACGCGGGTCACGACGGCGTCGACGGCACGGCCGCCGAGCCCGCCGAGGACACCGAGCAGCACGGCCCCCGCGAGCCCGAGCGCGGTCGCGCCGACCCCGATCAGGACC
This sequence comes from Curtobacterium sp. Curtsp57, assembly GCF_047324335.1. Classification (NCBI taxonomy): domain Bacteria; kingdom Bacillati; phylum Actinomycetota; class Actinomycetes; order Micrococcales; family Microbacteriaceae; genus Curtobacterium; species Curtobacterium sp. Curtsp57. Next base: position 2,206,717 of record NZ_CP168511.1, read on the forward strand.
GACTGGCCGGCTCCGTGCACGACGCGCGAGTAGACGTCCCGCCCGGACTGGTCGGTCCCGAACACGTGCTGCGCACTGGGTGCGTCGAAGCTCTTGCCGAGGTCGATGGCGAGCGGGTCCTGCGGCGCGAGCAGGGACGGCCAGAGGGCCGCCACCGCGACGAGCGCGATGAACGCTGCGGCCACCCAGAAGGAGACGCGGCGCAACGGGTGGGAGGCCGGGCGCACCTTCCGGACGCCGGCCGCGGCGGGTGCCGGGGCCGGGTCCAGGACATCGGGTTCGCCGGGTGCGATCGTTGCGGTGGTCATGCTGCGGCTCCCGTCGTGCGGCGCAGTCGTGGGTCGATGACGACGTACGCGATGTCGGTGAGGATGTTCGCCACGACGTAGACGAGCGCCACGACGAAGGTGATGCCGATCACGAGCGGCAGGTCCTGCGCGCTCACGGCCGTGACCAGGACCTGCCCGATGCCCTGGCGGGCGAAGACGACCTCGGCGATGACGGCGCCGGAGACGAGCGAGCCGAGGCCCCAGCCGGACAGCGTGACGCCGGGGAGCGCGGCGTGCCGGAGCACGTACTTCCCGCGGATGGCGCGTTCGGAGAGGCCCCGACTGCGGGCGGAGAGGACGAACGGCTGCTGCTGCTTGTCCTCGAACTCGTCGCGGGTGACCTGCCCGAGGAACCCGGCGAGCGGGATCGCCAGCGTCAGGGCGGGCAGGACGATGCCGAGCGGACCGGAGCCGATGACCGGGAACCAGTGCAGCTGCACGGCGAAGACCAGGAGCAGCACGAGGCCGAGCCAGAACTGCGGGAGCCCGGCGGCGACGGTCTCGACGACGGAGCCGAGGCGTCCGACGATGCCCGGGCGACCGGCGGTGAGGAGGGTCGACGCGATCGAGAGCAGCCACGCGATGACGAGCGCGGACACCGTCAGCGCCAGGGTCGGGCCGATCTGCCCCGCGATGACGCTCGTCACGGACTGCTTCAGCGTGTAGGACTCCCCGAAGTCGAGCCGGAACAGCCCGCCGAGGAAGTCGCCGTACTGCGCGATGAGGGGTCGGTCGAAGCCGTACTGCTCGGTGACCGCGGCGACCGCTTCCTTCGTGGGGTGTGCAGCGGCGCCGCCGAGGATCGCGACGGCGGGGTCGCCAGGCACGGCGTGCTCGAGGAAGAACACGATCGTGCCGACGGCGAGGAGCAGGACCACCGCCTCGACGATGCGTCGTGTGACTCGGATGACCATCACTTGCCTCCGTCGATCAGGTAGGCATCGGAGAGGACGGGTTCGCCCTCGCTGGGTTCGATCCACACGCCGCCGACGCGGTCGGAGATGCCGAGTCGGGTCTGGATCGGGTAGAGCGGCAGCGTCCAGGCCTGCGACGACAGCCGCTCCTGGGCCTTGTCGTAGAAGACCTCTTGCTGCGCCGGATCGGTGGTCGCCGTGCCCGCGATGAGCAGGCGGTCGAGCTCGTCGTCGTACGCGAACGCCGAGTTCTGGCCGTTGTCGACGTCGTAGGTCGCCTTCGAGTACTTGATGTACATCACGTGCGGGGTCGGGCTGTTCCAGTAGTTCCCGAGCAGGTCGTAGGCCTTCGGGTTGCCCCACACCGCGTTCATCGAGGACGAGTCGAGCGCCTGCAGCACGACCTTGATCCCGACGCGCTTCTCCATCGCCTGGATGTCCTGCAGGATCGTGACGTCGGCCGGCGGGGTCTCCGCGGAGTCGGCGTTGTACGGCAGGTTCACGGTCAGCGTCTCACCGTCCCTGGTCCGGTAGCCGTCCGCGTCACGTCCGGTCCAGCCGGCCTCGTCGAGGAGCCGCTTCGCCTCGGCCGGGTCGTACGGGAAGGGCTCGTGGTAGGCCGCGTCGTAGTGCGGCGTCCCGGAGGAGACGTTGTTGCCCTCGTACGGGAACACCCCGTTGTAGGCGCTCTCCACCGCTTCCTTCGCGTCCGAGGCGTGTACGAACGCCTTCCGCACCCGGATGTCGCTGAAGACCGTGCTCTTCGTGTTGATGTCGAGGCTGAACGGCGCTCCCGAGTGCACGAACGACTGCAGTTCGATCGAGGGGTCCGACTTCGCCAGACCCTCGCTCTCCGGCGGGACGTTGAAGATGACGTCCGCTTCGCCCGAGCTGAGCGCGCCGTACCGCGTGGTGTTGTCCTTGAGGAACTTCCACGTGATGCCGTCGAGGTACGCGGGGCCCTGGTGCTTCGCATCAGCCGGGGCGCTGTTGTACGCATCGTTCCGGACGAGCTCCACGTCCCGCTCGTGGTTCCACTTCGCCACCTTGAACGGCCCCGTCCCGACCGGCGACTCGCAGTTCGCGGCGAGCCCCCGCGCCATGGCCTTCGGCGACTCCATGCCGAAGAACGCCTGCGACAGGGCGGCGAGGAGCGGCGAGTACGGGCGCTTCAGGGTGATCCGCACGACGTGGTCGCTGACGGCGGTGGCCTTGTCGAAGTACCCGGTCAGGTAGAGCAGGTCGGTCGAGGACTGCGTCGCCGGGTCGAGGATCTGCGTGAAGTTGTCCACGACGGCCTGGGCGTCGAACGGGGTGCCGTCGGTGAACTCCACGCCCTGCTTGAGCGTGAAGTCGTACTGCGTGCCGTCGGCCGAGATCGTCCAGCTCGACGCCAGCCACGGCTTGACCGAGCCGTCCTTCTGCAGCGACACGAGCGAGTCGAGGTACTGCCGGGCGATGTACGTCTGCGGCATGTCCCCGGAGTTGTGCGGATCGAGGCACGTCGGCTCACGGTCCGTCGCGTACACGAGGTTCCCGCCGCGCACCGGCCCGGTGTCGCGGGTCGCCGAGGCAGCACCGGCGGAGCAGCCGGCGAGGAGCACCACGGTCGCGGCGGCTGCGGCGAGCGCCGCGGTCACGCGGCGGTGGAACACGCGCCGTGCAGTGTCGGATCGGGTCATGTCGAGGACCGTAGGCAGCCGGGCGGGGTCGGGTCGAGCCTCCCGTCTTCCGTCGCAACGGACCGTCACACGGCGTCGCGGACCGCGGGAGCGCGTGTCACGGAACGTCACGTGCGCGGGACCCGGAGGGGAGGCTCGTCACGGTTCGTCACCCGCGTCACGTCGGGACGTGGTCACCCATATCGTGTCGGCCATGGAGCAGCGGACCATGGGGCGGACGGGTGCGCCCGTCAGCGCGCTGACGCTCGGCACGCGGGCCATCGCCGGCGTCGCGGAGCGCGACGTGGACGACGCGGTGGACCTGGTGGTCGAGTCACTCGGCCGTGGCGTCACCGCGATCGACGTGTCGGACGCACACGGATCGGGGCTCGCGGAGTCCGTCGTCGGTGCCGCGCTCGCCGGACGCCGCGACGACGTCTTCGTGTCGGTGCGGTTCGGCGACCCCGTCGACGACGACTCCGCGCACCGGGGATCCGGGCGCCGGTGGATGTTCCGCGCGGTCGAGCGGAGCCTCGAACGGCTCGGCACCGACGTCATCGACCTGTACCAGCCCGCGCGGCCCGACCCGACGACGTCCCTCGACGAGACCCTCGACGCGCTCGCCGACCTCGTCACGCAGGGCAAGATCCGCAGCTTCGGCATCCCCGGGTTCCCCGCAGAGGAACTCGTCGAGGCGCAGTGGCTCCGCTCCGGCGCGAAGAGTGCCACCGCGACGCACGTGCCCTACTCGATCCTGACCAGGACGGCGGAGCGCACCGTGTTCCCCGTCGCCAGGCGCTTCGGCCTCGGGGTGCTCACGGGGGCACCGCTCGCCGGCGGGTGGCTCGCCGGCGCGTACCGGGACGGCACCGTGCAACCCCGGTCGCCGCACGCCGTCGAGCAGCCCGACGTGTACGACATCGGGTCGCCGCAGAACCGGCGGAAGCTCGCGGTCGCCGATCGACTCGGGACCCTGGCGGACGAGGCCGGGTTGACGCTCCTCGAGCTGTCGATCGGGTTCGCACTGACGCATCCGGACGTGGCCTCGGTGGTGGTCGGGCCGCGGACCGTGTCGCACGTGGACGCCTACGCGCAGGCGGCCGAGGTCGTGCTCGATGACGACCTGCTCGACGCGGTGGACGCCATCGTGCCGCCGGGGACGCACGTGCTCGAGCGGGACACGGGGTTCCCGCTGCCGGCGCTCACGCGCGAGCGGCTCCGCGGCCGCGTGGTCTCGCGGTCGATCCGCGCGTAGGGGGTCGATTCGCGCGTAGGGGGCAACTTTTTCGGACCTTCTCCGCGCGATTCGACTTTGCATCGCAGGCGTTGTGGGCAGGAACGCCCGCCGGGTCAGCGGTAGGCGACGGTCGACAGTGCGGCATGCGCCACCATGACCGGCAGTGCCACTGCGTGCGGCAGACGCGCTGCGGCACGCTCGAGTCCGCCGAGGAGCGCGTCGAGCGGCATCCCTGCAGCGGTGGCGGCGGCGGGTCGGGTGGTCGCGGTGACTGCGGTCATGGGGGGCTCCTCGTGGTGCAGGCTCCCCGGCGAGCCCGAATACACACAACATATTGGATACTGCATAGCCGGTCAAGTGTTATGCGAAATGGGTCCGAGCAACGAGGAGGACCTCGGTCACGAGCGTCGGTAACCTCGACCGCATGACCTCGTCGCCCTGCTCGGCCGCAGCGTGCTGACCATCGGCGCCGCTCCGGTCTTCGCCGCGCTGTTCCTCTTCCTGTACGTCATCTGCCGACGACACGACCCGCGGATGCTCCGGAACGGCGTGTTCCTGACCGGAGCGGCGTTCTTCGCGCTGGTCACGGTGGTGTCCGTGCTGAGCGCGGTCGTCCCGGGGTTCGGCGTGGCCGTGGGCCTGGCACTGCTGTTGATCCCGGTGGCGGTGGTGGCGCTGGGCATCGCACTGATCGCGAACGGCGTGCAGATGCTGCGCGCCGAGGGGCACAGCCTCGGCAACCTGCTCTCGCTCGTCGCCGGCGTGCTGGTCTTCGTGCTCCCTGCGGTCGCGATCACACTGTTCGCGCTGTCGACCGGACCCCGGACGACGTCGTGGAACGTCGTCGGCGTGGCGGTCGCCGTCCTCATGGTCTTCGTCTGCGGCTACTTCGCGGTGGCCTTCGTCGCGTTCGCGGTCTACTCGATCGTGTACGGACGGATACGTCACCGGATGGAACCGGCCGCCGTCGTCGTGCTCGGGTCGGGGCTCATCCGCGGCGAGGTCCCTCCACTCCTCCGCAGCCGTCTCGACCGGAGCCTTGCCCTGTACCGCGCGGAACGAGCAGCGGGGAGGCGCCCGGCGCTGATCCCATCCGGCGGGCAAGGAGCGGACGAACCGCGTCCGGAAGGGACGGCGATGGCCGAGTACCTGGTCGCGAACGGAGCCGATCCCGCTGACGTCCTGCCCGAGACCGATTCGCGGAGCACCCTCGAGAACCTGCGGTTCTCCCGGGACGTGCAGACCGGAGCTGGCCGCGACGGACCGATCGTCATCGTGACGAACAACTACCACGTCCTCCGCGCCGCGGTGCTCGCGCGGCAGCTCGACCTCCCCGCACAGGTGGTGGGGTCTCCGACCGCCACCTACTACGTCCCGAGCGCTTTCCTCAGGGAGTTCGTCGCCGTCATCGTCGAGCACCGGTGGTTGAACCTCATCGCCTGCGCACCGTTCGTCCTCTTCACCGCCTTCCTGCTCTGGGAGTCGTTCCAACAGCGCTGACCGCACCCGTAGGATCTCGACCATGGTCGAGATCTCGCGTCCCAAGCCCACCGACCTGCTGACGATCGGCGAGGTGGTCGCGCGCACCGGGGTCGCGGCGTCCGCGCTGCACTTCTACGAACGCAAGGGCCTGATCCACCCGGAGCGGACCGATGGCGGGACCCGGCTGTACCCGCGACACGTGGAACGACGGATCGCGATCATCCAGGTGGCGAAACGGCTCGGCATCCCGCTGAGCGAGGTCGCCGAGCAGTTCGCGACCCTGCCGGAGGACCGGATGCCGTCGCTCCGGGACTGGAACCGGCTGAACGAACGGTGGCGTGCACGTCTCCGGGCCCGCCAGCTGGAGCTCGAACGCCTGCAGCAGGAGATGACACAGTGCATCGGGTGCGGCTGCGTCTCGCTGAACGCCTGCCTGGTGATGAACCCGGGCGACGCGCTCGCAGCCGAGGGCCACGGCGCCCGTCGGCTCCTGCCGATCGAGGACGAGGAGCCGTCAGCCCCGTAGCCCGCCGTCGAGCCGGGTGAGCAGGGCGAGGGCATCCCGCACGCCCTCGTCGTCGCCATCGAGGGCGTTCCGCAGCTTGGCGGCCCAGTGGCCGCGCAGGATCGCGATGTTCGCCGCCGCCCGCTCGGTCGGGAACAGCTGGACCAGACGCGCGTCGGCCGGGTCCGCGCGACGATCGACCATGCCCTTCGCGACGAGGGATCGCAGGGCCGCGCTGAGGTTGCTCCGGTGGAGTGCGGTCGCCTCGGCGGTCGCGCTCGGTGAGGTACCCGGGTGCATGTCGACCCAGCGCATCACGAGCGCCTCGGTCCCGGTGAGCGGCACGATGTCGAGTGCCGGCGTGCCGTGCGGGTCGATCTCGCGGGAGATCCGGAGCACGGCCTCGGCCAGTTCGGCGAGCACGTCGTCGGTCACCGGTCGTCCCATGGGCAGCACTGTAGCGCCGACCGCCCAGGGTCTTGCATGCACCACCATTGGGTTATGATTTCATAATCATGACGACGGACACCGGATCCATCCGCGCGCACGACGCGACACCCACGACGGCAGCGGCCGCGCCCCCACAGCAGGGCATCACCACGGCGCTGCTGCTCGTGCTCGGACTGCTCAGCGCGGTGGCCCCGTTCGCCACCGACCTGTACCTGCCGGCCTTCCCCGAGATGACGGTCGAGCTGCAGACCTCCGCCACGACCGTCCAGCTCACCCTCACGGCCTTCCTGGTCGGGGTCACCGCGGGCCAGCTCGTCTTCGGGCCGCTCTCCGACCGGTTCGGCCGGGTGCCGCCGCTGATCGCCGGGGCGGTGCTCTGCGTGCTCGCCAGTGCGGCAGCCGTGCTCGCGCCGAACGTCGGCGTGCTCATCGTCGCCCGACTGCTGCAGGGCCTCGGCGGTGCGGCCGGCATGGTGATCGGCCGTGCGGTCATCTCCGACCTGGCCACCGGCAAGCCCGCGGCGAAGGCGTTCTCGCTCATGATGATCGTCGGCGGCGTCGCCCCGGTCGTCGCGCCCCTGCTCGGTGGGCTGCTCACCGCGCCGATCGGATGGCGCGGGCTGCTCACCGTCGTGCTCGGCCTGTCGGTCGTCATGCTCGTGGCGGTGCTCGCCGTGATCCGCGAGACCCACCTCCGGTCGCACCGTGCAGCGCTGCGTGCGGCACGGACGTCGTCTGGTTCGCCTGTCCGGGCACTGCGCTCGCGGACGTTCCTCGGCTACACCGCGGTGTTCGGCTTCGCGTTCGCGGTGATGATGGCGTACATCTCGGCGTCACCGTTCCTGTACCAGGACATGATCGGCTTCGGCACGGTCGGCTACGGCATCGCGTTCGGCATCAACGCGTTCGCACTGATGGGTGTCAGCATCCTGTCCGCCAAGCTCACCGAGACGCGTTCGGTCGTCGGCGTGCTGTCGCTCGGCATCGTGCTGGTGCTCGCGTCGACGGTGGCGTTCGCGGTGCTGGTCGTCACGTCCGCGCCGGTGGTCTTCCTCGCCGTGCCGCTCTTCACCGCGGTCGGCAGCCTCGGGCTCGTGCTCGGGAACGCGACGGCCCTGGCGCTCGGTGCGGTCCCGTCCGCGGCCGGGAGTGCGTCCGCGGTGCTCGGCGCGCTGCAGTTCGGGCTCGCCGCGCTGGTGTCCCCGCTCGTGAGCGTCGGCGGCTCGACCACCGCGGCACCCCTGGCGATCGTGATGCTCGCCGCCGCGGTCGTCGCGGTGCTCGCGCTGCTCGTCGCACGCGGGCGGCGCGCGGGCTGACGCTGGGCCGAGACTCGGCCTGAGCGACAGTGCTCGCGCTCCCGGGCGCGAGAGGCGTCGCTCAGCGCGAGACTCGGCCTCCGCCCGCGCCCGTCGCGCCGCCGACAGCAGGGCGCGCGGGGCGCAGGTACGGGATGCGCGGCATCAGCCAGTCCACCCACACCAGGCGTGCCGCCGGCGCCACGGCGAGCGCCCACGCGACCGAGGCCAGCGCGTCCGTCGGGTAGTGCACGGCGTCGATCGTCACCGAGAACCACACGACGACGACCGCGATCGTCCCGAGCACCACCGCGAGCCGGTGCCACCTGGTGTCCCGCAGCACCCAGCACAGCGCGATCGTGAACGCCACCATGAACACCGTGTGCCCGCTCGGGTACCCGGGGTCCGGCTGCACGGGGAACGGGTGCGGCAGCACGTCGACCGACGGCCGCGCGCGGTGCACGATCTCCTTCGCCAGGTCCGACGGGATCCAGGTGATCGCGACGACCCCCGCGAACGCCGCCGCCGGCCGGATGTTCCGCTGGAGCGCCCAGATCAGCCCGGTGACGATCGCGGTCACGACGATCGCGGGGCCGGGGCTGATCGCGTGGTAGACCCCGTCCGTGATCGCGCCGAGGAACCCGACGTGCAACGCGTTGAGCGCGCGGGCGATCCCGATGTCGACGGTGCCGAGGAAGAACCCGATGACGGTGATGACGACCACGGCGCCGACGGCGATCGCGAGGGTCGTCAGCGGGTACGGGGACCGCACGAGGATGCCGTTCGCGTCGGGCTCCCGGCGTCGTGGGCGGAGCGGCGGCGCATCGTCGATCATCCGTCCATCGTGACATCCCTCGTTGCCGAGCAGCCGCCAACACCATCAGAAAGCGTTCAGCGCACGGAAAGGCGCAGGCCCGGAGGACTACACAGGAGACATGCCAACCGTTGCCGAGAACATCGTCGCCACCCTCCGCAAGAACGACGTCGAGCGGGTCTACGGCCTCCCCGGCGACTCCCTCAACGGGTTCACCGACGCGCTCCGCAAGGACGGCTCCATCCGGTGGGAGCACGTCCGGCACGAGGAGGCGGCCGCGTTCGCCGCGAGCGCCGAAGCCGCACTCACGGGGAACATCGCCGTGTGTGCCGGCAGCTGCGGCCCCGGCAACCTGCACCTCGTGAACGGCCTGTACGACGCGAACCGGTCCCGCGTGCCCGTCCTCGCGATCGCCGCACACATCCCGACCGCCGAGATCGGCTCCGGCTACTTCCAGGAGACGCACCCGCAGGAACTCTTCCGCGAGTGCACCGTCTACGTCGAGTACGTCGCCGACCCGACGCAGATGCCCCGTCTGCTCGAGATCGCGATGCGTGAGGCGATCGAGAAGCGCGGCGTCGCCGTCCTCGTCATCCCGGGCGACGTGCTCCTCGCCGAGGCGGTCGGCACGCGCGAGACCCGCATCGAGGCCACCACGCCGCGGATCATCCCGAGCGAGGCGGAGCTCCAGCGCACCGCCGAGCTCCTCAACGGCGCCGACAAGGTCACGATCCTGGCCGGCGCGGGCGTCGCCGGTGCCCACGACGAGGTCGTCGCCCTCGCCGAACGCCTGCAGGCACCGATCGTGCACGCGCTGCGCGGCAAGGAGCACATCGAGTACGACAACCCCTACGACGTCGGGATGACCGGACTGCTCGGCTTCGCGTCCGGGTACCGCGCGATGGAGGACGCCGACGTCGTGCTGATGCTCGGCACCGACTTCCCGTACCAGCAGTTCTTCCCCGCCAAGGCGAAGCACGTGCAGGTCGACGTCCGCGGATCGCAGCTCGGCCGCCGGCACCCCGTCGACATCGGGCTCGTGGGGACGGTCAAGGACACGGCGCTCGCACTCATCCCACTGCTCGACGGCTCGAAGCCGACGAAGCACCTGCAGGACGCGCTGAAGCACTACCGCAAGACCCGCGAGCGACTCGACGACCTCGCGGTCCCGGCCGGGAAGAACAAGCCGCTGCACCCGCAGTACGTCGCGAGGGTGCTCGACCAGCTCGCGGCCGACGACGCCGTGTTCATCCCCGACGTCGGCTCCCCCGTCGTGTGGGCGTCGCGCTACCTCACGATGAACGGCGGTCGCCGGCTGATCGGCTCGTTCGTGCACGGCACGATGGCGAACGCCGTCCCGCAGGCGATCGGCGCGCAGGCGGCGTTCCCGGATCGGCAGGTGATCGCGCTCGCGGGCGACGGCGGCCTGGCGATGCTCCTCGGCGAGCTCATCACGATCGTGCAGAACAAGCTGCCGGTGAAGGTCGTCGTGTTCGACAACTCGTCGCTGAACTTCGTCGAGCTCGAGATGAAGGCCGCCGGGTTCGTCACGTACGGCACCGAGCTGCAGAACCCGGACTTCGCGGCGGTCGCAGAAGCGGTCGGCATCAAGGGCTTCCGCGTCGACACCTCCGACGAGTTCGAGGACGCGATGGCAGCAGCACTCGCCCACGACGGTCCGGCGCTGGTCAGCGTGAAGGTGGACCGGCAGGAGCTGTCGATGCCGCCGGCGGTGACGATGGAGCAGGCGAAGGGCTTCACGCTCTACGCGATCCGGACCGTCATGTCGGGTCGCGGAGACGAGTTGCTGGACCTGGCCTCCACGAACTTCCGACAGCTGCTCTAGTCGCGACCACAGGGCGGACGGGAGGCTCGGTGCCAGCTGGCACCGAGCCTCCCGTCCGCCATCGGGTCACCAACCGAGCGGGCGGCCGTCCTCCAGCAGGACGCCGGTCGGGCCCTCCGGGCCCGCGCTGGCGGCTGCCACCACCGTGGCGGCGCTGACCTCGACGGGTCGACCGTGCGGGTTCGGCATCCCGCCGAGCTCCGTCGCGGTGTAGCCGGGCTCGAGCGCGACGAAGTGCACCTCAGGTGCCATCCGCGCGTACTGGACGGTGAGCATCGTCACGGCGGACTTGCTCGCGCCGTAGACCGCTGCCTGCACGGTCGACGCGGCGCTCTCGGGGTCGTGCACCGCGGTGAACGAGCCGAGGGCGCTCGAGATGTTCACCACGAGCGGGTTGGCCGAGCGGCGGAGGATCGGGAGCGCTGCCTCGGTGGTGCGGACGATGCCGACGGCGTTCGTGTCGAACACCCGGAGTGCATCGGGGCCGTTCAGCCCCCACAGCGCGATGCCGGCGTTGTTCACCAGCACGTCGAGCCCTCCGTCGGCGTCGACCTGCGCGAACGCCGCGGCGACCGAGGCGTCGTCGGTCACGTCGAGCTGGACGGACCGGGCGCCGATCTCGGCGGCGACGGCCTCACCCTGCTCGGCGTTCCTGGCGCCGATCCAGACGGTGTGTCCGGCTTCGACGAGCTGGCGGGCGGTCTCCTTGCCGAGGCCACGGGTGGCGCCGGTCACGAATGTCGTTGTCATGTCCCCAGCGTCGGTCGCCGCGCGCGTCCGAGGGAGTCGTCCGGTTGTCGTAGGACTGCCAGGACCAGGACTCGCGGGCGCGTCACGCGCAGACTGGTGGCGTGGACGAGAACGACTTCGGGAGCACGCTCCGACGACTGCGGGACCACGTCGCACCCGATGCGGTCGGCGTGACCGTGGGACCGCGGCGTCGTGCGGTGGGGCTCCGGCGCGAGGAGCTCGCCGGCCTCGCCGGGATCTCCGCCGACTACCTGACCCGACTCGAGCAGGGGCGTGCGACCTCCCCGTCCGCGCAGGTCGTCGAGGCACTGGTCCGCGCGCTGCGGGTGGCCGACGCCGACCGGGAGCTGCTCTACCGCCTCGCCGGACACGCAACGCCCGGAGCGGACGTCGTCCCGACCCGGATCCCGCCGAGTGTGCAGCGACTGCTCGACCGGCTCGCCGACACCCCGGTCGCGGTCCTCGACGCCGCGGGCAACCTGCTCGTCGCGAACGCCCCGCACGATGCGTTGATGGGGTCGATCTCGGCGTACACCGGGCACGAGCGGAACACCACGTGGCGGCACCTCGTCGGACCTGGTAGCCGCGCGGTGCACACCGACGCCGAACAGGCGGCGTTCGAGGAGTCACTCGTGGCCGGGCTCCGGATGACCGTGGCGCGCTACCCGCTCGACCGCCAGCTGCAGCAGCTCGTGCGCGACCTCCGCGCGGCGAGCCCGCGGTTCGTGGAGCTGTGGGCGTCCGTGTCGGGGACACCGGCCGCGCAAGGGCGGCGGAAGGTGATCGAGCACCCGCTCGTCGGCCGGATCACGCTCGACTGCGATGCGCTCGTCGTCGCGCCGGAGGACCTCTGCATCCTGGCGTACACGGCCGAACCGGGGACGGTCGACGCCGAGCGGCTCGCGCTGGCCGTCGTGCTCGGGACGCAGTCGCTCGTCGAGTGACGCCAGGGAACCCCGTCGTCAGCGGTCGCACCCCACGGCGAACATCGCGCCCCGCCGTGACGGGGCGCGATGTTCGTGACGGGGTGCGAGGTGTTCGCGGGTCAGAACGCGGGCGTGCCCCCGGCGATCGTGATCGTGGAGCCCGACTGGTAGCTCGACTCCGGGCTGACGAGGTGCACGTACGCGGCACCGAGCTCCGCGGGCTGCCCCGGGCGGCCGAACGGCGAGCCCTCGCCGAAGTGCGACACGGTCTCTGCATCGTCCGACCCGGGCTGCAGCGGCGTCCACACCGGTCCCGGTGCGACGGAGTTCACGCGGATGCCCTTCGGCGCGAGCTGCTGCGCGACGGCCTCGGTGAAGAGCTTGATCGCGCCCTTCGACACCGCGTAGTCGATCTTGTCGGCCGACGGCGTCGATGCCTGGATCGACCCGGTCGTGACGATCGTCGACCCCGGCTCGAGGTGCGGCACAGCGGCCTTCGTCAGCCAGAACAGCGAGTAGATGTTCGTCTTGAACGTCGAGTCGAACATCGACGTGTCGAGCGTCAGGATGTCGTCGTTGCTGTCCATGCGGCCGGCGACCATCACGAGGGTGTCGAGGCCGCCGAGCTCGTCGACGCCCTTCTGGACGAGGTCGATGCAGTACTGCTCGTCGGCGATGTCACCGGGGAAGAGCACGGCGCGACGTCCCTCGCCCTCGAGCAGGTCGCGGACCTCCTCGGCATCGGCTTGCTCGTCGGGGAGGTACGACAGCACGAGGTCGGCGCCCTCACGCGAGAGCGCGATCGCCGCGGCACGGCCGATCCCCGAGTCCGCGCCGGTGACGATGCCGCGGTACCCGGTCAGGCGTTCCCGCCCGACGTAGCTCTCCTCGCCGTGGTCGGGCTTCGGGTCCATCTTCCACGCGGCACCGGGCAGGGACTGTTCCTGCTTCGGGTACGGCGGTGCGGGGTAGAGGGTGTTCGGATCGCGCTTGTCGTACTGGCTCATGAGACCAGGGTGCTCATCCCGGCCCGGACGACCACTCAGGTCAGCGCTTCGCCTCGGCCCGCTGCTGGATCACGACCATGACGAGGAACAGGATGCCCACGGCGAGGAGGATCGACGCGGTGACGAACCCGCCACCGCCGATCAGCGACGTGACGAGCGCCGCGACGCCGATCGCGGTGAACATGCCGCCGAGCAGCCACCCGGCCTTGAGACTGACGAACCAGCGCGGTCGGCCGGCAGCGTCGGCCTCGCGCTGCTGCCGGTCCTGGTCCTCGCGCCAGGCGCTGCCGGGGCCGCGCTTCCGGAGCACGAGCGCCCAGAAGACGACCGCCCCCACGCCGAAGACGAGGAAGAACGCGGTCAGCCCCGCGGCCGCGCCGGTCTTCCCCTCCGCCCAGAACGGGATCGTGATGGCGAGCCCCACGACCGCCAACCCGACGACCAACCACGGCGCGATGCTGCGCGCGTACGACTGGTTCGCGCGCCCGACGGCCCGGTCCGCCCGCATGAAGCGACGTTCTCGGTCGCTCCGCTCGGACTCGGGCTTGTGCATGATGCGGCCTTCGACGGCGATGAGCACGACGGACACGAGCAGCACGGCTCCGATGACGATCCACACGACCATGGCGAGAACCTACTCCCGAGGTCTCCTCACACCACCGCCGATCGGGGTACGGGACTCCGCACCGCTGGACGGGCGGCGCGGCCCCTCCGCGAGCTCCGCGTCGCGGACGAGCGCCCGCACCTGCGCGGCCGCACCGAGGGCGACGGCGTCGGACCCGAGCGTTGACTGCTCCACGCGGATGGTCGCCCCGGACACCGGGGGCTCGGCAGCGATCGCAGCGGAGATCGCCGGCGCGAGCAGGTCCCACGACCGTGCGACCCCGCCCCCGATGACGACCGTCGTCACGTCGAGGATGCCCGCCGTCAGCAGGATCCCCCTGGCGATCCCCCACCCGGCGTCGTCGAACACCGCGCGGGCATCGACGTCGCCGGCGCGGGCAGCGTCCGCGATGGCGTGCACGGGCAGGTGCTGCCCGGTCCGGGCTTCGTAGCGCGATGCCATCCCGCGCGCCGCCGCGATCGTCTCGAGGTGTCCGTGCTGGCCGCACGTGCAGAGCTCGTCGCCGAACCCCGGCACGTGCCCGATCTCGCCAGCGGCGCCCCGCGGGCCGCCGAACAGGGACCCGTCGAGCACGAGGGCGCCGCCGACCCCGGTCCCGAGGGTCATCCCGAGCACGTCGCGCTCCCCCACGACGGCACCGGCCGCGATCTCGCCGAGGAGGAACGCGTTCACGTCGTTGTCGAGCGTCGCCGGGACACCGAGCGCCGCAGACACCGCGTTGGTCACGCCGTAACCGGCCCAGCCGGTGAACGAGTTCCCGGTCACGAGCACGGTCCCGGTGGCCGGGTCCACGACACCGGCAGCGCCGACGCCGACACCCGCAAGGGAGGCTCGGTGCCGGTCGAGCAGGTCCGTCACCGCGCCGAGCGCCGCCGCCACGATCGCCGCCCCACCCGCGTGCGCGGGCGTCGGCAGGTCGACGCGGTCGATCACCTCGAGGGACGGTGTCGCGATGAGCACCTTGGTGTTCGTCCCACCGACGTCGACGCCGGCGAAGACCGCGCTCACGACTCCACCGCCGCGAGGGTCGCGAGCCGCTCGGTCCGACGCTGCCGTTGCAGCACGGGGTCCGGGACCGGGACCGCCGCGAGCAGCCGACGCGTGTAATCGGTCGTCGGGTGCAGGAGCGTGGTGCCCGTCGTGCCCTGCTCCTCGATCACGCCGCGGCGCATCACGACGACGCGCTCGGCGAAGTGCTGCACGACGGCGAGGTCGTGCGACACGAACAGGCACGCGAACCCGAGTTCGCCCTGCAGTTCGGTCAGGACCTCGAGCACTGCCTCCTGCACGCTGACGTCCAGAGCCGAGGTCGGTTCGTCGGCGACGAGCAGCCGCGGGTCGAGCACGAGCGCACGGGCAAGGCTGACTCGCTGCCGCTGGCCACCCGAGAGTTCCCGCGGGGCACGGTTCGCCAGGGCTCGGGGCAGCCGGACGGCGTCGAGCACCTCGTCGACGCGCTTCCGCCGCTCCGCTGTCGACATCCCGCGACGGTGAACCGCGAGCGGTTCCGCAATGCATTCCCCGACCGACATACGGGCGTCGAGCGAGGCGACGGGGTCCTGCAGGACGACGCCGATCCCGGACCGCAGCGCACGCCGATCCCGCCCTCGCGTGCGCCGGAGGTCCTCGCCGAAGAGGTGCACGGCGCCAGCGGTCGGCTTGATGAGGCCGAGCGCGACCCGCGCTGCCGTCGACTTCCCGGAGCCGGACTCGCCGACCAGGCCGACGGTCTCACCGGCGTGCACCGCGATGTCGACGCGGCTCAGGGCATGGACCGCCCGCGCCCCGCGCCCGAACGTCACCGAGACGTCCCGCAGGTCGACCACCGGAGCCGAGCCGAGCCTCCCGTCCGTGTCCTCGACCACCTGGACGACAGGGGCCGCTGCTCGATCCCGGGCCGCGACCGACTCAGGCGTGTCGAGCCGCGGCACCGCGGCGAGCAGCCGCTTCGTGTACTCGTGCTGCGGGCGGAGGAGGACGTCCTCGACCGGGCCCGTCTCGACGATCTCCCCCTGCAGCATCACGGCCACGCGGTCCGCGAAGTCCGCCACGACACCCATGTTGTGCGTGACGAGGAGTACACCGGTGCCGCTGTCCACCGCGAGCGCTCGGAGCAGCTCGAGGATCTCGGCCTGCACGGTGACGTCCAGCGCCGTGGTGGGCTCGTCGGCGATGAGGAGCGCCGGGCTGTTCGCGATCGCCATCGCGATGACGACACGCTGCCGCTGCCCGCCGGAGAGCTGGAACGGGAAGGCACGGGCGCGCGTGGACGGGTCGGGGATGCCGACCTTGCCGAGGAGCTCGACGGCCTCGGACCGTGCGGCAGCGGCGGGGACGGAGCGGTGGTTCCTGATGACCTCGGCGATCTGCTCCCCCACGCGGGTCAGCGGGTCGAGGGCGGTCGCCGGCTCCTGGAAGACCATCGACACGGTCTTCCCACGGAGCCCACGGAGCGCCGGTTCGGTGGCACCGATCACCTCGTGCCCGGCGACGACCGCGCTGCCCGACGCCGTCGCGTTGCCGGAGAGGAGCCCCATCGCGGCGAGCGCGACGGTGGACTTGCCCGAGCCGGACTCCCCGACGAGTGCGAGGGTCTCGCCGGGCGCGACCGACAGGGAGACCCCGCGGACGGCGTCGACCGTGCCGGATTCGGTGCTGAACGAGACCCCGAGGTCGGTGGTCTGCAGCATGGTGTCGGTCATCCCCGGCCCCTCACGTCGAAAGCGTCCCGGAGCCCGTCGCCCACGGCGTTGAACGCGCAGACGACCAGGATCACGGCGAGACCCGGTGGCACGATCAGCCACCACCGTCCCGAGTACGCGGCGGTGAGTCCCGCCGAGAGCATCCCACCCCAGTCCGTCGCCGGTGCTTGGACCCCGAGGCCGAGGTACGAGACGTACGCCACGAGGAGGATCGCGTCGGCGACCTGGAACGTGGCGGCGACGACGATCGTGGACACCGAGTTCGGCAGCAGGTGCTTCCCGATGGCGCGGGCGTGCGAGCCACCGATGGCGCGGAGGGTGAGGACGTAGTCGCGGTTCTTCAGCGTGAGCGTCTCGGCGCGGATCAGGCGGGAGGGGACCAGCCACGACACCAGGCCGAGGATCACGATGAGCCCGCCGACCCCCGGCGTGGTGATCGCGGAGATGACGAGCAGGATGAACAGTGCGGGGATCGCGATGCCCGCGTCGACGATGCGCATCATCACCGCGTCCACCCAGCCGCCGACGTACCCGGCGACCGAGCCCCACAGCGTACCGACGACGGTGGCGAGGATGCCGGCCGCGATGCCGACCATGAGCGACACCTTGCCGCCGTACATCAGGCGGCCGAGGACGTCGTGCCCGACGGCGTCGGTGCCGAGCCAGTGTGCGGCGCTCGGGCCGAGGTTGGCCTGCGACAGCTGCGTGTGCGTCTGGTCGGTCGGGTACAGGAACGGGCCGACGAAGCAGAACAACACGATGACGACGATCACGGCGAGGCCGATCACGGCGAGGGTGTTGTGCGAGAACCGGCGGGCGGCGAGGCGGAAGCCGGTCGCGGCGACGGTGACGGGTGCGCCCGGTGCTTCCGGGGCCATCTGGACGGTGGTCATGCGCGGTCCGCCTTCACAGTGCGGTAGCGGTACGTATCGATGAGGGACGGGTCGGTCATGCGCGGTCCGCCTTCACACGAGGATCGATCAAAGACTGGGCGACGTCGGCGAGCAGCGTGCCGATCACCGTCGCGACCGAGATGACGAGGACACAGCCGAGGAGCGTCGGGTAGTCCGAGGACTGCGCCGCGTTCCAGAACAGCAGCCCCATGCCCGGGTAGTTGAACAGCTGCTCGGTGACGAGCGCGCCGCCGAACAGCACCGGCAGGTAGTACCCGAGCATCGCGACGACCGGCGTCAGCGAGTTCCGGAACACGTGCCGCCGCAGGATCGTCATCGTCGACGAGCCGCCGGCGCGGGCGGTGCGCACGTAGTCCTCCTGCAGGTTCTCGAGCGTCGATGCCCGCATGTACCGGCTGAACACCGCGATCATCGCGAGCGCCCCGGTGAGCACCGGCAGCACGAGTCCTGCCGGGTCCTGGAAGACCTCGGCGAGGGTGTTGCCGCTGGGCGCCTGCGACGGCAACCACGGCAGCTGCTGGCTGAACACCACGATGAGGACGAGGCCGAGGAAGAACGCGGGCGTCGAGTAGAAGACGAACGCGAGTGCCGTGACCGTGTAGTCCACCGCGCCGTTGCGGCGGGCGGCCTGCCACATGCCGATCGGGATCGCGACGACGAGGCCGAGGACCGCGGAGAGCCCGGTCAGCACCAGGGTCTTCGGCAGGCGCTCCTGGATGAGCTGCGAAACCGGCTCGTTGAGCGTGTACGAGGTGCCGAGGTCGCCGGTGAGCAGCCGCCCGAGGAACCGGAGGTACTGCACGGGCAGCGGCTGGTCGAGCCCCTGCGCCTGGTTGAAGGCGGCGATCTGGACGGGTGTCGCGGAGACGCCGAGCACGCCTCTCGCGGGGCCGCCGGGCAGCGCGTGCAGCAGGCAGAACACGACGATCGTGACGATGAGGATCACCGCGAGCGCCTGGAGCACCCGCCGGGTGAGGTAGAGGACTGTGGTCATGCGGCTTCCGTTGGTCGGTTCCTACGTGAGCGGGACGGGAGGCTCGGTGTGCGCCGGGCGCGCACCGAGCCTCCAGTCCGTGGTCGCGTCAGCGACCTACTTGCTCCACTTCCACTGGGCCGGGTGGAAGTTCGCCAGCGAGTCCTGGTCGAACCCGGTCAGGCCCTGCTTGACGACCGAGATCTGGTAGTCAGGGCTCGGCAGCCAGATCACCGGCAGGTCCTTCGCGACCGCCGCGCTGTACTCCTGCACCGCGCTGGAGTCGGTCGAGGTGGTCGTCGCGTTGATGAGGTCGTCGACCTGCTTGTTCGAGTAGCTGCCGAAGTTCGCCGAGCCACCCGTGGAGAACAGCGCCTCACCGGTCGGGTAGGCCGGGAAGTACCAGCTGCCCGCGGTGCCGAAGAACGACAGGTCCCAGTCGCAGCTGTCCTCGTCCGCGGTGCACGTCGGGGTCTGCGACAGGACGCTCGACACCGGGGCCGTCTTGATGGTGAAGCCGATGCCGGTCTTCGCGAGCGAGGACTGGATCGCGCTCATCATGTTGTCGGTCACGGACGAGCCGGACTGGGACAGCACCTGCATGGTGAACTTCGTACCCGCCGCGACGCCCTCGCCGCACTGGCTGGCGCCGGAGCCCGCGTCGGAGCAGACCATCGTGCCGTCCTTCTCGGTCCAGCCGTGGCTGGTGAGCAGGGCCTTGGCCTTGGACGTGCTGAACGGGTACGGGTTGTCCTTCTGGGTGCTCGACACGTAGTCGGACTCCTGCGCCTGCGGCACCGGGCCGTAGGTCGGCGTCGCGGTGCCGTTGAAGACGACCTTCGACAGGCTCTTCTGGTCGATCGACATCTGCACGGCCTGGCGCGCGTAGTCCTGCTTGAAGACGGCGCCCATCTTCGGGTTGTTGAAGTTGTACGGCATGTACGTGATCGCCCAGCCGGTCCACGGCTCCACGTCGTAGCCCTTCGACGTGAAGGAGTCCTTCTGGTCGAGGTCGGTCGCCTGGATGTAGCCGTAGTCGACCTCGCCGGAGCGGACCGCGTTCGCCTCGGCGTCGGCGGTGGTGAACGGCAGCAGGTTGACCGTCTTGATCTGGGCCTTCTGGCCGCCGTCGTACTTGCTGTTGGCGACCAGCTGGACCTTGCCCGCGGTGGTGAACGACTTCACGCCGTACGGGCCGGAGATCGTCTTCCAGAGCGGGTCGGAGTCGTAGTCGGCGATCTTGCCCGCGGCGGTGTTGATGGTCTTCCAGACCGCCTTCGCACCATCGGTCGTGCGGTCGGCGTCCGACACCGAGGCCGAGGCGCTCGTCTTGTCCCACGCGTGCTGCGGCAGCGGGACGACGAGGCTCAGCTGGTTGGCGAGCATCCAGTCGGAGTTGTACGCCTTGTCGAACGTGATCGTGAAGTGCGTGTCATCGTCGGCCGTGAACGAGGTCCAGTTGTCCGGGACCTTGCCCTCGGAGTAGGACCCCCACTGGGCCTTGTTCGCCTTGATCAGGTTGTACCAGAACTCGACGTCGCGGCTCGTGATCGGCTTGCCGTCCGACCAGTGCCGGTCGCCGAGCGTGACCGTGACGCTCTTGCCGTCGCTCGCGAAGTCCGCGGCCGTCGCGACCGAGCCCTTCTTGTTCCAGGCGATCTTGCCGGTGGAACCGTCGTACGCGATGAGGGGCTCGTACAGCGACTGGGCGATCGAGCCGTTGTTCGTGTTGAGGTGCGCTGCGGTGCCGATCGGCAGGATCCAGTTCGGCGTGAAGTTCGCCGGCAGCGCGTAGTTGATCTCGTCCGAGTTGGTGTTCGTGGCAGCGGTGCCGCCTCCGGAACAGCCGGCGAGCAGCGCGCTCACCGCGATCGCCGCCCCGGTAAGGAGGGCCCAGCGACGGGGCTTGGTCATGCGGATCTCCTAGTGCGTGGGATTCGGGAGTGGAGCGTGGGGACAGTCAACGACCAAAGCCGTTGGAAAAACAAACATTTGTTTGTAAATACTTCGTTTCTGCGGTTCGGTCGAAAGGGTCGACCTTGCTGTCTGCCCGTTAGAGTCGGCGATGCGTCGTTGTTGCCAGGTGTTCCCGTTGTATTGGAGAAAGTCGTGCCGGACCTCAGCTCCCGAGTGCTGGAGCTCGTCGCATCCGGTCAGGCGACCAGCCGGACCGAGATCGCCGGGCTGCTCGCCGCCGCTCCCTCGACCGTGTCGCACGTCGTGTCGCAGCTCCTGTCACACGGGCTGCTCGCCGAGGAGGGCACCGATGCCTCGACCGGCGGTCGCCCCCGCAAGGTGCTCCGGATCGGTGGGGTGGACGAGTACGCGGTCGCCGCCGACGTCGGCGGCGGTCACGCGCGGGTCGGCATCGTGCTGCCTGGAGGCTCGCTCGAGTCGGTCGCGAACGTCCCGTTCGCGCTCTCCGACGGCCCCACCGCCGGGCTCCAGCGACTGGCGTCGCTGCTGGAGGAGCTGATCGAGTCGCGCGGAGCGGCCGGACTCCGCGGCGTCGGGCTGAGCCTCCCCGGTCCGGTCGACGTCGAGGCCGGTGTCGTCGACCTGCCGAGCCGGATGCCCGGATGGAACGGGTTCCCCGTCGCGTCGTGGCTCACCGAGCGGTTCGGGGTGCCGGCGGCGGTCGACAACGACGCGAACTGCATGGCCGCCGGTGAGCAGATCGTGCAACCCGCATCGCGGCGACAGGCGATCACGATCAAGGCCGGCTCGGCGATCGGTGCCGGGATCGTCATCGACGGCCGGCTCTACCGGGGCGCCACCGGCTCCGCAGGGGACATCACGCACGTGCGGATCGACGCGGCCGGGGACACCCCGTGCTCGTGCGGCAACACCGGGTGCCTCGAGACCGTGGCGTCCGGCGCGGCGCTCGTCCGGATCCTCAGTGCCGCAGGGGTGCCGGTCACCTCGACGGCCGACGTCGTGCGACTCGCATCCGACGCCGATCCCGAGGCGACCCGTGCCGTGCGGCTCGCCGGCCGGTACCTCGGCGAGGTGCTCGCCGCCAACGTGAACTTCTTCAACCCGGATGCCGTGTACCTCGGCGGCATCCTGTCCACCCTCGACCCGTTCGTCGCGGCCGTGCGCAGCCAGCTCTACGAAAGCTGCCACCCCCTCATGACGCAGCACCTCGTCATCGAGCGCGCCTCGCTCGGCGCGGACGCGGGTCTCGTCGGTGCCGGACAGTTCGCCCTGCAGCGCGGTCTCGCCGCATCGCTGCAGGACCTGTCGACGCCGATCCCCCAGTCGACCACCAGGAACAGGAGCGTCCGTGTCTGACACGACCAGCACCACGACCGCCGGCCACCGTCCCGTCATCGCCATCGCCGGGCTCGCCATCGAGACGTCGACGTTCACGCCGACGCGGACCCTCGCGCCGGCGTTCCACCCGGATCGCGGGGACGAGGTCGTGGCGCGGTACCCGTTCCTCGCGTCGCTGGACGCCGACTTCCGTGGGGCGCTCATCGGGCATGCGCTGCCGGGCGGCATCGTCGACCGCGCGTCCTACGAGGAGCTCGCGTCCGAGATCGTGGCGCGCCTGACCGCGATCGTGGCGTCGACGTCCGTCGACGGGCTCTGGTATGACATCCACGGGGCGATGGTCGTCGAGGGGCTGGACGACGCCGAGGCCGACCTGCTCGGACGCATCCGCGCGGTGATCGGCCCCGACGTGGTCGTCTCGGCATCGATGGACCTGCACGGCAACGTCACGGCGGAGCTCGCGCACCAGGTCGACCTCGTCACCTGCTACCGGATGGCTCCGCACGAGGACGCCATGGAGACGAAGGAGCGCGCCGTCCGGAACCTCGTCGAGGTGCTCACCACCCGACCCCTCGGTGCCCGTCGTCCGGTGAAGGCGTGGATCCCGATCCCCGTCCTGCTTCCCGGCGAGCAGACCTCGACGCGCATCGAGCCCGCGGCGTCGCTGTACGCGCAGGTGCCGGAGGTCGAGGCGACCGAGGGTGTCCTCGACGCCGCGATCTGGGTCGGGTACGCCTGGGCCGACCAACCCCGAGACCGTGCCGTCACCGTCGTCACCGGGTGGTCGAGGGACGCGGTCGCCGCGGGCGCCGAACGGCTGGCGCAGGCCTTCTGGGACGTCCGCGAGGACTTCGTGTTCGTCGCGCCGACGGGCTCCTTCGACGAGTGCATCGCCGCTGCACTGGCTCCCGGCGCCGCACGGCCGTACTTCATCTCGGACTCCGGCGACAACCCGACCGCGGGCGGTTCCGGCGACATGACGTGGGGGCTGACCCAGGTGCTCGCGCATCCCGCGTTCACCGACCCGTCCGGCCCGGTGGTCATCTACGCGAGCGTCCCCGGCGCCGATGCCGTCGCCGCCGCCGTCGACGCAGGTGTCGGTGCGACCGTCACCGTGACCGCCGGCGCAACCGTCGACGCTGTGCACGCGGGCCCGATCACGATGACCGGCCGGGTGCACGCGATCAAGCACGGCGACCGAGACGCCGAGATCGAGGTCGTGCTGCAGGTCGGCAGCGTCTTCGCGATCCTGACGAAGACCAGGAAGCCGTACCACCACGAGCGCGACTTCACCGACCTCGACCTCGACCCGCGCGGCGCCGACGTCGTCATCGTGAAGATCGGCTACCTCGAACCGGAGCTCTTCGACATGTCCGCCGACTGGATGCTCGCGCTCACCCCGGGGGGCGTCGACCAGGACCTCGAGCGGCTCGGGCACCACAGGATCGAGCGGCCGATGTTCCCCTACGATCGAGTGTTCCCGTCGGAGCCCGACCTGACCGCGCGGATCATCCCCTCGTCGAACGAACCCCTCGGAGCCGTGCTGTGACCGTTGCCCTCGAGATCGCCGTCACCTCGCCGGCCGGTGCCGCGACCGCCCGCGACGGCGGTGCCGATCGGGTCGAGCTCTGCGTCGGGCTGGAGCTCGGCGGGCTCACCCCGTCGCAGGCCCTCGTCGAGGCCGTGCACGAGACCGGCATCCCGGCGCACGCGCTGATCCGCAGCCGGCCGGGCGGGTTCGTCCACGACGCTGCCGAGATCGATCTGATGGAGCGCGAGCTCCGCGCCGTGCTCCGCTCCGGTGCCGCCGGTGTCGTGGTCGGTGCCCTGCGCCCGGACCGCACCCTCGACGTCGACGTCCTGCGCCGCTTCGTGGACGCTGCCCGGTCCGTCCGCGACGCGGTCGAGGTCACCCTGCACCGGGCGATCGACCACGCCGTCGACCCCGTCGCGGCCGCGGCGACGCTCGCCGACCTCGGGTTCACCCGCGTGCTGACCTCGGGCGGCCAGCCGACGGCCCTCACCGGTGCCACGACGATCGCGCGGATGGTCTCGGCGGCCGGGCCCGTGCAGGTGATGGCCGGCGCCGGCGTCACCCCCGCGGACGTCCCGGCGCTCGTCGGTACGGGTGCGGCCGCGGTGCACCTCTCCGCGAAGCGACCGGCGCCGGACAGCGCGCACGCGGGCGTCCCGATGGGCGGCGCCGACGACGGTTCCGCGCACTTCGTGACCGACGCCGACGTCGTCCGCGCGGCGCGGGCCGCCCTCGACGCGGCCTGACCTTCCGCGGGAGGGTAGGTCAACGCTGGGCGTCTGACGCTCGGCTCCGACGCCAACGCCGTCGCTGAGCAGGACTTGACCAGAGGGTTGACGGAGGCTCGGCGCCAGCTGGCACCGAGCCTCCGTCCGTCACGCTGTGACCTCCGCAAGGATGGCCGTCATCGACGACGGCGCAATCGGATGGTCGTTCCGAGATAGCAGCCGCCGATGGCCGCACTAATACCGAGAACGACACCGCCAAGGACCGCGTTGCCGCCGGATCTGAGCGCCACCGAGACCGCTGTTCCCGCTGTCACGAGCACGACGCTCACGCTCAGAGCAACCCAAGGATTCGAAATGAGCCTCATCAGCTAGACGCAGTACGGCGCAGGCCGCCCCGTCGCGTGCACACGCATCACCTTGTGGCCGCACTTCAGATTGCCACCGATCGCTGTACCGGCCAACACGATGACGACCGAAGCGATCGCGCAAACCGCCGGGCCGAGCAAGCACGCCGCAGCCGCGAGTCCGGACCCGGCGCCACTCAGGATCACCCCTTGGTCGTACTCGTTGAAGTCCACGTAGACCCCGTTCTTGTCATTCCCGGCGCCAAGACGAGACCGCTCCGATCGCACTCCCAAGTCAAAGCTCATCGATCCCGCCGTGATGGTGTAGACCTGCGACCCATCAGGACGCACGGTTTCTGCCGACAGCGCGCCGGCAGCTCTGGCCTCGTCAATGGCTCGTTCCGCCGTCTCCTGCGTGATCGCCGGCATGCCTGCCGCCAGCACCGCGTAGTTCAGAGCGGCGGGTGCGCTCGGAGCTGCTGTCGCCGCTGGTGCGGCGACGATCCCCGCGGTCACCAACGCCCCGGTCAGGACGAAACCAGCCGCCCCAGTTCGAATGCCCATCATGATTCTCCCGAGTCACGCGCCACATCGATGTTACGTCGGTGAAATGCTACCGGCAAAATGCCGCGCCCGCGCGGTGTTCCAGTCAACGCGCCCTGGCCCCGACATCGCGACCCGTTCGTCCCACACGGCGATCGGGCACGATGGCCCCATGGGGAACGGACGATCGGTGGCCAGGGCAGCGATCGGTGCGGTGCTGCTCGTCGTGGCACTCGGCGGGTGCGCGGGATTCTCGACGGCCTGCCCGGCGATCGGCTGGACGAACGCCGTCGAGGTGCACGTCCCCGGGTCGTCCGCGAGCACGTCGCTCGTGCACGAGGTCGCGTTCTGCGGCGGCGACGACTGCACTCCCGGGGAACCGCCGGCTTCGACGCCGGTCCCGACCGGGAACGCAACACCAGCGGGCCCGCTCACCGCGAGACCGGAGCCGACGGGCACCATCACCGCGAACCCGACGCCGTGGCGAACGACGATCCGTGACGGCGAGGTCTGGACGATCTCGACGAACATGGGAACGCCCCACAGCGGTCGGGTGGCAATCCGCGACCGCTCGGGGACGACGATGACCGAACGCGCCGTCGATCTCTCGTGGAAGCGCCACGGCGGGTCTGCGCAGTGCGGTGGCCCGAGCACCGCCACGGTGACGGTGCGACCGTGACGAACCCGTTCGAGAGTTGACAGTTAGAACTCGAACACTTAGAGTTCTGATCATGACGCAGCAGGCACCGCACTTCGACTCCCCGCTCCAGCTCATGCGCTGGATCGGGTGGGCCCAGCGCAAGGCCGCAGAAGAGTGGGTCCGCGAGCGCGAGCTCACCCACGAACAGAGCTTCGTGCTCGGCTACCTGCAGCAGAACCCCGGGGCCATCCAGCGTGACATCGCCGAGATGACCCGGACCAGCGCCGCGAGCGTCTCGAGTCTCCTGCAGGGCCTCGAGAAGCGCGGGCTGATCGAACGACGAGCAGAGGCCGGCAACGCCCGGACGAAGCTCGTGTACGCCACACCGACCGGCATCGACCTGATCGCCGGGTTCGAGGACGCGATGCTCGCACTCGACGACACCCTGCTCGCACCGCTCACCCCGCACGAGCGCGCCACCCTCCGCACCCTGCTGCTGAAGGTCACCGCGGAGCTCGACGAGCCCACCCGGTAGACCACGCCCGCCCGGGCGCTCCCACTTCCACTCACACCACGCCGTGCCGGCGTCCGTCGGCGCGCGCTCGACCCTGCCCGGAACCGGGAGGGAAGGAGCACACCATGAGCACCGAAACCGCACCCGCCTCCGCCGTGGAACGGACCGCAGCGGAGAAGAACCGCTGGTACCTCTCCGCCGCCCCCATCGCCGGCGCCCTCGTCCACCTCTGCGTGCCGATGGCCGCCGCGATGGTCGTCAGCGCCCTCTACAACGTCATCAACGCGGGCTTCATCGGCTCGCAGCACGACACCTCGCTCCTCGCCGCGATCACCTTCGGCACCCCGCTCCTCGGCCTGATCATGGCGATCGGCGGCGTGTTCGGCGTCGGCGGCAGCTCGCTGATGTCCCGCCTGCTGGGCGCGTCCGAGAACGACCCCGCGAAGGCCGGCGAGATCAAGCACGTCGCGTCCTTCGCGGTGTGGGGCTCGGTCATCACGGGCATCGTGCTCGGCGGGATCGGTCTGCTCCTCCTGCAGCCCCTCGTCGGCGTGCTCGGCGCGGACGCGGCAGCCGTGCCCGCCACGAGCGCCTACGTCGCCGTGATGCTCGCGTTCGTCCCCGTGCTCGCCGCGGCGTTCTGCCTCGAGCAGATGGTCCGGGCGGAGGGTGCGGCGCGCCAGGCCATGATCGGCCTCATCCTGTCGACGATCGGGAACCTCGTCTTCGACGTGCTGTTCATCCTGGTCCTGCACTGGGGCGTCGCCGGCGCCGCACTCGCGGTCGGTCTCGCCAACGCCGTCAGCATCGTCTACTGGGTGAGGTGGCTCGGCAAGCACAGCGACAACGTCTCCCTGTCGCTCCGCTGGTTCACGCTCCGCCCCGCCGTCCTGGGGCCAGTGTTCGGCATCGGCGTCAGCGAGCTGCTGCAGGCCGGGTTCCTCATCGTGACGACCCTCGTCCTCAACAACCTCGCCGCCCAGTACGGGGACGACCCGCTCGCCGCGATGGGTGTCGCGGTCCGCATCGCGCAGGTGCCGGAGTTCCTCGTGATGGGCGTCACGATCGGCGTCCTGCCGCTCCTCGCCTACGCGTACGGCAAGGGCGACAAGGGCCGCCTGAACTCTGCGCTGAAGGCATCGGCACTGACCGTCGGCGCGATCGTGCTGATCTTCTCGGGCACGGTGTTCGTCTTCCGCGAGCAGGTCTTCACGATCTTCTCCTCCGACCACTCCGTCCTGGCGATCGGGCTGACGATCCTGGTCGCCCAGCTCGTCGCCACGATCGTGAACGGCTTCACCGGCCTGTTCACCTCGCTGTTCCAGGCAGCAGGACTCGCCACCCCGGCGATCGCGATGTCGATGGCGCAGGGCATCCTGTTCATCCCGATCGTCCTGCTCGGCAACCTGTGGTTCGGCCTCGCCGGCATCATCTGGGCGCTGACGATCACGGAGATCCTGGTGTTCCTCGCCGGCGTCGTCATCTGGCTGGCATCACGCGGTCGGATCGACCGCGGCCTCGCCGAGGGCAGCGCGGAGCGGGCGGAAGCCGTCCTGGAAGACGCGGCCGCCTGATCGCGTGCCCCGGGGCGGACGGGAGGTGGGCCCCACCAGCCGGTACCGGCAGGACGCGCCAGCGGCGTGACGGCCGTGCCGGGAGGCTCGGTGCCAGCTGGCACCGAGCCTCCCGTCCTGCGATCCCACGTAGGGTCGGAACGTGACCGGCAGCGACGCGTACGCGATCTTCCTCAACGGCTCGTACGGCGTCGGGAAGACCGCGACGCTCGACCACGTCGGGGACCTCCTCGCAGGGGCCGGGCGCCCGTTCGCCCTGATGGACGTCGACTGGTTCCACCGCTCGTGGCCGGTGGCGGACCACGACCCCGACAACACCGTGATCGAGGCGCAGAACATCGCCGCCGTGTGGGCGGCCTACCGCGCTGCCGGTCCGCGGCAGCTCGTCCTGAGCGGTGTGATCGCGAGCCGGACGGACCTCCACCGGTACGAGGACGCGGTCGGGCTGCCGGTCCGGGCGATCCGGCTCGTCGCGGAACCCCCGACCGTCGAGACCCGGTTGCGCCGACGGTACGACGCTGATCAGGACCACGCACTGTCCTGGCACCTCGAGCGGTACGCCGAGCTCCAGGAACGACAGGCTCGGGCAGACCTCGACGAGGTGGTGCTCGCGACGGACGGCACGACCCCGGCCGAGGTCGCTCGGGCGGTCGTCGCGCACTTCGACTCGACGGTGCACGATGTCGTCTGACGTGGAGGCGTCGTACGGGGGCAGGGCGGCCGAGTACATCGGGCTGCTCGGGTCGATGACGTCGGTGCACCCCGCCGACGAGCACCTCGTGACGACGTGGGCGCGCGGCATCGACGGCCCGATCATCGACGCCGGGTGTGGCCCCGGGCACTGGACCGCCCACCTCGCCGAGCGCGGCTGCGAGGTGCACGGGGTCGACCAGGTCCCCGGGTTCATCGAGCACGCCCGGGCAGCACATCCGGGACCGATGTTCGGCGTCGGCAGCATCGACGCGCTCCCCGATGCCGAGGGCAGCCACGCCGGTGTGCTCGCCTGGTACTCGCTCATCCACCACGAACCGGCAACGATCCGCCGACCGCTCGGCGAGTTCGCCCGCGTCCTCCGCCCCGGCGGCGGGCTGCTCGTCGGGTTCTTCGTCGGCCAGCGGGTGGAGGCCTTCGACCACGCGGTCGTCACCGCCTACCGCTGGTCTCCCGAGGCGCTGTCGGCAGCACTGCGCTCCGCCGGGTTCGACGTGCTCGAGACCCACACGCGCACCGGGCCAGCGGATGGTCCGCGGCCGCACGGGGCGATCGTCGCGCGGCGCCGGGACGACGCACCGTCGTTAACCTGACCGTCGCATGCGCATGGCATGGTGGGTCCGGGCGTCGCCGCCCGCAGCCCAGCCAGCCGCGAGCGGAGACCGATGCCAGCACCCGACCTGATGGTCGTCACCGACCTCGACGGCACGTTCCTCGACCACCACGACTACTCGTTCGCGGCGGCGCTCCCCGTGCTCGATCGTCTGCGATCCGACGGCGTCCCGGTGGTGTTCTGCAGCAGCAAGACGACGGCCGAGATCACGGCACTGCAGGAGCGCACCGGGCTGACCGGTGAGGCGTTCGTCGCCGAGAACGGCGCGGTCGTCGTCGGCCGTGGCGGCACCGTCCTCGCCGGACCGGCGGACGACGGCCTCGGGCGGCTGCAGGACGTGCTCGACGATCTGCGCGACGCACTCGACCTGCACTTCGCGACGTTCTCGTCCGTCTCCGACGAGATCGTCGCGACGTGGACCGGGCTCGATGTCGACGCCGCGTCCGCAGCGCGTCGACGTGCGGCGTCCGAGGTCCTGCTCTGGCACGCCGAGGACGACGACCGCGCCGACGACTTCCGCGCCGGGCTCGCAGCGTCGGGCCTCGACCTGGTGCGCGGTGGGCGGTTCTGGCACGTCCTGCCGACCGGGTGCGGCAAGGGCGCTGCGGTGCGGATGCTCCTCGCCGACCACGAGCGCCGGACCGGCCGGACGCCGTGCACGATCGGCCTCGGCGACGGCCCGAACGACACCGATCTGCTCGATGCCGTCGACCTCGCCGTCGTCGTCCGCGGCCACGGCCCGGCGCCGGGACCGTTCGTCGACGACCGACGCGAACGCGTGTACCGAACGACCGCCCCCGGCCCGCACGGCTGGGCCGAGGGCCTGACCCACTTCCTGAGGAGCGACCGATGAGCGACTTCCACCAGAACGGCGTCATCACGACGTTCCACGACCTCAGCCGCCGCAGCACCGCGAGCATCGAGGACGACCTGCGCGGGTTCGCCGAGAAGCGCCCGATGAGCCTGATCCTGCCGGCGCTGTACTCGGAGCTCGAACGGCCGGCGCTGACCCGCATCGTCGACGAGCTCGCCGAGGCCGACTGGCTCAGCGAGATCGTGATCGGGCTCGACCGTGCCGACCGGGCGCAGTTCGAACACGCCCGCGAGTTCTTCGCACGCCTGCCGCAGCGCCACCGGATCCTGTGGAACGACGGCCCGCGCCTCAGGGCACTCGACGCCGACCTCGACGCCGCGGGGCTGGCACCGGGTGAACCCGGCAAGGGACGCAACGTCTGGTACTGCACCGGGTACGCCCTGGCGTCCGAGCGAGCCGAGTGCATCGCGCTGCACGACAGCGACATCACCACGTACGAGCGGGGCATGCTCGCGCGGATGCTCTACCCGCTGGCGAACCCGGCGTTCGACTACGAGTTCTCCAAGGGCTACTACGCCCGCGTCGCCGACGGCCGGATCAACGGCAGGGTCGGCAGACTGCTCGTCGGTCCGCTGCTCCGGTCGCTCCGCCAGGTGTACGGGGAGTCCGAGTACCTGGAGTACCTCAGCAGCTTCCGCTACCCGCTGTCCGGCGAGTTCGCGATGCGCGCCCACGTCCTGAACGGGTTGAAGATCCCGGGCGACTGGGGCCTGGAGATCGGGATGCTGTCCGAGGTGTACCGCGACTACGCCACCCGCCAGGTCTGCCAGGTGGAGATCGCCGACGCGTACGACCACAAACACCAGCCCCTCGCCGAGGCCGATGGCACCGGCGGGCTGGCGCGCATGGGGAACGACATCGTGCAGTCGCTGTTCCGGAAGCTCGCGACGATGGGCGTCCCGCTCACCTCGGACTCGTTCCGGGTCCTCAAGGCGACGTACTACCGGAACGCACTCGACATCGTGGAGATCTACCGGCACGAGGCCCAGATGAACGGGCTCGGGTTCGACCAGCACGCGGAGGAAGCGGCGGTCGAGCTCTTCACGAAGGCGATCCTCGACGCCGGCGGGGCCTTCACCGCCC
Organism: Curtobacterium sp. Curtsp57; assembly: GCF_047324335.1. NCBI lineage: Bacteria > Bacillati > Actinomycetota > Actinomycetes > Micrococcales > Microbacteriaceae > Curtobacterium > Curtobacterium sp. Curtsp57. The sequence goes on from NZ_CP168511.1 coordinate 2,237,584, forward strand.
GCCCGAACGACCGGGCGTTCATCCCGAGCTGGAGCCGCGTGCGCTCCGCGGTCCCCGACGTCCTGGACCGGCTGAGCGCCGCGGTCGAGGCGGACCAGCAGGACTGAGCACCGGCTGGATAGGCTGACGGCGACCGGCGTCACCGTCGAACCGGCCGGCAGTCAAGGAGTTCGAGATGCCCGCGACCCCGCTCCGCATCGGCCTCGTCGGGGCCGGTGGGATCGCGCACGCCCACATGCCCGGGTTGCTGCGGCTCGGCTCCGTGACCGTGTACGCGAAGGACGGTGCGCCGGAGTTCGCAGCTGCGTGGGCATCGGCAGCGGCCGCAGCTGGATCGTCCGTCACGGTCGTGGAGTCGCTCGACGCCCTGCTCGAAGCGGTCGACGTGGTGGACGTGGTCACCCCGACGTTCGCCCACGCCGAGGTGGTCCGAGCGGCCCTCGCGGCGGGCAAGGACGTCGTCTCGGAGAAGCCCCTGGCGCGGACCGACGCCGACGCGTCGGACCTGGTGCAGTGCGCACGGGACGCGGGCCGGCGGCTCTACCCGGCCCACGTGGTGCGCTTCTTCCCTGCGTACGTGCGCCTGCAGGAGGCCGTGACCACGGGCCTCCTGGGCGACCTGGCGGTCCTGCGGTTCGTCCGCTCCGGCGCCTTCCCGATCCGCACCCCGTGGTTCGCGGACCGTGCCCTGTCCGGCGGGATCGTGATGGACCAGATGATCCACGACCTCGACATCGCGCGCTGGGTGGCCGGCGAGGTGACGACGGTGTCGGCGGTCGGCGTGCGCTCCGGGACCGACGCCGAGCCGGTCGAGGCGGCGCACGTCCTGCTGACCCACGCATCGGGGGCGATCAGCCACGTGGCGGGGATCTGGGGGCCGCAGCACCTGCCGTTCACGACCGAGTACTCGGTGACCGGCACGCTCGGCAGCCTGTCGCACCGATCGCGCGACGAGGTCGACTACGTCGCGGACCTGGCGGTGCCGGAGGCCGTCGACGGGTTCCTGCCCGCGGTCGATCCGGCCGACGATCCGTACGGGCTGGAGCTCGCGGAGTTCTTCGGGGCCGTGCTGGACCCGGCGAAGCCCGAGCCCCGCGTCACTGCGGCGGACGGAGCAGCAGCGGTCCGCATCGCGAACGCCGCGCTCGAGTCGATCGAGACCGGGCAGCCCGTGACGCTGGGAGGTGGCGCGTGACCATCAGGATCGGCGTGATGTCGTTCGCGCACACGCACGCGATCGGGTACCTCAGCGCCCTGCAGGCGATGGACGGCGTCGAGGTCAGGGGCTCGGATCCGGACGGCGTGAGCATCGGGCCGTCCGTCGGTGAGCTGCGCGGCCGCGACCTCGCCGAGGCGCTCGGGGTCGCCTACGCCGACACGCACGACGAGCTGCTGGCGTGGCGGCCGGACGCCGTCGTCGTCACGAGCGAGAACGCGCGGCACCGCGAGCTCGTCGAGCTCGCCGCAGCGGCCGGTGCGCACGTGCTGTGCGAGAAGCCACTCGCCACGACCTGGGAGGACGGCCTCGCCATCCGGGACGCCGTCGAACGTGCCGGGGTCCTGCTCATGGTGGCGTTCCCGGTGCGGTTCTCGTCGGCGTTCGCGAAGCTCAGGGCCGCGCACGACGCCGGTGCACTCGGGCAGCTGTTCGCGATCCGGGGGACGAACAACGGCATGCTGCCGCGCACCCGCGACTGGTTCACCGACCCGGCACTGTCCGGTGGCGGCGCGATCGTCGACCACGTCGTGCACATCGCCGACATGCTCGAGGGGCTCATGGGTGCAGCGCCGGGGACCGTCACGGCCGTAGCGAACCGCACGCTGCACGCCGGGCGCGCGCGGGCCGAGACCGCCGGGCTCGTGACGATCACCTACGACAACGGGGTGATCGCCGCGATCGACTGCTCGTGGAGCAAGGCGGACACGTCCGCGGTGTGGGGCGGGCTGACGCTCGACGTCGCGGGGACCGGCGGGACCGTGTCGCTCGACTTCTTCGGCCCGGCCGCACGGGGGTTCGCCGCGGAGACGGGCTTGCCGATCGAGGCCAGGTACGGCGCCGACCTCGACGAGGCGATGCTCGCCACCTTCGTCGACGCCGTCCGGACAGGGGTGCAGCCCCAGCCCGACGTGCGGGTGGGGCTGCGGACGCTGTCGATCGTGCTGGCAGCGCAGGAGTCCGTGCGGACCGGGCAGACGGTGGCGGTCGACTCCGTGACCCCCACCCCCGGCCCGGACGACGTCAGCGCTGCAGTGCCTCCGTCAGCTTGACCCGTCCACCGGTGCGGAGCAGGGCGTTCTCGTAGACCCGGGCACCGATCACCACGACGAGCGCGGCGGACGCGATGACCACGAGGAGCGACACGATCGGCTCCCACCACTCGGCGGTCCCGAGGAAGATCCGCATCGGCATCCCGATCGGGGCGCTGAACGGCACGTAGGACATGATCCCGAGCACGGTGGGGTTGTCCGCGGCGAAGATGATCAGGAAGTAGGGGATCATCACGAGCATCATCACCGGGGTGGTGACGCTGCCGACGTCCTCCTGTCGGGACACGAGGGCCGCCGACGCCGCGAACAGCGCCGCGATGAGCACGAACCCGAACGCGAAGAACACGACGAACCAGAGCATGCTCGGCCCGAGCAGCGTGAACAGGTTGTCCTGCCCGGTCACGGCGAGCGTCACCGCCGCTGCGATCGCGATCGCCACGATCTGCCCGAGGGCCATCACGCTGTTCCCGATCACCTTGCCCGCGAGCAGGGCCCTTGCCGGGATCGCGGCCATCAGGATCTCGACCACGCGGGTCGCCTTCTCCTCGACGACGCTCTGCGCGATCGACTGCCCGAACGTGACCGCCGCGGCGAAGAACACGATGCCGAACGCGATCCCGACGAGGGAGATGAGCCCCGGCGCCATCGCGTCCGGGTCGAGCAGCTCCACCTTCGGCGAGACGCTGAGCGCCTGGACGACGTCGGTCGGCGCGCTGTCGAGCCCGACGACACCGAACCCGATCGGGCCGGACTCCGGCACGATCGCGGCGTCGACGTGACCGCTCCGGACGAGTCGCTCGGCCGCGGCACGGTCGTCGACCCGGGTGACGTCGAGCCCACCGGTCGACGGCAGGCTGACACCGTCCACGACCGCGACGGGCGTGGTGCTGTCGCCACTCGACTTGCCGACGATGCCGCCGACCACGATCGACGCGACGACCATCAGGAGCAGGATCAGCGCCGAGATGACGAAGGCCTTGCTGCGGAGCCGCGCCTGGATCTCACGGATGGAGACGAGACGGACGGCCTGACCGAACGAGTTCATCGGACGACCTCCCGGAAGACCTCGCTGAGCCGGGCGACCCTGGGCCCGAACGACCCCACCGTCCCCGTGGTGACCGCCCGCTGCAGGACGCGCTGCGCCACGGGCTCGGACGCCTCGAAGACCGCGTAGCCGCCGTCGAACTCGCGGACGTGCACGTCCGGCTCCTCGCGGAGCCAGGCGACGTCCCCGTCGACCAGCAGCTCCCACGCCGCCGGACCTGCCGCACGGCGGAGTTCCTCCTGCGGGCCCGCAGCACGGATCCGGCCGTCGGCGATGACCACGACGTCGTCGCAGAGCCGCTCGACGACGTCGAGCTGGTGGCTGGAGAACAGGACGGGGACCCCGTCGGCCGCGGCCTCGCGCAGGACGCCGAGCACGGTGTCGACGGCCATCGGGTCGAGGCCGGAGAACGGCTCGTCGAGCACGAGCACCTCCGGCCGGTGGGCGAGCGCCGCGGCGACCTGCACGCGCTGCTGGTTGCCGAGGGAGAGCTTCTCGACCGGGTCGTCGGCGTGCTGCGTCAGTTCGAGGCGCTCGAGCAGTTCGGCGGTGCGAGCGGCGGCCGGGCGACGGTCGACCCCGTGCAGCCGCGCCAGGTAGGTGACCTGCTCGGCGACGGGCATCTTCGGGTACAGGCCGCGTTCCTCGGGCATGTACCCGAAGCGGCGGCGGTCGGCGGGCCCGATGGTCTGGCCGTCGATCGACACCGATCCGCTGTCGGCGTCGAGCACGCCGAGCATGATGCGCATGGTGGTGGTCTTGCCGGCGCCGTTGCCGCCGACGAACCCGGTGAGCCGACCCCGGCCGACCGTGAACGCCACGTGGTCGAGCACCAGGCGGTCTCCGAAGTGCTTCGTCACTCCCTCGACACTGAGCATCGTGTCCCCTCTCGTGCGGTGGTGGATCCACCGCACCACCGACGCTACGGAGGAACCGCGGACCGCACCTCCCACGCCGGACGGGTTCCGAGCCTCCGTCGCGAGACGGAGGAGGGGACCTCCCCGCCGGACCGGGCGGGGCGGGACGGGAGCTACCCGCCGGACCGGGCCACCCCGTGCTCGTACGCCCAGACCACCGCCTGCACGCGGTCCCGGAGCTGCAGCTTCTGCAGCACGTTCGACACGTGCGTCTTCACGGTCGCCTCCCCCACGTACAGCCGCTCCGCGATCTCACCGTTGCTCATGCCCTGCGCGAGCAGCCGGAGGACCTCGGCCTCGCGCTCGGTGAGTCCGGGGACGGCGCCGTCCGAGACTCCAGCGGGTGCGGATCCCGTCGCGCGGCTGATCACCCGACGGGTGACGTCCGGGGCAAGCAGCGCGTCGCCGGACGCGACCGTCAGCACCGCGTCGATGAGCTTCTCCGGCGAGGCGTTCTTCAGCAGGAACCCGCTCGCTCCCGCGTCCAACGCGGCGAACAGGGTGTCGTCGTTGTCGAAGGTGGTCAGGATCAGGACGGCGGGCGGATCGTCCAGGGCCGTGATGCGCCGGGCCGCTTCGAGCCCGTCCACGCCCGGCATCTGCACGTCGAGGCAGACCACGTCCGGCCGGAGCGTGGTGACGGCGTCGACGGCCGTCGCTCCGTCGGCCGCCTCGCCGACGACCGTGATGCCCGGCTCCGACTCGAGGATGACCCGGAACCCGGCGCGCACCAGGTCCTGGTCATCGGCCAGCACCACCCGCACGGTCACGTCGTCGGCAGCCATGCGCGCACCAGGTACCCTCCCCGGGCGCGTGGCCCGATCTCGATGCGGCCGCCGACGGCGGCGACCCGCTCACGCATCCCGACGTGGCCGAGTCCGCCCCGCCCGGTGCCGTCCGCCTCGGCCCTCGCCGCCGGACTGGAGGCTCGACTCCCGATCCCGGTGTCCGTCACCTCGATCTCCACCGCGTCCGGCAGGTACCGGAGTCGGAGGTCCGCGCGCGCGTCCGGTCCGGCGTGCTTCAGGACGTTGGTCACGGCCTCTTGCGCGATGCGGAAGGCGACGACGGCGACCGTCGGCGGCACCGCGCGCTCGTCGCCGACCACGGTGTACTGCGTCGGGTGTCCCGCAGTCCTGGCCGCCTCGGCGAGTTCGCCCAGCCGGGCCATCCCCTCGGTGCTGGGGGCATCGGGCACGGTGTCGCGGTCGTCGCGATCCGTCTCCCGGAGGGTGCCGAGCATCTTCCGGAGTTCCTCCACCGCGGTTCGCGCGCTGTCCTCGACGACGCCGAGCGACGTCGCCGCCTGGTCCGGGTCGCGGTCGAGCACCCGTCGGGCAGCGCCCGCCTGGACACCCATGAGCGAGACGTGGTGGGCCACGACGTCGTGCAGTTCCCGAGCGATCCGGACGCGTTCGAGCGTGACGGCCTGTGCCGCGGTCCGCTCGCGCTCGACCGCGAGCTCGGCGGTGCGTTCGGCGAGCTCGTGCTTCGCGACCGCCGACGCCCATGCACGGTTGCCGGAGTACCAGGCGGCGCCGAAGTAGACGAGGTTGATGATGATCGACATCAGCGAGTTCGCGATGAACGGCGAGACCGGTCCATCGCCCGTCTTCGGCAGGGCGCTCGGCACCGACCAGCTGAACGACAGGGCGATGAACAGCCAGGCGAACATGCCGACGATGACGATCCAGCGCACCACCTCGGCGCGGACACGGTCGGAACACCACGCCCCCACCGTGTACAGCGCGATGAAGAGTGTGAAGTTGTTGAAGAACAGCTCGGGCACGTGCAGGATCTGCATCGCCGCGAACGTCGCCGCCACGACCACCGCGACGGTCATCGGGAAGCGGCGGCGGAACGCGAGGGGTCCGGCGTTCGCCACGACGAGCAGGACGGACAGCCACCACGGTGCGAGCTCGTCGTAGAAGCCGGTCGAGCCGTAGAGGATCGTCGAGACGCCCATCGCGACGGCGAGCACCGCCGCGAGGATCGTGTCCTGCCGGTACTCCGCACGACCGACGGGCAGCCGCGACCATTCGCTCGTCGTCGCCCCCGTTGCGTCCATGCCGTCAACGCTAGCGGCCCGGGTGCGCTCCGGGGGGTCGCGGCGGAGAGGGTCGATTCGCGCGTCGGAGGTCGAATCGCGCGGAGGAGGTCGGTTCTTCCGACCTCCTCCGCGCGATTCCGCATTCCATTGCGGGCGTTGTGGGTGCTCTGGTCGGTCGCGCAGCAGGACGGGAGGCACGGTGCGGGCTGGCACCGCGCCTCCCGTCCGTCGGGGTGACCGTCCACCGCACGGTCGTTGCGTCCGCAAGGTGCGACAGCTGCGCTGTCGTACGACAGCGACTTCGTCGCTCCCCAGCGCGCGCAACGGTTGCACGCGCGCGGTGACGACACCATCGTCGTCGTACGACAGCGACTTCGTCGTTCCGAGTCGACCGGCGGCGCTAGTGCTCCGTGCGGCGCGACCACCGGACCAGCAGGAACAACCCGAGCACGACGGCCACGGCCACGAACCCGCCGATCCCCGCCGCTCCGGCCGACACGGCCACGCCGGCGAGCACCGCCAGGACCGGGGCGTCCATCGCCCAGAGGACCCGGATGACCGGCATCGGGTCGCCGACAGCGGACGGCGCCGGCGTCATCAGGAAGAGCGGCGCAGGCCCGCGGAGGGCGTTGCTGAGATGTGCTGCGACCACGACGATCGGCAGCGCGATGCCACCCCAGACGAGCACGGGTACCGATGCCGGCGCGACGACGGCACCGAGCACGATCGCTGTCCCGCCGGTCAGGAGCAGCGTCGCTCCGGTCGGCACGATGCTGTGGACGAGGAGCAGCCGCCCGTCACCGACGCCGTACAGCGGGAGGTCCGTCGTGACCTGCGCGGCGTGGTGCAGCCCGCGGCTGAACGCGCCGACGCCGGTGTACAGCAGGACCGCGGCGAGGGCTCCGAGGAGGAACCCGCCAGCGGGTGCGACCGCGGCGAGCACCAGGAACGCTCCGGCCCCCGCGACCGTCACGACCCCGGTCGCGAGGCGTGCCGGCGTCCGGACCGCCCCGACCAGGTCGCGGACGACGAAGACCACCCAGAGACGTGCGCTGCGGCGCACCCCCTCGATCCGCCGCCCGACCGTCGGGAGCGCCTGGTACGACTCGGCGACGGAGGTGAAGTCGAGGCTGACGGCGTGGGCGATCGCCACGTCCCAGTTCGCCGCCTGCGCCGTGAGCGTCGCGTCGTCGATCCGGTCGAGCAGCCACGGCACCGCCACGAGTCCGGCGACGGCGAGGACGAGCAGCACCACGTCGGCGGCGACGACCGGTCCGGCGCTGCTCACCCATGCCCATCGACCGAACGGCTCAGCGGACACGACCTGAGCGGCCACCGCGAGGAGGAGCAGGACCACGGCGAGCGCCCCGGCGACACGGGGGAACGACTCACCGATGAGCCAGCACACCACCGCGACCACGCCGACGAGCGCCCCGCGCAGCGCGAAGTCCAGCACGGCGGGCGCGGACACCAGCCCGAGCGAGCCGAGCGCGAGTCCGATGAACACCGCGATCCCGCCGCCGATGACCACCGCGACGGACACCGCGGTGAGGACCCGCGACCGGAACACGGTCCGTCGGCGGAGATCGCTCCCGGTCAGCGCGTGGACGAGGAACGGCGGGGCGACCGCCGGCCCACGGCTCCTGCCGATCAGGAGCGCCGCCGCCCAGATGCCGAGCACGACGGTCCCGGCGATCGTCCCTGCGGCCGACGACGTCAGCGCGGACGAGCTCGTCTCGGTGGTGATCCGCAGCCACACGGTCCGGCCGATCGGGGCCCCGACGATGAGCGCGGCGAGCACGAGCGTGTACGCGAGGTAGGCCCGGTCCCCCAGGTCCCGGACCTGACGGTCGCGCCACACGCCGGTGGCGGCAGCGAGTCGTGCGCTCACCGGTGGGCGCCCAGGTCGACGACGCGGTCGGCGAGCTGCTCGGTGAGGAGGTCGCTGTGCGTCGCGACGACGAGGGACGCACCGGCGTCTCGCCGACGGCCGAGCACGTCGCTCACCATCTCGAGACGTTCCTGGTCGAGTCGTTGTTCGGGCTCGTCGAGCAGGAGCACGTCGAACGGCCGCGCGAGCACGAGCGCCAGTCCGACCAGCTGTTGCTGCCCGGTCGACAGCTCGTGCGGGAACCGCCGCACCAGCGTGTCCAGTCCGAGCGCACCGAGTGTCTCCGTGGCCAGCGTCTCGGCGGTGTCGCGGTCACCGAACCAGGTCGCTGCCACGAGCCGGACGTGGTCCTGGACGGTCAGGTCGCTCGCCATCGGTGGCAGTCCGATCATCGCGGCGACCCGGCGCCGGAAGGCCGGGTCGCGACGGGAGATCCGCGCCCCGGCGATGGTTGCGGTCCCCGTGCTCGGCGACCGCATCCCGGCGAGCACGCGGAGCAGCGTCGACTTGCCGGCGCCGTTGTGTCCGCGCACGATGAGGGCCTGCCCCGCGTCGCACCGGACGGTCGTCGCGGGCAACAGGGTCACGTCGTCGGCCGCGACCACGAGGTCGTCCACGGAGATCATCACGGGCCCAGCCTGCCCTGTCGCCGCACCGTGACGCGAGCACGAGTCCTCGGTAGCATCACTCCACCGTGGTCAGGGGTGACCGCGCCAGGGATCAGGGGCCCACCATGACCGCACGACGATGGACGACGGTCGGCATCACGGCCGCGATGACGATGATCGGCGTGCTGGTCGCACCGGTCACCGCCAGCGCTGCGGTCCCGGACGGCGACGGGACGCTCACCGTGATGCTGACCGACCCGGACAAGCAGCCGATCGCCATGGGTGGTGTGGCCGTGGACCTGCGCGCCGCGGACGGCGGCACCGCCGCGTCGGCGACGAGTGACCAGCGCGGACGCCTGACGTTCGAGGACGTCCCTGCCGGGACCTGGACGCTCCACGGCGAGCGCGAGGGATCGTACGGCTTCGACGACACGATCCCCGTATCGCGGACCGGGGTCGTCGTCACACCGGGTGGCCACGACACCGTCGTGCTCGTGATGCGAAGGGGTGCGTCGATCGGCGGTACGGCGCACAACCCGTACGGCGCGGACCTCTCGGGCGCGTCGGTCGTCGTGCGCGGCTGGAACACCGGCACCGTGAAGCGCACGGTGACCTCGCCGGACGGGCACTACTGGGTGCACGGGCTGCCGAGCGACGACTACAGCGTGCAGGTCAACGCGCACGACGAGACCCTCGACTCGTGGCCGGCACTCCGGAACGAGTCGTGGGGGTTCCACCGCGACCCTGGCTCCACGGCGGCGCGCACGTACGTCCGGGTGTCGCACGAAGCGGTCGGCCGCGACGAGACGGTGCTCGACGGGATCGACGGCAGCGCGACCGAGGGCGTCACGCTCACCGGCATCGTCAACCCACAGCTCGACACCGACTTCACCAACGCCATCGTGCACGTGTACGGCGAGTCCATCGGCAGTACGTTCGACACCCGCATGAGCTACTGGTCCCCGGGCCGCGGCGGGACGTTCGGCGCGGTGTTGAGCGCCGGGCGGTACAAGGTCGAGGTCGTCGGTTGGTCGCCGAGCCAACGTCGGTACATCTCGTACTGGTACGGCGGCGAGGGCAACCGGCCGGTCGCAGACCGGGCGTCGTCGCACACGATCGTGATGAGCGGAGACCAGAGCCGCTCGATCTCCTTCTGGAGCACGCGCTGACGGACTGCGCCCGACCGCCGCGTCCGCAATGAGAAAACCCGGCCCCAGAGGGGCCGGGCGGTATGTCACCCATCATACACGAGGATCACCAGCCAGGTGGTCGCCGCGCTCGGCCGCACACCGACGGAAGTTGCGCCGAGCGTGTCTCCGCGGCAGTCAGCTGATGCCACCAGTGGGCTCCTACCCCATCCGTGGCGTCTCCGTTCAGCTTGCCAGCCGGGTACCCGGGCGTCGGGTTGACGAGCCCGACCGGGACGACTGTGCGCACGTACCGGATCGGGAACTCGAGGTCGCTGTCGTTGCTGATCACGATCGCCGCGTCGATCCGGGCGGTGAGGACGTCGATGAGCAGGTGGGACGCTACGTTGACGTCCGAGCCCTTCTCCTCTCGGCGTGCGACGGAGGCCATGAACGTGGCATCGGGGACATCTGATCCGAACTGGTCGCGTACCTGCAGGGGCCAGTCCGCTCGGGTCAGCTGCGGGCGACCACGACGTCCCGGGGTCGCGAGTGGTGCCGTCGCGACGCGTGAGACGTAGTTCCCGAGGGCGAGCACGTCGATCGAACCGTTCTGGTCGAGAGCACGGAGGTACGTGTCCTGGTCGTGCTGCCCTGCGGTGTTGTCGGCTCCGTTGACCCTCGCGGTGCAGTAGACGACCCGGGACACGTGCGCATTCCTCCACGCACTGCCGGGTCCGTCGAGCAGGTTCGTCGCGAGCGTGCGGAGATCGAGCCAGCGCCATCCCGGCGTCGAACGCCCGCAGAGCGCGCGGGCACCGTAGTAGAGGTTGAACCCGTCGATGTACACGCCGACCCGCATGCGGTCACGGTAGGGAGACGCAGCTGCGCGGCGGAGCCGGTGCGCGTGATCTGTGGACAACACCTCGTTGCGGGCTACGCTGCGAGCCACCGAGCAACGCCGACGAGGAGGTCGCGCATGCACAAGGTCACGTACTCGATGACGGCGTCCCTCGACGGGTTCACCACGGACGCCGGCGGACGCTTCGACTGGAGCGAGCCGGACGACGAGGTCTTCCGGGTCTTCCTCGACCAGCTCCGCGGCGTCGACGTGCACCTCATGGGGCGGAAGCTCTACGAGACGATGCTGTTCTGGGAGACCGCGGACGACGTGCCAGGTCTGAGCGACGCCGAACGCGAGTGGACGACGATCTGGAAGGCGCTGCCGAAGGTGGTGTTCTCGCGCACCGTGACGTCGGTGAAGGGCAACGCACGCCTGGCGACGGACGGCATCGAGGAAGAGGTCGCCCGGCTGCGCGCGGCCCCCGGCGACGGCGACATCGCGATCGGTGGCCCCGAGCTCGCAGCCCAGATCGCCGGCCTCGACCTGATCGACGAGTACCAGCTCGTGGTCGTGCCGGTGCTCGTCGGCGGCGGGACGCCGTACTTCGCGCACGCCGGCGCGCACCGGCAGCTCGAACTCGTCGAGGCCCGCGTCTTCGAGGCCGGGTCGGTCTTCCTCCGCCACCGCGTCACGCGTTGAGCGGACGCGGTCCGGACCGCGTTCAGAGCGCGAGCAGCAGGACCACCAGGGTCGCGACCGACAGCACGAGGAGTGCAGCTGCGCCCTGCAGGCCCTTGTCGCGCGCCCGCACGTGCGCGACGATCGCGCCGACGAAGTACACGATCGAGCCGATGGCGGCAGCGATGCCGAGCGCCGGGATCCACAGCCCCGCGACGAGGCCGATCGTGGCGAGGACCTCGAGCACCCCGAGCACGCGCATCTGCGACGGGGTCACGTGCACCGACGCCATGTTCGCCCGCATGGGCGCCGGGCCGACGAGCTTCATGACACCGGACCCGAGCATGGCGGCGGCGAGGACGAGGGACAGGATGACGGCTGCGATGTGCACGGGGTGCTCCAAGTGATGAAACGGACAGTAGTGTCCGATTCAATCCGGACACCACTGTCCGTATTCCCGGATCGCCGTCGTACACTCCGATCGTGAGCGAGACCCCCGCGAGAGCACCTCGGAAGGACGCCCTCCGCAACCGAGCAGCGATCGTCGAGTCGGCGTGCACGGCCTTCGCGGAGCGGGGACTCGACGCCCCGCTCGAACCGATCGCCGCGGCCGCAGGAGTCGGCAACGCGACGCTCTACCGGCACTTCCCCGAGCGCGCTGCCCTGTGGGAGGAGGTCCTCCTGGCACCGTTGCAGGAGGTCCTCGACCTGGTCCACGAGTGCGCCGCCCTGTCCGAAGGGGATCCGTGGAGCGGCTTCGCCACCTTCATCCGGCGAACAGCGGAGATCGAGGCGCGGCGCGAGGGCTTCAGCGACCTGATGACCACTCGGTTCACGGGCGCTCCGACGCTCCTCGCCATGCGTGCGGAGATCCAGACCGGCCTCGAGTCGCTGTTCCGTCGCGCGCAGGACTCCGGCTCGATCCGGGCCGACGCGGCGCTCGAGGACGTGGCCGTCCTGCAGCTCTCGATGTCGAGCACGATCGCGGCCTTCGGCGAGGTGGCCCCACAGCTCCACAGACGATGGGTCGACCTGCTCCTCGATGCCCTTCGAGCACCGGGAGCGGAACGAGAGCCACTCGGTGGGTCACCCCTCCGGCCGAACCAGATCTGGCGTGCGGTGATGCGACGGCGGTGAGCTCCGGTCAGGCCAGGTGTCGGAGCAGCGCAGCGGCGGGACGACGGCCGTCGGCGACGACCCCACGGAGCGAGCGGACGAAGGGGTCTCCCGGCGAGACGGTGACGGGCTGCTCCCACGCGATCGCCGTACCGATGCCCGGGTAGTCGGTCGCCCGGACGAACCACGGGTCACGCGACGAGGACGTCAGCAGGACCGTCGCCGGCCCGGTCGCTCCCGGGGTCCCGGCGAAGTCCGCCGCCCATCTGACCCACGGTGCCCGGGTGCCGAGCACGGCGTCCTCCCCGTCGGCGTCGGCCGTGGAGACCTCGACGCCCGAGCACGGCGGGAAGCGCCAGAACCACCCGCCGTACCCGGCGCGCGCCCGACCGTTCGACCCGGGGCTCCCGAGCGTCACCGGCCGGTCCCCCACGGGTTCGAGTGAGGTGGACAGGTCCAGCAGCCAGCAGTCACCGTCGAGCGGTCGGGACCGCATCGTGCGGACCTCGCGGAGCTGGTCGGCACCGTCGCGATCGACCCACGTCAGGGACGCCGTGATCGAGTCGGCGTCCCGCTCGAGGTCGTCCAGCCGCTGCCGCCCGTGGTCGTCCTGGTCGACGTACCCGCGCCCGTGCACGTACGTCCCGCCGCCCCAGGTGTTCGTCCCGTCGACATCGGCGACGGTGAACCCCAGCCCGAGGTGCCAGTCGTGGTCAGCCGGTCGACGGGCGGTGAGTTCGACGCCGCCGAGTGTCCGGACGGGGTGCAGGAACGGGCGAGGGGACGAGGACGGTGTGGTCCCGGCGCCGTCCTGCAGCACGAGGAGCGGTCCTGCACCGGCGGTGGCCACCACGGCGTCCCGACCGGCTGACGCCCACGGGGCGCCGGCGTCGACGAACGTCCCGTCGAGGTCCGCGGCCGCCCGGACCCAGCGCTCGACGTCCTGCACGACCGGGTGCTCGTCGGCGCCGGTCCCGACGACCTCGACGAAACGGGGTTCGATCCTGGTGGGCTCCGGTGCGGTGCGCATCGCCTCGACGACCCGCATGAACGCACCGGTCGAGTCGAGGGGCACCAGCAGCGGGACGCCGTCGGCACGGTGGGCCAGGAGGTTCTCGAGCAGGTCGGTCCTCGTACCAGGAGTCACCGCGCCGTCCGGACCGACGACCTCGTCCGTCGTGTACCGGAAGGAGACGGTACCGCGGTCGCCGACGACCTCGACGACCGGTGCCGCATCCGCCGGGCCCGACGCCGCCAGGGTCAGGGCAGCGGAGACGGACGGTCGGTCGGCGTCGAGCGGAGCGGGCACGATCCGGAGCGCCGTGGTGTCGTCCGCGTCGATCGCGTTCGCCCGGTAGGCATCGACGTCGACACGCTCCACGTCCTCGACACGCTGGACCCCGGCGATCCGGAGCGCCGTCGCCACCGCGTGCGCGAGCGGGTTCGTGACGACCCCGTCCACGACGTCGACGCCGTCGAGCGAGCGTCTTCCGGCCCAGGGCGAGCGCTTCCAGTACGCCGCGCGACGCACCCACGTGCCCATCGCCCGCACGTGCCGGACCTGCCCGATGCCGAACCGGTCGACATCGAGGTCGTCGAGCACGTGCGACCCGAGGCTCTGGAACCCCACCTGTACGACCCGGCCGGTCTCGCGCTGCACGGCGAGCAGGGTCTCGAAGTCCGCCATCCGGGCGAAGGGCGGCTTCTCGAGCAGGACGTCGGCACCGGCACGGAGCGCCTCGGCAGCGACGGTCGCGTGCACGGGGATGGGTACCGCGGCGATCACGACGTCCGGCACGCCGACACCCGCGAAGGCGTCGCCGAGTGTGGGGAAGAGCGGAGCGCCGACGGCATCGACATCAACCACGAGGGGGTCGACCAGCCCGATCAACCGGACCGCGCCCGCCGCCTGCAACCGCCGCAGGTTCGCCAGGTGCACCGCCCCGAAGCCGCCCACCCCGACGAGCACGACCGACGCCCCGGTCATCGGCGAGCCACGGGAACGCACGCGTCGAACGCCGCGACCACCCGTTCGGCGACGACGTCGGCCGGTGTGTCCCAGACGTCCTGGTTGAACACCTCGACCTCGACGTCCCCGGTGTACCCGGCCGCGTCGACGGCCTCGGAGACCGGGCCGAAGTCGATGTGCCCGTCCCCCATCAGGCCGCGCGACAGCAGCGGGTCCGCGGCGATCGGCGTGACCCAGTCGCTCACCTGGTAGGAGGCGATCCGGCGCTCCCTCCCGGCTCGCGCGACCGATCCGGGCAGAGCAGGGTCCCACCAGACGTGGAAGGTGTCCACCACGACCCCGACGACGGCCGGGTCGAACGGCGCGGCGAGGTCGAGGGCCTGCGCGAGCGTCGACACGACAGCCCGGTCGGCCGCGTACATCGGGTGGAGCGGCTCGATCGCGAGCTGCACGCCCGCTGCGGCCGCTGTCGGTTCGAGTTCGGCGAGCGCGTCGGCGACCCTGCCCCGCGCCCCGACCAGGTCCGTCGATCCCGACGGGAGTCCCCCGGCGACGAGCACCAGCACCGCTCGCGATCCCGGGGCTCCCGCAGCCGCCAGTGCCGCCGTCTCCTCGATCGCCCGCCGGTTGTCGTCGATCGCCGCCCGCCGGACCGCGCCCTCGACGGGCGTGAAGAAGCCGCCGCGGCAGTGCGACGACACCCGGAGCCCGGAGTCGGCGAGCATCCGCGCGGCCTCGTCGAGTCCGACGTCCTGCACCGGCTCACGCCACGTCCCGATCGCACCGATGCCGGCGGACCGCGTGGCGGCGATCGCCTCGGCGAGCGACGCGGACTTCACCGTCGCCTGGTTGAGCGACAAGCGCGGGTGCGCCTCGGCGCGCCCACCCACCCGCGCGCCCGCGCCCCCCGCCACGGTGCTCACGCGACCACCGCGTTCCTGGAGCCGCCGCGCGGACCGGCACCGAGCCTCCCGGCCGACCCGACCGGCACCCCAGCCAACGTGAGCAGACCGTGCCAGCGCGACGCGGCGAGGTCCGGGTCCTCGAGCGCGCCGCAGGCGTTCGCGAGGCGGACGGTCTCGGACAGCTGCGGCAGACTGCGCGCCGCGTGCATGCCACCGACCATCGTGAAGGCGGGCTGGTGACCGTTCAGCCAGGACAGGAAGGCGATTCCGGTCTTGTAGTGCCAGGTCGGCGCGGCGAAGACCTGCCGAGCGAGCGCCTCCGTCGGACCGAGGACGCTGCGGAACCCGTCCGCGTCGCCGCGGTCGAGCGCCTGCACCGCCGACGCCGCGATCGGCGCGATCGCGGCGAAGGCCCCGAGCAGCGCGTCGGAGTGCCGACCGGCCTGCTCGGACATCAGGTCGACGTAGTGGAAGTCGTCCCCCGTGAACATCCTGGCGGTCCCGGGGAGCCGCGAGCGGAGCGCGACCTCGGCGTCCGCGTCGAGCAGGCTCATCTTGATGCCGGCGACCCGTTCGCCGGCATCCGCGATGATCCGGAGGACGGTCTCGGCCGCATCCGAGACGGAGTCCGCGGACGCGGACGCGGACCCGAAGTACCCCTCGAGCACCGGGTCGAACGCGGCGCCGAGCCAGTGCAGCACCACCGGCTGCGTCGCGGCGGCGATCACCCGCTCGTACACGTGTCGGTAGTCGTCGGCCGTCCGGGCCGCGCGCGCCAGGTGCCGACTCGCCATCACGACGGCGACCGCACCGTGCTCCTCGGCGTGCCGGAGCTGCGCGACGTACGCGTCGACGATCTCGTCGAGGGTGGCACCGTCGGACGCGATGTCGTCGGTGTTCACGCCGACCACGATGCGCCCACCGACGGAACGGGCCTCTGCCGCACTGCGCCGGACGAGTTCCCGCATCGCGACCGGGTCGAGGCCCGCGTTGCGCTGCGCGGTGTCCATCGCGTCCGCCACGCCGAGCCCCCACGACCACAGGTGGTGCCGGAACGCGAGGGTCGCGTCCCAGTCGATGTCCGCTGCGGCACCCGGGGTGTTGTCGCCCGCGACGCGCGGGACGACATGGGCCGCCGCGTAGACGACCCGACTGGTGAGCGGTCCGCGCGGCTTCGTCCACACCGGGGCCTCGCGGAGCGGGACGCCGGCCGTGGTGCCATCAGGCGCGAGGAGCGTCAGGTCCGTCATGCGGTCACCCGGGTGTCGTCGGACTGGAGGCTCGGTGCGGCTCCGTCGCCGAGCCGCAGGTCCGGCAGGTCGATCCGTCGCCCCTCGCGGTCCGACCGCAGACCGGCTTCCGCCAGCGCCACCCCGCGCGCACCGGAGAGCAGGTCGTACGGGTGCGGCGCGTCCTCGACGACGTGGCGCACGAACTGCTCCCACTGGACCTTGAAGCCGTTCTCGAAGACCTCGTTGTCGGGGACCTCCTGCCAGCCGGCGCGGTAGTCGTTGTCGTCGCGGATGTCGGGGTTCCAGACCGGCTTCGGCGTGGTGCTCCGGTGCTGGACCCGGCAGGCGAAGAGCCCGGCGACGGCGCTGCCCTCGGTGCCGTCGACCTGGAACTCGACGAGCTCGTCGCGGTCGACGCGCACCGCCCAGCTCGAGTTGATCTGCGCAGTGATCCCGCCTGCGAGGTCGAAGATGCCGTACGCCGCGTCGTCCGCGGTGGCCCGGTACCGTTTGCCGTGCTCGTCCACGCGCTCCGGGATGTGGGTGACCGCACGGGCGGAGACGGACTCGACCCGGCCGAACAGGTCCTCCATGACGTAGTTCCAGTGCGGGAACATGTCGACGACGATGCCACCGCCGTCCTCGGCGCGGTAGTTCCAGCTCGGGCGCTGCGCGGCCTGCCAGTCGCCCTCGAAGACCCAGTAGCCGAACTCCCCGCGGACGCTGAGGACCCGTCCGAGGGCGCCGGACGCCAGCACCCGACGGAGCTTCCTGAGCCCCGGGAGGAACAGCTTGTCGTGCACGACGCCGTTCTTGACCCCGGCGTCACGGGCCGCGCGGGCGAGGTCGAGGGCGTCGTCGAGGGTCTCCGCGGTGGGCTTCTCGGTGTAGACCGCCTTGCCTGCGGCGATCGCGCGGCGGAGTGCTGGGACGCGGGCACTGGTCACGAGGAAGTCGGCGTAGACGTCCCAGCGCGGGTCGGACAGTGCGGCGTCGAGGTCGGTCGTCCAGTGTTCGATGCCGTGCCGGTGCGCGATCTCGGCGAGCTTCGGTTCGGAGCGCCCGACGAGCAGCGGCTCGACCTGCACGCGGGAGCCGTCGGACAGCAGCACGCCGCCCTGCTCCCGGATGGCGAGGATCGAGCGGACGAGGTGCTGCCGGTACCCCATCCGGCCGGAGACGCCGTTCATGATGATGCCGAGTGGTGGTCGTGACACGGAGTCCTCCGGTGATCGTCGGTGATCGCGCACGGATGCCGTGCGGAAAGCGCTTACCGCACGGTACACCGATGCACACGCCGAGGGAAGGCCCGTCGTCAGGCGAGCCTGGTGCTCGCGCGGAGGACGACCTCGCCGGCGACCACCGCGGGCACGTCCTCGCCGAGGGCCGCCTGGACGGCGAACTCCCCGATCGTCTCGAGCGGCAGGTGCACGGTCGACAGCGCGGGCACCACGTCAGCCAGCGTGCCGACGTCGTCGAACCCAGCGACCGCGATGTCCCGCCCCGGTTCGAGCCCGTGGTCGCGGATCGCGGCGAGCGCCCCGACCGCACTGACGTCGTTGACCGCGAAGACGCACCCGGGGCGGACCCCGGCCTCGAGCAGCTGCGTCATCGCGGCATGGCCACCGTCACGCGTGAACACCCCGGCGACCACCCGGTCGTCCGCCAGACGGATCCCCCGGCGCGCGAGCCCGTCGACGAAGCCCGTCGCCCGTGCCCTGGCGGTGACGACGTCCGGCTCCCCGGCGAGCACCGCGAAGTCCCGGTGCCCCTCGTCGACGAGCGCCTCGGCGAGCGCAGTCGCTCCCGCGCGGTTCCCGATCACGAGCGGGATGACGGCGGTCGGCGATGCGGCACCCTCGTCCGACACCAGGGCGACGACCGAGGCGCCACCGCCACGCAGGAGCTCCACGCCCGCTGCGGCCGCGCTGCTCGTCCTGCGACTCACGGCGAGGACGACCGCGCGCGGCCGGAGTCCCGCGACACTCCGCAACACCGACGCCTCGCGCTCCGCGTCCCCCGCGGTAGAGGTGATCACGAGCACGAGGCCGGCCCGGTCGGCCGCCCGCATCGCCCCCGCGGCGATCTGTGCGAAGTACGGGTCCGTGATCTCGCCGACGACGAGCGACACCACCGTCGTCGCCCCACGCGCGACGGCCTGCGCCTGCACGTTGGGCATGTACCGGAGTTCCCGCGCCGCCGCCTCCACCCGCTCGACGTACTCGGGACGCACGCGGCGGGTGCTGCCGTTGAGCGCTCTGGACGCCGTCGCGAGCGAGACGCCGGCCGCGCGGGCGACGTCCTCCAGGGTCGCGCCGCTGCGTTCCACCACCTCGTACCCCGTCCCGGCCTCGTGTTCTCGGCCGACTCCAGCATGGCAGGCGAGGGCGCACTCGACGCTCATGACCGGCGGTCGGCACGATCTTGGAAAGCGCTTGCCAAGGTTGGTTACAACGATTACCGTGGCGCCCAGTCACCGACACCACCATCAAAGGAGATGGGAATCGTGCAACGCAGCAACTCCATGACGGCGAGCTCCAGGTGAGTGCGCTCGGCGAACTCCGTGCACTCCGCGCACGAGACGCCCAGGGGAAACGCATCCCCGCTTCCCGGCGGGACGACAAGGCCGCGGCCGTCTTCCTCGCCCCGTGGCTGATCGGCATGGTCGGGATCACCCTCGGCCCGATCCTCGCCTCGCTCTACCTGTCCTTCACCAACTACAACCTCCTGCAGAACCCGACGTTCACCGGCCTGACCAACATCCAGCGGATGGTCGAGGACACCAACCTCGGCAGCTCGCTCGTGGTGACGCTCGTCTACACGGTGGTCTCCGTCCCGCTGCAGCTCGCGGCCGCCCTCCTCGTCGCCGTGCTGCTCGACCGCGGGATGCGGGGGCTGTCGTTCTACCGGTCGGTCCTCTACCTGCCGTCCCTGCTCGGCGGCAGTGTCGCGATCGCGGTGCTCTGGCGCCTGGTGTTCGGCGGCGACGGACTGCTCAACGCACTCCTGGCGGTCTTCGGCATCCAGGGACAGTCCTGGATCGGGTCCCCGAACACGGCCCTCGGGACGCTGATCATCCTGCACGTCTGGACCTTCGGGGCGCCGATGGTGATCTTCCTCGCCGGGCTCCGGCAGATCCCCCGGCAGTACTACGAGGCGGCCTCCACCGACGGGGCGACCCGCTGGCGGCAGTTCCGGTCGATCACGCTGCCGCTGCTCAGCCCGATCGTGTTCTTCAACCTGGTGCTCGGGATCATCGGGGCCTTCCAGTCGTTCACGCAGGCCTACGTGATCTCGAACGGCACTGGAGGGCCGACGAACTCAACCCTCTTCATCACGCTCTACCTCTACCAGAAGGCGTTCGGCAGCCTGCAGATGGGATACGCCTCCGCGATCGCGTGGCTCCTCCTGCTCATCGTCGGCGCCGCCACCGCGCTCAACTTCTGGGCCTCGAAGTACTGGGTCTTCTACGATGACTGATCACTCGACCGCGCTGCGTCCCGCGCCGGCGACGCCCCCGGCGGACCGCCGGCCCGATCCCCGACCCGACACGGTCCGCGTCGCGAAGGCCCGCGGCTCACGCGCCGGCAGCATCGCCAAGCACACCGTCCTCATCCTGCTGAGCCTCGTGATGCTCTACCCGGTGCTCTGGATGGTGGTGAGTTCGCTCCGCCCCGACGGGCACATCTTCGACAACCCGAGCCTCGTGCTCAACACCTTCGACACCGAGAACTACACGACGGGGTGGAGCGCCCTGCAACGCCCGTTCGGCGTGTACCTGGCGAACTCGGCGATCATCGTGATCGGCGCCATCATCGGCAACCTCGTGAGCTGCTCCCTCGCGGCCTACGCGTTCGCGCGGCTGAGCTTCCGGTACAAGCGGCTCGCGTTCGGCGCGATGCTCGTGACGATGATGCTGCCCATCCAGGTGCTCATCATCCCGCAGTACGTCATCTACTCGCAGCTCGGCTGGATCAACACGTTCCTGCCGCTCATCGTGCCGAAGTTCCTCGCCACGGACGGCTTCTTCGTCTTCCTGATGGTCCAGTTCATCCGCGGGATCCCGCGGGAGCTCGACGAGGCCGCGCGCATCGACGGCGCAGGGCACGCACGGATCTTCTTCCAGGTGATCCTGCCGCTCATGAAGCCGGCGCTGGCGACGGCGGCGATCTTCACCTTCATCTGGACGTGGAACGACTTCTTCAGCCAGCTCGTGTTCGTCACCGCGCCGGACAAGTACACGGCGTCCGTCGCCCTCCGCCAGTTCATCGACCCGACCGGGCAGTCCGACTTCGGCGCCCTCTTCGCGATGAGCGTCGTCACGCTCGTCCCCGTGTTCCTCGCGTTCCTCTTCGGCCAGCGGTTCCTCCTCAGGGGCATCGCGACCACCGGCGGCAAGTGAACCGCCCCACCCGATCGATCCACTCACCAGAGCAAGGAAGACCATGCACCTGAGATCACGCGTCATCGGCGCCGTCGCGATCGCCACCGCCTCCGTCCTCGCCGTCGGCGGCTGCGCCGTCGGCAACTCGAACGGCGGTGGAGTCGAGCTGAGCAAGGACCCCGTCACCATCTCCCTGAACTGGTGGGGCGCCGGGGCCCGCGTCACCGCCACCGAAGCGGCGGTGAAGGCCTTCGAGAAGGAGCACCCCAACATCACCGTGAAGACCCAGTCCACCGACTGGGGCAGCTACTGGGACAAGCTCGCCACCACCGTCGCCGGCGGCAGCGCGCCGGACGTCATGCAGTTCGACCAGATCTACGTCGCCTCGTACGCCCAGCGCGGCGCGATCGCCGACCTCGGGCAGTACAGCAAGTACCTCGACACCTCGGACCTCACGAAGAACGTCCGCGACACGGGCCAGTACGACGGCAAGCTCTACGCCGTCCCGATCGGACTGAACTCGATCGGCGTCGCCGTGAACCGGACCGTCCTCGACGAGTACGGCATCGACATGCCCTCCGCGAAGGGGTGGACGTGGGACGAGATGAACACGGTCGCGAAGGAGGTCACCGAGAAGTCCGGCGGCAAGGTCAAGGGTCTCGACCCGTTCGGCGGCGACACCCCGTCGCTGACGCTCTGGGCCCGCCAGCACGGCGGCGCGGTCTTCGATGACAAGGGCAAGGTCGTCCTGAAGCCGTCCATGCTCGCCGACTACTGGCAGTACGCGCTCGACCAGATCGACGCCGGGGTCACGCCGAGTCCGTCGCAGCTCGCCGAGGGCACGAACGCCGCGCTCGACCAGTCCGACATCGCCACCGGCAAGGTCGCGATGACGTTCATCCCGTCCAACCTCAGCGCGTACCAGGTCGCAGCGCCGTCGCAGAAGCTCGACATGCTCCCGATGCCGGCCGCCGCCGATGCGAAGAAGGGCTGGCAGTACCTCAAGTCCTCGATGTACTGGTCGATCTCGAGCAAGTCGAAGCACCCGGCGGAAGCGGCTGAGCTCATCGACTTCCTGACGACCAGCCCGAAGGTCGGCAAGATCTTCGGCGCCGAGCGCGGCATGCCCGCGAACCCCGCGTTCCAGAAGCAGATCACGCCGGACCTCAGCGGCTCGGACAAGATCGTCATGGACTACGTGAAGCAGGTCACCGCAGAGTCCGGTCCGCCCGCACCGATCACGCCGGTCGGCGCACAGGACGCGGACACGCTGCTGGCCCAGATCTGGCAGAACGTCCAGTTCGGCAAGACCACGCCGAAGGCGGGGGCCGAGCAGTACGTGACGCAGCTGAAGAAGGCCATCCAGGACGCGCAGTAGGCGCGACCGCAGACCGGACGGGAGGCACGGTGCCAGCTGGCACCGTGCCTCCCGTCCGTCACACTGCCGACCGCGGGAATGGAACCCGCGTGTCCGGGTTTGACCCCTCCATGACATCGTCAGCCCAGCGCCGTGGGTGGCTCAGCGTCCTCTCCGTCGCACTCGGTTCCTTCGTGCTCGTCCTCTCCGAGTTCCTGCCCATCGGGCTCCTCCCCGCGATCGCCGCCGACCTCGACGTCCCGGTCGGGACCGCCGGCTTGATGGTCGTCGCGACCGGACTCGTCGGTGCCGTCGCCGCCCCCGTCGTGACGGTGGCGACCTCGCGCCTCGACCGTCGTGTGGTCCTCGTCGCCCTGACGGTGCTGCTGGTCGTCGCCGACGGCCTGGCGGCCGTCGCGCCCACGTTCGCGGTCCTCCTCGCCGCTCGCATGCTGCTCGGGGTCGGGATCGGTGGCTTCTGGGCGATCGGTGCCGGGATCGCCGGGAGGCTCGTCCCGGCCCCGTCGGTCATCCGCGCGACCTCCTTCATCACCGCGGGCGTCTCGGTCGCCACCGTGGTCAGCCTGCCGCTCGGCGCGTTCGTCTCCGCGCTCGGCAGCTGGCGCCTCGGGTTCGTGATCGGCGGCGCGCTCGGGCTGGTCGCGCTGGTGCTCCAGCTGGCGATGCTGCCGAGCATCCCGGCGGTGCAGCGGGTGCGATTCGCCACGCTCGGCGCACTGCTCCGCGTGCCGAGGGCCCGGGTCGGGCTCATCGGCGCCGCGTTCGTCTTCGCGGCGCAGTTCGCGGCGTACACCTACGTCGCGCCGTACCTGCAGGAGCTCGTCGGTGTCGGGCCGGAGACGATCACCCTCGCGCTCCTGGTGTTCGGCGTGGCCGGCATCGTCGGCAACTTCGTGGCGGGGGTCACGCTGAGCCGGAACGTGCTCGGCACGATCGGGGCGTCCAAGATCGTCCTGGCCGCGGCCGTGATCGCGCTGCCGCTGCTCGCCCACTCGGTCGTCGGGGTGTTCACCCTGCTCGTCGTCTGGGGCCTCGTGTGGGGCGCACTCCCCCTCGGGATGCAGACCTGGATGTCCACCGCGTCACCCGGCGGTTCGGAGACCGGTCTCGCGCTCTTCGTCACCACGATCCAGCTCGCGATCGCCGCGGGATCGGTGCTCGGCGGCGTCGCCGTGACGTCGTTCGGGATCGCCGCGGACTTCTGGTTCGCCGGTGGCATCGCGGTCGTCGGGGCCGTCGTGCTGGTCGGCCTCGGGCTGCGCAGTGGGAACGCGGTGCCGGTGGCGTCCACCGACGTCGTCGTCCCCGCGTCGACCGGCCCCGTCCAGACCGTCTGCCCGACCGGGGCCTGACCCGGCCGCGCGCCGGCCGCGCGCCGCCCGCCGCATCGAGTGCGCGGAAACGGCGAGCAGATCGCCCCCGAGAACGCATCATCTGCGCTCTCGCTCTGCGCGAGCAGGGTGACGACGGACGGGAGGGTCGTGGCGGGGCCGCGACGGGCCTACAGGCTGGCTGCGCGCCGCAGGCGCAGTGCCGAGACGAGGAAGAAGACGCCGCCGAGCACCGCGTAGCCGGCGAGGCTCGTGAGTCCCGTCCCGCCGTTCAGGCCCTGCGAGACGAACCCGGCACCGGCGAGCACCGAGATCCCTCCGCTGAGGATCATCGGCCACTGTCCACCCATGCGGTGACGCGCGACGGCGAGGACGAGCTGGACCGCACCGGCGGTGATCGCCCACGCGCCCCAGACGACGAGGACCGCCGGCGCGCCCGACATTGCGGCGATGCCGAGGCCGATCGCCGCGAGCAGGCTCAGCGCCATGTTCAGGACGAGTGCCCGAGCGGACTTGGTGTCCCGGGACGACCGGTGGTCCCACACCGCAGCGGCGAGGTCGACGACCGGGTAGAGCACGAGCAGCACCACGACCGTCGCGGCGAGCGTCGGGAGCGTGGCGGCGGTGACCGCGAGGGCGATCGCCCACAGGACGGCGAAGCCGAAGCGGAAGAAGTACAGCCGTCGGAGGGAGGAGGCGACGTTCGAGGTCGCGTGCTCGATGGTGGTCATGGCGGAGTCCGTTCGTGGAAGATGAATGTAGAGTTACTAGTACGTCTACATCGAGGACTCTAGAGTTGGGTCCGTCGAGACCGCAAGCCCCGAGGGAGAAGTCGTGACCGCCGCCACCGCACCGCGCAGGAGTGCCGTCGCGACCAGGGAGCGCATCCTCGACGCGGCGACCGAGCTCTTCGCCGCCTCGGGCATCCGCGGCACGAGTGCCGATCGGGTCATCGATCGGGTGGGGATCACGAAGGTCACGTTCTACCGGCACTTCCGCACGAAGACGGACCTGGCGGTGGCCTACCTCGAGGCCCAGGCAGACGGCGAGCGCGGAGCCTTCTCGCACGTGACGGACGGGCGTCACGGTCTGGATGCGGCCCGAGCGATCGCATCCCTCATCGGGGAGGCGAGCTGCCTGCCGGGGTTCCGCGGCTGCCCGTTCATCAACGCCGCGGCGGAGACCCCCGACCCCGACGATCCCGTCCGCGCCGTCGTCCGTCGGCACCGGGAGTGGATGCGCGACTTCTTCGCCACGATCGCCGCCGACGCAGGCGCCCCCGACCCGGACGTCACGGCAGGCCAGCTCATGATGCTCCGCGACGGGGCGATGGTCGGCGGGTACCTGGCCGAACCCGACGCGATCGCGGGCGAACTCGACGCTGCGTTCACCGCCGTCCTGGACCGCTCCCGGCAGCCCGCCGCCGCAGAGGAGGAGCGAACCAAGTAATTCAGGCAGGAACCTGTTTTGCTTGTACGACAACGCCATGGAACTCGTTCGGGAGCACATCGCCCCGATCTGACCATCGGGCGCCCCGTCCGGTGGTCGGACCGTCAGCCCGGCCAGCGCTCCGAGGTCCACGTGCCGTCCCCGTCCCGTTCGAACGCGAGCCGGTTGCTCGGCGCGTCCGTCGCACCACGCCAGAACAGCATCCGCACGGGCGTGATCGCGTAGCCGACCCAGGTGTCGGGCGGATCGAGCACGGCGTCCCGGTGCTCCGCGATGAACGCCGCCCAGGTCGCGCGCCGCACGTCGTCCTCCGCAGCGGCGAGCGGGTGGTCGTTGACCCAGGCGAGCACCTGCAGGTACTGGGTCCTCGCGGCGTAGGCGGCCCGAGCTTCCTGGTCGGTGACCGGCGCGACGTCCCCGGTGACGACGAGCTGTCGAGCGGCCTCCGGCCAGACGATCGTGGCGGTCGCCCTGGGGACCGCCGCGACCTCGGCGGCCTTCCGGCTCCTGGAGTCGGTGTGGAAGTGCAGGCGCTCCCCGTCGAACGCGGAGAGCAGCACGGTCCTCGCCGACGGGTAGCCGTCGAGGCCGATCGTCGACAGCGTCATCGTCACCGGCGTACCCGTGCCGGGGAGCCACGACGCGGCGAGCGCCAGGGGGTCCGCCGGCGCCGCAGAAGCAGAACCGGAACCGGAACCGTCCGCGGTGGCCTCGCCCGGCAGCACCGACGTCACCGCCGGACGGCGGGGTCGAACCGTGCGATCTCGTGGAGCGACGCGACCGCCTCGTCGAGCGACACGTCCCACAGCGCCTTGCCGTACTCCGCCGTCGCGCGGCTCGCGTCCCCGATGACACCCGGTGTCCCGAAGTCGTTCGACAGCCACCCGAAGCTGACCGGGCCGCCGTTGAACCGGATGCGCTCGAACTCGGCCAGGTGGTCCGGCACCCACCGTTCGGCCTTCGACATGTCGACGAGGTCCGGACGCAGGTGCAGGATCATCGAGGTCTCCGCCGCGCCGCCGTGGATCCCGAGGCCGCGCTCGTCGGCGTCCTCGCCACCGGGCCCAGGCACGCGCGCCAGGGTCGGCATCAGGAACGTCTTCAGCCCGAACCGCTTCCGGATCTCGCGCAGCGCGACCTGCAGCAGCGCGACGTTCCCGCCGTGTCCGTTGGCGAACACCAGCGTGCCGGCACCGGTGAGGGCGACGGCGCGGCCGACCTGCACGACGGTGTCGAACATCGTCGCCTCGTCGAGCCACACGGTGCCCGGCGCCCAGCTGTGCTCGTCCGACTTCGTGAACGCCAGGGTCGGGAGCCGCCACACGTCGAGCCCCTCGGTCGCCGCGCGCTCGACGGCCGCGCCGCCGATGTGGTCCGCGAGCAGGAAGTCGGTCAGGAGCGGCAGGTGCGGTCCGTGGTGCTCGACGGCGCCGGTGGGCTGGACGACGATCGTGTCGGGCGTGAACCGTGCCGCGACCTCGGGGCCGGACAGCTCGGCGAGGTTCCTCGTCCCGCTCACTTGCCGAATCCCGGGATGCTCGGCTGCGCCGACGCCGTGGACCCGCCGGACTCGACCAGCGCGGGGTCGATCACGTGCCCGGGGTTCAGCAGTCCGGCGGGGTCGGTGCGCTGCTTGAGCGCGACGAGTTCCTCGACGCCGTGGTCGACGTAGTACTGGTGGGGGCTGTGCACGCGGACGCCGAGGTCGCGGAGTGCCGGGTAGCCGGCGTAGACGTCCTCGGCGCCGGTGTACGGCGCGGTCAGCATGCCGATCGGCCCGATGTGCGCCGCCTCGATGTGCAGCATGGCGCCCGGGTACACCGCCTCGACCTCGGCGATGCGGTCGATCAGCGCCTCGCCGCCGACCTCGACGTGGAACCAGACGGTGTCCGGCGAGTTCCGCTTGAGCCACCAGATCGGGTGGTTGTAGGACAGCATCGAGACCTTGGTCGTCTGCTGGAGCCCCTCGCGGACGTCCTCGACGGTGCCACCCGCTGCCTCGATCAGGTCCCGCGACTCCTCGAGCACGACGGCGTCGATGATCCCGCGCAGGCTCGCCCGGTCGACGGCGATGGCGGGGTCCTTCGGCAGCTTCGCCGCGATCTCGGCTCGGTCGGCACTCACGAGGCGTGGTGCCGGGGTCGTCCCACGGAGCGTGCGGACCGCGGTGAGCGCCTGCTCGAAGGTGGGGAACGTCGCGTACACGGCCCGCCAGTCCTGCAGGGGCTCGAGCCGCACGGTGGCGCGCGCGATGACCCCGGCTGTGCCGTAGGTGTGCACGAACGTCTGCGCTTCGGCGCCCTCGACGTGCAGCAGTCCGTCCTCGCCGGGGAGCGCGATGTCGAGCGCGGTGACGAAGCCCTCCCAGTTCGATCCGTGCGAGATCGACCCGGTCCCGCCGGAGCCGCCGGACAGGAAGCCGCCGATCGTCGACTGCGCGGTGGACGGGTACATCCAGAGCTGCTGCCCGGCGGCCGCTGCGGCCTGTTCGAGCGAGACCATCGAGGCGCCGGCCTCTGCCGTGACGTACCCGTCGCCGACCTCGACGACGGCGCGCGCCCGCGAGGTGTCGAGCACCACACCGCCGTGCAGCGGGATGCCCTGGCCGTAGTTGCCGGTTCCCTTGCCCCGGGTGGTGACGGGGACGCCGTGCCGCGCCGCGAGCTGCAGGACGGCGGCGATCTCGTCGGCGCTCGCGGGGTACGCGACCAGGTCGGCGAGGCCGAGGGGGAGCTGTTCGGTGAGGATCGGGCTCATCGTCGCCTCGTCCACGGACGCGCGTTCGCGCGTCCGCTGGTCGGTGCTGACGCCGCGGTCGCCGAGCAGGTCGACGAGCGCGACCCGCAGGGTGTCGAGGGATTCCTGGGTGGCGGGCATTGGGGGCTCCTGTGGGGTGGTCGGACGGGAGGCTCGGTGACGGTCCGGCACCGAGCCTCCAGAACGGTGGGTGGGGCCGACCACCGCGATGGCGGCCGGCCCCGTGGCCGGCTAGAAGCCGAACCCGATCTTGTCGTCGAGGAACTTGTTCGTGTAGAGGTCGTCGGCCGTGAGGCCGGCCTTCACGTGTCCGCCGGATGCGTCGAAGATCGGCTTCGCCTTCGCGATGAAGTCCGTCATCCGGTCGGCGTCCATGTCGCCGACGTAGGCGTTGTCGCCGTCGGTCGCGACCTTCAGCTTCTTCATCTGCTTGACGGCGAACGCGCCGACCTGGGCGTCGTAGGTCCAGCCGTTGTTGTACTGCTGGACGAGCTGGTCGATCAGGTCGTTCGTCGGCGTCGGGTCCTTGAAGTAGTCGACGTCGGCCTGCTGCATCACCGGCACGAGCTTCTCCAGGCACGGGCTCAGCTTCTCCAGGTCACCGCTGCGGACCGACATGGTCTCGGGGTACGGGTTCCACCCGGTGCTGGAGATGAGCGAGTAGTCCACCTTCTTGCCCCAGGCTGCGACCTCGTTCTGGTAGATGTACGGCTCGGCGGTGGCGAAGCCCTGCTGCGCGTCCTTGCCGCCGGCCGAGACGAACTTCGACGGCGTGCCGTCGTAGCTGCCGTCGAGGACGCTCTTCGGCAGGTTGCCCGACTGCTCGAGGTAGGTCATGTACGCGGCACCGCTGAAGTAGCGCACGACGCCGTCGTTCTTCTCGAGCGCCTTGCCGAGCGACTTGATCGAGTCGACGTCCTGGTACTTCGACGGGTCCCACATGAGCACCATCGGCGACTGGTCGTTCTCGGCGAACACCGCGGTGGTCGGCAGGTTGTCGGAGAACTGCACGGCCTCGTCGGTGGAGACGTAGCCGAGGGTGATGTCCTTGTCCTGGTACATCTGCGAACTGACGGTCGAGTAGCCGATCGCCGGGCCGCCTGCGCGGACCTCGAGCTGCACGCCGGTCGACTTTCCGTTCGCGTACAGGTCGCCGGTGACGGACTTGCCGCTCGCGTCGATCTTCGGGTTCGGTCCGAGCATCTGGTACAGGTGGCCGTGGTCGGCCTCTGGGTTCCAGTCGGTCTGGACGACGACGGTCGCCGGGCAGACGTCCGACAGGTCGACGGCCGGGCCGCTCGCCGTGGACGCGGTCGACGTGCTGTCGCCGGTCGCGGCGCCGGATCCGCTCGCACAGCCGGTGAGGGCGATCGCGGTGACGCCGAGGGCGGCGGTCGCGATGCCGAGGCGGGTCTTGATGCGCATGGGTGCTCCGTTCGTGGTGCTGTTCACGTGGTGCGTCGGGATGATGGGAGGGATGGTCGGGGGGGGCTCAGCCGAAGTCGTGCCAGCGCCCGACGGCGAGGCGACCGATCAGGCCGAAGAGCAGGAAGACGGCGACGCCGTAGAGCGAGGCGATGATGATGGTCGCGTAGAGCTCCGGGCCCATCAGGCGTGAGGCGGTGACCTGGATGAGGACGCCGAGCCCGGGGTTGCCGCGCTGGAAGAACTGGTCGCCGACGATCGCGCCGATGACCGACAGCCCCGCAGAGGTCCGCAGGCCGACGAAGATCGACGGCAGCGCGGCGGGGACCTGGAGCTTCATGAGCTGCGCACCGCGCCCGGCCCGCTGCAGCTGGAAGAGCTCGCGTTGCGCCCGGTCGGCGGACTGCAGTCCGAAGAGCGTGTTGGAGACCATCGGGAACAGGGCGATCATCACCGTGACGATGACCCGGCTGGTGAACTCGTAGCCGAACAGGGCGCCGATGAGCGGCACCAGCGCCAGGATCGGCACGCACTGCAGGACGACGGCGTACGGGTAGAGCGAGTTCTCGAGCCACTTCGCCTGCGCCATCAGCATCGCCCAGACGACACCGATCACGATCGCGAACGCGAGCCCGGTCAGCGACACGACCGACGTGCGACCGAGCGCCTTCCACAGGTCGCTGTCGAACGTCGTGGGGGCACCGTTCACGCCGGTGTCCCAGACGATCGCCTTGAGCACGAGGTGCGGGTACGGCACCAGGAACGCGAGGTTCCTGACGTGGTCGTAGTAGGCGGCGGCCGCGTACCAGACGCCGATCAGGACGGCGAAGACCACGACCGGCTGCCACCACGTGACGGCGCGACGCGGTCGGGAGCGGCGGTGGCGAGTCTCGCTGCCCTGGCCTCGGTGACCTGCTGCAGGGTCGTCATCAGCGGTGCCCCTCTCGGAGTGCGTGTGAGACCTCGCCGACCAGTTCGGCGAACTCGGGGGTGAACCGGATGTCGGGGTCGCGTGGCATCGGGAAGGGGACGTCGAAGCGGCCGACGATGCTGCCGGGGCGACCGGACATCACGATGACCTTGGTGGACAGGTACACGGCCTCGGACACCGAGTGCGTGATGAACAGCCCCGCGAAGCGCTGCGCGACGAAGAGCCGGAGGAGCTCGTCGTTGAGGCGCTCGCGGGTGATCTCGTCGAGGGCGCCGAACGGCTCGTCGAACAGGAACAGCTGCGGGTCGAGGGTGAGCGACCTGGCGAGCGAGACGCGCATCCGCATGCCGCCGGAGAGCTGCTTCGGCAGGTTCGACTCGAAGCCGTTGAGCCCGACGAGGTCGATCGCCCGTCGTGCCTTCTCGGCCCGGTCGGCCTTCGGTGCGTGCTGCAGCTCGGCGAGCAGCTCGACGTTGCCCTGCACCGAACGCCACGGCAGCAGCGTGGCGTCCTGGAAGACGTAGCCGATCCGGTCCGCGGCGACCTGGGCGGTCCCGTCCGAGGCGGTCTCGAGACCGGAGGCGATGCGGAGCAGGGTCGACTTGCCGCAGCCGGAGGGGCCGACGACGGAGACGAACTCGCCGCGGTCCACGGTGAGGTCGACTCCCTGCAGGGCGACGGTGCCGTTCGGGAACGTCATCTCGACGTTGCCGAAGTCGAGCAGCGTGTCCGTCGACGTGACGGGCGCTGGTGCGGTGGTGGTCACGTGTACCTCGTTTCGGTGGGGTGGGGCGGGCGGGTCGTGCCGGGAAGCCCGGTCAGGGGACGAGTTCGGGGGCGACGGGCGCTGCGAGCGCGGGTGCAGCGACGCTGCGGCGGACCTCGGTGACGGCGACGAGTCGGCCGTGCGCGATGACCACCCGGTCGGCGGGCGCGTTCGCCACGGCGTCGACGACGCTCGTCGCGTCCACCGCGACGAGGTCCGCGCGCGCTCCTGGCGCGATGCCGGCGACGGGCAGGCCCATCACGCTGCGAGCGCCGTCGCTGACGAGCGCGTACGCCTCGTCCGGCGTCAGGTGCCCGGCAGTGACCAGGAGCGATGCCGTCTCGAACGCGTCGGACCGGCCGACGGGGTTGAACGGGTCGCGGACGTTGTCCGCTCCGGCGGCGACGCGGACGCCGGCGTCGAGCAGGGCGCGCAGGGCGGTGAGTCCGCGGGGCGTCGACACCGGGTGCTGCCAGCCCTGCAGGTACAGGTTCGTGATCGGGAGGGAGATCACCCCGATGTCGGCGGCGAGCACGTCCGCGACGACGTCGGCGAGACGGCCGGGTTCGAGCGTGCCGAGCCGGACGCAGTGCCCAGCGGAGTACTGGCGGTCGCGGGGCCAGTCGCGCACGATCTGCGCGTACCGGTCGAGCGTGACGGGGCCGTCCAGGCTCTCGTCCGCGTGCAGGTCGACGCCGAGGCCCCGCCGCTCGGCGATGGCGAGGAGCCGGACGAGGTCGGCCTCCGGGTCGTCGGCGAGGTGCGGGGCGCCACCGACCAGGTCGACGCCGAGGTCGAGGACCGCCTCGACGTGCTCGTCCGGCGCGTGGTGTCCGGCGAGCGCGACGAGCTCCAGGTCGACGAGCCCGGCGAGCTCGCGGCGGACCTGCACGAGCGCCCGCGCACCACGGGTGGCCGCCTGCACGTCGGCGGTCCCGCGGGCGCTCAACACGTCGACGTGGGTCCGGATGGAGGTCGTCCCGGCAGCGAGCATCGCGAGTGCCTGCGTCCGTGCGCGATCCGCGATGTCGGCCACGGTCATGTCGTCGGCGTGGTCGACCCACGCCTCGATCGCGGACCCGAGGTCGCCGAGCGGCGGCTGGATGCGGTCGAAGCTCAGGGCCTTGTCGAGGTGCGCGTGCGGTTCGGCGGGCGCGGTGAGCAGGAGCCGGCCCTGCAGGTCGAACGTCGCCGCTGCATCGGCGGTGAGGGAGCCGGCCGTAGCGACCTCGACGACGGTCTCGCCGTCGATCCGGACGTCGACGGTGCGCCCGTCCGGCAGTGTCGCTCCGCGCAGCAGGGCAAGTGCGTTCGGCAGGGTTGGCCGCATCGGAACGCCCTCTCGATCATGTGTCAGAATGTTGATCGCATCAACATTGCTGATGCTATGAGGACCACGTTTCCCACGTATTTCGCGGCGGTTGCCATGTGTGACGGTCGCGTCCCGGTGAAACCCCGCCCGTGACCGACCGACGGAGGAACAGTGCCCACCGACCTCATCGAGCCCGGCTCGACGAACACCCGCGTCGTCGACGAGCAGGCACTCCGCACCGGCGAGCACATCCGCGCGCTGCGCCGGTCGCACGGCCAGACCCTCGTCCAGCTCGCCGAACGCACCGGGCTGTCGCACCCGTTCCTCAGCCAGCTCGAACGCGGGCACTCCCGCGCCAGCATGGTCTCGCTCGAGAAGATCGCGATCGCGTTGGGCACGAGCCAGGTCGAGCTGCTCGCGGCCGGGGACGCGCAGCACCGCGAACCCGACGACCGCTCCCCCGACGTCCTGCGCGCCGCCGACGGTGCCCGCGGTCCGTTCTCGAAGGGCGAGGCGCGCCTGCTCGTGCACGGTGGCCGGCACGCGTTCGAACCGCTCGAGTTCACCGGCATGAACACCGACCCCGGCGAGTACTACGAGCACCGCGAGGACGAGTTCCTCTACGTGCTGTCCGGTTCGCTGCTCCTCGACCTCGGCAGCTCCGGCGTGCAGCACCTGGAACCGGGCGACTCCGCGTACTACCGCGGCGGCACACCGCACCGGTGGTGCAGCCCGGACGGCGGGCGGTTCCAGCTCGTCGTGGTCAAGCAGAGCCCGTTCGGCGGGGAGGGCGGCGCATGAGCTCTCGATTCCCCCTCCGGATCGCCGCCCGCCGGACCGTCGCGTCGGACGTCGTCGCGATCGACCTCGCCGCTGTCGGCCCCGAGCCGCTCCCCACCTGGCAGCCGGGCGCACACCTCGACGTCGAGGTCGCACCCGGCGTCGAGCGGCAGTACTCGCTCGTCACCACCACGGACGACGGGCACTGGCGGGTGGCCGTCCTCCGCGAGCACGGTGGCCGCGGTGGCTCGGTGGCCGTCCACGACACGCTCGAGGTCGGGAGCACCGTGACGGTCGGCGGCCCGCGCAACCACTTCACCTTCGAGCCCGACCGACCCGCGGTGTTCGTCGCCGGCGGCATCGGCATCACCCCGATCGCCGCGATGATCGCCGAGGCCGAACTCCGTGGGACCCCGTGGGAGCTGCACTACGCGGGTCGCCGGCGGGACGCGATGGCCTTCGCCGAGGACCTCGTGGCCGACCACCCGGGCCGGGTGTCGCTCGCCGTGGCAGACGAGGGCACACGACTCGACGTCGATGCACTGCTCGCCGTGCCACGTGACGCGGTCGTGTACTGCTGCGGCCCGAAGCGCCTGATGGACGCGGTCGAGGAGGCGGCGTCGCACTGGCCGGACGGCAGCGTCCGGGTCGAACGGTTCGAGGCCTCCGACGCCGCCACGCTCCCCGGCACGGAGTTCGAGGCCGAGCTGGCCGTGTCCGGGATGACCCTGGCCGTGCCGGCGGACCGCACGCTGCTCGAGGTCGCCGAGGACGCCGGGGTGTTCGTCCTGTCGTCCTGCCGCGAGGGCACGTGCGGCACCTGCGAGACGCCGGTGCTCGAGGGCTCGGTCGACCACCGCGACGCCGTGCTGAGCGCCGCGGAACAGGCCGGCGACCACACCATGATGATCTGCGTGTCCCGCGCGGCACGGGGCTGCCCGCGCCTGGTCCTCGACCTCTAGCCCGAAACCGCCCCGAAACGCACCGCTGCTAGAACCGGTCCATGCTCACCGTCACCGGCGCACGCCGCGTCCTCGTCGACCCCAGGACCGAGCGGGACGGAGACGTCCTCGTCGACGACGGCTCACCGGACCACGCGACCCTCGACGCCTTCGGCTGCGTCATCACCCCCGGCCTCGTCAACGCCCACCACCACCTGCTGCAGACCGCCTTCCGGACCCTCCCGGGAACGCGCGGCGTGCCGATGGCCACCTGGCTGCCGACCATGGCCGATGCGTACGGCCGGGTCGGCCACGATCCCGAGCTCTACGGACTCGCCGCGACCGTCGGAGCCGCGGAGGGCCTCCTGTCCGGGGTCACCACGATCGCCGACCACCACCTGAACTGGCCGGCCGCGGCGTCCGCGGACGACACGGTCGCGCTGGCGGCCGCGACGGCCGGGGCGGTCCGAGCGCTCGGTGGCCGCCTGGCGTTCGTCCGCGGCTCCGCGCGGGACGACCCGGACCGCGCGGCCGCGTCGGCCGAGGCGATCGTGACCGGTCTGCTCCGCCCCGACGCCGTCGGCGGTGTCGACCCCGACGGTCTGCTCCAGGTCGCGGTCGGACCGGCGGGCGTGCACTCCGACGGTGAGGCGACGTTCCGCGCGCTCGGCGACGTGGCCGCACGCCACGGGCTCCGCCGCAGGACGCAGGCGAACGAGCAGGTCGACACCGCCATCGCGCTCGAGCGGTACGGCCGACGGCCGATCGACCTGCTCGAGGACTGGGGCTGGCTCGCGCCGGACGTGACCATCGCGCACCTGTGCGACGTGACCGACGACGAGATCGCCCGGCTCGCCGCCGCCGGCGTGACCGCGACGCACGCGCCGGGGTGCGACGTGCCGATGGGGTGGGGCATCGCCCCGGTCGCACGGCTCACGGACGCCGGGATCATGGTCGGACTCGGGACGAGCGGTGGCGGCAGCAACGACGCAGGGCACCTGCTCGCGGACGCCCGGCTCGCGATGCAGGTGTCGGCACTGGTCGGGCCGCAGCTCCCGGCCCGGCAGGTGCTCGGCATGGCGACGGAGGGCTCCGCCCTCGGCCTCGGCCGACCGGAACTCGGGCACCTCGGTGCGGGTTCCGCCGGGGACCTGTGCGTGTGGGACGTGTCCGGGGTCGCCGACGCCGGTGTCGACGACCCGGTGGCCGGCCTGCTGTGGGCGTCACCGGGGCGCCGGCCCCGGCACGTCGTCGTCGGTGGGCGCCTGGTGGTCAGGGACTTCGCGCTCGTGGCCGCCGACGAGCGCGAGCTCGCGGCCCGGCTGCGGGACCGGTTGGCACGGACGCCGGTCACGACGTGACGGACAGGTCCGCCACCACCGGCGTCAACCGCTCGGGCCTCGTCCACATGCCCTACCGGGCGCTCGGTGTCGTCGAGCGGTGCTTCGATCTCACGGTCAGGCGTGCAATCCGGACCCGCCGCCGACGACGACGTTCTCACCCGTGATGTAGCCGGCGTCGTCGGACAAGAGGAAAGCCACTGTCGCGGCGATTTCGCGGGCCGCACCGAAGCGGCCGAGCGGAATCGCGGTCGACATCGACTCGGTGATCGTGGAGAGCTGCTCTGGGGGCAATCCGGACTTGGCCCATATCGGTGTCGTGATCGCTCCCGGGCTGACCGCATTGACCCTGATCCGGCGTGGCGCGAGCTCCAACGCGAGTGAAGGAACCATCGACAGGAGAGCTCCTTTACTGCCGGCGGCGGCGCTGCCACCGGCAATCCCGCGCGTTGCACCGATACCGACCATGAACACCACGGACGCACCATCGGTGAGCAGAGGTGCGGTCTTCTGCAGAGTGAAGAACTGTCCCTTCGTGTTCGTGGCGAACAGTTCGTCGTAGGTCGTTTCGTCGATCGCTTCAAGCGGCAGCGCCTTACTGATGCCGGCGTTGAGGAACACACCGCTGAGTGCACCGAATCGCTCCGTGATCTCGGCCACCAACCGGTCAGAGTCCGCGAGCGATGCTGCGTCCGCCTGCACCACCACCACCTCTTCCGGAAGGATCCCCCGGGCGGTACGGATCGTGTCCGGATTCCTCCCGGTGACGACCACCCGTGCGCCTCGCTCGTGCAGAAGCTGGGCTGTCGCAAGCCCGATCCCGCTGGTTCCACCAGTGATGAGCACAGTCTGTTCTGCCATCAGATCTCCGAATTCCTTATTCGGAGGCACCCTCCGACTGAAATCGACGATACGTGACCCGGGTATTCTGTGCAAACGATGAGTGCCGAACAGCAGCGGAGACCCCGCGCAAGGATCGCCGAGGCACGCCGTAACCGGCAGACCCTGCTCGACACTGCGACCCGGCTGTTCGCCGAGGGCACCGGCCCCGTGGCGTTGGAGACGATCGCGCGGGCCGCGGGAGTCGGCATCGGCACTCTGTACCGGCACTTCCCGACGCGGGAAACACTCGTGGAAGCGGTGACGCTCGATCAGATGGCTCACCTGCGCGAGACCTCGACGACGTTGCTCGCCACCAGGCAACCCGTCGAGGCATTCCGGGAATGGCTGGGCGCTTTCGCCCGGTGGTCCCGGACCAAACACGGGATGCTCGACACCCTCAGCAAGATCATGACCACCGGCAACCTCGATGCCGGCTCACTCCGCGCCACGTTGACGGCGACAGTCGGACTCTTTCTCGATGCAGGCATCCAGGACGGCACATTCCGCGACGACGTGCCGGCCGGCGACATCGCAGCACTCCTCGCATCGACGTTGGTCACCCACTCGGCTGAGGCCCAGCAAGATCAACTCGACAGACTCCTGCATCTGATCGTCGACAGCCTGCGTCCTCTTTGACCCCGACCATCACGCGGCTCTCGTTGCTCTTGGAGTCCCCGGGGTGTCGGCCCCGGCACGTCGTCGTCGGCGGGCGCGTGAGGGACGGGAGGCTCGTGGCGGTGCCGCCACGAGCCTCCTGTCCTGTGGTGGCTCAGTCCGCGAACCGCTTCTGCAGCCGGAGGAAGACCGCCGAGACGCCGACCACGATGACGAACCCGACGACGGCGAGCGCCGTCGCGAGCCCCATCGACTGCGCCGTCGTCCCGAACCCACCGAAGCCGGTCCGGTAGAACAGCGTGCCGAGGACGTCCGTCGAGCCGCTCGGCCCGGCCTGGCTCCCCTGCATGATGTAGATCAGGTCGAACGTCCCGAAGGCGCCGATGAAGTTCATCGTCGTGATGAGCAGGATCGTCGGTCGGATCGCCGGGATGAGGACCGACCACAGGATCCGGAACCGCCCGGCACCGTCGAGCGCTGCGGCGTCCATCGTGTCCTGCGGCACCTCGGTCAGCGACGCGAGGAACACCAGCACCGGGAAGCCCATGCCGACCCACGCCGTGATGACGGCGATCGTCGGGAGCGCGAGCGTCGTCGACCCGAGGAACGGCAGCGCGAGGGCGTCGAGGTGCAGCGCGTGCAGCACGGAGTACAGCACGCCGCTGTTCGGTTCGAGGTAGATCGTCCAGATGTACGCGATCGCGACCGGGGGCAGCGTGAACGGCAGCATCATGATGATCGAGTAGCGCTGCGACGCCCGCTCGTTGACGATCATCATCATGTACGCGAGCCCGATGCCGAACACGAGCGTCAGGACCATCGAGATGGCGAAGAAGTACAGGTTGTGGCCGACCGCCCGCCAGAACTCCGGGGCGAACGAGGGGTCGAAGAGCGTGAACGTGTAGTTCCCGAGGCCGATGAAGTTCGACAGCGGGCCGGTGCCGTTCCAGTTGTAGAAGCTGTACCGGACGCCGTCGAGCAGCGGGAACACCACGAAGACCGCGAAGAGCAGGAACGCCGGTGCCACGAAGGCGGCGAGGATCGCGACCTGGCGCTTCGGCATCCCGCGGGGGACCCGCGGTGCTGGCTGGTCCGAGGGAGCCGCGGGAGACGGGGCGGGCGTGCCGCCCCGCCTCCCGGAATCGGTGATGGTGGCCATGGTCACTTGGCCCCGAAGTACCAGTCGAGCTTGCCGTTGATGTGCTCGGCGGCTTCCTGCGGGGTCGTCTTGCCCTCGAGGAGCGGCACGACGACGTCCTGCTCGGCCGTGTACACGCCCGAGGTCGTCGACACCGTCTTCTTCTTCGAGAGCGACGCCGGGTCGGGGTCCGGCGTGTCCATCGGCGAGCGGATCCCGATGATCGGGTTCGCCGCCTGGGTGTCGAACCACTCCGCGGCCTGTCGGCTGAGCGGGTACTTCTTCGGGATCGTCACCCCGGCGATCGGGGAGATCTCCCCCGCGACGTCCGAGAACGCGTTGCCGAACTTCTTCGTCGCCGTGTAGGCGATGACCTTCTCGGACGCCTTCTCCACGGCCGAGTCACTGATCTTCGCGTTCATCGAGATGTTGCCGTCGACGTACCAGGTGATCTTCGGCTTCTGGCCGTTGGGCGACGGGACGAGCATCTGCCCGTAGTCGAGGTCGGGGTTCACCTGGTCAATCGTCGCCGTGTCGAAGATGCCGTCGATGATGAACGCCGCCTTGCCGAGCGCGAAGGCCGTCTCCTGCTCGTTGCCGGCCGAGCCCGTCGCCTGCCAGTTGTCCTGCAGGTACGGCGCGAGGTCCTGGAACGCGGCGAGCGACTGCACGAACTCCGGGTCCGTGTAGTCCGACTTCTTGTCCGTGATCGCCTGCGCGGTGGTGTTGCTCACCGTGGACGCGCCGACCGCCTGCAGCTGGAGCGACATCAGCCACTGCTGGACGCCCATCGTGTACATCGGGGTCGTCCCCTTGGACTTGAGCTTCTTCATCGCGGCGATGAACTGCTTCCACGTGGTCGGCTTCTCGATGCCGGCGTCCTTGAGGATCTTCTTGTTGTAGAACATCGACATCGTCTGGACCGCGAAGGGGACACCGTACGTCTTGCCCTCGTACTGCGCGGCCGCGAGCGACGCCGGCTTCATGCCGGAGGTGTCGGCGACGTCGTCGATCGGCTTGACGAGCCCCGCCGCCGCGTACGTCTGCGTGCCGTTGCCGGCGCGGTCGTAGAAGATGTCCGGCCCGCTCCCACCGTTCATCGCGGTCTTCAGCACGGAGTCGTAGGACGTCGCGGAGATGGACCGGAACTTGATCGTGAGGTCGGTGCCCTCGGCGCGCAGGTTCTTCTGGACGCTCTCCCACAGGGGCTTGTCCTGGGAGCGCCACGACCAGACGGACACGGTCGGCCCGCTCGAGTCCCCGCTGTCGGCACCGGCGGCGGACCCGCCCGCTGAACACCCGGCGAGGGCGATGGCGGCTGCGGCGACGGCGCCGACGACCGCGAGGGTCCTGCCGCGACGGTGTCGGGTGGTGTGCGTTCGTTGCATGGCTCCGGACGTCCTTTCGGGGTCGGTCGGCTTTCGGGTTCGGTCGGCTTTCGGGGTCGGTCGGGGAAGCGGTCAGGCCTTGACGCCGCCGCCGACAAGGTTCCGTCGGAACTGCTTCGCGACGAGCAGGAACCCGATGAGGGTCGGCAGGCTGATGATGACGAGACCGGCGAGGAGGAGTTGCCACTCCGTGGAGTGCTCGCCGACGAAGGAGAGGATGCCGACGGGCACGGTCATGCTCGACGGGTCCTGCACGAGGAGCAGCGGGAGGAAGAACTCCTTCCACGCCGACAGGAACTGGAAGATCGCGACGATGCCGAGCGCCGGGCGGATCAGCGGCAGCACGATGTGCCAGTAGATCCGCAGCGGGCCGGCACCGTCCATCACCGCGGCCTCCTGCAGCTCGAAGGGGATCGTCCGCATGAAGTTGACGAGGATGAACACGCTGTAGGAGATCCCACCGGACGCGAACACGATGACGAGCGACGTGAGCGTGTTCAGCAGGTGGAGGTTCTTGATGAGGATGAAGATCGGCAGCGCGATGATCTGGATCGGCAGCGCGAGGCCGGACACGAAGAACAGGTACAGCAGCTGGTTGCCCGTGAAGCGGTAGCGCGCGATCACGAACGCGGCGAGCGACGAGAACGCCAGGATCGCGGCGACGGTGACGCACGCGACGATGATCGTGTTGGCGAGGAAACGCCCGATGTCGCCCTCGTTCCAGGCGTTCGGGTAGTTCTCGACGTGGAACACGTCCGGCCACGACAGCGGGGTGCCGAGGATGCCGGGGATGTCCTTGAACGACAGGAACACGACGAACAGCAGCGGCAGCAGCACGACGATCGACGCGATGACGAGGACGACGTGGCTCACGACCGGAGCGGCGCCGGCCCGCCGGCCGCGGTGCCGCGTCGGTGCTGCTCCTGCGGGGCGAGCGGGCCGAGTGGGGATGGCGGTCATGAGCGGCATCCTTTCCGTGGTTCTTCGTCTCGGGAGCGAAGTTGTCGGAAGGTTACCTAGCGCGACGCAATTGCGTCAATGGTTTACGTGATCAGGAAACACGATCGCAACACGCTCCCCACGGACCGGATGACCGCATCGCCCTGTGCCTCGTCGAAGCCGCGCGTGCATACCGCCAGGACGGACACATCATCGGCGTCCGCAGTGGTCGCGAACGCGGCGACGTCGTGCACGACCCCCGGGACCCACCCGCTCTTCGACCCCCACCACCGACCGGGTGGCAGCTCGCGCGCGATGTGCGGAAAACGCTGTCGTGCGAGCACCGCACGCGCGAACGCGGCGCTCGACGCGGCGAGCATGCGACCGGACACGAGCAGGTGCATCGTGCGGGCGAGGTCGGACGCGGACGACCGGTTCTCGAGCCCCGCACGCTGCGCCGGCACGTCGCCGAGCTTGCGGGCGAGGACCGTCCGGCTGAGCTCCGCCGCGCGGATGGTCTCCGCGATCCGTCCGGGACCGAGCAGGTCCAGGAGCACGTTGGTCGCCTCGTTCGAGGACCGTTCGATCATCATCCCGGCGAGCGCCGCGACGGTCGCCTCCGCACCGTCCGGCGGGAACTCCGGGTCGGCGTCCTCGGGATCCGGTCGGACGACGATGCCGCCGCCCGCCGCCGACGCCGTGGTCGAGGACACCGTGACCGATCGGTCCAGCGCGATCGTGCCGTCGTCGACCGCCAGGAGCAGGGCGAGGAGCACGACGAGCTTGATGGTGGAGGCCGCTGGCAGCACCACGTCGGCGTCCCGTTCGGACACCGTGCCACCGGTGGGGTCGAGGAGCACCCAGGTGACGAGCGGTCCGCCGTCACCGGCCACGCTCACCGGCACGCGAACGCCAGTTCGGCGACGTCGCGACGCAGCGCCGTGACACCCGACCCGTGTCGTGTGGGGTGCACCCGGTTCGTCAGCAGCACGATCGTCAGTCCGGCATCCCGGTCGACCTGGACCGACGTGCCCGTGAACCCGGTGTGCCCGCGCGAGGCCGTGCCGGAGGCGCCCATCCACGACGTCTCGCCGACGCGGAGCCCGAGACTGGCTCCCGTCCCGTCGCCGCGTGGATCCGGCCGTCCGGTCACCGTGGGTAGCTGGTCGTCCCACATCCACCGCGCGGTGACCTCGGTCTCGCCACGACGGAGCACCTCGCCGAAGCGCGCGACGTCGTCGACGTCGGCGAAGAGCCCCGCGTTCGCGGTCGCGCCGCCGAGTGACCACGACGACTCGTCGTGCACGTCGCCGCGCACGACGCCGCGGTGCAGCTCCGGCTGGTACTCGGTCGCGACGACGTCGTCCCGCAGCCCGGCATCGGTCGGTCGGTAGCGCGTGTGGGCGAGCCCGAGCGGGACGAGCGTCTCGCGCGAGACCAGGTCGGCCCACGGCTCGCCGGTCGCGGCCTCCGCCACGAGCATGGCCGTGTTGAACCCGGTGCACGCGTACTCCCAGTGCCGGCCGGGAGGCTCGGTGAGCGTCGTGCGCGCCAGGTCCGCCCGCAGAGCGGCCCGGTCCGACAGCGGCGACGCCCGGAAGGTCGGGGCACCGTCCGGCAGCGCGGCGAGCGCCGCGTCGAAGGGAGCCCGCCAGCCGGACCAGGTCGCCGGGAGCCCGGAGGTGTGGGTCAGCAGGTGACGGAGGGTGACGGCACGTCGGTCCGGGTCGGTCCGGTAGTCGGGCAGGTGTTCCGCGATCGGGTCGTCGAGGCCGAGCACACCGGACTCCACGAGCCGGAGGAGCGTGTACGCCGAGTACGTCTTCGTCACGGACGCCAGGTCGAAGCGCGCTCCGTCGGCGACCGCGGTGCGCGCCTCGGCGGGTATCGCGGCACCGTCGTCGTCGACCGTCGCGACCGTGCCACGGACGCTCCGCGCCGCGACGCTCCCGTCGACGACCACGACGGCGGCCGCTGCGGAGGCGACCCCGCCGTCCACCGCGACGTCGAGGAGCGTGGTGAGCCGAGCCTCCAGGCTCATGCGGTCACCCGGTCGTCCGTCGCGTCCGCGAACCCGACCACGTCGTCACCCGCGGTGAGCGCGAGCCGGAGTCGGTCGGATCCCCAGAGGCGGTCGAGCGGGCAGCCGGGCTCCGGTGGGGCGTCCGCGGGCTGTGGCCGCACGGCGAACGCGTCCGGGTGCAGCCGCGCGGCGGTCCCGATGATCGCGAGGCCGGTCCGGACCGGCCGGAAGCGCTCGCGGTCCGTCACGTG
Source organism: Curtobacterium sp. Curtsp57 (assembly GCF_047324335.1). Lineage (NCBI taxonomy): Bacteria > Bacillati > Actinomycetota > Actinomycetes > Micrococcales > Microbacteriaceae > Curtobacterium > Curtobacterium sp. Curtsp57. The sequence continues at coordinate 2,280,264 of NZ_CP168511.1, forward strand.
GAGGACGACCCCGCGCACGACCTCCCCCGCGTACTTGTGGAAGGTCGGCCGGTAGCGGGTCTCGCGGAAGCGGACGCCGGGGAGCTCGAGTTCGCGGAGTGCCGGCACGAACCGGTCGTCGAGCCACGGTGCGCCGACGGTCTCGAACGGTCGGGTCGTCCCGCGCCCCTCGCTGAGGTTGGTGCCCTCGACGAGCCCGGTACCGGGGTAGACGAACGCGGTGTCCGGTGTCGGCAGGTTCGGCGACGGCGTGACCCAGGGCCCACCGTCGAGCGGCCACGGTGCGCGGTCGTCCCACTCCGCGACCTCGACGACGTCGAGCGCCGTGGTCGTCCGGAGGCCGCCGGTGCCGGTGGCGACCGCCGTCCTGGCGAGCTCGCCGAGGGTCAGCCCGTGCCGGATCGGGACGTCCACCCGTCCGACGAAGCTCGCGAACGCCGGATCGAGGCCTGGACCCTCGACGAGGGTCCCGCCGATCGGGTTCGGGCGGTCGAGCACGACCACCGGGACGCCGGCGCGGTCGGCGGCGACGAGGCAGTCGACCATCGTCCACGGGTACGTCCAGAACCGCGTCCCGATGTCCGGCAGGTCGACGAGCAAGAGGTCGATGCCCGACGCGGCCATCCGCTCGGCCAGTCGATCGGGGTCGAGCTCGTACGTGTCGACGACGGGCAGGCCGGTTGCGCGGTCGTGTTCGAGAGCCTCGGACTCCCCCGCCTGCCCCGTGCCGTGCATGCCGTGCTCCGGTCCGAACAACAGGGCGAGACGCACACCGATGCGCTGCAGGGCGTCGGCGGTGCGCTCGAAGCCCGCGGTGACGGCGGTGTCGTTCGTGACCAGGCCGACGCGGGCGTCCCCGATCACGGACGCGCGGAGCCCGGGGTCGGCGAGCAGTCGGTCGATCGCGGCGACCGCCACGTCACGCACCGCCACGTCACGCACCGTCGCGGAGCGGTCGGACGGCGGAGTGGGTGCGCCGGATGGCGGCGACGCTCCGGTCGTGGTCGGCGCGGGCGACCCCGACGAAGAGGTAGTCGACGACGGTGAGCTGCGCGATCCGGCTCGCCATCGCACCGGAGCGGAAGGCGGTCTCACGGACTGCGGTCCGGAGCACGGCGTCCGCGACACCGCCGAGTGGCGAGTCCGCGGCGTTCGTGATCGCCACCGTCGCGGCGCCGCTGTCGTGCGCGGCGCGGAGGAACTCGATCGCCTCGCGCGTCCGGCCGCTGTGCGAGAACGCGATCGCGACGCCGTTCGGGCCGAGCAGCGTCGCCGGGACCAGCGCGTCGTGCGCGTCCGCGAACGACAGCGCCGTCCGACCGACGCGGAGGAGTTTCTGCGCGAGGTCGCGGGCGCCGGCGTTGCTCGCGGACACACCGAACACGATGACGGTGTCCGCGGCGGCGACCCGGTCGATGACGGACTGCAGCACGTCGAGGTCGAGCGACGCCGCGGTCTCCTGGATCCCGACGATCTCGGACCTGCTGATCTTCGCGATCATCTCGGCGAGGGAGTCCGCGTCGGTGATGTCGGAGCCGTACTCGCCGACCTGGCCGAACTGGGCGGACTCGGTCGCGAGCTCGGTGGCCATCTGCAATCGCATCGGGGCGTACCCGGTGAAGCCGATCGTGCGGCAGAACCGGACGACGCTCGTCTCGCTCGTGGAACAGTTGCGGGCCAGCTCGGTGATCGTCTGCTCGAGCACGATCTGCGGACGCTCGAGGATCGCCTCGGCCACACGCCTCGTCGAGGGCGGGTAGGTGTCGAGTCGCGACTGGATCGAGGTCCGGATGCTCACCCTGATGACACTATTGGGCGATTCCAGCACGGTCATGGACAACCTCTCCGAACGCGTTCCGATTGGTCGTCATGCTACGGAGCGGGATGTCGTCGCGTCAATGCTTTTCATCAGGCATGACGATCAGGTAAATTACCCACCATGGCACCAGCCGAGCCCGCTGCCCTCGTCGACCTGGGGAAGACGACGTGCCGAGTGCGCGTCGGCGACCGGTCCGCCTCGGGGCACGGGAGCGCCGGCCTCGCGGAGCACGACGGACTCGAGGACGCGATCGCCGCGATCACCGACGCACTGGCCGAGCTCCACACGCCGGGAGCTGCGCCCACATCACTCGCCGCACTCGCGACGTTCGCCGGCGGTGTCGCCATCGGCGCTGCCGGAGCCGCCACCGTGCCCGATCGCGCCCGCGAACTGGCGGACCGTGTCGCCACGGCCTCCGGCGGACGCGCCGTCGTCACGAGCGACGTCGTGACCGCGCACGCCGGTGCCCTCGGCGGCGCACCCGGGACCGTGCTGGTCGCCGGCACCGGAGCCGTCGCGATCGGGATCGACCCGACCGGACGGATCCGACGCGCGGACGGCTCCGGCATCTGGCTCGGCGACGACGGGTCCGGCCGCTGGATCGGACAACAGGGCCTGCGCGCTGCCCTCCGCGCGCACGACGGACGCGGACGCGACACCGCCCTCCGCGATGCCGCGATGTCGCTGGCGCCGTCGCTCGACGCACTGCCCGCCGTCATCGGCGGGTCCGCGACCCCCGAGCGCACCCTTGCCGCCTTCGCGCCCGTCGTCCTGTCGCACGCGGCCGACGGCGACGCCGTCGCGTCGGACATCGTCGAGCGGGCGATCGAGCACCTCGTCACGACGGCCCGCGCGGTGGCTCCACCCGAGTCTGCGACGCACGTGGTCGCGATCACCGGTGGACTCGTCGCGCACGACGGGTTCGCGGCGCGGCTCCGGCAGGCGCTCGTCGACGGCGACCTCGACGTCGTCGAGCCGCTCGGTGACGCCCTCGACGGTGCAGCACTCATCCTCGACAACCCCGATCTCCCCCATGAGAGGCAGGTGTCCCGTGTCGATGCCCCGTGACCCAGACGACGCGCTCCTCGACGCCATCGGCGACGAACTCAGCACGCTCGCCACCGAGTCCGTCGACGAGCGTCGCAGCTCCGTCGACCTCCTCGACACCGCCGACCTCGTCGCCGCCATGCACGACGGGAACCGCGCCGCGTTCGACGCCGTCGGCACCGCGCTCCCCGCGATCGCCAGCGCCGTCGACGCGATCAGCTCGCGGATGGCCGGCGGCGGTCGACTCATCTACATCGGCGCGGGGACGTCCGGCCGCCTCGGTGTCCTCGACGCGAGCGAGTGCCCACCGACGTTCGGGACGGATCCGTCGCTCGTCGTCGGCATCATCGCCGGCGGGGAGCGCGCGATCCGCTCTGCCGTGGAACGCTCCGAGGACGACGAGGCCTCGGGAGCAGCCGACCTCGCCGCCGTCGGGCTCACCGCGCAGGACACCGTCGTCGGACTCTCCGCCTCCGGCCGCACCCCGTACGTGCTGGGCGCGCTCCGTGCCGCGAACGAGGTCGGTGCGCTCACCGTCTCGGTCGCCGGCAACGAGCACTCCAGGACCGGCCAGACGGCGGCGATCGCGATCGAGGCCCCGGTCGGCGCCGAGTTCATCGCCGGCTCGACCCGGCTCAACGCCGGGACCGCCCAGAAGCTCGTGATCAACATGCTCTCGACCCTGACGATGGTGCGGCTCGGCAAGACCTACGGCAACGTCATGGTCGACCTCCGCGCGACGAACGCCAAGCTCGTCGCCCGCAGCCGCCGCACCGTCGTCTCGGTCACCGGCGTCGACACCGCGACGGCGGCCACCGCACTCGACGCGGCGCACGGCTCGGTCAAGGAGGCGGTCTTCGCGCTCCTGACCGGTAGCAGCCCCGCCACCGCGACGTCCGCGCTCGCCGCCGCCGACGGGCACCTGCGGATCGCGCTCGACCGGGCGTCCTCCTCGACGGGCCTCGCACGATGACGCGCATGCTCGACCTGCTGGCGACCCCGACGGTCGTCGGGGTCCCCGCGACGGTGCTCTGGAACGCCCCGACCGCCCCACGACCGATCGACGCCGCCGCCGTGGTCGACCATCCGGACCTCGTCGCGTGGGCAGCCGGCCTCGACGACGACGCACGGCTCGGACTGCTCGACCGCGCCGACACCCACGCCGTCCTCGGCGAGCCGGTCGTCGTCGTCGCCGAATCGGACGGATGGGCAGAGGTCCGCCTGCCGCTCCAACCCTCGTCGAAGCACCCGGACGGCTACCCCGGGTTCCTGCCGACCGCGCACCTCGTGCCGCTCGAGAGCCCGCGGACCGACCCGGTCGTCGTGCGGAGCGGGCTGCTCCTCGGCGCGGTGCTCGACCGCCGTGCAGCGGGCGGGTACCTCGGCCCCGACGGCGTCGTGCACGACCTCGCAGCGACCGCGGTCACGTCGCTGCGTTCGCCCTCGCCGGGGGCCGTCGACCCCTCCGATGCACTCGCGGTCGCCCGGACCTTCGCGGGGATGCCGTACCTCTGGGCAGGCTCCTCCGCAGCCGGTGTCGACTGCTCGGGGCTCGTCCACGTGGCCTACCGGGCGCTCGGTGTCGTCGTCCCGCGTGACGCCGACGACCAGGCCGAGGCCCTCGAGCCGGTCGCGCCGGAGGATGCCCGCCCCGGCGACCCGGTGTTCTTCGCGAACGAGCACGGCATCCACCACGTCGCCCTGGCGACCAGTGGCGGCGCGACCTTCCACGCACCACGGACGGGGCAGCTCGTCGGCGACGGGCGCTTCGACACGGTCCCGGCGACCGAGACGGTCACGGCCGCCCGCGTCCGCTGACCCGGCGGGCCGGGTGCTCGCCCCGTCACCGGTGGTGCTCCCGCGGGAGCGGTCACCGCCGGAGCGTCTCCGACGGCAACTCGCCGAAGCGTTCGGAGTAGGACGCAGCGAACCTGCTGACGTGCATGAAACCCCACCGAACCGCGACCTCCGTCACGGTGACGCCGCCCGGCGCGACGGCGAGGAGGTCGTCCCGGGCTCGTTCCAACCGGATCCGCCTCAGGTACGCCATCGGCGTCGTGTCGAGGGCGCGGCGGAATCCCTCCTGGAGGCTGCGCACGCTCGTGCTGACCGCGGACGCGAGCTCGCCGACCGTCCATGGTCGCGCCGGATCCTCGCGGAGCATGTCGACCGCCACCGACACCGAGCGGGCTCCCGAAGCGCCTCGGGGCGCGGAGAGCGCCGCCGAGTGGTTGTGCGACTGGCCGAGCAGCAAGCTCTGGAGGAACACCTGCTCGAGGCCGCGCGCCGCGATGGGGAACGCGAGGGGGCCGTTCGCCTGGCGGGATCCCTCGTCCACCAGCCGGATCGCCTGCGACACGGCCCGGCCCCCAGCGGTGGAGAGGTCGAACGCGGCGTCGAACTCGACCGGCACGGACACCGACGCATCCAGGAGGCGCTCCAGCTCGATCTCCAGGTCGCGGTGCGAGATCATGACGGCGACCTGTGCGAACGCGTCACCGCAGTCGAGTTCCACCGGCCGCCCCGGCATGAACACGCCCGCGGTGTCCTCCGTCCCGCGCATCGGAGACCCCCCGGCAGCGCGTGCCGTCATGCCGGATTGCACGGGGATGTCGAGGTGGTAGTCGACGGGCTCGGCCGTGCGGATCTTCACGGCCTCACGGAAGCGCATGTACCCGAATGTGATCCGGCCGAGCTGCAGGGCGTTGAGCGACATGTGCACGTCGGAGGAGCGATCCGAGGGAGCGATCTGCACCGGCAGGAAGACGTCACTGAGCGCCGCTGCAGCCTCGTCCACGGTCCCGGTGGTGGCGATCGAGTGCGACGCGAACATCTCGGCTGTGCTCTCGGTCATGACGCGACTCTAGGGGTCGCGAGCACCCACCCGCTGCGCGGCCGCGCTCGTCCCCAGTCACGTCGCGCCGAACGGATGGCGGCCCCGCGGGTCGCTGCATACCGTCGAACCCATCGGCGTGGGACGCCGGTGCGGAAGCGGTGGCCGTTCCCTTCGGGTGGGGAGGGCCACCGCTACCGGGTCACGGACAGGAGGACGGCGCACGGATCGTCGAGAGGACCGCGCTGGGCGGCACGCGGAGGTGTTCGTCCTGACGCGCTCGGCCGAGGAGCTCTTCGTCCGGTGCGACTGCCCAGCCGGCGCAGACCACCCCTTCCGGCGATCGACGGACGGGGATCCGCGCTAGCGGACGCCCCCGCGTCGGATGCGGACCGCTGCCGCCTCGAACGGCGCCAACGACGTGCGCACGACGCCGTCCACGAGATCGACCGGAGCCCCGGTGTCGTCGCCGAGGTAGGTCGACCGGACGACGGTGTCGACGTCCACCCCGAAGGCGAGCTCGACGTCGACCGGCTCGTCCGCGAAGGACTGCAGTCGGACGATCGACGTCTGCTCGTCGTCGCCGGCGACCACCGACACGAGCCGGACACGGGGATCGCTGATCGTGAGGAGCTCCGCCGCCACCCGGTCCGGGGCCCCCACACCGGACGCCGGGACGGCTGCGAGCGGCCGGACCAGGTCGGCCGTGGTCTGCACCGCCACGGCCTCGATCGGCTCGGCCGTGTGCGCCCGCACACCGATCGCGTACTCGAACGTGGCGGTGAAGCCCTGCTCGATCGGGAAGTTCGTGTCCCACACGTTGTTGTGCAGCCACGAGTACACGGTCGCCGCACGGTTCGGCGCGGTGCTCGCGGGGAAGGGTGCGTACGGCAGTGAGATCGTGCCGGGGTGCACGAGCGGTGCGTCCTTCGTCACCCACACCACCGCGTCGTCGCCGTCCTGCACGCTGACCCAGTTGCGGATCGCACGCATGTGCTGCGGGGCACCGGGCACGTGCTGCAACCCGTCACCGGTCACGCCGCCGGAGACCTCGTACCGGACCAGCGGCTCGGTCGCGGCGAAGGGGAACGCGAAGAAGGCGCTCTCCTTCGTGCGGGTGACGGGCTTCTCGAGACGGTTCTCGATGCGCAGCCGTGGCTCACCGTGCCGGAGGCGCAGCGTCACCGTGACACCGTCCACCCCGGCAGCGGCGAACCGGTAGACCAGCCGCTCCTCGACCGCGTCCGAGACCCGCTCGACGAGCACCGCCGGCCCTGCGGTCGTGCGGCCGGCGAGGAGTTCGAGCCGGTCCGAGCTCCACAGCTTGTTCGACAGGTGGTTCACACCCGCCCCGGACGAGCCGTACTCGTCGTAGACGTAGCCGTTGAACCCGGCAGGGGCGTCCTGCTCGACGATCTCCCGGCCGGTCGCCACCTCGACGACGGAGCGGATGGTGGAGGTCCTCGGGTCGACGACCACGCGGAGGTACGCGTTCTCGAGGGAGAACAGCTCGGCGGCCGGGGTGGTGAGGGCGTCGTGGATCCGAGGTGCGGCGACCGCGCCGTCGGACGGCAGCACGTCGATCCGCACGAAGCCGAACGCCGGGACGTCGGTCAGCCGCATCGTCAGCCAGCGGCCGGACTCGCGGTGCAGCGAGTTGGACTGCGGTTCGACGACCAGCCCGAGTGGAGCGCCGGTGCGGCCGTCACGGACACCGACACCGGCGTCGAGCGGCACGGTCGACTCCTTCAGCAGGAAGCGGACCGCTCCGGTGCGGGTGACGCCGGACGCGTTCGCCACCACGATCGACACGAGGGCGTCGTCCGGCGCCGCCACGGTGTCCGCGAGGTACACGAGTGCGTGCTCCTCGAGGTCACGGCCGCGCTGGTGACCGGTGAGCGCCTGCGCGACCTTCCACTGCCACTGCCGCTCCCCCGAGTCGTAGCCCTCGTCGCCGTGGGTCCACGAGTTGCTCGCACCCCAGGTGTGCTCGTTGAACATCGAGATCGCGTCGTACGCCTGGTCCGAGTCGGCGCGCTCCGTCGGGATCGCCTGACCACCGAGCCACGCGGCGGCCTGCGAGAAGGAGCGGGCGTCGCTCACGGTCGCCTGCGCCTCACGAGCGAGCGCGAGGGGCACGGCGGCCGACCCGACGCCCTCGACCCACCAGTCGCCCCAGTCCCCCTCGACCGTGATCAGCTCGTCGCCGTGGCGCGCCTCCGCCTCGGCGAAGAAGTCCTCGTTCGTCGAGACGCGCAGTGTCGGTGACGTCCAGGTCTCGTTCCACCGTCGGACGATCTCGGAGAGGTGCAGCCGGGCCGGGCCGTTGTCGCCCATGAAGCCCTGCGTGCGGAGGTGCAGCACACCCCACGGGTACCCAGGTCGTCCCTCGGCCTCCTCGCCGTGCGCACCGAACACCCCGGGTGGGAACGGGTAGCCGCGGGTCGCGAGGGCGGTGAGGTAGGCGGGCAGGTAGGTCTCGGCGACCTCGTACGACTCCGTCAGGCCCACCATCGGGCCCTCCATGTAGGCGAGGCCGTGCGGGCTGTCCGTCATCCACACCACGACGGAGTTGCCGGCGGGCGTGCGCCACCGGAACAGTCGCGGGAGCTCGAGGGCGCCGTTCTGGTGCGGCATCGAGCGACCCGCCCAGTTGTGCGCGACGGCGAGGTACCGGACGCCGACCTCCTGCAGGGCGTCGGGCAGCCCGGCGACCTGCCCGGGGACGTCGGTCTGCATGGCGGTCGTGAAGTCGATGCCGTACTGCTCCCGGATGCGTCGGGCCTCCCGCAGCAGCTCGTGGAGCTCCTCCGTCGAACAGGTGTCGGTGTGCAGGTTGTAGGGCATCGCGCTCAGGCCGATCGAGCCCTGCTGCACGAGCCGCACGAACTCGGCGACCTTGGCCGCTGGGCGGTGTCGCTCCCAGTCGGCGAACGCCCACAGCGCTTCGACGTTCCAGCGGAAACGCGCGGCGTCCGGCCACTCGCTCGTGGCGGCGGCGAGCTCCACCGCGGAGTCGAGGTACGACCGCTGTGCGGAGATCACGGTGGTCTGCGGGTCGGTGTACCCGAAGTCGAAGTGCGAGTGGTGCACGACGTGGACGGACCAGTCCCGCTGCGGCTGCAGCACGAACGACACGGTCTCGTCGCCGAGCTCGGGCAGCCCCAGGGTCACCTCGGTCGGCTCGTCGACGGCACGGACGAGGAGCCGGACGGATGTGTCGTCCGGGGCCGGAGCCCTGCCGACGACCAGGTCCCCGTCCGGCCCGGCGATCGTCGGGGTCACCGGGTCCGGGAGCCGGCCGTCGACGAGCAGCCGCACAGCCTGCACCGTCACCCCGTCCCGCTCGGTCTTCAGCGGTTCGGGGAGGACCCGCACGCGGGTGCCGCCGATGGTCGCGGCGACGACGGTGGCCCGGTCGAGCAGGCCGTCACGGGCCTCCAGGTGGGACCAGGGTTGCGCGGAGACGAGGGCGGGTTCGGTCATCGAGACGGACTTCCTTCTGGTTCTGGACGAGGTGCGGGGAACGGGGTCTGGGTCAGGCGGTCGGGTTGAGCCCACGGGCGAAGAACCGCTGGAACGCGAAGAACACGATGATCGTCGGCAGGGACGCGACGAGCGCCCCGGCGAGCGCCACCGGCGGCCCGTACGTGGAGTAGTTGCCGGTCAGGTCGGCCAACGTGGCCATCACCGGCCGGATGTTCGGGCTCGACGACAGCGTCAGGCCGAACAGCAGGTCGTTCCAGATCCAGGTGAACTGGAAGACGAACGCGGCGAGGAGGGCACTCGTCGACAGCGGCAGGTGGACCTGGAAGAACATGCGGACCCACCCGGCCCCGTCGAGCGACGCCGCCTCGCGCACCTCGTTCGGCAGGCCGGTCATGTGGCCGCGCACCACGAAGAACGCGAACGGGATCGTCAGCGCGACGTAGACGAGGAGCATGCCGTACTGCGTGTCGAACAGCGATGCCGCGGCGTACCCGGTGAAGAGCGGCGACAGGAAGGCCTGCAGCGGCAGGATCGTGCCGATGTAGATCACCCAGAACCAGAACGTCGGGCGCTTCACGGGCATGATCGTCACCGCGAATGACGCCAGCGCTGCGATGAACACCGCGGCACCGGCTCCGACCACGGAGTACAGCAGGCTGATTAGCATGCCCTGCCCGACGTTCGCGTTCTGGAAGGCGGTGGCGATGTTGTCGAACAGCGACCACGAGGTCGGCCACCACGACGGGGTGCCCGAGTAGTCGGCGCTCTTCGTGAACGCGTTGACCACGAGCAGGTACGACGGGATCAGCCAGATCAGTGACACGACCGTCAGCACGACGGCCAGGATGCGGCGAGAGGTCTTCGTCATCGGACGGCTCCAGCTAGTCGGTGGGTCGGAGTTGCCGGCGGAGGTACGCCCACGAGGCCACGACGACCACGAGCGTCAGGAACACGGCGACCGCCGCACCCGATCCGTACCGCGAGAGCGTGAACGTCTCGCGGTACATGGTGAGCGCGAGCGTCTCGGACGCCGTCCCTGGGCCGCCGTTCGTGAGGAGCAGCACCTGGTCGAAGACCTTCAGGCTGCCGACGATCGAGATCCCCACCACGACGACGGTCATCGGGCGCAGCTGCGGGAACGTCACCGACCAGAACAGCCGCCATCCGGAGGCTCCGTCGATCTGTGCGGCCTCGAGCGTGTTCGGCGGGATCGACTGGAGCCCGACGAGGAACAGGATCACGCAGGCGCCGGTGGCCTGCCAGGTCGTCGCGACGATCATCATCACGGTGTTCAGCGGCCACTGCAGCAGCCACTGCGAGACGAGCCCGTCGAGGCCGACCATCCGCAGGAGCGTGTCCAGGCCGCCGTCCGTCGAGAGCATGAACGTCCACACCACGGCGGTCGCCGAACCGGAGATCGCGTACGGCAGCACGATCGCGAACCGGGCGAGGCCGCCGAGCTTGAGCTTCCACGTGCCGACGGCGATCGCGAGACCGATCCCGACCGGCAGCAGCAGCGTGCCGACGACCCAGAGGAACGTGTTCAGCACGGACTGCCCGAACGCGGGATCGGCGAACATCGCGCGGTAGTTCTCGATCCCGACCCAGCTCCGGGTGAACCCGTTGTCGTTGAAGAAGCTGCGGTAGATCGTGAACAGGAACGGGACGACGAGCAGCGCGACCACCAGCACGACGGAGGGGGCGAGGAACGCGCCGCCGGTGAGGCGGGCCCTGAGCGGTGCCCGTCTCGGGGACGCGGGCCGACGTCGGTCGGTGGGCCGGGCCTCCTGGTCGAGCACCGTGTCGGGGACGGGCGGCTGTGTCAGCGTCATGCGGCGTTCCAGGTCTTCCACTCGGTCACTGCTCGGTTCTGCATGGAGCGCAGGGTGGCGGCGCCGTTCGGCTTCGAGGGGTTCACCATGAAGGACCCGAGGTCCTGCACGTTGCCCTCGATGAGCGGCGTGGGCGAGGCTTCCCAGTAGCGGGTGAGCTCGACGGGGCTGGTGTCGGCGATGTCCTTCGCCAGGACCTTCACGAGGTTCGACTTCGGCAGCGCGTGCGGGTTCGGACTGGTGTCGCCGAGGAAACCGACCCATGCCGTCTGCACGTCGGTCGCGAGCCAGTTCTCCGCGACCTCGACCGCTGCACGGTGCCGGTGCGCCTTGACCGGGACCGACAGCGACCCGCTCTCGACGACGATCGCCGGTGCCGCCGACCCGCGCGGCGGGACCCGGAAGAACCCGATGTCCGCGTCGGAGAGCCCGGCGGCGAGGAGGGTGTTCGCGAACCACGTGCCGTAGAGCATCATGCCGAACTTGCCCTGCTTCACGAGGCCGGGCAGGTCGTTCGACGTGACGTCCGGCGCCGAGAAGAACCCCTCGGCGTACATCGAGGACCAGAGGTCCATCGCCTGCTGCGCCGGGGCCTCCGTGTAGCTGGCCTTGTCCGTCGTGACGGCCTTGTAGTAGTCCGGGTCGATCGAGGCGAGCAGCTGCATGAACCAGATCTCGGCCTCCCACGTGGTGGCACCCGGGGAGAGGAACGGGGTGATGCCGGCGTCCTTCAGCCGCTGCGCCGCGTCGAGCATCTCGTCGAACGTCGTCGGCACGTCGATGCCGTGCTCGGCGAACGCCTGCTTGCTGTAGAACACGGCGTAGTAGCTCTTGTAGAGGGGGACGCCGTAGGCCTTGCCGCGGTAGCTGAACGACTCGCGCTGCGCCGGGTCCACCCACCCGTGCTCGATGGCGGCGTCCCACACGGGGTTCAGGTCGGTCAGGATGTCGGCGCGGGCGATGTCCTGCAGCCGGTACCCGTTCGTCCACTTGATGAGGTCGGTGGTGCTGTCGGTCTGCGCCGTCATCCGGATGACCTGCGTGTAGTTGTTCACGCTGGCGATCGACCGCGACGTGATGCGGTACCCGATGCGCTTCGCGAGCACCGCGGACGCTGCGGCGTACCCGGGACCCCACGTGGGGTTGTCGCTGTTCAGGGTGACCGTGCCCGGTGCGGACGGCTGCGTGTCGGAACCCCTGGCACAGGCGGCCAGGGTCATGGCGAGCAGGCCGCCGCCGCCCAGCGCGAGCGCGGTGCGTCGGGTCACGGCAGGCCCTCTGGAGAACGGGTTGGGCATCGGGCGTTCCATTCGACGGTGAATTGATAACGTTACCAACGGGAGCATACACGGCACCGGACCAGCCGCAAGAGGGATGTCCGGTATACAGGGACACATGCAGGCAGCCGCGGGGTCCGGACCGAACCGGAAGCCCGCGATGACCGTGAAGGACATCGCGCGGGTGGCCGAGGTCAGCCCGATGACGGTCTCCCGGGTGCTCTCCGGCGGCAAGAACGTGCGACCTGCGCTCCGGGAACACGTCGAACGCGTCATCGCGGAGGTCGGCTACCACCGGAACGAGAACGCACGGAGCCTGCGGCCAGGACAGCGCTCCGGGCTCGTCGGCGTGATGATCACGAACATCGGCAACCCGTACTACGCCGGCGTGGTGCAGGGCATCGAGCAGGTCGTCGCGGGTACCGGTCGCCGCATCCTGGTCGGCACCACCAACGAGGACCCGGACCTCGAGCGGCAACTCCTGTCGGACTTCCTCGGCCGGCAGGTCGAGGGGCTCATCGTGGTCCCGGCCGGAGCAGACGCCGACCGGTTCGCCGCCGATCGCCTCCACGACGTCCCGCTCGTCCTCGCCTCGCGCACCGTCGAGGACGTCGCCGCCGACGCCGTCCTGATCGACGACGTGCACGGCGCGCGGGACGCGACCTCACTCATGCTCGACGACGGGCACCGCCGGATCGCGTTCCTCGGCAACAAGGTCACGGTGTCGACCGGTCAGCGCCGCCTCGCCGGCTTCCGGAGCGCCTTCGCCGCACACGCGGTGACACCCGACGAGGCCCTCGTCGTCCTCGAACTGCAGGACACCGCCACGGCGGAGCGCGCGATGCGCCGGCTCCTCGCCCTGCCCGAGCCGCCGACCGCCGTGTTCGCCGCGAACAACCGGATCAGCGTCGGTGCGATCCGGGCGATCGCCACGGCCGTCCACGACGGGACGATCACCTCGCCGCCACGCCTGTTCGCGTTCGACTCGTTCGACTTCGCGGACATGGCGCCGATCGCGCTGTCCGTCATCGACCACGACCCGGCGGAGCTCGGTCGCGTCGCGGCGCGGATGCTGCTGTCCCGGCTCGACGGGTCCGCCGACGGCGAGCCGCCGCGGCTGGTCGAGCTGCCGGTGCACATCGTCCACCACTGAGTGCGGGGCCGGTCCGGTCCGAACTGGAGGCCCGGCTTGCGTCCCAGCGCACCTTGCGGGGTAGTGTTGGTAACGTTATCAGCGCGAAAGGGGCCCCATGTCCACCTTCCTGCCCACCGGGGTGACCGTCGGCCAGTACGACAAGGTACCCACCATCGACCTCCCGCCGGGACACGCTGCCTGGAGCGGCGAGGACACGTGGGAGCAGCTCGCCGCACGCCTCTCCGGTCGGCACGTCATGGCAGTGGACACGTACCCGGGGAGCGACCTGGACGGCCTCCGCCGCGAACTCGCCGCCGTCGCCCCTGACGCGCTCCTCATCGACGTCGAAGCCGCTGCTGCCCTGCCGAACGCCGTCATCGAGAAGCGCATCGCCGCGAACCTCACCGACGACCGCGTCTTCGGCGTCCTCGGGCACCAGGTGCTCACCGACTTCTACGACACGTCCCGCCTCGCGGACGTCGCCGAGCAGATCAGCGCAGCCGAGGGCCCCGTCGTGGTCTTCGGCTGGGGCGCGACCCTGGTGCCGACCGAGTTCGACACGGTGGTGCTCGCCGACCTGGCACGGTGGGAGATCCAGCGCCGGCAGCGAGCCGGAGCGCCGAACTGGCGCGCGGACAACGCCGACGAGGACCAGCTCCGCAAGGTCAAGCGCGGCTACTTCGTCGAGTGGCGCGTCGCCGATCGGCACAAGCGCGACCTGTTCGACCGGATCGACCTGGTCCTCGACGCGAACGGCTCGATGGCGGACGCGAAGCTCGTCACGGCCGAGACCTTCCTCGCCGGCCTGGAGCTCGCGAGCCGTCGTCCCTTTCGCGTTGTCCCCTTCTTCGACCCCGGGGTGTGGGGCGGGCAGTGGATGAAGGAGGTCCTCGAGGTCGGGGATGCCGACAACTACGCCTGGTGCTTCGACTGCGTCCCCGAGGAGAACAGCCTGCTGTTCCGCATCGGCGACACGGTCGTCGAGCTCCCGGCGCTCGACCTGGTGTTCCGGCACCCGCGCGAGCTGCTCGGGGCGAAGACGTACGCCCGGTTCGGTGCGGAGTTCCCGATCCGCTTCGACTTCCTCGACACCATGGCCGGCGGCAACCTCTCGCTGCAGGTGCACCCGCTGACCGACTACATGCAGAACGTCTTCGGCATGCCCTACACGCAGGACGAGAGCTACTACATGCTCGATGCCGCGGACGACGCCGTCGTGTACCTCGGGGTTCGGGACGACGCCGACCCCGAGGCGATGCAGGCAGCACTGCGGACCGCGTCGTCGGGTGAGGAGCCCTTCCCGGCGGACCGCTACGTGAACACCTTCCCGGCGAAGAAGCACGACCACTTCCTCATCCCCGCCGGCACCGTGCACTGCTCCGGAGCGGACTCGATGGTCCTCGAGATCTCCGCGACCCCGTACATCTTCACCTTCAAGATGTGGGACTGGGGACGGGTCGGCCTCGACGGGGTCCCGCGTCCGGTGCACCTCGACCACGCCTTCGCGAACATCCAGTGGGACCGCCGCACCGACTTCGCCCGCGACGAGCTCGTCAACCAGGTGACCGAGGTCGCACGCGGTGACGGCTGGGTCGAGGAACGCACGGGGCTCCACGAGCTCGAGTTCATCGAGGTCCGTCGGCACTGGTTCGACGGCGTCGTCCCGCACGACACCGACGGCACCGTGAACGTCCTCAACCTCGTCGAGGGCGCCGAGGCCGTCGTCGAGAGCCCGGACGGCGCGTTCGAACCGTTCGTCGTGCACTACGCCGAGACCTTCATCGTCCCCGCGAGCGTCGGCCGCTACACGGTCCGCCCGTGCGGACGCGGGGTGGGGCAGCGCCTCGGCACGGTGAAGGCGGCGGTCCGCGGGACCGGGCTCAGCGACTGAGCCGGCGGGCACCACTCGCCCACGCCGATGCGGCGCCGACGAGTGGTGCTCGGGAACCGAGCGCGGCCCGGACCAGGTCACCGTCCTCGTCCAGCGCCAGCCCGGCTCGGAGCGGGGCTTCGATGACGTCCCACGACCGCGCGATCGAACCGCCGACGACGACCCGGTCGGCTCCGAACCGCTCCACCCACGGCTGCAGCACCGCACCCAGTGCGCGCATCGCCGACGCGACCACCTCGCGTGCCTCCCGGTCGCCGGCCCGCGCAGCGGCGCAGATCTCCTCGACCGTCCGCTCCCGACCGGACCGCGCGCGATCGGCAAGCCGGATCGCCGGCGATGAGACGGTCTCCTCCAGCGCGTGCCCGTCGATCGCGAGCCGGTGCACCTCCCCGGCCTCCGGCACGGTCGGCCCGCTCCTGACCTCTGCACCGTCCACGAGGAACGCCGAACCGACCCCGGTCCCGAGCGTGATGCAGACCATCCGGCGCGCGCCGACCCCCGCCCCAGAAGCCCACTCGCCGATGCCGTACGCGACCGCGTCGTTCACGAACCGGACCGCTGCCGGAGCGACTCCGAGCCGATCGGCGAGGGCGGCCCGGAGGTCGATCCCCGCGATCGACCGGAACTTGTCGACCCCGGCGAACGTGCCCGTCCCCGCCTCGGCGTCGAACGGACCGGGCATCGCGATCGACCAGCCCGCGAGCCTCTGGTGCGCAGCCAGCGCCCGTCCCGGAGCGGCGAGCTGCTCGAGGAGCTCGTCACGCGCCGCGTGCGGATCGACCGGTGCTCCGCGCTCGACGAGGACGTCGCCCGCCGACCCGGGGTCGACGAGCGCAGCCGTGACGTGGCCCCCACCGACGTCCATGACGCCGATGGGGGCCTCGCTGCTCCGCCGATCGCTCAACTGACGTCCCCGAGGCGGTCCGACGACCACCCGAGCACGGCGAAGACCTGGATCATCGCCGCCTGGTCGAGCGTCGCTGCCGGCCGCGCCCAGTCGGGGTCGCCGCCGCCGCTCGGCTGGAAGTGGAACAGGCCGGTCGCCGGGTCGCGGTTGTCCCGCCACGTCGCCGTCGCCCACTGCTCCGCAGCCGCGCGGTAGGACGGGTCGTGCTGCACGGAGTCGAGCAGCAGCAGGTCCTTGCAGTAGAACGCGTTGAAGACCGCCGGCTGCTGCTGGAGTCGGCCGTCCGCGCTCCAGTACCGCAGTGACGCGCGCGCGGCCGAGGTCGCCTGGCGCAGGTACTTCGGGTCGTCGGTCGCCCGGTAGAGGATCGTCGCCGTGCCGATCATCGCGCCCGAGTTGTAGGTCCAGAGCGTGGAGTCGACGCTCCCGTCGTCACCGAGGCTGTTCCGGTACAGCCCGGCCGACTGGCGCAGACACCTGTTGTTCCAGTCGTACAGCCTGGTGCTCCAGCGCAGGTACGACGTGTCCTTCGTCTCCTCGTAGAGGTGCGCCGCGAGCTGCGCGGTCAGGCCGGTGACGTTCGCTGCGCGGGTCGTGTTGTCCGGGCGGTCGATCCAGTCGGAGCCCCCGGGGCAGGTGAGCGCCCCGTCCTCGTTCCAGCTCCTGACCGCCACGTCGAACGCCGCTCGGGCGTGGTCGAGCGACGCGGCGTCGTCCGTCGCCTGGTACTGGCTGACGAACGAGAGACCCACGACGGCATTGTCGTCGTAGTACACGTCTCCGCCGCTGCCGAGCGGTGCCGGGAGGTACGACTCGTACCCGGGGCGGCCACCCGGAGCGACGGCGTAGTAGTGCTGGAACCCGTCGATGCGCGCCGCGGCGGAGTTCGCGTACGCCGGACCGACGCCGTCGATCCCCTGCAGGTCGAGCGCGGCCTGCGTGGCTTCGCGGTACTCCCAGAGGAAGGAGTACGGGTTGCCGGCGGTCGTGTCCGTGTTCTCGCGGTAGAGCCCGTGGCCGGCGGCTCCGGTGTACAGGTTGTCCTGCATGGCGTCGTAGGTCGCGCTCGCGCGCTGCTGCCAGACCGGGTCCGGCGCGCTCTGGGCGGCGGTCGCCGCGTCGGCTGCGTTCGGTGCGGCGGCCACGAGGGTGCCGATGACGATCGCGGTGGCGGTGAGGCGGACGGCGCGGGTGGTCGGCGCGTTGGTCTGACTGAGCATCGGTGCTCCCCCTGGTCGTTGGTATCGTTACCATAGGGGGCCGGTGACGACATGACAAGACCGGCCGTCTCCGGACGGGAGGCACGGTGCGGGCCCGCACCGTGCCTCCCGTCCGGAGGTGGGAACGGGTGTGATTTTGCTCCGCGACTCAGCGGGGACGGGGCGCCGACCGGGACGACGGGATCAGCCCGGCCGCGATGACGAGCAAGCCGATGCCACTCCCGAGCACCGAGAGGTGGATCGACATCGAGGTGACGTCGAGGCCGGATCCCGCCGCGAGGAGCAGACGATCGGCGAGGAGCGCCGTGCCGTTCGTGACCAGCGCCGAGATCGCGATGAGGCCGAGGCCGACGAAGACCGCGGCGGGGACCACGCGTCTCGCGCGGTGCACGGCGAGCAGGATGCACGCGACACCCACCGCCGTGCCACCGACGACACCGATCCCCGGGACGACCAGTCGGAGGAACGGCTCGGAGAAGACGTCGGGGACCCGGACCCGCAGGGCCGTCGTCTGGACCACCCCCGCGACCGCGGCCACCAGGAGCAGCACCTGCGCGGCCGGGACCGCCCGCAACGGACGTTCGTCCGACGCACCGAAGCCCAGGATGAGCAAGCCGGCGAGTGTCAGGGGTCCGGCGAAGAGCGACGCCACGGACGCGACCTCGTGACTGACGTCGATCAGGAGCGTGGCGCAGGTGCACAGGCCGGCTGCGATGAACACCGCTGCTCCGACCGAGACGGCATCGAGGCCGCGGAACCGGGTCACCCGGCCGTCGCTCACGATGCCTCGCCCATCACAGTCGCCAGCGTACTCATCGACGACGACGGCGATCCTCGTCCGCCGCGATGCCGCTCGCGGTTCACGCCGACGGGATGCTCGCGCCGTCGCGTGTCGGCAACGACGGAGCGACCTGCACCAGGACGCGGCCGGTCCGACCGGCGTCGACGTCGTCGTGCGCCTGCGCGATCTGGTCGAGGGGAAGCACCTGCCCGACCGAGAGGCGGAGCGCACCCGCGTCCGCGGCGGTGACCAGGTCGTCCATCGCGGCGCGCTTCGCGGCCGCTGGGAAGTCGTCGCTGCCGAGGAACCGGACGGTGACGTTGGCGAAGAGCAGCGGTGGGAACGGCAGCGAGACGCGGTCTCCGCGCGCGAAGTACGTCGCGATCACCCCGTCGTTCGCGATCACGGACGCGTCCAGGTCCCCGTTCGCGTCCAGCGCCACCTCGACGATCCGGTCGACGCCGTCCGGTGCGATGCGCCGGACAGCGGCCGCCGGGTCGTCGTCGAGTGCGATGACGTGATCGACGTCGGGGAGCCCTGCCGCATCGAGATCCGACGATCGGCGGACCGTGCCGATGACCGTCGCACCGCCCCACTGTGAGAGCTGCGCGGCGATCCCGCTGACACCGCCGCGGACGCCGTGCACGAGGACGACCTTCCCGGTCACCGGGCCGTCGCCGAACACAGCTCGGTGAGCCGTGATCCCGGGGATGCCGAGGAGCGCGCCGATCTCGTCGCTGACCGTGTCGGGCAGCGGGGTGATGAGGTCCGTCGGGACGACGGTGTACTCGGCGGCGGTGCCGAACTGCCGGTACGACTGCGCGCCGTGCACGGCGACGCGGTGGCCGACCAGGCCCTCGTCGACGCCCGCGCCGACCCGGTCAACGACGCCCGCACCGTCACTGTGCGGGATCACCACCGGGTAGGGCATCGCCGACCCCAGCCACCCGTCGCGCTTCTTCGTGTCACCGGGGTTCACCCCGGAGAACGCGACCCGGACCCGGACCTCCCCCTCGCCGGGAGCGGGATCAGGTCGTTCTCCGACTCGCAGCACCTCGCTCGCCGGACCTTGTTCGTCGTACCAAGCAGCCCTCATGACTCCGCATCCTCTCGCCGAGGACGCCACGTCCTCTCGCCGAGGGGAAACGTACCGGGCAACCCACCGCGTCCGATGGGCGACCCTCGTCCGCCGCGATGCCGCTCGCGGTTCACGTCGACGGGATGCTCGCGCTTTCGCGTGTCGGCCACCGGAACCGCTGGGCGACTCCGGTGACCGTCTTCGAGCCGATCAGGTCCGGTCAGCTGCGGATGAACGCGAGGATGTCGGGGTTGATCACGTCAGCATGGGTCGTCAGCATGCCGTGCGGGTACCCCTCGTAGATCTTCAACGTCGAGTCACTGAGGAGCTCGTCCTGCTTCAGTGCGGCGTCGCGGTACGGCACGACCTGGTCGTCGTCGCCCTGCAGGACGAGGACGGGGACCGTGATCGCGCGCAGGTCCTCGGTCTGGTCGGTCTCCGAGAACGCCTTGATGCCCTCGTAGTGCGCGAGGGCGCTGCCCGTCATGCCCTGCCGCCACCAGTTCGCGATCACCGGCTCCGACGGCGTCACGCCGTCGCGGTTGAATCCGTAGAACGGTCCGGCGGCGACGTCCTGGAAGAACTCCGCGCGGTTCGCCGCGAGTGCTTCCCGGAACCCGTCGAAGACCGAGATGTCGGTGCCGTCGGGGTTCGCGTCGGTCTTCACCATCAGCGGCGGGACCGCGGACACCAGCACGGCCTTCGCGACGCGGCCCTGCGGCTGACCGTACCGGGCGACGTACCGAGCGACCTGGCCGCCGCCGGTCGAGTGGCCGATGTGGATCGCGTCGTGCAGGTCCAGGTGCTCGACCACCGCGGACACGTCGCTGGCGTAGTGGTCCATGTCGTGGCCGGTGCCGATCTGCGACGAACGGCCGTGCCCGCGACGGTCGCTCGCGACGACCCGGTAGCCCTCGGCCAGGAAGTACAGCATCTGCGCGTCCCAGTCATCGGAAGACAGCGGCCAGCCGTGGTGGAACACGATCGGCTGCGCATCGTGGCTGCCCCAGTCCTTGAAGTAGATCTCTGCACCGTCGTCGGTGGTCACGAATCCCATGGTGTTCTCCTGTACGTGGTCGTTGGTGGTGGATGGTCGTCGCTGGTGGGTCGGTGGTCGGGCGCGGCGCTAGTCGGTGGTGGTCTCGCGGACGGCGGTCTCGATGACGTCGGCGACCTCGGCCGGGTGGGTGTGCATCACCAGGTGCGGCGCGGGGAGTTCCACGACGTCCCGGAGGCCGGCGCGTTCGTACCCGAAGCGTTCGACGTCGGGGTTGATGGTGTGGTCGTTCGTGGAGACGATGCCCCACCCCGGTGTGGTCTTCCACGCCGCCGTCGACGCCGGTTCCCCGAACGCTGCTCCGGTCAGCGGCCGCTGGGACACCGCGAGGACCTCGGCGGTCTTCGGGTCGACTCCGTCGGCGAACACGGGTGGGAACGCGTCGACCTTCACGGACACGTCGGTGCCGTCCTCCGCGCCGGCGATCGGGTACGGCGTGTACACCAGGTTCGCGGCGAGGTCGGAGTCCGGGAAACCGCCCTGCAGCTGCCCGAGGCTCTCACCGACCTCGAGGACGTAGCCGGAGACGAACACCAGCCCGACGACGTTCTCCGCGGCGCCGGCGACCGTGATGACCGCGCCACCGTAGGAGTGGCCGGCGAGGACCACGGGGCCGTCGACGTGCTCGGCGACGGCCCGGACGGAGGCGGCGTCCTCGGCGAGACTGCGGTTGTAGACCGGCGGCACGAGCACGGTGTGACCGCGGTCGAGGAGCTCCCTGGTGACAGGAGCCCAGCTCGCGGAGTCGGCGAAGGCGCCGTGCACGAGGATGATGGTGGGCGTTGGCATGAGCAGTTCCCCTTCCCCGTGGTGCGGTCCTCTCGCGTCTGATCGGACGGTCAGGCACCATGGTGATGCCCCTCATGAAAGGGCCACCGGGTGCCCCGACGCCAGGAAGAAAGCATGAAGAAACCGCACGCAGAACCACTGGGTGACCGGCTGCGCCGGCATCGCCTGCTGTCGGGCTTCACCTTGGAGAGCCTCGCGCACGCATCCGGCATCAGCGACCGGACCATCAGCAACATCGAACGCGGCATCAGCGCCGCACCACAGCGGCGGACCCTCACCGCGCTCTTCGACGCGCTCGGCCTCGACGACGCCGAGCAACAGGAGCTGCTGCGTCTGGCACGCGCCCCTCGTGTCGTCTCGGGGAGCTCTCGTCGTTCCGCGATGCTGGCGCCTCCGCTCGTGACGGACTTCACCGGACGGCCCGACGTGATGGCGTCGGTCGCGGCGTTCCTCCGCGGCACCGACAGCGGTCTGGCCGCGCCGGTCCTCGTCATCTGTGGCCCTGCCGGCGTCGGGAAGACCACCGTCGCGCTGGAGGCACTCCGCCGCCACGAACACGACGACTGCCGACGCGCGTTCATCGACCTCAACGGCATGAACTTGCTGCCGCTGTCCCCGCTCGGAGTGCTGGCGTCGCTCATCGCGCAGACATCCGAGATCCGTGACATCTCGAGCATGGACGAGGCCATCGCGCACTGGCGTCGGATCACCGATGCGCAGCGCGTCGCGATCGTGATCGACAACGCCGCGAACGAGGACCAGATCAGGCCGGTCCTGACGGCGACCAACATCGTCGTCATCGTGACCTCACGCAGGAGCCTCGCCGGACTGGTGAACGTGCAACGCATCACGCTCGAGTCCCTCAGCCGTGCCGAGAGCACGCAGCTCATCGGTCGGATCGTCCCAGCCGCCCAGCGCACCGAGCGGGACACCGACGCGCTCGCTGCGGCGTGTGGCGATCTGCCGCTCGCGTTGCGGATCGCGTCGAACCGCGTGGCGGCGCAGCCGCGCTCCACGGTCGGTGACTTCCTCGACAAGATGGCCGCGCGCCGCAACCCGCTGAGCGCCCTCGTCGCAGGAGACCTCGCGGTCGAGCCGGCACTGACGCTCTCCTACGACCAGACCGACACCGCCTCGCAACAGCTGTTCAGGAGCCTGTCGCTGATCGACGGTGCCACCTTCGATGCGCACCTCGCCGCAGCACCGACCGCCGCCGACCCCGACGACGCTGCCGACCGACTCGACGAACTGACCGATCTCGGTCTCGTCGAAGCCCGGGGCAGCAACCGCTACCACCTCCACGATCTGGTGCGGCTCTTCGCCGCCGCCCTGTCCAGACGCGACGAGCCGTCCGTCGCGCACCAACGACGAGCACTCCGACACTGGGTGCTGCAGACCGCCCAGAACGCCGGCCTTTGGTTCGAGCCCGATCGCGACCCGGATCCAGCAGCTCCCGGACGCCACTTCCCCACGGCGGACCACGCACAGACCTGGCTGCGCATCGAAGGCGCGCAGTGGGCCAGCGCGATCCAACAGGCGTACGCCCTCGGCGAGGACCAGCTCGTCCTCGACGTCGCCGAGGCGTTGCACTGGTTCTCCGACACGTGGCCGGCATGGGATCTCTGGCGCATCCTCTTCCTGACCTCCGCCGATGCTGCAGCCCGATCCGGCACCGACCGGGACATCGCCGTGCACCACGGGTACGCGGCGTGGTTGCACCTCACACAGGACGAGTTCGATGCCGCGCACCGCGCCGCCGTCATCGCGGTGGATGCCGCCGAACGCACGGACGACGTGAAGGAACAGGGCTGGGCACTGTTCTACCTCGCGTGGACGCGAGGCCGTCTCCTCGACTTCGACACGGCGCTCCGTGAAGCGGGCCGGGCGATGGAACTCCTCACCGTCGCCGGTGATCAGGACGGCGTCGCACAGACGCTCTCGATGACCGCGAACTTCCTCATGCACTCCGGCGACCTCGACGGTGCAGCCGCCCACTACGAGCAGATCCTCCGGCTCCTCGCCGACCGTGGCGACCGGGTCCAGCCGAACCTCATGCTGGTCACCGGTGTCAGCACACGGACCGTGCTGGCGGACGTGCTCACCCGGTCCGGCAACCCCGCGTACGCCCTGGAGACGATGCCCGGCGTCATCGAGGAAGCCGCGGCGGCGCACTACGCCGAAGGTCTTGCCAGGGCGCACCTCGAACTCGCGCGAGCGCTGCGGTCGACCGATGAAGCCGAACGCGCGGAGCACCACCTCGCGGTCGCCGAGCGGATCGCCTCCGAGAACCGGTTGCTCGCCGTCCTGCCGGACGTCGAGCGGCTCCGGGCCGAGAGGTAGCGGAGGGCCGGGACGGGGATCGTCTCCCCCTTCGGGCGTCGCTCGAGACCCCGAACTGGGGTGAGCATCGCGGCGTAACGAAGCGAAGAGGGCTCATATGATCGGCCTGCTCCCTGCAGGAGGGAGCCTCTCCCGAAGGAACGCTCTTGCGCGCACGCACCGCTCCGTCTCCAACCCGAACCGTCCGGCCGATGCGGAAGGCCATCGCGAGCGCCGCAGTCCTCGCGGCAGCACTCGCACCGGCGCTGCTCTCCGTGGGCGCCGCCCAGGCTGCCCAGCAGGGCACGCTCGACCAGGCGAGTGAGACGTACCGCCTCGGCCCGTGGTCGAACGGCGACAACGGCCAGACCTTCACGCCGACGGTCAGCGGACTCGTGTCGGGCATCGACCTGTACGAGGCGCGGATCTCCGGGTCTGCCACGTACGACGTGACCATCCGCGCGGCGCAGAACGGACTCCCCACCGGCCCGGTCCTCGGTACCGGGTCGGCGACCGTCTCCAGTGTCGGATGGTTCTCGGTCCCGATCACGTCCACCGCCCCCGTCACCGCGGGGGGTTCGTACGCGATCTCGTTCCAGGGTCCGTCGAACGCGTACGTGGGTTGCGACACGAACGTCTACCCAGGCGGCGGCGCGATCTACATGGGCCAGAGCTACGCCTCCAGCTACGACCTCGCCTTCCGCGAGTACGTCGTCGCCGGTGGCACGATCTCGGGCACCCCGACGTCGAACACCCCTGTCGACCACTCCTACTCCTACGACTACACGGTGGGCGGCTACCCCGCTCCGACGCTCTCGGTCGTCGACGGCACGCTCCCCGCGGGCCTCACCCTCTCGCAGTCCGGCCGGCTCTCTGGCACGCCGACCGAGGTCGGCTCCTCGACGTTCACGATCCGCTCCGCGAACGACAAGGGACAGCAGGACGTCACCTCGACCATCGTCGTCCGACCGGCGGCGGTGCCGTCGGCTCCGGGTGACGTCACCGCAGCCGCCGGCGCGGGTTCTGCGACGGTGTCATGGTCGGCACCCACCGACGCCGGCGACGACCCCGTCACCGGGTACACCGTCACGTCGACCCCTGGCAACGTGACGGCGACGACCGCCGGCACCAGCGCGACGATCGACGGCCTGACCCCTGGCACCGCGTACACCTTCCAGGTCGCCGCCACGAGCGCCTCCGGCACCGGTGCTGCGTCCGGCCCGAGCACCGCGGTGACCCCCTACACGACGCCGTCCGCTCCGGTCGGTTTCCGCATGACCCCCGGTGACGGATCGGTCGAGCTGAACTGGGCCGCGCCCGCGAGCGACGGCTTCAGCCCGCTGACCGGCTACACCATCTCCCAGAGCGTCGACGGCGGACCATGGGCGGACGTCGCCACGCCGGCCGCGGCCGACACCAGCGCCGTCATCGACGGGCTGCAGAACGGCTCCACCTACGAGTACCGGATCGCCGCGTCCAACGCTGCGGGCACCGGACCCGCCGCGTCGAGCAACCCGACCACCCCGTTCGGCGTGGCCGGATCGCCGCAGGCGGTCAAGGCGACCGGTGACGACGAGTCCGTCTCGCTCACCTGGTCGGCACCGGCCGACGCGAACGGCGCCCCGGTCACCGGGTACCAGGTCGAGTACAGCAGCGACGGCTCCACGTGGAGTGAGCCCATCGCCGCCGCCACCGGATCCGCGCACGTCACGGGCCTCACCAACGGCACCGAGTACTCCTTCCGCGTCGCCGCCGTGAACGCAGCCGGCACCGGCCCCTGGAGCGAACTCGCCACCGCGACGCCCCTCACCGTGGCGAGCGCACCGAACGACCTGGCCGTGAACCCCGCCGACGGGGCGGCCGTCCTCTCCTGGACCGCGCCCACGGACGACGGCGGTGCGGCCGTCACCGGCTACCGGGTCGAGTACCGTGCCGCTGGCGCGGATTGGACCGGCGTCGACGCGTCGACGTCCCCGGTCACGATCAGCAGCTTGGACAACGGGTCCCGCTACGAGTTCCGCGTGCGTGCCGTCACGCCCGTCGGGCCGGGCACCCCGAGTGCGAGCGTCTCGACCACGCCGTTCGTGTTCGATCCCACCGCGCGGATCGACGGGGACTCGATCGACGGCACCACGCTGTCCGTCGGTGCACGCGTCCACCTCGGCGCGACCGACCTGCCCGCGGGTGCCACGGTGACGATCGACCTGCACTCGACGCCGGTCCGCCTGGCGGCGGTGACGATCGGCGACGACGGCGTGCTCGACACCGACGTGATCATCCCGGCCGGCACTGCCGCAGGTGCCCACGAGCTGGTGCTGACGCTGGACGGCACCGGGGCGGACCCCGTCACCGTGTCGCACGCATTCACGGTCGCGCCGGCCACCGTGGCCGCCACGACCACCGCGGTGGCTCGTCAGGCCGCCGCGGAGCTCGCCTTCACCGGGTCGACGATCTCGCCGCTCCTCGTCGGCGGTGCCGCACTCGCGGTCCTGCTCGGTGTCGGCCTGATCGTGGTACGGCGCCGCCGCGCCTGAGCGCTGACCTGACGGCCTGGCGACGACGTGCACGGAACGCTGCACGCCGTCGCCAGGCCATCGACACACCGCTGCTCGACACCGGCGCAAACTCGTCGTCAGTGCATGTCAGGTTGCCGAGCGCGGCGACGTTCGAACTCGCGCGAGCGCTCCGGCGGACCGACGCAACACCTCGCCGTCACCGTCGTTCGTCGTGGAGCGGCGGCAGGTCGCGTTCGGTCTGTGCGACCTGGGTCAGCTTCGCCGCGAGTGGGCGGAAGGGCCGGGAGAGCAGGACCTTGTCCGCGACCCCGCGCACTGCGAGACCGACGCGCGTCTGCGGGTACGCGAAGGCCGTGATGCCGCGCGGCAGGTGCTGGACGTCGTCGACCAGTGGGCGCATCCACCTCTCGTAGGCGATGAGCGCGCCGGGTTGATCGTCGGGTGCTGCGGCGAGTTCGGCGGCGAGCACGTACCCGGCGGTGAGGGCGAGGGATGCCCCACCACCGCCCATCGGTGTCACGCACCACGCTGCGTCGCCGGCCATCACGACCCGGCCGCGGTGCCAGGTCCGCATGCGCACCTGCTGCAGCTGGTCGACGTAGACGTCGTCGGACGTCTCGAGCGCCTCCAGGATGCGCGGTGCCTCCCACCCTGCCCCGTCGTACCGCTCCCGCACGGCGGTGAGCATCTCGGCCCGCGTCAGGCCGAGGAGGTCGCCGCCCGGCGAGTACGCGAGGATCGCGCGGATCGTTCCGTACGGGTCGGGCCGCAGGTGGACCTGCCGGCCGCCGACGGAGTTGTGCCAACGCCAGCGGTCGTCGTCGCCGTCGGTCCGGGGGATCGTCCCGAAGACCATCGTGACGTCGAGGTCGCGCTCCTCGACGTCGTCGCCAGAGAAAAGGAGTCGACGTGTGGACGACCGAACACCCTCGGCGACGACGAGCAGGTCCGCGTCGAGCGCCCGGCCGTCCGCGAGGCGCACCGTGACCGCGTCACCGCGGTCCTCGACCGCGGTGATGGTCTGTCCGTACACGAAGTCGACGCCGTCCGGCAGGTGGTCGAGCACCACCCGGGCGAGGTCGCCGCGGAGCACCTCGAGTTCCGCCGTCGCACCGTCCGTCCCCTCCGAGGGCAGTTCGGCCGTCACCTTCCCGTCGGCGTCGACGAGGACCGTGCCTGTCTCGGTGGTGTTCTTCGCCTTCACGGCATCGAAGAGGCCCATGCGACGGAGGACGTCCCGCGCGACGCCGCGGACATCGACGTTCTGGCCGCCGTCCCGGAAGGATTCGGCGCGTTCGACGACCGTGACCTGCCAGCCCGTGCGCCGCAGCCAGTAGGCCACCGAGAGTCCGGCGATACTGGCTCCCGAGACGATCGCGGTGCGTTGTTCCATGGCTCCTCCTCGATACTGTCTTTACAGTAAAGCGACTGCACATTGAAGGAGTCTGATGGAGAACGTCTTCGACACGACCTGGTCTGTCCCCCAGGTCGACGTGATGCAGGCGCTCCGCGACTGGGCCGTGGCCTTCACGGAGCTGAACCAGCAGATGGCGGTCTGGCTCGACCTGCCGACCAACGACGCGCACGCGCTCGGACAGGTGCTCTGGGCCGCCTCTGCCGGGGAACCACTGTCCCCCGCACGGCTCGGGCAACTGATCGGCATGACCTCCGGGTCGGTCACGGTGCTGCTCGACCGCCTCGAGGGAGCGGGCTTGATCATCCGGAGCCGGGAGCACACCGACCGACGGCGCGTGACGCTCCGCCCGACCGCGGCGGCGGAGGACCGGGCGCGCGCGTTCGCGGAACGGTCGAGCGAGGAGATCGCCACGGTCCTCCGAGGCACAGCCGCCGACGACCTCCGCCAGGTCACCACGTTCCTCCACGCCATCACCGGCGCCGCGACCACGGCGGCCGGTCGCCTGCGGGAGACGCCGGCGCCGCCGCGCACCGGCGCCGAGCCCGCACGGCGCCGGTGACACTCGGGGCTCTGCCGAGGTCGATGGCCGAAGACGTCCGTCTCGGCGAAGCACCGTGTATGCCGTGTACGTGAGACCGCACGAGCGGTCGACGACCGAAGGAGACAACGATGCAGTACCTCGTCAACGTCCTCGACGGCAGCCCGACCACGGGCGGGCAGACATCCGGGCGCGCCACCGACGCCGAGATGGCCGCCATCGATGCGTTCAACGACCGGCTCCGCGCCGACGGGCACTGGGTGTTCGCCGCCGGCCTGGCGGCACCCGAGCTCGCGACGGTCGTCGACAACCGGGACGACGCCGGCTTGGTCACGGACGGCCCGTACGTCGCGACCACCGAGTTCGTCGCCGGTGTGTGGATCTGGGACGTTCCCGACGCCGACGTCGCCCTCCGATTGGGGGCAGAGGCGTCGAAGGCGTGCAACCGGAGGCTCGAGATCCGTCCGGTCCCCTGAGGGCGTGCGGATCAGTGCCGACGGCGCCGTGGCGCGGGGTGTCTGGCGCGAGATCCACAACGCCGCACGCGCGCTCCGAGACTCAGTCGTTGGTGGTCAGCCAACTCGGCAGCAGCTGCGCGACCGTGTCGACGATGTCGTCGTCACTGCGTCCGCGCGGGCTCTCGAGCCATCCGAGGAGGACACTGAGGACCCCGCCGGCGATGTACTCTCCCGCCGTGTCGAGGAACTCGTCCGATGCGTCCGGGCGTTCGGTGAGGATCGTCCTCCGCAGGCTCGCAGACATCTCCTCGACGAGACGCTCACGGACACGCTCGGTTGCCGGCGCCGACACCGCGTACAGGAGGTAGCGGCGATGGAGGCGGAACGCGGCCAGGAGCTCCTCGAGACCCGTCCGTGTGATGGCGGCCCTGGCCATGACCTGGCCGGTTCGCCGCGAGACGTCTCGCGGTCCGATCTCGTCGAACATCGTGTCGACGACGTACACGACGACGTCTCCAACGGTCGCGAAGTGCGTGTAGAAGGTGCTCCGGCCGACCCCGGCTCGCGTGCACACGGCGGCGACCGACACGGCTTCGCCGGCTTCGAGCAGCGCGTCGAGCGCGGCGACGAGCCGGTCACGCGTCCTCGCCGCTCGGGGATCGTCCGTCACAGCGAGTTCCCGTCGCCGATCCCCCTGCGCTGCACTGGTCATGTGTCGATCATCTCGCATGCCACAGTTCATAGACACCTGTCCAGAAAATGGCGTAGGGTCCGATCAGGCGCGGAGGGAAGTCCCGCTGCACATCGATGAAGGAGTCGACATGAGGGCCTGGGTACTCGAGCAAGTCCACGGAACGGTCACCGAGACGGAAGTGGACACCCCGACGCCGGGCCCCGGTCAAGTCCTGCTGAAGATCGTCGCGTCCGGCCTGTGCCACAGCGACGTCGGATACATGGAGGGCGTCATCCCGTTGACGATCCCGCTGCCCGTGATCCTCGGGCACGAAGCCTCTGGCACCATCGCCGCGGTCGGCGAGGGCGTCACCGGATGGGCGGTGGGCGACGCGGTAGCCAGTGCCATCTCCCCCGACGACGCCCCCGGCGTCTCCCGCGACGGGGCGTACGCGGAGTACACGATCGTGAGCGCCGCGAAGCTCGTCCGGCTCCCAGAGGGCATGGACTGGTCCCAGGCCGCGGCCGCCACGGATGCCGGCTTGACCTCGTACACGGGCGTCGTCGTGTACGGGCAGGTCGGCGCCGGTGACCGCGTCGGCATCGTGGGACTCGGCGGGCTCGGGATGACCGGCGCGCAGATCGCGATCGCGCAGGGCGCCACCGTGGTCGCCGCCGAGCCCCGCGAAGCGCTGTGGGAGACCGCGAAGGCGCACGGCGTCAGCGAGGTCGTCGCGGACGTCGAAGAGCTCGAGGGACGCGACCTCGACTTCGCCGGCTTCGGCACGACGACCTCCGGAGCGATCCGCGCCGTGAAGACCCGTGGCCGCGTGGTCTTGGTCGGTCTCGGCCGGTCCGAGTGGACGATCAACTCCATCGACCTCGTCAGCCGCGCGATCGACCTGCAGGGCGCCACCGTCGCCGGCGTCCCGGAACACCTGGAGGCAGTTCTCGCCCTGATGGGCGACGGTCGCGTCACGGTCGCAGCGGAGGAGATCGGGTTCGCTGACATCGCCGAGGGCCTCGGTCGGTTGCAGCGCGGCGAGGTCAACGGCCGGCTCGTCGCCCGACTCGACCGCTGACCGGCATCGCCCCGCACGAACACACGCTCGAACCCGATCGAAGGAGATCACCAATGACCCGCACCTACGTCGTCACCGGAGCCGCATCCGGCATCGGCAAGGCCACCACCGAGAAGCTCCGCACCGACGGTCACACCGTCGTCGGGGTCGACATCAGGGACGCCGACGTCGTCGTCGACCTGAGCACCGACGAGGGCCGCACCGCCCTGGTCCACGAGGTCTCCCAACGCGCCGGCGGACGCATCGACGCCGTCATCGCCGTCGCAGGACTCGTCGCCGCGAGCCCGGTCACGGTCGGAGTGAACTACTTCGGCGCGAAGGCCACCCTCGAGGGACTCCGACCGCTCCTCGCCGGCTCGGACGCACCCCGCGCGGTCGTCGTCGCGAGCCTCGCCGCCCTCGAGGACGTCGACGACGGTCTCTACGCGAAGCTCCTCGCCGACGACGAGCCCGGTGCTCGTGCCGAAGCCGAGCGGATCGGGACCGCGACGAACGCAGCAGGGTCGAGTGCGATCTACTCGACGACGAAGAAGGCCATCGCGCACTGGGCGCGCGCCCACGCGAAGGACCCGGAGTGGGCCGGCGCCGGCATCGCCCTCAACGCGATCGCGCCCGGAGTCATCGAGACGCCGATGACCGCGCCGGCACTGCAGACGGCGGAAGGACGCGCGGCGCTCGACGCCGGCGCACCCTCGCCCCTCAACGGCCCCGCAGCACCGCCGACGGCCCCCGCGGCGCTCCTCGCCTGGCTCGCCAGCGCGGAGAACACGCACGTCACCGGTCAGGTCGTCTTCATCGACGGCGGGGCCGAGAGCATCAGACGTCCCGAACTCGTCTGACACCCCCACTCATCTCGACGAAGAGAAAGCGAGAAACACGATGAAAGCAGCAGTCGTCCGCGAGTTCGGCGGAGGATTTCAGACGGAAGACGTCACGATCGCAGACCCCGTCGGTCGCGAGGTCCTCGTGGAGGTCAAGGCGTCCGGCCTCTGCCACAGCGACGAACTCGCCGCGAGCACGAACCTCGGCTACGACGTCCCGATGGTCCTCGGGCACGAGGTCGCCGGCGTCGTCACGGCAGTCGGTGACCAGGTCCGCGACGTCGCCATCGGCGACCACGTCGTCGGCTGCCTCGTCCAGTACTGCGGAGCATGCACGAAGTGTCTGACCGGCCGCGTCGGCCTCTGCGAGCACCCCGAGGCCACCGTCCGCGACGGCCGGCTCACCGACACCGACGGCCACGAGCTCGCGCAGGGCATGGGGCTCGGCGGCTTCGCCGAGTACGCGATCATCCACGAGAACCAGGTCGCCAAGGTCCCGGACGCGATCCCGTTCCCGCAGGCCGCACTACTCGGCTGCGGCGTCGTGACGGGCGCAGGAGCGGTGATGAACACGGCGAACGTGCAGCCAGGGCAGACCGTGGCGATCATCGGCACCGGCGGCGTCGGCACCAACGCCATCAGCGGCGCGGTCATCGCCGGCGCCGGTCGGATCATCGCGATCGACGTCGCTGACGACAAGCTCGACAACGCACGGCACTTCGGTGCGACGGACACCGTCAACTCGACGACGACGGACGCAGTCGCCGCCGTGAAGGAGCTGACGGGCGGGCTCGGCGCGGACTTCGTGTTCGACTTCGTCGGCCTGCCGGCGGTCACGAGGTCCGGATTCGACATGCTCGCGCAAGGTGGCGGCCTGTACCTGATCGGCGTGCTCGACCCGTCAAACCACCTCGACCTCACGTCGCTCGAACTGCTCAACGGACGCAAGCGGGTCGAGGGCGTCTACATGGGCTCGACGAACCCGAAGCGCGACATCCCGATGATCGCCGAGCTGTACCTCCAGGGCCGGTACAAGCTCGACGAACTCGTGTCGAAGACCATCTCCATCGACGAGGTACAGGCGGGCTACGAGTCGCTGCACGACCCGAAGATCAACCGGGTGGTCATCACCTCGTTCTGACTCATCGCGCCCCGTGGCCTCTCGCTCGGTACAGAGAGAGGCGACGGGGCGCGGTCGTCGAAGGCACGCCGACTCGTGCGGTCGGCCACCAACGAGTGCTGTCGCCGAAACGCTGACAAGCCCCGACTGCCCCGATCCGGCGGGGCGTTGGTCAAGCAGCAGATCAAAGAAAGATGTCCCAGTGTGGGCAACGCGACCGAGGCCCGGCCCAGACCGTCTCGTACAGGAGGCTGTACGCGGACCTCCGGACGAGAAAACCCCCGCGTAAACGGGGGTTTTCCCTGACGGTACCGGTGGGGATCTGAACCCATCGCTCTGTGCTCGTACCTGCACGGGCGCGCCCCCAATCGCCGGTTTCATGAGGAAGTTGCCGACGGGTTGAGCCAGTCAAAGCCGTTTCCGGCCAGGTGGTGCGCTGCTGGGGGACGCCCGCCCCCGAGAAAGGCGCGGAGGCGAAGCACCCGCCCCCGATGGGCGTTCGGATAGCCCCCCCCGGCATCGTGACTGTCTGCGGACCAGCTATGTGAGACGGGTGTTGAGAGCTGCGTGCGACCGCGACGGCCCGTATGCCGCAGGACCGTCGATTGAGATCGCTCAGAGAGCAGTCGAGTACCCACGGACGCGACTGATTGTCCCGGCGGATGCGCTCCCGAAGCGTCTCCGGTTTCACCCCAACCTGAAGCGCGCACCATGCGCGCACCACCAGCACGCACTCGCGTTCTACGTTACGCACATCGAGCGCGTCAGGCATGTCGCGGTTCGCGTATTTGATCCCGTTGTAGGTGCTCACCATACACGTGACCCAATCGCCACCGTCGAACGGAAGGACGCCATTAACGTCTGCGAGAATTCGTTTCAGACGATTTCTCAGAATCACCTCCCCAGCCTTTTTCGACTCAGCCCATCACGACGGGACAGCCCGTAGCCAAGGGCCTCGATACCAGGTCCTACTTGAGCGAGCAGCGCGACAGGGGTGACATTGCGCATTTCGATGCTGCTCACAATCGGGTCGATGACCCGCTGTAGACGTGCCCAGATCCCAAACCATCCTCGAATGTCCTTCGGCCCCGAGATCCTCGTAGTTGATGAGGTGATGCCGACGCCGACGCCGAGGTCGAAGGGCGGTCTTCTCCTGGCTCGAGCTGACCTTCCGCCAAAACATGTGCTCGTCACCGTCGCGGTACACGTGCACATCCTCGGGATGCTGCACAGCGTGGACGGCTCGTTCCCCGGCATGCCATCCCGAAACGATGAGACGATCGCGAAGCGCAGTGTGCGCACGAAGGTGGCGGTCTCTCCACTAGGAGGGCCGTCCGGAGCTCGATCAGATCGCTTTCTTCTCGGTGCGCCAGTCGCGCCTCCGGACGCAGGACGATGTCGACCGGCCCCCAACGGCCAAGTTCGACAGTCTCCGACAGTTCGCGGCGGTAGTCGAGCACCTCGGATGAGTCGTACTCCGTCCAGGCACTGGCGCCAATCCAATTGCGGAGGTGAGACACGGTCGTTCGGAGTGCGACCGAAGTGCTGAAGTCGCAGCCCTCGCGTCCACCGAACACCGCGTGCTGCGCACGGATTCGGCTGCCGCCGGGGCCGCCACTCTTGGTGCTGTACCCGTCGTTGCGGCATCCGATGAGCGTGACGGTGCCCTTCACGTCACGGAACAGCAGCAGTCGCGGCACGTCCTTCGGCCCCGGATCTGCTGCCAGAAGCTCGAACACATCGTGCTCTGCTCGGAACCATCGGGGAACGGGCCCAGCATCGGGCGAGGGCCACGTCACTTGTAAGACAATGCCGCCGTCCGCTCGCCCGAGCACGACGTCGCCGGCACAACCTGGCTCGGGTCACCTATCAGCCGCCCGATGCGCCGCTCTCCCGTAGGCAAGGCGTCCGAATCTGAGGCACTCGTAATCTTCCGAAGGTAAGGCTTTGCCGCCAATCCGCCGACCGAAACTTTCACCGCGCCTCGAGTCTATGAGCGATGCTAGGTTACGTGCAGGTGTTGCGCAGCCGCTAGAACGGACGAGGTAGTGCTCGCCGCGAGCAGGCTCAGCGGACCGTTTCGACCGACGCAACATGCGCCCGACCACACAGGCGGCAGCCGGGTCCCTCCATCGAGCGTCGAGGCTATGAGGACCACACCGGGGTCACGCGTCGGGCAGGAACGATTCCGGTCGGCATAGCGAGTGCCGAGCAAGACAGAGAGTCTAACAATCTAGATCCACCGGTAGGAAATTGGCTCAAAATGATGACAAATGCACCGATAGTCGTCGCGTGCGACGAATCCGGTAATGATGGCGAAAATCTGCTGGACGGAAGCTCTCCCATTTTCGCGCATGCGAGCTTAACCCTGTCTGACAGCGACGCCGCAGATATCATGATCGAAGTCCGCGCGCGGACCCGAAGCCAGAGCGCCGAACTGAAGTCGAAGACGATTGTGCAGCCAAAGCATGAAGCCACAGCGAGGTGGTTGCTCCAGCATCCGCTTCTCGAGAGCGGTGCCTCAGTGCATCTTACGCATAAGCGCTACTTCCTCGTGGCGAAACTCTTCGACTCCACAGTCGAGGAAATGGCGCATGCGGAGGGCTATGACATGTACGCGGATGGTTCCGCGCTGTCCGCGGCTAACATTCTGCATTTCCTAGCCCCGTCTGCCTACGCTGAGAAGTGGGACGAGATACTGCTCGCCTTTCAAAACTTCTTACGTGCAAAAACCGCCGGGGAGGCGACCTTTACCTTGGAGAGGTTGGATGCCGCCTTTGTGAAAGCGTTGTTTATCGAAACACCCATGCGAGACTTCATCGAATTGGCATATGCCGGCATCTCCCACTTGGGCTCCTTGTCTGCCTTGCAACTTGGACACGGCATCGACCACCGGCTGCGCACCCTCGATCCGCTCATCCCAGCGGTAGGAGCGACCGTCAGACTGTGGGCGAAGGCGTCGGGCAAGCCGGTGGAAATCCTGCACGATGCAGCGAAGGAGCTATCGCCTGAGCGCATCGCCGCAATTCGAGACGACCTCGCGAAGCCCGAACGTGTCTCACCCCGGGAGGCTGGTACTGGGGTTGAACTCACGAGTGTCGTGCTCGTCGACTCTCAACACGACGAGCGCGTCCAGGTGGCTGACCTCGTCGCTGGGATCGCTCGCGTCGTTGCTCAGCGAGTTGCAGCGGGTGAAGATCATCCGCTCTTCGACGAAATCAAACCCCTAATCAGCCAGGACAGCATCTGGCCCAACGAGGCTCTGATGAACCCGGAAGAAGCACGCAGGGTAGCTACGCGCTCCTGACGAGAAGCACACGAATCGATCGTGAGCGCCGTCCCCGCAACTCAGCTCAGCCATTCCATCGCTGCAGTTGATCGTCCACGTTGGGCGCACCACGAACGAGCGCGGTGCGCCAATCAAGGACTCCGCGCTTCTGCAGCTGTCCAACAAGGACGATTGGATGCACTTTGTAGCTCGTGGCGACCTGATCCACCCATCCGACCCGTATACGCATCGGGATGGGTGGCAACGCCGTTGGAAGCACCCACGCAACCGCCGCGGAGTCAGCGTCCGCTTCGACGCCGAGAGTAGGTGGTCCGTCGTGATGTTCGTCGAGAATTATCGGGCGGTCGTCAAGATGCCCGAGCAGAATGTGCGCCACCTCGTGAAGGAGCGCAAACAGGACCTTATCGAGCCGTTTCCCGCGCCCTGACAAGGCGATAGCGGGCTGGCCAGATGTGCCAACAATGAACGAGCATCCATCAATCTTGCTCGAGGGCAGGGCCTCCACATAGACCAGCGCGACCCCGGACTCGGCAAAAAGATCTGGAAGCTCCGCAAATGCCCCCGGTGTTCGAGCAACGCGGGGAAGCTCGCGCGCCAAGCGGTCAAGAGCGGCGCGGGAGTATGGGCCGGTCTGCTTGATCTCCGCTGCGCGCTGTGCAAGGGCAACCCAAGCTTGTTGCGTGCTAGAAAGCGGCTCGTCAAGATTTGAGCGCTTCGCAGCAAGCACCAGTTGAGGTTCGTCCCAGATGGAGTCGATGTCATAGAGCTGCTCGACCGCTTTAACCTGCGCTTGTAACGGAGCAGCCGGGATGGTGCCGCGACGAACGAGCAGGGCGATGGGAGCGAGTTCGCGCAAGCGTTTCCGCAGACGGACATCATCGAGTTTATTGCTCACCGCCTGATCCCGTTCCTGCAACCACAGCAAATAACTGTCTTGCAGATTCAGCCAAAACTGCGGAGTCGAATCGAAGGCTACGGCGAATTGAGCGGCGGACTCGCGCGTGAGCTCCTTCTTTCCGGCAATAATCTCGGATACGAACTGGACCGGTCGCCCGATGATCTCGGCGAAATCAGCCTGACTCCACCCGCGCGACGCGAGCTCTACGGCGAGAGTGTCCCCGACGGACTCTCGTTCTACCAGGGCTGCAGCACTCACCGTGACGTCTCCTTTCGTCGCACAACACATCCTTCTAAGTCGACCAGGACGGGCCACCCCTTCTGTTGCTGGATCACTCCGAGCTGAAGGATGACCTCACCGAGGTCGACGATGAACCCCGCCCCATCGGGCGCACGCGCGGCGCCGATCGAGCGCAGCTTCAGCAGATCGTCGATCGAGTGCGCCGCATCCAAGCGATGCACCCGACGCCGATACTCCGTCAGCGTCGCCGCCGACCAGCCCACTGGGCAAAAGTCCCGCTCCTCGGCGGCCCGCTGGAGGGCGGTGTCGCTGAACACGACCGTCATCGCCGCTCCCTACGCATGTCAGCAGACTACCACGAGACGACACGTTAGCCATGAATCACCCTAGGGGTGTTATGCTCGTAACGACCACTTCGCCGGAGTGGTCCGCAGTCACAACACAGCTCGTTCCTTGGAGGAACTCATGTCGCACTCCGACGCCCCCGTCCTGCACTTCACCGTCAACAACAGGCCGTTCACGACGACCGACTCCGACCGCGAGGGCGCAGCACTGCTGCGCCTTGCGGCGCTCGACCCCCAGGTCTTCGACCTGTTCTTGATCACCGAACACGGCATCGAGGAACCCGTCGGCGACATGCAGATCATCAACCTCGTCGACGACGTCACCTTTCGTGCTCGACGGAAGGTTCGCTTCACCATCGATGGTGACGCTCACAACACCTACGACGACGACCAGACCGCAGCGGATCTACTGCGTCTCGCCGGCGTCGACCCCGCTGGCTACGACCTGGCCCGAATCCGCCCCAACGGCGAAAGCCACACCGAGCAGGACGGCAAGCTGCTCGAACTCCACGACGGTGACGAGTTCGTCACCGTCAAGCAGGTCGGCGGCGTCGCGTGAGCGCGCCCAACACCACGACGGAGCCCACTCGGCAGTTCATCGCAGACATGACTGCTGAGGGGGCCCCGGCCCACCTCGACGGCGCTCGGATCCTGTTCGACGTCCAAGCATTCGACGGCCCGTACCGAGGTCAGACACTCACCACCGGGGTCAGTGTCTCCGAAGTTCAGAGCTGGCCGATGCTGCCGCCTCACTGGATTCACCTGCCAGAAACCGTGATCTTCGCGGAGACGAATGCGGACACCACCGACTGCCCACCCGGTTGGCGGCGACACTCTCGCGAGTTCACGCTGACCAACATGACAATCCCGCCAGCTCGGGCATGGCTACAGCATGTCCGCGGCGTCCTCAGCATCGCGGTGGCGGTAGCAGCATGACTCGATACTCGGTAGCAGTGCCCGCAGCGATTGCACACGCCATGCAGGAACATCTGATCCGTGCTGACGGGCAGGAAGATGTCCTGATCGCCACCTACCGGCTCTCGACCGGGCTGAGTCGGACTACGGCGCTCATTCAGACCGTAATCCTCCCCGAGCCGGGAGAACGGCTTGTCCACGGCTCAGCGTCGTTCACGAGCGGCTACGTCCTCCGTGCAGCAAACCAGGCGCAGTCACTCGGGCACGGGTTGGTGCTCCTGCACTCCCATCCGGGCGGACGAAACTGGCAGGGTCTCAGCCGTCCCGATCACGACACCGAGTCGGGATACCTGCGCATCGCCGAAGCAGTGACAAAGCAGCCCCTCGTCGGGATGACCCTCGGTGGCGTCAACGACGCGTGGTCAGCACGATTCTGGTTTGCCGCGGAACGACCGACATGGGCGGAATCCGTCCGTGTGGTCGGTTCCAAGCTCCAGCTGACCTGGAACGATGAGCTCCGGCCCGCTCCAACAATCACCCGGAAGCAGACGCGCACGGTGTCCTCATGGGGAGCAACCGCCCAGGCGTCGATCGGACGACTCCGCGTGCTCGTCGTCGGCGCGGGCAGTGTGGGACTCGACGTCGCGCAACGCCTCTCCGCGACGGGACTCGCCGACGTCGGCGTCATGGACTTCGACGCCGTTGAAGCGGTCAACCTTGACCGGATGATTGGCGCCACCCGCCTGGACGCAGCCCTCGCCCGCGGCAAGGCAGCCGTCGCCGCCCGACTGATGCGCTCCGCCAGCACCGCGGCACGCTTCACTGCGCACGTGCACGAAGAGAGCATCACCGACCCAGTCGGCGTTGCTACCGCGCTGGACTACGACGTCATCGTCTCCTGTGTTGACGGGCCCTGGGCGCGAGCGGTTCTCAACGCGCTGTCCTACACCGACCTCATCCCCGTCATCGACGGGGGGATCGCGATCGAGACGTTCCCCGATGGTCGGATGCGCGGCGCGAGCTGGCGCTCGCACACCCTCGCACCTGGGCAACCTTGCATGCTCTGCACTCGGCAGCTGGACGTCAACGAGATCACGCTCGACAAACAAGGACTGCTCGACAAGGCGGAGTATATCGCTGCAGCAGGTCGCGCCGAGCCCTCTCACCAGAACGTAGCAACGCTCTCAGCGAGTGTCAGCGCCGCGCTGCTCGCCCAGTTCGTCAGCCTCGTCGCTCAGCCTGCGCAGCGCGGAACACCGGGGCCGTTGCGGTACACCCTTTCCACCCACACGCTCGAGCATCTCACCGACCGCAGCGCCGAAGGCTGCCGATGGGAGAACCCACCTAGAGTTGGCGATGATCGCGTCGCTATCGCGGAACACCGCGACGAGTGGCGGCACATCGTCACTGCGCGTCAACGTGGCCACCGCCCTTTCCGCCTGCGCATGCTAGCGGCGCTCGAGGGGTTTCTGCAGCAGCGAATCGGCCGGCTCTGAACTGCGAGTTGACAAACCGTCGATTAAACCGGGTAGCGGCGCATGGATGTGCATCGTCGAGGCTTAGTGGATAGATCCATTCCACATATCGGGTTGGCTCCGATGGCCGATCATCAACTGAGACCCTACGCAGCGATGTTCTGGGGCCCACCCCAGCACGACAGTCGCGGCTGGCTGTGCGCCTGTGGCTCGAGGCCCCCGGCCTCTGCCACACATCTGTGCGCTGATCTCGAGCGTCAGCGGCGCAACGCAGCGGCGAGCCCCGTTTGTGGAGACTGACGTGGAGGCCTGCACTCTGCGGCGCTCGAGGAACAGGCGAGTGGGCCTGGCATGCCGGATTCAACGCACTTTGGCTCACCCGCTGCCAAGTAGCAGGCAGGCAGGCAGGCACGGAGTCGTGCGCTCACGAGAGTGCACCAGAGATGCACCTTGGCGGCTCCTCAAAAAAGAAAACCCCCGCGTGAACGGGGGTTTTCTGTGGCGGTACCGGTGGGATTTGAACCCACGGTGGAGTTGCCCCCACACATGTTTTCGAGACATGATCCTTCGGCCGCTCGGACACGGTACCGGGTAAGAGTTTACACGATCCGGGAGGCCCCTCGCGACACCGCGGATCGGCCCACCCTCCACAGGTGGTCACGTCCAGGGCACCTCCCACAACCACAGATCCCGCTCTGATCCGTCATGGACAGCGGGCGTACCGTCAGCGGCATGAAGTCCCGCACACTCATCGCACTGATCTCCTCGATCGCCGGCGGCCTCGCGGTCGCCGGCGGCGCGGCATTCGGCGCCCGGGCCGGCGTCAAGGGACAGCGCGCGGCAGCCCAACGCGTGGTCGAGATGCTCCCCACACACGCGGACTGGTGGCGCGAACGGCTCCACCACGAAGGACAGATCACGTACCTGGCGATCGGCGACTCCGCGGCGCAGGGCGTCGGGGCGACGGTCCCGTCCCGTGGCTACGTCGGCCTCCTCGCCAGGCGGATCAAGCATCGGTCGCGCAGCACCGTCCGCGTGGTGAACCTCAGTAT
This sequence comes from Curtobacterium sp. Curtsp57, assembly GCF_047324335.1. NCBI lineage: Bacteria > Bacillati > Actinomycetota > Actinomycetes > Micrococcales > Microbacteriaceae > Curtobacterium > Curtobacterium sp. Curtsp57. Next base: position 2,320,575 of record NZ_CP168511.1, read on the forward strand.
CTCCGGCGCGACCACTTGGGGCGCCAAGAAGCAGCAGCTCCCCGAACTCCGTACGTTCACTCCCGACATCTGCACGGTGTCGATCGGCGCGAACGACATCGCCGACTTCAACCCCGACAAGTTCGAGCGGAACCTCCGCGAGATCTACGCCGCGGTGCCGTCGCACGCGATCGTCGCGGAGCTGCCGTGCATGTTCGTCCCCGACCGCGAGCGCAAGGTCGCCGTGGCGAACGAGATCGTGCACCGGGTCGCGGACGAGCTCGGGCTGACGGTGGCGCCGCTGCACGCGATCACGAAGCGGGTCGGGCTGCGCCGGACCTTCTTCAACACGTACGGGGACCTGTTCCACCCGAACGACCGCGGGTACGAGATCTGGGCGAGCGCCTTCGAGCCGGCGATCGACGCCAGGGTCGACACCGTCGCGGCGATCCGGCACTACTTGTCGGTGCGGGAGGCCGAGGACCTGGGGCGAGAAGCCGGCGCGGTCGCGAACGCGCGCGCGGAGCAGGACACCGGCGGGGCGGACGATCTGGACCACGCGCACCGGCCGGGCCGCATCGACCGCCTCCGGCAGCGCATGACCGGGTCCGTCCCGTTGCCCGGCGAGTACGCCGGCGGCGCGCACGACGAGCGCGGCGACAACGACGCACCGGACGCACCGGACGCCTCGGACGCACCGGGCCTCCGCCCGGGGGATGTCGGCGGCGCGGCCTAACCTCGTTCCATGGCCCGCCCTCAGTCTTCCTACCGCTGCTCCGAGTGCGGCTGGACCACCATCAAGTGGGTCGGGCGCTGCGGCGAATGCCAGTCGTGGGGCACCGTCGAGGACACCACCGCCACGACGGCCAGCGTCCGCGGCACGAGCGCGGTCGCCGTGACGGGCACCCGTGTCGCGCAGCCCATCACGCAGGCTCGGGTCGGCGCAGTGCCACGCTGGCGGTCCGGCATCGGCGAGTTCGACCGTGTCCTCGGCGGCGGGATCGTCCCCGGTGCCGCGGTCCTGCTGAGCGGCGAGCCGGGCGTGGGGAAGTCGACGCTCTTGCTCGAGGTCGCCTCGCGCGCTGCCGCGTCCGGCAAGCGGGTGCTCTACGTCAGCGCGGAAGAGTCCGTCGACCAGGTCCGGCTCCGTGCCGAGCGCACCGGGGCGATGCACGACGACCTGTACCTCGCGAGCGAAGTCGACCTCGGCGTCATCCTCGGGCAGATCGACCAGGTCCAGCCGGACCTGCTCATCGCCGACTCCGTGCAGACGATCTCCTCCGCCACGGTCGACGGCATCGCGGGTGGCACGTCCCAGGTCCGAGAGGTCGCATCGACCCTCATCCGCGAAGCCAAGCAGCGCAACCTGCCCGTGCTGATCGTCGGCCACGTGACGAAGGACGGATCGATCGCCGGTCCGCGGCTGCTCGAACACCTCGTCGACGTCGTCTGCCACTTCGAGGGCGACCGTCAGACCGCGCTCCGGTTCGTCCGTGCACTGAAGAACCGCTTCGGCCCGACCGACGAGGTCGGTTGCTTCGACATGGCGGGCGACGGCATCCACGAGGTCCCCGATCCCAGCGGACTGTTCATGTCCCGCAACGGCGCCCCCGTCTCCGGCACGTGCATCACCGTCGCGATGGAAGGCCGCCGCGCCCTGCCGGTCGAGGTCCAGGCACTGGTCGTACCGAGTTCCGCTCCGCAGCCCAGGCGCGTCGTGAACGGCGTCGACTCCTCACGCGTGGCGATGCTGCTCGCGGTGCTCGAACGCCGTGCGGGCATCAAGCTCTCCGATGCCGACGTCTACGTCTCCACCGTCGGCGGGATGAAGCTCACCGAGCCCGGCGCCGACCTGGCGATCGTCCTCGCCCTGGCCAGTGCCGCTCGCGATCGTCCGTACCCGCACACGCTCGCGGCCATCGGCGAGATCAGCCTCGCTGGCGAGATCCGACCGGCGACCGGAGCCAAGCAGCGCGCGAACGAAGCGAAGCGTCTCGGCTTCACGACCGTCCTCGGCGCGGACGCAGAGCACCTGCGCGAAGCACTCCGCGTCGCGTTCTCCCTGACGAAGTCGGTGCGCGAACGCGAGCTCGACGCAGCGTTCTGAACCACGGCCTTGGAGCGTCACCGCGCTGACCGGACCAGCGCACCCGGGGTGAGCCGAGCCTCCTGTGTGGAGTGGGCGCAACGCGTCTTCAGCACCCGGCCACGCGGGGCTGTCCGCTGAGCGCACTCCCGCCGAGATGAGGACGGTCAGGCGCGAAGGGCATCCAACAGATCAGCGGGGTCCGCCTGCATCGTGTTCGGGCCGGCGATGTCGAAGAAGACGCCCTCGAGCGAGTCGAGGTGCGCGGCGAGGAACTCCTCCAGCCGAGCCGCGTCGTAGACCATGACCTGCCGGATCTTCTCGTCCGGCACCATCGCCGTGTACGCGTCGGCCGACGAGAACAGCAGCAGGATGCGCTTTTCCGACCCCTCACGCCCGAAGACGCGGACCTGCATGTCCTTCTTGCCCGTGACGAGCCGGGGCACGATCACGATGTCGTTCCGCAGCGCGAACGCCACCGCCGCCACGTCCTGCTTCGCGAGGGCTTCCTCGAGCTGTTCGCTCCGGAAGCGCTGTTCCTTGTCTGCCATCACCATCAAGTTCATCAGATTTCGCCCCGAGGAGGCGAACTGTCTGGTCGTGGGGCCAAAGACCCTGTAGGTTGAGGGAACCGCTTCTGCGGCGCCCAACGTCCGGGCGGGGTGGTGACACTCCCCCGACCGGACTGCACAGGGTCACTGGCTCAGGCCTGACCCCGAACCCGTCCCGCCGGCACCTGCCCGCGTGGCGCATCATCCTCGTCGACATACGACGAGGCTCCGTCTGCGTGTCATACCGCGATGGAAAGCAAGAACAGTTAAGGAAACGCCATCATGGCAACTGGAACCGTCAAGTGGTTTAACAACGAAAAGGGCTTCGGGTTCATCGCCCCGGACGACAACAGCGCGGACGTCTTCGCGCACTTCTCGGCGATCTCGGGCAGCGGCTACCGCGGTCTCGAAGAGAACCAGAAGGTGGAGTTCGAGATCACTGAGGGCCGCAAGGGCCCGCAGGCGGAGAACATCACCGTCATCGGCTGAACCCCAGGGGAACGCTGACCGTCATCCGGTCGGCTGACCCCGAACACGACCGCGGTCGGACTCGATCGAGCCTTCGTCATGACGAAGTTCGATCGGCCGGCCGCGATCGTGTTTGTATGACGAAAACCCGGACAACAGCAGCCATCTCCGCCGCCGCCCTCGTCGCGATCGCCATGACGGGGTGTGCGCAGATCCAGCAGCAGGTCGGCGACGCATGGTCCGTCACCTACGAGGTCACCGTCGACTCTCCGGACGCGACTCCGCTCCACGACGTCAGCTACGTCGGCGCCGAGAGCCGTGGCGACGGCCCCGAGACCCACACCGCCGGGTCGACGTCGACCAAGGCGACCGAGGGCGAGAACACCAGTTGGACGCACGACTCGATCGTGCTCGCTGAGGACGACGCATCCGTGCGGGCCACTCCCCCGGCCGACCGGACGGCGAGCTGCCGGATCCTGCTCGACGGCAAGAAGGTCATCGCCGAGGAGCGAGGCGGCGTCGGTCAGATCGTGCGCTGCAAGGCGACGACCCCGAAGTTCGACTGACGCCCGGGCCGGTCCGCCTCAGTTCAGGATGAACTGCGCCGAGTCCTTCGCCGTGATGTTCCCCACCGCGACCTGCAGGTGGTAGCTCGCTCCCCCACCGGTCACCGACGGGCGAGACGCATCACACGTCGAGGTCGACGACCGCGTCCGATCCCACGCGATCGCCGGCGTGGTCAGGGTCTGCCCCGCCTTGATCGTGACGTCCTGGTTCGTCCCACCGGTCTGACAGTCCTTTGACGACCAGTACTGCTCCTCGCCGGAGCTGATCGTGAGGACCTGCTGCGACGACCCGAGGTCCATGTGGCAGGAGTTCGACCCGGTGTTCTCGATCGACATCGCGATCTTCGGGTCCTCGGTGGGCCCGTACGCGCTCTTGTCGAGGACGGGCTTGAGCGTGATCTGGTCCTTCGAGCACGTCGACCCGTCGGCGGCCGAAGCAGGCGCCGACGCGGACGCGGACGCTGACGGCGACGACGCACTGGCAGACGACGAAGACGAAGACGACGACGATGCGGCAGGAGACGAAGACGGCGACGCCGACGGGGCAGCGGCGGACGACGCCCCGTTCCCGCGCCCCACGACGATGAGCACGATGACGACCACGATGAGCAGGATCACTCCGGCCACGGTCGCACGGCGGCGCCAGTAGACGCCCGGCTTCTGCGGGCCGACGGGGTGACGGAACGAGGACATGCGCACAGGGTAGACAACGCCCGGCACGGCGCGGCGGAACCCCGCCGATGAGGACCCGAAAGCGTCAGAGGATCTTCAGCATGCGGGTGTTGCCGAGGGTGTTCGGCTTGACCCTGGCGAGGTCGAGGAACTCCGCCACGCCCTCGTCGGACGACCGCACGAGTTCGGCGTAGACATCCGGAGACACGACGCTCTCGCCGATCTCGAGGTACCCGTGCTTCGTGAAGAAGTCGACCTCGAACGTCAGGCAGAAGATCCGCGCGACGCCCAGCTCACGGGCGTCGTGCTCGAGCGCTTCGAGCATCCGGTGCCCGACGCGCTTGTGGATCCAGTCCGCGTCGAGGGCGAGCGTGCGCACCTCGGCGATGTCGTCCCAGAACACCGCGAGCGCTCCGCAGCCGATCGGCACACCGTCGGGACCCTCGGCGATCCGGAACTGCTGGATCGAGCCGTAGAGCGCGACGTTCTCCTTGCCGAGCAGGATGCGCCGGTCGACGTAGGGGGCGATGAGGCGCTGGATGTGCGGCACGTCCGACGCCAGCGCCGGTCGCACGAGGATGCCGTGGTCGTCCCGTTCGTGGAAGGCGTGCTTCCCGTGCTCAGTCATCTCCCCAACCATAGTGCTCACGGGGTACGGGCTCCCTGGGCCGTGCACATGCGCCGCCGCCTACCGTCCAGGACATGCCCCAGATCATCGAGACCATCGACGTCAACGTCCCCGTCAGCGCTGCCTACGGGCAGTGGACCCGCTTCGAGGAGTTCCCCGAGTTCCTCAGCGAGGTGGAGAAGATCGTCCAGGTCGACGACACCACCACCGACTGGACCGTGAAGGTCGCGGGCCAGGAGCGCGAGTTCCGCGCCAAGATCACCGAGCAGCACCCCGACGAGCGGGTCGCCTGGGCGGTCAAGGACGGCGAGACCGACCACGCCGGCGTCGTCACGTTCCACAAGCTGTCCGACACCGAGACGCGCGTGACCGCGCAGATCGACTGGCAGCCCTCCGGCTTCCTGGAGAAGCTCGGCTCCGCGGTCGGCGTCGGCGGCCACGCCGTCAAGAAGGACCTCGAGAACTACAAGGAGCGCGTCGAGTCCGCGCCGACCGACGCCGGATGGCGCGGTGACGTCCAGGCCTGAGCCTGACCACGACGAACGGAGCCCCCGTGCTGGGAACGGCACGGGGGCTCCGGCGTACCGTCCGGCTCATGGACAAGGAAACCAACCCGGAACAGCACGAGGGCAACGGCTCCCTCGCGGATCTCAACGACGAGTCCATCGGGCGTCCCTTCGACCAGACCAACGGTCTGGCCGACGGGCTGGCCGGTGACTCCGACGGCACGGCCGACAGCGACGTCGCCAGCGACGCCGAACGAGGCGACCAGCTCTGACCCACCCGACACAGGACAGACGGGAGGCCCGGTGCCAGCTGGCACCGGGCCTCCCGCGCGCGTTCCGCTGATGTGACGCGCCAGCGGCACGCGACGCCAGCGCCGACCGAGCCTGCGAGGTCGGTCAGTGAATCGGTTCTAGGACTCGATCTCGCCCTGCGGAGCGGCTTCCGTTCCGGACTCCACGGCGGCTGCGCCGGCGAGGACCTCTTCGCGGCCCGGCTGACGCCCGGTCTCGAACTCGAACTTGCCGTCGATGAAGTCGACCTTGACGTGGTCGCCAGCGGTGAGCTCACCCTGCAGGATGTGCTCGGACAGCTGGTCCTCGACCTCGTGCTGCATGGCACGACGGAGCGGGCGGGCACCGAGGGCGGGGTCGAACCCGACCTTGATGAGCTGCTCCTTCGCCGGCAGCGTGAGCTCGACGGTCATGTCGCGGTCGAGCATGCGGTCGGACAGACGCTTCACGAACAGGTCCACGATCTGCAGCAGCTCGGACTGCGAGAGCTGCGGGAACACGATCGTGTCGTCGACGCGGTTGAGGAACTCGGGCTTGAAGTGCTTCTTGAGCTCCTCGTTCACCTTCGAGCGCATGCGGTCGTAGCCGACGCCCGAGTCACCCTCGACCTGGAAGCCCACCGGGCCACCGGCGATGCCCTGCGAACCGAGGTTCGTGGTCATGATGATGACGGTGTTCTTGAAGTCGACCACGCGGCCCTGACCATCGGTCAGTCGACCCTCTTCGAGGACCTGCAGCAGCGAGTTGAAGATGTCCGGGTGGGCCTTCTCGATCTCGTCGAAGAGGACCACGGAGAACGGCTTGCGGCGCACCTTCTCGGTGAGCTGGCCGCCCTCTTCGAACCCGACGAACCCGGGAGGGGCACCGAACAGGCGCGAGACGGTGTGCTTCTCGCCGAACTCCGACATGTCGAGGGAGATCAGCGCGCCCTCGTCGTCGAACAGGAACTCCGCGAGCGCCTTGGCGAGCTCGGTCTTCCCGACACCGGTGGGGCCGGCGAAGATGAACGAGCCGGAGGGACGGTTCGGGTCCTTGAGGCCGGCGCGGGTGCGGCGGATCGTCTTGGAGAGGGCCGAGATGGCCTCTTCCTGACCGATGACGCGCTGGTGCAGGGCCTTCTCCATGAAGACGAGGCGCGAGGTCTCCTCTTCGGTGAGCTTGAACACCGGGATACCGGTGGCCTGCGCCAGGACCTCGGCGATGATGCCCTCGTCGACGGTGCCGGACGCGGCGACGTCACCGGCACGCCACTGCTTCTCGAGGCGGAGCCGCTCGCCGAGGAGCTTCTTCTCCTCGTCGCGCAGGCTCGCTGCCTTCTCGAAGTCCTGCTCCTCGATGGCGGCTTCCTTCGAACCGCGGACCGTCGAGATCTTCTCGTCGAACTCGCGGAGCTCCGGCGGCGCCGACAGGATCGACAGACGCAGGCGGGCGCCGGCCTCGTCGATCAGGTCGATGGCCTTGTCGGGCAGGAAGCGGTCCTGCACGTAGCGGTCCGCGAGGTTCGCCGCGGCGACGATGGCGCCGTCGGTGATGGACACCTTGTGGAACGCCTCGTACTTGTCGCGGAGGCCCTTGAGGATGTTGATCGCGTGCGGGAGCGACGGCTCGTTGACCTGCACCGGCTGGAAGCGACGCTCGAGTGCTGCGTCCTTCTCGAAGTGCTTGCGGTACTCGTCGAGCGTGGTGGCACCGATGGTCTGGAGCTCACCGCGGGCGAGGAGCGGCTTGAGGATCGACGCGGCGTCGATCGCGCCCTCGGCTGCACCGGCTCCCACGAGGGTGTGGATCTCGTCGATGAAGACGATGATGTCGCCGCGGGTGCGGATCTCCTTCGTGACCTTCTTGAGGCGCTCCTCGAAGTCACCGCGGTAGCGGGACCCGGCGATGAGCGAGCCGAGGTCGAGCGAGTAGAGCTGCTTGTCCTTGAGCGTCTCGGGCACGTCGCCCTTGACGATCGCCTGGGCGAGGCCCTCGACGACGGCGGTCTTGCCGACGCCGGGCTCCCCGATCAGGACGGGGTTGTTCTTGGAGCGGCGGGAGAGGATCTGCATGACCCGCTCCATCTCCTTCTCGCGCCCGATGACCGGGTCGAGCTTGGCGTCGCGCGCGGCCTGGGTGAGGTTCCGACCGAACTGGTCGAGGACCTGCGAACCCTGCTGGGCGTTCTGCTGCTGCTCGCCGCCGACGGCGACCGCTTCCTTGCCCTGGTAGCCGGACAGGAGCTGGATGACCTGCTGGCGGACGCGGTTGAGGTCGGCACCGAGCTTGACGAGCACCTGGGCTGCGACACCCTCGCCCTCGCGGATGAGGCCGAGGAGGATGTGCTCGGTGCCGATGTAGTTGTGGCCAAGCTGCAGCGCCTCGCGCAGGGACAGCTCGAGCACCTTCTTGGCGCGCGGCGTGAACGGGATGTGCCCGGTCGGCTGCTGCTGGCCCTGCCCGATGATGTCCTGGACCTGCTCGCGGACGGCATCGAGCGAGATGCCGAGCGACTCCAGCGCCTTGGCGGCGACGCCCTCGCCCTCGTGGATGAGGCCGAGGAGGATGTGCTCGGTGCCGATGTAGTTGTGGTTGAGCATCTTCGCTTCTTCTTGAGCGAGGACGACAACACGACGGGCTCGGTCGGTGAATCTCTCGAACATGTGCTCTCCCTTGGCCCCTGATGACGGAGCCGACAGCTGCACCGGTCTCGTGTGAGTCCGGTCAAGTACTTCGAGAGTAACGAGCACATCGGGGCTGGTCTGCCCCTGTTCGCCGTGGGCGTGACCTTGCTGTCCTGGGTGCGCCCAGCGGCTGGGCCGACGTCGTCAGCTGCGCCGGGCAGCGCGCCGGAGGGCACGCCGGAAACGACGGGGGTCGACGCCGACCTGGTCGAGGACGTCGTGAGCAGCACCCATGAACGGGTCGTCGATGCCGTCGAGCACGGCGAGCAGCACGTGATGCGGACGGACGCGCTCGTGCGGGCCGGCGATCTGCGACGCATGCGCCAGGAGCCGCGCTCCGGCGGGGGTGCACGTGATGCGGTCGGCCTCGGACGGGTACGGCTCGGTCCCGGCACCGACGAACACACGGATGGCGTCGCGGAGGACATCGGCCGTGACGCCGTGACGCCGCAGGACGTCGCTGAACCGTGGCATGCCCGAGCAGAGCACGACCGAGGCGACGAGCAGGTGCTCGGCGTCGACGAAGCCGAAGCCGGACTGGCGGGACTCGTGCTCGGCGAGCAGGACGATCTCGCGACCGTGACGGAGGTCGGCGACGGCGACGGAGAGCGCGGCGGGCTGCATGTATGCAGAATATCTCATTGTGGCTGTCTTGAGAAGGCCTCGAACCAGGTCCGCCCGGTACGATCCGGCACATGGAGCAGCCCGTCGTCGGCCTCGTCGTCCACCCGACCAAGAACGTGCAGGAGTCCGTCACGACCCTGCAGCGCTGGAACTCCTCCGGCGCCGGCCGCCTCGTCGCGCGGCGCATCGACGCAGCCCGCATCGGTGGCACGATCGACGTGGTGGAGGACGACGACTTCACCGCGACGGTGGACCTCGTCGTCGCACTCGGCGGGGACGGCACGATGCTCGGCGCCATGCGGCTCGTCGCGAAACGCCCGGTGCCGGTGCTCGGGGTGAACTACGGCAACGTCGGGTTCCTCGTGGAGATCGAGCCGCCGGAGCTCGAAGCGGCGCTCGAACGACTGTCGAACGGCGACTACCAGCTGGAGCCGCACCACGCGCTCGAGGCCCGGCTGTCGTGGAGCGGCGCACGGACCGAGTACCTGGCGTTCAACGACCTCACCATCGTGCGGCGTCCTGGAGCCGGGCAGGTGTCCGCGGACCTCAGTGTCGGCGGGCTCGGGTACGGGTACTACCGAGCGGACGCGATCGTGGCAGCGACGCCAGCCGGGTCCACCGCCTACAACTACGCGGCCGGCGGGCCCGTCCTCTCCCCCGCGCTCTCCGGCTCCGTCGTGACCCCGGTCGCCCCCATGGCGGGCATCGACCGCGCGGTGGTCCTCGCCGCGCGGGAGCGCTACCGGTTCGAGATCGCGGAGGGCACCAGGAGCGCGGCGCTCGAGGTCGACGGGCTCGTCGTCGGGGAGGTCGCCACCGGGGCGCAGATCGACATGCGCCTCCGGAAGGACGCCGGGAGCGTCGTCCGGCTCGACGCCGAGCGACACGGGCGCACCGGGCGCCTGAAGCTCAGCCTGCTCGATCTGCCCGTCCGCCCCGACCAGCTCGTCGAGCTCATCCCGAGCGACCTCCGGCAGAAGCTGCGTCGCGAGGCCGAGGACTGAGCCCACCCGCTGACATGAGTGTGGCCCGTCCGAGCAGTGCTCGAACGGGCCGTCCCATCACCCCACCGGATCGCCTTCCCACAGAACGACCCGGTTTCCCCGAGCCGACGCCGTTGCGGGCGTCGGCCGAAGTGCTGCCGACCTACTCGGTCAGGTAGAGCTGCATGTCCTGCGAGACCGCCTTGGCGAACAGGCGCAGCTTGGCCCGCGACTCCACGCGGCTGACCGCCTGGCGCGTCGTGTGCACGATCTTCGAGATCTCGTCGAGCGTCATCGGCTTGTCGTCGTCGAGGCCGTAGCGCATGCGGATCACGTTCGCCTCGTCGCTCGGGAGCTCCGCGACGATCGAGCGGATGTCGCGGTGCAGGAGCGTCGTCTCGGTGAGCTCGTTCGGGGACGCGGCGTCCTCGTCCTCGATGAAGTCGCCGAGTTCGCTGTCGTCGGAGTCGCCGACGACGGTGTGGATCGAGACCGGCTCGTGCGAGCGGCCCTTGAGGTCCACGAGTTCCTCGACGGACATGCTCAGCTCGGCTGCGACCTCTTCCGGCGTCGGCGCGCGGCCGAGGTCGACGGTGAGGTCACGCTCGGTGCGCGAGATCTTGTTGATCAGCTCGACGGTGTGCACCGGGATGCGGATCGTGCGGGCCTTGTCGGCGAGGCCACGCGAGATGGCCTGACGGATCCACCAGGTGGCGTAGGTCGAGAACTTGTAGCCCTGCGTGAAGTCGAACTTCTCGACGGCGCGGACGAGGCCGAGGTTGCCTTCCTGGATCACGTCCATGAAGGGCAGGCCACGCTGCGAGTAGCGCTTCGCGATGCTCACGACGAGGCGGAGGTTCGAGGTGATCATGCGCTCCTTGGCGCGCTCACCGTCGCGGACCAGCCACTTGAGCTCACGCTGCAGGGACTTCGCGAGGCCCTGCTCCGTGGCGAGCTTCTCGCCGGCGAACAGACCGACCTCGATCCGGCGGGCGATCTGTGCTTCTTCCTCGGCCGTGAGGAGCGCGAGACGCCCGATGTGGCGGAGGTAGTCGCCGACCTGGTCGACCGATGCGCCGCGGACGCCAGCGAGCTGCTCGTCCGCCTCGACCTCTGGAGCGGCGGTGTCGAGCGTGGTGCTCTCGACCTTGGCCGACTCGGTCTTCGCGGTTGCCTTCTTCGTCCGGCGCGAGGTGGTGCTCGGTGCTGCCGTTGCGATCGTCATCTGACTCTCCCTGCATTCGACGGTGATGGCCTTCGTGGGGTGATCACGAGTAAAGCGGGCGGGAGGTGTACCCCACAAACCAAACGGAATGATTCCCAGGGTTCTCCGTGCTTCACCATCGGAACCGCACCCCACGGGGTACAGCGCACGACCAGTCTCGTCCCCCGACCGCCCGGATGGCAAGGGGTCGGCCCCGTGGTTCCGGCGTTGCAGGGGTGTTTCTGGCGCATTGCAGAGGATGCACCTCGCCAGCAGAACTTCGCCGGGCATGCGAAAGGGGTACGTCGTCACGGATCGATGCGATCCGGACTCCGTACCCCGAAAAACGAACGGATGGGGGTCACCAGGAGGGTTCGAGCCACCCCTCCCGGCGCTTGGAGACCTCGATGTCGGCGTCGCGGTCGTACTCGTCGTACTCGCTCTCGATGTCGCCGACCAGGCTACGAGTGCGGAACAGCTGCGTGATGGACATGCCGACGATGCTCACACCGTGCGGCAACGCCCACGTGAACGAACGGTGACGCCGGGCGTCGAAGGGGTGAACGCTGCTGCTACTCCGCGGATGCCGGTGCGGACGCGGGGACGCCGTGCTCGCGCTCGAAGCGGGCGCGCTCTTCGGCCTCGACCTTGGCGTAGGCGGCGCGCTCGGTGCGGTCGGCCCGCATGATGGCGCGCATGACGAACCAGAACACGAGGCCGACGACGACGGTCGGCGTCAGGGCGAAGATGATCCCGGTCACGACTCCATGCGGCACCCGAGCATCCTAACCCGCCCGCTCGTGAGCAACCGACGGGCTACTTGACCAGCGGGAAGAGGATCGTCTCGCGGATGCCGAGGCCCGTGATCGCCATGAGCAGGCGGTCGACGCCCATGCCCATGCCGCCCGACGGGGGCATCGCGTGCTCGAGCGCACACAGGAACTCCTCGTCGACGCGCATCGCCTCGGGGTCGCCGCCCGCCGCGAGCTTCGCCTGCTCGACGAAGCGCTCGCGCTGCACGACCGGGTCGACCAGCTCCGAGTACGCCGTCGCGAGCTCGAACCCGCGCACGTACAGGTCCCACTTCTCGACGATGCCGGGGCGGCTGCGGTGCTCACGCGTCAGCGGTGAGGTGTCCACCGGGAAGTTCATGACGAACGTCGGGCGGTCCAGCGAGTCGATCACGAAGTGCTCCCAGAGCTCCTCGACGTACTTGCCGTGAGTGGCGTGTGCGACCTCGACGCCCTCGGCCGCGGCGAGCGCCTGCAGCTCTCCGAGCGGGGTCGACGGTGTGATCTCACGCCCGGCTGCCGACGAGAGCGAGCCGTACATGTCGATGCGCGGCCACTCGCCGCCGAGGTCGTACGTCGTCCCGTCGGGCAGCGTGACCTCGAGGGAGCCACCGGTGACGGCGCGCGTCGCGTTCTGCACGAGCTCCTGCGTGAGGTCGGCCATCTGCTCGTAGTTGCCGTACGCCTGGTACGCCTCGACCATCGCGAACTCGGGCGAGTGCGACGAGTCGGCGCCCTCGTTCCGGAAGTTCCGGTTGATCTCGAAGACCCGGTCGATGCCGCCGACGACGGCGCGCTTCAGGAAGAGCTCCGGTGCGATGCGCAGGAACAGCTCGGTGTCGAACGCGTTCGAGTGCGTGACGAAGGGACGGGCCGAGGCGCCACCGTGCTGGGTCTGCAGCATCGGCGTCTCGACCTCGAGGTACTCGTGGCCGGTGAAGGTCTGGCGGAGCGACGCCATCACGGCGGCACGGGCACGGACGGTCTCGCGGGCCTGGTCACGGACGATGAGGTCGAGGTACCGCTGGCGGACCCGGGTCTCCTCGTTCAGCTCGTTGTGCAGGTTCGGGAGCGGCAGGATCGCCTTGGCCGCGATCGCCCACTCGTCGACCATGATCGACAGTTCGCCACGACGGGACGAGATCACCCGACCGTGCACGAACACGTGGTCGCCGAGGTCCACGAACTCCTTCCAGCGCGCCAGCGACTCCTCGCCCACCTCGGCGAGCGACACCATCGCCTGGATGCGGGCGCCGTCGCCGGACTGCAGCGTCGCGAAGCAGAGCTTGCCGGTGTTGCGGGAGAACACGATGCGGCCGGCGACACCGACGACGTCATCCGTCTCGACCCCGGTCTCCAGCTCGCCGTACTGCGCACGCACCGCGGGGATCGTCGTCGTGATCGGGAGCTCGGCGGGGTACGCCTCGATCCCGGACTCCAGCAGACGTGCCCGCTTGTCCAGCCGGACCTGTCGCTGCTCGCTCGTCTCCTGCTCGGCGAGCGCGACGGCGTCGGCGAGCGCGTCGGCGGGTGCAGCGGCGGTCTCGGGGGTGACGGTCTCGTCGGTCATACGGGTGCGGCTCCGGAGGTCGTGGGGGTGCAGGGGAATGCTACCCGCGGGGCGCGGCATCCCCGGAATCGACGGACCCGTGGCCCGCCCCGGGCGCGAACGCACCGACGGGCGGCCGCCCCTGCGCGCGCAACACGAGCATGGTCACCGACGACCCGACGTACGCAGCGGCCACGAGCAGCATCACCGTGGTGCCGAGGACGTCGAACGCCCCGACCGTGGACGCCCGTGCGAACAGCGCGTCCGCGACGAAGTACGCCGCCAGCAGGAAGCCGGCGAACGGCCGACCGGTCATGCGCCACCACGCACGAGGCGGTTCGACGGGCTCGCCCTCGTTCCGGAACAACCGGACGCCCACGACGACGATCGCCACGAGTCCGAGGGCCGACAGGAACGGCACGGCATCGTCCGGCAGCCCGATCGCCCAGAGCAGGAGCGCGAGCAGCACCTCGACGATCACGGCGCCGACGACGTACCCGACCTTGGCCTGGGCGGTGGTGATGCGGATGGTCGCCATGGTCACAGTCTGGACTGCCCGTCGGCCGCGGCGAGCGCGTTGTCCACGGCGGACCGGACGAGCGCCCCGAGCACGCGCCCGGGGTGGTCGACACCGATGCCGGACAGCGTGCCGGCCGACTGGTCCACGATCGCGGTCGAGAAACTCACGGCGGCGCGCACGGCGTCGGCGTACGCGGGCCGGTCCTGCTCGGTCACGACGAACGGCTCGGCCCCCATCTCGACGACGAGCGCCTGGGCGATGGGGAGCACCGGCGCGGGCGCCGTGACGGCACAGTACGCATCGCGGAGTCGCGCGAGGTCCACGCTCGTGCCGGTGAACGCCATGGCCGGGTGGATCGCGAGCGGGATCGCCCCGGCGGCGAGGGCTGGACCGAGGACCCCGACGCCGTGGTCGGGGCTGGTGTGCACGACGAGCTGCCCCGCCTGCCAGATACCCGCGTCGGCGAGGCCCTGCACGAGTCCGGCGAGCTGGTCGTCCGGCACCGCGAGGATCACGAGTTCGCTGCGCTCGACGAGGTCGGGCGTCTCGAGCAGCGGCACGCCGGGGAGCAGTGCCTCCGCGCGGTCCACGCTCTCCGCGGACACCGCGGTGATGCCGACGATCGCGTGCTCCGCGTTCGCCAGGGCCGCGCCGAGCACCGGACCGACACGGCCGGCGCCGACGACGCCGACTCCCAGCCGTCCCGCCCTCATCGTGCGGCTCCTGCTGGTGGGACCTCGCCCCACCCGACGGGAGGCTCGTGGGGCCATGGTGCCGCCGCCTGCGGTTCCGCAGGGGGCGGGGCGGGCGCGTGGCGAGCCTCCAGACCGGATGGGCCGGACGTGCCGAACGCGCCGGATCGCCACCGGTGCGACGTGTCGGTGACCGCCGCCTCGACGGCCAGCCGCGCGGTCTCGGCCCACAGGCCCTGCGCGTCCTCCGCGTCGATCGCACCCACCGTCGCGTTCACCGGACCCGACACGGTCTGCACGTGCACCGTCGCGAGCCGCAGTGCCCGCTCGAGCGGCCCCTGCGACACCTTCACGCTCTGCACCCGCGGCAGCGGGACGACGACGAGCGACCGCCACACCGCACCGAGCCGGAGCAGCACGGCACCCTGCACGAACCGGTACCCGTTGCGGCGGGCCGAGAACGGTCGGAGCCACCGGCCGCGGCGGGGCGAGTGCGTGAAACCGCCCTGGCCGCCGGTCGTGGTGAGACTGTCGTCGACGACGCTGACGGCTTCGGCTGACCCCTCGCGGAGCCGGTCCATCGAGGCGGACGGACCGACGACCGCGGAGCCGACGAGTGTCGGCAGGATGATCTCGAGCACCTGCCGGACGTCGGCCGCGTCGCCGACGGGCAGCACGATCGAGGACACCTGCTGGTTGTTCGAGGCACCGTTGCCGGCGTTCGTCGCCCGGTTGATGCGGACGTCCCACCAGCCGAACGGCCGCCAGAGGAGCGGCTGCGCGACGCTCACGGCGTGGATGCGACCGGGGGGCAGGGTCTCGTTCGTCGTGGACACCAGGCCGAAGCCGATCCGGATGCCGTCCCGGGTGTCGGCGATCGTGTACTGCAGCGACCGCGAGAACTTCCGGATGTAGTACCCACCGGCGCCGATCACCGCGGGGAACAGCGACACGAGCAGGAAGTACCGGCCGGTGACGGTGATGCTGACGATGATCGCGACGACGACGAGCAGGAGGAACACCGTCGTGCCCGAGAGCACCATCGACGCGATGAGCCGCCCCGGCTTGACCTTGACGATGCGCGTGGCGTGCACGGCGGACGGGTCGAGCTCGGGCGACAGGAACTCGTTCACGCGGTCCTGCACCACGCCGTTGCTGTGGCGCTCGCCCGACTCCGCTTCCTCTTCCTGCGCACCGGAGGCGAGCACGAGGATGCGCTGCCGGAGGTCGTCCGCTGCCGTCGCCCCGAGGTACGCGAGCTGCACGTTGGCGTCGTTGCCGGCCTGCGCGATCTCGAGCTTCGCGGTCCCGAAGATCCGAGGGACGAGCGGCCGGGTGATGTTGATGCCCTGGATCCGGTCGAGCCTGGCCTTGCGGTGGTTCCGGAAGAGGACACCGGAGCGCACCTCGACGATCTCGCCGGTGACGCGGAACTCGTGCATCCGCCAGGACAGGTAGAACAGGCCGATCAGCACGACCAGGAAGCCCGCGATGCCGAGGAGCACCCACCCGACGGCGCCGTGTTCGTAGACGTAGCGGACGGGGTCGCCCTCTTCCTGGGGCCCGTCGGCACCCGGGATGAACATGTTCACGAGGGTGTCGCGGAGGTTGTTCACCACGATGCCGAGCACCACGATGAGGAAGATCCCACCGCGCAGCAGCGGGGTCAGCGGGTGCAGGCGGTGCCACTCGCCGTCGGTCAGCGGAGCGGCCGCTGCGGCGTTCCCGCTGCGTGGCGGTGCCGGCGGGGGCGGACCTGGTCGGAACGTCACGGGTCCCCCTACAGCCCGGCGCGACGGGTCTCGGCGAGCTCCACGAGCCGGTCGCGGAGCTCGTCAGCGTCCTCGGCGGGGATCCCCGGCACGCGCACGTTGGTCGACGCTGCGGCCGTCACGAACTTCAGCTCGCTCATGCCGAGCGCGCGGTCGAGTGGGCCGCGGGCGACGTCGACGAGCTGCAGCCGGCCGTACGGCACCGCCGTGAAGCGCTGCCACATCAGCCCGCGACGCAGGACGAAGTCGTCCTCGCGCAGGGCGTAGCCGATCGCACGGACCCGACGAGGGGTCAGCGCCGCGGTGACCAGGGTGACGACCGCGACCACGATGCCGATCAGGATCCAGACGACGCCTGCGGTGCGTTCGAACCCGCCGCTGACGACGCCGATGATCACGCACCCGGCGGTCACGACGACGCCGGCCAGCACCGTCTGCACGAGTTCCGTCCAGAGGAGCTTCGGCGACACCCTGGTCCAGGTGATGCCGGTCAGCCCGAGTCCCGGCTCGTCGAGTCGTTCGCGCGGCATCTGGGCCCCTCCTGGTGTCTCAGTTCGCCGTGGTGCCGCCATGCTGGTCGTCACGATCGTCGTCCGGCGGGACGATGCACATGCGCTCGGCGACGAGCGCGCACACGGTGAGCACGATTCCGCCACCGACCGCCACGGCGTTCGGCAGGGTCGAGCCTAGCGAAGGCGTCACCGAACGGGTCAGGAGGTACGCGATGAGCCCGAGCGCGAACGCGCCGAGCAGGGCCCCGATGATGCTCGAGGCCTTGGCGAGCACCACCACCCTGGTCGCGTAGAGCGGGTCCACGCGGCGCTCCGCCCTGCCCTTCACGTGCCGCCGGACGGGGACGGCCATGATCACGAGGGCGATGCCGATGAACGCGAGCGTCAGCCCGAGGGGCGACAACAGGATGAGCGTCGGGGCCTGCCGGGACGCCAGTGCGGCGTCGAGGGCGAAGCCGGCGATCACCGCGACGACGGCGACGCTGATCAGGGTGGAGGCGCGGGTGGGCTTCACGGGGTCCTCTCGCTCGTGGTCGGCCGGGAGGCTCGGGTCGGCTCCGCGAACAGGCGCGGCTCGTCGACACGGTCGGTGTCGTCGCCGAGTGCGGCGAGCAGGTCGGCGACCGGCACGGCACGCGGCCCGCCGCCGGACAGCACCGCGTCCGGGTCCGCGTCGAGCCACGGCGCGAGCACGAACGCACGCTCGTGCGCTCGAGGATGCGGCACCGTGAGGGTCTCGGTCTCGATGTGCTGGTGCACACCGGCGTCGTCCGTGATCGCGACGACGTCGAGGTCGAGGGTGCGATCACCCCAGCGGACCTCTCGGGTCCGGCCGTGGGTGTCCTCGACGAGGTGCAGGGCGTCGAGGAGCTCCTGGGGCGTCAGCGTGGTGTCCACCACCACGACCGCGTTCCGGTACCGGGGCTTCGTCCGGTCGAGTCCGTCGAGCGTCAGGGCGACCGACTCGACCTCGTGGCTGGAGGACACCGGTGCGACACCGGGGATCGCCGCGATCTCGGCGGCGGCGGCGCGCAGCGTGCTCCCCCGGTCGCCGAGGTTCGCGCCGAGGGCGATGACGGCGCGGATCACGCGGCGCCCGTCCGCTCGTCTGCCGGCTTCGTGGCCGCCTCGGCGGCTCGCTCGCGGCGGATGGTGATCGAGACGTCGGTGAACGGCACCGTGATGGGCGCCTGCGGCTTGTGCACGGTGACCTCGGTCGCCAGGGCAGCCCGGTGCGTCAGCACGGCGGCGGCGATCCGCTCCGCCAGGGTCTCGATGAGGTCGACCGGGTCGCGCTCGATCTCGGCGACGACCTGCTCGGCCAGCACGCCGTAGTGCACGGTGCGGTCGAGGTCGTCGGAGCCGGCGGCAGCGCGGGCATCGACCTCCACCGCGACGTCGACGACGAAGTCCTGTCCGTCGGCGCGCTCGTGGTCGAAGACGCCGTGGTGGCCGCGGGCGCGGACCCCGACGAGGCGGATGGTGTCGTTCACGATCGAGCTGCCCTCCAGGCTTCCCAGACGTCGAGCACCGCGCGGGTCGGTGCGGGGTCGTGCACGCGGACGCCCCATGCCCCGCGTTCGGCGGAGAGCAGGCTGATGGCGGCGGTCGCGAGGTCACGGTCCTTCGGCGGAGCGCCCACCGGGCTGCCGACGCCGTCCAGGAAGCGCTTGCGGGACGCGGCGACGAGCACGGGGAGCCCGATCGACGCGAAGCGCTCGTACCCGGCCAGGATCTCCCAGTTCTGCACGCCCTGCTTCGCGAACCCGAGCCCCGGGTCGATGACGACCTGCTCCTGCCGGACCCCGAGCACGATGAGCTCCGCGACGCGCATCTCGACCTCGCGACGGACCTCGTCCACCGCGTGCTCGTACACGGCGTCGCGGTACATCCGGTCGCTGTGGCCACGCCAGTGCATCACCACGAAGCCCGTCCCCGTGGATGCGACGACGCGCGCCATGTCCGGGTCCGCCAGGCCGCCGGAGACGTCGTTGACGATCGCGGCGCCGAGTTCCACCGAACGCTCGGCGGTGTCGGCGTTCATGGTGTCGACGCTCACCACGATCCCCTCGGCGACGAGCTGGCGGACGACGGGCAGCACGCGCTCCTGCTCGACGGCCAGCGGGACCCGGTCGGCACCGGGGCGGGTGGACTCCCCGCCGACGTCGATGATGTCGGCCCCAGCGGCGACGAGCTCGCGCGCGTGCGCCAGGGCGGCGTCGATCCCGAGGTGCAGGCCGCCGTCGGAGAACGAGTCCGGCGTCACGTTGAGGATGCCCATGACCCGGGTGCGCTCGGGCGTCGGAGCACCGCGGTCACGGCGACGGCGCACGACGACCTCCGGCACCGGTTCCGGTGCTCGGAGGTCGATCGCAGCGAGTCGGCGCGAACGTCGCGTCGGCAGGTCGGACATCCGGCTTACGCGGGGGCGATACCCGGGTTGCCGAACGGACGGTGACGACGGGTCTTCGACGGCTCGTCGGTCGTCTCGGCCGCGGTGTTCGCCGCCTTGCCGGGGACCTCGATCGCGGGCAGGTCGCTCACCGGGCGCTTGTCGCTCGACAGCCACTGCGGGCGCTCCGGCAGCTTCCTGACGTCCTTGAAGATCTCGACGAGCTCCGGCGCGTCCAGCGTCTCCTTCTCGAGGAGCTCGCCGGCCAGACGGTCGAGGATGTCGCGGTTGTCGTTGAGCACCTGGTAGGCCTCGTCGTGCGCGGACTCGAGCAGGGCACGCGTCTCGGCGTCGACCATCTCGGCGATGTTCTCCGAGTAGTCGCGACCGGTGCCACCGCTCATGTCACGGCCGACGAACGGCTCGCTCGATCCCGAGCCGAGCTTGACGGAACCGACGGCCTGGCTCATGCCGTACTCGGTGACCATCTTGCGTGCGGTACCAGTGGCCTTCTCGATGTCGTTCGACGCACCCGTGGTCGGGTCGTGGAACACGATCTCCTCGGCGACGCGACCACCCATGGCGTAGGTGAGCTGGTCGAGGAGCTCGTTGCGGGTGACGGAGTACTTGTCCTCCAGCGGGAGCACCATCGTGTAGCCGAGGGCGCGGCCGCGCGGCAGGATCGTGATCTTCGTGACCGGGTCCGTGTGGCGCATCGCCGCTGCCGCCAGGGCGTGGCCGCCCTCGTGGTACGCGGTGATGAGGCGTTCCTGGTCGGACATGATCCGGGTGCGGCGCTGCGGGCCGGCCATCACGCGGTCGACGGCCTCGTCGAGGGCACGGTTGTCGATGAGCTGCGCGTTCGAGCGGGCGGTGAGGAGTGCGGCCTCGTTGAGCACGTTCGCCAGGTCGGCACCGGTGAACCCGGGCGTCTTGCGGGCGAGGAGCTCGAGGTCGACGCTCGCGGCGAGCGGCTTGCCCTTCGCGTGCACCTCGAGGATCTGCTTGCGGCCCTGCAGGCTCGGCGCGTCGACACCGATCTGGCGGTCGAAGCGGCCGGGGCGGAGGAGCGCGGGGTCGAGGACGTCCGGACGGTTGGTCGCGGCGATGAGGATGACGTTCGTCTTGCCGTCGAAGCCGTCCATCTCGACGAGGAGCTGGTTGAGCGTCTGCTCGCGCTCGTCGTTGCCACCGCCGATGCCGGCACCGCGGTGACGACCGACGGCGTCGATCTCGTCGATGAAGACGATGGCCGGCGAGTTCGCCTTGGCCTGCTCGAAGAGGTCACGGACACGGCTCGCACCGACACCGACGAACATCTCGACGAAGTCCGAACCGGAGATCGAGTAGAACGGCACACCCGCTTCGCCGGCGACGGCTCGTGCGAGCAGCGTCTTGCCGGTTCCGGGAGGGCCGTACAGCAGCACGCCCTTCGGGATCTTCGCGCCGACGGCCTGGAACTTCGCCGGCTCCTTGAGGAACTCCTTGATCTCGTGGAGTTCCTCGATCGCCTCGTCGGAGCCCGCGACGTCGGCGAACGACACCTGCGGGTTCTCCTTGTTGTTCATCTTCGCCCGGGACTTGCCGAACTGCATGACCTTCGAACCGCCGCCCTGGGCGCTCGAGAGCAGGAACCAGAACAGGGCTCCGATGAGCAGGAACGGCAGCAGCGTCAGGATGAGCGTGAAGAACCAGTTCGACTGCTGGACGGTGTCGTTGTAGCCCTTCGGCAGGTCGGCCTTGGCGACCGCCTCGACGACCTCGGTGCCGCGCGGCGTCGAGTAGTAGAACTGCTCGGTGGCGCCGCCGTCCTTGAGGACGAGGTCGACGCGCTGGTCGGTCGAGTTCACGACCGCGGAGGAGACCTTGCCGTCGGCGAGCTGTTCGAGGCCCTTCTGGGTGTCGATCTGCTGGGTGCCGGACTGGGAGATGAACGCCCAGCCGATCCAGATCCCCACGATCGCAATGAGCACGTAGATGTACGGCCCGCGGAGGATGCGCTTGAAGTCCATGTGATCCGGGCGCCAGGGCCCGACACCTTTCTCTGCCGAAGTTGCGTGCTGATCAGCATACGGCCGCGATTCTGTGGCGAGAATGGGTGTCCTCTGCGGGCGAACTCCCCGTTCGCCGACGATCCGTCTAGGAGTAGACGTGCGGGGCGAGGACCCCGATGCCGCGCAGGTTGCGGTACCGCTCGTCGTAGTCGAGACCGAATCCCACCACGAAGGCATCGGGGATGTCGAAGCCGACGTACTTCACGTCCACCTCGACCTTCGCCGCCTCTGGCTTGCGGAGGAGCGCGACGATCTCGACGCTCGCGGCTCCACGGGACGCGAGGTTCTGCTTGAGCCAGGACAGCGTCAGACCGGAGTCGATGATGTCCTCGACGATGATGACGTCGCGACCGTGCAGGTCGGTGTCGAGGTCCTTGAGGATCCGCACCACACCGGACGACTTCGTGCCGGAGCCGTAGGACGACACGGCCATCCAGTCCATCTTCGCCTGGAGCGTCAGGTGGCGGGAGAAGTCGGCCATGACCATGACCGCGCCCTTCAACACACCGACGAGCAGCGGGTCCTTGTCCCCGTAGTCACGGTCCACCGCCGCGGCGAGCTCGGCGATCTTGTCGTCGATCTGCTCGGGGGTGAAGAGCACTTCGGAGAGGTCGTCCTGCACGTCGGAGAGTTCCACCGGGACAGCCTAACTCGCTGCGAACAACAGACGATCCCCGCTCCGCGACACCTGCACGCCGGGGAGGTCGATCGGCCCCTGCCCGCTCCACTCGGTGACGAGTCGGCAGACCTCGAGCGTCTGCACCCTGGACAGCGTCACGCCGAACTCGCTCTCCACCGCGAGCCGGACGAGCCGCTGCCGGAGGGCAGGCGGGTTCGCGTGCAGCTGCCGCACGGACAGCGAGATGCCGGCCTCGGAGTGCTCGGCGAGGTCCTCGGCCATCTCCTGCGCGAAGTGGTCGAGCGCCGCGGAGTCCTCCCGCAGCTGGTCGGCCGTGCGGGCCAGTGCCTCGTGCACGTCGGCGCCGAGTTCGCGCTCGAGCACCGGCATCAGGGTGTTCCGGACGCGCACCCTGGTGAACGCCGGGTCGTCGTTCTGCGGGTCGTGCCACGGCGCGAGCCCGGCAGCGGCGCACGCCTGCCTGGTGGTGTGCCGCCGCACCGTCAGCAGCGGCCGGCCGTAGGCCGGCCCGGCGTCGCGGACCGCCAGCGGGCGCATGCCGGACAGGCTGTCCGGCCCGCTGCCGCGCAGCAGGCCGAGCAGCACCGTCTCGGCCTGGTCGTCCAGGGTGTGGCCCAGCAGCACGAGCGGTGACCCGGTGGCGGACGCGACGTCCGCGATCGACGCGTGCCGAGCCTCCCGTGCGGCGCCCTCCGGACCACCTGCGGTGCCGACCGCGACCCTGCGGACCTCCACCGGGTCCAGGCCCAGCTCGGATGCCTGCCTGGAGGCTCGGCTCGCCACCGCCTCGGAGCCCGCCTGGAGCGCGTGGTCGACGACGACCGCGCCGGCCAGGAGTCCCTGCTTGGGTGCCTCGAACGCGGTCGCCGCGGCGAGTGCGAGCGAGTCGGGTCCGCCGCTCAGCGCGACGAGGACCAGGTCGCCGGCGTGCACGAGGTCCTGGTCGATCGCCTGCGCGAGGAGGTCGCGGACCGCGCGACGGGTGTCGGCGACTGCGGGATCCAGCCGGGGACGCGGAGAGTTCACCCGGTAACGTTAGCCGCGCTTTCGGAACCTCCGACAGACCCATCGACAAACCAGGAGTGCACACATGGCCGCGTACGACGTCGTCGTCGAGATCCCCAAGGGCAGCCGCAACAAGTACGAGGTGGACCACGAGACCGGTCGCGTGTACCTCGACCGCGTGCTGTTCACGTCGTTCGTCTACCCGACGGACTACGGCTTCTTCGAGAAGACGCTCGCGGACGACGGTGACCCCGTGGACGCGCTGCTGCTGCTCGAGTACCCGACCTTCCCCGGCGTCGGCGTGAAGGTCCGCCCGGTCGGCGTCTTCAAGATGAGCGACGAGGCCGGCAACGACGCGAAGGTCCTCGTGGTCCCCGCCAAGGACCCGCGCTGGGCGCACATCCAGGACATCTCGGACGTCGACGAGCAGACGAAGGCCGAGATCGCGCACTTCTTCGAGCGCTACAAGGACCTCGAACCGAACAAGTGGGTCAAGGCCGAGGGCTGGGGCGACGCCGCCGAGGCCGAGGCGATCGTGACGGCCGGCCAGGCCGCGTACGTGCCCGGCTCGCACTGACGCAACCGCGCGGGGCTCGCTCGCGCGGTCCTCGCTCCGCCGGATGCACCCGGTAACGACAAGTGCGCACGCGCCCGCGTGCGCACTTGTCGTTTGTCCGAGGGTTACAGGGAGCCGGACGGGCGTGCGACGTACGGCAGCAGCTGGCTCGGGGTCCAGATCGCGCGCTCGACGACGCCGACACCGGGGCGCGCGGCCTCGACCATCATCCCGCCGCCGGTGTAGATCGAGTCGTGGTACCCACCGGACGCGGTGCCGTTCGACGAGTAGAAGAGGATGTCGCCCGGCTGCCGCTGCGAGAGCGGCACGAGGCGACCGATCGACGCGAAGTGGTTGTACTGCCAGACCACGTTGTGGCCGCCCGTGGTGATGCCCTGGGAGTTGTACGCCATCATCACCAGGCCGGAGCAGTCCCACGTGTTGGGGCCGGCGCCGCCGAGGACGTACGGCTTGCCGAGCTGTCCGCGGGCGTAGGCGATCGCTCCGGCGGCCTTCGACGGCGACGGTGCGGGGTTGCTCGGGGCGGGGTTGCTGGGCGCCGGGGTGCTCGGTGCCGGGTTGCTCGGCTTCGACGGCGCGGGGTTGTTCGGCTGGGACGGCGCGGGGTTCGACGGGCGGCTCGGCGTCGCGGGGTTCGAGGTGCCGGGGTTCGTCGCGCCGGTGTTCGAGCCGGTGTTCGTGCCGGTGTTCGAGCTCGGCTTCGCGGCGCTCTTCGACGGGGTGGTGGTGGTCGTGGTCTGCGACGCCAGCTGCGCCTCGGCCTGCTTCGCGCGCTGCTCGGTGTAGTACGCGCTCTCGGTCGCGACGGTCGTGCCCTTGAGGAACGCGAGCTGCTCGAGCACCTCGTTCTGCTGACTCTGCGCCTCGTCGAGCTTCGCGTTCGCGGACGCCGCCGTGTCGTTGGCCGCGTCGAGCGCGGACTTCGTGGCGTCGGTCGCCTTCGCGAGCGCCTTCGTCGCCTGGGACTTCTGCGCGGCGAGGGAGTCGACCGTCCGCTGGTCGGCCTTCGCCTGCGCCAGCACGGTCGCCGAGCGCTCGGACAGGTGCGACATCGTGCCGACCTGGTAGAGCAGGTCCTTCGCGTCCGATGCGTCGACGAGCATGCTCGTGGACAGGTCACCGCCACCGGTGCGCGAGAGCTCGACCACGAGCGCTGCGACCTGCGACGCGGAGTCATCCGCCTTCGTCTTCGCCCGCTTGGCCTGCGCGCTGAGGTCGTCGAGCGTCGACTGCGCCTCCTGCTGCTCCGACGCCGCGAGCGCGTACGTCTGGCCCGCCTGCTGCACCACGATCCCGGCCTGGTCCGCCGAGTCCTGCAGCGAGGACAGGCGCGAGGCGAGCTCGTCGACCGTCTGCTGCGTCTCGGCCTGGTCGGCCTTCGCCGCCTGCACGTCCGCCCACGACGGGGCCTTGGGTGCCGCCTCGGCCGGTCCGGCGATCGTGACCGAGAGCCCGATGCCGAGCAACGAGACGGTCGCGATCCCGCAGGCGAGGGAACGTGCAGGCTTCTTCATGTGGTGTCAGGGCCTCTCGGGCGCGCACACGGTCATACCGAGATCCCCCGCGCTGCCATGAAGGGGACCGGGTCGACGGCGGCGCCGTTCACCCGGGTCTCGAAGTGGAGGTGGCACCCGGTCGACCAGCCGGTCGAACCGACCTGGGCGATCTGCTGCCCGGCGGAGACGTGCTGGCCGCTCGCGACCATGATCCCGCCGTTGACGATGTGCCCGTAGGCGGTGGAGATGCCGCCGCCGTTGTCGAGCACGACCTCGTTGCCGTAGCCGCCGCCGTTGCCCGCGAAGGTCACGGTGCCGTCGTGGGCCGCGTAGATCGGGGAGTAGCAGGCGGGGGCCAGGTCGACGCCGGCGTGCAGCGCGTGCGCTCCGGTGTACGGGTCGATGCGGTAGCCGTACGGGCTCGTCTGGTACCCGGCGCTCGGGCGGACCCAGCCGGACGCGTTCGCTGCGCCGCCGCCGGTCCCACCGCTCGCCGCAGGCGCCTGGGCAGCCGCCTTCGCCGCGGCCTCCGCGCGAGCCTTCGCCAGTGCCGCCTGACGGGCCTTCTCGGCGGCGACGCCCTTGTTGTACTTCGCCTCGACGTCGGACGCGTTCGAGGTCAGCAGGGTGAGCTGCGCCTCGAGCCGTGCCTGGTTGCTGTTCTGCGCGTCGACGGCCTTCTCGGCCGCATCCGCTGCGGTCTGTGCGGCCTGCATCTTCTGCTGCGCGGCGTCGGCGAGGTCACCGAGCGCCTTCTTCGCGACGTCCGACTTGTCCGCGAGGGCCTGTGCGGTCCCCCGGTCCTGCGTTGCCTGCGAGTAGATGCCGTCGGCCTGCTCGCTGAGCTTCGACATGGCGCCGAGCTCGTAGAGGTAGTCCTTCGAGTCGGTCGGGTGCGTCAGGAGGTCCGTCGTGACGTCGTTCGCGCTGGCCCGGCCGAGCTGCGCCGCGAGCTGACCCGCCTGCTGCTCCGACTGGGCCGCCGTCTTCTCGGCCTCGTCCGCCTGGGTCTGCAGCTTCTGCTGCTGGAGCGTGGCCTCGTCGTACTTCGTCTGCGCCGTCTGGTACGCCGTCCCGGCAGCGTCCGCCGACTTCTGCTTCGCCGCGGCGTCCGCCTTGAGGTTCGAGATCAGGCCCTTGATCTCGGTGACCTTCTCCTGCTGTGCGGCCTGCGACGCCTTGGCCGCCTGCACGTCGTTCCAGCTCGGGTAGCTCGCCGCCGAGGCCTGCTCGACCGGGGCGATCGCGGCAATGGTCCCGGCGGTGAGCACGACGGCGACCGCTGCGGCGATGAGGCGGCGACGGTAGCTGAGGGACTGCGAAGGTGAGGTCGACATGTATCTCGATTTCGTAACAGCGCGGCAAGGCTCACGCACGTAACACTGTTAACAAACGCAACAGTAACAACAGGTGCCGGCCCACTCCAGCCCCTCGGATGAGGGGCACGGGCCGACGACGATGGCCGCACTCGGCCATCGACGGCACAGGATCGCCAGGAGTCTCTCCCACGATCGGAGCAGTTTGCTCCACGGTGAGTGAAGCTGCGGCATGTGTACGGAGACCCGCGACACGCCGGAAGGACGCACGTCCGGGGCCCCGATTTGTCATCGGGGCGGGGCATCCGTATGCTTGTCCATCGGTAGCGCGATGCACTGCTTGCGGCCCTATCGTTTAGTGGCCTAGGACACCGCCCTTTCACGGCGGCAGCACGGGTTCGAATCCCGTTGGGGTCACTCTCCGGAGTGAGCAAGTAACGTAGTGCAGAGCAACACCGGAACGACAGCAAGACACAACACAACATGGCCCTGTAGCGCAGCTGGTTAGCGTGCCGCCCTGTCACGGCGGAGGTCGCGGGTTCAAGTCCCGTCAGGGTCGCCACGGCTGGATAGCTCAGTTGGTAGAGCGTTCGACTGAAAATCGAAAGGTCCACGGATCGATGCCGTGTCCAGCCACGGTGAAAGGCCCCTCACGCGAGTGAGGGGCCTTTCGCCGTTCAGGCCTCTCGGGTCCTTCAGGCCTCTCGGGTCTTCGGCGAGCTGTCGTTCGTCTTCGCCGGGTCCCGCTCGACGACGCCACCCAGGACATCGTCGATCCGCGAGAGCAGCTCTGCCGGGATCGTGACCCCCGCGGCGCCGGCGTTGTCCTGCACCTGCTCCGGACGCGATGCGCCGATGATCGCCGACGCGACGTTCTCGTTCTGCAGCACCCACGCGACCGCGAGCTGCGCCATGGACAGGTCGAGCTCCTTCGCGATGGGCTCGAGCTCCTGCACGGACGACAGCACGTCGTCGCGCATGAACCGCTTGATCATGTCCGCGCCGCCCTTGTCGTCGGTGGCACGCGAGCCCTCGGGCAGCGGCTGGCCCGGCTTGTACTTGCCCGTGAGCACGCCCTGCGCGATCGGCGACCAGACGATCTGCGAGATGCCGAGTTCCTTCGAGGTCGGGACGACCTCGCCCTCGATGACCCGCCAGAGCGCCGAGTACTGCGGCTGGTTCGAGATCAGCTGGAAGCCGAGCTCCTTCGCCAGCGCCGCACCTGCGCGCAGCTGCTCGGCAGTCCACTCGGAGACACCGACGTAGAGCACCTTGCCCTGCCGGACGACGTCGGCGAACGCTTGCATCGTCTCCTCGAGCGGGGTCTCGTAGTCGAAGCGGTGCGCCTGGTACAGGTCGACGTAGTCCGTCTGCAGGCGACCGAGCGAGCCGTCGATCGACTCGAGGATGTGCTTCCGCGACAACCCCGTGTCGTTGTGCTGCTTGGGTCCGGTCGGCCCGAAGACCTTCGTGGCGATCTCGAGCGACTGCCGGCGCTCGCCCTTGAGTGCTTCGCCGAGGACGGTCTCGGCACCGGTGTTGGCGTACACGTCGGCGGTGTCGAACGTCGAGATGCCGACGTCGAGCGCTGCCCGGACGCAGGCGATGGCGGCGTCGTTCTCGACCTGGGACGCGTGGGTCAGCCAGTTGCCGTAGGTGATCTCGGAGACCTTGAGGCCCGAGTTGCCGAGGTAGCGGTACTCCATGTGCGTGTCACTCCTGTCGTGGCCGCGTCGGTGCGGCTCGGTCGTGACGCTAGTCCCCAGGTCTCGTGCGCTCATGGATGCGCCGCCAAGCGACGAGTGACAGGACGAAACCCCGGCGATGTGGCCTGAGCCAGTGATCGTTCCGGGGTCTTCACGTCGACGACAGCAACGCAGTTTCGTCCCGGCCACACCTCCGCAGCGAGGACGAGGCGCTCCGCAGCCGAAACTGCGCGACCCCGTCCGCACGACGTGGTTTCGTGGACCCATGACCAGCAACGGAGCGAGTGTCCTGTTCATCGGCGGAAGCGGCGTCATCAGCGCGGCGTGCGTGCACGAGGCGGTGTCGCAGGGCATCGACGTCACGGTGCTGAACCGCGGCACCACCGACGCGCGGCAACTGCCCGACGCCGTCACCCGGCTCCGGGCCGACGTCTCCGACCGGGCGGCGCTGGCGGAC
Organism: Curtobacterium sp. Curtsp57; assembly: GCF_047324335.1. Taxonomy (NCBI): domain Bacteria; kingdom Bacillati; phylum Actinomycetota; class Actinomycetes; order Micrococcales; family Microbacteriaceae; genus Curtobacterium; species Curtobacterium sp. Curtsp57. Next base: position 2,349,275 of record NZ_CP168511.1, read on the forward strand.
GCCCTCGGCGACCGACACTTCGACGCCGTCGTCAACTGGATCGCCTTCACGCCGGACCAGGTGCAGGCCGACATCGACTTCTTCGCCGGCCGGACGAACCAGTACGTCTTCATCAGCTCGGCCTCGGCGTACCAGACCCCCGCGACGCACCTGCCGATCACCGAGTCGACCCCGCTGAAGAACCCCTACTGGCAGTACTCCCGCGACAAGATCGCCTGCGAGGAACTGCTCCTGCAGGCGTACCGCGAGCAGGACTTCCCGGTGACGATCGTCCGGCCGTCGCACACCTACGACGAGACGAAGCTCCCGCTCACCGGCGGGTGGACCGCCGTCGCCCGGATGCGCGCCGGCAAGCCGATCATCATCACCGGCGACGGCAGCTCGCTCTGGACCCTGACGCACAGCCGCGACTTCGCCGTCGGGTTCACCGGCCTGCTCGACCGCGACGAGGCGATCGGCGAGGCGTTCACGATCACGAGCGACGAGGCACCGACGTGGGACGCCATCGCGCGGACGATCGCCGACGCGGCCGGGGTCGACGACCTGAAGATCGTGCACGTTCCAGCAGACGCGATCGCTGCGGCTGACGCCGAGTGGGGCGCAGCACTGCTCGGCGACAAGGCCAACAGCTCGGTGTTCGACAACAGCAAGATCCGCGGGCTCGTGCCCTGGTACCGCCCACGCACGACGTACCGGCAGGGCGCTCGCGAGGTCATCGCCTGGTTCGAGGCACACCCGGAAGCCCAGGTCGTCGACGAGCGACTCGACGCGCTGATGGACGAGCTCGCGGAGCGCTGGGCGGTCTGACCGCGGGCCCGCACCGGCCGGGAGGCTCGGTGCGGGCCCGGCAGGTCAGCTGCGGTCGCGCAGGACCGACTCCAGGGCCCCGATCGCCATGGCGATCTCGTCGTCGGTCACGACGAGCGGCGGCGCGAAGCGGATCGTCGACCCGTGGGTGTCCTTGACGAGGACACCACGCTCGGCCATCGCCGTCGCGATCTCTTTGCCGGTGCCGAGTGCCGGGTCGATGTCGATGCCCGCCCAGAGCCCGGCGACGCGGTGCGTCACGACGCCCTTGCCGACCAGGTCGTCGAGCAGCCCACGGAGGACCGGCTCGCCGGCGAGTGCCCGCTGCTGGAAGGTGCCCGCACCGAGCATCGCGACGACCTCGGAGCCGACCGCCGCGGCCAGGGGGTTCCCGCCGAACGTGGAGCCGTGCTCACCCGGGCGCAGGACGCCGAGCACGTCGCGGGAGCCGACCACCGCGGACACGGGGACGATCCCGCCACCGAGTGCCTTGCCGAGGGTGATGAGGTCGGGACGGACGTCGACGCGCGACACCGCGAGGGTGTGCCCGGTCCGCCCGAGCCCCGACTGGATCTCGTCGGCGACGAACAGCGCGCCGAACTCGTCGCAGATCGCCCGGACCGACGGCAGGTAGTCCGCTGGTGGGATGACCACGCCGCCCTCGCCCTGGATCGGCTCGACGAGCACGGCGACGACGGTGTCGTCCATCGCGTCCCGCAGCGCCGACGCGTCGCCGTACGGCACCGTGCGGAACCCCGGCGTGTACGGCCCGAAGTCGTCGTGCGCGACGGGGTCGTCCGAGAACGAGATGATCGTCGTCGTCCGGCCGTGGAAGTTCCCCGACGCGACGATGATCGTGGCCTTGCCCTGCTGCACGCCCTTCACCCGGTAGCCCCAGGCCCGCGACACCTTGATCGCGGACTCGACGGCCTCGGCCCCGGTGTTCATCGGGAGCACCGTGTCGGTGCCCGTCAGCTCGGCGAGCCCCGCGGCGAACGGCCCCAGCTGGTCGTTCACGAACGCGCGGCTGGTCAGCGTGACGCGGTCGAGCTGCGCGCGGGCGGCATCGAGCAGCCTGGCGTTGCCGTGCCCGAAGTTCACGGCGGAGTACGCCGCGAGACCGTCCAGGTACCGCTTGCCGTCGACGTCCGTCACCCACGCGCCGTCGCCTGACGCGATGACGACGGGCAGCGGGCTGTAGTTGTGCGCGAGGGCGCGGTCCTCGACGGCGAGCGCCGCGGCCGTCTTCGTGCCGAGCGCGGTGCTGGACCCGGTCATCAGACGGACCGGGCCACGGACGTGCCGGTGCCGACGGGGTGCAGGTCGAGCGTGCAGCACTTCACGCCGCCGCCGCCGAGCAGCAGCTCGGACAGGTCGACGCCGATGGGGTTGTAGCCCTTCTCGCGCAGCTGCGACGCGAAGGTCGTCGCACGCGAGGCGATCACGACGTTGTACCCGTCGGAGTACGAGTTCAGGCCGAGGATCGCGGCGTCCTCCTCGGTCGCGATGATCGCGTCCGGGAAGCGCTCGCGGAGGATCGCCAACGACGGCTCGTCGAACGCGCTCTCGAGGTACGCGATGTTCGACTTGCCCTCGGCGTCGGGCTCCGGGTCGAGCACGGCGATGGCGGTGTCGAGGTGGTAGAAGCTCGGGTTGATGAGCTTGAGGGTGATGACGTCGCGGCCGTAGACCTTCGCGATCTCGTCGTGCGAGGTGCTGTCCGACCGGAACCCGGTGCCGGCGAGGATGACGTCGCCGACGAGCAGGAAGTCGCCCTCGCCCTCGTTCGTCTCGACGGGCTCGGCGACGCGGAGGCCCGCCTGGCGGAACCAGTCCATGTACGCGGGGCCCTCGGGCTGGCGCTCCGGGTACTGGAACTTGGCGCCGTACGCGACACCGTCGAGGACGAAGCCACCGTTCGCCGCGTAGACCATGTCGGGCAGGCCGTCGATCGGGTCGATGAGGTGGATCTCGAAGCCGAGGCCCTGGTACACGTCGTACAGGTCCTGCCACTGCGCGACGGCCTTCGAGGTGTCGGTCGGATCCTCGGGGTGCATCCACGGGTTGATCCGGTAGCTCACCGTGTAGAAGTCCGGCTTGCACATCAGGATCGTGCGCTTCGTGGCGGTCCGGAACGGTGCCGTGGTGGTGGCGGGTGCTTGAGTCGACACTGGAGTCCTCCTGGGACTTCGGGCCCGAGCCTGCCAGGAACCACCTCGAGAGATCTCGGTGAGATGCAGGCTCACTCACCGTGTGTTCCGCGGGCGGACCAGGTCGACGCCGAGGCCCAGTCTAGGGAAGCCGCGGCGGAGAACGCAGCAGGTCGGCGCGCACGTTTCGTGCGTTCAGCCCGGCGTTCTCGCAAGAACTCCGCGTACGATGGTCGTTGATGGATTCGCTCGACCACCGCATCCTGGATCAACTCCGGGACAACGCACGCGCCGGCTACGGCGACATCGGATCGATCGTCGGGCTCTCCGCATCGGCCGTGAAGCGCCGCGTCGACCGGCTCGTCGCCGACGGCGTCATCCGTGGGTTCACGATCAAGGTCGACCCCGCGGTCGAGGACCGTGGCACCGAGGCGTGGGTCGAGCTCTACTGCCGCGGCACGGTCTCCCCCGACGAGCTGCGCTCGCTGCTCGACTCCGTGCCAGAGGTCGTCGACGCCGGCACGGTCACGGGCAGCGCCGACGCAGTGGTGCACATGCGCTCGAAGGACCTCCCCGCGCTCGAGGAAGCGCTCGATCGGGTCCGGCTCGCCCCGCAGGTGGACCACACCCGCAGCGCGATCGTGCTGTCCCGGCTCGTCTCGCGCGAATCCGCCTGAACCGCAGGTCGACACTGCGCCGCCACAGGGCCGCAGCGCGATCACAGGTCGTCTCGCGCGAATCCGCGTAGGTTCGCGTCCATGGGACGCAGGACGACGACCGGGAGGCTCCCCCAGCCTCCCGTCGGATCGGTGGCCGCCCGCCGGATGGTCACCGCTGCGACCGCCGCCTACGTCGCCAACTGCCTCTGGGGCACCGCCGTGGCGGTGCGCCTGATCCGGACGAAAAAGCTGCGGGTCGTGCACCACGGTCTGTTCGTCGTGACCGCGACCGTCACGGGTGTCGCGGCGACCACGCCGTTCTGGACGCGCTCCCGGTCGGCGCTGTTCCTGCTGCCGGCACTGGTGCCGCTCGCGATGGCGCCGCGCACCAATCCCCGCACCGGAGCACACTGGAGAGTCGCGGTCGCCGCCGCGCCGTCCTACCTCGGGGCGATGCTGTTCCGGCGATGACCGCTGGGAGGACAGCAGTGGAGCTCTTCGAGGCCATCCGGCGCCGGCGCACGACGAACGGGGCATTTCTGCCCGACCCGGTTTCCGAGGAGCACCAGCGGCTCCTCGTCGAGCTCGCCGGGCGGGCTCCGTCGCAGCTGAACAGCCAGCCGTGGCGGTTCGTGCTCGTCGAGGAGCGGCCGACCATCGAACGCGTCGCGGAGATCAGCGGACGCTCGATGACCCGCACGATGGCCGAGGGGACGTTCTTCCAGCGCTACAAGCCGTACTTCCGCTTCAGCCAGGCCGAGATGGACGAACGGCGCGACGGGATGCTGTTCGACAAGCTCCCCGGGCCGCTCAAGCCCTTCACGAAGCAGGTGTTCACGAAGCGCGGGCAGCTCCTCATGAACACGCTCCGGGTGCCGCAGACGCTCGGTGAGGAGAACCGGAAGCTCGTCGCCGGGTCGCCGCTGCTGCTCGGGGTGATGCTCGACCGGCACGAGTACCGGAAGGAGGAGCTCTCCGGCTTCTACTCGGTGTTCAGCATGGGCGCCGCGATGGAGAACATCTGGCTGTCGACGACCGAGCTCGGCCTCGGCATCCAGTTCGTGTCGTTCCCGATGGAGACCCCCGGCGCGTGGGAGGAGATCGAGGGGCTGCTGCGCGTGCCGCCGGAGCTCGAGCTGATGGCCGTGTACCGGATCGGGTACCTGCCGCCGGAGCGTCGGCGACCCGCGATCGACTGGACCTCGAGCGAGCGCAAGCGGCCGTCGCAGTACGTGTTCCGCGGGACCTGCGACACCCCGCAGCAGGGGTGGGACGACGCGCCGGTGGCGACCCACATCGACGACGCGAGCGTCTCGTGACCGCCGGCCGGTCTGCCGGGTTCGAGCCGGGCCTCCAGTCCGTCGCCCCTGCTCTGCCGGGGCGACCGTGGATCGAACAGGCCTGGCGCGACGTCGTCTTCGTGCACTGGCGGGTGGACATCTCGGCGGTGGCACCGCTCCTGCCGGCGGGGACGCGCCCGGACACGATGGCCGCGGACGGCACCGACGACGGGACGACCACGTGGGTGGGGCTCATCGGGTTCCGGTTCGAGGACACCCGGTTCCCGCCGATCGCCGTGCCGGACGGACTCGGGACCTTCGTCGAGGTGAACGTCCGCGTGTACACCGTCGACGAGCACGGACAGCACGGGGTCGTGTTCCTGTCGCTCGATGCCGGGCGCCTCGCTCCGACCATCGGTGCGCGGACGCTCACCGGGTTGCCGTACCACTGGGCGCGTGCCGAGTGCCGGGTCGGCTCTGGTCGGGTCGGGTACGCGATGCGTCGACACGGGACGCAGCTGCGGTCGGTGGTCGACGTGTCGATCGGCGATGCGATCGACGAGCCCTCGGCGCTCGACACGTTCCTGACGGCACGGTGGGGCATGCACGTCCGTCGAGCCGGGGTCACCCGGTTCTGGCCGAACGAGCACGAGCCCTGGCCGCTGCACCGGGCGTCGGTGCGGGTGCTGCGGGACGATCTGCTGGGGGCCGCCGGGCTGCCGTTCTCGCTCGCGGAGCTGCCGCCGGACTCGGTGCTGTACGCGCCGGGGGTGACGACGCGGTTCGGTGTCGGTCGCTGAGGCTCGCTTCGGCGGGCGTCCTCATGCTGACGCGCGCGTGCGCTGCCGGGTGCCGGCGCTCCCGACTCGTCACTTGCACATGCAACGACCGCTCTCGAGGCCTCCGCCCATCACGGGCGCCACAACCAGCGCAGGGCATCGGGCAGGATCACTCCCCCGTGGTTCGGGCTGTGGCCGCCGTCGCCGAGCACCAGGCGGTGGTCGTACCCGCGCTCCGCGAGAGCAGCGTCGACGAGGAGGTTGTTGCTGTACCAGTTCAGTTCGGGCTCGTCGTGGTTGAGGTCGAACCGGTTCGCCTGCAGGAAGACCCGCAGCGGCTTCGCGGGCGTCGAGCGGATCAGTGACGGGTACGGGTTGCCACCGGGGATCTGCGCGAAGCTCGCGACGAAGGCCAACACCCGCCGGAAGGCGTCGGGGTGCTCCCACGCGACCGTGAACGCGCAGTTGCCGCCGCTGCTGCCGCCGCAGATCGCGCGCTGGTCGGGGTCGTCCGTGATCGCCAGTCCGAACCGCTCGCGCACGGCCGGCAGGATCTCGTGGAGCAGGAACTCGCCGTACCGGCTGTCGGCGGGGTCGTACTCGGCGTTGCGGTTCCCGGGCTGGCCGGGATCGACGAACACCCCGATCGTGACGGGCATCGCCCCCTCAGCGATGAGGTTGTCGAAGACCGTCCCCGCGCGCATGTCGAGTCCTGGGTCGAGGTAGAGCCCTCCGTCCTGGAACACCATGAGCGCTGCCGGCTCCGCAGGGTCGTACTGCGCAGGGACGAACACGTGGACCATGCGGGTCGTGCTCGGGTAGACGCTGCTGGCACCCCACGTGAACCGCTCGATGCGACCGCGTGGGATCCCGTCGTGCGGGACCGAGTCCGGCCCGTGCTGGTACGTCCTCGGCAGGGTCTCGACATCGCGACTCACACGAGCGACGCTAGCCGACGACTAGTCGATGCCGTTTGATGAACCGATGCACTACCGGCTGATGAACGAGTACGGCGTCCTCTGGCCGTTCTGGGCCGACGTCGGGAAGTGCAGCCCAGGTCAGCCCGACCTGCCGCCACGAGTCGAGGCGGCAGTCCGTGCGTGGGCCGCGAACTTCAACGACCGGTACTCGTGGGAGTCGGGCTGGCCGACCGAAGGCGAGGCACGCGAACACGCCTCGCAGGCGCAGCACCTGTTCGAGATCGTCGCTGGGTTGTTGCCCGAGGGCGACGCGATCGAGCTCGATCTGTGGGAGACCAACAGCCGCAAGGGTCTCTGACGATCCAGGAGAACACTCTCATCGACGAGCGCGTCCGGGGGACAGCACCTGAGCCCGACGCGTACTCGCCCCGGTACAAGGGGCACATGACACGAGTAGCAGTGGTGACGGGTGGTTCGGCGGGCCTCGGACGAGCAACGGTTCGGGAGCTTGCCGCCCGCGGGTGGGACGTCGCGGTCCTCGCACGCGGACTGGACGGCACGGAAGCCGCGGCAGCAGAGGTCCGCGCCACCGGACGACGCGGACTGGCCGTGCAGGTCGACGTCGCGGACCGGGACGCCGTGCAGGCCGCCGCGGACCGGGTCGAGGCGGAACTCGGCCCGATCGACCTGTGGGTCAACGGGGTCATGGTCGGGGTGTTCGGCCGCTTCCTCGACACGGATCCGGACGACTTCGAGCGCGCACTCCGGGTCACGTACCTCGGCTTCGTGAACGGGACCCGCGCCGCCCTCGACCGCATGGTGCCGAGGAACCGCGGCCACGTGATCCAGGTCGGGTCGGCGCTCGGCTTCCGGGGCATCCCGCTCCAGGCCGCGTACTGCGGCGCGAAGCACGCGATCGTCGGCTTCACCGAGTCCGTGGTGTCCGAGCTCATCAACCAGGGCAGTGCCGTGAAGGTCTCGCGCGTCGACATGCCGGCGCTCAACACCATCCAGTTCAACTGGGTCAAGTCGCAGCTGCCGCACCACCCCCAGCCGGTCGCGCCGATCTACCAGCCAGAGGTCGGCGCGCGCGCCATCGCCGTCACCGCCGAGCACCCCCGCCGGCGTACCTGGGTCGGAGAGTCGACGGTCTACACGATCATCGGGAACCGCGTCAGCGCCTGGTTCGCCGACTGGTACGCCGCGAAGACGCTGGTGTCCGGCCAGCAGACCGCGGCGAAGGACGGACAGAGCCTGCCCGCGAACCTCTACGAGCCGGTACCGGGTGACCACGGCGCGCACGGCGTGTTCGACGACGTCGCGCACGCATGGTCACCGCAGACGTGGTGGGTCGAGCACCGCCGGCTCGGCACCGGGCTGCTGAGTGCTGCGCTCGGCGTCGCCGGGGCCGCGGCGGTCGCGGCGGGGCGACGTCGGTGAGCCGGGTCAGGGTCTCCCGCGCTCGGGGCGCATCGGTCGTCGAGGGCGTCAGGGCCACGCTCGGGGTCGTGCACCTACTCGGCGCGGGGCGGCAGCCGCGGACCGCCGTCTTCAACCGGGTTCTCGGAGCGCGACAGCTCGCGCAGGCGACGCTGCTGCTGCGCTCAGGATCGGGGAACGCCCACACACTCGGAGCAGCGGTCGACGCCGTCCACGCGGTGACCATGGTGCCCCTGCTGTTCGTCGGCGGCCCATGGCGGCGGGTCGCGACCAGCCAGCTCGCAATCGCCAGCACACTCGCGGTGGCCGAGGTGGCCCTGGTCGGGGCAGGCCGCAGGCGCTGACACGAGCAAGGATGCTCCGGCCCGAGCACAGGGGACGCTCAAGGGCCGGAGCATCGTTGCTCTCGGCGAACCTTCGGTGGTCGGGGGTACCGCCGATCGGGTGCGGTTCGCTGAAGACGACACTAGCGGGTCCGCACAAAGGGGGACAGACAGTTCGGTCCCCCAGTTCGGGTGTCCGTTTCGCGTGGCTCACGGGGCCCGCGCGTAGCGTCCCGACCATGAGCGACAACGAACAGACCGAGCCCGTCATGGACGGCGCCACCGAGGCCACGAACCACGAGAAGCTCTCGGGCCTCATCGAACAGGTCGACCAGGACCACGGGCACGAGGGCGCGGCCGCGATGGCCGACCACCTCCGCGACCGGATGGACGAGACCGGCGTCGTGGATGAAGATCGCGGCGACGAAGAGGACTGACCGCTAGCCGAGGCCGAGGCAGTACGCCAGCACGGCCTGCTGCACGGGCAACAGGGACCGCTTGAACCCGTACCCGACGAAGGCCTCCCCCGCGAGCGCCCCGGCGGTCGCCTCCCGCCCGCGGACGAAGGGTGGACACGGAGCGAACCGCACGCCGGACGGTGCGGTCGCCAGCAGCTCCGTGGTGATCCGAAAGCGCTCCAGTGCCGCAGCGTGTCGACCCGGCCCGTCGGTCAGTACGACGTCCGCCGAACGGATCGCGGTCGAGAGGTCGTCCGTCCACACCGCTCCCGGCGTCGCGAGTCCGTCGGGGCAGCACTGGACGAGGACGAGGTCGAAGAGCGCGGCGGCCTCCTGCCACGCCCGCGCGATGTTGCCGTCCGCGCCGACGAACAGGAAGCGCAGCGCGCGGACGTCGCTCTGCCGTGACAGCGCGTACACGTCGGAGAGCACCTCGCAGGGGTGGTTCTCGTCGGTCATCGCGTTCACCACGGGGAGCGCGTCCGCACCTGCCAGGTCCTCGAGCACCGCGATCGACGGGTGCCGGGCGACGACGACGTCGGCCCACTGCGCCAGGTACCCCGCGACGTCGCCGAGCGCCTCGGACTTGTCGAGCGTCTCCGGCGGGAAGACGATCGGCTGCAGGCCCATCAGCTGCGCGCCCCGCTCGAACGAGACCCGCGTGCGCAGACTCGACGGCGGGAAGAACATCACCGCCGCACCGTCCGTCACCGGCCCCGTGCCGCCGCGGTAGGCGTCCGCGAGGGCGAACACGGCCGCCGCGTCGGCGGCCGTCCAGTCGTCGAGTCGGATCAGGTGCCGCATCGCTCCACGATAGGGGCGACCGCGGCCCTGGACGGGAGGCGCGACTCACGTGACGCGCGCGCGGAACGTGCGCAGGGCCTCCAGTTCGGATGCGTCCAGACCGGACCGCGCGCGGCGAGCGTGCGTGCTGTCGGTGCCATCCCGACACCGTGATCGGGCATGCTGGAGCGATGGCGACGTGGCAGGCGGAACTGTTCGAGCGACTGTGCGCCGCGCTGCCGGACGGGAGCGTGCGTGCGTACGGTTCGCTCGTCGACGGGGACCTGGACGAGTGGAGCGACCTCGACGTGGAGGTCTCGACGTCCGAGCACCTCGACGTCGAGCGGCTGCTCGACACCCGGCTGTGGGCCTGGCAGGAGTCCGTCGCGGAGGACGGGCAGGTGCTCCGCCTGGTCACCCGGGATGGCCGTCGGGTCGACCTGACGGCCAACGGGTCGACACTCGTCCTGCCGGAGGCTCCCGTCGACAACGCCGTGCGGTTCGATGCGGCCCTCGCCGCGACGCGGCTCGGTCGCGGCAACCTGCTCATCGGCCTGCACCTGGTCCTGGGGATCGGACGGGAGGCACTGGTCGAGTCGATGCGCGCCGCCGACCTGGCAGCAGGGACCGTCCACCACCGGGTCGCCACTCCCTTCGACGCGCGGGCGGCCGAGGTGGCGGCGCTCACGTCGGGCGCGCTGGAGCCAGAGACGGCGCTCAGGGCCTACGAGCTCTACGGCGCACGACGGTCGGAGCGCGACTCCGGGTACGCACCGGATCCGGCCGGCCTCGTCGCGCTGCTCGACCTCGCGGGCGGCGGCTGACGCTCAGACGCGGAGCTCGGCGAACTCGCGGTCGACGTCGCCGAAGCGGTGCGTGGTGATCGACACCGACTGCTCGCGGAGGTAGGGCAGCATCTCGATCAGCCCCGACTCGACGACGGGAGCGTGGTGGATCGCGACGTCGATGCTGGCGCCGAGCGCTTCCTCCAGCGCGAGGGCGTCCCCGCCGAGCAGGCGGATGCGCGCACCCGGTCCGCCGAAGGCCGTGTGCTTCGGGCGCTCGCGACCCTGTGACAGGACGACGTCGAGGGCGTCTTCCGGTTCGTCGGACGGGCTCGACCAGCTGTCGCGGAAGACGTCGCCCGATGCCGCGCGACGGTGGAACTCCTCGTCCGACTCGACCAGGTGGTCGACCACGTCGAGCGGGGATCTGCTCGACGCGAACAGCTGGGTGAGGGGACCGGGCAACGGCCGCGCCGTGCTCAGGAGGATGTGTGCGCGCGCGGCGGCGGCGGCGACGAGCGCACGGACGAGGTCCCCGCTCGACGCATCCTCGGACTGGCGCACGATGATCGACTGCGGGCGGTAGCGCAAGACGTTCCGCTCCACGACGAGCGCCGAGGGGTCGTGCGAGACGCCGTACTGCTCCGTGCGGGCCTGCACGTCGCTGATGGCACCGGCCCGGACCTGGTCGAACTCCTCGAAGGTCAACCCGCTGCGTGCTGCCTCGATCACGGCGGTGACCCGCGGCGGGAGACCGTGCAGCTGGATGCTCTTGTGGACCTTGCGCGGTGTCGGCTCCCAGCGGCCGAGGGTCGCGACGTACATCGGACCACCCGCCTTGGTACCCGTGCCGACGGAGGACTGCTTCCACCCGCCGAAGGGTTGGCGTCGGACGATCGCCCCGGTGATGCCGCGGTTCACGTACAGGTTGCCCGCCTGGACGCGGTGCATCCAGTCGGCCACCTCGTCGACGTCGAGGGAGTGGATCCCCGCGGTGAGGCCGAAGTCGGTGCCGTTCTGGATCGCGATCGCGTCGTCGAGGGTCTCGGCGTGCATGATCCCGAGCACCGGCCCGAAGTGCTCGGTCTGGTGGAAGTCGCTCCCGGGACGGACGCCGTCGCGGATGCCGGGCGACCAGAGCCGGCCGGAGTCGTCGAGCGGGACCGGCTGCACGAGCCAGGACTCCCCCGGGCCGAGCTCGGTCAGACCCGTGCGGAGCTTGCCCTTCGGCTCGGCGATGAGCGGACCCATCTGCGCCGTGGGGTCGTCGGGCCAGGCGACCCGGAGCGTCCTGGTGGCGTCCACGAGCTGCCGACGGAACCGCTCGCTCTCGGCGACGGACCCGACGAGGATGACGAGCGACGCAGCGGAGCACTTCTGGCCGGCATGCCCGAACGCCGATCGGACGACGTCCTGCACGGCGAGGTCGAGGTCGGCCGACGGCGTCACGACGATGGCGTTCTTCCCGCTGGTCTCGGCGGTGAGGGGCAGCCCGGCTCGCCACCACGTGAAGGACCTGGCGGTCTCGGCGGCCCCGGTGAGGATGATGCGGTCGACGGCCGGGTGCGCGATCAGCTGTCGGCCGAGGATGTCCTCGTCGAGGTCGACGAGCTGCAGCAGCGAGTGCGGGACTCCCGCGTCCCAGAGCACGTCGGCGAGGACGGCACCGGAGCGCTTCGCTTCCGGGGCGGGCTTCAGGACGACCCCGCTGCCGGCGGCGAGCGCAGCGAGCACCCCACCGGCGGCGATCGCGACGGGGAAGTTCCACGGCGGCACGACGACGGTCAGTCGCGGTGGCACGTACCGCGCACCGGTGACGGACGCGAGCCCGCGAGCCTGGTCGGCGTAGTAGTGGGCGGAGTCGATCGCCTCACTGACCTCGGCGTCGGCCTCGGTGATGGTCTTGCCGGTCTCGGCCGCCATCACCTCGATGAGGTCGCCGCGCCGGACCTCGAGCTCGTGCCCGATCAGGTCGAGCAGCTCGGCGCGGTCACCTGGGTCCTGACGGCCCCAGTTCACGCCGGCCTGGGCGGTGCTGCCGACGATCCGTTCGAGCTTGGTGCGGTCGAGGACCCGTGCGCCGCGGATGGTCTGGATGCCGAGCTGCGACCGGGGCACGCGGCGGAGGACGTCCGCCGCCCACGCTCGGTTCGCGGGGATCGCCGGGTCGGTGTCCGGGACGTTGGCGAAGTGGTCGCGCGGGCCGGGTTCGGCCGGGCGGCGTCGTCGGTCCTGCGTGCGGTTCGTCGCCTGCACCGGGTCGTCGAGCGCCGCGACGGACGCGGTCCAACGGGCGAGTTCCCGGTCGAACACGGCCTGGTCGTGGTCGATGTCGAACGCCCCCGACATGAAGTTCTCGGGGCTGGCGTTCTCCTGCAGGCGCCGAGCCAGGTAGGCGATCGCGGAGTCGAACTCGTCCGGCTGGACGACGGGTGTGTAGAGGAGGATCTGTCCGACGTCGTCGCGGACGGCGTCGGCGTGCGTGGCGGCCATGCCGAGGAGCATCTCCACGTCCACGGCGTCGGTCACCCCGCGGCGCTGGGCGAGCACCCACGCGGTCGCGAGGTCGAAGAGGTTGTGCCCGGCGACGCCGATGCGGACGGCGTCGGTGCGCTCGGGCGTCAGGGCGGTGTCGAGCATCCGGAGGTACGCGGTGTCGGTCTCGCGCTTGCTGCCCCACGTCGCGAGCGGCCAGTCGTGCACGATCGACTCGACGCGCTCCATCGCGAGGTTGGCACCCTTGACGAGCCGGACCTTCACGGGGGCACCACCGCGTGCCCGGCGGGCGATCGCCCACGACGTCAGCGACTCGAGCGCCCCCGCGGCGTCCGGCAGGTACGCCTGCAGCACGATGCCGGCGTGCAGGCCGAGGAACTCCTCGCGCCCCAGCAGCTCCTGGAAGACCGCGAGCGTGACGTCGAGGTCGCGGTACTCCTCCATGTCGAGGTTGATGAACTTCGGCGTGGGGCTCGACGCCGCCAGCCGGTAGAGCGGCACGAGGCGGTCGACGACGCGGTCGACGGTCTCGTCGAACGCCCACATCGACATCTGCGGGACCACGGCACTGACCTTGATCGAGACGTAGTCGACGTCGTCCCGCGCGAGGAGGTCCATCGTGCCCTGGAGCCGACGGTCGCTCTCGGCGCTGCCGAGGACGGCCTCGCCGAGCAGGTTCACGTTGAGCCGGGTGCCGTCGCCGCCGATCTTGGCGAGCGCCGGACCGAGCTTCGCCGGGGTCGCGTCGACGACGAGGTGGCCGGTCATCCGGCGCAGGATCTTCCGTGCCGTGGGGATGACGGCCCACGGCGCCATCGTCGCGAAGCCGCCGCCGAAGGTCACCGCGCCGCGGAGGTACCAGGCGAGGAAGTCGGGGACGTCTTGGCTGACCTTCTCGAGGTTCCGTGCGGCGACGCGGGGGTCTTCCGGGCGGATCACCTTGTCGACGAATCCGAACGTGAAGTCGAGGCCCTGTTCGTCGCGGAGCACGCCAGCCAGCCGGGCCGCACCCGGATCGGGCTTGACCCCCGCGGATGCGGCGAGCCAGCGTCGCACGAGCGCGACGGCGTCGTCGGTGCAGTCCTGGAGGCGAGCGCTCGGCATGGTCTGATCGTATGCCGCAGCACCGACCTCACCTCGGAGCGCGCCGAGTGCTGGCCAACAGTCAGCGATGTGTCAGCGGGATACGCTTGCTCGCATGTCGAAGCAGGGCGATGGCGGCCACGACTGGGCCACCTGGGACGCGTACCACGACGTGTGGAGACGTCTCGACCGCGCCCTCGACCACGCCGTCCAGCACGGCGCGGGCATCTCGATCCCGGAGTTCGAGATCCTGATCGGGTTGCACCGGCAACCGGACCACCGACTGCGGGTGCGGGACGTCGCGGCCGGCATCGGCTGGGAGAAGTCCCGCGTCAGCCACCAGGTCACGCGCATGGTGTCCCGCGGCCTGGTCGAGCGCGCGGACTGCCCGACGGACGGCCGCGGCAGCTGGGTCGTGATGACGCCGGACGGCCGCCGCGCGGTGCTCGCCGGGATCCGCGCGCACACCGCTGCACTCGAGCAGCTGTTCTGGAAGCCCGTGGGCGACGACGCGGACACGCTGCGGTCGGTCAGCGCCCGGGTCCAGGACGCGCTCGGCCCGGTCGACCCCGTACACGACTGACCAGGACGACCCTCAGATCCGGACGGTCGCCAGGGTCCTCGTGTCGCCGTGCAACCGGACCTCGACCGACGCGATCGACCCGATCGGCACGTCCGTCGCCGCCGCGAGGCCGGCAGCCGAGCGCCCGGACGCCGTCCACGACGCCACGGTCTCGTCGGTGCCGTCCTTCCGCACAACGACGAGGTCGTACATGACGCTGCTGCCGTTCCCCCAGTCGCGGCCGCCGTACGTGCAGCCCCAGTCGAACCGGGTCCCCCAGGCCTTCCGGGTCACGTCGAGGTCCACCCGCAGCCCGGCGGCCGCGACGGGCGACATCGCGTAGCGCTCGGACCCCGCGGAGACGGACGTCGGAGCCGGACCGACCCGTGCTGCGCCGATCGCGACCCCGCCGAGCACGGCGGCCACGACGGCGAGCCCCGCGGTGACCGTGACCAGCACCCGGCGGCGGCGACGGCGGGTCCTGACCCGGTGCGCGACCGTGGCGAGCGGGCGTGCCGGAGCCGGGTCGGGCCTCCCGTCCGGGTCCGCGATCGCGACGGCGTCCTCGGCAGGCAACCGGCCGAGCAGTCCCGGCATGCCGGCCAGCTCCGCGACGGCGGCGCGGCACGCGGCGCACGTCTCCAGGTGCCGTTCGTACTCGAGCCGCTCGTCGCTCGGCAGCGAGCCGAGTACGTACGCGGCGTCCCAGTCCCGGTAGCGGTCCTCGGTCATCGGGTCACCCCTCGTTCCTGCAGTGCGAGTCGGAGTGCGCGGAGGCCGTAGTGCAGGCGGGACTTCGCGGTGCCCTCGGGGATGCCGTGGCGGCGGGCGATCTCGGGGACGGTGTGGCCGAGCCAGTACGCGTCGACGACGACCCGCCGGTGCTCGGGTGAAAGTGCTGCGAGTGCGTCGGCGACGACGATGCCGTCGAGCACCGCGTCCGTCCGGTCGGGTTGCACCTCGTCGACGGGTTCGTCACTGCCGAACTCGCGTCGGTGCCGGGCGGAGCGGGCGTCGTCGACGACGAGGTTCCGCGCGACGGTGAACAGCCAGGCCCGAGCAGCATCGGGCTCGCGCTCGAGCACCGCCGGTCGCTGCCACGCCCGCACCAGGGTCTCCTGCACCACGTCATCGGCGAGCGCACGGTCCGCGGTGAGGTGCCGCACGTACCGCAGCAGCGCGTCCCCGTGCTCGGCGTGCAGCGCCAGGAGCAGTTCGTCGGCCGGACGCTCCCCCACGGTCACCGCGTCAGCTCGAGGGAGAACTCGACCGCGCCGGAGCCGTCGACCTTCACGAAGCCGAGGTCGGGCGCGTCGACGCCGTAGTCGGCGAACGTGACCGGGATCGACCCGGCGACCTGGACGTGCCCGGCGCCGTCGACCCCGAGCTGCGCGTCCGCCTCCACCGTCTTCGTCACGCCGTGCATGGTCAGGTCGCCTCGGAGGGTCACGTCCCGGTCGGTGCCGGCGAGCGCCGCCCGCACGTCGACGGGGTCGGTCACCCGGAAGGTCGCGGTCGGGAAGCGGTCGGTCTGCAAGGCTTGGGAGCGGAAGTACTCGTCGCGGGCGGACTCTGGGGTGGCGATCGAGGCGACCTGCACGGTGACCGTCGCACGATCGAGCGACCCGTCGGCCACGGTGGCGGTGGCGTCGACGTCCTTCGTGCGTCCGGTCACGGTCACATCCTGGCCCCGGAGGACCTCGTGCACCCGGTACCCGGCGAAGGAGTCGTTCCCCGCCTGCCACGTGCCGTCGGCATCGGCCGGGTCGAGCGTCGCACCGCCCGTCGGGGCGAGCGTCGGTTCGGCCTCCGCCGAGCCGTTCACGAGGTTCGCGTAGACGATCGGTCCGCCGATCACACCGGCCGCGCCGATGACGACCACGCCTGCGGCGATCCCGAGCAGCACCTTGGTCCGAGTCCTCATGCCCGGGAAACGACGCAGGGAGCGAGATCGTTCAATCCGGGCCGGGATCGAACGATCCGGCCCGCCGACCCGTGTCACCGGTGAGCGGGACCGCTCGTGCCGGGAGGCCCGGCTCGGCCCCGCAGGACAGGGGTCACCCATGCGCACCACACGTTCCACCCGTTCCGTGCTGATGGTCGCGGGCGTCGCGTTCGCGGCGCTGGCGCTCGCGGGCTGTTCGGCCGGGTCGTCGGCGTCGGGCGGGTCGTCCGCTCCGGCCGCGTCGGCATCGGCATCGGCATCGGCATCGGCATCGGCGTCTGCGTCGTCGTCTCCGTCGTCCGCCGGCGGCGCGTACGGCACCGACGACCAGGGCGGCGACAGCGGCGGCGGGCACGGTGCCGACGACGGCATCGCGACCGCTTCCACGTCGCTCGGCACCGTCGTGGTCGACGGGAAGGGCATGACCGCGTACTTCTACGACGAGGACGTCAAGGGCTCCGGCAAGAGCACCTGCACGGGTGGATGCGCCGCGGCCTGGCCGGCGATCGAGTCCGACGCGGCGAAGCCCGCCGTGTCCGGGGTGACGGGCGACGTCGGCACGATCACGGGCGTCGACGGGAAGCTCCAGGTCACGGTCGACGGTCGCCCGATCTACACCTACGCGGCGGACGCGAAGCCGGGCGACGTCACCGGGCAGGGCGTCGGCGGGGTCTGGTACGTCGTGAACCCCGATGGCACCGAGCAGAAGTAGCCTCGGGCGCCCGGGCGCCCCGCACCATCAGGGTGAGGGCGCTCACCGGTTCCCGAGCTGTCAGCGGTGGTGGTAGAAGTTCGCCTGGTCCTGACCGCGCTGTGCCTCGCGCAACGCGTCGGCGAGCTCCTGGTCACTCTGCTCGAAGGCCCGCGAGCGAGCACCGAGGTCGGTGAACTTCGCCATCCACACCCAGAACACGACGAGGCCGACGAACACGACCGCGGCTCCGATCCACCACCCCATACTCGGACCCTATCCCCGCGAGCGAAGTCCTGCCGCGCCCCAGAACGAACATCGCGCCCCGTCGTGGCGGGGCGCGATGTCCGTGGCGGGGTGCGAAGCGGGGACGCGAGCACCGCGGGTCAGTGGTGGCGGTGGTCCTGGATCGTCATGCGGGGGCCGAACGCGGGCTTCCGGAACCCGCTGCCGCCGATGAGCCGCACGATGCGCTCGCGGTGCCCACGCCAGGGTTCGAGGAGCTCGAGCATGCCGTCGTCGTCCACCGGGCCACCCGTCAGCGCCCACCCGACGAGCGCCGGCACGTGGAAGTCCCCGACGCTCGGGGAGTCGGGGTCGCCGTGGGAGCGCTGCGCCGTCTCGGCAGCGGTCCACTTGCCGATGCCGGGGATCGACTGCAGCCGGGCGGCGACGACGGCGCCCCCGCGGCCCAGCGACAGCGTCCGTTCGAGTGCCGGGGCGACCTTCACGGCACGCATGACCGTTGCCGAGCGCCCGGGTTCGATGCCGGCCCGGTGCCACTCCCAGCTCGGCACCTTCGCCCACTCGGCGGCGGACGGCGGCACGATCATCCCGACGGGAGCGGGCCCGGGTGCGGGCGTGCCGTACCCGCGCAACAGGTACCGCCATGCACCCCATGCCTGCCGGAAGGTGACCTTCTGCTCCATGATCGCCGGCACGAGCATCGCGACGACCGTGTTCGTCCGGCACAGCCGCAGCCCCGGCTGCCGGTGTCGGGCGTCGGCGAGGAACGCGTGCGAGGACACGTCGAGGTCGGACCAGTCGTCCCCACGCCCGACCAGGTCCGGTCCGTGCTCGACCGCCCACTCCGCGCCGTCCCCCCACGCGGAGATCCCGATCGTGTCCCCGGCCTGCCGGATCGCCACCGACGCGGGCCCCTCCGGCGTCCGCAACGCGAGCCACACGTCCGAGCCGACCACCCGGAACGCGGGGTCGCCGGAGCCGCGCTGCAGGGGCCGGAGCGTCGCGGCCACGTGCACAGGGCCTCCTGGCCGGTAGACCGTGTCGAACCGTCGCACGCCGCCGGTCGGAGCCGGGTCGAGACGGGCGAGGCGCATGACAGGGATGGTAAGCGAAACCACCGTCGGCCAAGATGGGACCAGATCCACACACCCGACATCGGAGTCCCACCATGCGCATCGGCATCCTCACCTCCGGCGGCGACTGCCCCGGCCTCAACGCGGTCATCCGTGCGGCGGTCCTCAAGGGCATCGCCATCCACGGCCACGAGTTCGTGGGCTTCCGCGACGGTTGGCGCGGCGTCGTGGAGGGCGACATCGTGCCGCTCGGCCGCAAGGACATCCAGGGCATCGCGAAGCAGGGCGGCACGATCCTCGGGACGAGCCGGACGAACCCGTTCGAGGGCGAGAAGGGCGGCGTGGAGAACATCGAGCGCATGCTCGAGCGCCACGGCATCGACGCCATCATCGCGATCGGCGGCGAGGGCACCCTGGCGGCGGCGAAGCGGCTCACCGATGCCGGGCTGAAGATCGTCGGCGTCCCGAAGACCGTCGACAACGACCTCGGCGCCACCGACTACACGTTCGGGTTCGACACCGCGGTCGAGATCGCGACCGAGGCGATGGACCGCTTGCGCACCACCGGCGAGTCGCACTCGCGCTGCATGGTCGCCGAGGTGATGGGCCGGCACGTCGGCTGGATCGCACTGCAGTCCGGCATGGCAGCCGGTGCGCACGCGATCCTCATCCCGGAGCAGAAGACCTCGCTCGAACAGATCGCATCCTGGGTCCGGTCCGCGTACGACCGCGGCCGCGCGCCGCTCGTCGTCGTCGCCGAGGGGTTCGTCCCCGACCACGAGGACAACGCGCACTCGGAGCGCGGGCTCGACGCCTTCGGCCGTCCGCGGCTCGGGGGCATCGGCGAGCGCCTGGCACCGCTCATCGAGGAGATGACGGGTATCGAGACACGTGCGACGACGCTCGGCCACATCCAGCGCGGCGGCACCCCGACGGCGTACGACCGGGTGCTCTCGACGCGCCTGGGCCTGGCGGCGATCGACTCCGTGGTCGAGGAGCGCTGGGGACGGATGGTGGCGCTCCGTGGCACGGACATCGTGCACGTGTCGTTCGAGGACGCGCTGGGCGAGCTGAAGACCGTGCCGCAGTCGCGGTTCGACGAGGCCGCCATCCTGTTCGGGTGACCTCCGGTCCGGTCCGGCCTTCCGGTCGAGCCCTGACTGGAGGCTCGGGGTAGCGTTCGGCGCGTGACCCGCGCCGTCCTCGTCTCCAGTTCCAGTGCCCCCGCCGTCACGTCCGTCGACGTGGCGGACCCCGGCGAGGGCGAAGCCCTCGTCGACGTCTCGTACTCCAGTGTCAACTACAAGGACGGGCTCGCGCTGGCCGGTGACCCCGGCGTCGCCCGGATCGACCCGCTGGTACCGGGGATCGACGTGGTCGGGACGGTCTCCGCGCTCGGCCCCGGTGTGCACGACGTCGCGATCGGCGACCACGTGGTCCTGAACGGCGCCGGCGCCGGTGAGACGCGGCACGGCGGGTGGGCGACCCGGGCGGTCGTGCCGTCGGCGTCGCTCGTGGTGCTGCCCGACTCGGTGCCGGAGGACTTCGCCGCCGCGATCGGCACCGCCGGGTTCACGGCGGCGCTCAGCGTCCTGGCGCTCGCCCGTTTCGTCGACCCGTCGGACGGCCCGGTCCTCGTGACGGGGTCCTCCGGCGGCGTCGGTTCGGTCGCCATCCCGCTCCTCGCCGGGCGCGGGTACCGGGTGACCGCCTCGACCGGCCGTCCGGGCAACGCGGAGTCGCTCCGGGCGCTGGGTGCGACGGACGTCGTCGACCGTGGAACGCTCGGGGAGCGCGGCAAGCCGATGCAGAAGGCGGTGTGGGCCGGCGCGGTGGACAGCGTGGGCGGCGCGACGCTCGCGAACCTGCTCGCTTCGACCCGCTGGGGCGGCGCGGTGACGGCCTGCGGGCTCGCCCAGGACGTCCAGCTCCAGACGACGGTGCTGCCGTTCATCCTGCGCGGGGTGTCGCTGCTCGGCATCAACTCGGTGGACGCTCCGGCTGCGCTCCGGCGCGAGGCATGGAACCTGCTCGCCGCCGAACTCGACCCGACCCTGCTCGCGTCCGTCACCCGTACGGTCGGTCTGTCCGAGGCGATCGCGCTCGGGCCGTCGATCGTCGCTGGGCAGGTGCACGGTCGAACCATCGTTGATACATCGTACTGACGTACTGCAATACTGTTATTCTTCAAGCGCTTGCATATTGACACGTTAGGATTGCAAATCCGAACGCCGCAATGTGAGGAGCACCCGGATGCCGGTCCCGAAGTCCACCGTCGAGAACTCGCCCCGGAAGCTCCTGCGGGACGTCGTCTACGACAAGATGCTCGCGGCGCTCCGCGACGGCACGCTCCAGCACGGCGAACGCCTCAACGACGACGAGTTGGTGCAGTGGCTCGGGGTGAGTCGCACCCCGATCCGCGAGGCGATCGCGAAGCTCGTCGACATCGGGCTCGTGGAGATGGAAGCGAACCGGTACACCCGTGTCGCGACGCCGACGATCGACGACTGGGTGATCGCCACGCGCGCCATGGCCGGGTTCTTCGAGCTCAGCCTGCGCTGGGGCGTTCCCGAGTACACCGACGCCGATGCCTCTGCGCTCGAGAAGCTCCTCGACCGTGCCGACGGGCTCCGGAGGGTCCGCGACTACGGGTTCAGCGGCGCGGTCACCGAGATCATCGAGTTCGCGATCGCGCACGGCGGCAACCCGCTCGTGCAGGTCGCTGCCGACGGCGCCCTGGAGCGCGTGCGCTTCACGCTCAACCCGACGCCGGCGTTCGAGCAGTACGAGTCCGAGGCCTTCTTCTCGATCCTGCGCTCCGCGCTCGAGGACCGCGACGGCGAGACCGCGGCCGAGGCAGGGCGTGCACTCACGCGCAACTTCGAGCAGCACATCGAGTCGGTCCGCGCCGCGCGCGGCTGACGATGGACGACGCGCGCTCGGACAGGGACCGTCGTCCCGTGTTCGACGAGGCGTTCACCACCGTGCTCGCCGCCATCCGGGACGGCTCGCTCCGCGACGACACCGACTACGACGTGCTCGCGCTCTGCGATCGGTTCGCCGTGCACCCAGCGGTGCTCGAGGGCGCCCTGCAGCGGCTCGCGGACATCGGCCTGGCCCGTGTGCTGCCCGGGGACGTGGTGCGGTTCCCGCCGCTCGACCCGGTGGCGTGGGCCGAGGGCACCTGGTTGCTCGTCGGTGTCGTCGAGGTGGCGATGCGCGCCCTGGTGCCCGTCGCGACGGACGACGACGTCGAGCGGTACGCCGCCCTCGTGGCCGCCACGCGTCGTGCGGCCGCCGACCGAGGCGACGAGCTCGACACGACGGTGCTCGCGACGCTCGACTTCTGGGCGGGCACGGGCCAGGAGTCCTTCACGGCACGGCTCCTCGTGCGGTCGATGCAGCAGACCCGCTACGGCCTCGCCACCAGACCCCCGTGGCGGAACCCGGACGTCGAGGCCTGGCTGGCCTCCTCGTCGCAGGCGCTCCGCCTCCGGGACGTCCGGAGCGCCGAACGCGCCGCGCACGTGCTGGCGCGGCTGTGGAACCGCTACCTGGCGGAGAGCGCCCGAGAACTCGGCCGGGAGCCGGACACGCTGGCCCGCCCGGCTGGAGGAGCGTCGGAGACCCTCTACTGGGCCGACTGGCGCGCGGACGACGTCTGGTTCGAACTCCTCGGATCCGTGCGCGACGGGTCGCTCGAACCGGGTCGCTCGTACGCGTTCCGGGACCTCACCGCACGATTCCGGGTCCCCGTGCAGCGCCTGTTGCCGATGATCCGCCGGCTCGAGGTGATGGGGCTCGTCGCCGCCGATCCCGACCGCGACGACAGCGTCCGGGTGACGACGCCGACGGTCGACGACTGGGCGCAGACGGTCGGGCTGCTGCTCGGACTGCAGGAGATGTGCGCACGGACCTGCATCGCGGACCTGACCGACGCGGACGTCGCCGAGCTGGACGCCCTGGTCGCTCGGACCCGGCGTGAGGCCAGGGTCCGGGACTTCGCCTACACGGGCACGCTGCTCGAGATCGCCAGGTTCTTCGCGCTCCGCAGCCCGAACCGCGCCATGCGACAGACGACGAGCGTCGTGATCTCCCGGTTGGCGTACATCCTGCCGGAGCCGCCGCCGGTCCGGCAGTGGGCCGTCGAGGACTACCTCCAGCTGCTCGAACTGGCAGCCCACTCCCGCGACGCCGACACCGTGACGGAGGCGTTCCACACGCTCGGCACCCACTTCGACGCGCACGTCGTCGACGTCCGCGCGCGGTACGGGACGATGGAGTCGTGAACGACGTCCTCATCAGTGCCGCCGGCGTCCGCGTGACCCGGTCCGGCCGAGACCTCCTGCGCGACATCGACCTGACCGTCCGGCGCGGCGAGCACTGGGCCCTGCTCGGGCCGAACGGCGCCGGCAAGTCGACCTTGCTCGCCGTTCTCGGGGCGACAGGGCACCCCACCGCCGGCACGGTCGAGATCCTCGGATCGCGGCTCGGCCGGGTCGACGTCCGAGTACTCCGCGAGCACATCGGCCACGTCGACCCCCGGCACCGCATGCTCTCCCCGCTGACGGTGTTCGAGACCGTCCTGACCGGGCTGACCGGGACGACAGACCTCATGATGCGGTGGGAGCCGACGGCGGACGAGGTCGCACGCGCCGAGGAGCACATCGCCTCGGTGGGACTCACGGCACGTCGCGACTCGCGGTGGCCGGTCCTGTCCCAGGGCGAACGCGGCCGTGCGCTCATCGCCCGAGCACTGATGTCGGAGCCGGAGCTCCTGCTCCTCGACGAGCCGGCGACAGGGCTCGACGTCGCCGCGCGCGAGCACCTCCTGGAGACGATCGACGTCCTCCGCGGTCGGCACCCGGACCTCGGCAGCGTGATGGTCACGCACCACCTCGAGGACCTGCCGGCGTCCACGTCCCACGCGATGCTGCTCCGGGACGGTGCCGCCGTCGCGCAGGGCGGCGCCGACGAGGTGATCACGTCGTCCGCCGTGTCGCACGCGTTCGACTTCCCGCTCGCCATCGTGCGCGCAGAGGGGCGCTGGCACGCTCGACGCTCGGCCTAGCCGGGAAGCGGTGCTGTCCCCTGTCCCACCCTCGGTGGTCCGGTCGGTACGCGGTTCTGCGATGTGCCCTGTGCGCCGTCACCGGTGCTCGGTGCTGGGCTGCGATGTGCACGGCTTGCGCCTGGCGCTGCCCACGGCGCCGACAGAGGACCGGATCACCCGCCGGTCCATCGGGTCCGTACCCGCCCCGGTCCGCCTACCGACGCACCGCGTGCTCGTCGTGTCAGTCCGCCAGGGCGACCTCCCAGTTCGTGCGCTGGATCGTCGCGTCGAGCTCACGGAGCTCCTTCGCGAGGGCGTCGGCACGTGACCGGAGCCCCGCCGTCGGCAGTGCGGCGAACGTGCGGAGCTCACTGCGCATCTGCCGGTACGAGCCACCACCGGTCGTCGCGTCCGCTGCGCCGGTGACCAGCGCGTGCCGGAGCCGGAGGGCGTCACGGCGCGCCAGGAGCGTGGTCACGGTCGTGCCGTCGGGGAGCACGGTGGCGGAGTTCGTCGCGTTGATGCGGGCGACGAGCGACTCCAGCGCATCGATCGCCGACTCGGCTTCGACCAGGAGCGCAGCGGCGTCCTCGTCCGGCTCCTCGCCCTCCTGGTAGCGGGCGTTCCCCGCGATCCGGGCGCGGAGCTGCTCGATGCGCTTCTGCAGGTCGGCCCGCTCGATGAGGGCTTCGGCGAGTTGCATGCCGCCATCCAACCAGCGGTCAGGGGGCCGTGGCCGCCGCAGCCGCCTTCGCCGCAGCCGGCAGCGCGTCGAGCACCCTTCCGACGGCACGGTCGTCGTGGGCGGCCGTGACGAACCACGCCTCGAACACGCTCGGCGGCAGCGTCACACCGGCATCGAGCATCGCGTGGAAGAACGGCGCGTACCGCCAGGTGTCCTGCGCCCGCACGTCGTCGTAGTTGCGCGGTGCCTGCTCCGAGAACGCGAACGAGAACAGGTTCCCGGCGCG
The DNA here is from genome assembly GCF_047324335.1 of Curtobacterium sp. Curtsp57. Lineage (NCBI taxonomy): Bacteria > Bacillati > Actinomycetota > Actinomycetes > Micrococcales > Microbacteriaceae > Curtobacterium > Curtobacterium sp. Curtsp57. The sequence goes on from NZ_CP168511.1 coordinate 2,373,779, forward strand.
CTGGACGGTGTGCGCGACCCCCTCGGCCGACAGCGCCTCTGACGTCGCCGCGGAGATCACCGACGCCGTCCGGTTCAGCGACTCGTAGACCGATGCCGTCGCCGCACGGAGCGTGGCGATCCCGGCGGCCACCGCCAGCGGGTTCCCGGAGAGCGTCCCCGCCTGGTACACGGGGCCGAGCGGGGCGAGGAAGTCCATGACCTCGCGACGACCACCGAGCGCGGCGAGGGGCATGCCGCCACCGATGACCTTGCCGAACGTGATCAGGTCGGGCTTCCACCCGGCACCGTCCGGGACGACCTTCGACGCTTCGAGCCCCCACCACCCGGCAGACCCGACGCGGAACCCGGTGAGGACCTCGTCGACGATGAGCAGCGCGCCGTGCGACTGCACGATCTGCGCGAGCGCCCGGTTGAAGCCACGTTCCGGCGCGAGCACACCCATGTTCGCGGCGGCGGCCTCGACGATGACGCCGGCGATGCGCTCGGAGTGCTCGTCGAACGCGCGGCGGACGGCGTCGAGGTCGTTGTACGGCAGCACGAGGGTCTGCGCCGCCGTCTCCGCGGTGATGCCGGCGCTCCCCGGGAGCGCGAGCGTCGCGACGCCGGAACCGGCCTCGGCCAGCAGGGAGTCGGAGTGGCCGTGGTAGTGCCCGGCGAACTTCACGAGGAGGTCCCGACCGGTGTACCCGCGGGCGAGCCGGATCGCCGTCATCGTGGCCTCGGTCCCGGTGGACACGAGGCGGAGCTTCTCGATGGGGCCGTCGCCGTCGACCGACACCCGCTGCTTCACGAGTTCGGCGAGCTCGGTCTCCCCTGGGGTCGACGCACCGAACGACAGCCCGCGTGCGGCGGCCTGCTGGACGGCCTCGACCGTGCCCGGGTGGGCGTGCCCCAGGATCGCGGGCCCCCACGACGCGACCATGTCGACGTACTCGCGCCCCTCGGCGTCGGTGACGTACGGCCCCTTCGCGGACACCAGGAACCGCGGGGTGCCGCCGACGGAACCGTAGGCGCGGACCGGCGAGTTCACGCCGCCTGGGATGCTGTTCTTCGCGCGGCCGAAGAGCTGGCCGTTCGTCATGGGAGAAGCTGCGGTCGTCATCAGATGCCTTCCTGGCGGAGCGTGCGGGCGATGTCGACCGCGAAGTAGGTCAGGATCGCGTCGGCGCCGGCGCGCTTGATACCGACGAGCGACTCCATCGCGGCGGCGTCGCGGTCGATCCAGCCGTTCTGCGCCGCCGCGGTGATCATCGCGTACTCGCCGGAGATCTGGTACGCCCAGACCGGGACCGGCGACGTCGCAGCGGTCGACGCGAGGACGTCGAGGTAGCTCATCGCGGGCTTCACCATCACGATGTCGGCGCCCTCGTCCACGTCCAGAGCCACCTCGCGGAGGCCCTGGCGACCGTTCGCGGCATCGATCTGGTAGGTCCGCCGGTCGCCGACGAGCGACGACGACACGGCCTCGCGGAAGGGGCCGTAGAACGCCGACGCGTACTTCGCCGCGTACGCGAGGAGTGCGGTGCCGGTGAACCCCGCGGCATCGAGAGCGTCACGTGCGGCGGCGATCTGGCCGTCCATCATGCCGCTCATGCAGACGAGCTCGGCGCCGGCCTCGGCCTGGGCGACCGCCATGTCGCGGTAGCGCAGCAGGGTCGCGTCGTTGTCGACACTGCCGTCCGCTGCCAGGACACCGCAGTGCCCGTGGTCGGTGAACTCGTCGAGGCACAGGTCGGACTGCACGACGAGCGCGTCACCCACCTCTTCACGCGCGACACGGATCGCCACGTTGAGGATGCCGTCGGGGTCGGTCGCACCCGAACCGGTCGCGTCCTTCGAGACGGGCACGCCGAACAGGTTCACCCCGCCGATCCCTGCGTCGGCGGCGTCGACGAGCGCGCGCCGGAACGAGTCGAGCGAGTGCTGCTGCACCCCTGGCATGCTCGTGATGTCCACCGCGGACGTGGCTCCCTCGCGGATGAACATCGGCAGCACGAGCACGGAGGGGTGGAGACGGGTCTCGGCCACCAGACGACGCATCGCCGGGGTGGCGCGGAGTCGGCGGGGGCGGACCTGGGGGAAGCGGCCGGTCACTGAGGTGCCTTCCTGTTCGGGGCGTTCTGGTTCAGGATCTCGACGACGGCGTCGAGGAGGGATTCTGCGGAGCGGGCCGGCGCGACGACGTGCACGGGCAGTCCCGCGGCGCGGGCGTCGGCGGCGGTTCCGGGGCCGATGCACGCCACGAGCGTGCGGGGGTCGAGCGGGGTCATCCGACGGGCGATCTCGCGGGCGACGCTGCCGCTCGTCACGAGGACCGCATCCGGCACCGTGTCGAGGGAGACCGGCTCGTCGCCGGTCCCCACGGTACGGTACGCGACCACGTCGTCCACGTCGATGCCGCGGGCGCGCAGGCCGTCGACGACGGTGGGAGCGGCGATGTCCGACCGCGGGAAGAGCACCGCGCCGGACACGTCCGGGAACGCGTCGACGAGCCCGCGCGCCGACGCGTCCTCCGGGACGAGGTGGACGGCCCAGCCCGCATCGCGGGCGGCCTGGGCGGTGCGGTCGCCGACCGCCGCCACGCGGACACCAGACGGGAGGACCGCCACGCGTCCGGCGAGGACGCGCACCGCCGTCGCACTGGTCACCACGATCCATTCGTAACCAGCCGCGCAGGTTCCGTCACCGGCGGCGGAAGGCGATCCGAGCCTCCAGGCCGCCGTCTCCAACGGGACCGGATCCACGGGCGGCGCTGACGAGATCAACGGGACGATCCGTGGGTCCAGCCCGCGCTCGCGTGCGGCCGCGGCGACACGGTCGCCCCAGCCGCCACCCCGCGGGATGACGACGACGGACGCCCGGGTGTCCGTGGCTACTCCGACGACGTCGCGATGTCCGCCAGGTCGGCGGCACCGTTCTCGAGGAGTTCGGCCGCTACGCGGTCACCGACCTCGAGCGCGTCGGCGAGACGTTCCTGCGCCGAGCCGTCGAGGACGGCGGCGTGCGACGCGGTGCGGTACTCGGATCCGTCCGGTCGGTAGACCGTGGCCGAGACGAGCAGCATCTCGGCGTCGACGATGGCCGTCGCGCCGATCGGTGCGGAGCAGCCCGCCTCGAGCTTCTCGAGGACCCGACGCTCGGCCGAGACGGTCAGTCGCGTCGCCGCGTGCTCGATCTTCCGCAGCGCGGCAGCGAGGTTCCGGTCCGCTCCGGCCGTGCTGGTCAACACATCCGAACGGATCTCGACCGCGAGCGCGCCCTGCCCGGGAGCACTCGGCCAGAACCCGAGGTCGAGGAGCTCGGTCGCCTCGTTCAGTCGCTCGATGCGGCCGAGGCCGGCGGCGGCGAGCACCACGGCGTCGAGGTCGTCCGCCACGCGGCCCATGCGGGTGTCGATGTTGCCGCGGATGTCCACGACCTCGAGGTCTGGGCGCTTCGCCTTGAGCTGAGCGACGCGGCGGGGCGACCCCGTGCCGACCTTCGCGCCCTCCGGCAGGGAGTCGAGCGTGGCGGCGTTCCTGGCCACCAGGACGTCACGGGCGTCGGCACGCTTCGGCACTGCGCCGATCGTGAGCCCCGGGTACGGCGCCGTCGGCAGGTCCTTGAGCGAGTGCACGAGGACGTCGACCTCGTTCGCGACGAGGGCCTCGCGCAGGGCGCTGGCGAAGACGCCGGTGCCGCCGAGCGATGCGAGCGACGCACGGTTCGTGTCGCCCTCGCTCGTCACCGTGACGAGTTCGACCGGACGACCGGACGCCTTCGACAGGCGGTCGGCGATGTCCTGCGACTGCGCGACCGCGAGCCGGCTGGCGCGGGTCCCGAGCCGGATGGGCGCGGGCGCGTCGGTCACGGTGCGAGCCCGGCAGCCGCCGGCTTGAACCCGGCACGCTCGTTCTCGCAGCACCCAGGACGGCAGACGTCGTACCAGGGGCCGATGTCCGTCATGTGCGGACGCTCCGCGGTCGGGGTGCCGTTGACGCGCTCGAGCACCAGGTCGACGAGACCGGTGACGTACGCCGGGTCGACGCCGGGCGTCTGCGTGCGGATCGACCAGAAGCCGAGCTCCTCGGCGGTCTCGGTCGCCTCCTCGTCGAGGTCCCACATGACCTCCATGTGGTCGCTCACGAAGCCGAGCGGCACGATGAGCACCGCGCGGGTCGGGCCGCCCTTGAGCTCCTCGTTCATGTAGTCGTTGATGTCGGGCTCGAGCCACGGCTGCGTCGGCGGGCCGGAGCGCGACTGGTAGACGAGCTTCCACGCCGGCTTCGTCGTGCCCTGCAGGTGCGCGTGCTCCGGCTGCTCGAGGAGCTCCGCCCACGCCTGGTCGAGGACGACCTGTGCGACGGCCTCGTGCTGGGCGGCGTACGCACCGCCGTCGCCGAAGCCGCGGAAGTCCGGACCGGACTTGGCGGCGTCGGTCGACGGGATCGAGTGCGTCGAGAACAGGATCTGCAGCTCGTTCGCGACGTCGAGTCCGTCGTTCTCGGCGATCGCCCGTGCGATGCCGTCCCGCACCCCGTCGACGAACGGACGGACGAAGCCCGGGTGGTCGAAGAACTGCCGGACCTTGTCGACCTGGATCGTGTCGATCAGGCCGGTGGCGTCGAGCACGCGGGCGTAGTCCTCGCGGTACTGCCGGCAGCTCGAGAACGACGAGTAGGCGCTCGTGGCGATGGCGATGAGCTTGGTGTGGCCCTTCTCGGCCGCCTCGGTGAAGGCGTCCTCGAGGTAGGGCGCCCAGTTGCGGTTGCCCCACAGGACCGGCATGTCGATCCCGCGCGCGGCGAGCTCGGCCTCGAGCGCGGCCTTCAGCGCACGGTTCTGGGCGTTGATCGGACTGACGCCGCCGAAGTGGCGGTAGTGGTGCGCGACCTCTTCGAGCCGCTCGTCCGGGATGCCACGGCCACGCGTGACGTTGCGGAGGAACGGGATGACGTCGTCCTGGCCCTCTGGTCCGCCGAACCCGGCGAGCAGGATGGCGTCGTACGCGACCGGGGTCTCGACGTGCTCGGGGCCGTCCGCAGCAGCGGGGGTCGCGGCGATCACCAGCTGGCCGTTCGTGATCTTGGACGTGTCGGTCATGACAGGACCTCCGGCAGCTCGGCGGTCGTCACCCGACGACCGGTGAAGAAGGGGACCTCTTCGCGCACGTGCATGCGCGCCTCGGTGTAGCGCAGGTCGCGCATCAGGTCGACGAGGTCCACCAGGTCGGGACTCTCGAGCGGCAGGATCCACTCGTAGTCGCTCAGGGCGAAGGTGGCGATGGTGTTCGTCAGCACGCGGCGGTACTTCGCGCCGGCGATCCCGTGGTCGCGGAGCATCGTGCTGCGCTCTTCCTCCGGCAGGAGGTACCACTCGTAGGAGCGGACGAACGGGTACACCGTGATCCAGGCTTCCGGGTCCTTGCCACGGAGGAACGCGGGGGTGTGCCGCTTGTTGAACTCGGCCTCGCGGTGCATCGCCATCGCGTGCCACACCGGTTCGGCGTCCTGGAACAACCCGGTCCGGCGGATCTCGCGCAGCACGGCCTGGATCGCCCGTGCGTCGTCGCCGTGCAGCCAGATCATGACGTCGGCGTCGGCACGGAAGCCGGAGACGTCGTAGAACCCTCTGATGGTCACGCCACGCTCGGCGGCGGCGGTCACGACGGCGTCGAGCTCGGCCACGGCGTCGTCACCGACGGTGTGGATCGGGCCGAGGGGCCGGCGGAACACGGCCCACAGCGCGTACGCCGTGAGGAGGTTCGGGTCGATCCCGGAGTCAGGGGACGGCTCGTGCGTGGGCACGGTGGAACTCATGCGTCCATTGTCCTATCGGTTGCAAGGGGGAACGCCGCTCCCCGTCCGGCGGCGAGCGCTACCGCCGTCGGAGCACCGATACGACGATACCCCCGACCACTGCCACGCCCGCTGCGAGCCCGGCCAGGTACGGCACCGGGTTCTCCTGCGCGCCGCGCTTCACCTTCGACGCAGCGATGCCGATCTGTTTCGGCACGTTGAGCTTGTCCTCGATCGCGTCGAGGGTGTCGAAGAGCTGGGCACGGGTCGCGGCGACGTCGTCGGCGAGCTGGTCGTGGGGGTGCTGGTCGGTCACGGGTTCCTCCGGGGATGGTACGGGTGTCAGAACCGGCCGCCGACGTCCGGCTTGCGGTACGCGTGCTGGGTCTCGGGCGTGGGCTTCTTGCCCATGCCCTTCACCGCGTTGATGTCGTTCTTCACGCTGTCGATCGTGCGCTTCGGCGTGATCGGCAGCCCCTTCTTGAAGCGCTTCCAGCCGACGAGCCCGAGGATCGCGGCGACGACGAGCATGACGAAGGCGACGACCAGCGCCGCCAGCCACGCGGGCATGACCGTCGCGAGGCCCATCACGGCAGCCGTCAGCAGCACGCCGATCGCGTACAGCACGATGACGAGCGCCGCGATGAGCAGCCCCGCGGCGATCGCGAAGACCTTCGCCTTGCCGACCAGCTCGGCCTTGAGGAGCGCGATCTCACCCTTGACGAGGTTCTTGACGAGCTGTGGGACGTCCCCGACGAGACCGAACAGCGATCGCGGTTTCCGGTCACGGGTGTCGGTCATGAGGCCTGGGCGTCCTTCTTCTGGCCGACCTTGCGGACGACCTTCTTGGTCTGCTCACCGACGAACTCGGCCACGTCGGGCGTCTTGTCCGCGACGAACTCCTCGACGGTGTGGACGCCCTGCTGGACGCCGTTGCTGTTCCAGATCTTGCCGGTGACGGTCTTGATCTGTTCGTACCGCGCCCGTCCGGCTCGCGATCCCAGGACGTACCCGAGTGCTGCGCCGGCGACGAACAGGAGCCTGCCTCGCATGGTTCCTCCGTTTGAGTCAGTGTGCGGTGGTCATGCGCCGAACGGAATGTGTCGGCGTTCCACCAACAGTAGCCCTCGGGGGGTCGGCGGTCCGCTCAGGAACCGAGCAGACCCCGCACGGCGGACCTGGTTCCGTCGACGATCCCGGCGAGCCCCCGACCGCGGGACCCCTCCCCGATCCCGACGACGCCGTCGGCGAGGCCGGCGGCGCCGCCGTCCGGACCGTTCCAGAGGACGCGGGCTGCCCCGACGACGTCCTCCGGGGCGATCGGCGTCCCGAGCAGGGTGGTCGCGTCCGTCGTCGCCCGCACACCGGTCTCGCTCCGCGGGTCGATCGGGAGGCTCGTCCCCACGTCCGCCGCGTCGGCTGCGGACGTGGCGTAGCTGAGTCGCAGGACGTGGCGCCCGTCGGCGGCATCGGCCAGCCACGGCCACTTCGCGGTGGCGTGCGTGAGCGCCTTCGCCCGCACACCGGTGGCATCCGGGTGCACGAGCATCCCGGTGCCGCGCGGCGCGGCGTCGAGGGCGGGCTGGTCGACCACCAGGGTGACGAGCTCGATGCCGGTGCGGGTCGGTGCCGCCGGTCGGTGCGGGTCGGGCACCGCCGACAGGACGTGGTCGGCGACGAGTCGCTCGGTGGTGCCGTCCGCTCCCCGGACCTCGACCGCAGCGCGCTCGATCGCGGTCGCACGGGTGTGCAGCCGGACGTCCACCCGGTACGTCTCCATGTCACGGACGAGCTCGTCGACGATCCGGACGATCCCGCCCCGGATGCCCTGCACCGCGGAGCCGGCCGTCGCACGTTCGCGGAGCGCGAGCACGGCGCGGGCGAGGGACCCCTCGCGCTGCAGGGCGGCACGGAGTCCCGGTGCGACACGGTCGGGGTCGAGGTCGTCCGGGTGCGTGGAGTGGACACCGGCGACGATCGGGACGACGAGGTCGTCGAGGACCCTCGCGCCCATCCGCTTCCGGACGAGCTCGCCGAGCGACCGGGCCCCCGCACCGACCGGCGACGGGATGAGGGAGTCGAGTTGCGCCCGGAACGCGGCGCCCTGACCGACGACGGCGAGCACGTCGGCGGCCATGGGGCTGCCGGGGATGCCGAGGAGCCCGGTCGCGGGGATCGGGGCGACCCGGCCGGTGCGCGTCATGAGCCACGCGCCCCCGGGGTCGGGCGCGACGACGTCGTTGCCGAGGCCGAGTTCGATCGCGAGCGTCGACACGGCGTCGGTCCTCGTCGCGAACGAGTCCGCCGCCATGTCGAGGTCGATGCCGGCGACGGTGTGCCGGCGGACCATGCCGCCGAGCGTGCCGGAGGCCTCGACGAGCACCACGTGCACCCCGGCCTTGGCGAGGTCACGAGCGGCGACGAGCCCGGCGACCCCGCCGCCGACGACGATCGCCTCCGTCACGCGGGGCTCCCGGCGACGTCGGTCCCGTCCCCGAGCGCGTGCACGAGCTCGACCAGGCGGGTCAGCACGGTCGGGTCGGTCTCCGGCGGGACACCGTGCCCGAGGTTCACGACGTGTGCGCGTGCAGCGCCACCGCGACGGACCACGTCGCGCACGTGCGCCTCGAGCACCTCCCACGGCGCGGAGAGCATCGCCGGGTCGACGTTGCCCTGCACGGTGACGCCGGTGCCGACGCGGGCGACGGCCTCGTCCAGCGGGAGCCGCCAGTCGACGCCGACCGCGTCCACCTGGACCGTGTCGGTGCCGAGGGTCGTCATGTCCCGCAGGACCTCGCCGCTGCCGACGCCGAAGTGGATGCGCGGGACGCCGAGGTCGGCCACGTGCGCGAGCGCCGCGGCGGAGTGCGGTGCGACGTGCTCGAGGTAGTCGGCGCGGGAGAGCGACCCGACCCAGGAGTCGAAGAGCTGTGCGGCCGATGCCCCGGCGAGCACCTGGGCGCGGAGGAACGTCCCCGACACCTCGGCCGCCCACGCGAGCAGGCGCGACCACGTCTCCGGCTCGGCGTGCATGAGCGTGCGGGCGCGGATGTGGTCCTTCGACGGGCCGCCCTCGACCAGGTAGGCCGCGAGGGTGAACGGGGCACCGGCGAACCCGATGAGCGGGGTGCTCCCGAGTTCGGCGACGGTGCGCTGGACGGCCTCGGCGATCGGTGCGAGCGCGGCCGGGTCGAGCGACTCGAGCGCGTCGACGTCGGCAGCCGTGCGGATCGGGGAGCCGAGGACCGGGCCCCGACCGGGGACGATCTCGACGTCCACACCCGCGAGCTTGATCGGGACGACGATGTCGCTGAAGAAGATGCCGGCGTCCACCCCGTGCCGGCGGACGGGCTGCAGCGTGATCTCGGACGCCATCGCCGGGTCGAGGCACGCGTCGAGCATCGCGGTGCCGACGCGGAGCTCGCGGTACTCGGGGAGCGACCGTCCGGCCTGGCGCATGAACCACACCGGCAGCGTCTCGGGGCGGTCCCCGCGAAGGGCCCTGACCAGCGGGGATCGGGCGGTGCGACCGTCGGCGAGCGGGTGCGTTGCGGGCAGTGCGGCTGTGGATGCGTCGGTCACCGCACGATTCTCCCATCGAGCGCGGTACCATGGAGTACGTGCTCATCTGTCTCACGGCGTCGCATCGCAACGCCAGCTTCGACCTCCTGGAGCGACTGAGCATCGGCGCCCCCGCGGCCGCCTCCCGACTGGTCACCGAGTCGGACGTCCTCGACGGTGCCGTGGTCCTCGCGACCTGCAACCGCTTCGAGGCCTACCTCGACATCGCCGGCGACAGCGACAGCGCCGTGTCCGCCACGGTCGAGGCCGTCGCCAGCGCCAGCGGACTGACCGGCACCGAGGTCCTCGACTCCGTCTCCGTGCTCGGCGGCAAGGACGTCGTCCAACACCTCTTCGCCGTCTCCAGCGGCCTGGAGTCCGTGGTCATCGGCGAGACCGAGATCTCCGGACAGGTCCGCCGCTCGCTCGAGGACGCGCGCGCCAACGGCACCACCACCTCCGACCTCGAGCGGCTCTTCCAGGAAGCCGCGCACACCTCCCGCGGCGTCAAGACCCGCACCCGCATCGGGGCGGCCGGTCGCTCGCTCGTGCGCCTCGGCCTCGAACTCGCGTCGTCCCGCGTGACGGACTGGGCGCAGACGAACGTGCTCCTCGTCGGGACGGGCAGCTACGCGGCCACGACGATCGCCGCACTGCGCGACCGCGGAGCCGAGCGAATCCAGGTGTACTCGCCGTCCGGCCGCGCCCCGTGGTTCGCCGCGAAGCACGACCTCGTCGCCGCCCACGACCTGCGCCGGGCGATCGCCACGAGCGACGTCGTCATCACCTGCACCTCGAGCGAGGTCCCGGTGATCGAGCCGGCCGACCTCGACGACGGGGTCCGGCGCATCGTCATCGACCTCGGGCTCCCCCGCAACGTCGACCCCGACGCCACGCACGTCGACGGCGTCGAGCTGCTCGACCTCGAGACCATCAGCATCCACGCGCCCATCTCCGAACTGAACGCCGAGTCGGAAGCCAGGGCGATGGTCGACGACGCCGTGTCCCGCTTCCGTGCGCAGGCGCTCGAGCAGTCGACGACCCCGGCGCTCGTGGCGTTCCGGAAGCACGTCTTCGACATCCTCGACGACGAGATCGACCGCGCCAACCGGCGCGGGGACAGCACGCCGGAGTCGGCGGAGCACACCGAGCGTGCGCTCCGGCACCTCGTCGGCGTCCTGCTGCACCGTCCGTCGGTCCGCGCACGCGAGCTGGGTCGCGCCGGGCGCGGCGAGGAGTTCGTCGGCGCGCTCGAGGCCCTCTACGGTGTGCGCCCGGAACCCGAGGCGGAACTGGACGTCCCCACCCCCGTCGTGCCGCTGGCGGACCGGACCGCCCCGGTGCGCGACGACGAGGCGGACGCGAGCTGAGCCTCCCGGCCGACGCTCCCACGCTGCGCGTCAGCGCGCTGCTGCTGGTCCGTGACCGGCGCGTGCTCATGGTGCGAGCGCGACAGCGCGACGTGCTCTACCTGCCGGGCGGCAAGGCCGAGGCACACGAGACCGACGTCGAGGCCGTGGTGCGGGAGGCGTTCGAGGAGACCGGTCTGCAGCTCACCGCCGCCGACGTCGACGAGTTCGCCGTCGTCACCGAGCCGGCACACGGGCAGGCTCCGGGGACGATGGTCGCGATGACCCTCTTCCTCGTTCGGCCAGGAGGCCCGCTGGACTCCGCCACGCCCGTCGCCTCCGCAGAGGTGGACGAGGTCGAGTGGGTCACCTCCGCGGACCGGGACCGGTGCCCGCCGGCCGGCATCGAGACGATCCGCCTGCTGACGCAGGCGGATCTCATCGACTAACCCGCAGCCGTCCGCGGCTCAGCCGTGCGCTGCTCAGCCGTTCGCGGCTCAGCCGTTCTCTGTGTCGTCGGTGCCCCTGCCGGTGTCGACGTAGTGCCCGACCTCGCCGGACGGACGTGGCTCGTCCTCGCCGGGGATGTCCGACTCGACGTACTCGCCGTCGGTGTCCGTCGTCGTGGGGACGTCCTCGCCGGGGATGTCGCTCGCGACGAACTCGCCGACCGGCTCGTTCGACCTGGGCTGTTCCTCGCCGGGGATGTCGCTGTCGACGAACGCCCCCGCGACCGGCTCGACGCCGTCCGCGCGGTCTCCGTCGCCTCGGATCTGTTCGTGCTTGCCTGCCATGGTCCGTCCTCCGGGTCCTGTGCACGGCAACGGTGCCGTACGGCGCGAGTGTGCTCGCGGTCCCTGAGTGGATACCGGGACGCATCGTCTCCCGCGGTGGTTACCTGCCGTCATGCAGTCCAGCAAGGGAACCGTGATCATGCTCGGGGCGGTGGGCATCCTGGCGATCGGGGCCCTCGCCGGGTGCGCGTCCGGCGGGAGCGACACCGCGACGGCCACCGCCACCGCGACGAAGACCGTCACCGCGACGCCGACCCCGTCGACCTCGCCTGCGCCGTCGGCCGCTGCGTCGGCCGGCGGTGACAGCGGATCGTCGAGCGGTGGCTCGTCGGCCGGCGGTTCCGGGCAGTGCGCAGCCGGCGACCTCGCCGCGTCGATCCAGCCCGGGAGCGGGGGTGCAGCCGGGAGCGTCGTCGTGCACCTCGCCCTGCAGAACACCGGATCCGCGAGCTGCACGCTCCAGGGGTGGCCGGGCGTCTCCTTCGTCGGCGGGGGCAACGGCACCCAGATCGGCGCCGCCGCCGAGCAGGACAAGGGATCCCCGCACCCAACGGTCACCCTCGCGCCCGGACAGACCGCCGTCGCGCCGCTGAAGATCGGGCAGGCGGGCAACTACTCCGACGCGGCGTGCTCTCCACGGACGCCGGACGGGTTCCGCGTCTACCCGCCGGGGTCGAAGGCGTCGCTCTTCGTCGCGGACACCGACTACACCGCCTGCAACGACGCACAGGCGCAGCTCCTGTCCGTCCAGGCACTCGTGCCGGAAGGACAGGCGTCTTCCTGACCGCTGATGTGATGATGTCCTCGTGAGCACGACGTCGTCCAGGGGGTTCCGCCGCGAGCGGTTCACGGACGCGGACGGCAGCGGCTACACGGCGATCTTCACCTCCGAGTACGGCGGGTCCGGGTTCGCCTCGGACACCGAGGTGGCGGCGGGGACCCGGTACGAGTACTCGGTCATCGGCGACGACGACCTCTCCCTGCGCACCATGGACGCGTCCGGCGGGCGTCGCAGCGGGGTGATCGGTCCGCGGGACGACCACGTCGTGTTCTGGCTGACGCGTGGGCACCTCGAGATGCACTTCGCAGACCGCACCCGTGTGGTGCTCCCCGGCGCGCCCTACATCGCCTCGGCGTCGGAGGCGTACCGCTTCGAGTCGGAGGACACCCTCTACAACGGCGTCCACGTCGCCGACCGGTTCCTCCGCTCGGTCGGCCGTGAGCTCGGGTTCCTGCTGCCGGACGGCCCGCTGCTCTTCGATCAACAGGACGACGTCGTCGCACGCCGGGAGCCCCTCCGTCGCCTGATCCGCGAGCTCGGGCCGGCGCTCCTCGACGACCGGGTCCGGGGACCGATGCGCACCGCGCTCAACCGGCGGCTCGCCGTCGTCGTCCTCGACACGTTCCCGCTCCGTAACCGCGGCGACGACGTACCCCTGGCGAGCCGACTGCGTGACGCGATCCGGTTCATCGAGGAGCACGCCCGCGAACGGCCGGCCGTCGGGACGATCGCCGACGCCGTGGGCCTCCGCGAACGCGGGCTCCAGGACGTCTTCCTGCGGACGCTGGGGAAGACACCGAGTCGCTTCCTCCGAGACCAGCGCCTCGACGGGGTGCGGAGCGAACTCCTGCGGACCGCCGACCCCGGTCGCGTCACCGAGATCGCGCAGGCATGGGGCTTCACGAACGGCGGGCGGTTCGCTGCTGCCTACCGGGACCGGTTCGAGGAGTCCCCCGGCGCCACCGTCCGAGCGGTCCACGCCGCCGCTCCCGGCTCGGAGACACCGTCCCCGCGACTGCGGCGTGCGCTCGCCTTCATCGACGCCCACGCCGCCGAACCGCTCACGGTCGCGGGCATCGCCCGGGCGGTGGGGCTCCAGCCGCGGCGGCTGCAGCAGCTGTTCGAACGCGAGCTCGGGACGACGCCGATGGCCCGCGTCCGTGCGGTCCGAGCCGGGTCGGACCGGAGCGTCCGGAAGCGCACGCAGCCGGACGAAATGCGCGTCGATCCCTGAGCGCTCCGTGCTGCGGGGGACAAGCCCGTCCCCCGATCGACCGTTGTCTGGCACTTCTCTGAGAAGCAGTGATCCCGTGTGACTTCCGTCTGGGTCAGCCCGTCTCATCCGTGAACAGCAACCGCTGGGATCACCTGGCGGGACTCACGGAAGGAAGCAACCATGGCAGACACGACCACCACCCCGGGCACCGCAGCAGCGACCACGGCCGCACGGACCGCTCCGGCCACGTCGGGCACCACGACGGGCAAGACCGTCATCGACGACACCGTCGTCTCGAAGGTCGCCGGCATCGCCGCCCGTGAGGTCAACGGCGTCCACTCCCTCGGCAGCGGCGCAGCCCGTGCCATCGGCGCCATCCGCGACGCCATCGGCCAGCGTGACCTCGGACAGGGCGTCAAGGTCGAGGTCGGCGAGAAGCAGGTCGCGGCCGACATCGTGATCGTCGCCGAGTACCCGGTGCCGCTGCAGCAGGTCGCCGAGGGTGTCCGCTCGTCGGTCAGCCGTGCGCTCGAGCAGATCGTCGGCATGGAGGTCACCGAGATCAACGTGACCGTGCAGGACGTCTTCATCCCGGGTGACGACGACGACGATGACGAGAAGAAGGAAGCGCGAGTCGCATGAGCACCACCATCACCGGCGCCCTGATCGGCGCCATCCTGGCAGTCGTCGCACTGCAGTTCGGCTTCTGGGGCTTCGTCCTCGTCGTCGTGTTCGCCCTCGTCGGTGCCCTCGTGGCCGCCCTCGTGTCCGGACGCATCGACCGCGGTGCCCTGACCGACGTGCTGACCGGGCGCCGGAGCTCCCGGTGACCGGCGGCCCGGAGGTCGCGGGCCGCGTCGAGATCACGGCGCGGGCCCTGACCTCGTGCGCGCGCGCCGTCGCAGCCGAGCACCTCGGTGCCCCGGCGAAACGGGTCCACGTCGGACTCGGAGACCACCAAGGGTCGCTCGCCCTCGACATCACGGGACCGATCGCGGCGGCCGACGACCTCGTCGGCCGCGCGACGGCCGCCGCGGCCGAGGTCCGTGACCGGGTCAGCGCTCTCACCGGGCGCCGAGTCGGCAGTGCCCACATCGAACTGACCGGGATCGTGCGCGAGCGCGAGACCCGCGTCGCCTAGGAGATCGTCATGAGCAGCAGTCCCGTCGGCGGCAACGCCGTCGAACGACGCATCCGTCGCCGGAGCGTGCACCGCTCACGGTCGACCGCCGTGTCGGTCGCGCTCGTGGTGCTCGTCCTCGTCGCGGCGTGGATCGGCACCGAGTCGGTCCTCCGCGCGGTCGGCGCGGCCCCCCTCCTCGCCGACCCGCAGACGGTCGTCGACACGGCACTCCGCCCCGATGCGGCGTTCGTCACGATCGCCGAGGCGATCGCGGTCGTCCTCGTCGTGCTCGGTGTCGTGCTCGTCGTGCTGGCACTCAAGCCCGGTCGGCAGCACCGTTCGCCGGTGCCCCACGACCGTGGAGCCGTCGTCATCGACACCCGCATCATCGCCGCCACCGCGGCGAACGCCGCCGGATCGGCAGCAGGGGTCCCCGAGGGCAACACTTCGGCGAGCTCCCGCGGCAACCGCACCGACGTCAGGGTCGTCCCGGTCTCGGGCGTCCCGGTCGACGAGGCCGCCGTCCGCGCAGCGGTCACCGAACGGCTCAGCCGACTCGACGAACGCTTCGGCCGACGCGTGAAGGTCACACTCGCAGAACGAGGGACGCTGTCATGACGAAGAGCAACCGCACCCTGAACCGCGTCATCCTGTTCGTCCTCGGACTGGTCGCCATCGTCGTCGGCATCACCATCGGCGCCGGTGTCCTGCCGGCCGTCCGCGATGCCGTCGACCCGTACGTCACGATCCCCCGCAGCCTCGACGTCCCCGCGGCGTCGCTGTGGATCGTCGCCGTGGCCTGCGCCGTCGTCATCGTCCTCGCCCTCCTGTGGGTGTTCACCCGTGGTGGCGGCGGAACGTCCGTCGCCGTCCGCGAACGCTCCGGCGACGACGCCGTCACCATCAACGTGGCGCTCGTCCGCGACATCGTGGACCACGAGCTCACGGGCGTCCGTGACGTCGTCGGCTCGAAGGTCGACGTCTTCCAGGTGCGCCGACAGCGCGCGGCCCGGATCCGTGTCGCCGTGCGACGCGGCGGCGACGCCGTCGCCGTGCTCGACGCTGTCGACCGTGCTCTCGAGGTCCTCGACCGCACACTCGGCCGCTCCGTCCCGGTGCTCGTGCACCTGACCGGCGGCACCCGTTCGGCACTCGCGAAGGCGACCACCAGGGTCAGCTGAGGCCGACCGCCGGACGCACCACGGGCCTCCCGGCCCACACTCACCACCGCAACGGGCGCTCCCGCCCACCGAAGGAAGGAACCCTGATGGGTCTCGACGACAAGATCAAGAACGCCGCCCAGGACATCGCCGGCAAGGCGAAGGAAGCCCTCGGCAACGCGACCGACGACGACTCCAAGGTCGCCGAGGGCAAGAAGGACCAGGCCGCCGCCAACGTCAAGCAGACGGGCGAGGACGTCAAGGACGTCTTCAAGAACTAGGCAGCTGCAGTGACGACGACGGGGCATCCGCCAGCGGGTGCCCCGTCGTCTCCTGTCCGGACCGAGGAGGACATCATGGAGAACGAGACACACGCCCGCACCCACGTCACCGATGTGGCCCTGCCCGCATCGCTGACCGAGCCGCTGCCGGAGGACGCCAGCGTCCTCACCGTCGCCGCGCGCACCGCAGCGGTCACCGCGATCGGCGTCGACGGCGTGCACCACCTGGGTGGCGTGCTCGAACGCGCGGCCGACCAGGTCCGCTCCCGCCTCGGCCGGACCGCCAGCGCCCTCGGCGTGCGGGTGGACGACGCCGACGGAACGCTCGACGTGCAGGTGTCGCTCGTCGTCACCTACCCCGAACGCGTGACCACGGTCGCCGAGGAGGTCCGCGCGCAGGTCGCCCACGCCGTCGCCCAGGTCGCGGGACGGCCCGCGACGGTCGACGTCCGGGTCACCGACGTGCACGGCCCGTTCGACGACGAGCCGTCGAAGGTCTCCGAAGCGGTCGACGCCGTCCGCGAGAAGACGGCGGAGGCGACCGAGCGGGTCAGGGACGCCGCGACCGACGCGGCTGCGAGAGCGCAGGTGGTCAGGGCCGACGCGGCTTCGAAGGCGCGCGAGGTCGGGGCCGACGTCGCCGACCGGACTCGCGTCGCCACCGACCAGACCCGAGCGGCCGCCGCCGCGGCGCTCGACCAGGTGCGGGACACCGCGTCCGAGACCGCGGACCGGGCCCGCGACGCAGCAGCCGAGGTGCGCGAGTCGACCGCCGACACCGTCGACCGGGCCAGTGTGGCCGGGTCCGACGCCGTCGACGGGGCCCGTGTGGCCGGCTCCGACGCCGTCGACCGAGCCCGTGTGGCCGGCTCGGACGCCGTCGATGACGCGGTGGACGCGACCAAGCGCGCCGCGGACGACATGGCCGGCGCGGCCGCGAACGCCGCGGAGGCCACCGAAGCCGCAGCGACCGAGCCGGACACCCGAGCATGATCGTCTGGTCCGGCCGCTCCGGTCGTCGCTTCGGCCGAGAACGTCCGCCGCGCGCCCGCGGCGTCTGGATCGCCACCGTGGTCGGCGTGGTCCTCGTCCTCCTGCTCTTCTTCGGGGCGTTCCTGCCGCTGACGGGCTTCCTGGCTGGTGTCACGGCCACCACCGCCGGTCTCGTGCCGTTCCCGGTCATCCGGGTCACGCTCGTGACGGTCCTCGGCGGTGTCGTCGTCCTCGCGTTGCTGATCCTCGCCGTGACCCGGCGTCGTAGCGTGGCGGCGTGGGTGCCGGTGGTTCTCGCGGTCATCGTCACCCTCGCCGTGACGGCCTACCCGCTCGTCACCGTCGCGATCGGCTCGGCCGACCGCGCCGGTGACGTCTGGCCGATCATCACCGACCTCGTACGACGGATCACCGGCTGACCGGCCGGAATCCGACACTGAAGGGACAGACCATGCGCAACCGACTCCTCGTCATCGCCGCCATCGTGCTCATCGGCTTCTGGTTCGGCGCTCGTGCGAACCGGACCGTCGTCAAGCAGTCGAAGGGCGAGACCGTCCGCAAGATGTGGAACGACCCGCACGCTCGCAAGTCACGGAAGAAGCTCCGCAAGAAGTTGGAGAAGGCCACCAAGAAGCGCCGCTGACCCGGCGGGCGGGGCGGGCACGTCGGTGCCGACTCGGAACGACAGACCCGCTGTCGTACGACACCGATCGTGTCGCACCCCCGCGCTTGCAACTGTTGTAGGCGCGTGATTGCGACAAGACCGCTGTCGTACGACACCGGTCTTGTCGCCTGGACCCCGACTGGAGGCTCGCCCACCGTCCGCCCCGCGCGCTCGGTTCCGTCGGGGGCCGGGTCGCGGGCGCGTGGCAGCCGCGCACGTCGGCGGCGCGGCAGCCGCGCGTCCGGCGCGGGTCAGCGGGTGGCGGTGACGTGCACCGCGTCGAGCACCTCGGTACCCATGGTGCGCAGTGCCTCGACGACCGACAGGCGCCGGTCGAGCGTGTCGTCCTCGAACGTCACCGTGACCGCGTAGCTCACGCTCGAACCGGGGCCGCGGAGCACTCCGGCCTCAGCACGGATGCCCGGGCCGGAACCCGTCACGGCGACCGACTGCAGCCCGTGGTCGAGTGCGCGGTGCGCCAGCGGGTCGAGGCCGAAGGACCCCGCGACGAGCGAGAGGTCGGCTGCGAGGGAGAGCCACCCGAGCACCCGGTTCGAGACGCCCTCGTCGACGACCTCGCCGAGAGCCAGACCACGCATCACCCAGCTGAGCTCCCCCGACGCAGCGACCGCGATGTCCGGCGCGTCGTCAGGGCCACGGCGGTCCCGGACGCGGTCGATGAACGCCGATCGCTCGACCCCGAGCGACTCGGCACGCTCGCGCACGGCGTCGATGCCGACGGTGGAGAGCAGTGCGTTCGTGGCCCACGCGTCGGCGGTCGCCGCGACGAGGGTGGCGAGGTCCGAGACCTGCATGGTCGGCTCCTGCAGGAACTGCCAGAGCCCCGGTCCGGTCGCGGTGTCGCGAGCCATCCGTTGCAGCCGGTCGCCGTGCAGCCGGCCGTCCTCGAGCCGTGCCGCGACCTCGATCAGCAGCAGCACACGGCCGAGGCCCCCGACGGGTTGCACGAGCCGGTCGTCGATCGCGAGCAGGGCGCGGCCGGTCGACGTGTCGATCACGGACGCGCTGACCCCGGCACCGTCGTAGGCGAGCGCTCCGAGGGCCTCGACCGTCGCCGAGAACCGCTCCTCGCCACCCCCGCGGTGGCGCCCGCGAGCACGGCCGCCCGCACCGGCACGGTTCCCCGCACCGGCCGCGCCGTCGTGGCGTCGCCGCCGCGAGGACGGTGCCGCGTCGGGCTCGACCATCACCAGATCGAGACGCGCTCGGCGGGGTCGAGGTACATCGCGTCGCGTTCGGTCACGCCGAACGTGTCGTAGAAGACGTCGATGTTCTTCACGACCTGGTTGCAGCGGAACTCGGTCGGCGAGTGCGGGTCGATCTGGAGCAGGCGTGCGGCCTCTTCCGGGCGGATCGCCATCCGCCACGCCTGCGCCCAGCTCAGGAAGAACCGCTCGGCGCCGGTGAGTCCGTCGATGACCGGCGGTTCCTGTCCGTCGAGCGACAGCAGGTACGCCTTCCACGCGATCGACAGCCCACCCAGGTCGCCGATGTTCTCGCCGATCGTCAGGGCACCGTTGACGTGCCCGTCCGGGACCTCGGTCGGGACCAGCGCGTCGTACTGCGCGATGAGGGCCTTCGTGCGCTCCTCGAACGCCTGCCGGTCGGCCTCGGTCCACCAGTTCTCGAGTCGGCCGTCGCCGTCGTACTGGGAGCCCTGGTCGTCGAAGCCGTGCCCGATCTCGTGGCCGATCACCGCACCGATCGCGCCGTAGTTCGCCGCGGCGTCACGGGCAGCGTCGAAGAACGGGAACTGCAGGATCGCGGCGGGGAACACGATCTCGTTGAAGCCCGGGTTGTAGTACGCGTTGATCGTCTGCGGCGTCATGAACCACTCGTCGCGGTCGATCGGCTTCCCGATCTTGCCGAGTTCGCGGTCCACCTGGAAGGCGGCGACGGCCCGGACGTTGCCGATCAGGTCGTCGGCGGAGATCGGCAGCTTCGAGTAGTCGCGCCACTTCACCGGGTACCCGATCTTCGGCGTGAACTTGTCGAGCTTCTCCAGCGCGCGCGTCCGGGTCTCGTCGGTCATCCAGTCGAGGGCCGTGATGCTCTGCCGGTACGCCTCGACCAGGTGCGCGACGAGGTCGTCCATGGTGACCTTCGACGTCTCGTCGAAGTGCTCGTCGACGTAGATCCGGCCGACGGCCTCGCCCATCGCGCCCTCGACCAGGGAGACGCCGCGCTTCCAGCGCTCACGCTGCTTCGGGGCGCCGGTGAGTGCCGTGCCGTAGAACGAGAAGCTGGTGGCGGAGAACGCGCTCGTCAGGTACGGGGCCGACGCCCGGATGACCTGCCAGCGGAGCCAGTCCTTCCACGCCTCGAGCGACTCGGCTCCGAGCAGCTCCGCCAGACCCGTCAGGAACGAGGGCTCACGGACGACGACGGTCGAGAACGCGCCGGCAGGAGCGTCGATCGACTCCCACCAGAGCTGCAGGTCCGCCCCGGGTGCGAGTGCGTCCACCTCGGCCCACGGCAGCTTGTTGTAGGTCTTCTGGCTGTCGCGCGTGGCGACGTTGTCCCAGTGCTTCCCGGCCAGGGCGGTCTCGAGCGCGATGACGTGCTCGGTGCGCTCGGCACCGTCGTCGAACCCGGCGAGCGGGAACATCGCGGCGACGAACTCGCGGTACTTCTCACGGATGTCACCGAACCGCTCTTCGCGGTAGTAGGACTCGTCGGGCAGGCCCAGACCGGACTGCTCGAGGAACACGACGTACGACTCCGGGTCACCCGGGTCGTTGTCGACGAACAGCTGGATGAAGCTCGGCAGCCCGAGTCGCTCGAACCGGCCGACCATGCGCAGCACGTCGTCCTTCGTCCCGAGCGCGGCGATCTCGGCGAGCAGGGGCTCGATCGGTGCCGTCCCCAGCGCCTCGAGCTTCGACTCGTCGGTGAAGGAGGTGTAGAGGTCGCCGACCTTGCGCTCCTCGGACCCCGCCGGAGCCTGCTGGGAGCGCTCGACGATCGTGCGGACGGCTTTCTCGGCCTCTTCCGCGAGCACCGTGAACGAGCCGTAGCGCGCCTTGTCGTCGGGGATCGGCGTCGCGTCGATCCACTGCCCGTTGACGTGGCGGTACAGGTCGTCCTTCGGCTGCACCTTCGCGTCGAGTTCGTCGGT
Organism: Curtobacterium sp. Curtsp57; assembly: GCF_047324335.1. NCBI lineage: Bacteria > Bacillati > Actinomycetota > Actinomycetes > Micrococcales > Microbacteriaceae > Curtobacterium > Curtobacterium sp. Curtsp57. The sequence goes on from NZ_CP168511.1 coordinate 2,394,619, forward strand.
CTGGATTCCGGTGGTGCCTGCGACGTCGGTCATGCGCTCCACGATAGCCACCGATCCCCTGCCGTCCACCCGGTGATCCCGACGCAACCGTCCTGCGGCCGTCGGCGCAGGTGGGCGGCTGCCACTACGGTCATGGACATGGGACTCCCGTGGAAGCTGCACGGAGACGGCGCGACCGTCTCGGCGACGACGATCGTGGCACCGGACGAACGGCTCACCTGGCCGCGCACCATCGGTCTCGGCGTGCAGCACGTCGTGGCGATGTTCGGCGCGACGTTCCTCGTCCCGCTGCTGACCGGCTTCCCGCCGTCGACGACCCTGCTCTTCAGCGGCATCGGGACGATCCTGTTCCTCCTCATCACCGGCAACCGCCTGCCGAGCTACCTCGGCAGCTCCTTCGCCTTCATCGCGCCGATCGGTGCGGCGACGAAGATCGGCGGGATCCCGCTCGCACTCTCCGGGATCATCGTCGTCGGCGCGCTGCTGGCGGTCATCGGGCTCGTGGTGCACCTCGCGGGGGCCGGCTGGATCGACCGCCTGATGCCCCCGGTCGTCTCGGGAGCGATCGTCGCGCTCATCGGGTTCAACCTCGCCCCGGCGGCCCGCGACAACTTCACGAAGGCGCCGCTCGTCGCCGTCATCACCCTCGCCGCCATCATCCTGGTGACCGTCCTGTTCAAGGGGCTCATCGGTCGGCTGTCGATCGTCATCGGCGTCGTCGTCGGGTACGTCGCAGCACTCATCGCCGGCCAGGTCGACTTCTCCGCCGTCGGCGACGCCGCCTGGATCGGCCTGCCCGAGTTCACCGCACCGGCATTCGACGCCGGACAGCTCGCGATCTACCTGGCGTTCGTGCCGGTCGTCCTCGCGCTCATCGCCGAGAACGTCGGCCACGTGAAGGGCGTCGGACAGCTCACCGGCCGCGACCTCACGCCGCTGACCGGGCGCGCCCTCTTCGCCGACGGCGTCTCGACGGTCCTCGCGGGCATCGGCGGCGGCTCCGCCACCACGACGTACGGCGAGAACATCGGCGTGATGGCCGCCACCCGGGTCTTCTCCACGGCCGCGTACTGGGTCGCGGCGATCGTGGCGGTCCTGCTCGGCCTCTCCCCCAAGATCGGCGCGGTCATCTCCTCGGTCCCGGCCGGGGTCCTCGGCGGGGCGACCACCGCGCTCTACGGTCTGATCGGGGTCATCGGCATCCGCATCTGGGTCGAGAACCGCGTCGACTTCGCCAAGCCGAAGAACCAGCTCACCGCCGGCATCGCACTCATCATCGGCATCGCGGACTTCACGTTCTCGTTCGGTCAGGCGTCCTTCGGCGGCATCATCCTCGGCACCGTCGCCGCGATCGTCGTCTACCACGTGATGGACCTGATCGGCCGGGCGCGCGGCACGGAGCCGCCGACGCCGGAAGCGTCGGAGTCGGCGCACGCCGCCACCGGCGGCGTCCCGACGGAACCGCGCGCGGACTGACGCGGACCCGCCGTCGGACGGGAGGCCCTGGTCCGCTCCGCCACGCACCGCACGGTGCGCGCACGGCGCGACCAGAGCCTCCCGTCCGGTCCGGCATGATGTCCTGATGCCCACGTCCCGCCGCGCCGTCGACCGCGACATCGTCCGGCTGGCGCTGCCCGCTCTCGGCGCACTCGTGGTCGAGCCGCTCTTCCTGATGACGGACACGGCGCTCGTCGGGCACCTCGGGGCGACACCGCTCGCCGCGGTCGGACTCGCGAGTGCCGTGCTGCAGACCGTGACGGGGCTGCTCGTCTTCCTGGCCTACTCGACGACACCTGCCGTCGCGCGCGCGCTCGGCGGAGGCGACCGGCGCGGGGCGGTGCACGCCGGCATCGACGGGATGTGGCTCGCGCTCGGGCTCGGCGTCGTGCTGGCGCTCGTCGGGTGGCCGCTCGCGGAACCGCTCATCGGGCTGTTCGGCGCATCGACCCGGGTCTCCGACGCTGCGACCGCCTACCTGCTCGTGTCGCTGATCGGCCTCCCGGGGATCCTCGTCGTCACCGCGTCGACGGGGCTGCTGCGGGGGCTGCAGGACACCAGGACCCCGCTCGTCGTGGCGTCGATCGGCTTCGTGGCGAACGGTCTCCTCAACGCGGCGCTCATCTACGGGTTCGGGTGGGGTGTGGAGGGATCGGCCGCCGGCACCGTCCTCGTGCAGTGGGCGATGGCCGCCGTGTACGTGGTGATCGCCATGCGTGCGGCACGACGTGTGGGCGCTCCGCTGCGGCCGGGTGCATCTGGCGTGGCGCGGGCACTGCGATCGGGAGCGTGGCTGTTCCTGCGGACCGCATCGCTGCGCGTGGCGATGCTCGCGACCGTCGGGGTGGCCGCCGGGCTGGGGACGGTCGGGCTCGCGACGACCCAGGTCGGCCTGACGGTGTTCAGCACGCTCGCATTCGCGCTCGACGCACTGGCGATCGCAGGTCAGGCGCTCGTCGGGCACGCGCTCGGTGCCGGTGACGCCGAGCGGGTGCGGCTCGTGACGACGCGGCTCGTGGTGCTCGGCATCGGTGGTGGCGTGCTGCTCGGGCTGCTGACCCTGGCGGTGAGCGGGGTGCTGGGCCCGGTGTTCTCGGACTCCGAGGCGGTGCGGTCGTCGTTGCCCGTCGTGCTCGTGCTCATCGCGGCGGGGATGCCGGTCGCCGGGTACGTGTTCGTGCTCGACGGGGTGCTGATCGGCGCGGGGGACGCCAGGTACCTCGCGATCGCCGGCGGCGTGAACCTCGTCGTGTACCTGCCGCTGCTCTGGGTCTTCGGGAACGGGCTCGCGGCGCTGTGGGCGGTGTTCTCGTTCGGGTACATCGGCGTGCGCGCGGTGACGCTCGGCGTGCGGGCACACCGCCCGGGGTGGATCGCCGTCGCGATGGCGCGCTGAACGGGGGCGTCTGCTCCTTCCGCACTCGTCCCGCGCTTGATGGGTGCTCGCGCGCTCGTGCCCGGCTCGTGCCGTGTTCGTGCCGTGCTGGTGCCCGGCTCGTGCCGCACGCGTGCCCGGCTCGTGCCGCGCTCGTGCCCGGCCTCGCTGCACGGTCGAGTGCGCAGAAACGGTCACCTGCGGGCCCGCGCAGTCACCACTACTGCGCACTCGACGGCCAGCCCCCTCCGCACGCGCGCCGCACGCGTGCCCGGCCTCGCTGCACGGTCGAGTGCGCAGAAACGGTCACCTGCGAGCCTGCGCGGCACCACTATTGCGCACTCGAATGTCGGCTCCTCCGCGCTCGCGCCCCCCGCGTGGCGCGAACTGGCACCACCATCGAGTGCGCAGAAACAGACACTCATCGAGTGCGCAGAAACAGACACTCAAGAGCCTCCGCCGTCCCCACTACTGCGCACTCGACGGCCAGCCCCCTCCGCACTCGCGCCGTGCACGTGACCCAGCCTGGATGCACGGTCGAGTGCGCAGAAACGGTCACCTGCGGGCCTGCACGGTCACCACTTCTGCGCACTCGAGCACCCGGGGCCCGGGGCCCGGGGCCAGGGGCCCGGGGCGCGGGGCCGGGGACGGAGCGGAGAGAGAGCGGGCGGGACGCGTGCCCGAGACCCGGGCAGCGCCAACGCCGCGGCTACGCGCGCGGGGGTGCCGTCGTGTCGCCGACGCGGAGCTCGGAGCGGAACGACGCACCACTCGGCGCATCGCCCTCGAGCATCGCCAGTGCTGCCCGCGCCGCCGCCTGGCCCTTCTGCACGAACGGCTGCACGAGCGTGGTCAGCTGCCGGATCGGCGAACGGTGCAGCAGGCTGTCGTCCACGTGGATGCCGTCGAAGCCCACCACGCTGACGTCCTCCGGCACCCGGAGCCCGTGCTCGAGCGCCGACGAGATCACCCCGACGGCGAGCAGGTCGCTCTGCGCGACGACCGCGGTGGGGCGGGTGCCGCCGGGGCCGAACAGCGACTCCCCGGCGACGCGCCCGGCCTCCACCGAGCTGCCGCCTGCCTCGATCGCGACGCACGACGGGAAGACGCCCCGGACGCCGCGGAGCCGCTCCATCGTCGTGAACGCCGCACCGGCCGCGAAGCGCGCATCGGAGATCGGCCCGAGCTGGTGCGTGGCGTCGAGGGGCAGCGTGACCACGGTGACGTCGGTGTGGCCGAGGTCGCGGAGGAACGCGGCCGCGCGGCGCGAGCCCTCGCGGTTGTCGAGCTGGATCGGGACGGCGCCCTCGATGTCGTCCGCCTCGATCGCGACGACCGGGATGCCGCGGCGTCGGAGCACGGCGACGGCGGGATCGACCCGCACGTTGCAGCCGACCAGGACGACCGCGTCCATCGGCGCGTCGACCAGCGGGCCCATGCCGCGCTCGTCGTCGAGGGGGCTACGGACGAGGAGCAGTGACGCCCCCGCCTCCCCGGCGACCTCGGCGATGCCGTCGAGCGTCAGGACGTTCACCGGGTCGCGGAACGCGTCGCTCAGACGTTCGTCCATCACGACGCCGATCACGCCGGATCGGCCACGGCGGAGGGAGCGCGCACGCGGGTCGGGACCGTCGTACCCCATCGACGCGGCGACGGCGAGCACGCGGGCGCGGGTCTCCTCGGACACCGGGCCGCTGCCGCTGAACGCGAGCGACGCCGTCGACGCAGCGACCCCCGCCGCACGCGCGACCGCGGCCAGCGTCGGTCGTGCGGGCGCGGTGTGCCCCGACGCGCCACGGGGTGTTGCCGAGTCGTCCATCGCCGGTTAGCGTATCCGAGAACCACACTCGAATCGATTCGATCGGAACAGCACCATGACGACGGCGTCAGTCACCAGGACGACCCAGGCCCCCACCACCCGCGCGTGGATCACCGCGGTGTTCGTGGTCTTCACCCTGTCGGGGCTCGGCATCGCGACCTGGCTCGGCCGGATCCCGAGCGTGCGCGACGAGCTCGATGCCAGCACCTTCGAGATGGGGCTGCTCGTCGTCGGGATGAGCGTCGGGTCGATCGCCGGACTGACCTTCGCCGGACACATCGTCGCGAAGCTCGGTGCGAAGCACGGTGTGCAGATCGCCGCCGTCTGCCTGGTCGTCGGCATGGTGATGGCCGGCGTCGCGGTGACCACGGGTTGGGGCTTCGCCGCCATCTGGGTCTGCCTCATCGCGTTCGGCTTCGGCAACGGGCTCGCCGACGTGTCGATGAACGTCTCCGGTGCCACCGCCGAACGACTCGGTGGCCGCACGATCATGCCGATGTTCCACGCCGCGTTCAGCCTCGGCACGCTCGCCGGTGCCGGGCTCGGCGCACTGGCCGAACGCCTCGAGGTCCCCGTGGCGCTGCACTTCGTCGTGCTCGGCGTCCTCATCGGCATCGCGATGCTCGTCGCCGTCCGCTGGTTCGGCGACGAGCGGGTCACCGAACCGGAGCCCACCGACACCACCCCCGTGCCGCTCCCGGTCTCGCGCTGGGCCGTCTGGAAGCAGCCGTCCACGCTCCTCATCGGTGTCATCGTGCTCGGCATGGCCCTCGCCGAGGGATCCGCCAACGACTGGCTGCCGCTCGCGATGATCGACGGGCACGGGCTCGACAACGCCTCGGGCTCCGCGGTGCTCACGGTGTTCCTCGCCGCGATGACCGTCGGCCGCGTCGCCGGCAGCCCGCTCATCGACCGCTTCGGGCGCGTGCCGGTGCTCCGCATCAGCGCAGCGGTCGCCGTGGTCGGACTCGGGATGCTGATCTTCATCCCGGACGTCCCGCTCGCGATCGTCGGCGTGGTGCTCTGGGGACTGGGCGCGAGCCTCGGCTTCCCGATGGGCATGTCCGCCGCCGCGGACGACCCCCGCACCGCAGCCGCCAAGGTGAGCGCCGTGGCCACCATCGGGTACGTCGCGTTCCTCGCCGGGCCGCCCATCATCGGGTTCGCGGGTGAGCAGTTCGGCCTGCTGAACGGTCTGCTCATCGTGTTCGTCTTCATCGTCGCCGCCGGTCTGGCATCGGGTGCGGCACGCGAGCGGACGCCGGACGCCGAACCGGCCGACGCGAACCGGCGGCTCGACGCCCGTTAGGCTTCCCGGGTGCGTCTCGTCATCGCCCGCTGCTCCGTCGACTACGCCGGTCGCCTGTCGGCCCACCTCCCCCTCGCGACCCGGCTCCTCATGCTGAAGGCCGACGGCTCGCTGCTCGTCCACTCGGACGGCGGCAGCTACAAGCCGCTCAACTGGATGAGCCCGCCGTGCTCGATCGAGATCGGCGAGCCGACGGACGAGCAGACCGAGGCCGGCATCCAGCAGGTCTGGACCGTCACGCAGAAGAAGACGCAGGACAAGCTCGTGGTCAGCCTGTACGAGGTGATCGCCGACGAGAACCACGACCTCGGCGTCGACCCGGGCCTCGTCAAGGACGGGGTCGAGGCGCACCTGCAGCAGCTCCTCGCCGAGCAGATCGAGCTCCTCGGGGACGGGCACAAGCTCGTCCGACGCGAGTACATGACCGCGATCGGGCCGGTCGACATCCTGGCTCGTGACGACGCCGGAGCGAGCGTCGCCGTCGAGATGAAGCGGAATGCGGGCATCGACGCGGTCGAGCAGCTCACCCGCTACCTCGAACTGATGAACCGCGATCCGCTGCTCCGTCCGGTGCAGGGCGTGCTCGCGGCGCAGACCGTGGCACCGCAGGCCCGCACCTTGGCCGAGGACCGCGGCATCCGCGTGCTGGTCCTCGACTACGACGCGATGCGGGGCATCGAGGGCGGGCACACCCGCCTGTTCTGAGCGCGGACCGGCCTGGAGGCTCTGCTCGCCCCCGTCCGACGCGTCACGACCCGCAGGTGGGCCCGGTCCACCGCCCCGGTTAGGCTGGGCAGGTCATGACAAGCCCGTTCAGCGCCATCCTCTTCGACCTCGACGGAACCATCAGCGACTCGGCGCCGGGCATCCTGGAGAGCCTGACGTACACGTTCCGCAAGGTCGGCGTGCCCGTCCCGGACCACGAGACGCTGATGTCGTTCGTCGGGCCGCCGATCCTCGACACCTTCCGCGACGCGATGGGCATGGACCAGGAGCTCGCGGACCGCACCCTCGCCGTCTACCGGGAGCACTACTTCTCGCACGGCGCCCTCGACTCCGCGATGTTCCCCGGCATCGACGTGGTCCTGCGCACCCTGCACGAGGCCGGACTGCCGATCTCGACGGCGACGAGCAAACCAGAGACCCCCGCGACGTACATCCTCGACCACTACGGACTGACCGGGGACATCGACATCATCACCGGCGCCAGTGACGACGAGGTCCGCTCCTCGAAGGCCGACGTGGTCGAGGAAGCGCTGAAGCGCCTCGACGCCCGCGGGTTCGACGTCTCGCGTCCGGTGCTCGTCGGCGACCGGCTGCACGACGTCGAGGGAGCCCGGGTGCACGGCGTCCCCGTGGTCTTCGCCGAGTGGGGGTACGGCTCCCCCGCCGAGGCCGACGGCACCATCGCCCAGGCAGCCACCCCGCTCGACCTGCTGCCGATCCTGCTCCCGGACGCCGCTGCGCCGGACGCGCCCACCGCCGACGCCAGCGCCCGTTCGTGACCCGCGCAGCCGCACTGCGCCGCGCCGGCTGGGTGCTGCCGGCGGCCATCGTGCTCGTCGCGCTGAACCTGCGCGGCCCCATCGTCGCCCCGGCGCCGGTGATCGGCGACATCCGGCTCGACCTCGGTCTGACGACCACCGTCGCCGGGCTCCTCACGACCATCCCGGTGCTGTGCTTCGCCCTCGCCACGCCGCTCGCGAGCTGGGTGATCGCGAAGGCGACCCCGGAGCGGGCACTGTCCCTGTCGCTCGTGATCGTGCTCGCCGGAACCGTGCTCCGGTCGGTCCCGAGTGCCGCGGCACTGCTGATCGGCACCGCGGTGATCGGCATCGGCATCACCATCGGCAACGTGGTGATCCCGGTCGTCATCCGCCGGGACACCTCGCCGGAGCGCGTCGGGATCGTTACCGGCGTGTACACGTCAGCGCTCAACGTCGGGTCGATGCTGACGTCGCTCGCCACCGCACCGCTCGCATCCGTGTGGGGCTGGCCGGTCGCGATCGCGGTGTGGGGGCTTCTCGCCGTGGTCGCCGGGCTGGCCTGGACCTCCGCGGTCGGGGCACGCGCCGCGTGGATGCGCCCGGCGACCGGGACGCCGACCGAACCCGCGGTCGTGACCGGACCGATCGACCAGGTCCTCGGGACCGGTGCGATCCGCGTCCCCTCCGCTGCCGCTGCCCGCCCGGCCAGGTGGGTGACGATCGGGCTCACGCTGGCGTTCGGCGGTCAGGCGTTCTCGTACTACGCGCTCACGGCGTGGATCCCGACGCTGCTGCACGACGAGATCGGGTTCTCGAAGGCGTCGTCGGGTGCGAGCTCGTCGGTGTTCCAGATCCTCGCGGTCGTCGGGGCGCTCGGCGTGCCCGTGCTCGCCTCCCGCTGGCGCCCCAGGGCGATCCTGTCCCTGGTGGCGTTCCTCTGGCTCGCGATGCCACTCGGGCTGCTGTTCGCGCCGCAGCTCTGGCTGCTGTGGTCGGTCCTCGGCGGGGCAGCCCAGGGCGGCGGGATCACCGTCATCTTCATCATCATCGTGCGACTGGTGTCGACCGACGACGACGCCAGGAGGATGTCCGCGTTCGTGCAGGGCGGAGGCTACCTGATCGGGTCGGCTGGGCCGCTCGTCGCCGGGGCGCTGCACGACGCGACGAACGCCTGGACCGCGCCGCTGCTCGTCGTGCTCGTGGCCGTCCTGACCCTCGGCATCGTGGGGACCCTGTCCGCCCGCCGGGTGCCCTGACCGACATCCACCGTCAGCCGGCGCGCAGCACGTCCTGCAGCGTCATCGGCGCCCGCCCGGTGACCCGTTCGACGTCCCCGGAAACGTGTGCCAGCGCTCCCTCGGCGATCGCCGTGTAGGTGCTCACCCACGCATCGGCCTGCCACGGCTCCGGGTTCCACCGCGCGCGCGACGCGTAGGCCTCGTCGAGCGTCTCCGGGTGGTACGTCACCGTGCGGCCCCGCTCGGCACGCACCGTCGCGGCCGCCTGCTCCAGGGTGATCGCCACGGGACCGGTGAGTTCGTAGGTCCGGTCGAGGTGCGCCGTCGGGTGCTCGAGTACCGCCGTCGCGACCCGTGCGACGTCCGCGCGCGCGACGGCAGCCATCGCACCGTCGCCTGCCGGCCCACGGATCACCCCGTCCTCGCCCACCAGGTCCTCGACGAAGTCCAGGTAGAAGTTGTCCCGCAGGAACGTGTGCGCCATGCCCGTGGCCCGGATCGCCTGCTCCGTCGCCCAGTGGTCGCGGCCGAGTGTGAAGGTCGCATCCGCGGCCGCGCCCGAGAACGAGGTGTAGACGACGTGCCGGACACCGGCCGTCGCCGCCGCCCCGACGAAGGCGCGGTGCTGCGCCAAGCGGTCCTCGGCCTCTGCGGCGGAGACCATCAGCAGGACGTCGATGCCCTCGAGCGCGGTGCGCGCGGCGTCGACGTCGTCGAACGTCGCCACGGCGACGTCCGTCCCGGGCAGGGCAGGAGCCCGTGCGGCGTCGCGGACGATCATCCGGAACGGCACGCCGTCCGCGGCGAGCGCGCGGGCGACGGCACCGCCGATGTTGCCGGTCGCGCCGGTGATGGCGATGGTCATGTCGGTTCCTTCGTTCAGGTGGTCAGGTCCGGACGATCCGGGAGGCTCGGCTCACCGTGGGAGCGACGCGTGCGGCGTTCACGCCGTCGACGTCGATCGCCCACCGAACGGCCGCCTCGTGGTCGCGACCGTGCCGCATGTGCCGGCCGACCAGACGGTCGACGCGGACGCCGTCGTCCACGACGCAGGACCACGTCTCGGTGAAGAGGTCGCGGAGCGCCGCCCACGGCTCGGTGTCGTCGAGCAGGTAGTTGCCCTCGGAGACCACGAGCGTGGCCGCCCGCGGCACGGCGATGCTGCCCGCAACGGGTTCGTCGACGCGGCGGTCGAAGTCCGGCGCCCAGACGACCGGTTCGTCAGCAGCCACGAGCCGCCGCACGAGCGCGACGTACCCGTCGGCGTCGAAGGTGTCGACCGCGCCCTTGCGGTCGTGCCGCCCGAGCGCGTCGAGCGCGACGTTGGCCAGGTGGAAGCCGTCCATCGGGACCTGCACGGCCGTCCCGTGCCCGAACCGGTCGTCCACGGCGGCGACGACCCGTCTGGCCAGCGTGGACTTGCCCGCGCCTGGCGCTCCGGCGATGCCGAGCACCGCCCGACGACCGGAGGACGCCAGTTCGACCGCACGCTCGACGGCCTCGTCGACCGATCCCTCCACAGGCACGCCCTCATCCTCGCAGAGTGGTTCACTGTCGGCATGGTCATCGATGCGACGAAGGCGTTCAGCGGGTTCTCGGTGCGGGACCCGTCGGAGGCGAAGGCGTTCTACACGGATGTCCTCGGCCTCGACGTCACCGAGGACCACGGCATGCTCTCGATCCAGCTCGGCGGCGGACGCTGGGTGCTGGCGTACCCGAAGGGCCCCGCCCACGAACCCGCGGCGTTCACGGTGCTGAACTTCCCCGTCCCGGACGTCGACGCCGCGGTCGACGAGCTGGCCGCGAAGGGCGTCGAGTTCCTGCACTACGAGGGCATGACCGATGAGAAGGGCATCAACCGCAAGGGCGGCCCGCTCATCGCGTGGTTCACGGACCCGTCCGGCAACGTCTTCAGCGTCATCGCCGAGTAGCGCGGCCCTCAGGCGGTGAGGGCTCCGGCCCAGCCGAGCGCGATGGGGACGACCAGGCCGTGCCGGTGGTGCGGGAGTTCGGCGATCGGGATCCAGTCCGCCCGCTCCGTCGACCCGTCGGCCTCGTCCCGCAGTTCGCCGCCGGTGATGGTCACCCGGAACACGACCTGCACGGCCTTCATCGGCCGGCCGTTCTCGTGCATCCGGCGTTCCGCGGGGACCAGGTGGTGTCGCACCCCGAGCAGGCCGCCGACCGAGACCTCGTACCCGGTCTCCTCCATGAACTCACGGACGACCGCCTGCTCGACGCTCTCGTCGTACTCGACCCCGCCGCCTGGCAGCGCCCACGTCCCCGCCTCCGGGAACCGCTGCATGGCGAGCAGGACCCGACCCTCGTGGGTGACCACGCCGTACGCAGCGAGCCGGGTGTCGTAGTCCGTGTACTCCATGACCCGACCATCCCAGCATGCCGAGCCGGTGCACGCGTGCCGCGCCGAGCCTCCCGGCCGTCCCGGCGACCACGCAGCCGACGCGACGTCCGGGGTGACGGCTATCGTGATCGCCATCCGGACCGGAGGGACGGCGTGCGATGACGACGGACACGACCCATGGGCAGATCACGTTCCGACCGGGGAACGAGGTGCCCTGGAGCGACCTCGACCTGGTCTTCGGCGAGCGAGGCGATCCGGGGACGTGCCACTGCCAGTGGCTGAAGCTGCTCGACCGCGCGTTCACGGACATGCCGAACGACGAGCGCACCAGGCGCTTCCGGGCCGAGGTCGGCTGCGACGACCCGAGCGCGCGCGACACGACGGGCATCGTGGCCTACCGTGACGGCGAGCCCGTCGGGTGGGCAGCCGTCGAGCCCCGACCCGCGTTCGTGCGGCTCCGGAAGACCCGGGTGCCGTGGTCCGGTCGTGACGAGGACCGCGACGACGACGGTGTGTGGGCGATCGCCTGCTTCGTGGTCCGCAAGGGGTTCCGACGGCAGGGCGTGAGCCGCGCGCTCGTCGTCGGCGCCGTGGAGCACGCCAGACGGGGCGGGGCGAGAGCGGTCGAGGGGTACCCGATGCAGTTCGCCGAAGGCAAGGACGACATCTGGGGCGAACTCTTCGTGGGCGCGCGGTCGGCCTTCGTCGATGCCGGTTTCCGTGAGGTCACGCACCCGACCGTGCGGCGGTACGTGATGCGGCTCGAGCTGGACTGACCGTCCCGCGCCCTCGTACTGGGGCGATGCCGAGGTCGATGATCCGGGCGATACTCCGATGTGCTCCACACGAACGCGACGGTCCCCGTGCTCCATGCCCCCGCCGACGGTCCCGTCGAGGCGATGCTGTTCTTCGGCGTCGGATCCTCGGACGAGCCGGTCCGACTGGCCGGCATCACCCACCTGGTCGAACACCTCGCCGTCCGCCGCGCACTGCCGATCGCGGCTCCCCACAACGCGACCACCGACGACTGGGCGACGATCTTCTCCGTGACCGCGAGCACGGCCGAGGAGGCCATCGCCGGCATCGTGCGCATGGCGGACGCCGTCGGGTCGCTGGTCGACGTCACACCGGCCGAGGTCGAGCACGAGCGGAAGATCCTCGCGGGCGAGGACCGCCTGCGGTACAGCGAGCAGGTCCCGTCGATCCACACGGTCCGCTTCGGCCCGACGGGTCCTGGTCGTGCCGGTGCCGGGTGGGCAGCGACCCACGGCATCAGCGCCGAGGAGGTCCGGGCGTGGGTGCAGCGCTGGTTCGTGGCGGAGAACGCGGTCGTCACCGTCGCCGGAGGCGCGGTGCCGGCTGATGCCCTGACGGTCCAGCTGCCGTCCGGCCGCGCAGCAGGTCCCGTGCCCTCGTGGTCCGGTCAGGTCAGGGGCGGCGTCATGGTGGAGTCCGGGCTCAGCGGCGCCGCGCTCTCGGTGCTCGTCCCGGCGGAGCACGCGCAGCTGCTCGACGCGGTGCTGGAGCAAGAGGTCTTCCGGGCACTCCGACTCGACGCGGGGCTCACCTACTCGGTCGACGGCTCGTTCGTCGAGGTCGACACCGCCTCGAGCACCGTCGTCGTCACCATCGACCCTGCCGTCGAGGACCTCGCCGCAGCGGTCGACCTGCTCGTGGCGACGGTCCACCGGGTCGCCGAGGTCGGACCGAGCGAGGAGTCCATCGCCACGATCGATGCCGCGCGCGCCCTCAACCACCTCGACAGCGGGACCCGTGCAGATCAGCGACTGACCGATGCCGCGCTGCACCGCCTCCGTGGACTCCGCCGTGCGACGCCGATCGACCACCCGGTGTCCGCCGACGAGATCGCCGGGCTCCTGACGGCGCTCCGAGCCGCCCTGCCTGGGCTCATCGTGTGCGTCGACGAGGACGCGGAGCTCCTGGACGACGAGCCCGAGGCTCCGGAGGCCGGCCTCCGCGCGGTCGCCGCCCGGCACGGTCTCGTGGTCGACGAGCGAGTTCCGGGGCGTCCGGTCCAGGACGCCCGCCACCTCACGAGGTCGTCGTCGAGCAGCACCTACCGGGACGCCTTCCTGCCGGGGTGGGCGAGCATGCGGGTCCGGTTGGACGGAACCGACCTGGTCCTGCTCCCCCGCGGCGGCGACGCCCGGGTCATCGATCTGTCCGGCGTGTCCGTGGTCGGGACCCGGGGTGACGACGGCCTCACGATCGTGGACTCCGACGGGTTCGCGTTCCAGATCCGACGCGACGAGTGGTGGCAGGGACGACGGCTGATCGCGGCGGTCCGTTCGGCGACGCCCGCAGAGCTCGTCCGACCGTTCACCACCTGATCCCCCTTCGGCTCCTGCGGCTCCGGTGGGCACCCGTCGACGACCGCTCGACCGGTTGGACCGCTCCCCAGCCGACGCGCATCCGTGCGACCGCGCGGTCGAATCCGGGCAGCAGGTCGACGTCGTCCCGCAGGAGCGACTGCAGCTGCAGCCCCTCGTACAGTGCGAGGAGCTGTTCGGCGCCGTGCCGTGCAGAGGAACCACTCGACTCGCGGCCGGCGATGACGTCGCGGGCGAGGGCGAACGTGAGGTCCTCGAAAGACGTCGTGTACTGCTTCCGGAACCACCCCGCCGCTGCGTGCGAGGGGTTCGACGCCGCACTCAGCAGGGCGAGGCGGAGACGGACGAGTGCCGGGTCGCCGAGCCCCGTCTCGAGTCGGGCTCGGACGTACGCGACGGCACCGTCCTGCTCCGCGATGGACCGGAGCGCTGCACGCTGGGCGGTGTTCCAGCGGTCGATCACGGCGACCACGAACAGCTCCCACACCGGGTACACCCGACGGAACTCCTCGACCGTGATGTCGGCGTGGACGGCGACCTCGGCCGGCCCGACCTCGTGGAAGTCGGCCGCACGGTAGGCGAAGATCCCCGCCGCGACGATGTGCGCGCGGAGGTCGGGGTCGTCGGTCGCGGGCATGAGGTCGATTGTCCGGCTCGGCGATGTGCCGCGCGACCGCCAGTTCTGGGGACGCGCATCCCGTTTTACAAAATACTATTGGTATATGTGATATTTGTAGTATCCTTGGGATACCCGACCGAGGAGCTTGCATGTCAGAGGCACTTCTCTCGCGCAGAGAGCTGCGCGAGCGCCGCGCCCGCGCCGAGTCTGCGCAGCCCACCCGCACGGTCGACGCGTGGGCTCGCTCGGCGACGGCGGCATCGGTCGTCGAGCCGAGGCCCGCGGGAGGGACCGGCTGGACGAGAGCCGCTCCCGCATCCACCGCGGACGTGCCCGCCTCGGCAGCACTCCCGTCACCGTCGACGCAACTGTCGATCCCTCCCGTGCCGGTGTCCACGGCGCAGCCGGTGCCGACCGTCCTGACTTCGCCGACGCCGGTCCCCGCCTCCACGACGCCGCCAGCCACCCTCGTCCCGGTCCCCGTCCCGACGACCCCGCCCGCCACCCTCGTCCCGGTCCCCGTCCCGACGACCCCGCCCGCCACCCTCGTCCCGGTCGACGCGCCGCTCCCCGGAGTGCAGGAGGCGCCGGCCGGCACGACGACCGAGCCGCCGACCGCGTCACCTCCGTCCCCGACTCCGCTCCCGCACCCGGACCCCGAGTCGGCGCCGGCAGCTCGCACGGCGTCAGCCACGGCCCCGACGCCGGCCGTCGAGTCCGCGGTGTCCGATGCGCCGCCTCGGCGCGCCGGCACACGCCCGCGAGCAGCCGACTCCCGGCGCGACACCGACGGTGGGACCGGGACGTTGCGCAGCTCGGTGACCGAGGTCGTCCGCGACGTGGTCGGGCTCGGCTCGCGCGGTGGCCGCCAGTCCTGGGTGCGGACCATCCAGATCCTCGTCGCTTCGGCGACCGTGCTCACCCTCGCCCTCGGCGTCCGATCGATGTTCGCACCGGTGAGTGCGAGCAGCGCCCCCGCGTCGGCCACCTTCCCGCAGGCCGTGGCGGCTTCGACTGCCGAGCGCTTCGCCGAGGTGTACTTCACGTGGGACGAGTCGGACCGACAGGCGCGGACAGAGGCCCTCTCGCAGCTGATGGTCGGCGGCACGCCTGGTCAGGCCGGGTGGGACGGGAAGGGAACCTCCACCGCCGGCGCGGCCCGTGCCGCTGGCTTCACCTACGTGGACGCCTCGCACGCGATCGTGACGGTCGTCGTGCCGGTGACGACGCCGGATGCCGACGGAACCGACGCGACCTCGACGATGTCGCTCCAGGTCCCCGTCACGGTCGTCGGCGCCCGCGTGTGGGTCTCCGGGCTCCCAGCGTCGGTGGGTGTCCCAGCCGCGGCGCCGACCGGCACGGCGTCGTCCTTCCGCCTCGATGCGCGGACGAGCACGCGCTCACGCCCAGCTGTCGCGCAGTACTTCGCAGCGCTCAGTCGTGGCGACGTCGCACTCTCCGAGACCGGGAACGCCTCCACCGGCCTCGACGGCACGCTCCAGTACACCGAGCTGCTCGACTGGCGGGTCGAGCGTGGCGGCGACGACCAGCGAGTCGGGTTCGCCGAGGTCCGGTGGGCGACCCCGGGCGGCGCCGTTCTCGACCAGGAGTACCGACTCGTCATCTCGAGGAACGGGTCCGGCTGGCAGGTCCGCGCAGCGACCGCCGCCGTCCCGACCGACTGACCATGACCACACTCGAAGGATCTGCGATGCTCTCCACGCACACAGGCGAACCGCCTGCCATCACCGTCCACATCTCCCCGTCCGGGCTGCTGACGATGGGCGGGTACGACCACACCGAGACGTCGTCGCACGCCTCGTCCGAAGCCGCACGGGAAGCAGCGCTCGACATCGTGACGGAGTTCGCCCGGCAGTCCGGGCACCCCGTTCGCCTGCACACCACCGGCGCCGAGGGGAACTGGCACCTCGTCGTCGCATCGGACGGGTCGGTCGAGATCGACGAGATGCCCGCGGTCGTCGCTCCGACCACGATCGACACCACCGCATCGGTGGGCAGGACGGACACGATCGACCTGACCGAGCGGACCGCGACCGTGAGCGCCTCACCGGCCGCCCCGGTCGTCGAGACCATCGCGATGCCGGTCGCCCCCGAGCCAGACCCCCTGCCCGACCCGGTCGACCTCCCCGACCCCGTCGGACCGCTCCTGCCTCCGATCCCACCGTCCCCATCGATCCCCTCGGCTCCCGCAGCTGCACCAGGGGCCCTGGCAACACCTGAACCGTCGGCAGTACCGGAGCACCCGGCACCACCGGAACCCCCGGCAGCGGCGGAGCACCCGGCACCACCGGAGCACCCGGCTGAGGCGACCAGCGTCGAGTCGACCGACACGGCGCCGGTCAACGCCGGATCGCCGTCCGAGACGGAACTCGACGAGATCGAGTCGCTCGAACGCACGATCGTGAGCACGCGACGCCGCACCGAACCGGTCAGTCGGGCCAAGCTCTTCACGAGCACCGGGACCATCCTCGACGTGTCCGGTTCGGGCGTCCTCGGTCGCCGACCGCTCGGGGTGGAGAACCCGGTACGGTTCGACGACCCCACGCGGAGCGTGTCGAACGCCCACCTGCGCTTCACCGTGGACGGAGCCGGACTGAACGTCGAGGACCTCGCTTCGGCGAACGGCACCACCGTGGTGCGAGAGGGCACCAGGCAGCGGTGCCACCCCGGCACGACCGTCCCGGCTCCCCGCGGTTCACGGGTCGACATCGGCGACCAGTTCTTCGTCGTCGCGTGACCGGCGGGCGAGACGGCGTGCTCGATGCGACGTCGGCGAACGGGTGGGTCCGGTCGGCGCCGGATCCCTGGCAGGGGTCGCGCACTCCGCGACACCGCCCGAACGCCCGGCCGCGGCAGACGATCGGCGCTGCGATCGTCTCGCTCATCGCCGAATTGCTCATCATCGCGGGCGCCGTCACCGGGCTGTACGTGGTGTGGACCGGCTGGTGGACCGACGTCGTCGCCGTGAACGAACAGACCGCGCTCGTCAAGGACCTCGGGCAGACCACGACCAAGCCCACTGCGGGCACCGAGCACCGCGGCACCGCACCGGTGTTGGCGGAGCCGCCGAACGTCACGGACGTCTTCGGCACCATGCAGATCCCGCGCTTCGGAACGGACTACAACCGTCCCATCGGCGAGGGCACGAACCGCGAGAAGGTCCTCAACACCATCGGACTCGGCCACTACCAGGACACCGCGATGCCCGGCGCCGAGGGCAACTTCGCCGTCGCCGGCCACCGCGTGACCTACGGCAAGCCGCTCAACCAGATCGCCGAACTCACGACCGACGACGCGATCGTCGTCCGCGTCACCGACAAGGCCACGAACTTCGACGTCTGGTACGTCTACAAGGTCACCGACAGCCAGATCGTCACACCCGACCACATCGAGACGATCGCCCCCGTCCCGAACAAGCCCGGCGTCCAACCCACCGCCGACGACCGCTGGCTGACACTCACCGCCTGCCACCCGATGTGGTCCGCCAAGGAGCGCTACATCACCCACGCCAAGCTCGACTACTGGATGCCCGCGTCCGAGGGGACGCCGAAGGAACTCTCGGAGACCCCCAAGTGATCTTCCCGCTCGTGTGGCGACTCCTGCCCGGCCCGACCGCCCTCAAGATCCTCGAACTGATCGTGCTGCTCGCCGCACTCGTGTTCGTCCTGTTCACCTGGGTGTTCCCCTGGGTCGCAGCGGACATCCTGCCCCCACCCGACGGCACCGTCGACAACGGCGGGGGGCCCTGACGGTTCAGCCGCGGTCGAACACCAGCGTCTCGTCGTCGCGGGCAGTGACGCGACCCGTCCGCGCGAACTCCGCCCAGATCGCCCGCACACCCGGGCCGCGACGCTCGACCTCCGGCCAGTCCCGCTCGGGCACGAACCGGCTGCCGGCCCACGCCTCCTTGCGTCCCAGCAGCAGCGGCAGGTCGCTCATGTGCACCGCCCCGGTCGGCTGCGCGGTCGCGCCGCGGAGCAGCCGGTAGACGGTCGCGCGCCCGCCGCCCGACCGGTGCCGCTCCGCGAACGCCCGGGCGTCACGCCCGTAGATCGCCTCGGTCAGCGGCCGGACGAGCCACCACCGCACGAGCGACCGCGCGACCCGGTTCCGAACGATGCGCTTGAGTCCAGGGAGCACGGGCACGTACATCCCGGCCTCGTCCGATCCCGACCCGATGAGCACGTCGACGTCTGGCGCGACCCGCCGCCAGGCCTCGGCGAGGTCACGTTCGGCCGGCAGCGGCGCGAACCCGTACTGGGTGCCGTACGGCATCCCGCCGCGGAGCCCGTACCGGCCACCGACCCGGGTGCCGCGGGCCTGTCGCTCGTACAGCTCGTCGAGCGAGGTGTCCGCCGACATCGGCCCCACCGCCTCGACCATCGCACGGTTCATCCGCGCACGTCCGCGCGAGAGCCCGAGCGGTGCGCTCTGCACGATCGCCCTGCGGAAGAGCCCTGCGGTCCCCTCGCTGATCATCAGGTGCGCGATCGCGTCCCCTCCGGCGGACTGCCCGAAGAGCGTGACGAGATCGGGGTCGCCGCCGAACGCGGCGATGTTGTCGTGCACCCACCGGAGCGACGCGACGAGGTCGAGCAGCCCGAGGTTCGCCGGGATCCGTTCCCCGTCGCCGAGGAACCCGAGCACCCCGAGCCGGTACGTCACCGTCACGACGACGACGCGTTGCTCTCGGACCAGGTCGTACGGGTCGTTGATCGGGACGTCGCCGCCGCCGATGACGTACGAGCCGCCGTGGATCCACACCATGACCGGCAGTCGCTCGTCGGGGCCGAGGTCAGCCGGGATCGTGATCGAGAGCGCCTGGCAGCGTTCGTCGACCTCGGCATCGATCTCGTGGAGCAGCTGGTCGACGACCGTCGCGGAGGGTTGCGGGGCCACCGGTGCCGAGAAGTCCGCGTGGAACACGTCCTCGAAGACGGGCATCGGCTCCGGCGGCCGGAACCGCTCGGCCTGCGCGTACGGCACGCCGAGCACCCGGATGACGTCGCCGTCCCGCGATCCGCGGATGCGTCCTGCTGGGCTGTCGTAGGTCACGGTGGCGGCGTCGAGCATCAGTCCACGCTAGCCCTGGAGGCTCGGTGCGGCCCCGGCGCGTCGGTCCCGGCGCTCCGCGCCGGGCGGAGCGACCCGGACGCCGCGAAGGCCGCGACGAACA
The DNA here is from genome assembly GCF_047324335.1 of Curtobacterium sp. Curtsp57. Lineage (NCBI taxonomy): Bacteria > Bacillati > Actinomycetota > Actinomycetes > Micrococcales > Microbacteriaceae > Curtobacterium > Curtobacterium sp. Curtsp57. The sequence continues at coordinate 2,413,873 of NZ_CP168511.1, forward strand.
GCACCGCGACGAGCCACAGTGCCGACAGCGCGCCGAGGTGGACGGCGATGGCACCGATGACGGGCGGTCCGGCGAAGTTCGCGAAGTACCCGATGGACGCCACGACACTCACGCGGGCGGCCGGGTTCGGGCCGCTCTGCGCCGCGGCCGACATCCCCAGCGGGAAGCCCATCGAGACGCCGACGGCCCACAGGACCACACCGATCAGGGTGAGCCACCAGGTGCCGCCGACGATGAACAGGATCGCCCCGAGGATGCCGAGCGCAGTCGTCCAGCGCACGGTCCGGACCCGACCGAGCCGATCGACCACGGGACCGGCGAACACACGGGTCGCCGCCTCGGACACCGCGAACACGGTGAAGAACAGCGCGCCGACGGTCGCGGACTGCCCGTGCCCGTCGGTGGTGGCGAGTGCGAGCCAGTTGTTGGCCGATCCCTCGCCCAGCTCGACGCCGAGCATGACGACACCGATCATCAGCAGGCGGACGTCCGCCCAGCCCCTGGCCCAGGCGCGGATGCGCTGCCCGGGTGTCAGCGTGTCGTCGTGCTCCTCCGCGCGGGTGCCGTCGGGCACCGCGCGCATGGCGACCACGCCGACCACGAGCAGGACCGCGGCCTCCACCACCAACTGGGTGGAGACCGTGATGCCGAGTGCCGAACAGAGTGCGGCGATCCCGGCACCGAGCGCCGCGCCTCCCGACCATGCGGCGTGCATCAACGGGAGCAGCGTGCGGCCCGCGAGGGCCTCGATGGCCGTGCCCTCGACGTTCGCCATCACGTCGAGGGAGCCGATCCCGGCACCGGCGACGACGAACGCGACGGCGGCGAGCGGCGCGGAGTGCAGCGCCGCCGCGATCCCGAGCACGGCGATCGCGACGGGGACGAGCACGACGACGGCCGTCAGGGCCTGCCGTCCGCCGAGTCGCCGCAGCAGCGGCGCGGCGGAGAGCAGGCCACCGATCGACCCGATCGTGACGCCGCCGAGCATGAGCCCGATGGTGCCGGTGTCGACGCCGAGCTCCGCACGGATCTCGGGGAGCCGGGGTCCCCATGCGGCGAGGCTGATGCCGCCGAGGCCGAACGCGACGATGATCGCGTTCCGCCACCGCGCGAGGTGCCTGCGGTCCACGTCGACCGTCGGGTTCGTCATGACGCCAGAAGCTATCAGCGCACGCGCTTGATCGGGATCACGACGAGCGCGCCGATGATGGCCACGATCCCGGCCGCCCAGCACATGAGCTCGTAGTTGTCCGGCGTGCCACCGGTGCCGAACTTCAGGAAGAACAGCGACGCAGCGGGGGCGAGCGACTGCGGGAGCGCGTTCGCGATGTTGATGACGCCGAGGTCCTTCCCTGGTCGGTCGGCGTTCGGCAGGACGTCGACGACGAGGGCGGTGTCGATCGCCGAGTAGATGCCGTAGGCGAAGCCCATGATGATCTCGGCGACGTAGAACCCGTGCACGGTGTCGGCGTGCGCGAGGACGACGAGCCCGACGGCGAACAGCGCGGTGGACCCGCCGACGAAGACCTTGCGGCGGCCGAGCCGGTCGGACAGCCAGCCGGAGAGCGCGGCACTGACGAGCAGGGCGATCGTGTACAGCAGCACACCGAACGCGACGGACGCCGTCGCCTCCTCGTCGCTCGTGATCCCGATGTGCTGCTTCATGTAGAGCAGGCGGTACGTCGTGAACATGAACGTCGCGAAGATGATCAGGAAGCGCGACCACCAGGCGAAGGCGAAGTCCGGGTTCTTGATCGGGTTCGTCCAGAACGACGAGATCAGGTTGACGAAGGTGAACTTCTTGAGCGTGTACGTGGGCAGGTCGTCGCGGGCGACGACGGCGTAGACCACCACGAGGACGATCGCGAGGATGCCGGGCGCGATGAACAGCACCGGCAGGTTCGCGACGAAGAACACCGACAGGTAGGTCCCGGCGAGGACGGCGATGTTCTGCGCGAGCGCGATGATGCTCGACGACTTCCCGCGCTGGAACTGCGGCACGTTGTCGGCGAAGCTCGCGGTCAGGGTCGCCAGCACGGTGTTCGCCGAGAGCTGCGCGAGGAGCCATCCGAGGGTGAGCTGCGTGGTGTCCGGGGCGAACGCGATCCATGCGAGGGCGAACGCGAACACGACGACGCCGGTGAGCATCCACGGGCGACGACGTCCCCAGCGGGTGCGGGTCCGGTCGGACAGCGCTCCGGCGAGCGGGTTCATGATGAGCGCACCGAACGCGCCGATCGGCAGCACCGAGCCGATGACGTTCGCCGCGTCGGACCCGACCAGCGCCTCGGCCTTGAGCTGCATGCTCACGTACACGGGTGCCATGAGCGCGACGAAGAGGCCGAACTGCCCGAGGAACAGCGCGATCTGGTAGCCGATCCCGACCCGCATCGTGCTGACCGGCTGGGTGATGCCCTCTTCCGGGTGCAGCAGGACCGGTGTCTCCGCGGGTTCGGGTGTGCTCATGACGCCTCCTTGAGTCGATGAAAACCGTGCTTCGCAAGGTTTTTCCAAACGCGAGCATACATCGGAAGGTCAGGACATGAGGACAGGGCTGCAACAGACCGTCGCAAAAACTGCACACCGGATGGTTTTTCGGGTAGCGTCGTACCCGATCTCGCCGCGGAGCATCGCGTCCCGGCGGGTCGAGAACGCCCGAGCCAGGACCGAAGGAGCCTCTGCAATGCCCACCACCTCTGTGCAGCTGTACTCGCTGCGCGACGCCATCGCCGAAGACCTCGACAATGCGATCGCCCGCGTCGCCGAGATCGGCTACGAGAACGTCGAGCCGTACGCATTCGTCGAGCGCGCCGCCGACCTCGAGCGCGCCTTCGCCGCCACCGGCCTGAAGGCCCCGTCCGGTCACGTCGCCGTCATCGACGCCGAGGACACCGCCCCGATCTGGGACGCGGCGGAGCGCCTCGGCATCACGACCGTCATCGACCCGTTCATCCCGACCGATCGCTGGCAGACCGCCGACGACGTCGCGAAGATCGCCGAGCGCGTCAACGTGCTCACTGCCGAGGCTGCCGCCCGCGGCCTGCAGTTCGGCTACCACAACCACCAGTGGGAGTTCACGAACAAGGTCGACGGCCGCACCGTCTACGACCTCTTCGTCTCGCAGATCAGCCCGGAGACGGTGCTCGAGGTCGACACCTTCTGGGCCACGGTCGGCGGCGCGGACGCCCCCGCGGTCCTGCAGTCCCTCGGTGACCGCGTCGTCGCGATCCACGTCAAGGACGGCAAGGTCGACGGCGACATCCGCACGGCACTGCCGTCGTCGGAGAGCGCGCTCATCGTCCCCGAGGCCCTGCAGCGTGCCTTCGAGAACCAGACCCCGGCCGGCCAGGGCGACGTCGACGTGCCGGCCATCCTCGCCGCGGCGCCGCAGGCCATCCGCGTCGTCGAGTTCGACGCCTACAAGGGCGACGTCTTCGAGGGCATCACCGAGTCCCTCGCCTGGCTGAAGGCGAACGACACCGCCGGGAGCGCCGCGTGAGCCGCGTCGGAGTCGGCATCATCGGTGCCGGGAACATCTCGGACCAGTACCTGACGAACCTCACCCAGTTCGCCGACGTCGAGGTCCTGATGGTCGCCGACCTCATCCTCGAGCGCGCGGCGTCCCAGGCCGAGAAGTACGGCGTCCCGGCGTCCGGCACGGTCGAGGAGCTCCTCGCCCGCGACGACATCCAGATCGTCGTGAACATCACGATCCCGGCCGAGCACGCCAAGGTCGGCCAGCAGATCATCGCTGCCGGCAAGCACACCTGGAGCGAGAAGCCCGTCGCCACCAACGCGGAGGACGCGCAGGCCCTGCTCGCCGCCGCCTCGGCAGCAGGCGTCCGCTACGCGACCGCACCGGACACCGTGCTCGGTGCCGGGATCCAGACCGCCATCCGGGCCATCGCACGCGGCGACATCGGCACGCCGCTCACCGCGACGACGATGTTCCACGTTCCGGGCCCGGACCAGTGGCACCCGGACCCCGAGTTCCTGTACGCACAGGGCGCCGGTCCGCTGTTCGACATCGGCCCGTACTACGTCACGACGCTCCTGCACGCGTTCGGTTCCGCCTCGCGCGTGCAGGCCGTGTCGTCGAAGTCCCGCGAGACCCGCGTGATCGGCTCCGGCCCCCGCGCCGGCACCGAGTTCGCCGTCGAGGTGCCCACGCACCACGCCGCGCTCATCTCGTTCGCGGGTGGTCAGTCTGCGCAGACGACGCTGTCGTTCCAGCACGCACTGCCCCGCAACGGCTTCGTCGAGATCAACGGATCCGAGGGCACCATCGTGCTGCCGGACCCGAACGTCTTCGACGGCGACAGCACCCTGTGGACGCTCGGCAAGGACGAACCGACCACCCTGGCGCACAAGGGCTCCACCTGGGGCCGTGGCACGGGCGTCGTCGAGCTGGCCCGCGCGATCGCGGAGGGCCGGCCGGAGCGCGCCTCCGGCGCCGTGGCGTCGCACGCGCTGGATGTCATGCTCGGCATCCGAGACGCTGCCGAGTCGGGCCAGGCCGTCGAGATCACCTCGTCGATCGACCCGATCCAGCCGCTCCCCGAGGACTTCGACCCCGCCGCCGCGGTCCTCGCCGAGGGCGTGAACGCGTAGCCCCACCGCACACGACGAACGGCCGGCCCCCACGGGAGCCGGCCGTTCTCGTTCACCGCCGACGGTCCGGAGGCTCGGCTCGGCCCCGCCCCGCCGGTTCCGTCCTGGGCCGGCGGATGGTCTTCGTCGCGCCGACGAAGAAGGCCGCCTCCGTGGTCGGCCGGGAGATCGGCACGACCGCGTCGTCACTGCACCGCGTGCTGATGGGCCACGGCCTCCGGTGGAAGTCCGACCCCCGCATCGGCCGCACCACCTGGTCACGCCTCCCCGAACAGCCCCGGCAGCCGGGCCGCGCCGACGCGCTCGAGTACGGGCGGACGTTCCCGCTCGGTGACGGGGACCGGATCGTCGTCGACGAACCGTCCATGGTCTACCTCGACGCCGCGCACCCCCTCGCCATCGTCGCGAAGGAGACCGACGCCGGGATCACGATGGTCGGAGATCAGTACCAGGCGATGCCCGTCGGGCACGCCGGCGCGATGGCCATGCTTGCCCAACGCGCCTCCGCGACCGTGGAACTGTCGACCGTGCACCGGTTCCGCGACCCAGCCGACCCGACGAAACCCAACACCGCCTAAGCGGACCTCACCCTCCGGCTCCGCACCGCGACCGCCATCACCGCGCCCGAGATCGCCGAGGAGCTCATCGCCGGCGGGCACGTGTCGATCGTCGCAAACGAGCAGGCCGTCCGTGACCATCGCAGCACCTCAACGTGCCATCGCAAGCGATCGGCGGCGGAATCCTCAACGTCGGTAGGTGGGAGCGGTCGGGGCATCGCGGCAGCCTCTCTGGCCTGGGGCGGAGCGTGGGCGAGTTGGTGACGCCGTCGACGTCTAGGATTCGCAAAGCCCTCTCGGACCCTCTGCGAGAGTCCGGTCACCGGGCGGCGGGCTACCTTGAGGATTCCACCTATCGAGCGCGTTAAGCCCCGGCACGCCACGCAGCACGTGGTAGCCGGTAGATGATGCCGTGCCCGGACTCTTTCGATCCGATGTAGAGCATGTCGAGCAGGCTCCGGTGCGGGCCTAAGCCAATAGAACAGCGGCTGAGGTACACATCCCCACGGCGGGAACTGTGCCGGCGGAGCTGGAGATCACCAAGCTCTACGGCTGGTAACGCCACATTTGGACTGTCCGCATCCCCGCTGACGGTGGAGTCGAGAGAGCATTATGCTGACATAATCTATATTATTGGCTTTTTGGTATTGACGTGGTGAAGGTCACTGTGAGGCTACGGTTCGAGGTGTGACCGTTGACTGGAACTTGGTCGTTGGCGTGCTCGGACTCGCCGTCAGCACCGCCGTGACCTTCATCGTGTTCGGGCTCGGCCGACGCCTCGACTTCCGCCAGCGACTAGCGCGGCGCGACGTCCTACGTCGAGAAGTCCACGAGATCCTCCGTGACGCTCCGCCGCAACAACTGCCCGAGGTCCTCATCGTCAACGCGTCTCGCTATGAGCGCGACTACGACGGCGACAATCGCCTCACGATGCGTGGCTGGGTGCAGCAACGTGCCGAGATGCTCGGGGTGCGGCACAACGGCGTGGAGTTCGTCAGCGGGATTGTGAACACCTGGCAAGCCGACGATGGTCGATTGACGCTGCGACAGACTTCGACTCAGGGCCCGAACGTGCTCGAAGTGGGCTTCGTGCCGTTCGAGTACATCGAGCACATCGACCCGATCGGCGACGAGTACCGCAACACACCGATTTTCTTCGTTCAGTTCAAGGGTCATGGGCGCGAGCCGTACGCGCACCGCTCGTACGCGGAAGCGGATGGGGCAGCGCTCTACAGCGGAGGGAGGGAGTATCACCGCCCGCTTGATGAACTGGGCCTCTCCCGGCCGAGTTGGTTTCGCGGACAGTGGCGGTTCGCGCGGCGATGGTGGCGTGCGCGCGCGATGGACCGGGGGGTTAGGAAACGGCCACAGCCGCGCTGAGGCGCCGGATCGAGGTCACTCCGGCCGGTTGCCGGGTTCACTCATCGACGTCAGGGTTGCAGGACGGACACCAGTCGACTTCGTCGTTTGTCGACCACCCGAACGCAAGCACGGGCCCTCGCGCGCCGCGGTAGCTGACCGCGTTCGGCCCGATGAGGCGAGCTTCGCGTCGCACTTGTAGCCATCGCAGTTGATCACGATCGCCGGGTGGATGGCCATGGCTCTATCGTCCTACGTTCTGGAGGCGGTCGCGCTGCTCGCCATGCAGATTCTCGTTCTCGATCGATGCGTACTGTCGTCACTCTGCGATTGTGTCGATCGCACGGACGCCTTTACTCGGCACCGGGGTGCTCCTGGTAGTCCTCGAACTCCCACAAGCCGATTCGTGAGACCTTTTCCGCGACTTCCGCCCACGTACGCCCTTCGGCCGCCTCGACGTTCTGCCGGAGCGCGCGGACCGCACGGTTCGCATCCATGGGCTCGACGATGAGGAGGTGGCGGCCCACGATTGGTCCTCGCACGCTCGCCTCCTCTGCGAGCCAAGCGGGTGTGCAGACCGTGACCTGGAAGGTCTCTTCTCCGGGGCCATTGTCGGGACCGACCGTCATTACTGCGTGGAAGTACGAGCGGTAGCGGTCCGCGGGCAGAACGCGATTGAGGTCAAGTTCCTCACTGTAAATGCCGTGCAGTTGTGCTCTCATTGCCCGTCCGTGATGTTGAGGTGTCCGTTGTTGATCCATCGACCGGAAGGCACGTCTCGTGACTCAAAATTTGACTGCCATTCATCGCGACTGGGCTTGTACGACGGTGGCCGCCACTGCCGTAGTCCATTCGAGCTCACCCATGTCTTCCCGTCGCTAGCAAGCTTGGCACCGGGACCGACCCACTCCTTGCCGAGCATCTCTGCTTCGGCTCGGGTTGCTCCTTGGAGGCCAAACATTCCCCTCCCGGCGTTGGCCTCACGAAGAATACCGACCTGTCGCGCGAACGACGCGTCCGCTGCGCGAGCGGCGGCCCGCGCCTCGGCCGCGGACCCGCTGGCGGTCGGGTCGGTGCGCATCGCACCCTGGATGCCGGAGAGTCCCTGAGGGTCGAAGACGCTGACGGTGCCCTTCGCCTGCCGGGCCCGCATGGTGGTGGTGAGGTTGTCGGACCGCGTCGAGGTAGTGATGAGGGGGCCGGCCCAGTCGATGATCGCGGCGATCAGGATCCGTATCCCTTTCCCTGCCAAGGCGGGCCCTCGAGGACGATGGAGTCTTTCGCGGACACGTACACGTTCCGACCCAGGCTCCGTCCAATCGGCCAGGCCACGTCTGTCACGGACGGGGCCTGCAGCGTCGGTCGGATCGTGGAGGCTCAGCGGAGCATCGCTCGGGCGGAGGCGTACTTGCGGATCTCGGCCCGCTTGGCGAACCCGGTCCGGCCCTTCAGGTCGGCGATGAAGTACGCATCCGATTGCCGCCATCGCCACGACAACACCACCGCCCACACGGCGAGCCCCGCGATCGCTGTGAACGTGACCCCGGATGCGATCCGGATCCCGAGCAGCGGCACCGCGCAGCCGGCGGGCATGGACACGATGCTCGTGGTGACGAAGATCACCAGACAGATCCCGGCGACGAAGTCGCCCGGCATCGTCACGGTGCCGCAGACCAGTGTCGTGACGGTGCGGGCGATCAAGTCGGCGAAGACGCCGACGGCGATCAGGGCGGCGGCGATGGCGTAGACCGCTTTCAATGTCATCGCCGAGAGCTTTCAGGTCCGCGATGCAGTGCAGCTGGTACCAGTTGAGTACGCCGTCGCGCGGTCAGTCGGCGGGCGGGACGATCTGCTCGAGCAGGTGCAGCACGCGTTCGCCGTCGACGGCCTCCGGGTCGAGCAGCCACTGGACCTGCAGGCCGTCCGACGCCGCGATGCTCAGTGACGCGAGGTCGACCGGATCGAGGTCGGCCCGGATGCGCCCGAGGTCCTGGTCACGGCGGATCAGTTCCGCGAGTTCGCCCCGCAGACGCGCGAACCGCTCACGCATGAAGTCCCGCGTCGACGGGTGCCCCTCACCGACGGCGTCGGCCGCGAGGGTCGTGTAGAGCTGCACGAGCCCCGGGATCTCGCGGTTCCGGCCGGCACTCTCGCGCATGTCGCCGATCGCGGACTGCAGGCGGTCCGGGGCGCCCTGTTCGCGGACCTCGTGCTCCCGGTAGACGGCGAGCAGGAGTTCGTCGCGCGACGGGAAGTAGTGCCGGAGCGCCGCGTGCGTGATGCCGAGCGCGTCGGCCACCGACCGGAGCGACGACGCGTCGACGCCCTGCTCGGCCACCATCCTGATCATCTCGTCGAGGATCTGGACCCGCCGCTCCGCGCCCTTGCGGTACCCGCGCCGCCGCACGGTTCCGGCGTCGTCGGCAGAGGTCATGCAGACAACTTACCGCTGGAAGGTTTCAGGCGCTGGTGCCGTCCACGGTGTACTCGTCGGCCGGCTCCGGAACCGCCTCGGCGAGGGCGTCCACGATCCGTCCGAGGGCCTCGGCGACCACCTCGTTGTCGGCGGCCGGCAGCCCGTCGAGCACGCGCACGACGATCTCGTGGAACTGTGCGTACGAGTCGTCGATCTTCGTCGCCACCTGGTCGGTCGGTTCGAGGAACTGCGCCCGACGGTCGGTTGGGTGCGCGGTCCGGACGATGTCGCCCTTCTCCACGAGGCCGTCGACGATCTTCGTCACCGAGGCGTTGGACACCGCGAGCATCACCGCGAGGTCCTTCGGTCCCATCGCACGACCGTCCCGGTGCGCCTGCAGCAGGTACCGGGCCGCGAGGAACTCGTTCTTCGACAGACCGCTCTCGATGCGCGCGTGCTCGATCTGCTGTTCCTCGGCGTGCTGCAGCCGGAGGATGGCGTCGACGGCCGAGCGGGCGGCCTTCGATCGGGGTGCTCGCGAGTAGAGGTGGACGTGCTCTCGGCGGACGACGGTCAACGGCATGTGTTCATGAACTCCGGGTTCTCAGGCCTGCGGGAGGGTGAAGAAGTCCGCGTAGGACGGCTCGGCCCGCTTGGAGAGCAGCGACGGGTCCTCGATCCGAGCGGTGACGTAGGCGGCGATGACCGCGGGGTCGGTGAGGCCCGCGCGAGGGTGGGTGCCGAGGAGACCGGTGCCCCACTGAGCCCCGTGGTACGTGCTGCGCATGCCTGGTTCCACCTTCCTGGTCGTCTTCCCGTCCGAGTTGGACGACGAAAGTGTTTCACGACGTGAACGGTTAGAGCAACTGACAATCCAGGTCCTGTACGTTTCGCGCAACGAACTGCACGGCACACTGAACGACCGGTTGTCCGACCGAGGGATAGCGTGGCGACGTGGATCTCCAACTCACGGACCGTGTCGCACTCGTCGTCGGGGGCAAGGGGTACATCGGCAGCGCCGTCGCCGATCGACTCCGGGCCGAGGGAGCGACGGTCGTCGTCGCCTCGCGGAGTGCGACGGACGACGACGGCGTCGCGATCGACACCGCGGACCAGGCCTCGGTCGACGCCGGTGTCGCCTCGGTCATCGCGCAGCACGGGCGCATCGACGTGCTCGTCGTCACCGCGGCGCCGAGTGCCGGGACCCTCGACCCGGCGAAGAAGTCCGACCCTGATCAGATCGCCCGGGCCGTCGACGGCAAGGCGCTCGGGTTCCTGCGGGTCGCGAACGCCGTGCTGCCCGGACAGCGCGAGGCGGGTTTCGGACGTGTCGTCGTCGTGAGCGGGCAGAACGCCTACCTCTCCGGCAACATCACCGCGTCCCTCCGGAACACCGCCGTCAGCGTCATCGCGAAGAACCTCGCGGACGAGGCAGCCGGCTCCGGCGTCACGGTCAACGTCGTCAACCCGGGCACCGTGACGGACGATCCGGCTGCCGAGGTGCAGCGCGGGTCCGGTGGCGAGTCCAGCCCCCAGCAGATCGCCGACCTGATCGCGTTCCTGTCGTCGCCGCTGTCCGTGGTGTCCGGCGAGTCGATCTCGATCGCGCACCGTGTCCTCGGTTCCGTCACGATCTGACGCACGGACTCCATGACAGGAGGCTCGGCGCACGTCGTGCGCCGAGCCTCCTGTCCGGTTGGTGGAGCGATCAGATCCGTTCGCGGCGGCGGCGCGCACCGACGCGCAGCGCGGCACCGAGGAGCAGCGCGAGGAGCGCTGCCACGGCGAGCGGGCCGGTGGACGCCGACCCCGTGTAAGCGAGCTCGGCGGCCGGGTGCGCCGCGGTCGGTGCCGGCGCGGAGACGCCCGGCCGTACCGCGACGGGCGCTGCCGGCGTGGTCGGATCCGTCGGCGACACGACTGCCGTCGGGCTGACCTCGACGAGGACCGACGCCGTGACGGCGCCGACGGTCGCGGTGAGCACGTGCGGCGAGGCGTGGCGGAACGTCACCGCGTCCCCGTCGATCACGTCACTGTCGACGCTCGAGGTGAGGACGAGTCCGTCGAGCGACTCCAGCTCGTTGCCCCACTCGTCGAGGCCGGCGGCCAGGACGTGGATCGTGGAACCCTGCTTCGCGGTGACCGCCCCGTCGACCTCACCGGTGCCGGTCGTGGCGAGCGTGAGCTCGGCGAGCGGACCGGCGACGACGTCGATCGTCAGGGTCGTGACCGACGGGATCCCCACGCCGTTGTCCGCGGTGAAGCGGACGACGTGGTGGCCGGCCTCGGTCGGGATCCCGGAGACGACCCCGGTCTCGGCGTCGAACTCGAGCCCGGTCGGCAGGTGTCCGTCGAGCGTCAGCGTCGGCCGCGGTGAACCCGAGACGTCGAGCTGGGAGCGGAACGGCTCTCCGGCGGTGACCGTGGTCGGCAGGGTGCCACCCGGGGTGACGACGGCCGGAGTGCCGACGACGGCGCGGGTGCCGGCCGACGTGACCGTGAGGGGCTCCCAGCCGGTGAGCTCACCGGTCGCCGCGACGGTGAGCACGTGGCCCAGGTCGGCGTCGGTCGGCGTGTAACCCGCGCCGGTCGCGTCCTCGATCGGCTCGCCGTCGCGGAGCCACTGGTGGGTGACGGTCGTGCCGGTCGCCCAGCCGCTGTCCGTCGTGGTGAGCGCGGTGCCGACCCGGGCGGCATCGGCTCCGGCGATGGTCACGCTCGCGTGCTGGGTGCCGAGTGCGACGGCGCCGGTCGCGGGTGCATCGACGGTGCGGTCCTCGTACCCGGCGAGCGTGCCGGTCACGGTCAGGCCGATCGTCGCGCCGGCGTCGGCGCCGACGAGCCGGTAGGTCCGTCCGGTCGCGCCGTCGATCGGCTGGCCGTCGCGGGTCCACTGGCGGGTGAACGCCGTGTCGTCCTGCCAGTCGGAGTCCACCGCGGTGAGCTCCGAGCCGACGGTGGCGTCGCCCTGGATCGCCACGGTGCCGGTCTGTGTGCCCGGCGCGATGACGACCGGCGCACTGGTGACCTGCTGGGCGTGGTAGCCGCGGGCGGTGCCGCTGACCGTCACGATGAGGTCCGCGCCGGCCTGGTCGGCGGTCGGCGTGTAGGTGTTCCCGGTCGCGCCGCGGATCGCCCGCTCACCGGCGTACCACTGGTAGGACAGCGTGGCGGTGGAGGGGGTCCAGGCCGGGACGGTGGCCGTCGTGGGCTGCCCGACCTTCGCCGCGTCGGTCGTGACGGAACCCTGCTGCACGCCGTACGTCGCGTACGGGGTGCCCGACGAGACGGTGACGTACGAGTAGCCCCGCTCGGTCGCGGTGACGGCGACCGAGATGCGGCCCCGGCCGAACGCGTCGTCACCGGTGACCGTGTAGGAGGAACCGGTCGCACCCTCGATCGGCGTGTCCGCCCCGCGGAACCACTGGTAGGTGAGGGTCGCCGTGCTCGGCGCGAGCCCGGGCACCGAGGCCGTGACGGTGGTGCCGGCGTCGACGGTCGAGCCGACCACGACACCGTCGGCGCCGCGGAGCTCGACGTCCCCGGTGGTGATCGTGCCGGGCCCGACGATGCCGAGGTCCACGGTGCGGGTCTGCGGGTGGCGGCCGACAGCCGTCGCGGTCACCGTGACCTGCACGTCCTTGCCGAGGTCGTCGGGGGTCGGGGTGTACGTCGGCGCTGTGCCGACCTGGGTGCCACCAGCGGTCCAGGACCACGCGAGGTTCGGCGTCGGGCTCCACCCGTCCGAGGTCGCGGTGCGTGCGACACCGACCGCGAGCGCATCGGTCGCGACGTGCAGCGCCCCGCCGGTGAAGTCGCCCATCGGGGTCGCGGAGGCGGTCGTCGACCACTCGCCGGAGCCGATGTCGCTCGTGGCACGGACGCGGAAGTCGTAAGCCGTGCCGTCGGTGAGGCCCGAGACCTGCGCGGTCGTACCGGTCGATGCGACGGGTGCTGACCACTGTCCAGAGCCGCTGACCGCGTACGAGGTCTCGTACCCGGTGACGTTCCACTCGGACGTCGACGCGACGGGGTCCCACGCGAGGTCGGTCGTGCCGTCGCCCGCGGACGCGGTGAACCCGGTCGGTGCCGGCACCGCCTGCATGTAGGTGCGCAGCGGGAGGTCGTAGTTCGGGTACGCCAGACCGCCGTGGAACACGGCACCGCCGGCGTACACGCTCGTCGAGTACATCGCGGTGTTCACGATCGGGATGCTCAGCGCGTAGACGGTCCCGGCGGTGAGCCTCGCGGGAGAGGAGAAGACCGCGGTCTGCCACCCCGTGTCCGTGGAGATGGTCGCCGATGCCAGCACCGGTCCGGTCGGCACCCCGTTGGCGGCGGCCTGCAGGGTGACCGCTCCGGATCCGCCGGATCCCGGGAGCGTCCAGTCGAGGGACACCGCGGTCAGCTTGCCGGTGCGGCCGGCGGTGAACGTCTGGCCCCACGTCGCCGACGGGTAGGGCGGGCTGCCGCCGGCAGGGATCGAGACGTCGAGGGTCCCGACGGGTTCGACGGCGTTCGCGGGCGGAGCCACGAGCAGCCCGAGGGCGGTGGCGAGCGTGGCGGCGACGGCCACGGCGGACAGGCGCGCGCGACGGCGCGTCCTGGTCAGGGACGAGAGCACAGGGATCCTTCGGGTGGACGACCAGAGCGGTCGCAGGCAAGCCGAAGATACCCATGAGTACGCGAGGACCGCGCCCTCCCAACCGGGGGTCAGCGGTCCGCCGATGCGGCCGTGCCCCCGGGTGAGCAGTCCCGAGCCGGCGGCAGAACGGAGGTTCCGAGCGGACTCCGAGCGTTCTCTTGGCACTCGTCAGGCTTGAGTGCTAAAACGTTGCTCGTTGAGCCGAAGGGACTCAACGACAGACACGAAGGAGTTGATTTCGATGACGATGAACTTCGACCCGTTCCGCGAGCTGGACCGTCTCGCCGGCTCCCTGCTCGGCACGTCCGGGCCCCGCTCGATGCCGATGGACCTGTACCGCACGGGCGACCACTACGTCCTCGACGTGGACCTGCCGGGCATCGATCCCGGCTCCGTCGACATCGACGTGGACGGCTCGGTCCTCACGATCCGCGCCGAGCGGACCCTCGGCGCCCCGGAGGGCTCCCAGTGGCTCACCCGGGAGCGCCAGCCCGGCACGTACGTCCGCCAGCTCACGCTGGGCGACGGCCTCGATGCCGAGCGGATCACCGCCGGGTACGACAACGGCGTCCTGAGCGTCACCATCCCCGTGAAGGAGTCGGCGAAGCCCCGCAAGATCGCCGTCACCACCGGCGGGGGTCACGAGCAGCTCGCCGTCGGCAGCGGGGAGTAGGAGCGCCCAGGTGTCCGATCTCGTCAACGCGCTCGCCTCGATCGTCGCCGTGACGGTAGCGCTCACCCTGTCGAGCCTGGACCGGCGGACCGCGGCGCTGCTCGGAGCGACCGGCGCCGTCACCGGGAACTTCCTCGCATGGTTGGCCGCTCCGGGCCTCTGGGAGCGTTCGCTCCTCCTGCCATGGGCCGCCTCGGTCGCGGGCATCGTCCTGCTCATCGCGGGCTGGAGTGCCGTCCGCGCGTACTCGGGCCTGTTCGATCCGCCGTCCGCCGAGGACCCGGACACGGGGGCGGTGGTGACCGCCGGTCGATCGGCCCACGAAACGCCGTGACGATGCGGAGGTGACACGGGGCCCGGCGCACGTCATGCGCCGGGCCCCGCGCCGCGCCGTCACGTTCCCTGGCGGCTCGGCATCGCGACGGTACTGATCGCCGCCTGCGGTGTCGGTGCACGTCCGGAAGCTGGTCGCGGCGAGCTCAGCTGACGGCCAGCGCCTGCACCTCGTCGAGGATCGTGCGGATCGCGGCCGGGTCGTGCGCGAACCGTCCGAGGAACAACCCGCCGATGCGACCGCGCCCGCGGGTGAGCAGGCCCGGTCCGGCGCTGCCGCCGTAGATCGCGGTGCTCCCCCGCAGCTCCGGCCGCATCGCGAGGTACTGCTCGATGCCCGCGAGTACCTCGACGATGTGGTCGTCGGGCGCGGGCGCCGGGGCGCCGATGGCCCAGACCGGCTCGTACGCCACCGTGAGCGGACCGGCCAGACCGTCAGCGACGGCACCCCAGACGGCACGGTCGATCTGCGTTGTCACCTCGGCCACCGTCTCCGGCCTGGAGGCACGACTCGCCTCGCCGACGCAGAGCAACGGTCGCAGGTGGTTGCGGAACGCGGCCTGCACCTTCCCCGCGACCTCGTCGTCCGTCTCGTGGAACAGGGACCGCCGCTCCGCGTGGCCGATCTCGACGAGGTCGACCCCGATCTCCCGGAGTTCGGCGCCGGTCACCTCGCCGGTGTACGCGCCCGCGTCCGCCCACGACATGTCCTGCGCGCCGAGCAGCACCGGCGCGTCGCTCGCATCGAGGATCTCCCGCACCGGGACGAGCGCGGGGAACGTCGGGACGACGAACAGCGTCGCCGCGCCGGACCGGACCGCGGGGTGCGTCCGGGCGATCCCGGCCACCGCGGCCGTCCAATCGAGCGTCCGGGCGTGCGAGAAGTACGTCTTCAGCGACACCCCGATCGTGGTCACGGTGCGACCGTCTCCACGATGAGCGCGAACGACACCGCGCCCGGGTCCGACGTCCCGACGGCGTGCTCGGCGTGCGTGCGGGCCCGACCCATCCGCGGGAGGAGTTCCGCCGTGGCGTCGGCGGCGTCCTTCGCCCTCGTAGCCGCGGCCCGCCAGGCCCCGTCGAGCCCAGCGCCCCCGTCGATCTCCGACCGGAGCACCTCGTCGAACGGGACGATCGCGTCGACCATGGTCTTGTCTCCCGGCACGGCGCCGAAGGCGAGCACCGCCTCGGTGGCCGCGTGCACCGCGTCCGCGACGGTGGCGGCCGACGGACGCGACTCGTCCCCGAGGACGCGACCCAGTGCCTCCAGGGCGGCTCCCCAGATCGCGCCGGAGGTGCCACCGGCCTTGTCGGACCAGGCGTCCGCGGCGATCCGGAGCACGGATCCCGCTCCGGCACCGCGTCCGACGGCGTCGGCGGCGGCCTCCGACGCGGCGTGTGCGCCGCGCTGCATGCCGATGCCGTGGTCGCCGTCACCCGCGACGGCGTCGATGCGTCCCAGCTCGTCCGCGTGCGCGTCGAGCAGTTCGCGGATCGTCGTGAACGCCTGCGCGATCTCGGTGCCGAGCGCGCGGGATGCGTCGCTGGCCGGTCCCACCGGTGCGTGCTCGTCGGCGGTGAGGGTGTCCTCGGGGAGCCGCTCCTGCGGCACCGCACCACCCTTCCGGTACGCAGGACTGTCCGCCGGTGCTGCCCAGAGCGCCTCGAGCTCGTCGTCGAGCCAGAACAGCGTCAGGGAGACCCCGGCCATGTCGAAGCTCGTGACGAGTTCGCCGACCTCGGGCTCCACGATCACCAGGTCCGCAGCCGCCAGCCGCTGCCACACGGCGTTGAACACCACGAAGAGCTCCTCGTACTTCACGCTGCCGAGGCCGTTCAGGATCGGGACGACCCGGTCACCGGCACCCTCGGGACGCTCGTTGAGGAGCTTGTCGACGAGGAGTTCCGCGAGGCCGTTCGCGGTGGGGACGTCGGCTTCGTCGATGCCGCGCTCCCCGTGGATCCCCATGCCGATCGCCATCCGTCCCTCCGGGACCGTGAACAGGGGTCCGTCGGCACCCGGCAGCGAGCATCCACTGAACGCGACCCCGAAGCTGCGGGTGCGGTCGTTCGCACGAGTCGCGATCGCGGTCACCTCGTCGAGCGTGTCCCCGCGTTCGGCGGCGGCGCCGGCGATCTTGAACACGCACAGGTCGCCGGCGATCCCGCGGCGCTTCGCTGCTTCTCCGGCGGGCGCGGACGCGACGTCGTCCGTGACGCGCACCGTGCGGACCTCGATGCCGTCCGCGCGCAGCGCCCGTTCGGCCGCGTCGAAGTTCAGCACGTCACCGGCGTAGTTGCCGTAGCTCAGCAGTACCCCACCACCGTGCTCGGACGCCTTCGCGACCGCGGTGACCTGCTGCGCACTCGGACTGGCGAACAGGTTCCCCATCGCCGCACCAGCCGCCAACCCGTGCCCGACGAGCCCACCGAACGCCGGATAGTGACCACTGCCACCACCCACGACCAGCGCAACCGTCCCGTCCGGCGACGCAGTGGACCGAGCGACACCACCGTGCACCTTCCGCACCCACCGCTGGTTCGCCGCCACGAACCCGTCCACCATCTCCTCCGCGAAGTCCGCCGGGTCGTTGAACAACCGGGTCATCGCTTCGCCTTCGGCTCGGTCGTCGCCACGTGCGAGGTGTCGAGCAGGTCGTCCGCCCGGGACTGCCGGAAGAACTTCGTGCAGAAGATCATCACGGCCGCCACGAACGCCAGCACCCCGAGCGAGACGATGCCGAACGCGCCGCTGTCCGTCGGGACGACCTCGTTGATCGCCGTACGCATGATCGGTGCCACGAAGCCGCCGAGGTTGCCGAGCGAGTTGATCAGCCCGATGCCGGCTGCTGCGGCGGCACCCGTGAGGAACGCCGTCGGGTACGCCCACGTGATGGGTCCGACCGACAGGAAGCTCGCCACGGCCAGCGTGATGAACACGATGCCGAGGATCGGCTGCCCGTTCGCGCCGGCCCACGCGGAGCCGAGGATCGAGAGGCCGGTGAAGACGTAGAACATCGTCCCCCAGCGTCGGCGGCGACCCACGGAGTCCGCCTTCGACCCGACGAGGTAGCACGCGACGAGCCCGACGAGCCACGGGATCGCGGACACCAGCCCGACCTGCCAGCCGACGTCCTGCCCGAGGAGCGACGACACCTGCTGCGGGAGGTAGAACGTGGTGCCGTAGACGGCGACCTGCAGGCAGAAGTAGATGATCGTGAAGTACCAGACCCGGCCGCTCGCCATCGCCTTCCAGATCCCCTGCGGCCCGTCGGCGCTGCGGGCGGTGTCCTCGCGGGCCATCGCCGCCGTCAGCGAGTCCTTCTCCCCCGGCTCGAGCCACTTGGCCTGCTGCGGGCTGTTCGTCAGGAACACGAGCGCGGCGATGCCGGCGAGCACCGCGAGGATGCCCTCGCCCGCGAACATGACCTGCCAGCCGTGGAACGGGGTGGCCTGGTCGCCGAAGCTCAGGAGTCCGCCGGACAGCGGGGCGCCGATCATCTGCGAGAACGGCTGCGCCAGGTAGAAGATCGCGAACATCCGCACGCGGACCTTGTTCGGGAACCACTCGGACAGGTACATGATCACGCCGGGGAAGAGGCCCGCCTCGGTCACGCCGAGGATGAACCGCAGCACGATGAACATGGTGTCGTTCGTCGTGAAGGCGAACAGCGCGGCGACGATGCCCCACGTGATCGCGATGCGGGCGAGCCAGAACCGAGCGCCGAAGCGCTTCAGCAGCAGGTTCGACGGGATCTCGAAGATCGCGTAGCCGATGAAGAAGATGCCTGCACCGAGCGCGAAGGCCGCGTCGGAGATGCCGCGGTCGACGCTGAGGGCCTCCTCCGCGAACCCGACGTTGGTGCGGTCGAGGAACGCGACGAAGTACAGGATCACGAGCATCGGCATCAGGTGCTTGGTGGCCTTGCCGATGGCCGACTTCAGCCCGGGATCGTGGGTCGATCCGAGGGCGGGGACGTTGGGAAGTGACACGGGTTCGCTCCTTCGCGAGCACGGTGCGGAACAGGGGAACGGCCTCGCCGTCAGTGCATGTAGAGGCCGCCGTCGACGTTGAGGGTCTGACCGGTGACGAACCCGGCGTCCTCGCTGATCAGGTACGCGATCGCCGCTGCGATGTCCCGCGGGGTCCCGATGCGCGGGAGCACACCGTCGGCTGCCATCGCGGTCTTGCGCTCCTCGGTCAGCGTGCCGCCCATGATGTCGGTGTCGATCGGACCGGGGGCGATGGCGTTCACCGTGACGCCCTTCGGCCCGAGCTCACGCGCCAGTCCACGGGTGAGCCCGATGACGCCGGCCTTCGCGACCGTGTACGGCGTCTTGCTGAACGTGCCGCCGCCGCGCTGGGCGGAGACCGACGACAGGTTGACGATGCGGCCGTAGCCGGTCTGCACCATCGACTCGGCGGCACGGAGGCTGGCGAAGTGCACGCCGTCGAGGTTGATCGACAGGACGCGGTGCCACTCGCCCTCCGGCAGGTCGAGGTACTCGTGGGCCGAGGACACCCCGGCCAGGTTCACGAGGGCGGTGATCGGGGCGATGTCGGCCTCGATGGCGTCGAACGCCGCCCGGACGGCGGACTCGTCGGCGACGTTCGCACCGACACCGACCGCACGGACCCCGTGCTGCTCGTGGATCTCGGCCGCGACGGCCTTCGAGGCGTCGTCGTCGAGGTCGATGATCCCGATGTCCCACCCGGCCGCTGCGAGGTGGTGGGCGGTGGCGCGGCCGATGCCGCGCGGGGACGCTGCTCCGGTGAGGACGACGGTCTTGCTCTGGTTGCTCATGTCTCGCTCCCGGTCGGTCAGTGGATCGGTGCCGGGCCGAGCTCGTCGAGGAGCTTCTGCATGGCGACGTAGGCGCGATTGCGGTAGGCGACGAGTTCCGGCGTCCGGTCGGCCGGTACCTCGAGGTACCCCGCGCCGGACTTCGTGCCGAGCTCGCCGGCGTCGACGTGCTGCTGCAGCGACGACGGGGTGGCGAAGCGCTCGGGCCAGCGGGTCTGCAGCGACTCGAAGCAGAACGCGTAGACGTCGAGTCCTGCCATGTCCGCGATCGCGAAGGGGCCGAAGAACGGCAGGCGGAACCCGAACGTCGTACGGACGATCGTGTCGATGTCGTCGGGCGTCGCGATGCCCTCGTCGACGATCTTGGTCGCCTCCTCGAACAGTGCGTACTGCAGCCGGTTCAGCACGAAGCCGGTGGCGTCCTTCACCCGCGCGGACTGCTTGCCCGTCGCGGCGACGACCGCCTCGGCGACCTCGACGGCGTGCTCACCGGTGGTCGGGTGCGGGATGAGCTCGACGCCGGGGATGAACGGCGCGGGGTTCGAGAAGTGCACCCCGAGGAACCGCTCCGGACCGGTGACGGCCTCGGCGAGCGACTGGATCAGGATGGTGGAGGTGTTCGAGCCGATGATCGCGTCGGGCTTCGCGGCGGCGCTGATCCGACGGAGGGTGTCGTGCTTGATCTCGAGCTTCTCGGGGACCGCCTCCTCGATGAAGTCGGCCGTGGCGACCGCTTCCTCGATCGAGGCGGCGGCGCTGAGGTGCGCGTCGACCCGGGACACGGCATCCGCGGGGAAGAGGCCGTCCGCGACGAACTGCTCCGTCTCGGTGATGAGCCGCGCGCGGTTGGCTTCCGCGATCTCGGCGGACACGTCCGCGATCCGGACGGTGTGGCCGGCAAGGGCGAGGACCTGCGCGATCCCACCGCCCATGTAGCCGGATCCGACGACGGCGATGTCGAGGGTGCTCATCGAGTTGCTCCTTGCTGCGTCGTCCCGACGACCGAGGTCGCGAGGACGGAACGGATGTACTGCTGGTTGGTGGCGCAGACGCCGAGGCTGTCCCCGCCGTACTGCTCGGTCATGAGGATGCCGCGGAAGCCGTTCGCGACGGCATCGCGGAGGACCTGGCGGTAGTTGATGAGGCCGGTCTCCATGGTGCTCGGCACGCTCGTCGACCAGCTCCCGTCGGCCGACTCGTCCCGCGTGTAGTTCTTCACGTGCAGGTAGTTCGTGTACGGCAGGGTCTTCGCGAACAGCTCCTTCCAGTCCTCCACCGGGCGGTGCAGACGGATGAGGTTCGCGACGTCGGCGTTCAGGCCGACGTTGTCGAGCCCGATCTCCTCGACGAGGCGGACCGCGCTGTCGGCGGTGCCGAGGTACGTGTCCTCGTAGAGCTCCAGTGCCATCGGGAGTCCGACGGACGCCGCGTGCTCGCCGAGTTCGCGGAGTCGGGACACCGCGGCGTTCCAGACCTCGGGGTCGTCCGGGTCCGTCGGGCCCTGCGCGGTCCAGAACCACAGCGCGCGCTGCTGGGCCTCGTTGAACGGCTGGTGCAGCCCGGTCGAGAAGACCTGCATGCCCCACTCGGCCGCCGCGTCGATGGTGCGGTGGGCGTAGGCGAGGTTGTCCTCCTCGTGGCCCGGCTGGATGACACTCTTGCGCTGCAGGTGCACCGACGGGATGCCGATGCCGTGCGAGCGCGCTATCGCGAAGAGCTCGTCACGCCGGGACGGCTCGAGGTCGGCGGGCCGGATGTGACTGTCGGCGAGCTCGGCGAGGGAGAACCCGGCGGCGCTGACCTGCCCGAAGATGTCGTCCCACACCTCTGCCGGGGCGTCGTGCACGGCGACGCCGTCGCTGCCGACGGCCGGGAAGCCGTGCAGACATGCCGCGATGGGCCAGGTGTCCGCCGTCCAGGTGGTCGGGTCCCAGTCCTGCTGGACCCAGTCCTGTGCTGTGGTCACGGAATGCTCCTTTGCACGTCGATGGTTCACCTCTGAACCTCTTTCCTATAGGAAAGATACATGCTCGTCGGCGGAGCGCAACCGAATCCGACCAAACCCCCCGTACGGGGGCTCCGAAGGAGTCCGGGCCCGGAGGATCAGGGCGCCCGTGCCGCTGACCCGAACTTCGGCACGGGCGTCCGCCAGCTCAGCCCCGCGAGACCGTGCGGAAGCCGGCGTTGCCCATCGACGAGTCCGGCGTGTTCGATGACCGCGCGGCGTTCCGGTAGCGGTTGCAGTACGAGTCGTGGCACAGGTACGAGCCGCCGCGCATCAGCCGTGGCGCATCGGGGGTGTCGACGCTCGGCCCCGTCGGCGCGTGCACGGTGCCCGCTTCCGCGTCGGACGCGTACGTCGTGGCGGACCAGGCGTCGGCGCACCACTCCCACACGTTGCCGACGGTCTGCCAGAGCCCGTAGGCGTTCGGCCCGAAGGAGCGCACCGGCGCCGTCGTCAGGAACCCGTCGTCGAGCGTGTTCTCGGTCGGGAAGACACCCTGCCAGATGTTCACGCGCCACGAGCCGTCGGTGGCCGAGGGGTCGCGCAGGTCGTCGCCCCACGGGTACCTGGCACCCTCGAGTCCACCACGGGACGCGGCTTCCCACTGCGCCTCGGTCGGCAGTGCTCGTCCGGCCCAGTCACAGTAGGCGACGGCGTCGTTCCAGGAGACGTGCACCACCGGGTGGTCGCCGAGCTCGTCGACCGACGATGCCGGGCCGCCGGGATGCCGCCAGTCGGCGCCACGGACGCCGAGCCACCAGGGCGTCTGGGGCGGCTGCCCGAGCACGTCGTCGTCCGCCCCGGCGAACGCCAGGTGGAACACGGCCGAGTACCCGAACGACTCGGCCTCGGTGCGGTACCCGGTCGCCTCGACGAACCGGGCGAAGTCGTCGTTCGTGACGCTCGTCGCGTCGATCGCGAACGCGTCGAGCGACACCGGGTGCACGGGCGTCTCGCCGTCGCCCCACTTCGCGTCGCCGAGCGCGTCCCCCATCAGGAACGTCTGCGCCGGCACGGTGGCCTGAGCGATCCGGTGCCCACTGCCCGCGGTGCCCGCGGTCGCCGTGGCACCGACGTGACCGACCGCACCGCCGATCAGGGCCGCGCGGCCGACCGGTGCGCAGCAGTCGTGCTCCTCGTGCATTCCGGCCCCTTCCGAACGTCGTGTCCTCGACACGTCGACAGCGTCGACAGCGTCGACTCGTAGTCTGCGCCACCGAGCTCCGACGCGCGCGGCTGCCCGACATGCGCGCCGAGACGGTTGCGTCCACAACGAGCGACAACACCGCTGTCGTACGACATCGACTTCGTCGCCACTTGCGCGCGCAACTGTTGCGTCCGCGGCCCAGCGACAGTGCCGCTGTCGTACGACATCGGGGTTGTCGTTCCGAGTCGGAGCACGAGCACCCGCGCCAGCAGCCTCAGCCCGCGTGGGACGCGTCCGCGCGGGACCGCAGCCGCACGGCGTCGATGTGCAAGCGCATCGCCGCGACCGCGGACGTCGGGTCGGACCCGAGCGCGTCGACGATCGCCTGGTGCTCGTGCACGGCACGGTCGGTGTCGTCCCCGCCGCCCTCGACGATCTGCCGCATCCGGTGCACGCGCGTCGTGATGATGTCCGACATCTCGAGCAGGAACGGGTTCCGGGCCGCGTCGAAGATCAGCTGGTGGAACTGCCAGTCGCTCCGGAAGTAGCGCGCCATGAGTTCTTCTGAGGCCTGCGCCGACCCGACGACGGCGACCTCGCGGGCGACGGCCGCCTGGTCGGACAGGGCGAGGACCAGCCGCTCCCGGAGCTGCTCGACGTCACCCCGCGCGGCGAGCTCCACGGCACCGCTCTCGACGATCAACCGGGCGTCGAACAACGCCTCGAGCTGGTCCCCGGCGAGGGGCGGGGCGACGCGGTACCCCTTGTTCGCCTCGCGGGTGACGAGCCCCGTCCGTTCGAGCTGCACGAGCGCCTCGCGCACCGGCGTCGGCGAGACTCCGAGCGTCCGGGCGAGCCCGTCGATCGACAACCGCATGCCCGGCTCGACGTCCGGTCCCATGAGCACGTCGAGCACCCGGTCGTAGACACGATCGCGAAGACCCCGTTGCGTGATGCGCTCCGCGCCGAATCCGGGGATCGTGCTCGCCATACCTCGATCCTAGAGAATCCACGAACGAGCTCCCCGGCGTCCCGACCCATGACGCCCGGGATGGGAAGCGGAATCGCGCGTAGGGGGTCGGGAAGACAGGCCACCTACGCGCGAAACGACCTCCCACGCGCGAATCGCCCCCCCGCGCCAACAACCCCCGACCTCCGCGCGGCTCACACCAAGCGCGACGCCAGGAACTCCACCATCGTCCGCACCAGCAGCGCTCGGGAGGACGCGCGCCGGTACTCGTGGCCCTCGCCCTCGAGCTCCAGGTACGACACGTCGTGCGACCGCGCACGCAGGGCATCGACGACCTGGTGCGCCTCGCCGATCGGCACGTTCGTGTCGAGCTCCCCGTGCACGACGAGCAGCGGCGCCGTCACGTCGTCGATCGCCCGCATCGGCGACAGCGACTCGAGCAGTGCCGCGTCGTCCACGGGGTGCCCGTACTTCGTCGCGGCGGCCGAGGCGATCCACGGCTCGGTGTCCCGGTAGAACGTCGCGAAGTCGCTCATCCCGCACACCATCACCCCGGCAGCGAACACGTCTGGCGTGAACGCGAGCGAGGCGATCGTGGCGTACCCGCCGTACGACCGGCCCTCGACGGCGACCCGCCCACGCTCGGCGTACCCGTTCGTCACGAGGAACCGCGCGCAGTCCACGACGTCCGCGAGCGCGTTCCACCGCAACCCGAGGTCGTCGGCGTGCACGAACTCCCGCCCGTACCCGCTGGACCCGCGGATGTTCGGCGCGAACACCGTGATCCCCGCTGCGGCGAGCGCCTGGTGCTGCGGCGAGAACGTCGGCCGCTCCTGCGACTCCGGCCCGCCGTGCAGGTGCAGCATCGCTGCGCGGACGGGAGGCTCGTGCGCAGCCCCGGAAGGAGCGAAGGCAGTCGACGTGGCCGGCTCCACCGCCCGGTACAGCCACCCGGTCAGCTCCAGTCCGTCACGGGCGGTGAAACGCTCGAGCGTCGGCTCCACCAGCGACACCTCGGGCAGCGCCGGGACGTCGGTGACCCGGCTCCAGGTCAACGCGTTCGTGTCGAGACGCCACAGCTCCCGGGGGCGCGTCGGCCCCTCGACGGCGAGGATCACGCTTCGCCCGTCCCGGCTGAGCACCGGGTCGGTGACGACGTACCCGGGCAGGTCGGGGACGGCGGTGCGCGAGGCGTCGTGCGTGTTGATGAGGTCCAGCTCGCTGCGACCGTCGACGTTCCAGCCGAGCAGCAGCGTGCGCCCGGCGTCGTCGGCGTCGAGGAACTCGAGCTCGGCGTCGTCGCGGTCGATGATCCCGCGGGGCTTCCCGCGCCACCCGTGCGGCCCGACCGGCTGCGCGACGAGCCCGCGGCGGGGCAGCCCGGCCTCGGTCGCGACGTAGGCGACGAGCGGACTGGTCTCGCTCGCCGGGGACGGCCGCAGGAACGCGATCTCGGCGGAGCCGTCCGGCGGGTCGGTGAGGAGCGACTGGCTCTCGTCGGTGAGCCGGTCGACGACCACGACGAACTCGTGACCGCGGGCACCGTCGCGCAGCACCACGAGGCGTTCCTCCACCGACAGGTCGAGGATGTGGATGAGCTCCCCGACCGCCAGGTCGTCGCGGTCCCCGGACACGGGGTCGACGAGGTACGAGCGCGCCGGCTGCTCGGGTTCGGTCGACGGCAGCGTGATCACGACGCGGTGCCCACTGCGGCTCCACGGCCCGAGCTCGGCGTGCTGGTACCGCGACCCGGCGATCTGCGCGGCGTCGCTGCCGTCCGGTCGGACCACCCAGACCTGCTGCTTCACGCCGCCGTCGGTCGCGATGGCGACGGCGAGCCACTCCCCGTCGGACGACCACGTCACCCGGATGACCGGGTCGTCGGACAGGCGGATGCGGACGGGGTCGGGCAGTGGGCCGTCGACGACGACGTCCTGCACGAAGACCTCGGGGGTGCCGTGCCGATCGCTGACGAAGGCCACCCGGCGCGCGTTCCGCGTCATCGTCGGGCCCCACGAGCCCCAGGCGGCGGTGAGCCGCTCGCCCAGGTCGACCGCGGCCCTGGTCTCGGCCGACTGCGCGACGGACGCCGATGCGCCCACCTGCAGCGAGCCTCCCGGCCGGCTCACCGCACCCCCTGGTGCTGCAGCCACATCTCGATCAGGCCGAGCTGCCAGAGCGCGTTCGCGCCGATCTCGGTCCTCGTGCTGTTCGGGTCCTGGAGCATCCGCTCGACCTCCCCCGGGTCGAAGAGCCCGCGTTCCCGGGCCTCAGGGGCGTGCAGCGCCTCGCGGACGCGCTCCAGGTACGGACCCTCCAGCTGCCGGATCGCCGGCACCGGGAAGTACCCCTTCGTCCGGTCGATGACGGCATCGGGGACGATGCCGCGCGCCGCACGCTTCATCACGCCCTTGCCGCCGTCGGCGAGCTTCAGTTCCGGCGGGATCGTGCCGGCGAACTCGACGAACTCGTGGTCGAGGAACGGCACGCGCGCCTCGAGCCCCCACGCCATCGTCATGTTGTCGACGCGCTTGACCGGGTCGTCCACCAGCATGATCGTCGTGTCGCTCCGGAGCGCCGCATCGACACTGGTCGAGGCTCCCGGCCGCGCGAACTCCGCGTCCACGAACGCCGACGGGGTGTCGTCGTCGCTCCGCCAGCGCTCCCCGAGCAACCCCTGCAGAGCAGGCCAGCGGCGGTCCATGAACACCGACCGGTACGCCTCGGCGGCCTGGTCCCTGGGGACGTCCGCGAGCGGCGGGTACCAGCTGTAGCCGCCGAGGACCTCGTCGGCACCCTGCCCGGACTGCACGACCTTGACGTGCTGCGAGACCTCCTGCGAGAGCAGGTAGAACGCGACGCAGTCGTGACTGACCATCGGCTCGCTCATCGCCTGGATCGCCCCGTCGATGCCGTCGAGCAGGCGTGACGAGGGGATGCGGATGCGGTGGTGGTCGGTGCCGAAGTGCCGGGCGACCTCGTCGGAGTACTCGAACTCGTCGCCGGACTCCCCACCGGCCGACTCGAAGCCGATGCTGAACGTGGCGAGGTCCTGCTGACCGGCCTCGGCGAGCAGGGCGACCACCAGCGAGGAGTCGATGCCGCCGGAGAGCAGCACCCCGACCGGGACGTCGGCGACCATGCGGCGCTCGACCGCGGTGCGGAGCGACGTGGTGAACGCCTGCTGCCAGTCCTCGTCCGACCAACCGGCACGGGCGGTGTCACGCTCGAACCGGGGCTGCCAGTACGTCGTGTCGCGGAACGCTCCCGACGGTTCGTAGACCCGCACGGTCGCCGGCGGGAGCTTGCCGACGCCGGACAGGATCGTGCGGGGTGCCGGGACGATCGAGTGGAAGCTCATGTACGACGCGAAGGCGACGGGGTCGATGGACGTGTCCACCTGACCGCCGGCCAGGATCGCCGGCAGGGAGCTCGCGAACCGGACGCCACCGGGGACCTCCGCCACGTACAGCGGCTTGATCCCGAGCCGGTCGCGCGCGAGCACGAGTCGGCCGCTGGCGTGCTCCCAGATCGCGATGGCGAACATCCCGATCAGGTGGTCGACGAACGACTCGCCCCACTCGGCGTAGGCGGCGACGATGACCTCGGTGTCCGACGTCGAGTCGAACGTGTGGCCCTTGCCGTGCAGTTCCTCGCGGAGGTCCCGGTAGTTGTAGACCATCCCGTTGTAGGCGATCGTCAGGCCGAGGCGCGTCACGACCATCGGCTGCGCGCCGGCGGTCGACAGGTCCACGATCGACAGCCGACGGTGCCCGAGCGCCACCGGGCCGCGCGCCCAGAGTCCGTCGCCGTCCGGCCCTCGGTGCACCAGGCAACCGGTCATCCGGGCGACCGCCCCGACGTCGGGGGACGTCCCGTCGAACCGGATCTCTCCAGCGAGTCCACACATCAGCCGTCCTCCCGGTCCGTGCCCACGATCCACGTGTCCTTGGCGCCGCCGCCCCGCGACGAGTTCACGACGAGGCTGCCCTCCGGCGCGACCCTGGTGAGCGCGACGTCCGCCAGGTGGGTGTCGTCCGGACCCGTGCCGGTCACGTACACGAACGCGCGGAGGTCCACGTGCCGGGGGTCGAGCCCGGCTGGTCCGATGGTGGGGTGCGACGAGAGCTGGACGACCTCTTGCCCGACCCACCCCGCAGGATCCGCCGCGATCGCGCGTCGGCGTTCGGCGACCTCCGGTGCGCTCGCGACCGGGCCGATGAGGACGTCGCGGCCGCCCTCGCCGTCGACGGGCTTCGTCACGAGCTCGCCGACGCGGTCGAGCACGGACATCCGTTCGCCCTCGATGCTGGTCCGGTAGGTCGGCACCGACTCGAGCAGCGGCTTCTCGTCGAGGTAGTACCAGATCAGGTCGGGCACGTTGACGTACATCGCCTTGTCGTCGACGAGCGCGTTGCCGGGCGCGTTCGCCAGGTAGACGTGCCCGGCCTCGGCCGCGTCGAGGATCCGCGCGCCGAGATCGGGGGTCAGGTCGTTCCGGAGCGCGCTGGCGTCGCGGTCCACCCGCAGGTAGAGCGCGTGCAGGACGTCACCGGTCGCCGCCTCGACGACGCGTCCGTCGCGGACGTCCAGGTCCGACTCGGTCAGGAGGCGCATCCCGGCTCCCTCGGACAGCCTCCGGTGTTCGTACCAGGCGCCGGCGGCGGGGCCGTCGCTGATCAGCGCCAGCACCGGCTCGCGTTCACCGGTGACGGCCGTCGCGTTGATGCGGAGCGTGTGGGCGATCCGGTCCATGACGCCGTGCGGATCGCGCAGGTGTTCCGGCCGGGGTGCGTCGGGGACGACCTCGTCCATGAGTTCGCGCAACGCGATGCCGTACGCCACGCCGGAGGGCGAGCGGACGTTGTCCTCGAGCACGCGCCACCCGCCGAACTCGTTCCGCACGAGGTCGAAGCCCAGCACCGGGGCACGGACGGCGTCCCTCGGCAGGCGCATGGCGTCGGGGTCCCACCCGTTGCGGCCGACGAAGTCGCGCTCGTCCATCGCGCCGTCCGCGACGATCCGTCGGTCACCGTACGCGTCACGGAGGAAGAGCTCGATCGCGCGGGCACGCTGCCCGAGGCCCTTCGCGAGCTGGTCCCACTCGTAGGCGCTGACGGTCCGCGGGACGAGGTCGCAGCCGAAGTCCTGCACGGCGCCGGCGACCACGAAGCCGACCTCGTGCTCCCGGGTCCAGGCGTCGCGGGCGGTGCAGCGGTCGATGGTCGTCTCGGCGTCCCAGCCACGGAAGAACGCGGCCAGGTCGCGGAACGCCGGACGGGGGCGTGCGCCAGGTCCGACCGCCTCGTCGCCGGCACGGACGCGGTACGACGGGATCGCGACGACGGGGTGGTCGTCCCGACCGGACGGGGTGCCAGCGGTGTCCTCGACCACGAGCGCCACGACGTCGTCGAGCGAACCCCGCTCGGCGTACGCGGTCCGCTGCCGGTCGGTGGAGTTGCCACGCGCGAGGGTGTCCTCGAGCAGGGCGCTCACGGTCCCCCAGTCGCCGAGCTCCTCGAGTTCGGGGCGGAGCCGCGAGACGAGCTGGCGCACCGCGATCTCGGCCGGCAGCCGCTCCGGGTGTTGCCCGAGCCCCAGCAGGTCGCCGCTCAGTCCACTGCGTGCGGCCTGCCACATCGCCGCGCGGTGCAGCGGTTCGCTCCTGGGATGCCACTCGGCGCCGGACTCGACCGCGATCTCGGCCTTGCGGACCGCTGCGCGGAACAGCCCGGCGATGAGGACCGCGTCGTCGACCACGGGTGTCGCGTCGCAGACCCGCAGTTCGAGCGTCGGTGCGTGCGAGGACGGACGGACGTCGAAGTACGCCATCTTCTTGTCGGCGATCACGCCGGACGCGATGAGGTCCTCGAGCACCTTGTCGTACTCGGCAGCGCTCTCGACCCGGCCGAAGCTGCCGGCGGACGGCCAGCGCTGCCAGATGATGCTCCGGAACGACGCGTACCCGGTGTCCTGGCCGTTCCAGAACGGACTCGACGCACTCAGCGCCAGCAGGACCGGGAGCGTCGGTGCGACGCGCTGGGCGATCTGCACCGCCAGGTCGCGGTCGCTCACGCCGACGTGCACCTGCAGGCCGCAGATGAGCTGTTCGTCGACGAGCATCCGGTACTGCTCCTGCATGCGTCCGTAGCGGCCACCGGAGGTCAGTTCGAAGTCGGCGTACTCCGACCTGGGTGCCGTGCCGGCGGCGGCGATGGTGACACCCGCCGGCGCGATCGCTCCCGCCAGCTCCTGCCGGAGGTCGACGATCACCCGCCGGAGGTCGTCGAGCGACGTCACCACCGGGGTGTTCGTCTCGATCGTCGTGCGCTGGAGTTCTGCGCCGAAACGGTCTGCTGGGAGTTTGGGCAGAAGGCGCGGGGCCTTCGCGGAAAGTCGGCCGGACTCGAGGTCGATGAGGTGCAGCTCTTCCTCGGCGCCGAGCGTCAGCTCTGCACTCATTCACCGAACCTACCCGTGACGCCTGTCGAGCGCCCGGGGGTACACCCGTCTGGGAACCCGGTCACCGTGGGCCGTAGAAACGAAGGATGACGGCAACCGCGTTCTGCCTGCACGCCCTCGGGTCCAGTTCCGAGGAGTTCGCCACGCTCCGCACCCGCTTGGCGGGCACCCTCGACCTCGTCGGCATCGACCTGCCCGGCTTCGGCCGCTCCTCCGCGGCGACGGGCACGACCGTCGAGGAGATGGTCGAACAGGTCGAGCGGGTCATCGGGCAGAGCGGCGCCACCGACTGGGTCCTCATCGGGCACTCGATGGGCGGCAAGGTCGCCTCGGTCGTCGCCTCCCGCACGATCGACGGGTCCAACGGGCTCTTCGGGCTCCGCGCGGTCGTGCTGCTCGCTGCCTCACCGCTGTCCCAGGAGCCCATGGACGAGGAGCGTCGCGCCACGATGCTCGGCTGGGCTTCCGACGGCCCGATCGGTCCGAGCGACGCCGAGACCTTCGTGTCGGCGAACGTCGACGCCCCCCTCCCCCCGGAACCGCACGCGATGGCCGTCCACGACGTGCAGCGGGCCGATCCACGCGCCTGGACGGACTGGCTGGTCCGCGGCAGCCGTGAGGACTGGTCGACCACCTTCCCGCCGAACCCGGTGCCCGCGCTGATCCTGGCCGGTGCTGCCGACGGTGACCTCGGCGAGGACGCGCAGCGCACGCTGAACCTGCCGCACTGGACGACCGGCGAACTCGGCGTCGTCCCGGACGCCGCACACCTGCTGCCGTGGGAGCAGCCCGACGCGGTGGCCGAGCGCATCAGGGACTTCTGGGAGCGCCGGATCGCCGGCGGACCGGTCGTCCCGCCAGCGACCGTCCGGGTGATCGCCTCGCCGCGGGTCAGCGCGCGGACCCGGGGCATCCTGGCCGTGCGAGCCCTACCCGACGACTCCGCAGCGACCCCCGCGTCGCTCAGCGTCGACCAGCTCGACACGCTCCGTGCGGTGGCGAGGATCGTCGTCCCGCAGCCCGGCGACACGACGATCGACCTCGCGCTGCGGGTCGACGCGCAACTCTCCGCGGGGCTCGGCGACGGGTGGCGGCCCGACGGCCTGCCGGCCGACGTCGACGCCTACCGGGCCGGACTCGACGCGATCGCTCCGGAGGCCGCACGAGGCGACGAGCACCTCGCCGCGGTGCTCGACGCGGTGACCGCCGGAGAACACACCCCCGCGGTCGGACCCTTCGACGCGGAGCAGCTCAGGGCATGGGCCGAGGACGCCGCCGTGGACCTCGTCAAGCAGTGGGCCGCACACCCGGCGACGATGGCCGAGATCGACTACGACGGCTTCGCCAACGGTGGCGACGGCGTCCGCAAACAGGGCTTCCAGCTGCTCGCCGCCGGGCAGCGCGAAGCGTGGGAACCGACGGGAGCAGCACGATGAGACTCGACCACCAGCGCCGTCACGACGAGGACGAGGTCGTCGACGCGGTCGTCGTCGGCACCGGGGCGGGCGGCGCACCGCTCCTCGCCACCCTCGCGCGGAAGGGGCTCCGCGTCGTCGCGCTCGAAGCGGGCCCGAACACCGACCCGGAACGGTTCACACCGGACGAGGTCGAGGCCCCCGGTGACATCAACTGGATGGACGAGCGCATCAGCGGCGGGGACGCCCCGACCGCGTTCGGCCCGAACAACAGCGGGACGGGCGTCGGCGGATCGACGCTGCACTGGGGAGCGTTCACCCCGCGCCCGAACGAGCACGACATCCGGCTCCGCACCGACTCCGGCGAGGGCGAGGACTGGCCGATCGAGCACGCCGAGCTCGTGCGCTGGATCGAGCAGGCCGAGCACGACGTCGGCGTCGCGGGCCCGGCGCACTACCCGTGGGACCCAGCCCGTCGCTACCGGATGGGGCCGCCGGCCCGCAACGCGTCCTCGGACATGATGATGCGCGGTGCCGCTGCCGTCGGGATCACCGCGACGGACGCGCCCGTCGGCCTGACGACCGAAGACCGGATGCAGGAGCACCACGGCCTCCGGCACGCGTGTGTCGCCTGTGGTTCCTGTCACCAGGGGTGCCGGAACGGCGCGAAGGTGTCGATGGACACCACGTACCTGCCCGCCGCAGTCGCCTTCGGCGCCGAGATCCGCGCCGATTCGTTCGTGCACGGCATCGAGCTCGACGCCCGCGGCGAGGTCGAGGCCGTCGTGTACCGACAGGGTGGCCGCGACCACCGGCAGCGGACCCGATCGCTCGTGCTCGCCGCCGGCGGCATCGAGACCCCGCGACTGCTGCTGCACACCGGACTGGCGAACAGCAGCGGCCAGGTCGGCCGGAACTTCACCGCGCACGGCGCCACCCAGGTCTGGGCGACGTTCGACGAGTCGATGCGCTCCTACCGCGGGTACCCGTCGTCCATCATCACCGAGGACTTCATCCGTCCCGCGGACGCCGACTTCGCCGGCGGCTACCTGATCCAGAGCCTCGGCGTGCAGCCGCTCACCCTGGCGACGACGCTCGTCCGTGGCGGCGGGCTCCGCGGCGCGGCGCTCGTCCAGGCCCTGCGCGACTATCCGAAGATGGCCGGCGTCGGCATCAACGCGGAGTGTCTGCCGTACGACGACAACCGCCTCGTGCTGTCCGACGAGGTCGACGCGAACGGTGTGCCGAAGGCCCGCGTGACGTTCTCCCCCGGTGCGAACGAGGAGGCGATCACCCGACACGCAGTCCGGACGATGACGTCGATCGTCGAGGCTGCTGGCGGCCGCGACGTCCGGGTGCTCGACCGCACCGCGCACACCGTCGGGACCGCTCGGATGGGCACCGACCCGGAGCGCTCCGTCGTGGACGCTGCCGGTCGGTCGTGGGACGTGCCGAACATGTGGATCGTCGACAACTCGGTCTTCCCGAGCTCCCTCATCGCGAACCCGGCGCTGACGATCATGGCGCTGTCCCTCCGCACCGCCGACCGCATGTTGCGCGACGACGCGTCGGCCGACCGGGCGGAGGCGCGCCGCATCGCCGCCTGAGCGCCTCCGACGATCGTCCTGTCCGACGACGGTCGACTGCGATCACGGCCGCCAGCGATCGGCTGACGGCAGCTCGATCGCTGACACCGCACGCCCGAGCATCCGCGTGGTCAGGTCGACCTCGTGCTCGTCGCCCGGAGCGTCGTTCGCGTCCATGCCGACGAGCCACGTGAGCCCGCGGAGTGCACGGCCGTCCCGCCCGACCAACGCCAGTGCCCAGACGGCATCGGCGTGGCCCGCGGTCTGGCGCTGCGCCCAGTCGATCGCCTGGAGCACGTCACAACCGGTGAGATCGGTGGTCGAGGTGGCGAAGGTGGCCCCAGCGCGCTCCTGCAGGTACACCCGGAAGTGTGGGTGGTGGTTCTCCCAGGTGCTGTCGCGCTCGTCGACCTCGATGGCGTCCATCGATCGAGCGTACGAGATCGTCCGGAGCCCGCGGTGTCCGGTGACATTCCACGTAGGCTGGTCGCGTGGACTCCGACACCGCCGGGTCGTGGTCCTGGGGCAAGCGTGAAGCCCACCACCGGTAGGACGGTGATGGGCTTCGGGTTGCTCTCCGAGTGGAAAGCCGAGGACGGGCACAATCCGTTCCCGAGTCTGAACGCTCGGGTCCAGTGTAATCGAGCCCCGGTCAGCCGCGCGTGCGGGACAAGCGACGGTTGAGCGCCCCGTTGAGCAACGCGACGAGCAGCCCCACCGCGAACACCAGCGTCCCGAAGCAGAGCACCTGCGGCGGCATCCCGGCCTTCGCGGCGCCGTACACGAAGAGCGGGAAGGTGACAGCGGGTCCGGCGACGAACGACGTGATGACGTAGTCGTCGATCGACATCGCCAGCGCCAGCAGCCCCGCGGCGAGCATCCCCGGCGCGAGCAACGGCAGCGTGACGAGCCGGAACGCCTGGAACGGCGTCGCGCCGAGGTCGCCTGCGGCCTCCTCGAGCGCACGCGACGTCCCGGCGATCCGCCCCCGGAGGACGACGACGACGTACGCGACATCGAACGCCACGTGGGTGAGCAGCACCGTGAGGAACCCGGTACCGAGCCCGATCGACAGGAAGAACGACAGCGACGCGGACCCGACGACGATCGACGGCGCCGCGATGTCGGCGAACACGACGGCGTTGACGGCACCCCGCCCGGGGAACCGGTAGCGCTCGAGCGCCAGGGCGAGCGGGAGCCCGATCGCGACCGAGACGATCGCCGCGAGGAACGCGATGACGACCGACGTGACGAACGCGGACCCGAGCCCGGAGACGTTCACGAGGTTGGCGTACCAGTACGTGGTGAAGCCGTTCCACGCGAAGGTCAGCCGGTTGGTGGGTGCGTCGTTGAACGAGTACACGATCATGTAGACGATCGGCACGAGGGTGATCGCGATGACCACCCAGTAGACGATGGCGAGCCAGGGCCCACGACGGTTCACGCCGTGACGGCGCGGTGCGACGGCGGTCATACGAGGTCCTCGAGGTCGTCGGTGCCGGAGACCCGGGCGTAGATGAACAGGATGATGCCGAGCACGACCATGAGCACGGTCGACAGCGCAGCGGCGACGTTGTACTGCTGGTTTCCGGAGTAGGCGTCCTGGATGGCCTGCCCGATCGTGTACGTGTTCGTGCCGCCGAGGAGCGCCGAGTTCACCGGGTCCCCCACGCAGTCGATGAACACGAGCAGGACCCCGGCGAAGATGCCGGCACGGGACAGGGGCAGTGTGGTGTGCCAGAACGCCCGGAACCGCCCCGCGTACAGGTCGTGCGCGGCTTCACCGAGTCTCGGGTCGATGCGCTCGAGCGCCGCGTAGATCGGCAGCACCATGAAGGCGAGGTCGTTGTACGCGTCGCCGAAGATCACCGCCCCGCCGGTGCCGAGGATGTGGAAGTCCTTGCCGGCGACCCCGATCCCCTGCAGGAACGTGACGACGGGCCCCTGGGACGCGAGCACGAACGCCCACATGTCGGTGCGGATGATGAACGACACCAGGAAGCTCACGAAGACGAGCATCAGGAGCGGGTTCTTCCACCGCGGTGACACCCGGAACGCGATGAAGTACGCCACGGGGTACCCGACGACGATGGTCACGAGGGTCGCGGCGAGGCCGTACCAGAGGGATCGGAGCAGGAACGTCAGGTACGGCACCTGCGGGTCGACGAACAGGGACGAGTAGATCCCGAAGTTCCAGGTGAACGTGTACCCGTCGTCCGGGTTGCCCGACATGAGCGAGACGATGAGCCCGGACACGAGCGGGATGACGAAGAACACGCAGAGGTACGCGGTCCCGACCAGCGCGAGCAGGAACGGCGTACTGCGACGACGACCGCGACGGACCGGCGCCGGGTCGAGACCGATCCCGGGCGCGACCCCGACCGCCGTCACGACTGCACCACCGCGTTGAAGATGCCGTTCCACTCCGAGTACTCGTCGTAGTTCTCGAACACCCGGAACTCGTGCGACGCGTCCAACACGGCAGCGGACGGGAACACCAGCGGGCTGTCCGCCACCGTCGCGTCGTCGAGCACGTTCCTGACGTAGTCCTCGGCCGCGGGCACCGGGCACACGTAGTTGACGTAGTCCTCGACGATCCCCGCGATCTTCGGCGTGTAGTAGAAGTCCATCCAGGCGAGCGCCGACACCGGGTTCGCCGCCTGCTTGGGGATGAGCATGTTGTCGTGCCAGGTCATCTGCCCCTCCTCCGGCGTGACGAACTCCAGGTCGGGGAACCCGGACTGCTGCGCCTGGAACACATCGCCCGACCACGCCTGGGTGATCCAGGTGTCACCGTTCTCGAGCCGGTTGATGTAGCTCTGGTCGTAGAACCCGGTCACGCTCGGCCGGAGCTCGCGGAGCCATGCCTGGGCCTTGCGCCAGTCGGCCGGGGTCGACGTCTCGGGGGCGATGCCCAGCGCGAGCAGGGCCAGGGAGCCGAGCTCGGTGTTGTCGCTCATCAGCCCGATGCGCCCCTTGAAGGCCGGGTCCTTCAGGTCCTGGAACGACGTGATCTTCCGCCCGGTGTACTTCGGGTTGTACGCGAGCCCCGTGAACCCGGTCTGCCAGACGACGGAGTGCTTGTTGCCCGGGTCGTAGTTCGGGTTCTTGACGGACGCAGAGGCGTTGGCGGCGAAGTTCGGCAACCGCGTGTGGTCGAGCTCGCACACGAAGCCGTTCTTGATCATCTCGGTGAGCTCGTACCCGTTCGTCATGACGACGATGTCGTAGCCGGTGGCCCCCTGCGCCCGGAGGATCGGCGAGACCGTCGCGTAGAACGTCGCGTTGTCCTGGATCACCGCCTGGTAGTCGACCGCGATCCCCGTCTCCTCCTTGAAGAGCGCGAGGGACTCGGACTTGCCGTGGTCGGAGTCGATGTAGAGCGGCCAGTTCGCAAAGTTGAGTTCCTTGGTCGCCTTCGCGTCCTTCCAGAAGGCCGTCCAGTCCACCGCTGGTCCCGTCGACGCCGCAGAGCCCTTGATGCTGCAGCCCGCGAGCAGGGCGGCCACCGCCGCGGCGCCGCCGCCTGCCAGGAAGCCGCGCCGGCTGACCCGCGCGGACGTCAGTCCGCGCACCAGGTCCGGTCCGGCGTTCACGCGACCGCACCTGCGGTGGCGGTCTCGGCCTGGAGGCCCGGTGCGGGCTGGGTGGTGACGCTCGCGTCGGACGCGATGGGAGCCTCCAGTCCGAAGCCGTGGTCGACGCCCCAGGTGAGCCAGACCTCGGTCCCCGTGGCGATGCGGGGTCCGCCCTTCGTGTTCTGCGCGAAGACGGAGACGCGGCCGGCGCCGGGGACGTCGACGAGGTACTGCGTGCTGACGCCGGAGAACGAGACGTCGACGACACGGCCGGGTCCGAGGATGTTGCGTCCCGCCTCGTGTGACGGCTCTGCGGTGCGGATCTTGAGCTTCTCGGGACGGACGCCGACGACCACGCGACCGCCGGTCGCGACCGCACGCGCCGTCGGGACCGCGATCGTGCCAGCCGCCGTGGCGACCACGAGCAGCTCACCCTCGGTGCCGCGGACATCGCCCTCGAGCAGGTTCGACTGGCCGAGGAAGTTCGCGACGAAGGCGGTCCTCGGCAACTCGTAGAGGTCCTGGGGGCTGCCCATCTGCTCGATCCGGCCACCGTTCATGACGGCGACGGTGTCGGCCATCGTCATCGCCTCTTCCTGGTCGTGCGTGACGTGCAGGAAGGTGAGCCCGACCTCGGCCTGGATCGTCTTGAGCTCGAGTTGCATCTGGTGCCGGAGCTTCAGGTCGAGGGCGCCGAGCGGTTCGTCGAGGAGCAGGAGCGCGGGCCGGTTCACGATCGCGCGGGCCAGGGCGACGCGCTGCTGCATGCCGCCGGAGAGCTGTGCTGGTCGCTTCGACGCGGACGAGTCGAGCTCGACGAGGTGCAGTGCCTCCCGCGCCTTCGTCATCGGGTCCGGGATGCGCCGGCGCTTCAGGCCGAACGCGACGTTGTCGAGCACGCTCATGTGCGGGAACAGCGCGTAGTTCTGGAAGACCGTGTTGACCGGCCGCTGGTACGGCTTCGTGTCGGTGACGTCCTTCCCGCCGAGCAGGATGCTGCCGCTCGTCGGTTCCTCGAGGCCGGCGACGAGCCGCAGCGTGGTCGTCTTCCCGCAGCCGGACGGCCCGAGCAGCGCGAAGAACGACCCGGCGGGCACGGTGAGGTCGAGGGCGTCGACCGCGGTGTGTCCCGGGAAGGACTTCGTGATCTGCTCGAGCCGGAGATCTGCTCCGGATTCGGCGAAGGTGCCGGTCGTTGCCATGGTGCCTCCTGGTGTTCGCGGGCCCGGGAGTCGGGTTCAGCCGATGTAGGACATGACGTGCTTGATGCGGGTGTAGTCGTCGAACCCGTACTGGGACAGGTCCTTGCCGTAGCCGGAGTGCTTGAAGCCGCCGTGCGGCATCTCGGCGACGATCGGGATGTGCGTGTTGATCCACACGCACCCGAAGTCGAGGTCGCGGGCGAAGCGCATCGCCCTGGCGTGGTCGGTCGTCCACACCGAGCTCGCCAGGCCGTACTCGACGTCGTTCGCGGCACGCAGGGCGTCCGCCTCGGTGCGGAAGCGCTGGACGGTCTGCACGGGGCCGAACACCTCCTGCTGGACGATGCGGTCGTCCTGCCGCAGCCCGGAGACGATCGTCGCCTCGTGGAAGTACCCGACGTCGCCGACACGGTGACCGCCGAGCTCGATCGCGGCGTGGTCGGGAAGCGTGTCGAGGAAGTCCTGCACGTGCGTGAGCTGGTTCACGTTGTTGACCGGCCCGAAGTACCCGTCCGTGCCGGTCCTCGCGTTCGTCCGGGCTTCCGCGGCGAGCGCCGCCACGAACTCGTCGTGGATGCCGTCCTGCACCAGGAGCCGGGTGGCGGCGGTGCAGTCCTGTCCGGCGTTGAAGAACCCGGCGGCGACGATGCCGGCGACCGCGGACGGGATGTCGGCGTCGTCGAACACGATCACGGGTGCCTTGCCGCCGAGTTCGAGGTGCGTGCGCTTGAGGTCACCGGCCGCGGCTCGGGCGACCGCCATGCCCGCGCGGACCGACCCGGTGATGGAGACGAGCTGCGGGGTCGGGTGGTCGATCATCGCCGCGCCGGTGGAGTGGTCGCCCAGCACGACGTTGAGGACCCCCGGCGGCAGGAACTCCGCGGCGACCTCGGCGAGCAGCAGCGTGGAGAGCGGTGTCGTGTCGCTCGGCTTCAAGACGGTGGTGTTGCCGGCGGCGAGCGCCGGGGCGATCTTCCACACCGCCATGTTGAGCGGGTAGTTCCACGGGGTGACCTGGGCCACGACGCCGATGGGCTCGCGGCGGACGAAGGACGTGTGGTCGGCGAGGTACTCGCCGGCGCTCCGGCCCTCGAGGTTCCTGGCGGCGCCGGCGAAGAAGCGGATCTGGTCGACGGAGAGCATGATCTCGTCCTCGACGAGGGTGGCTCGGGGCTTCCCGGTGTCCCGCGACTCGAGGTCCGCGAACTCCTCCGCGCGGGCCTCCACCGCGTCGGCGATCCGGAACAGTGCGAGCTGCCGCTCCCCCGGGGTCGTGCGGCGCCAGGTGTCGAACGCGGTGCTCGCCGCGGCGAAGGCGGCGTCGACGTCATCGGCGGTGGAGATCGGCGAGATGCCGTACTCGGCCTCGGTCGTCGGGTCCACCAGGCCGAACGACGTGTTCGTCCTGGACGGGGTCCACTCGCCCCCGACGAAGTTCCGGAGGTCACGGGTCGCCGTGTCCGACGCCGTCTTCGTGCTGTCCAGCATGGCGGCGATACTGGCACGGAAACCGCTCGTTCGGAAGACTTGTAACAACGGAAATCGTCGCGAAACACGGTGTTCACAACGGAATCCCTTGCTTTCCCCCGGAATCCACTGCCATGCTGTCCGGCATGGCGGCAGCACCACGACGTCCGGGACCGATCGACGACATCTCCAAGCGGATCATCGAGCAACTCCAGGCAGACGGGCGCCGTCCGTACGGCGAGATCGGCAAGGCGGTCGGTCTCAGCGAGGCGGCGGTCCGGCAGCGCGTGCAGAAGCTCACCGAGACCGGCGTCATGCAGATCGTCGCGGTCACCGACCCGATGCAGCTCGGCTTCCACCGGCAGGCGATGATCGGCATCCGTGTGAACGGCGACACCCGCAAGGTCGCCGATGCACTCGAGCAACTGGCGGCGGTCGACTACCTCGTGATGACCGCCGGGAGCTTCGACCTCATGGTGGAGGTCGTCTGCGAGGACGACGACGACCTCATCGAACTGCTCAACGGCACGATCCGGGCCATCCCCGGCGTGACCGGCACCGAGACCTTCGTCTACCTGCAACTCCGCAAACAGCTCTACGACTGGGGAACGCGATGACCATCTCCGACCAGAAGACCGAACAGTCCACACGACTCGGCTCCTACGACCCGTTCGCACCGGTCGACAACGAGGACCTGCAGCGCAAGTCCCGCGACCACCTCTGGATGCACTTCGCCAGGCACGGCGCGAACCAGGCGGGTGCCGAGGTCCCGATCATGGTCCGCGGCGAGGGCCACCACGTCTACGACAGCCACGGCAAGGGCTACATCGACGGGCTCTCCGGCCTGTTCGTCGTCGCCGCCGGCCACGGGCGGAAGCGCCTGGCCGAGATGGCCGCCAAGCAGGCCGAGACGCTGAGCTTCTTCCCGATCTGGTCGTACGCGCACCCCGCGGCGATCGAGCTCGCCGACCGCCTGGCCGACCACGCCCCCGGCGACCTCAACAAGGTCTTCTTCTCCACCGGCGGCGGCGAAGCGGTCGAGACGGCGTTCAAGCTCGCGAAGTACTACTGGAAGCTCCGCGGCAAGCCGATGAAGCACAAGGTGATCTCCCGCGCGGTCGCCTACCACGGCACCCCGCAGGGCGCTCTCGCGATCACCGGCATCCCCGCGATGAAGCAGATGTTCGAGCCGCTCACCCCCGGCGGACTCCGGGTGCCGAACACGAACTACTACCGCGCCGACGAGATGGGCTTCGCCGGGCAGAGCGAGGAGGAGTTCGGCTACTGGGCGGCCGAACGCATCCGCGAGATGATCGAGTTCGAGGGACCGGACACCGTCGCGGCCGTCTTCCTCGAACCGGTGCAGAACTCCGGCGGCTGCTTCACCCCGCCGCCCGGGTACTTCCAGCGGGTCCGTGAGATCTGCGACGAGTACGACGTGCTGCTCGTCTCGGACGAGGTCATCTGCGCGTTCGGCCGCATCGGCACGATGTTCGCCTGCGACACGTACGGCTTCGTCCCGGACATGATCACGTGCGCGAAGGCGATGACGTCCGGGTACTCCCCCATCGGCGCGACGATCATCAGCGACAAGATCTTCGAGCCGTTCGCCGAGGGTGACACGACCTTCTACCACGGGTACACGTTCGGCGGGCACCCGGTCTCCGCCGCCGTCGCCATGGAGAACCTCGACATCTTCGAGGAAGAGGGCCTGCTGCAGAACGTCCAGCAGAACGCCCCGCTCTTCCGTGCCGAACTCGACACCCTGCTCGACCTGCCGATCGTCGGCGACGTCCGCGGTGACGGGTACTTCTACGGCATCGAGCTCGTCAAGGACAAGGCCACGAAGACCACGTTCGACGACGACGAGTCCGAGCGGCTGCTCCGCGGGTTCCTGTCGAAGGCGCTGTTCGACGCGGGGCTGTACTGCCGCGCCGACGACCGTGGCGACCCCGTCGTGCAGCTCGCTCCGCCGCTGACCATCGGGCAGCCGGAGTTCCGCGAGATCACCTCGATCCTGCGGAGCGTCCTGTCCGAGGCCGCGTCGAAGATCTGACCGTGTCCGGCTACCGGCGGGTCTCGTTCTGGATGGACCAGCTCGTGGCCTTCGGCCGCGACGACCTGACACCACGGCCGCCGCTCGACGGCGACCGCTCGGCGGACGTCTGCGTCATCGGCGGTGGACTGACCGGTCTCTGGACCGCGTGGTACCTGCACCAGGCCGACCCGAGCCTCCAGATCGTCGTCGTCGAGAAGGAGATCGCCGGATTCGGCGCCTCCGGACGGAACGGCGGGTGGTGCTCGGCGCTCTTCCCGCGCGAAGCGGCGGAGATCGCCGAGCACGCCGGCCGTGACGCGGCGCTCGCCATGCGGCGGGCGATGCGCGAGACGGTCGACGAGGTCGGCCGCGCAGCGGACGAGGCCGGGATCGACTGCGACTTCGTCAAGGGCGGCACCGTGCTCTACGCGCGGTCGGCGGTGCAGGACCGCGCAGCTCGAGCAGAGGTCGACGCGTCCGCCGCCTTCGGCGACGACATGGTCTACCGGTCCGCGCTCCCCGGCGACGCCGCCGGTTCCGTCGGGGTCGCGTTCACCCCGGACTGCGCGCGCCTGCAGCCGGCCGCGTTGGTCCGTGGCCTGGCGGCCGCACTGGAGGCCCGTGGCGTCGTGATCGCGGAGCGCACGCCCGCCGTGTCGTGGGCTCCAGGGCGTGTGGTCACCACCTCCGGGACCGTCTCGGCCGGCGCGGTAGTCGTCGCGCTCGAGGGCTACGGGGCGACGATGCCGCAGACCAGACGCCGGATCATGCCGCTGTACTCGTTGATGATCGCGACCGAGCCGCTGTCCGAGGCGGCGTGGGGGCGCATCGGGTTGGAGCACGGGCAGACGTTCTCGGACTACCGGCACCTGTTGGTCTACGGACAGCGCACCGCGGACGACCGGTTCGCGTTCGGCGGCCGCGGAGCCCGCTACCACTGGGGCTCCACGATCCGGAACTCGTACGACCGCGTGCCGCGGGTGTTCCGCCACCTGCGCACGACGCTCGCCGAGCTCTTCCCCGACGTCGGTGACGTCGGGGTCACGCACACGTGGGGCGGCCCGATCGGGGTACCCCGTGACTGGTGCGCCTCGGTGACCTGGGACGGCTCCGTGGGGTCGGCCGGCGGGTACGTCGGCGACGGGCTCTCGACGACGAACCTGGCGGGGCGGACGCTGGCCGACCTCGTCCGCGGTGTGTCGTCGTCGCTGACGGAGTTGCCATGGGTCGGGCACCACTCGCCGGACTGGGAGCCGGAGCCGCTCCGGTTCCTCGGGGCGAACGCCGGACTCGTGGCGACGGACATCGCCGACCGCGAGGAACGACTGACCGGACGACCGAGCATGGCCGCCCGGGTGCGCGAGAAGGTGACGGGGCACTGATGGCCGTCGTCCCTCCGTCGGCGTACGACGTCGTGGTGGTCGGGGCCGGGGTGTCGGGGCTCGCCGCCGCCCGGGCGCTCGCGCTCGGTGGGCAGCGGGTCGTCGTGCTCGAGGCCCGCGACCGCGTCGGTGGGCGCACCTGGACGGACGCCGCGCTCGGGGTGCCGGTCGACCTCGGGGCGTCGTGGATCCACGGCATCGAGGGCAACCCGCTCTGGTCGTTGGCGTCGGCGTTCGGGATCGAGACCGTGGAGTTCACGGTCGGGAGCTTCCAGTTCGACGGGCGGCCGATCGCGTGGCACGACCCGTCCGGTGTCCGGGTGTCCGGTTCGTCGCTGGTCGCTGACCTGCATTCGGTCGACGAACTCCTGCCGTCCGTCGTCGACGCCGCACCTCCCGGGACCACGTACGCATCGGCCGTCTCCTCGGTACTGGACTCCCTCGGGTGGACCGGCTCGCGGGCCGATCGCGTGACCGAGTACATGGCGCACCGCTCCGAGGACCTCTGCGGCGCGCCCGTCACCGACCTCGACGCCCACGGGCTCGACGAGGAGCACGTCGCCGGGGACGAGGTCGTGTTCCCCGGCGGGTACGGGCAGTACGCCGCTCGGCTGGCCGCCGGGCTCGACGTCCGGTTGTCGTCCGTGGCCCGTGCGGTGACCACCACGCCGTCGTCCGTCCGGGTCGACCTCGCCGACGGGTCGTCCGTGTCCGCGTCCCAGGTGGTCGTGACCGTGCCGCTCGGGGTGCTCAAGGCCGGGGACATCACGTTCTCGCCGCCGTTGTCCGAGCCCGTCGCCGGTGCGCTCGGACGGCTCGGGATGGGTGTCTACGACAAGGTGTTCTTCCGGTTCCCCTCGGCGTTCTGGGACTCCTGGGTGGTCCGGCAACAGGGGGACGCCGGTGTCGACTGGCACTCCTGGTACGACATGTCCCGGGTGACCGGGACGCCGGTGCTGGCTGCCCTGGTCGGCGGCTCCGGAGCGCGTCGGCTCGAGACGCTGTCCGACGCCGAGATCGTCGCCGAGGGGCTGGCTGCCCTGCGGTTCCTGTTCGGCCCGGCGGTGCCCGAGCCCGAGGCCGTGCGCATCACCCGGTGGGCGGCCGACCCGTTCGCGAAGGGGTCGTACTCGTACCTGCACGTCGGCTCGTCCCCTGATGACCACGACCTGCTCGGGACACCCGTCGGCCGGGTGCAGCTCGCGGGCGAGGCGACGTGGGGCGACGACCCCGCGACCGTGCACGGGGCGCTGCTGTCCGGGGTGCGGGCGGCGTCGCGCATCCTCGGACGGGACGTCCGGGCGGACGAGCTGGCCTCTACACTCGGCGCGTGAGCCCGTCGAAGGTCAGACACCAGCACGAGCACCGCTTCCCGGTCGCCGTCGCGATCCTCGTCAACCTCGCGCTCGCGCTGCTCCTGCCGAGCCGGGTGCTGTTCTTCCCGTCGTGGGTCGTGCCGCTCCTCGGTGTCCTGCTGCTCGTACCGCTGATCGTGTTCAACCCGCGGCGGCTGTCCCGCGAGACGACGTGGTCGCGGTGGTTGTCGTTCGCGCTCGCGATCCTGCTGACGGTGGCGAACCAGCTCACGGTGGTGCGGACCGTCGTGCTGCTGCTCGACGGGCACGTGGAGGGCGGAGTGGTGCTCCTCACCGCGCTGCAGGTGTGGGTGAGCAGCATCATCGCGTTCGGCCTCGTGTACTGGGAACTCGACCGCGGCGGGCCGGTCGCACGTCGGCGTCCCGACCTCTGGGAGTCCGACGAGGCGGACTTCCAGTTCCCGCAGGAGACCGACTCACGCACCGCCGCCTGGCGTCCGGTGTACCTCGACTACCTGTACGTGGCGCTCACGAACATGGTGGCGTTCAGTCCGACCGACACGATGCCGATGACCGTCCGCGCGAAGATGATCATGGCCTACCAGTCCGTCGGCGGGTTCATCCTGATGGCCCTGGTCATCTCGCGCGCGGTCAACATCATCGCCTG
Source organism: Curtobacterium sp. Curtsp57 (assembly GCF_047324335.1). Taxonomy (NCBI): domain Bacteria; kingdom Bacillati; phylum Actinomycetota; class Actinomycetes; order Micrococcales; family Microbacteriaceae; genus Curtobacterium; species Curtobacterium sp. Curtsp57. The sequence goes on from NZ_CP168511.1 coordinate 2,458,507, forward strand.
AGCGGTGGGCTGCTCGCTCGTCCCGCGTCAGGCGCCGTGTGCCTCCTCGGACACGGGCTGCCACTCCCGCCACGTCGCGAGACGCGACTCGTAGTCCTTCTCCGCGATGCCGAGCGGCGCCTTGCCGAAGAAGACCCGCAGCGGCGGCTCGTCGGCGTCGACCACCTTGAGGATCGCCGAGCGGGTCGCCTCGGGCTTGCCCGGGTCCGCGGCGGAAGGGCGCTTCGAGGCTGCCTCGCGCACGTCGGCGTACGCTTCGATCGGCTCGCTCTGCTTCGACGACGGTCCGGACCAGTCGGTCGAGAACCCGCCGGGTTCGATCAGGGTGACGTGGATGCCGAAGCCCGCGACCTCCTGCGCGAGGGACTGCGAGAGCCCCTCCAGCGCCCACTTCGACGCGTGGTACGCGCCGACGGTCGGGAACGCGCTGATCCCACCGATGCTCGACACCTGGATGATGTGCCCCGAACCCTGCTCGCGCATGATCGGCAGCGCCGCCTGGGTGACCCAGAGCGCACCGAACAGGTTCGTCTCGAGCTGGGCACGGACCTCGTCCTCGGTGAGCTCCTCGACCATGCCGAAGTGGCCGTAGCCGGCGTTGTTCACGACGATGTCGAGGGAACCGAAGTGGTCTGCTGCGCGCTGCACCGCGGCGAAGTCCGCCGAGCGGTCGGTGACGTCGAGCTGGATGCCGAGGAACGTGTCCGGGTAGTGCTCGACGAGCGCCTGCACGTCGTCGGGGTTCCGTGCCGTACCGGCGACGGAGTCCCCACGCTCGAGGGCGGCTTCGGCCCACTCGCGGCCGAAGCCCTTCGATGCGCCGGTGATGAACCAAGTCGTGCTCATGTGTCCTCCTGTTGTCTGACGTCGGTCACGCAACGCCGGGACCTTCGGAGTCAGCTGGAGGTCCGGGTGACGAGTGCACTTCGCCGAGCGGCGTCACGATGGACCCGTCCACCTCGCCATCCTCGCTAGTGTCGTCTCCGTGGTCGACGAGGGAACTCGCGGGACGCGCCGACGGGGGCTCGTCCGAGCGTTGCTGCTCGCCGTGGCGTTCGTCGCGCTCTACGCCGTGTCGAACCTGACGGCGTTCGGACAGACACTCGAGAACTCCTGGGCTCGCCGGTACGACGTGGACGCCACACTCGGTCACGAACTCGACTTCGCCGGCTTCGTGCCGCCGTTCAACTACGACATCGAGATCCTCGTGACCGGTGTCGGCGCTGCGTGCGTGATCGCACTCGTCCGACGACGCTGGTCGGAACTCCTGGTCGTGGCCGTCGCCATGCCGCTCGTGGTGTTCGGGACGCACGTCTTCAAGGAGGTGGCCGGACGACCGGAGCTCGTGCCGTCGCTCGACACCGCCACCAGCTACCCGAGCGGGCACGCCGGCATCGCCCTGGTCGTCAGCGCCGCGCTCGTGGTCGTCCTGCCCGCTCGTGCGCTCCGGTGGGCCGGACCGGTGCTGGGCTGCTGGTGCCTGCTCGTCATCGGCGGTCTGCAGGCCGAGGGGCAGCACCGCGCGAGCGAGGTGATCGGGTCCGGGCTGTGGACCGCGACCGTCCTCGTGGCCGTGCACGCGCTCGTCGGCCGGGGCGACGCGCAGGTGGGGAGGTCACTCCCCTCCCGCCGATCACCACGCCCGATCAGGACCAGTGCTGTCGTGACCGTCGTGGTCGCCGTGATCGTCGCCGTCGCCGGGGGGTGGTGCCCGCTCTGGTGGTGCACGCTGGTCTACGCCGGCGCGGCACTCCTCGCCACCTGGCTGACCTGGACCGCCGCGCTCGGGGCCAGGACGCCTACGCTCGGTCGGACGTCGTCTCCGGGAACCGGACGCCGCTGAGCTCCTCGGAGACGGTCCACAGCCGTGCCGCTGCGGCTTCGTCCCGCATCGGCTTCCACGGCTCGCGCCTGGCAGCGGGTCCACCGAGCCCACCCGGCCACCCCGGACCGGTGAAGGCCCCGTCCAGGTCGGAGCCGGTCGCCGCGAGCATTGCGGGCTCCCCGGCGGAGTCGACGGTCCCGACGACGAGTCCGCGCGCCGAGAGCCATCGGATGACCCGGACCGCCGTCGTGTCCTGGGCTCGTCCGACTTCCGGACGCGCGGCCAGGAGACTCGTCGGCGCGACACCCGGGTGGCTCACCGCACTCGTGATCCCCCAACCGCCCGCTCGACTCCGTCTGCTGAGCTCGAACCCGACGAGTGCACAGGCGAGCTTCGACGCCGCGTAGGCGCGGTTGCCGTCGTACGGCCGCTCGGACTGCAGGTCCTCCCAGTCGATCCGGGCACGTCGGGCCGCGATGCTCGTCTGCATCACCACGCGTGCGCTGCCGGCTCGCAGGAGCGGGACGAGCTGACCGACGAGCGCGAAGTGTCCGAGGTGGTTCGTGCCGAACTGCAGTTCGAAGCCGTCCTCCGTCTCCTGCCGCTCCGGTGGCGTCATCACACCCGCGTTGCCGATCAGCAGGTGCAGTGGGTCGCCCTGCGAACGGAGGCGATCGGCGAGCGACGCCACGGAGTGCAAGGACGACAGGTCCATCTCCTCGAGCCGCAGGATCGCGTCCGGGTACTGCTGCCGGATGCGGTCGACGGCGGCCTCGCCCTTCCGTCGGTTGCGGACCGGCATCACGACCTCGGCGCCGGCTGCGGCCAGCCGGGTGGCGATGCCGAGTCCGATGCCGTCGCTGGCACCGGTGACCAGGGCCCGCCGGCCGGTGAGGTCAGGGATCGTGACGTCGTCGTGGGTGCGTGGCATCGTGTCGTCTCCTCGTTCGCGGCACCTCGTGGCGCCTCGGTCGAGCATGCGCCGACCTCGTGCACGACATCCACGGCCTGACGATCCGTGGCTTGGCCGGACGCGTCGCGAGAGGATGACGACGTGATCGATCGAAGCGCACTCGCGGACTTCCTCCGTGGTCGCCGGCATGCCCTGCAGCCGGAGGACGTCGGGCTGCCGCGTGGGCAGCGTCGGCGGACCGCCGGGCTCCGTCGCGAAGAGGCGGCCCTGCTCGCGAACATGTCGACGGACTACTACGCGCGACTCGAACGCGAACGCGGCCCACAGCCGTCGGAGCAGATGCTCGCCGCGATCGCCCAGGGCCTCCGGCTGACGATCGACGAGCGCGACCACCTGTTCCGCCTGGCCGGACACGAACCGCCGACACGGAGCGCGGGCGGGGCCCACGTGTCGCCGGGGATGATGCGCATCCTCGACAGCCTGGTGGACACCGCGGCCGAGGTGTCGAACGAGGTCGGCGAGACCCTGCGGCAGACACCACTCGGCGTGGCTCTCATCGGTGACCACTCGCGGTACACCGGTGACGCACGGAGCTCCGGGTTCCGGTGGTTCACCCAGACCGACGTCCGGGAGCTCTACCCGGTCGAGGATCACGCCTTCATGTCCCGGATGTACGCGTCCGGACTCCGAGAGGTCGTCGCTCGGCGCGGTCCCGGCTCGCGGGCGGCACACCTCGCGGACACCCTGCTGGCGAGGAGCGCCGAGTTCCGGGAGGTCTGGGCGCTGCACGAGGTCGGGGTCCGTCCGCGCGAGGTCAAGCGGTACGTCCATCCCGAGGTCGGGGAGCTGACGTTGCACTGCCAGGTGCTGCACGACCCCGAGCAGTCGCATGTACTCCTCGTGCACACCGCCGAGCCGGGCAGCGTGACCGCGGAGCGACTCCGGCTGCTCTCGGTCATCGGCACGACCACCGCTGCTCGCTGAACCGTGGAGCCACCGAACCGCGAAACGGACACAGCACCCCGCGATAGCGGGGTGCTGTGTCCGTTGTGTGGTGCTGTGCGCTTCTGGCGCGGAGAGTTACTTGATCTTGGCGGTGATGGTGGCGGTGCCGACGAGGAGGCCGCTCTTGACGGCGTCGGTCTTGAAGGTGCTGTTGAGCAGCTTCGCGGCGTCCGCGGAGACGTGGACGGTGGTGCCGGTGAGGATCGCGTTGTCACCCTCGAGCTGCAGCGGCTTGAGGGTCCCGCCGTGCAGGCTGAACAGGTACGCGTTCGCTGCGGCGACCTGCCCGTTGACCAGGACGTCACCGTAGAGCTTGGACGAGCCCGGGTTCACCACGAAGTTCTCCAGCGTCACGGTCGTGTCCCCGGCCTTCAGGGTCAGACCCGAGTCGTCGTGGTTCAGCAGGCCCTGCACGTACGGACGGTACTTCCCGTCCGGGCTCCAGTAGGTGACCGAGCCGGAGGTGATCGGGAACGACACGGCGCCGTCGGCGAGCTTGGCGTTGCCGGACACACCCGGGGTCAGCCCCAGCGAGGTGAGAGCGTCGGTGAATCCGGAGTCCAGCGCGACGGAGGTGTCGCCACCGAGGACCTCGGGAACCGACGCGACCGGTGCCGGGATCTTCGACGACGACGACGCGACCGTGTGGATCGCCGGGGTGGACGCGTTCGCGGCGGAGACACCGAACGCGGCACCGCCGAGGACGAGGGCACCCGTCGTGGCGAGGGTGATGGTGGTCTTGAAGGACTTGCGCATGATGGTCATTCCTTTGCTGTGTCGCGCTCGGCGCGGCGTACTGAAAGCGCGCCGAACACACTCCGACAAGGAGTGGAGAACCAGCTATCTGCGGCTGGTGAGCGCTCCGGGTGTTTCCCGGTCTGTGCATGGGATTCGGCACCCCACCGGAAACGGTTTGGACCGGATTCTCGTCGTGACCGTTCCGTGACCATTGCGCTCGTTGATCATGTGGTCAACAATGGCGCCATGGACGTCGTCACCGCAGAGAACCTCGAGTCGCCGCTGCGCGACGCGAACACGGATCCCCGTCGGACCACCCGCGTCGCCCTCGTGCAGATCCGGTGGCTCGAGGACCCGGCAGCGCACCGAGCCCAGCTCGCCGAGGGCATCGCCGCCGCGGCCGCGAACGGTGCGCAGGCCGTGTTCCTGCCCGAGCTGACACTGCTGCGGTACCCCGGCGGCACCCCGGCGAGCGGCGTCCCGAAGGACCTCGCCGAGTCGATCGACGACGGCCCGACGATCACCTTCGCGCGGGAACAGGCCCGCGAGCACGGGATCCTCGTGCACGCGTCGCTGTACGAGCGGCCGGCCGAGGAAGACGACCCGGCCGACCCGCGCGGGTACAACACGGCGGTCCTCGTGGCACCGGACGGTTCGCTCGTCGGACGCACCAGGAAGACGCACATCCCGATCAGCGCCGGGTACTACGAGGACACCTACTTCCGCCCGGGTCGCGACGACGACGCCTTCCCCGTCTACGAGCCGGACGGACTCGGGGCACGGGTCGGACTCCCGACGTGCTGGGACGAGTGGTTCCCCGAGGTCGCCCGCTCCTACGACCTCGCGGGCTCCGAGGTCCTGGTGTACCCGACCGCCATCGGCTCCGAGCCGACCTTCCCCGCGTTCGACACGGCGCCGATCTGGCGGCACGTCATCGTGGCGAACGGCATCACCGCCGGGCAGTTCATGGTCGTCCCGAACCGGTGGGGCGACGAGGGCGACATCACCTTCTACGGATCGTCCTTCATCTCCGACCCGTTCGGTCGCGTGCTCGTCGAGGCGCCTCGTGACGCGAGTGTCGCGCTCGTGGCGGACCTCGACCTCGATGCCCGCACCGAGTGGCTCCGCCTGTTCCCCTTCGCGCTGACCAGGCGACCCGACCTGTACGACTCCCTGGTGGCCCCGGTCGACCCCGTTCGGGACGACCACGGCGCGACGGAGGCGATCCGAGCCTCCATCCCGGACCGACCGTCACCGCGGCAGACGGCCGCACGACCGACGGGAGCACGCTCGTGACCTGGCGGATGCCGGCGGAGACGGCTCCGCAGGAGCGCACGTGGATGGCGTTCCCCCGACCGGGCAACACCCTCGGCGACGATCCGGCGAGCGCAGAGGCCGCGCGCACCGCGTGGGCGACGACCGCGAACACCATCAGCGAGTACCAGCCCGTCACCGTGGTGGTCGACCCGGTCGCACGACCCGACGCCGACCGCCTGCTGTCCCGTTCGGTGGACGTGCTCGAGGCGCCGCTCGACGACTTCTGGATGCGCGACATCGGTCCGACCTTCGTCGTCGACGACGAGACCGGCGAACGGGGCGCCGTCGACTGGGTGTTCAACGGCTGGGGCGCGAACTCGTGGTCCACGTGGACCCGCGACGCCGAGATCGCCGCGACCGTCGCACGGGCCGCCGGCGTCCGACGGATCCCGTCGCTGCTGGTCAACGAGGGTGGCGCGATCCACGTCGACGGCCGGGGCAGAGTGCTCGTGACCGAGACGGTGCAGCTCGACCCGCGGCGGAACCCGTACGCCGACCACGCCCGCGTCGAGGAGGAACTCGCCCGGACGATCGGTGCGACCGACGTGGTCTGGCTCCCGCGGGGACTGACCCGGGACTACGACGGCCTCGGGACCCGTGGACACGTCGACATGGTCGCCACGTTCGCGGGAGCAGCGACCGACGTCGTCCTGCTCCACGCGCAACCGGACCCCGACCACCCCGACCACCTCGTGATGCCGCAGATCCGCCGCGCGATCGAACAGGCCACCGATGCCACGATCGTCGAGATCCCGGCACCGGCGACCCTGACGGACGACGGCGGCCCGGTGGACTGGAACTACGTCAACCACGTCGTGGTGAACGGCGCCGTGATCGCGTGCGGGTTCGGCGAGGACGCAGCAGACGCCCGCGCACGGGGCATCCTCGCCGACGTCTACCCGGGCCGTGAGATCCGCACGGTCGACGCACGCGAGGTCTTCGCCCGCGGCGGCGGCCTGCACTGCATCACGCAGCAACAGCCCGCCTGAGTCGCCGGGCTCAGCTCGGTGCGACGCCGAGCCGTGGTGCCAGCCACGCGAGCCCGGCGGCGATCGCCGGCCCCGCGGTGCTCCAGCTGTGCCTGCCGCCGGGGAGGATCCACGTGGTGACGTGCATCCCGGCGGCCCGCGCCCGCTGCGCCTGGACGGGCGTCACCTGGCCGTAGGCGTGGTCGTCGCCGCCGGCGGCGAAGAACGCGTCCGTGTTCCGGTACGGCCCGTGCGCCGCGAGGATCGCCGCGGGCTGCGCTCGTCGGTAGGCCGCCGCGTTGCCGGAGAACCCCTCCGCGATGGTCTTCTGGACGGATCCGAGACTCGGTCCGTCCTCGCCCGACACGTCGATGATGTTCCCGAACCGTTCCGGATCTCCCGCACCGATCTGGATGGCGCACGTCCCGCCCTGCGAGAACCCGCCGACGGTCCACGCGGCGGCCCCCGACTGGACCTTGAGGTGCGAGGTGATCCACGCGGGCACGTCGTCCTCGAGGTAGGTGGCGCTGTTGCCGAGCGGACCGTCCACGCACATCGGATTGGCCGACTCCGGGCCGAGCTGGTCCGGCACCACCACGATGGGCGCGAGGCCTCGGTGCAGGGTGGCGAGCGCGTCCATCGTCGCCTCGATGTGCCCGCCGGTCTGCAGGTCCTCGGGTCCTGCACCCCTCGACTGGCCGGACATGAGGACCACGACGGGCAGGTGCGGCGGATCGGCCGTGAGCGCGGCCGGCGGCAGCCAGAGCAGCGCGTCGCGCGCCGTGAAGTGCGACCGGGTGGCCGGGATCGCGACGCGGAGGAGCCGCCCGGTCGTCGGCATGCCGGCCGGGGGCGTCCAGGTCGTCGCGAGGTCCTCGGTGGCCGGGGCGGCCGTCTGCCCCGGCGCCTCGGCTGCCGGGATCCCGTCGGCGGGAGGCTCGGCGGTCGGGACCGCGCTCGAGATCGCACTCGGGATCGCGGTCGGGATCGCGGTCGTGGCCGAGGTCGGCGGAGCAGCGGCACTGGACGTCGTCGGGGAACCCGCGGCAGCCCTGGTCCACCACGTCGCAGACACGCCGAGGTTCACCGCGGTCAACACCGCCAGGACGACGACCACCACGGTGACGGTCTGAGAGCGAGATGTCCGTTGCATGGGAAGGCCGATCGTAAGGAGCACCGCCGGGAAGTCCGCCGTCCGGGCGATCACCACTCCTGAGGGTTCTCGACGCTCCCCGGCGGCTGGTTCACGGCATCCACGGGGGTGCTGGTCTGCAATCGCCCCGGAGTACAGCCAGCGGGGTGCCGGTGTACGTCACGGCGGGTCCGGCGGACCCCATGGCGTCGGTACTGTGCACCGAACCGAACGCTCAGGAGGAACGCCCATGGCATCACCCATCGCGGTCACCGCCCCGGCAACACCGGCGCGCGGCGGTTCCCTGAAGCGGAGCCTCGGGCTCTGGGCGATCGTCGGCCTCGGCCTCGGCTACATGACCCCGACCGTCGTCTTCGACACCTTCGGGATCGTCTCCGGAGAGACCAACGGTGCCGTTCCCAGCGCCTACCTGATCGCCCTCGTGATCATGCTCCTGACCGCCGTGAGCTACGGGAAGATGGTCCGCGTCTACCCGGCAGCCGGATCCGCCTACACGTACGTGCGCGAGTCGATCCACCCCAACGCGGGCTTCATGGTCGGCTGGGCGTCCCTGCTCGACTACCTGCTGCTCCCGATGGTGAACGCGCTGATCATCCGGCTCTACCTCGAGCAGGTCTTCCCGGCGCTGCCCGCGTGGGTGACGGTCGTCGTCTACACGGTGTTCGTCACCACGGTCATCTGCCTGTCGATGCGCGGCACGTCGAACCTCAACATGGTCCTGCTCATCGGCGCGATCCTGGCGATGATCGCGTTCGTGGTCTTCACGGTGATCGAGCTCGTGCACGGTGCGGGGGCCGGCACCATCGCGAGCACCGAGCCGTTCGTGCACGACGGCGTGACGATGTCGGCGCTCCTCACCGGCGCCACCGTCGTCTGCTTCTCGTTCATCGGGTTCGACGCGGTCACGATGTACACCGAAGAGGCGAAGTCGATCAGGATCATGCCGAAGGCCATCCTGATGACGGTGCTCATCGGCGGCGTGATCTTCCTGGTGTCGGCGTACTTCGCGCAGCTGCGCTTCCCGACGAACGCCCCGTTCGGCGAGTTCACGGACGACCCGCTCCCGCAGATCGGGCTGATCGTCGGCGGCCCCGTGTTCCAGGCGGTCCTGGTCGCGGCGGGGTTCGTCGCGGCACTCGCGTCCGGACTGGCGTCGCACGCCAGCGTCGCCCGCATGCTCCTCGTGATGGGTCGGAACAACGTCCTCCCGAAGCGCGTGTTCGGCTACGTCAGCCCCCGCACGCGGACGCCCATCCCGAACGTGGTCATCGTGGGCGCGGTGACCCTGCTGGCGATGACGTTCTCGCTCGACACGATCTCGTCGTACATCAACTTCGGCGCCCTCATCGCGTTCACGTTCGTCAACGCGACCGTCATCGTGCACTTCGCCGTCCGCCAGGGTCGCCGCCACACCGCCCGCGACCGGTTCGCGTACATCGTGCTCCCCGGGGTCGCGATGCTCCTCACCGGTGTTCTCTGGTCACAGCTGCACGCCGACGCGCTCATCGCCGGCTGCGTCTGGGCCGCCATCGGCTTCGTGTACCTCCTCGTCATCACGAAGGGATTCCGCATCCAGCCGAAGGGCTTCGACGAGAACCAGCCGGTGACCGGCGTCAACAAGCAGCTGACCGACGAACAGGCCTGAGAGGAAACGATGACCGACTACGCCGTCACCGACCCGACGAGCGGCGAGGTGCTCGCCACCTACCCGACGATCACCGACGAGGAGCTCCGCGCCGCGATCGACACCGCGGACCGCGCCCACCGCGAGCGCACCAGCACCGTCGCCGAGCGCGCCGCGGTCATGCACCGGGTCGCCGACCTCTACCGGGAGCGCCGCGACGAACTGGCCGCCACGATCGTCCGCGAGATGGCGAAGCCCATCGACCAGGCGATCGGCGAGGTCGACTTCTGCGCCGACATCTACGACTACTACGCCGACAACGCGGAAGACTTCCTGGCGGACGAGCCGATCACCCTCGCACCGGGGTCCGAGGGCAGTGCCTTCATCCGCAAGGACTCCGTCGGGGTGCTCCTCGGCATCATGCCGTGGAACTTCCCCGCGTACCAGATCGCCCGGTTCGCCGGTCCGAACCTGCTCATCGGCAACACCGTCCTGCTGAAGCACGCCCCGCAGTGCCCCGAGTCGGCCCTCGCGGTGGAGCGGATCTTCCACGATGCCGGGTTCCCAGAGGGGGCGTACACGAACGTCTTCGCGACGAACGACCAGGCAGCCGACGTCATCGCCGACCCCCGCGTGCAGGGTGTCTCCCTCACCGGCTCGGCCCGCGCGGGAGCCGCCGTCGCCGAGATCGCCGGCCGGAACCTGACGAAGGTCGTCCTCGAGCTGGGCGGCTCCGACCCGTTCATCCTGCTGTCCACCGACGACCTCGACGCCGTCGTGGAGTCCGCCGTCGCCACCCGGCTCGAAGGCAACGGGCAGGTCTGCAACGCCGCGAAGCGATTCCTCGTCGCCGACCACCTGTACGACGACTTCTTGGCGAAGTTCACGGACGCGATGTCCGCCGTGGCACCGACCGACCCGACGACCCCCGGCGCGGAACTCGGGCCGCTGTCGTCCCCGGCGGCCGCCGATCGGCTCGAGCAGCAGCTCGACGCGGCGAAGGAGCAGGGCGCGACCGTCGTCACCGGCGGCGAGCGCTCCGGCAACGCGTTCACCCCGACCGTGCTCACCGGCATCACGCCGGACAACGACGCGTACCGCGAGGAGTTCTTCGGCCCCGTCGCGGCCGTCTACCGGGTCACCGACGAGGACGACGCGATCCGGCTCGCGAACGACACCCCGTACGGTCTCGGCTCGTACCTGTTCACGACCGATGCCGACCAGGCCCTCCGCGTCGCCGACCGCATCGAGGCGGGGATGGTCTACGTGAACATCGTCGGCGCGGACAGCCCCGAGCTGCCGTTCGGCGGCGTCAAGGCCAGCGGCTTCGGCCGCGAACTCGGCCCCCTGGGGGCCGACGAGTTCGTGAACAAGAAGCTGATCCGCATCGGCTGACGGCACCTGCGGACCCGGCCCCACACCGGACGGGAGGCACGGTGCCAGCTGGCACCGTGCCTCCCGTCCGTCGCCCCCGGCGTTCACCGCCGGGTGCGGTTCCTCCTGATGAAGACCGTTCCGACAGCGCCGACCATCGCCGAGGCGATGGACAGAGCGCTGCCCGCGGACATGGTTCGGTTCCAGAGCGCGGTTCCCTCCGCGACCGACGTGGACCACACCATGAGTGCCAGGCCCGCTCCCAGCAGCATCGCGGCGACCGCGATGACTATGACGTCGATCATCCTCATGAAGTCCCGTTTCGTGGCTGCGCTCACTGCGGCCTGCATCAAGTGATCACGAATCGATCGCCGCGACCAGTGATGCGACCTTGTTGAAATACTACACTTCAATGCAGCAAGTCACGCCGAATCGGTTCTTGTCGGAGACGGCTGCTCCACCACTTGTGGGGGCCGCCCGAGGCGGAATTGACCCTAGGATCGCCCTGGTCCGCCACACCGGCGGCAGGGGAGACATCGATGAACGACGCACGTCCACACCGCCGTCCGACGATCGTCACCGTCGCCGTCGCGCTCTGGCTGCTCATCGTCGCCGTGGCCGTCGCGCTCATCGTCGTGCGGGCGGTCACCGCGGCGGTCGGGCCGGGTTCGGCCCACGGGGGCGCACTGCTCCCGGCCGAGGTCGTGGCGGTGCTCCTGTACGCCGCGATCGCCTGGGCGGTGTTCCGGACCGCAGCAGGGTCGCGTCGCGCCCGCGTCGTGCTCGTCATCGTGGCGGCGGCCCGAGCCGCGCTCGGGTTCGCGCTCGCGCCGCTCCCCCTCGCGCTGATCGCGCTGACCATCGTCGCAACGGTGCTCCTGTTCCTCCCGGCGGCGCGCCCGTGGTTCCCGCGCGGGGATCGTGCACCGCGCGCCGTGACGCGGCAGCCGGAGACCATCGGTTGGGATCCGGAGACCGGCGAGCGCATCCTGCGTCAGGACTGACGGACGGGAGGCACGGTGCCGTCTGGCACCGTGCCTCCCGTCCGTCCTACTGCGGGTCCGCCGGCTCGCCGCCCGAGTCGACGTCGCTGTCCTGCTCCGGGTCCTCCGTGGCGTCGCCGGTGCGCGAGCCGTCGGGGAGGTCCTCGGTGTACTGCCTGGTTTCGTCGGAGGGCTGGCCGGTTCCGTGGGGGGTCGTGTCACTCATGGACCGGACCGTACGCGCGGCCCGGACCGCAGCCGCACAGGAGTGCGTTCAGACCGCGATCCGACCGCCGTCGACCGGCAGCACCGCGCCGTGCACGAACGACGCCCCGTCGGTGGCGAGGAACACGATGGCCTCGGCGATCTCGTCCGCCGTTCCCGGACGGCCGGCGGGTCCGGCGGCAGCGAGTGCATCGAGGCTCTCCCCCATCGCGGCGGTCCCCTCGGTGCGGGTCGGGCCGGGGCTCACGGCGTTGACGCGGACCCCGGCTGGACCGAACTCGGCCGCCCACGACTTCGTCAGCAGGACGAGCGCCGCCTTGCTCGAGCCGTACAGCCCCATCCCGGCAGCGCCGAACTCGGCGACCATCGTCGTGACGTTGACGATCGCACCGCTTCCACGCTCGGCCATCCCCGGGGCGAGCGCCGCGACGAGGAAGTACGGCGCCTTGACGTTCACGTCGAAGACGTCGTCGAAGCCCTCGGTGGTCGTCGACGCAGTGGGGCCGAACGGGAAGATCCCGGCGCTGTTCACCAGGACGTCCACCGCCCCACCTCCGAGTTCGAGGGCGCGAGCACCGAGCTCCCTCGCGCTCGCCTCGTCGCGGAGGTCGGCCGCCACGAAGTCGGCGGACCCCCCGGCCGCACGGATGGTCCGGACGACCTCGTCCCCACGTTGGGCATTGCGGCCGGAGACGACGACGTGCAGTCCACGGGCAGCGAGGAGTTCGGCGGTCGCGCGGCCGATGCCGCTGGTGGCGCCGGTGATGAGGGCGGTCTTGGTCATGGTGGATGTCCTGTCTGAACAGATCGGTTCGGTTTGGTGCCGGTAACTGTACCGATCTGTACGGTAAAGTCAAACCATGCCCGAGACCGCTCCGCGAACCCGCCGCCGCCCCGCGTACGAACGTGCCGTGGCCACCGCCGATCGCCTGTTCTACGAGCAGGGCATCCACGCGGTCGGCGTCGACCAGGTGGCGGCAGAGGCCGACATCTCCAAGGCGAGCCTGTACACGCACTTCCGGACGAAGGACGACCTCGTCGTGGGCTACCTCCGTGGTCGGAGCAACGCGTGGCAGGCGCACGTCGCGGCCACCCTCCCGGACCGTGGCGACACGCCCCGCGACCGCGTGCTCGCGGTGTTCGACCTGCTCGGCGAGTGGTTCGAGGAGCCCGGCTACCGAGGCTGCCCGTTCATCAACGTCGAGGCCGAGTACGGCGCGGGACACCCAACGCACCAGGTCACGCTCGAGCACCGGAACTGGGTCCGCGAGCTGTTCGAGTCGCTCCTGACCGAAGCCGGCGCCGACGATCCGAACGGCACGGCGCTGCAGTTGTGCGTGCTCTACGACGGCGCGATGGCGAGCGCGCAGGCCGATCCGACCCGACCGTGGGCAGCAGCGGCACGATCGGCCGCCGCCAGCGTGCTCTGAGCCGCTCTGCAAGACTGCGGTGATGCAGCGGTTCACCGTCCGTCCGATCCACGCCGATGAGTGGGAACGCGTCCGCGATCTCCGCCTGCGCGCCGTGCACGACCCCGTTGCCGCGCTGGCGTTCGTCGACTCCGCCGAGCACACGGCATCGCTGCCCGACACGTTCTGGCAGGATCGCGCAGCCGGTGGGTCGGACGACGCCGGCGACGCAGCCACGGCGCGGCAGTTCATCGCCGAGGACGAGTCCGGAACGTGGATCGGGTCTGCGACCGGGCTCCTCGAGCGTGTCGGCGATCCGGACTACGAGGGCCGCGCGGTCCCGAGGGACGGCAGCTCGGTCGTCGGCGTCTTCGTGGCACCCGAAGCGCGGGGCGGGGCGGTGCTCGCTGCCCTCTTCGACGCGATCGGCGGCTGGGCAGACGGACCGCTGCGGCTGTACGTGCACACCGGCAACGCCCGCGCGCGGCGCGGGTACGAGAAGGCCGGCTTCCGGGAAGTCGGCGCCGAGTTCACCGGCGCGCTCGGTCCGACGATGGAGATGCGGCGGTCCTGACCCGCTGTCGGACGGGAGGCTCGGTGCCAGCCGGCACCGAGCCTCCCGTTTGCACCATGGTGACTACCGGACCGTGGCCGGCTGGGGCAGGGCCGCTGCGATCTCCGCAGCGACCTCGCGGCCGATCCGGACCGCGCCGTCGACGTGCTGGTAGCCGGCACCGGCCAGGTCGCTGGAGGCGAAGCGGATCGGCCCGACCGCTGTGCGCTGGTCGGCGCCGTAGCGTGCGAGACCACCGAGGTCGAAGCTCGCCGCGTACGCACCGCGCGTCCACTCCTCGGTGCCCCAGTCGCTCTCGTAGTAGACGACCGGGTCGGCGGCCTGCGGTCCGTAGTAGTGGACCAGGGACTCCAGGACCCGTGCCTTGCGCTCCGCAGGCTCGAGCGCGAACACCGCGTCGGCGTGCTCGTCGGACACGAAGCCCACGAGCGTCCCCTGCTCCTTGCCGTACGAGGTGTTGTCGTACGCCTCGTGCACGAGCTCGTACGGGCTGAACGCCGTGCCGGAGAGCCCGGCCTCCCGCCAGAACGGCCGGTCGTAGACGGCGTGCACCTTGATGACGAAGCCCATCGACAGGTGCTGGTGGAGCTGGTGCTGCCGTCGGGGCAGCGGCGGGTCGTACGAGATCCGCGTGTAGAGGGGCGGCGGGACGGCGACGAGTGCCTGGCGCGCGTGTACCTCGATGCCACCGTCGGCGATCGCGACGACGCCGTCGTCGGTCCACCGCAGCGTGCGGACCGGGGCGTCCAGGTGCACGTCGTCGCCGAGCTGCTCGGCGAGCCGGAGGGAGACCTGCTGCATCCCGCCGACGACGCGCTTGTCGAGGATGAAGTCGGCGTCGACCAGGTTCGTGAAGCTCCCGGCGGACGCGGCCATCAGGAGCGCCTGCAGCGCGGAGAAGGCGTGTGCGGGCTTGGTGAGCATCGCACCGGCGATGAACAGCTCGACGTTGTCGGTCGCGACGCGGTCGTCACTGAGGCCGTGCAGCCAGTCGCGGAAGGACGTCTCGTCGAGGCGCTTCGCGTCGGGCGACTCCCATGGTCGGGCCGGATCGACGTGCGCGACGTACTCGTCGACGACGGACACCAGGCGTTCGATCTCGTTCGCCGTGGCCACCGGAAGCGGGAAGATGTCGCCGGTGTACTCGGTGCGGGTGCCGTCCGCGTCGATGTAGACGCTCTGCCCCTCCCGGTACCGGTCGTACGTCGCGAGGCCGAGCTCGTCGAGGGTCTCGAGCAGGGCGGTCTGGTCCGGCGACACCCACTGTCCGCCGATCTCGAGGGTGACGCCCTCGATGTCGTTGGTCCACGTACGGCCGCCGACCCGGTCACGGGCCTCGAGGACGGCGACGGACCTGCCCTCGGCGCGGAGCCGGGTCGCCGCGGTCAGGCCGGTCACGCCGGCGCCGATGATGACGACGTCTCGCTCGATCATCGTGCGTCTCCTGTCGTGGTCGTGCTGCGCTTCCGGAACGGGTCGGGCGTCAGCGTGTACATCGTCTCGAGGTACTCGGAGATGCCCTCCGCCCCGCCCTCGCGGCCCATGCCGGACTGCTTCACGCCCCCGAACGGTGCCGAGGCGTTCGACACGACGCCGGTGTTGAGGCCGAGCATCCCGGTCTCGAGCCGCTCCATCAGACGCTGTCCGCGTGCCGGGTCCTCGGTGAAGGCGTACGCCACGAGACCGTACTCGGTGTCGTTCGCACGGGTGATCGCCTCGTCGTCGGTGGCGAACGTCGCGATCGCCAGGACCGGGCCGAAGATCTCGTCGGTCAGGATGGCGCTGCCCGGCTGCACGTCGGTGAGGACGGTGGGCGCGTAGAACGTCCCCGGGCCGTCGATCGGGTGACCGCCGGTGCGGACGACCGCACCGCGCTCGACCGCGTCGGTGACGAGCCGGTCGGCCTTCGCGACGGCACGGTCGTCGATGAGCGGCCCGATCGCGACGCCGTCCTCGGTGCCGGGGCCGACCCGCATCGCCTCGACGCGGGCGGTGAGCCGGTCGGCGAACTCCGCTGCGACGTCCTCGTGCACCAGGAACCGGTTCGCCGCGGTGCACGCCTGCCCGGTGTTCCGGAACTTCGCGGCGAGCGCGCCGGCCACGGCCTCGTCGAGGTCGGCGTCCGCGAACACCAGGAACGGGGCGTTGCCGCCGAGCTCCATCGAGGTGCGGAGGACGTTCTCGGACGCCTGCGCGAGCAGGCTCCGGCCGACGGGGGTCGATCCCGTGAAGGACAGCTTCCGGAGGCGGCGGTCATCGAGGATCGGGGCGGACACCGCCTTCGCGTCGCTGGTCGGGACGACGTTCACGACGCCGTCCGGCACGCCGACCTCGCGGAGCAGGTCCACGAACAGCAGCGTCGTCAGCGGCGTGAGCTCCGCCGGCTTCACGACGACGGTGCAACCGGCGGCCAGCGCCGGGGCGATCTTCCTGGTCGCCATCGCGAGGGGGAAGTTCCACGGGGTGATCAGGTACGCGGGACCGACGGGCTTGTGGGACACGATCGTCCGGCCGGAGCCCTCGGGGTTCGTGCCGTACGAGCCGCCGATGCGGACCGCTTCCTCGGCGAACCACCGGAGGAACTCGCCGCCGTAGGTGACCTCGCCGTTCGCCTCGGCGAGGGGCTTGCCCATCTCCAGGGTCATCAGCAGCGCGAAGTCGTCGCGGCGCTCCTGGAGCAGGTCGAACGCGGCTCGGAGGAGCTCTGCACGCTGCCGGGGCGGCGTCGCCGCCCAGTCGGCACGGGCCCGGTCGGCGGCGTCGAGCGCGCGGAGCCCGTCGGCCGCGGTGGCACTCGACACCTCGACCAGGACGTCCCCCGTTGCCGGGTCGTGCACCGCGAAGGTGCTGCCGTCTGATGCGTCCTGCCACGTGCCGTCGATGAACAGTCCGGTGGGGATGCGGGAGAGGAGGTCGTGGGTCATGCCGTTGCCAGCCCTTCGAGGACGATGCCGATGCCTTCGACGAGCAGTGCGTCGTCGATGGCGAGCGGCGGGAGGAAGCGCACGACGTTCCCGTACGTGCCGGCCGTCAGCGCGATCACGCCGTGTTCGTACGCATACCGGACGATACGCCCGGTCAACCCGGGGTCCGGAGCACCCGTGTCCGGGTCGACGAGCTCCATCGCGATCATCGCACCGCGCCCGCGGACGTCGCCGATGCGGGGATCCCGCTCCTGCGCCGTGCGGAGTGCGCCGAGGAGGACCGTCTCGATCTGCTGGGCGCGTTCGATCAAGCCGTCGTGCTCGAAGGCGTCGATGGCGGCGAGCGCTGCCGCACAGGCGATCGGGTTGCCGCCGTAGGTGCCGCCGATGCCGCCGGCGTGCGGCGAGTCCATGATCTCCGCCCGGCCGGTCACGGCGGACAGCGGGAGGCCGCCGGCGATGCCCTTCGCCGTGGTCACGATGTCGGGGACGACGCCCTCGTGCTCGCTGGCGAACATCGCGCCGGTGCGGGCGAAGCCGGTCTGCACCTCGTCGGCGATGAACACGACGTCGTTCGTGCGCGCCCATTCGGCGATCGCCGGCAGGAAGCCCGACGCGGGGACGACGAACCCGCCCTCGCCCTGGATCGGCTCGATGAGCACGGCGGCGGTGTTCTCGACGCCGACCTGCTTCTCGATCTGGCTGATCGCACGTGCTGCGGCCTCGGCGCCCGAGAGCCCGTCGTGGAACGGGTAGGACATCGGCACCCGGTAGACCTCGGGGGCGAAGGGACCGAAGCCGCTCTTGTAGGGCTGGTTCTTCGCGGTGAGCGCCATCGTGAGGTTCGTGCGCCCGTGGTACGCGTGGTCGAACACCACGATCGCCTGCTTGCCGGTGTGCTTGCGCGCGATCTTCACGGCGTTCTCGACGGCCTCGGCGCCGGAGTTGAACAGGGCCGTCCGCTTCTCGTGGTGACCGGGCGTCAGGCGGTTGAGCGCCTCGGCGACCTCCACGTACCCGTCGTAGGCCGCGATGGTGAAGCACGTGTGCGTGAAGGCGACCGCCTGCGCCGCGACCGCTGCGGCGACGCCGGGGTGCGCGTTCCCGACACTCGTCACGGCGATCCCGGACCCGAGGTCGACCAGGGAGTTGCCGTCGGCGTCGACCACCACGCCGCCACCGGCCGCGACGACCGCGATCGGCACCGCGACACCGACTCCGGACGGCACGGCGGCCGCCTTGCGTGCGAGGAGCTCCTGGGAGCGCGGGCCGGGGATCGCGGTGACCAGGCGGCGCTCCTGCGGGAGCCCGGGTCCGCCGGTGGTGGTCGCGGGGACAGCGGTGGAGGTCATGCGGCGATGGTAGGAGCCCATCGCGGCCGACTCACTGTCCACCACGTACAGGGGCGCACGGCGAGATCGCCACCGTGGATACTGATGACATGCCGGCCACCCTGCGATCCCTGCTCGACCGTCGCGACCTGCGGCTCCGCATGCTGACCGACGCCGACCCCGACGTCGCGATCACGTGGCTGCACAGCTCCGACCTCCCCGACCCGACCCCGTTCCTCGGGACCGGGCAGGCGCTGCTGACCACCGGCACCCAGTTCGACTCCGACGCCGAGGTCTCGACCGAGGCGGCGGACACGTACGTCCGACGACTCACCGACCGCGGGGTCGTCGCGCTCGGTTTCGGGACGGAGGTCGTCAGGGCCGGCACGCCGGACGCCCTCGTCGAGGCGTGCCGCGCCCACGGGCTGCCGCTCTTCGAGGTCCCATACGAGACCTCGTTCATCGCCGTGGTGCAGGCCAACGCGGAGACGATCGCCCGCGACGCGAACGCCAGGAGCGCATGGGCCCTCGCGGCACAGCGCGCCATCTCCCTCGCCGCCCTGCGCCCGGACGGACTCGGCGCCACCCTCGCCGAACTCTCCCGGCAACTCGACTGCTGGGTGGGGCTGCTCGACGTGTCCGGGCGGATCGACCGCGAGTTCCCGGCGGACGGCATCCCGTCCGACGAGCGCGAACAGCTCGAGGCCGAGGGGGCTCGGCTCCTCCGGGGCGGGCAGCGTGCGAGCCTGCCGATGAGTACCGCCACAGGAGGTTTCACCCTGCAGACGCTCGGGTCGGGAGGGCATCTCGACGGCGTGCTGGCCATCGCGACCGGCTCGCTCGACCAGGCCGGCCGCGAGGTCGTCACCGCCGTCATCGCCCTCGCCGGGCTCGCGCTCCAGCAGAACCGCGAGCTGGCTCGTGCCCGCGGGCTGCTCCGCACCGGACTCCTGACGATGCTGTCGTTCGGAGACCCCGAGGTCGTCGAGACCACGTCACGCGAGCTCTGGGGACCACTGCCGACCGAGCCGATCCGCGTCGCCGCGATCGACGTGCCCGACCACCAGACGGACTCCGTCGTGGACCTCCTCGAGCTCTGGGTGCAGGAGTCCCCCGGACAGCTGTTCTTCGCCGTCGACGACGCGCTGTTCCTCTGCGTGAGCGCCGAGGACCCCCGCCCCGTCGAACGCCTCACCACGCAGTACGGTCTGCACGCCGGGCTGTCCGACGGTGCCGGGTACGGGTACTTCGGGCGCGCCCGCGCCGAGGCCGTCCAGGCACTCGACCGCAGCCGCGAGGGCCGCCCCGGCATCGTCGAGTTCGGCGACCTGGCCCGCGACGGTGTCCTCGCCCACCTCGCGCACACGGACGCCGCGGACATCGCGAGGGCGTTCCTCGCCCCGGTGACGGAGCACGACGCCGCGGCCGGCACCGACCTCACCCGGACGCTCCGCACCTGGCTCGAGCAGAACTGCGAGTACGACCGCGCCGCGCAGGTCCTCGGTGTCCACCGGCACACCGCCCGCGCCCGGATCGAGCACGCCGCGCGGCTCCTCGATCGGGACCTCGGGCTCTTCGCGACCCGCGCCGACGTCTGGGCCGCGTTCGTCGCCCTGCCAGCCGCGTGAAGCACGGTCCTCTGCCTAGGCTGACGGTGTGACCGCCCAGCCCCGCCGTCGACTGAGCGCCGCGGACCGTCTGTCCCAGATCGACCACGCAGCCGTCACCGTCGCACGCGCGGACGGCCTCGCCGGGGTCACGCTGCGGTCGGTCGCCGCGTCGATCGGTGTCGCGCCCTCGCTCGTCGCGCACTACCGCCCGTCGATGGAGTCCCTCGTCGCCGACACGTTCCGCGCGATCGCATCGGCCGAGGTCACCGAGGTCGCCGCGATCGTCGAAGAGCGGCCAGACCCGGTCGCACGGCTCGCGGTCCTGCTCGCGTCGATCAACGACCCCGTGCGCGACGACGTCGCGGCACTGTGGGCGGACGCGTGGAGCATCGGACGGACCAACCCCTCCCTCGCCGACGCCACCCGCTCCGTGATGGACGACTGGCAGTCCCTCGCCCGGTCGGTCGTCGCCGACGGCGTCGCGGACGGATCGATGCACACCGACGACGCGGAGCGCGTCGCGCTCCTCCTCTTCGCACTCGTCGACGCCACGAACGGTTACGCACTCGTCGACTACCGGTCCCGCGCGGAACGCGAGGACCTGGTGGTCGCCACCATCGCCGGAGCCGTCGGCCTGTCACCGGAGCAGCTCACGTCCTGAAGGCACCCACCGGCAGGACTGGAGGCTCGGTGCCGGTCCGCCACGCGCCTCCCGTCCGCGCCGGCGCCGGGATTGCGCGTGGCGACGACAACTGCGCAGTCGCCAGACCGCGCATCTGTCGTCGGCGTGCGCACCCCGCGCGCGCTCAGGGCGCGAGCTCGAGCTCGCCGTGGTCGATCAGCCACCGGACGGCCTCCTCGACGGTCTCCCCCGCCGTGTGCTGCGGGTCGTACCCGAGCAGCCGGCGCGCCTTCTCGATGCTGAACACCTGGCTCCGGGACAGGTGGTCCCAGCTCGCGCCGGCCGCGTCCTGGTCGGTGGTCTCGCGGAACCGGTCCCAGCTGACGGACTCGAGCCGTGCCTCCTGGCCGAACCACGACGCGGCGAGCGCCGCGTACCCACGGACGTTCAGGGCGTCCGGTGCGACGACGGAGAAGTCCTCGCCTGCGGCGGCGTCCCGGTGCTCGACGGCGAACTCGAACGCCTGCGCGACGTCGTCGGCGTGCACGTGGTGCATCGTCTCCGCACCGATCCCGGGCACCTCGAGGACCTCCCCACCAGCCAACGTGCGCCACACCGACGCATCGAGGTTCCCGAGCGGGCCGATCGGCGCCCACCCAGGGCCGCTGATGTGCCCGGGGTGCAGGCTCGTCGTGACGAGACCCCCATGGGCGGTCTCCTGCTTGAGCATCCGGGCGATGCGGTCCTTCTCGATGCCGTAGGTGCCGAACGGCGGGGTCATCGCGTCCTCGGTGATCGGCAGCACCTCGCTCGGACCGGCGCGCCACACGGAGCCGCAGTGGACCAGGTGCGCTCCCGTGCCGCGGAGTCGCTCGACCAGGGCGGTCGCGGACTCCAGCGTGAAGCAGACCAGGTCGATCACCACGTCGGGCTGCAGCGCGGCGACGCGGTCCGGGAAGGTGCCGTCGCGGTCCTCCTGCTCGCGGTCGGCCGTGACCTGCTGGACGAGTTGCCACTCGGGCGCGTCGGCGTACGCACGGCGCTGCCCGCGGCTGATGTTCACGACCCGGTGTCCGGCACGGACGAGCCGTGGGACCAGGAACGTGCCGATGTGTCCACTGCCGCCGATGACCACGACGCGTTGGTTGCTGCTCATGCCGGTCACGGTAGGCCCGTGCGGCTGCGGACCGTGACCGGGAGGCGGACGGGAGGCCCGGCTCGGGCCCGCCACGCGCCTCCCGTCCGGGTCCTGCCGCACCGGGCAACCGAGGTCACGGAACGACGAAGGCCCCCGATCTCTCGATCGGGGGCCTTCTCTTGCTTGCTCTCACAAGCACTGGTGCGCGAGGGGGGACTTGAACCCCCACGCCGTTTCCAGCACACGGACCTGAACCGTGCGCGTCTACCAATTCCGCCACTCGCGCCAGCCCGAAAACACTACCATGCACAGAGCCCCCCAGGTGCCACCTACTACCATGCAGGGGTCGACGACCGAGAACGTGGAGACCCATGGGACTGCTGGACAACTTCGAGCGAGGGCTGGAGCGCGCCGTCAACGGTGCGTTCGCGAAGACCTTCCGCTCCGGTGTGCAGCCCGTCGAGATCTCGAGCGCGCTCCGACGAGAGCTCGACACCAAGGCCGCCGTGGTCTCACGCGACCGCATCCTGGTGCCGAACGAGTTCACCGTCCGTCTGGCACCGCCGGACTGCACGCGCATGAACGACGTCGGGCGTCCCCTCATCGACGAACTCACGCAGATGGTGCAGCAGCACGCCGTCGCGCAGAACTACTCGTTCTCCGGTCCCGTGACGATCCGCCTGCAGCAGGACGGAACCCTGTCGACCGGGATCCTGCAGATCGACTCCACGACCGTGCAGCGGGACGTCGCGTGGGTCGCGGTGCTCGACATCGGCTCGCAGCGCCACAAGCTGCAGCGCGGACGCACGGTGATCGGCCGCGGGACGGACGCCGACATCACCGTCGCGGACACCGGCACGAGCCGGAAGCACGTCGAGATCGTGTGGGACGGCAAGCACGCACAGGCCAACGACCTGGGCTCGACGAACGGCTCGAAGCTGAACGGTGAGCGCTTCCAGCAGGCGATCGTGGAGCCCGACTCCACCATCGAGATCGGTCGTACCCGTATGGTGTTCCGGGTGATCCCGGAGAACGGAGGTGCGCGATGACCACAGGACTGACACTGCTCGTCCTGCGTTTCGCGTTCCTCGCGGTGCTGTGGCTGTTCGTCTTCGTGATCGTGTTCGCGCTGCGGAGCGACCTCTTCGGCCAGCGCGTCCGCACCATCCCGACCGACCCGAAGGGCGCCCCGTCCGGCCCGACGACACCGACGATCCCCGCTGCGAACGCAGCGGCGGCACCAGGTGGCGGGGCCTTCACGGACATCATCAACCAGGCGCAGTCCGGCGGCTCGGCGCAGCCGGCGACGGACGTCGCCACCCGGCTCGTCATCACCGAGGGCGCACGAGAGGGCATGGAGATGCCGCTCGGTCGCGGCCCCATCACCATCGGACGCTCCAGCGAGAGCAACGTCGTGATCCGCGACGACTACACGTCCACCAACCACGCCCGGCTCGAACTGCAGCCGTCGGGATGGGTCGTCATCGACCTCGAGTCCACGAACGGCACCTTCGTCAACGGTCAGAAGGTGAGCGCTCCCGTGACCGTGGCGGAGCGCACGCCGATCACGATCGGGACGACGACGTTCGAGCTGCGGCGGTAACCCCCAGATGACGGCTCGCACGCTGAGCGCCGCTGTGTCCCACGTCGGACGCATCCGCGCGAACAACCAGGACTCCGGCTACGCCGGGGCGCACCTGTTCGCCGTCGCGGACGGCATGGGCGGGCACGCGGGCGGCGACGTCGCCTCGGCCATCGCGATCCGCCGCATCCGCGAGGTCGACCGCGAGTTCCCCTCGGCGCACGACGCCGAGTTCGCGCTGCAGTCGGCGCTGATCGCCGCGAACCAGCTCATCACCGAGACGGTGTTCGAGCACCAGGAGCTCACCGGCATGGGCACCACGGTGAGTGCGATGATCCGCGTGGGCGACCAGGTCGCGATCGCGCACATCGGCGACTCCCGCATCTACCGGCACCGCGACGGCGAGCTGCAGCAGATCACGTCCGACCACACGTTCGTGCAGCGTCTCGTCGACAGCGGCCGCATCACGCCGGAAGAAGCCGCGGTCCACCCCCGCCGCTCCGTCCTGATGCGCGTGCTCGGCGACGTCGACGCCGCTCCGGAGGTCGACACGGCGATCATGGACATCCGACCGGGCGACCGTTGGCTGCTCTGCTCGGACGGCCTGTCGTCCTACCTGGCCGAGGAGCGCATCCGGCACGCGCTCGCGTCGAACATGGACGCGAACCAGGTCACGCAGCGCCTCGTCAAGGAGACGCTCGACCACGGCGCCCCCGACAACGTGACGGTCGTCGTGATGGACGTCACCGACGCCGTCCCGACGGAGGACGACGACGACGCGGCCACGACGGTCGGATCAGCCGCAGCGCCCCTCACGTTCGAGGCGTCGACCGGCCGCAAGCCGATCCGCCTCCCCACGATCCTGCTGCACCCACTCAAGGTCACGTCGGCACCGGAGGACTCGCACTTCGAGCCGGAGAGCGACCAGTACTTCGCCGAGCTCATCGCCGAGGACCGTCGGCGCCGGGTGCGCCGCCGGATCTCGTGGACGATCGCGCTCGTCCTCGCCGTCGCAGCGCTCGTCGGTGCGGTGTTCCTCGGTTGGCGCATCGTGCAGGACCACTACTACGTCGGCACCGATCGCGGCACGGTCGCGATCTACAAGGGCGTGCAGCAGCAGATCGGTCCGATCAAGCTCTCCGACGTGTACGAGGACTCCGACATCAGCGTGTCGGACCTGCCGGAGTACACCAGGGAGAACGTCCGGTCCACGATCAACGCGCAGTCCCTGTCCGACGCGCGCGACATCGTCGACCGCTTGCGGACCGCGGCCAGGACGGGCCAGGACCAGAGCGGAACCGGCGGCTCCGGCGGCGCGTCGTCCTCGCCGACCCCGACACCCGGTCGCACCGGAACGCCGTCGCCGACCCCCTCGGGTGATGCCCGATGACCGCGACCACTCCGCAGTCCTTCACCCAGGCGATCACGATCAAGCTCCGGGAGCCCGCGCGCGCCAGGAACCTCGAGCTCGTGCTGCTGGTCATCGCGTGCGGCATCTGCGCCGGCGCGATGGTCCTCGTGCAGCTCGGCACCAAGGGGAAGCTGTTCGACACGTCGGTGCTCTGGGTCGGTTCGACGATCCTCGGCCTCGCGCTGATCATGCACATCGTGCTGCGGATCGTCGCGAAGAACGCCGACCCGTTCATCCTGCCGGTCGCGCTCGTGCTGAACGGCATCGGGATCGCGGAGATCTACCGCATCGACATCCACAACGGCCTGTCCGGGTGGAACGCGATCGGCGTCAAGCAGATCGTCTGGACGCTGCTCGCGATGGTGCTCGCCCTCGTGACGCTCGTCGTGGTGCGCAACCACCGGTTCCTGCAGCGGTACCGGTACATCTTCATGTTCCTGACGATCGTGCTGCTGCTCCTGCCGATGCTGCCCGGCATCGGGTACGCCCCGGGCGGCGCCCGGGTCTGGATCCGCTTCGGACCGTTCTCGTTCCAGCCAGGTGAGCTCGCCAAGATCACGATGGCGCTGTTCTTCGCCGGGTACCTCGTCACCGCGCGCGACAGCCTGTCGATCGTCGGCAAGAAGTTCCTCGGCATGACGTTCCCGCGTGCCCGTGACCTCGGCCCGATCCTCATCGTCTGGGGCGCGGCGATGAGCGTCCTCGTGTTCCAGCGC
Source organism: Curtobacterium sp. Curtsp57 (assembly GCF_047324335.1). Classification (NCBI taxonomy): domain Bacteria; kingdom Bacillati; phylum Actinomycetota; class Actinomycetes; order Micrococcales; family Microbacteriaceae; genus Curtobacterium; species Curtobacterium sp. Curtsp57. Next base: position 2,483,949 of record NZ_CP168511.1, read on the forward strand.
GACCTCGGCACCGCGCTGCTGTACTTCGGCCTGTTCCTCGTCATGATCTACGTCGCCACGGCGCGGCTCAGCTGGGTGATCATCGGTCTGGTGCTGTTCGTCGGTGGTGCGCTCATCGCGGCGAGTGCGCTCGTGTACGTGCACGGCCGCTTCGAGCAGTGGCTGAACCCGTTCGACCCGACGATCTACAACGCGAGCTCCCAGGCGAGCTACCAGCTCGTGCAAGGCCTGTTCGGGTTCGCGAACGGCGGGATCACCGGCACCGGCCTCGGCCAGGGTCGTCCGTACATCACCCCCGTCGCCAACGCGGACTACATCATCGCGTCGCTCGGCGAGGAACTCGGGCTGATCGGCGTCTTCGCGATCCTCGCGCTCTTCATCGTCCTCGCCTCCCGCGGCATCCGCGTCGGCTTCATGGCGCAGGACGACTTCGGCAAGCTCCTCGGCATCGGGTTCGGCTTCACGATCGCCCTGCAGGTGTTCGTCGTCGTCGGCGGCATCACCCGGATCATCCCCGTGACCGGTCTGACGACACCGTTCATGGCCGCAGGTGGTTCCTCCCTGGTGGCGAACTGGATCATCGCGGCGATGCTGCTGCGGCTGACCGACTCCATCCCCGCGGAACAACGGGTCCTGTCCGAGCGTGGCGACGCCCTCGGCCGGACCAGGAAGGGGCGTCGATGAAACGGCAGCTCCGCGGCGTCTCCACGGTCGTCGTACTCATGTTCGTGGCGCTCTTCGTGTCGACGACCTCGATCCAGTTCTTCTCGGCGGAGTCCCTCCGCGCCGACCCCCGGAACTCCCGCACCATCCTCGACAGCTACTCGACGAAGCGCGGCGCGATCCTGGTCAACGGCACGCCGATCGCCGAGTCCACCGCGGTCGACGACCAGTACCAGTACCAGCGGAAGTACTCCAACGGCGCGCTCTACTCGGCGGTGACCGGCTACTTCACGATCGGCCAGGGCAACACCGGCATCGAGAGCGCGGAGAACACCGTGCTGTCCGGCAACTCGGACGACTCGTTCTTCCAGAACCTCAACTCGATCCTCACCGGCCAGGACGTCCAAGGCGACAACGTCAACCTGACGATCGACCCCGACGTCCAGCAGGCCGCGTACGACGCGCTCGGGTCGAACACCGGCGCCGTCGTCGCGATCCAGCCGAAGACCGGCAAGATCCTCGCGATGGTGTCGAAGCCGGACTACGACCCGAACTCACTGACCTCGCACGACACCGCGAACGTCAAGGCGCAGTACGACGCGCTGCTGAACCAGTCTCCGACGCCGCTGCAGAACCGCGCGATCGGCGGCGACCTGTACACGCCGGGATCGGTCTTCAAGCTCGTCGTCGCGTCCGCCGCGCTCGAGGGCGGCAAGTACGACCTCGACTCCGAGTTCCCGAACCCCTCGCGACTGCAGCTGCCGGGGACGAGCACGTACATCAACAACGCCGAGGGCGGCTCGTGCGGCGGTGGCGACACGGTCAAACTCCGCACCGCGATCCAGTACTCGTGCAACATCCCGTTCGCGGAGCTCGGGCAGAAGCTCGGGTACGACACGATCAAGGCGATGGCCGACAAGTACGGCTTCGGCGACGCGATCGAGGTCCCGATGAAGGCGACGGCGAGCCAGTACCCCGACGTCGACTCGACGGCACAGCTCATGCTGAGCTCGTTCGGGCAGGCGAGCGTCCGCGTGTCGCCGCTCCAGATGGCGATGGTCTCCGCCGGCATCGCGAACGGCGGTAAGGTCATGCAGCCGTCGCTCGTGGACTCGATCACGACGAGCGACCTCAAGCAGGTCGAGTCCTTCTCGGCGAAGCAGTACAGCGACCCGCTGTCCTCGTCAGAGGCATCGGACCTCACCGAGGCGATGCAGAGCGTCGTCAACGCGGGGACCGGCACGAATGCGAAGATCGACGGGGTCGACGTCGCCGGGAAGACCGGGACGGCCGAAGGCGGAACGGGCGACCCGTACACCCTGTGGTTCACCGGGTTCGCGCCCGCGAAGGACCCCGAGGTCGCGGTGGCCGTCGTCGTCGGGAACGGTGGCGGACTCGGACAGTCCGGCGTCGGCAACACGGTCGCGGCCCCGGTCGCGAAGAAAGTCATGGAGGCGGTGCTGAACAAATGAGACCCACCAGCGGACTCACCTTCGGTGGGCGGTACCAGCTCTCGTCCCGGGTCGCCATCGGCGGCATGGGAGAGGTGTGGCAGGCGACCGACCTCGTCATCGGACGGACCGTCGCCCTGAAGATCCTCAAGGACGAGTACCTCGGCGACCCCGGGTTCCTCGAGCGCTTCCGCGCGGAGGCCCGGCACGCGGCGCTCGTCAACCACGAGGGCATCGCCAACGTGTTCGACTACGGCGAGGAGGACGGCAGCGCCTACCTCGTCATGGAGCTCGTCCCCGGCGAGGCGCTCTCGACGATGATCGAGCGCGAGCACACCCTGCCCGTCGACAAGGTCCTCGACATCGTCGCGCAGACGGCCAACGCGCTCCAGGCAGCGCACGCCGTGGGCCTCGTGCACCGCGACATCAAGCCGGGTAACCTGCTCATCACCCCGGACGGCCGCGTCAAGATCACCGACTTCGGGATCGCCCGCATCGCCGACCAGGTGCCGCTCACCGCGACCGGCCAGGTGATGGGGACCGTCCAGTACCTGTCGCCCGAGCAGGCGAGCGGTCACCCGGCGTCCCCGTCGACCGACATCTACTCGCTCGGCATCGTCGCGTACGAGTGCCTTGCCGGACGCCGTCCCTTCACGGGCGAGTCGCAGGTCGCGATCGCGATGGCGCACATCAACGAGCAGCCACCGGCGCTCCCCGGGGACATCCCGGAGCCGGTCGCCGCCCTCGTGATGTCCTGCATCGCGAAGAAGCCGGCCGACCGTCCCGCCACCGCTGCGAACCTGGCCCGTGCGGCCCAGGCCCTCCGTCGCGGTGACGTCGCAGCGGCCACGGTCGCCGTGCCCGCCCTCGGTGGCGCCGGTACCGTCGCGTTCAACCCGCCGCAGGGGAGCGACGCGGCCACCGCGCTGATCGGGACGCAGTCGGCGGGTGCCGTCGGTGGCGGCCCCCGGACACCGGGGTCGCCCACAACTACCGAGGACGAGGAACCGAAGAAGAAGCGCGCCTGGATCTGGTGGGTCGTGGCGGCAGCGGTCGTGCTGATCGCCGGCGGCGTCATCGCAGCGTTCGCGTTCGCGAACGGTGCGGCCGAACCCACGCCGTCCCCGTCGTCGTCGAGCGCCAAGCCGCGCCCGACACCGTCACGCACGCCGAGTGCGTCGCCGACGCAGACGCGCATCACGGTGAACCAGAGCGACTACATCGGCAAGAACGCCGACCAGGCGAAGGCCGAGCTCGACGCCCTCGGCTTCCAGACGAGCATCGAGGACGGCGACGCCGCACCGAGCTCCGACAAGCAGGGCACCGTCCAGTCGATCAGCCCGACCGGCAGCCTGACCGCCGGCACCGCGATCGTGCTGCGTGCGTACACCGCGCAGCCCACGCTCGAGGGCCCGGCAGCACCGACCGCCGGCACGGTGTCGACCGACGGCAAGGTGACGTTCTCGTGGAGTGCGTACGGGAGCTGCCCCGCCGGCTACGAGCTCACCGGGTACACGTACACGATCACGAACGGCACGGACTCGTCCGGCAACAGCTCAGGGGCGACCCGCGGCACGGCCGTCCAGGTGACCGCTGCGCAGCCGGGCGACGTCAGCCTGAGCTACGTCGTGAACTGCGGCGACCTGCAGTCGGCGTCGTCGGACACCGCGTCGGCCACGTACACGCCGACCCCGACGAGCAGCCCGTCCGCGACCGCCGAACCCGGCAAGTAGCGGGCCCGACGGGGCCGCCGACACCGTTCCGGTAACGGTTCGCGCGGCGGCCCCGCAGCCAGCGTCTCACCAGGATGGGCTGTCGTACACTTGCCCCGACGGACATTCGGAGGAGTACGTGCCAGAAGGTGTGACCGCGGGGATCACGCTCCTCGCAAATCGCTACGAGATCGGTGATGTCATCGGTCGTGGCGGCATGGCCACCGTGCACGTGGGCCAGGACACGCGGCTCGGCCGCCGTGTCGCCGTCAAGCTCCTGAAGCCGAGCCTCGCCAACGACCCGGCGTTCCGCACGCGCTTCCGGCAGGAAGCACAGGCCGCGGCGCGGATGGCGCACCCGACCATCGTCCGCGTCTACGACGCCGGCGAAGAGACCGTGACCGAGCAGTCCGGCGCCGAGGTGCAGGTGCCGTTCATCGTCATGGAGTACGTCGAGGGCCGCCCGCTCAGCGAGGTCATCGGCGACGGACCCGTCGAGCCGGACGAGGCCGTCCGCCTCACGAGCGGCATCCTCACCGCGCTCGAGTACTCCCACCGCGCCGGCGTCGTGCACCGCGACATCAAGCCCGCCAACGTCATGGTGACGGCCACCGGGCAGGTCAAGGTGATGGACTTCGGCATCGCCCGCGCCATCACCGACACGTCGGCCACGGTGGCGCAGACGACGTCGATCCTCGGCACCGCGTCGTACTTCTCCCCGGAACAGGCCCGCGGGGAGACCGTCGACGCGCGCACCGACCTCTACTCGACCGGCATCGTCCTCTTCGAGCTCCTGACCGGCCGTCCGCCGTTCCTCGGGGACTCTCCCGTCGCCGTCGCCTACCAGCACGTCAGCGAGCAGCCCGTCGCCCCGTCGACGATCACCCCCGCGGTGTCGCCGGCGCTCGACGCGGTCACGCTGCACGCCCTGGTGAAGGACCGCACGCGCCGGTTCCAGAACGCCGCCGAGTTCCGCCGCGACCTCGAGCAGGCCGCCGCCGGGCAGGTCCCCGCGTCGACGAAGAAGCTGCAGCAGAGCGCGAACGACGCCTCGACCGTGCTGTTCGGCGTGAACCCGCGGACGACCTCCAACCCGGAGGTGGCGTTCCGCGAGCTCGACGACACGCAGGAGCACCGTCCACAGCGCACGCAGAACCGTCCGCCGGTGGCGTGGATCTGGGTCGGCATCGTCCTGACGATCGCCGTGATCGCCGGCGTGATCTTCTGGGTCGCGAACCTGCAGCCGGGTCAGGCCCCGGTGTCGTCGTCGGTGAGTGTGCCGAACGTCGTCGGCGCCACCTACGACTCCGCCGCCAAGGCCCTCGAGAAACGCGACCTGGTGCCGGTCAAGGTGGAGCAGAACTCCGACAAGGTCGACAAGGGATCGGTCATCCGCACCGAGCCGGGGTCCGGCACGAACGTCGCCAGACAGCAGAACGTGCGTGTGGTCGTCTCACTGGGGCCGGAGCAGATCGCGGTCCCCGACGTCGCCAACCAGTCCCAGGACGCCGCACAGCAGGCGCTCGAGGCCGCTGGCTTCGCAGTGGGGGCGGTCAACTCGACCTACTCGCCGACCGTGCCGGAGGGCACCGTCATGTCCACCGACCCCGCGGCGAGCTCCACGCACACCAAGGGCACGGTCGTGAACCTCACGGTGTCGAACGGCCTGGTGCAGCTCCCGGACGTGACGCAGCAGCCGTTCTCGACCGCGAACTCGACGCTCGCGAACCTCGGTCTCACCGTGAAGCAGCAGGCGTCCTACTCGTGCACCGGTGGCACGGTGACGCAGCAGGACCAGCCGGCCGGCGACATCGCGCAGGGCAGCACGGTCGTGCTCACCTACTGCGCCGCGTCGAACCAGCCGAGTGCCCCGGCGACCCCGAGCGGCGGCGACGGTGGGGACGGCAAGGACAACGGGGGCGACGGCGGCGACAGCGGCAACTGACCGCCGGTCCGGACCGACCGTTGGTCTCGGCCCACCGCCGGACGGGAGGCACGGTGCCAGCCCGCCACGAGCCTCCAGGCCGACCACCGGCCGCGTCCACGGCCCGGGTGGGCCGATCAGGTCAGGTGAGGTGACCGGTCGCGGGACCGTTCAGGCGCGGTGCGCCGCGATGAGCGGGCCGAGGCCCGCTGCGCGCTCCGCAGCGCCGGAGAGTCCGGTCGTCTCGAGCCAGTTGCCGACCATCCGGTAGCCGCCCTCGGTGAGGACCGACTCCGGGTGGAACTGCACGCCGTAGACCGGCGCGTCCTGGTGCTGGACGCCCATGATGACGCCGCCGCCGGTCCGCGCGGTCACGGTGAGCTCGTCGGGCACGGTGCCGTCGACGATCGCGAGCGAGTGGTAACGGGTCGCCGTGAACGGGTGCGGGACGCCGGCGAAGAGGGTGCTGCCGTCGTGGTCGACCTGCGAGGTCTTCCCGTGCATGAGCTCTTCGGCGTGGGTCACCGTGGCGCCGAGGGCTTCGGCGATCGCCTGGTGGCCGAGGCAGACACCGAGCAGCGGCTTGGCGCCCGCGATGGACGCGTGGACGGTCGCGATCGAGATGCCGGCGGCTGCGGGTGTGCCCGGGCCGGGAGAGAGCAGGACGCCGTCGTACTCGGCGATCCGGTCCGCGATCTCGGACTCGGGGAACGCGTCGTTTCGCACGACGTCGGTTTCCGCGCCGAGCTGCTGGACGTACCCGTTCAGCGTGTAGACGAAGCTGTCGTAGTTGTCGACGACGAGGATCCTGGTCATGATCGATTCACCGTACTCGTGAGGGTCGTGTGCAGCCTCCGTGGAGCCTGTGCACACACATGTTCACGGTAGGATACCGGCCATGGCCAAGGACAAGGACCGCACCAAGCCCGCCCGGAGGACCCGAGCCGACTCGGTCGACACGGCGGGCGACCAGCCCAACCCCGTGTGGTTCAAGCCGGTCATGTTCGGCTTCATGCTCGTCGGACTCGCCTGGGTGATCGTGTTCTACGTCTCGCAGGGCACCCTCCCGGTTCCCTCGCTGAACTCGTGGAACATCCTCATCGGCTTCGGCATCATGTTCATCGGCTTCCTCATGACCACTCGCTGGCGCTGACCGCCCGCCTTCCGCGTCGTCGAACGCCCGCTGCACCGATCGGTGCGGCGGGCGTTCTCGTTTTCCACAGGCCACTGTGGAATCAGCGCGGTTTTTCCGCGTTCTCCACAGTTCGACGAGTTCTCCACACGGTGTCCCACACCCTCGTCCCCGAGTTATCCACAGGTGAATCCACAGTGGGGATAATCACACCCGTGTAACTCACCAAGTTGTCCACAGGTACGAAAACGCCCCGCCACTCCGGGGAGTGGCGGGGCGTTGCATGCTCCCGCGGTCGATGCGCTTCAGTTGAACGCGATCGCGTACCCGACGTACGCCAGGACGACGATCAGCACCGCCTCGGCGACGAGCAAGGCGATCTGCAGACCGCGCTTCCGGACGTTCCGGGTCTTCGCGAAGATGTACCCGGTCAGGAAGCCCGCAGCGATCCCGCCGATGTGCGCCTGCCACGAGATGTTCGTCCCGGGCAGGAACCCGATCAGCAGGTTCAGGCCGATGATCACGAGCAACGAGACGGCGTTGCCACCGAGGCTGCGCTGGATCATGAAGAATGCGGCGAACAGGCCGAAGATGGCTCCGGAGGCGCCGACGACCGACGTCTGGGGAGCGAGCAGCGTGACCGCCATGGATCCAGCCAGGCCCGAGATGAAGTACAACGCCAGGAACCGCCAGGTCCCGAGCATGTTCTCCAGCATCCTGCCGAAGATCCACACCGCCCACATGTTGAAGGCGATGTGGAAGAAGCCCGAGTGGACGAACAACGACGTGACCATCCGCCACGGCTGCGTCGGCAGGTAGTAGGCGTTGTAGCCGAGCAGCTGGGTCAGCGCCCGGTTGGACACCTGGTCCAGCAGCCAGATGACCACGGAGACGGCGACGATGACGACGGTCGCCTTCTGGTCGAGCATGGCGAAGCGCCGCCGCGCGACCGTGACCCTGCTCGGGGCTCCGGACGCGCGGCGGTTCGCCGTGAACTGCGCGCGCTGTTCGCGCACGCACTCAGGGCAGTGCACCCCGACCGCCGCCGGCGTCTGGCACTCGGGGCAGATCGTCCGCCCGCACCGTTGGCACAGGACGAAGCTCTGCCGGTCCGGGTGCCGGTAGCAGTAGTTGGCCGGGTTGTACGCCTGGTCGGTCAAGGTCAGACGGACTCGACGTCGATGCTGTTGATGACGACGTCCTCGAGCGGCTTGTCGCGGCCGTCGGTGGGGACGCCCTCGATCGCGTCGACGACCGCGCGGGACTCGTCGTCGGCGACCTCACCGAAGATGGTGTGCTTGCCCTGGAGCCACGGCGTGGCCACGGTCGTGATGAAGAACTGCGACCCGTTGGTGCCGCGGCCGCCCTGGATGCCGGCGTTCGCCATCGCGAAGATGTAGGGGTTCTGGAAGGTGAGCTCGGGCGAGATCTCGTCGTCGAAGCGGTAGCCGGGGCCGCCGATGCCCTGGCCGAGCGGGTCGCCGCCCTGGATCATGAAGTCCTTGATGATGCGGTGGAAGACCACACCGTCGTAGAGCTTGTCCGTCGAGACCTTGCCGGTCCCCGGGTGGGTCCACTCCTGCTGGCCCGTCGCGAGGTCGACGAAGTTCTTGACGGTCTTCGGAGCGTGGTTGCCGAACAGGTTGACGCGGATGTCGCCCTTGTTCGTGTGGATCGTTGCGACAGCGGTGTGCAGAGACATGTTCCGATTCTCGCATGCGTCCGCTGCGTACAGACGGTACCCACAGGTGAGGCTCCGTGACCTGTCAGGTGCTCCGGTGGCAGGATGGGTGTCACGCCGTTCCGATGGAGGTACCAGATGACGACGATCGAACTGCCGCGCAAGCGCCGGAAGCAGATCAAGAAGCTCAAGGGCCAGACCGCCTCGCTCCTCGGTGAGCAGCGCAAGGTACTTGAGCACGCGAACGCGATCCTCGCCGAGGCCCGCTCGAACGCAGCCGATGCTGCTCGCAAGGACATCGCCCCCCGCGTCCAGCACGCGATCGACAGCGGGATCCGCCCGGCTGTCGCGACGGGCGTGCACGCAGCGACGTCTGCCGCGCAGAACGCCTCGCACCGCTTCCAGTCCGAGGTCGTCCCCGGCCTCGTGTCCACTGCGGGATCCGTGCTCAGCGTGGTCGACCTCGCGAAGGACCCCCGGGTCAAGAAGATCGTGAAGGACGCCCAGAAGAAGGGCAAGAAGGCGAAGAAGGCTGCCGCCAAGTACGTGCCGTCGCAGCAGAAGAAGGGCATCGGCTTCGGCGGAGTCGCCCTGATCGTGGTGGGTGTGGTCGCCGTCGCCGGTGCCGCCTACGCCGCGTACCAGACGCTGCGCGCCGACGACGACCTCTGGGTCGCCGACGACGCGGACTCGGCGGACAAGTCCGCCGCCTGACCTCCCGGTTCGTACGAAGGGCCCCGGCACACGCCGGGGCCCTTCGTCGTCCGCGCCGGCCCGGTGTCCGGGGGTCCCGGGCGTCCCGGGCATCCCGACGTCCGGGCGTCCGGGCGTCCGGGCGTCGGGACGTCCCGGGCGTCCCGGACGTCCCGGGGGTCCGGGTGCCCCAGGGTCCTCCGCCCGCACAACGCCGTCCCCAGCGGTCACGACACCCCGCTCACGCCCACCGACTGGTCGCATCCAGTCGCTCACGCAGCGCCGAACCGACGGTTCCTGACCAGTCGAGGGGGTCCCGGCGGGGAGTCGCGACCACTCACCGCGGTGCGGGGAGCGGGGACGACGAACGGGAGGCTCGTGGCGGCCCGGCACCGAGCCTCCAGTCCGCGCACAACGCACCACCCACCGGACGGCCGCGGCACGCGCAGAGCCGGCCATCGCGGAGCGGCGCGCCGAAGGCGCAGACGAACACCGCGACCGAACAGTCAGCGACGCCGCGCCGCAGGGGCTGCCGCGCGGATGAGATTGTGGAGCCTGGGAGAATCGAACTCCCGACATCCTGCTTGCAAAGCAGGCGCTCTACCAACTGAGCTAAGGCCCCCGGAAGGGGATGGTGGGGCTACAAGGACTTGAACCTTGGACCTCTTCGTTATCAGCGAAGCGCTCTAACCGCCTGAGCTATAGCCCCTCAGACCGGATGAAAGCCTACCGTACGAATCCGTCGGAACGAAATCGAGCGGGCGGCCCATCCGGACCGGGTGTGTCAGTTGTTCGTGAAGCCCACGAGCAGACCGCCCGTGATGCGCACGCTGAGGTTGTACAGCACGCTCACGATCGCGCCGAGAACGGTGCCGACGACCACGTTGAGGATGCCCACCACGATGGAGAACCCGAGCACCTGGCCCAGCGAGAACTGGTCCATGATCGAGTAGTTGTTCTGCCCGGTGACGTCCTTGAGCAGGGCGTCGACCTGGGTGAACACCCCGGTCTGGTTGAGGATGACCCACACCAGCGCCGTCGCGACGACGATCACGATGCTGCCGGCCAGGGCGATCAGGAAGCTGAGCTTCACCATCGACCAGAAGTCGACGTACACGAGCCGCAGCCGCACCTGACGGGTGCCGACGGGCCGCTTCGCCTTCTTCTGGAGCTTCTCGGCGACACTACTCATTGCTTGACTGGTCCTCTCCGGCCTCGGGCTCGACGGGGTCGGCGGCCGCTTCGTCCGGGCTGACCGACTCCACCGGGCCCGCGGGCTCGATCTCGGCGTCGTCCTGGTCGTCCAGGTTCCGCTCACTGTTCCGGGCCACCGCGATGATCCGGTCGTTCTCCGCGAACCTCGCGAAGACGACGCCCATCGTGTCTCGACCCTTGGCAGGGACCTCGGCCACGGCAGACCTTACCACCTTGCCCGACTGGAGCACGACGAGCACCTCGTCGTCCTCACCGACGATGAGAGCACCCACAAGGTCGCCTCGATCGGCCGCCAGCTTGGCCACCTTGATGCCGAGTCCACCGCGGCCCTGGGTGCGGTACTGGTCGACGGAGGTGCGCTTGGCGTAGCCGCCCTCGGTCATGACCCAGACGAACCCGTCGTCGGAGACGACCCGTGCCGCGAGCAGCGAGTCGCCGTCGCGGAAGGACATGCCCTTCACACCGGAGGTCGAGCGACCCATCGGGCGGAGGGTGTCGTTCGTCGCGGTGAACCGGAGCGACATGCCGTGCCGGGACACGAGGAGCAGGTCGTCGGACTCGTCGACGAGCAGCGCCGAGCGGAGCTTGTCGCCGTCGCGCAGGTTGATCGCGATGATGCCGCCGGTGCGGTTCGTGTCGTACTCGGTGAGCGCGGTCTTCTTCACCAGACCCTGCTCGGTGGCGAGCACGAGGTACTGCGCCGCCTCGTAGTCGCGGATGTCGAGCACCTGCTGGATCTGCTCGTCCGGCTGCATCGCGAGGAGGTTCGCCGAGTGCTGGCCCTTGGCGTCACGCCCGGCCTCCTGCAGCTCGTACGCCTTCGCACGGTAGACGCGGCCCTGGTCGGTGAGGAACAGCAGCCAGTGGTGCGTCGTCGTGACGAAGAAGTGCTCCACCACGTCGTCGGCGCGGAGCTGGGCGCCACGGACGCCACGGCCGCCGCGGTGCTGCGAGCGGTACTGGTCACTGCGGGTGCGCTTGACGTAGCCGCCGCGGGTGATGGTGACGACGACCTCTTCCTCGGGGATGAGGTCCTCGATGGACATGTCGCCGTCGTAGCCGAGCATGATCTCGCTGCGACGGTCGTCACCGAAGCGCTCGACGATCTCGTCGAGCTCCTCGCCGATGATCGAGCGCTGCCGGGTCTCCGACGCCAGGATGTCGTTGAAGTCCGCGATCTTGAGCTCGAGTGCCTCGGCCTCTTCGTGGATCTTCTGACGCTCGAGGGCGGCCAGGCGACGGAGCTGGAGCTCGAGGATCGCACGCGCCTGGATCTCGTCGACGGACAGCAGGTCCATCAGGCCGGTGCGGGCCTCTTCCACGTCGGGCGAACGACGGATGAGCGCGATGACCTCGTCGAGCGCGTCGAGTGCCGCCAGGTAGCCGCGGAGGATGTGGGCGCGCTTCTCGGCCTCGCGCAGCCGGTACTGGGTCCGGCGGACGATGACGTCGATCTGGTGGTCCACCCACGCCGAGATGAAGCCGTCGAGCGCGAGCGTGCGCGGGACGCCGTCGACGATCGCGAGCATGTTCGCGCCGAAGTTCTCCTGCAGCTGCGTGTGCTTGTACAGGTTGTTCAGCACGACCTTGGCGACCGCGTCGCGCTTCAGCACGATGACGAGGCGCTGGCCGGTCCGACCGGAGGTCTCGTCGCGGATGTCCGCGACGCCGGCGAGACGGCCGTCCTTGACGAGCTCGGCGATCTTGATCGCGAGGTTGTCGGGGTTGACCTGGTACGGCAGCTCGGTGACGACGAGGCAGGTGCGGCCCTGGATCTCCTCGACGTTCACGACGGCCCGCATCGTGATCGAGCCGCGGCCGGTGCGGTAGGCGTCCTGGATGCCCTTGACGCCGAGGATCTGCGCCCCGGTCGGGAAGTCCGGTCCCTTGATGCGCTGCATGAGCGCACCGAGGAGTTCTTCACGCGTGGCGTCGGGGTGCTCGAGCGCCCACTTCGCGCCGGCAGCGACCTCGCGCAGGTTGTGCGGCGGGATGTTCGTCGCCATCCCGACCGCGATGCCGACCGAGCCGTTCACCAGCAGGTTCGGGAACCGAGCCGGAAGGATCGAGGGCTCCTGCGTGCGACCGTCGTAGTTGTCCTGGAAGTCGACGGTCTCCTCGTCGATGTCCCTGACCATCTCCATGGCGAGGGGCGCCATCTTGGTCTCGGTGTACCGCGGAGCAGCTGCGCCGTCGTTGCCCGGCGAACCGAAGTTGCCCTGGCCGAGCGCGAGCGGGTACCGGAGCGACCACGGCTGCACGAGACGGACGAGTGCGTCGTAGATCGCGCTGTCACCGTGCGGGTGGAACTGTCCCATGACGTCGCCGACGACGCGGGAGCACTTCGAGAACGCACGGTCCGGTCGGTACCCGCCGTCGTACATCGCGTAGATCACGCGACGGTGCACCGGCTTCAGGCCGTCTCGGACCTCGGGAAGCGCACGACCGACGATGACGGACATCGCGTAGTCGAGGTACGAGCGCTGCATCTCGAGCTGCAGGTCGACCTGCGAGATGCGGTCACCGGAGACCACGATGTCCCCGCTGTCGCCGTGCACGATCTCGGGCTGCTCGTCGTTCGTCTCGTTGTCGTCAGCCATGTGGCTTCAGTACCTTTCTCGGCCATCCGGCCGACCCGACCTGGAGGCCGTGGTTCCGTTCGTCGCGCCGCGCGCGACCACAGGTGGTCTGGACCAGGGCGCGCGGCTGGCACCGCGCCTCCTGGTCGGGGATCAGATGTCCAGGAACCGGACGTCCTTGGCGTTCTGCTGGATGAAGGAACGGCGTGCGTCGACGTCCTCACCCATCAGGGTCGCGAACACGCTGTCCACGGCTGCGGCGTCCTCGAGCGTGACCTGCAGGAGCGTGCGGGTGTCCGGGTTCATCGTGGTGTCCCAGAGCTCCTTGTAGTCCATCTCGCCGAGACCCTTGTAGCGCTGGATCCCGTTGTCCTTCGGGATGCGCTTGCCTGCCGCGATGCCGGACTGGAGCAGCGCGTCACGTTCGCGGTCGCTGAACACGTACTCGTGCGCCGAGTTCGACCACTTCAGGCGGTACAGCGGCGGCTGTGCGAGGTACACGTAGCCGCGCTCGATGAGCGGCCGCATGTAGCGGAACAGCAGCGTGAGCAGCAGCGTCGTGATGTGCTGGCCGTCGACGTCGGCATCGGCCATCAGCACGATCTTGTGGTACCTGGCCTTGTCCGGGTCGAAGTCCTCACCGATGCCGGCGCCGAACGCCGTGATCATCGACTGGATCTCCTGGTTCGCCAGGGCGCGGTCGAGCCGGGCCTTCTCGACGTTCAGGATCTTGCCGCGGAGGGGCAGGATCGCCTGGGTCATCGGGTTGCGTCCCTGGACGGCGGAACCGCCGGCGGAGTCACCCTCGACCATGAAGATCTCCGACAGCGTCGGGTCCTTCGACTGGCAGTCCTTGAGCTTGCCCGGCATGCCGCCGGACTCGAGCAGGCCCTTGCGTCGCGTGGTCTCGCGGGCCTTGCGGGCGGCGAGGCGTGCCTGCGATGCCTGGATCGCCTTGCGGACGACGTCTCGGGCCTGGGTCGGGTTGCTCTCGAACCAGTGCGTGAGCTCGGTACCGACGACACGCTGCACGAAGGACTTCGCCTCGGTGTTGCCGAGCTTGGTCTTCGTCTGGCCCTCGAACTGCGGCTCGCCGAGCTTCACGGAGATGACGGCGGTCAGGCCTTCACGGATGTCGTCACCCGTGAGGTTGTCGTCCTTCTCCTTGATGATCTTGGCTTCACGCGCGTAGCGGTTCACGAGCGTGGTTAGCGCAGCGCGGAAGCCCTCTTCGTGGGTCCCGCCCTCGTGCGTGTTGATCGTGTTCGCGAAGGTGTGGACGCTCTCCTGGTACGAGGTGTTCCACTGCATCGCGACCTCGAGCGCGATCTTGCGCTCCGGGTCCTCTGCCTCGAAGCCGATGACGTCGGGGTGGACCAGGTCGGCCTTCTTCTGCTTGCCCAGGTACTCGACGTAGTCGGCCAGACCGCGCTCGTAGCGGAACGAGTCGTGACGGGACTCCTCGCCCTCGTCCGGGGTGCGCTCGTCCTTGAGGTTGATCCGGAGCCCCTTGTTGAGGAACGCCATCTGCTGGAAGCGCGCGCGGAGCGTCTCGTAGTCGAAGACGACGGTCTCGAAGATCTCGGCGTTCGGCCAGAACGTGATCGTGGTGCCGGTCTCGTCGGTGGCTTCGTCCTCGGACACGGGGGCCACCGGGACGCCGTCGGTGTAGCTCTGCCGGTAGACGTGTCCCTGACGGCGGACCTCGACGTCGAGCTCGGAGCTGAGCGCGTTCACGACGGAGGAACCGACACCGTGCAGACCACCGGAGACCGCGTACCCGCCGCCACCGAACTTGCCGCCGGCGTGCAGGACGGTGAGCACGACCTGGAGCGTCGAGACACCCTCTGCCGCGTGGACGTCGACCGGGATGCCTCGGCCGTTGTCGACCACGCGGACGCCGCCGTCTTCGCGGATGGTCACGTCGATGGTGTCGCAGTAGCCTGCGAGGGCTTCGTCGACGGAGTTGTCGACGATCTCCTGCACCAGGTGGTGGAGACCACGGGGGCCCGTCGAGCCGATGTACATGCCGGGGCGCTTGCGGACGGCCTCGAGCCCCTCGAGCACCTGAATCTGGTCTGCGCCGTACGACGGTTCGGGAGAGGTCTGGCGGTCGTCTTCAGATTCTGATGTCATGTCGAGAGTGCTCCTTGCCTGCGCGCGGAACACCCACGCACTGCACCGCCCAGTCTATCCCAGCAGCCCCTCTTTCGAGGGCGAAATCGGCCGTTTGACGGCCGATTTCGCGACCAGAGGATGATTTCGTCTGCTCAACCGTAGGTGTCGCGAGGACCGCGCCCCTGGACCGTCCTGGGGCCGCGTTTCCAGGTGGGGGCGTCCGGCCCGGAAACCCGGATCGATTCCACCCCCGCCTGCGGGTGCCGTTCCGCGATGGTCGTCGTGACGCTCGCGCGCATCAGTCGGAGCTGCGTCGCCCATGCCGTCGAGTCGCATCGGATGACGAGGGCGCCGTCCTCGATCGTGACGGGTCGGGAGTGCTTGGCGAGCTCGTCGCCGACGACGCTCGGCCAGTCCGTGAAGAGCTCCGAGCGGGCGAGGGGCTCCGTCCAGCCGAGTTCGGCGGCGAGGGATCCGACGATGTCGCCGAGGCCCTTCGGTTCCCGGCCGCGGCCGTAGGGCACGGTGTCGGACTCGAACTCCTTCGCCCGCCGGCGGCGTGCGTCGATGCCACGCTTGGACGGATCGCCGAAGACCTGCTTGAAGTGCATGTAGACCCGGCTGGGTTCGGTCGGCTTCCAGGGGCGCGGCATCAGTTGCCGGCTTCCGCAACGTCCGGCTCGGCCGGACTGGAGGCTCGGGTCGGGTCCGCCTCGTCGGTCACGATGGTGCCGTGCTCGATCCGGACCGTGTGCGCCGCCAGCTGCTGGGGCACGTCACCGAACACCGCGGCGGTGATGAGGACCTGCTCGTAGTCCGCCACCGCGTTGCCGAGGCGTTCGCGTCGCGACTCGTCGAGCTCCGCGAACACGTCGTCGAGGATGATGATCGGGTCGCCGAGGGTCGACTCGGCGCGGAGGATCGATGCACTCGCGAGCTGGATCGCGAGGGCGAACGACCACGATTCCCCGTGGCTCGCGTATCCACGGGCCGGTAACCCGTTGAGCTGGAAGAGCACGTCGTCGCGATGCGGGCCGGCGAGCGTCAGACCCCGGTCGAGCTCGTCGCGGCGACGGCGTTCGAGCGCACCCCGGAACGCCTCGGCGGCTGCGGGAACGGTAACCGGCTCGTCCGGTGTCCCGAGCACCGGATCGGTCGCGGCTGCGTCTTCCGGATCCCCGCCGCGGACCGACAGGACACCGGTGATCGATGCCTCGTGCCGCTCACCGGCGACGGTCGCGTAGGCCTCCGCCACGAAGGGTGCGAGCCGGCGGGTGAGATGGTCCCGCGCGGCGATGATCTCGGAGCCGAACGCCACGAGCCGCTCGTCCCAGACGTCGAGCGTCGCGAGCGATCCCGACTTCGCACCGGTCGCCCTGGCGGACTTCAGCAGGGTGTTCCGCTGGCGGAGCGTCCGGTCGTAGTCGGCGAGGACGCCCTGCATCCGCGGGGCGATCTGCACGAGGAGCTCGTCGAGCATGCGGCGTCGACCGGACGGCTCGCCGCGGACGAGTGCCAGGTCCTCCGGTGCGAAGAGGACGCTCGTGCAGTACCGCGGGAGCTCGCGGGGCTTGATCGGCGCCCGGTTGATCTGCGCCCGGTTCGACCCGGAGCGGTTGATCTGCACCTCGGCGAGGATGCTGCGTTCCTCGTGGGCGAGCCGTGCGCGGACGATCGCCGCGTCACAGCCCTGCCGGACGAGTGCCGCGTCGGTGGGGACGCGGTGCGAGCCGAGGGTGGAGAGGTAGGCGATGGACTCGACGAGGTTCGTCTTGCCCTGGCCGTTCCTCCCGACGAAGAGGTTCGGCCCGCGTGCGAGGTCGACGTCCGCCTCCCGGTAGTTCCGGAAGTCGGTCAGTTGGAGGTGGTCGACGTGCACGCGGGCCGATGCCGGGTTTCCCCGGGAAGTCCTAGGACTTCTTGACGGCGTGGCCGCCGAACTGGTTGCGGAGCGCCGCGACGGCCTTCATCGTCGGGGACTCGCTGCCCTGACGCGAGACGAAGCGCGCGAACATGGCCGCGGAGAGCGCGGGCATCGGGACCGCGAGCTCGATCGCCTCTTCGAGGGTCCAACGACCCTCACCCGAGTCGTCGACGTAGCCCTCGAGCTCGGCGAGCTTCGGGTCCTCGTTGATCGCGAGGACGAGCAGGTCGAGCAGCCAGGAGCGCACGACGGTGCCGCGCTGCCATCCGGCGAAGACGGCGGGGACGTCGGTGATGATGTCCTTCGCCTCGAGGAGCTCGTAGCCCTCGCCGTAGGCTTGCATGATCGCGTACTCGATGCCGTTGTGGACCATCTTGGCGTAGTGCCCGGCGCCGACGGCACCGGCGTGCGAGAAGCCCTCTTCACGCGGGCCCTCGGGGCGGAGCGCGTCGAAGACGGGCATCGCGAACTCGACGTCGGCGGCGTCGCCGCCGACCATCAGGCCGTAGCCGTTGTCCTTGCCCCAGACGCCACCGGAGACGCCGGCGTCCATGTAGCGGATGCCGTTCGCCGCGAGCTGCTCGGCGTGCTTGGTGTCGTCGAGCCACTTCGAGTTGCCGCCGTCGATGACGAGGTCGCCCTCGCCGAGGACCCCGGCGAGCTCGGTGATCACGTCGTCGGTGATCTTGCCGTGCGGGACCATGACCCAGACGAGCTTCTTGCCCTCGGGGAGCGCGGTTGCGAGTTCGGCGAGGCTGGCGACATCGGAGACGGCGGGGTTCGCGTCGTAACCGGTGACCTCGATGCCTGCGTTGCGGAGACGGGCACGCATGTTGTTGCCCATGCGACCGAGGCCGACAAGACCGATGTGCATGATTTCCTCTTCTGTTCGTCGTCGCGCTGATGCAGGGGTGGCGCGTCAGCGCAGTGTTCGGCTGTTGCGCTTACCGCAGCAGGAGATTGGGCTGCAGCAGGTACCGGTATCCGTCCGTCGCCGGTTCCTCGCGGGAGGACTGGCCGGTGATGAGCACCGGGCCCGGCTTGTTGGGGTTCTCCGTCTTGGTGAAGGAGATGCGGACGAACTCGGAGTGCACCGCGTTCAACCCGTCCAGGAGGAAGGCGGGCTTCAACGAGACCACCGTTTCCTCACCGGTCAGCAACGCATCGATCGACTCTGACGCCTGCGCTTGTTCGGAACCGATCGCCTCGAGCGTGAGCCCGTCGACCGTGAAGGAGAACCGGAGCGCCGCTTCGCGCTCCAGGACGAGGGAGACCCGTCGGACCGCTTCGACCAGCTCAGCCGTGTTGATCACGGCGTGGTCCTGGACGGTCTCGGGGAAGAGCCGGCGGACCGGCGGGTAGTTGCCCTTGATGAGCAGGGACGTCACGGTCTTGTCGTCGGCGTGGAACGCGATGAGCTCGCGGTCCGAGGTGCCGCTGATCGAGACCGACACCGTCGACGCGGAGCCGAACGTGCGGCCGACTTCCTGCAGGGTGCGCGCGGGGACGAGCGCGTGCATCGGCTCCGTCGTTCCGGGAGCAGCACCGGCGCGACCGGAGTCCCACTGGATGGTGCGCACGGCGACGCGGTAGCGGTCCGTGGCGATGAGGGAGAGGTCGTTGTCGCCGACCTCGAGTTGAACGCCGGTGATGACGGGGGTGACGTCGTCGCGGCTGGCGGCGACGGCGACCTGGGAGACGGCTTCCGAGAACGCGTCGCCCGGGATCACACCGGTCTGGGCGCCCACCTCGGGAAGGGTCGGGTACTCCTCGACCGGCATGCTCAGGAGCGTGAAGTGCGCGGATCCGCAGGTGACCGTGATCCGTGACTCGTCCGTGGAGAACGTGACGGGGGCGTTCGGCAGGCGGCTCGCGATGTCGTTGAGCAGGCGACCCGAGACGAGGACCGTGCCCGCGTCGTCGATCTGCGCGGAGATGGACGTCTGCGCCGAGACCTCGTAGTCGAACGACGAGAGCGTCAGTCGATCGCCCTCGGCGTGGATGAGGACACCCGACAGGATCGGGAGGGTCGTGCGCTGTGGGAGGAGCTTCACCGCGAATGAGACGGCTTCGGAGAAGACGTCCCGGTTGACCTCGAACTTCACAGCTGGGACCCCTGTCGATCGTTGGACTGTCCGGCCGCCCCATTGTGGCACAGCCCAGCGGGACCCGGATTTCTTGTCATGCCGCCGTCCACAAGGTTGGCCCAGGGATCCCGATCGTTAAGCAGGAATAAGAGTGTTAACGCCTGTGCACACTGTGGATAACTCTGTGCATGCCTGTCAGCGACAGGGAACTACAACGGTGTGACTTGTGGGCGGGGTGTGAGCGTTAACGGGATGAATGAATCTCATCTATCCACTTCCATCCCCAGTCTCCACAGATGCCCCATCCACTGTGAACAACCATCCGGCGTGTCATCCACAGTTATCCACAGGCTTTCCACACTGTGAGAACTCCGCCGCATGGAACCGTCTCAGATGGTGGACGCGCGCCGACGCGCGCCGATCTCGGGGACCCGAGGCCGGCCTCCCGTCGGCGTGAACAGATGTTCCGACGGTCGCGAGCGATGCGCTCAGCGGTACCGGCGGTCCTGCTTGATGCGGCTGGTCAGCTCGGTCACCTGGTTGTAGATGGACCGGCGTTCCTTCATGAGCTCCGCGATCTTCTTGTTCGCGTACATCACCGTCGTGTGGTCCCGGTTGCCGAACAGCTGCCCGATCTTCGGCAGCGACAGGCTCGTCAGCTCCCGGCAGAGGTACATCGCGATCTGTCGTGCGGTGGCGATCGCCTGTGAGCGGGACGACCCGTAGAGGTCGTCGACCGAGAGCTTGAAGTACTCCGCGGTGTGGTTGATGATGTCCGTCGGCGCGATGACGTTGTCCTCGTCGAGCGTGATCAGGTCCTTGAGGACCGTCTGCACGAGCGCCATGTCGACGGCCGTCCGGTTCAGGCTCGCGAACGCGGTGACGCGGATGAGCGTCCCCTCGAGCTCACGGATGTTGCTCGACACCTTCGACGCCATGAACTCGAGGATGTCGTCCGGCACCTGCAGGTGGTCGGACTGCGCCTTCTTGCGGAGGATCGCGATGCGGGTCTCGAGGTCCGGCGCCTGCACGTCGGTGATCAGGCCCCACTCGAACCGGCTGCGCATCCGGTCCTCGAAGCCGGTGAGGTGCTTCGGCGCGACGTCGGACGTGATGACGACCTGCTTGTTGTGGTCGTGCAGCGTGTTGAACGTGTGGAAGAAGGCTTCCTGCGTCGAGTCCTTGCCCTGGAGGAACTGGATGTCGTCGATCAGGAGGATGTCGATGTCGCGGTACCGCTGCTGGAACTGGTTCGAGCGGTTGTTCGCGATCGAGTTGATGAAGTCGTTCGTGAACTCCTCGCTCGACACGTACCGCACCCGGATCCCCGGGTAGAGGCTCTCGGCGTAGTGGCCGATCGCGTGCAGCAGGTGTGTCTTGCCGAGCCCGGAGTCGCCGTAGATGAAGAGCGGGTTGTAGGCCTTCGCCGGCGCTTCCGCCACGGCGACCGCGGCGGCGTGGGCGAACCGGTTCGAGGCGCCGATGACGAAGTTGTCGAAGTTGTACTTCGGGTTCAGCCGTGACTCCGGGCGACCGCTCGTCCCCGGTGCGTCGATCTGGCTCGGGACGAACGGTGCCTCGATGTACTGGCGGGGTGCCGCGCTCTGCTCGACGACCTGGTCGGCGGCGACCGGTTCGGCGTAGGTCGGCACGGTCGGCTCGACACGGGGCTCCGAGGCCATGTCCGGGTTCACGGTGATCGCGAAGTTCGCCACGGTGTCGTCGCCGATCCGCGAGACCGCCTCGGTGATGGGGACGCGGATGCGCTGCTCGAGCATGCCGCGGGTGAGGTCGTTCGGGACCTCGAGGTAGAGGGTGCCGGCGAGGACGCCCTTCGGCTCGACGAGGTTGAGGAACCCGTGCAACTGCGGGGTGATCCGGTCGTCCTCCGCGAGGAGTCCGAGGACCGACGACCAGAGGTCCTCGACGGGGTCGGCCGGCATCGTCATGTCGCGCTCGTCTCCAGGGGGTCTCGTGTGGTCGGTGCTGCGGACGTGCCAGGGCGCACGGGCGGGCGCGGCGGCGGTCGGTTTCCGGCGAGTCGTCCGTGGCTTCGGGTGGCTTCGTCGACGCCGTCGTGCCGCGGGCTTCCCACAGGGTTGTCCACAGTGTTGTCCACGATCGCCCTGGGCCGCGAGGTCGGAGTGCTCCCCCGTCGTACCGGGCCTGCAGGCGGATCGTTCCGACCACTGTAAAGGACCGAGGCGGGTCGCACCGAACGGAAGTTGTCCCCAATGTGGACAACGGGCTCCGTCCTGGCAGTCGTCGTGAACGGGGTGATCGGCGTTTGACCTCCTCGCCGCTGTCACGTACCGTTAACCAGTTGACTGCGGCCCCCTTGGTCGCGCCCACCTGCGTCAACCAACGTATTCGTGACGGCTCGCCTCGAGCAGCCGTGTGGAGAAGATCATGAGCAAGCGCACCTTCCAGCCGAACAACCGTCGCCGCGCCAAGAAGCACGGCTTCCGTCTCCGTATGCGCACCCGCGCCGGCCGCGCCATCCTGGCCGCACGCCGTGCCAAGGGCCGCACCGAGCTCAGCGCGTAAGACGAACCTGGTCGCAGCTGCACCCCGCGCCGCGTCGGTCGGACCCCGTGTCCGACCGGGCGGCGCTTCGGTGTGCTCTGCGATCGGTCGGTGACGCCGTGCTGGCCCGTGGGAACCGCATCGTCCGTGGGGACGACTACCGGAACACCGTGCGTCGTGGTCGCAGGAGCGCCACGGCGAACGTCGTCGTCTCGGTGGTCCGTCGTACGTCGGACACGTCGGCGCCCACACGGTTCGGCTTCATCGTCGCGAAGACGGTCGGGAACGCGGTGACCCGCAACCTCGTCCGCCGTCGGCTCAAGGCGATCGCGCACGAGCTGCTCGGGTCGGTGCCCGTCGGGCACGACGTGGTGGTGCGCGCACTGCCAGCCGCTGCGCAGGCCGGATGGCCTACCCTGCTCGAAGACGTCTCGCGATCGTTCGCGCGCGGTGTGGAGAAGGCAGCATGAACCGGACGCTCCTGATGCGGGCCCTGTGGGTGGCAGCGTTGCTCCCTCGCAACGCCTGCGTCGTCGTGCTCCGCGCCTACCGTGCCGTGATCTCCCCGCTGTACGGCAACGTCTGCCGGTACCACCCCTCGTGCTCCCGCTACGCGCTGGAGGCGATCCAGCAGTACGGCGTCGTCCGCGGGACCGCGATGGGCGCGTGGCGGATCGGTCGGTGCAACCCCTGGGCCGCCGGCGGCATCGACGACGTCCCCGAGCGGCGCAAGCCCTTCATCGTGAACCGGTTCGGCTTCGTGCTCGCGCCGGTCCAGCAGCAATCGCAGTCCTCGGTCGGCATGGTCCGCCCGGTGCTGCTCCCCCAGCGCACTCGAAAGGCGTGACCGTCCTCATGGACCTCATCGGTACGATCCTCTGGCCGCTCAAGTGGGTGGTCTCCGCCATCCTGGTCGGCTTCCACTGGGTCTTCGAGTCCCTCGGCATGGACCCGGGCGCCGGCATCACCTGGGTGCTGTCGATCATCTTCCTGACCTTCGTGGTCCGCGCCGCGCTCATCCCGATCTTCGTGCGGCAGATCAAGTCGCAGCGCCGCATGCTCGAGGTCGCGCCGCAGCTCAAGAAGATCCAGGACAAGTACAAGGGCAAGAAGGACCAGTTCTCG
This sequence comes from Curtobacterium sp. Curtsp57, assembly GCF_047324335.1. Taxonomy (NCBI): domain Bacteria; kingdom Bacillati; phylum Actinomycetota; class Actinomycetes; order Micrococcales; family Microbacteriaceae; genus Curtobacterium; species Curtobacterium sp. Curtsp57. Next base: position 2,506,779 of record NZ_CP168511.1, read on the forward strand.
CGTGAGGCCATGAGCCGCGAGACCATGGCGCTCTACAAGGAGACCGGGACGAACCCGCTGAGCTCCTGCCTGCCGCTGCTGCTGCAGATGCCGATCTTCTTCTCGCTGTACTCGGTGCTGCACGAAGCGCAGATCAACAAGACGGGCATCGGCCTGCTGACGAACGACCTCGCTGCGTCGTTCGGCAACGCCTCGCTCTTCGGCGCTCCGCTGCACGAGACCTTCACGAACGCGTCCGGCTGGGAAGTCCGGGTCATCGCGGGCTTCATGATCGTCGTGATGACGGCATCGCAGTTCGTCACCCAGCTGCAGCTCGTCGCGAAGAACATGTCCCCGGAGACCAAGGAGTCTCCGATGTACCGCCAGCAGAAGATGATGCTGTACGTGCTCCCCCTGATCTTCGTGATCTCGGGTCTCTCGTTCCCCCTCGGCGTCATGTTCTACTGGCTCGCCTCCAACATCTGGACGATGGCGCAGCAGTACTTCGTCATCCGCAGCATGCCGACGCCCGGCTCCGAGGCTGCCCTCGCCCGTGAAGCCCGCCTGGCCAAGAAGGCCCAGCGTCGCGGGACGCCCGCTGGTGTGCTGGCCGAGGCCGGCGCCGGCGCGGGTGCGGCGGAGATCGAGGCCGTGCGCGTCACGACCCAGCGTCAGCAGCCGGTCGGCAAGCAGCGCTCGAAGAAGAACGGGAAGAAGTAAGTGACCGAGCAGGACATCGCCGCCACCGTCGAGCCCACCGAGGTCGACGACGACACCCGCGACGAGGCGGACATCGCGGCCGACTACATCGAGGAACTCCTCGACATCTGCGACCTCGACGGTGACATCGAGATCGAGGAGCGCGCTGGTCGCGTCTACCTCTCGGTGACCGACGAGGGCAACGCGCTACGGGTCCTCGCCAAGCCGGACACGGTGTCGGCGCTCCAGGAGCTCACGCGCATCGCCGTGCAGGCGGAGACCGGCGAGTTCAGCCGTCTCATCCTCGACGTCGGCGGCTCGCGTGACGCCCGCGCGTCGGAGCTCCAGCGGCTCGTCGACACCGCGGTCGAGCGCATCGAAGCCGGGTCGGCATCCGCTGCACTCCCCCCGATGTCGTCCTACGAGCGCAAGCTCGTCCACGACCTCGTCGCCGAGAAGGGCTTCCGTTCGGAGTCCGAGGGCGAGGGTCGCGACCGTCACACGGTCATCACCCGATGACGGACGCTCCGGTCCTCGAAGCAGAACCGGCGGTCGCCGCCACGCTGTTCGGTGACCGGCTCGAAGTGGCTCGGTCGTTCACGAACGAGCTCGCCCGGCGGGGCGAGGAGCTGGGCCTCATCGGCCCGCTGGAGCTCCCACGGTTGTGGACGCGACACATCCTCAACTCCGCGTTGTTGGCGCCGCTCCTGGAGGCTGATGGTCGCGTGGGCGACGTCGGCTCCGGTGCCGGGTTGCCGGGTCTCGTGCTCGCGATCGCCCGTCCTGACGTGTCCATGACGCTCATCGAGCCGATGGAGCGTCGGGTGGACTGGTTGCAGTCCGAGGCAGACCGGCTCGGCCTCGACAACGTGACGGTGCTGCGCGCGCGGGCCGAAGACGTGTCGGACGACCTGGTGCTCGACCAGGTCACAGCGCGCGCCGTCAGCGCTCTCTCGAAGCTGATCCCGATCACGGTGCCGCTCGTCCGGTCCGGCGGGCAGCTCATCCTGATGAAGGGCGCGCGGGTCGATGACGAGGTAGCCGCGGCACGCAAGGTCATCCTGCGGAAGCGTCTCTCGGATGTCGAGGTGCTCGAACTCGGAGTCGGTGTGGTCGAGGAGACCACGCGGGTGTTCCGGGCTACAGTTGACTGACGCCGTGCGGCGCTGAGATCGATCGCGGATCGGGCCCAGCGCCCCGCGTTCCACGTGAAACATCGAACCGGGGAAGAGGCACTCGTTGAGTTCATCGACCGACTACGACGCGTCGACGCCACTCGCGCGTGAGATCGCTGATCTGAACCGGCGCCGGCGGGCCATCGCCACCGAGCAGTTCCCGCTGCCGGACAAGACCCGCATCATGACGGTCTCGAACCAGAAGGGCGGCGTCGGCAAGACCACGACGACCGTGAACCTGGCGGCTGCTCTTGCGCACGGCGGTGCACGAGTGCTCGTGATCGACCTCGATCCGCAGGGCAATGCGTCGACGGCGCTCGGTGTGAACCACCAGGCGGAGGTCGCGAGCATCTACGACGTGATCGTCGACGAGGCTCCCATCGCGGACACGGTGCAGCGCTCCCCAGAGTCCGAGACGCTCTGGTGTGTCCCCGCGACGATCCACCTGGCCGGTGCGGAGATCGAGCTCGTGTCGCTCGTCGCGCGCGAGCAGCGGCTCCGGACAGCCCTCGATCAGTACCTCTCGTCGCTCGACGAGCCGTACCACTACGTCTTCATCGACTGCCCGCCGTCCCTCGGGCTGCTGACGATCAACGCGTTCGTCGCTGCGCAAGAGGTCCTGATCCCCATCCAGTGCGAGTACTACGCGCTCGAAGGGCTGAGCCAGTTGCTCCGGAACATCGAGCTCATCGAGCGGCACCTGAACCCGAACCTACGGGTGTCGACGATCCTGCTCACGATGTACGACAGCCGCACGAACCTCGCGAACCAGGTGGCCGCGGACGTTCGCGAGCACTTCGGCGACCAGGTGCTCAAGGCGATGATTCCCCGGTCAGTCCGGGTGAGCGAGGCGCCGAGCTACGGTCAGAGCGTCGTGGCGTACGACGTCAACTCCACTGGTTCGCTCTCCTACCTGGAGGCGGCCGCCGAGATCGCAGCACGAGGAGCGAAGCACTGATGGCACCCAAGCGGACCGGACTCGGCCGGGGAATCGGCGCACTCATCCCCACGGCGGCTGACCAGCAGGAACGCCCGGTCGACGTGTTCTTCCCGACCGGCGGATCGCCCTCGTCGGCGCCGGCCGTGGACGGTGGCACTGCGGAGGATCTCGTCGCGGTCCCCGGTGCACGTCTCGCGAACCTCAACCCGCTCGACATCGTTCCGAACGCGCAGCAGCCCCGTGTGGAGTTCCGCGAGGAGGAGCTCCAGGAACTCGTGCACTCCATCCGCGAGATCGGCGTGCTGCAGCCCATCGTGGTCCGACCACTCGCGGGCGCCACCGGGACGCAGCCGCAGTACGAGCTGATCATGGGCGAGCGCCGGCTGCGTGCGACGAAGGAGCTCGGTCTCGCAACGATCCCGGCGATCGTCAAGGACACGCCGGACGACGCGATGCTCCGGGACGCGCTGCTCGAGAACCTCCACCGCGCGAACCTCAACCCGCTGGAAGAGGCGTCCGCTTACCAGCAGCTCCTCGCGGACTTCGGGATCACGCAGGAGCAGCTCGCGCAACGCATCGGTCGTTCGCGCCCGCAGATCACGAACACGATCCGGCTGCTCCGGCTCCCCTCCCCCGTGCAGCGACGCGTCGCGGCTGGTGTGCTGTCGGCCGGACACGCTCGCGCGATCTTGGCGGCGCCGGATGCTGAGGCGATGGAGTACCTCGCCGAGAAGATCGTCAACGAGGACCTCTCCGTCCGCCAGGCTGAGGCGGCGGCGCAGCAACTGGCGCAGGGCAGCCCGAAGAAGACGCCGACGCAGCCGAGCAAGCGGCACGCGCACTTCGCGGACGTTGCCGAGCGTCTGGGTGATCGGTTGAACACGCGCGTCCGGATCGCCGTCGGCGCCCGCAAGGGTCGCGTGACGATCGACTTCGCCAACGCCGCTGACCTGAACCGAATCCTCGGCGAACTCGGCGCCGAGGATGTCAACGGCTGACAGACAGGCTCGAACGGCGCATGTTCCACGTGGAACGGAGCCCCATCCGGATCAAGAGCTGTGCTGAACGGCCTTGTGGGGCCGATTGCGGGCCGAACGGGTCGCCGTGCGTGCGACAGGTCGGGAACGCGACTTGAGGAGCGGAGCGCGTCTGGAGCCGGGCCGCGAGTGCTTGTTCGCTGTCGGCGTTCCACGTGGAACATCGAGACCGCCGTCGAGCGGCCAAGCTGGACCTGCAGCCGACTTGAGGAGACGCTGATGTCCGACACTGATGCCACCGAACCCCTGTGGCGACACCTGGTGGGCGCACGACTCCGCGACCTCCGGCGTGATCGGGCCGCCACCATCAACGACGTCGCTCGGCGTGCGGGAGTGTCACCGCAGTACCTGTCGGAGATGGAACGCGGTCGCAAGGAGCCGTCCAGCGAGATGATCGCCGCCGTGGCTGGTGCGCTGGACACCTCCCTCCTCGACCTCACCAGTGCTGTCGCCGAAGGACTCAGAGCGCGCGCGCACAACGACACCAGCGCTGGCTCGCAGGTCCGGACGGAGTTCGCGCTGGCGGCCTGACCTCAGCGAGCCGCGAGGACGTGGTCGATCAGTCCGTACTCACGGGCGTGGATGGCCGAGAACACGCGGTCGTGATCCGTGTCGGCGCGGAGGCGTGCGGCCGTCTGTCCGGAGTGCTCCGCCACGATCGCTTCCATATCGCTCCGGATGCGCACGAGCTCGTCCGCCTGCAGGATGAGGTCCGGGATCGTCCCCTGCCCCTGTGACGCCGGTTGATGGAGGACCACTCGGGCATGTGGCAAGGCCGCACGCTTGCCTGCAGCGCCGGCAGCGAGGAGAGCAGCTCCGACTCCCACGGCCTGTCCGACGCAGGTCGTCGCGACGTCCGGCTTGATGAAGCGCATGGTGTCGTAGATGCCGAGCATCGCGCTGGGGTCTCCCCCGTCGCAGTTGACGTACAGCTGGACGTCCGAGTCCGGGTTGTCGGACTCCAGGTAGAGGAGCTGTGCGATGAGGGTGTTCGCGACGCCGGCGTCGACAGCGGTACCGAGGTAGACGATGCGCTCGGTGAGCAGGTGGGAGTAGACATCCATGATGCGTTCGCCGCGCGGATCACGCGCGACGACGTTGGGGATCGTGTAGCTGCTCATCGCGCCACCCCCACTCCGACACCGTCGGAGCCGGTACCGACGAAGCCGGTCCGCGATCGTCCGGCCCGTGGCGTGGGAACGATGTCCTCAGTGCTCGTGAGGATGACGTCGACGAACCCGTAGTCCAGTGCTTCCTGGGCGGAGTACCAGTGGTCGTGGAGGGAGTCCTCGAAGACGCGCTCGAGTGGCTGCCCGGTGTCGCTCGCGATGAGTCCAAGCACGGTGTCGCGGGTGGAACGCAGGGCGTCTGCTTGCAGCTCGATGTCCACGGCCGAACCGCCGATGCCCGCTGACCCCTGGTGCATCAGGACGCGGGAGTGTCGAAAGGCGCGGCGCTTCCCCGGCGTCCCGGCGGAGAGCAGGAACTGTCCGGCACTGCACGCCATGCCGAGGACGAGCGTGCTCACGTCGTTCGGGATTGCCCGCATGAGGTCGCGGATCGCGAGCATCGCGGGGACGGAGCCACCGGGTGAGTGGATCCAGAGCTGGATGTCTGTGGCGGGGTCGTCAGCGCTCAGCGTGAGCAGTTGCGTCATGAGCAGCGTGCCGTTGTCGTCGTCGAGTGCCCCGTCGAGCACGAGGACCCGTCGCTCGAGCAGTTCTCGACGTGCATGCGTGTCGAACATCGGGATGGAGGGTGAATCAGCCATGTGCTCAGCGTCTCCCCGTGCGGGACCGCGCGCACGGCATGCTGCTGAGAGCAGCGCTGCCGACAGCAGCGCGAGTGTTCCACGTGGAACACCCGACGGTCCGTCAGCGCAGTGCGCGCAGCTTCAGGAGCCCCACCACGGCGAACAACGGCTTCACGTGGGACATCTCCCCGAAGCGTTGTTCCCGGCCGCGCACGAGGCGCGCAGCGAGGTCGGGGCGCTGACGCCGCAGGTACTCCCGCGCCTTCTCGGCGTGCAGCGCGTTCGACGCGAAGACGATCCAGTCCGCGGACTCGAGATCGGGGATCACATTGCGGACGTTCTCCCAGGTGCTGGTACTCGCCGTCTCCTCGATCAGCGGGCCGTCCCAGCCGAGCTCGGAGCGGATGTACCGGGCGAGGAGGGTCGCTTCGGCGACGGATCCACGGACCGATCCCCCACTGGTGACGATCGTCGAGGTTCCCGGTACGGCCGACCGAACGGCCATCCGCGCGCGCCATCGGTTGATGCTGTTCGCGGTGGGCCCCGAGTCGGCGAACCCGAGCACCACGACGACGCCGTGGTTCTTCCGCCCGATCCGGGCGGTACCGAGACGACGAGTGGACGCACGGGCGTGCACCCACTCGGACCAGACGACTGCCCCGAGCGCTGCGCCGATCACCGCGGCCGCGATGGACGTTTCACGTGGAACACGCATGCGCAGAACGCTCGCACGGGGCATTCGCGACTACGCGTTGTGGTCGCGCATCGCCTGCTCGGCGAGTTCGGCGTAGGTCCAACCGAGGTCGAACCCCGACGCGGACAGTGCCTGCGGCACCAGGGAGGTCTCGGTGAGACCCGGGAGCACGTTCGCCTCCAGGAACCAGGGAGTCCCCGCGCCGTCGATGATCAGGTCGACGCGGGAGATGTGCCGGAGACCGAGCGCACTGTGGGCGGCGACGGCCGCCGACGCTGCTGCCGCCGCGTGCTCGTCCGAGAGACGGGCCGGGGTGTAGAACGTCGTCTCCCCCGCGTTGTAGCGCGCCTCGAAGCCGTAGAAGCCGTTCCTGGGCACGATCTCGACCGGAGCCAGGGCGACGGGACCGTCGCCCGTGTCGATGATCCCCACGGCCACCTCGGTGCCACGGATGAGCTGCTCCACGACGACGTCGTCGCAGTACGTGTACGCGGTCACCATCGCTCGCGGGAGGTCGTTCGTGTCCTCGACGAGCGTGACGCCCTGCGCGCTCCCGCCCCGTGCCGGCTTGACCGCGAGCGGGACCGGGTGCTCTGCCGCGATGCTCTCGAGGACCCCGACAGCACCGAGCTCGCGGAAGACGTCGTGGGACAGCGTCACCGAGCGCGGGGTGTGCACGCCGGTCCTGGCGACCAATGCGGACGCCGTGGGCTTGTCCCATGCCAGCCGGGCCGACGTGGAACGAGAGCCGACGAACGGGATGTCCAGGGCCTCCAGGATGCCGCGGAGCGCACCGTCCTCGCCGGACGCGCCGTGCAGGGCCGGCCACACGACGTCCGGGCGGGATTCGGTGAGGGCCGGCAGCAGGGACGCGTCAGCGTCCCGGAGGTCGACCTGCCAGCCGTACCCCGTCAGCGAGTCAGCGACCCGACGGCCCGACCGCAGGGAGACATCACGCTCGTGCGAGATGCCCCCAGCGACGACGACGACGTGGCGACGGGTGAGCTCGGCCATGCGAGGGGACCTCCGGGTACTGCGTGATGCGCGTGAAAAGTGCTGATCAGGAGATGTTGGGCGGCGGAGCGCTCACCGAGGAGCCCTGACGCACCACGGTGTTCGGACGCGTCGCGGGCCCGAACGTCTCGATGAGTTCGAGCTCGTCGTTGACGACGTTCGCGAGCCGCTTCACGCCGACGCGGATCTGCTCGGCTGTCGGGTAGCAGAACGACAGACGGATGTGCTGCTGACCCCGACCGTCCGCGTAGAACGCGGTACCGGGCGTGTAGGCCACGAGCTCCTTGACGGCACGCGGCAGCATCGCCTTGGAGTCGAGCGATTCCGGCAGGGTCAGCCAGACGAAGAACCCACCGTTCGGCTTGGTCCACGTCAGGTCCGGGAGGAACTCCCCCAGCGCGGAGAACATCGCGTCGCGGCGCTCCGTGTAGATGCCGCGGAAGGTGTCGACCTGGCCCTTCCAGTCGGCTGCGTCGAGGTAGGCGTTCACGACGTACTGGCCGAAGGAGTTCGGCGCGAGGACCGCTGATTCGTTGGCGAGGACGAGCTTCTCGCGGATCGCGTGCGGCGCGAGGGCCCAGCCGACGCGGAAGCCGGGTGCGAGCGTCTTCGAGAACGACCCGAGGTACACCACGCCCTCGTCGTCGATCGACCGGATCGCCTGCGGCGCGGGCTCGTCGAACCAGAGGAGTCCGTACGGGTTGTCCTCGAGCACCAGGATGTTGTTCGAGCGGCAGATGTCGAGCACCTCGATGCGGCGCTCGCGGCTCATGGTGACGCCGGCGGGGTTGTGGAAGTTCGGGATCGTGTACAGGAACTTCATCCGCTTGCCTACTGCACGGAGGTTCGCGATCGTCTCGCGGAGCGCCTCCGGTACGAGACCGTGCTCGTCCGTCGCCACGTGGACCGTCTCGGCCTGGTACGAGCGGAACACGCCGATCGCGCCGACGTACGACGGGGACTCGGCGAGGACGACGTCGCCCGGGTCGATGAACAGCCGCGTGACGAGGTCGAGCGCGTGCTGCGAGCCGGTCGTCACCACGACGTCCTCGGCGCTCGCGCGGATGCCCTCGAGCGACATGATGTCCACGATGTGCTCGCGCAGGGAGCGCAGGCCCTGCCCGCCGCCGTACTGCAGGGCCATGGCGGCGTCCTCGGCCATCACGCGGTCCAGGGAGCCCGTGACGAGCTCACGCGGGAGCGCGGAGACGAACGGCATGCCGCCGGCGAGCGAGACCACCTCGGGCCTCGACGCGACGGCGAACAGCGCTCGTACCTCGGATGCGCTCAGCCCGGCGGTGCGCTGGGCGTAGGAGTCGTACCAGGGGTCGAGACTGTTGCCGTTCGTCATCGAGTTCTCCGTTCACTCGGCATTCCAGCCACAGTACGACATGCAACCCGGAAACCCGGGGTCCCGGGCGCAGGCCGATCGGAGTCCCGTGGCTCTTCTGGGGCAAAGCGAACGCCCCGCCCTCCGATGGAATGGAGGACGGGGCGTTCGGGTCTGTGTGCAGGTGCCTACGCGAGGAACTCCGCGAGGTCGGCCTCGAGCGCCGGCTTCGGCTTGGCGCCGATGACGGTCTTCACGACCTCGCCGCCCTTGAACACCTTCATCGCCGGGATCGACGTGATCTGGTAGTTCATGGCCGACTGGGGGTTGTCGTCGACGTTGAGCTTGACGATCTCGATCTTGCCGGCGTGCTCCTCGGCGATCTGGTCGAGGATCGGCGAGACGGCGCGGCACGGGCCACACCACTCGGCCCAGAAGTCGACGAGGATCGTCTTGTCGGACTTGAGGACCTCGTCCGAGAAGGTGGCGTCGGTGACTGCCTTGGCGTTGGACATGTGTACTCCTTCGGAGTGGTCGGTCAGTGAGGTGAACGGCGGAGACCGCCGTGCAATTCCCTAGGCGGAGACGGTCACGGGCTCGACCGGGGTCTCACCCTCGGCCTGGTCCGTCAGCGTGTCCTCGAGGTCGGCGAGGTACTTCTCGGCGTCGAGCGCTGCGACGGCACCCGAGCCGGCGGCGGTGATGGCCTGCCGGTAGGTGTGGTCGAGCACGTCGCCGGCCACGAACACCCCGGGGACGCCCACGGCCTTCGAGGTGCGACCCTCGACGGCGATGGTGCCCTCCGGCGCCAGTTCGAGCTGCTTGTGGACGAGGTGCACGCGTGGGTCGTTGCCGATCGCGATGAACAGGCCGTCGAGCGCGAGTTCGCTCTCGGTGCCGTCGACGGTGTCCTTCAGCGTGACGCCCTCGACCGAGGAGGCACCGGTGATCCCGACGACCTCCTTGTTCCACGCGAACTCGATCTTCGGGTCGTTCATCGCGCGGTCCTGCATGATCTTCGACGCGCGCAGGGTGTCCTTGCGGTGGATGACCGTGACCTTGTCGGCGAAGCGCGTCAGGAACGTCGCTTCTTCCATCGCGGAGTCGCCACCGCCGACGACGGCGATGTTCTTCTGTCGGAAGAAGAAGCCGTCGCAGGTCGCGCACCACGAGACACCGTGACCGGACAGACGCTCCTCGTCGGCGAGGCCGAGCTGACGGTACGCCGAGCCGGTCGCGTAGATGACCGCGAGGGCCTCGTACGTCTCGCCGGAGCCGACGGTGACCTTCTTGACGTCGCCCGTGAGCTCGACGGAGACGGCGTCGTCGTACAGGACCTCTGCGCCGAACTTCTCGGCCTGTTCCTGCATCTTGATCATGAGGTCGGGACCCTGGATGCCCTCGGGGAAGCCCGGGAAGTTCTCGACCTCGGTCGTCTTCGTGAGCTCGCCGCCCGTCTCGACGCTCGAGGCGACGATGAGTGGCTTGAGCTGGGCGCGTGCGGCGTAGATGCCGGCGGTGAACCCGGCCGGGCCGGAACCGATGATGATGAGCTGGCGCATGCCTGAATGCCCTTCCGTTGCGTCTGACCGGGTCAACACATGGTACCGGCGCGGCATTCCGCAGCACCCGGGAACGGTCAGCGGCCCAGGCGGGCCCTCAGGATGTCCACGGCGCCGCGGATCTCGCCGTTCTTCGCGACGACGAGTGCGACGAAGTACACGATCACCATCACCGCACCACTGAGCGCCACGGTGATGAGTGCGCTCGTGAAGTCGGCCATCGCGAACCCGTCGGCCGAGAACGTGCCGAAGAAGTTCGCGACGAGGAGTCCTGCGACCCCGGCGATGAGTGCGGCGATGACGAACTGCACGTGCGACCGGGTGACGTTCGCACCCTCGATGCCGTGCAGGCGTCGGCGCACGAGCACCAGCGCGACGATGGTCTGGGCGGTCCCGGCGAGCGTCGTGCACGCCGCGACACCCACGCCGATCGCGGTGTTCGGCAGGGTGGTCACGGCGAGGGCACCGATCACGAACAGCCCCGACTGCACGAGCTGCATGAGGAACGGCGTCCGGTGGTCGTGCATCGCCCAGAAGACCCGCTGGATGATGAAGAGCATGCTGAAGAGGACGAGTCCCGGCATGTAGGCGACGAGCACCGCTCCGACGGACAGCGCGCCTTCGAAGTCGGGCGCGAACATCCGGCCGAACGGGACGGCGACGACGATCAGTGCGACGGTCGCGAACACGGTGAAGAGTCCGACGATCCGGAGCGACAGCGAGAGGTTCCGACGGACGGCCGCGAGGTCGCCGCGTTCAGCGTCGTGGCTCATCCTGGTGAAGTAGGCGGTCGCGATCGACACGGTGATGATCGAGTGCGGGAGCATGAAGAGGAGCCACGCGTTCTGGAGCACGGCGTTGCCGGCGCTCCCGGTGCCCAACGATCCGACCCGCGACTGCACGATGCCGGCGAGTTGCGTCACGAGGATCATCGCGAAGAGCCATCCCGCAGCGGTCCCGGTGGACTTGAGGCCGACGCCCCGCCACTTGAAGTCCGGCCGGAAGCGGAGACCGGCGCGGCGCCAGAACAGCGGCAGGAACGCGGCCTGCGCCAGCACCCCGAGGGACGCGCTGCCGGCCAGGACGGCGATCTTCAGCGGGGTCCACGTGTCGACGCCGGAGTTCTCGGCGCGGCCACCGAAGAGCGCGATGAACACGATGAGTCCGGCGATCGCGATGACGTTGTTGATGAGCGGCGCCCACGTGAACGGACCGAAGAACTGCTTCGCGTTGAGCACCTCACCGAGCAGCGAGTACAGCGCGTAGAAGAGGATCTGCGGGAGGCACCAGAACGCGAGCGCGACGGCCAGATCGGTCTGGGCAGCGGAGAACCCCTTGCCGTCGGTCGCCTGTGCCGCGTACAGCCGGACGAGCAGCGGGGCGAGCACCGTGGCGACGACCGTGATCACGAGGAAGACGGACGCGCCGAGCGTCACGATCTTGTTGACGTACGCGGCGCCGCCGTCGGTGTTCTGCTTCATCGCCCGCACGATCTGCGGGATGAGCACGGCCGAGAGCAGGCCGCCAGCGACGAGGGCGTAGATGTTGTTCGGGATCTGGTTGGAGACCGCGAACGCGTCAGCAGCAGGCGAGTGGGTCTGCCCGATGGCGAACGCGAGCACGAACGTCTTCGCGAACCCCAGGATGCGCGACGCCATCGTCCCCGCCGCGAGCATGGCGCTCGCCCGCCCGAGGCTCCGCTCCGCGACGGGCTCGGCGTCGACGGCGGGCTGGGGTTGGGTGGCGCTGATGGTCGGCTCCTCGGGGTCGCGGTCGGTGAGCGTGGCGGTGGAACCGGCCATGGGCACGGCCGCAGCGGACCCGGTGGCGGCGGACGGGCCTCCTGGCTGGGTCTCCCCCGGTGCCGGCGGCTGCACCTCGAGCGGACGGTTCGGGTCCTCCTCGACCTCTTCCGGCTCCCCGTTCCGGCGTCGGCGCAGCCGGCGACGGACGTTGCGGTAGATCCCCAGGCCGAAGATCGCGATGACGGCGATGGCCGCTGCCGCCGTGATGAACGTCTCCCACTGCGCCTGCACGTTGATCTCGACGGTGGCGGGATCGGCGATGCGGACGCCGGTGGCGCTGGTGAGCGACATCGTGAGCTCGACCTTGCCGTTGGCGACGGACTGGACGGGGAACGTCACGCGGCTGGAGGAGTCCGGCTGCACGGTGACCTTGACCGCGTTCTTCTCGATGCGCAGGAACGAGTTCGAGGGCTGGACGGTGAGGAACACCGTGACCGGGAACTCGGAACGGTTCCGGATGGAGATGGGCAGGGACGACCGGTCGCCGAGCAGGGTGATGCTGCTGCCGTCGAGGATCCCGACGCTGGAGACCGTCTTGGCGGACTGCGTCACGCGGGTGTCGACGGCTTTGGTGAACGCCTCGTCGTCCGCGCGGAAGGCGTTGGACGCCGCTGCGAGGGTCTCGAGTCGCGCCGGAGCGGTCAGGTCTGCGGGGTTCTCGATCGCGGACGCGAAGTCGGTGAGGTTCCGTTCGGACTGCACGAGCCGGCGGAGCTGGTCGAGACGGGCGTCGCTGTTCGGGGAACTCGTGAGCGTCAGGGACCCGGGAGTCGTCGCGGCGGCCGTGGACAGGTCGGCGGGCGAGACCCACGCGGTGCGCTCGAGGGCGTCGAGTGCCTGGCTCAGGCGGCTGGAGTCCGTCGGCCAGTCGCGGCCGAGCGTGAGCAGGACCGGTCCGTTCGTGCCGCCCTGGCGTGACACGGTGGCGAGTGTCGCGGTGAGCTTGCTCATGGCACTCGACCACTCGCGCTGCGTGGTCGCGGTGGCGGCGTCGCGGAGCAGCTTCGACATGCCGCCGTCGGACACGAGGACCTGGTCGTCGCCGATCTTCTCGGAGGCGCTCAGTGACGTGTTCGCGCCGGCGGAGGTGTTCCCGCTCGAGACGATCGTCGACTTGGTACCGGCGTCCGCGAGCGCGTCGATGTCGTCGGTTGCGACGGTGCCCTCCGCCGGCCACGAGATCGCCGACATCGAGTACGGGAAGTCGAGGAGGGACGCGGTGGTCGGCAGGGTCGTCCCGGCGTCCGCTTCGCCGGCGGCGGGGTCGTTCGTGGGGTTCGAGTCGGGGGTGGCGCTCGGGGTCGGGGTCCCGGTGCTGCCCGGCGTCGCGCTCGGCGTCGGGGTCGGGGTGCTGGCACCGGGGAAGTCGTCGGGGTCGATCGACTGGTCGAGCGAGATCGGGGCGAGGATGCCGGAGGAGCCCGCCTGACGGAGGCCCGTGACGTCGGCGTCCGCGTAGGAGAGCGCGAAGGTCTCGTTGCGCATCCGCTCGAGTCGCTGCAGCCACGCCGTCGCGGACGACGGGGCGTTCTCGCCGAGGATCCGGATCGACGCGATGATCCTCGGGTCGATGCCGAGCGCGACGTTGTGGTCCTGCGCGGCGTTCAGCTGCTGGGTGAGCGTGCCGTCGACGCTGGTGGCGCTCGCGAGGTCCTTGCCGGAGATCAGGCCGTCGGGGTTCGCGGGCATCGTGATCGGCATCGCGACCGAGACACCGACCGGGGTCTGTTCGTAGTCCGGGTACCAGGTGATCGCGGAGCGGGCGACGGCGCTCGTGGAACCCGCCGTGTAGTCGGCCGCGATGCGCCTGGCGCCGAAGGAGGAGTACCCGCCGAGCGCGACGTTGCCGGAGACGATCGTGACGTCGTCCAGGGTGACCGAGCGGTGCGCGGGGACCTCCGGCACGTCGACGGAGTCCATCGGGGCCCCGAGGTAACCGGTCGTGCTGGTGTCAGCGAGCCAGTCGCTGAGCACGTCCCGCGTGCCCGCGTACTGCCGGAAGATGTCGAGTTCTGCACTGCCGGCCGGCAGGTCGGAGTCGGTGTCGTTGGTCACCGTCAGCGAGAGCCTGAGGTCCTGGTCGGGCTGCAGCACGCCCCGGTCGGCGGGGACGATGTCGATCGTCGCCTTGCCCGCGTCGGTGGCGGCCGGGTGCGCCAGGTGGGTCTTCGCCGTGGGGGCGGTCGTCGCCTGTGCGGCGGTCACGGCGGTGGGCGTGACGACGAGGCCGAGGGCGACCAGGGCGGACGCGGCGGCGGCGAGCGAGGTGCGGAGAATGTGCATGCGAGATGGCCCGGGATCGGTTCGGACCTCGGACGAGTGTATGAGGCGCGACCATGAGAGCCTCGCGTGCGCGCCAGGGTGGTGGACAACCGGCAGCGACGATCTGGGATGATCGAGGACGTCATGCAGTCCGTAGCCCAGGCCGTCGAACGACTCGACGCACTCGCCGCCACCGCGCCCGTCGCCGTCCTCGCCCGCGCCTTCGCGGACGCCGGGCACGAACTCGCGCTCGTCGGCGGGCCGGTCCGCGACGCCTTCCTCGGTCGCCCGGTGACCGACCTGGACTTCACGACGGACGCCCTCCCCGACCAGGTCCTGGCGATCGTCGAACCCATCGCGGGTGCGACGTGGGACGTCGGGCGCCAGTTCGGCACGATCGCGGCCAGGGTCGAGGGCGAACAGGTCGAGATCACGACCTACCGCAGCGACGTCTACGACGGTGAGACCCGGAAGCCGGAGGTGGCGTTCGGCGACACCATCGAGGACGACCTGCTCCGTCGCGACTTCACGGTGAACGCGATGGCGCTCCGGCTGCCGGCGCGGGAGCTCGTCGACGTGCACGGCGGTGTCGAGGACCTGCTCGCCGAGCGGCTCCGCACGCCCCAGATGGCCGAGACCTCGTTCCGGGACGACCCGCTGCGGATGATGCGCGCCGCACGCTTCACCTCGCAGCTCGGGTTCACGGTGTCGGACGACGTCCGGGACGCGATGGAGTCCCTCGCCGACTCGATCGAGATCGTCTCCGCCGAACGCGTCCGGGACGAGCTCGTCAAGCTGCTGAACACGGACGACCCCGTCCCGGGCATCCGGCTCCTCGTCGACACCGGGCTCGCCGAGCGGTTCCTGCCGGAGCTGCCGGCGATGCGCTTGGAGATCGACGAGCACCACCACCACAAGGACGTCTACGAGCACTCGCTCACCGTCCTGACCCAGGCGATCGGGTACGAGGCCGAGCGGCACGCGGGGGAAGCACCGGACACGGTCCTGCGGCTGGCGGCGCTCCTGCACGACATCGGCAAGCCCGCGACGCGGAAGCTCGAACCCGGCGGCGCCGTGAGCTTCCACCACCACGACCTGGTCGGGTCGAAGCTCGCGAAGAAACGACTCCGTGCGCTCCGGTTCGACAACGACACCATCGCCGCCGTCGCCCGCCTGATCGAGCTGCACCTGCGCTTCTTCGGGTACACCGACGGCGCGTGGACGGACTCCGCCGTGCGCCGCTACGTCCGCGACGCCGGACCCCAGCTCGAGCGGCTGCACGAACTCACCCGCTCCGACGTCACCACGAGGAACCGGCGGAAGGCCGATCGCCTGGCGTTCGCGTACGACGACCTCGAGGACCGCATCGAGGTCCTCTCCAAGCAGGAGGAACTCGACTCGATCCGTCCCGACCTGACCGGCGACGACATCATGCGCATCCTCGACATCCCGCCGGGGCGTGCCGTCGGTGAGGCGTACCGCTTCCTGCTCGAGGCGCGGATGGACGAGGGTCCCCTCGGCGCCGAGGCAGCCGAAGCGCGCCTGCGCGACTGGTGGGCCGCCCGGGACGCCACCGCCTGATCGGCTCGCACCGATCCGGCGGAACGGTGGCGCGCCTCCAGGCCGTCCGCTAAGCTTGCGGGGTTGTGCCGACCGCACCTGCGGATCCGGCGCACATGCATCAACCCTCCTGTTCCGGGAACCGCCCGGAGCCGTTCGAGACCAAAGGAGGTGGGTTCCGCATGCACCAGTACGAACTGATGGCGATCCTCGACCCCGAGATCGATGAGCGCACCGTCGCTCCCAGCCTGGACAAGTTCCTCGCCGTGATCCGCAACGACGGTGGAACCGTCGACAACGTGGACGTCTGGGGCCGTCGTCGCCTGGCCTACGAGATCGCCAAGAAGACCGAGGGCATCTACGCCGTCGTCAACTTCACGTCCTCGCCCGAGGCCGCCAAGGAGCTGGACCGCCAGCTCGGTCTCTCCGAGGCCGTGCTCCGCACGAAGGTCCTCCGCGCCGAAGAGGGCATCGCACAGGTCGCCGCGCAGAAGCAGCGCGACGAGGCCCGTGCCGCCCGCAAGGCAGCGAACGCTGCCGCCGCCCCGGCCGCCGCGACCGCGAGCGCCGAGTAACCGATGGCCGGCGAAACCGTCATCACGGTGGTGGGGAACCTCACTGCTGACCCCGAGCTGCGCTACACGCAGAACGGGCTCGCTGTGGCGAACTTCACCATCGCATCCACCCCTCGCACGTTCGACCGTCAGGCGAACGAGTGGAAGGACGGCGAAGCGCTGTTCCTCCGTGCGAGCGTGTGGCGCGAATTCGCCGAGCACGTCGCGGGGTCGCTGACGAAGGGCTCGCGCGTCATCGCGCAGGGTCGTCTCCGTCAGCGCTCGTACCAGGACCGAGAGGGCCAGCAGCGTACGAGCATCGAACTCGAGGTCGACGAGATCGGCCCGTCGCTCCGCTACGCGACCGCGCAGGTCACCCGTGCAACGGGTGGCGGCGGCGGCCGTGGACAGGTCGGCGGCGGTGCCCCGGCCGGTGGCAACGGCGGGAACTGGAACAACAACGGCGGCGGCAACGCTTCCGGTGGTGGCCAGTCCGACGCACCGTGGTCCCCGCAGGGCGGCCAGCAGGGTGGTCAGCAGGGGAACGACGTCTGGTCGACCCCCGGTGGCACCTACGACGACGAGACCCCGTTCTGATCCTCGCGATCACACGGTAGACAAACTTCTCCCTAAGGAAAAACACAATGGCTGGAAAGAGCAGCGGCGACCGCCGCAAGCCTCGCGGCAAGGGCGGCAAGAACGCCGCTCCCGCGAAGTCCATCAAGGTCGGTGTCATCGACTACAAGGACGTTGCGACCCTTCGCAAGTTCATCTCGGAGCGTGGGAAGATCCGCGCCCGTCGCATCACCGGCGTCTCCGTCCAGGAGCAGCGCCTCATTGCCCGTGCCGTGAAGAACGCCCGTGAGATGGCGCTCCTCCCCTACGCCGGCTCCGGCCGCTGATCGGAGGTCGACACATGTCGAAGCTCATCCTCACCCACGAGGTCTCCGGCCTCGGTTCCGCCGGTGACGTCGTCGACGTCAAGAACGGCTACGCCCGCAACTACCTCATCCCCCAGGGCTTCGCCGTCGCGTGGTCCAAGGGCGGCGAGAAGCAGGTCGAGTCGATCCGCGCCGGCCGTGCCGCTCGCGAGCTCGCCACCATCGAAGAGGCCCAGGACCTCAAGATGAAGCTCGAGAACGCCACCATCCAGCTGACCGTCAAGGCCGGCCAGGACGGCCGTCTCTTCGGCTCCGTGCGTCCGGCGGACGTCGCCGCGGCCGTCGAGGCCCAGGGCGTCGGCTCGCTCGACAAGCGCAAGGTCGAGGTCCCCGCGACCATCAAGACCACCGGTGACCACGAGGCCACCGTCCGTCTGCGCGAGGACATCGTCGCGACGATCTCGCTGAAGGTCGTCGCCGCCAAGTAAGGCAGCGTCTGTTCCGTTGAAAGGCGGGTCTCCTCCGGGAGGCCCGCCTTTCGTCGTTCCCGCTGGTCACCCCGTCGAAATTGCGGTGAACAACTCACCAACACCCCCGTTCGGGGGTGCGCGGCCGGTTAGCGTCATTGCGGCCTCCGATCCGGGGGCGACCGGAAACCGCGAACAAGGAGCACGCAATGCCCAACTTGAACGTCACGTACGGCGAGATGCAGGACGCCGCGACCCGACTCGTGAACGGTGAGCAGGACATCACCTCGAAGCTGCGTGAGCTGAAGTCGCTGGTGGACTCGTTGATCTCGGGTGGCTACGTCACGGACCAGTCGTCGGTTGCCTTCGGGAGCTCGTACCAGGAGTTCAACGACGGTGCGACGAAGACGATCGAGGGCCTCGAGGGCATGTCGATGTACCTGAACAAGGCGGCCGAGGCGCTGCAGCAGACCGACCAGGAACTCGCGAACGCCATCAAGTAGTCGGATCGCCCGGGGCCCTGCCGAACCGGTCGGGCCCCGAGCGCCGTTCGCGTCCACCTCACCGATCGGGAGCACCCCATGGCTGACCTCATCATCTCCAGCGCCGTCCTCGAGCAGGACCTGCACGACGAGCGCACCACCGAGTCGACCGACGCGAGCGACGCCTGATGCCCGCCCGCGCCGGCAACTGGGAACTGCTGCACGAGTCGTCGGACCCGGTCGTGGCCGATGTGCCCGTGGTCCACGAGCTCGTCGCGTACTACACGACGATGGCCGAGGAGATCACCTCGGAGGCCGCGGTGCTGCAGCGTATCGGCGACGGCGACACGACCCGGTTCAAGGGCGAGTCCGCTGACGCGGTGCGCTCGAAGAGCAAGGAGGTCGCCGCGTCCCTGCACAAGATGGCCGGACGCTACGAGGCGATCCGCGACGCCCTGACCGGGTACGTGCCGTCGCTGGAGGAAGCACTCACGGAGTCGGCGGCCGCACTCCGCGACGCCGAGGACGCCTCCGCGGCCGGGACTCGGGCTGGAGCGATGCCGGACCCCTCGCAGGGGCGCGCGGAGAACGCTCCCCCGCTGACGGCCGACGAGCAGGGGGCGATCGACGCGAAGCACGCCGCATCGAGCCGTGCACAGGAGGGCGCTGATGCCGCTGTCGCCCGGCTGCGTCGGGCGGTTGACGGGATCAACGCCGCGGGCAAGGCGGCGGCGTCGACGATCCGGGCTGCGTGGGACGACGGCCTGCACGACACCCTCGGCGACAAGAGCAAGGCGTTCTTCTCGAAGCTGCTGAAGCTGATCGTCAAGATCTTCACGTACATCGGCATCGCCCTCGCCGCGCTCGCGATCCTCATCCCGGGCGTCGGCATGCTCACCTTCATGGCCGCCGTCGCAGCGTCGGTGACCCTGGTGGCGAACATCGCCCTCGCCGGCATGGGCGAGGGCTCATGGCTCGACGTGATCACCTCGGCCGTGGGACTCGTGCTCGTCGGGGTCGGTGGCATCGTCACGAAGGCGGCCTCCGTGGCGAAGACCGCCGGGCTCGCGAAGGGCATGAAGGGGTTCGAGAAGATGAACCTCGACAAGATCAAGAAGCTCCAGGACGTCCGGTCGTACAACGTCAAGAACGCGCTGAACGACCCCAACGCCGCGCGCACCGTGGGCACCATCGACCGGCAGATCAACCGCCTGACCGACCTGCGCGTCGACACGACGATGAAGAACGTCCTCGGCGGCTTCAAGGAGAAGCCGAACTGGTGGCACCCGAACAAGACCCTGTGGGCCGAGGACAAGGGCAAGATCGCCGACGTCCTGTCGAAGGGCAACTGGCGCGCGGACCGGCTCTTCAGCGTCGACCGGCAGATCGAGATGGACGCGATGAAGGTCGCTCTGCAGCGCGACTACGGCGTGGACATCGCCGCGCTCCCCGCGTGGCACAAGTACGTCGCCGGCGGCCGTGTCGTCGCCAGCTGGACGAACACGTTCATCTACGGCCAGGGCATCAAACCGACCGGGTGGGGCTCCGACCAGGAGCGGGTCCCCGGCTACAAGGAGGCGTCCGGCGCGCTGGTGCACGGCTTCTGAGTCCTCCTTTCGGAGGACTGGACGTCCGCTCGGCGCGTCCCGACACGCCGAACAGCCCGGAATTTCATAACGGGTGACATACGAATACCGCTCGGCATCGACCGTGCGACGCCGCCGATGTACTGAAATCTGCACAATCGTGTGAAGAAGTGCATTCCGCAACACGTCGGGAAACGTACCCCGACAACCGGTTTCATCGTGAAATAACCTCTCACCTGTCCCTCGATCGGGGGTGCAGACGAACGACAGGAGCAGGCAATGCCCAACTTGAACGTGACCTACGGCGAGATGCAGGACGCCGCGACCCGACTCGTGAACGGTGAGCAGGACATCACCTCGAAGCTGCGTGAGCTGAAGTCGTTGGTGGACTCGTTGATCTCGGGTGGCTACGTCACGGACCAGTCGTCGGTTGCCTTCGGGAGCTCGTACCAGGAGTTCAACGACGGTGCGACGAAGACGATCGAGGGCCTCGAGGGCATGTCGATGTACCTGAACAAGGCGGCCGAGGCGCTGCAGCAGACCGACCAGGAACTCGCGAACGCCATCAAGTAGCGACCGCGAATCGGTCCCGGTCCTCGTCACGACGACGAGCACCGGGGCCGATCCGGTTCCGATCCCGTTCACCGACCAGGAGCAGTCATGGCAGACCTCATCATCACGAAGGAAGTCCTCGAGGACTCGACCACCAAGCTGCAGCACATCTCGGACGAGCTGGAGCACCAGAAGTCCGACGACCGCGCGCTCGACCAGGTCTACGGCCAGCACGACGTGTACAAGGCCATGAACGACTTCTCCGGCGACTGGAAGATCCACCGCAACAAGATGAAGGGCGCCATCGCCGACCTGCGGGACAAGATGCAGAAGGTCACCCAGAACTGGACCGACCTCGAGCACGACCTCAGCGAGAAGCTCACCACCGAGACGACGGACGCAGGGAACGCCTGATGCCGGTGCGCGAGGGCAACTGGGGCCTGCTCGGCGAGTCCACCGACCCGGTGATCGCGGACACCGGTGTGATGCAGCAGCTCATCACGTACTACAAGGACATGGCGTCGGAGATCACCTCCGAGGCGGCGGTCCTCAAGAGCATCGGCGACGGCGACGACAGCAAGTTCAAGGGCGAGACCGCCGACGCCGTCCGGAAGAAGAGCAAGGAGGTCGCCGAGTCCCTGCAGAAGATGTCCGGCCGGTACGACGCGATCCGGGATGCCCTGACGGGGTACCTGCCGTCGCTCGAGCAGGGGCTCAGCGAGTCGGCAGCCGCACTGCGTGACGCGGAGACCGCGCAGCAGTCGGGTGCGAGTGCGTCGGCGATGCCGGACCCCTCCGAGAACCGCGCCGACGATGCTCCCCCGCTCACCGACGACGAGCAGGGGCAGGTCGACGCGAAGCACGCGGCGACGACCAGGGCGAACGACGCGATGGACGCGGCGAAGACCAAGCTGCGGAACGCGTTGTCGGCACTCGACGGTGCGGGCAAGGCGGCGGCGTCGACGATCCGCGCGGCATGGGACGACGGCCTGCACGACACCCTCGGCGACAAGATCAAGGCGTTCTTCTCGAAGCTGCTGAAGTTGATCGTCAAGATCTTCACGTACATCGGCATCGCCCTGGCCGCTCTGGCGATCCTGATCCCCGGCGTCGGTGTGCTGGCCATCATGGGCGCCGTCGCGGCCGGGGTCAGCCTCGTCGCGCAGATCGGGTTGACCGCGCTCGGCGAGGGGAACGTCTTCGACCTCGTCATGGCGGTCGTCGGCGTGGTCACGCTCGGGGTCGGTGCCGGCATCACGAAGGCCACCTCCATCGCGGTCGGCAAGGGCGTCACCGCCGGCAAGACCGCGATCCAGAACGCCACGAAGGTCGACCTCGGGAAGATCTCGAAGATCCGGGACGCCGCCATCAAGGACTGGACGAGCGCCGGGTCGGCGACGAAGGTGCGGTACGCCAACCAGCTGGGCAACGAGGTCCGGACGAACGGGCTGAACAGGCTGGACGACTTCGCCGGCAAGTTCAAGGACAACCCGAACTGGTGGAACATCCCGAAGGTCGGTACGACGATCAAGAACGACTGGGCCACGATCTCGAAACAGTTCGGTGCCGATCGGTTCACCCGGCAGGGGTTCACGAGCTGGGCGGAACGGATCGGCGGCGTCGACTTCCAGCTACTGCGGAACGACCTCGGCAAGTTCGGCGGCGCCAACGGACTCGGCACGCTGGTCGGGAACGCCCCGAAGTGGCACACCTACGTCAACGGCGGGATGGCCGTGTGGGGCAAGAACTACTCCATCGCCGGGCTCGTCATCAACCCGATCGGCGACGGCGCGGACAAGAAGCGCCCGTGGACCGACGACTGGAACGCGATCAAGCACCCGATCGCCGTCTGAGAGCAGCGCCATGACCACAGCAGCACCGGCCGTCACGTCGAGCATCGATGTCGAGTCCCCGCAGTGGCTCGTCATACCGGACGTCGCCGACGTCACCCCGAAGTGGCGCGCCGAGGTGCTCCGGCTGTTCGCGGCGATCGTGCACGTGGACCGCGAGGCCGAGGGCGAGCAGCGGATCTTCGACGACGGCCGGGAGGTCGACCCGCAGACGGCGCTCGACACCCTGCTCGAGTTCCGCGCCTCGCTCGACGGCGGGGACCGGCTCGTCGCGGGCCTCGGTGTCCCGAACCGGTGGCCGCTCCCCGTCGTGGTCTCGGTCGGGATCGCCGACACCGAGGACCTGCAGGACACCCGTGGCCTCCTCCAACTCGCCGGTGCGGAGGGCGGCCTGCCAGTGGAGCAGCCCGCGGTCGACGAACTCCCCGAGCACGTCGGGGGTGAGGGGCCGGTCGTCACCCGGTACGACCTCGACGACGACGGCGCGATCTGGGCGACGGTGTGCGCGGTCCGGCGGGAAGGCGGCGGGGACGGCCCCGCCGTCGACACCCGCGTCCTCTGGCGCACCAGGGACCTCGACGTCGTGCCGGTGTTCGGACCCGAGGTCGTCGACCTGCTCGCCGCGATCCGCAACGAGGTGGCCGCATGACCGAACCGACCGCCTCCTTCTTCATGGTCGTCCCGCCTGGGTGGGCGCGACTCCCCGCGGACGTGGCCCACCGCGAGGAACTCGGGACGATCGTCCGGCAGGTGATCGCCAACGCGCTCCCGGACGACCTGCCCCGCGACCGTGCCGAACCGCTGCGACAGGAGATGCGGAAGCGCCTGACCGCGACCGTGGTCGAGGCCGGCGACAACGGCGCGACGGCGGTGTACCTGCCCGTGCAGCCCGTCGACGGCTTCACGCCCCCGGTGTCCGTCATCGAGACCGAGGTGGACGACGAGTCCGACGAGGCCCCTGAGCAGGTGATCGCGCAGATCCTCGCCGACGCCCTGCCCGACCGTCGGGACCAGGACGACCCCGGCATCCGCGAGGTGGACGGCGGCATCGCGGCCCGGACCGACACCACCATCCGGCGCGCGGACCCCGGTACGGAACTCCCGGGTCTCGGCCAGGACCTCCCCGTCGTCGACGACCGCCAGGTCGTGTACACGATCCCGGTGCCGCACCGGCCCGGCCGGTGGGTCGTGATGTCCTTCTCCGCGATCAGCCTGCCCGACGCCGACGGTCAGCTCACCGACGCGCTCGTCTCGCTCTTCGACGCGATCATGACCACGTTCCGCTGGACCGACGTCCCCGGAGCCGAACCGACCACCCTCGAACGCCGTCTGGCCGAGCTCGGAGGAGCCGCGTGACCTGGTCCTTCGCCCACCCCGAGTCGCACCTGCTCCTGACGATGTCGGTCGTGCTGTTCCTCGGGACCCTGGCCTTCGTGATCCCGACGATCGTCGCCGTCCGTCGGCGCACCGCGACCGACGCGCTCGCGTGGGCCGACCAGGTGCGCCGTGACCCGGCGGCGCCGTGGGGCATCGACCGGGTCCTCCGCGCGGTGGACGCCTCGTGCGCGGCCGCCGGGGTCGTCTTCCCCGGCGCGGTCCGCATCCTGGTCGGCACGACCGTGCGGCTCGATCTCGCCTCCCCGACCATCGCGCCACCGCAGCCGTGGACCGCGACCCCCGATGGTCGTTCCTG
Source organism: Curtobacterium sp. Curtsp57 (assembly GCF_047324335.1). Lineage (NCBI taxonomy): Bacteria > Bacillati > Actinomycetota > Actinomycetes > Micrococcales > Microbacteriaceae > Curtobacterium > Curtobacterium sp. Curtsp57. The sequence continues at coordinate 2,530,654 of NZ_CP168511.1, forward strand.
GTCGGCCCCGATGTGGGCGCTGCAGGCCGTGCCGCTGACCGCACCGGCGCCGAACGAGTTCGCCACGGTGGTCTCCCTCGGCACCGATGGTGACGAGAACGTCCTCGTCGACCTGCGTCGCGTGCGCGGGATCGTCGCGCTCCGGGGTGAGCAGGCCGCACGCGAGGCGGTGCTCCGCCGCGTGGTCGACCAGGTCCGCACCGATCCGTGGGCGACGGGGACCGCGGTGCTCAGCGTGGGCACCGGGTCGACGCTCGGTGTGGCCGTGTCGGTGCGCGACGCGATCGCGGCCGTCGCGGCGGACGCGACCCCGGGCCTCCTGGTCGTGGCGAAGGTGCCGTCCGGGGAGGACGGACGCGAACTCGCCCGGCTCCTCGAGCGGCCCGCCGGCCGGTGGGCCTGTGTCGCGGCCGCGCCGCACCCGCTCGCCCGGTGGACGATCGAGGCCCGCCGCGACGGAACACACGTCTCGGACGTCCTCGGGACGATCCGGTGGATGGACGTCGGTCTGTCCATGCCCCTTGCGGCATCAACGCAGTCGGCTACCACGCAGACCGATCCCGCAGCGCTCCCGGACGCCGTGGAGGCGGACGCCTGATGCGCGTCGTCGTCACCGTCGTCGACGACGTCTCCGGCGAGTCCTCCGACGTCCTCGTCGACGCGCCCGGCCAGACCCCGATGCGCAGTGTGGTCGACGCGCTCGCTCGCCGCACCGGTGGCGCGGCGATGCCGCAGGACGCACCGGACGGCGACGTCCCCTTCGCCAGGAGCGGCTTGGTCGACGGCGCTGTGCTGCACGTCGGCGGCGCGCACCGCCCCGAAGTCGAACGAGGCATCGTCCACCTGCTGGTCGTGGGTGGGGTCGACGCCGGCCGGACGCGCCGGCTCTCGCCGGGCACGTTCCGGATCGCCGTCGCTGACGACGGGTCGCCGACGGTCGGCGCGGACGCTGCGGACCACCCCGGACTGGAGGCTCGGATCGCCTTCGACGGGACCGTGACGGTCCGCCAGGCACCGGTGGACGAGCCGGTAACCGGTTCATCAGGTTCGGTCACGATCGAGCAGGACGAGATCGGCGACGAGTGGGTGGACTGGGTCCCCGATGCGCTCGTGCGCCTCGGATCGACCGTGCTCACGGTGCGCCCGGTCGAGGTCGTGGACCGCATGCTGCTCCGTCCGCCGGACTCGGGACAGCTGGACTTCAACCGGCCTCCCCGGTTACTGCCCCCGTTCCTGACGACGCAGTTCCGGATCCCGAAGCCCCCCGTGCCGCCGCAGCGGTCCGCGATCCCGTGGATCATGGTGTTCGTCCCGGCGATGTTCGGCATCGTCATGGCGACGGTGTTCCACTCGCCGTTCTACCTGCTGTTCGCCGCGATGACGCCGATCATGGTCGTCGGGCAGACCGTCACCGCCAGACGGACTGGCAAGAAGAGCCACCGCAAGCAGACCGCAGAGCACCGGGAGCGGGTCGCGGCGCTCGAGCGGGCGATCGACGCCGCGGTACTCGCCGAGCGGGACGAGCGCAGGTCGTCGTCGTCCGACGCCGGATCGCTGCGGGTCGTCGCGACGACCCCCGGGCGTCGACTCTGGGAGCGGCGACCCTCTGATGCCGACCACCTGCACGTCCGGATCGGCATCGGCGACCTGCCCTCGACGGTCACCGTGCAGGACGACCGCGACCTCGACGGCCTCACGCACGAGGACCGGATCACCAGGGGCGTCCCGGTCACCGTGCCGCTCGCCGAGGTCGGCGTGCTCGGGATCGCCGGGGCCGGGTCGTCGCCGCGCGAGCTCGGCCGGTGGGTGCTCGGACAGCTCGCCGTGACGCAGAGCCCGCGCGAGGTGCAGTTCGTCGTGCTCACCGCCCAGCAGCACATGCCGGACTGGGCATGGACGATGTGGCTCCCCCATCTGCGGCCGACCGGTGGCCAGGACGCGCTCGCCCTGATCGGTGCCGACGGCGAGACGATCGGTCGTCGGCTGGCCGAGCTGACCCAGGTGCTCGCCGAGCGCCGAGCCGAGCGGACCAAGAACGGCTCGATGCGCGCGCGGTTCTCCCCGGAGATCGTCGTCGTGCTCGACGGCGCCCGTCGGCTGCGTGCGATGCCCGGTGTCGTGGGACTCCTCCGCGACGGACCGGCGTGCGGCATCCGGCTGGTGTGCATCGACGAGGAGGAGTGGCAGCTCCCCGAGGAGTGCGTCGCCACGGTGACCCACCGCACCGAGACCGAGCTGGTCCTGCGGCGGCAGCTCTCCGCGCCCGTGGAGCTCGTGCTCGCCGACCGCGTCGAGGAGGACTGGTACGACGACGTCGCCCGTGCCGTGTCCCCGCTGCGGGACACGAGCGGTTCCGACGGCGACGGCCTGGTGCCCGACGCGGCACGACTGCTCGACGTGGTCGACCTGCCGCAGCCGTCCGGGGCGATCGTCGCGGAGCGGTGGCAGCGCGGCGCAGCGACGACCTCGGCGGTCGTGGGCGTCGGGATCGACGGCGCGTTCGCGCTCGACCTCGTGAAGGACGGCCCGCACGGTCTCGTCGCGGGCACGACCGGTTCGGGCAAGTCCGAGTTCCTGCAGACCCTCGTCGCGTCGCTCGCACTCGCCAACCGTCCGGACCAGATGACCTTCGTGCTCGTGGACTACAAGGGTGGCGCTGCCTTCAGCGTGGCGTCCGACCTGCCCCACACCGTGGGGCTCGTCACCGACCTCGACCAGCACCTCGTCGAGCGTGCGCTCCGGTCGCTCCGTGCCGAGCTCACCCGTCGCGAGCACATCCTCGCGGCGTCAGGGGCCAAGGACATCGAGGACCACGAGGCGCATCTGGAACGCGGTGGCACGGGCGAGGCGATGCCGCGGCTCGTGCTCGTCATCGACGAGTTCGCCGCGATGGTCACCGAGCTGCCCGACTTCGTGTCCGGCCTGATCGGGATCGCCCAGCGCGGCCGGTCCCTCGGCGTGCACCTCATCCTCGCCACGCAGCGCCCGGGCGGCGTCGTCGGCCCGGACATCCGCGCGAACACGAACCTCCGTGTCGCACTCCGGATGACGGACTCGGGTGAGAGCACCGACGTGATCGATGTCGCAGATGCCGCACGCATCCCGAAGAGCGTGCCGGGGCGCGCGTTCGCGCGCCTCGGTCACTCGTCGGTCGTGCCGTTCCAATCGGCTCGCGTCGGCGGGAAGTGGGCCGGTGACGAGGACCCGGCCACGAGCCTCCCGTTCGTCCGTGTGCTCGACTGGCGCGACTTCGCGACCGCACCGCCCGCCCGACCCGTGCGGAGCGACCGAGCGTCGGCCGCGACCGACCTGTCGGTGCTCGTCGGTGCGATGGGCGAGGCGCGTGAGCGACTCGGGATCGGCCCACTCCACAGTCCGTGGTTGCCGCCGCTGCCCGAGCTGCTGCCGCTCGACGCCGTCGGCACGGCGGCCGTCGGAGCCGGGCGGGCACTGACGGCCGACGAGGACGCGCTCCGCTTCGCGTTCGGCACCGAGGACCTGCCGGACACCCAGGAGCAGCGCGCGGCGGAGATCGACCTCGACCGCTTCAACCACCTGTTCATCGTCGGAGCCCCCGGATCCGGGCGGTCCCTGGCGCTCCGGACGATCGCCGCGTCCGCCGCGTCCTCCATCCCCTCCACCGACCTGCACCTCTACGCGATCGACTGCGGCAACGGCGCGCTCGCGTCCCTGCAGGCGCTGCCGCACTGCGGCGCGGTCGTGCAGCGCACGCAGGTCGAGCGTGCGACGCGGCTCATCGACCGGCTCAGTCGCGAGACCGCCCGTCGGCACGACGTCATCGCCGCCGCGAGTGCCTCGGACATCACCGAGCAGCGGCTCCTCGCCGCGCCAGGAGAGCAGCTGCCGCACGTGCTCGTCCTCATCGACCGGTGGGAGAACTTCACGACGTCGCTGGGCGAGGTCGACGGCGGTGCCCTGACCGACTCGGTGCAGTCCCTCCTCCGCGACGGAGCGGCCGCGGGCATCCACATCGTGATCTCGGGTGACCGCACGCTGCTGTCCTCGCGGATGTCGACGCTCACCGACGACAAGATCGTCCTGCGCCTGACCGACCGGCTCGACTACTCGCTCGGCGGCATCAACCACCGGAAGCTCCCGGCGTCGATCCCGGCCGGCCGTGGGTTCCGCGCGGAGTCAGGCATCGAGCTGCAGTTCGCCTCGCTCGGGCCGGACGTGTCCGGACAGGGGCAGGCGGCTGCGATCCGGGCGTTGGCCGTCTCTCTGGCTTCTTCGTTCGAGGGTCCGTCCGCGCCGGCCCCGCGGCCGTTCCGCGTCGACGCGCTGCCGAAGGACCTGGACCTCGACGGGGCGCTCGCGCTGTCATCGGCGCCTGCGCTGACGCCGATGGTCGCCGTGACCGGGATCGGTGGCGACGACATGGAGCTGCAGACCGTCGACCTGTCCACCGGTGGCGGCACGTTCATCGTCGCCGGGCCGTCCCGATCCGGGCGTTCGACGATGCTCGCGTCGATGGCGCGGTCGCTGCTCGCGAGTGGGACGCAGCTCGTGGTGCTCGCGCCGCGACAGGGTGCCGTCCGGGACCTGGCCGGGCTGCCCGGCGTCCGCGCGGTGTTCACCGGGGACGACGTCACTGTGGAGGAGCTGTCCCCCGTGTTGACGCCCTCCGGGGTGCCGACCGTGCTGGTCGTCGACGACGGGGAGCTCCTGATCGACTGCTCGGCGGCGAAGTGGTTGCGGGACTGGGGCCGTGCCGCTGCGGACAACCGGCAGGGGTTGCTGCTCGGTGGCAACACGACCGGGCTCGCCGCCGGGTTCGGTGGCTGGCAGGTCGACGCCAAGAAGAACCGTCGTGGTGCGCTGCTCTCGCCGCAGGACACGCTCGCCGGTGACCTGATCGGCGTCCGGATCTCCCGGTCGTCGATCTCCACGCGGATCGAGCCCGGGACGGCGTTCGTGCACCTGGGGACCGGGCTGGCGTCGACGTTGCAGGTGCCGTTGGTGACCGCGTCGACGCGGACGGGCAGTGCGGCCGGGGAGTTGGCGGAGCGCTGAGGCGGGGCGTGGGTCGGGTCGCTCGGTGCTTGGAGCTCGGCTTGCGGTTCGGCTTGCCGGCGTGGCCGGCAGGGCGGGTCGGGCGAGTCGGGCCGGTCGGGCCGGTCGGGTCGGTCCGGCCGGTCGGGTCGGGCCGGTCGGGTCGGTCGGGTCGGGCCGGTCCGGCCGGTCCGGTCGGGTCGGTCGGGCGAGCGGCTTGAGTGGTCACGACATGCCGCTCACTTCCCTCGAGATGTCGCGTTCTGGCGGCTGGCGGTGCCGAAAGCGACGATCTGTGACCGATTGACGTCGCACGGGCGGCGTGTCACGACCGGTCGGCAGATGATGCCGACGACGTGTCGCGAATGGCGGGCGGGTCGCGCTGGGCGGTTACCGATCCGCTGCGCGGCGGCCTGGGGGCTCGGGTGCGCTGGCCTGACCGGTTACGTCCGGTGCGGCGCCGGGAGTGCCTGGGAGCCAGCAGGGAAAGTTGTCCTCAGGCTCGCGTTTGTCAAGTCGTTTTACACAGTGGAAACGTCAAATCGTCAACCTTCAACTGCACGTTGAACCCCACTTCTCCACACACAGTGTGGAATCGAAAACCCCAGGTCAAGCCGTCGAAAGTGTGTTCGGTTTGCCGGTTCTGCACAGCATTGTCCACAGTTGTCCACACGAACTTCCGGCGTGTTCCGCGATTCGTCCACAGAGTTATCCACAGGCATGTTTTGTGGGGATAACTTCGTACCCGTAGCTTGGCCCAGCGACTCGGGGATGTCGGTCGCTCGGGGTAGTACTGCCTGGACCGGTTTCATCCGGAACAGGTCGCAGAACAAGAGGAGACCGTGTGTCGATCGCGCATCTTGATCCCGCACCGCAGGACTACGCGGAGCGCGGTGGCATGGAGCGCACGCCGCCGCACGACCTCCTCGCCGAGCAGTCGACCATCGGCGGCATGCTCCTGTCGAAGGACGCCGTCGCCGACGTCATCGAGACCGCGCGTGGTGTGGACTTCTACATCCCCAAGCACGAGGTCATCTTCGACGCGATCCTGTCGCTCTACTCCCACGGCGAGCCGACCGACGTCATCGCCGTCACCGACGAGCTGACCAAGACCGGTCTGCTGTCCCGTGCCGGTGGCGCCGAGTACCTGCACAGCGTGACGAGCATGGTGCCCACGGCCGCGAACGCCGGGTACTACGCCGGCATCGTCGCCGAGAAGGCCGTGCTCCGTCGCCTCGTCGACGCGGGCACCCGGATCGTCCAGATGGGCTACGCGTCCGAAGGCGAGGTCACCGATCTCGTCAACAGCGCCCAGGCTGAGGTCTACAACGTCGCCGGCGGCGTCCAGACCGAGGACTACGTGCCACTCACCGACGCCATCGGTGCCGCCATCGACGAGATCGAAGCCGCCAAGGGTCGCGACGGGCAGATGACCGGTGTCCCGACCGGGTTCGCCCAGCTCGACGGCCTGACGAACGGCTTCCACCCGGGGCAGCTCATCATCATCGCCGCCCGACCTGCGCTCGGGAAGTCCACGCTCGCGCTCGACCTCTGCCGCGCAGCAGCCGTCAAGCACGACCAGACCGCCGCGTTCTTCTCGCTCGAGATGGGTCGCGCCGAGATCGCGATGCGTCTGCTCTCCGCCGAGACCAGCGTTCCGCTGCAGCACATGCGCAAGGGAACCGTCGACTCCCGCGACTGGACCACCATCGCGCAGACTCGCGGGCGCATCAACGACGCCCCGTTCTACATCGACGACTCCCCCAACATGACCCTCGTCGAGATCCGCGCGAAGTGCCGCCGGCTCAAGCAGCAGCACAACCTCAAGCTCGTGGTCATCGACTACCTGCAGCTGATGACCTCCGGCAAGAAGGTCGAGTCACGTCAGCAAGAGGTCTCCGAGTTCTCGCGTGCGCTGAAGCTCATGGCGAAGGAGCTCCAGGTCCCCGTCATCGCGCTGTCGCAGCTGAACCGTGGACCCGAGCAGCGAGCAGACAAGAAGCCGATGATCTCCGACCTGCGTGAATCGGGCTCGATCGAGCAGGACGCCGACATGGTGATCCTGCTCCACCGTGAGTCCGCCTACGAGAAGGACAACCCGCGGCAGGGCGAGGCGGACCTCATCGTGGCGAAGCACCGTAACGGACCGACGGACACGATCACGGTGGCGTTCCACGGGATGTTCTCGCGGTTCGTGGACATGCCGCAGTAGCGCAGACCCGCTACGAGGTCGACGGCACCGCGATCCGGCCTGCTTTCGAGGCCGTATTGACAGCTTGGACCTGCCGCTGCGCAGTTGCTGGTGTCTGCCTCTTCGCGGGCACCGTCACCCTTGCGGTCCAACTTCGATTCAGTCGACGATTCGGTGTGCCTGCTCGACGGTCCCGATAGTCACCGGGGAGCCGAACGTGCGAGTCATCGGGTACGGTTCCGTGTTCCCGAGGTCGGGATGAGGTTGTAGACATCTGTCCAGACCGCTTCGAAGTCAACGGGGCGGACCTGCCCGGTCCTCGCGGCGTGTTCGAGGAGGCAGAGCGTGTCGAGCGAAACTGCCAGTGCTCGGGGATCGCCGTACGTTTCTGGGCGTCCGTTGCCGTAGTAGGTGGTGACCGTCACCGTTCGCAGCTTCGGTCGGAGGCGTCGGGTGGCGTAGCCGAGGGCGAGGAACCCGGCTGTGTAGACGGCGATGGCGAGCGCCATGCCGGGCTTCGTGGAGGCGGTCGCGGCCATGATGCCGATCGCCAGCACGGCGCCGCCGACGAACCATCCGTGCCATGTCCGCAGCAAGAGGCGTTCGGCGGGGGTGATACCGGGCGGGAACACGGTGAGCGTCCGGCTCGACCACATCGTGCGGCTCACCGGTCGGACCGAGTACGAACCCCACAGGTGAGCCCCGCATCGTGACTTGTTGCGGAGTGCTGAGACGAGGGCGCTCATGAGGTTACGGGGGTGGTCGGTGCTCCGAGCTCGGCGCGGACGGGCTCGACCACGTCGTGGTGCCGAAGTGCCGCGGCGCACGGGAAGCAGAGCAGATCCCCGTCTCGTACATCGCTCGGCAACGGAGCCGGCAGGAGATGGAACGGCCCCTCGGTGCCGTCATGGCACGGCGTGAGGACGTACGTCGGTGCGAGCGGGGCGGTACTCACGCGACCGATCAGTCGGATCTGGTCCAGGACGGCGCATGCCGGCAGCGCGGCATCCAGTTCGAGGAGCACCGTCCCGGTGCGCGGGCGACGGACCGTGAGGACCGCGGCCACCGCGACCGTGACGTCGTGGGGTTGCCAGTGGGGCGGTGTGAACGCCGGTCTCGATTGCTCAGCTGTGTGCACGCAGGGCGTACCAGCGATCTCTGCGAGTCGTCGCATCGAGACGGCGTTGACGATGACGTCGTCCGTGGTCGCTTCAGTCCTCGCCGGCCACTGCAGCGAATGCAGCGGTTCAGGCAGCGATGCACGGAGCGTTGGGAGCAGTGCTGTGAGAGTCACGGCTCCACTCTTGCTCGCACCGCAGATCCGGAGGAGGGGCCCTCACGACCTCCAGACGGCGTCGCCTCGGATTCTCACGATCTCCTGACGGTCGCGGCGCAGCGACCGTTGGACGGTCGGTGCGACGATCCGCGTTAGGGGATCGTAGGAAGTCCTCGCCAGTCTGTTAGGGATCCATCAGGACGACGTCGACGCCCCCGGAGCGCCGTCATGCTCTCCGAGGCGCCTGTTCCGGTGCTGCCCGACGGCCACGTGGTCAACGCGTGCTGTCGGGCGAGCTGATGTGTTTGAGGAGATCCTCGTGTTCGACGTATTCGTCGTCGCCGGCGTACTCGCCCTGTTCGGCGTGGTCGCGCTGATCGCCAAGGGGGTGGAGCGGCTGTGATCGGGATCACCATCGCTGCCGCCGTCCTCGGTGTCGCTGCTGTCGGTTACCTGGTGTGGGCGCTCGTGCGTCCGGAGAAGTTCTGATGGACGCGGGAACCGTCTGGGCAGGGATCGCCCAGGTCGCCACCCTCGTGTTGCTGCTGGTGCTGGTGCACCGGCCGCTGGGTGACGGCATGGCACGGATGTACACGTCCGTGAAGCACATGCGCGTCGAACGCGGCACCTACCGCCTCATCGGGGTGAACGCCGACGCATCACAGTCCTGGCAGACCTACTTGCGCGGCGTCCTGCTGTTCAGCCTGGTGAGCGTGTTCTTCGTGTACGCCCTCGAGCGCCTGCAGGCCGTGCTGCCGTACAACCTCGGCCTCCCCGCGATGACCCCGGCGCTCGCGTTCAACACGGCGGTGTCGTTCGTCACGAACACGAACTGGCAGAACTACTCGCCGGAAGCCACCGTCGGGTACGCCGTGCAGATGGCCGGGTACGCGGTGCAGAACTTCGTCTCCGCCGCCGTCGGCATCGTCGTCGTCATCGCCCTCATCCGCGGCTTCGCGTCGCGGAAGACCGGCACGATCGGCAACTTCTGGGTCGACACCGTCCGCACCATCTGGCGGCTGCTGCTGCCCGGCGCGTTCGTCTTCGCGATCATCCTGATCGCCGGCGGCGTCATCCAGAACTTCCTCGACCCGACGACCGTGCACACCCTCACCGGGGCGTCGCAGACCATCGCCGGCGGTCCTGCCGCGTCGCAGGAAGCGATCAAGGAGCTCGGCACCAACGGTGGCGGCTTCTTCAACGCGAACTCCGCGCACCCGTTCGAGAACCCGCAGGCGTGGACGAACCTCGTCGAGATCTTCCTGATGCTCGCGATCCCCTTCAGCCTGCCCCGCACGTTCGGTGTCATGGTCGGCGACAAGCGCCAGGGCTACGCGATCCTCGCCGTGATGGGGATCCTGTTCCTCGTCTCGCTGTCGGCGATGTCGATCGCGGAGCTCAGCGCCAGCGGCACCGCGACGCAGGCTGCAGGTGCGGCGATGGAGGGCAAGGAGGTCCGCTTCGGCATCATCGGCTCCACGCTGTTCAACACGACCTCGACGCTCACCTCGACCGGTGCCGTGAACTCGATGATGGACAGCTACACGCCGCTCGGCGGCATGATGGCGATGCTGAACATGATGCTCGGCGAGATCGCCCCCGGCGGCACCGGTTCCGGCCTCTACGGCATGCTCATCCTCGCCGTCATCACCGTGTTCATCGCGGGGCTGCTGGTCGGCCGCACTCCGGAGTACCTCGGCAAGCGCATCGGCTCGCGAGAGATCCGGCTCGCGGCGCTCTACATCCTGGTCACCCCGACCCTGGTCCTCGTCGGGACAGCCGTGTCACTGATCATCCCGGGCGTCCGGGAGCAGGTGCTCGGCACGTCGATCTTCAACCCCGGCAACCACGGCCTGTCCGAGCTGCTCTACGCGTTCACCTCGGCGGCGAACAACAACGGGTCGGCGTTCGGCGGACTGACCGGCAACACGACCTGGCTGAACTCGGCCCTGGCGGTCGCGATGCTCCTCGGCCGCTTCGTGCCGATGGTGTTCGTGCTCGCCCTGGCCGGCTCGTTCGCGGCTCAGGACAAGGTCCCGGCCACGGCCGGCACCCTCCCCACTCACCGTCCGCTGTTCGTGGCGCTCCTGACCGGCATCGCGGTCATCGTCACCGCGCTGACCTACTTCCCGGTCCTGGCACTGGGACCGCTCGCAGAAGGACTCGTCCGATGAGCACCATCGCTCCCGAAACCCCCACCCCCGACACCGACATCGCACACCCGACCCGTGGTGGCAACGCCTTCAGCCTGCGGCAGATGACGGCCGCGCTCCCCGGCGCACTCCGGAAGCTCGACCCGCGGGCGATGTGGCACAACCCCGTCATGTTCATCGTGGAGGTCGGTGCCGCACTCACCACGGTGACCGCGATCGTCGAACCGCTCACCCGGGACTCGAACGCGGGCGCTGCGGCCGTCCCCGGTTCGTTCACCTGGGCGATCGCGATCTGGCTGTGGCTGACGGTCGTGTTCGCGAACCTCGCCGAGTCCGTCGCCGAGGGCCGTGGGAAGGCCCAGGCCGACGCCCTCCGGAAGACCCGCTCCACCACCACCGCACGTCGGCTCGCCGGCTACGACGCGAAGGCCGATGCGGCCGGACGATCGGCCACCGAGGAGTCCGTCGCGAGCGTCGACCTCGCCAAGGGCGACGTCGTCGTGGTCGAAGCGAACGAAGTCATCCCGGGCGACGGCGACGTGATCGACGGCATCGCGAGCGTCGACGAGTCGGCCGTCACCGGTGAGTCCGCGCCCGTGATCCGCGAGTCCGGCGGCGACCGCAGCGCCGTGACGGGCGGCACCCGGGTGCTGTCCGACCGGATCGTCGTGCGGATCACCTCGACCCCTGGCGAGACCTTCATCGACCGGATGATCCGCCTTGTCGAGGGTGCGGCGCGGCAGAAGACGCCGAACGAGATCGCGCTGAACATCCTGCTCGCGTCGCTGTCGATCGTCTTCGTGATCGTCTGCCTGACGATGCAGCCCATCGCGGGACTGGTCGGTGCAACGGTCAGTGTGCCGGTACTCATCGCCCTGCTCGTCTGCCTCATCCCGACCACCATCGGCGCGCTGCTCTCCGCGATCGGCATCGCCGGCATGGACCGCCTCGTGCAGCACAACGTCCTGGCGATGTCCGGCCGTGCGGTCGAGGCCGCAGGCGACATCACGACCCTGCTGCTCGACAAGACCGGCACGATCACGTACGGCAACCGCCGCGCGTCCCGCGTCGTGCCGATCACCGGCGTGACGGAACCCGACCTGCTGGCGGCCGCAGCGCTCTCGAGCGCCGCCGACGGCACGCCTGAAGGCCGGTCGATCGTGGAACTCGCCGCGACCGCCGGAGTCACCACGGGCCTCCCGGCCGGCGCCACCGAGGTCCCCTTCACCGCACAGACCCGCATGTCCGGCGTCGACCTGGCGGACGGCACGCAGGTCCGCAAGGGCGCCGCAGGCGCCCTGCTCGCCTGGGCCGGGACCGAGAACCGGGAGATCGACGACGCGGTCGTCGCCATCTCGGACGAGGGCGGCACCCCGCTCGTCGTCGCCCGCCGGACCCCTGACGGCACCACCGCCCTGCTCGGCGTCGTGCACCTGAAGGACGTCGTGAAGGACGGCATGGCGGCCCGGTTCGCCGAGATGCGCAGCATGGGCATCCGCACGGTCATGATCACCGGCGACAACCCCCGCACCGCGAAGGCCATCGCCGCCGAGGCCGGTGTCGATGACTTCCTCGCCGAGGCCACCCCGGAGGACAAGCTCGCCTACATCCGCAAGGAGCAGGAGGGCGGCAACCTCGTCGCGATGACCGGTGACGGCACGAACGACGCCCCCGCCCTGGCGCAGGCGGACGTCGGCGTGGCGATGAACACCGGTACGACGGCGGCGAAGGAGGCGGGCAACATGGTCGACCTCGACTCCGACCCGACCAAGCTCATCGACGTCGTCCGGATCGGCAAGCAGCTGCTCATCACCCGCGGGGCGCTCACCACGTTCTCGATCGCCAACGACGTCGCGAAGTACTTCGCGATCATCCCGGCGATGTTCCAGGCGGCGTTCCCGGGTCTCGGGCTGCTGAACATCATGGGGCTGCACAGCCCGGCGTCGGCGATCCTGTCCGCGGTGATCTTCAACGCCCTGGTGATCATCGCCCTGATCCCGCTGTCGCTGCGGGGCGTGAAGTACCGCGCCGCGTCGGCGTCGTCGATCCTCGGCCGCAACCTGCTCCTCTACGGGCTGGGCGGCGTGATCGTCCCCTTCATCGGCATCAAGATCATCGACCTCATCGTCGGTCTCATCCCGGGCTTCTGAGAAGCCCAGGACCAAGGAGAACTCCCATGGCACAGACACGCGGCACCTTCCGCAGTCTCGGCACCGCCGTCCGCCTGATGGTCGTCTGCACCGTCGCCCTCGGCGTCGTCTACCCGGTCGCGGTGTGGGGCGTCGGACAGGTCGCCTTCCCGTCCCAGTCGAACGGCTCACCCCTCACCGACGACGGCAAGGTCGTCGGCTCATCGCAGCTCGGTCAGTCCTTCACGACCGGGAAGGGCGCCGTCATCGACAAGTGGTTCCAGTCCCGGCCATCAGCAGCCGGTGACGGGTACGACGCCAACGCCTCGTCCGGATCGAACCTCGGCCCGAACAACCCCGACCTGCTGAAGGCCGTCAAGGAACGCCAGGAAGCGCTGGCGAAGGCGGACGGTGTTCCCGCGGCTGACGTCCCTGCGGACGCCGTCACCGCATCCGGGTCCGGGCTCGACCCGGACATCAGCCCGGCGTACGCGCTGCAGCAGGTGGACCGCGTCGCGAAGGCCCGTGGTCTCTCCGCGGAGGTCGTCCGCACGCTCGTCGACGCGCACACTGCTGGTCGGCAACTCGGGTTCCTCGGGGACCCGACGGTGAACGTCCTCGAGCTGAACCTGGCGCTCACGAAGCTGTCCTGACACCAGCTGATCGCACCGATCAGACGTTCCGCAGCAACCGGAGGAGAAGACGCGCATGCATCGAGGCAAGCTCCGGGTCCTGCTCGGCGCCGCACCCGGCGTCGGGAAGACCTACACGATGCTCGAGGAAGGCCGCCGACTCCGCGACGAGGGCAAGGACGTGGTGGTCGCGGTCGTGGAGACCCACGGCCGCGCCGCCACGGCCGCGCTGGTGAACGGCCTCGACGTCGTCCCCCGTCGCATCGTCGAACACCGCGGCGTCCAACTCGACGACCTCGACCTCGACGCGGTCCTGGCGCGGCAGCCCGACATCGCGCTCGTCGACGAGCTCGCGCACACGAACGCTCCGGGGAGTGCGCACGAGAAACGCTGGCAGGACGTCCAAGCCCTCCTCGCCGCGGGCATCAGCGTCATCTCGACGGTGAACATCCAGCACATGCAGTCCCTCTCGGACGTCGTCCGCGAGATCACCGGCACCGTGCAGCGCGAGACCGTCCCCGACGCCGTCGTCCGCGCGGCCGACCAGATCGAGGTCGTCGACCTCTCTCCGCAAGCGCTCCGCGACCGGCTGTCGAACGGACTGGTCTACCCCGCCGCGCGCATCGACGCCGCCCTGTCGAACTACTTCCGGCTCGGCAACCTCACCGCGCTCCGTGAGATCGCACTGCTCTGGCTCGCGGACGAGGTCGACGACGCCCTCAAGGCGTACCGCTCCGAACACGGCATCACCGGCCGGTGGGAGACCCGCGACCGCGTGGTCGTCGCCCTGACCGGCGGCCCGGAGGGGGAGACGCTCCTGCGGCGCGGCGCCCGCATCGCGGCACGCGGTGCCGGCGGCGAGCTCGCCGCCGTCCACGTCACCACGAACGACGGGCTCCGCGAACGCCACCCCGGCGCGCTGGGCAAGCAGCGAGCCCTGGTCGAGCAGCTCGGTGGGACCTACCACCAGGTCGTGGGTGACGACGTCCCCGGCACCCTCGTCCGGTTCGCCCGGTCCATCGACGCCTCCCAGATCGTGATCGGGGTCAGCCGCCGCAGTCGCCTGGTCGCCGCCCTCACCGGACCCGGCATCGGCAACACCGTCATCCGGGAGTCCGGCGACATCGACGTCCACGTCGTCACGCACGAACGGGCCGGCGGCAAGCTCCGCGCCCCCGGTCTCGGCGGGAGCCTGTCCCGCTCACGCGTCATCGCGGCGTTCGCGGTCTCGCTGCTGCTCGGACCGCTGCTGACGTGGCTGCTGTCCTTCGGCGACGACCCCGACGCGATCACTGTCGACGTGCTCTCCTACCAATTGCTCGTCCTCGTGGTGGCGCTGGTGGGCGGCATGTGGCCAGCAGTGTTCACCGCGGTGCTGTCCGGGCTGAGCCTCGACTACTTCTTCGTCCAACCCATCCACCTCGTCACGGTCCAGCAACCGTGGCACCTCGTCGCCCTCGTGATGTACGTCGTCAGCGCCGTCCTGGTGAGCTTCGTCGTCGACCGATCCGCACGTCGGAGCCGCACGGCACGGCGGGCAGCCGCAGAGTCGGGCCTCCTCGTCGGCTTCGCCGGCAGCGTCCTCCGCGGCGACGATGCCCTGCAGTCGCTCCTCGACCGCACCCGCGAAGCGTTCGGGTTCACCGGTGTCCGCGTCCGACAGCAGGAAGACCTCCTCGCCGAGAGCGGCACCGTCGACACCCCGGACACCACCAGCACCCTCGCATCGGGCGCGGTGATCGAGTACGCCGGTGCACCCGAGGACCCGACGCAGCGTCGCCTGCTCGCCGTCGTCGAGCGGCAGATCGACGCCGCGGTCGAGCACCGGACGCTCACCCGCACCGCGAACGACGCTGAGCGCATCGCCGCCGTCGACCGGATCCGGAGCGCGATCCTCGCAGCCGTCAGCCATGACGTCCGCCGGCCGATCGCCGCCGCTTCGGCCGCCGTGCAGACCCTCCGCGCCCGCGACATCACCCTCTCGCCGGAGGACCGCGACGCTCTGCTCGACACCGCGAACGAGAGCCTGACGGCGCTGGCGAACCTGCTCGGCGACCTGCTCGACGTGAGCCGCGTCCAAGCAGGGGCCCTCGCCGTCCACCCCGTCACGCTCCCCGTGGGTGCTGTCGTCGCGCCGGCTCTCGACGAGCTCGAACTCGGACCCGAAGACGTCGACCTCGACCTCCCCGCGGACGTTCCGCCGGTGCGCGCCGACCCTGTGCTGCTGCAGCGGGTGATCGTGAACATCCTCGCCAACGCCGAACGGCACGCACCCGCCGGCACGAAAGTCCACGTCGGCGTCAGTGCCTTCGCTGGTCAGGTCGAGATCCGGATCGCCGACCAGGGACCCGGCATCCCGGAGGAACTCCGCGACACCGTCTTCCAGCCCTTCCAACGCTTCGGCGACACCGACAACGACACCGGGCTCGGGCTCGGCCTCGCGCTCGCGCGTGGCTTCACCGAGGGCATGGACGGCACCATCGATGTCGACGACACCCCGGGCGGCGGCCTCACCGTGACCGTCCGACTGCCGATCGCCGGACACCTCCCGCTCGAGCACAGCACGCAGCACCAGCACCTACCGGCAGCGACTGCCGAGACGACGGACCGCACGTGAAGATCCTCATCGCCGACGACGACGCCCAACTCGCCCGCGCCCTCGCCGTCACGCTCAGCGCACGCGGCTACGACGTCGTCACCGCCGCCGACGGCCGCGAAGCGATCAACGCCGTGATCGGAGCGCACCCCGACGTCGTGCTCCTCGACCTCGGCATGCCCCGCATCGACGGGCTCGGCGTGCTGCAGGCCCTGCGCGCGTGGACGCAGGTCCCCGTGCTGGTGCTCTCCGGGCGCACGGACGCGGGCGACAAGATCGGCGCCCTCGACGCGGGAGCAGACGACTACGTCACCAAGCCGTTCGACATGGACGAACTCCTCGCCCGTATCCGAGCAGCCGGAAGACGACGCGCCACGCCTGACGAGACGCAGCCGACGATCCAGATCGGTGACCTGACCGTCGACCTCGCCGCGAAGCAGGTCTTCCCGCCCACCGGTCCGGCCATCAGACTCACCCCGACCGAGTGGCGGCTCCTCGAGATCCTGACCGCCCATCCCGGACGCCTGCTCACCCGGGAGATGCTCCTCACCGACATCTGGGGTCCCTCCCACGGCACCGACGTCGGTTACCTCCGGCTCTACATGTCGCAGCTGCGTCGGAAGCTCGAACCGGACCCGACCAGTCCGCGGTACTTCATCACGGAGTCGGGCATGGGGTACCGGTTCACACCCGAGCAGTGATCGGCAGTGCTGGCCGCTGCTGATCGGGACCGGCGATCACCAGGTCCGCGGGCGCGTGGCTGCGGCGTGGGCGTACTCTCGGCGCCAGATTCCCGTGTACTCCTCCTCCGAGATGCGATCGGCGCGCAGCGCTTCGGCGGCACGCTCGAGGCGGTGCGCGATCGCGATCACCGTTGACACCGGAGGAATGTCTCGACGGCCGTCGCTCGACGGAAGTCGCCGACTGACGCGCAGGAGGCGCGCCCCGTCTCCCGATTCGAACCCGCGCGCTGCGCTGCGGTTCAGCTGGTTCGACGGTGCTCACATCGAAGAGCGACGCCGAAAGCGACGAGCAGGATCCCGACACCCGATCAGGCAGCCAAGCCAGCACTGGTGCCGCCGCTGCGGACCGATCCGGCCGGCGCCTGACGGACGGGAGGCGCGGCGCGAGTCCGCTCCGCGCCTCCCGTCCGACAACGGCTCGCGTCAGGGACGCGCAGTCGCCGCGCCAGCCCTGGATGGCTGGCGCGGCTGTCCGCAATGCCCTCGAAGCCGCCGTTGGCGGTCGTCTGATGCATTGCCGCAGTTCCGTCCACCGCCGTAGCCTGGCCGGATGGACGAACCGGAGTTCCGCGCTGCCCTGGAATCGTGGTCGTCGAGCGCCGTCCGAGACTGGGACGCGGACTGGCGCGAGTTGCTGTTCCGCTGGGCGGAGCCGGAGCTGGCACTCGTCGGTGACGCGGGCTGGGGAGCCGCGGTGCGGGACGCCGTGGGCCTGCCGGTCCAGGACCCGTTGCGCTGGGCGAACCGCGTCGTCGCGCTCCCGTCCGGCGGCTGGGCGGTCACGGGGATCCGGTTCCGCGGACGCGACATCGCGAAGCCGTTCGTCGACGTCATCGCCACCAGCGTCGCTCCCGATGCGTCGGGTCTCGCCGAGCTCGGTGCGACCCTCGATGCCCACGCCGAGTTCGCACCCCTCTGCTTCCGCGTGGCGCTGCCGGGCGATGCACGCGGAGACCAGGCGCCGGTGTCGTCCGCGTTCGACGCCCGTCCTGACCAACTCGTCGTCGCCGCTCCGCTGGCCGCGATCCGGGCGCGCCAGCCGGTCTCCGGGTCCGTCGAACTCCGCGCGACCTCCGCCGAGCCCGCCGCGGCCCGGGTCCGGTCGATGTACGACGATGTCCGGGTGCACGAGCCACGACTCGATCAATGGGCGACACCATCCGACGTCGCCACGCTCCGGGACGCCGAGGAGGAAGGCCTGCTGTTCGACGTGGTGATCGAGGGCCGGGTCGCCGGGGTCGTCGCCGCTTCCCGCGAGGACGCCCGCGGCTTCACCGGGTACAGCGTCGAGGAGATCGTCCTGGACGACGCCCACCGGCGCCGTGGTCACGGTCCCGTGGTGCTGCACTGCCTGGCGGACCGGCTGCCGGATGGCGGTTCCGACGTGCTGTGGGGACACATCCACGCAGGCAACACACCGTCCTTGCGCAACGCCCTCGCGAGCGGTCGGGTCGTGACGTCCACTCTCGTGTGGGTGGCTCCCGACGGCTCCCCGGGGATGCCGGAGTCCTGACCCGCCGCGGGCACCATCGGGGAGACCGACCGATCGGCCTGCGCCTCAGTCGCACTCCGGCCCGTTCCGCCACAGCCCGTCCGCCGTGCCCTCGGAGAGCCGCCGCTCGTAGAGGTCCACCTTGTGGTGGATGACCGCGAGCGCGTCCTGCAGGTCGGCCACCTGCCGCCGGACGTTCTCCTCGTGCTCCTGGAGGATCGCGAGCCGTTCGTGCTCGTTCCCGGGTCCGGCGACGACGAGCTCCACGTAGGCCCGGATCGACGGCAACGGCATGCCGGACGAACGCAGCTTCGTGCAGACCCGCAGCCATTCGACGTCCTCGACCGAGAACACACGGCGGCCGGCCGAGTCGCGGCGCACCGGCATGGGGAAGAGCCCCTCCTTCTCGTAGAAGCGGAGGGTGTGGGTGGTGAGCCCGGTCCGCTCGCCGACCTCGCCGATGGTGAAGGTGCGCTCCTGGGTCGTCGTCATGTCCCGAGCATAAGCACTTGACTTCGAGTCGACTCGAACTCCTACCGTGCTCATGTCGCCGAGAGACTCCCGGCGTGGAAGGACACCATGACCACCTGGTTCATCACCGGCACGTCGACCGGCTTCGGTCGGCTCCTCACCGAACAGCTCCTCGCCCGCGGCGACCGCGTCGCGGCGACGCTCCGCCGGCCCGGAGCGCTCGACGACCTCCGCGAGCGCTTCGGCGACCGCCTCTGGGTCGCGCGGTTGGACGTCACGGATCCCGACGAGGTCCGCGAGGTCGTCGACCGTGCGTTCGCCGAGCTCGGCTCGATCGACGTCGTCGTGAACAACGCCGGCTACGGCGTCTTCGCTTCGGTGGAGGAGGCGTCGGACGAGCAGATCGAGCGCGTCGTCGACACGAACCTGCTCGGTTCGATCCGGGTCGTCCGCGCGGCACTCCCCCATCTCCGGGCGCAGGGTTCTGGGCACATCGTGCAGGTCTCGACCGCCGGTGGGCAGACCACGTACCCGAACTTCAGCTACTACCACGCGTCGAAGTGGGGCATCGAGGGCTTCGCGCAGACCCTCGCCGCCGAGGTGGCCCCGTTCGGCATCACCGTGACCATCGTCGAGCCCGGCGCGACGCCGACCGGCTTCGGGAGCGGGCTGGACCGTGCGCCCGTCATGGAGGCGTACGACGCGACCCCTGCCGGCGACGTCCGGCGCGCGCTGGCGGACGGCGGGTTCCCTCTGCCGAACGACCCGGACAAGATCGCCGCCGCGATCGTCGCGCACGTGGACTCCGGCTCGACGGTGCTCCGGGTGCCGCTCGGCTCGGACACCTACGAGGCCGTCCGAGGGGCGCTCCAGGCGCGCCTCACCGAGCACGAGGCGGGACGGGACACCGCCTACTCGGTGGTCGCCGCGAGCTGACGGTCGCGAGTGCCCACCGGACTGGAGGCTCGGTGCGGCCCCGCACCGAGCCTCCAGTCCGGTGATGGTCCCGTCGCTCCGTCACCAGGCGAGTGGGCCGCCTTCGTCCTGGAGGGTGCCCGTCGGACCGTCCGCGCCGAGCGTCGCGAGGCGGACGACGACCCGTGCGCTCTCCTCGACCGGTCGGCCGATGCCGAACCCCGCGGTCATGTCCGTCGCGGTCGGGCCCGGCTCGACGGCGTTGAACCGGATCGCGGGGTGTGCCTTCGCGTACTGCACGGTCAGCATCGTGGCCGCCGCCTTCGACGCGGAGTACAGCGGCAACGGCAGGGTCGACTCGACGCGCTCCGGGTTGGTCACCGCCCAGAACGAGCCGGCGCTGCTCGACACCGTGACGACGTTCGGATCGTCGGAGCGCTGCAGGAGCGGGAGCGCCGCCTCGGTGACCCGGACGATCCCGACGGCGTTCGTGTCGAACGCGCGGAGGGCGGTCGGGCCGTCGATCGTGGTGTCGAGCACGCCCGCGTTGTGGACGAGCACGTCGAGGCGACCCTCGGCGGCGTCGATCGTGGCGAGGGCGGCGCGGACCGAGTCGTCGTCGGTCACGTCGAGCTGCACCGACCGCGCTCCGATCGACTCGGCCGCCCTGGCACCGCGTTCGGCATCGCGTGCGCCGATGTAGACGGTGTGCCCCAGGTCGGTGAGCTGGCGGGCGGTCGCGAAGCCGATGCCCTTGTTGGCGCCGGTGATCAGGGTGACGGTCATGCGTGGGTCCTCTCGAAATGCTGTGCCGGGGTCGGCCGTTGTCGACGGTATGCGCGCTGACGTCCTGCTCCCAGAGCCCTCTCGTCACGGGGGTCCCGCGGGACCCCCGCTCGACCAGCGCCCTTCTGCCGGGCGGAGTAACCCCCTCGGGGAGTATCTCCGGGCCCGTCGGGAGCTCGTCACGCCGGAGGTCGCCGGCATCTCCGTGATCGGCGTCCGGCGGGTGCCCGGCCTCCGCCGCGAGGAGGTGGCGATGCTCGCCGGCATCAGTGCCGACTACTACCTGCGGCTCGAGAAGGGGCGCGACCGGAACCCGTCCGTGCAGGTGCTCGATTCCCTGGCCCGCGTCCTCCGGCTCGACGACGACCACCGTGCGCATCTGCTCGGTCTCGGCGGCGACGACCCGGCGCACCGTCGTCCGCGGCAGGGAGCGACCGAGGTGCCGGACAGCGTCCGGAAGCTCCTCGACTCGATCGACCAGCCGGCGTTCATCGAGGACCGGCACTTCGACGTCGTCGCGTCGAACGAGTGGGCTCGGGCGCTCTCGACCGGGTTCGACGTCGGTGGCAACCAGTTGCTCGCCCTGTTCGAGGACCCGGCCGAGCAGGCGATGTACCCGGACTGGGAGAGCGTGACCGAGTGCTTCGTCGGGAGCTTGCGGCAGGTCATCGGCAACGACGGGGATCGGCGCTTCGAGGAGCTGATCACGGCGCTCGCCGGGAACCCGCGGTTCCGGGAACTGTGGGCGCGACACGAGGTGCAGGGGCAGAGCAGCGGAACGGTGCGGATCGTGCACCCGCTCGTCGGGCCGCTCACCCTGAACCGCGACCGTCTGGAGGTCAGCGGCACGGACGGTCTGGCGCTCGTGGTCCACCACGCGGACGCGGGGTCCGTCGACGCCGAGCGGCTCCGCGCGCTCCTGCCGTAGCCACTCGGACGTCGCGGCGCCCTGGTCAGCTGCCGAGCGCGGACCTCGCGGTTCTGCGACGTCGATCGGCCCTGCAGATGACGAGGGCGACGAGGGCGGCGAGGAGTGCTCCGACGGCGTTCATGACCCAGTCGTTCGTGTCGCAGCGACGACCGAGCACCGGCGCGAGCGCCTGCACGACCTCGATCGAGGCGGAGAGCACGAGCGCACCGACGAGGACGACGAGGGGGCGGTTCGTCGCCGTTCCGAGGAAGAGCACGAGCGGCAGCAGCATCGCGACGTTGGCGAGCGTGTCGATGCCCTGGAACGGCGCGGAGAACTGCACGGTGCAGGTGATGCCTCCCGACCGGGCGCCGTCGGGCAGCAGGGTCAGCACGAGCACCGCGACGAGCGACGCCCCGGACAGTCCCAGCAGCACGCCGCGGAGCCGCAGGCGGTGGAGGAACCATGCGAGCGCGACCGCGACGGCGACCGCCACCCAGAACGCGGGGCGGACGAGCGGTGCGTGTTCGACGAGGAAGGTGGAGATCACCGGGAGTCCGCCTCGGAATCGAGTCGGTCGAGCCACAGCCGCATGAGCGCGGATTCCTCCGGGAGCAGGGCGGTCGATCCGCCTGCCTCGAGCCGCGCGCGGAGCTGACGTCGGGAGGCCGCGTCGACGTCGTGGTGGTCCCCGTTGGACGAGCCCACGAGCACCGCATCGAGGACCGCGTTCCGGAGTGCGTCGGCGACGTCGTCGGAGTCGTCACGGCCCTTCGTGTCCATCCGGTCGAGCGCGAGTCCGACGTTCGCGGCGAGCAGCATCGTCGCCGCGACTCCGACGTCGACACGGAGCATGCCGGCGGCCGCGCAGCGGGTCAGCGTCCGTTCGAGCAGCGCCGTCACGCCGTCGCGCGCCGAGCTGCTCGCCCACGGCCGGGGAGCGAACATCAGTCGGTAGAGCGCAGCGTGCTCGCGTGCGAACGCGAGGTGGTCGTCCCAGCCGCGGCGCAGGTCCGCTGACGGGTCGTCGGACACCTCGAGCTCGGCCTTCCGAGCCGCGTACCGCTGCAGTCCAGCGTCGGCGAGGGCGTCGAGCAGCCCACGCTTGTCACCGAAGAGGCGGTAGAGGACGGGTTGTGTGACGCCGACCGCTTCGCAGACGGCACGGGTGGCGATGTCCCCGTCGGGAGCTGCGATGAGCTGCTCCTCCGCCGCATGGAGCAGCGCGCTCCGGAGTGCTTCGTCAGATCGGGCCATGGAGCAATCGTAGCGCAGTTGCTATCAATGATCGTAACCGTGCTAATCTGCGGATAGCGCTGAAATCACGAGCGCATATCACTGAAAGGAACCGCAATGAGCAGCACTCCACAACGCGTCGCCGTGGTCACGGGTGGCTCCCGCGGCATCGGCCGCGCGGTCGCGACCCGCTTGGCGGCGGATGGCTTCACCGTCGTCGTGAACCACGCCAGCGGGTCAGCGGCCGCCGCCGCCACCGTCGAGGAGATCGAAGCCGCTGGCGGTCGCGCCGTCGCCGTGCAGGCCGATGTGGCCGACGAGCACGCCGTCGCCGCGATGTTCGACCGGATCGAGGCCGACCACGGCGGCGTCGACGTCGTCGTCCACTCCGCTGGACGGCTCGCACTGTCGACGATCGCCGACCAGGACCTCGATGTCCTCGACGCACTGCACCGGACGAACATCCGCGGCACCTTCGTCGTCGCGCAGCAGGCCGCCCGTCGTCTGCGGTCCGGTGGCGCGTTCGTGTCCATGTCGACCTCGGTCGTCGGGACGCAGTTCCCGACCTACGGGGCCTACGCCGCGAGCAAGAGCGCCGTCGAGGGCATGACGATGATCCTGGCGAAGGAACTCCGCGGTCGGGACGTCACCGCGAACGTGGTCGCGCCGGGCCCGACGGCGACCGAGCTCTTCCTCGACGGCAAGACACAGGAACAGATCGACACGCTCGCGAAGGTCCCGCCCCTCGAGCGCCTCGGCACGCCGGAGGACATCGCCGGTGTCGTCGCGTTCCTCGCCGGGCCCGACGGCCACTGGGTCAACGGCCAGACGATCCGTGCGAACGGCGGGATGGTCTGATGTCCGGCTCGGCGGTCGCGGGCCGCATCCGAGCCGAGTCATACCGCCGCGTCGACATCGAGGACCTCATGTCCTCGAACGCCGCACTCTGACCCCCGGACCGTCCGGGACACACCAACCGAGAGGAACACCATGCCCTTCGCCAACATCAAGGTCCCCGCTGACACCCTGACCGCCGAGTCGAAGAAGAAGCTGCAGGACGCGGTCACGGACGCCATCGTCGACGTGTACGGCGAGCGAGCCCGCCCGACGACGCTCGTGATCCTCGACGAGGTCGCCGACGGCGGTTGGATGCTCGGCGGCACCGTCCTCAACGAGGCGATGCTCGGCCGCGTCTGACTCCCTGCTGACGGCGTGTCGAGTGCCCCGGCGGAACGGGCACTCGTCACGCCGTGGTGGCGCCGCCGAGCTGCTCCTCGATCTGCGGGAGGAGCATCCGTACGGCCGTGACGACCACCTCGTCCACACGATCCGGCGGGATCCGGCCGGCTGCTGCCAGTGCGCTGATGCCCTCGGTCGTCGCTGCGAGCAGGAACGGAACCGGGCCCATCGACCCCGGGTCGCGCTCACCGAGCAGTTCGGCGCCCAACGCGAAGAACCGCTCAGCCGCGGCCTGTGACTCCGGGTCGCGCTCGGTGCGCGAGCCGTCATCGGTCGACGTGAACATCAGCTGGACGAGGGGACCGTTCTGCTGGGCGAACCGGACATGTGCCCGGACGTACTCGGTGAGACGAGCTTCGAGGTCCCCGGTGCCGCGAGCGACTTCCAGGTGACCGCGCAGCTCGTCGAAGCCGTCTGCGGCGATCGCGTCGAGGACGGCGCCGCGGTCGCGGAAGTGCCGCAGCGGTGCCCCGTGACTGACGCCGACGCGGCGCGCGAGCTCCCGCACCGTCACGGCGTGCTCCCCTTCTTCGATGAGGAGCGCACGGCCTTCCCGCACGAGCTCCTGTCGGAGTGACCCGTGGTGGTACAGACGTGCTTGCCCACTCATGACCTCAGTGTAGACGTTGACAACAAAGTAGGCACTGTCTACATTGGCGACATGGACGACATCAGGACCGGTCGCGCACCGACCGACGAGACCGTGATCATCACCGGCGGCACGAGCGGCATCGGCCGAGCGACCGCAGTCGCGTTGGCCGAGTCAGGAGCGCGCGTCATCCTCGCGGTCCGCAACGAGGAGAAGGGGCGCGCGGTCGCATCCGACCTCCCCGGCACGCGCGGAACCCATCGGGTCCGTCACCTCGACCTCGCCAGGCTCGAGACGGTCGAGGCCTTCGCGGGCGGCGTCGACGAGCCCGTTGCGATCCTCGTCAACAACGCCGGGGTCGAGTCCAAGGACCTCCAACGAACGGCGGACGGGCACGAACTCCAGTTCGGGACGAACCACCTCGGGCACTTCCTGCTGACGACGCTGCTCCTGCCGCGGATCACCGACCGGGTCGTCACCGTCGCCTCCCAAGCGGAGCGCATGGCCCGGCTCGACCTCACCGACCTCGACTGGTACCGGCGCACCTACAACGCCGGCCGCGCGTACGCCGATTCCAAGCTCGCCAACCTGCTGTTCACCTCCGAACTCGACCGGCGCCTCCTGACCTCGGGTTCGCACGTGCGCGCGTTCGCCGCCCACCCCGGCCTGGTGAAGACGGCCATCTACCAGCGACCGGCCGGACAGCGCCCCAACCTGTGGGACCGTCTCGTCCCGATCCTCGGGCAGGAGCCGGAGGACGGTGCGCTGCCGTCCCTCCTGGCCGCGACCGCCGACCTGCCCGGCGGGACCTTCGTCGGACCGCAGCGCATGATGCACATGCGCGGCGGAGCCGAGGTCATCGGCCGGTCGAAGCAGGCTCAGGACCCAGAGACCGCGGCACGCCTCTGGTCGATCTCCGAGCAGATGACGGCAGTGGACGCCCGCCCGTGAGCATCGTCCTCGATGACCGACGGTTCGACTCCGTCGTCGGTGATCTGCGTCGCACGGTTCCGCCGCGCGCGTACCGAGTCCAGCAGGCGCGCCGACCGGTCCACTAGCGACCCGTTCTCGGTGCTCCCCGCAGGGTCGCAGACGACAGCTCGGCGAAGCGTGCGGAGTACTCCGCGGCGAAACGACTGACGTGCAGGAAACCCCAGCGGGCGGCGCCCCGGAGCTGCCTCTCGGGGTGGCGAGTGCGACCGAGTGGTTGTGCCCGGCGGCGCTCGTGCCGATCGGCCACGATCCCGCGCTCGATGACAGTGATCCTGCGCGCAACGGATGGTCCGCGGTCATCGGGCTGCCTACCGTCGACTTCCATCGAAGCGCAGCTCACTCGGAGAGGAAGGTCGACCATGACGATGACGGGCACCCCGCAGCCCCGCAGTCACGCCCAGCCGCCGCGTGTCGTGACCGCGTCCGCGAGCGGCCTGGACCGCGACCGGATCCTCGTCTTCGGCGATGCGGTCCTCGCGGCCGAGGACTCGCTGCACGACGCCGCCCTGAGGACGGCGAACGCGCTCGGCGCACGGACAGGACGGGGTGCCGACGTCACCGCGGTGCCCTGGTCGAGCTGGACCGGGAAGACGCTGCTCTCGGCGGGGGTCGGGATGCACCTCGACAACTACGACGTCGTGGTGGTCTGCCTATCGGGCAGCGTCGTCCACAACCGCACGACGAACACCGCGGTGGTCGGTGCTGCCCGACAAGCCCTCGTCCTGGTCGACCAACTGCGCCCGCATCTGGCACCGACCGCGGAGATCGTGGTCGCGCTCGCGCACAAGGGGGACCAGACCGGCCTCGTGACCGCGCTGCAGCAGGCACGGCACGACCTGGTCGTGCTCGACACCGCACCGGACGCGACGGCCCCTGCGCTGTTCCTGGAGGTGACGCACCTCCTGCTCGAGCAACAACGTGCCCGTGCCGGCAGTCCGCAGTGGCTCCGTTCGAAGCCGCAGCCGTTCGAGCACCGCTACGACGCGATCCGTCGCCTCGGCATCGTGGACGCACCAGCGGACGCTGCGCTCGACCGGATCGTGCAGCAGATGGCGGTGCTCTTCGAGACGGAAGGAGCCGCCATCACGTTGCTGCCCGCGGGACGGCAGTGGTCCGCGGCGAGCCTGTGGCTGCCACGAGGCACCGCGGCGCTGCAGGACTCGTTCTGCCGCTCGACGGTGCTGCGTTCCGGACCGATGGTCGTCGGTGACGCGTGGGATCCCGATCGCCCGCCGGTCGTGCGACGGGGACCCATCCGCTTCTACGGGGGCCACCCGCTCGAGGACCTCGACGGAACGCGCATCGGCGCGGTCTGCGTGTTCGACTCGGCGCCACGCCGGGAGGACACCGTGGAGACCGACCTCCTGCGGGACTTCGCCATCGTGACGCGAGACACGCTGTACCGGCACTGAGACCTCCACCGGATTCGGGTCTGGTGGAGCGCACGCGGCCGATGGCCGAGCGGGCGAGTGACAGACGGGAGGTACGGAATCGGGTACCGAACCTCCCGTCTGGCACAGCCGGAACCGACGTTCCGGACCGGACGTTCCTGACCGTTCGCCTGCGATCCGGGCGATCCTCACCATTCGGGGTGGATGACGCGCATACTGCGGAGACCGGAGATCATGTTCGCGTCGTCGACGTTCGCTTTGTGCCTCTCCCGCTCAGACAGAGGCCTCCCATGGCGACGTCCCGTTCCTTCCAACCGGTCCTCCTCGTCCTCACGGGCCTCGGTCTCGCCGCGTGCCTGGCGGTGACCGCACCGTCGTCCGCATCGGCAGCCACGGTGATCGACGGTCCGGTGGGCCTCGGCACCGCGTCGACGTACGGCGTCCTCGGCGCCAGCGCCGTCACCAACACCGGCCCCTCCGTCGTCAACGGTGACCTCGGCGTCTCCCCCGGCACGTCGATCACCGGGTTCGGCACCGCACCGAACGGCGTCGTCAACGGCACCGTTCACCAGACCGACGCGGCCGCTGCGCAGGCACAGCGGGACACGACGACGGCGTACGACGTGGCTGCGTCGCTCACCCCGACCCGGACCGGCATCACCGAGCTCGACGGGTTGTCGCTCTCCCCCGGCGTGTACTCCGGTGGAGCGCTGCAGCTCGCGGACACCGGCGCACTCACCCTGGCCGGCAGTGCGAACTCGGTGTGGGTCTTCCAAGCCGCGTCGACGCTGACGATCGGATCCGGGAGCCGCATCACCATCACGGGCGGCGCGAACGCGTGCAACGTGTTCTGGCAGGTGGGCAGCTCCGCGACCCTCGGCAGCGGCGCACAGTTCCAGGGCACCGTCCTCGCCCAGCAGTCCGTGACCGCGACGACCGGCGCCACCGTCGCCGGACGCCTGCTCGCCCGCACCGGTGCGGTGACGCTCGACACGAACACGATCACCGCCTCGAGCGGCTGCCCCACCCCGGGAACTCCCTCGGAGACGACCGCGCCGGTGATCTCCTCCGGAGCACCCACTCCGGCCACCGCCGGGACGCCCTACTCGTACACCGTGACCGCGACGGGCACCCCGACCCCGACGTACACCGCGGCCGGGCTGCCGGCGGGGCTCACGATCGACAGCACGACCGGCGTCATCAGTGGGACACCGACGACGCCGGGAACCTCGACGGTGACGATCACCGCGTCCAACGGGACGGCGCCGAACGACACGCAGACGGTCACCATCACCGTGCAACCGAGCGCCGCCGCGACCCCCACGCCGTCAGCAGCCGCGCCCACGCCCGCCCAGTCCACGCCGACCGCGGCAGCCGTCCGCGCCGGCAACGGACCGGGCCGTGAGCTCGCCTACACGGGCAGCGACCCCACCGTCCCCCTCGGGATCGCGGGAGCGCTGCTCGCCGCCGGCGCCGCACTCACCGTGGTCGCCCGCTACCGCAGACGCGCCAGCCGCGCCTGATCCGCCGGCGGGACCGGCGGTGAACGCACCGCCACCTGCCGGACTGGAGGCTCGGTGCGGGCCCGACCCGTGCCTCCCGTCCGGCGGTCGGAACGCGTGACGAGCGGTCACGGCTGCGCTTCGGCCACCCGCTTGAGCAGGGCGAGCTGACTGGTCCAGGTGGAGACGGACTCCGAGAGGTCGACGACGGCCGGCTCCAAGGGTGCGGTCACGGCTTCGTAGACGGTCTGGCGTCCGACGCGGTGCGACCGGACCAGGCCGACCGTCTCGAGGACCGCGAGGTGCTTGGTCGTCGCCTGACGCGTGATGGGCAGATCGCGTGACAGCGTCGTGATGCTCGCGGGAGAGCGCGACAGGGCGTCGAAGATGGTGACACGGGTGGGGTCCGAGAGCGCGGCGAGGACGCTCCGCGTCTCAGGGGCGAGGGGCATCGGACTCGCGCTCCGACCGCTGCCGGAGCAGCCCGAGCTCCTCGGTCCAGCCGGACACGTTGTCGCCGTAGTTGCGTCGGTGCTGATCCGGGTCCATCTGCGCGAAGCCGCTCTCCACGACCGACACGCGCACGGTGCCCGGATCGACGTCCGTCAGCCTGAACTCCACCGTCGTGTGCGGGACGTCGTCGCCCCGGGTCGCCACGTGAAGACCGCCCTCGTCATCGGTTCCAGCGCCACGACGCCGACCGTGAAGGCACCGAGCGTGGCATCGGTGACCGTGCACTCCGTGCCACTGCGCTCGATCCGATGGCCGCCGAGGGTGCCGGTGTTGATCCACCACCCGGGCTCGGAGACGAGTTCCCACACTCGCTCACGGCTGGCGGTGATGTCCACGCTCGTCTCGATGCGATCGTTCATGCAACCAAATGGTTGCCGTTGTCGAGGGTCTTGTCAAGGGATCTGCTGAGCGAGCCAGGTACGCACCACGTCCTCGTCGGCAGACCAGCGCTTCGTCGATCGTCCGGTCTGCTCGCCGGTCGAAGAACGCGTGGCCGAGCGGGGTCGTCGCGGCGCCACGGAGTGCGATCGTCGCGCTGCCGGGCGCGACGCGACCGGCAAGCGGCAGCAGGTCGGTCTCGTGGCCGTCCGATCCGTGCAGGAGCACGAGTGACGATCCGGTCGCAGCCGTTCCCGGCGCGACGGTCAGCGACACCCCACGAGGGGCGTGCAGCAGCCGGCGGGAGGATGACATGATCCGACTCTGCCCCGGACGACGGGAACAGGGAACACCCGTCCCGTGTTGCACCGAGCAGTGCCCGAACCAGTGGCACGACTGAAGGAGGCCAGCATGACCACCACCGAAACCGCCATCCTCGCCGGAGGCTGCTTCTGGGGAGCGCAGCAGCTCCTCCGTCGTCGACCCGGCGTCATCAGCACGCGCGTCGGCTACTCGGGTGGCGACACCCCGAACGCGACCTACCGGAACCACGGCGACCATGCTGAGTCGGTCGAGATCGTGTTCGACCCGTCCGTGATCTCGTACCGCGACCTGCTCGAGTTCTTCTTCCAGATCCACGACCCGTCGACGAAGGACCGCCAGGGCAACGACGTCGGCCGCAGCTACCGTTCGGCGATCTTCTTCACGTCGCCCGAGCAGGAGCGGGTCGCACGAGACACGATCGCAGACGTCGACGCCTCGGGGATCTGGCCAGGCCCGGTCGTCACCGAGGTGGAGCCCGCCGGAGCCTTCTGGGAGGCCGAGGAGGAGCACCAGGACTACCTCGAGAAGTACCCGGCCGGCTACACCTGCCACTTCGTGCGGCCGGGCTGGAAGCTGCCGCACCGTGACGAGGCGACCGCGGCGGTCTGACCCGGTCACGACGCAGGACGGGAGGCGCGGTGCCAGCTGGCACCGCGCCTCCCGTCATCCGTTCAGTCGGCCTGGCCCGCGTCGCCCGCCCGGTCCTCGGAGAGCGACAGGTGGAGTCGGTGCGCGGTGATGACCGCGGTCGCCCAGCCGAGGCCGGTGGTCCACCCCATCACGACGTCGGTGAACCAGTGCGCGCCGAGCAGGACCCGGGACGCTCCCACTGCGGCGATGGTCGTGCCGGCGGCGGTGGCGAGGGCGACCTCGTTCCCTCGCCGCCGCTGCTGCAGCATGAGCAGGTACGCGACGACCGCGCCGACCGAGGCCGCGTTGATGGTGTGTCCGGACGGGAACGACGGCGAGTGTTCGTACGGCGGCGCCGCTTCGCGACGGGGCGGCCGGTTGCGGTGGACGATCCGCTTCCCGAGCAACGTCATCGTCAGGGAGCCACCGCCGGCAGCCGCGACGAATGCGAGCGGTGTGGCGCTGCGGGACCGCAGCGCCAACACGGCGCCGGTCCCGAGCGTGAGCAGTGGCATGCCGACCGGTCCGAACCCGTACGCGATCGAGCCGGCGGCGGTGTTGACCGACGGTGAGCGGAGGCGCTTCGCGAGTCGGAGCGCCGGACCGTCGAGTCGCTGCACCCCGGACCGACCGGTCACGTCGTCGTAGACGGCGATCGCGGCGGCGGTGCTCATCGCGACGACGACGCCTCCGGCGACGAGGCCGAGCGTGGACGCCGCGCGCCCGCCGACCCGTTCCGCGACCTTCCGGTGCGCGCGGGCGAGCCGTTCGCCCGGTCGGGTCGACCACGTCCGTACGTCTCGCCCGAACACCGTCGTCGTCGCATCGGTCACGACATCATCGTGCTCCTCTTGACTGGCTGTTGTCGGTTCCGTACTGTTCTGCTGTACATAAACAGTTGGAGCACGGCTTGCGGATCATCCTCTCGAGCACCAGTTCGGTGCCGATGTACGAACAGATCAAGACCCAGGTCCGCAACGCGGTGCACGCCGGGGAGCTCGCCGAGGGTGCGCTCCTGCCGTCGCTCCGCCAGCTCGCCCTCGAACTGCGGGTCAGCGTCATCACGGTGACGCGCGCCTACAACGACCTCGTGGCCGAGGGGCTCGTCCGGAACGAGCACGGCCGCGGGTTCGTGGTCCGGGCCGTGGACGCCGGGGCCGCGGGGTCCGCCCTCGCCGCACGGGTCGACGGCGCGACCGACGAGCTCGTCCAGGCGGCCCGCGCAGCACGCATGACCATCGACGACATCCGACGGAAGGTCGAAGACGCATGGAACCGACACTGACCGACACCGCGATCGCGGTCCGTTCCCTCCACAGGCGACAGGGGACGTTCGCCCTGCACGACGTCGACGTCACGGTCCCGACCGGGCTCGTGACCGGGCTGGTCGGGCCGAACGGCGCCGGGAAGACGACCCTCGTCAAGAGCATCCTCGGCCTGGTCGGCACGGACTCCGGCTCCGTCGAGCTCTTCGGCACAGGCGGCCCGCAGGACACCGCGGTCCGCGAGCGGATCGGCGTCGTGCTCGACCAGGTGAGCGCGGCCCCGGAATGGAAGGTGGGCGCTGTCGGCCGCTACGCCGGGCTCCTGTACGAGCGGTGGGACGACCGCAGCTTCCGCGACCTGCTCGACCGGTACGACGTCCCCGCCGGGAACCGCGTCGGCGGACTGTCACGCGGGCAGACGGTGAAGCTCTCGCTCGCGATGGCGCTCGCCCACGACCCCGAGCTGCTCGTGCTCGACGAGCCGTCGAGCGGCCTCGACCCCGTGGCACGGCGCGAACTCGCCGACACGATCCGGGAGTTCGTCCTCGACCCCGGCCACACGGTGCTGTTCTCGACGCACATCACCGAGGAGCTCGACGACCTCGCCGACCACCTCGTGGTGCTCGCCGGTGGGACGGTCGCGTACGAGGGTGCCGTCGACGAACTGCACGAGCGCTTCGCCGTCGTACGCGGTGCCGGTCCGTTCCCCGAGGTGGCACGGCCGTCGACGATCGGCGTGCGGCACGACACCACCGGTCGGTGGGAGGGACTCATCCGCTCCGACGACACGGCCTGGTTCGGGCCGGACGTCGTCATCGACCAGGCCACCACCGACGACGTGGTCGTGCACCTCGCCGAAGACACCCGTTCCACCAGGAAGGAGATCACCGCATGAGTGCCGCCGTCATCCGCTTCGCTCGGTTCGACCTCGTCGCGATGGCTCGCACGCAGCCCCTGCGCGTGCTGCTGCCGTTGCTCTTCACCGTCGTGTGCTGCGTCACCCTGCCGGTCCCGGGCATGGGCATCGCCGTGGGGGCCGTCGTCGCGGCGGTCTCGGCGTCGATCCCCTTCCAGGGCGACGAGCGTGGCCGGCTCGACACCCTCTACGGCATCGCACCGATCGGCCGCACCGCGGTCGTGCTCGGTCGCTACCTGTCGATGCTGGTGTTCGCGGTCGTCGCGGTGGGCATCGGGACGGCGACGACGCTCGTGATGGGGGCGGTCCGCCACCAGGACATCGGGTGGCCGCTCGTCGCGACGATGCTCCTCGGAGCTGCCGCCTGCGTCGGGATCTCGTTCGCCGTCCAACTGCCGTGGTTCTTCGCACTGGGGTTCACCCGCGGGCGGCCGATGATCTACATCCCGGTCGGCATCATCGCGGTCGTCGGGTTCGTCGTCGGGCAGACCGGGTGGTTCGACGGGATCGGCCCCGCGGACGTCCTCACACCGGCACCGTGGCTCGCGGCACTCGTGCTCGTGGCGGTGGGCGCGCTGTTCGTCGGGTCTGCTGCGGTCGCCGTGCGCGTGTACCGGCGGCGCGAACTCTGAACCGGGCCGTCACCCGGTCACCGCAGCGCCCCGCCTGCGCGATGCTTCAGCGGATCGTGCGGGCGACCCCAGCCGCGGCGGAGCACCGTGGGGTGCACCATCCCCCACACAAGGAGTCCGCATGCTGCTCGAGGGCAAGACCATCGTCGTCACCGGCGGGAACAGCGGGATCGGCGAGCAGATCTGCCTCGCCGCCGCTGCCGAAGGCGCGAACATCGTCATCGACTACGTCGCACATCCGGACGAGACGGACTCGCTGATCGACCGGATCGAGCAGGCCGGCGGTCACGCGGTCGGGGTCGACGCGGACATCACGACCTCGGCCGATCTGCACCGCATGGTGCAGAAGGCCGTCGACTCGTTCGGATCCCTCGACGTCCTGGTCAACAACGCGGGCATCGAGGACCGGAAGTCCCTGCTCGAGGAGACCGAGGAGGGGTACGACAAGGTGATGGCCGTCAACATGAAGAGCGCGTTCTTCGGGACGCAGGCGGCCGCCAAGCAGTTCATCGCGCAGGGCTCCGGCGGTCTGGTCCTGAACATCTCCAGCGTGCACGAGGACTGGCCGATGCCGGGCAACCTCGCGTACTGCGTGTCGAAGGGCGGGATGCGCATGCTCGCGCGGAGCGGTGGCGTCGAGCTCGGCCCGCACGGTGTCCGGATCGTGAACATCGCCCCCGGCGCGGTGGACACCCCGATCAACACGGCGACGACGTCCGATCCCGACAAGCTCAAGCAGCTCGACGCGGCCATCCCGCTCGGACGGCCGGCGAAGCCGCACGAGATCGCCGAGGTCGTCGTCTTCCTGGCGTCCGGGAAGGCCGCGTACATGACGAGCACGACCGTGACGATCGACGGCGGGATCTCGCAGGGCAGCGTCGGTCTCTGACCCCGGCTCGGAATTCGTCCTCTCGGTGGATGTCGCTGGCCGACCGGCCGACGCAGACTCGTGGTGGGGAGTGAATCCGATGGGTCGCGGCTGCCGTCTCCAGGGCAGCCGCGATCACCCGGAGGACTCGGTTCCGACGTCCGTACGGGAGACCGTTGTCGGATCGGAACAGTCCCGCGCGGTCAGAAGTCTCGGGCGGACGACGCGGGCGAACCGGGGGCGATGCGGCCGAGGTGGACGCGGCGCGCGAGTCGGATGACGGGGCGGATGAGCAGCTGGACGCTGCCGATCAGGAAGAGCCACGTCCCTGCGATCGTGGTGGACTCCGAGAAGAACAGGATGCTCCCGACCACGAACCAGAGGGCGACCATGACGTCGTTGACGATGCTGATCGTCTCGTAGAGCCCACGGATGCGGAGTTCGTCCGGTCCGATCCGGAGGGTGACGTCGTGCTGGCTCCCGCTCATCCGTGCATCAAACCAGAGTCGTCGCGCCGCCGGACGCCGACGGTTCCGCGGCCGCGAGTCGGTGCGCCAGCCGGACACGATGTCGTTCGCGCGAGGGACGCGATGCCGTCGACGCCTTCGTGACGTTGCCGTCGACCTGTTGGACGACCGATGGAGGACGACGTGCTCGAGAACATGAGTGGGCTGCACCTGCTGGTGACCGCGCTGATCCTGGCGCTGGACGCGGTCGCGCTGGTCCAGGTGTGGCGTGATCCGCGCCGGTCGGACGTCGTCAAGGTCGCCTGGACCGTGGCCGTCCTGTTCCTGCCGGTGATCGGTTTCGTCGGCTGGGCGGTGAACTGGCTGCTCGGCCGTGCCGCAGACCGGCTGAACCGGTCCGGGGCGTCGGGCAGCTGAACCGGCACCGCTCACGCGTCCCGCACCGGACAGGAGGCTCGGTGCCAGGCCGCCACGAGCCTCCCGTCCGGTGACCGCTCACCGCCGCCGGACGGTGCCGGTCAGCGACCGGTGCCGAGTGCGGACTCGATCCGACTGATCGTCCGGCGCATCGCGTACTCGTCCTGCGCCGGCTGGTCGTCGGCCACCCACAGGTGGACCGCTCCGGGGCCCGACCTCCTCGGCGCGAGGCGGACCACGATCCCCCATCGGTACGCGACACCGCGCGGCGTGGGCTCGCTGAACACGTCGAAGCCGAGTACCTCCGATCGGAGGGCGATCGGCATCCCCTGCCCGTCGTCGCGCGTCGACCAGCTCCTGATCCCCGTCCGGTCGAAGCCGAGGTCGCACGGGAACCAGATGCGCAGGCTGGGGTTCCAGGCCGCGAGGTCGGCGGCCGTCGAATCCGTCGCGTGCGCGGTGACGAACGCGGTGCCGGGATGGGCGTCGGTCTTGTGCCGGAGGCGTGCCCGCCGGCGGTGGTTGACCTCGGTGGTGACGCAGGCGACGCCGAACCCGAACGTGACGAGGATGCCGAGGCGGAGCTCGGTGGACAGGGCCCGTCCCTCGTCGGGACCGATCAGGACCGCGAGGACGACCGTCGCGACTCCGAAGACGATGGTGATGGCGGCGAGGAGGATCGTCGACGGGCGCACGGCTCGACGATGCCAGAGTCCGGCGTGCAATGGGACACTTGCGCTGTGACCGTCTCCAGCGCTCTGCTCGTCATCGACCTGCAGCGCGGTGTCGTCGTGGACTGCTTCGACGCCGACGCCGTGCTCGACCGCGTCGCTCGGCTCGTCGATCGTGCCCGTGCCGAGGGGGTGCCGGTCGTCTGGGTGCAGGACCACGACGACTTCGCCGAGGGGTCAGACGGCTGGGCGCTGGCGGAACCGCTCGTGCGCGATGCCGACGAGCCGCTCGTGCGGAAGGAGTTCCGGGACTCCTTCGCCGGTAGGGACCTGGCCGAGGTGCTCGACGGGCTGGGTGTGCAGCACCTCGTCGTCGCCGGGGCGCAGAGCGACTACTGCGTCCGGACGACCACGCAGGCAGCGGCGGCACGCGGGTTCGACGTCACGCTGGTGTCCGATGCGCACACGACGACGGACGCCGAGCACGACGGCGTCGTCATCACCGGCGAGCAGATCGTCGCGCACACGAACATGTACTTCGCGGGCCTGCGGTACCCCGGTCAGCGGTTCGCCGCCGTGCCGCACGACCGGGTGGAGCTGTCGTGAGCCCCACGTCGGTCAGCGGGACCCGCTCGCAGCGCGCGTCCTGACCCCGAAGAAGGTCGCGATCTCGTCGGCCATCGACCAACTGCGCTCCGTCCGGCCGATGACGAACGGAGCGCGCTTCGGCCCAGGCACGGTGTGCCCGGCACCGTGCACGGCGAGGAACCGCACGGGCGCACGTCCGGGCTCGGCGTGGTCGACCTGTTCGGTCCAGACCTTCCCGGCGCCACGACGCGCGGTCGTCGGAGCTGCCGCGATGCCGTTGCGCCAAGCGAAGTACGCAGCTGTGTCCGGTGCCGAGAGCGCCGTGCCGCCCACCTTGAAGGCGCGTTCGGCCCAGCGCTTCATCGGGCCGCCGCCGAACGGGACGATCGGGTCAGACGTGCCGTGGACGAGCAGCATCGGCATCGGGACAGCGAGGGCATCGGCGGCGAGGAAGTCCTCCGCCGCCGGCATCGTCGCGGCGATGACGGTCGCGCCTGCGAGGAGCTCCGGCACCTCGTGGACGAGGCGCATGACCATCTGACCGCCGTTCGAGTAGCCGACGACGAAGACGCGCGTCGGGTCGATGCCGTGCGAGCCCACGAGCGACGCGATCGCTGCCCGGACGAAACCCACGTCGTCGATGTCGTCGAGTCGGGCCGGGAACGAGCTCTGTCGCCTGGCGTCGTTCCAGTTGCCACGGTGTCCGTCGAGGTACGCCACGACCGCACCCCCGTCGGCTGCGAATCCGTCGTACATCCGCCCGGTGGAGGCGCGGTGGGACTCGCCCTGCTGCCTCGACCCGTGCAGCACCAGCAGCAGGTCGCGTGGTCGGTCGGCAGCCGTGGCCCCGACGATGGTCATCGTGCGTGCACGTCCACCGACGTCGATCGTCTTCCGCATGGTCCTGCTCCTCGTTCCGTGGTGGGATGCCGTGGTCGGGTGTCCCTCGTCGACCGTCACGGTAATGTCTGACATCATGTGAAGGTCAAGTGGGCAGGAGGCCTCGGGATGAACATCGGCGAACTCAGTGCCCGCTCCGGCGTCAGCCCCCGGTCCCTCCGCTACTACGAGGAACTGGGGCTGCTCACCGCCGAGCGCTCGGCGAACGGCTACCGGAACTACTCCGAATCGGCGGTCGAGCTCGCCAGGACGATCCGCACGATGTTCGAGATCGGCTTCTCGCGGGACGACGTCCGACAGATCTCCCCGTGTGTGACCGGCCGGCACGACACCGTCGACCGGGAAGCCGTGATGGACACCGTGGAGCGGATGCGCGACGAGATGACGCAGCGGATCGACGAACTCGTCGCGACGCGGGCGTCCTTGACGGACTTCCTCGCGACCCGCTGATCGGGCCGGTCACGCCGGCGGGAAGTGGGCCGCGGTCCGCGTCGTCGACGCCTTCTCCGTCATGCGAGCCAGCTCGAGCGGGTCACCCGACGGCGGGCTCGCCGTCGCGAACCGCTGCCACTGCCTCGATCTCGACGAGCTGGTCGTCGTAGCCGAG
Source organism: Curtobacterium sp. Curtsp57 (assembly GCF_047324335.1). Classification (NCBI taxonomy): domain Bacteria; kingdom Bacillati; phylum Actinomycetota; class Actinomycetes; order Micrococcales; family Microbacteriaceae; genus Curtobacterium; species Curtobacterium sp. Curtsp57. The sequence goes on from NZ_CP168511.1 coordinate 2,568,087, forward strand.
GACGGTGACGCCGAGCAGTGTGCTCGGGACGTCGTGGGTTCCGAACGCGTCCCGTACGACCTCCCATGCGGCGACGAGGTCGGCCTGTCGGGCGGACGCGACGAGCACCCGCGTGCTGATGACGTCCTCGATGGTCGCGCCGGCGGCTCGGAGCGCCTCCTGCATCGTCTCGACGCACTTCGCCGCCTGCCCGGCGTAGTCTCCGACCGCCGCCGTCGAACCGTCCGCCTCGAGCGGGCAGGCACCCGCGAGGAACACGAAGCGCGTGCCGCTGGGTGCCGTGGCCGCGTACGCGTACTCCGCCGTGTCGCTGAGGGCTGCGGAGCGGATGAGACGCACGACGCTGTTCACGACGTCATCGTGACAGGACCCGCCATGCTCGGACGATCTGCCACACGGCAACGGCCACGACGACTGCGCCGATGATCGACACCACCGAGAGACCGGGAACGCCGATCGCGGGGCCGGAGGTGCACACGCTGTCCCCATGCCCCGGCGCGGCATCCGCACAGATGCTCACCTGGTACATCGCGAAGAAGACCACGATCAGCGTGCTGGTGATCGCAACCGCAGTCCATGCCGCCAGCCGGTTCACTGCGTCCCCCGTTCGTCCTGCAGCCGAGCCTGCCCCGTTTCGACACGCTTGTCGAGGGAGCCGTCCTAATGTGGAGCGGTGTCCCGAATCCATCTGCTCCGGCACGCGCAGCCGGACTACGAGGCGATCGAGGCACGCGGTCTCGACTTCCGGTCTCGGGACACCGCGGCGTTGTCGCGAGCGGGCCGACAGCAGGCGCACGAAGCCGCCGCAGTGCTCGAGCGCCTCGGGCTGTCGGAGATCGTGAGCTCACCGATGACCCGCACGCTCCAGACCGCGGCGATCATCGCGCTGCGGTTACGGCTCCCGCTGACGGTCGACATCGACCTCCGCGAGTGGGAATCGGGCATCTCCCCAACGGAGACCCATGCCGGGTGGCAGCGGGCGACCCAGCAGTTCCGCGACCATCACGGAGTCCCGCAGGCCGGTGCACGCTGGGAAGGGGCCGAGCAGATCCGTGAGCGCGCAACAGCAGCGCTCGCGCGACTCCCGCGGGACGGCGCTGCGGTGCTGGTGGTCACGCACGCCTTCGTCATCGAAGCGCTCACGGGCATCGATGGCAGGACCGTCGGATTCTGCGAGCACGTCCCGTTTCCGGATGGCGGGCGGTCGAGATGAGCACCGCCAGCGACGTCGCGCTCGCCGTGACCTGCCACGACCCGCTGGGCCGGTTCGCCCCGGGCATCGAGGACGCGGGCCGCAGCCTCTCCGAGGTGTTCGGCGCTCTGGCGGTGAACGCGACGGCCGAGACCCACCCGGCGACCATCGACGCGCTGCGGGCACTCGACCTGCCGACGTCCTTCGGCGTGCACGGCGCCGGCACGGTGGGGATCGGCACCGCGCGGCAGGACGCCCTCGCGCTCGGCGTCGGGAGCGGCCTCGCCCGGGTGTTCTACTCCGACCTCGACCACGTCCTGCGCTGGCTGAGCACCGCGCGGGACGAGGTGGAGCGCTGCCTGGCCGAACGCGACCAAGACCTCCTCGTCGTCGGGCGTTCCGCAGCCGCGATGGCGGAGGCGCCGGAGCGACTCCGACGCACCGAGGAACTCGTCAACCACGTCTACGGACTGGCGAACGGACTCGATGGCCGGTGGGATCTGATGATCGCGATGCGCCTGATGAACCGTGCCACCGCGCAGACGATCGTCACGCACAGCCGCGAGCCCTCGATCGCGAGTGACGTCACGTGGCCGATGCTCGTGGCCGCGCGAGGCGGGACCGTGGGTGCGTTCCACGGTGACGCCATCCGGTTCCGGGCGCGAGACGACTTCGGGCAGGACGTCGATCGGCGTGACGGTGATCCCCGCGAGTGGCACCAGCGCATGGTGACGGCGACCGCACACGTGACGGCGATCGTGGAGTTCGACCGAACCTGACCCGTGATCCGTCGGGGGGCCACGTTAGCCTTCGTCGGTATGGGGATCGACGACGTCTGGCCGCTGTTCGCACTCGAGATCAGGACGCCGCGGCTCACCCTTCGCCCGATCCGCGACGAGGACCTCCCCGCTCTGGCGGTCGCCGCACTGCAGGGCATCCACGATGCGGACCGCATGCCGTTCGGTGTGCCGTGGACGGATGCTGCCCCCGAGGAGATCCCCCGGAACCTCGCGATGTACCAGTGGAGCCTCCGTCAGGTGTCGCCCGAGAACTGGTCGATCGCGTTCGGGGTCCACGTCGACGGAGCACTCGTCGGCGTGCAGGACCTCAGCGCTCGCGGTTTCGCCGATCGCCGGACCGTCGGCTCCGGCTCGTGGTTGACGACGTCCGCGCAGGGCCGGGGGTTCGGAACGGAGATGCGTGCCGGCCTGCTGCTCTTCGCGTTCGACGTGCTCGGTGCGGAGTGGGCGGAATCGAGCGCGGCGTCCTGGAACGAGCGGTCACTGGCGGTCTCCCGCTCGCTCGGCTACGAACCGAACGGTGTGACGCGCGTGGCACCTCGCCCCGGTGAACCGGTCGACGAGGTACGCGTCCGCCTCGATCGGCGGCGGTTCCGACGCCCGGACTGGCGGGCCACGGTCCACGGCGCGGATGCCGCTCTCGCACAGCTCGGGATCGCGGGTCCCGGATGATCGACGTCCCCGACGGCCTGACCCGTGCGACGACGAGCCGCGAAGGAGCGGCCGGGACGGCCTGGCTCGCCGAGCTGCCGGGCATCGTCTCGCGGCTGCTCGACGAGTGGGGCTGCGCGCTCGACGGTGCCCCGACCCACGGCGAGGTCGCCGTCGTCCTGCCGGTTCGTCAGGGCGATGTGCCAGCAGCGCTGAAGGTCTCGTTCCCGCACCCTGGCAACCGCAGCGAGCCGCACGCGCTCCGCAGCTTCGCTGGCGACGGCGCGGTCCGGCTCCTCGACGCCGACGAGGACGCCTTCGCGCTGCTCCTGGAACGGGCCGGGCCGCAGTCGCTCGACAGTGTCGCGACGGCCGAGGAGGCGATCGACATCGCGGGCGACCTCGCTCGCCGGCTCGCGGTCCCGGCACCGGCGGGCACGCCGGCGCTCGCCGACACGACCGAGAGTTGGGCGGCCGAGCTCGATCAGCAGGTCGCCGCACTTCCCGACGCCCTGCCGAGGACGGTGGTCGACCGTGCGAGGAACACCATCCGGGCACTCGCGACCGAGTCGACGTCCACGATGCTGCACGGCGACCTGCACTTCGGCAACGTGCTCAGCGCGGAGCGGCAGCCGTGGTTGGCGATCGACCCGAAGGGCTGGCGCGGCACGGCTGCGTACGACGCGTTCACCGTCGCCGCGGGCAAGCGGGAGGCGCTGCTGGACGCGGCCGACCCGGAGCGTGCGTTCCGCGATCGGATCCGGCGCTTCGCCACCGCCGCCGACGTCGACGCCGGACTCGCGCTCGCCTGCGTGCAGGCACGAGCGACCAGCTCCTACCTGTACCAACGGCTCCACACCGGCGACTCGTTCGCCCTCGAGCTCCTCCGCCGCGTCGCGCACCTGGACGGGTGACCGGCCCGACCACGCACCGGACGGGAGGCACGGTGCGGGCCCGCCACGAGCCTCCCGTCCGTCCGTGGCCGGTACCGGAGCGCCGGCCGGACCGTCAGCGGCCCGCTGCCTGGCCCGGTACCGCGACGCGCATGGCGCTGATGCGCCCGTCCCGCGTCCGCGCCGTCGTGGCCGGGTCGTAGCTGTCCGCGGTCGCGAGGTAGAGCGTCCGCCCGTCCTCACCGCCGAGGGCGCAGTCGATCGCGCACCGACCCGGGGCATCGATGCGGTCGGTGACCTCGCCGCCTTCGAGGACGCGGAGGAACTCACCGGTGTCGACCGAGCAGACCCAGATCGCCCCCTCGGCGTCGACCGTGCTGCCGTCGGGGGTCACACCATCGGGTAGCGCCGCCCACTCGCGCCGGCCGCTCAGTGACCCGTCGGGTGCGATGTCGAACGCGGTCAGGCGGTGCGCCCACGTCTCGCTGACGACCAACGTCCGCGTGCCGGGGAGGACGTTCGCGCTGTTCGGGAAGACGAAGCCATCGGCAGCCAGGCGGACGGAGCCGTCCTGCTCGATGACGTACAGGGGCCCGGGGCGCAGTTCCTCGCCGCCGTAGAGGTCGTAGCCGAACGCGCCGATGTACGTCCGGCCGGTGGCGTCGTCGACGACCAGGTCGTTGACGAGCGACGACTCGACCGCCGACAGGTCGGCGAACACCGACGTGGTCCCGTCGTGCTCGACGGCCACGACCGTGCGGGACTCCATCGCGCTGACGATCAGCCGCCCGTCGGAGAGCCACCCGAGCCCCGACGACTGGCCGTCGACCGTGGCCTCGAGCCGTGGTCCGGCATCCGTGTCAGAGTCCGGGTCGATCGAGAAGACCTCGCCGGTGTGCATGTCCGAGTACCACAGCCGTCCGTCGTGCCAGCGGTTGCCCTCGGGGAAGCGGATGCCGGTGACGACGTCGGTCGCGGAGTCGAGCGTGGTGTGCACGGTCCCAGCCTGCCAGTCGGAGCCTGGCCGGCAGGCAGACCGCGCTCAGGACCGTCGCTCGGCGATCCGCGCCTTCGCGAGCAGCCGGAACCTGCCGTGCTCGTCGGGCTCGAGGAACTCGACGTCGCCGACGAGCTGTTCGTCCGCGACCAGTCCGAGTGTGTCGGCGTGAAGCGGACGGAGCTCGTACCTCGAGACGGTGGTCGTCGCCCCGGCAGCGCGGTACATGGCAGCGCCCTCGCGCACGGGTTCCTCGGTGAGCCAGAGCCGCCCATCAGCATCGCGGGTGACCTCGGACTCGGTCTGCCGGGTGGCGTAGCGACCGAGGTACGGCGTCGCGTCGGGGACCAGGTGTGTCGGCCCCGGGACGGTCGGAGGCGGGGTCGGACGGATGTCGGCGAACTCGGCGAACACCGGGTCCAGCAGCTCGCGCGCGAGTTGCCCTCCAGCATCGGCGTTCGTGAGGACGGCAGCGGCCACCGACCCGTCCTCTGCGATGGCCAGCTGGGTGGCCACGCCGGGGGCGCCGCCACCGTGCTCGGCGATGCCTGGCCGGAGAAGGGCCCAGCCCAGCGACTGGAACGACGGCACGGGGCCGATGCCGCGGATCGGTACCTCGGGTCGGAGCATCATCGCGGTCGACGTCCCCGAGAGCACCTGCTGCCCGGTCGGGCCCACCCCGCCGGCCAGGAAGAGCCGTCCGAGGGCGAGGACGCCCCGCGCGGACATGGCGAGCTGGTTGCCGGCGGCCGGGTTCGACGGCGGCATGAGTGCCCACTCACGGGACGGACCGAGTTCGCCCGTGTCCGATCGATGGACGTGAGGGATCGCCGTCCCGTACGCCAGGGCCTGGCTCGCGGAAAATGCGACGTCCTCGATGCCGAGGGGCTCGAGCAGGAACCGCCGGAGTGCCAGCTCGTACGTCGTGCCCCGCGTGACCTCGATCAGCCGCCCGAGCGTGCCGTAGCCGGCATTGCAGTAGGCCCACCGCTCCCCCGGCGCACTGTGCTGCGGAGCGTGGCGCACCAGGTCGCGGACGAAGCGGTCGAGGGCGTCCGGGCCGTCGGTCGTGGGCCGCCAGAGGTCGCCCTCGAAGCCGCCGGTGTGGGTCAGGAGGTGCCGGACGGTGATCCCGGCGCTGACCGCCTCGTCGGCCGTGCGGAACTCCGGCAGGTACGTCCGGACCGGGTCGTCGAGCTGGACGAGCCCGTCGTCGACGAGCTGCATCACGAGGGTCGCGGTGAACACCTTCGTGATCGACTGGATCTGGAACAGCGAAGCAGGGGTGACCGGGGTCCCGGTGCGGGTGTTCAGCACGCCGGAGGCCGCTTCGACGACGTCGGGTCCCACCTCGATCGCCACGGAGGCGCCCGGGACGCCGTGCTGCTCACGGAGCCGGGTGAGCTCGGACTGGATGCGTTCCTGCAGCGTTGCAGTGGTGGTCATGCATCCACCATGCCCCTACCAGCGGAGTGCGTCGAGGCGACCGGATCGCAGTGCAACCCTGGGGGTCGCGCGATCCCGTGGAGTCCGAGAGGATCGAGCCATGAGCGGGGAACTCGAGGACGAAGCAAGGGTGGTCGCGGTGAGTCGCGACGGAGGGCACCGGTTCAGCAAGCCGGTGGTGGACGAGGTCACGCTCGTCGCGGGCTGGGGCATCGAGGGTGACGCGCACGCCGGCACGACCGTGCAGCACCGCTCCCGGGTGGCACGGGACCCGTCGCAACCGAACCTGCGCCAGGTGCACCTGATCCACGCCGAGCTGTTCGACGAGGTCGCTGGATCCGGGTACACGGTCGAGCCGGGGCAGATGGGCGAGAACCTCACGACCCGCGGGGTCGATCTGCTCGGGCTGCCGACCGGCACGCTGCTCCACCTCGGCGACGAGGCGTGCGTCCGGGTCACCGGGCTGCGGAACCCGTGCCAGCAGATCAACGACTTCGAGCCGGGTCTCCTCCGCGCGGTGCTCGGCCGAGCCGAGGACGGTTCGGTCGAACGCAAGGGCGGCGTCATGAGCGTCGTCGTGACCGGCGGGACCGTCCGACCGGGAGACCGCATCCGGGTCGAGCTCCCGACGGGTGAGCGACAGCCGCTCGCCCCGGTCTGACCGCGCGTCCGCTGCGATCGCTCCCGCCCCGTCAGCGGAGGTGGACCAGGCCCGCCCTGGTCGGAGCGAACCCACACGCGTCCTCGTAGAACGGGGCCATGTCGGCGCTGTAGTCGACGAAGAGCCACTCGCACCCGGCAGCGCGCGTCTCGGCGACGGCGTGCCGGACGACCGCGGTGCCGAGTCCCTGGTGCTGGTGCGACGGGTGCGTCTTCGTGTCGATGAGGAACGCGTGGTCGCCGCCGTCCCACGCGACGTTGACGAAGCCCACGAGCGCTCCGTCAGGCGTTCGAGCAGCGACCCAGCCGAGCGAGTGCGGTCGGACGCGGTCCCACCACCCGGCCTCGGGGGTCCCACCGTGCGCGGCGGTGAGTTCCACGAGCTCCCGGTCCTCGACGGGGGTCCGCCAGCTGAGTGTCACGTCGTCGTGCATCATCGACCCAGCATGGCGGAACGGAGCATGCGACGCGCGATGACCAGGAGTTCGGGACGGGCCGTGACCGATCTGGTTCCCGAAACCCGGGTTCCGGGTACCGGATCGGTCACCGACGGATTCGAACCTGCCACCTGGCCAGGTGACCATCGGGACGCCCGGCGCGACCAGACGGTTGTTCAGCGGGTGGGCCGTGCTCGCTGTCGACGCATGCGGACGAGCATCGCGATCAGCGCGGCGCCGATCAGGAGCGGGATCCACACGGACCCGGATGCGATGGGTGCGACGATCAGCCCGAGGACGACGCAGATGCCTGCGCATGCCGCGATGACGATCTCACTCACAGTCCACTTCCCCATGTGTTCCCCCTGTCGTTGCGCTCGACCCTACGTCGGACACGGGCAGACGTCACCCCCAAGCACCGGGCCATGATGGGTCCGTGTCCAACGAAGCGGTCGGCGAGCCCTGGTTCGGTGCGGTCCTGGGGGCGGTCGGTGCCACGACGCAGCACGTGGCCCCGCTCGCGGGCGGTTCGGTCAACCACACCCTCCGGGTGGAACGAGTCGATGCGTCTCCGATCGTCCTGCGTTTCCCCGTCGATCCGCTCCGCGAGGACGAGTTCCCCGTCGAGGCGTGGGCTGCGGCGGAAGCGGCGCAGGTCGGCATCCCGGTTGCGGCACCCGTCCTGCACGGCGTCGAGGCCGGCATCCCGTTCGCGATCTCGGAGTACGTCGAGCCCGATCCGCGTCCGATCGAGCAGCCGTGGGCGTGGCTCGGTCGATACGCGGTGGCGGTCGGCACGATCCCGCTCGACAGGGCGCCGGTGTCGCTGTACTCCCGGTTCGGGCCTGACCTACGCCAGGCCTGGGCGGCGCACCTGGACTACAACCTCGCCGCACTCGTCGAGGAGGACCCCCTCCGACGAGACGGCGCGTACGCAGCGGCCGTGGACGTCCGATCACTGCTCGAACCGCTGACCCGCGAGGCGGTCCAGTTCGGGCTCGCGCACGGGGACCTCGCCCCGCGGAACCTCATCTCGCGCGGTCCCGACGCGCCGCCCGTGCTCATCGACTGGGGTGCCGCCGAGACCGGCCCGACGCCGTGGACGGACGCGCGACGAGTGTTCCGGTGGGCCTTCGTCGACGGGTCCATCACCCGTCAGGAGTACGACGCGTTCGTCGCCAGCGCCGGACTCGGGTCGGATGCTGCTCGACGGACGCTGGCCGCGATGACGGCACTGCACCTCGTCGACGTCACCCGGTGGGCCCGCGACCGGCGTCCGGACCTGTACGACGAGTACCTCTCGCAGTGTCGCGCCGGGCTCGGGCGCATCCGGGAGGAGGTCGGACGTGGGTGACGGACTCGAGCACGACGAACTCGTGCGTCTCTACGGACCCTGGCGTCCGCGCACCCCTGCGGACGTCGCAGCGCTCTTCGCGGGTTTCCCCGGCATCTGGTGGATCGCCGGCGGATGGGCGATCGAGACCTTCACGGGTCGGAGTCGACCGCACGGGGACCTCGACCCGAGCATCGCCCGCTCCGACCTGCCCCTGCTTCGCGCGCACCTCGCGGGCCGGATGGACGTCTGGGCAGCCGATCAGGGAGCCCTGCGGCCGTTGGTCGACGAGACGGACGCCCTGCCCGAGACGTGCGGCAACCTCTGGCTCCGTCCGAGTGGATCGGACCCGTGGGAGTACGACGTCCTCCTGATGGACATCGACTCTGGGAAGTGGGCTTACAAGCGAGACCGGAGCATCACGCTGCCGGTGTCGGAGCTCCTCTGGGAGCGCGACGGGATCAGACACCTCAGGCCAGAGGTCCAGCTCCTCCACAAGGCGCCTGGACTCCGGCCGCAGGACCAGCAGGACTTCGACGCCTGCCTGCCGCTCCTGAGCGAGGCCGCCGCGGCCTGGCTGCGCAGCTCTCTGGAACGGGCGCATCCAGGGCACCCCTGGATCCACGCGCTCGCACTCACCCCACCGCGAGCTCCCAGAAGCGGGTGACGCTCGTCAAGTGGTCGTATCGGTACGGCTTCTGCTCACCGGTCGGCCTGTAGCCCAGAGCGCGGAAGAACGGAGCGGCCTCGCGCCCGACGCTGTCGACAACCCCGACCCGCACCACGGAGACACCCGCAGTTCGGAGGTCCGCGAGCAGGGCGTCGTGGAGGGTACGGCCGTGTCCACGCCGCCGGCGATCGCTCCGGACGATGAGCAGGCCGAGGTAGGCGGTGCGGGGATCCGGGTAGCCGATCAGGACGTCGGTGAACGCGGTCAGCTCCCCGTCGACCCAGAGACCGACGCCCCGTTTGCCCGCCGGGTCGTACCCGGGAGGGACTGCGATGAGGGCGCTCAGCGCATCCGACGGTCCCGGCGGGTAGCCGGTGACCCGCTCCGAGTGGTCCGGGGTCGCCTCGAGCAACGCCTGGAGGGCGTCGACGTCGGAGCTGTCGAGCGCGCGGATGTCGGACGGCATGGTGGACCCGAGTGTGCACCTCGTCGTCGTCCCCCGGCCGCCCTAGGCTGCCGGGATGCACCCGGAACTGGAACCTTTCGACTCGGGATCCCTCGAGCGCCCGGACGGCAACCGGATCCACTGGGAGACCTCGGGGAATCCCACGGGGCGTCCGGCCCTCTACCTGCACGGCGGTCCCGGTTCGGGCCTCGGAGCCGGCGGCTACCGCCGGCGGTTCGACCCCGCGCAGTACCTGATCGTCGGACTCGATCAGCGTGGCTGTGGGCGGAGCACCCCGTGGGCGATCGACGACCTCGACGCGCTCGACACGAACACGACGCAGACGGTCATCGCGGACATCGAGGCGCTCCGGGAACGGCTCGGCATCGAGTCCTGGCTCGTGCACGGAGTCTCGTGGGGCAGCACCCTCGCCCTGGCGTACGCCCTCGCGCACCCGGACCGGGTCACCGAGATCGTGCTCGTGGCGGTCACGACCGGCGCCCGTCGGGAGCTGGACTGGATCACCGAGGGCGTCGGCGCGCTGTTCCCGGAGGCGTGGTCGGCGTTCGCCGCCGGTGTCCCGGACGGCGTTCGCGTGGTCGAGCACTACGCCGGGCTGCTCCGCGACCCGGACCCCGCGGTGCGTGTCGCTGCTGCCGAACGGTGGGACGAGTGGGAAGCGACGCACATCTCGTTCGACCTCGGATCGCCCGTGGGCCCGTTGCACCCGGACGCGCGCCACCGGCAGGACTTCGCGACCCTCGTCACGCACTACTGGGCGAACGACTGCTTCCTCGGCCCGGACGAGATCCTGTCGCGCGCGGGTGAACTCGCGGGCATCCCCGGTGTCCTCATCCACGGTCGTCGGGACGTCAGCGGTCCCGTGGTCACCCCGTGGGAACTGCACCGGGCGTGGCCGGGAAGCCGCCTGGAGGTCGTGGAGGACGAGGGGCACGGCGGGCCGACCGAGATGCTCATCGCGCAGCGGGCGATCGACGCGTTCGCGGCCCGGCGATGACCGCGACCAGGACCAGGGCGACCACGAACGCCCCGTACGCGAGCACGGTGGGCTCGAGCCCGACCGCCGCGGTGGCGAGGCCGGCCGCGAGCGCCGGCACGCTGAACGCCGCGTAGCTGACGATGTACATCGTCGCGAACACCTGGCCGCGCTGGTCCTGGGGAGCAGCCGCGCCGAGCGTCGTGACGGCGTACTGGAACGTGCTGCCGAAGCCCAGCCCGGCGATCGCGGACCCCACGACGTAGATCGGCAGGGCTGTCGCCATGACCGCCACGAGCATGACCACCACGCCGCCGGCGAGCGTCCCGTACCCGAACCACTGCCGTGTCGACGGCGGCAGGATCGTCGAGACCGCGCCGCCGATCGTCCCCGCGACGAAGAACGCCCCGAGCACCAGCCCCACGACGAAGTGACTGTGCACCCCGAGCAGCGTGCCGATGACCGACGACCCGAGTGACAACGACAGGCCGGACAGCGCCCAGGTCGCGACGATCGACGGGACGAGCGCGAGGAACGCCGGGCGGACGACGGAGGGCAGCGCCGCGCTCGGCAGGAGTGCGCGCCAGAGCGGTCCCTGATCGGTCGCCGCCGGTCGGCTGCGCTCCGGGACCCACCAGACGAGCACGGCGAGGAGCAGGTACGCGGCCGCGAGGACCCAGAACACGAGCTGGCGCGGGAACGGCGCGAACTCGACGAGTGCTCCCGCCAGGACCGCGCCGATCGTGATGCCGAGCGACGGGACGGCGCTGCTGACGATCGACCCTCGCCGCGGGTCCTTGGCGGCGTCGAGGATCATCGCCGTGACCGTGCCGGTCGCCGCGCCCACCGCGAACCCCTGCACGACCCGGGCGACGACGAGCCCGCCGGTCCCGCCGGCGACCACGAAGAGCAGCATGCCGAGCGCGAGCAGCACCATCGCCCCGGACGCCACGGGTCGACGTCCGATCCGGTCGGAGAGCGACCCCACCGTGAGCAGGGCCACGAGGAGTGCTCCGACGTAGACGGCGAAGACCACCGTCAGCGTGAACGCCGAGAACCCGAAGAGCCGCTGGTACACGGGGTAGAGCGGCGACGGAGCTGAAGCGGCCGTCAGGGTCGCAGCACCGGTGGCCCCGGCGACCAGGAACGCGACCGGGCGAGGGAACACCATGGAGTCCTCCATCAAAAGCAATGAACTTTGCTTTTGGGACAGTAGCCCGCGCGGTTCCAGAAAGCAAAGAACTTTGCGATAGTTGGACCATGTCCGCGACGTCGACGACCAGGCCAGGCGGGCGGAGCAGCCGCGTGCTCTCCGCCGTCTACTCGGCCGTCGGCGCGCTCGTGGGCGAGGGCGCCGAGCGCATCACGTTCCCCGTCATCGCCGAGCGAGCGGGCGTCAACCCGACGACGCTCTACCGACGGTGGGGTGACGTCGACGAACTCCTCGAAGAGGTCGCGGTCGCGGCCCTCACCCGCGACGGCGACGAGCTCCCGGACACGGGCACCCTCGCAGGCGACCTGACCGAGTGGGCGCTGATCGTCACGCGCGACATCACCCGGCCGGAGCGCGCTCGGTACCTCCGGGCGATGGTGGCCGCCCGTCAGGACGTCGTCGCACACTGCGAGGTGACCGACACCCGTCTCGAGCAGGCATCGGCGCTCATCCGCCGCGCCGACGACCGGGACGAGGCCGTGCCGACCGCCGAGCAGGTCCTCGACCACGTGATCGCGCCGCTGTACTACCGCGTCGCCTTCGCCCTGCCGGTCGACGAGGAGCGCCCGCGGCGCTTGGTCCGCGACGTCCTCCGCATGATCGCGCCGATCCGGTAGTCACCACACGCCGGACGGGAGGCTCGGTGCGGGCCCGACCCGTGCCTCCCGTCCGATCCTGGCGACTCCACGGCCGGAACCGGCCATCGGGGTCGGCCCGCTTGCCAGCGTGCCGTCCGGCCCATAGAGTACGGACCCGTATTACAGGTACGTACGACAACCGGACGAAGGAGTTCGCATGACTGTCGCCCCCGCTCGCCCCGAAGCGGAACGCGAGCGCCTCTCCGGCGCTCGCATCCCCCTGCTGGTCGGATCGCTCATCGTCGCGGTGCTCGCGTTCCAGCTGAACGCGAGCCTGCTCACCCCGGCCATCCCGTCGATGGCCGTTGACCTGCACGCTTCGGCCGGCGTCGTGTCCCAGGTGCAGTCGCTGTTCTTCCTGTCCGGGTCGGTGCTCGGCATGGTGGTGTCGCGCTGGTCGGACACGATCGGGCGGCGCCGGGCGCTCCTGGTGACGATGGCCGCGCTGCTCGTGGGGACGCTGCTGACCGTCACCGCACCCTCGCTTCCCCTCCTGCTGACCGGTCGCGTGCTGCAGGGGACGTCCTCGGCGGCGCTGACGATCGCGTTCCTGGTGCTGTCCGAGGAGCTCACGGCGAAGCAGTTCGGCATCTCGGTCGGGGTCGTGACGGCGGTGAACGGCGGCCTCGGCGGGCTCGACGGGTACATCGGCGGTGCGGTCACCGACGCGTTCGGCTGGCGAGCCGTGTTCGTCGTGATCCTGGTCGTCGCGGTGCTCGGCACCCTGTCGGTGCTGACGTTCGTGCCGCGGGTCCGGCGGAGTGCGGCTCGTCGGATGGACTGGCTCGGTGCGACGATCCTCGGTGCGTTCCTGGTCGGGTTCTCGCAGTTCGTCAGCGAGGTGCCGTCCCGCGGGATCGCCGACCCGCTGACGCTGGTGTGGCTGACGGTCGCGGTCGTGGCAGCCGTCGCGTTCGTGCTCGTCGAGCGGCGGGTGGCCCAGCCGCTCATCGCGGTCCCGGCGCTCCGGGCTCGGACGGCGTGGCCGGTGCTGATGTGCACGTTCCTGACGCTGTCCGGGGTGTTCGCGTCGACGAACTTCACCGTCGTCGTGCTGAGCCAGGACGGCGCGAACGGCTTCGGCCTGAACGCGGCGATGTCCGGGCTGCTCTTCCTCACCCCGACCGCCGTCGCCGGGCTGCTGACGGCGCCGGCCGCCGGGTGGATCGCCCAGCGCATCGGGTGGGTGCGGTCGCTCCGCATGGCCACCGGCGCGATCCTCCTGATCTCGATCGCGCTCGCGTTCTTCGCCCTCGACAAGTGGGTGGCCTTCGGGCTGCTCATCGTGATGGGCGTCTTCTACCTCGGGCTGTACCAGGCGACGGCGAACGGCCTGTCGGTGCTGAACGCCCCCGCCGATGCCCCGGGTTCCCTGCCCGGGATCCACGGTGCATGCTTCGGACTGGGAGCAGGCACCGGCGTGGCCCTGGTCGGCCCTGCGGTCAGCGCCGGCACGCCAGAGGGGTACCACCTGGCGCTCTGGATCTCCGTCGCACTCACCGCCGCCGCGTTCGCCGCTGCGCTCGTCCTCCGTCCCACCCCGAACGCTCTGCCCGCCGGAGCCCGCCCCGAAGGAGCCGCAACCGCATGACCACCCCCACGATCCCGCTCTTCCTCGACTGCGACACCGGCGTCGACGACGCCCTCGCCCTCGCGTACCTGCTCGACGTCCCGCACGTGGACCTGGTCGGCATCGGGACGGTCTCCGGGAACATCGACTCCGCGACCGCAGCGGTGAACACCTCGGCGCTGCTCGGCATGGTCGGGCGATCGGTGCCGGTCGCCGTCGGCGCGCACGACCCGCTCGGCGGCGTCTACGGCGGGGGTGCCCCGCACGTGCACGGCGTGAACGGTGTCGGCGGTGTCGACCTGCCCGCCGGGGTGGCCACCGCCGCCGACCCGGCCGCCGAACTACTGGTGCGCCTGGCACGTTCCCACGCGCTCGGCGACCGCAAGCTCGACGTGCTGGCGATCGGCCCGCTCACGAACCTCGCCGTCGCGCTCGAGCTGGAGCCGCGCCTGCCGGAGCTGGTCGGCACGCTGACGATCATGGGCGGGGCGGTGTGGGAGCCCGGCAATGTGTCGCCCACCGCAGAGGCGAACATCCACAACGACGCCGAAGCCGCGCGCCGGGTCCTGACCGCCGGGTTCGACCTGGTGCTCGTGCCGCTCGACGTCACCCGCCAGCACCGGTTCGACGACAGCGACGGTGACCGGTTCATCGCCGCGGGCGACCCGCTCCGGGTGGCGCTCGGGACGATGCTCCACCGCTACATCGACTTCTACGAGACCGTCGACCACGTCCGCCGAGCGCCGCTGCACGACCCGCTCGCTGCGGCGATCGCCGCGGGTGAGGTCGCACCGACCGTCCGCGAGACCCCGCTCGACGTGGTGACGGACGGCGACGAGCGCGGCCGCACCGTGCCGGTTGCAGACGGTCCGGTGGTGCGGGTCGTGGTGACGGCGGAAGCGTCTGCCGCCGACGTGATCCGGACCCGGATCCTCGAGCTCGACACGGTGCCCGCGTGACCGCTCTGCCCTCGCTGGCCGTCGTCGGCAGCATCAACGTCGACTCGGTGCTGCGGGTCCCCGAGCTCCCCGCCCCGGGTGAGACCGTCCTCGCGACCCAGCGGCGGACGTTCCTCGGCGGCAAGGGCGCGAACCAGGCCGTCGCCGCCGCACGGCTCGGCGCAGCGGTCACGATGATCGGCGCCGTCGGGGCTGACCCGGACGGGGCGTTCGCGGTCGAGCAGCTCCGGCTCGTCGGCGTCCGGACGGAGCTGGTCACCAGGACCTCGGCCGCGCCGACCGGGACCGCGGCGATCACGGTCGACGCCGCCGGCGAGAACGCGATCGCCGTGTTCCCGGGGGCGAACGACCTGGTCGGCGTGCCCGGTGCACTCCCCGAATCCGACGTGCTCCTCTGCCAGCTCGAGGTCGACCCGGCCGTGGTGGACGAGGTCGTCGTCCGGTCCCGGGCCTTCGTCGCGATCAACGCCGCTCCCGCTCGACGGCTCGCGCAGGCCACGCTGGACCGCGCTGACCTGCTCGTCGTCAACGAGCTCGAGTGGGCCGCACTCCCCGATCTCGCTCGGTGTCGCCGCGTGGTGGTCACGGCGGGGTCGTCGGGTGCCTCGGTGTTCGAGCACGGACGCCTCGTCGTGCACGTTCCGTCGGTCCGCGCCGAGGTCCGGAACACGGTCGGTGCCGGTGACGCCTTCACCGCGGCTGTGACCATCGGGTTCGCAGCCGGGCTCTCCGCCGAGGACGCGCTCGCGACCGCAGCGCACGTCGGCGCCGCGGCCGTGGCGCACGAGGCATCGCAGCCAGACCTCGAGCCGTTCACGTCGTACCGGTCCCGGGCTGCGATCGCCGCACGGACCGCGGTCTGAGAGGCTGAGCACATGACGACCGCCGACGTCCTCCGGGGACCGCTCCCTGCGCACGCCGGAGTCCCGCTCCGCGTCGCCGCGTACATGCGCATCAGCGACGCGATCCGTGCCGGCGCCATCCAGCCCGGCATCCTGCTGCCGTCCGAGGCGGAGCTGGTCGAGTTGCTGGGGGTGTCCAGGACGGTCGTGCGCGAGGCGCTGATCTTCCTCGAGGAGGACGGGTTCATCCGCTCCCGACGGGGCATCGGCCGCTTCGTCGCGGAGCGCCTGCCGGTCGCTGGGCTCGAGCGCGTCGAGGCCCCTGAACGCTTGCTCGTTCCAGAGGGCGGCGACGTCGAGCGGACGGAGATGGTCGTCCAAGACCGCACGGGGTTGTTCGCCGCGGAGTCGCTCGGCATCGCGGAGTCGTCGCCGTCCTGGTTCGTCGAGAGCGTCGTCCGCCGCGGGGACACCGTCGTCGGACTCGTGCAGGAGCACCTGCCGCCCGACGACGCCCTGGTCGGGGAGTTCGCCCCCGTCCGCGAGCTGATCCGGATGAGCCGACCCGACCGGACGATGCTCGCTGCGATGTTCGACGCCGGCATCGTCCCCGGGCCCGGCACCACCGAGGTGTCGATCGGTACCCCGGGTGAGACCCGTGGGCACCGTCTGGGTGTCCCCGCCGAGGAGCCCGTGCTCGTGCTGACACGGAGCCTGCGGTTCGCGGGGCGTCCGCTCTACGTCTCGAAGACCCTGGTGAACCCGCGCGAAGCCCGGATCACCGTCACGCACGGCGCGCCCTGAGTCGGGAATGTTCCGTCGCTCCCCGGTGTCGTACCCGTCACCCCATGCGAAGGAGCAACCGATGAGCCACGAACTCGACCGGACGAACACCACCCTCGACGACCGCGACTGCTGGCCAGCCCAGCGTGCGCTGCGTGACGAGCCGAAGCCCCGCTTCGGCCGCTACCTGGGCCTGATCAACTCGCACGACTGACCAGGAGTCGCCGGGCGATGCGCTCGACGCTCGCCTCTGTCGGCTCCGCGCTCGTGTCGATCTCGATGTCCAGCGGGACGTTGTGGTTCGCCGCTGCGGCCCCCGACCTCGCCCACCGCAGGTCCGACCCGGCTCGGGCCGCGGCACGGGTTGCGAGACCTTCTGGGTCGGTCCGGACGCCGACGAAGAACGCCCCGCGCTCGAGGCAGCGTTCAAGACACTCCCAGAAGTGCCCCGTCTCGGGGAAGGGCAGGGCGCCGTCGAGGATCACGTCGTACCCGGCGTCGAGCCACGTGAACGCGGCCAGGTGGAGCGTGCGCGCGAACCGCGGCGGGTCGAAGCCGTCGGTTGAACCGAGGGTCGGCGCGGCGGTGTCCGCCTCGATCAGCACCCAGTCGTGTCCGAGTCGTTCGACGAGTGCGCGGGCAAGGGTCGACTTCCCCGCGAGGCTCCCGCCCGACACGACGACGAGGGAGCCGGGTGTCCGTCGCTGGAGATCCACGACCCCACCGTACGTGTCCGGTGCGCGAACTGATTGACTCGACGGAAGCTCGATGAACGACCGCAGCCCAGGCGCTCGCCGTGGGTCGTGGTGCTCACCTGCGCGGTGATCGTCCTGTGGACCATCGCCGTCGCACTCCCGACCTGGGTGCTCGTGGTGATCGCGCAGCTGCTCGGCGAGGATCCTGCGCGGACGCAACGGTCGATCGTGATCGCGATCGGAGCGTTCCTGTCCATCGCGATCCCCGCGGTCGGGGCATCGGCCGGCCTGTTCGCCCTCCGGCGGCACCTCCGGTCCGATCGGTCAGCGCAACGGCCTGCGTCCGGCGGTGGTCTCGTCCCTCCCGGTGCGTCGGGGCGGTGATCCGCGGGCGCTCCTGACGAATCCGGTTCCGCGCACCCGCGTTTCGGGAACCGGGTTCGTCATCGGAGAATCCGAACCTCCGTCCCCGCGAGCGTCACGCGCCAGGCTGCTCGTCGACCCGCAGCGAACGGATCATGCTCCGCAGGCTCCGGAACGCGACCGCCCGGTCGTCCGTCGACATCCCGGTGAGCATCCGGTCCTCGACCGACCGCACGGCGGCGCTCGCGTGCTCGAGCAGGTCCCGACCGGACGGGGTGAGCTGTGTCGGGAGCGCCTTCCCCACCGGGGGTGCCGCTGGGCGGGTCACCAGGCCGTCGCGCTCGAACGCCTGCAGCAGCACGTTCATCGACTGCCGGGTGACGAACGCTCCCCGTGCGAGGTCGGAGTTCGACAGACCGGGTCGCTGCGCGAGCAGTTCCAGGCACGAGTACTGCGTGACCGTCAGCCCGAGCGGGCGCAGCACCGACTCCATCGCGGCGCGCAGAGCACTCGCCGCCTCTTTCAGCAGGTACCCGAGCGAGGTCTCGAGGTCGATGCCGACCGGGTCTTGACTCATGTCAGTAGTCTGACATAGGTTGGTGCGTGTCAGAAGACTGACACACCACGAAGGAGCACCACATGCCTGTCACCGGCCCCGACTTCATCAACCTCCAGGCGACCGACCTCGCCGCATCCCAGGCGTTCTACGAGCAGTACCTCGGCCTGGTCCGCTCGCAGGCCGGCCCGCCGCACGCCGTCGTCTTCGAGACGACGCCGATCGCGTTCGCGCTCCGCGACGTCATCCCGGGTACGGACATCGCCGGCACCCCGCAGCCCGGCATCGGTGCAGCGATCTGGCTGCACGCCACCGGGGTCCAGGAGATCCACGACGCCCTCGCCGCCGACGGACACACCATCGTCTCGGCGCCGATCGACGGCCCGTTCGGCCGCACGTTCACGTTCGCCGACCCCGACGGCTACCAGATCACGCTGCACGACAAGGCCTGATCCGCGCACCCGTCCAGTGGCCAGCCGCGGTCAGCCCTTGCGGAGATCCTGCGCGAGCATCACGATGATCCCGCTCGGCCCGCGCAGGTACGTGAGCAGGTACACGTCCTGGTAGTTCGCGACGCCGCGAAGCGGTGTGCAGCCGTGGCGCGCGGCGATGGCCAGCGACTCGTGGAGGTCGTCCACCTGGAACGCGACGCGGTGCATGCCGATCTCGTTGGGCAGGGTCGGCTCGGTCTCGATCGCGTCGGGGTGGACGTACTCGAACAGCTCGATGTGGCCGTGTCCGTCCGGGGTCTCGAGCATCGCGATCTTCGCGTGGTTTCCGTCGAGCCCCACGGCGGTGTCGGCCCAGGTGCCACTGATCTCGTCCCGACCGACCTCGGTGAGGCCCAGGTCGGTGAAGAACGCCATCGTGGCCTCGAGGTCACGGACGGCGATGCCGATGTTCTCGAAGGCGATGCCCATGGCGTGCAGGCTAGCCGAGGGTTGCAGCCGCTTCCCGGAGCTCCGAGAGGGCGGTCAGGGTGTGGTGGTCGAGGCGGTCGTCGTCGGAGCGGTCCCCGCCCGACCAGCGGTCGAACCCCTGCTTGAACGCGAGCACCCCCATCTCGCTGGCGAGGCGAGCGGGTGCCGCGCCGACACCGCGCGCGACGAGCGCCTCGGTCATCGCGGCTGCCATCCCGACGCTCTTCAGGGCATCGCGTTCCTGGAGTTCGGCGCTCGCGGCGACGGCGGCCTTGAGCCGTGGTCCGAGTTCGCGGTTCATCGGGCCCATCTCGTCCGATGCTCGCTGGAG
The DNA here is from genome assembly GCF_047324335.1 of Curtobacterium sp. Curtsp57. NCBI lineage: Bacteria > Bacillati > Actinomycetota > Actinomycetes > Micrococcales > Microbacteriaceae > Curtobacterium > Curtobacterium sp. Curtsp57. The sequence continues at coordinate 2,587,478 of NZ_CP168511.1, forward strand.
CCCGGCGGCGACGGCGTCGAGCGGTGTCGCGTCGGCGGGCGCCTCGGTGATGCCCGACGCGAGGAGTCGGCTCAGCGTCTCCTGCCCGGCGACCAGGAGTTCGCGCTTGTCGGGGAAGTGCCGGAAGAACGTGCTCTTCGTCACACCGGCGCGCTCGGCGATCTGCGTGACCGTCGTCTCGTCGTAGCCCTGCTCGGAGAACAGGTCGACCGCGGCCAGGACCAGTCGTTCCCGAGCACCGGGTTCCCATCGCGCCATGGGACGATCATACGTGACGGGACAATCGTCCCATCCCGGGTGTACAGTGATGAGACAACGGTCCCATCACTGTCAGGAGCAACCCATGCACGTCTTCATCACCGGCGGAACCGGCACGATCGGCACGGCCGTCGTCGCCGAACTCATCGCGGCCGGGCACACCGTCGCCGCCCTCGCCCGTTCCGACCGATCGGCCGCAGCGCTCACCGCGGCCGGTGCGGAGCCCGTCCGTGGCGGGCTGTCCGACCTCGACGTCCTCCGAGCGGGTGCCCGTGACGCGGACGGTGTCGTGAGCCTGGCCTTCTCGAACGACTTCAGCTCGCCCGAGGCGCTCGCCGCGGGCATCGCCGAGGAGTCTGCAGCGATGGCCGCCCTCGGTGAGGAGCTCGTCGGGTCCGACCGGCCGTTCGTCGTCGTGTCTGGCACGCCCTGGGTCCCCGGCCGGCCCTCCGTCGAGTCCGACCCGCTCCCGCTCGAGGGTCCGGTCGCCGGCCGTGCCCGATCGGTGCTCGCCGCGCTCGACCTGGCCTCGCGCGGCGTGCGGGTCTCCGCGATCCGTCTCCCCAGGACCGTGCACGCGGACGGAACGGGCGGGTTCGCCGGCATCCTCACCGAGACCGCTCGCCAGAGCGGGGTCGCCGGGTACCCGGGCGACGGCGAGCAGCGGTGGCCGGCCGTGCATGCGCGTGACGCAGCGGTGCTGTTCCGGATCGCGCTGGAGCGTGCCCCGGCCGGCACCGCGTGGCACGCCGTCGCGGACGAGGCCGATCGGGTCCGCGACATCGCCGACGTCATCGGACGGCGGCTCGGGCTGCCGGTGGAGCGGGTCGCGGACGATGCGTTCGGGCCGTTCGCCCCGATCTTCGCGATGGACCAGCCGTCGTCGAGCGAGTACACCCGGCGGACCCTCGGGTGGGAGCCGACGCACGAGAGCCTGCTCGAGGACCTCGAGAACGTCGTACGCTGACCGTCGTGACCGGAGCGCTGGACGACGGGCCGTTCTTCCACGGGACGAAGGCCGACCTGCAGGTCGGGGACCTGCTGACGGCGGGGTTCCGCTCGAACTACCGTCCCGAGATCGTGATGAACCACGTCTACTTCACCGCGCTCCCCGACGGCGCCGGCCTGGCAGCCGAACTCGCCGCCGGTGATGCCGCGCCGCGTGTGTACGAGGTGGAGCCGACGGGCGACTACGAGAACGACCCCAACGTCACGGACAAGAAGTTCCCCGGCAACCCGACCCGGTCGTACCGGAGCACGTCGCCGGTCCGGATCGTGCGTGAGGTGCACGACTGGACCCGCCTGACGCCGGAGGCCCTCCGAGGGTGGCGCGAGCGGCTCGCCGCGCTCCGGTCGGAGCCCCGCGGCGAGATCATCAACTGACCCCCATACGGGGGTGATCCGTCGATGTCAAGTCCTCAGGATCGGCGCCAGGAGCGGTTACCCTCGCTGCGGCCCGCCGAGATCCGGCGGTCCCGGCGCCGACAGGGGTGACGGCGTCGCGAGTCATGAACAGGGAGTGACAGCTCATGCAGCAACGCACGAAGAGAGCGGCACTCGCCGCAACGGTCCTCAGCGCAGCACTCATCGCGGTGCCGCTCGGATCAGGGTCGGTCGCCGTCGCCGGGGTCACCGCACCCCGTGGTGACATCGGTGACTTCAAGCAGTCGTTCGTCGAGGACTTCAGCACCGACGCCTCCGCGAACGGGGGGTTCGCGAAGACGTACGACGGCTCCTGGCAGCCGTACCCGGACGAGGGGATCTACTCGACCGGCTCGCAGATCAGCGCGCACGACGGGCTGATGGACGTGAAGCTCGACGGGTCGAACGGTGCCGCCGGCACGTTCGGCACCCCGGACGGCGCATGGTCGCACGTCGGTGGCAAGTTCACCGTGAAGGCGAAGGCCAGCGGTGGCGACGGGAACGGCGCGGCCTTCATGCTGTGGCCGACGTCGAACACCTGGGCGGACGGGGAGATCGACTACCCCGAGGGCAACTTCGACGCATCGCCGACCGGGTACCACCACTCGATGACGCCCGGCCAGGAAGCGAACCGGGCCACCATCGGTACGGGCGTCGACTGGCGGAAATGGCACACGTACTCCGTGGAGTGGATCCCGGGCAAGTCGGTCACGTACCTGCTCGACGGCAAGGTGCTCCAGAAGATCACGGACGACGTGCCGACGAAGCCGCACCGCTACATGTTCCAGGTCGGCAACTGGGGTGCACCAGGGCACCTCTTCGTCGACTGGGTCAGCACGTACGACTACGTCGGCTGAACCCGCTCGACCCGCTGATCGACGCGGCCGGCGCGGAACACCGCGTCGGCCGCTCGTTCGCGGTGCACCGTCCACACGAGCATGCCCGTCATGAGCGCCGCGAGCACGACGAAGCCCCAGGTCCACGGCCCGAAGACGCCGTCCGAGTCCACCGCGTTCCCCGCCTCCAGGAGGACGAACGCCGGGAGCGTGAACGTCTGCCACTGGGCGAGACGCACCGTCTGCTTCGCCGTGCCGAGCACGACGACCTCCAAGCCGTCGGGCACGGCCACGCGTCCCACCGCCGCTGAGCCCACGCGGCGAGCCGTGCGGCGACCGAGCGGCTTCGCGACCGATGACGACCACGCTGGGAACCAGCCCCGACGGACGCTGACGATCCAACCGGCGACGAACACGACGATGCACCCCGCGAAGCAGACGAGTTGGAAGATCCATGCGAGGTCGCCGCCGACGATGCGGAGCACCACCGCCAGGAGCGTCACGGCGACGGACACGGCGATGCCGCAGTGCTGCACCCACCGTGGCAGCGGACGGAACGGATCGGCGACGGACTCCTCCGCCAGGTGCTCCGCGAGTGCGAGGGCTCGCGGGTCGACGGGAGCGAGCGGGAGACGCGCAGCGCTCACGCGGCGACCACCTCGCGCACCAGGTCGGCCACGAGCCCGGGCTGCTCGAGCCCCGGCAGGTGCGCCACCCCCGGCAGCACCCGGCCCGGCTCCTGCCCGATGCGCCGCGCGGTCTCCTCGTAGAACGGCAGGTCGGCGGGGATGTCGAGGTCGCCCCACGTCGACAGCACCGGCAGCCGAATCTCGCCGAGCCGCGTCCACGCCTCAACCCCGGTCGACCCCGCCGAGTCCGGTGCGGCGACCTCGAGGATCCGCCGGTTCATGTCCTCGAACAGCATCCGAGCAGCACCACCGACGCGTCCAGCAGGCGCCGCCGGCCCGTCGAGCCACAGGTGCGCGAGCGCGGCGACGCGGTCGTCGACCGAGGCGTCCGACGACTCCGCGACCTCGAGCAGCGGTGCGGTCGCGGGGTCGAGCACCCAGTCGAACGGGGTGTCCTCGTCGGTCATCCCGGAGACGCCGGCACCGATGAGCAGGACCCCGGCGATCCGGGACGGGACCGTCAGCGCGGCGTCGAGTGCGAGCGCGCCGCCCATCGAGTTCCCGACGAGGAACACCTGCTCGAGCTCCAGGGCGTCGAGCACGGTCACGAGGTCGTCGAGGTGCGAGAACCCGGTCGGATCCGCGGCGGCCGGCGTCTCCCCGTACCCGCGACGGTCGTACGCGACGAGGTCGAGGTCGGTGTCCTCGAGCGCATCGAACACCGTCCACCAGGACCGGCGGTCGGCGACACCGGCATGGAGGAACACGACCGACTCGTCGCCCCCGATGCGGCGCGACACCGCGATCGCAGTGCCGTCTGCGGTCGTGACGGTGAGCTGCTCTGCTGCCATGGCCCCGAACCTAGCCATGATCGCGCCGCCGGGTACACGGCGGACGTGACCGGAGCCTCCCGTCCGCTCAGCACCATCTTGGTTGGCTGGGTCGATGCGTTCCGTCTCCGTCGTCGTCCCGGTGCTCGACGACGCCGACCAGCTGGCGCACTGCCTGGCATCGCTCGCGGCACAGACGGTCCTGCCGACCGAGGTGATCGTCGTCGACAACGGCAGCAGCGACCGCAGCGGGGCGGTGGCTGCAGCGGCGGGCGCGACCGTGCTGCACGAACCGGTCCGCGGCATCGGTGCGGCGGCGAGCCGCGGGTACGACGCCGCGACCTCGACCCTGATCGCACGGGTGGACTCGGACTCGGTGCTCCCGCCGGACTGGGTCGAGCGCGCCGCCCGCCGGTTCGACGACCCCTTCGTCACCGCGGTCACCGGACCGGGGCGGTTCCGCGGGCTGGGGCCGGTCGCCGCGGTGTTCTGGGACGTCGCCTACATGCGCGCGTACTTCCTGCTCATGACCGGGGCGCTGGCGCGTCCGCCGCTGTTCGGCTCGAACATGGTGATGCGGCGGACCGCGTGGCTGGCGATCCGTCACCGGGTGCACCGCTTCGACCCACAGGTGCACGACGACGTGGACCTGTCGATCCAGTTCGACCCCGCATGGCGGACGGTCTTCGACCCGTCGCTGGTCGCGTCGGTGTCGGGCACGCCCGTCCGTGACCCGGTGGGGCTGGTGGTCCGCACCCGCAAGGCGGGCAGGACGATGTGGACGTCTGGGATGCGCGCGTTCGCTCCCGGCCGGATCATGCGCCGCGTGCTCGCCGGGACGCGGGCCGTCCCCGTGGTGCGCCGACCGTGACCGCGGATGCTCCGGTGGTCGGGCCCGTCGCGCCGCCCGGCCTGCACTGCATGACGTTCAACGTGCGCCGTCCGGTCCCGCACCTGCGGTCCGGGCACCCGGACGCGTGGGTCCGGCGGGCACCGGCCGTCGCCACGCTGGTCCGGTCCGAGACACCGCACCTCCTGGCCGTCCAGGAGGCAGTGCCCACCCAGGTGCAGCACCTCGGCGCCGCCTTCGGGGCGCGCTGGCACCCCGTGGTCACCGGGCGCGGACCGGGCGGTGGTGGCGAGGGCGTCGGCTTCTTCGTGGACACCGAGCGGTTGCGCGTGGTGTCGGAGCGGACGATCGCGCTCGGACCGGACCCGTCGCGGGTCGGTGCCAGGGCGTGGGGTGCGCCGTTCCCGCGCATCGCGGTCGTGTGCGAGTTCGACGACCTGGCCACGGGTGTGCGGTTCGCCGGCGTCGCGACGCACGTCGACCCGTTCTCACGGCCGGCGCAGACCCGGTCCGCGGAGCTGATCGGGCGGGTCGTCCGCGAGACGGGGCTGCCGGCCGTGGTGCTGGCGGACTGGAACGCCGGCGAGGGCTCGGCGTCGGCTGCGGTGCTCGCGGCTGCCGGGCTCGACGACACGTGGGTGCTGGCCGACCCCGCCGGACGCCAGGTGCCCGTCGGCACGTACGCCACGTACCGCACGCCTCGACCTGGTCGCGCCCGGATCGACCGCGTCCTGGTCAGGGGAACCCCGTCGGTCGGTGTAGCCGTGGACCGTGTGGCGATCTCGGCTCGGCGACCGGCCGGGATCTGGCCGTCCGACCACCTGCCCGTGCACGCCGTCCTGCGATGGGAGCCCCGATGAGCCGTCCGCTCGTGCAGTCCGCCGGGTCCACGTTCCTCCGCCGCCCCCGTGGGTGGGAGTTCGTCGCGGACGGCCTCCGCGTGCTCGCGCTCGTCAGCGTCCCCGTGGCGGCGATCGGCTGGGGTGCGATCTCCTTCGCCGTGATGGGGCTGTCCCTGCTCGGGGTCGTGCTGCCGCGGATCCTCGGGCTCCGGCCGGGGTTCGACATCGCGCTCTGCGTGCTGTCGGTGGTCGCCGGGTGGAGCAGTGTCCTCGACTGGTACACGACGGTGTTCGGGTGGGACAAGATCGTGCACCTGCTGCTCATCGGTGCGTTGAGCGCCCTGGTGGCGATCGTCGCCGCGGACCTCGGGGTGCTGCCGGACGCCAGATCGATGCACCTCGCCACCGCCGTCGTCGTCTGCGGGACGATCGGTCTCGCGATCGGCGGGCTGTGGGAGATGTTCGAGTGGGCGGGGCACACGTACCTCGACGCGACGATCTACGTCGGCTACGACGACACGATCGGCGACCTCGCCGCTGACACCCTCGGCGCGGTGGCCTCTGGCTTCGTGCTGCGCTGGTGTGCCGGTGACCGGCGGGTGGTCGACTCCCGTCGGTGACGTCGAGCGCGATCAGGGGCGGTACTCGTCCCGACGGCCGTGTGCCCGCGTCGTGGTGGGTGGGACGCGCGGCCCGGTCGCGCCGCCCGACCCGAGGGAGTCCATGACACCGGCCAGCACCTGCAGCACCGCGACGACGGTGGATCCGAGCCACCGGAGGACGCGCCACGCGACGCGCATCAGGCGGCGCTCCGTGCGTTGTCGGTGCGGAGCGCAGGGCAGTGCTCGGGGGTCGGGTGCTCGCTGATGTGGATGACCTCGTCGAGGCGGTCGCGCGCGGCCTCGAGCTCCGCGATCTGCGCCGTGATCCGGTCCCGCTCGTGGACTAGCAGCGCGGCGCTCTCGACGGTGGCGACTCCGGCGTCGACGCACGGCATGAGCTGCGCGATGGTCCGGCTGGCGAGCCCGGCGGCGTAGAGCTGCTGGACGAGCCGGACGCGGTCGACCGCCTCGGCGTCGTACGTCCGCTGGCCGGATGCCGTCCTGGTCGCCGCGAGCAGCCCCTGCTCTTCGTAGTACCGGAGCGACCGGACGCTGACGCCGGCCCTCGCTGCGAGGTCCCCGATGCGCATGTGTCCTCCGCGACTTGCACCTGACATGGATGTGAGGTCTTAGCGTACCTCCGTCGGTCCGGGAGGTGCCCGGTCGACGGAAGGAACACCATGGACATCGCCGGATCGGTCGCACTCGTCACCGGGTCGAACCGCGGCATCGGTCGCCGCTTCGTCACGCAGCTCCTGGAGCGTGGTGCGGCCAAGGTCTACGCGACCGCGCGCCGCCCCGAGCTCGTGGACATCGAGGGCGTCGAGGTGCTCCCACTCGACATCACTGACCAGGCGTCCGTCACCGCCGCGGCCGAGCGCGCCGGGGACGTCACGCTGCTGATCAACAACGCCGGGATCGCGACGCAGTCCTCGCTGCTGACCGACGACCTCGAGACCGTGCGGCGCGAGATGGACACGCACTTCTGGGGGAACCTGTCGATGGTCCGGGCGTTCGCGCCCGTCATCGAGCGGAACGGCGGCGGCACGATCGTCAACGTGCTGTCGGCCCTGTCGTGGTTCGCGTATCCAGGCAGCGGAGGGTACGCGGCCGCCAAGGCAGCGGAGTGGAACATGACGAACGCCGTGCGGCTCGAACTCGTGCCGCGTGGCGTCACGGTGCAGGGGCTCCACCTCGGCGCCGCCGACACCGACATCATGGCCGGGTACGAGGGCCAGATGATCGACCCGATGGAGGTCGCGATCGCCTCCCTGGACGGGGTCCAGCGGGACGCGGCCGAGGTCGTCGTCGACGAGTGGAGCGCGCTGGTGAAGGCGTCGCTGGCGGCCGATCCGGCCGCGTTCTACGCGCAGTTCGGGATCTGACCACCGGACGGGAGGCTCGTGGCGGGCCCGCCACGAGCCTCCCGTCAGTCGTCAGCCCGCGCGCGTAGCGTCGGACGGACACGAGAAGGCGAGAGACGATGGCGAAGAACACCAAGCACACCGGCACGCGAGCACTGCTGCTCGGCATCCTGAGCGGCGGTCGGAGCGCGACGCCCCTGGCCCTGCTGGCGCTGAACCGGGACCGCAAGGAGCTCACCGGTGCGTGGCAGGACTGGCCGATGTTCCGCACGCAGCTCGGTCGCGGGCTGCTCGTCGCCGGTGCCGTCGGGGAGCTCGTCGGGGACAAGCTGCCGAAGACCCCGAGTCGCATCGCGGCAGCCGGGCTCATCGGGCGTGCCGGGTCGGGCGCCCTCGTCGGTGCGGCGATCGCCACGACCGGCAAGCGCGACCGCCGCGTCGAGGGTGCGGTCCTCGGCGCGGTCGGTGCGCTCATCGGCAGCTTCGCCGGCTACTTCCTGCGCAAGGCGATCGGGACCACGACGGGCCTCCGGGACCCGCTCGTCGCCCTCGGCGAGGACGCCGCGGTGATCGCGGGCTCGTCCAAGGTGATCACCACGCGCTGATCGTCAGTCCGCTGATCGTCAGTCCTCAGGGATGACACGCTCGAAGCGCGACGTGTCCGTGCCGTCGGGGTCCGGGCCGTTGCGCTTCCCCGTGTCGAGGGCGTCGAGGGAGGCGAGCTCATCGTCGGACAGCGCGAAGTCGAAGACGTCGAAGTTCTCCGCGATCCGTCCGGGGTTCGTCGACTTCGGGATCGCGTTCCGCCCCTGCTGCAGGTGCCAGCGGAGCATGACCTGCGCAGCGGTCTTGGCGTGCGCCTCGCCGATCGCACGGATCGTCGGGTCGTCGAGCACGCTGACCCGCTCGTCGCCGAAGCCCGGGTAGAACGTGATGCCGCCGATCGGGGACCACGCCTGGTCGAGGATCCCGTGCTCGGCGTCGGCCCGCTGCACGTCCGGTTGCGTGAAGTACGGGTGCAGCTCGACCTGGTTGAGCGCGGGGATGACGTCGGTCTGGTCGAGGAGCGAGCGGAGGTGGTGCGGCATGAAGTTGCTCACGCCGATCGCCCGGACCCGGCCGTCGGCGTACAGCTGCTCGAGCGCCCGGTACGCGGCGACGGTCTTGTCGAAGCGGTCCGGTGCGGGCTGGTGCAGGATCAGCACGTCGACCGTGTCGAAGCCGAGCTTGCGCGTCGCCTTGTCGAACGCGTGCAGCGTCTCGTCGTACCCGTAGTCGGACACCCAGATCTTGGTCTCGACCACGATGTCGTCGCGGTCGACGCCCGAGGCGCGGATGCCCTCGCCGACCTGTCGTTCGTTGCCGTACGCGGCGGCGGTGTCGATGTGGCGGTAGCCGACCTCGAGCGCGGTCCGCACCGCGTCGACCGTGTCCTCCGGGGAGCTCTGGAAGACGCCGAAGCCGATCGGGGGGAGCTGGACGCCGTTGTTGAGGGTGATGTTGTCCATGCGGGCAACGGTAGGCCGGCGCTCGACGGGGCGACGGGTCCTGTCGGTACCTGCCCCCGCGGTGCTCGGATCGCCCGCTGCGGTCACCAGCGTTCGTGCACCGTCGCGCGGAACCACCGGTCGTAGAGCTCGTGCACGGTCGTGTCGAGTCCCGGGACCGGGTCGACCGTGCCGGCGGCGGCGTTGGAGCGGGCCTGCTCGGCGTTCCGCGCGCCGGGGATCGCGGCCGTGACGCCGTCCTGCGCGACGATCCAGGCCAGCGCCGCCTGCGGGACGGAGACACCGTCGGGCAGTGCGGCGGCGAACTCCTGCGCCGCCCGGACCCCGTCCTCGAACGGCACGCCGCTGAAGGTCTCGCCCTGGTCGAACGCCTCGCCGTGGCGGTTGTAGGTGCGGTGGTCCTCCGGGGCGAACTCGGTGTCGGTGGTGTACTTGCCGGAGAGCAACCCCGATGCCAACGGGACGCGCGCGAGCACGGCGACCCCTGCCTCCCGTGCGGCCGGCAGGGCCGCGTCCAGCGGCTTCAAGCGGAACGCGTTGAGGATGATCTGGACGCTCGCGACCCCGGGCCGCTCGATCGCGGTGAGCGCCTGGTCGGCGGTCTCGACGCTGACGCCGTACGCGGCGATCGACTGATCGGCGACGAGCGCGTCGAGCGCGTCGTAGACGGCGTCGTCGTCGAACACGGGGGTCGGCGGGCAGTGCAGCTGGACCAGGTCCAGCGTGTCCTGCTGCAGGTTCGTGCGTGAGCGGTCGACCCATTCGCGGAAGTTCGCCGCGCTGTAGTTCGACGGGACCTGGTCCGCACGGCGGCCCATCTTCGTCGTGACCGTGACGCCGGAGTCGGCGTTGGCGCGGAGCCATCGCCCGATGAGCTCCTCGCTGCGACCGTCGCCGTAGACGTCGGCGGTGTCGAAGAGGGTCACGCCGGACTCGAACGAGGCGTCCATCACCGCGAAGGCGTCGGCGTCCTCCACCGGACCCCAGTCGCCGCCGAACTGCCAGGTGCCGAGGCCGATCACGGAGGTCTCACGGCCGGTGCTGGCCAGGGTGCGTCGCTGCATGGTCACGACGGTAGTCCCGCTGGGCCGTGTACTGGTGGAGCCTCCTTCACCGCGCGTTCCGCTCCTACCGTGGAGACATGCACGACGACACCAGCACGATCGAGACGACGACCCCCGCGGCCGGACGGCCCTCGTTGCGCGAGCGCGTCGCGATGTGGTGGACGGTGAACGCCGAGATCACGGAGCTCACGCGGGACCGCGAGCGCGAAGCCCGGGTGCGCGACGAGATGGCGGTGCGCCTGGCTCCGGGGCCGTGGGCGCTCGCCGACCTGTTCCGGCGCCGCTGAGCGCGCAGCCTTCAGCGCTGCGCCGGTCGCGCTGCGCCGCTGAACAGGCCGGCGGTGCCGAGCCGGACCCGAGCCCTGGCTCGGTCCTGGTCGTCGCCGAACCGGTCCACTCCCCACGAGAGCGTCGTCAGCAACTCGAAGACGTCCTCGGCGCTCGCCGCGTCGGTCGCTGATCCGTCCGACCGGGCCCGCTCGAGGAACTCCCCCGTCCGCTCGGTCAGGCCGGCGCAGACGCTGCTGACGGGCGAGTCGTCGTCACCGATCGCGCCCGCGATGCAGGTCGGCAGGTTCTGCCAGATCCGGAGCTGCCAGGTCACGCGGAACATCCACTCGGCGAGGGCGTCGTCGGCGGGCAGCTCCTCGAGGTCGCGGGAGTCGCGGAGTGCTGCGTGGAAGCTCTCCGCCATCACGGCCGCGAGGAGGTCTTCGCGCGTCGGGAAGTTGCGGTAGAGCGTCGCGTTCCCGACACCGGCCGCGGTCGCGATGCCGTCGATCGGCGCGAGGATGCCGTCCTGCTCGAACACCTGTCGAGCCGCGGAGATGATCGCGTCACGGTTGCGTCGTGCGTCGGCGCGCATGGGCTTCGTGGTCGTCTGGTCCACGGCGTCTCCGATCTGGTCCGTCTCGGTTGACAGAAGTGGGGCTCGGTTGACAGAAGTGGGGGGACTCCCCACATACTGATCCGGGGACAATCCCCGTTTCATCCTCAACCTACAGGAGTGACCATGACTGAGCGACTCGACGACCGGATCGTTCTCGTGACCGGAGCGAACGGCGGGCTCGGCGAGGAGTTCGTGCGCCAGGCCCTCGAACGCGGCGCCGCCAAGGTGTACGCGACCGCCCGCTCCCCGCGGCAGTGGGACGACGACCGGATCGTGCCGCTGACTCTCGACCTGACCGACGCGGGGTCCATCGCAGCGGCGGCGACGGCCGCTCCCGACGTCGACCTCCTCGTGAACAACGCCGCCATCGCCCCCGCCTCCGACGGCTCGATCGCGAGCGCGGACGACGACGTGCTCCGGTCCGTCTTCGAGACGAACGTGTTCGGGACGATCAAGGTCTCCGGCGCGTTCGCCCCCGTGCTCGCCCGGAACGGCGGCGGCGCCGTGCTGAACGTGCTGTCCCTCGCCGCGTGGACGCCGATCCCGACGGTGTACGCCGCGTCCAAGGCGGCCGCCTGGTCCGCGACGAACGGGCTGCGGACCGAGTTGGCGGCGCAGGGCACGACCGTGACCGGGGTCCTCGTCGGCATGATCGACACCGCGATGGGGGCACGGTTCGACGTGCCGAAGGTGAGCCCGGCGAGCGTCGTCGCGCAGGCGTACGACGGCGCGGTCGTGGGCGCGTTCGAGGTCCTCGCCGACGACGACACCCGGATGGTCAAGGGACTGCTGAGCCGCCCCGCCGAGGACCTCGGCGAGGCGACCGCACAGGCGATGGCGGCCATCGCGGGCTGAGCGGCCCGCGCGTCCCGTTCGCGCGTCAGTTGCCGAGCGCGGAGAGCTCCTCGAACTCGTCGTCGGTCAGCTCGATCGTCGCGCCCGCGAGGTTGTCCTCGAGGTGCGCGACGCTCGAGGTGCCGGGGATCGGCAGCACGACCGGTGATCGCTTGAGCAGCCAGGCGAGGGCGATCTGCGCCGGGGTGGCGTCCTTGCGCTTCGCGAGGTCGGTCAGTGGGGAGTCGTCACCGGTCAGGCCGCCGGTGGCGAGCGGGAACCACGGGATGAAGCCGATGCCCTGCTCGGTGGACCAGTCGAGGAGCTCCTCGGCGTCGCGCTTCTGCAGGTTGTAGAGGTTCTGCACCGAGACGATCGTGGCGATCTCCTGCGCGGCCTTCACCTCGTCCACCTGGACCTCGGACAGGCCGATGTGCCGGATCTTGCCCTCGTCCTGGAGCTTCTTGAGCTCACCGATCTGGTCTTCGAGCGGGACCTTCGGGTCGATGCGGTGCAGCTGGAACAGGTCGATGCGCTCGAGCCCCAGGCGGCGCAGGCTCATCTCGGCCTCCTGCCGCAGGTACTCCGGTCGGCCGACGGGCGGCCACTCGTTCGGACCCGTGCGGGTGAGGCCGGCCTTCGTCGCGATCACGATGTCGTCGCCGTAGGGGTGGAGCGCTTCGTGGAGCAGCTCCTCGGCGACGTAGGGGCCGTAGCTGTCGGCGGTGTCGAAGAAGTTCACGCCGAGCTCGACGGCGCGCCGCAGGACGCGCACGGCCTCGTCGTGGTCCTTCGGCGGTCCCCAGACCCCGGGGCCGGTGAGCTGCATGGTGCCGTACCCGAGGCGGTTCACCTCGAGGTCGCCGCCGATGCGGAACGTACCGGAGGCGTCGGCGGGACGGGTGGTGGTGTCAGGACCTGTCGTCATGTGTCCGGTCTACCCCGTCTCGCTGCCTCGTCCTCAGCGGCCCTGTCCCCCTGCCCGGCGCGGGTACGGCGTCTCGCCGCGCTCGAGCATCTCGACGAGCTTCGTCAACCGGTTCGTCCGCGCGGTCGCGCTCGGGGCGGTCGTGATCCGGTGCAGCACCGCGTACCGGTTCGTCGCGTCGAGTTCCGCGAACAGCGCGGCTGCGGCCGGGGCGGCGGCGAGCGCTGCCAGCAGGTCGTCGGGCACCGTGATCGAGGCGGCTCCGGCGTACGCGCGGTCCCAGCGCCCGTCCTCCTTCGCTCGGTCGATCTCCGCCTGACCCCGGTCTCGTATCCGCCCGTCGGCGATGAGCGTCGCGACGAGCCCGATGTTGCGCTCGGACCACAGCGAGGCCTTCCGGCGCGGCGTGAACCGCTGCAGGAACGTCGCGGCGTCGAGGCTGCGCTTCTGACCGTCGATCCACCCGGAGCAGAGCGCTTCGTCGAGCGCCTGGGCGTAGGTCACGGACGTCGGCTCCGTCGTGCCCTTCTTCGCGAGCACGAGCCAGACCCCGTCCGAGGAGTCCTCGTTCGCGTCGAGCCACGCGCGCCAGGCTGCGGCGTCCACGACGACGAACGGCTCGATCTCCATGCGGCACATCGTAGGACGCGTCGATCGGATGGTCCGGACGTGAGTGATGCGCGCGACTACCTTCTGATCCGAGCGACCGCCCGGTCGCCACGGCCGAAGTCGGCCACGAAAGGGAACACATCATGAGCAGCTCTTCTGCCTCGGGTCGGCCGACCACGGTCACCATCTCGTTCGTCCTCTGGCTGGTGACGGTCCTGATCGGGATCATCGGCGGCATCGTGGGCTTCGCTTCCTCCGGTTCGCAGGTGCAGGGGGCTGCCGGCGGCACCGCCCTCGTGATCGGTGCGGTCATCGCGATCGTCATCGCCCTGGTCGAGCTCTTCATCGTGTTCCGCATGCGCGACGGCCGGAACTGGGCCCGCATCGTGCTGCTGGTCCTGGCGATCCTGCAGGTCCTCGGAGTCGTGAGCGCGTTCAGCATCGTCGGCACGATCGGCCTCATCGCCGTGATCATCGCGACGATCCTGATGTTCCTCCCCGCGTCGAACGCCTACTTCCGCCGCTGAGGCGCGCGGGCGCGCCTGCGGGGCCCGCCCGGCGCGCTTCGCGTCCGCACAACCGAAAGCAGCTCGCACCACGCAAGTCGGTGGTTCGAGCTGCTTCCGGTTGTGCTGACGCGGACGGCACCGCGCCGCCGCCCCCGCGTCACACCCAGTGCGGCTGGGCGAAGCGGCCGTCGGGGTCCGCCTGCTCGGCGATCCGGTGCAGGCGCGAGGTGTTCACGTCGAAGTACGCCGCCGGGTCCGTGATCGCCGCGTCGCAGTAGTTCGCGTACGCCCCGTCGCCCCATGCCGGCGTCATCGCCTTCCGGAACCCGCGCACGTACTGGTCGAACGGCGCCGGGTCGGCACCGTTCCGGAACACCGCGGTGTACTGCACCGTGCAGAGCGCCGACCGCCACGGGAACGCACTGTCCGTCCGCCCGACATCGGCCACGACCCCGCCGAGGGCATCGAGCGCGACCCCGCCCTCGAGCACGCCGGACACCTGCCCCGCACCCGACGCCTGCTGCACGAGCACGTCGATCTGTGCGTCCGTCAACGCGGCGGTCCCGATCGACGAGGTCGCCGCCTGCGACACCCGCTGCGGCTTCCCGCCGAGTTGCGCCATGGCCTGTCCGTACGTCAGTTCGGTCGCCGTGTGTGTGGTCGGCGTCACTCCGGTCGCCGTGATGAAACCGTCGACGCTGGTGTCCGCGCCCGACTTCTCGCCGGTCCAGGTGCCGGTGACCGTCACGGTGGGCGCGCTGTGCCGGGATCCGGCGAGCAGCTTCAGCGTCGACCAGAGCGCCGGGTCCGCCTTCGGCGCCCAGTCCTGCCAGGCGCGTACGACGTCCCGGGCGGCCGACCAGGGGAACACGATGCTGAAGAGCAGGACGGGAGGCGCGGCCTGCGTCCGGAACGTCATCGACGTCACGACGCCGACGGTTCCACCGCCCCCACCGCGGCAGGCCCAGAACAGGTCCGGTTCGCGCGTGGCCGAGACCTCGTGCACGGCTCCGTCGGCGGTGACGACCGTGGCTCCGGTGAGCTGGTCGCACGTCAGCCCGAAGGACCGCACGAGGACGCCGACACCGCCGCCGAGCGTCAGCCCCCCGATGCCCACCGTCGGGCAGGATCCCGCGCCGATCGCCCGGCCGGCCTTCGCCAGCGCCGCGTACACGTCGCCGAGCTGTGCGCCGGGGCCGATCGTCACGGAGTCGCCCGAGACGTCGATCCCGTCCAGCGCCTGCGTGCTGATCACCAGCGACCGCGGGACGTCGGTCCCGGGTGCACCGCCGGCCGACCACCCCGTGTACGAGTGGCCGCCGGCCCGGAGCGCCACCGGGGTGTGCGTGTTCCTCGCGAACGCGAGCCCGGCGACCACGTCGTCGCTGTTCGCGACGCGGAGGATGCCCTGCGGGTCGGCGTCGTCGTACCGGGGGTTCTCGAGCACGCGTGCGCCGTCCCACCCCGTCGAGCCGGAGCGCAGCAGCGTGCCGGAGACCGCGGCGGCCAGCGCGTCCCACGAGTCCGGGCCCGTTGGTGACGACGGTGTCGGGGTGGGACTCGGTGTCCGCGTGCGGGTCGGCGACGGCGACGGCCCGGTGCAGGCGGCCAGGACCCCTGCGAGCCCGAGCCCGACTCCCCCGGCGATGAGCCCCCTGCGTGTGGTCGTGCTGCGTGTGGTCGTGCTGCGTCCCTCGGTCACCCACCCTTTCTACGCGCTCCCCGCCTGCGCTCCCCTTGCCTCGATCACGCCGCGGCGCTGCTGATCCGGACGGCACCGGCCCACTCGTGCACCCACTCGGGCAGCGCGAGGTCGGACGGCGCCCCGCCCACGGCGTCGAGGAGCTCCGACGGGGACACCGTCCCGCCCGTCTTCCGGAGGAACCGCCCCTGCACGACGGCACGCGCGATGACCTTCCCCCGCCGGACGAACGTCTGCTCGAGGTACACCGACCGCTCGTCCACCCCGAGCACCCGCGTCACCAGCTCGAACCGCTGCCCGAGCGTCAGCGACCGCTTGTACGTGATCGTCTGCGCCGCGACGACCGGGTACCACCCGCGGTCGGTCAACGAACCCCAGAACCCCGACCGGATCATCAGGTCGAGCCGCCCGAGGTCGAGCATCGACAGGTACTTGCCGTTGTTGACGTGCCGCAGCGGATCGAGGTCGGTGAGGGTCACCCGGAACGGGGTCCGCGCCTCGTCCCAGAGCGACAGTCGCGGACCGGTGCGGGTCCGCAGGCGCAGGAGCAGCAGTCGGAAGTACAGGTTCACGCATCCGATCAGAGCAGACGCGCGCCGACCGGACCCGGACGTTGGAGGAACCGGACGAACCAGGGCCTGCCCGTGACCGGTACGACCGGTGCCTCCCTCCAACCGAGCCGCGCGGAGTAGACCGGGAGCATGCAGACACGGAAGCTCGGAGAACTCGAGGTCGGCGCGATCGGCCTCGGCACCATGGGGATGAGCGCCTTCTACTCGGGCGCCGGCACGGACGACGACGAGTCGATCCGCACCATCCACCGCGCACTCGACCTGGGCGTCACGCTCATCGACACCGCCGAGATGTACGGCCCGTACATCAACGAGGAGCTCGTCGCCCGCGCGATCGCGGACCGCCGCGACGACGTCGTCCTCGCCACGAAGTTCGGCATCATCACGCACACCCCCGGCGAGATCACGCCGAGCACCGAACGCGCGATCAGCTCGGACCCCGAGTCGGTGCGCATCGCGCTGGAGGGATCGCTCCAGCGCCTCGGCACCGACCACATCGACCTCTGGTACCAGCACCGCGTCGACCCGAACGTGCCGATCGAGGACGTCGTCGGCCAGCTCGCCGGCTTCGTGCAGGAGGGCAAGATCCGCCACATCGGCCTGTCGGAGGCCGGCGCCGAGACGATCAGGAAGGCGCACGCCGTCCACCCGATCACGGCGCTGCAGAGCGAGTACTCCCTGTGGACGCGCGACCCGGAGGACGGCGTGCTCGACACCCTCCGGGAGCTCGGCATCGGCCTGGTGCCGTACTCCCCGCTCGGCCGCGGGTTCCTGACGGGCGCGATCACGAAGCCGTCCGACCTCGACGCCGACGACTTCCGCCGCGTCAACCCGCGCTTCCAAGAGGAGGCGTTCGCGTCGAACATGCGCATCGTCGACGAGGTGCAGGCCGTCGCCACCGAGGCCGGCGCGACTCCCGCGCAGGTCGCCCTCGCGTGGCTCCTGGCCCAGGGCGACGACATCGTCCCGATCCCCGGCACGAAGCGGGTCTCGCGGCTCGAGGAGAACGTCGGCGCAGCCGACCTCACCCTCACCGCCGACCAGGTGGCGCGCCTGTCGGCGCTGCCAGCCCCGACCGGCGACCGCTACCCCGACATGTCGGGCATCGGCCGGTAACCCGGCCGTCTCCCGGACGGGAGGCTCGGTGCCCGCTGGCACCGAGCCTCCCGTCCGTTCCGGGGTGCGTTTCGGGCGGTGGGGCGCGTGATCCACGCGACCCACCGCCGTCATCTCGGCGAAACAGGGGCTGCATAGCGTCCGGAGGACAGGGAATCCACCGACCGCGAGGGGCAGTCATGACGACCACGAAGACCAGGGGCGAGGACGGCGTCGACGCCGTTCCGCCGCTCGCACGACTGCTGCCGCTCGGGCTGCAGCACGTCCTCGCGATGTACGCCGGAGCGATCGCCGTCCCGCTCATCGTCGGCGGCGCGCTCGGGTTCTCGAGCGCCGATCTCGCGTTCCTGATCAGCGCCGACCTGTTCGTCGCCGGGCTCGCCACGATCGTGCAGTCCGTCGGCTTCTGGCGGTTCGGCGTCCGGCTGCCGCTCGTGCAGGGCGTGACGTTCGCCGCGGTCGGACCGATGATCGCGATCGGGTCGCAGCACGGGATCACCGCCGTCTACGGGGCGACGATCGCGTGCGGCGTGTTCATGGTGGTGGTCGCGCCCTGGTTCGCCCAGTTGGTCCGGTTGTTCCCGCCGATCGTCACCGGGACCGTCATCCTCATCATCGGGCTGTCGCTCATGAGCGTCGCTGCCGGGTGGGTCACCGACGGCGGGAAGGACGGCGCAGCGAAGCCGCTCGACGTCGCGTTCGCCGCAGGGGTGCTGCTGGCGATCGTCCTCGTGGAGCGGTTCGCGCCCCGGGGACTCGCACGGGTCTCGGTGCTCTTCGGGCTGTTGGTCGGCACCGTGGCAGCACTGTTCGTGCCGGGCATGGTGGACGGATCGGGCATCGGGTCCGCGTCGTGGTTCGCGCTCGTCACGCCGTTCCACTTCGGGGTGCCGACGTTCGACCCGGCGTCCATCGTGTCGATGCTCGTCGTCGGACTCGTGATCATGACCGAGACCACCGGGGACATGATCGCCGTCGGTGAGGTCACCGGGCGTCCCGTGTCGAAGCGCACCCTGGCCGACGGACTCCGGGCGGACGGCCTCGGCACGGTCGTCGGCGGGGTGTTCAACACGTTCCCGTACACCGCGTTCGCGCAGAACGTCGGCCTCGTGGCGCTGACCGGGGTGCGCTCGCGCTACGTCGCCACGGCTGCCGGTGGGATCCTCGTCGTGCTCGGGCTGGTGCCGAAGGTCGCCGCGGTGGTCGAGGCGATCCCGCACGCGGTCCTCGGTGGTGCCGGGGTGGCGCTGTTCGGGATGGTCGCGGCGAGCGGCATCAGGACGCTCTCGAAGGTGCGGTTCGACAACCGGAACGTGCTCGTGGTGGCGCTGCCCCTCGGCATCGGGCTGCTGCCGACGATCGCGCCCTCGATCTACGGCGAGTTCCCGACGTGGTTCACGCTGGTCTTCGACTCGGGCATCTCGGCCGGGGCCGTCGCGGCGATCCTGCTGAACCTGCTGCTCGGGTCGCGCTCGGTGGCCGATCGGTACGGCGAGGACCCGGCGGTCGGCTCCTACGACGGGGTCCGTTCCACGGCGCCGATCGTGCTCCAGCCCGTGCGCGAGTAGGCCGCGCTCCGCGAGGCGCCCGTCAGATGAACGCGGGGAGGTGCTCCCACGCCGCGGGGGCGTCCTCGACACCGTCGCGCACGACCGTCCCCTCGATGAGCCCGTAGGGACGATCGGCAGCGATGAACACCTCGTTCTCGTTCGTCATGTCGAACGGCGACAGGTCCACGACGAAGTGGTGCTTGTTCGGCATCGCGAAGCGCACCTCGGCGAGTTCCGGTCGGAGCTCGATCGCCGCGCGGCCCATCTCGAACAGGGTCTGCTGCAGCGCGAGGGAGTGCACGGTCGCGAACTGCTCGAGCATCACCGCCACGACGGACGCGTACACCTCGTCGTAGTCGATCCCGGCCGACACCGCTTCCGGCAGGTAGCGCCAGCGCGCGGTGACCTCGGTCGCCATGATCCGGTCCGTGACCTCGGGCAGCGTCGTGAACCGCGTCCGCGGGAACCCGTGGAACTCCGAGCCGGTCGACTTCAGGACGACGAGGTCCTGCACCCCGCCGGTGACGTGCTGCTGCCCGTCCGACACCTGCACGGTCGCGAGCCTGGTGCCCGAACCGGTCCGCCGGAACGAGTGGTCGTGCGGCTGCCCGTCGACGGTGATGCGCTCCCACGGGTGCACCTCCGCCTGCCAGAGCCCGCCGGTCACCCAGTCGAACTCGGTGGTGAAGTGCGAGGCGAGCAGCGCGAGGAAGTCCTCCGGTGCCCCCACGCCGTACTCCTTGGCGAAGGCGAACACCGTGTTCTTCTGCGTGTCCGTCGCGACGATCGACGAGTTGTCACCGCTCGTGAAGGACTCGTCGAAGGCGCCCGTGAGCTGCGACGTCACCGTCAGGTCGGCGAGCTCGTGCCGGTCACCGTGACGGGTGACCCGCACCAGACGGTTCTCGGCCTTGCCGTACTTGTTCGGTCCCAGGTGGACGGTCATGGGTCAACTCCCTCGGTAGGTGCTGTAGGCGAAGGGGCTCAGCAGCAGTGGTACGTGCAGGTGGTCGGTGCCCGCGACGGTGAACGCCACGGTCACGGACGGGTGGAACGTCGGGACGCCCGCGTCGGCGAACCAGGCGCCGGTCGCGAAGCGGAGTTCGTGGTCACCGCGAGCGAGCACGTCCGGTCCGAGGGCGGCACGGCCGTCGGCGTCCGTCGTCCCGGTCGCGACGACCTCCCCGGCGGGTCCGCGGAGCGTCAGCGCGACGCCGACGGCAGGCGTGCCGGTCGTCGCGTCGAGGACGTGCGTGGTCAGGTGCGCGACGCCGAACGTCGCGCGGATGCGGTGCACGGCGATGTCGGCCAGCGCCCTGGCGGCTTCGTCCGTCTCGCGGGACGGCTCGTTCGACAGCCGTCGGGTCAGCTCCGCGAGCAGCTCCGACGGCGTCCGTCCGGCAGCGCGCAACAGGAACACGCGGCCGAACCGTTCCTCGTAGGCCGCGTTGCCGGATGCGATCCGCGCGGCGACGTCGTCGTCGGCGGTGCGCATCGAGGACTGCTCCCGCGCCGAGGACGCGTCGGTCGCCCGCTCCCCGATGCGCGGGTGGTGCGCGAGTGCCGCGTCGAGCTCGGGCCCGCCCCAGTCCGCAGCGTCGGCGCGCGCACGATCGATCAGTGCGGCGACGGAGCCGAACGGCCGGGCTGCGACGAGGGCGTCCACCCAGTCGGGCACATCGGCCCACCCGCGGACGGTCGTGGCTGCGTCGAGGGCGGTCGCGTCGTTGAAATCGCCGAGGTCCATGCGGCAACGCTATGGAACGCGTGTTTCACGGGCGTTTCCGTCCGGTGTCCCCTTGGTCGGCCGGCCACGGCCCTGAAACGGGGCCGACGACGGACGGGAGGCTCGTGGCGGCCTGGCACCGTGCCTCCCGTCCGCCCGGTGGTCGCCTCAGACGCTGTGGTCGCCTCAGATCTCGGCGGCGAAGGCCGCCGCGCGGAGCTGCAGGTCCTCGATCCGCTGGATCCGAGCAGCCTCGACGTCGTAGCCCTCGTAGGCGGGCGGCGGCAGCTTCCGGACGTTGCGGGAGCACTGGAACTCCTCGCACACCAGGGTGCCGACGGTGTTGCCGTTCCGACCGGCCTTGCCCGACCGCTTCGCGCTGTAGAACACGACGTCGTTCGGGAGCTTCACGTCCTGGCACCACGTGCACTGCGCCCGGGAGTTCGGCGAGGCGTCGGCCTGGCGGAACAGGATGCCGACGAGCTCGCCGTCGAGGGTCGGCACGACGGCGTACGCACGCCGACCGATCTTCGGGTCGCGCCAGCCGAGGTAGTCGAGGTCGTCCCAGACGATGTCCTCGAAGTCGGTGGGCAGGGTGATGTCGCTCGTCTCCTTGCGGGAGGCGTTGACGAAGGACGCGCGGATGGTCTTCTCGCTGATGGGGAGCATGGTGAACCGTTTCGGTCGAGCCGCTCGGGGCGCGTGGATGCGCCGCACCGAGCGGGTGTTCTGGAGGACGGTCGACGCCGTGTGCACGACGACGGTGGCCGCGTCCGACGGACACGACCGGGGGCGTCAGGCCCTGATGCCGGCGCTGTGGGCGCCGACGACCTCCTCGGAACGGATGCTCATCCCACCAGTCTAGGAGCCGCTGTCAAGAGCACGAGCGAGCCGTCGTACGAGGGCTGGACGCGCAGGGCGCCGTGCCGGTCGTCCCACGCGCCGGTCTCGAGCGCGGTGCGGAGTGCGGCGACACTGCGGGCCGCGCTCATCTCGTCGACGAAGGACCACGCCGAGTTCGCCTTGCGGGCGCCTGGGTCGAGGAGCCGCTCGGGTCGGCCGTAGTACGCCTCGGAGAACCCGTCGACGCACGTGAAGGGGATCGGGATGCGGGTGGTCTCGACGTCGCCGCCGAGGGCGCTGGCGATGCGGTCGAGCGCGGGGTACCGACGGGCCTCTGTCGCCATCACGTCGGGGGCGTACTCGGCGAGCCAGTAGTCCTCGACGCGGTCGGGGTCGCACGTGAGCACGACGACCGGTCCCCTCGTGACGCGGCGCACCTCGGCGAGGCCGCGCTCCAGGTCGGTCCACTGGTGCACGGAGAACGTCGTCATCGCGGCGTCGAATGTGTCGTCCGCGAACGGCAGGTCCTCGGCGGTGGCGTCGATCGCCGTCGCGAGTTCCGGGGGGCGCTGCGCCCGCATGGACTCCGACGGCTCCACGGCCGTGACGTCGCGGTCCCTGGGCTCGTACGAACCGGCTCCTGCACCGACGTTGAGGACGGTGCGGGCATCGCCGAGGGCCTTCGCGATCGCACGGGCGAACGTGGGCTCCGGGCGGCGGTACCTGCCGTACCCGGCGCCGATCGTGCCGTAGTCGGCGTCCCCCGCCGAGCCGTCCGCAGTCCTGGTCACGGGCTCAGCCTACGGCGGGGCGCGACGCGGGTGCCGATAGGGTCGACGCATGATCGACGGGGGTTACAGCATCGTGTTCATTCCGTACGTGCTCTTCGTGCTCGCACTCGCCGTGCTCACCGTGGCGCTCATCGTGCTCGTGTTCGCTGCGATCCGGGTGCTGCGGCTGTCGGCGCAGGAGCGTGAGCTGCGCATCGAGCGCCTGAAGTACCCGGCGCTGTTCGACGGCGACGGCGACGGCGACGACGACGCACCGTCGTCGTCTGGTCCTTCCGCGTAGCGGGCGGCGACCAGCGACCGCGTCAGTCGATCGACTCGGACTCGGACTCGCGCAGGGCGGCGTACTGCTCCGCCCGCTCCGTCGCGGCCCAGGTGCCGAGCAGCGCCAGCGAGCGCTCGGACGGCGAACCGGGCTCCGCGCTGTACGTGAACATCGTCAGGCCGGGGTCGGCGACGAGCTCGAGTGCCTCGTAGTCGAGTTCGAGGGCACCGACGACGGGGTGGTCGATCCGTTTCTTGCCGGTCCGGTGCATGCGGACGTCGTGCTCGGCCCACCACGTGCGGAACTCCTCGCTGCGGGTGGAGAGCTCCCCGACGAGCGTCACGAGCCCCGGTTCGCACGGGTTCGCCACCGCTGCCGCACGGAGGATCGCGACCGAGTCCCGCGCCGTCCGCGCCCAGTCCATGAAGAACGTCCGGGCTGCCGGGTCGAGGAAGGTGAAGCGCGCGGAGTTCACCGGGCGACCGGGTCCGGCGAACATCGGCGCGTACAGGGCCCGGCCGAGCTCGTTCGCCGCGAGGACGTCCCCGCGCTCGTTCCGGACCCACGCCGGCGCGCCGGTGATCGCGTCGAGGAGTCGCTGCACGCCAGGGCGGATCCGGGTCGGCATCGTCTTGTGCATGGTCTTCACGCCGGAGTTGGCGAGCCGGGCGAGGTCCCACAGGTGCGTCCGCTCGTCCTCGTCGAGCTGCAGCGCCCGCGCGAGGCCGTCGAGCACGCTGTCCGAGACACCCTTGAGCGAGCCCCGTTCGAGCCGCGTGTAGTAGTCCACGCTGACCCCGGCCAGCATCGCGACCTCGTGCCGCCGCAGCCCGGGCACCCGACGCACCCCACCGCCGAACGAGGGCATGCCAGCCTGGTCCGGAGTGATCCGCGCCCGCCGTGAGGACAGGAAGTCGCGGATCTCACTGCGCACGTCGATACCCATGGCGAGAAGGGTACGTGCTGCACCCGGGAGCGAGGCAGGTACCAGCGGAACCCGTCTCGGACCCCCGTTGCGCGCCAGCATGGGCGACATGACCGACACCACATGGTTCATCACCGGCTGCTCCACCGGACTCGGGCGGGCCTTCGCCGAGGCGGTCCTCGCCGCAGGCGGGTCCGTCGTCGTCACCGCACGGGACGCCGCACGCGTGCAGGACATCGCCGACACCGCACCCGACCGCGCCCTCGCCCTGTCGCTCGACGTCACCGACCCGTCCGCCGTGAGCGCAGCGGTCGCCGCTGCCGAGGAGCGGTTCGGCCGGGTCGACGTGCTCGTGAACAACGCCGGGTACGGGTACCGCGCCGCCGTCGAGGAGGGCGAGCCGGAGGCCGTCCAGCGCCTGTTCGACACACACGTCTTCGGGCCGACCCGGCTCGTCCAGGCCGTGCTGCCCGGCATGCGGGCGCGCGGGACCGGCACGATCGTGAACATCTCGTCGATCGGCGCGCGGATCTCCCCCGCGGGCTCCGGCTTCTACTCCGCGGTCAAGGCCGCGACCGAAGCCCTGTCCGCGTCGCTCCGGAAAGAGGTCCAGCCGCTCGGCATCGACGTGATGGTCGTGGAGCCGGGAGCGTTCCGCACCGACTTCGCCGGGCGGTCCCTGACGCAGTCCGCCACGCCGATCGAGGCCTACGCCGACACCGCGGGGAAGCGCCGCATCGAGCACGACACGGTGCACGGGACGCAGCCGGGCGATCCGGCGAAGGCAGCGCAGGCGCTGATCACCGCGGTCGAGGCCGACGAGACCCCGTACATGCTGCTGCTCGGCAACGACGCGTCCGACGGTTTCCGCGCGGCGCTCGACGCGCTGCGCGCCGAGGTGGACGCGTGGGAGTCGGTGAGCCGGGGCACCGACTTCTAGCGTCCGCAACTGCGGACCGTCGGACTGGAGGCTCGGTTCCAGCTGGCACCGAGCCTCCTGTCCGTCAGCTGGTCGCGTCCTGTCTGCTGGCCGGCTGCCGTTCGATCGTCACCCGGGCGACGCGGTGACCGTCCATGGCGGTCACCGTGAGGCGGTGCTCGCCCACCTCGACGACGTCGCCCACCTGCGGGACGCGGTCCAGGTGGACCTGGACCAGGCCGCCGACCGTCTCGTAGTCGCCGTCGGGCAGGACCGGGCCACCGTCGGCGGCGAGGTCCTCCAGCACGGTCGATCCCTCCACACCGTCGCTGACGGAGAGCGGTTCGTCGTACTCGTCACGGATGCGGCCGACGAGGTCCTCGAGCAGCGCTTCGAGCGTGACCATGCCGGCGCTGCCGCCGTACTCGTCGACGACCAACGCGATCTGCTGGCCGCCGGTGCGGAGTTCGGCGATCGTGCTCGACAGGGACTTGGTCTCGGGGAACGCGACGAGCGGGCGCGCGATCGTGTGCACCGGGGCGCTCGCGTCCGCTGGCCGGAGGAGGTCGCGGAGGTGCACGAACCCCACCACGTCGTCTCGCGAGCCCGCGGTGACGAGGTACCGGGTGTGGCCGAGGTCGAGCGCGAGGTCGGTCGCCTCGGCGATGCTCTGCCCGGCGTCGAGCGTCGCGACGTCGTACCACGGGCGCATCGACTCCCGGAGGATCCGCCCCTGGGCGTCGAGTGCACTGCGGGCGATCCGGCGGCCCTGCTCGTCGATGGCGTCGTGCTCGGAGACCAGTCCGCGGAGCTCCTCGGTGCTCATCGACTCACTCCGGGCGTTCGGGTCGCCGCCGAGCAGCCGCACCACGGCGTCGGTGCTCTTCGACAGGACCCAGATCGCCGGGCGCATCAGCGTCGCGAAGCGGTCGAGCGTCGGTGCGACGAGCATCGAGAAGCCCTCCGCGCGCTGCAGTGCCAGGCGTTTCGGGACGAGTTCGCCGAAGACGAGCGAGAGGTAGGCGATCACGAGGGTCATCGCGACGAGGGCGACCGTCTCGGCGGTGCCCTGCGCGAGACCGAGGCCCTGGAACAGCGGTGCGACGTCGGGGGCGATCGAGGACGCCCCGTACGCGGCGGAGAAGAACCCCGCGACGGTCACGCCGATCTGCACCGCGGAGAGGAAGCGGTTCGGGTCACGGCCGAGAGCCGCGACCCTGGCGCCCCTGCTGCCGCGGTGCTCCAGCTGCTGGAGCTGCGACTCGCGCAGCGAGACCAGTGCGATCTCCGCGGCTGCGAACACCCCGCCGACGAGGACGAAGAGCACGACCAGCCCGAAGGCGATCCAGGTGTCGGCGCCCATCAGCGGGGCCCGGGACTGTGGGAGTCATCCATGCCTGTGATCTTGCACAGGTCTGCTGGGATTCCCGCCACGGGAGGCTGCGAATGTGGACGGATCCCTAGAGCGAGCGCCCTGTGTGGGACTCGATCCAGGCGCGGGGGTCCACCGGCAGCGTGCCGTCCATCAGGACCTCGAGGTGCAGGTGCGCACCCGTCGAGACACCCGACGAGCCGACCAGACCGACGAACTGCCCGGCGGTGACCTCGTCCCCGACCTGCAGCGGCGACGATCCGGGGATCATGTGGCCGTAGAGCGTGGAGACCTCCCGGCCGTCGACCACGTGGTCGATGATGACCGCGTTGCCGTACGAGAAGTACGTGCCGGAGACCCGGACGGTCCCCGCTGCGACCGCGCCGATCGGTGCGCCCATGCCGGGGTTGAAGTCGAGGCCCTGGTGGAGCGATGAGCACGCGCCGCAGGGAGCGGAGCGGTACCCGAAGCCCGAGCTCATCCTGACCGGCTTCGGGAACGGGGAACGGACGTCGCCGCCGAAGGTGACCTCGGCGCCGGCGGTCGCGCCGCCGCTGCCGCCGACCGTGAAACCGTCTCGGTTCGTGGTCGCGGTCGCGACGGCCTGCGTGACGGCGAAGTCCTGGGTGCGGACCGTGGGTGCGAGCGTGGTGGTCGCGGTGGACGTCGTGGGGCTCGCGTGTGCGGGCATCGCGGACGCGGCGAACATCACGATGGCGGCGAGGGCGCTCGTCACGGTGAGGCGGCTGGTGCGCTGCTTCGTGGTGAGTGGCGGCTTCGTGGTGGCGACACTGCGGCGGGGGACGCGGGTGAAGCGGGAGGTCGGCTTCGCGGGTCTCACGGGCTTCGCGGGCTTCACGGGTCTCGGGGGCTTCGCCTTGGCGGCGGCGCGCTCGGCCTCGAGGGCAGCGCGACGAGAAGTGTGCACCACAGGGGTGCCGGGGTGCTGGTCTGCGTCGCGGAGAGTCGTCATGGCCGCAGACCATTCTGCACGAACCTGTCCGGTTGTACAGCCCCCCTCGGCGTCACGTGTCGTGCTGTGCCCGCTTCTCGCGGGCGCTGTACCGCCGCTCCAGCCGCGCCGAGACCCACCCGGCTGGCACCAATATGAAGAGCCAGAACGGACCGGGCGCCGGCAGGATCGTGGCGCCCACGAGCGCGACGATCAGCGCGACGAAGGTCACGGTGCCGTCGATCGGGTGCAGCATCTGCCGACCACCGGGCCGGATGAGTTCGGGGTCGCGCCACACGGCCCACTGCATCACGGACATGCTCAGGCTCGACAGGGCGATGGTGCCGATGTAGAACGCGTTCACCCCGGCGTCCTGGGCCTCGTGGGCGATGAGGTTCGACGAGAACGGCAGGAAGGCGATGCTCGCGAGCCAGACGAAGTTCACCCGCAGCACCAGGGTCGAGTACGACTGTGTCGCCTCGAACAGTCGGTGGTGCGACAGCCACAGCCGCGAGATGACGACGAAGCTCACGACGAAGGCGATGACGGTGCCGATGTTGTCCGACAGCAGGTCGCCGAGTGGCTTCTCGTCGATCTCGCCCGCGACGTCGACCAGCGGCAGGAGCAGCAGCGTGATCGCGATGGCGACGGTCGCGTCGGAGAAGTTGACGAGCCGGTCGAGGCCCCGTTCCGTCCGCAGCATCCGCGCCATGGCGCCAGCCTAGGGCTGCAGGACCCGCTCGTAGCAGACCGAGAGTTCGGAGTCGGCGTAGTGGCCGTAGCGCGGGATCGCGGTGTACCCCTCGCGCTCGTAGAACCGCATCGCGTCCGGCTGCATCGTCCCGGTCTCGAGGACGACCCGTTCGGCGCCGAGTCGCGCCGCGTGCCGTTCGAGTTCCCGGAGCACGGCGGCGGCGACACCGGATCCCCGGGCCGCCGGGGCGACGTACATCCGCTTGACCTCGACCGCGGTGCCGTCGAAGAGCGCCGGTCCGAGGGGGCGCAGCCCGCCGCAGGCGATCGGGGTGCCCGTCGTCGGGGTGTCCATCGTCGGGGTCTCGGTCGCCGGGGGCTCGGTCGTCCTCGCGACGAGGAACACGGGGACGTCGACCGCGCTCGGCACGGTCCCCGGCTCGTGGTCGTCCGATCCGTACCGGGAGTCGAGTTCGACGCGCTGCGCGGCGCGCAGGGCGGCTGCGTCCTCGTGGTCGAAGGGAACGAGGTCGATTGTCCACATGGCGTCTCCCGGCGGTGTCGTGATCCGTATCGATCGTTACGGTAACAGATGTTACGGTAGGTGCATGCCGCGAACCCGGGACGTCGACGCGCAGCGCAGGGACCTGTCCGAAGCGGTCTGGCAGGTCCTCGCCGACCGCGGTGCGCCCGGCCTGACCCTCCGCGCGGTCGCCGAGCGCGCCGGGTGCACGACGGGCCTCGTGCTGCACACCTTCCGGGACAAACGCGCGTTGCTCCTGCACGCCAGGGACCTGCTCCACGAGCGGACACGAACCCGGATGGACGCCAGCGAACGCTCCGCCACCGGCCCGGCAGAGGCCCTCCGCGCGATCGTGCTCGATGCCCTGCCGGTCGACGAGCAGCGGCTCGCGAACTCGCGCGTCTGGATCGGTTTCCTCGCCGCAGCACTCGCCGACCAGACGCTCGCCGAACGGCACGCGGCGCACAATGCGGCGTTCCGGGAACGGCTCACCGGACTCCTCCACCGGGTGGCGCCGTCGGCGACGGACACGGCAGCAAGGGTGGGCGCACTCGCCGGTGCGGTCGAGGGGATCTCGGCGCTCGCCGCGGCCGATCCGGAGTCGTGGCCCGTCGCAGCACAGGTCTCGGCGGTCGAGGTCGTCCTGCGGGCGGCGATGTCCGACGAGTCGAGCAGCCTCGGGGCCGGCCTGGGAGACGACTGATCCGGGCGGCGTGTTCCTCGGCACTTCAGTAGGGTCCGAGGAGAGCGAGCGGAAGGACCCTCATGGCCCGATCGTCGCGAGAGCGGCACGAACCAGTCGATCTCCGGACGGCGGACGTCGTGCTGGCGGGCACCCAGGAGCTCCTCCCGGTGCTCAGGGTCGCCGCGGTCCGTGCCGGGGTGGACGCCAGGCGGATGCGGGTGATCGGGGTCGACGACCTGCCGGAGCCGGAGGGCTCGGGGGCGGCGGAGCTGGCCGTCATCGCGATCCGGCGTCCTGGCGACGACCCGGCGTTCCACCGTGCGCAAGAGGCGGCCGAGCGCATCGACCCGCTGCTCGCGCCCAACGCGGTACGCATCGTCGTCACGGTGTCCGGGCTCACGCGTCTGGCGCCCAAGCTCGAACGGACGCTCACCGCCGAGGTGCTCCACCAGATCGGTTCCGCATCGGCGCCGAACGCCTTCAAGGCGCCGTTCCGGAACCTCCGCATGCGGCTGGGGCTCGCCGCGCTGCAGACGGCCGGCGTCCGGGTGTTCCGCATCACGATCGGGCACTGACGCATCACGGACGTGCACTGGCGCATCACGGACGGGCACTGACGCTTCACGGTCGGGTGCTGAGCGGGCCCGACGCGCGGTCAGCCCGTCGGGCCGCCCCGGAGTTCGAGGGCGATCTGCTCCGCGTCGAGGTTCCGCAGCACCGACTCGAGCACCTCGGCATCGAACACACCGTCGTCACGGGCGTCGAGCAACGCGGAACGCTGTGCATCGAGCACCTGCAGCCGTCGGACCTTCTCGCGTCCGAACCACGCGCGGAGCTCGGCGGGGTCGGTCGCCTCGAGTTCTTCGCGGGTCCGTGGTGTGAGTTCGTTCGCGTCGTCGGCCCGCACCGACTCGGCGGCCGTCCGCATCACGGCCATCAGGCGACCGCGTTCCTCGGCATCCCCACTCGAGGCGTCGGCCGTCGGCGGACTGATCCTCCGCAGCAGCGGGCCGATCGTGCCGCCCTGGATCAGCAGCGAGAGCCCGGCCACGACGAACGCGATGAACACCAGCAGGGACCGCTGCGGGGTGTCGTGCGGCAGCGTCTGTGCTGCCGCGACGGTGACCGCACCGCGCATGCCGGCCCACACGACCGCCGTGCCCTCGCGCCACCCCATCGGCGCCTTCGTGAAGTACTGGATGTCCGCGAGCATCCGGCGGACCCGGGTGCCGAAGCGCTCGAGGTCGCGTTCGGACGGTGCGCGGTTGCCGAACCGGTGGTCGGTCAGCGCCTGCGTCGTGGACTGCGTGTCCGCGTTCTGGAACCCCTGCAGGCGCTCCTGCATCCGTGCGCCGCGCCGGGCGCTCTTGGACAGCCCGAACAGCAACGGGACGACGTACGCCGTGCGGACGAGGATCGTGAGCACGAGCGCCCCGACCGCGATGAGCAGCGCCGGACCGATCCCGGCGTGGTCGGACTGCACGTCCGAGACGATCGAGGCGAGCTCGAGACCCATCACCAGGAACACCGCGCCTTCGAGCACGAACTCGACGGTGCCCCAGTTCTGAGCGTCTGACAGTCGGTGGTTCGGCGGCAGCACCCGTGGCGCCCGGATGCCCGTGACCAGCCCGGCGACCACGGCGGCGACCAGTCCGGACGCTCCGACGTGCTCGGCCGGGATCGACGCGACGAACGGCACCGCGAACGACAGCGCGGTGTTGACGGTCGGGTTCGTGATGCGCGACCGGACCCGCAGGTTCAGCCAGCCGACGACGAGCCCGATCGCCACCGCGACGACGACCGCGAACGCGAAGTCCCCGACGGCACCCCAGAACGAGAACGACGCGGCACCGGCGACGATCGCGGTCCGGAGGAGCACGAGCGCCGTGGCGTCGTTGAGCAGGGACTCGCCGTCGAGGATCGCGATGACACGACGGGACACCGAGGTCTGCTTGACGATCGACGTGGCGACGGCGTCCGTGGGGCTGACGATCGCGCCGAGGGCGATGCCCCAGGCGAGCCCGAGTCCCGGGATGACCCACGCGAAGAAGAGTCCGAGCACGAGCGAGCTCGCGACGACGAGCACGACCGACAGGCCGCTGATCGCACCGAACTCGCGCCGGAAGTTCATCGTCGGCATGGACACCGCCGACGAGTACAGCAGTGGCGGCAGGACCCCGGCGAGGATCCACTCCGGGTCGATCTCGGCGTTCGGGATCCACGGCACCAGGCTCGCGACGATGCCCACCGCGACCAGGACGAGCGGCGCGGCGATGCCGATGCGCGGGCCGAGTACGGCGGCGGCCGCGATGACCAGCAGGGCGATCACGCCCACGACGAGGAGTTCTGTCACTCCCCCAGCGTGGCACCGTTCGGCGGGTCAGTCTCCGTCGTGCCCGGGTTCGTGGACGGAAGCGGCGTTCACCGCATGGTGTGGAGGAGCCACGACGTCCACGATCGCGATGCTCCCGGCGATGAGCGTCAGTGCGAGCGCTCCGGCCGTGCACGCCGTCCCGATGCGGCGCAGGCGGGACGCGGATCCGCGGTTCCGCGGCGCGAACACCGCGAGACCGCGGGCGGGTTCGGGGCCGACGAGCCACGGGCCGCTGCCGTCGGCGTCGTAGGAGAAGGGGCCGGATCCGTCCGGTGCGTAGCGGAACGGACCGCTGCCGTCCGAGGCGTACGCGGAGCGGAGGTCCTCGGCGGTCCACCCGAAGTCCTCGGGGCGGCGACGTGCAGTGGACATGGTGTGCTCCTCTCGACCCCTCCAGTGCACGGCCGGTTCCTATGTGCGCGCAGTGACGCGCCTGGGCGTCGCCTGCGCGATGTCTGTCCACAGTTCGAGTCTCGGCGACCTCTCTCCACAGCCCATGTATCTTGATGTCGAGATATCGCTCACGACGAGTAGCGTGGAACCACCGACGCGCGAACAAGGGAGTACCCGCCAGCATGGCCAAGATCATCTACACGCTCACGGACGAGGCACCGTTCCTCGCCACCCACTCCTTCCTCCCCGTCATCCAGGCGTTCGCCGGCACCGCCGGTGTGGACGTCGAGACGCGGGACATCTCGCTCTCCGGCCGCATCATCGCCCTGTTCCCGGAGCGGCTCACCGACGAGCAGCGCCTCGACGACGCGCTCGCGGAGCTGGGCGACCTGGCAAAGACGCCGGAAGCCAACATCATCAAGCTGCCGAACATCTCGGCGTCGATCCCGCAGCTCAAGGCGGCGATCAAGGAGCTCCAGTCGCAGGGCTACGACCTGCCGGACTACCCGGACGAGCCGTCGACGGACGCCGAGCGCGAGACCCGCGCCCGGTACGACAAGGTGAAGGGCAGCGCCGTCAACCCGGTCCTGCGCGAGGGCAACTCCGACCGCCGTGCGCCGCTGTCGGTCAAGAACTACGCCCGCAAGCACCCGCACCGCATGGGTGCGTGGAGCCCCGAGTCGAAGACGAACGTCGTGACCATGGGCGTCGACGACTTCCGCTCGAACGAGAAGTCATGGGTCGCTCCCGCCGACGACACGCTGACGATCACGTTCGTCGGTGCCGACGGTCAGGAACAGGTCCTCAAGCAGTCGATCCCGGTCCTCGCCGGCGAGGTCATCGATGGCACCGTGCTGCACGTCGGTCCGCTCGAGCAGTTCCTGCGCGCGCAGATCAAGCGCGCCCAGGACGAAGGCATCCTGTTCTCGGTGCACCTCAAGGCCACGATGATGAAGGTCTCCGACCCGATCATCTTCGGGCACGTGATCCGCGCCTTCTTCCCCGACGTGTTCGACCGCTACGGCGCCGACCTCGCCGCGGCCGGTCTCACCCCGAACGACGGGCTGAACTCGATCCTCACCGGGCTCGACGCGCTGCCGAACGGTGCGGAGATCAAGCAGGCGTTCACGGACGGCATCGCCGCTGGTCCCGAGCTCGCCATGGTCGACTCGGACAAGGGCATCACGAACCTGCACGTCCCGAGCGACGTCATCGTCGACGCCTCGATGCCCGCGATGATCCGCACATCCGGCCACATGTGGGGCCCGGACGGCGACGAGCACGACACCCTCGCCGTGATCCCGGACTCCAGCTACGCCGGCATCTACCAGACCGTGATCGAGGACTGCCGTGCCAACGGCGCCTTCGACCCCGCGACCATGGGCTCGGTGCCGAACGTCGGCCTGATGGCGCAGAAGGCCGAGGAGTACGGCTCCCACGACAAGACCTTCGAGGTCCCCGCCGACGGCACCGTCCGCGTGACGAACGCCGCCGGTGACGTCGTGATCGAGCACCAGGTCGCGCAGGGTGACATCTGGCGTGCGTGCCAGACCAAGGACGTCGCCATCCGCGACTGGGTGAAGCTCGCCGTCACCCGGTCCCGCGCCAGCGCGACGCCGGCCGTGTTCTGGCTC
This sequence comes from Curtobacterium sp. Curtsp57, assembly GCF_047324335.1. NCBI lineage: Bacteria > Bacillati > Actinomycetota > Actinomycetes > Micrococcales > Microbacteriaceae > Curtobacterium > Curtobacterium sp. Curtsp57. The sequence goes on from NZ_CP168511.1 coordinate 2,620,484, forward strand.
GACGAGACCCGCTCGCACGACGCAGCGCTCATCGAGCTCGTCCACCGGTACCTCGGCGAGCACGACACCGACGGTCTGCAGATCGAGGTGCTCTCGCCGGAAGACGCGATGCGCTTCTCACTGGAGCGCATCCGCCGCGGCGAGGACACGATCTCGGTCACGGGCAACGTCCTCCGCGACTACCTCACCGACCTGTTCCCGATCATGGAGCTCGGCACCTCGGCGAAGATGCTCTCGGTCGTGCCGCTCCTCGGCGGCGGCGGCCTGTTCGAGACCGGGGCCGGTGGTTCCGCGCCGAAGCACGTGCAGCAGCTCGTCCAGCAGAACTACCTGCGCTGGGACAGCCTCGGCGAGTTCCTGGCGCTGGCGGTCAGCCTCGAGCACCTCGCCGGCGTGACCGGGAACCAACGCGCGAAGATCCTCGGTGAGACCCTCGACCGGGCCACCGGGACGTTCCTCGAGCAGGACAAGTCCCCCGGGCGCAAGCTCGGCACGATCGACAACCGCGGCAGCCACTTCTTCCTCGCGAAGTACTGGGCGGAAGAGCTCGCGGCGCAGACCGAGGACACCGAGCTCGCTGCGGCGTTCGCCGAGATCGCGAAGCAGCTCGACGGTCAGGAGCAGCAGATCGTCGAGGAGCTGATCGCCGTCCAGGGCTCCCCCGCTGACATCGGTGGCTACTACCGTCCGGACGACGCCAAGGCGAGCGCGGTCATGCGCCCGTCCGCAACGTTGAACGCGGTCCTGGCCGCCCTGTAACGCAGGCGGTCCACCGACGGGAGGCACGGTGCCAGCTGGCACCGTGCCCTCCCGTCCGTCTGTCTGCTTGTCGGTCTGTCCGTCTGCCTGTCCGGACCAAGCAGCGCTCGCGACCGGCCACGACACCCCGCCCGGTTCCGCCGACTGGTCGCCATCCGTCGCTCCGGTGCTTCCGCACCGACGACTCACGACCGCTCGGCGGAAGTGAGCGGGGTGTCGTGACCGGTCAGCGGGACGGGCTCGGCGGAAGTGAGCGGGGTGTTGTGACCGGTCAGCGGGACGGGACCGGCGGGCCGATCGTCAGCAGCACCACGAACACCAGGACGACGAGCACCACGCCCACCACGACGGCGACCGCCGGGCGACGCACCACGGAGAAGAGCAGGCGGTCCCAGATGCCGGGCTGCGTCCCGGCCGGAGCGGAGCGCCGCCAGGGGCCGTCGAGCATGCCCCGGCGTGCGACACCGACCTCGAACGGCAGCGTCGTGTACGGCACCACCGCACTCGCCCATCCGAGCGCCAGCGTGCCGAACGACCACCGCTGGTTCACCGCGACCACCGTCGTGACGACGAGGTACGCGAGGAACACGAAGCCGTGCACGCTGCCGCCGATGCGCACGGGCAGGTCCCCCAGCCCGAAGCCGTACTTCATCAGCATGCCCACGAGGAGCATCGTCCAGGTCACGAGTTCGGCGACCGCGAGGGCACGGAACAGGGATCGAGGCGTCATGCCTCCATCGTCGCGGACCACGGATGGGAGACCTCCGCGCGCGTTCCTTCCCCTCACACGCGCGATAGCGAGCCGAATCGCGCGTCGGGGGTCAGAACTTCGGGCGTGCTACGCGCGATTCGGCGTCCTACGCGCGATTCGACCTCCTCCGCGCGGTCCGCCTACCACCACCCCCGGGACGGCAACACGCCGCCTGTCGTATCGATTCGACCCGAGCCTCCGGTAGCGTCGGTGTCATGTCGATGACGACGAACACGACCACGGATGCAGCACGCACGCTCCGCGTCGGGGTGGTCGGTCTCGGGTTCGCCGGGACCACGCACCTCGATGCCTACACCGCACTCCCGGGGGTCGAGGTGGTGGCGCTCGCGGGACAGGAGACGGCTCGACTGGCCGAGCTGGCCGAGACCCGGCACGTGCCGAACACGTACGAGGACTGGCAGGACCTCGTCGCGAGGGACGACCTCGACATCGTGTCGATCGGCGTCCCGAACGCCCTGCACCACCCCATCGCGGTCGCCGCGCTCGAGTCCGGCAAGCACGTCTTCTGCGAGAAGCCTCTCGCGACGACCGGCGCCCAGGCGCAGGAGATGGTCGACGCCGCCGTCCGGAACGACCGCGTGCTCGAGGTCGCCTACAACCACCGCCGTCGCGCCGACGTGCAGTTCCTCGCCGACCACCTGCGGAACGGCGGCGCAGCGAACCCGCTCGGCCACGTCTACCACGCCCGCGCGAGCTGGCTCCGCCGCGCCGGCATCCCCGGGATCCGGAGCTGGTTCGCGAACAAGGAGACCGCCGGCGGTGGCCCCCTGATCGACCTCGGGTCGCACGTGCTCGACATCGCACTGCACCTGATGGGCGAACCGCGCGTGGTCACGGCGAGCGCCGTCACGTACAACGAGCTCGGCAGCGCCGGCCGTGGCGGCAGCGAGCGGACCCCGGTGTCGGCGGCGACCGACCGTCCGTTCGACGTCGAGGACTTCGCGAGCGCGCTGCTCCGGTTCGACGACGGGTCGAGCCTGTTGCTGCAGGCGAGCTGGGCGAGCTACTCGAAGGACGTCGAGGACATCGAGGTCGAGCTCCTCGGGTCGACGGGTGGTGCACGGCTGTTCGTGCGCGACTACGCGACGGAGGGCACCGTGACGCTCTACTCCGACGAGCAGGGCATCCCGACGGTCACCCGGCCGGGCGTGCAGGTCCCCGGCGGGCACCACCAGCGGGTGATCGAGGAGTTCATCGCCACGATCCGCAGCGGCCTCCACGACGGACACCACGGCGAGTTCGCGCTGCACCGCAGCAGGGTCGTCGACGCGATCTACGCGTCGGCACAGGCAGGACACGAGATGGAGATCGAGCAGTGAAGAACATCGTCGTCTGGAACGAGAACGTGCACGAGACCCGCGGTGACGCGACGGTCGTCGAGCACTACCCGAACGGCATCCACACCGTCGTCGCGGCCGCGCTGCAGGAGCACCTGCCGGAGGCCTCGGTCGGCACGGCGACGCTGCAGGAGCCGGAGCACGGTCTGACGCAGGAGCGCATCGACGCCACGGACGTGCTGTTCTGGTGGGGCCACGCGGCCCACGAGGAGGTCAGCGACGAGGTCGTGCAGCGCGTCGTGGACGCCGTGCACGCCGGCATGGGCCTCGTGGTGATGCACTCCGGGCACTACTCGAAGCCGTTCAAGCGGCTGATGGGCACGACGTGCTCGCTGAAGTGGCGGAACGACGGCGAGCGGGAGCTCGTCTGGACGACGGCGCCCGACCACCCCATCGCGAAGGGCGTCCCGCACCCGATCGTCATCGACCGCCAGGAGATGTACGGCGAGTACTTCGACATCCCCCGCCCCGACGAAGAGGTCTTCCTGTCGACGTTCACCGGCGGCGAGGTGTTCCGCTCCGGCGTCGCCTACCGTCGTGGCCGCGGCAGGGTCTTCTACTTCTCGCCCGGCGATCAGGAGTACCCCGTGTACCACCACCCGGACATCCAGCGGGTGCTCTCGAACGCCGCGGAGTGGGCCGCTCCCACCACGCCGCGCCGGGTGCTGACGGCCGACGAGCACCCCCGCGACTGGTTCCTCGCCGAGGGTGCGGTAGACAGGACGCGTGACTGACACCCAGGCGGACCGGCGGAACGCGCTCGTCGAGGCCCTCGGGGTGCTCGGCAGCGGTCCCGAGGAGCGGTTCGACCGCATCACCCGGATGACGCAGGCGGCGTTCGGGGTGCCGTTGAGCTTCCTCAACCTCGTGCACGGCGACCTCGTCACGGCACAGTCCGCGCAGGGCTGGCAGCAGGGCGGGAGCGCCGCCGCGAGCGACGTGTTCTGCTCGACGACCGTGCTGCAGGACGGGCCGATGGTGGTGCCGGACACCGCGCTCGACCCGCGGTTCAGCGGACTCCCGGCCGTGACGGGCGAGCCGGGCATCCGCTTCTACGCGGGTGCGCCGCTGTCCATGCTCGACGGCACGCGTGTCGGCACGCTCTGCATCATGGACGCGAAGCCCCGCGAGCTCTCGCCGCAGGACGTGGAGTTGCTCCGCGACCTCGCCCGCTGGGCGGAGCGGGAGCTGGGCCACGCGATCGACCGGGACCGCGTGCGGCGGGTGCTCGACGCACTCGTCCCCGATCCGATCGACGTCCCCGGCTACGACTTCGCCGCCGTGTCCTCGTCACGCGAGGGATCAGGCGACGTCGCGGACTGGCGCCTCGCGGCCGACGGGACCATCCGACTGACGATCGGTTCGGTGTCCGCCGCCGGCAGTGCGGCCGGCCTGCTCGCGTCGACGCTCCGCGCCGCCGTCGTGGCACGCACCGACGTGCAGCTGGGAGCGGACGGCCAGGCACTGGAGGCCCAGATCGGCGCCGACCTGGAGGCCGCCGGTGCCGTCGGGTCGCTCTTCCACGCACGGATCGACCCGACGACCGGTCACGTCACGTCCGTGGACGCCGGCCACGGCCTGGCGCTGCACGTCCGCGCCGACGGCACCCACACGGTGCTCAGGACGATCGACCTGCCGATCGGGCTGCAGCCGGAGGGCACCGCGCGGACCCACGTCGAGGTCGACCTCGCACCTGGTGACCGCCTCGTGCTGTTCACCGCGGGGCTCCTGTCGCTCGGTGGGCTCGACGACATCGGTGCCGTCGCGGCCCTGGCGGCAGCGGAGGAGGCCACGGCGTTCGTCGACCGCATCCGGGCACTGCGCGAGGCCGCACCCGACGCCGACGTCAGCGTCGCGGTGCTGACCCGCCGTGCAGGGTCGGACGCGTCAGCGTGACGACGAGCAGCGTCGCGAGCAGGCCGAACCCGCACAGCTCGATCCCGAGTCCGGCGAGCTGCCAGTAGGCGCTGCCGACGTGCTGCGGCTGCGTGATGGCGTCCGGCCACCACGAGTCGATCAGCGGGAAGGACCCCGGGAAGGGGTCGAGCCCGAACACGGCGAGACCGCCGAGCAGCATCACGACGCCGAGGGCCGCCATCGCGCCACGGCTGCCGCGGAGCATCCGCACGACGAGCGCGGCGGCGATCCCGACGAGCCCGACGACCGCGATGAGGAACGCGGCGACGAAGACCCCCTGGGCCGGCAGCGCGAACCAGTCGAGGACCGCGATGGGCACGAGCAGCCATCGACCCGCCCGGGCCCACCGTGTCGGGTTCCGCCATCCGTCCATGCCGGGAACCGTAGGACACGTCACCTGACGGTTGCCGGGGATCTGCCCGACACCGCCCGGGACCCGCCGATACGATCGGCCTCGGAGGCACCCACATGGCGGAGGACGGACGGTCGCGGCAGCAGCGTGCGGTGGCGACACGGGCGGCGATCCTCGAGGCCGCGGCCCACGAGTTCGACGACCACGGGTACGTCGGCGCCTCGATGGACGCCGTCGCCGAGCGAGCCGGGCTGACCAAGGGCGCGCTCTACTTCCACTTCGGGTCGAAGCGCGACCTCGCGGGGGCGGTCATCGCCCAGCAGCACGAGGTGTCCAGGCGGTACGGCGAAGCGGCGTCCACCCGGGCGACGTCCCCGCTCGAGGCGATGATGTGGATGTCGCAGGGACTCGCGACGCAGATGGTGTCCGAGGTCGTCGTGAGCGCCGGCATCCGGCTGTCGACCGAGGCCGCGACGGCCGAGGTGGCACGGCAGAACCCGTACACCGACTGGATGGCGGTCGTCGCCGAGCTGATGCGGCAGGGGGTCGCCGCGGGCGAGGTCGACGATGCCTGGGACGCGGAGATGCTCGGGCGGGTGATCATCCCCGCGTACACCGGCGTCCAGACGGTCTCCGACGTGCTGGCCGGCCGCGCGGACCTGTTCGAACGGCTCCGCGATCTCTGGACGGTCCTGCTCGCCGCGATCGTCACGGAGCGGATGCGCCCGGAGATCCAGCGGCTGGTGGCCCTCATCGCCCCGGACGAGGACGACGCACCCGACGCATCTCACGAGCCAGACGCATCTCACGAGCACGTCGCGCGGACCGAGGCGCCCTGACGCCGGTCCGACACGACCACGGGTCGTGAGTCCCCCCAGCGACACCCACGCCTCCGACCCTATGAAGATACCAAGCGGTAGGTTCGCCCCGAGAGCCCCCGTTCGCGGGGAGGGGCCGCCCCGGCTAGCCTGACCCGATGCCCACCCCGGAAGCAGAGATCGACGTCGACGCCGACCTCGTCCGCGCGCTGCTCGCCGACCAGCACCCCGACCTCGCGGACCTGCCGCTCGAGGTCGTCGCGAACGGCTGGGACAACGTGGTCGTCCGGCTCGGGGAGCTGCTGGCCGTCCGGCTCCCCCGCCGTGCCGCCGCCGCCCGGCTCATCGAGCACGAGCAGCGCTGGCTGCCCGAGATCGCCCACCGGGTCGCCGCGATCGTGCCCGTCCCCGATCCGGTGCGGACCGGTCGTCCGACACCGGGGTACCCGTGGTCGTGGAGCGTCGTGCGCTGGCTCCCCGGCGTCCCGGCGGGCGAACGCGCCGGCGGGACGGCGGTGGCCGAGGCGCTCGCCGCGTTCGTCCGGCTGCTGCACGTGCCCGCACCGGCGGACGCGCCGGTCAACCCGGTGCGCGCCGTCCCCCTGCGCACCCGCTCGGAGGCCGTCCTGGAACGGCTCGCCACCGCGGACGTACCACGTGCCGTGGAGCTGGCCGCGCTCTGGCGGACCGCGGCCGCCCTGCCCGCGTACGCCGGGCCTCCCGTCTGGGTGCACGGCGACCTGCACCCCTTCAACCTGCTCGTCGAACCCGCGCCGGGCGGCACCGGTGACCGCCTGTCGGCGGTCGTGGACTTCGGGGACGTGACGGCGGGCGATCCGGCAGTGGACCTCGCGACCGCCTGGCTGACGCTCGACCAGGAGGCCCGGCGCACCTTCCGCGCGCTGGTGCCCGCCGACGACGCCACCTGGACCAGGGCACGGGGCTGGGCCGTGTCCATCGCCTCGGCGATGCACCTCAGCGACGACAGCGCGTTCCGGACCGTCGCCGAGCGTGGGATCGACGCCGCTCTCGACGGCTGACCCGAACGGGGTTATCGTCTCTCCACACCATCCGTGCACGTGAAGATCGGAGGGGCCTGATGACCCTCGAGTTCCGCGTCCAGCACGACGTCGACACCGACGCCTCTCCCTCCCTCCCCACGCCCACCCGCTCCGGGTTCCGCGGCCTCCTCGACCGGCTCGCCGAACGTCGTGCCGCTGCCAGGGTCCGTCGAGCCGAAGCGCAGCTCCGTGACCTCGCCGACGTGGAGCGGCTGCTGTCTGGTGCGCGCGGTGTCGTCGAACGCGGCTGGATCCAGCACGCGTGGTTCTCCTACGTCGACGAGAAGGGCCGCACCCGCAAGGCGTCGAGTGCCGCGGCGATGGACGTCGCCGGGCGCCCGCTCGTCGGTGCGTGCCTCGTCGGTGCCGTGGTCTACGCCGCCGGTGGTCCGCACGCGGTGCACTCCCAGCCGGTCCAGCGCGCCCTCGACGTCGTCTGGCACGCGCTCGCGGTCGAAGAAGGGGCGCCGGTCCTCTGGTGCCCAGCCCCGGACGTCCGGATGGGCCGCGTGCGCGACCTGACCAGCTGGAACGACGCACCGTCGCGGAACGCCGCGGACGTCGCCGGGCTGCTGCTCACCGCCGAGCGCGTCGCCGTGGCCGAGTCGGAGCGCATCCGCGAGCGCGCGGTGGCACGATCGAGGGCATGAGCGACATCACCGCGGAGCCGCCGGCGGTGCGACCTGCACCGCCGTCCGGCACCATCGGCGCGACCCGGAACTCCCTGCTCACCGACGAGGGGGCGTCTCCGGTCACCGACCAGGCACTCGTGAAGCAGACGCTGCACCGCTACCTGCAGAAGCACCGGGCAGCGCTGCTCGCGAAGCTCGACGGACTCGCGGAACGGCAGGCCAGGTGGCCGGTGACCCCGACGGGCACGAACGTCCTCGGGCTCGTGAAGCACGTGGCCGCCGTGCAGTCCGAGTACTTCGGGCGGGTGTTCGACCGGCCGCTCCCCGATCCGCCGGCATGGCTCGACTCCGACGACGACCGGGACATGTACGCGACGCTCGACGAGACGATGGCGGACATCGTGGCGTTCCACCACGCCAGCGCCGCCCACGCCGATGCCACGATCGAGGCGCTCGACCTCGACGCGCGCGGGGTGGTTCCGTGGTGGGCACCCGAGCACCGTGACGTCACGCTGCACCGTGTGCTGGTGCACATGGCGTACGAGACCGCTCGGCACGCCGGGCACGCGGACATCGTGCGCGAGATGCTCGACGGCCTCGCGGGCGACGGCGACGGGAACCTCGCGGAGAAGACGCCCGAGGAGTGGATCGAGTGGCGGGAGCGGCTCGTCTCGATCGCCGAGCAGGCAGGGCTCCGCGAAGCCGGCCTGTAGTCGGGCGGCCGGCTCGATCGTTACCGTTCTCCCAGGATCACGGACGGCACACGGCGCTGATCTGGGGTTTCGTGATTGAAGAATCCGCAGGAACCCTGCGTTCGCGACATTTGCGGTTGTACAAGTGGCCGTGCCATTGCGTACGTTGGGCGGCACTTGTGCCCCGACCCGTGGGCAGAACGACCGACCCGAGGGGAACCAGCGTCAGGTGTTCTTCAACTACGTCACGGAGCGATGGGACCAGATCTGGTTCGCGTCGTGGCAGCACTTCTCGCTGGTCCTCCAGTGCACCGTGCTCGCCACCGTCATCGCCGTGTTGCTCGCAGCACTCGTCTACCGCATCCCGCGGCTGAGATCGGTTGCGAACGAGGTGTCGACCATCGGGTTGACACTGCCGTCGTTCGCCGTGATCGGCCTGCTGCTCGTCCCGCTCGGGTTCGGCGTCGTGCCGTCCGTCGTCACGGTCACGTTCTTCGCCGCCCTGCCGATCCTCCGCAACGCGGTCGTCGGGCTCTCCGAGATCTCCCCCGCCGTCGTCGAGTCGGCCCGTGGCATCGGGATGAGCCGCTTCCGCACCCTGGTGCAGGTCGAGCTGCCCATGGCGTGGCCGATCATCCTCACCGGCGTCCGGGTCTCCGCGCAGATGGTGATGGGCGTCGCCGCGGTCGCCGCGTACGCGCTCGGCCCGGGGCTCGGCGGGTTCATCTTCTCCGGACTCTCGCGTCTCGGCGGCGCGAACTCCCTCAACTCGGTCGTGGTGGGCGTGGTCGGCGTCGTCCTGCTCGCCCTCGTCCTCGATCTCCTGCTCCTCGGCCTCGGCCGCCTGACCATCTCGCGAGGTATCCGTGTCCAGCACTGACGCAACCCTGTCCCACACCGACGGCTCCCCCGCCGAGAGCGACGTGACCGGTCGCGGCATCCTGCTCGACACCGTCACCAAGCGCTACGCCGGCCAGTCGAAGCCCGCCGTGGACGGCATCACGCTCGAGATCCCCGCAGGCAAGATCGTCATGCTCGTCGGCCCGTCCGGCTGCGGCAAGACGACGACGCTCAAGATGATCAACCGCCTGATCGAGCCCACCGAGGGCAAGATCGTGGTGGGCGACGACGACGTCACCTCGATCGACGGCGACGAGCTCCGCCGCCGCATGGGCTACGTCATCCAGGCCGGCGGGCTCTTCCCGCACATGACCGTCGCGGCGAACATCGCGATCGTGCCGAAGATGCTCGGCTGGTCGAAGGAGAAGATCGCCGCCCGCGTCGACGAGCTCCTCGACCTGGTCTCCCTCGACCCCGACACCTACCGCGACCGCTTCCCCCGTGAGCTCTCCGGTGGGCAGCAGCAGCGCGTCGGCGTCGCCAGGGCGCTCGCCGCCGACCCGCCCGTCCTGCTCATGGACGAGCCGTTCGGCGCCGTCGACCCGATCACCCGCCAGCGTCTGCAGGACGAGCTCCTCCGCATCCAGGAAGAGCTGCACAAGACGATCGTCATCGTCACGCACGACTTCGACGAGGCCGTGAAGCTCGGCGACTGGATCGTGATCTTCTCCGAGGGCGCGCACATCGTGCAGTACGACACCCCGGAGCGCATCCTCGCCGAGCCCGCCAACGAGTTCGTGGAGAACTTCATCGGCTCGGGTGCCGGCCTCAAGCAGCTGACACTGAACCGCGTGCGCGACGTCGAACTCGCCCCAGCGGTGACCTGCTCGCCCGGAGAAGAGGCGAAGGCCGTCCTGCAGCGCATGCGCGAGGCCGGCGGCCACGGGCACGCCGTCGTGGTGGACGCCCGCCAGCGTCCGATCGGCTGGCCGACCCGTCGCCAGCTCGAGCGCCTCGACCGCATCCCGGACGGCACCGACCCCGACCTGCCCGTCGTCGGCGAGGCCGCGACGCTCAACGACGCGCTGGACACCATGCTCGTGTCCAGTGCGGGTGCGGCGCTCGTCACGGGTCGCCGCGACGCCTTCCAGGGCGTCATCACGGTGGAGACGGTCATGGACGCGATCACCCGTTCCCGTGCCGCCGCGGCCGAGGAGCAGGCGTACACCCCGGTCGGGACGAACACGAACCCGATCGAGACGCTGCCGTCGTCTCCGGTCCGCGCAGAGGAGACCGTCGATGAGTGACGTCGTCGCCGATCCCGTCGCGAAGCCCGCGAAGTCCAGCTGGCGCGGGCTCGTCATCCAGCCCGTCGCGATCCTCGTCGTGCTCGCCGCGTTCGCCGTCTGGCTGAACACCGCCGACCTGACCGCCACCGAGCGCTCCACGCTCAACCCGGCCGACCTCGTGTCGCTGACCTGGCAGCACCTGCTCCTGACGATCGTCTCGACCGTGATCGTGCTGGTCGTCGGCATCCCGCTCGGCATCGTCCTCACCCGAGGACCCCTCCGCCGGGCCAGCGGCGTGATCCTCGCCGTCGCGAACTTCGGGCAGGCCGCACCGGCCGTCGGCCTCGTGGTGCTCCTCGCGTTCTGGCTCGGGTTCTCGTTCTGGGCAGCGGTGATCGCCCTCGTGCTCTACGCCATCCTGCCGGTGCTGCGGAACACGATCATCGGCATCGAGAGCGTGGACCAGCGCACGGTCGAGGCCGGTCGCGGCATGGGCATGAGCGCGTTCTCCGTGCTGATGCGGGTCGAACTGCCCCTGGCCGTCCCGGTCATGCTCTCCGGCATCCGCACCGCGCTCGTGCTGCTCGTCGGCTCCGCCGCGCTCGCGACCTTCATCGGTGCCGGCGGGCTCGGGCTCCTCATCACCACCGGCGTGAACCTGTTCCTGCCGAAGGTGCTGGTGTCCGGCGCCCTCCTCATCGCGCTCCTGGCGCTGTCCATCGACTGGCTCGGCCGCATCGTCGAGACCGTCGCCCGCCCGAAGGGACTCCGATGACGAAGAAGACGAACACCCGACGCCGGGGGATCGCCGCGGTCGTCGTCGCCGGTGCCGCAGCGCTCGCGCTGACCGGCTGTGGCCTGCAACCCGCGACGTCGTTCGTCCCGGCGGCAGCGCCCGGCACGATCAAGAAGATCGACGGGCTGCCCGCCGACGCGCACATCACCGTGACAGCGAAGAACTTCACGGAGCAGCTCGTGCTCGGCAAGATCGGGGTGCTCGCGGCGAAGGCGGCGGGTTTCCAGGTCACCGACGAGACGAACGTCCCCGGCAGCGTGGCGGTGCGGCAGCTCATGACGAGCCACGACGCCGACATGACGTACGAGTACACCGGCACCGCCTGGCTCACCTACATGGGCCACAAGGAGGGCATCCCGGACAAGCAGGAGCAGTACGAGGCCGTCAAGAAGGAGGACGCCGGCAACGGACTGACCTGGCTGCCGCCCGCCCCGATGAACAACACGTACGCATTCGCGGTGCGGAAGGAAGCGGTCGAGGAGCTCGGCGGCATCACGAAGCTGTCGCAGATCGCCGACCTCCCGGCCGACCAGCGCACGTTCTGCGTCGAGTCGGAGTTCAACTCGCGGTCGGACGGCTTCAAGCCGATGCTCGAGAAGTACGGCCTGCAGCTCGGTGGCTCCGGCGACTCCGCGATCCCGAAGGGCAACGTCGAAATCCTCGACACCGGCACCGTCTACACGGCGACCGACCGGGGCACGTGCAACTTCGGCGAGGTGTTCACCACCGACGGTCGCATCAAGTCGCTCGGGCTGCAGGTGCTGGAGGACGACAAGGGCTTCTTCCCGGCGTACAACGTCGCCCCGGTGCTCTCCACGGCGGTGCTCGAGGAGTACCCGCAGCTCGAGGACGTCTACGACCAGATCTCCCCGAAGCTGACCGACGCCGTCCTCCAGGAACTGAACCGGCAGGTCGACGTCGAGGGCCGCGAGCCCGCGGACGTCGCGTTCGACTGGATGGTCAAGGAGGGCTTCATCTCGAAGTCCTGACGGGTCGCGACGCGACCGCGGACGGACGGGAGGCTCGGTGCCAGCTGGCACCGAGCCTCCCGTCCGTCATCCTGCTGCGATCCGGGCCGCGGTGTCGCGCATCAACGCGACCACCTGGGTGCGCACCTGCTCGGGTTCCGTGCCCTCGTTCCGGGCGGAGCTGCGGAGCGCCGTCATCACCATGCCGAGCAGCATCTCCGCCGCCTGCGGCGTCGCCGCCTCCGGCCCCCACGCCGGGTCGCGCTCGAGCACGGTGCGGACGGCGCCGGTCATCGCCTCGGCGACGCTCGACATGCGCGTGACCTGGCGGCGCATGAGCTGCGGGAAGCGCACGATGAGTTCCTTGCGCTCGTGGCGGTGTCGTTCGTCCCCGAAGGTCTCGCCGAACACCAGGAACGCCAGGTCGACGACCGCCTGCGCCGCCGGTTCTCCAGCGACCGCCCGGACGTGCGACTCGAGGGTCTCGGCGGAGAGGTCGAGCTCGGTGTGCCCGAGGACCGCGTCCTCCTTGCTCTCGAAGTAGTTGAAGAACGTCCGCGGCGAGATGTCCGCGCGCGCGGCGATCTGCTCGATCGTGGTGTGGTCGATGCCGTCCTCGAGCGCGAGTGACCGCGCGGCCTCGGCGATGCGGCTGCGGGTCTCGATGCGTTTGCGGTCGCGCAGACCCATCTCGGACGGGGTGGCACTGTCGGGCATGGCTCGACTGTAACCGGCACGTCACATCGTTTGCAGCAAACGCAAACTTTCAGTCGTGCAACGGACAGTACGCTCGGGCGCATGACCACTCCCGTGCTCGAGGCCAGGGGCCTCACGAGGACCTACGGCCGAGGATCCACCCGGTTCGATGCGCTCAAGGGGGTGTCCCTCGCCGTGAACCAGGGGGAGAGCCTGGCGATCGTCGGCAAGTCCGGCTCCGGCAAGTCGACGCTGATGCACCTGCTCGCGCTGCTCGACAAGCCGTCCACCGGGCAGATCCTGCTCGACGGCACGGACGCCGCGACGCTCAGCGCCCGCGACGTGAACCGCACGCGGAACAGCACCTTCGGGTTCGTGTTCCAGCAGTTCTTCCTGACGCCGAAGACCTCGGTGCTCGACAACGTCGTGCTGCCGCTGAAGATCGCCGGCGTCTCCGGGGCCGAGCGGAAGCGCCGGGGGATGGCGGCGCTCGACGCGCTCGGGCTGGCGGACAAGGCCGGGAACGACGCGAACGACCTCTCCGGTGGACAGAAGCAGCGCGTGGTCATCGCCCGAGCGCTCGTCGGCGAGCCGAGCGTCATCTTCGCTGACGAGCCGACGGGCAACCTCGACACGAACACGGGCGAGGTGGTCGAGGACATGCTCTTCGGACTGCAGCGCGAGCGGGGGATCACCCTGGTCGTCGTCACCCACGACGACGAACTCGCGGCACGCTGCGACCGGAGCGTGAACGTCCGCGACGGGCTGATCGTCGGCGGGTCGACGGAGACCGATGCGCCCGCCCCGGGTGCCCACGAGCACGGAAGGCACTCCGCATGAACTTCCTCGACCTCCTGCGGACCGCGGTCGGCAACACGTTCCGGTCCAAGCTCCGCACCACCCTGACCGTGATCGCGATCTTCATCGGCGCGTTCACCATCACGCTCACCTCGGCGATCGGCACCGGCGTCGGGAACTACATCGACACCCAGGTGGCCTCGATCGGCGACACCGGGACCCTGACGATCACGAAGACCGTCGACTCGTCGTCGACCGACAGCGGCCCCGCGAAGTACGACCCCGACGCGTCCACGCAGAGCGTCGACCGCGGGCCGGCGTCCTTCGGGTACCTGTCCCAGTCCGACGTCGACAAGATCAAGGGCGTCTCGGGCATCGACACCGTCCGTCCGGCCGTCGCACTGAGCCCGAAGTACGCGGAGTACGGCAACGAGGGCAAGTACGTCGTCACGCTGTCCGCCAACGCGGGGGAGCTGAAGGCCGACCTGGCATCGGGCAAGCAGCTCGACGACCACACGGACGCGAACCAGGTCATCCTGCCGACGAACTACCTGAAGAACCTCGGGCTCGGCAGCGAGAAGGCGGCTGTCGGCAAGGAGCTCACCTTCGCGGTGGACGACTACCAGGGCGCAGAGCACACCCTGACCGCGACCGTCGTCGGCGTGCAGAACGAGTCGCTCTTCGGCGGCGGGGCCGGTGCGAACGCGGCACTGACGGACGCGATGCAGTCCGCGCAGGAAACGGGGAAGCCCGCGTCGATCGCGACCTCGTACGCCAGTGCCTCGGCGACCCTCGACAGCGGCGCGACCGCGTCCGACGTGAAGAGCGCCCTGTCGAAGGACGGCTACACCGGGCAGACGATCCAGGACCAGCTCGGCCAGTTCCAGACCGTCATCAACGGCATCGTCGGCGTGCTCAACGCGTTCGCGGTCATCGCCCTGATCGCGGCGGGCTTCGGCATCATCAACACGCTGCTGATGAGCGTGCAGGAGCGGACCCGTGAGATCGGCCTGATGAAGGCGATGGGCATGGGCGGCGGCAAGGTCTACACGCTGTTCTCGCTCGAGGCGGTGTTCATCGGCTTCCTCGGCAGTGCGATCGGCGCCGGCGTGGCGATCGCGCTCGGCACGGGGATCTCGAACATCCTGGCCGGCACGGTGCTCAAGGACCTACCTGGCCTGCAGATCATGCAGTTCGCGCCGTCCTCGGTGATCACGATCATCCTCGTGGTGATGTTCATCGCGTTCCTCGCGGGCACGCTGCCCGCACGCCGGGCTGCACGCCAGAACCCGATCGAGGCCCTCCGCTACGAGTAGGGACGCGTCGGGTCAGGAGCCCTGCGTCGCGTGCTGCCAGGCGGCGAGGGCGCCAGCGGCGATGAACACGACGACGAGCACGATCCAGATCGCCAGTGCGACCACGTTCAGGAGGATGCCCCAGCCGGCACGACCACGCGCCAGCGGTTCGCGGCTGCGGGACGCGATGCCGAGGAAGAGCCCGACGACCGGCGCGAAGAACGTCCAGCCGGCGAGCAGCGAGCAGATGCCGAGCACGAGACTGGCGGTGCCCAGTCCGGTCCTGGGAGATGTCGTGGTGGTGACCATGCGCTCAACGCTAGGGACGCTGCGGAGGCGAGTCGTCCCTCCAGGCGGTGATCCGGGTCCACCTGCGGGCTGATGGTCACCCGTCGCCGGTATCGTCGATGCCATGGCTCTGTTCGGACGGCGCAGCAAGACCTCGACCGAGCGACCCGTCAGCCAGGTGGAACTCCGCCGTGCCGTCGACGAGGGATTCCTCATCTCGAAGGCCGCCGTGACGATCGCCGTCGCCAACCGCATCATCACCAACTCGCTCCGTGACCAGGGGTTCTTCGACCACGCCGTCGCTGCCGAGACCGTGCGTGAAGAGCTGCACCGGATGGCGGAGGAGCAGCGCGGCGACGCCGAGCGCATGCGGGAGATCCGCTCGAAGGCGATCAAGCAGAAGGGCCGGTCGAAGCACCAGCACGACTACAAGCGCGGCGACGACCTGAAGCTCCGGACGCGCGAAGCCACCTACGAAGAGCTCGCGGCGATGCTCGATCGCCGCCGGGACGACCAGGTGTTCGTCGACGGCATCGTGCTCGCCGCCCGCGCCCGCGCATGGGACGACATCGGCACGACCGTCGTCGGGCGTCTGGGGTGGGCGCAGCGCCCGACCGAGGGCTACGAGATCGGTCGAGACGACCGGGTACAGCAGATGCTCGACGAGGACTTCGCTGCGCTGCTCGCGGAGCATCCGCTCGGGTCCGGCCCGAGTGCGGTCGCGGTGGACGCCGACGAGCCCACGGATGCCGACACCGACGGCGACGAGGGCACCGACCCTGCGAGTGCGGACACCGCGCGTCCGTAGGCTCGACGCGTGGTGGACGCAGTGGTGGTCGGGGCAGGGCCGAACGGGCTCGCCGCAGCGGTGACCCTGGCGCGGGCCGGCCTGTCCGTCGAGGTCGTCGAGCGGAACGACACCATCGGCGGAGGAGCACGCACCGCCGAGCTCACGTTGCCCGGCTTCCACCACGACGTCTGCTCGGCCGTGCACCCGATGGCGCTGCAGTCGGAGTTCTTCCGTCGCTTCCGGCTCGACGAACGGACCGAGCTGCGACTCCCCGAAGTGCAGTACGGGCACCCGCTCGACGGCGGCCGCGCCGGGATCGCCCACCAGGACCTCGATCGCACGGCCGCGGAACTCGGTGTCGACGGCCCCGCGTTCCGGAACCTGATGGCCCCGCTCTCGCGGAACGCTGACCAGGTGTCGGACTTCGCCACGAACGCGCTGCTGAACGTCCCGCGACACCCGCTCACCGTCCTGCGGTTCGGCCTGCGGGCGCTGGAGCAGGGGACCAGCGCCTGGAACGCCCGCTTCCGGCACGACGTCGCACCCGCGATGGTCTCCGGGGTGGCGGCGCACTCGATCCAGCACATGCCGTCCCTCTCGACCGCCGCAGCGGCCCTGTCGCTCGGCAGCTACGCGCACGCACGCGGCTGGCCGGTGCCGATCGGCGGCAGCCAGGCGATCGTCGACGCGCTCGCCGCCGATCTCCTGGCGCACGGCGGGCGGATCGTCACCGGGCAGGACGTCCGATCGCTCGGGGACCTCACCCCGGCCAAGGCGGTGCTGTTCGACACGAGCGTGCCGGGGATGCTCCGGATCGCGGGCTCGCAGATCCCGACGCCGCGTCGGGGTGCGCTCCGACGGTTCCGGTTCGGCAACGCCGCTGCCAAGGTGGACTTCGCCCTGTCGGATCCGGTCCCGTGGGCGCACGAGGGCCTGCGACGTGCCGGCACCGTGCACGTGGGCGGCGCGCGCGCCGAGATCGCCGCCGCAGAGGGGGCCGTGGCGCGTGGACGGCACGCCGAACGCCCGTACGTCCTGGGTTCGGAGCCCACCGTCGTGGACCCGTCGCGTGCGCCGGATGGCCGGCACGTGTTCTGGGCGTACGCGCACGTCCCCGCCGGGTCCGACGTCGACCAGACCGAGGTGGTCACCCGCCAGATCGAGCGGTTCGCGCCGGGGTTCCGCGACACGATCCTCGCGACGAGCTCCCGGACCGCCGCGGAGATGGCTGCCTACAACCCGAACTACGTCGGCGGGGACATCGCCTCGGGTGCGGCGAGCTTCTGGCAGCTCGTGAAGCGTCCGCTGCTGTCGAACGACCCGTGGCGGATGGGCGGCGGGATGTACCTCTGCTCCGAGGCCGCTGCCCCGGGCCCCGGCGTGCACGGCATGGCCGGTTGGCGGGCCGCGAAGAGCGCATTGCGGCACACCTTCGGGTTGCCGGACGACGTCGACCTGACACCGGAGGACTGATCATGGCGAAGAACGTCCGCATCATGCACTGCACGCCCGAGGACGTCTTCGACGTGCTCGGCGACGGCTGGCTCTTCACGACCTGGGTGGTCGGCGCGTCCCGGATGCGCGCTGAGGAGCCGGGCTGGCCAGCGGTCGGGAAACGCCTGCACCACTCGTTCGGGGTGTGGCCGTTCGTGATCGACGACGTGACGACGTCGCTCGTGTGGGATGCGCCCCGGCGGATGGTCATGCAGCCGAAGGGCTGGCCCCTCGGTGAGGCGCGCGTGGAACTGACCGTCGAGCCGCATCCCCGCGGCTGCAAGGTCACCATCGTCGAGGACGCCGTGGCCGGCCCGGCCACGTACGTCCCGGGGTTCCTGCTGCAGCCGCTGCTGTGGATCAGGAACCGCGAGACCCTGCGGCGCCTCCGCTGGGTCGCGACGGGTCGCGCCCGGAACGGCTGACGCGCCCTACTCGGCGCGACTGAACTCGCTTGCCCGGGCCACCTGGTCGTCGGTGAGGGCGACGCCCGTGTAGCGCTCGAACTGGCGCGCCGCCTGCAGCGCGATGACCTCGGCGCCGGTGATGACGTGCTTGTCCGCCGCGCGTCCGGCCCGCACGAGCGGCGTCTCGGAGGGGAAGGCGACCACGTCGAACACGGTGTGGGCCGCGGCGATCCGGTCCGCCGCGAACGCGACGGTGTCCGACTGGTCTCCGTCCATGCCGAGCGGCGTGACGTTGACCAGCAGGTCGGCGTCGCCGGCCTCGTCCTCGGTGCGGACCCAGTCGAACCCGTACTGCGATGCGAGGGCCGAGCCGGTGTCCTCGTTGCGCGCGACGACGGTGAGGTGGTCGAACCCGGCGCCACGGAACGCCGCGGTGACGGCCTTCGCCATGCCGCCGGACCCGCGGAGCAGCACGCGGGACGTCGGGTCGACGTCGTGCGTGCCGAGCAGTGCTGCAACGGCCTCGTAGTCGGTGTTCGAGGCGGTGAGCACGCCGCCGTCGTTGACCACGGTGTTCACGGACTGGATGGCCGCGGCGGACTCCTCGACGACGTCGACGAGGGGGATGACCGCCTCCTTGAACGGCATGGACACCGAGCACCCGCGGATGCCGAGGGCGCGGATGCCGGTGACGGCTCCGGGGAGGTCGGTGGTGGTGAACGCCTTGTAGAGGAAGTTCAGCCCGAGCTCGTCGTAGAGGAAGTTGTGGAACCGGGTGCCGATGTTGCTCGGACGGGCGGCGAGCGACATGCACACCTGCATGTCCTTGTTGAGGATGGGCATGTGGCCAGTGTCGCATGCTCCCGGGTCCGCTTGCTGCCGGGGATGGAGCGGTCCACTCCCCGCTTGGGATGCGTCGTGGTGGCGACGAGGCGTAGCGTCTCCGGAGATGACCGATCTTCCTGAGACCATGCGTGCCGTCCGTTTCGACGAGTGGGGCGACCGGACCGTGCTCCGCGTCGCCGAGGTCCCCGTCCCCGTCGCCCTGCCGGGGCGCGTCCTCGTCCGTGTCCGGGCCGCCGGGATCAACCCGGGGGAGTCCGCCATCCGCCAGGGGGTGTTCGGCGGGGACCTGCCGTCGGGCCAGGGCACCGACTTCGCCGGGATCGTCGTCGCGGTCGGCGAGGGTGTCGACGGCGTCGACGAGGCCGAAGAGGTCATCGGCTGGTCGTGGGACCGGTCGAGCCAGGCCGAGTACGTGTCCGTCCCGGCCGAGCAGGTCGTGCAGAAGCCGCGGTTGCTCGACTGGACCGTGGCCGGTGGGCTGGACGTCATCGCGACGACCGCGGCGGCCGCCGTCCGTGCCGTGGACCCGAGGCCGGGGGAGACCGTCGTCGTCTCCGGTGCCGCAGGGGGCGTCGGCGGGTTCGTCACGCAGCTCCTCACGAACGAGGGCATCGACGTCATCGCCGTCGCCTCGGAGTCGAACCACGAGTGGCTCGCATCCAAGAAGGCACGTCCGGTCGCCTACGGGGACGGACTGCAGCAGCGCATCGAGGAGCTCGCGACGAACGGGGTCGACGCGCTCGTCGACACGCACGGCGCCGAGTACGTCCACCTCGGCATCGCGCTCGGGATCCCCGCCGACCGCATCGAGACGATCATCGCGTTCGAGGCGGCGGCCGAGGTCGGTGCGCACGCATCCGGCAGCTCGGACACCGCCGACCCCGAGATCCTCGGCACGCTGGCGAACATGGTGGCAGAGGGCGCGATCGAGGTGCCGATCGCGGCGACCTACCCGCTCGACCGGGTCCAGGACGCCGTCGAGGAGCTCGAGCAGGGGCACACCCGCGGCAAGATCGTCCTCGTTCCCTGACCCGGGGGTTCTCCCCACCCCGGATCCGGAGGGAGACCACCTTCTGCGGCGGTCGTCGGGTGCGTAGCGTCATGGACATGAACGCACTCACCCGTCCCCGCAACGGCCGTGTCCTCGCCGGCGTCTGTGCCGGCATCGCCGACCGCTTCGGCTGGTCCCGCACCTTCGTCCGCATCGCCTGGGTCATCCTGAGCTTCTTCCCCGGTCCGCTCTGGATCGCCTACGTCGTGCTGTGGTTCCTGATGCCCGCCGAGGGCAACCGCCGCTGAGCCTCCGTCCCTCCGGACGGGCTCCGTCCGTCTGGACGGGCTCCGTCCGTCTGGACGGGTTAGGGTGGCGACGTGCCGGTCTCCGTCTTCGATCTGTTCAGCATCGGTGTCGGCCCGTCGAGCTCCCACACGGTGGGGCCGATGCGCGCCGCAGCCGAGTTCGCCGATCGCGTCCGGGCACTGCCCGTCGTGACGATCCGCGTCGACCTCTACGGCTCGCTCGCGTCCACCGGGCAGGGACACGGAACGCTCGGCGCCGTCGCGATCGGGCTCACGGGCGAGCTGCCGGAGGACGTCGACCCCGACGCGATGACGGCGGCGCTCGACACGCTCGAGGAGACCGGCGTCCTGCGGATGTCCGGCGGGCAGCGTGTGCCGTTCCGGCTCCGCGACATCGTCCAGCACCCCCTGACGATGCTGCCCAGACACCCGAACGCCATGCGGCTCCGCGCGTTCGACGAATCCGGCTCCGAGATCGCCGTCGAGACCTACTACTCGGTCGGCGGCGGGTTCATCACGCGGGACGGCGACGACGAGCCCGCGGCCGTCGCCGAAGCTGCGATCCCCGTCGACGACACCGTGCCGCACCCGTTCTCCAGCGGCGCGGAACTGCTCGCCGCCTGTGCCGAGACCGGTCTCCCGGTCAGCGGGATCGCCCTCGCCAACGAGGTCGCGACCCGCTCCGAGGACAGCGTCCGCGAGGAGCTGCTCCGCATCCACGGCGTGATGGAGTCGTGCGTCGACCGCAGCGTCCGGCGAACCGGAACCCTGCCGGGCGGGCTCGAGGTCCGGCGACGTGCAGCCGACTGGTTCGGACAGCTCACCCGCGACGACCCCGACCACGACCCGCTGTTCGCGATGGAGTGGGTGAACCTCTGGGCGATGGCGGTCAACGAGGAGAACGCATCGGGCGGACGCGTCGTGACGGCGCCGACGAACGGTGCGGCGGGCATCATCCCCGCGGTCCTGGCCTACGCACTGCACTACGTCGACGGGCTCGACCGCGACGAGGCCATCGTCCGCTTCCTCCTCACCGCGGGCGCGATCGGGTCGATCTACAAGGAGCGCGCCTCGATCTCCGGTGCCGAGGTCGGCTGCCAGGGCGAGGTGGGTTCCGCCGCGTCGATGGCGGCCGCCGGGCTCGCCGAGGTCCTCGGCGGGACCCCGGAACAGGTCGAGAACGCCGCAGAGATCGCGATGGAACACAACCTCGGGCTGACCTGCGACCCGATCGGGGGGCTCGTGCAGATCCCCTGCATCGAGCGCAACGCGATCGCCGCGAACAAGGCGGTCAACGCGGCCAGGATGGCGCTCCGCGGGGACGGCGTGCACCACGTGTCGCTGGACCAGGTCGTCGAGACCATGCGGCAGACCGGTGCCGACATGTCGACCAAGTACAAGGAGACCGCGATGGGCGGTCTGGCGGTGAACGTCCCGCTCTGCTGACGTGACCGGCGTACCGGAGCCGAGCCGGGCCTCCAGTTCGACGCGTGGGGGACCGGGCGGGGTACGACGCTCCACAACTGGGGGCGCGCATTCCGGCGTCACCGCTGTCGGAGTGGCGCCTCCGCGGGTTAGCGTGCTCGCGTCCGCTCGATCACCGAGCGGACCGGTGCCCACGGATCGGGCGCCGCGCAGAGTCATGGAGTGACGCCGATGCACCACCGCACCCTCGCCTTCCTGACGGCGGCCGCCCTCGGGGCGACGCTCGCCGTCGGTGTCGCCGCACCCGCCTCGGCCGGGACGGCCCCCACGCCGACCGTCCCGTCGACCGTCGCGTCCTCGGGGTCCGTGCCGACGTCCTCGGACCCGACGGACGGCAAGACCCCCGCCGACACCCCGGTCGACCTCACCGTCGTGCTGCGCCCGACGGACCAGACCGCGCTGCGGGACCTGCCGGCCACCACGGCCGGAGCCGGTCCCGACGAACGGAGCGACGCGGTCGACGCCCTGGCGCCCGAGGAGCCGCACGGCGCAACGGTCCGGTCGGCGCTCGCCGCAGCGGGGTTCACGGTCACCGACCTGGACACCTGGGAGCTCGAGGCCACCGGAACGGCAGCGCAGGCCGAGGCGCTCTTCGCGACCACACTGGTGGGCAGCGGCGACGGCATGCACCCCACCGGCGACGTCGTCATCCCGGCGTCCTTCGGCGACTCCGTGACCACGGTGTTCGGGCTCGACGCCCGGCCCGCCGCATCGCACGCGGCGCTCCCGGGCGGCTACGCCCCTGCTGACCTCGCCAGGGCCTACGGCTCCTCGAGTGCGGCGAGCGCCGGAGCCGGCACCACCGTCGCGACCGTGCAGCTCTCCGGCTGGGACCGCAACGACCTCGTCGCCTACGCGGCGGCCGTCGGGCGACCGGTCCCCGCGCTCGACCAGATCGCCGTCGACGGCGCCGACGTCCACCAGGCGGACGGCTCCGGCGGCGAGACCGAGGTCGCGCTCGACCAGGAGGCCCTCCTCGCCACGGCGCCCTCGGCGCGGCAGCGCGTCTACGTGGCACCGAACTCGTTCCAGGGGCTCTACGACGCCTACAGCCGCATCGCGGACGACGTCCAGCGTGCCGGCATCACGGCCGTCAGCGTCTCGTGGGGCTCCTGCGAGTCGCTGACGTCCGCGGCAGCCCGCGGGGCGCTCGACGACGCGCTCGACCGCATCGTGGCCGCCGGGGCGACCGTGTTCGCCGCCTCCGGTGACGACGGCGCGATGTGCCCGACCGGACCCCGCTCGTCGGTCCGCTCGGTGACCTACCCGGCATCGTCGCCCGCCGTGGTCGCGGTCGGTGGGACCTCGCTGCGGACCACGTCGTCGGGCACCTCGGAGTCCGCATGGTCGAACACGTACGGAGCAGGCGGGGGCGGCGTCTCCGCGGCGTACGACCGCCCGGCGTGGCAGTCCGGCACCGGTGTCACGGGCACGAAGCGCCTCGTCCCCGACATCGCCTCGGTCGCGGACCCCGCGGCCGGGCCCGGGATCTACCTCGGCACGGCGCACGGCTTCGCGCTCGGCGGCGGCACGAGTCTCGCGTCGCCGGTCGTCGCCGGCCAGCTCGCCGCGGCACTCGGGACCCGCGGGTGCACCGTCGGCATCGGGGACCTGCACCAGACGCTCTACTCGAACCCGACGGCGTTCCGCGACGTGACGTCGGGGACGAACGGCACTGCGGCGGCGACCACCGGGTACGACCAGGCGACAGGACTCGGGACGCCGAACTGGGGCGTGCTCGGGGCCCTGCTGCCGACCGGCGGGTGCGCGGGCGGTGGTGCCGGTGCTCCTGCCGCTGTCGGGCCGGCCGCGGCAGGAGCCACGGCCACGGGGATCACGGGTTCGTCGACGCCGGTGCCCTCCGGCACGTCGATCCGGTCACCGCACGGGCTGTACTGGCTCGACCTGCAGTCGGACGGCCGCCTCGTTGAGTGGGGCGGCGGACGGGCGCTGTGGTCGTCGAACGTCGCGTCCGCACGGGCGACCCTCACGGTCGGCACCGACGGCACGCTCGCGATCCGGTCGACCACCGGTGCGACCGTCTGGGCCGCCGGCAAGCCCTCAGCGGGAGATGCTCCCGTGCTGCAGGTCACCGACCTCGGCGTGGTCCAGCTCGTCCGTGGGACGACGGTCCTGTGGCAGCAGGTCCCTGGTACGCGCGACCGCTTGGTGCCCGGCGCCAGCCTCGTCCCCGGACAGGAGATCCGGGACACCACCGGACACCGTCGTTTCATCGTCCGGGACGACGGCCAGCTCCGGATCATCCTCGGATCGAAGACGGTGTTCGCCGTCTCCGGTGGCCGGGGCAGCTCGCTGCGGGTGCAGACGGACGGCAACGTTGTGCTGTACGACGCGGTGGGCAAGGCGAAGTGGTCGACCGCGACGTGGCGGTACGGGGGGAAGAACATGCAGTTGCGGATGCAGACCAACGGTGACCTGGTGCTCGCGCAGGGGACGACGATGAGGTGGCACTCCAGGACGAAGGGCTGAGCGCCACGGCCTCGTCGCGTCAGCGTGCCAGGAGTGTCAGGAGTCTCGCGGTCTCGGTCGTGATCGCGTCGCGGCCGGCGGCGACGTACTTCCGCGGGTCGACCAGTTCCGGCCGCTCGTCGAGGACGTCGCGGAGCGCCCGGGTGAAGAGCCCGTTGAGGTGCGTCGAGATGTTGATCTTCGTCATCCCCGCCGCCACCGCACCACGGAGCTCGTCGTCCGACAGTCCCGACGACCCGTGCAGCACGAGGGGCACCGGCACGCTGTCGTGCAGCCGCCCGATCAGGTCGCGGTCGACGGCGGCCTCGCGGGTCTGCATCGCGTGCGAGGTCCCGACGGCGACCGCGAGGGCGTCCACCCCAGTCGCGGCCACGAACGCCGCTGCGTCGGCCGGGTCGGTGCGGACACCCGGTGCGTGCACGCCGTCCTTGCCGCCGACCTCGCCGAGCTCGGCCTCGATCGCGATCCCGGCCGCGTGGCAGCGGTCCGCCAGGACACGGGTGGCGGCGACGTTCGCGGCGTAGTCGAGGTGCGAACCGTCGTACATGATCGAGTCCACCCCGAGCGCGATGCCCTCGGCGACCAGGTCGGTGTCCTCGACGTGGTCGAGGTGCACGAGGACCTCGACGTCGGCCGAGCGCGCGATCGCCTGGGTCGCGGTCGTGATGGGTGCGAGCCCGCCGTGGTAGCGGACGCAGTTCTCGCTGATCTGCAGGATCACCGGCAGGCCGGCGGCGGCCGCACCCGCGACGATCGCCTCGGCGTGCTCGAGCAGGACGACGTTGAACGCCCCGATGCCGTGCCGGGTCGATCGGGCGGTGTCGAGGAGCCCGGTGAGGGCCAGGTCGGTGATCATGCGGGACTCCTGGTGGGGTCGAGGGCGGAGAGGAACCGGTGTGCGGCGTCGTGGTCGATCTCGCCGGCGACGGGACGGAGGACCGCTGCTGCGCCGAAGGCCGCGGCCGTGCGCAGTGCGAGGGCGGTGTCGGCGCCGCGGGACAGTGCGAGGACCAGGCCGGCGGTCGCGGCGTCCCCCGCGCCGGTGGGGTTGCCGGTGACGCCGGGCACGGCAGGCACCTCGACCACGTCGTCGAGCGCGTGTGCCGCGATGCCGTCGGCGCCGCGTGAGACCACGACCAGCCCGGCACCGCGCCGGAGCAGGTCGAGCGCGCCGTCCCGTTCGTCCGGCAGGCCCGTGGCCTCGGCGAGTTCCTCGCGGTTCGGTTTGCACACGGTGGCACCGGCGTCGGCCGCGGCGAGGAGGGACGGGCCGGAGAGGTCGGCGACCACGAGGACCCCCGCCGCGATGGCGTCGGTCGCCCAGGGGACGACCACGGTCGGCTCGGCACCGGCGGGGAGCGAGCCCGAGAGCACGAGCGCGACGGGTCCGCCCGGAGCAGCCGTCCCGAGGGCGGCCCGGACGGCGTCGTCGACCCGAGACCACGACCCAGGTGGCACCGACGGCCCGGGCTCGCCGAACATCGTGGGGTGGGCGAGGTCGTCGACCACCGTCACGGTGGTGCGGGTCTCGCCGGGGACCGGGACCGTGGTCGCATCGAGCCCGAGGGCGGCCACCGCATCGGCCACCCAGGCCCCTGCGGCGCCGCCGAGTGGCAGGACCGAGTGGGTCCGGACACCCTCGGCGTGCAGCACACGTGCGACGTTGAGCCCCTTGCCGCCGGGTCGCCGGTCCACGTTCCGGACGCGTTGGGTCGTGCCGACACGCTGTTCGTCGACGCGGTAGGTGACGTCCACCGCGGGGTTCGGCGTGACGACGACGATCATGCGAGGACCCCTTCGGTGAGCGGACGGGCGCGGAGCCGATCGGCGTCGAGCACGAGCAGGTCGGCGCGTGACCCGGGGCTGAGCGGCTTCGGGAGACCGAGCAACGCCGCGGCGTTCCCCGAGGAGAGGGCGACGGCTTCGGCGATCGCGTCCGGACCGCTCGCGAGCACGCGGGCGACGGCGTCCGCGATCGTGCTCGTGCTGCCGGCGAGTGACGACCCGTCCGCGAGCATCGCGACACCGTCGGACACCACGACGTCCGATCCGGCGATCCGGTAGCGTCCGTCCGGGCACCCGGTCGCGGCCATCGCATCGGACACGAGCACCATCCGGCCGGCGGCGCTGCGGCGAACCAGGTCCACCGCGACGGCGTCGAGGTGGTGACCGTCCACGATCGCTTCGACGGACAGACGGTCGTCGGTCAGGGCGACGCCGACCGGGCCGGGATCGCGGTGGTGCAGCGGGGGCATGCCGTTGAAGACGTGGGTGACGAGTCGCGCACCGGCATCGACGGCGCGCAGGACCGTGTCGGCGTCCGCGTCGGTGTGCCCGATCGCCACGACGATCCCGGCGTCCGTGAGTCGGCGGACCGCGTCGAGTGCGCCGGGGAGCTCCGGTGCCAGGGTGACGATCCGGAGCGCGTCGGCCGCGGCGTCGAGGTACTCGTCCACCTCGGCCGTCGTCGGTGCGTGCAGCAGGTCCGGTGCGTGTGCTCCCCGTCGGGCGGGCGAGAGCCACGGCCCCTCGAGGTGCAGTCCGACGAGGGTGCCGTCCGCGACCAGTGGCCGGAGCCGACGGAGTGCCGACAGGGTGTCCGCAGGGGTACCGGTCGCGATCGACGCGACGAGCGACGTCGTCCCGCGGTCGGCGTGGAAGGCGGCCACGGCGCGGGCGTCGTCCGTGGTGCAGGTCGCGAAGTCGTGACCGAGCGCACCGTGCGCGTGCAGGTCGACGAAACCGGGCACGACCGTGCCGTCGGTCTCGACCACGCGTTCGTGGGGAGGGGCGTCCCCGGAACCCACGGCAGCCACCCGCCCGTCCTCGACGAGCAGCCAACCCCCGTCGGTCGTCCCGGTCGGGGTGACGAGCCGCGCGGAGCGGACCAGCGTGCTCACCGCGTGCCCTCGGCGACGCGGGTGCCACGCTCGAGGAGATCGCGTGCGAGCAGGCCGGCCCCGATCGCGCCCGCCGCGTCTCCGTGACGGGCCGGCACGACCGCGGGGACACGGAGCCCGACCAGCCGGTCCGCGACCGCCGCACGGAGGGGGTCGAGCAGGAGCGGGCCGGACCGGGCCAGGCCCCCGCCGACGACGACGGTGTGGCATCCGGCCACCGCGGTGGTCCACCCGATCACGTCAGCGAGGACCTCGACGCACTCGTGCCAGACCCGGACGGCCGTCGCATCGCCCTGCTGCACGAGGAGCATGGCGGCGTGCGCGCTCTCGACACCGGTCCGGCGTGCGACAGCGCCGGCCGAGGCGATCTCCTCGACCCGGGCTCCGGCGTGCGGCCCGTGTGCGAGCCGGACCTGGCCGACCTCGCCGGCCCATCCGCCGCCGTCCACCACGGTGCCGTCGACGACGAGCGCACTCGCGAGCCCGGTGCCGATCGGCAGGAACACGGCGGAGCCGTCGTCGAGGCCACCCGATCGGACCTCGGCGAGGGCACCGGCGCGGACGTCGTGCCCGAAGGCGAGCGGAACGTCGACGCCGCGGGCGAGCAACGCCGCGAGCACCCGTGCACGCACCGGGACGTCCCGCCAGCCGAGGTTGACCGAGAGCACCGAGGTGCCGGCCCGCTCGTCGACGACACCGGGGACGACGACCCCGACGGCATCGAGCGAGACGGTGCTGTCGGCATCGAGCGAGACGGTGCTGTCGGCATCGAGCGGGACAGCGCCGACGGCGAGGTCCGCGACGGTCTCCGCGAGCCGCTGCGCGTCGGGGTCGTCCTTCGGCGTCGGCACCCGGTACTCGGCGAGGACCTGCCCGTCGGCATCGGTCAGTCGGGCCTTGATGCCCGTGCCGCCGACGTCGACCCCGAGCACGGCCCCGCTGCCGGCCATCAGGTGAGGATGACCGAGCGGGTCAGGGAACGCGGGTGGTCCGGGTCGAGCCCACGACGCTCGGCCAGCGCGACCGCGAAACGGTGCACGACGACGAGCCCCGCGATCGGGTCGAGGTCGTGGTGGACGAACCGGGCGCCGGTCGCGGCGACCTCGTCCGGCAGACCGTCGGGCGTGCTGCCGAGGGACCAGACGAGTCGACCGGGCTGCGCGATCGCGATCGGGCCGTGCCGGTAGTCCATCGCCGGGTACGACTCGGCCCAGAACTGCGCGGCTTCGCGGGTCTTGAGCGCGGCCTCGAACGTCAGGCCGACGGCGGCGCCGCGACCCACGAACGTCACCTGCTCGGCGTCGAGGAGGTCCTCGATGGGCAGCGCGAGCGCCGCTTCCGCCTGGACGGCCAGTGCATCGACGTCATCGCCGATGGACGCGCGCAGCAGGGCGAGCGCCGTCGTCGCGAAGCGGGTCTGGACGACCGAACGCTCGTCGGCGAACGGCAGTGCGATCGTGTCGTCCGCGACCGCCGCCGCCGGGCTGTCCGGCACGGCGGTGATCAGCACGGTGCGCTGCGTGGGGAGGTCGGAGAGCAGCGAGACGATCTCGGTCGTCGTGCCGGACCGGCTGATCGTCACGACGCGGTCGTACTCGCGTCCGGTCGGGTACTCGGAGCCCGCGAACGCGTCGGTGACGCCGAGGCCGGCCTGCTCGCGGGCCACGGCGTAGCTCATCGCGATGAACCAGCTGGTCCCGCACCCGACGACGGCGACGCGTTCGCCTGGCTGGGGGAGGGTGTCGACGAAGGAGGGGAGCAGGGCGGCCGCAGCGCGCCAGGTCTCCGGCTGCGACGCGAGCTCTTCGCTCACGAAGGTGTCGGTCATGGGTGCCTTCCGGTCCGGTCTCGATCCGGGTGATCGATGGTCGGAAGCATAGCGAGCGATCGTGCTCGATGCGAGAGGAAAACGTCATTTCCGATCAGTAGCCGAGTGTGGCACGCCCGTAGGATGGCCGTCATGACTCCGCAACAGCGGCTCAACGCCCTGCTCGAACTCGTGAGCGAACGGGGCAACGTGTCGATCTCCGAGATCGGCGAGATGCTCGGGATCTCCCCGGCCACCGCTCGCCGCGACCTCGCGACCCTCGCCGACCAGCGGCTGGTCACCCGCACGCACGGCGGGGCCGCCGCGCTCGGCGCCGGGTACGAGCTGCCGCTGCAGTACAAGATCGCCAGGCAGGCAGAGGCCAAGACGGCGATCGCCCGTGCGACGGCGGCGCTCATCGCCCCGGGTGACACCGTCGGGCTGAACGGCGGGACCACCACCACCGAGGTCGCCAGGGAGCTCGGCAAGAGCGAACGCTTCATCCGGGCGGACGGCGAGTACGGCGTCACGATCGTCACCAACGCGCTGAACATCGGGTACGAGCTGTCGGTGCGCGCCAACGTCAAGATCGTCGTCACCGGCGGCGTCGCACGTCGTCAGTCCTACGAACTCGTCGGCCCGCTCGTCCGCGACACCCTCGACGAGTTCGCGCTCGACGTCGTCGTGCTCGGCGTCGACGGCCTGACGGGCCAGTACGGCGCCACCACCATGCACGAGGGAGAGGCCGAGGTCAGTCGGCACTTCGCCTCCGTCGGGCGTCGGGTGATCGTCGTGGCGGACTCCACCAAGATCGAGCGCTCGACGTTCGCGCGGATCTGCCCGCTGGACCGGATCGACGTCCTGGTCACCGACCAGTCCGTCCCGCCGACGTTCGCGGCCGACCTCGCCGCCGCCGGCGTGGAGCTCGTCGTCGCCGACTGAGCCGGACCGGGGCTGACGGGCCCGCCGGCACCACGACGTCGCGCCCGGACGTTACCGGCGTGTAAAACCCTCGCATCTCGCTTCCGTGAGCGATCCGTGAGCGCCTATTGTGCATTCATGATCGATTCGGCATCATGGGCGTCACAATCACGCAAAGGAGCGAGATGAGCGTCGACACGTACGAAGGACTCCGCATCGCGGTGATCGGCATGGGCCAGCGGTCCGCCATCGCCCGCCACGTCGCCGAGGCGGTCGCCTCGGGCCCCGATCTGGAGGCCCGGGTCACCGCCGTCGCGGACGTCACCGCCGACGGGCGGGAGCGCGGACGCAGCGAGTACCCCGACGCGCTGGTGGTGGAGTCCCACCGTGACCTCGTCGGCGCGGTGGACGCGGCGATCGTCACGACCCCGGACTGGACGCACGCCGAGATCGCGATCGACCTGCTCCGCGCGGGCATCGCGGTCTACCTCGAGAAGCCCCTCGCCATCACGGTGGAGGACGCGGACGCCGTGCTCAACACCGCTGCCGAGACGGGCACCCCGCTGTACGTCGGCCACAACTTCCGGCACGCCGCCGTCGTCCGGCTCATGCGCGAGATCGTCGAACGCGGCGAGATCGGCGAGGTCAAGGCCGTCTGGTGCCGCCACTTCGTCGGGAACGGCGGCGACTACTACTTCAAGGACTGGCACGCCGACCGCACCAAGGTCAACTCCCTGCTGCTGCAGAAGGCCAGCCACGACCTCGACGTCATCCACGCCCTCGGCGGCGGCTACACCAGCCGTGTCGTCGGGATGGGCTCGCTGTCCGTCTACGGCGACGTCACCGATCGTCGCGACCGCAGCGGTGAGCTCATGGGGGACTGGTTCTCGCTCGACAACTGGCCGCCGCTCGACCAGACCGGTCTGAACCCCGTCGTCGACGTCGAGGACGTCTCGATGGTGATGATGACGCTCGACAACGGCGTGCAGGCGAGCTACGAGCAGTGCCACTTCACGCCGGACTACTGGCGGAACTACACCGTGATCGGGACCGAAGGCCGTCTCGAGAACATCGGCGACACCGGCGGCGGCGTGGTCAAGGTCTGGAACCACCGCCGCGGGTGGGACGTCCAGGGCGACCGCGAGTACCCGATCGACGGCGTCGACTCCGGCCATGCGGACGCCGACCTGCTCACCATGACCGAGTTCCTGCGCAGCGTCGCACTCGGCGAACCGACCTCACTGTCCCCGGTCGCGGCGCGAGCCGCGGTCGCCGCCGGCGCCCTGGCGACCCGCTCGCTGCGGGGCGGCTCCGTGCCCATCGACGTCCCGAGCCTCCCGGCCGAGACGATCTCCCACTTCACCCTCCCCACCCAGACCGTCACGCGCTGACGGCCGTGCGAAAGGACCACCCGATGACCGCACACTTCCCCGCCCGAGGAGCCCGACGCATCCTCCTCGGCGCCGTCGCCGCCCTCGGCGCAGCCGCCCTGCTCGCCGGGTGCTCGACCTCCTCGGGCGCCGCGGGTTCCGGCGGCGACTACGAGAAGGTGTCGAAGGACACCAAGGCGACCCTCGACTACGCCGTCTGGGACGAGAACCAGGTCAAGGCGATCAAGGCCAACATCAAGGGCTTCAACGAGGAGTACCCCGACATCACGGTCAACGTCGACGTCACCCCGTTCGCCAACTACTGGACGAAGCTCCAGACGCAGGGCTCGAGCAACACGCTCCCCGACCTGTTCTGGATGAACGGCCCGAACTTCCAGCTGTACGCGGCCAACGGCAAGATCGCGCCGATCACCGGCGAGGTGAAGGCGGGCGCGATCGACCCGAAGAACTACTCGTCGGCGCTCAACGACCTGTACACGTACGACGGCACCCAGTACGGCGTCCCGAAGGACTTCGACACGATCGGCGTCTGGATGAACAAGGCGCTGTTCGAGCAGGCCGGCGTCGCGATGCCGTCGAAGGACTGGACCTGGGACGACTTCCAGAAGACCGGCGCCGAACTCTCCGAGAAGCTCAAGGCACAGGGCGCGTACGGTGCCGCCGGCGGCATGGACGGGCAGACGACCTACTACGACACCATCTTCCAGGCCGGCGGCTCCGTCCTGAACGACGACGCCACGAAGTCCGAGTACGCGTCGAAGGCGTCCGAGGAGGGCCTGCAGTTCTGGACGGACCTCATCAAGTCTGGGGCGTCGCCCTCGATCAAGCAGCTGACCGACACGACCGCGGACCAGTGGTTCACGTCCGGGAAGCTCGCGATGTACCAGGGCGGCAGCTGGTTCCGCTCGGCGCTGACCGGCACCGACATGGAGAAGGACGTCGTCGTCTACCCGCTGCCCAAGGGCAAGGAGCAGGCAACGGTCATCCACGGCGTCTCGAACGTGGTCGCCGAGGGCAGCAAGAACAAGGCAGCGGCCCAGGCGCTGCAGGTCTACCTCGCCGGCAAGACCGCGCAGCAGCAGCAGGGCGACATGGGCGCCGTGATCCCGGCCTACACCGGCACGCAGGACGCCTTCACGAAGACGATGCCCGACGCCGACCTGCAGGTCTTCCTCGACGCCGTCGACTACGCCAAGCCGCTGCCCGTCTCGAAGAACACCGCCGCGTGGAACACCCTCGAGACGAACCTGCTCCCGAGTGCGTTCGACGGGTCGAAGCCCGTCGACGAGGTCGCGAAGGACCTCGCCCAGAAGATGGACGCCGCCCTCGGCAAGGAGAAGTGACGCCCCGGCGTCAGGGAGTGACCCGATGACGATCCACACCGAGCAGCAGCCCGACACGGCGGCGACACCCGCCGTCGGCCCCGCCCGGACGCAGCACGCGTCCGGGCGGGGCGCCCCCGGCGGTGCCCCCCGCCGCCTGATCCGGACCGACGGTGCATGGCCGTGGCTGTTCGTCCTGCCGCTGCTCATCGGCGTCGGCACGTTCTACATCTGGCCGATCCTCCAGACGTTCTGGTACTCGTTCACC
This sequence comes from Curtobacterium sp. Curtsp57, assembly GCF_047324335.1. NCBI lineage: Bacteria > Bacillati > Actinomycetota > Actinomycetes > Micrococcales > Microbacteriaceae > Curtobacterium > Curtobacterium sp. Curtsp57. The sequence goes on from NZ_CP168511.1 coordinate 2,653,214, forward strand.
ACGTGGGGCGTCTTCGGCGGCGCGACGTTCTCGGGTCTCGCCAACTACGGTCGCCTGCTGGCCGACCCGCAGCTGTACCAGTCGCTGCTCAACACCGTGATCTACACGGCCATCGTGCTCGTCGGCATCCCGATCGCGGTGTGGCTCGCGAGCCTGCTGAACACCCCTGGTCTGCGGTTCGCGCAGTTCTACCGTGTGCTGTTCTTCCTGCCCTACGTCGCGATGCCCGCGGCGATCGCCCTGGTCTGGCGGATCATGTTCAACGGCGACTACGGGATCGTGAACTGGTTCCTCGGGCTGTTCGGCATCGACGGCCCGTACTGGATCTCGACCCCGGGCTTCGCGCTCGTCGCGGTGAGCCTCGTCGGCCTGTGGTCGTCGCTCGGTTTCTCGATGATCATCCTCGGCGCCGGCCTCAAGGACATCCCACCAGAGCTGTACGAGGCGGCCGAGCTCGACGGCGCCAGTCGCTGGCGCCAGTTCCGTTCCGTGACCGTGCCGCTCCTGACGCCGAGCATCTTCTTCGTGGTCATCGTCACGACGATCTCCAGCTTCCAGCTGTTCGACCTGCTCTACGCCATCCTCGGCAGCACCAACCCGGTGATCCCGAAGACGATGTCACTCGTCTTCTACTTCTACAGCGCCGGGTTCATCGACAACGACAAGGGCTTCGCGGCCGCGATCGCGATGATCATCTTCGTGCTCATCGGCATCGTGACGCTCGTGCAGTTCCGCTTCCAGAAGAAGTGGGTGCAGTCATGACCACCACCACGATCAGGACCGGGAAGCGCCCAGGCCGCCGCGGCGGCTCCCACTGGTGGATCCACGTCGTCCTCGGCATCGGCGGGTTCGCGATGGCGTTCCCGTTCCTGTGGCAGATCATCATGGCGCTGTCCACGAACGCGCAGGTCCAGTCCGTCACCCCGACGTTCTGGCCCGGCGAGCTCCAGTGGCACAACTTCGCCGAGGTCTTCGAGCGGCTGCCGTTCCTCAGCCAGCTCGGCACGTCGGTGTACGTCACGATCATCCGGACGATCGCGCAGATCATCCTGTGCACCTTGGCCGGTTACGCCTTCGCCCGGATGCGGTTCCGCGGTCGCGCGGTCCTGCTCGGGATCGTCCTGTCGATCCTCCTGGTGCCGTCGCAGGTGTACCTGATCTCGCAGTACCAGATCGTGCAGGGGCTCGGCTGGCTCGACACCCTCGCCGGGATCGTCGCGCCCGGTCTGTTCAGTGCGTTCGGCACGTTCCTGATGCGGACCGCGTTCCTCACCATGCCACCTGAGCTCGAAGAGGCGGCGCGCATGGACGGCGCGAACCCGTTCCAGGTGTTCTGGCGGATCATGCTGCCGCTCGCCCGGCCCTCGATCAGCGTGCTCGCGATCACGACGGTGCTGTGGTCGTGGAACGAGCTGCTCTGGCCGCTGGTCGTGTCGACCCGCGCCGAGGACATGCCCCTCGCCGCCGGCCTCGCGACGCTGTCGAGCGACCGGACGATCGACTACCCGGTACTCATGGCCGCGAGCCTGATGGCGATGGCACCGGTGCTCATCATGTTCATCGTCCTGCAGCGTCGCGTGATCGACGGGCTGGCCTCGTCCGGCCTGAAGTGAGCCGGGAGGCCCGCCCCGGCTCCGTCGCGCTGCTCGCGTCCGCGATCGGTCGCCTCCAGGACCCGGGGGCGCTCGCCGCGGACCTCGCGGCGAGCGTCGCCGACGCCCCGCCGGTCGAGCGGGACGCGCTCGCGATGGCGGCCGTGGACGCGGTCCTCCCGCAGACCGCCACGTGGCTCGCCGCCCACGGGGCGACCGCCGAGCAGGCGTCCGCGAGCGTCGCCGACGTCGCACGCAAACGCGACCGGTACGGGATCCGGGGGACCGGGCTGGACTGGTTCTGCGCGGTCGCGACCGGACGCGTGGTGGCCGTGGGGCGCCTCCAGTTCGAACTCGGCGCCCACCTGCCGGACGGGACGCCGACATGGAGTGTCCATGTCCCGGAGACCGGGCCGCTCGACCCGGTCGCCTGCGACCGGGCGTTCGCCGACGCTCCTGACCTGCTCCGACGGCTCGCACCCGGCCACGGCGCGACGTCGTGGTCCTGCCGGTCGTGGCTCCTCGATCCCGGGCTCGCGACCGCGCTCGGACCGGACGCCAACGTCGTCCGGTTCGCCCGACGGTTCCGGTTGCTCCCGCCCGGTTCGCACGACGCGGTCGAGGGCGACGACAGCGCGGCGAAGTTCGTCTTCGGGACCGGGCTCGCCACGGCGCGTGCCGCACGTCCTGCCGGGCGTGTGCAACAGGCGGTCCACGACCGGTGGGCGGGCGGCGGGCACTGGACCGAGCGCACCGGGACCGCGCCGATCGCGTGAGCCGGACCAGGTCGCCGGGCGTACCGTCGTCGGCATGACCGAGCCAGATCGCGACCACCTCGACGACGGTGTCGACATGTCCTTCGAGGAACGTCGACACGACACGCTGCGCCGGATGTCCGGTTCGGACGCCCACGACGAAGCGCCGCGCGTCGAGGTCTCCGAGGAATCCGACGGCACCGTGCGCATCGACGTCGCGGACTCCGCTGCCGTGCGACCCGGTGGAACGGAGCGCACGCAGGAGCGTTAGGACGTCGGACTCGACCGACGGCCGCCACCACCTGTCCGGCGGGGACGGTGGTGCACGGCATGATCGTTCCGTGCACCTCGTCCTCAGCCGTGTCGACGGCGGCGTCCTCGCGACGCCCCTGACCGACTCCGGCGACCCGGACGGTGAGCCGGTCGCGGTTCCCGACCCGGAACTCCCGGCGTTCGTCGCCGCGCGGGAAGCACGAGGCGTCCGATGGGTCTGGGACGACACCGCGCGCTGGTACCCGCTCGTGCTCCGCGCTGGTGGTCGGGTCGCACGCTGCGTCGACCTGCGGCTGTGCCATCGCATCCTCCGCACGGCGCTGGCCGCGCGCGGTTCTGCCCTCGCTGCTGCGCCGGTCAGCGGTTGGGACGCGCCCGCGCAGCAGGAACGCGTCGTCCGCGCGACGCAGGCGCAGCTCTTCGACGACGCACTCCTCGACGGGACCCGCCCCGCCGACGCCGCCGACCCGGTCGCGGAACTCCGTGCGCAACTCGCGGCGGTCGCCGGCGCGTCCGATCCTGGAGCGCTGCGACTGCTCCTCGCCGCGGAGTCCGCCGGGGCGCTCGTCGCCGCCGAGATGCGGTTCGCCGGGCTGCCGTGGCGCGCCGACGTGCACGAACGCCTGCTCCAGGACGCCCTCGGCCCGCGGGTGCCGTACGGCGTCCGACCACGACGGCTGGAGGAGATCGCCGTGGTCCTCCGGCAGCGGCTGGACGACCCCGCCCTGAACCCCGACTCACCGGCGGACGTACTGCGGTCCCTCCGCCGCGCGGGGCTGGTGGTGGACAGCACCCGGAAGTGGGAGCTCCAGCGCCTGGAACACCCGGCGATCGAACCGCTCCTCGAGTACAAGCGCCTGTACCGGCTGCTCACCGCGAACGGCTGGTCGTGGCTCGACGAGTGGGTGCAGGACGGCCGGTTCCACCCGGAGTACGCGGTCGGCGGTGTCGTCACCGGGCGTTGGGCGGCGAACGGTGGCGGGGCGATGCAGCTCCCCAAACTCGTCCGGCCGGCCGTGGTCGCCGACGACGGATGGAAGCTCGTCGTCGCCGATGCCGCACAGCTCGAACCGCGGGTGCTCGCGGCGATGGCCGGCGACCAGGCGATGGCCGCGGCGGGGAACGGTCGCGATCTCTACGACGGCGTCGTCGCGTCCGGAGCGGTCGAGACCCGGCAGCAGGCGAAGGGCGCGATGCTCGGCGCGATGTACGGCGCCACCCAGGGTGAGGGCGGTCGGCTCGTGCCACGGCTCGCTCGGGCGTTCCCGCGCGCGCTGGACCTGGTGTCGCGTGCGGCGGCAGCGGGGGAGCGCGGCGAACCGGTGACGACACGGCTCGGGCGGACGTCGCCGATCCCGGAGTCGTCGTGGTTCGCAGCACGGAACCGCGCGTGGTCGGTCGACGGCACTCCCGCGATGCAGCGCGCCGTGGAGTCGCGTGCCAGGAGCTGGGGACGGTTCACCCGGAACTTCGTGGTGCAGGGGACGGCGGCCGAGTGGGCCCTGTCGTGGATGGCGTCGCTGCGGACCCGGCTCGCCGCGCGGTACCCCGGGCCGGTCCGGGACGGCGCGCACCTCGTGTTCTTCGTGCACGACGAGATCGTGCTGCACGTGCCGGAAGCCGACGCGGCGTGGGCCGCCGAGCAGGTCGAGGCGGCCGCCGCGGACGCCGGGCGGATCCTGTTCGGGTCGTTCCCGATCACGTTCCCGCTGTCCGTCGCGGTGGTCGACGACTACGGCAGCGCGAAGTAATCTCGACAGTCAGCATGTAATGTATCAACGGTGATCGAGGGAGACGTGTTCGATGGGCCGCAAGACCTCCCGGTGGGAGCCGAAGGCTCGCCGTCGCGAGCGCGCTGGCTCTGGCTGCGCCGCGACCATACTGGCAACATGACCGAGGACTCCCGGGCTCCCCATCCAGCGGATCGCACGTTCACACTGCAACTCGTGTCCGCCCGGCCTGAGAGGTTCAAGGCGGCATTCAAGCCCAAGGCGATTGATCTCGAGCCGTTTAATGTGGTGGTGGGCCGAAACGGCAGTGGCAAGAGCACCCTGCTCGAAGCACTGCAATGGCTCGACACTGCGATCCGGCGGGACGCACGCGAGGCGTGCGATCGGTACTTCGGAATGAGCGATCTCATCAACGCCCGTTCACAGAGCGTGCCACCGTACTTCCGGATCGATCTGGAGTGGACGGATCTGGAGGACGATTCCGTCGCCGTCATGTACGCGATCAAGGTGATCGACGACAACGGACTTCCGCGGGTCGAGTCGGAGTCGTTGATCGTCCGGAGTAACGGAGTCGAGCGGAAGGTCATCCGGACCGAAGACGGTGTCAGGACAATCGGCTCAGGCGCATCGACCGTGCGTGTCGTCGACCCCGATAGGTTGGCGCTCGCTCTTGTCGGCGACACGCAGCTTGATGACCCGATCGTCCGCGCTCTGCAGGAGTTCTGGGCGCGCGCCGTCTTCCTCCGGCTCAGCCCCAACCGCCTCGCCCAGGGGTCGCCCGCGGCTCGGCGCTCGTTCGAGCCGATCCTCGACGAAGAGGGCCAGCAACTCCCGGCCCTCCTGTATGAACTCACGGCAGACCAACGAGCAGACTTGGCCGACGACATCCGCACGATCTTGCCCAGTATCCGGAACGTGGAAGTGATTGAATCGGGGGATCGCAAAGACAAGCGTGTCAACTACAACTTGTTTGAGCGGATGCCCTATCGGGGACGATCCGGAAGGTTCCAAATCCCGATTCCATCGTGGATGTTGTCGGAAGGGACTCGGCGCATCACGGCACTGCTCGCGCTGCTCAAACGCGAGCCATCCCCGTCAATCATCTGCGTGGAGGAGATCGAGAACGGTTTGGATCCATGGACGACTGAACAGATCGCAGCGCGATTGCAGGGTGGCGCCATCGCGGGAACGCAGGTCTTGATGACAACTCACTCGCCGTGGTTGCTCGATCACGTGCCGTTTCAGTCGATCCTGTTGGTCCGGCGAACAGAAGGTGAGACGCAATATCAACGATTTTCGTCCCTGGATGAGGTCAAGGCCTTCGATCCGAGTCTGCCGCCGGGGACTGTGTACGCGAATCTGGCGCTTCCTCGCCCATGACTAAGCTTCGCGTAGCGCTGTTCGTGGAGGGAACCGACCAGTCAGGCACATCAGGCGCAAGTCGAGACCCGCTGGCTCTCTTGTGGAACGAGGTCGTTTGCGGCATCGCTGGTGTCCCGGAGTTTGATTGCGTGGTCGGGATCTCCAAGAAGCACCTCGTCGCGATGAACCCGCGGAACAAGACTCTCTCAGGAGTCGGCGAGTCGTTCGACCAGTTGCTCGTCCGGAAGCAGTCGGAAATTGGCTTTGACGCGGCCGTCGTTGCATGGGACTTGCACCCTCGCTGGAACCCCACAGCGGAATACTGCCGCTGGCAGGAGACTCTCGATGTCTATCGGGGGTTGGCCGAGTCTAACGTTTTGGCCGCGTCGTGGAAGTCTGTGGCCAAAGCGCGGCTCGAAGAATTGGAGAGCCGAGAGATTCCAGCCGCCAGGCCTGGCATCAGCAGTTTGAGGCCCGGCATGGTCCAGGTTTTGTGTATGGATCGAATGTTCGAGTCACTGATCATCGACGCAGGCTCGCAAGCTTTGAAACGAGCGCTCAGTGTGGATGGGGAGCAAGTTCCGCGGTGGCCCAACCTTAACAAGGCCGGGCGGCAACACGACGAACTCCTGAACATTGCGATTGACGCAGTCCGCGCGATCCGTCCGAAGCGCAGAGCCGTCCACAGGGTTCGACAGGGGTTTCTGGTCGAGAAACATGAGTGGGCTAGCCTGATCCTCCGAAACATGCTCGCGGTGCCAGGCGACTCCGCCGCCCTACGCAGCCATCCGATTCCGTCCCGGCTGGCCGAAGTTCGCTGAGAGCCTCCGGTCGCGCAGGGCAGGGTGGACCGATGGACGAAGCAGCACGTACCGAGGAACGGTCGGTGGGCGACGTCGACCTGACCACCTGGCGGACACGCGCCGGGCGGGCGTCCGCCACCGTGTGGACGCGACTGGGCGACCGCTTCGGTGCGCTGCCCCTGCTGATCGTCACCCTCGTCATCGGGATCGGCATCGCCGCGGTGTGCACGTGGATCGCCTCCGAGGTCTACGACGCCGTCCGGGAAGCGGACGACGTCGCCGTGCTCGACCGCCCCGTGCTCGACTGGATGATGACGCTCCGTTCGCCTGGCCTCGACACCGCCGTGACCTGGTGGACCAACGTCGCGGGCACGATCGGGATGCCGATCGTCGCGCTCGGGTTCCTCGTCGGCTTCACGATCCAGCGCCGGGCCTGGACCCCTGTGGTGCTCCTCGTCGCTGCGAGCGCCGGATCGCTGCTCATGACGGTCGCGGGCAAGGACCTCATCGGGCGTGCGCGTCCCTCGCTCGCCGATGCCGTCCCGCCGTACGAGCACTCGCCGTCGTTCCCGTCCGGGCACACCCTGAACGCGACGGTCGTCGTCGGCACGATCGTGTACCTGCTGCTGCTCCGTGAGTCCCGGCGAGTGACCCGGGTCTGGACGGTGGTCCTCGGTGCGGTGTTCGTCGTGTCGATCGGGCTGTCGCGCGTGTACCTGGGGCACCACTGGCTGACCGACGTGCTCGCGGCGTGGGCCCTCGGGTTGGCGTGGCTCGCGCTCGTGATCACCGCCCACCGGCTGTACCTCACCGCCGTCCACCGCGGGGGGTCGGGCGACGTCCACAGGGCTTCGTGAGCGCTCGCGGATCGCGCGAGGATCAAGGGTCGGGGGGGGGGGGGCTCCGGGCAGCCGGAGTCACCCCGTCCGTCAGGAACAGCCGATAGGTTGCCCGGCATGGAAGAACGGGTCTTCGGCGGCAGGTACCGGGTCACGGGCACGCTCGGTCACGGTGGGATGGCGTCCGTGTACCGCGCGGTCGACGAGCAGCTCGGCCGCGAGGTCGCGGTCAAGGTGTTCCGGATGGGCCCCGTCGACCACGGGGAGCGGGCGCGTGCCGAGGCGGAGATCCAGGTCCTCGCGGGCCTCAGGAGCCCGGCGCTCGTCACGCTGTACGACGCGGCCCTCGACGACGCCGACGGTGACTCGTACCTGGTGATGGAGCTCGTCCCCGGCAGCGACCTCGCCACCCGGCTCCGCGAAGGGCCCCTCGACCGCCCCACCACCGCCCGCGTCGGCGCCCAGGTCGCTGACGGCCTCGCCGCCGTGCACGCGCAGGGCATCGTGCACCGCGACGTGAAGCCCGCGAACGTGCTCCTCGAAGCCGACGGCTCGCACGTCAAGCTCGCCGACTTCGGCATCGCGCTGCTCCGCGACGCCGCCCGGGTCACCGGGACCGGCACCGTCATGGGGACGGCCGCCTACCTGGCACCGGAGCAGGTGACCGCCCAGGGGATCAGCGGGAAGTCCGACGTCTACTCGCTCGGCCTCGTGCTCCTGGAGTGCCTGTCGGGCCGCATGCCCTTCCCCGGCAGCGCCGTCGAGTCAGCCACCGCGCGGCTCACGCGCTCGCCGGAGATCGACCCCGCCCTGCCCACGGCCTGGCGCGTGCTCCTGCACGTCATGACGGCGACCGACCCGGCCGAGCGGCCGTCCGCCACGGAGGCGGCCGAACGCCTGCGCGCACTCTCGTACGACGACGGAGCGCCCGCCACCCAGCTCCTGCCTGGAGGCCCTGGCACCCTGACGGCGGCGGCTGCGGCCGCCGGAGTGGCCGGCGCTGCCGCTGGGGCCGAGACCGCGCGGGCGGCGCAGGCCGACGTCGCGACGCAGGCGATGCCCGCGCGCCGGCCCGCGGACGACGCGACGCGCGTGCTGCCGGCGAGTACGGCCTCCAGCCCGTCTGGTCCGGACGACGTGGCGACCACCGTGCTCGGCGCACAACGCGGATCGGGCGGTCCGACCGGCGGAGGCGGGGCACCCGTGTCGGCCCCACCCGTGCCGTCGGAGCCCCCGGCGAAGAAGCGCCGCCGCGGCCTGGTGATCACGCTCGTGATCGTCGGGGTGCTCGTCCTCGCCGGTATCGTGGCCGCGGTGCTCGCGCTCGGCGGGGGCGACGAGACGCCCGCGCCGACGGAGTCGAGCTCGACGGCGCCGACCGAGCAGCAGCCGAGCGACGAGCCGTCGCAGCCCGAGGAGCAGCCGTCGCAGGAGCCCGTGCAGCCTCAGCCGTCCGAGCCCGTCGAGCCCGAGCCCTCGCAGCCGGTCGAACCGTCGCAGCCCACCGAGCCCTCGAACGGGCCGGAGCCGTCGGTGCAGCCGACGCTCCCGGTGCAGACCCCGCTCAGCAACAGCGGCCCCGGTAACTCCGAGAACGCCCCCGGCCACAACAAGGGCTGACGGTCCGGCGTCAGGCCAGGGTGCGCTCGATGATCGTCCTGATCGACACCGGTTCGCGGCCGAGCAGCTCGGCGAGCAGTGGATCGACCTCGTCGAACTCGCCGGCACGGGCGCCGCGGAACATGCCGAGCATCATCTGCGCAGCGGCGTCGGGCATACCGGCGGCGGTCTGCCGGGCGAGCCACTCGTCGTCGGCGATCACGGTGCGGCGGACGGTCGTGCCGGTGACCTCGGACAGGGTCCGGGCGACGTCCTCGAAGGTCACGGCCTCGGCCGCCGTGAGTGCTGGTGTCGGCCCGTCGAACGTCGGGCCGTCGATGAGCAGGACCGCGTCCGCGAGGGCCAGGTCCTCGCGAGCGGTCCACGAGATCGGGCCGTCCTCGGGCAGGAGCAACTCGCCCGTCTCCGTGGCGCCGGCGATGAGCCAGCCGACGGTGTGCGCGTAGAAGCCGTTGCGGAGCGAGGTCCACGGCGTGCCGATCTCGGCGAGTGCGGCCTCGGTGTGGGCGTGGTCGACCGAGAACGCGACGGGCGAGTCTGCCTTCGTGTTCTGGTGGGCCGTGTAGAAGACGCGTTCGGCGCCGGCGTCCGCCGCAGCCCGAGCGGCTGCCGCGTGCATGTCGACGCCGTCGGGCCCGAGCGTCGAGCCGGAGACGACGAGCACGCGGTCGGCGCCCTCGAAGGCGCGGGCCAGCGATGCGGGGTCGGCGAAGTCACCCGGACGGACGCGCACGCCCCTCGCGGCGAGGTCGGCGGCCTTCGCGGTGTCGCGGACGCTGACGCCGATCTGGTCCGCCGGCATGCGGTCGAGCAGTGCGCGGACGGTGGCGGAGCCGAGTGCTCCGGTGGCGCCGGTGACGATGATCATGGGGACAACCCTTCGTTATCGTTGGAAACGCCGCGAGCGTAACACTGTGAACACGGCGCTAACAAGCGCCCGTTATCGTTGATCCATGACCGACTCCGTCCGTGATCGCATCGTCGACGCCGCCGCCGATCTGCTCGCCGACGTCGGGCCGGCCGGGGTCACCACCCGAGCCGTCGCCGCCGCGGCCGGGGTGCAGGCGCCGACGATCTACCGACAGTTCGGCGACAAGGACGGTCTGCTCGAGGCCGTCGCCGACCGGGTCTTCGCCGCGTACGTCGCCGGCAAGACGGTTCCGGACGACGTCGACCCCGTCGAGCACCTCCGCGACTCGTTCGACGCGCACATCGCGTTCGGGCTCGCCAACCCCGGGCTGACGGCGCTGTTCTCGGACCCGCTGCGCTCGCACTCGACGACCGAGGACCAGGGGATCGCGGTCCTCCGTGAGCGCATCCACCGCGTGGCGCTCGCCGGACGGCTCCGGGTCCCCGAGCCTCGCGCGGTGTCGCTCGTGCACGCCATCGGGGTCGGCGTCGTCCTCGACCTGATCGGCACGCCGGCAGAGGAGCGTGACCCGGCGCTCGTCGCTGCGGCGTGGGATGCGCTGGCGTTCGCGATCCTGACGGCGGCGCCGGAGGTCGACCCCGGGTCGCACGCCGCGGCCGTGCAGCTCGCCGCTGACGACGACGCGCTCGCCGCCCTGTCGCCGTCGGAGCGGGCGCTCATGCGCGATTGGCTCGCCCGGATCGCTGACGCCTGAGCGCGAGACTCGCGCGCGCCGGCGGCAACGGGTTTCGTCCATCCGCTGGAGCAAATAGGGTGGGGGCGTGCGAGAACTGCAACGGAGCGGTGGCCCGACGACGGCCGTCGCCGCGAAGAACGGTGTCGGCTTCACGTCCCTCGAGGCGTTCCTGGTGGACGAGCCGGAAGCGATCGTGCCCGGGTTCGCCGGGCGGACGATCGAGTCCGGCGACGAGCTCTCATGGGTGTGGTTCCCCGAGCGGACCCTCCCGGACGGCGGGTCCGAGCCCGAGGAGCAGGACCTCGAGCACTTCTGGGACGCCACGGCGTTCACGCTCGACATCGTCTTCCGCGACGGCACCCGGCTCAGCGAGCAGGCAGCGGACCAGTACGGCGACGCGCTGACCCCGGAGGCGCAGGACACCGCCCGCAAGGCCTGGGTCGATCAGTGGAACCGTCGCGCGGTGGACCTCACGCCGTTCGCGGGCCGGGTCGTCGACCGCCTGGAGGCCCGGCTCGGCTCCGGCGCGCCGGTCACCGGGCTCCGTGGATGGCTCGACGACGTCCGGATCGAGCAGCCTCGGCGTCCGTCGGCGTCCCGCCCCCTCGACCACGTCCGCACGACGCGCGGCACGCAGGCGTCCTCCCGGTTCTCGCGCGGCAACAACGCCCCGCTCGTCGGGCTCCCGCACGGCGGCGTGTTCGGGCTGCCGATGACGGACGCGGCGAGCAACCGGTGGCCGTACGCGTACCAGGAGCACAACCGGGCGAGCGACAACCGCCCCGCGATCCAGGCCTTCGCCACGAGCCACATCCCGTCGCCGTGGATGGGGGACCGCGGGGTCTTCCAGGTGATGCCGTCCCCGCTCGGGTCGCCGGACGTCGACCGTGTCGCACGGGCCCTGGCGTTCGACCACGACGACGAGCTCGACGGCCCGCACCGCTACCGCGTCGCGCTCGAGCAAGGCGTCACCGCGGAGATGACCCCAGGCGAGTTCGCCCTGGGCTTCCGCTTCACCGGCACGAGGAGCATCGTGCTCGACCACCACGGCCGGGTGCTCGAGTCCACCGTGCGCATCGAGGACGGCACCGCGATCGTGGAGGCGCACCTCGACGACCGACCCGGCACGCCCCCGCACTTCGTGCACGTCCGCGTACCCGGCGCGACGGCGGACCACACGACCACCACGGACCAGCAGCTCCGCGGCTGGATCGCCGTCGAGGGGGGCACCGACGTGCTCCTCGGCATCTCGACGGTCTCATACGAGGACGCCCGCGCGAACCTCGACGCCGCCGGTCCCTTCGACGCGATGCGCGAGCGGGCCGAGCGCGAGTGGACCGAGAAGCTCGCGACGCTCGACGTCGACGGTGCCACGGAGGACCAGCTGACCTCGATCTACTCGGGCCTCTACCGCTTGTTCCTCTACCCGAACCGCGCCGGGGAGACGGCCCTGACGGGTGCGCCGCACTACCGCTCCCCGTACGGCGACGTCCTCGCCGAACCGATCCGCGACGAGCCGGGGCCGGAGATCGTCGACGGTGCGATGACCACCACGAACGGCTTCTGGGACACCTACCGCACCGCGTGGCCGCTGCTCGGGCTCCTCACCCCGGACACCGCCGGCGAGCTCGCGCAGGGTTTCGTCCAGCACTTCCACGACGGCGGCTGGACCCCGCGGTGGAGCGCCCCCGGCGCTGAGGACTGCATGACCGGCACGACGAGCGACACCGTCTTCGGGGACCTGCTGTCGAAGGGTGTCCACGGGTTCGACCTGGAGCAGGCGTACCGGAGCGCCGTGAAGAACGCGACCGTCCCGCCGCGTGACGAGCGTGTCGGGCGGAAGGGGAGCCTCCCGGGTGCGTTCCGCGGCCACGTCGACACCGACACGTCCGAGGGGATGTCCTGGACCGTCGACGCCGCGATCAACGACTGGAGCGTCTCGGTGATGGCGACCGCCCTGGCGGACCGGACCACCGACGCCGTGGAACGCGAGCGGTACACGGCAGAGGCGGAGTGGTTCGCCCGTCGGTCCCTGCAGTACCGGAACGTGTTCGACCGTCGCCGCGGGTTCTTCATCGGACGGACCCCCGACGGGCGGTGGCGCGAGGGCGAGGGCTACGACCCGGACCAGTGGGGCGGCGACTACACCGAGACGAACGCCTGGGGCACGATGTTCACCGCCCCGCACGACGGCGCCGGGATCGTCGACCTGCACGGCGGGCCGGAGGGCTTCGACGCCGCGATCGACCGGTTCTTCGCGACGCAGGAGACCGGCGCGACCGACCGAGCCGGACACTACGGCTTCCCGATCCACGAGATGACCGAGGCCCGCGACGTCCGGATCGGCATGCTCGGCCTGTCGAACCAGCCGGCGCACCACATCCCGTTCTTCCCGATGTTCACCGGGCGCCACGACGACGCCCACCGCGTCGTCCGGTCGGCGCTGGACCGGCTCTTCGTCGGGTCCGACCTCGGCCAGGGCTACCCGGGCGACGAGGACAACGGCGAGATGAGCGCCTGGTACGTCTTCGCCACCATCGGCCTGTACCCGTTGGCACCGGCCAGTGGTTCCTACGTGATCGTGCCGCCGTCGGTCCGGCGCGCGGTGCTCCGACCCCCGGGAGGCTCGCCCATCGTCATCGAGACGACTCGCGCTGGTCGGTTCGTCGCCTCGGTCACCGTCGACGGCTCGCCCTGGACGTCCGTCAGCATCCCGCACGCGGTCGTGGTCGGCGCATCGTCGATCGTCGTCGAGCTGTCCGAGACGCCGACCGGCTGGGCGTCGGACACGCGACCCGTCTCGGCGTCCGACGTGCACGGGTACCGCGACACCCCGACGGACGTCCTCCCCGTGCGGTCGTCCGCGCTGACGGACGACACCGGACGGACGGTGACGGCGCTCGCCGCGGGGACGACCGTCTCGTTCGACGTGTCGATCGAGTCGGCGTCGCTCTACACGGTGACCGCCGCGGCGCCGGGGACCTACTCGTGGCAGGTCGCGCTCGGTTCGTCCTCGGTCGACGTCACCGACGCCGTGTTCGAGTGGGCAGGCCAGACCCGGGTGTTCCCGATCAGCGGCGGCGGGGCGTCGTTCGCGTTCACCGCTGGAACGGACGTGGAGCTGACCCAGCTGGAACTCATCGCTGCCGACGGGCGGCTCTGAGGCGCTGCTCATGCGGGACGGGCATGCTCGTCCCATGTCGATGAGCAGCGCGTTCGATCCCTCGCAGGGCCGCGCCATCCCCGAAGACCAGGTGTCCGAGAACGGCCTCGAGCTCGACGAGGACCCAGCACACGGGCTGGACATCGAGGTCGAGGTGGTCAGTGGCGCCGCTGCCGACCCGGCTGCGCCGTCCCTGTTCCTCGCCCCGATCTCCACCCCGTCCCCGTCCGACCCGGAGTAGCCCGCCCCGGCCGGCGCCGGCCGCCCGTCAGCCCCCGGTTCTGCCCGCGCTGGCGACAACTGCGCATGCGTCCGCGTGCGCAGTTGTCGGCGTGATGAGCACGTGCGGCGTCGGACGTCAGCTGCACGAGGGACGCGCCGAGCGCGGGTGCGGCGACGTCGGTCGCCCATCGCATCATGGCGCTCCCGATGCCGCTCGACCGGAGCGCGGGCGAGACTCGCACGGCCTCGACGAGCAGCCGGGTCGACCCCCGCCGGGCCATGCCGGGGATCCGGGTGAGCTGCATCGTCCCGACGACCGAGCCCGTCACGTCGACCACGACGAGCAGCGCGTTCGCGGGGTCCTCGACGATCGCGAGGAGCGCGCCCGCGTAGGCCTCCCGGTCACCCGCAGCGGCGACGTCCCCGCGCGCGGCGCTGATCGGGTCGTCGGACAGCAGGGCCATCAGCGCGTCGAGGTCGTCGGGCACCGCTGAGCGCAGCGTGAACGAGCCGGCGCGTGCGGACAGCGGAACGGGCAGGGTGAGATCGTCGAGCACGATCCCACCCTGCCCGTTCGCAGGTGGTTCAGGGAACGGTGTGCCCGGCGGCGGTCAGGACGCGGTACCACTCCTCGCGCGAGAGCTCGACGTCCGAGCCGGCGGCCGAGTCCCGCACGCGCTGCGGGTTCGTCGTGCCGAGGACGACCTGGAAGTGCGCGGGGTGCCGGGTGATCCACGCGACGGCGATACCCGTCGGGGTGACCCCGTGCGCCGATGCGAGCTCCTCGAGCACGTCGTTGAGCTCCGCGTACTGCTCGCGGTCGCCCAGGAAGACGCCGTCGAAGAAGCCCTTCTGGAACGGCGACCATGCCTGCGGCGTGATGTCGTGCAGCCGCGAGTAGTTGAGGATGTCGTTGTCGCGGTCGATCGACTGGTCCAGGCCGCCCATGTTCGCCGCGAGGCCCTGCGTGATGACGTTCGCGTGCGTGATGCTCAGCTGCACCTGGTTGAAGGCGAGCGGCCGCGTGACGAACTTCTTCAGGAGCTCGACCTGCCCGGGGGTGTGGTTCGAGACGCCGAAGTGGTGGACCTTGCCGGCGGCGTGCAGCTCGTCGAAGGCCTTCGCGACCTCTTCCGGCTCCACGAGGGCGTCGGGGCGGTGCAGCAGCAGGACGTCGATGTAGTCCGTGCGGAGCGCCGCGAGCGACTCCTCCACGGACGAGAGGATGTGCTCGTACGAGAAGTCGAAGTACGCGCCGTGGTCCGTCGGCCGGATGCCGACCTTCGTCTGTAGCTGGATGGCGGCACGCTCGGACGAGGACAGCGTGACCGCGGCGCCGAAGCGCTCCTCGCAGCCGTGCCACCCGCCGTAGACCGCTGCATGGTCGAACATCGTCACGCCCGCGTCGCGCGAGGCCGTGTAGAGCGAACGGATGTCCTCGTCGCTCATGTCGTTGATCCGCATCAGGCCGACGATGACGTCGGATGCGGTGAGGTCCGTCTGTGGCAACTCCAGTGTCTTCACGTCCCCGATCCTGCCAGGACCCGGAGCGGACAACGAGGTCCTGGCCGTACCTCTCAGGCGCGCAGGGTCGCCACGACGGTGGGTTCCGAGCCGGCCCAGGTCGCCGTGAGCGTCTCACCGTCGGGCAGGGGCGTCCCGACGACCCGCACGATGACGAGGTCCCCGATCGTGGTCAGCGCGCCGTCGGTCGTCGGCGAGACCACGTGCACCGTCGGCGACGACGACGCGGAGCCACTGCCGACCGCCGACCCGAGCGACGGCGGCGGGGCGTCGGACGCGACGGCTGCCTCCAGTCGGGCCTCGTGCCCCCCGGTGGCGATCGCACGACGGAGGACGTCGGCGTAGACGGGGTCGCCCGCGGCGTCGTACACCCAGCGTCGACCGAGCACGGAGTGGTCCATCTCGGTGATCAGGAAGTCGGCAGCGTCGGCCAGCGGAGCGCCGCGGTACGTCAGCGGCACGTGCAGGACCGGACCGTCCCCGACGTGCACGAGGTACGTCTCCACGCCGACCTCGCCGTCCGGGTCGTCGAACCGGAAGCGCCCGTCGACGACGACCTCGGCGCCGGGTTCGACCCCGCTCCACGGCTGATCGGGCAGCCACCCGCCGATCGCCTCGGTCTTCGACGGACGGAGTTCGGCGTTGTGGATGACGGCCATGAGCCGAAACTAGTGGACGGAGAAGCCGCCGTCGACAGCGCCGTGGTCGCGTCGAGTCGCCACCTGGCCGACGTCATCCGCTGATGCGCACCGTGTCAGCGTTCGCGAGGACATCGAGCTCAGTCGTGATGCGCGCGCGCAGTCCGGCGTGTTCGGTGCCGAGCGCGGTCCGAGGGTCGAGCCACCGATCGGGCTCGTAGAGCCAGACCGGACGGGTCACCAACGACGGAGGCTCCCATTCGTACCGTGGCCAGATGTGGGCGTGGACGAACGCGTCCGCGTTGCCGAGCACGTCGAGATTCACCCGTCGGAACGCCGGGTCGATCGCCCGGCATGCGCGCTCGACAGCGGTGGCGAGCAGATCGGCATCCGCCAGGAACTGCACGCGATCACCTCGGGGCATGTCGGCGAGGGCGGTGACCGATGGGTCCTTCCCGAGCAGCACGCAGTAGCCGGGTAGGAACTGCGCGTCCCCGATGACCGCGAAGCCGCCGGCGAGCTCGGCCAGTACGGTCGGATTCTCGCCACGATGTGCCGCTCCGATGCGGTCTCCACGCCAATCCACGGCACAAACCTACTCATCGCCCGCGCACTCGCGACCCACGACGAGACACGTTCTAGTGGACGGAGAAGCCGCCGTCGACAGCGATCGACTGCCCCGTGACGTAGGCCGCCCCGGGGCCGGCGAGGAACACCACCGCGGCCGCGAAGTCTGACGCCAAGCCGTTCCGTCCGACGAGCGTCCTGGCTGCCAGCCGTTCGACGGTCGCCGGGTCCGAGCTCAGCCGGCGGTTCAGTGCCGTCTGCACGAAACCCGGCACGAGGACGTTCGAGGTGACCCCCTGCCCGGACCAGGCTTCTGCCTGGGACCTGGCCAGTGCCTCCAGTCCGGCCTTGGAGACCCCGTACGCGCCGCTGGCGGCGAAGGGGCGGTGGGCCTGCTGCGAGCTGATGCCGATGATCCGGCCGTACCCGCGCGCCGCCATGCCGGGTGCGAGGCGCTGCCCGAGGACGAACGGGGCATCGAGGTTCACGGCCATCGTGGTGTCCCACGTGTCCTCGTCGAGGTCGGGCATCGGCGGCCGCAGGTTGATCCCCGCGGAGTTGACGAGGACGTCGACGTCCCCGACGACATCGGCGAGCGCGTGTGCTCCGCCACGGGTCGACAGGTCCGCGACGACGCCGTCCGCGGCGCCTCCTGCCGCGCGGACCTCCGCGACGGCCTCGTCGATGGTCGCCGCCGTCCGGGCGGCGACGAGCACGTGGGCTCCGGCGTCGGCCAGCGCCCCGGCGATCGCCCGCCCGATGCCCGAGCTGCCGCCGGTGACGAGTGCGGCGCGTCCGTCGAGACCGAAGAGCTGCTGCAGCGACATCCGGCCAGGCTACCGACGCCCGTACGCTGGACGGCGTGCGTGACGACCTGCTGCCCGTGCTCGCCTGCCCCGTGTGCACCGAGCCGCTGTCGCGGACGGGGGCGGGGCAGGCCGGCTGCACGAACGGGCACCGCTACGACGAGGCGAAGCAGGGCCACCTGACGCTCCTGCCGACGAAGCGCCGCGCGCTCACCGCGGACACCCCGGAGATGGTCGACGCCCGCATCCGGTTCCTGGGGCGCGGGCACTACGCACCCGTCGAGCGGGCGCTCGCCGCGGTGGTCGCGTCCGCCTCCGCACCCGGCATCGTCCTCGACGTCGGCTCCGGTCCGGGGACCTACCTGGCCCATGCGCTGCGCGCGGCGGACGGGAGGCTCGGGGTGGCGGCTGGAGGCGCAGCACTTGTCGGCCGTCAGCCGGCTCTGCGACTGGGGGTGGCGTTGGACTTGTCCGCCGTCGCGATCCGACGGGCGGCTCGCGTGCACGTGGCGGCCGGGGCGGTGGTCGGTGACGTCACGGAGCGGCTGCCGATCGTCGACGGCGCTGCCGCAGTCGTCCTCGACGTGTTCGCCCCGCGGAACCAGCGCGAGTACGCCCGGGTCCTGCACGAGGACGGCGTGCTCGTCGTCGTCACGCCACGAACCGGGCACCTGGCCGAACTCGCCGAGGCGACGATCAGCGTCGATCCCGAGAAGGAACGGCGGTTGCACGATTCCCTCACGCCGTCGTTCGTGCTGCGCTCGTCCGAGGACCTGACCTGGACGATGGACCTGTCCGCCGAGGACGTCCACGACGTCGTGCACATGGGCCCGAGCCACCACCACGTCGCTCCCGACGCGGTCTTCGCCCCGACGACCGTCACCGCCGCCGTGACGGTGTCGACGTGGGCGCCGGAGACAGGTTCCCGTTCCGCGAGGTGACGGATCCGGTTGCCGGAGCCGGTCGTTGCCGGGGGTAGCGGCCGACCCGGGCCTCCCAGAGTCGTCGGAGCACGAAGCCGATCGCAACGCCGCCCATCCCCGCGGTGAGTGCGAACGGCATGCCGTGCACACCGGCCGCACCCCATGCGTTGAACAAGACGCCCCAGGTCGCTGCCTGCAGCGGTGCTCCACCGACAGCGTGGTGACTCTGCGCCCTCGCGCTCCACCATCCGGTCGGGATCGCCCACGCGAGCGCCAACCCGGCGAGCAGCAGCCACCCGGTGAGGAGCCGGGGAGTGGGGACGACGAACAGCAGCACCGGGAGGGCGAGGAGCCCGACGCCCGCGATCGCCGACGACACCAGGTTGCTCCGCTCCGACTTGCCGATCGGGGCCTTCCGGCGCGGACGGGTGCGGTCGACGAGCGGTTGTGCCGGCGGCGGTCGACGGCGTCCGACGGTTCGGTACCGGATCGCGATGCCGACGAACCAGCCGGCGACCGTGCTCGTGATCCACGCGGAGAGTGCGCTCGGGTACGCAGGGCCGAACAGCGGCCCGAACACGAAGATCCCCGCCACGATGACCGGGACGGCGATGATCGGCGGCGCGACGGCCATGACCACCGCGCCCCAGAGCACTCCGGCGGCCACACCGGGCACGACGACGCCGATCCCGGATGGATCAGCGTCGCCGCGGTCGTGCAGGACGCCGTAGGCGATGCCGCACGCGACGGCGAGGACGGCGACGTACCACCCGAGCGGCGGGACTGGCCGACCGCGCCAGTTCATCTGCCGGCGCAGGTTCTTCCGGAGTTGCCGACGCTTCCGGAGCTTCCGCTTCCGCGCCGCCTCCGCAGTGGTGTTCGTGTCCCCCATGCGCCCAGTATGCCGACGCGGGCGTCGCTCAGTGGTCGGTGGACTCCTGGGCCACGTCGAGGGCCCAGATCACGCCGAACTTGTCGCGGAGCTGCCCGGCGAGGGGCGACCACGCTGCGGGACCGAACGGCTGCCGGATCTCGGCGCCGTCGGAGAGCCCCTCCCACGCAGCGGTGATCTCGTCCGCGTCCGTGCCGCTCAGGTACACGTAGAAGGCGTTCGTGCCCTGGTCGTAGGGCTGCCCGGGCCACACGTCGAACGCCATCACGCGGATGCCGCTCGCCGTCTGGACCTGGCCCCAGACGATCCGGTCGGCCCACGCCGGGTCGTCGGTGGCGCCCATCGCGCCGTAGGTCATGGTCGCCGGCTCGGTGCCGAGGGCCTTCGCGTAGAAGTCGAGCGCCTCGCGGGCGTTGCCGTCGAAGTTGAGGTGCGGAGTGGTTGTGATCGTCATGGGAGCGAGTCTGTTCGGCAATGCGGTCAGATCGTGTCCGCTTCTCGACGGATACTGCATGCGTGTCCGGACCGTCCTCACGCATGCTCGCGCTCCTCTCCCTGCTGCAGGTGCACCGGGACTGGCCGGGTGACGTCCTGGCCGAACGGCTCGAGGTCAGCCCGCGGACCGTCCGTCGTGACGTCGATCGGCTCCGGGAGCTCGGCTACCGGGTCGAGGCGCTCCGCGGGCCGGCCGGCGGCTACCGGCTGTCCGCCGGATCGGAACTCCCGCCGCTGCTCTTCGACGACGAGCAGGCCGTGGCGATCGCCCTCGCGCTCGCCGTCGCTCCGGCGTCCGGCGCAGACATCGCCGAGGCGGCAGCGCGGGCACTGGGAGCCGTCCGGCAGGTGATGCCCGCGCGCCTGCGGCACCGGATCGACGCCGTGGACGTGGTGACGACCCCCGGCACGACGACGGTCGACCCCGCGGTGCTCGTCGCGGTCTCCGACGCCGTGCGCACCCGGCAGGTGCTCCGCTTCGACTACGACTCCGCGTGGGGCGGCGACCAGCACGACCGCCCGCCGCGGCGGGTCGACCCGCACGCGGTGGTCGCCAGGAACGGCCGGTGGTACCTGCTGGCGTGGGCGCCAGAGCGGGACGACTGGCGCACCTACCGCATCGACCGGATGCACCCGCGGGCGCCGACGGGCATCCGGTTCACGCCGCGACCCGTCCCGGGCGGAGATGCGGCGGGTTTCCTCGCGGCCCGGTTCAAGGGTTCCGACGGCGCCGACGTGTGGCCGTGCACCGGGACGGCGGTGCTCGACGTGCCGGCGCGGTCGATCGCGCCGTACCTCGACGTCGATGCCGTGCTCGACGACCTCGGCGACGGTCGGTGCCGTCTCACGATGGGCTCGTGGTCGTGGACGGCGCTCGCCGCACGGTTCGCCGGCTTCGACGCGGCGTTCACCATCGACGGTCCTGCCGAGCTCCGAGGCGCAGGTGCGGCGCTGGCGGATCGGTTGCGTGCTGCTGTCCGTGCACACCCCAGGATCGATCGAGAAGCGAGAGGATGAGCGCGTGAAGCGAGGCAAGCTGCGGGTGCTGCTCGGGGCTGCACCCGGCGTCGGGAAGACCTTCACGATGCTCGAGGAGGGACGCCGGCTCCGTGACGAGGGTCGGGACGTCGTCGTCGCCGTCGTGGAGACCCACGGCCGCGCCGCCACGGCCGCCCTCGTCGAGGGGCTCGAGGTCGTCCCCCGCCGGGTCGAACGGTACCGCGGCGTGGAGCTGGACGAGATGGACCTCGACGCCGTGATCGCCCGTCACCCCGACGTCGCGCTGGTCGACGAGCTCGCGCACACGAACGCACCGGGCGGCCGGCACGACAAGCGGTGGCAGGACGTCGAAGCCCTGCTGGCGGCGGGCATCGACGTGGTCTCGACGGTGAACGTCCAGCACATGCAGTCCCTCGGCGACGTCGTGCACGAGATCACCGGGACCGTCCAGCGCGAGACCGTCCCTGACGCGGTCGTCCGCGCAGCCGACCAGATCGAGGTCGTCGACCTGTCGCCGCAGGCGCTGCGCGAGCGGCTCTCCGAGGGCCTCGTGTACCCGGCCGCCAGGATCGACGCCGCACTGTCGAACTACTTCCGCCTCGGCAACCTCACCGCGCTCCGCGAGATCGCCCTGCTGTGGCTCGCGGACGAGGTCGACGACGCCCTGAAGCGCTACCGGGCCGAGCACGGCATCGAGCACCGGTGGGAGGCGCGCGAGCGCGTCCTCGTCGCGCTGACCGGAGGGCCGGAGGGCGAGACGCTCCTCCGTCGCGGGGCCCGGATCGCCGCCAGGTCCTCCGGCGGCGAGCTCGCGGCCGTGCACGTCACCACGAACGACGGGCTGCGCGAACGGCACCCCGGTGCGCTCGGTGCGCAGCGCGCACTGCTCGAGCAGCTCGGTGGGACGTACCACCAGGTGGTGGGCGACGACGTGCCAACGACGCTCGTCCGCTTCGCGCGGTCGATCGACGCCACACAGATCGTCATCGGCGTCAGCCGGCGCACGCGGGCGGCCGCGGCGCTCACCGGCCCCGGCATCGGCAACACCGTCATCCGCGAGTCCGGCGACATCGACGTGCACGTGGTCACCCACGAACGCGCCGGCGGTGGCTTCGCGCTCCCGCGGCTCGGGGGCAGTCTGTCCCGTGGCCGTGTGCTCAGCGCGTTCGGCCTCGCTCTCGTCGTCGGACCGCTGCTGACCTGGCTGCTGTCGTTCGGCAAGACCCCCGATGCGATCACCGTGGACGTCCTCGCGTACCAGCTGCTCGTGCTCGTCGTGGCGCTCGTCGGCGGGATGTGGCCCGCCGTGTTCGCCGCGGTGTTGTCCGGGCTGAGCCTCGACTACTTCTTCGTCCAGCCGCTGTACCGCGTCACCGTGCAGCAGCCCTGGCACCTCGTCGCCCTCGTGATGTACGTGATCAGCGCCGTGCTCTTCAGCTTCGTCGTCGACCGTTCGGCCCGACGCTCGCGGACGGCCCGCCGTGCCGGGGCCGAGTCCGGGCTGCTCATCGGCATCGCCGGCAGCGTGCTCCGCGGTGACGACGCGCTCCAGGCCCTCGTCGAGCGGACGCGCGAGGCGTTCGGCTACACCGGTCTGCGCGTCCGCCAGGGGGACGTGGTGCCGGCCACTTCGGGGACGTTCGGCGACGCACCGGACGCCACCACGAGCCTCCCGTCCGGTGCGGTCCTGGAGTTCGCCGGTGCACCGGACGACCCGACCCAGCGCCGGTTGCTGCGGGTGGTGGAGCAGCAGATCGACGCGGCGTTGGAGCACCGCGAACTGACCAGGACCGCGGTCGACGCGGAACGCATCGCCGCGGCGGACCGGGTCAGGAGCGCGATCCTCGCGGCCGTCGGCCACGACGTCCGCCGGCCGATCGCGGCCGCCAGCGCGAGCGTGCAGACGCTCCGTGCCAGCGACATCCGGCTCTCCGACGCCGACCGGGAGGCACTGCTCGCCACCGCCGACGAGAGCCTCCGCCAGCTCGCGGTGCTGTTGGGCGACCTGCTCGACGTCTCGCGTGTGCAGGCGGGGGTGCTCGCGGTCACCCCCGTCGCCCTCCCGTTGGAGACCGTGGTCGCGCCGGCACTCGACGAGCTGGAGCTCGGGCCGGACGACGTCGACCTCGACCTGCCCGGCGACCTGCCACCGGTGCTCGCCGACCCGGTGCTGCTGCAGCGCGTCGTCGTGAACCTGCTCGCGAACGCGGTGCGGCACAGCCCGGCGGGGACGACGGTGCGGGTGGCGGCCAGTGCGTTCGGCGGGTCGGTGGAGCTCCGCGTCGCCGACCACGGCCCCGGGATCCCCGAGGCGCAGCGCGACGACGTGTTCCAGCCGTTCCAGCGGCTCGGGGACACCGACAACGACACGGGGCTCGGCCTGGGGCTCGCACTGGCGCGGGGGTTCACCGAGGGGATGGGTGGGACGATCGAGGCCGACGACACCCCCGGCGGCGGCCTGACGATGGTGGTGCGGCTCCCGATCGCCGGGCACGTCGGGGTGGAGGCACGATGAAGGTCCTCGTCGCGGACGACGACCCGCAGCTCGTCCGTGCCCTCGGCGTGACGCTGACGGCGCGTGGGTACGACGTCGTCACCGCCCGGGACGGCCGCGCCGCGATCGACGCGGTGATCACCGAGCGGCCGGACCTCGTGATGCTCGACCTGGGCATGCCGCGACTCGACGGGATCGGTGTGCTCGAGGGCATCCGCTCGTGGTCGCAGGTGCCGGTGCTGGTGCTGTCCGGGCGGACCGACTCGGCCGACAAGGTCGACGCGCTCGACGCCGGCGCGGACGACTACGTGACGAAGCCGTTCCAGATGGACGAGCTGCTCGCCAGGCTGCGGGCGCTCGGGCGTCGGCAGGCGGCGGCCGCGGCGGCGACGGACACGAGTCCGACGGTGCGGATCGGGAGCCTCGTCGTGGACCTCGTCGCGAAGCAGGTCCTGCCGGCGGAGGGCCCGGCGATCCGCCTGACCCCGACCGAGTGGCGGTTGCTCGAGGTCCTGATCGCCAACCCGGACCGGTTGATGACGCGGGAGATGCTGCTCACCGAGGTGTGGGGGCCGTCGCACGGCAACGACTCCGGGTACCTCCGGCTCTACGTCGCGCAGCTGCGGCGGAAGCTCGAGCCAGACCCGTCGTCCCCGCGCTACATCGTCACGGAGTCGGGCATGGGGTACCGCTTCACCCCCTAGGGCCTGGCTGCTGCGAGCTCCGCCCTGGTCCTCGCGCCGTGCTTCCTGAGCAGGTTCGCCACGTGGTACTTCACCGTGTTCACGCTGATGCCGAGGCCCTCGGCGATCTCCTGGTTGCCGACCCCCGTCGCGACGAGCCGCAGCACGTCCCGCTCGCGCGGGGTCAGGTCGGTGTCGTCGGCGACCTCGACCGTGCCGGGCGCCGGATCGAGCGGCAGCGAGATGTCCAGGACGGACCCCCACGCCGGCGTCGACTCGACCGCGAGTCGTCCGTCGAGCGCCACGACCCGTTCGGCGATCGGCCGCATGGTGTCGTCGTGCGCGTCCAGGGTGCCCGCGCCGTCGTCACGGAGCTGCATGAGGAGGTTCCGGCCGTCGCAGTCCCACTGGATCCGGACGCGGTGGGCCTCACCGGCGTCGACGAGTGCGAGCACGGCGGTGCGGACGATGGCGCGGGCCGCGTGGGCGACGTCGCCGGGCAGGGCGCGGCCGGTCGCCGGCGGTTCGACGAACTGCACGTCGAGGTCGCCGAACCGGACGAGGGGACGCAGGTCGGCGCGCAGCCGTGAGAACGCGCCCGTGACGGGCTCGAGCAGTGTGCTCCGCTGCCGGTCGGTCAGCGTCCGGAGCTCGACGAGCGCAGCCGAGGCGATCTCGACGGCCTCTGACCGGGCAGCGGCATCGCCCACCCGCGGGGACCGGAGCACCGCGAGCACGGACTCCAGCGTGAGCGCGTGCCGGTCCGCCTGTTCTGCGACCGTCCTGGCGTGCTCCGCTGCCGCGCGCCGACTGGCGGGGCCGAGCCGAGCCTCCGTGCCGTCCTGATCCGTCGCTCCCACGTGGCCGACCGTACCGGTCCCACCCGAGAGGACGGGGCCACCCGATCGGGTGGGACTCCCGCCGTGTCGGGGAGCGGTGGGATCGGCCTCAGCATGAAAGGCTCGTCGGCATGCAGGAACCCACCGTCCCCGAGTCCTTCGGGCTCGTCCTCCGTGAGCTCGACGACCTCGCGTCGCGGATCGACCCCGAGGCGACCGCGCAGTTCGTCACGCTCGTCGAGGACGCCAGGCGGGTGTTCGTGCACGGCGCCGGTCGGTCCGGGCTCGCACTCCGGATGACCGCGATGCGCCTGATGCACCTCGGGCTCGACGTCCACGTCGTCGGCGAGGTGACCACCCCGGCGATCGGCCCCGGCGACCTGCTCGTCGTCGCGAGCGGCTCCGGCACGACGACCGGGATCGTACAGGCGGCACGCACCGCGGCATCCGTCGGCGCATCGGTCGTGGCGGTCTCCACGACGTCGGACTCCCCGCTGTCGTCCGTCGCGACGACGACCGTCGTGCTCCCCGCCGCGACGAAGACCGACCGCTCCGGCACCGCGTCCGCGCAGTACGCCGGCGGGCTGTTCGAACAGGCCGTCGCCCTCCTCGGTGACGCGCTCTTCCACACGCTCTGGGCCCGCGGCGGGCAGTCCGCCGACGACCTCTGGCCCCGACACGCCAACCTCGAATGAAAGGCACCTCCACCATGCAGCTCCAGTTCGCCATGGACACCCTGACCACCGAAGCCGCCCTCGAGCTCGCCGGAGCGGCCGCACCGCACGTCGACATCCTCGAGCTCGGCACCCCGCTCATCAAGAGCGCCGGGCTCTCCGCGATCACCGCGATCAAGCAGGCGCACCCGGACAAGACCGTGTTCGCCGACCTCAAGACGATGGACGCGGGCGAGCTCGAAGCCGGGATCGCGTTCGAAGCCGGTGCCGACCTGGTGACCGTGCTCGGCGTCGCCGGTGACAGCACGATCGCCGGCGCCGTCACGGCGGCGAAGCAGCACGGCAAGGGCGTCGTCGTCGACCTCATCGGTGTCGCCGACAAGGCAGCACGTGCCCGCGAGGTCATCGCGCTCGGCGCGGAGTTCGTCGAGATGCACGCCGGCCTCGACGAGCAGGCCGAGGAGGGCTTCACGTTCTCCACGCTCCTCGACGACGGCAAGGCCTCCGGCGTCCCGTTCTCGGTCGCCGGTGGCGTCACGGCCGCGTCCGTCGGGGACGTCCAGGCATCCGGTGCGACGGTCGCCGTCGCCGGCAGCGCGATCTACAGCGCGTCCGACGTCGGTGCAGCCGCCGCCGAGATCCGCGCCGCCATCACCGCGTAGAGCTCGCCTAGGCTCGGAGCCGTGCACGAACCGCTTCCCGTCAGTCCCGCTGACGTCGCGGACGTGCGCGGCTTCCTCGCCGAGTGCGACCTGACGGTCGTCGGCTCCACCGGGTTCGAGTGCAGCACGGACGGGCGGCACGCGCTCCTCCGCAGCGTCGCCGTCGGCCCGGCGTTCCGCGGCTCCGGTACCGGTACCCGGCTCGCGCGGTTCGCGCTCGACGCGGCCGCCGCTGCCGGCGCAGATCGGGCGTGGCTGTTCAGTCGCCGGTCGGGCCCCTTCTGGCAGGGCCTCGGGTTCGCGCCCGCCGACCGCTCGGAGCTCGCCGTCCTGCTGGCGGGGACGACCCAGGTGTCGTTGTTCCGCGCGACCGGCCAGCTCGCGCGAGAGGTCGCCTGGTCGCGCGCGCTCTGACCGCTCCGCGGGACAGCCGTTCATCGCGGCCCGGACCGGTGCAGCTCGTCGCGGTGACCGGGTTTTCGTTCTCGGCGATGACGAATCCGGTTCCCGAACCTCGGGGATCGGGAACCGGATT
Source organism: Curtobacterium sp. Curtsp57 (assembly GCF_047324335.1). Classification (NCBI taxonomy): domain Bacteria; kingdom Bacillati; phylum Actinomycetota; class Actinomycetes; order Micrococcales; family Microbacteriaceae; genus Curtobacterium; species Curtobacterium sp. Curtsp57. Next base: position 2,679,911 of record NZ_CP168511.1, read on the forward strand.
CGTCACGGGCGGATACGGGAACCTCCCCCGGCTGTCACGGAGCGTGGTCCCGGGCCGGGACGAACGTGAGCGCCGCCGCGCGGAGCGGTAGCGTCGGGGCGTGACGATCGAGCTCCGCGCGGTGACCGCCGACGACTGGCGGGACTGGCGACCCGTCCGACTGGCGGCGCTCGCCGATGCGCCGGACGCGTTCGGGTCGCGCCTCGCCGACTGGGTGGACGCGCCAGAGGACCGGTGGCGGACACGCCTGTCGATCCCCGGAGCGCTCGACCTGCTCGCCGTCGAGGGCGACCGCGCCGTCGGCATGGCCAGCGGCGCTCCGACCGACGACGACCGCGCCGAGCTCATCTCGATGTGGGTCGACCCCGCGGTCCGCGGCCGGGGTGTCGCCGGACTGCTCATCAAGGCGATCGCGCGGTGGGCCGCTGCGGCGGGCACGACCGAGCTCGAGATGTCGGTGATGCCCGACAACGACACCGCCCGCCGCACCTACGAGCGCAACGGTTTCACGGTCGCCGATGTCCTCGGCGACCGGCTCCCCGATGGCCGGCACGAGGTCGTCATGCGCCGGGACCTCACCGCCGACCGCACGCTCGACACGTACGAGCGGGCGGCCGGACTGTACGCCGAGCGGACCGACGGGCACCGCGCCGGCCTCGTCGACGACCTGCTGACGCTCGTGACGCCTGGTGCACGCGTCCTCGAACTCGGCTCCGGCCCCGGGCGGGACGCACTCGCCCTCGAAGCCGCCGGCCTCCGCGTCGACCGGACCGACGGCGCCCGCTCGTTCGTCGAGCGGCTCCGCGCCGACGGGCACGCCGCCCGGGTGCTCGACGTCCGCACCGGGGTGTTCGGCAGCGGGTACGACGCCGTGTTCGCGAACGCGGTGCTGCTCCACGTCCGGCGCGCGGAACTCCCCGGCGTGCTGCGTCGAGCGCTCGTGGCCGTCGTCCCCGGCGGGGTCCTCGCCGCCACCGTGAAGCGTGGCGACGGTGACGACTGGAGCACGCGCAAGCTCGACCGCCCCCGGCACTTCACCTACTGGACCGAGGACGAACTCGCGTCGGTGGTGACCGAGACCGGGTGGACCGACGTCGTCGTCCGCGAGACGACCGCGCCGGGGGCCGAGGAACGCTGGCTGACCGTCACCGCACGACGACCGGAGGACACCCGATGAACCGAGCACTGCGCTGGACCGCCTGGATCGTGGCGGTGCTGCTCGTCGTCGTGGTCGTCTTCCTGGTGTGGGCGAACATCGTCATGCAGGGCACCCGGTCCGCTGCGCTGCAGGTCTGGCGGGACGACCGCGTCACCGTGCGGGACGCGGGCGACGCCGTCGTGATGACGCCGACCGGGTCCGCGAACGGCGTCGGGGTCGTGTTCATCCCGGGCGCGAAGGTCGACCCGTACGCGTACATGGCGACGTTCCGGCAGGTGGTCGCCAGCGGCACCACGGTCGTGATCACGAAGCCGACGCTGCACCTGGCGTTCTTCGACACCCGACCGCTCGCCACGTTCGAGTCGCACGCACCCGAGGTGAGGACCTGGGCGGTCGGCGGCCACTCGCTCGGCGGGGTCCGGGCGTGCCAGCTCGCCGACGACCCCGGGGTCAGTGGCCTCCTGCTGCTCGGGAGCTACTGCGCGAACGACCTGTCGGACACCGGCCTCGACGTGCTGAGCGTCTCCGGGTCACGTGACGGCCTGTCGACGCCGGCGAAGATCGACGCCGCGCGGCACCTGCTGCCCGCGGACGCGACGATGACCGAGATCCAGGGCTCGAACCACGCCGACTTCGGGGCGTACGGTGCGCAGCCGGGGGACCGCACCGCGACCATCTCCCGCGCCGATGCCCGCGACCAGATCAGCACGGCGATCGAGCGCTGGACCGAGGGGCTCCGCTCGGCCGGACTCAGCTGATGCCGCGGCCGGTCCTCGTCCACCTGAACGGCATCCCGGCGAGCGGGAAGTCCACCACCGCACGCGCCTGGGCCGAACGGCACGCTCCGTCGATGCCCGTCGCGTTCGACATCGACGTGCTGCGCGCGATGATCGGCGGGTGGGACGCGCAGCTCCGCCCGGCCGGGAACGCCGCCCGTGCGATGGCCATGGCCGCGATGCGCGCGCACCTCGGCTCCGGCCGTGACGTGATCGTGCCGCAGTACGCCAGGTCCGACGCGTTCATCGACGAGCTCGCGGCGCTCGCCGCCGCCGAAGGCGCGGGGTTCGTCGAGTGCGCACTCCGCCTCGACGCCGCCGAGGCGGACCGCCGCTTCACGGCGCGTGCCGCATCGGGTCCGGTGATCCACGGGGATCTGGGCGGCGACATGATGGCGGACGTCCTGGTCGAACTGGAGGCCTTCCTCGCCACCCGCATGCACCTCACGTGGGTCGGTGGTCCTGACCAGGGCCTCGATGCGGTGCTCGACCAGCTCGACGTCGCGGTCAGCGCGGCTCGCTGAGCGCGAGCTCCACGGCCCGGCGGGCGCGGTCCGGGCGGAGTCCGATGCGGTCGAGGTCGTCGACCGGCACCCACGCGGGGTCGTACCGGTTCTCGTCGGTCGCGCGCCTGGCCTCCGGTGCGGTGTCGGGCATCCGCGGCGTCCCGCCCTCGACGCTGACCCGGAAGTACAGCGCCGGGGCATCGCGATCGAGCCCGACGGGCAACAACGCCTCGGCGATGCCCACGAGTCCGGTCTCCTCGCGGAGCTCCCGCACGCACGCCTGTTGCGGGGTCTCGCCCGCCTCGAGGCCGCCCCCGGGAAGCACGGCGTACGACCGGTCGTCGCGGTGTCGGAGGACGACGAGCACCTCGCGGTCCCGCACGGCGACGGCGACGGCGCGGACACGGATCCCCGCTGGTGTTCCCGGCATGCCCCGACCGTACCTGGTGGGTCGGTCGAACGAGGGGACTGGAGCGGTCCTAGACTCGGGCGCAGCACTCGTACGACACCACCCCCCTGGAAGGTTGTCCATGACGTCGTCGGACCGGCGGACCCCTGCGCGCCTCGCTGACACGCGAGCCCTCCTCTTCGATCTCGACGGGGTGCTGACGCCGACGGCCGACGTGCACATGCGCGCCTGGAGCCGGCTCTTCACGCCCTACCTCGCCGCGCACGGCGTCGACCCGTACACGGAGCAGGACTACTTCGCGTACATCGATGGCAAGCCCCGGTACGACGGAGTCCGATCCCTGCTCGACTCCCGCGGCATCGAGCTGCCGCAGGGAACCCCCGACGACACCCCCGACCAGGACACCGTGTGCGGGCTCGGCAACCGGAAGAACGCCGAGTTCACCGCGGAGCTGCACGAGCACGGTGTCGAGCCCTACCCGGGCTCGCTGCGGTTCCTCGTCGCGGCCATCGACGCCGGGCTCTCGGTCGCGGTGGTGTCGAGCTCGGCGAACGCGGTGGAGGTCCTCCGGACGGCCGGCATCCTCGAACGGTTCCCGGTCATCGTCGACGGGCTCGTCGCCCGCGAGGACGGACTCCCCGGCAAACCCGCTCCGGACACCTACCTCGACGCGGCGAGCCGGTTCGGACTGAGGGCGGCCGAGTGCGTCGTGGTGGAGGACGCCACGAGTGGTGTGGCGGCCGGACGGAACGGCGCCTTCGGGCTCGTCATCGGCGTCGACCGTGGAGCGGGCGCCGACGAGCTGCTCGCGAACGGCGCCGACGTCGTCGTGACGGACCTCGCCGACCTCATCGCCGAACTGCCCCAGCCGGCCACGCAGACGACGTAGGCGGCCTGCACGGCGCGATCCGTGCCTCCAGGACGTCCCCGACCACCTCCCTTCCCACGGAGCACCCATGAACCCCATCACCTTGGATCCCCTCGATCGTGTGCGCTACCCCGTCGACGAGTGGGCGCTCGTCGAGACGGAGTACGCCCCCGACGAGCAGGGTGTCGCGGAGACGAACTTCGCTGTCGGCAACGGCTACCTCGGCCTCCGCGGCAACCTCGACGAGGGCCGCGGCGGCGTGCAGTACGGCACGTACATCAACGGGTTCCACGAGACGTGGCCGATCCGGCACGCCGAGGACGCCTTCGGCTTCGCCAAGACCGGGCAGACGATCATCAACGCGCCCGACGCCAAGGTGATCCGGCTCTACGTCGACGACGAGCCGCTGGTTCTGGCCGAAGCGGACATCCTGCGGCACACCCGCAGGCTGGACTTCCGCGGCGGGTACCTGCTGCGCGAGACGGAGTGGTCGACGCCGTCGGGCAAGCGCGTGCTCATCCGCTCGCGTCGGCTCGTCTCGTTCACGGACCGACACCTCGCCGTCATCGACTACGAGGTCACGATGCTCGACGCGGACGCCTCGGTGCTGCTGTCGAGCCAGATCCTGAACCGGCAGGACGTCGTCGACGAGTACCACGCGGGGATGCGTGCGGCGGCGACCGCGTTCGACCCGCGCAAGGCCGAGGCGTTCACCGAGCGGGTCCTCGAGCCGAAGATCAAGCGCAACTCCGGCACCCGGTCGTTGCTCGGGTACCAGGCCGCCAGCTCGGGCATGACGATCTGCGTCGGTGTCGAGCACCGGCTCGAGACGGACAACACCTGGGACGAGTCGTCGTCGATCGAGGACGACCTCGCCAAGCACATCTACCGGGTCCAGGCGAAGGCCGGGCAGCCGATCCGCCTGACCAAGAACGTGGTCTACCACACGTCCCGCGGGGTACCGGCGCGCGAACTCGCCGATCGGTGCGACCGCACGCTGGACCGTGCACACGCCGAGACCGTCGAGGAGACGTTCGCCAAGCAGCGCACGTGGATGGACGACTACTGGGAGCGCAGCGACGTCGAGATCGCGGGGCAGCCGGAGATCCAGCAGGCCGTCCGCTGGAACCTCTTCATGCTCGCGCAGGCCACCGCACGCACCGACGGGCACGGCATCGCGGCGAAGGGCGTCACCGGGTCCGGCTACGGCGGACACTACTTCTGGGACATGGAGATCTACGTCCTGCCGTTCCTGTCGTACACGGCGCCGATCGTCGCCAGGAACGCCCTGCGCTTCCGCTACAACATGCTCGACTCCGCGCGCTCCCGTGCGCGCGAGCTCAACCAGCACGGCGCGCTCTTCCCGTGGCGGACGATCAACGGCGAGGAGTCGAGCGCGTACTACGCCGCCGGCACCGCGCAGTACCACATCGACGCCGACATCGCGCATGCCCTCATGCAGTACGTGCGGGCGTCCGGTGACCGGGAGTTCCTGAAGCGCGGCGCGATCGACATCCTCGTCGAGACCGCTCGTCTGTGGGAGGACCTGGGATTCTGGCGTTCGAACGGTGACCAGAAGTTCCACATCGACGGGGTCACCGGCCCGGACGAGTACACGACCGTCGTCGACGACAACATGTACACGAACGTGATGGCCAGGGCGAACCTGTGGTTCGCGGTCAACGCGTGCCGTGAGCTCGCGGTCGACGACCCCGAGGAGTACGCCCGGATGGTCAGGCGGACCGGGCTCGACGAGTCCGAGATCGTGGACTGGGAGCGCGCCGCCGAGTCGATGGAGATCCCGTTCGACCCGCACCGGGGGATCCACCCGCAGGACGCCCAGTTCCTCGACAAGGAGCTCTGGGACCTCGAGAACACGCCGGAGTCCAAGCGTCCGCTCCTGCTGCACTACCACCCGCTGGTCATCTACCGCTTCCAGGTGCTCAAGCAGGCCGACGTCGTCCTCGCGCTGTTCCTGCAGGGCCACGAGTTCACCCCGGCCGAGAAGCGGCGCGACTTCGACTACTACGACGCCCTGACGACGGGCGACTCCACCCTGTCGGCCGTCGTGCAGTCGATCATGGCGGCCGAGGTCGGCTACCACGAGCTCGCGGAGCAGTACTTCAACACGGCGCTCTACGTCGACCTGGCCGACCTGCACGGCAACACCACGGACGGCGTGCACATCGCGTCGACGGGTGGCATCTGGGGCGGGCTCGTGAACGGGTTCGGCGGGATGCGGGACCACGGCGGGAAGATGACGTTCAACCCGCGGCTGCCGAAGTCGTGGGAGCGCCTGACCTACCGGATCACCGTCCGGGGCTCCCGGATCCGCGTCGACCTCGAACAGGAGCGCATGACGTTCACGGTCGAGACCGGCGACGGCTTCACCGCATGGGTGCACAACCAGCCGTTCGACGTCACGGCGGAGGCACCGACGGTCGTGCCGCTCCCGCACCAGGGTCCGCGCATGGACGGGCACGCGCCGACCACCAGTGACATCCAGGGCACCCTGCGCGCTGACGGCTCCGTCATCACGGCGTCGATCCCGACGATCTCGCTCGAGCGGGAGTACGAGGTGGACGAGACGACCGCCTGACCCGGACGGCTGCCGGCCCCGCGATCAGAGCAGCTTCCGGAGCGTGTTCACGTTCCGGGTCGTCGTCGTCCGCTTGAACCGGGCTGCCGCTGCTCGCTTCGCGAAGGGCGTGTCCGTGCTCGACCCCTTCGGGCAGGACCAGTAGACGACGCCGTCCCCGCGGGCGGCCCGTTCGAGCGCGGGGTCCAGCTCGAGGTCCGCGAGCAGGCCGTCGAGTGCGGCGTCGTCCGACCCGAACACGACGTAGTCGTGCCGGTCCGCGCCGCTCTCGAACGGGAACCCGTCGACCACGGCGGCCAGCCCGTCGTGCGGGACGAGCACGATCCAGGCGTCGTAGCCGAACCGGTCACGGAGTGCCTGCTCGACCTCCCGCTTGAGCTCGGCGGCACCGGCGTCCGCGTCGAACACGACGTTGCCCGAGGCGAGGACGGTGCGGACGTTCCGGTACCCGCGCGACTCGAACAGGGACCGCAGCTCGGCGGACCGGATCGTGATCCCGTTGACGTTCACGCCGCGCAGCAGCGCGATCCACCTGCTCATGTCGCGACCGTACCCGGAGCCCGGGGTCAGTTCCAGGTCCGCGCGACGGTCCAGGCGGAGCCGTCGGGCACGATGTCGACGACGAGCGTCTCGCCGTCCTCGGCCGTGACCTGGAAGCGCCACCCGACCGTGCGTTCGGGGGCGTGCGTGATCGCGGTCGGCAGCGCGGCCGGTGTGACGGTGAGCCGCGTCGGGTGGTCGGTCACCCGCCAGCGTCGCCCCTGCCAGACGAGACGGACCGGCGCACCGTCCGCCCACCAGACCGTCGTGGCCGCATCGATGACGATCATCGGGTCCTCCCTCGTTCGAACGTGTGTTCGAATGCTAGGTCGCGTCTCGATGGTGTGCAACAGCACGGCGTGGCGCGGATGAAGTCACGCCAAGTCCACAAGGACTCTTGCACAACAGTCCTTGCGGATCTACGCTGGGCCGCATGGACGACGGACGCATCGACGACCCGGCACACATGCGGGCACTGGCGCACCCCACCCGGCTGCGCATCCTCGGGCTGCTGCGGGCGAACGGTCCGCAGACGGCCGCGATGCTGGGCGACCTCATCGACGAGGCTCCCGGCACGATCAGCTACCACTGCACGCGCCTGGCCGGTGCCGGGTTCATCGAGCCCGCCGAGGGGCATGGGACCGATCGCCGCGAGCGCTGGTGGCGAGCGTCCCACACCTCGTCGTCCTGGTACCTCGCCGACGCGATGGACGACCCGGACCAGTTGATGGCGGCCAGCGCGCTGGACCGTGCCGTCGCCCGGGTCTACGCCGCGAACTACGAGGCCTTCGTCGACCGGGCACCGGGTATGGAGCGCGAGTGGGTGGCCGCGGCGATGAGTGCCGACCGTGTCCTCCGGCTCACCGCGCCGGAGCTCGAGCGGTTCGGCGCCGAGCTCCGCGACGTCGTCGAGCGCTGGCTGCCCGTCAGCGCAGACCACACCGCGGACGACGGCTCCGAACAGGTCTTCGTGCTGCAGCAGGCGTACCGATGGCCGCGCACCTGAGCCCGCGCGGACGGCTCCGGGCACTCCTCGCCGTCCAGGTCGTCTCGCGCGTGGGCAACGTCGTCACCACGGTGGCCGTGCCGTTCGCCGTGCTGGCGCGAGGTGGGTCGGCGACGGACGTCGGGATCACCGCGTTCATGGCGACCGTCCCGATCGTGCTCGGGGGGCCGTTCGGCGGCGCGCTGGTCGAGCGCGTGGGGTTCGTCCGGTCGAGTGCCTGGTCGGACGTCATCAGCGGCGCGACACTCCTCGCCATGCCGGTGCTCGCCTGGACCGTCGGACTGCCGTTCTGGGCCCTGCTGGCGCTGGTGTTCGTCAGCGGGCTCTTCGACATGCCGGGGGAGTCGGCCCGGCGGGTACTCCTCCCGGGGCTCGCGACGGCGGCGGGCGTGCCGCTCGAACGGGCCGTCGGGCACTTCGAGGCCTCTGCGCGTCTGTCCGTGCTGGTCGGCGCTCCGGTCGGTGGGATCTTGGTCGCGGCACTCGGCCCGATGCCGGCGCTCGCCTGCACGGCCCTCGTGTTCGGCGCCGCCGCACTGCTGACGGCGCTCGTGGTGCGGGAGGCCCCGACACCGGTCGCCGACGTCGCGGCCGTGGCACCGGAGTCGGCCGGCTACTGGCGTGACATCGCCGAAGGCTTCCGGTTCTGCGTGCGGGACCCGTTCTTCCGGCTGATCATCGCGCTGGTGCTCGTCACGAACCTGCTCGACGCGGCACGGTCCACGACCCTGCTGCCGCTCTACGCGGACGAACGACTCGGCGGTGCGCAGTCGCTCGGCTTCGTCACGGGGACGTTCGGTGGGGCGGCGTTCCTCGGCTCGCTGGTGTTCGGGTACGTCGCGCACCGGGTCCCGCGGCGCATCACGTTCGTGGTGTGCTTCGTGCTCGCGGGCGGCCCGTCGTTGCTCGCCCCAGCGCTCGGTCTGGGGCTGCCGTGGGTCCTCGGGGCTGCCGCCCTGTCCGGCCTCGCGGCCGGGGCGCTCAACCCGATCCTCGGCGCCGTCGAGCTCGAGCGGATCCCGGTGCACATTCGCGCCAGGGTCTTCGGGTTGCTCGGCGCGGGGTCCTGGGCGGGGATCCCGCTCGGTGGTCTGCTCGCCGGGGTCGCCGCGGACGGCATCGGCGTCTCCACGACGTTCGGCGTCGTCGCGTGCATCTACACCGTGGTCACGCTCGCGCCCCTGCTCGGTGGCTCATGGCGCCTCATGGAGCGCCCCGCGCCGAGTCTCGGCGACCGTGCGGGCGAGCCCGTGTACACGGGAAGGCATGAATGAGGACGAACAGGGCCCGGACGACCAGCACCAGGTACCCGACGGGGTGTCGGAAGCGACGGTCGAGGCACTCGGGACCCTCTCGGCAGCGCTCGAGACGATCGAGCACGCACGCGGGCTGCTCTACGGGTTCCACCGGCTGACGGGCAGTGCGGACCTCGACCTCGGCGAGGCCGTCGAACAGCTCAGGAAGGCCGGGCACACGGACCTGGCGGACCGTATCGACACGGAGCTCGTCGGTCGGAACGTCATCGCAGGACGGTGGACGTTCCAGGTCGTCGAGGACTACGACGACGGGTACTACGCCCTCGCCAAGGAGCTCGAACGCACCGCGCGGGACGAACTCGTCGGCGGCCGCCGCCACCTGTTCGAGGCGGGCATGAAGGAGGACCGGCGCACCTCCGGCCGCCGCCACCACGAGGCGACCCCGGCCGACCTGCCGGGCTGACTCACGGCCTCCCGGTCGGTCCGCTCACCCGCCGCGACCGCGAAAGCGACAGTTCCCCGCCGGATCCTGGCAGGGAACTGTCGCTTTCGCATGACGGACCGGCGGGTCAGCCGACGCCGAGCACCGACTCCAGGGGACCGCGCGCGAAGTACAGCAGGAACCCGGCGGCGACGACGTAGAGCAGCCACGAGACCTCGCGGCCACGGCCGGACAGCGCCTTGATGAGCACCCAGCTGATGAAGCCCGCGCCGATGCCGTTCGCGATGGAGTACGTCAGCGGCATCACGACGATCGTCAGGAACGCCGGCAGCGCCGAGCCGAAGTCGGCCCAGTCGATGTCCTTCACCTGGGCGACCATGAGCGCACCCACGACCACGAGCCCGGCGGCGGCGACCTCGAGCGGGACGACCTGGGTCAGCGGCGTGAGGAACATCGACGCCAGGAACAGCAGCCCCGTGACGACCGAGGCGAACCCGGTGCGCGCTCCTTCGCCGATGCCGGCGGCGGAGTCGATGAACACCGTGTTCGACGACACCGACGCGCCACCGCCCGCGATGGCTCCTGCGCCCTCGACGACGAGCGCCGAACGCAGGCGGGGGAAGGTGCCGTCGGGCTTCGCGACACCGGCGGCCTTCGCCAGACCGGTCATCGTGCCCATGGCGTCGAAGAAGTTCGTGAAGACCAGGGTGAAGACGAGCATCGACGCGGCCAACGGCCCGATGCGGCTGAACGCGCCGAAGTCGAAGTGGCCGACGAGCGACAGGTCGGGGAAGGCGAAGAGCGCGCTCGGCAGGCCGGGGGCGTTGAGGTTCCAGCCGGTCTTCGAGTCGACCGAGGTGGGCACGTTGAAGATCGCCTGCAGGATGATCGCGATGATCGTCGTCGCGATGATGCCGATGAGCAGCGCGCCCTTGACCTTCCTGGCCATGAGCGTGCCGATGATGACCAGGCCGATGAGGAACACGATCGTCGGCAGCGCACCGACGGAGCCGTCCTCGCCGAGCTGCAGCGGGGGCGACGCCAGGCCGGACGAGCGGACGAAGCCGGAGTCCACGAGGCCGATGAACGCGATGAACAGGCCGATGCCGACGGTGATCGCTGCCTTGAGCTGCGCCGGTACCGCGGTGAAGATCATCGTCCGGATCCCGGTCAACGCCAGGATCACGATGATGATGCCGTTGATCACCACGAGGCCCATCGCCTCGGCCCACGTCACCTGGTGCACGACGCTCACCGCGAGGAACGAGTTGATCCCGAGCCCCGCCGCGATGCCGAACGGCAGGTTCGCGATCACGCCCATCGCGATCGTCATCAGCCCCGCGACGAGCCCGGTGGCCGCGGCGACCTGGGCGTTCTCGAGCCACCCGCCCGTGACGTCCTTCGCGGCCTGGTCGGCGCTGAACCCACCGAGGATGAGCGGGTTGAGGATGACGATGTACGCCATCGTCACGAAGGACACGAGGCCACCGCGGACCTCGCGGGGGATGGTCGAACCGCGCTGGGTGATGGAGAAGAAGCGGTCGAGGCCGGAAGCGACTCGGTTCCGGGACGGCGTTTCGGTTGTCTGCGGGGCGCTCACCAACGAAGTTTAAAGGACGCTGGCAACGTCGGTGGCCTGGTGTTGGATGGACGGGTGACGTCGCGCATGGACCGTGCCCGCGCAGAGGCCGCGGTGCGTGAGCTGCTGGCGGCCTTCGGCGAGGACCCCGACCGCCCCGAACTCGCCCGTACCCCGGAGCGGGTCACGGACGCGTTCGCCGAGTTCTTCCACGGCGCCGGCGTCGACGCGGTGGCGATCGCGCGGGACGGCACGGTGCACGCCGGAGACACCGAACGCGGGCAGCTGGTCGTCGTCCGTGACATCCGCTTCCGCTCGGTGTGCGAGCACCACCTGCTGCCGTTCACCGGTGTCGCGCACCTCGCGTACGCCCCCGGCGAGCGGCTCATCGGACTCGGGACGCTGTCGCGGGTCGTCGACGCGCTCGCCTCGCGTCCGCAACTGCAGGAGCGACTCGGCGAGCAGGTCGTCGCCGCCGTGCAACAGGGGCTGGCCGCGGGCGGGGTCCTCGTGGTCCTCGACGCGCAACACCAGTGCGTGACGACCAGGGGTGAGCGCCAGACGGCGTCCACGACGGTCACGGTCGCTGCGACCGGGGCGCTCGCCGACCCGGCGGGACGTGCCGAGGCGATCGCCCTGATCGGGACGCACGCCGCGGCGACGGCACCGGTCGCGACGCACGCCGCACCGGTCGGAACGCACGCGGAGGCGGACGGTTGACCGCCGACGGGCGCATCACGAGCCTCCAGGCCGCCGCCGGACCCGGCTGGGTGGTCCCCGCCCTGCGCCACCCGGTCCGCACCATCGGCCGACGCACCTTCGACTTCGACCGCCGCATCGCGGTGATGGCGATCGTCAACCGCACGCCGGACTCCTTCCACGACCGCGGCGCCACGTTCGAGCTCGACCGCGCCGTGGCCGCAGCGGTCCGCGCCGCCGAACAGGGCGCCGACTGGGTCGACATCGGCGGCGTGAAGTTCGCGCCGGGCCCCGAGCTCCCCGCCGCCGACGAGATCGACCGCGTGGTCCCCGTCGTCGCGCAGCTCGTCCAGCAGTCGGACGTCACGATCAGCGTCGACACCTTCCGTCCGGAGGTCGCGCAGGCCGCGATCGCCGCCGGCGCGAGCGTCGTCAACGACACGACGGGGCTGTCGGACCCGCGGATGGCGTCCGTCGTCGCCGACTCCGAGGCCACGATCGTCATCACGCACTCGCTCGCGGCACCACGGACCGCGCTGGCGTCCCCGCCCCGGTACGCCGACGTCGCCGGGGAGGTGGTCGCGTTCCTCCGGGAACGGGTCGACCGGGCGCTCGCCGCCGGCATCCCGGAGTCGCGGATCATCGTCGACCCAGGGCACGACCTCAACAAGAACACCGTCCACACGCTCGAGCTCACCCGTCGGCTGCCCGAGGTGGTCGCGCTCGGCTACCCGGTGCTCGCCGCGGTCTCGAACAAGGACTTCGTCGGCGAGTCCCTCGGCCGTCCCCGGGGCGAGCGGCTGTCCGGATCGCTCGCGGTCGCGACGGTGAGCGCGATGCTCGGCGCCCGGATCGTCCGGATGCACGACGTCCAGGAGTCCGTCGACGCGATGCGCATGGTGGAGGCGACGCTCGGCTGGCGCGAGCCGGTGGAAGCGCGGCACAACACGTGAGCGGGCTGCCGCCGGTGGTGCTCCCGCCGTCGATCGCGGACCTGTCGGACGAGCAGGTGGTCGCCCTGTACGGACTGGAGGCCCGGCCTGCGTCCGGTACGTCGTCCGTCGGGTGGCTTCGGGTCAACTTCGTGACCACCCTGGACGGGTCGGCATCGGCCGGCGGTGTGACGGCGGGCATCGGCGGCCCGGACGACCTGCGGGTGTTCGACCTGTTGCGCCGGGTCACCGACGTGGTGCTCGTCGCCGCGGGGACCGTCCGCGACGAGGGCTACGGCCCGATGCGGGTGCGGGACGCCGACGTCGCCTGGCGTCGTGCGCACGGGATGCCCGACCACCCGGTGTTCGCGATCGTGTCCGGGTCGCTGTCGCTGGATCCGTCGTCGCCGGTGTTCACGGATGCGCCGGTGCGTCCGATCGTGCTGACCTCGCCGTCGGCGCCCGCCGACCGCCGTGAGGCGCTGGCAGCCGTGGCGGACGTCGTGTCCTGCGGCGAGGACTCCGTGGACGTCGGGCTGGTGCGGGACACCCTGGTGTCGCGCGGCCTCGGACGGATCCACTGCGAGGGCGGACCGTCGTTCCTCGGCTCCCTGATCGCGGCTGACCTCGTCGACGAGCTCTGCCTGACGATCGACCCGTCCCTCGAGGGCGGCGCCGGACCCAGGATCGCCCGGGGATCCTCGCCCGACCTGCGGCGGATGCGGCTCGCGCACGTGCTCCGCGGCGCGGACGACGTGCTGCTGACGCGGTACGTCCGGCAGGTGGACTGAAGTGTTACACATCGGCTAGGCTGACCGCGGAGAGGGAGGCTGATGACGATGCGAGCTCGAGAGAACGGGAGTCGCTCCGCGGCGGTGCTCTGTCTCGCCGCCGGGACCGTGATGGCGCTCGGCCAGGTCGTGCCGGGTCTCCGGAGTGCTCCGGTCGTGGTTTGGGCGAGCGCACTCGTCCTTCTCGTCGCCGCACTCGTCGTCGCGATCCGTGCACGCCGCAGGACGCATCGCTGACCCATCTCGGGTGCTGCCTGCAGGGCTGCCGACCGGGCTGTGGCAGGTAGGGTCGGGCTCGTGATCGACATCGTGGCGTCCGGGGTCCTCTTCGACATGGACGGGACCCTGGTGGACTCGACCGCGATCGTCGAAGGGGCGTGGGGCCGATTCGGCGCGCAGCACGACATCGCGCCGTCGACCATCCTGGCGTTCTCGCACGGGCGGCAGACGATCGACACCGTCCGGCACTTCCTGCCGGACCTCGACCCCACCGAGCAGCGCCGGCTGGCCGACGAGCTCGTCGCGGACGAGGTCGAGAACACCCACGGCATCATCGAGATCCCCGGGGCGGCGGCGTTCGTCCGGCGGCTCGTCGAGGCTGGTGTGCCCGTCGCGCTCGTCACGAGTGCTCCGCGTGACCTCGCCCTGAACCGGATGCGGGCCGCCGGGGTGGACGTGCCCGAGGCGGTCGTCACCTCGGAGGACGTCGAGCACGGCAAGCCCCACCCGGACGGTTACGTCCGCGGGGCGGCGCTGCTCGGGCTGCGCGCCGAGGAGTGCGTCGCGTTCGAGGACGCCCCAGCCGGTCTCCGGGCGGCCGTGGATTCGGGAGCGACGACGGTGGTCGTCGGCGAGCTCGAGGACGACGTCACGATCGGCCTCGCCCGCGTGCACGGGTTCGACGGCATCGAGGTCTCGGCCGAGGACGGCACGTTCCGCCTGCGCGGCTGAGTCGCCCGCACGGCTGAGTCGCCTGCGCGGCTGAGTCGCCCGCGCGGCTGAGTCGGCTTCCAGCGTGACCGAGCACGGTGGATGGCGCGGTCGGAGACCCCGACCCGCGGAAGGAGCGACCCATGGCAGCCCTCGACGGAACCACCGTCCTCGTCATCACCACGAACTACGGCGTGGAGCAGGACGAGATCATCGTCCCCACCGAGGAACTCCGGAAGCGCGGCGCCTCGGTGACGGTCGCCGCGAAGACCACCGACACCGTGCAGACCCTCGTCGGCGACAAGGACCCGGGCAAGTCCCTGGACCCCGACACCACGTTCGACTCGGTCTCCGCGGGCGACTTCGACGCCCTCGTCGTCCCGGGCGGCACGATCAACGCGGACACCATCCGCGGCGAGACGACGGCGGTCGACCTGGTCAAGGCCTTCGTCGAGCAGGGCAAGCCCGTCGCGGCGATCTGCCACGGGCCGTGGACCCTCGTCGAAGCAGGGATCCTGCCGGGTCGCACGATCACCTCGTACCCGTCGCTGCAGACCGACGTGCGGAACGCCGGCGCCGAGTGGGTCGACCGCGAGGTCCAGGTCGACGAGACGAACGGCACCGTGATCACGTCCCGGAACCCGGACGACCTGCCCGCGTTCGTCGACGCGATCCAGGCGGCGCTGGTCCCCGCCTCCGCCTAGCGGTCTCCGGGGCGGGCGCTACGTGAGCGGGACGGGGACGGCCGTGCGGAGCACCGCCGCGCCGAGGGTCAGCACGCCGTCGGACTCCGGGTCGCACCGCACCCCGCCCCGCCCGCGCATCGCCCGGAACGCCCCTGGAGCGAGCTCGTGGTCCATCCAGGCGCACGGGTTCGCCGGGCGGTACCCGCGGAACAGCACGGGGCCGTCGCCGGTGTCGAGCGAGAACGGCTCCCCGCGTAACGCCTCGACGTCGACCCCGCGCAGGTACACGTTCCGCCGGGTCTTCGCGGGGTCGAGGGCGATGCCGAGCGAGCGGCCGACGTCCTCCAGTGCCTCGAGTCCGATCACGGTGACCGACGCGTGCACGTGCGCCCGTGACGCGAAGTACCGGTCGCCGACGATGCCGAGCCCCGCGCGAAGCGAGATCCGGTCGCGGAGTTCCTCTTCGTCCGCGGGCAGCGCGCCGTCGGCGGGACGTCCTTCGTAGCGGTGCCGTCCGGACACGAGGAGCATGGCGACCTCGACCTGCGCGACGTGACCCAGGGCACTGGACGCGCGCGCGTCGACACCGGAAGCCATGCGGACGACGCTAGCCGTGCCTCCAGCCGGACGGTGCCCGCCCGGCCGCTGCCGCGTCCGATTTCCGCCAGTCGATGACGGTGGGGCGTGTCAGGCTTGGCACATGACCGCCACAGGACCCGACCCGCTGCACGACGAGCGGTACCGCATCGCCGCGTCGCGCGACGCCCGGTTCGACGGGCAGTTCGTGACGGCCGTGCACTCCACGGGCATCTACTGCCGGCCGAGCTGCCCCGCCCGGACACCGCGCTCGACGGGCGTCACGTTCTACCGGACCAGTGCCGCCGCCCACCTCGCTGGCTTCCGGGCGTGCAAGCGGTGCCTGCCGGAGGCCACACCTGGGAGCCCGGAGTGGGACCTGCGCGAGGACGTCGCCGGCCGCGCGATGCGGCTGGTCCTCGACGGCGTCGTCGAGCGGGAGGGCGTCCCCGGTCTCGCTGCCCGCGTGGGGTACTCGGAGCGGCACCTCGGCCGGATCATGACCGAGGAGCTCGGTGCCGGACCGAAGGCCCTGAGCCGTGCCCACCGTGCGCAGACCGCGCGGACGCTGCTCACCTCGTCGGACCTGCCGATCGCTGACGTGGCGTTCGCGGCCGGGTTCGCGAGCGTCCGCCAGTTCAACGACACCGTGCGCGAGGTCTTCGCCGTCACACCGTCAGAGCTCCGTGCCCGACGCCGGGTCCGCCCGGTCGCCGACGGCGGCCTGCACGTGCACCTGCCGGCACGGGCGCCCTTCGACGGGCAGGGACTCCTCGACTGGCACGCCCTGCACGCGCTCCCCGGGTTGGAGCACGTGGTCCGGTCCGCCGACGGCACCGTCACCTCCTACGGCCGCCTGGTCGCCCTG
Organism: Curtobacterium sp. Curtsp57; assembly: GCF_047324335.1. Taxonomy (NCBI): domain Bacteria; kingdom Bacillati; phylum Actinomycetota; class Actinomycetes; order Micrococcales; family Microbacteriaceae; genus Curtobacterium; species Curtobacterium sp. Curtsp57. The sequence continues at coordinate 2,696,533 of NZ_CP168511.1, forward strand.
CCTGGAGGCCCTGGCTGGTTCAGCGCGTCGGCCGCGGTCCCTGATGCGGCCGGCCGGGGCACCGGTGTCGACCTGGTCGTCCGGGTCACCGACCTCAGCGACCTGCCCACGCTGGTCGCGCGGGTGCGGGCACTGTTCGACCTCGATGCCGACCCGGTCGCGGTCGACTCGGTCCTCGCGTCGGTGCCGACGCTCGTGCCGGCGGTCGAACGGGTCCCGGGGATCCGGCTGCCCGGCGCGATCGACGCGCACGAGGTCGTCTTCCGCACCCTCATCGGCCAGCAGGTCTCGGTGGCGGCGGCCCGCACCGCGCAGGGCCGACTCGTGGCCGCGCTCGGGACGCCGGTGCCGACGGCGATCGCATCGGACGGCCTGCTCTTCCCCTCCGCAGCGGACATCGCGTCGCGTGGCGGCGCGGTCCTGCGGGGGCCGGGTGCCCGGATCCAGACGATCCTGCGGGTCGCGGAGGCGCTGGCGGACGGCTCGCTCGTCGTCGACGGCGGGCAGTCGCTCGACGACCTCCGGAACGGGCTCCTCGCGGTGCGTGGCATCGGGCCGTGGACGGCGGACTACGTCGCGCTGCGGGTCCGGCACCATCCGGACTTGTTCCTCCACACCGACCTCGCCGTGCGCAACGGTGCACAGGAACTCGGGTTGCCCGGTTCGGCGCGCGAGCTGTCCCTATGGTCGGACCAGGTCGCCCCCTGGCGGAGCTACCTCACGATGCACTGCTGGCGGCCGATCGTCGACCGCGCGGCCCTCGCCGCCCGTGCAGCTCACCAGAACCCTCGGAAGGACACTCCATGACCGACGCAGTGATCGCCACGCTCGACACCCCCGACGGCCCGTTCACGGTGCTCGAAGACGATGACGGCCGGGTGCTCGCATCCGGCTGGACGGACTCCGCGGAGCGCATCGTCGCCCGCGTCGTCGCCCGACACCGACCGGCACTCGTGCGCGCCGGCAGCGTCTCCTCGGCCGATGCCGTCGACGCGTTCTACGCCGGCGAGATCGAGCACGCCATGCAGGTCCCCGTCCGGCAGTTCGGCACCGAGCTCTTCGCAGAAGGCTGGCGGCAGCTCCGGCAGATCCCCGCTGGTTCGACCTTCACGTACACCGAGCTCGCCGCGGCGATGGGGCGTCCCGAGGCCGTCCGGGCGGCTGCGAGCGTGTGTGCACGGAACGCCCCGGCGCTGTTCGTGCCGTGCCATCGGGTGCTCCGCTCGGACGGCTCGCTCGGCGGGTTCGCGTGGGGCGTCGACGTCAAGCGGTCGTTGCTCGAGCGGGAGTCCGTGGGAACCACGGCGCTCGTCTGACCTGCTTGACTTGTACAAAACGCTCTAGAATGTACGAGTGAGCGAAGTGTCGATCTCCGAAGCACGCACCCGCCTGGCGTCGATCATCGATGACGCCCGACATGAACCCGTGTACCTGACGCGGCGCAACAAGCGGGTCGCCGCTGTCGTCGACGCGAACATCCTCGACCGGTTGCTCGAAGCCGCCGAAGACCTCGACGACATCGTGGCCTACGACGCCGCGATGGCCGAGAACGCGCGCATCGGCGGCGAGAACGTGAAGTGGGACGACCTCAAGCGAGAACTCGGACTCGGGTGACGTACACGGTCGAGGTGATGCCGGCCGCGCGACGTGTCATCAGGAAACTCCCGCCCGATGGACGTCGTCGGATCGAGGCGCTCCTCGCGATCCTGGCTGAGCACCCGCGCCCGCCTGCCGCACGCAAGTTGACCAACCGGCCGGGGTGGCGGGTACGTGCCGGCGACTACCGGTTGATCTACCAGATCGACGACGGTCGACTGGTCGTCGTCGTGGTGGATGCCGGGCACCGACGCGAGGTCTACCGGGACCGCTGAGGCACCCCGGTTCCGTTCCGGATCGGAACTGTCTGCCCCCGGAAGGTGGGATGTTGCAACGGTCACCATTGCTGCGACACTGCAGACAACCGACTCGCACGGTCCACCCGAGGACCCGACGCAGCGCCGTCGACACACCTCCGAGGACTCCATGCACGCATCAGTCGACCGCACGGTCGTCTCCACCGACGGCACCCGCATCGCGGTGTCCGACGCCGGCTCCGGTCCGGCGGTGGTGGTCGTGGGGGGAGCCTTCGGCCACCGCGGTACCCCCTTCGTCGAAGAGGTCGTGCAGGGACTCGCGGTCGAGCGCCGTGTGGTCACCTACGACCGGCGCGGTCGAGGCGACAGCGGCGACACCGACCCGTGGTCGATCGAGCGCGAGGTCGACGACCTCCGTGCCGTCGTCGACTCGGTGGAGGGGCCTGTCACCGTCGTCGCCGTGTGCGTCGGCGCCGGTGTCGTCCTGCACGCCCTCGCCACCGGGCTGCCGGTGGAGGCCGCCGTGCTCTGGGAGCCGCCGTACCGTGCGACCGTCGACCCGCACGCGGACGACGTCGTCTTCGCCGACAGCCTGGACGAGCACGTCGCGGCCGGCCGACGAGCAGCTGCTGTCCGGGCGTTCCTCGCGCAGGTGCTCGGGCTCCCGATGGGGCAGGTCAGCGCCTACCGCCTGCGACCGGCGCTCTGGCGCACCTTCCTCGCCGACGCGCACGTGCTCGCCCGCGACGTCCGGATGCTGAACGGCCTCGCGATCCCGGAACGGACGCTGTCCGCCGTCGGGGTCCCGATCGTCGTCGGATCCGGTACCGACAGCGCCGGCTGGCTCGGCCTCGCCGCCAGGGCCACCGCCGACGCCATCCCGGGATCGGAACTCGTCGTGGTTCCCGGGCAGGACCACTCGCCGGACGCCGCCACGCTCCAGGGGCTCCTCACCCGGGTCGGGGCACTGCAACGCTGAACGTGGGGGAGGATGGTCGGGTGAGCGCACCACGACTCGGACTCCTGCTGGACGTCGACGGCCCCATCGCCAGTCCCGTCTCCCGCACCATCGCGATCCCCAGCATCGTCGACGACCTGGTCGCGCTCGCCGCAGCGGGTATCCCCGTGGTGTTCAACACCGGCCGCAGCGATGCCTTCATCCGTGAGCAGGTCGTGAAGCCCCTGCTCGCCGGCGGCCTCGCGCCGGGCGGTCGGGTGCACGCGGTGTGCGAGAAGGGTGCCGTGTGGTGCTCGATCGGCCCGCAGTTCGAGGACGGCATGGGTGACATCACGGTCGCCGAGGACCTCGCGCTGCCCCGCGATTACGCGGACGAGATGCGCGAGCTCGTCAGGAGCGACTACGCCGACCTGGTCTTCTTCGACGAGACGAAGCGGGCGATGGTGTCCATCGAGCAGCGCGTCGAGATCCCGAACGCCACGTACCTCGCCCGACAGCCGGAGTTCGACGAGCGGGCGATGGCCGCACTCCAGCGCCGTGGACTCGGGGTCCGCCGACTCGACGACGTCCGTCCGGCGGCCGACGGCTCCGTGCAGTGGCGCATCGACCCGACGATCATCTCCACCGACGTCGAGGCCGACCGCAGCGGCAAGGACATGGGAGCCGAGCGTTCCCTCCAGCTCCTGGCCGAGGACGGCGACCTGCCGCTCGCGTGGCGCACGATGGGCGACTCGCGCAGCGACTACGCGATGGCGGACTGGCTGCACGCGAACGGCCACGAGGTGGCGCACGTCGACGTCCGTCCGTCCGACGGTGTCCCTGCGACGCCGTACCCCGTGCTGACCGCACCCGACGGCGTGATCCACGACGAGGCGGGAGCCCGCTACCTGTCGGACTGGCGTCGCGCGGCGGACTGACACCGAGCCTCCAGGCCGGACAGGCCGACGCACGCTTTGCGTGCCGGGGTGGTACACCAGTACCCTTCCGGGGTCCACCGCCAGCCGATGACGGGATCCACCCATGGCAACGAAGCTCCGCACGAAGTCGATCGAGGCCTCCCTCGCCGACTCCGAAGAACAGGGGCGGTCGCTCAAGCGATCGTTGAAGACCTTCGACATCGCGGCCATGGGCATCGCGGTCGCGGTCGGTGCCGGGATCTTCTCCGTCGGCGCGAACGCCGCGGCGAACTTCGCCGGACCCGGCGTCATCATCTCGTTCCTCCTCGCCGCCGTCACGTGTGGCCTGGCGATCATGTGCTACGCCGAGTTCGCCTCGACGATCCCCGTCGCCGGTTCCGCGTACACGTTCACCTACGCCACGATGGGCGAGCTCCTGGCGTGGATCGTCGGCTGGGACCTGATCCTCGAGACGCTGACCGCCAGCGCCGTGATCGCGAAGTACTGGGGCATCTACCTGAGCCAGGCGTTCGAGGTGTTCGGTGTCAACCTGCCGAGCACGATCGCCCTCGGGCCGATCGGCTTCACGTGGGGGCCGGTCCTGATCGTCGGCATCTTCACCGTGCTGCTCGCGTTCGGCACCCGGCTGTCCTCGCGCGTCTCGGCCGTCATCACGATCATCAAGGTCGCGATCGTCGTGTTCGTCATCGTCGTCGGTGCGTTCTTCGTCAAGGCGGCCAACTTCACCCCGTTCATCCCACCGGCCCAGCCGACGAAGGGCCAGGAGGGCAGCGTCTGGACCCAGTCGCTCGTCTCGTGGTTCACCGGCTCCGAGCCCGCGCAGTACGGCGTCTTCGGGCTGCTCGCCGCGGCGTCGCTGGTGTTCTTCGCGTTCATCGGCTTCGACGTCGTCGCCACCAGCGCCGAGGAGACCGAGAACCCGCAGAAGACCCTGCCGCGCGGCATCTTCATCGGGCTCGGCATCGTGACGCTGCTGTACGTCGGCGTCAGCGTCGTGATCACGGGCATGGTGTCGTACAAGCAGCTCGCATCGGCCGACTCGCCGTCGCTCGTCACCGCGTTCGACCTCGTCGGGCTCCCGTGGGCCGCCGGCATCATCGCGATCGGGTCGCTCATCGGCCTCACCACGGTGGTCATGGTGCTGCTCCTCGGCCTGTCGCGCATCGTGTTCTCGATGAGCCGCGACGGGCTCCTGCCCCGCTGGTTCTCGGTCACGAACCCGAAGACGCAGACCCCGGTCCGGGTGCAGGTCGTCGCGGGCGTCGTCGTCGCGGTGCTCGCCGGGTTCACGGCGGTGGACAAGCTCGAGGGCATGATCAACATCGGCACGCTGTCCGCGTTCGTGCTCGTGTCGATCGGTATCGTCGTGCTGCGTCGCTCGCGGCCGGATGCACCGCGATCCTTCCGCGTGCCGTGGTCGCCCGTGCTGCCGATCCTGTCCGCGGTGCTGTGCTTCTGGCTGATGCTCAACCTCGAGGTCGAGACCTGGCTGCGCTTCGTGATCTGGCTCGCGATCGGGTTCATCGTCTACTTCGGGTACAGCCGTCGGCACAGCCGGGTGGGCCGCGGGCTGCAGTAGTCACGTCAGGGCGGCCGCGCCCGAACGGACGCACGGCGCCGATCGCTCCCGCACAACCGGAAGCAGTCCGCGCCACGATGTTCCGTGGCACGGACTGCTTCCGGTTGTGCGAACGGCCAGTGGACCCCGCGTGCGTCAGGCGCCGACGAGCAGCGCGACGCCGAACGCCAGCATCACGAGGGCGACCACCGCGTCGAACACGCGCCAGGTGATGGGCTTCGCGAAGAGCGGGCGCAGCAGCCGCCCGCCGAACCCGAGCGCTCCGAACCACAGGCAGCTCGCGGCGACGGCGCCGATCGTCCACCACCAGCGGTCGTCCACACCCTGCTGGTTCGCGACGGATCCGAGGAACACGAGCGTGTCGAGGTAGACGTGCGGGTTCGCCCACGTGAAGACGAGCATGGTCAGGACCGCGGCACGCAGGGTGGGTGCTGTCCGTCCGGCTCGTCCGGCTTGGTCCGCTCCGTCCGTCCCGTCCGCGGATGCATCGCGCCCCGCCACGACCGTCGCGCCCGCACGTGCCGGGGCGCGATGTCCATCAGCGGGCGCCATCACGGCGGACCCCGCCCCCGACGCCGACCCCGACCCCGCCCCCGACGCCGACCCCGACCCCGACCCCGACCCCACGGGGACCCCGTCGTCCGAGGCTCCGACCCGGATCGCATCCCCGGACGGCCGCACCGCCCGACGCGCGGCCAGCGCGCCGTAGGTCAGCAGGAACGCCGCACCCACGAACCGGATCACGACGAGCGCCACCGGGAACCGCTCGACCACCGCGCCCACGCCGAGCACCCCCGCGAGGATGAGCACCGCGTCGGACACCGCACACACGACGACCGCTGCCACCACCACCCGGAGTCGCGCACTCACGGCGAGCCGGAGCAGGTACGTGTTCTGCACGCCGATCGCCACGATGAGCGCGAGCCCGGTACCGAGGCCGGAGAGAGCGGGGAGGAGTGCGGTCACACGACGACCGTACGGACGCGGAGTCGTGTAGTACAGCTCACGTTCCTGATGCACCGTAAGCTCTGCTCATGCTGCGCCTCCACCGCGACCACCTCGAGACGCTGCTCGCCGCGGTCGACCTCGGGACCTTCGACGCTGCCGCCCGGGCGCTGGCGATCACGCCCTCCGCGGTGTCGCAGCGGATCAAGGCGATGGAGCAGCTCGTCGGCCGGGTGCTGGTGCAGCGCACGACGCCGATCGTCCCGACCGCCGACGGCGCCGTGGTGCTCCGCCATGCGAGACAGGTCCGGCTCCTCGACGAGGAGACCGCCCGTTCCCTCGGCACCGGCGGCGGTGCCGACGACGGCGGGATCCCGTCGATCCCGCTCGCGGTCAACGCCGACTCCCTCGGCACGTGGTTCCTCGACGCTCTCGCCCTGGTCCGGGCGGACACCGAGGTCGTGTTCGACCTGCACCGCGAGGACCAGGACCGCACGGCCGAACTGCTGCGAGCCGGGACGGTGATGGCCGCGGTCACGGCAGAGGCCGAGCCCGTCCAGGGGTGCTCGTCGGTCCTGCTCGGGATCGATCGGTACCGCGCCGTGGCATCGCCGGACTTCGTCACGAGGTACCTCGACGGTGCGGACACCGAACGGCGGATGCTGCAGCGGCTCGATCGTGTCCCGCTCGTCGACTACGACCACGACGACGACCTGCAGCAGGGCTTCCTGCGCCGTGTCGTCGGCCACGCGCCCCGGGCACCGCGACACTTCGTGCCGACCTCGGCGGACTTCGCACGGGCCGTGACGCTCGGCTTCGGATGGGGGCTGTTGCCCGAGGCCCAGTGTCTCGACGCCCTCGCGCAGGGGTCGCTCGTGGAACTCACCCCGGGGCGTCGGGCGGACGTCGCGCTGTGGTGGCAGCGCTGGAACCTGGCCTCGCCCCTGCTGGACCGGGTCACCGACGCCGTGCGCTCGACCGCCGCGTCACGCCTGCACCCGGGGCGCTGAGGCCTCAGACTGTCGCGCGGTAGCGCAGTCCGTCCACCAGGAGTCCGACCATCAGCTGGCTCTGCTCCGGTGTCGGTGCGCCGTGGCAGAGGTTCGCGACGGCGTGCAGGAGCTGGCGTGCGTCGACGTCGGCGCGGATCGTGCCGGCTGCCGCGGCGGCGTCGAGCAGCCCGGTGAGCGCGTCGCCGAGTCGCCCGAGGAAGTAGTCCGGCAGGGCCTCGAACGCAGGGTCCCCGGAGTGGAGCGCCGAGGCGAGCCCGCGCTTCGTTGCGACGAACTCGGTGAACCGCTGGAGCCACCGGGCGAGTGCCTCGTCCGGTGCGTACTCGGCCGCGAGCGTCGGGGCAGCGTCCGCGCAGGCGTCGACCGCGCGCTGGAACACGGCGACGACCAGGTCGGAACGCTGGGGGAAGTGCCGGTAGAGCGTGCCGACGCCGACTCCAGCGCGGTCCGCGATCACCTTCGCGGGTGCGTCGACCCCGTCCGTCGCGAACACGGCCTTCGCGGCGTCGGTCAACGCGTCGAGGTTGCGTCGGGCATCGGCGCGCACAGAGTTCTCCTGACAGCTTGCATAAACGGAAAGCTATTCCGTATAGTTCCGGAAGAGCGTTCCAGTTCGGTCCACGATACGGCACGGACGCACGGGGCGCCATCGACAGGAGGAACCATGCAGTACCGCACCCTCGGCAAGACCGGGATCCAGGTCAGCCCCTTCGCACTCGGTGCGATGATGCTCGGCACCGACGGCCGGATCGGCAACGGCGACGAGCAGGACTCCATCCGCATCGTCCACCGTGCGCTCGACGCCGGGATCAACATCATCGACACGGCCGACCGCTACTCACAGGGCGGCTCCGAGGAACTCGTCGGCAAGGCGCTCAAGGGCCGTCGCGACGACGTCGTCCTCGCCACGAAGTTCCACGGTCCGATGGGCGACGACCCGAACCGCCGCGGCAACTCCCGCCGGTGGATCATGCGCGCCGTCGAGGACTCGCTCCGCCGCCTGCAGACCGACCACATTGACCTCTACCAGGCGCACCGCCCGGACGACACGGTCGACATCGAGGAGACGCTGTCCGCCCTGACCGACCTGGTCCGGAGCGGCAAGGTCCGCGCGATCGGCAGCTCCGACTTCCCCGCGTCGATGCAGGTCGAGGCGCAGTGGACGTCCGAGCGTCGCGGCCTCGAGCGCTTCCGTACGGAGCAGCCGACCTACTCGATCCTCAACCGCGGCATCGAGCGCGAGGTCCTCCCCACCGCCGAGCGCTACGGCATGGGCACCCTGGTGTGGAGTCCCCTCGCCGGGGGCATGCTCACCGGCCGTTTCCGGAAGGGCCAGGAGAGCGACCTCGCGCGCGTCGGGATGTTCCGGCACAACCAGGACGAACGACGCATCGACGCCGTCGAGCAGGTCGTCGCCCTGTCCGAGGAGACCGGCATCCCGATGACCCACCTCGCGATGGCGTTCGCGATCGCGCACCCTGGTGTGACGAGCGCGCTCATCGGACCGCGATCGATGGAGCAGCTCGACGACCTGCTCGCCGGTGCCGACGTGGCGCTCTCGGACGAGGTCCTCGACCGCATCGACGCGATCGTCCCGCCGGGCACCGACGTCGGTCGCCTCGACCAGCAGTACAACCCGCCGGCCGTCCTGCAGCCGACGCTCCGTCGTCGCTCGCTCCGGGATCGCTCCGCGTCCGCTTGACGCGCGTCCGCAACGAGCGACGGCGTCGGTGTCGTACGACAGCGAGCCTGTCGCAAGGACGCGCGTGCAACCGTTGCGTCCGCAAGCAACGACAGCGTCGCTGTCGTACGACAACGAGCCTGTCGTTCTGGGTCGAGTCGGGTCGAGTCGGGTGGGCGGGCTCGCGTCTGCCGGACGGGAGGCTCGGCTTGCGTCCGGCACCGAGCCTCCCGTCCGGCGCCCTGCGCGACCAGTGCCCGGTGCGCGCCGCTCGGACCGTTGCGTCCGCAACGAGCGACAGCGTCGCTGTCGTACGACACCGAGCCTGTCGTTCCGAGTCGGCCCGTCGGCCCCCGCGACTCAGGTTCGGCAGCGCCGCTCCACCCTGCTCAGGTCTGGCAGCGCGGGCACCAGTACGTGTCGCGCAGGGTGAGCTCGGAATCGCCGAGCTCCCCGGCGCGGATCGGCGTCCGGCACCGCAGACAGGGCTTGCCGCGGCGGTTGTACACCCAGAACCGCGACCCCGGCCGATCGACGCCGGTCGTCACCCGCGCGCTGCGATCACGGTTCATCACGATGAGCCGGCGTGCCAGGTCGATCATCCGCGCCGTGTCGTGCACCTCGCCGACGGGGCGCGTCGGCAGCACCCCGCGGAGGAAGCAGAGCTCGTTCCGGTAGACGTTGCCGAGCCCCGCGAGCACGCGCTGGTCGAGCAGCGCGAGTCCGACCGGGCGTGCCGGATCGGCGGTGAGGTTCTCCTCCGCGAGTCCGGCGTCCCAGTCGGGCCCGAGCAGGTCGGGTCCGAGGTACCCGACGATCTCGGACTCCTGGTCGCGTGGGACGACCTCGAGGACACCGAGCGCGAAGCCGACCGTCGACACGTCGTCCGCGTCGAGGATCGCCCGGGCCTGGTGCGCCGGTCGACGCCAGCGGTCGCCGGGGGCGTAGACGTCCCACCGCCCCTCCATCTTGAGGTGCGAGTGCACGGTCAGGTCACCGATGCGGTGCAGGATGTGCTTCCCGCGCGGGACCACCTCGTCGACGGTGCGCCCGACGAGGTCGAGCGTGGCGAACGCCGGCACCCGGAAGTCACTGCGCGTCAGGACCTTGCCGGCGAGCGCGGTGTGCAGTCGACCGGCGGCACGGAAGACGGTGTCACCCTCAGGCACGGAGCCGGACCCCCTGCGGTGTCGCCGTGAACCCTGCGGCGCGGAGTGCCTCGCCGAGCGGGGCCTCGAGCACGAAGACGCCGTCGACCCGCTCGACGGAGAGCTTGCCGAGACCGCTCCGCACCGCGCCCGCGACGGCGGTGGCAGCTGCGGCGAGGTCGGCCGGGTCCTCGGTGAAGGTCAGTACGGACTTGCCGCCGCGCTCGACGTAGACCGCGAGTTCCCCGTCGATGAGCACGACGAGCGCACCCGCCTTGCGACCGGGGCGGTGCCCGCGGGACCTCGGCTCGGCCGTCGTCGCGACGGGTCCGTCCTCGGGATCCGCTTCGGTCGGCCACGGCAGCGCCGCCCCGTACGGGTTCGCGGGGTCGGTCGCTGCCAGCACCAGGGCCGTCCGTGCGCGGTCCGGGTTCGCGCGTTCGTCGTCGTCGGGGTCCCTGGCGAACGTGCGGAGCCGGTCGACCGTCGGGCTCGTCGCGAACTGCGCTGCCCCGAGCCCCTCGATGAAGTACCCGCGCCGTGCACGACCCGACTCCTCGAAGCGCGAGAGCACCCGGTACACGCCGGCGAACCCGCCGCGGACGCCCTCGACCTGCACGGCGCCGCGGGTCACGACGCCGTACCGTTCGAGCAGCTGCTCCGCGGTCGCCGCTGCCCGCACGGTCGCGTCCGCCTCGGCCAGGGGCAGGAGCGACCACCGGCCGCCGACACTGGGCGGCCCGGACTGCGACGGCATCGTCGGACGCCGACGCCCGCGGTACGCCCTGGTCCGCGGCGCTGTACTCGACCGGGCCTTGCCGCCGAGCATCGCGCGGAGCGGGGCGAACGTGTCGTTCGTGATCTGCCCGGCCCACACGAGGTCCCACAGCGCGGTCGTGAGCGCCTGGTCGTCGGTGCTGCCGACGGCCTGCCCGAGCTGCCGGAAGAAGTACGCGCCACCGCCGGCGAGGGCGCCGAGCACATCGCGCTGCAGTTCGGTCGTCTCGTCACCAGCCGGCTCGGCGAGGGTGGTCGGCGCCGTGTCGGCGAGGTGGAGGCGGACCCAGCCGTCGTTCCCGGGCAGGGTGCCGCCACCGGACCACAGGACCTCTCCCGTGGCGGTGAGCTCGTCGAGCATGCTCGGGGCGTAGTCGGAGACCCGAGCGGGCAGCACCAGGGACTCCCAGGCACTGGCGGGCAGGGCGACCCCGGCGAGCTGGTCGACGACCTGCAGCACGCCGTCGATCCCGCGCAGGCCCCCGCGGACGCCTGGTGTCTGGACGTGCTGCCACGCGGGCAAGAACCGGCCGAGGGTGTCCGGGGAGACTGGTTCGACCTCGTGCCGGAGCGCCGCGAGCGACCGTGTGCGGATGCGCCGCAGGACCTCGGCATCGCACCACTCGGCGCCCTGACGGTCCGGGCGGAACTCGCCCTCCACCAGGCGCCGGTCCGCGACGAGCCGACGCAGGGTGTCCTGGACGACGGCGACGCCGAGCCCGAGCCGCGTCGCGGCGTCCTGCGCGGCGAAGGGGCCGTGCGACCGGGCGTACCGGCCGACGAGGTCACCGAGGGGATCGGCCACGGGCTCGATGAAGGCGGTGGGGACGCCGATGGGCAGCGGGACACCGAGGGCGTCGCGGAGCCGGGCGGCGTCCTCGATGACGGCCCAACGTGTGGACCCCGCGTGCGAGAACGACAGCACGCGGCGATCGCGTTCGAGCGATTCGAGGGTCGTCCGGACGGTCGCCCGAGCCGCGTCGCGGTCGTCCGAGGAAGCCACCCAGCTGCGGTCGACGGCCTCGTCGAGGTCGAGCGCGCCCACGAGTCGGAGCACGTCGACCAGCCCCTCGGCGTCGCGTGCTCGACGGTCGGGGGAGAGCCGCTGCAGGTCCTGCTCGGTGGAGGCGATGACGGCCGGGTCGAGGAGCTCGCGGAGCTCGGCCCGCCCGAGCAGCTCCCCGAGCAGTGTCGAGTCGAGCGACAGGGCTGCCGCGCGACGCTCGGCGAGCGGGGTGTCGCCCTCGTACATGAAGGCAGCGACGTACCCGAACAGCAGCGACCGGGCGAAGGGCGACGGCTGCTCGGTCTCGCTCTCGACCAGGCGGATCTTCCGGCGGGCGATCTCGTCCGCGATGCCGAGCAGGGACGGCACGTCGTAGACGTCCTGCAGGACTTCGCGCACGGTCTCGAGCACGATCGGGAACGACGGGTACTTCTGTGCGACCTCGAGCAGCTGCGATGCCCGCTGCCGTTGCTGCCACAGCGGCGAACGCTGGCCCGGGTTGCGGCGCGGGAGCAGCAGCGCACGTGCGGCACACTCGCGGAATCGCGCGGCGAACAGTGCAGAGCCGCCGACCTCGTCGGTGACGAGCGCTTCGAGGTCGTCCCGCTCGAACACGAACAGGTCCGCGCCCGGCGGCTCGGCATCCGTCTCGGGGATCCGAACGACGATGCCGTCGTCCGCCGCCATCGCGTCGCCGTCGATGCCGTGGCGTTCGCGGAGGCGTGCTGCGACGGCCAGGGCCCACGGGGCGTGCACCTGCATGCCGTACGGCGAGTGCAGGATGAGCCGCCAGTCGCCGAGTTCGTCACGGAACCGCTCGACGACGAGCGTGGTGTCGTTCGGGACGTGACCGGTGGTCTCGCGCTGTTCGCGGAGGAACGTCAGCAGGTTGGTGATCGCGCGCTCGTCGAGCCCACCGGCGGCGACGCGGGCGCGGGCATCCGCGTCGGAGGCGCCCTCGACCTCTCGGATGAAGGCGCCGGTCGCACGTCCGAGCTCGGCTGGCCGGCCGATGCCGTCGCCCTTCCAGAACGGGACCCGCCCCGGCTGCCCGAACGCCGGACTGACGATCACCCGGTCGTGGGTGATCTCCTCGATGCGCCAGCTCGTGGCCCCGAGCGCGAAGACGTCCCCGACACGGGACTCGTAGACCATCTCCTCGTCGAGCTCGCCGACGCGGGACGCCCGCTCCCCGACCATGAACACGCCGAACATGCCGCGGTCCGGGATGGTGCCGCCGCTCGTCACCGCGAGTCGCTGGGCACCTGGCCGACCGGTCAGCGTGCCGTGCACCCGGTCCCAGACCAGGCGCGGGCGGAGCTCGGCGAACTCGTCACTCGGGTACCGGCCGGTGATCAGGTCGAGCGTGGCTTCGAACGCCGAGCGCGGCAGGCCGCTGAACGGCGCGCTGCGGCGGACGAGCTCGAACCAGTGCTCGACGTCGAGGGTGTCGACGGACCCGGCGGCGACGGTGTGCTGCGCGAGGACGTCGAGCGGGTTCGCGGGCACGGAGATCGACTCGATCTGCCCCGACACCATGCGCTCGACCGTGACCGCGCTGTGCACGAGGTCCGCCCGGTGCTTCGGGAACAGCACCCCTCGGGAGATCTCGCCCACCTGGTGCCCGGCTCGACCGACGCGCTGCAGTCCGCTGGCGACCGACGGCGGTGCCTCGACCTGGACGACGAGGTCGACCTCGCCCATGTCGATGCCGAGTTCGAGTGAGCTGGTGGCGACCACGCACCGGAGTCGTCCGGACTTCAGGTCGTCCTCGATGATGGCGCGCTGGTCCTTGGACACGGAGCCGTGGTGCGCGCGTGCCAGGACGGGCACCGACGGGTCGGATCCGCCGCCGTCGGTCTGCCCGGACTGACCGATCACCTGAGCGGGCGGACGCTTCGGCTGGGCGACCGGCGCGTGCGCCGAAGCTCGGGCCGGTGACTGCGGCCGGGAAGCCCCCGCAGCCACGAGCGCAGCGTCGTCGGCAGATGCACCGAGCACCCGTTCCTCGTGGATCTCGTTGAGCCGCGCGGTCAACCGCTCGGCGAGCCGCCGGGAGTTCGCGAACACGATCGTCGACCGGTGTTCCTCGATCAGGTCGACCACGCGTTCTTCGACGTGCGGCCAGATCGACCCGTTCGTCGGGGCGTCCGACGCGTCGGCTCCGACCGGGGGCGCCCCGAGCTCGGACATGTCGTCGACGGGCACGACCACCCGCAGGTCGAACGTCTTCTGCGCGGGCGGCGCGATGATCTCCACCGGAGCGCGTCCGCCGAGGAACCGGGCGACCTCTTCGGCCGGGCGCACCGTGGCCGACAGGCCGATCCGCTGCACCGGCTTGTCGAGCAGGTCGTCGAGCCGTTCGAGGGACACCGCGAGGTGCGCCCCGCGCTTGGTGGAGGCGACGGCGTGGACCTCGTCGACGATGACGGTGTCGACGTTCACCAGGGTCTCGCGCGCCTGCGACGTCAGCATCAGGTACAGCGACTCCGGCGTCGTGATGAGGATGTCCGGCGGCTGCCGCAGGAGCTTCTGCCGGTCGGACGACGGCGTGTCCCCGCTCCGGACGCCCACCGTGACGTCCGGTGGTTCGAGCCCGAGGCGACGAGCGGTCTGCGTGATGCCGACGAGCGGACTGCGGAGGTTCCGCTCGACGTCGACACCCAGGGCCTTCAGCGGGGAGACGTAGAGCACCCGTGTGCGCTGCTTGGCCGGCGGGTGCTCCGTCGAGCTGATCAGTCGGTCGATCGACCACAGGAACGACGCCAACGTCTTGCCGGACCCGGTCGGCGCCACCACGAGCGCGTGCCGGCCGGTCGAGATCGCGTCCCACGCGCCGGACTGCGCCGCGGTGGGGGCGGAGAACGCGCCACGGAACCACTCCGCGGTCGCGGGGGAGAAGCGCTCGAGCACGTCCGTCATGGTCCGTCCCATCCTGCCCGCGACCCCCGACAACCGACCCAACGAGAAGACATGCTTGACAGGGCGATAGTTACCGATCTATCGTTAACACATCGCGATACGAACGGAACAGTTCGGAAGCGCGAGCCAACTTCGAACACGAACGCAGGAAGGAGTCACTCATGCGCACCATGGATGACTACGACGACAACGACAACGGCCGCCAGCAGCGCGGCTTCGGACCGCGCGGCCCCCGCTTCGGCGGCGCGCGGCAGCACCACGGCGCCGGCTTCCCCGGCCGCGACCGCGGTGACCACGGTGGACGCGGCGGCTTCGGCCGTGGCGGGTTCGGTCCCGGCATGGGCTTCGGCCCGGGCATGGGTCCCGGGATGGGCTTCGGCGGCCCGGGCTTCGGCCGTGAGCGTCGCCGCCGCGGTGACGTCCGCCTCGCGATCCTCGGCCTGCTGGCCGAGGGCCCGCAGAACGGCTACGCGATCATCAAGACGATCGCCGAGCGCACCGGCGGCGCCTGGAAGCCGAGCCCCGGCTCGGTCTACCCGACGCTCCAGCAGCTCGTCGACGAGGACCTCGTCGTCTCGACGGGTGACGGCCGCAAGACGCTCTTCGAGCTCACGGACGCCGGCAAGGCCGAGGCAGAGGCGAAGGCCGACGAGATCGCCGCGGCGTGGGACTCCACGCCCGGTGTCCCGGACGCGCAGCGCGAGTTCTTCGAGTCGCTCCGCAAGACGATGGGCGTGCTGCACATGTACCGCACCAGCGCGACGGAGGAGCAGACCAAGGCGGCAGCCGCCAAGGTCGACCAGCTCCGCAAGGACCTCCTGCAGATCCTCGCCGACTAGCGTCGCGACACCATCCGGACGGGAGGCCCGGTGCCAGCTGGCACCGGGCCTCCCGTCCGTGCGCGGGTCAGGAACCGATGAAGGCGGCCACGTCGGCCAGTTCGGCCGCCGACACCGCGTGTGGCAGGCCCTCGTAGGTTCGGTCGGTCACGTCGGTGTGCGCCGCTGCCCATGCGGCCGTCCGCGCGGTGGCCTCGCCGGGGATGACCGGATCGAGGTCACCGTGCCCGAGGAACACCCGCGGGCGCACCGCCGCGACGGCCTCGTCACGGGAGTCCGTGACACCGGGCACCACGAACCCGGACAACGACACGGCGAACGCGAAGCCCGCCGGCCGTGCGCGCAGGAGCTGCAGCGCCATCGACCCGCCCTGCGAGAACCCGAGCAGCCCGATCCGCGGATGGTCGGCCGCGACGGCGTCGATCCAGTCGAGGACGCCGTCCACCGCGGCGTCGACGGGCTCGAGCGCGGGCGACCCAGGCGTGCCGAGCGGGTACCAGCTGTAGCCGGGCCCCCATGCCGTCGGCGCCCGCAGCGAGGCGATCGTCCACGTCGGCGGCAGCGCGGGCGCGAGCCCGAGGAGGTCCCGCTCGTTCGACCCCACCCCGTGCAGCAGGACGAGCAGGGGTGTGCCGGCGCGTTCGCCGGCCGGACGGGTCCACTGGGCGGCGCTCTGGTCGATCATGCTGCCGACAATAGTTGACGCATCAACCATCCCCAACCCCGTGGTCTTGCACGTGCTTCGCCCCGGTCCCTGGTAGACACGGTGCATGGCCTCGTTGCGCACCCCCGACCCCGACTCCGGCTGGCTGTCCGACGAGGAGCTCGCGATGGTCCGCCGTCGCCTGCCGATCTGCTACGTCGAGGCGATCCCCGTCCGCACCGACGGCCTCGGCGTCGTGACCGAGGTCGGCGTGCTGCTCCGCGTCGCCCCGAGCGGCTCGATCGCCCGCACCCTGGTGTCCGGACGCGTGATGTTCGGCGAGTCGATCCGCACCGCGCTGTTCCGGCACCTCGAGAAGGACCTCGGGCCGATGGCCTTCCCGCAGCTGCCGTCGAACCCGGCGCCGTTCACGGTGGCGGAGTACTTCCCGCTGCCCGGCGCCTCGGTGTACACCGACGAGCGCCAGCACGCGATCTCCCTGGCGTACGTCGTCCCCGTCACCGGCACGTGCGAGCCGCGTCAGGACGCGCTCGAGCTGACGTGGATGAGCCCGATGGAAGCGGCGTCGGCCGCGGTCTCCGACGAGATGGAAGGCGGCCGTGGTGCACTCATGCGCGCCGGTCTCGCCTCCGTCGGTGCGCTGCTGTAACGACCCCCGGACACGACGAAGCCCCCGCGATCCGTATGGGATCCGGGGGCTTCGCAGTGCGGTCTGTGCGACCGACTTGGTCTTACTTGTTGTCCTTGAAGCTGTCGGCAACGCCGTGCGCGGCGTCCTTGACGTCGGTCGCGCCCTGCTTCGCCGAGGCCTTCGCCTGGTCGGTCTGGCCTTCGGCCTTGAGACGGTCGTTGTCCGTCACGTTCCCGACGGCTTCCTTGGCCTTGCCTGCTGCCTTCTCGGCAGCGTTCTTGATGTCATCGATGCCAGCCATAGGCGGCTCCTTCCGTCGGTGGACAGGTCAACCGGGTGACACTCGCGTGCCCTCCGGTGACCCAGAAGCTACACCTAACGGGACATCCGCTCGCAGGGAGCGTTGAGGTTGTCCCCCTGGCGTCAGCGCGCGGAGCCGGCCGGACGCGAGGCCCGACGCGAACCGCCACGACGGTTGCCGCCGGACTCCGAACCCGAGCGACCGGCAGCGTAGCCACCGTCCGACGACCAGACCGGAGCCGAGCCACCGCGGACGGTGTCGCTCGACGCACGACGGCTCCCGCCGCCGCGGCGCTGCCCACCCGCCGACGCGGTGTCGGCGGAGCGACCGCCGCGACCAGCGGAGCCGGCGTCAGCGGAGCGTCCGCCACGACGTCCACCCGAGCTGCTGGGAGCCGAGCCGGACTGCGCGGCCGGGGCCGAGCCTCCCGTCCGCCCACCGCGACCACGGCCGCGACCGCGACCCTGACCGGCGGACTCGGACGAGGCGGACTGCTGGCGACGCGGCTGCTGCTGCTGGACCGGGGCCTCGGCCACGTGGCGGATCGGGGCGATCTCACCGACGAGCTCGGCGACCGGCGCGGAGTTCGCGCTGACCTGCTGCGGCTTGGCGGTGATCGCGGCCTTGCGCATCATCTGCGCGACGTCGCGACGCTCTGCCGGCATGACGACCGTGACGACGTCACCGGACGAACCGGCACGAGCGGTACGGCCCGAGCGGTGCAGGTACGCCTTGTGCTCGGTCGGCGGGTCGACGTGCACGACGAGCTCGACGTTGTCGACGTGCACACCGCGGGCGGCGACGTCGGTGGCGACGAGCACGAGGGCCTCGCCGGCGGAGAACTTCGCGAGGTTCCGCTCACGAGCACCCTGCGACAGGTTGCCCTGCAGGTCGACCGCGGGGATGCCCTGGGACGAGAGCTGCTTCGCGAGGCGCTTGGCGTGGTGCTTCGTGCGCATGAAGAGGATGCGGCGACCGGTGCCGGAGGCGAGGGTCCGGACGAGGTCCTTCTTCGCGTCGGCGTCGGCGACCTCGAACACGTGGTGGGTCATCGCCTCGACGGGGCTGGACTCGTCGTCGACGGAGTGCATGACCGGGTTGTGCAGGAACTTCTTGACGAGCTTGTCCACACCGTTGTCGAGCGTTGCGGAGAACAGCAGACGCTGTCCCTGCTCGGGCGTCGCCTGCATGATCTTCGTCACGCCGGGCAGGAAGCCCATGTCGGCCATGTGGTCGGCCTCGTCGAGGACGGTGACCTCGATCGCGTCGAGCGACACGTGGCCCTGCTGCATGAGGTCGGCGAGGCGACCGGGGCAGGCGACGACGACGTCGACGCCACCGCGGAGCGCGTCGACCTGACGGCCCTGCGAGACGCCGCCGAAGATCGTCGTCGTGTTCAGGCCCATCGCCTTGGCGAGCGGGGCGAGCGTCGCGTCGATCTGCGTCGCGAGCTCACGCGTCGGGGCGAGGACGAGGGCGCGGGGGCGGCCGGCGCGGCGCTTGCGCGGGTTGGCGGCGAGGCGTGCGGCGAGGGGGATCGCGAAGGCGATCGTCTTGCCGGAGCCGGTGCGGCCACGACCGAGCACGTCCTTGCCGTTGAGGGAGTCGGGGAGGGTGTCCACCTGGATCGGGAAGGCGGTCTCCTTGCCCTGGGCGACGAGCACGTCGACCATCGGGGTCGGGACGCCGAGATCGGCGAAGCGGACGTCAGCAGTGGGGTTGGTCATGGTGACCTTTCGGGCCGTTGCCGGCCGTGGTGCGCGCTCGGATCAGCGCGCGGGCGGGAGCATGTCCGCGTGCCGGCGCTCGCTCGGGAGCTGGTGCTCGGGAGTGGGCGCGGCGGTGCGGGCACTGTCGCCGCAGCAGAGAGCCTGGCACCGGTGTTCCGACCCGGACGGGTTCCGGGGGAGCGGTGGTGCGTGATACGCATCGGTCGAGTTCGACCGGGAGGTTTCGGGGGCGTCCGTACGACGCACGAGGCGATCGGCGCCTCGAGTACGACCCATCATAGCGGGTGGACCCGAAACCCGCTCGTGGGATGATCCGTGCATGCTGTCACGGACCCTGCTCATCGGTGCCGTCGTCGTGGGGACCCTGCTCGTGTCCGGTTGCGCGACTGCTTCGTCTCCGGCATCCGGGGGTCACGACTACACGAACCTGCCGACCTCGGGCGTCCCCGACTACCAGCTCGGTGGCGCGTACCGGCCGGCCGACGACGTGACGATCGTCGAGCGCGACAGCACCGCGCACCCCGCATCCGGCAAGTACGACGTCTGCTACGTCAACGGGTTCCAGACCCAGCCGGAGGACGCGTCGATGTGGAAGCGGTCGCACGCCGACGCCCTGCTGCGGGACGAGGACGGCGACCCGGTGTCCGATCCGGGGTGGCCGGACGAGATGCTCCTCGACACCAGGACGACCGCCGCCCGGGAGTCGATCGTGGCGGTGCTGACGAAGTCGATCGCCCGGTGCAGCGACCGCGGGTTCGACGCCGTCGAGTTCGACAACCTCGACTCCTGGACACGGTCGCACGGCGCGCTGACCCGATCGGGGAACCTCGCGCTGGCCTCGGCGCTCGTCGACGTCGCACATGCGCACGGGCTCGCCGCCGGGCAGAAGAACACCCCGCAGCTCGGGGCCTCCGGCAAGCGTGACACCGGGTTCGACTTCGTCGTCGCCGAGGAGTGCGTGAAGTACCGGGAGTGCGCCGCGTACACGAAGACCTACGGCGCGCGGGTCATCGACATCGAGTACTCGGACAACATCGGCCGGTCGTGGTCGTCCGTCTGCGACCTCGACGACCGCCCGGCGATGACGATCCTGCGCGACCGGGACCTGGTGCCCGTGTCGAAGCCGGCGTACGTGTTCGAGCGCTGCTGAGGGCCCGTCGCGCCTACGCGGGCCAGACGTCGCGGAGCGCCGCCGTCGCCTGGTCCGCCGACAACCCGGCCCCGCGCGCGGCAGCCGCGAGCGCACGGGCCGCTGCGACGACGTCCTCCGGCACGGCCGCCGGTCGGATCACCCGCGTGCCTGCGCCCCGTGCGGTGTGCACGAGCCCGGTCTCCTCGAGCAGGGTGTAGGCCTTCGCGACCGTCCCCGGCGCGAGCCCGAGTTCGTCCGCGAGCGCACGGACGCTCGGCAGCCGCTGCCCGTCCACCAGGTAGCCGGCCGTGATCTGGGCGGCGATCTGGGACCGCACCTGCTCGAACGGCGGGATCCGCCCTCCGGCGTCGATCGCCACGAGCCCGGTCGAAGACATCGCGCCCACCCTAGAAGTCGTACTGCTCGCCGACGGGGATCGCGACCGCGACGGTGTTGCCGGGAGGCGCGAGCGGGCACGCCCACGCCGGGTCGTACGCGCACGAGGGGTTGTACGCGAAGTTGAAGTCGAGCACGAGTTCGCCGTCGTCGCCGCCGAGGTCAGCGCCCTTGATCGTGTCGAGCAGGTAGCGTCCGCCCCCGTAGGTCCCGCGGGCCTTCCCGGCGCTGGCGTCCTTCACGGGGATGAACACCCCGCCCGCGTAGCCGCCGTGCGACCACACGTCGAGCGACCCGATGCCGGGCAGGGTCACGATGCCGAGCCGGTCGAAGTGCACGATGCCGTCCGTGCCGGTCTCGACGTCGAGCACCTGGGGCTCGGCCGGCTCGACACGGGCCCGGAAGCGCCACTCCGGGTCGTACGGCGGGACCGGGAGCTCCTCGAAGTCGCGGGCGTCCTCGTCGAGCAGCGGGCTGGCCGGGTGCTCCGCGAACATCGCGTCGCGGGTCTCCCGCCACAGCGCGTGCGCCGTCTCGGGGTCGGGGGTGGCGCGCACGCGGCGGTACAGGTCGAACGTCATGCGCCGCCAGTCCACGGTCGCCAGCGTGCTGTGCACGCGGTCGTCGGTCGTCGGCTCCTGGGGGCGCGTCTGGCTCACGTGGTCGAGGCTACGCCCGCTCCGCGGCGGACGGGAGGCTCGGCTCGATTCCGTGCGGAGCGTTGCGTCAGGCAGGGGGCCAGGTCGGGGCCTGCTGCCGCATCCGCAGTGCACGCCACTGCCAGATCACCCACATGCCCGGCCACAGTGCGAGACCGAGCGCCCACGGGTGCATCCGGTAGTCGAGCCGGTCGACGAACAGCGTCGTCCCGTCCGGGAGCTCCGTCACGGCCATCCGGTGCCGCATGTCCATGCGGGCGAACAAGCCGCTCGTCCCGCCGCCGTTGTCGCGCTGCACGGGGACGCCGTCCACCTCGTACCGGTCGATGTCCACGTGGCTCGTCCCGCTCGGCAGCAGCCCGAAGGCGCTCGCGGCGATCGGGTGCGGCCGGCCCGGCGTCCACCGCGACGGGAACCCGTCGGGATCGAGCGAGCGGTAGACCAGGAACGGCTTGGTGACACCGACCATCACCTCCGGCGCCATGAGGGCATCACGGACGACGTCGACAGGGGCGTCGAGGACCAGGCGGAGACCCACGTGCATACGCGTGACCGTACCGAGGTCACGACTCAGCCGTTACAGATACGTGATATTCCAATATGTGAGTATGCACAGATTCCCTCGTTCCGCCCCGTCCCTCGTCGCCGTCCCCGCGGCGCTGCTCCTGCTCGCCGGGTGCTCGTCGTCCTCCCAACCCGATGTCGCCGATGCCCACGGCGGGGACCCCGGCTCGTCCTGGTCGTACACCGGTGACGAGGGGCCGTCGCACTGGGGTGCTCTGGCATCGGAGTACGGCACGTGCTCCTCCGGCGAGGAGCAGTCGCCGATCGACCTGCCCGCTCCGAAGCGCGGCGCGGCACTCGACCTCCAGGCGTCCGGCCCGGTCGAGGGCATCACGGCCGACAACGGGCACACCGTGCAGTTCACGGCCGCCGACGGCGCGCGCACCCGGATCGGCGGCGACGACCTGCACCTCGTGCAGCTGCACTTCCACGCCGGTTCCGAGCACACCGTCGAGGGTGAGGCCGCCGACGCCGAGTTCCACTTCGTCCACGCGGACGAGGGCGGGGCGCTCACGGTCGTCGGGGTCCTGGCCGATCGAGGTGCGCACAACCCCGCGTACGACAGCTTCGTCGCGGGGGCCACGGCGGGCGCTGGGCGGGAGAGCACGGTCGACCTCGACGCGATGCTGCCCGAGGCGCGGTCGCACTACCGGTACGACGGTTCCCTCACCACGCCGCCGTGCAGCGAGGGCGTCCGCTGGATCGTGCTCGAGGACCGGATCGAGCTCGGCGCCGACCAGCTCGCGGACCTCGAGGCCGCGCACGTCGAGAACGTCCGCCCCGTCCAGCCCCTCGGCGACCGGACGGTCGACCATTCGCTCGCCTGACGCCCGTGCCGAGCGATCCCGCGCCGCTGAGTCGAGGCACAGGAAGTAGCTTGACGACCCGGCCGACCATCAGATATGCCACATGCAGAATGGCTCGATGACCCCAACACATCGGAGCCTCGCCGCGGCCGGGCTGACCCTCGCTGTCCTCGGCACGCTGACCGCGTGCAGTGCGGCGTCCACGACGACGGCGCACGGCACGCCCGGTCCCTCCGCCACCAGCAGCCCGGCGCACTGGGCCTACGACGGCACCGACGACCCGGCGCACTGGGCCTCCGTGTCCGACGACTACCGCACGTGCGCCGCCGGGAAGGCGCAGTCGCCCATCGACCTCCCGGCGCTCGGCCACGACGCCCCGCTCGACCTCGACGTGGAGGAGGGCGAGGTCACCGAGACCACCGCCGACAACGGCCACACCGTGCAGCTCACCGCCGGCTCAGGCGAGACGACCGTCATCGACGGCACCGCCTACCACCTGCAGCAGATGCACTTCCACGCTCCGTCCGAGCACACCGTCGAGGGCAAGCGGTACCCGGTCGAGTTCCACTTCGTGCACGCCGATGCGAAGGGGCACCTCGCGGTCGTCGCGGTCTTCGCCGAGGCGGGCGCGCACGACGCCGCGTTCGACCCCTACATCGCCGGAGCGGCCGATGGGGAGACCTCCGCCAGGAGCCACGTCGTCGACGTCGCGGCGATGCTGCCCACCAACCGCGCCTACTGGGCCTACGACGGGTCGCTCACGACGCCGCCCTGCACCGAAGGCGTGCACTGGGTGGTCCTCGCGACGCCGATCGAGCTCGGCCAGGACCAGATCGACGCACTCACGGCCGTCCACCACGACAACGACCGCCCCACGCAGCCGCTGGACGGCCGCACGGTGCGCAGCAGCACCGAGTAGGTCAGGCGTGCCGGGCGGAACGGCGACGCGAGCCCTCTGCCCGGTCGTGACGCCGGAGCCGCTCGGCCAGGGAGAGTCGTACCGTCGGCCACTCCGACGACGTGATGGAGAACACCACGGTGTCGCGGAGCGTGCCGTCCCGGCCGATCTGGTGGTTCCGGAGCACACCGTCCTGCTTGGCGCCGAGGCCCGCGATCGCCGCGCGGGACTGCATGTTGTGCCAGTGCGTCCGGAACTCCACCGCGATGCACTGCCACACGTCGAACGCGTGGGACAGCATCAGGAGCTTCGACTCGGTGTTGATCCCGGTGCGCTGCGAGGACTTCGCCAGGAACGTCGACCCGATCTCGACCCGGCGGTTCGCCGTGTCGACGTTCATGAACGTGGTCGATCCGACCACGCGTCCGGTCGGCCGGTCCCGCACCGCGAACGGCACCATCCGGCCAGCAGCGTGTTCCGCGAGACGCCGGTCGATCTCGTCGTCGACCTGCGCCGGCGCCGGGATCGAGGAGTACCACGTGCGCCACAGATCGCCGTCGGCGACCGCCGCCTGGAGGTCGTCCGCGTGCTCGTGTGCGATGGGTTCGAGCGTGACGCGGTCGCCGGTCAGGGTGGGTGCGGGGGCGATCTCCATGGGACTCGATCGTACCGTCGGGCATCTTCGTGAACGGCTCCGAGTGGGCGCCCTGTGGAAAGGGACAGGCGCTCCACAGCCGTTATCGTGACGGGGTGCGTGAACGAGGCCAGCAGCAGTACCAGGTCCGCTTCGGATGGGGCGTCTCGGGCGCCCACCGCGTCGCCGTGGGAGCGCACCTGATCGTCTGGGTGGACGTCCTCCCCGCCGGTCCGGGCACCGTCGGACCGGATCGTGCCGACCACCGGGCGGTGCGCCGCCTCCTGCCGGCGGGGCCCGAGGTGGTGGCCGGCCACCTCGGCAACGCGGCGGCGATCGCGGAACGGGTGACGAGCCTCCAGGCCGAGCGTGGTGACCGGTGCGTCGTCGCGGTGATCGCCGCCGGGCTGGACCACGCGCCCTCTGGTGGCGACGCCGCCGAAGCCGCAGGCGAGTCGGTCGACGTGCCCGATGCGCCGGACTTCGCCGTCGAGGACATGCTCGGCGCCGGCGCCGTGATCGACGCGCTGTCCGTCGTCGGGATCGACCACTCCTCGCCGGAGGCCGCTGCCGCGTGCGCCGCGTACACGGGGCTGCGGCGGGCCGTGAAGCACCTCGTCAGTGCCTCGGAAGCGGCTCGCGGCATCGGGCCGGAGCAGGTGCACGCGGCGCTCGCCGCCGGGCCGGAGGTCGTGACGATCCGCCCGGGGGAACACAAGGCGCGCGCGTAGCGTTCCGGACGGGTGAGCACACCGCTCACCAACGAAGGAGCGCACCATGAAGGCAGTCGCCGGCGACACCGTCATCGCAGAGGCATCCGAGGACGACCTCATCAAGATCGAGGGCAACTGGTACTTCCCGCCGTCGAGCGTGAACACCGAGCTCTTCACCGAGAGCGACACGCAGTACCACTGCCCGTGGAAGGGCGACACGCAGTACTACACCGTGCACGCCGGGGACCAGACGCTGCCTGATGCCGCGTGGTCGTACCCGACGCCGATCCCCTCGTCGTTCGACCGGGTCGGCAAGGACTACAGCGGCTACGTGGCGTTCTGGAAGGGCGTCGAGGTCGTCGAGTAGGGCTGTCGGGCGCCCTCGGCCGTTCGGGCCGTTCGGACAACCTAAAGCGATCCGCACCACGCCATGACGCGGTGCGGATCGCTTTGTGTTGTTCCAACCCGATCCGCGCCGCCGCGCCGCCCCGTGCGGCACCGCGCGGCTCACCCGGCCAGCGTCAGTGCCACCAGCGCGACGTTGAGCGCGACGATCACCGCCGCGATCACCCACGCCGCCACCCGCGTCCCGACGGCGTTGACGTCGGCGCCCATCACGCTCCGCCTGGACGTGTAGGCCACCAGCGGGACGATCGCGAACGCGATCCCGAAGCTCAGCACGACCTGGCTCACCACGAGCAGCATCGTCGCGTCGGCGTTCAGCGCGAGCAGCACGATCGCCGGCACCAGCGTCACGATCCGCCGCACGAGCAGCGGCACGCGCACGTGCAGCAGTCCGTGCATGATCTCCGCGCCGGCCATGCAGCCAACCGACGTCGAGGCGAGCCCCGACGCCAGCAGCCCGACCGCGAACAGCACCCCCACGACCGGCCCCACGTGGGTCGCGATCGCCGCCTGCGCACCCGGGATCGAGTCGGTCCCCGGCACTCCTGGCAGCGTCGCCGCCGCCAGGACGAGCATGCAGACGTTCACCCCGCCGGCCACGACCAGCGCGAGCGCCACGTCCCACCGCGTCATCACGAGCACCCGGCGACGCTCTGGCCCAGCTGGCGTGTCCCCGTGCCGGTCCCTGGCCAGCGCGGAGTGCAGGTACACCGCGTGCGGCATCACGGTCGCCCCGAGCATCGAGGCGGCGAGCATCACCGACTCGGAACCCTCGAACCGCGGCACCAGCCCGGACACGAGCTCGCCGGGGGAGACCTGGGCGAACAGCAGCCCAGCGCAGAACCCGATCGTCAGGATCGCGAGCATCGCCGTGACGACGACCTCGAACGTGCGGGCGCCCCGCCGGTTCTGCAGCACGAGGATCGCCATCGACACCACACCGGTGATCACCCCTCCCGCGACGAGCGGCAGCCCGAACAGCAGGTGCAGGGCGAGCGCGCCGCCGATCACCTCGGCGATGTCGGTCGCCGCCGCCACGATCTCCGCCTGTGCCCAGAAGAGCAGCCGGGGTGTGCGCCGCATCCGCATCCCGAGGAGCTCCGGCAGCGACTTCCCCGTGACGACCCCGAGCTTCGCCGACAGGTACTGGACCACGACGGCGCTCGCGTTCGCCGCCACGAGGACCCAGAGCAGCAGGTAGCCGTACTTCGCCCCTGCCGTGAGGTTCGCGGCGACGTTGCCGGGGTCCACGTACGCGATGGCAGCGACGAAGGCGGGGCCGAGGAGCGTCAGGCTGGCAGCGCGCTTCCGTGGTGCGTCACCCGTGGCGGCTCGGCGTGCTGCGACGGTGTCGGTCATGGGGACCAGCATGCCAGAGAATTCGGCACGCCGAATTCATGGATTCGGTCCGTTGCGCAGGTGGCTGGATGGGCGTCGGACTGGAGGTTCGGTACGGGTTCGGCGGGTCGGCTCAGCTCGTGAGCCGGGCACCAGTGGGCGTGTCACTTGCCGCGACGGGACACGATGCTCGCCAACCACCTGGGCATGTACGCGGGGTTCCGGGGGTACTGCTCCAGGTCGAGCCCCCACATCTCAAGCTCGGATCTGCGCGAGGCGTTGGTCGAGCTCGACGTCGATCATCTCGCCGAGCACGGAGTCCACGATCTCGAATGCCTGGTACACGTCCTCGTCGCCCTCGAGTGTGAACGTCGCCTGCGGGTCGATACGACTGCTGTCGAAGGCCGCTGCCCGCGAACGCACGAGCGGCATCGGCTCGAAGACGTCGAGGAGGAACTGATTGTCGCGCCCGTCGAAGAGCTCGGCGTACAGGAGGTCCCAGGTGTCCTGGGCGAGTGCGGTGAGCGCCTTCTCGCGCTCCCGCTCGTGGTGCGCGGACAAGCGCGTGATGACGGATGTGCGCGCGGCAGCCACTGACGCATCGACGTGGTCCTGCACTGCTTCCCAGATGTCCGGCCACCCCCATGCCGACTCGAGCGCGGCGAGCGCCTCAGGGAAGGTGCCCTTCGCAGCGAGCAAAGCCGCACGGGTGCGCTCCGCCAACACCCGAGCGCGCTCGTCGTATTCCGCGTCGGGAACGAGGGCACGAGCCCAGACCGGGACGGCTTCGGCGGAGCGCGGATGCACTCGGAACTCCATCCGCCAGTCATCGTCGTCCGGGAACTGCATCCACGGCTCGGTTCCCGGAACGAACGGGTCAGCGGGATTCTGGAAGATGCGCCGATCCCAGTTGACATCGGCGTGGAGCCTACCGTCCTGAATGGTGACCGTTGTGGAGATCCATGCGCCACGACCAGGAGCGGCCTCGGCCGTGCGCAGGCTTTCCATGACGTCGATGACGGCGTCCGGAGTGTGTCGTGCCTCTCGGGTGCCGTCTGCGCGCTCCGCGCTCGTTGCCGCGATGATCTGGGTGGCCACCTGTCCGTAGAACAGGTGGATCGTCGTGGACGAAGGCTCGTCCACGCTGTCAAGGAGTGCGGTCACGAGCTGGTCGTGCAGTTCGGCCGAGCGACCGGGGCCAGCTGGTTCGCGTGTCACGCGCCTGGCCATCCGGGGCGCTGCGTCTGGCGAACCTCGGCACCCGAGAGGACGTCGAGCGGCAGCGTCGCCTCGTACCAGTCGGCGTCGAGCTTGGTCAGCTCGAGCCCTTCGTTCAGGCGGGAGTCGTGCTGGAGCGACGTCGCAGCGAGTCCGATCTCACCCGGACCGGTCGGCACCTCGTCGGAGACACGGAGGTCGAGTCCGTTCCAGCGGATCCTGATGTCGAGCTCGCAGAACTCGGAGACGTCCTCGATCGGAACGACCTTGCCCCAGGCGCCGGGGCTCGTCTGGACGAAGCCGTCCTCCTCGGCAGCCGGGTCGGGCCGGACGATCGCAACGTGGGTCTCTTCGAGGATGTCGCCGATGTAGCGCTCGCCGTCGACCGTCGCGATGCCCCCGCTGTACCGCGAGATCATCCGGCCTCTGAGGGTGCGTCGGGCTTGCAGGTCGTCTCGGTAGACCCACCCGATGTGGACGCCGGCATACCGGGCGACGAACGTCGACGGGCCACTGCCGTCGTAGCGCCAGATCTCCGCGCCGTACGGGATGCGGTGGGACGGCATCCACGAGAGCGGCACCGTCCGGTCGAGGTCGTTCGGGACGAACCCCGTACCGGTGAAGGGCTCGTGGTCGATCCACATCGCGCCGAGCAACGCCGCGGTGCGTTCGTCGGTCCCACCCATCGCCGGAGTGATGAAGAGCTCGGGGGCCGCCTCGAACCGCAGGACGTCGAGGTACGGCATGTCGCCGGAGAACGGCGTCGCCGGGAAGTCGAGACCGTGCACGGCGATCAGGTCGGTGATCCGCTGCAACCCCGCCGCTGCGTCGAGCGGGATCACGTACCCGGCCATCCGCTCGATCCAGCCGTTGAAGTACCCGTCGCTGAGCTGCGGCGTGATCGCCTTCTGCATGATCGTGGCGCTCAAGTACTTCCCCCTGCGGTCGACAGCGTTGTTGCTGCACCCATCCTAGGAGCGCAGGTCAGGACCCGATCTCGAAGCTCCGGACGGTCGCGATCGGACGGCCGTCGACGTGCGAGATCTCACGATCGAAGCCATCAGCCGCGACTGCGTCGAGTGCATCCTGCGTGTACACGCGAAGACGGTCGGAGCCGTTCCACGCCGAGTACGGCTCCGCGAGCTCGACCTCGGCACCGTCGACGCGAACCGTACCCGGTACCGTTCGTTCCGACGTGAAGTCATCAGCCGCGGTCGGTGCTCGGAACGCGAACACGAAGGCGTCGTCGGGGTGCTCGGGCAGTGGCGACAGGGTCTGGACGAACCGGGGCAGGCGGTGGTCCCCGGCGACGGCGGCGTTCGTCGAGTCGATCGGACGCCACAGTCCGTTGACCCGTGCGTAGGACCCGCGGGTGCACTGCAGCGGTCCCTGCTGCTCGACGGTCATCGTGTACGGCGCGACCGACCCGATGTCGTCGCGCGGCAGCCAGAGCGCGGAGCGGCCGCGGTACAGGTCGGTGAACGGTGCGTCGGTGATGCGTTCCCCGCGCGCTGCGAGCGGACTCGTCTCCGGGACGGTCACCCAGAGCTGCTCGCCGTTCGACGCGAGGACGTCGACGGGCTCGTTCTGGAAGTACCCGAGCGCACGCCTCCACTCCACCGCTCCGACGTGCTCGCCGCCGTCCGCGCGTGTCCAGGCGACCTCGCGGAGGTCTCCGGACGGATGCGGGTCGAAGTCGGCGAGGCGGTCACCCGTCACCGCGTACGGTCCGTACTCGCCTGACTCGTCCGTCCATGACGATGTGGAGATCACCGTGCGCAACCCCGAGACTGCCGAGAGGTCGGGGACGCGGATCGCGAACCACCCGTCTCGGTCGTCGAGCGGCAGGATGCTGTTCGCGTCAAGCCACGCGCCGTCTGCCCAACCACGGAGTGTGATCGTGTCATCGTCGAACGCGACCGAGACCGGGATCCCCTTCCACCACGCGGTGACGTCGCGCTGGACCAGTTCCGGTGCCACCGCCGAGCCGGAGAACGATCGGATCTCCGACTCGAGGAGGCGATCCGGGGACGCCGAGTAGACGCGCCGGATAGTCGGAGCACCGTCGATGGTGTGGTGGAACGTGCTCAGGGGTTCATCCGCCAGGACTTGGTGGCCTCGTCGTACCGTGCGACGACGTCCTGCGTGCCGTCCGGGTTGTACCGCCAGATCTCTGCGCCGTCCTTGACCGGGAGTTCACGCCCGAGGACTTCGGGAGCGTACGAGCCCGAGTGACCGGCCCATCCGTTGCCGCGGAAGGGGTTGTTCCGGTCGAGCGCCCCGTTGACGTCGCTCAGTTCCCACTTCGTGTAGCTCCGGGACTGCATCGCCTGACGGTAGAGGTCCTCGCGCTGAGCCGGGGTCGCGTTGTCCCAGACCGTGCGGTCGATGCCACGGAGGGAGTTCTGATCGCCCTGCTTGAACCACGTCTCGGCGTCCCTGAACGGCATGTCCTTCGGGGTGACGCCGTTCGTACTGGTCGTCTCGAAGCGGATCGAGAACATTGACGAGCGCCCGGTGCCGTCGAACTCGGTCCCGCTGAAACCGAGACCGAACATCCGGAAGAGCGAGCGGGGTGTCGCCGGCTGCCCGGTACCGACGTGCGACGCCTGGGCCAGCTCGGCGATGAAACCGGACACACCGTTCTGCGAGATGTCGAAACGTCCGCCGTTGCCGGTGTGGGCGAAGATGTCGCGAACGACGCCTGGCGTGAGGAGCTTCTGGATCACGGAATGCGTCGTCGGGGTGCCGACGTCGGTGCGGATCCGTCCGATGCGCTCGATGTCCGCACTCGTCAGGTCCGTGAGGTTCTGGCTGACGAGGTGCTTGAACTCGGTCTGGCTGAGCCCTTCCCTGGCGATGGCAGCGTCGAGGGACGAGCGGTACGACGTGCTCTCGGGCGTGACCCGTGCTTCCGGGTAGTTCGGCCCTCCGCGTCCCGTGGCCGCCTGACCGACCGACCCGTCGCCACCGTGGTCGACCGACCCGTCGCCGCCGTGTCCCGCCGAGCCGTCGTGCGCTCCGGCCGCAGGCGTCGTCGAGGCATCGAGGCGAGGCGGCACACTTCCGGTGCGGACCGAGCCCGGGTGGGTGGCCACGGCAGTGGCTGCCGCTGTGCCGGCGGTCGCAGCGTGGCTGGCGTCGACCTGGTTGGTGTGATCCACGTGGGCTGGCGCATCAGCGGAGTCCTGACCGTGGACCGAGGCGGGCTGTTCGTGGGTGGCTGCGCTCGTGATCTTGGACTCGGTGGAAGCGAGGTCCGCGTGTGACGGGGACTCGGCGTGCGAGACGGCGTCACGGACCTCACCGCCGTCGACGTGCTCGGATGTGGTCGACGTCGTGTCCACGTGTTCGGAGCCGTGCGGGGAGGGTGCCGGGTCTGCGGCGGTACCGCGCGTTGCGGCGTCGTGCGAGGCACCGACTGGAGCGTCGGCGTCCGAGTGCGCAGGGGCCTCAGCGTGAGCGGGAGCATCCGTGTGGGCAGGCGCCTCCGTGTGGGCAGGCGCATCCGTGTGGGCAGGCGTCTCCGTGTGGGCGGGGGCGTCCGTGTGTGCGGAGGCGTCCGTGTGAGCAGGCGTCTCCGTGTGGGTGGGCGCCTCCGAGTGCGTGGCGGTCTCCGTGTGGGCGGGCGTATCCGTGTGGGTGGGCGCGTCCGCGTGCCCGGCACCCTCGGCATGCCCGGCACCGACGTCGTGCGACGACGCGTCGACGTGGTCCACGTGCGTGACGACGTTCTCCCCACCGGCGTGGGCGGTCGTGCCGCCACCGTGCGCAGCACCCGTCACCACCGGGGTCTGCGACCCGTCGACGTGCGGTCGTTCGCCCGAGTGCGTCGACGACGCCGTCGACGTGTGTCCCGCGCCCGAGACGACCGGGCCGTCGGTGTGCACCGTCGTCCCGGAACCTGCTGCCGTCGTGTGCACACCGGCACCGGCACCGGCACCGGCACCGGTGCCCGAACCGGCACCGACCGAGGTACCGAGGTCGACATCGACCTCGGTCGTCGTGACGTGAGTGGTGCCCAGGTCGACGTCCGCGCCGTGCGTTCCGGTCGCGCCGTGCGTCCCGGTGCCGCCGTGCGCGTCTGACCCACCCGCGTCCGAACCGCCGCTCGCGTGGGCGCCACGCGCCTCGATGCCCCCGTGGATACCGTCAGCCGCCCCGCCGCCGACGGTGCCGAAGACGAGCGACTGGATGACGTTGAAGTCCTGCCCGTTGGTCTTGGCGGTCACGTAGTCACCCGCGACCCCTGATGCCGCTCCGGTGGCGGCGCCGCGCCCCGTGGAGAGCACGACGTGCGTCGCAGTGGTCCGCGTCGCGGCACCGGCGCCCGAGCGGCCGATGAGCCCGAGGCCGCCACCGATGCTGCCACCGACCGCACCGCCGAGCAGCGCGCCGGTCCAGCCGTCGGTGAAGGACTTCCCCTCGACGAGGGTGTTCGTGAACCCCTGCGAGATGACACCGGTCGCCATCCCCTTGAAGGTCTCGCCGGCGATCTTCGCGAACTTCGATCCGCGGCCGACGGCCTGGAAGAGCCGGACGCCGTTCTCGATCGCCTCGCGCGGGATGCGCGACAGGCTGATCAGGCGGTTGATGACCTCGGCGATGCGCACCACGAAGCGCATGACCGTCGCGGACGTCGCGGCAGCGCCGACCACTGCCGAGGCGCCGAAGGTGAAGAAGCTCAGCGCGATGCTGACACCGACCTCGACGCCGACGGCGATCGCCAGCTCCTTGATGATGTCCATGATCTCGTTGCGGGCGTCGACGGTCTGCTGGATCAGGCCGTGCAGCGCCGTGATGGCCTGGTCGGACGCGTCGCCCATGGACTGCACGACCGTGGCGATGGAGTTGCGAGCGCCGTCCATCGCGTTCCACTGCGGGATCTCGGACGCTGCGGCGACCGCGAGCGCGCCGGTGATGTTGCCGCGGACGGTCGCGAGCTGGTCGCGGTACGCCTCCCAGGCACCGACTGCCTTGCCCATCTTGTCGGTGTCCGCCAGCGGCAGGTGGAGGCCCATCGAGGCGAGTGCCTCTTCGACCCAGCCCTGGAACTCCCCGAGCGCGCCCGGCCAGCCCTCACCCATCGCGGTCGGTACCGAGGTCGGCAGGCTGACGTCGTGCGTCGGGATGGAGATCCCGCCGTCGCTGTCCTGGAAGGCTCCCGCGAGCTCGGCGCGCTTGTACGCCGCGCCGGTGGCGCCCATGATCGAGTCGAACGCGGCAAGGGTCTGTGCGACGCCCTCGCTCGCTTCGCCGGCCTGGGACGCGATGGAGTCGTAGGAGTCGATCCACTCCTTCGACGCCTCGTCGGGGCCGGCCATGCCGCCGGACGACGACAAGACGGAGTGCAGCGAGCGCCACGCGGTCGCGAGGTCGTGCGACGCCGAGGCCATGTCGTTGCCGTCGCGGGCGATGCCGAAGGCGTCGAGGCGAACGTTCGTCATGCGGTGGGATCCCCTTGTCCGTGGCCGCGGGTCACGCGAGCTGTGCCTGGAAGTCGTTCCAGGCGGTGTTGAGCGCGTCGATGGTCTGCTGGTATGCCTGGAGCACGAGCGTCGAGTGCTGCGTGAGCCCCTCGGCTGCGCTGGCCAGCGTGGTCGCCTGAGCGGACCACTGCTGGAACGTCGCCTGGAACGACGTCATCGCTGCGCCCTGCCACTCGGCCGGCAGGACTGCGGCGAACGACTGCGCACCCTGCTGGAGCAGGAGGCAGTACTCGTGGAGCTGCGTCATCGACTGCACGAGCTGGGTGAGGGTGGCGATGTCCGCCTGCTGCTCACTCATCGGTGCCCGCCGTGTCGGTCTGGGCAGCGATGACCCGACGTGCCGACTTCTCTCGGTCGTCGACGCCGTTGCCGCCGGTCACGCCACCCGCGCTGATGATCGTCGCGCCCGAGGCCGCGGGCGCCGTCGTCTCACCGGCAGCGCCGTCGATCTTGCGGACCGGGACGACGTGCTTGTTCTCGAGGAAGTTGCCGGAGAGTCCGGTCTCGTTGAGCTCGTACGACGCGCCCGCTTGACGGAGGCGTTCGGCGAGGTCGCGGAGCGTGGCTGCGAGAGCGGCCGAGCCCGCCTGGAAGTCGGTCCAGGAGCGCTGGAACGTCGCAGCGTCCTCGCCCTTCCAGATGACGTCGACGACGCTCTGCACGTGCGAGTTCGTCGAGCCGACCTGCGACTCGAACGTCGTGACGACGGACTGCAACGTCTGTGCCACCTGACCGAGTGTCTCGGTCCTGACTCTGTACTGCGCCATTGGTACCCCCGCGGATCGGCCGACTCCCGTGATCGACCCCGCGGTCGATCAGTGCTGCTGCTGGGTGGCCCGGAGCGGTCTGCTCCGGGCCGACCGATCAGCGGAAGGTGCCGGAGATCGAGTTCTCGGACTCCTCGTACGACAGGGCTGCGCGGGAGAGCAGCTGGCTGATGCCCGCGAGGGACTCCTTCAGCTGCACGGCCGACTGGTCCCACTGCTGGTACAGGTCCTGGAACGAGCCGGACGCTGCGCCCGACCAGTCGCCACCGACGAGACCGTCGACGAGCGACTTCAGGTTCTGCAGCTGCGACTCGATCGACTGCGAGCCGGACTGCAGCTGGTTCGAGACGCCCGAGAGCGATTCGGAAGTGACGCGGATGTCCGCCATGGTTCCCTCCAAGAAACACTGGTGTGTCCTGGGGTCGATCCGCTGACCTACCCCCCAATTCGGTCCGACCCCCGTTCGGGGGCGGTGGACCGTGCAGCAGCATAGCCGATGCTGCGCACTGCAACGAAGGTTACTCAGGACTGTGGCGATCCGTCGACTGTCCATGCCGACGCATCGACCGGGTCACCAGCCGGGATGCCCCGCGCAGGCCTTCCCGAGCAGGTCGACGCCGTGCTCGTGGTGCGTGACCGCAGCCCAGAGCGCCGGCCCGTCGCGGTGCTCGAGCGCTCGGTCGACCTCGGCGAAGAAGACCGGCGCTGATGCGGTCCACCTGGCCAGACCGGCGTCGACCGACAGTGCCGTGGCGTCGTTCGTCACGGCGCGGAGCCGCTCGACCGCCTGTGACACCGGGAGGAACCCGTCAGCGCCCTGCGCGCCGATCGCGGCGGCGACGACGTCCATCACCGGGCCGCGGAACCTGCTGCAGAGCGCAGCCGTTGCGTCGTCCGACATCCTGTTCACTTCGCTTCCGAGCGGCCGTCGAAGACCGCGATGCCGGAGTTCGTCCGGAAGAACTCACCCTGTTCGAGCATGTTCGCCGTCCGCGAGGCCGGCAGCCCACGGGCCGCGGCGAACGCGCGGAGCGTGCGATCGAGCAGGTCGGCGTCCGCATCGGTGTAGTACGAGTCGCCGATGAGCTGGACCGCGCCGAAGTCGGGCGCACCGGAGCGGGCCCAGAGCTTGACCCACCGGCGGTAGCGGGGCGGATCCACGCGCTGGCGGAGCGCGAGCCCGTCGGCGACGGCGATCGTCAGGTAGTGGTTGGCGGAGCCGACCGACTGCGTCCAGCGCTCGGCGACGCCGCGGATCCCGCGGGACCGGGCGTACCGGTCGGCGCGGTCCTGGTCCACCACGGTGAAGACGGCGACGATCTCCTGCCAGGCCACGGTGCCGAGGACCGGGATGTCCACCCCGGCGTCCGACACGGTGATCCCGCGCGAGGTGTCGCCGAGCGTCTGCGCCATCCGGTTGCGGCGGAAGCGCAGGACCGAGAAGAAGTAGAACGCGGCGACGAGCGTCAGCCCGTGCGCGACGATGATGGGGCCGAGCAGCCCGAGCACGCTCGTCACGACCTCTGCGGCGACGACCACCACGACGGTCCCGATCAGCGTCGCCCGCTCGCGTCGGACCACAGCGGCGTACCGCTCCGGATCCGGCGTGATGGTCACGGGCCTCGGACCCGCTGGCACGTCAGGCATCATCGACACTTCGCCCCTCGTCGTCTGTCGGCCCGGCGCCGCCCGCCGGGTTCCCGCGAAAGCCTAGTGCCGGAACGGGTTGCCGGGGACGTCCGCTGGCTTCGGGGGGACGACCCCGTCGACGGTGACGCCGCTCAGCAGGCCCGCGTACTCGGCGAAGTCGGACGCGCCGAGCGACTCCACGGCGTGGATGCCACGTGCCTGTGCCTGAACGAGCACAGCGGCCGTGATCTTCCTCGTGTCGTCGTACGACAGCACCGTGTCGAGGTCGAGGATGTACTGCGCGAACGCCGGACCGTTCACGTTCGTGAAGGTCTCGAAACCCTTCGCCCAGCGCTGGTGAACCACCTGCGACCGCAGGGCGGGTGCGTCCTCGAGCAGGAACCAGAGGTGCCTGGTCGCCTTGCCGTTGCCGGCCGCCCACACCTCCGCCGTGCCCGCGACGTTGCGCTGGCCACGCTTCTGCGCGAGCCGCGTGGACTCGTCGACCGCGAACACCGCTCGCACGCTGCTCCAGTCGATGAGCGGGACGAGCGGCGTGTGCAGCCCGCTGTTGGAGACCCCGAGCAGGAGCCCGGGTTCGCCCCCGGCCGGGCGGAGCAGCGAGAGTCGACGCCGCAGCAGGACGATCGCGAGGATCCCACCGACGACGAAGAGGAGCAAGCCGAGGACGATCGGACCGAGTCGCCCCCACAGCAGCACGAGCGCGAGCACAACGACGACGGACACGATGAGCAGGACCGCGTCGCGGAGGTTCCTGCTCGCGATCCTCCGGAAGCGTTCTGCGTCGTAGTGGACGTCGAACCGTCCGTCCAGCGCGAAGAACCGCTGCCAGCTCTGGCGGGTGGCGTCGTCGAGCACCGTCACCGGACCCGCGCCCCCACCGACCCGAACCACAGCTCGTCCCCCGGGACGAGCTCCACGGGCAGCCCCTCAGGGCACCGGTCCTCCCGGTCTCCACGCCGGAGCACGGTCCCGTTGCCCGATCCACGATCGACCACGCGCAACCCCGCCGCCCCGAACACCACCGCTGCGTGCACCCGCGACATCGACCGGTCCGGGTCGTCCAGTGCGAACGCGGCAGCGCCCTCAGCAGCCGCGATGTCCTCCGGCCGCCGGCCGAGCAGCACGGTGCCCTCCCGCACCACGAGCGTCTGTCCGGTGGTGAAGACCAGCTGCGGCAGACCGGGTGCGGCGACCGGCGGGGCGGCGGCGATCCGGGCCTCCAGTCCGTCGGCGGGACCCGGCGACGGACGGGACGGAGCAGCGGGTGGCGGCGGGACGGACGCCGACGGCTGCGGCGGCACCTCGGACGTGTCGCTCACCGGGGCGGGCGTCGAGCGCCGTCCACCGGTGGCGAGCTGGCCGCACGACAGGCAGAACATGCTGTTCGGCCGGAGCTCGGCTCCGCAGTACGAGCAGCGTGCAGCCATCCGTCGTCATCCCCCGTCTCGCGCTTCCAGCGTCACAGCCTACGGGAGGCTCCGATCACCCGGCACGGGCAGCCCCCGCCCGTCAGGCGGCCGGGTCGGGCACCTGCACCTGCGTCCACTCGCCGCGACGGTGGATCGCGCCGCCTCCGGCGGGCTGGCGCCCGACCATCCACTTCGGCACCTTCTGCCCGAACAGCTGGGTCCCCTGCAGCGCGCTGGACGGCGAGAGGATCATGCCCTCCTGGGTGCGCCGGACTTCGCCGTAGGGGCCGCTGAAGGTCTTCGCGGCGGCGTCCGGGTTGGTCGCGACGACGAACACGAAGCGCGCGCGGTCGCCCATCAGGGAGTTCTCGAGCGGGGTGTTCGACACGAGTTCGGCGTCGTCGATGAGCACGGTGATGAGTTCGGCGGGGTCCTCGTAGCGGCCGATCGCCGGCCCGAGGTCCATGAACCCCATCGGGTCGGTGAGGAGCGGGACGTCCGCCTCCTGCGCCCAGGTCTGGAAGACGGAGGGCTTCGTCGCGACGGCGATGACGGGGCGTCCTGCCCAGACCAGCTGGTGCGCGAGCGACGTGAGCGCGGTGGACCGGCCGGTGCCGCGCTCGCCGACGACCTGGAACCCGCCGGCGGCCGGCCAGTCCAGGGTGATGCGGGCGAGTTCGTCGCCGCCGACGCCTGCGGTGGGGCCGTCTGCGGGGTGGCCGGTCGCGACGGGGAGGTCCTGCGCCTCGGCGAGGGACACCCGGGACGGCAGGGCGTCGACGCGGAACGGGTCCTGCCCGACCGCGTCCGTCCACCGTTCGACGGCGGCGGAGACCGTGCCGCGGAGGGCTGCCGCCTGGGCCTCGGCGGAGGCGTCCTGGCCGAGGACGGCGAGCTGGGCCTCGCGGACGGTCGCGCCGAAGAACACGCGCCCGGCCGGGACGGTCTCGGGGAGCTCCCGCACCATCACCCCGGCGCCGCGGTAGTCGTTCACGTCGCGCATCGGGAGCACGTACTGGTCGCTGATGAACCCGGCGATGCGGTCGGCGGCGACGGTCTTGTCGCCGGTGACGACGACGCGGATGCCGGCTGCCGGACCTTCGCGGAGGACCCGGGTCATCTGCTCGCGGATGGGCAGCAGGTCCTCGGGCTGCATCGAGCTCGTGGCGCGGTCCCACCCGTCCACGGCGACGACGATGTACGGCAGCGCATCCGTGGGGTGCGCCCGGCGCTGCTCGACGATGGTGCCCACGGCGGCGCGGGAGAGCACGCCCTGGCGGCGTGCGAGCTCCTCGATCAGCCGGTCCATCAGGCGCGGGAGCCGAGCGGGTTCGAGCGGGGTGACGACGGCGCCGGTGTGCGGGGCCTGCGCGAGGGGCAGCATCCCGCCGTTGCCGTGGTCGATCACGTACAGGTGCAGGTCGTTCGGGCTCATCCGCTCGACGGCCTGCGCGAGGACGGTCCGGAGCGCGGTGGTCCGGCCGGACAATGCCCCGCCGAGGAACATCAGGTGCGTCCCCGCCTCGAGGTCCCACGTCAGCGGGCGCTGGGTCTGCTGGCCGGGGACGTCCTCGATGCCGAGCGTGACGGTCGTCGGGGCACCCGCTCCGCCCGCGACCTGCGACAGGGGCAGGAGCGACGGCAGCGGCATCAGCCACGGCGAGGAGTTCTTCGGGATGCCGAGCGACTCGGTCGCCCGGGTGACGACGTCGACGAGCGCGCGGAGGTCGGTGTCGTCGTGGTCGACGGGCGCTGCCGCGTGACGCCGGACGGGGAAGCGCGGGGCGTAGCCGACGCCCTCCCAGTCCACGGGGGCGATCTTCGGCAGCTGCCGCTGGACCCGCTGCACGCCCTGGCGGATGCCGGCGACGCGGGCGGTCTGGAACCCGCTGGGCATGGCCCCGAGACCGGCCCGCACGAAGCCGCGGCCGGGGGTGGCCTGGCTGATGAGCGCCGCCTCGGGGGAGCCGAGCACGTCGGTGGAGTCGGCGCGGTCGGTCACGCGGAGCGCCACGCGGAGGTTGATGTTCGACTGCATCTCGGGCGTGATCACCCCGGACGGACGCTGCGTCGCGAGGACGAGGTGCACGCCGAGGGACCGGCCGACGCGGGCGATGCGCACGAGGCCGTCGATGAAGTCCGGGTGTTCGGTCTTCAGCTCGGCGAACTCGTCGATGACGATCATCAGCCGCGCGAGTCCGTTGCGGGCGGCGGCGTCCGGGTCCTTCGACCACGCGGCGTCGACGTCCTTCACGCCGAGCTCCGGCAGGCGCAGCACCGTCTCGCGGCGCTTCAGCTCGGCGTCGAGCGAGGTCAGGGCGCGCTCGGTCTCACGGGCGTCGAGGTTCGTCACCATGCCGACGGTGTGCGGCAGGCGGGAGCAGTCCGCGAACGCCGAGGCGCCCTTGTAGTCGACGAGCACGAAGTTGAGCGCGTCCGGGCGGTTCGCCATCGCGAGCGAGACGACGAGCGCCTGCAGGAACTCCGACTTGCCGGAGCCCGTCGTGCCGGCGACGAGGGCGTGCGGGCCGTCCGCGGCGATGTCGATCGCGAACTCGCCGTCCGCTCCTGCTCCGACGACGACGTGCGTCCGACGCGGCGAGCGCTGCCACCTGGCGACGATCGGCGCCGGGTCGTCGAGGTCGACGCCGAGCAGGTCCACGTAGCGCACGCTCGTCGGCAGCATGCCCTCGTCGCCGACGCCGGAGACGTGGCGGATCGAGCACAGGCTGCGGGCGATGCGCTCGGCGGTGGGCACCGACAGCCCGTCGAGGAGCACGGACGCGTGGTACTCGGCGTCCGATTCCAGCCGGGCGAGCGAGCGGTCGTCGGGGTCGACGGCCACGACGGTGCGGGACTCCTCGGGCAGGCGTGCACGGTCGCTGTCGAGCGCGACGACGTGCACGCCGACGAGTGCGCCCTGCTCGAGCACCTGCACCATGCCGGGGAGCGTGCGGTACTCGCGGGCGCCGTCGACGACGAGCACCACGTCGGTGTCGAAGTCCCGCGCGCTGACGGCGGAACCCGCGCGCGAGCGGGTCTGCACGAGCGCGGCGAGCTCGCGGATGCGCTCCCGTCTGGCGTCGTCGGTGTTGCCGATGAGCGCGAAGGCGCCGTCCTCGGCCTGCTGCGTGTGGGGGAGCCACTGGGTCCACTCCCACCTGCTGGCGTCCTCGTCCCCGCAGACCACGACGATGCGGGTGTCACGGGGGGAACGGAGGGTGGCGACCGCGGCGAGCATCGACCGGACGAGCGCTCGGGTCACGTCGCCAGGCCCCGCGATGCCGACGACCCCTGCTGACAGGTCGACGTCCACCGGAGCCGGCGCGACGCCGACGTGGTGCGGCGAGGCGTTCTTCGCCTTGCCGCCCTGGAAGTTCGCCTGCAGCGGGACCTCGGCGACGCCGACGCGCACGTGCAGGGCGTCAGCGTCGCGCTTCCGGCGCTCCCACAGGCGCGCGAGCGGCCGGGTGGCGATGTCGCGGATCACCACGGGGTCGACGCTCCGGTACCAGGAGTCGAGGCGTTGTTCGCGGACGAGCTGCGCGATGCGGACCCGGGTGTCGGCGATGTCCTGCCGCCACTCCTCGAACGTCTTCACGCCCTTCTTCTTCGCCCGCGAGCGCTGGGTCAGGAACGTGCCGACGACCATCACGGGCGAGGCCGCCGCCATCATGAGCATGATCGGCCGCGCGAACACGAACGCCATCGTCACGCCGAGCACCACCGGGATCACGGCGGACAGCCACGGCATCGGGGTCTTGTCGACGTCGTCGGGCTGGTCGCCGGGTAGCACGACGGTCGGCGGGGTCGCCGGCGGCATGATCCGCGAGCTCCGGTTGAAGCCGCGCATGCCGACCTCGTCGGGGGCCAGGTCGGCGTCGACGTAGGGCTCGATGCCGATGCGGAACACCGAGCTGCCGATCTGCACGACGTCGGCGGGGACGATGTCCGCGGTCCCCGTGACGGACCGGCCGTTCACGACGACGCCGTCGGCTCCGTCCATCACGCTGAGCACGGCGCGCAGCGGACCGGGCATCGCGGGCGTGGGCGTGCTCTCCGGCGAACCGTGGTCGAGCGCGATGGTCGCGTGGTGCGGCCGCAGGAACGGGTCGGCGACGCAGAGCTCCATGGCACCGGAGCTGCCGATGCGCAGCGGTCCGTCGAGGGGCAGCGGCACGGTCTCGCCGGAGAACGGTCCGCCGACGACCTCGAGCCGCGGTCGCCCCGGGGGCAGTTCGCTCGGTGCCCGCGCGGGGAGCGTCGACCCGTTCAGGATCCCGGCGTCGGCCAACGACGTCTCCGGAGCGGCACCGGGCGCGATGGTGGCCGGATCGACACCGAGTCCGGCCGCCACCTCGGCGACGCTCGTGACGTCGGTCGCGTCGACCACGAAGGTCGCGTCCTGCAGGCTGAGCCGGAGCGTCATCGGTTTCCGTTCGTGATGCGGTCGAGTGGTGCCGTGAGCGGGGTGAGGAGTCCGGTGGACCCGCCGCCTGCGGCGGTGTCGTCCTCGGACGGCAGGGTGCGGACGACGCTGTGCGCGGTCGTCGCCCCGGTGTCGGACTGGAGGCCCGTGGCCGGGTACCGCACGCCGCGGTCGTCGTCCGTCGCCACCGTCCCGGACGCGGTGGCGGCCGTCCGCGTGCCCTCGCGTGGGAGCACGGTCACGGTACCGGTCGCCTGGTCGCCGGAGGCGGTGCGGACGTGGAAGGAGAACTGGTCGGCGGCGCGCATCGTCCCGTCGGGACGGGCTGTGCCGTCTGGACGATAGGTGGCGGTGCCGTCGTCGGCGCAGGTGACGGTGCCCGCGACCGGGGTACCGCACCCGTCGATCGTCACGGCGCCCTGCTGCGCGTCGGCCAGGTCGTGCAGGTCGATCGTCACGGAGCCGTCGGCGCCGAGTCGGCGCACGACGTCGTCAGCGGCGATGCCGGACTCCCCCTGGTCCACGAACACCGCCTTCACCTTCGCGGTGCCGGAGTGTCCCTGGTCGTCGGTCGCACGGAGCCGCACGGTCGCGGTGCCCGTCCGGTCCTCGGGCCCGCGGACCAGCAGACCGGTGCTCGTCACCGTGGCGACGAACCCGGCGGGCTTCGTGGACACGACGGTCATCCGGGGTCCTGCCGCGCAGCCGTCGCAGCGGACGCCGAGGTCCGACCACGGGATCGACGCGGTGGTCCCCGCGGCGAAGGGGTAGTCGTAGGTCTGCCCGTCCAGGGTCGGAGGGGTCGGCGGTGCCAGCGACACGAGGTACGTGACGTCGAGGTCGAACGACGCGGAACGCAGCGGCACGGTCATGAGCACCGTCCCGAAGTCCGTCCGGTAGCCCTTCGACGTGAGCGAGAGCGAGTCGCCGGAGCACGCCATCGCGACGCCCGTCGGCACGTTCACGCGCCCGCAGTCGGCGACCGTCCACCCGTCGCCGAGCGCCACGTCGGCCTTGCCGGTGTACGGGACGGCGACCCGCACGGGGTCCGACGCTGCTCCCGCCCCGTCGGTCGAGCCGGTCGAGACGGTCGAGCCGGCCGCCGCTGTGTCGACCTGCGCTGTGCCGACCCGCGCTGTGTCCAGCCGCTGTGGGCCGTTCGCCGCCTGCGCGGCCGGAGCCGGGCCTCCCGTCAGTGCGACGAGGCCGCCCGCAGCGAGCGCGACGGACGCGAGCACGGCACCCAGCCGCCCTCGTCCCGTCGTCGTTGCACGCCCCCGGAGCACGACCTCATGATAGGCGGCGCGCACCTCCCCGACAGGTGCCGCCCAGACGGGGGCTTCCGGGGACCTCCGCCCGACCGCTTGGATCGGAGGGTCCGAACGGGTGCGCACCGGCTCCCGAGGGGGAGACGGCCGGGGGTACCGGCCCCAGGAGGAGACACCACCGATGGAGCCAGCACCGATGGAGCCCGTACTGCCGGACGGGGCCGTTGACCGTGTGCCCGTCATGTCCGACGACACGGGAGCGATGCCGCGCTTCGGCTGGACCCGGGTCGCCATGGCGCTCCGGCCGATGTGGGACGCGCAGGACGACGTGCTGCGCGTCGAGATCGCCGGACACGAGCCACTGCTCATCGACGTCACCGCGAACGCCTACTGGTGGTCCACCGACCTCGCCGACATGCCGATCGAGCCGCTCGAGCTCCGGGTCGGCCGCGAGTCCCGCGAACAGGACTCCGCCGTCACGACGACGCCGGGCAACGAGCTCCAGTCGCTCCTCTGGCACATCGGCCTCAACTCCTTCCCCGGTGAGCTCGCCTGGTGGCTGCAGCGCGACGACACCTACCGGCTGCAGCGCTGGCCGAACTTCACCACGCTCGCGCACACCCCCGACCACGTGCGGATGACGTCCATGCTCGGGTACGCGTCGCTCACGGTCGACGAGCTCGCCGAGCAGGCGAACGTCGCGCCCGCCGAGGCCCGTCGCGTGGTCAACGCCTTCAGCCTGATGCGGATCCTCCGGTCGACGGCCCCCGACGTCGCGATGGCCCGTCCGGCGTTCGATCGCCCCGTCGTCACCGCCACGGCCACCGCCGCACCCGCCCGCGGCGGGCTGTTCCGCCGTCTGCTCGACCGGCTGGCACGCTGATGGCCGAGCACGTCATCCTGTTCGCCGGCCCGATGGGCGCAGGCAAGACCACCGCGATCGAGGCGCTCAGCGAGGTCCCCGTCGTCCGGACCGAGGCCGCGAACACCGACCGCGAGACGGCGGACAAGGCGACCACGACGGTGGCGCTCGACTACGGCGAGATCACCGTCGGCGACGTCGACAAGGTGCGGCTGTACGGCATCCCGGGACAGCGCCGGTTCGACTTCATGTGGCAGATCCTGAAGGACCGCGCGCGCGGGCTCGTCGTGCTCGTGAACGCCGATGCGCCCGACCCCGTCGCGAGCATGCTCGAGTTCATCGAGGAGTTCCGCGACCTGCACGACCGCGGCGGTGTCGTGGTCGGGGTGACCCGTGCGGACGTGGTCGGCGGGACCTCCACCGCCGCGTTCTCCGACGCCCTGTACGCGGCGCACCCCGAGATGCTCGTGCCCGTCTTCACCGTCGACCCCCGCGAGCCGGAGCAGATGACCACTGTCCTGCTGACGCTCGTCGCCAACATCGAGATGCGCGCGGCCATGGCGCCGGCGGCTCCCGCTCCCGCGCAGGAAGTGCACTGATGTCACTCGCCCCCCACCAGGACCCCGTCGTCATCGACCTCGGTCGCGTCGAGCTCACCGCGATGCGCGACATGACCACGTCGCTGATCACCGCGTCGCTCCTCAGCGACGACGGCTTCGAGATCGTCCGCCTGTCCGACAGCGCTTCCGCACCGACCGACGGGGCCCGGTTCGCCAGCATGGCGAGCTCCATCCAGGCGCTCAGCGAGGCCGTCGCCCGCGAGCTCACGATGGGCACCAGCGAGTACGTCATCATCGCCGCCGAGCGCGGGCACGTGGTGCAGATGCGCATCCCGGGGCAGACGATCGTGCTCGCCGCCCTGTTCGACACCGACGAGATGCTCGGCAAGGCGCTGACCGTGTCCCGC
This sequence comes from Curtobacterium sp. Curtsp57, assembly GCF_047324335.1. Taxonomy (NCBI): domain Bacteria; kingdom Bacillati; phylum Actinomycetota; class Actinomycetes; order Micrococcales; family Microbacteriaceae; genus Curtobacterium; species Curtobacterium sp. Curtsp57. The sequence goes on from NZ_CP168511.1 coordinate 2,741,104, forward strand.
CGCTGTGCCTCCCGCATCGCCGAGGCGCTCGCGGTCCCCGCTCCCGTCCCCGCCGGCTCCTGATCCGAGCCCGGCACCGAAGCTCCTCGCCACCGCGGCGGGGCCCGGCGCGTCCCTGCGCGTCGGTACCGAACGACAAGGAAACCCGAATGGCCACCATCACCGACTCCCTCAACGAACTCGTCTCCGTCGACGGCGCCATGGCCGCGGCCGTGGTCGACAGCGGCTCCGGCATGCTGCTCGGCGGCGCCGGCAGCGGCATCGACCTGGAGCTCGCTGCCGCCGGCAACACCGAGGTCGTCCGCGCGAAGCTCAAGACCGCGAAGTCCCTCGGTCTCGCCGACTCGATCGACGACATCCTCATCACGCTGTCCTCGCAGTTCCACATCATCCGCCCGCTGGCGAGCCACCCCGAGGTCTTCATCTACTTCGTGCTGGACCGCGCGAAGGCGAACCTCGCGCTGGCCCGCATGAAGGTCAAGGACATCGAGGGCTCGCTCACCTTCTGATCCGTCCCGACGGCCCCCGCGTGCTCGCGGGGGCCGTCGTCGTCCGTATGCTTGCCGTGCGATCCGCACCGTGGGGTCAGCATCACCGTCTTGGGGAGGAACCGGTCCGTTGAGCGAGTCACCACCCGTCGTCCCGCCGATCCCCTCCGTCCCGGTGCCGTCCGCTCCGTCACCGTCGACCTCGGCCGCGCCGTCCCAGCAGCGACAGGGCACCCGGCTCGGCTGGGACCCGGGGCAGCCGGCGCTCTACGAGCAGTGGGGCGTCCAGAGCCAGACCCCGAAGCGCGCGATGGGGTCGGACATCGGCGTCCTGCCCGAGCTCGAGCGCACCGAGACCACCCGCCGCCCGCTCTGGCGGCACCCGGCGTTCCTCGTCTCCGCGGCCCTCGCCCTGATCGCCGTCGTGATCGGTGCCGTGCTCGTCGTCCGCGCCGTCACCGCAGAGGGACCGCCGTCGCCGTCCGGCCTCGCGGTGCAGTCCGGCTCCGGGAACGTCCGGGTGTCCTGGAAGGGTGACGACGTCGCGTGGTCGGTGTTCGTCGTCGAACCCGGCACGAAGCCCGTCGACGTCAGCCGGCTGGTCCGGGGCACCGAGGTCTGGATCCCGAAGTCGTCCGGCCTGTACGACGCCGACTCGTGCTTCGTCGTCCGCGCGACCGCCGACAACCAGGGCAAGAGCGTGCCGACGGACGCCGGTGCGCTCTCCGACCAGGGTGCGAAGCAGGTCTGCGTGGGCGATGCGGGCTGACGCACGCGTGCGCCGCTGGTCGGTCGCAGCCGGGGTCGTCGCGACGACGCTCGTGCTGACCGCGTGCTCCGGGCAGGCTCCGACGGACATCGCGGTCACCCCGACCGCCACCGGGTTCGGCGGGCAGGCCCCGGTGGACGGTACGAGGAACGGCATCGAGACCGTCGACGGGACGACCGCGCTGCAGGACGTCCTCGCGGCGATGCGCTCCGAGCCCGTCGTCGCGACGGGCACCGTCACCGAACTCGTGCCGGACCCCGCCGCCGCGAAGGGGTCCGGTGACACCGTGCCCGGCCGGACCGTGCGGATCGACTACCGCGGCACGACCGAGGACTCCGCGCTGCGACTGTCCGTCGGCGACGTGTCCCTCGATGCCCGTCGCCGGGCCGACGACGTGTGGGTGTCCGGCAACGCCGCGTTCGCCGCGCAGTCCGGTCTCGCGAAGGTGACCAGCGGCCGGGTGTGCGTGCCAGCGACCTCCGCCACCGTGCGGGACCTGGCACCGTTCACCGAGCCCGACGACCTGCTGCGGAGCATGCTCGGCACCGGGTCCGACGTCACGCTGCACCCCGGGGCGGTCACCGGCACCGGCGACGACGCCCGCGTGCAGATCGTCGTCGCGAACGGGTCCTCCCCGATCGGGTCGCTCGTGGTCTCCGCCGTGGGGGAGCCCGTGCCGTACTCGTTCCGGGCATCGGACACCACCGGTACCGTCGAGCTCTCCTTCGCCGACTGGGGGAAGTCCCAGGACCTCGGCGATCCCGACCACGTCGTCACCGACTGCTGACGGCGCCTGTCCCGACCCGCGCCGGACGCGAGGTTGATTCGACGACGTGCCCCGAGCCTCCCGGGTCCGTACCGTGGCGACCATGCAGGGGACCAGACGACGACTGACCACGGCGAGCGTGCTCGCCATCGCCGCCGCCGCGATGCTCAGCGGGTGCGCGCAGGGCGGCCACGACATGGGTGACTCCGTGACGACGAAGCTCAACGGCTCCGCGTTCCACGGGCAGCTCGACATCCGCGCCACGAAGGTCGAGCGGGTCACCGCGGCCGCGATGGACCAGTTCGGGTTGAACCCGAAGGGCGACGACGCGTACCTCGCGCACTTCACCGTCAAGCGGGTGTCCGGTGCGTTCGACCCGGACGCGGTCGGAGACCTGACGAACGACGCGTGGGGGCTCCGTGCGGCCGACAAGCTGCAGGCCGGGCCGGAGCTCGCCGCGAGCGACCGGAACGACGTGCTGCAGGAGGCGTGCCCGTTCGACCGGAAGGCGATCACGTCGGCGCTGACGGGTACCGGCACCGCGGACGTCTGCGCCGTGCTGCTGGCGCCGAAGGACTCCACCGTCGACGCGGTGAGCTACATGCGTGCGGCGCCCGTGGACGAGGCCCCCGAGGGCGACTCGACGATCACCTGGCGCGCGGAGTAGGCGCGCGCTTGCGTGCGCGTCGGCTCCGGTTGCCCGCGTCGTTCCGGCTGCCCGCGCCCGTTCCGGTTGTCGACCCGGAACGACAGAGTCGCTGTCGTACGACACCGGTTGTGTCGCTCCCACGCGCCCGCAACAGTTGCACGCGCGGGATTGCGACAGCATCGCTGTCGTACGACAACGGTTCTGTCGTCCAGGGTCGGTGACGTTCGACGCGCTCGCCGACCCGCAGGTCAGGCGGCGGCGCGCCGAGCGCGGTGCGCGCGCACCTTCGCGCGGTTCCCGCAGCGCTGCATCGCGCACCACCGGCGCGTGCCGCCGCGGGACGAGTCGTAGAACACGAGCCCGCAGTCCGGCGCCGAGCAGCGGCTGAGGCGGGTCGGTCGGCCGTCGGCCTCCACGTCGTCGAACCCGACCTCGGTGAACAGGGCGACGGCGTCGCGAGCGACGCTCGAGAGCGCCTGTGCGAGCCGCACACGGTTCGCTCCGGCCCGGCGACGGCCACCCGGGAGGCTCGGGGGCACGTCCGGCAGGGCGGCGAACAGGTTGACGGTGTCGATGTCGTCTGGCGCGGGGCGCGTGCGGCCGGTCCCGGCACGCAGGCCGGCTGCGACCGCGGCGCGCTCGGCAGCCGTGGACGCCGGCGCGGGCGCCGCCGCGACCGCGAGACGGCCGATGGCGGCGCGGAGTTCACGGGCGTCCTGCAGCTCGCGGGCGCTCGCGCCGACGTCGATCGGTTCGGTGTGGTCGCTCAACCACTCGTCGAGGTCGGCCGGCGTGACGAGGAGTTCACCGAGCTGGGCTCGGGGGCGTCGGCCGTCGGGGTCGTCGGCGAACCCGCCGGTGTGCGCGAAGTCGAGGGCGATCCGTCCGGCGTCGAAGAACCACGACGACCCCGAGTCCGTGCGGATGTGCTGCCCCGTCTGCATCCGCCCAGGCTAACGGGTTACCGGCGCGCCTCGGTGCCGAGTTCGGAACGCGCGGGCTCCGTCCGGGCGACGTCCGCCCGGCGGGTCCACGTGATGAGGTGGCGCTCGTCGAACCGACGGGAGCACTTCGCGCACGCCAGCGGTCTGGTCGGCGTGCGGTAGCGGAAGTGCTCGTGTCCCGCCGGGCACTCGCCGACCCACGGGGCCAGTTCGCTGGCGATCGGGCCGTCGTGCAGGCGGGACCCGGTGTACCCGATCGAGGCAGCCGTGCGCCGCCACTTCGGCCCGTGCCCGGCGCGGGCACCGCTCAGGGCGTGCGCGACCTCGTGCAGCAGGACCTGCTCGACGTCGTCGTCCGAGAACCGGACGGCGAGGTGCTTGCTCACCGTGATCCGGCGCTTGGCGAAGTCGCACTGGCCCGCACGGGTCTTGGCGTTGTCGAAGCCGAACGACCACGACCCGGCGCCCAGGTGCGCCGCGATGAGCTCCGCGGCGCGGGAGCGGACCTGGTCGAGCGACGTCACCGGTCGGCTGGGCCCTGCCGCTGGGAGCGGTCGGTGCGGTCGGTCCGGTCGGCGCGATCGGAGAGCTTGCCCCAGAGGCTGTCCGCCTCGGTGCGCGCGGCATCCGGTGCCCCGAGGACCCGGCGGCGGACCGGCGGGACCTCCTTCACGGGCTCGGCGACGCGCGTGACCGGGTCGGTCTCGCGACGGACCGCTGCCTCTCGTGCGGTGCGGGGACGGTCTGCGGTCGGGCGCTCGGGCGCTGCCGCCGGCTGGGCGATGGACGCGCGCATCGCCGCCTCGACGGCCGAGCGGAGCGCGTCGGTGCGTTCGGACGGGGCCCCGGCGGCGCGGAACGCCTCGTACGAGCGACCGAGGACCTCGCGCGCCTCCTCGAAGCGGTTCAGCTCGAACAGCGACCAGCCCTCGAGCTCGGCGGCAGCGCCCTCGAGCTCAGGCCATTCCTCCGTCGCCGCCGTGTCGCGGGCGAGGGCCGATTCGGTCGCGGCCCGCTCGTACCGGCCGAGGTCGTGCAGGACGTGCGCACGCCGGATCCGTGCGGCGACCTTGTCGGCGCGTTCCCCGGTGAACATCGTCAGCCGGAAGACCTCTTCCGCGACGACGAGGGCCTCGTCGAGGCGGCCGAGCAGACGCAGGAGTTCCGCGCGCTCGGCGAGGGCCTCGGTGCTGCGGCTCTGCCCGAGGGCACGGAGGCGGTCCTGGACCACCTGCACGTCCACGGCCGGACGGAGGCTGATGGGCGCGAAGGTGCTCCCAGGGCTGACACCGGCGGTGACGGGAGCCGCGTGGCGCGGTTCCCGGGCGCGGTCGTCCAGGTCGTCGAGGTGCTGGCGGTCGTCGGGGGACATCAGGGTCGAGGGTAACCGTGCGTGCCCGGGAGCGGCCGGTGCCACACGCGGTTGCTCAGGAGACGCCGTTCGAGACCGCGACCGCGGCGACCGCCGCGTACGTGACGAGCACCGCGATCACCGCGACGATGGCGAGCACGACGGCGAAGACACCCCAGCCGCGTCCGCGCTTCGTCGCGATCGCGATGATGCCCTGCACCAGGGCCCAGAGACCGATCACCGTCCCCAGGAGGAACAGCACGCCAGCACCCGCGAGCGCCGGGTCGTTCTCCATGTCCTGGAACTGCGACGGGTCCGGGGTCGTGCTCCCGCCGTTCTGCAGGAGCTGGTCGAACGCGCTGCTGTGGACGATCGCGGTGCCGAAGAGGTAGCCGGTGATGACGCCGACCACGAGTGCGACGAGCCCGAGGACGAACGCGATGACACCGACGGTCTTCTTCTTCGCCTTCGGTTCCTCGTAGCTCTGCCACCCGGGGGCGCCGGCGGACGCGGGTGCCGCTGCTGCGTGCTGCTGACCGCCCCACGTCGGAGCGCCCTGCTGCTGGTCGTACTGCTGCTGGCCGTACTGCTGCTGCCCGTACTGCGGCTGCTGCTGGCCGTACTGCTGCTGGTCGTACTGCGGCTGCTGCGGTGCGGCCTGCTCGCCGTACTGCGGTGCGGAGGCCGGGGTGATGCGCTCGCCGTATCGCGGTGCATCGTCCTGCGGAGCCGCCGGCTGCTGCGTGGGCTGCTGCGGAGCGGGCTCGCCCCAGGTCGGTGCCTGGCCGTCGCCCGGCCGGTCCTCGTTGCTCCGGTCGTCGTTCGTCATGAGCGCTTCCCCGTCTCGTTCGTCCACGCACCTGCGCGGTCGTTCAGCACCCATCCTGGCAGCGGCACCACCAGGTTGCCCGCAAGCAGGTCCGGGTCAGGCGCCGAAGACGGACCGGTTCGGTTCAGGAGACGCGACGGCCGTCGCGTCGGTGACGATGGGCGCACCGGCGATGAACGACCGGAGCTCCGCGCCGTGCACGACCTTCGCGGGCATCGGGTCGGACGAGTACCGGCGGGGCATGTCCGCGACCGGGAGGTCCGTGGGGGAGCCGAGCAGCACGATGTTGCCGAACCGACGGCCCTTGAGCATGCCGGTGTCCGCGACGGCCGCGACGGACGGCAGCACCGACTGCAGCGTCGACGCCTGGCCCCTGGCGAAGGCGAGACCGGCACCGTCGGCGACGTTCACCGCGACGATGCCCGTCGGGGACAGGAACTCGGCGACCTCGCGGTAGAACTCGACGCTCGTCACGTGCGCCGGGATCCGTGCGCCGCCGAACACGTCCACGACGGCCAGGTCGACGGTGCCGCGCAGCCCGTGGGGGAGCTTCCCGAGGACCTCGCGCGCATCGCCGTACCGGACCCGGATCGAGGCGCCTCGGGGGAACGGCAGGGCCTCACGCACCTGGTCGACCAGGTCTCGCTCGAGCTCGATCACCTGCTGCCGCGAGCCCGGTCGGGTCACCGCGACGTAGCGCGGGAGCGTCAGGGCGCCGGCGCCGAGGTGCAGTGCCGTGATCGGTCCGGGCGGCAGCAGGTCGATCGCGTGGCCGATCCGGCGGATGTACTCGAACGCCAGGTGGGTCGGGTCCTCGAGGTCGACGTGCGACTGCGGCGTGCCGTCGACGACGAGCGTGAACGAGCCCGGCCGGTGCCGGTCGGGCTCGATCACCGAGAACCCGGCACCGAGCTTGAACCCGTCGAACGCATCAGCCATGGGTCCATGGAACACCACGCGATCACCACCCACGTCCCCACCCGTGGTTGGTGTGGTCCGCTGAGCGCCCGAACCACGATGGGATCACCGGCCGGGAACCCCCGCCGGACTCCACCGAAAGGCACACATCATGTCGGTCCAGCTCATCGCGAACATCGTCATCGGGCTCGCGCTCGTCGGGTTCCTCGCGTACCGGCAGGCCACCTGGCAGTACCTGGACCCCGCTCGCATCTGGCGTGGTCCGCTCGTGATGGCGGTCATCGGCGTCGTCGTCCTGGCGCAGACGAAGGCCACGATCACCACGACGGACATCGTCTTCCTCGGCATCGAGGCGCTCATCTCGGTCGGCGTCGGTCTGGCGATGGGCACGATGACCCGCTTCCGGACGGTGTCGACCCCTGATGACAAGGGCCGAACGATCCAGTCCCGCACCGGCTGGTACGGCGCCGGACTCTGGTTCGTGCTCATCGCCGTGCGCGTCGGGCTGGACGTCGTCGGCGGCACCATGGGCGCACACCTGCTCACCTCCACCGGCGCGATCCTGCTGATGCTCGCGATCAACCGTGCGGCCCGCGCGCTCGTCATCGACCAGCGCATCCCCGGACGGACCCGCGGCATGATGGTCAGGTGACCCTGCTGTCCGTCCCCGAGCCGACCGACCCGTCCGCGGGCCGGTCGCGTTCGCGTCTCGGGTGGGTGCTGAGCGCCGTCGGCATCGTCGCCGTCACGTTCTGGTTCATCAGGAACGGCATCGCCGAGCAGCTCCCACCGTGGGTCTGGGTCGTCGGTGGCGTGACGATCGCGGCGTGGACGCTCCGGGAGTTCGTCAGGACGCCTCGCACCATGGCGGCAGCCGGCGCGGTCATGGTCGTCGCGGGCGCTGCCGTGGTCGCCCCGACCGACGCACTGATGATCGCGGCGGTGATCGTCGGCATCGTCGTGCTGCAGGCGAGTGCAGCGGTCCCGGTGTGGGCCGGAGTCGTCGCCGCGCTGGTCGCCCTCGTCGAGATCGCCGTCTCCGCGAGCCTGGAGGGCGCCACCGTGCAGTTCGTCCTCGGGTCGTGCGCAGGACTGGTCCTCGGGATCCTCGTCGGGTTCAGCCGGCGGCAGTACCGCGTCGCCGAGCAGCAGGCGCGCCAGGCCGAACGCGACCAGCAGCGCGCCCGGCTCCTGGCCGACCGGTCGCGGGCCGCCAGGGACATCCACGACGTCCTTGCGCACTCCCTCGGTGGCCTGGTGCTGCAGCTCGACGCGGTGGAGGCCCTGCTCGAGGCCGGCCGGGTCGACGAGGCCACGCAGCGTGCCGGTGCCGCGCGCACCCTCGCGGCCGACGGTCTCGCCGAGGCCCGCCGTGCGGTGCACGCCCTCCGCGACGACGCAGAAGCGGACACCGACACAGCCGCGACCACCGACACAGCCCCGGTCGCAGCACCGGGCGCCGGCCTGCACCCCCTCGTCGCCGCCCACCGCGACTTCGGCGGGGAACTCGTCGTCACCGGCGACCTCGCCCTCGCCGACCTGGACGACGCCCACCGCGTCGTCGTCGTCGCGAGCACCAGGGAGGCCCTGAGCAACGCCCGCCGCCACGCCCCCGGCCGACCGGTGTCCCTCTCGGTGATCCGGGACGGCGACGCCGTCGACGTGGTCGTCGCGAACCCGCTCTCCGGCGGCGGCCACGGACTGATCGGCATCCACGAGCGCTTCGCGGAGCTCGACGCCGGCGCCACCGTCGAGGCCGAACGCTCCGAGGACGAGTTCGTCGTCGCGATGCACGTCCCCGTCGCCGGCGCCCGCGTCGACGAACCAGACGCGCAGGACGTGCAGAACGCGCAGAACGTGACGGACGCATGACCATCCGCGTGCTCGTCGTCGACGACCAGGCGATCGTGCGCGACGGCCTGGTGACGGTGCTGTCCATGGTGCCGGACCTCGAGGTCGTCGGAGAGGCAGCCGACGGAGCGGAGGCGCTCGCCGCGGTGGAACGGTGGTCCCCTGACGTCGTGCTGATGGACCTGCGGATGCCGGGCGTCGACGGTCCGACCGCCACGGCGCGCATCACGGCGGAGCACCCCGGCGTGGCCATGCTCGTGCTGACGACCTTCGCCGACGACGAGTCGATCACCACCGCGCTCCGAGCAGGTGCCCGCGGATACCTGACCAAGGACGCCGGACGGGTGGAGATCGCCGCCGCCATCCAGGCCGTCGCGTCCGGGCAGTCCACGTTCGACGCCGCGGTGGGAGCACGACTCGTCGCGCAGCTGACCGCGACGACGGCACCCGAGCGGCCGGCGTCCCTCCGCGCCCGCTTCCCCGAGCTCACCCCGCGTGAGGCCGACGTGCTCGAGCGCATCGCCGACGGTCGGACGAACCCGGAGATCGCCGCCGAACTGTTCCTCACCGTGCCGACCGTGAAGTCCTACGTGAACCAGCTGTTCCAGAAGCTCGGTGTCCGCACCCGCGCGGAGGCCGTCGCCCTCGCCCTGCGCTGACGCGCGAGCGCGGCCGGTCGGCTGACGTGCGAGGACCGCCGTCCAGATGAATGCGTACACATGAACGGCCAGTGAACGCCAAGCGTCCTGACGTACCGTCGACCACCGTCGTCGTGCCGGGTGCGTCGACCCCCTGGAGCCCCCACCTCCCCGCGGGTCCGCACGCCGGCCGACCGTGACGCGCGTCGCTGTGCAGCGCACCCCACGCCGTCACCCGCAGTCCGCCTGCGGCTCCTCGGTGTGCTCGCGCGCACCGACCATTGAGTACATTGCGTTCGTTATGTAAAATACGGATGCAGCATCCGCCGGCCACGAACCGCAGGAGACCCGACATGTCCGCCGACACCATGAGCATCCAGACGCACCGTCCCGCCACGCCGAGCGTGCCCGCGGAGGCGACCCGTGCCTCCCGTCCGTTCCACGCGGACCGCGAGACGGCCCCCGTCTGGATGCGCGTGATCGGTGGTGCGCTCCTCACGGCGGGTGTCGGGTTGACCGCGGCCGTGCTCGGCTGGCCGGGGGAGGCGCCGGAGGCGGCGCTCCTCGTCCCGGGTCTCGTCGGCGTCGTCGTCGGCCTGCTCCTGCTGTTGGCGCGGTCCGGGTTCACGGTGACCGACACGCACGTCACCCTGCACTTCCGCCCCCTCCCGCCCCGGCGGATCGCGCGGCACCGGATCGTGGACGCCCGTCTCGTCGAGGCCGACGCGGCGACGTACGGTGGCATCGGCCTGCGGCTCGGCCGCGGCGTCCGGGCGCTGCTGCTCACCCCGGGGCTCGGCATCGAGCTCACGGACGAGCGTGGTCGCGTCACGTTCGTGCGGACGCGCCGTCCGGAAGACGCGTTCCGTGCGCTGGCGGGCCTGACTGGAGGCTCGGCTGCAGCTGCGCGCGAACGCCTGGGCTGAGCGCACGGCCGGGAATGGCTGCTGGTCGCCGCTGCTTATACACGGCAGTCCTGATCTTGGTCAAGCCAGGACTGGACATCGTGCGCGAGCGCTGCCTATGATGGCAGTTCGCGCTCCCTGGCATCCGTGTCGTCATATTGCGGTCGACGCAGAGTTCTTCGAGAACAGGCCCTGGTGAGTTCGGTCCCGTATATGTCGGCGGGTACCGCTCACCCAGATCATCGCACATGTGTTCCCGCTCACGCGGCTGGCCCATGATCGCGTGTCTTCGAGGGTTGCGCCGAGCGTTCAATCCACTCACCTACATGCTGCTCGTCAGTACCGGCCCGACGGGGCCTACGGAGGTCACACCCTTGGCTGCTGCGCCCAACGCATCCACCAACCCCAAGAACGGTCGCAACCACTCGCGACTCTCGTTCGCCAAGATCACGGACACCCTCACGGTTCCCGATCTGCTCGCTCTCCAGACGGAGAGCTTCGACTGGCTCGTCGGCAACGACGTCTGGAAGGCCCGACTGGCCGAGGGGCAGGAGCAGGGTCGTACCGACCTCGCGCTGCACTCCGGCCTCGAGGAGATCTTCGAGGAGATCTCCCCGATCGAGGACCTCGGCGAGACCATGCAGCTCTCGTTCACGTCCCCGGAGCTCGAGGACCCGAAGTACTCCATCGACGACTGCAAGGAACGCGGCAAGACCTACGCCGCCCCGCTGTACGTCAACGCCGAGTTCATGAACCACATGACCGGTGAGATCAAGACGCAGACGGTCTTCATGGGCGACTTCCCGCTCATGACCGAGCGCGGCACCTTCATCATCAACGGCACCGAGCGTGTCGTCGTCTCGCAGCTCGTCCGCTCCCCCGGCGTGTACTTCGAGCGTCAGCAGGAGAAGACGTCCGACAAGGACATCTACTCCGCTCGCATCATCCCGTCGCGTGGCGCATGGCTCGAGTTCGAGATCGACAAGCGCGACCAGGTGGGCGTGCGCATCGACCGCAAGCGCAAGCAGTCGGTCACGGTCTTCCTCAAGGCCCTCGGCCTGACGAGCGAGGAGATCCTCGACGAGTTCCAGGGCTTCGCCTCGATCGAGTCGACCCTCGAGAAGGACGCCATCCTCACCAAGGAAGAGGCGCTCAAGGACATCTACCGCAAGCTCCGTCCGGGCGAGCAGGTCGCTGCCGAGGCCGCGCGTGCGCTCCTCGACAACTTCTACTTCAACCCGAAGCGCTACGACCTCGCGAAGGTCGGCCGCTACAAGCTGGACCGCAAGCTCGGCATCGACGCGCCGCTGTCCGACTCCGTGCTGTCCGTCCAGGACATCGTCGCGACCATCAAGTACCTGGTCTCGCTGCACGCCGAGCGCACCACGATCGACGGCGTCCGCGACGGCGAGCCGGTGCAGCTCCGCCTCGACGTGGACGACATCGACCACTTCGGCAACCGTCGCATCCGCGCGGTGGGCGAGCTCATCCAGAACCAGGTCCGCACGGGTCTGTCCCGCATGGAGCGCGTCGTCCGCGAGCGCATGACCACGCAGGACATCGAGGCGATCACGCCGCAGACGCTCATCAACGTGCGTCCCGTCGTCGCCGCGATCAAGGAGTTCTTCGGAACGTCCCAGCTGTCGCAGTTCATGGACCAGAACAACCCGCTCGCGGGCCTGACGCACAAGCGTCGTCTCTCGGCCCTCGGCCCGGGTGGTCTGTCCCGTGAGCGTGCCGGCGTCGAGGTCCGCGACGTCCACCCGTCGCACTACGGCCGCATGTGCCCGATCGAGACCCCTGAAGGCCCGAACATCGGTCTGATCGGCTCGCTCGCGTCGTTCGGTCGGATCAACTCGTTCGGCTTCATCGAGACCCCGTACCGTCGCGTCGTCAACGGCGAGGTCACGAAGACCATCGACTACCTCACCGCCTCGGAAGAGGACGAGTTCGTCGTCGCGCAGGCCAACGCCCCGCTGACCGACTCGTTCCACTTCGCCGACGACAAGGTGCTCGTCCGCAAGAAGGGCGGCGAGGTCGAACTCGTCGCCAAGGACGAGGTCGACTACATGGACGTCTCCCCGCGCCAGATGGTGTCGGTCGCGACGTCGCTCATCCCGTTCCTCGAGCACGACGACGCGAACCGCGCCCTCATGGGTGCGAACATGCAGCGCCAGGCAGTGCCGCTCCTCCGCTCCGAGTCGCCGCTCGTCGGCACCGGCATGGAGGGCTACACCGCCATCGACGCCGGCGACGTCGTCACCGCCGACAAGGCCGGTGTCGTCTCCGAGGTCTCGGCCGACGCCGTGACCCTGCAGCTCGACGAGGGCGGCACGCAGACGTACTACCTGCGCAAGTTCGACCGCTCGAACCAGGGCACGAGCTACAACCACCGCGTCGTCGTCTCGGCCGGTGAGCGTGTGGAGCAGGGCGAGGTCATCGCCGACGGCCCCGCGACGGAGAACGGCGAGCTCGCGCTCGGCAAGAACCTCCTCGTCGCGTTCATGCCGTGGGAGGGCTACAACTACGAGGACGCGATGATCCTGTCGCAGAACCTCATCAAGGACGACACCCTCTCCTCGATCCACATCGAGGAGTACGAGGTCGACGCCCGCGACACCAAGCTCGGCAAGGAAGAGATCACCCGCGACCTCCCGAACGTCAGCCCGGACCTCCTGGCCGACCTCGACGAGCGCGGCATCATCCGCATCGGTGCCGAGGTCCGCCCCGGCGACATCCTCGTCGGCAAGGTCACGCCGAAGGGCGAGACCGAGCTCAGCGCCGAAGAGCGCCTCCTCCGCGCCATCTTCAACGAGAAGTCGCGCGAAGTCCGCGACACCTCGCTGAAGGTGCCCCACGGTGAAGAGGGCACGATCATCGGCGTCAAGGTGTTCGACGCGCAGGACGGCGACGACGAGCTCGGCTCGGGCGTCAACCAGCGCGTGGTCGTCTACATCGCCCAGAAGCGCAAGATCACCGCAGGTGACAAGCTCGCCGGTCGTCACGGCAACAAGGGCGTCATCTCGACGATCCTGCCGGTCGAGGACATGCCGTTCCTCGCGGACGGCACCCCGGTCGACATCGTGCTCAACCCGCTCGGCGTCCCCGGCCGCATGAACTTCGGCCAGGTCCTCGAGATCCACCTCGGGTGGCTCGCGAAGCAGGGCTGGAACGTCGAGGGCGTCCAGGAGTGGGCATCGGCCCTCCCGGAGGCGGCGCGCAGCGCGGCACCCGGCACGAAGGTCGCCACCCCGGTGTTCGACGGTGCCTACGAGCGTGAGATCGAGGGCCTCCTCGACTCGACGCTCCCGAACCGCGACGGCGAGCGCCTGATCGGTTCCTCCGGCAAGGCCCAGCTCTTCGACGGTCGCTCCGGCGAACCGTTCCCGGAGCCGGTCTCGGTCGGGTACATGTACATCCTGAAGCTCCACCACCTGGTCGACGACAAGATCCACGCCCGTTCGACCGGCCCGTACTCGATGATCACGCAGCAGCCGCTGGGTGGTAAGGCGCAGTTCGGTGGACAGCGTTTCGGTGAGATGGAGGTGTGGGCGCTCGAGGCGTACGGCGCCGCCTACGCCCTCCAGGAGCTCCTGACGATCAAGTCCGACGACATCCTCGGCCGCGTGAAGGTCTACGAGGCGATCGTCAAGGGCGAGAACATCCAGGAGCCCGGCATCCCGGAGAGCTTCAAGGTCCTCATGAAGGAGATGCAGTCGCTCTGCCTGAACGTCGAGGTCCTCTCGGCCGACGGCCAGGCGGTCAGCCTCCGCGACACGGACGACGAGGTCTTCCGTGCCGCTGAAGAGCTCGGCATCAACATCTCCTCGCGGTTCGAGTCGTCCTCCGTCGACGACATCTGATCCCGCCCCGCCCGACAACGTTTCGAATTCAGCAAGAGAGAAGAACATTGCTCGAAGCAACTTCCTTTGACGCACTGCGGATCGGCCTCGCCACGGCCGAGGACATCCGCCAGTGGTCGTACGGCGAGGTCAAGAAGCCGGAGACCATCAACTACCGCACCCTGAAGCCCGAGAAGGACGGTCTGTTCGGCGAACAGATCTTCGGTCCTTCCCGGGACTGGGAGTGCGCCTGCGGCAAGTACAAGCGTGTCCGCTTCAAGGGCATCGTCTGCGAGCGCTGCGGCGTCGAGGTCACCAAGTCCTCGGTTCGTCGTGAGCGCATGGGCCACATCGAGCTCGCCGCACCCGTCACGCACATCTGGTACTTCAAGGGCGTCCCGTCGCGCCTGGGCTACCTGCTGGACATGGCGCCGAAGGACCTCGAGAAGGTCATCTACTTCGCCGCGTACATGATCATCAGCATCGACGAAGAGGGCCGGCACGCTGACATGCCGGGTCTCGAGAACGAGATGCGCCTCGAGATCAAGAACCTCGAGAACCAGCGCGACTCGATCATCGCCGACCGCCTCAAGAAGCTCGAGGACGACCTCGCAGCGCTCGAGGAAGAGGGCGCCAAGGCCGACATCAAGCGCCGCACCAAGGACACCGCCGAGAAGGAGATGTCCCAGGTCCGCAAGTCGTTCGACGAGGACATCACCCGTCTCGAGCGCGTGTGGGAGGACTTCCGCAACCTCAAGGTGGGCGACCTCAAGCCCGAGGACGCCGTCTTCCACGAGCTGCAGGACCGGTTCGGGATCTACTTCGACGCCTACATGGGCGCCGAGGCGATCAAGCTCCGTCTCGAGGCGTTCGACCTGGCCGCAGAGGCCGAGTCGCTCCGTCTGCAGATCGCCGAGGGCAAGGGCCAGAAGAAGATCCGCGCGATCAAGCGTCTGCGCGTCGTCTCCTCCTTCCTCGCCACCGGCAACTCGCCGGCAGCGATGGTCCTCGACGTCGTCCCGGTCATCCCGCCGGAGCTCCGCCCGATGGTGCAGCTCGACGGTGGCCGCTTCGCCACCTCGGACCTCAACGACCTCTACCGTCGTGTGATCAACCGCAACAACCGTCTCCGCCGCCTGCTCGACCTCGGTGCCCCCGAGATCATCGTGAACAACGAGAAGCGCATGCTGCAGGAAGCGGTCGACGCGCTGTTCGACAACGGTCGTCGTGGTCGCCCCGTCACGGGTACCGGCAACCGCGCCCTGAAGTCCCTGAGCGACATGCTCAAGGGCAAGCAGGGTCGTTTCCGCCAGAACTTGCTCGGCAAGCGCGTCGACTACTCGGGTCGTTCGGTCATCATCGTCGGCCCGCAGCTCAAGCTCCACCAGTGCGGTCTGCCCAAGCAGATGGCCCTCGAGCTGTTCAAGCCGTTCGTCATCAAGCGCCTCATCGACCTGTCGCACGCGCAGAACATCAAGTCGGCCAAGCGCATGGTCGAGCGTTCGCGTCCGCAGGTGTGGGACGTCCTCGAGGAGATCATCCGCGAGCGCCCCGTCCTGCTGAACCGTGCGCCGACGCTGCACCGTCTGGGCATCCAGGCGTTCGAGCCGCAGCTCGTCGAGGGCAAGGCCATCCAGCTCCACCCGCTCGTGTGTGCTGCGTTCAACGCGGACTTCGACGGTGACCAGATGGCCGTGCACCTGCCGCTGTCGGTCGAGGCCCAGGCCGAGGCACGCATCCTGATGCTCGCCTCGAACAACATCCTCAAGCCGTCGGACGGCCGTCCGGTCACCCTGCCCGCGCAGGACATGATCATCGGTCTGCACCACCTGACGACCGTCCGCGAGGGCGCCGTCGGTGAGGGCCGTGCGTTCTCCTCCGTCGCCGAGGCGATCCTCGCGAAGGACCAGAACACGCTGCACCTGAACGCCAAGGTGAAGATCCGCATGTCGGGTGTCCACTTCGCCGAGGGTGAAGCACCTGAGGGCTACGAGGTCGGTCAGCCGATCCTCCTCGAGACGACCCTGGGTCGCGCGCTCTTCAACGAGACCCTGCCGGCGGACTACCCGTTCGTCCAGCGGGTCACCGACAAGGGCACGCTCTCCGCGATCGTCAACGACCTCGCCGAGCGCTACTCCAAGACCGAGACGGCCGCTGCGCTCGACCGGATCAAGGACGCCGGCTTCTACTGGGGCACGCGCTCCGGTGTGACCGTCGCGCTCTCCGACGTCGTGACGCCTCCTCGCAAGAAGGAGATCATCGCCGGTTACGAGGCGCAGGCCGCCAAGGTCCAGGGCGAGTTCGACAAGGGTCTGATCACCGACGCGGAACGTCGCGCCGACCTGATCAAGATCTGGACCGAGGCCACCAACGAGATCGCGCAGGAGATGCGGGACAACTTCCCCATCGACAACACGATCAACCGCATGGTGTCCTCCGGCGCCCGTGGTAACTGGCTGCAGGTCCGCAACATCGCCGGTATGCGTGGTCTGGTGAACAACCCGAAGGGCGAGATCATCGCCCGCCCGATCATCAACTCGTACCGCGAGGGCCTGACCGTGGCTGAGTACTTCATCGCCACCCACGGTGCTCGCAAGGGTCTTGCCGACACCGCGCTCCGCACCGCGGACTCCGGGTACCTCACCCGTCGTCTCGTGGACGTCTCGCAGGACGTCATCATCCGCGAGGACGACTGCGGCACCACGCGCGGCCTCGAGCTGCCGATCGCCACGGTCGACGCCGACGGCAAGCTCGTCCGCGACGCCCGCGTCGAGAACACCGTGTACTCGCGCACCCTCGCCACCCCGGCGACGGACGCGAAGGGCACGGTCGTCGCCGAGGCAGGCGAGGACGTCGGTGACGTCCTCATCGACAAGCTGGTCGCGGCCGGTGTCGAGAGCATCAAGGTGCGCTCGGTGCTGACCTGCGAGTCGGCCGTCGGTGTCTGCGCGAAGTGCTACGGCCGGTCGCTCGCCACGGGCAACCTGGTCGACATCGGCGAGGCCGTCGGCATCATCGCCGCGCAGTCCATCGGTGAGCCCGGTACCCAGCTGACGATGCGTACCTTCCACACGGGTGGTTCGGCGTCCGCCGACGACATCACCCAGGGTCTGCCCCGTGTCACCGAGCTCTTCGAGGCCCGTACCCCGAAGGGCGCGTCCCCGATCGCCGAGGCCCCCGGCCGCGTCGTCGTCGAGGACACGGACAAGGGTCGTCGGATCATCCTCACGCCGGACAACGGTGACGAGCCGTTCATCTACCCGGTGCTCAAGCGTGCGACCCTCCTCATCGAGGACGGCCAGCACGTCGAGCTCGGCGAGCAGTTCATCGCCGGCACGGTGGACCCGAAGGAGGTCCTCCGTGTGAAGGGCGTCCGTGAGGTCCAGAAGCACCTGGTCAACGGTGTGCAGGACGTGTACGGCTCGCAGGGTGTGCCGATCCACGACAAGCACATCGAGGTCATCGTCCGCCAGATGCTCCGCAAGGTGACGGTCGTCGACCACGCCGACACGGACCTGCTCCCGGGTGAGCTCGTCGACCGTTCGCGGTACAACGAGATCAACCGTGCGGCGCTGCAGGAGGGTCGCAAGACCGCTTCCGCTCGCCAGGAGGTCATGGGCATCACGAAGGCGTCCCTCGCGACCGAGTCGTGGCTGTCCGCCGCGTCCTTCCAGGAGACCACCCGCGTGCTCACGCAGGCGGCCATGGAGGGCAAGCAGGACCACCTCGTCGGCCTCAAGGAGAACGTCATCATCGGGAAGCTCATCCCCGCCGGGACGGGCCTCAGCCGGTACCGCGACGTGGACGTGAACGCGACGGAGGAAGCGAAGGCGGAGCGGTACCCGAACCGCATCTTCGCGGACGACTCGTCGTTCTCGGACGCCGACCTGAGCTTCGTCGACTTCGACAGCTTCTCGTCGGACGACTTCACGCCGGGCACGTACAACTGAGCCGAGTGATCCACTGACGAGGGCCCCGCATCCACCAGGATGCGGGGCCCTCGCTCGTTGCCGGAGTGGATGTGGTCAGCGGTACGTCCGCGTGACGCTGCCGAGGGGGCCGTCGTCGCCCGTGGCCGAGACGGTCACGGTGCCGCCGGCCATGCGACGTGGGTCGAGCGTCACGCTCCACTGCGACGACCCGGGCACCGGCGGCTCGACGCGGTTGCCGTCGGCGTCGGTCACCGGTGTGCCGTCGGCGTCGGTGAACGACAGGCGGGCGCCGGGCTCGGCGGATCCGCTGAGGACGAGCTTCTTGGCGGTGACCTTCGTCACGTCCGCCGTCACCGGGAACGGGATCGTCGCCCCGCTCGTCGTGGAACCGATGAGCTTGCCGTCGTCGTACACCTCGGCGACGATGCCCATGAACCGGGTCCCGGCGGGCGGGTACGCCAGGTCGGCGCTCCACGTGCCGTCGGTGTTCGCCGTCCAGTCCTGCCCGTCGGTCAGTGACCACGGGGCACCTGATTCGTCGACGAACCGCATGTCGGTTCCTGCCGGACCGCGCCCCTCGAGGTGCACGGTGCGGGCGACGGGGTCGACCCGGACCGTGTCCACGAAGGGGGAGGGTTCGAGCTTCGCCGAGGAGTTCACGCGGAGCTGCTCCGTCCCGTCGAAGCGTTCCACGGTCGTGAGGGTGTGGTCACCGAAGCGCACGCCGGTGATCCGGTGGGCGAAGGCGCCGTCGCGGTCGGTCGTGGTGGTCGCGGTCGGGACGCCGTCGAGGGTGAGCTCGATGCGGCTGCGGGGCTCGAAGCCGGTGCCGTCGATCTTCAGGGAGCGGTTCCAGTTCTCGCGGGCGACCATGATCCGCTCGAAGCTCACCTCGTGGGTGCTCGCGCGGAGGGTCGCCGCGGGGGAGCCGATCGAGTCGGCGACGCGGAAGGTGTGGTCCCCGAACCCGTCGACGTGCGCCGTGGTCCGCCACGAGCCGTTCGGCTTGACGCGGGTCTCGACGGGCGCACCGTCCGAGGGCGTGATCGAGACGAGATCGCCGGCGTCACCAGTGCCGGCCAGGGTCACGTCACCCGCGTTGTGCGCGATCGCGCCGACCCTCGCGGTGAACTGTGCCGCCTGCGCCGGGGACGCGACGAGCGTCGATCCGAGGACGAGCGCTGCGGCGACGACCACCGCTGCGCATCGCCGCTGTACCACATCTGAAATACGCGTGTTCTGCATGATGGCCATGCTGGCACTGCGCCGGACGCCTGTCCAGAGATTGCCGGATCTCCTTGCCGCAGACCAACTGGAGGCTCGGTGCCAGCTGGCACCGAGCCTCCCGTCCGCCGTTCGGTCGCGTCTAGATCGTGCGGCCGGCGTCGCTGTCGCGACCGCCTGATCCGCGCCCCGTCTCGTCCGCGAGCGAGTAGAGGCTGAGCACGTTGCCGTCGGGGTCACGGACGTCGAACCAGTCGACGGCGCCGTCGACGCACTCGATGGGCCCCACGTCGATGCCGAGCGCGCCGATCCTGGTGTGCTGCGCGGCGACGTCGTCGACGCCGAAGCGGACGATGACCGCGTTCTCCTCGGCCTGGTCGTCCTCGAAGAGCTGGATCCAGATGCCGCCGATCTCGTACTCGGCAATGCCCTCGTCCGGCTCGAGGTCCGGCTCGACGCGCTCGAACACCGCGCCGTACCAGAGGCAGGACGCTTCGATGTCGGTGACGGGCAGCCCCACGGTCACGCTCGTGATGTCCATGACTCATCATGTCCTGCGAGTGCCGCGCACGTCGAGGGATTTCCTGTCCTCCACAGCACGATCCATTCCGCGCCCGTCCACCGTCCCCTGTTCTGGGTGCGCCCCGATGTCCTCCGGCCCTCATTCTGGGACTTCGGTACCCGCCGGTCCCGGCCATAGCGTGGACAGGCGTCGAACCCTGTCGACGCACCACGACGTCCTCACGCAACCCGAAGGAGGCAGCGAGACTCATGGCGACGCTCTCCGAGATCCTGATCCTCAACGGAGCACTCCCGATCGAGCACCTCGACTCGCTCACCGGCGACGAGGAGATCGACGAACGCTCGATCCGCTCCCTCGTCGACCGTGGCGTCGTCAGCGAGGCGCAGTTCATCACCGCACGTGCGGCGTCGAACAACTCCAAGACCGTCCCCTTGACCGACTACCCGGTCGATGGCACCGCGGTGTCGATGCTCCCGGCGGCGCTCTGCCGGCGGCACCAGGTGCTCGGCATCGGCTTCGAGGGCGAGGTCCTCGTCCTCGCGATGGTGAACCCGACGAACGTGCTCGCGGTCGACGACGCCCGTGCCGCGTCCGGCCGTGCGATCAAGCCGCTCCAGGTCGAGGAACGCGACCTCGCCGCGGCGCTCGACCGCTACCTGCGTGCCGACGACGAGCTCAACGACCTGACGTCCTCCCTCGAAGAAGAGGCGACGGCGAACGCGCAGCAGCAGGTCGACATCGGCGAGGGCTCGCTCGACGACGTCCCGATCGTCCGCTTCGTGAACCTGCTCGTCTCGCAGGCGATCCAGGACCACGCGTCCGACATCCACATCGAGCCCGGCGAGCACGAGGTCCGGGTGCGCTACCGCATCGACGGCGTGCTGCACGAGATGGCCCCTGCGCCCAAGAACATCCAGAACGGCGTCATCAGCCGTCTCAAGATCATGAGCGACATCGACATCGCCGAGCGTCGCAAGCCGCAGGACGGCCGCATGTCCGTCCGCCACGGTGGCCGCCAGATCGACCTCCGCGTGGCGACCCTCCCCACCGTGTGGGGCGAGAAGGTCGTCATGCGAATCCTCGACAACACGAACACGTCGATGTCCCTCAAGGACCTCAACCTGCTCGAGCAGAACTTCGACGCGTACCAGCGGTCCTACTCCAAGCCGTACGGCATGATCCTCGTCACCGGCCCCACCGGGTCGGGCAAGTCGACCACCCTCTACACGACGCTCAACGCTGTCGCCCGACCCGAGATCAACGTCATCACGGTCGAGGACCCGGTCGAGTACCGGATGGCGGGCATCAACCAGGTGCAGGTCAACCCGAAGGCCGGCCTGACGTTCGCCTCGGCGCTCCGGTCGATCCTGCGTTCCGACCCCGACGTCGTGCTCCTCGGTGAGATCCGCGACCACGAGACCGCCCAGATCGCGATCGAGGCATCGCTCACCGGTCACCTCGTGCTGTCCACGCTGCACACGAACGACGCCCCCTCGGCGATCACCCGTCTGACCGAGATGGACATCGAGCCGTTCCTGGTCGGGTCGGCGCTCGACTGCGTCGTCGCCCAGCGTCTCGCCCGCAAGCTCTGCGACCGTTGCAAGGCCCCGGCCGAGTACACGTTCGACCAGCTCCGGGTGCTGGGCTTCGTCGGTGATGACGACGCCACGATCCCGCCGTTCTTCGCGCCGGTGGGCTGTGCCGTCTGCTCGAACACCGGGTACCGCGGCCGCATCGCCCTGCACGAGGTCATGACCGTCTCCGAGGAGATCGAGCGCCTCGCTGTCGCACGGGCCTCCAGCGCCGAGATCAGCCGCGTCGCGCAGGAGCAGGGCATGCTCACGCTCCGCCAGGACGGGTGGGAAAAGGTGAAGCTCGGGCTGACGAGCGTCGACGAGATCCTGCGCGTGGTGGCGTAGGCGAAGGGCACGAACCGATGACCGACTCCGTGTACGACATCCCCGACGTCAACGACCCCATCGACGGCTGGCACCCCGGCCGTCCCGGTGCCGAGGTCGGCGGCCGCCGTGCCGCGCGCCTGGCGTCGCAGTCGGAGGCGACCGCAGCTGCGCCGGCCCCCGCCGCTGCGCCCGCGCCAGCCGTGCCCGTCTACGACCTGTCCGACGACCTCACCGGCTGGCCCGCACCGTCCGGTTCGCCCGTCGCCGTGCCGGTCGCGCAGCCGCAGGCGCGTCCGGCGACCCCGCCGGCCGCGGTCCCGCCTTCGACCGCGTCGTACGGGTACGCGGACCAGGCGACCCAGCACCTGCCGGTCGTGCCTGCCGACCCGACCACGGTCCTCCCGGCCGTGCACGCACCCACCGTCTTCGCGACGCCCGCCGCCGCTCCGGGAGCCGAGCCGCTGCCGGAGATCGGCTTCACGCGCCACGCTCGTGAAGTCGCGGACCCCGACCTCATCACCGCGCTCGCCCAGGTCGTCTACCAGGGCGCATCCGACCTCCACGTCACCGCCGACGCCCCGCCGACCGTCCGTGTCGACGGCGGTCTCCGCCCCGCAGTTCCCGGCGGGCCCTGGGCACGGAACAAGGTCATCGCGGCGCTGAAGACCCTGATGACCGTCGAGCAGGCCGGGCAGTTCGACCACGAGCAGGAGCTCGACTTCGCGTACTCGCTGTCGCCGGAGTACCGCTTCCGCGTGAACTACTACCAGCAGCGCGGCAACTGGGGAGCGGCCTTCCGCATCATCCCCACCAAGATCAAGACGCTCAAGCAGCTCGGGATCCCGGAGCACGTCGGCGACTTCGCCAAGCTGCCGCGTGGGCTCGTGCTCGTCACCGGCCCCACCGGGTCCGGCAAGTCGACCACACTCGCCGCGCTCATCGACCTGGTCAACGAGACCCGTGCCGACCACATCGTCACGGTCGAGGACCCGATCGAGTTCATGCACGACCACAAGAAGGCGATCATCAACCAGCGCGAAGTCGGTGCGGACACGCACTCCTTCGCGAAGGCGCTCAAGCACGTGCTCCGTCAGGACCCCGACGTCATCCTGATCGGCGAGCTCCGCGACCTCGAGACGATCTCCGTCGCGCTCACCGCTGCCGAGACCGGCCACCTGGTGTTCGCGACGCTGCACACGCAGAGCGCTCCCGGCACCATCGACCGCGTCATCGACGTGTTCCCGCCGCACCAGCAGGGACAGATCCGGACGCAGCTCGCCTCGACCCTCGAAGGCGTCGTCTGCCAGACCCTCGTGCCGAAGGCGAGTGGGGTCGGTCGGGTCGTCGCGACCGAGATCATGACGACGACCCCCGCCATCGGCAACCTCATCCGCGAGGGCAAGACCTACCAGATCACCTCCGCCATGCAGGCCGGTCGTGACTCGGGCATGCACACGATGGACCAGGACCTCGCCGAGCTCGTCAACGTCGGCACCATCACGCGGCGTGCGGCGATGGAGAAGGTCCACGACCACGAAGGGTTCGACCGGCTCGTGCAGCGCGTCGAATCACCGTCCGACTCGTCCGCAGCGGCCATCGCCGCGAGCGGGATCGACTTCGGCGACAAGTTCTCCGGAGGCCACTGATGTCACTCGCGTTCGACTACCGGGGCCGCGACGGCGGCGGCAAGCTCGTCAAGGGTCGGCTCGACGCCGCGTCCGAGGGTGCTGTCGTCCAGCGCCTCCGCACGATGGGGGTCTCGCCGATCGCCATCACCGAGGCGAAGGCCGGCACCGGGCTGCAGACCGAGATCAAGATCCCGGGGTTCGAGAAGGGCGTGGGGCTCAAGGACCTGGCGATCGTGTCGCGCCAGGCGTCGACCATGCTCTCGTCGGGGCTGTCCCTGCTCAGGACCCTGTCGATCCTGACGGACCAGACGGAGAACAAGAAGCTCAAGGGCATCTTCGAAGACGTCCGCGACCAGGTCGAACGTGGCGTCGCGTTCTCGGACGCCGTCGCCAAGTACCCGGTCGACTTCCCGCCGATCATGATCAACATGATCCGCGCCGGCGAGACCGGCGGCTTCCTCGACCAGGCCATGGACTCCATCGCCACGAACTTCGAGAAGGAGCACAAGCTCCGCTCGACGATCAAGTCGGCGATGACCTACCCGGTCGTCGTCCTCTGCATGTCGTTGGCCGCGGTCGTCATCATGCTCGTCTTCATCGTCCCGATCTTCCAGGACATGTTCTCGAGCCTCGGCGGCAAGCTCCCCCTGCCGACGATGATGCTCGTCTACATGTCGCACGCGATGGTCTACGTCGGGCCGGTTCTCGCCGTCCTGATCATCGTCGGGTTCTTCTGGTGGCGGGCGAACAAGAACTCGCCCAGGGTCCGTGCGGCGGTCGACCCGATCAAGCTGCGCCTGCCGGTGTTCGGCGGGCTCAACAAGAAGATCGTGATCGCGCGTTTCTCGCGGAACCTCTCGAACATGATCGGTGCCGGTGTCCCCATTCTCCAGGGATTGCAGATCGCCGGAGAAGTCTCCGGGAACTACGTGGTGGAAAGCGCGGTGAACCGCGTTGCGGAAGCCGTGCGAAAAGGAAACACCATTGCCGAACCATTGTTGAAAGAACCGGTGTTCCCGTCGATGGTCTCGCAGATGGTCGCGGTCGGCGAGGACGCCGGTTCGCTCGAGGTCATGCTCGAGAAGATCTCCGAGTTCTACGACAGCGAGGTCGAATCGACGACAGAAGCGCTCACCTCGCTGATCGAGCCGCTCCTCATCGCGTTCCTGGGCGTGGTGGTCGGCGGCATGATCGTCGCGCTGTACCTGCCGATCTTCCAGATCACGAGCCTCATCAAGTAGTCCCCCTGACCACCCCCGTCACTCGGACGGGGGTGGTTTGGTTTGTCGGCGTCCCCGCTTCTGGGGGCATTTTGCTCCGCCGTGGCCCCCGTTCTCGGGATTACCGCCAGAATCCGCCTCCAATACGCTGATCACCGGCGGCGAGCAAAGCCCCGAAATCCCCACCCGACATTCCCGAATGAATGGAACAACCATGTACTTCGCTCTCATGGGCAAGCTCGACGCTCGCCGCAAGGGTCTCCTCGCCGACAAGGAGAAGGGCTTCACGCTCATCGAGCTCCTCGTCGTCGTCATCATCATCGGCATCCTCGCCGCGATCGCCATCCCGGTGTACATCGGCGTGCAGAACAACGCGAAGGACTCGGCCGCGAAGTCGGACCTGACCAACGCGAAGACCGCGGTCATCTCGTACTACACCCAGACCAACGCGAACCCGACGGCGCTCACGGGTCTCGAGGACCAGGGTTACACCGCGTCGACCTACACCCTGCCAGGCGTGGCGCCGGCGTACAAGACCGGCTCCGGTGCCGCGGACGGCAAGTTCTGCATCCAGGTCACCAGCAACGCCGGGAACAAGTTCAGCGTCACGCAGAACGGTGGCGTCGTGAGTGGTCTCTGCGCCTAGTCGTCATGAAGCGGGTCGCGCCTCGGCGCGATCCGCTTCATCGCATCCCGACCCACCATCGTGAAGGGACCGTCCATGCTCCGCCTGGTCGACCGGCTCCGCGCAGCGCGCGAGCAGGAAGACGGCTTCACGATCATCGAGGTCATGGTCGCGATGACGATCTTCGCGATCATCGCCGCCGGTGTCGCGGCCGGCATCGTGTCGAGCATCTACCTCACGCAGGACAACCGCTCCCGTGAAGCGGCGCTCAACCTCGCGACGCAGACGATCGACGAGGTCCGGAGCACGAAGGACATCTTCAGCGTCACGAACAAGACCACCTCGGCGACGGTCGGCAACCAGCCCTACACGGTGACCCGCACGTCGAACTGGATCACCTCGTCCGGCACGGACAACGCTTGCGGCGCGGGTGACGGTCAGCTGTCCTACAAGCGTGTCAGCGTCAAGGTGAGCTGGACCAACGGGACCTCGAATGACGAACGCTCCGTCGTGATGGACACGATGGTCGCCCCCTCGACCTCCGTGTCGAGCGCATCGAGCTCGACCATCGTCGTCGCCGTGAACAACGCCAGCGGCGGTCCGAACACCGGCGTCAGCGTCGCCATAACCCCCGTCTCGGGCGGAGCGACGTCGCTGTCGTCCCAACCGGCGGCCACCGATGCGAACGGCTGCACCTACGCGCTCAACGTCACCCCGGGCTCGTACAAGATCGTGCTCGCCAAGAGCGGCAACACCGACGAGACGCTCAACGCTTCCCCGTCCTTCACCGTCACCGCCGCCGTCGGGAGCGTCGCCAGCAAGACCTTCCTCTTCGACCAGCCCGCGACGGTGAACGTCCAGTACGCCGCGAACGCGCGAGCGGGTAGCAACCCGAAGCTCCCGTCGGGCGTCGCGACGACCTTCCTCCGGGGCGACGCCGGTACCCCGGTCACCGCCACGACGACGACCGTCTTCCCGTACACCGACGGATGGGCGGTGGTGGCCGGCAACTACAACGCGTCGACCTGCAAGAACGTCAACCCGCTGAAGTGGACGACGCCCACCACCACGAACCTCATGGTCGACAGCGCGAGTGCTCCCGTCGGCGTCGGCGCGGTCCCCGGTACCACGAGCACGGTCAAGGTCCCGATGGCGCTCATCGACGTGAAGCTGAACGGTTCCGACACCGTGCTCACCGCGGTCGCGACGCCCGGTCCGACGGGTGCCAACGACCCCGGGTGCACGACGTCGCCCGCGACGACGTACACGTTCACCGGGCTGAACGCGACGACCGCGACGACCATCGCCCTGCCGTACGGCACGTTCAAGTTCAGCGAGGGGACGTCGGCGACGTCGCTGGGCTCGAACACGCCGGTGTTCGCGGCGTCCCCTGGCGCGACCAACGTCAACGTGTCGGTCTCCGGCCGGACGGTCCTGTTCGACCCGCGGACGAAGGCCGCGTCGTGACCGGGCGTCGGCCGTCGCGATGGCAGCGGCTGCTCCGTGACGAGCGGGGGATCAGTCTCGTCGAGCTCATCGTCGCGATGACCCTGAGCGTGCTCGTCCTGACGATCGCCGGCTCCTTCCTCATCTCGACGCAGCGTGCGTCGGTCACGGCGAGTGCGGTCAACGAGAACACCCGCACCGCGGCGGCGGCGATGAACGAGATGACCCGGGTGATGCGGTCCGCGACGGACAACCCGGTGTCGACCGGCGACGACCCGCAGTACGCGTTCCAGTACGCGAGCGCGACGAGCGTCCGCTTCTTCACCTACGTCAACACGTCGTCCACGGCGTCGCAGCCCGTTCAGGTCCAACTCTCGCTCGACACGACGAGGGGCACCATCACCGAGACGAAGTGGTCGGGCACCGTCGTGCCGTACAGCGACTACTTCACGTTCCCGATGTCCACCGGTGCGACGCTGAGCACCACCCCGACGTCGACCCGCACGCTCGTGAACTCGGTCGTGTCGGCGAATGCCTTCACCTTCTACAACGCCGCCGGCGGCATCATCGCCCCGTCCGGCGGCTCCATCAGCGCGACCGACCTGCCGAACATCCGCAAGGTGACCGTCACCGTGACGACCGGCACGAGCACGTCGGACCCCCGAGCTACCACGCTCACGAACAGCGTCAACCTGCCGAACATCGTGATGGGAGCATCCTCGTGATCCGGATCCTGCGTGCCATGCGCGCCCGCGACGACGAACGCGGCGTCGCCCTGGTGGCCGTCGTCGGGATCGGCATGGTCGTGATGATGCTCGTCGCGACCCTCGTCGCCGTCGCGACGAACGGCGCGAAGGCGACCACGAGCGATCGGGACTGGGCACGTGCAGCGGCTGCCGCCTACGCGGGCATCGCCGACTACCAGGCCCGGCTCAACGCGGACAACAGCTACGGGAACTACGGGCAGAAGCTCGCGCCGTTCAGCCAGGCGACGCTCAGCACCTTCACGAAGGGCACCGGCGACAACCCCGCGTTCGACTACACCGCAGGCGGGCGCTGGGTCAGCGTCCCCGGCGCGAACGGCGCGGCGAGCGACGGTTCGTACCGGTACGCCGTCGACAACTCGAAGCTCACCTCGCAGGGTGTCATCCGCGTCCAGTCCACCGGGCGGGCGGGTTCGACCACGCGGACGTTCATCGCGAACGTGAAGCCGGACGGCTTCTCGAACTACCTCTACTTCACGAACTACGAGTCGCAGGACCCGTCGGTGAGCAGCGAGACGTACAGCTACCGCTGCGGCTCGTTGACTTGCA
Source organism: Curtobacterium sp. Curtsp57 (assembly GCF_047324335.1). Classification (NCBI taxonomy): domain Bacteria; kingdom Bacillati; phylum Actinomycetota; class Actinomycetes; order Micrococcales; family Microbacteriaceae; genus Curtobacterium; species Curtobacterium sp. Curtsp57. The sequence goes on from NZ_CP168511.1 coordinate 2,768,866, forward strand.
AGGCCCCGTGCGTGAGCGCGTACCAGCCGCTGGCCGGGTCCACGAACTGCCAGTACATCCAGTTCGCCGCCGGCGACACGCTCGAGGGGCCGGTGCGCTCGAACGACCAGTTCCGCATCTGCGGCGCCACGTTCAAGAGCACGGTGCAGAGCGTCTACGGCTGGTCGAAGACGGGGTGCACCGGGACGACGCCGAACTTCGCGTCCAACCCGACGACGAGCTCGACGCTGACCCCACCCGCCACGATCTCCGACCTCCGCGACTACATGCGGACCGACCTGGCGACGACGACCAACACGGTCGAGGGCCCCGGCTGCCTGTACACGGGGCCGACCAAGATCACCTTCGTGGGCGGCGGCAAGGTGAACATCGTCTCCCCGCTGACGGTGAAGACCACGGTCACGGGGACGACGAACCAGTCCGGCGGGTTGCTCACGGGTGGGGCCGCTCCGGCCCGGTGCGGTGACGTCGCTGCACTGCACACCGCGGCCGGCGCGACGATCGACATCCCGAAGAACAACCTCATCTACGTCCAGAACGAGCCGGGGTCCAGGTCCGGCTCGTCGCAGGACCCGAACCTGTGGAGCGCGTCGAGCTACAAGACGCAGGCGACCGCGTGCTCCAACACGACCCGTGCCAGCGCGTACACGACGCTGCCGTCGAACGGGGTCGGTTTCCCCGAGGTCGGGACCAACTCCAGCAACAGCGAAGCCGACCCGACGGCCGGCCTCGGCAACGCCGTCACCAACCCGTACAAGTGCGACAACGGCGACGTGTTCGTCCAGGGCACCGTCGACAAGGCCGTCACGATCGCGGCCGAGAACTTCGTCTACGTGACCGGCGACATCACCTACCCGACGAACCGCACCGCGTCGACGGTCCTCGGCCTGATCGGGCAACAGGCGGTCTGGGTGTGGAACCCGATCAACAGCGCCAACAGCACGTACAAGGCCAAGGACCGCCGCATCGACGCCGCCATCCTCTCCAACGACGGCACCTTCGCGGTCCAGAACTACACGCTCGGGTCGAGCAGGGGAACGCTGACGGTGAACGGCTCGATCGCGCAGAACTTCCGTGGTGCCGTCGCGACGACCGGCGGCACGGGCTACGCGAAGGACTACGAGTACGACTCGTCACTCGCGACGTACACGCCTCCGAAGTTCCCGCAGCCCACGATCACGACCTACCGGGTCGCGACCCAGGTCGAGTCCAAGACCGCGTACGCCGCCGACGGGAGCGCGTCGTGACCGCTGCCCTCTCGTTCCTCGCGACGATCACCGGCGTCCTCGGACTCGCGGTCGGGTCGTTCCTCAACGTCGTCGTCTACCGCGTCCCAGCCGGACTCTCGGTGTCGCGCCCCGCGAGCGCGTGCCCGCGGTGCGCGCACGCGATCCGCGGGTACGACAACGTCCCCGTGCTCTCCTGGCTGGTCCTGCGCGGACGGTGCCGTGACTGTGCTGCCCCCATCTCGGCGCGCTACCCGCTCGTGGAAGCCGCCACGGGCCTCCTGGCCGTCCTGGTGACCGTGTTCTTCGTGACCGTACCGTGGAGTCCGCTGCGGACCGCTGCACCGGACGGAGCGGGCGCTGCGCTGGCCTACGGCGCGGTCGTCCTCCTGGCCTACCTCTACGTCATGGCGATCAGCGTGGCGCTCACCCTGATCGACCTGGACACACACACCCTGCCCAACCGCATCGTGCTGCCGGCGTACGCCGTGGTGCCGCTGCTGCTCGCTGCGGCGTCGGCGCTCTCCGGCGACTGGGGAGCTCTGGCGCGCGCGTTCCTCGGGCTCGTCGTGCTCGGCGGCGTGTACCTCGCGTTGGCGCTCGCGGTGCCCGGCGGCATGGGGCTCGGGGACGTGAAACTGGCCGGAGTCCTCGGCTTCGCGATGGCGTACCTCGGATGGGGACCCCTCGCAGTGGGTTCTTTCGGCGCCTTCGTCCTCGGCGGTATCTTCGCGATCGCACTGGTGATCGTGCGCCGGGCTGGACGTCGGAGCGGCATCCCGTTCGGCCCCTGGATGCTCGCCGGTTCCTGGCTCGGCATCTCCCTCGGCGCGCCGATCTGGTCCACGTACCTCGGTGTGCTGGGCCTCGGTTGATCCCCGATCACTCGACCTGAACTCGGCCGTCTCCCACGGTCAGCCCAACAGACCACCCGCAGCGCACCCGAAGCCTGCGGCTCCGGAAGGACAACAGCATGGCGAAGAGCATCGTCGGCGTGGACATCGGCTCAGCCACCATCCGCGCGGTCGAGGTCCAGGACCACGACAAGCCGCAGCCGACCATCGTGCGGTTCGCCGAGGTCCCGGTTCCTCCCGGCTCCACGCGCCAGGGCGAGGTCATCGAGCCGAACACGGTGGCCGCAGCGCTCAAGCAACTGTGGTCCGCCGGGAAGTTCCGATCGAAGGACGTCGTGCTCGGGATGGGCAACCAGCGCGTGCTCTCCCGCGACCTGACGGTGCCGAAGGCGCCGCTCGCCCAGATCCGTGAGTCGCTCCCGTTCCAGGTGCAGGACATGCTCCCGGTCCCCGTCGGCGACGCCATCCTCGACTTCTACCCGACGTCCGAGTCGGTGACCGAGCACGGCCCCGTCGTCAACGGTCTCTTGGTCGCCGCGGTGAAGGACGCGGTCCTCGCCAACGTCCGCGCGGTCCAGCACGCCGGCCTGAACCCCGTCGGCGTCGACCTGATCCCGTTCGCGCTGTCGCGGGCCGTGGCTCCGACCGCGGCCCACCCGACCGCGGCCATCGTCGAGTGCGGTGGCAACACGACGACGGTCGTGATCGTGACACACGGCGTCCCGAAGTTCGTCCGCATCATCCCGACCGGCGGCGACGACGTCACGCGGATGCTCGCGGGCCGCCTGGACATCCCGGAGGCCGAGGCGGAAGCCGTGAAGCGTCACCTCGGCATGGACGCACTCGGTGCGCACACCCCCGACGATGCACTCGCGGTGGCGGCGATCCGTGAGACGACCAGCGAACTGCTCGCGAGCCTCCGGAACACGGTCAACTACTTCGTGAACACCCACCCCGCCGAACCCGTGGGGGAGATCCTGCTGGTAGGCGGCGGCGCTGCCCTTCCCGGCTTCCGCGACTCCCTCGCCGAGTTCACCCGGATCCCGGTCCGCCACGGCGATCCGTTCGCCAACGCCGGGCTGTCCCGCGGGATCAGCCGCGACGAGCTGTACTCGCGTGGGCCGTCGATCGCCACCGCGTGGGGTCTGGCAGCAGGGGGGAAGGCGGCATGAGCGAAGCGACGAAGGTCCGACCGCCCCGTACCGGGCGTCCGGCGAAGACGAACCAGAGCGCCGAGGGCCGCGTGTCCGCCGAGGTCGCCGAGCGCACCAAACGGCAGGGCCGCGCCAACATGCAATTGCTCACCGTCGGCGCCCGGCCGCGGGTGGATCTCCTCCCGACCGAGGTGCTGGTCGACCGACGAGAACGTCGGGTGGTCCGGCGGGTCTGGGGTGGTGTCGCCGTCGTCGCAGTCGTCGCGGGGATCGCGATCGGCGGAGCCTCACTCATGTCAGCCGAGTCCGCGAACGACCTTGCTGATGCCCAGGCGCAGACGCTCGCCCTGGTCCAGCAGCAGGCGCAGTACAAGGACGTCCGCGAGACCGAGGCCTCGACCTCGCTCCTCGAGGCAGCGCAGGCGGTCGGCGGAGCGACGGAGATCGACTGGGGGACCTACCTCGGTTCGGTGAAGAGTTCGCTCCCCGGAGGGGTGGACATCACCGGCGTCACGGTCGACTCGGCGTCACCGCTCGAGGCGTACGCCCAGGCCGACGCCCCGCTCCAGGGGCAGCGCATCGCGACGCTCACGTTCGACGCCGAGAGCCCGACGCTGCCCTCGGTCCCGGAGTGGCTCGACTCCGTCAGGTCCATCACCGGGTTCGTCGACGCGACCGCGAACTCGGTCACCCTCGACGAGACGTCCGGGACGTACACGGTCAACATGACGATCCACGTCAACGAGAAGGCCTTCGACGGCAAGTACGACCTCGACGGGGGGAAGTGACATGAGCAAGAACCGACTCAACATGCTGATCGCTGTGCTGGCGATGGTCGTCGTGGCGGCGGCCGGCTTCTTCCTGGGCGTGCAGCCGCAGCTCGCACAGGCGGCGTCGAACCGTGCACAGCAGACCACGGTGGAGGCCACGAACAGCACCACCGCGAAGGAACTCGCTCGCCTCCGGGAACGGGCGAAGTCCCTGCCCGAGATGCAGTCGGAGCTCACCGGTCTGGAAGCGTCGGTGCCGTCGAGCGCGAGCATGTCGAGGTTCTACAGCGAGATCGACGGGATCGCCTCGACGTCCGGCGTCACGGTGTCCGCGATCACGACGTCGGACGCCATCGCCTACGCCCCGCCTGCGTCGACCGCGACCGACACGGCGACCGATGCGGCGTCCCCTGCCGCGACCGCGTCACCCGAGCCGACTGCGTCGGCCACGGCGTCGGCTGCACCGACCGCTCCCGACGTGACCACGAACCCGGCGATCACCGGCTCGAACTTCTCGGTCATCCCGGTCTCGGTGTCCGTCGACGGATCCTTCGAACAGGCGCTGTCGTTCGCGTCCGGTACCCGGGACGGTGCGCGGCTGTTCCTGATCGACTCGATCTCGTCCTCGACGTCGGACGGGTCGGCAGACGCCGCGGGGGCTTCCACGACGACCTGGACCTTCGCCGGGTACGTGTACGTCCTCCGCGCCACGTCGGACACCCCCGCGAAGGGCTGACAAGCACCCCCGCCAACTGGGGGAGGAGCCGCCACGCCGAAGCCTCTTCCGTGGCGGCTCCCGCTGTGCGTACGATGCTCCCGATGCCGCGTTCTGCGGCTCGTCACACCCCCTCGAACGGTCGGCTCGAATCGGCCGTTCCTCGTCGTGCCCGGAGTCGCGCGTGTTGTCTGGAATCGTGGAATTCCTCGGATGGTTCGGAGCTGTAACCGTCCTTGCTGGTTACATCCTGTTCTCAACCGGCAAGCTCCCGAACGGCCCGGTCTACCAGCTGTTCAACCTCGTCGGCGGACTCGCGGTGGCGGTCAACGTCGCCGCCCACCACGCCGTCCCGTCGACCATCGTGAACGGCATCTGGGCCGTCGTCGCGGTCGTCGTCCTGGTCCGCATGGCCAGAGCGCGTCGCACGGCGAAGCGGGCCGGTCTCGAGACGCACCACGAGCTCTCGACGGAGCCAGCGGCAACGACCGCGGTGCTGCCCGTCATCGGCCCCGCCGTCCGGCACCACGAGCCGGACGTGACCGACACGGCGGACGCACCCCCGAGCCTCCAGACCGACGTGGCCGACGTGGCCGACGTGGCCGAGCCTGTCGAACAGGCGATCACCGCCCCCGCCGCCCCCATGACCGAGAGCGTCCCGGTCATCACCGCAGCGATCGCCATCGCCCTCGTGAACGCCGCGCAAGAGCAGCGCCGCGCCGAGCGCAACGAACGGGACGACCGCGAGCAGCAGGACCAGCCTGCGAGCTGACCGCACCGAACCACGCAACGCACGCCGCACCCGACCCGCCACACCAGCCACGGCACCCGTCACCGGCGCTACCATCGGTCCATGTCCCGGTGGTTGGTGGCGACGATGACGTCGATCCTCTTCATCGCGCTCGTCATCGCCGTGAGCGGGTTCGAGTCCCTCCTCGCCGACATCGCGATCATCTCCCAGACCGACGCGACGCCGTACCTCGGCCCGGCGATGGTCCTCGGCGGCGCGGTGGTGGTGTTCCTCGCGACGGCGTTCGGCATCCCGGACGGCAACCCCGGCGTCACGGGCCTGGTCGCAGCCGCGACGAGCTACCTCGTGATGCTCGGCGTCGGGTCGGTCGGCTACGCGCTGATCCGCCAGGACGTCACCGAGCTCCTGGTGTTCCCGGCGGGCTACGCCCTCGGCCCGTTCGTGGTCGGCTCGGTCGTGATCGCGCTGCTCTGCGTGATCGGCGGGATCGCGATGGCCAGGCACCAGACCAAGCAGTCGAACTGACGGCGGTCGCCGGTAGGATATCGGTGCCGCCGGAACAGCGCGGCAGCGAGACCACGGGGGACCGATGAGCACGGACGACACCGCACCGCAGGACGGATGGGGATCCGTCCCACGGGTCGCGGACATCAGCGGCACGCGCGAAGCGCCAGCGCCGGGCACGCGCGAGGCGCCGGCGGGTGCTGCAGCAGCGCCGGCACCGCGACCGCGCAAGCGGATGCGCCGGGGCGCACTCATCGGCATCATCGCGGGCGGAGCGGCCGTGGTGCTGCTGGCCGTCGCGGGCGGGGTCGGCTACTCGGTCGGCTCGAACAGCCATGCACCGGAACGCCAGGTCGAGGCGTTCCTCGACGACCTCCGGTCCGGCAAGGTCGACGCGGCCCTGACCGACGCCGGCATCGAGCACTCGAAGGACGACGTCCTGCTGACCGACGCCGCGTACGCCAAGGCGAAGTCGCGCGTCACGGGGTACCGCATCGCCGCCACGAAGACCGACGGCGACACCGCGACGGTGGGCGCGTACCTGACGCAGAGCGGACGCCAGGTCGCCGCCACGTTCACCCTCGACAAGACCGGCACCGACTGGGGCGTGTTCCCGAAGTGGGAGCTCCAGGCCCCCGACCTCGGATCGGTGGACGTCGTCGTGCAGGCCCCGGCGGGCACCACGGTCGCGGTCGCCGGCCAGAAGGTGACCACGGACAAGACCGGCGGGCTCACCCTGCGTGCGCTCCCGGGTTCCTACGACGTCGCGGTCGACGGCGGCAAGTGGTTCACGGCCGACACCACGACGGCGGACGTCCGCGGGTTCGCCGCGGCGGAGTCGACGCCGGTCTCGATCACGACGACGCTCACCGACGACGGCAGAGCGGCTGCGACGGACGCCGTGAACGCCTGGGTGGACGGCTGCATCGCCTCGACGTCGACCACCCCGGACGGCTGCAGCTTCTACGCGTACGGCGAGAACCCGGCGAACACCTACACCGACCAGAAGTGGACGCTCGACGCCCGCCCGACCGTGCAGGTGGACGGCTGGCTCGCCGATGGCTGGATGGTCACCACGTCGTCGTACGGCTCGGCGACGTTCACGGCGAACTTCACGGGGCCGGCGGGCTCCGGCACGGCGACGGCCGGTCCGATCAACGTGAACGCCTCCGGCTACATCACGGGCTTCACCGACGCGGGTGCGACGTTCGAGTCGTCGATCGGCAACGGCTCGTCGGACACCGGCTCCTGATCGCTGGTGGTCGCCTCCGTCCCGGACGGGAGGCCCGACCCGCCTCCGCGACGGCAGCACGCCGGAGCACGTGGCGGGCTCCAGGGCCCGCCCCGCGCCGGGCGCGACCGGCCGGCGGACGTGCGTTCGCCGACGGCCGATTCCACGGGCCTCCAGGACGACGCGCCCGGATTGATTTCGCGAGGGTACACAGGTAGGCTCTTCCGGGTGTGCGCCCTCGGGCGCGCCCGAAAAGTTCGGCAGGTCGACGACCTGATCCGGACAGTCCGCCCCCAACTCACGTCCGCCTGACAGGCGGCCGTTCGCGTGGGCGAGGATGCCGACGGACCACGTCGGCCAGAGAACACGAGCGAAGAACCAGGAGAACAGTTGCCTACTATTCAGCAGCTGGTTCGCAAGGGTCGTACGCCCAAGGTCGTCAAGACCAAGGCACCGGCCCTCAAGGCGAACCCCCAGCAGCGTGGTGTGTGCACCCGCGTCTACACCACCACCCCGAAGAAGCCGAACTCGGCACTGCGCAAGGTCGCTCGTGTGAAGCTCTCGAACGGTACCGAGGTCACGGCCTACATCCCCGGTGAGGGCCACAACCTGCAGGAGCACTCGATGGTGCTCGTCCGCGGCGGTCGTGTGAAGGACCTCCCGGGTGTCCGCTACAAGATCATCCGTGGCGCACTGGACACCCAGGCCGTCAAGAACCGTAAGCAGGCGCGTAGCCGCTACGGCGCGAAGAAGGGTTGAGTTAGATGCCTCGTAAGGGTCCCGCCCCCAAGCGTCCCGTCGTCGCAGACCCCGTCTACGGCGCACCGATCGTCAGCCAGCTCGTCAACAAGATCCTCCTCGACGGCAAGAAGGGCCTCGCCGAGCGCATCGTCTACGACGCACTCGAAGGTGTCTCGTCGAAGAACGGCCAGGACGCCGTCGTCACGCTGAAGAAGGCGCTCGACAACGTCCGTCCGACCCTCGAGGTCCGTAGCCGCCGCGTCGGTGGCTCGACCTACCAGGTCCCGGTCGAGGTCAAGCCGCACCGTGCGAACACGCTGGCCCTGCGCTGGCTGACCTCGTACGCCAAGGCTCGCCGCGAGAAGACGATGACCGAGCGTCTCATGAACGAGATCCTCGACGCGTCGAACGGTCTCGGCGCCGCTGTCAAGCGTCGCGAGGACACCCACAAGATGGCCGAGTCGAACAAGGCCTTCGCGCACTACCGCTGGTAATCCCGGCGTACCTGGCTGATCGGTTCGGGCGCCGTCAGGGCAAGACCCACGGCGCCCGGCCGACCACCATCTCCTACAACTCTTCCGGAGGAACCCTGTGGCACAGGACGTGCTCACCGACCTGAACAAGGTCCGCAACATCGGCATCATGGCGCACATCGACGCCGGCAAGACCACGACCACCGAGCGCATCCTGTTCTACACGGGCATCACGCACAAGATCGGTGAGGTCCACGACGGCGCCGCCACGATGGACTGGATGGCGCAGGAGCAGGAACGCGGCATCACGATCACGTCGGCCGCGACGACCTGCTTCTGGGACAACAACCAGATCAACATCATCGACACCCCCGGTCACGTGGACTTCACGGTCGAGGTGGAGCGCTCGCTCCGCGTCCTCGACGGTGCTGTCGCCGTCTTCGACGGCAAGGAGGGCGTCGAGCCCCAGTCCGAGACCGTGTGGCGTCAGGCGGACAAGTACAACGTCCCGCGCATCTGCTTCGTCAACAAGATGGACAAGCTCGGTGCGGACTTCTACTTCACCGTCGACACGATCGTGAAGCGCCTCGGCGCCGAGCCCCTCGTGCTGCAGCTCCCGATCGGTGCGGAGTCCTCCTTCGAGGGCGTCGTCGACCTGGTCGAGATGCGTGCCCTCACCTGGCGCGGCGACGCCAAGGGTGACGTCCAGATGGGCGCGAAGTACGAGATCGAAGAGATCCCGGCCGACCTGGCCGACCGCGCTGCCGAGTACCGCGAGAAGCTCATCGAGCGCGTGGCCGAGGCGGACGACGAGCTCATGGAGCGCTACCTCGAGGGCGACACCGACTTCTCGGTGGCCGCGATCAAGGCTGCGATCCGCAAGCTCACCGTCAACAGCGAGCTCTACCCAGTGCTCTGCGGTTCTGCGTTCAAGAACCGTGGCGTCCAGCCGATGCTCGACGCGGTCATCGACTACCTGCCGTCGCCGCTCGACGTCCCGCCGATGATCGGCCACGACGTCAAGGACGAGGAGAAGGAGATCATCCGCAAGCCGGATGCCTCCGAGCCCTTCTCGGCGCTCGCGTTCAAGGTCGCGGTGCACCCGTTCTTCGGTCGCCTCACCTACGTCCGCGTGTACTCCGGCCACATCGAGTCCGGTGCACAGGTCATCAACTCGACCAAGGGCAAGAAGGAGCGCATCGGCAAGATCTTCCAGATGCACTCCAACAAGGAGAACCCGGTCGACGCGGTCACCGCCGGTCACATCTACGCGGTCATCGGCCTGAAGGACACCACCACCGGTGACACCCTGTGCGACCCGCAGGACCAGGTCGTCCTCGAGTCGATGACCTTCCCGGAGCCCGTCATCGAGGTGGCGATCGAGCCGAAGACCAAGGCTGACCAGGAGAAGCTCTCCACGGCCATCCAGAAGCTCGCCGAAGAGGACCCGACGTTCCGCGTCGAGCTCAACGCCGAGACCGGTCAGACGACGATCAAGGGCATGGGCGAGCTCCACCTCGACATCCTGGTCGACCGCATGAAGCGCGAGTTCAAGGTCGAGGCGAACGTCGGCAAGCCCCAGGTGGCCTACCGCGAGACCCTCACCAAGACCGTCGAGCGCTACGACTACACCCACAAGAAGCAGACCGGTGGTTCCGGTCAGTTCGCGAAGGTGCAGATCGCGCTCGAGCCGATGGAGGTCACGGCGGAGAAGGTCTACGAGTTCGAGAACGCCGTCACCGGTGGTCGCGTGCCTCGTGAGTACATCCCGTCGGTCGACGCCGGTATCCAGGACGCCATGCAGGTCGGTATCCTCGCCGGGTACCCGACCGTCGGTGTGAAGGCCATCCTCAAGGACGGCCAGGCGCACGACGTCGACTCGTCCGAGATGGCGTTCAAGATCGCCGGCTCGATGGCCTACAAGGAAGCGGCTCGCAAGGCCGGTCCGGTCATCCTCGAGCCGATCATGGCCGTCGAGGTCCGTACGCCCGAGGAGTACATGGGCGACGTCATCGGTGACCTGAGCTCGCGTCGTGGCAACATCGCCGCGATGGAGGACGCTTCCGGCGTCAAGGTGGTCCGCGCGAGCGTGCCGCTGTCCGAGATGTTCGGCTACGTCGGGGACCTTCGTTCGAAGACCTCCGGTCGTGCCGTCTACTCGATGACGTTCGAGACCTACAACCAGGTCCCGTCCAACGTCGCCGAGGAGATCGTCGCGAAGTCCAAGGGGGAGTGACGCTCTTCCGAGCGTGCTCTCCACAGGCGGGGGCGCCCGGCGACGGGCCCCTCGCCACCAAGTAAAGTAAAGACACACACACCGCGTGCCAACGGTTCGGCATCCCTGACAGGGGTGCTCCCGGGGGTCTCGCATCCGAGTCCTGAGGAGGACCCACAGTGGCCAAGGCCAAGTTCGAGCGCACCAAGCCGCACGTCAACATCGGAACCATCGGTCACGTCGACCACGGCAAGACCACGCTCACGGCGGCGATCACCAAGGTTCTGCACGACCAGTACCCGGACCTCAACGAGGCCCGTGACTTCGCTCAGATCGACAACGCTCCCGAAGAGCGCCAGCGCGGCATCACGATCAACATCTCGCACGTCGAGTACCAGACCGACAAGCGCCACTACGCGCACGTCGACGCTCCTGGTCACGCCGACTACGTGAAGAACATGATCACCGGTGCGGCCCAGATGGACGGCGCGATCCTCGTGGTCGCCGCCACCGACGGTCCCATGCCCCAGACGCGTGAGCACGTGCTGCTCGCTCGCCAGGTCGGCGTGCCGTACATCGTCGTCGCGCTGAACAAGTCCGACATGGTCGACGACGAGGAGATCCTGGAGCTCGTCGAGCTCGAGGTCCGCGAGCTCCTCGGCTCGCAGGAGTTCGACGAGGACGCCCCCGTCGTGCAGGTCTCGGCGCTCAAGGCGCTCGAGGGCGACGAGAAGTGGGTCAAGTCCGTCCAGGACCTCATGGCCCAGGTCGACGAGCACGTGCCGGACCCGGTGCGCGCCACCGACCAGCCCTTCCTCATGCCGATCGAGGACGTCTTCACGATCACCGGTCGTGGCACCGTCGTCACCGGTCGCGTCGAGCGCGGCGAGCTGGACCTCAACTCCGAGGTCGAGATCGTCGGCATCAAGCCGACCCAGAAGACCACGGTCACGGGCATCGAGATGTTCCGCAAGCTGCTCGACAAGGCAGTCGCCGGTGACAACACCGGTCTGCTCATCCGTGGCCTCAAGCGTGAGGACGTGGAGCGCGGCCAGGTCGTCGTGAAGCCGGGTTCGGTCACGCCGCACACCGAGTTCACCGCGAACGCGTACATCCTGAACAAGGAAGAGGGCGGTCGTCACAACCCGTTCTACGCGAACTACCGTCCGCAGTTCTACTTCCGCACCACGGACGTCACCGGCGTCATCACGCTGCCCGAGGGCACCGAGATGGTCATGCCCGGCGACACCGTCGCGATGACGGTCGAGCTGATCCAGCCGATCGCCATGGAAGAGGGCCTCCGCTTCGCCATCCGTGAGGGTGGTCGTACGGTCGGCGCCGGCACGGTCGAGAAGATCATCAAGTAACTTCTGGTTCCTTGAGTCAGCGGGGTCGGACCTTCGGGTCCGGCCCCGCTTTCGTCGTTCCCGGGGCGGTGCTGCGCGCTGCGGACAGATCGCGCACGGTCGGGCAACATGTCTCGCAAGCGGCCGGACCACCCGGCCATCGGATGGCCGGGACCCCGGCCGACAGGGAGGCACCATGGCCGGCTTCGACGACATCCAGAAGAACGTCTCCGCGAAGGCGCAGGAGGTCACCGACAAGGCGAAGGCCTTCGTCGACGAGAACAAGGACAAGATCGAGGCGGCCGTCACGAGCGAGAAGGTGGAAGAGGTCTCGGACAAGATCATCCACGGGCTCGCGGACGGCCTGAAGAAGGTCACCGGCGGGAAGTTCGACGACAAGATCGACGACGCCGCCGCGAACGTCGACAAGCACGTCGGCAACGAGTAGTCCCGCGCCGACCCCTGCGACCCCACACCCGTCCGGCTCTCGCCGGGCGGGTGTTCGCGTCCCTCGGACGGCCGACAACGGTGTACCCCGATCTGGGTGCATCGGTCCGTCGGCGTGCTCGATACCGTGGAATGGCGGGACCGCCCTGGGTCCCGCGGTGACCCGAACACCCCCGCAACGCTGCTCGACCCTGCCCAGTCGACGGCGCGGTCTGCTGTGCCTCGCGTCATCCGAAGACGACTCGAGAGCACTCTCCGATGCGACTGTCCCTCCTGCCCGCACGCCCCCGATCCATGGCGATGGCGGTGGTGATCGCCCTGGTGACCGGGCTCCTCGCGGTGTTCGCGATCGCGCAGCCCGCATCGGCGGCCTCGACGGTCAGCGTGATCGCGAAGGCCGACGACTCGGTGCTGAGCGGGGCGCCGGCGACGGTGACGCTCACGGCGAAGAACACCGCCGACGCCTCCGGGGGGACGGATCTCTACAACCTCGGGTACTCGTACACGCTGCCGGCCGGCGTGACCTACGTCGCGGGCAAGGCGACGGCGGACGGCACGGCGCTGCCGGATCCCACCACGACCACCCTCGCCGACGGCGGAACGCTCCTCGTCTTCTCGAACGTGTCCGACCTGGTCTCGGGCGACCAGAAGTCGATCGCGTTCCAGGTCACCGCGTCCGACACGGTCTTCCCGGTGGGCACGTCGTTCACCGGCACGGCGCAGATCGCCGTGAACAGCGACGCACGCAACATCCCGACGTTCGACGCCACCGGGGCTCCGGCGACGAACACGTCGAACTCGGCGACGGCGACCTCGAACCCGACGTCGATCTCCGCGATCCGCATCACGAAGGCGGAGGGCAGCCCCGAGAACGAGCTCGTCCGCGGCGTCCACGACCACCCGACGGTGTACACGCTCACCGTGCAGAACACCGCGACGGCTCCGAGCACGGACGTCACGGTGACTGATCTCCTGCCGGCGGGGCTGGAGTTCCTCGGCTGCGGCACGATCGACAACACGACCTCGGGGCCCGAGTACGAGGGTGCGCCGTCCCTGCAGTCCGCCACGGCGGCCGGCGCCACGGGCGAGTGGGACCAGAGTGCCTGCCTGACGCCGCAGAGCGTGACCACGGTGGACGACGTCGCGGGACAGGGCGGCAAGGTCTTCACGAAGGTCGTCTGGTCGATCCCGACGCTGACGAACACCCCGGTCACCATCAAGTACCTCGCCGCCGTGCCGCTGTTCGAGAACACCATGTCGTTCAGCGGGCAGGGCACGGGCAAGCCCGCCGGGGCCGTGTCGGCACCGGCCGCCACGGGCCTGCAGGACGAGGCGAACCTCGACAACAACAACGGTCCCTCGACCCGTCAGGACACCGCCGACACCACGTCGAACGGCCGCGGGCAGGAGAACACCGTCGTCGCCGCCGGGACCTACACGGGCAAGGTCGGCGGGACGGCGACCTCGGCACAGTCCGCGAGCGCCGCACTCACCGTCGAGGCGATGGACCTCGCCGTGGCGAAGTCGGTCACCACGCCGGCCGGGGGGTCGTTCGCGGCCGGGAAGTTCGCGACCTACTCGCTGGACGTGCGGGCGAGCGAGTACGAGTCGTCGGCGGGCATCACGTTCACCGACACGCTCGGCGACGGACTCTGCCCCGCGTTCCCGGTCGGTACGCCCACCACGGGGACCTTCCCCGCGGACTGCACGCTCTCGATGAACGCGTCGCTGGACCAGCGGATGACGAACGCCACCGTCGACCGTGTCGCGTACGACGCGGCCACGGGGAAGTTCACGATCTCGTTCCACATCGCGGACATGGCAGCAGACGGCGCGACGACGGTCCGGTACCAGGCGCTCATGCGGACCGCCTACTCGGTCACGGGCTCCGGCGGGCCGACGTCCGCCGGTGACTCGTTCGACAACACGGTCGCGATGACGGGCACCTCCACCGGTGTCCACGGCGACAGCGGCGCCACGAAGGTGGTCGACGACTCCCGTGCGTCCATCACGTCGAAGGCGCCGGTGATCTCGAAGTCCGTCCTGCCGCGGAGCGCGAGCGACGGCGTGACGAGCTCCGCCGACTGCACCGCCGACGGCCGGCCCGGCTCCTACGTGACGACCACCCCGAGCGACGCCTTCCAGCTCGGGGACGTGGTCTGCTTCAAGCTGCAGGTGGACTTCCCGGCCGGCGTGCAGAGCCGCAACGCGACGATCACCGACATGCTCCCCGTGCACACCACGGCCGGCAGCAGCTGGGACGAGGACACCGACTGGTCCTACGGGACGGAGAGCACGGTCCCGGAGTCGGACGTCGCCCTGAAGTCCTCGTCGTCGACGATGGGTGCGTTCGCGATCGGGCACACGGTCTCCGGCGCGAGCGGCACGTACGTGGACGGTGACACCGACGGTGCACGGGTCGTGCTCTACGTCGCCGCGCGCATCACCTCGCAGGGCTCGAGCGCGACGACGGTCGACCTCGCCGACAACCTCATGAAGGTCGCCCAGCAGAACACCGCCGGCGCCGTGACGAGTCTCCGCACCTCGGTCGGCTACGCCGTGGCCGGGACGCCCACCGCGACCCTCGCGAAGGACATCGTCGACGCCGACGGTGCGGTCACGAACCCGTCGACGACGACCGAGGGCGCGACGCTGCACTACCGCCTGACCGTCGGCAACAAGCCCGCGACGGGGACCAGCACGGCCATCGGTGACGTCACCGTGTGGGACGCGCTCCCCGCCGGCGTCGAGTGTGCTGCCGTCGCCGCGATCTCGGACGACGGAGTCTGCGGTCCGGCTCCGACCGGCGCCGCGTCGCAGTACGCGTCCTCGCGCTACCTCCGCTGGACGATCCCTTCGATCGACGCCGCTGCCACGAAGGCGCTGACGTACGACCTGACCGTGCCGACCCCGGGGTACGTCGGCACGGCGTACGCCAACACGGCATCGGTCACGAGCTTCACGACCACGACGAACGCGGACACGACGACCACCTGGATCCCGGCGAAGACCGCTGGGAGCACCTTCACCGCGACGCCGGGGGCAGGGCAGGGGACTGCGCCGAACGCCGATGCCTCGCGAGCCGTGTCGATCCCGGCCGTGGCGGTCGAGAAGCGCGGCAGCGCGGTCGCCGACTCCACGACGAACCTCTCCGGTGACACCGCGGCACCCGGCCAGGGCGTGACGTACACCTACTCCGCCACCGTCCCGGCGCACACGAGCGTCGGCAACGGCGCGCTCAGCGACCCGTTGCCGACCGGCGTCTCGACGACGTCCGCGAGCAGCTGGACCCTGACCTTCCCGGACGGCAGCACGATCACCGTGCCGGCTTCGGCGCAGTCGACCGACGTCGACGGGACCTACGCCGGACAGACCTTCACGCTGACCGGGACGGGGAACACGCTCGGTGCCGGTGCCGTCGTCTTCCCCACGACCTTCGACAACGCCGGGGACTCGACCGCGATCTTCTCCGTGACCGCGTCCGGGCTCGTGGTGACGAAGGGGGTCGGGAAGTACGACGCGTCCGGTACCGCCCCCGGCACGGTCACGAACACGGCGACGTTCTCGTCGAAGCCGGCCGACGGTACCCCGTCGACGAGCACCGCCGCGAAGACGATCGCGGTCCAGCCCCCACAGGTCGGCATCACGAAGACCAACAACCTGGGCGGCCGGACCGTCGCCGGTCGGGACACCGTGACGTGGACGCTGACGGCGAAGAACACCGCGTCCACCGCGGACGCGCGGTCGACCGTGATCGCGGACTGTTTCCCCGACGACCTCACCCTCACGAGCAGCTCGCGTGCCGAGAGCACGCCGACGAGCGCGCAGCGGAGCGCACTGGGCTCCTGTCCGACCGGCACCACGCTGCACACCTGGTCGGTGGGCACCTTGGCCGCCGGCGCCTCCGCGACGATCACCGTCACCGCGACGGTTGGGACGGCCGCCCCCGCCGGACGACAGTACGTGAACACCGCCAGGGTCCTCGCGTCCAGCCTCGACACCGACTACGCCGCGGCGAACACGTCGTTCGTGCAGGTCGCGACCGCGACGAACACCGTGACCGTGTCCGGACCGTCCATCGCGAAGACGCTCACCGCGCCGACGTGGAACGCCACGACCGGGGCCGGCACGGGCACCGCGACCACGAACCCCGCGAACAAGAACGCGCTCCCGATCCGCGCGGGCGACACCGCGACCTACCGCATCACCGCGACCGTCCCGGCGAACGTCGCGATGTACGACGGCCGGATCACGGACACCCTGCCGAAGGGCATGACGGCGGTCGGGACCCCGACCGCGACCGCGAGCGACTCCTCGGTCACGGTCACCCCATCGGTCGCCTCCGGGACCGTCACGGTGCGGATCTCCGACATCGCGTCGGGGCTCGGCGCACCGCTGACGATCACGGTCGACGTCCCGGTGCGGGTCGGTGCCGGTCAGTCGTCCGGCACGGCGTACTCGAACACGGCGAAGCTCGCCTACGACCGGACGGCGAAGGGCGCCGAGCCGACCGACGCATCGACGACGTCGAACCAGGCGAACGCGACCGCGGTGACCCCGTCGCTCGCGATCGCGAAGTCGGCGACGGTGGCCGGGCAGACGACGACCACCGCGAAGGCCGAGCCGGGCCAGGACATCACCTACGCGGTGACGGTCTCGAGCTCCGGTTCGCCCGCGTACGGCACGAGCGTCACCGACTGCGTGCCGGACGGCATCGTGGTCGACCCCGCACGGATCTCCGGCGGCGGCACGCTCAGTACCGACGCGAAGTGCGGCGGCGGCGTCATCACCTGGCCGAGCACGACCTTCGGCACCGGTTCCACGACCACGTACACGTACCACGCCGTGCTCGCCGAGGACGCGGAGCTGACCGGTGACGCCCTGGTGAACACCGCCTCGACGGGCACGTACACCTCGCTCCCGGACGGTGACGGCGGCTCGTACGGCCCCACCACCGCGAGCGCGTCGGTGACCCCGTCGTTCCCGTCCGTCGCCGTGGCGAAGTCGAACGACACCGTCGGCGGGCTGTCCTACCTCGGCGTCCCGTCCGACTTCACGGTGACGTTCACGAACACCGGCAGTGCCGCGACCTCCGTCGCCGCGCGAGACGTCCTGCCCGACGGGTGGACCTACGACGCCGGCAGCTCGACGACCGCCAGGAACGGAGGCGCCAGCACGGCAGCTCCCGACCCGTCGGTGGCCGGGACCACGCTCACCTGGGCGGACCTCGGGGCACTCGGGACGAACGAGACCCTGACCCTGCACTACCGCGCGACCCCGACGACGGCCGCCGCGACCGCGGCGGGCACGGCGACGAAGCACACGAACCACGTCACCGCGACGATCACGGACGCCTCCGGCGGCACCGGGTACGACGGCGGCGCCGGCTCGTTCACCACCTACCCGAAGCAGCAGGACGGCACGAAGGGGACCGACGCGACGGCGACCGCCTCGATCGCCGCGGCCGACCTGTCGATCGCCAAGAAGGCGACGACCGCGGACGTCGTGGCCGGCGCGACGACGGCGAAGGCCTGGACGATCGTGGTCACGAACACCGGCGGGGACGCCGCACACGGCACGACGGTGGTGGACACCGTCGCCGGGCTCCCGGACGGTGCGACCCTGCGGTTCTCCGGGTCGGGCTGGACGTGCACGACGACCGGCACGGACGAGCAGACCTGCGTCAACGGCGCCGTGGTCGCGTCGGGCTCGGCGTTCCCGGAGCTCGACGTCGCACTGACGCTGCCCGCCGACGCCCCGCTCACCGCGATCCGCAACAGCGCGACGATCCATCAGGGCACCGGCCAGACCTTCGACCCGAACGACGCGAACGACTCGGACTCGGCGAGCACCACCCCGGTCGCGATCGCGGACCTCGCCATCACGAAGACCGCAGCAGCCGACCGGTTCACCGCCGGCGGGACCGCGTCGTGGACCCTCTCGGTGCAGAACGTCCGTGACCCGGCCGAGCAGAGCGTCTCCGACGCCCGCGGCACCGTCACCGTGACCGACACGCTGCCGAGCACCGTGCAGCTCGAGCAGGTGACCGTCGCGGACGACAGTGGGTGGACGTGCGACACCGACGGCAACACCCTGACCTGCACCCGTGACGGCCTGTCGAACGGGACGACCGCACCGCCGATCACCGTCACGGCGACGGTGCGGCCGGACACGACGGCGTCGCAGACGATCGCGAACACCGCCCGCGTCGCCGTCGACCCGTCGACGACCGACCCGAAGGCGTCGAACGACGTCAGCAACACGAGCACCCCGGTCGATGACACCACCTCGCTGACGATCGCGAAGGCGTTCTCCAGCGACCGCCTCGTGGCGGGCGAGCCGGCGGACTGGACCATCACGGTCAGGAACACCGGCACGGCCGACGCGCGGAAGGTCGTCGTGACCGACGCGCTCGAGTCGGGGACGAGCCTCCAGGGCGGGTCCCAGACCGACGGCGACTGGACGTGCACGTCGGACGACACGGTCTCCTGCGTGCTCGACGGCACCCTGCGTGCCGGGACGACGTCGTCGTTCACCATCACGGTGACGACGCCTGCCGGCCTCTCCGGCACCCTCGCGAACACGGCCGTGGTGCGCTCGGACAACGCGGCCACACAGACCGCGAGCACCTCGAGCACCGCGACGCAGACGGTCGGACTGCGGGTCACGAAGACCGCGGACGTCCAGTCGGTCGACGCCGGTGAGGACGTCACCTACACGATCCAGGTCGCGAACCCGGACGGGCCGTCCGACCTGCCGGCGGGCGACGCGACCACCCCGAGCGTCCGCGTGCAGGACACGCTGCCGGTCGGTGTCGAGTACGTCGGGCTGACCGACGGGACCGCCGCGCACTGGACCGTGGAGTCGAACGTCGACGGCGTCCTGACCCTCGTGAGCACCGACGGCATCGCCGCTGGTACCACCGACCCCGACACCATCGGCGTCGTGGTGCACGTCCCCGCCTCGTTCCGCGGCTCGTCCATCGTGAACACCGCCACCGCCGCGCCGGTCACCGCGAAGGGGGAGACCGCGCACGACGACGCGACCGTCGACGTCACCACCTCCGCGGACCTGTCGATCACGAAGACCAGGACCAGCGCGGCCACGGCCGACGCCGGTACGGACGTGACGTACGACGTGACCGTGACGAACGCCGGCCCCTCGGACGCCCAGCGCGTCACGTGGACCGACTCGGCTCCGGCCGGGATGACCGTGACCGCGGTCAGCACGGACGACGACGGGTGGCAACAGGGCGCCGACCCGACCTCCTGGTCCACCGGCACGCTCGCATC
The DNA here is from genome assembly GCF_047324335.1 of Curtobacterium sp. Curtsp57. NCBI lineage: Bacteria > Bacillati > Actinomycetota > Actinomycetes > Micrococcales > Microbacteriaceae > Curtobacterium > Curtobacterium sp. Curtsp57. The sequence goes on from NZ_CP168511.1 coordinate 2,788,585, forward strand.
CGGTGCGTCCGCCACGTTCCACGTGTCGGCGGCGATCGCCTCGGGGACGCCCGCCGGCACGCTCAGGAACACGGCGACGGTCTCGTCGGGGACGGACGATCCCGACCCCTCGGACGACACCGCGGGGGCCGACGTCGACGTGACCACGCACGCCGCGCTGACGCTGTCGAAGACCCCGGTCGACCGCACCGGGTCGACGGACCGTTCCACGACGACCACCGCCGGCGGCCAGCAGGTCTGGTACCTGCAGGTGCGCAACGAGGGACCGTCCGACGAGCAGCCGGACACCGTCGTCACCGACCAGCTGCCGGAGGGCATGCGGTTCGTGGCCGCGGAGTCCGACGGTGCGGCCTGGACGTGCGACGGCACCACGGACACCACCGTCGTGACGTGCACGCTGGGGTCGACCGTCGTGGCGGGTACCGACGCGCCTGGACTCTGGCTGACCACGGCGATCGCGTCCGGCTACACGGCCGGTGCGATCGAGAACCGCGCGGCGATCACCGCGCAGGGCACGCCGGAGCCGATCGGGACGAACGGTGGGACCGCGGTGGCCCCGCTGCCTGTCGCCGCCGTCGCGAACGTGCAGATCAGCATCGGGCACAGCGGGAAGGCCGTGATCGGGAAGGACCTGCCCGAGACGGTGCAGGTCCGGAACGCCGGGCTCTCCGACGCGGCGGCCGTCACCGCGACCTACACGTTGCCGAAGGGCCTGACGTACGTCTCGACCGAGGCGGATCCGGCCTGGACGGTCACCGGCGTCGTCACGAACGCCGACGGCAGCACGACGGTGTCGTTCGCGCTGAGCGGCACGCTGCCGGCCGGCACGCTGGCGCCGGCGATCACGGTGCACCAGACGCCGACCGCTGCGGCCTACCCCGGCGTCACGCCGACGGCGACGGTCGCGACGACGACCACCGAGACGACGTTGGCGGACAACGCCGCCGACGACGAGCTCGCGGTCCAGCCGCTCTCGAGCCTCTCCGTGACGAAGACGCACACCGGCGAGCTGGTCCGCGGGAGCACGGTCGGGTACACGATCACGGTCAGGAACGCCGGGCCCACCGAGGACCCCGGCCCCGTCGTGGTCACCGACGCACTGCCGACGGGACTGTCCTTCGTGAGCGTCGACGACCGCGCCGCCACCTGCACGACGGGCTCGACGGTGTCCTGCACGCTCGACGAGCCGCTCGCCAGCGGTGACCGGATCGCGATCCAGCTGACCGTCCGGGTCGCCACGGACGCCCCCGACCGCATCACCAACGTCGCGACCGTCCGGTCCGCGACGACGCAGGTGACCGGTGCGGTCGCGACGGATCCGCTCCGCGCGAGCGACCCGGCTCCGGTCCGCGCCGACCCGCAGCCCCGTGCGCTCGCGTTCACCGGTGCGGCCGGCCTGGGACTCGGTGGAGCGCTCGCGTTGCTCGCGCTCTCGCTCGGCCTGCTGCTGCTCCTGCTCCGCCGCCGACGCGACGCACGATGACGGAGCGGCGGACGATGACCGAGCGGCGGGCGGTGACCGCCTGACGGACGGGAGGACCGGTGCACGCCCGCACCGGTCCTCCCGTCCGTCGTCGGTCGCCACCACCCCGTCGGCCGGCAGGGTCCGCCGGGTCGCGGTGCGCGATCCGTCGCTTCCTGCTGCCCCGCTGAGGCGGGTCGTGTTTGCTCGGAGGGGTGACACGCCTCCGCAGATCCGCGACCAACGGTCGTGGCTACCACCGCGTCCGCTCGGGCAAGGGCTTCTCGTACCGCGACCCCGACGGGCAGACGGTGACGGACCCCGGTGTCCGGCAGCGCCTCGAGGACCTCGTCGTGCCGCCGGCGTGGGAGGACGTCTGGATCTCGCCGTACGACAACGGCCACGTCCTCGCCACCGGCATCGACGCGGTCGGACGGCGGCAGTACATGTACCACCCGTCCTGGCGCGAGCGGATGGACCGCATCAAGTACGACCGGGCGCTCGCCCTGGCGGAGTCGCTCCCGAGCGCACGCCGCGGCGTCACCCTCGACCTGCGACGCCCCGAGCCGGACCGGCGACGCGCGCTCGCTGCGGCGTTCCGGATGCTCGACCAGGGATCGCTGCGGGTGGGGTCGGAACGGTACGCGACCGAGCACGGCAGCCGTGGTCTCTCCACGTTGCTCTGCGCGCACGCGCACGTGTCCGGTGACGACATCGAGCTCTCCTTCCCCGGCAAGAGCGGGCAGGAGTGGTCGTCGTCCATCCACGACGCCGACCTGTCGAGCGTGATCGCCGGGATGAAGCGACGCGGACCCACGGCGCGGCTGCTGTCCTTCCGTCCGACCAGGGGAGCCGACTGGGAGCCGCTGTCGGCCGAGGACATCAACGCCTACGTCAAGGAGCGTGCAGGCGACGAGTTCACCGCGAAGGACTTCCGCACGCTGCACGGCACGGTCGCGGCGGCGATCGACCTGGCGGAGACCGGGCCGCAGTCCAGCGAGGCGAAGCGGAAGCGTGCGGTGTCGCACGCGGTGAAGGCGGCGAGCGAGGTCCTCGGCAACACCCCGACGGTGGCCAGGCAGAGCTACGTCGACCCCCGCCTGCTCGACGCGTACGAGCACGGCGAGACCATCGATCCGAAGCGCGAGCACGCCGCGGAGTCCGAGGTCCGGGCGCTGCTCTACCGCCAATGACCTGCATCGGTGCCGCGACGCGTCCGGGATGACGTACCGTTGACCCTCGTGCCGTCCCACCCCCACGCGGCACGGAAGGACCCACATCAGTCGTGACCGACGAGTGCATCCACGGATTCCCCACCGAACTCTGCGACATCTGCGCGCCTCGACAGCGCGAGGTGCCGGACGTCCCCAAGGCCCCCGCGCCGCGGCGCACCCGCGTCAGCACCTCGCTGCGGTCGACCCCCGGCGGTTCGCCCGCCCGTGCGAAGGCGACCGCGCTGCGCACGGCTGAGCCGGACATGCCGGCCGCCCGGGTCTTCGGCGCCCTGCGCGCACACCACGTGACCCACATCGACAACTTCGACGGGATCGTCGCGGACGGGGCGATCCTCGCGTCCGACGCCGTCACGCCGTCGTACGACATCAGCGCCCCTGCTGCCCGCGCGGCCCGCGCGGCGGCGACCGCTCCCGACGGGTCGAGCGTCGCCAGCCACGTCCCGTTCTCGCTCTCGCCCGACGGCGCGCGCTGGGACGAGGTCCGACGCGGGGCGCACGACACCGAGCGCTGGTCCGACGCCGCCCGGCACGCCCGTGGCGTCGACTACGTCGTGCTCGTCGTCCCCACCGCGGCCTTCGGTGCATCGGTGATCCTGGCGGACACGGACGCCGACGCCGAGGACGTCCGGTTCGCCGTCGGTCCGGAGGCAGCGGCGAACCTGCTGCGCCGCACGGACCTCACCGACCCGGAGATGCACGGCGTGGAGGTCCTCGCCGGGCCGAGCGTGCCGTTCTCCTCGGTGGCGGTCATCGGTGTGCCGAACGACCGTGCACGCCACGCCGTGAAGGACATCCTGTCCGAGCACGGCGGGCACGTCCCGCGCGTCGCGGTCTTCCCGCCGTGGTTCGTGCCGCCGGTCGTCCCCGACGAGGACTGACCCGAGCGCCCCGGCTGTCCATCGCGCCCCCTCACGAACACCGCACCCCGCCACCCCGGGGCGCGATGTCCGGGAGGGGGCGCGACGCATGTCGGCGGGGGCGCCCGAGGCGTCTCGGGACGTGCGCTGCGGGGCGGACGCGAGCCGGGCCTCCAGGGCGGTGGATCCGCGGCGGACCGGGGAAGTACGCTGGTCTCGACACGCCCGGGGAAACGCGACACGCCCGGGTTGCACGGAACCCCGGGCTATGGGAGACTTGTCCGGTTCCGAAATTCCGGGGGCGTTCGCGCCCCGAAGGATCACTGCACTGGCAGTGCACAACCCCCTTGTCCAGCAGGGCTGGGTTGGGCCGCAGGCAGCAGAACACATCGAAGCCCCACAACCTGACGGACACCCGTGTCCTTCAGCCGGGGTGGCGATACGTCCACGCGGGCCGTCGTGTGCAACACGGCATGACCGTCCGCGCGGTTGACAGGAGAACAGCGGTCATCCCCAGCGGATGCGTCCGGTGATTCACGCAAACAGCCAGGTCCGCACAGGGCGGAACCCGGCGGCGTCAGGCGGCCCGAGGGTGCGCGGCGCAGAGAGGACAGAGAACACATGGCGGGACAGAAGATCCGCATCCGGCTCAAGTCGTACGACCACGAGGTCATCGACACGTCGGCCCGGAAGATCGTCGACACGGTGACCCGTGCCGGTGCGACCGTGGTCGGCCCGGTGCCGCTCCCCACCGAGAAGAACGTGATCGCAGTGATCCGTTCTCCCCACAAGTACAAGGACTCGCGCGAGCACTTCGAGAAGCGCACGCACAAGCGGGTCATCGACATCGTCGACCCGACGCCGAAGGCCGTCGACTCGCTCATGCGTCTCGACCTCCCGGCCGACGTCAACATCGAGATCAAGCTGTAAGGGGGCTGAACTGATGGCGAACACAACCAAGACCGTCAAGGGCCTCCTCGGCAAGAAGCTCGGGATGACCCAGGTGTGGGACGAGAACAACAAGTTCATCCCCGTCACCGTGATCGAGGTCGGCCCGAACGTGGTCACCCAGATCCGCAACGTGGAGCGCGACGGCTACGAGGCGATCCAGATCGCCGCTGGCCAGATCGACCCCCGCAAGGTGAACAAGCCGGCCGCTGGCCACTTCGAGGCCGCCGGGGTCACCCCGCGCCGCACCCTCACCGAGATCCGCACGTCGGACGCGAGCGAGTACACGCTGGGCCAGGAGCTCACCGTCGACGCCACGTTCGAAGCCGGCGCGAAGGTCGACGTCGTCGGCACGAGCAAGGGCAAGGGCTTCGCGGGTGTCATGAAGCGCCACGGCTTCGCCGGCGTCTCCGCATCGCACGGTGCCCACCGCAACCACCGCAAGCCCGGCTCGATCGGCGCTTCCTCGACCCCGTCGCGTGTCTTCAAGGGCATGCGCATGGCCGGTCGCATGGGTGGAGAGCGCGTGACCGTCCTCAACCTCACGGTGCACGCCGTCGACGCCGAGAAGGGTCTGCTGCTCGTCAAGGGCGCCGTCCCCGGTGCTCGCGGTCGCTCCGTCTTCGTCCGCACCGCCGTGAAGGGTAAGTGATCATGGCCACCACGACTGCAACCACGATCGACGTCCTCGACGTCTCTGGCGTCAAGTCCGGCTCCGTCGAGCTCCCCGCCGAGCTCTTCGATGTCGAGACCAACGTCCCGCTGATCCACCAGGTCGTCACCGCGCAGCGCGCCGCGTCGCGTCAGGGCACCCACAAGACCAAGAACCGCGGCGAGGTCCGCGGTGCTGGTCGCAAGCCGTTCAAGCAGAAGGGCACCGGCCGCGCGCGTCAGGGTTCGGTGCGTGCTCCCGAGCACACCGGCGGTGGCGTCGTCCACGGACCGACCCCGCGCGACTACTCGCAGCGGACCCCGAAGAAGATGATCGCCGCTGCGCTGCTCGGCTCGCTCTCGGACCGTGCCCGCGGTGGCCGTATCTCCGCTGTGGAGGGCTTCGTCGCGGCCGAGGTGCCGTCGACCAAGACCGCCCGCACGCTCCTCGAGAAGGTCGCGCCCGTCAAGAACGTGCTCGTCGTGCTCGAGTCGGACGACGAGCTCACGCTCAAGTCGATCCGCAACCTGCCGAACGTCCACGCGCTCTCGTACGGCCAGCTGAACGCATACGACGTCCTCGTCTCGGACGCCATCGTCTTCAGCAAGAGCGCCCTCGACGCCTTCATCGCGTCGAAGACCGCGAAGGAGATCTCCGCATGAGCGGCTTCAACAAGGACCCGCGCGACATCATCATCGCGCCCGTCGTGTCGGAGAAGAGCTACGGCCTCATCGACCAGGGCAAGTACACGTTCCTCGTGGACCCCCGCGCGAACAAGACCGAGATCAAGCTCGCCATCGAGAAGATCTTCGACGTCAAGGTCGCCGGCATCAACACGCTGAACCGTCCTGGCAAGACCCGTCGCACGCGTTTCGGCATCGGCAAGCGCAAGGACACCAAGCGCGCCATCGTGACGCTCAAGTCCGGTTCGATCGACATCTTCACGGCTGTCGGCTGAGGACCAGAGGGAAAACATCATGGCTATTCGTAACTACAAGCCGACGACCCCGGGTCGTCGCGGCTCGTCGGTCGCCGACTTCGCCGAGATCACCCGTTCGACGCCGGAGAAGTCCCTGCTTCGTCCGCTGCCGAAGACCGGTGGCCGGAACAGCTCGGGCCGCATCACGACCCGTCACATCGGTGGTGGCCACAAGCGCCAGTACCGCGTGATCGACTTCCGTCGTCACGATAAGGACGGCGTCGACGCCAAGGTCGCGCACATCGAGTACGACCCGAACCGCACGGCGCGCATCGCGCTCCTGCACTTCGTGGACGGCACCAAGCGCTACATCCTCGCGCCGAACAAGCTCAAGCAGGGCGACGTCGTCGAGCAGGGCCCCGGCGCCGACATCAAGCCCGGCAACAACCTGCCGCTGCGCAACATCCCCGTGGGTACGGTCATCCACGCGATCGAGCTCCGCCCAGGTGGCGGCGCCAAGCTCGCGCGTTCGGCCGGCGCCTCGGTGCGTCTCGTCGCCAAGGACGGCCCCTACGCGCAGCTCCGTCTGCCGTCGGGCGAGGTCCGCAACGTCGACGCCCGCTGCCGCGCCACCATCGGCGAGGTCGGCAACGCCGAGCAGTCGAACATCAACTGGGGCAAGGCCGGCCGCATGCGCTGGAAGGGCGTCCGCCCGACCGTGCGTGGTGTCGCGATGAACCCGATCGACCACCCGCACGGTGGTGGTGAGGGCAAGACGTCCGGTGGTCGTCACCCGGTCAGCCCCTGGGGCCAGGCCGAGGGTCGCACGCGCAAGCCGAACAAGCCGAGCGACAAGCTCATCGTCCGTCGCCGTAACGCCGGCAAGAAGCGCAAGTAGGAGTTCAGAAGATGCCACGCAGTCTGAAGAAGGGCCCCTTCGTCGACGAGCACCTGCTTCGCAAGGTCGTCACGCAGAACGAGGCCAACACGAAGAACGTGATCCGGACGTGGTCGCGCCGCTCGATGATCGTCCCGAACATGCTCGGGCACACCATCGCGGTGCACGACGGACGCAAGCACATCCCGGTGTTCGTCACCGAATCGATGGTCGGTCACAAGCTCGGCGAGTTCGCGCCGACCCGTACCTTCCGCGGTCACGTGAAGGACGACAAGAAGGGCCGTCGCCGCTAAGGCGGCGACGCAGAGGAGGAACGAAATGGTGGAGTCGATCGCACGCGTGCGACACATCCGCGTCACGCCTCAGAAGGCCCGTCGCGTCATCGAGCTGATCCGCGGCAAGCAGGCCCACGAGGCGCTCGCCATCCTGAAGTTCGCCCCCCAGGGCGCTTCGGAGCCCGTGTACAAGCTGGTCGCCTCGGCGATCGCGAACGCACGTGTCAAGGCGGACTCGACGAACAGCTTCCTCGACGAGCGCGACCTCTACGTGAGCCGCGTCTTCGTCGACGAAGGCACGACCCTCAAGCGGTTCCAGCCGCGTGCTCAGGGCCGGGCCTTCCGGATCAACAAGCGCACCAGCCACATCACGGTGGTCCTCGCGACCCCTGACGAGGCCGAGGCTGCTGCCGCGACGAGCAAGAAGGCGAGCAAGTAATGGGCCAGAAGGTCAACCCGTACGGCTTCCGCCTCGGGATCACGACGGACCACGTCTCGCACTGGTTCACCGACAGCACGAAGCCGGGTCAGCGCTACGCCGACTACGTCGCCGAGGACATCAAGGTGCGTCAGTACCTGAAGAAGACCCTCGACCGTGCCGGCGTCGCCCGCATCGAGCTCGAGCGCACCCGTGACCGCGTCCGCGTGGACATCCACACGGCGCGTCCTGGCATCGTCATCGGTCGCCGCGGCGCCGAGGCGGAGCGCATCCGTGGCGAGCTCGAGAAGCTCACCAAGAAGCAGATCCAGCTCAACATCCTCGAGGTCAAGAACCCCGAGACCGAGGCCCAGCTCGTCGCGCAGGGCATCGCGGAGCAGCTCTCCGCTCGTGTCGCGTTCCGTCGCGCCATGCGCAAGGGCCTCCAGGGTGCACAGCGCGCCGGTGCCAAGGGTGTCCGCATCCAGGTCGCCGGCCGTCTCGGCGGCGCCGAGATGTCGCGCTCGGAGTTCTACCGCGAGGGCCGCGTGCCCCTGCACACGCTCCGCGCCAACATCGACTACGGCTTCTACGAGGCCCGGACGACGTTCGGTCGCATCGGCGTGAAGGTGTGGATCTACAAGGGCGACATCACGAACAAGGAGCTCGCTCGCGAGCAGGCGAACCAGCGTTCGTCGCGCCCCGAGCGTCGTGGAGGCCCGCGTGGCGACCGCAACGACCGCGGTGACCGTCGTGGCGGCGACCGCGGCGACCGTGGCGGCCGCGAGCAGCAGGCCCCGCAGGACGCGCCGGCCGGCGCAGGAGTTGAGGCGTAACCATGCTTATCCCCCGTCGAGTCAAGCACCGCAAGCAGCACCACCCGAAGCGTTCGGGTCAGGCGACCGGTGGCACCAAGGTCTCCTTCGGTGACTACGGCATCCAGGCCCTGACCCCCGCTTACGTGACCAACCGTCAGATCGAGTCCGCTCGTATCGCCATGACGCGTCACATCAAGCGTGGCGGCAAGGTGTGGATCAACATTTACCCGGACCGTCCGCTCACGAAGAAGCCCGCCGAGACCCGCATGGGTTCCGGTAAGGGTTCCCCCGAGTGGTGGATCGCGAACGTCAAGCCGGGCCGCGTGCTCTTCGAGCTCTCCGGCGTCAGCGAGGACATCGCCCGCGAGGCGTTGACCCGTGCAATTCACAAGCTGCCCCTCAAGGCACGCATCATCAAGCGCGAGGAGGGCGACGCATAATGGCGATCGGTTCCAAGGAGCTCCGTCCGACGGAGCTCGACACGTTCGAGAACGAGCGTCTTGCTGACGAGCTGAAGAAGGCCAAGGAGGAGCTCTTCAACCTCCGCTTCCAGTCGGCCACCGGCCAGCTGGAGAGCCACGGTCGTCTTCGTGCCGTCAAGCGCGACATCGCCCGGATCTACACCGTCCTCCGCGAGCGCGAGCTCGGCATCCGTGCCACCCCCGCGCCCGTCGAGACCGCAACCAAGGCCAAGAAGTCGACGAAGAAGGCTGACAAGCCGGTCGAGTCGACCGAGGCCGAGACCGCCGAGGAGAACTGATGGCGAACGAAGAGAAGGACTCCGCCGCCCTCACCCGCGGCTACCGCAAGACGCGCCGCGGTTACGTGACCAGCGACAAGATGGACAAGACCATCGTCGTCGAGGTCGAGGACCGTGTGAAGCACGCCCTCTACGGCAAGGTCATCCGCCGCACCTCCAAGGTGAAGGCACACGACGAGGCCGGTTCGGCCGGTGTCGGCGACCTCGTCGTGATCAGCGAGACCCGTCCCCTCAGCGCCTCCAAGCGCTGGCGCCTGGTCGAGATCCTCGAGAAGGCCAAGTAGGCCTCGCGGCCCGCTTGCGGAAATAGGAGACAGCAGTGATTCAGCAGGAATCCCGCCTGAAGGTCGCCGACAACACGGGTGCCAAGGAGATCTTGACCATCCGCGTGCTCGGTGGCTCGGGTCGTCGCTACGCCGGTCTCGGTGACGTCATCGTCGCCACGGTGAAGGACGCCATCCCCGGCGGCAACGTGAAGAAGGGTGACGTCGTCAAGGCGGTCATCGTTCGCACCAAGAAGGAGACCCGTCGCAACGACGGCTCCTACATCAAGTTCGACGAGAACGCGGCAGTGATCCTCAAGGCTGACGGCGACCCGCGCGGCACGCGCATCTTCGGTCCGGTCGGTCGCGAGCTTCGTGACAAGAAGTTCATGAAGATCATCTCGCTCGCGCCGGAGGTGCTGTAAGCCATGGCGAACATCAAGAAGGGTGACCTGGTCCAGGTCATCACGGGCGCGACGCAGGAGCGTGGCGGCGACCGTGGCAAGCAGGGCAAGGTCATCGAGGTCCTCACGGACAAGAACCGCGTCGTCGTCGAGGGCGTGAACTTCGTCACGAAGCACGTCCGCGTCGGCCAGACGCAGCGTGGTTCGAAGACCGGCGGCATCGAGCAGCACGAGGCCCCGATCCACGTGTCGAACGTCGCGATCGTCGACCCCAAGACGAAGAAGCCGACCCGCGTCGGCTTCCGCACCGAAGAGGTGGAGAAGGACGGTGTCAAGAAGACCGTCCGAGTCCGCTACGCCAAGAAGTCTGGTGAGAAGCTCTGATGACTGACACGACTGCCGCGACGGCTGACAAGGTCCAGCCGCGCCTGAAGCAGAAGTACAAGAACGAGATCAAGGCGGCGCTGACCGAGCAGTTCGGCTACGCGAACGTCCACCAGGTCCCCGGCCTGGTCAAGGTCGTCGTGAACACCGGTGTCGGTGAGGCCGCTCGCGACTCGAAGATCATCGAGGGGGCCATCAAGGACCTCACGGCGATCACCGGTCAGAAGCCGCAGGTCACGATGGCCCGCAAGTCCATCGCGCAGTTCAAGCTGCGCGAGGGCCAGGCCATCGGCGCGCACGTCACCCTCCGTGGCGACCGCGCGTGGGAGTTCCTGGACCGCCTGCTCTCGCTGGCGCTTCCCCGTATCCGCGACTTCCGTGGTCTCAGCGACCGCCAGTTCGACGGCAACGGCAACTACACCTTCGGTCTCACGGAGCAGAGCATGTTCCACGAGATCGACCAGGACCGCATCGACCGTGTCCGCGGCTTCGACATCACCGTCGTGACCACCGCGAAGACGGACGACGAGGGACGCGCGCTGCTCAAGCAGCTCGGCTTCCCGTTCCGCTCTGCCGAGCAGACGGTCTAAACTACTTCGGGCGCTGCGGGCCGAAGGACTCTCGAGTCCTCCGGCCCGCACGCACGAACACAGACTCCGGGGAATCGCCCTGGAGTCACTCGATCGCTCAGGTCGGCATTCGTGGAACGGGTGTCGAAACCAGGCGAGAAACGGAATCACATCATGACGATGACCGATCCGGTCGCAGACATGCTGACCAGATTGCGGAACGCGAACTCGGCGCACCACGACGCCGTCTCGCTTCCGAGCAGCAAGCTCAAGACCACCATCGCTGACATCCTCAAGCGCGAGGGCTACATCACCGAGTGGAAGGTCGAGGACGCCCGCGTGGGCAAGACCCTCACCATCGAGCTCAAGTACGGCCCCGAGCGCGAGCGTTCGATCGCCGGCATCAAGCGCGTGTCGAAGCCCGGTCTCCGGGTCTACGCGAAGTCGACGGAGATCCCCCAGGTCCTCGGTGGCCTCGGCGTGGCGATCCTGTCCACCTCGTCGGGTCTCCTGACCGACCGCGAAGCCGAGCAGAAGGGCGTGGGTGGGGAAGTCCTCGCCTACGTTTGGTGATCGAACATGTCACGAATCGGACGTCTTCCCATTGACATCCCCGCTGGCGTGACCGTCTCCATCGACGGTCAGAACGTCGCGGTCAAGGGCCCGAAGGGCGAGCTCGCGCTCGTCGTCGCGGAGCCCATCCAGGCGAACGTCGAGGAGAACCAGGTCCTCGTCACCCGCCCGGACGACGAGCGTGAGTCCCGGTCGCTCCACGGCCTGACCCGCACGCTCATCGCGAACCAGATCATCGGCGTCACCCAGGGCTACTCCAAGGGCCTCGAGGTCGTCGGCACCGGTTACCGCGTCCAGGCGAAGGGCTCGAACCTCGAGTTCGCGCTCGGCTACTCCCACTCGATCACGGTCGAGCCGCCGGCGGGCATCAGCTTCGCCGTCGAGGGCAACAACAAGGTCACCGTCAACGGCATCGACAAGCAGGCCGTCGGCGAGGTCGCTGCGAACATCCGCAAGCTGCGGAAGCCCGAGCCTTACAAGGGCAAGGGTGTCCGTTACGCGGGCGAGAACGTGCGCCGCAAGGCCGGAAAGTCAGGTAAGTGATCATGGCTATCGGAACTCGTACCCGAGGCAAGAGCAAGGCGGCTGCCAAGGCCCGTCGCCACAACCGCCTCCGCAAGAAGATCACCGGCACCGAGGCACGTCCGCGTCTCGCCGTCACCCGCTCGGCACGTCACGTGTTCGTGCAGGTCATCGACGACTCCAAGGGCCACACCCTTGCCAGCGCGTCGACGATGGAGGCCGACCTCCGCTCGTTCGACGGCGACAAGACCGCCAAGGCGCGTCGCGTCGGCGAGCTCCTCGCCGAGCGTGCGAAGACCGCCGGTGTCGAAGCCGTCGTGTTCGACCGCGGTGGTAGCAAGTACGCCGGTCGCGTCGCCGCGATCGCCGATGGTGCCCGTGAAGGAGGGCTGAACCTGTGAGCGACATCGCGAACAACAGCAACGCCGAGGAGACCCCGGCCGTCGAGGAGACGACCGAGGCCACCAGCGCCGAGGAGACCAAGTCCACCGACGCCAAGGCGGAGGCTGCTGCCCCCGTCGCCGAGCGTCCGGTCGAGACCGCTGCCGGCTCCGCGTCCAACAACCGCGACTCGGCCGACAACCGTGGCCGTCGTGGTGGCGGTCGTGACCGTCAGCAGGGCCGCGACCGCAACAACCGCGGTGGCGACAGCCAGTTCCTCGAGCGCGTGGTGACCATCAACCGCGTCTCGAAGGTCGTCAAGGGTGGTCGTCGCTTCAGCTTCACGGCGCTCGTCGTCGTGGGTGACGGCAACGGCCTCGTGGGCGTCGGCTACGGCAAGGCCAAGGAGGTCCCCACGGCGATCTCCAAGGGCGTCGAAGAGGCGAAGAAGAACTTCTTCCGCGTCCCGCGCGTCGGCAACACGATCCCGCACCCGGTGCAGGGTGAGGCCGCCGCTGGCGTCGTCCTCCTGCGCCCGGCCGCTGCCGGTACCGGTGTCATCGCCGGTGGTCCGGTCCGCGCCGTGCTCGAGTGCGCCGGCATCCACGACGTCCTGAGCAAGTCGCTCGGTTCGTCGAACACCATCAACATCGTGCACGCCACGGTCGAGGCCCTCAAGCAGCTCGAGGAACCCCGCGCCGTCGCCGCACGTCGTGGCCTCGACGTGGACCACGTCGTGCCGGCTCGCCTCCTGAAGGCCGAGGCGGCAGCACGTGCCGCAGCGACCGAGAAGGCAGGTGCCTGATGGCCATGCTGAAGATCACGCAGACGAAGTCCGTCATCAGCGAGAAGCAGTACCAGCGCGACACGCTCCGCAGCCTGGGTCTCAAGCGCATCGGCCGTACGGTCCTGCGCGAGGACAACTCCCAGAACCGCGGGTACATCGCGACGGTGGCGCACCTCGTGAAGGTCGAGGAGGTCGACGCATGAGCGACGAGAAGAACGAGCGCGTCCAGATCCTGAAGGTGCACCACCTTCGTCCGGCCGCTGGCTCGAAGAAGGACCGCACCCGTGTCGGTCGCGGTGAGGGCTCGAAGGGCAAGACCGCGGGCCGCGGTACCAAGGGCACGAAGGCCCGTTACCAGGTCCGCGTCGGCTTCGAGGGTGGGCAGATGCCGCTGCACATGCGCACCCCGAAGCTCCGCGGGTTCAAGAACCCGTTCCGCGTCGAGTACCAGGTCGTGAACCTGGACAAGCTCGCGGAGCTCTACCCGAACGGTGGCGACGTCACCGTTGCGGACCTGGTCGCCAAGGGCGCCGTCCGCAAGAACGAGAAGGTCAAGGTTCTCGGTCAGGGTGACATCAGCGTGAAGCTCACCGTCACGGTCGACAAGGTCTCGGGCTCCGCCCAGGACAAGATCGTGGCTGCGGGCGGCACCGTCTCCCAGTAGTCCCGTCGGCGGCCCGTGCGTTTGCGCACGGGCCGCCGTTACGGTTTCCTTGATGACAGACCCGGAGCTGGTCGGCCACGTGCCGACGGTCCCGAGTCGCGCGGTCGGCGTCCCGGCCACGGGCGGCCTCGCCCGGCTCGATCGGCAAGACCGGTCCCAGTAGTTCGGAGAGTTCTCGTGTTCAGAGCGGTCGCGCGCATCATGCGCACCCCCGATCTTCGCAAGAAGATCGGCTTCACCCTGGCGATCATCGCGCTGTTCCGGCTCGGGTCGTACATCCCCGCCCCGTACGTGGACTACGCCGCCGTCCAGACCTGCCTCGCGAGCGCATCGTCCTCCGGCGGTCTCTACGACCTGATCAACCTGTTCTCCGGTGGCGCGCTGCTGAAGCTCTCGGTCTTCGCGCTCGGCATCATGCCGTACATCACGTCGTCGATCATCGTGCAGCTCCTGCGCGTCGTGATCCCGCACTTCGACGCCCTCTACAAGGAGGGCCAGACCGGCCAGGCGAAGCTGACGCAGTACACGCGCTACCTCACGATCGCGCTCGGTGTGCTGCAGTCCACCACGCTGATCACGGTGGCCCGTTCCGGCCAGCTCTTCGGCACGAACGCCAGCGCCTCGTGCTCGTCGATCATCTCGAACGACAGCTGGTACGCGATCATGCTCATGGTCGTCACGCTGACCGCCGGGACCGGCCTCATCATGTGGATGGGCGAGCTCGTCACCGAGCGCGGCATCGGCAACGGCATGTCGCTCCTCATCTTCACGTCCATCGCAGCGCAGTTCCCGTCGGCGCTCTGGGCGATCGAGCAGTCGCAGTCCTTCGAGCTGTTCCTGTTCGTGATCCTCGTCGGCCTGGTGATCATGATGGCCGTCGTGTTCGTCGAGCAGTCACAGCGGCGCATCCCCGTGCAGTACGCCAAGCGCATGGTCGGCCGCCGGACCTACGGCGGCAACAACACGTACATCCCGATCAAGGTGAACATGGCCGGCGTCGTGCCCGTCATCTTCGCCTCGTCGCTGCTCTACCTGCCGGCCCTCATCGCGCAGTTCAACCAGCCCTCCGACGGCTCGGAGCCGGCCGCGTGGGTGACCTGGATCCAGAACAACCTGACCTCGGGTGACAACTGGTTCTACATGGTCCTGTACTTCCTGCTCATCGTCGGGTTCACCTACTTCTACGTCGCGATCACCTTCAACCCCGAAGAGGTCGCCGACAACATGAAGAAGTACGGCGGGTTCATCCCCGGCATCCGTGCCGGTCGCCCCACCGCCGAGTACCTCGACTACGTCCTGACCCGGGTGACGTTGCCCGGCTCGCTCTACCTCGGTCTCATCGCGCTCATCCCGCTGGCAGCACTGGCGCTGTTCGGCGCGAACCAGAACTTCCCGTTCGGTGGCGCGAGCATCCTCATCATCGTGGGTGTCGGTCTCGAGACCGTGAAGCAGATCGACTCGCAGCTGCAGCAACGTCACTACGAAGGGCTTCTCCGTTGAGCGCACGTCTCATCATCGTCGGACCTCCCGGAGCGGGAAAGGGAACCCAGGCCGGCCGCATCGCCGAGTCCTTCGGGATCCCCGCCGTCTCCACCGGTGACATCTTCCGGAAGAACGTCTCGGAAGGCACGCCGCTCGGGGTCCAGGCGAAGGCGATCATGGACGCGGGCGACTACGTCCCGGACTCGCTGACGAACGAGCTCGTGAAGTCCCGCCTCGGCGAGTCCGACGCCGAGAGCGGCTTCCTGCTCGACGGCTACCCCCGCACCGTCGGGCAGGTCGAGTACCTCGACGCGCTGCTCGCCGAGCAGGGCACCGGCCTCGACGCCGTCGTGCAGCTCGTCGCCGACCAGGACGAGCTCGTCGGGCGCCTCCTGAAGCGTGCCGAGGACCAGGGCCGCAGCGACGACAACGAGGAGACGATCCGTCGTCGCCAGCAGGTCTACGTCGAGCAGACCGCCCCGATCGTCGCGGCGTACCAGCAGCGCGGTCTCGTGGTCGAGGTCGACGGCCTCGGCGCCATCGACGAGGTCGGCGACCGCATCCAGGCAGCGCTCGCGTCGCGCGGGCTCACCGCCGGCGTCTGACCCCGGCGTGGTCCGGTTCCGCAAGCCCTCGATCTACAAGACGCCCGAGGAACTCCGCGCCATGGTGCGCCCTGGACTCCTCACCGAGGCGGCGCTGAACGCGGTCCGTTCGGCGATCCGACCGGGGGTCACCACGGGCGAGCTCGACGCCATCGCCGAGCGGACGATCCGTGACGGCGGCGGCATCCCGAACTTCCAGCTGGTGCCCGGGTACCGCCACACCCTGTGCGTGTCCGTGAACGACGAGATCGTGCACGGCATCCCCGGCGACCGTGTCCTGCAGCCGGGCGACATCGTGTCCGTGGACGCGGGCGCCGAGGTCGACGGCTGGAACGGCGACAGCGCCTTCACCACGGTGGTGCCCGGCGGCGACGCCGGTGTGACCGCGGCGCGGCAGACGCTCTGCGACACCACCGAGCGGTCCCTCTGGCACGGCATCGCCGCGCTGGCGCACGCCAAGCACCTCAACGAGGTCGGCGACGCGGTGGAGGACGCCATCGACGAGACCGGCGCCTGGGGCATCGTCGAGGACTACACCGGTCACGGCATCGGCCGCTCCATGCACGAGGAACCCCCGGTCTTCAACTACCGCGTCCGTGGCGCAGGCCCCGCCGTACGGCCGGGCCTGGTGGTCGCGATCGAGCCGATGGTCACCGCCGGCACGATCGACAGCACGACGGACGACGACGAGTGGACGGTCAGGACCCTGGACGGCGCCGATGCGGCGCACTGGGAGCACAGCGTCGCGGTCCACGCGGACGGCCTCTGGGTCCTCACGTCCAGCGACGGCGGGGCGGCTGCCCTGGCCCCGCTGGGAGTGACACCGGTCCCGATCCCGTAAGCCGAGCCTCCAGGGCCTGGAGGCTCGGCTCGGCCCCGCCCCGTCGGCGTCAGTTGCCGACGGAGCAGGTCTCCTCCGCCGCGCTCTGTCCGGTGATCGACGACGGCAACGGCGTCGACGACGGACTCGCTGCGCTCGTACTGGTGCTCGTGCCGGTCGGTTCGCTCGACGGCGTCGCAGCCGACGACGGCGCGGCGCTGGAGGATCCGCTCTGGTCCTCTGATGCACGACCGGTCGACGAGTCGCTCAGCGTCGTCTTCTCGTCGGTCTGCAGCGCGACGTTGAGCGTGTGGGCGGTCGTCTGGTCCACGATGACGCGTGCGCTGTCGTCGGGGTCGTCGGCGACGGGGTACTGGACGAACAGCATGCTCGACGTGCTCATCCCGCGGAGCATGCTCGCGAGGCCGACCAGCGTCTTCGGCTGGTTGAGCCCGTCGGACAGGACCATGTTGTTCAGGGCCGCGCCGGCGAGCTTGTAGAGCGTGATGGGGTTCGAGAGGGTGCCGTCCGAGGTGACCTTGCGGAGCAGTGCCGAGAGGAACACCTGCTGCGAGCTGATGCGGGCGAGGTCGCTGCCGTCGCCGACGCCGTGTCGGGTCCGCAGGAAGGCGAGCGCGTCGGAGCCCTCGAGCGAGTGCGACCCCGCGGTGAGGTGCAGTCCCGTGTAGGTGTCGTCGATGTCCTTCGCGACGCAGACGTCGACGCCGCCGAGCGCGTTCGACATCTCGATCACGCCGTCGAAGGTGATGAGGCCCGCGTACGGGATGCTCAGTCCCGTGAGGTTCTCGACGGTGTCCACCACGCAGGAGACGCCGCCGTTGCCGAGTGCGGTGTTGAACTGCGCCGAGGTCGCTGCTGGGTAGCTCGTGCCCGTCTCCGGGTTGGTGCACGCGGGGATCGGCACCATGAGGTCGCGGGGGAAGCTCACCGCGGTCAGCTGGGTGTGGTCCTGCGACACGTGGATGAGCATCGTCACGTCGTTGCGTGCGCCCTCGACGTCCTCGTTCGCGTCGAACTGCCCGACGCGGGTGTCGCTGCCGATGAGCAGGATGTTCGCGCCGCCCTTGATGGCCGTGATGTCGGCGGTCTTCGCGGCGCTCTGGTCGTCGGTGCTCAGCTTCACGGAGGTCGGCGCACCGGCGAGCTGCGCGCCGGCGATGGCCGCGACGCTCGTCCCGCTGACGAGCACCACCGCGAGGGTGGAGGCGACGATCGACAGGAGGGTCGTCCAGGCTCGTCGTCGCGGGAGTCGTCCGTGACGAGCGAAGGGCCGAGAGGCGTCGGGCACGTGGTCTCCGTTCGGGTGGCTGCATCGTCACCGTAGGGCTGGACCCATGTCCATCCCCTCGAACGCGCCGTGGAACCACTGTGGAACGCTGGTCCGTCCCTCAGGAACACCCCAGCTCTGGGGGCGCGCCGGCTGCACTTGGCAATCGGACCACTTTCCCATAAGATCGATCTTTGGTGTGTCATGCCCTCTCGGCGTGGCGACCGACCCGCAGACCGGCTCGGGGATCACACCGGTAATCCAACCAAGCGACAGTGAGGCTATGGCCAAGAAAGACGGCGTCATCGAGATCGAAGGCTCGGTGCTCGAAGCTCTGCCCAACGCGATGTTCCGCGTTGAGCTGACCAATGGGCACAAGGTCCTCGCGCACATCTCCGGGAAGATGCGCCAGCACTACATCCGCATCCTCCCCGAGGACCGCGTGATCGTGGAGCTGAGCCCGTACGACCTGACCCGCGGCCGGATCGTCTACCGCTACAAGTGATCCGCGAGCTGGAAAGGAACGACTCGGCAACCCTGCCGGGCACGAAGCCAGCGAGCACGAGGAAACAGCAATGAAGGTCAACCCCAGCGTCAAGCCCATCTGCGAGCACTGCCGTGTGATTCGCCGCAAGGGCCGCGTCATGGTGATCTGCAAGAGCAACCCGCGTCACAAGCAGCGCCAGGGCTAGTCCCCGGAACTGCCTGACCGGACGCCGACAGGCGGCCTGCGCAGGATCCACAACTGAACACCGCAAACGCAGTACCAGAACCCTGGTCCGGCCCCGGCCGCGCACAGGGGGACACCTCGGGTCGGAGGCCCGAGCACCGGCACTGCGCCACACCTCCATCGACAACAGGAGCAGCCAGCACATGGCACGTCTAGCAGGCGTCGACATCCCGCGCGAGAAGCGCGTGGAGATCGCACTCACGTACATCTACGGCGTCGGCCGCACTCGCGCGGTCAAGACGCTCGCGGACACCGGTATCTCCGGTGACATCCGCGTCAAGGACCTCACCGACGACCAGCTCGTCGCCCTCCGCGACTACATCGAGGGCAACTTCAAGGTGGAGGGTGACCTCCGCCGCGAGGTGGCCGCCGACATCCGCCGCAAGGTCGAGATCGGTAGCTACGAGGGTCTTCGCCACCGTCGTGGTCTCCCGGTGCGCGGTCAGCGCACCAAGACCAACGCTCGTACCCGCAAGGGCCCGAAGCGCACCGTGGCAGGCAAGAAGAAGGCTCGATAGGAGACCCCGATGGCTACCCCCAAGACTGCCGCGCGCAAGCCGCGCCGCAAGGAGAAGAAGAACGTCGCAGTGGGCCAGGCCCACATCAAGAGCACGTTCAACAACACGATCGTCAGCATCACCGACCCGTCGGGTGCCGTCCTCAGCTGGGCGTCCTCCGGAGCCGTCGGCTTCAAGGGTTCGCGCAAGTCGACGCCGTTCGCGGCGCAGCTCGCCGCCGAGTCCGCTGCGCGTCAGGCGCAGGAGCACGGCGTCAAGAAGGTCGACGTCTTCGTGAAGGGTCCGGGTTCGGGCCGCGAGACCGCGATCCGCTCCCTCCAGGCCGCCGGCCTCGAGGTCGGTTCGATCAACGACGTCACGCCGCAGGCGCACAACGGGTGCCGCCCGCCCAAGCGCCGTCGCGTCTGACGCGAGGAGCAACCGGCCGTCCCCTGCTCGGTCCCTGACGGGGAGACCCGTCTGACGGGAGCGAGCGGGGACGGCCATTCCTGGTCGTTCGATCGCGCACTCCGGTGCGCGTGATCACAACTCAACAGACCCGTCGGGGCCTCGCCGGCCCCGTCGTACCGCCAAGTGTCATATAGCGGACACTTCGCCGAAAGGAATCCCACAGTGCTCATTGCACAGCGCCCCACCCTCACCGAGGAGTCGATCTCCGAGCACCGCTCGCGCTTCGTCATCGAGCCGCTCGAGCCTGGCTTCGGCTACACCCTCGGGAACTCGCTGCGCCGCACGCTCCTCTCCTCGATCCCCGGTGCTGCGGTCACGAGCATCCGTATCGACGGCGTCCTCCACGAATTCAGCACCGTTCCCGGTGTGAAGGAAGACGTCACGGAGATCATCCTCAACATCAAGAGCCTGGTCGTCTCCAGCGAGCACGACGAGCCCATCACGGCGTACCTGCGCAAGCAGGGTGCCGGTCAGGTCACCGCTGCGGACATCTCCGCACCGGCCGGCGTCGAGATCCACAACCCGGACCTCGTCATCGCGACCCTGAACGACACCGCGCGCTTCGAGCTCGAGCTCACCATCGAGCGTGGCCGCGGCTACGTCTCGGCGACGCAGAACCGCTCGGAGTTCAGCGAGGCCGGTCAGATCCCGATCGACTCGATCTACTCGCCCGTCCTCAAGGTCACCTACCGCGTCGAGGCGACGCGTGCCGGTGAGCGCACGGACTTCGACCGTCTGGTCGTCGACGTCGAGTCGAAGCCGGCCATCACGCCGCGCGACGCCATCGCGTCGGCCGGTCGGACGCTCGTCGAGCTCTTCGGTCTCGCCCGCGAGCTCAACACGGCGGCAGAGGGCATCGAGATCGGCCCGGCGCCGGTCGACGCAGTGCTCTCGAACGAGCTGCAGACCCCGATCGAGGACCTCGACCTGTCGGTCCGCAGCTACAACTGCCTCAAGCGGGAGGGCATCAACACGGTGTCCGAGCTCGTCGCCCTGTCGGAGACGCAGCTCATGAACATCCGCAACTTCGGTCAGAAGTCGGTGGACGAGGTCAAAGACAAGCTCACCGAGCTCGGCCTGTCCCTCAAGGACACCGTCCCCGGATTCGACGGCGCCCACTTCTACAGCGGGTACGACGAGGACGAGTCCAACAACTGACCTCGCGCTCACGCGCACGCGTGCCGCTGACGCAGCGCGCACCACTTTCACCACTGGAGAACTGACATGCCGAAGCCCACCAAGGGCCCCCGCCTCGGTGGCGGCCCCGCCCACGAGCGCCTGCTCCTGAGCAACCTCGCCAACGCCCTCTTCACGCACGGTCGCATCACGACCACCGAGACGAAGGCCAAGCGCCTCCGCCCGGTCGCCGAGCGTCTCATCACGTTCGCGAAGCGTGGCGACCTGCACGCGCGCCGTCGCGTGATCAGCATCCTGCGCGACAAGACCGTCGTGCACACGCTGTTCACCGAGATCGCTCCGCAGGTCGAGGACCGCCAGGGTGGCTACACCCGCATCACCAAGCTCGGCTTCCGCAAGGGCGACAACGCTCCCCTCGCGTCGATCGAGCTCGTCCTCGAGCCCGTCTCGGGCACGCCGGCCCCCGTCTCGCGCAAGTCGGCTCCGGCCGCCGCCGCGCCGGTCGAGGAGCCCGCAGCCGAGGAGTCCGCAGCCGAGGAGACGACCGAGGAGGCCCCGGTCGAGTCGACCGAGACCACCGAGGAGTCGGCTCCCGTCGCGGAGGAGACCGAGACCGAGGCTGCCGCCGAGGTCGAGGCAGACGCCGAGGCCAAGTCGGACGAGAAGTCGGACGACAAGTAACCCCAGCACCACTCGACACGGCCCCCCCCGCGCACGCTGCGGGGGCCGTGTCGTTCCCAGCAACTGCATCGTAGGGTGACCCGTCGGCCCATCGGGTGCGGGCCGACACCGGAGGACCCATGGGATTCGAACACGTCGCGGGCGTGGGGACGAGGGTCTGGCGCTGGAGCCGGACCTCGGGCACACAGCCGCGCCTGCTGCACGCCGGGAAGGCCGCGTTCGCCGCGTGTCTCGCCTGGTTCATCGCGAGACACGTGCCAGGGGTCGCGTCGGACTACCCCTACTACGCGCCGCTCGGGGCCGTGGTCGCGATGCAGACGACGGTGTTCGCGGGGCTCAGGAGCGGGATCCAGACCCTCGTGGGCATCGGCCTCGGGATCGTGATCGCCGGGTTCACGATGTGGATCGGCGACCCCGGGTTCATCGCGATCGCCCTCGCCGTGGGGATCGGGGTGCTCGTCGGCGGGTTCCGCATCCTCGGCGAGGGCAGCTCGTGGGTGTCCACCGCGGCGCTGTTCGTCCTGCTCGTCGGCGGTGCGCACGCGGAGGGGTACTCGCTCGGGTACCTCGTGCAGATGGCCGTCGGCGTCGCGGTCGGGCTGCTCGTCAACTTCTTGGTCTTCCCGCCGCTGCGCTTCTGGGACGCCGAACACCGGATCGACGCGGTGAACGACGTGCTCGCCGACCACCTCGACGGCCTCGCCGCGGTGCTCGAGGCCGACGAGCGCGACGAGAAGGCATGGGACAAGCAGCAGGACCGGCTCGACCGGGCCATCGCCGACGTCCGGTCCCGGGTCTCGATCGCGCACGAGAGCCGGAAGCTGAACCCCCGCGGGGCGCTCCGCGGGTCACGGGCTCGGCTGCAGCAGGACGGCGCGCGGTTCCGGGCGCTCGAGCGGGCCGCCTGGTACACGACGGACCTCACCGAGCTCGTCGCCCGCTCGGGTCCGGTGTCCGACGGGCTCGGCCGCCCGGACCCGGCGTTCGCCGAACCGCTCGCGAAGGCGTTCCGCGAACTCGCGTGCATGATCCGCGGCGAGTGCCCGGAGAGCGCCGGGGACGACGCGATCGCCGAGGTCGAGCGGGCCCTCGACGCGAGCAAGGAGGACCCGTCGCACGTCGCGGTGACGTCGGCTGCGCTGGTGTCGCTCCGGGGGATCGTGGAGTCCGAGCGGCGGGCGACGGAGGACCTCGAAACGTCGACGGGGCCGTCCGCGTTCGGTCACCGGCGCGACGTCAGGCGGTGAGGGACGACTCCGCCCAGCGCTCGATCGCCGAGCTCGTGTTCGGAGCGGCCCAGGAGAACAGGACGTAGTGCGTCCAGGTGCCGTCCTGCACGACGTCGACGGAGCACGCTGCCTCGTCGCAGGTGCGCCAGGCGGCGGCGTCCTCCGCGAGACCGTCGAGCTCGAGCCGGTCGTGCCGGTCGATGAGTCCGTTGCCGAGGCGGGCGCTGACGACCCATCCCGAGTCGGGCATCGAGGAGTACGAGGCTCCGGTCCGTGAGAACGGCTGCTCGGCAGGACCGAACGAGCACGCCGCGGCACCCAGACGGTTCAGCGCGTAGTAGGTCGGCTCGGCGCCGACGTCGGAGCCGAGCGACCACGGGTCGACCAGTGCGACGGCGGTGACGGCGTCCACTCGGTCGGCCGTGCAGGTGCTCGGCTTCCAGGACGCTGCATCGTGTTCGGTCTGCACCCCCGCGACCGGTGCCGCGGCGACGGTCTCCTCGACGTGGTCGAGCAGCGCCTGGAACGCGGGCTGCACCTGCTCCGGGGTGGCGTCGCCCGTGGTCTGGAGGCGGGTCAGGGAGAGGTCGATCCAGGCGTTCCCGGCGAGCGCACGCCCGCTGCAGCTCACCCGGGCGGCGTCGGAGGCCCCGCAGTACACCGACGCGGGGTCCGTCGACGGATCGACGTGCTCGGTGGCATCGGCGTGCTCGGGGGCCGCGTCCGGCAGCACCGAGAGCCCGACGCCCTCGTACATCGGATCGCCCTGCTCGCCGGGGCTGACGTCGTCGAGGAGCGAGACACCGTTGGTGCTCCAGCAGTCGGTACCGCCACTCGTCGTCGCGGTCGTCCAGGCGCCGAGGACGTGGTCCTGCGTCGTCATCGGGTCGAGCACGGTGGTGCCGGGGACCGCTCGGGTGACGAGGTCCGACGGCAGCAGCTGCGCACAGGTCGGTACGCCGTCGGACTCCGGCGACGGACCGAAGTCGACGCCGGAGGCCGTCTCGGTCGGCGTGGCCGACGGTGCGGCGCTGCGCGACGGTGCCGGTGTCGTTCCTGCGGACGACGCGGTGGAACACCCGGCGACGATGACGACCGCCGTGGTCGCGAGCGCCACGGCCACGACCCCCCTCGTGATGATGTGCATACGCACAGGCTAGGCCGCCGTGGAGCCCGCCGATCGGTGCGCGCATCACGATCGCACAACACCGTCCGTAGACTCGCTGCGTGCCGCAGCAGCCCCGCATCGCCGTCCTCGGACCGGTCCTGGTCGAGGACCCGTCCGGCGCGGCGGTGCCCGTCCCCGGGGCGCTCCCGCGGGCGTTCCTGACCGCGCTCGTGCTCGCCCGCGGTCATGCGATGACGACGGACGCGCTCATCGACGAGCTCTGGACCGACGCTCCGCCGAGGGGCGCGCGGGCGGCCCTGCAGACCCTGGTGTCCCGGCTCCGGCGGAGCACGGCCGAGGGGCTCGTGGTGTCGACGAGCACCGGCTACGCGCTCGACGTCCAGCCGGACGACGTCGACCTCGTCCGTGCCGAACACGTCGCCGAGGCCCGGTACACGTCCGACGACACGAGTCGGGCGGCGCTCGCCCTGTGGCGGGGTGATCCGGGCGCCGATGTCGACGGCGACCTCGGCACGGCGCTCGCCGAACGAGCCGAGGTGGCGCGACGTGCGCTCCGCCGGGCGCTCGGCACGGCGATGCTCGACGCCGGTGAGGCCGACGCGGCCGTCGGGCTGTGGCACGAGGAAGCGGCCTCCGACCCGTTCGACGAGGTCGCGGTCTCGGGATCGATGCGCGCGCTCGCCGCCGCCGGCCGGACGAGCGAAGCGCTCGCGGTCTTCGCGGCCCACAGGGAGCGGCTGGCTGACGGGCTCGGTGCCGACCCGTCCGCCGACCTGGTGCGGCTGAACGCCGACCTGCTCCGCCGGACGGCGTCCGCCTCCGGGAGCGTCCGACGGATCGGCCTGCGTGCCGCGCCGAACGCGCTGGTCGGACGGGAGGCCGACCTCGCCGCCGTCACGGACCTCCTGTCCCGCGAACGGCTGGTGACCGTCCTCGGTGCCGGTGGGCTCGGGAAGACCCGCCTCGCGCAGGCGGTCGCGGCGGCAGTCCCGGCCGATCGCAGCGTCGTGGTGCTCGAGCTCGCACCACTGGCCGCCGGCGAGGACGTCGTCCCCGCCCTCGGCGCGCTGCTCGGGATCGCCGAGGTACGGTCCGCCCGGGCGCTGCGGGACGCCGTCGTCGCCGATCTGCGGCGCCGCGTGTTCCGCGCGCTCGGTGAGGAACCGACCGTGCTCGTGCTCGACAACTGCGAGCACCTCGTCGCGGACGTCGCCGCGTTCGCCGCCGACCTGCTCGCCCAGCTCCCGTCCCTCCGCATCCTCACGACGTCGCGTGCACCGCTCGCCATCGCCGGCGAGGTCGTCGCGCCCCTCGCACCGCTGCCCGTCGACGCGGACGGCGCGGCGGTCCGGCTGTTCACCGACCGCGCACGAGCCGCCCGCCCCGGTGCCGTCCTGCCCTTCGACACCGTGCGGCGCATCTGCACGCGGCTCGACGGGTCGCCGCTCGCGATCGAGCTCGCCGCCGCGCGGATCCGCGGGATGGGCGTCGAGGAGATCGAACGGCGGCTCGACGACCGTTTCGCGTTGCTCCGTGGCGGCGACCGGAGCGCACCCGAGCGGCACCGCACCCTGCTCGCCGTCATCGAGTGGAGCTGGCGGCTCCTCGACGACGGAGCCCAGGACCTGCTGACCCGGCTGGCGCTCTTCCCGGACGGCCTCGCGGTCGACGCGGTCGAGGCCGTCGCGGCACCTGAGCAGCGGGACGATGCGCTGGACGCCCTCGCCGAGCTCGTCGAGCAGTCCCTCGTCCAGCTCGTCGAGCACGAGGGCGCCGACATCAGGTACCGGCTGCTCGAGACCGTCCGCGAGTTCGGTGCCGCCCGCCTCGACGAACGCGGGCGCACCGACGAGGTCCGCGCAGCGATGGTCCGCTGGGGGCGGGACTTCGCCGCCACCCGCAACGTCTTCACCGCGACCGGGGAACCGCAGCGACGGTGGTTCCGCGAGATCGGCCGCGAGGCGGACAACCTCGTGACGC
The DNA here is from genome assembly GCF_047324335.1 of Curtobacterium sp. Curtsp57. Lineage (NCBI taxonomy): Bacteria > Bacillati > Actinomycetota > Actinomycetes > Micrococcales > Microbacteriaceae > Curtobacterium > Curtobacterium sp. Curtsp57. Next base: position 2,814,423 of record NZ_CP168511.1, read on the forward strand.
TGCTGCGCTGGAGCCTCGTCGCCGAGGACCGGTCGGCGCTCGCACAGGTGTTCGCGGCCCTCGGCGGGTACTGGACCCTGCGTGGTGCCCACGGCGAGGTCGTCGCGGTCGCCGCCGAGGTCGTCGCGCTGCTCAGGACCGCTCAGCCGTCCCCCGGCGACCGAGCCGCCACGACGCTGGGTCTCGTCCTGATCGGCGGTTCCACGGCGTTCTCGGACCGCAGGACCTCCGTGCGCGCGATCGCGATGCTCCGCAGGGTCGTCCGGCAGGGGTCCACCGGCTTCCCGGTCCTCGACGCGCAGGCGGCACTGCTGCTCACGCTCGGCCGCCCGGACGACGGGCTGCGGATGCTCGCCGCGCTCCGTGACGACCCGGACGACGGCGTGGCCTGCCTTGCGTGCATGCTGAGCGCCCCGCTGGCGGAGAACGACGGGGAGTTCGACGACGCGCTCCGCCACGCCCAGCGCGCCGAGGCACTCGCCACCAGGACCGACGACGCATGGGCACTGGGGTCTGGTGCGGTCACGATGACCCAGTTGCTCGCGCAGACCGGACGGCACGCGGACGCGCTCGTCGTCGCCGACGTCGCGCGGACCCGCCTCGAGGTGTTCGGCGCCGAGGACGACCTCTACGAGATCGGCTGGACCGTCGGGCTGTGCGCGGCGGCGACGGGCGACGTCGTCCGCGCGCGGCAGGTCGCAGCGGACCTCGCGAACCAGCCGGTGGCGAACCGCGGTGGTCCCGACGGGGAAGCCGTGCAGATGGCCGTCCTCGCGATCGCGATCGCCGCCGAGTGCGCACGGAGTGACGGGGACGTGGCCTCAGGGGCGGCCGAGTACGCGCGAGCTTGGGACGCCGTGACCGCGCATCGCAAGCAGACGCCGAACTGGACACTGATGGCGGGCGCGGCACGCATCGCGGCGGAGGACGAGGCGGCGGCGAGCCGACCCGCAGGAGCCGGACCGGGCCTCCCGTCCGGATCGGAGGTGCCGCGTCGCCTGCGGGTCGGCGCGCTCGTGATGCTCCGACTGCACCCGTGGTGGATCGACCTGCCCGTCATCGGGACCACGCTGCTCGGGCTGGCGGTCGCCGCTGCACGGCAGGGAGCGGCGGACCACGCAGCGCGGTGTTGGGGCCTTGCGCGACGGCTCGGTTCGCGACAGGACTTCGCGGTCCTCGCCCACGACCGGTTGCGCGGGGTCCTCGGCGCCGTCGTCGGTGCCGGACCCCTCGTGGACGCCGAGACGGCCTCGGCCGGATGGGACCGGGCCGAGGCCGTCTCGCGGGCGCGCGTGCTGCTCGAGGAGCTGCGCTTCAGCGCCTGAGCGTCACGCCTTCCGCATGTAGGCGCGGACCGTCAGCGGGGCGAACACCGCGACGACGACCGCTGCGCCGACGAGCGAGAACACCAGGTCGCCGCCGACGGCTCCGTGGTTCACGAGCTCACGGACCGCGGTGATGAGGTGCGAGATCGGGTTGACCTCGGAGAACCAGCGCAGCCAGTCCGGCAGCGTGTCGGCGGGGACGAACGCGTTCGACAGGAACGTCAGCGGGAACAGCACGAGGTTCGAGATACCGGAGACGCTCGACGCGGTGCGGGCGACGACGCCGAAGTAGGCGAAGATCCAGCTGATCGCCCACGCGACGACGATGACCAGCAGACCGGCGAGGACCACCGCGCCGAAGCCGCCAGCGGGGCGGAGTCCCATCGCGAAGCCGGTGATGAACGTGATCGTCGTCGCGATGGCGTAGCGGACGGTGTCGGCGAGCAGCGCTCCGGCCAGCGGCGCGATGCGGGCGATGGGCAGCGACTTGAAGCGGTCGAACACGCCCTTGTCCATGTCCTCGCGGAGCTGGACGCCGGTGACGATCGACGACGTGATGTTCGTCTGCACGAGGATGCCCGGGATGATGATCGGCAGGTACGACGCCACGTTGCCGGAGATCGCGCCGCCGAAGATGTACGTGAACATCACCGTGAAGACGATCGGCATGAGCGTCACGTCGAAGAGCTGCTCCGGCGTGCGGCGGACCTTGATCAGGCCGCGGTACGCCATCGTGAGCGACTGCCGGATCGTGGCACCGATGCCCGTGCCGCCGACCCCTGGTCGCGGGGTGATGCGTGGGGTGGTCGGAGCCTGCGGGGTGAGCGTGGTCATGCGATGCTCCCTTCGAGCTCGCGCTGGGCGTCCTCGTCCGCCGCGTCGGCGGTCGGCTTGCCCGTGATGGTCAGGAAGACCTCGTCGAGCGTCGGCTTCTGCACGCTCATCTCGGCGAGGGAGATGCCCGCGTCGCGGAACGACACGAGCAGGTCGGTGACGCGGTCCGGCTCGGCCATCGGCGCGGTCAGCCGGGAGCCCTCGGGACTCGCGACGGCGTCGACGCCGAGCGTCTGGCGCACGATGGTCCTCGCCGCGTCGAGTCGGAGCGCATCGGCGAGCCGGAGCTGCAGCGACGCGGTGCCGATCGACGCCTTGAGCTCGTCGCCGGTGCCCTCCGCGACGACCCTGCCGTGGTCGATCACGGCGATGCGGTCGGCGAGCTGGTCAGCCTCGTCGAGGTACTGCGTCGTCAGGAGCACGGTGGAGCCGGTCGCGACGAGCTCCCGGATCGTGTCCCACATCTGCGCACGGGTCCGCGGGTCGAGGCCCGTCGTCGGCTCGTCGAGGAAGATGAGCGGCGGCTGCGCGATGAGGCTCGCCGCCAGGTCGAGGCGACGACGCATGCCGCCGGAGAAGTTCTTCAGCGGACGCTTCGCCGCCTCGGTCAGGCCGAAGCGCTCGAGGAGCTCGGCGGACTTCCGCTTCGACTCGGCCCGGGACAGCCCGAGCAGCCGCGAGAACACGACCAGGTTCTCGGTCGCGCTCAGCGTCTCGTCGACGCTGGCGTACTGGCCGGTCACGCCGATGAGCCGGCGGACCTCCTGGGGCTCCCGCCGGACGTCGTGGCCGAAGATCCTGGCCTCGCCGGCGTCCGCCTTGAGCAGGGTCGCGAGCATGCTGATCGTGGTCGTCTTGCCGGCGCCGTTCGGGCCGAGCACGCCGTACACGGTGCCGGCCTCGACGCGGAGGTCGACTCCGTCCACGGCGCGGTTCTGCCCGAAGGTCTTGACGAGGCCGGTGGCCTCCACCGCGAGTGGTGTCGTCGTCATCGCAGTTCCTTTCGTCGATGTCGAGGACGATGCTGCCGTCGGGCGCTCACACGGCACTGACGCGGCGCTGACATCGGTACCGTTGGGGTGTGAGCGAGAGCGACGGGCTGCAGAGCGGGGTGCGGCTGCGGCTCGACGTCGCGTACGACGGCGCCGCGTTCTCCGGGTGGGCCAAGCAGCCGGGACTGCGGACCGTCCAGGGCGCGCTCGAGGACGCGCTCGCCACCGTGTTCAGCCGCTGGGGCCGCGCGCCGCAGCTGACCGTCGCCGGACGCACCGACGCCGGAGTGCACGCCACCGGACAGGTCGCGCACCTCGACCTGTCCGCCGAGCAGTGGGGTGCGCTCAGCACGAAGCGGGGATCGGGGCGCTCGCCGCTGGACGGGCTCGTCAAGCGCCTGAACGGGCTCGCGGGGCCGCTCGGGGACGTCGTCGTCAGCCGGGTCTCGGTCGCGCCCGACGGGTTCGACGCCCGGTTCTCCCCGCTCTGGCGCCGCTACACGTACCGCGTCGCGGACCTCGACGCACCCCGCGATCCACTCCGTCGGGGGCACACGACCTGGTACCCGGGGCATCTCGACCCGGGAGCGATGGAGCGCGGTGCGCTGACGCTGCTCGGGCTGCACGACTTCGCGGCGTTCTGCAAGCCGCGCGACGGCGCGACGACCATCAGGACGCTGCAGGAGTTCCGCTGGGACCGTGAGCCGGACGGCGTGCTGGTGGCGAGCCTCCAGGCCGATGCCTTCTGCCACTCCATGGTGCGCGCGATGGTGGGGGCGACCATCGCCGTCGGCGAGGGGCGCTTCGGACCGGACCGTCTCGAGGAGTTGCGGGTCGCGGGGGAGCGGACCAGCGCCTTCAAGGTCGCGCCGGCGCGCGGTCTCACCCTGACCGAGGTGGGCTACCCGGCCGACGAGGAGCTCGCCGCGCGGGCATCGCAGACGCGGGCGCGGCGCTCCGCACCGTCCGGCTCGGATAGCGTCGGGGGATGAGCTCCAGAGAACCCCGGTCCGTCGTCTCCGTGGCACCAGGGGTGGTCTTCGTCGAGGGGCCCGTCTCGAACTGGGTCGTCCTCGCGGAAGAAGACGGCGTCGCCCTCATCGACGCCGGCTACCCAGCTGACACCGACCTGGTGCTGGACACCGTGCGCTACGCCGGGCACGATCTCGACGACCTCCGCCGCATCTACGTCACGCACGGGCACGTCGACCACGTCGGTGGCATCCCCGGCATCCTCGAACAGCACCCGCACGTCGAGGTCCTGGCGCACGCGGACGAGCTGTCGAACGTCCGAGGACCCTCGCGGCAGCAGGTCACGCCGGCGGAGATCGGCGGCCGGCTGGCGTCGGCGCGGGTGCTCAGGTGGCTCGCCCGCGCGATCCGCTCCGACGCGCTCCGGCCGACCACGGTGCCGACCGTCCGGGCCTTCACGGGTGCGGACTTCGAGGGCCGGGCGATCACGCCGTTCCCGGCGACCGGGCACACCGACGGGTCCACCGCGTACCTGCTGCCGGCCGCGGACGCGATCGTCACCGGGGACGCCGTCGTCTCGCGGCACGACACGCAGCCGGCGTCGTGGACGCCCAGGCCGCGGATGATCACGCCGTTCTTCACGGCGGACCAGGCAGTGGCGCTCGAGTCCGCCCGGACGCTGCCGATCCCGGAGATCGTGCTGCCGGGCCACGGGCCGGCGGTGCACCGGGTCGGGCGGGAGTGGGTACCCGTCGGGTCGTGATGTCAGGTGGAATGTGACATGCTGGTCCGATGCGCGAACCCGACGACGTCGTCCGTGCCCCTGACGTGCAGCCGCCCACGCCGTGGAGTGCCAGGCAAGGCCTTGTCGCGTTCCTCGTCGTCGTCGCGACGGTCGCCCTCTTCACAGTCGGGGTGGCCGGGCAGGACCCGGTGATCCGCTGGATCGCGGTCGCCGTGGCCGGCTCGACCGCCGCGCCGTCGCTGGTGCTCGCGCAGAAGCGGGGGAACCTCGCGGGCTGGTACGTGGTGACCGCGGGCGTGATGGCGCTCCGCCTGCTCACCGGGGACTGAGCGCGCCCTGGTGTTGCGGAGCGCAATCATTTACCTGGGCGCAACCTGAGGGACTCTGCAGGTCGGTACGGTCTGACCATCCACGTCTCCGACCAGAAGGTCAGCATGCCCAAGATCGTCGGCCGCACTCTGCTGTGCGCCACGGTGGCCGACACTCCTCGCAGCGCCACTCGCCTCCGTCTCCGTCGCCAGTGCGAACACCGCAGGCACGGGTCTCGTCATCGCCGAGGCCTACCTGAAGGGCGGCAGCGCGAACGCCGTCTTCAACAAGAAGTTCGTCGAGATCGCGAACCCGACCGACGCCCCGGTCTCGCTCGACGGCTGGTCGCTGCAGTACCGCTCGGCGACCGGCTCGGCCGCGTTCAGCACCAGCGGCCTCGCGGGCACCGTCCCCGCGAACGGGACGTTCCTCGTCACGATGGCGGGCAACGGCGCGACGGGTGCGGAGCTGCCCGCCGCGGACGACACCGCGACCCTGAACACCTCGGGCACCACGGGCACGCTGGTCCTGTCCGACCAGTCCCAGGCGCTCACCCTGCCGACCGGCGCGATCGCGGCGGGCACCGCCGGGGTCGTGGACCTCCTCGGCTACGGTGCGTCGAACACCTTCGAGGGGCACGTGCGCACCGTCGACGGTGGGAACACCGTCCCGAACGGCCTGGTCCGCCAGGGCACGGTCGACAGCGACGACAACGCCGCGGACTTCTCCGTCACGACGACGCTCACGCCGACGAACGCAGCCGGCGAGACCGCGCCGACGACGCCGACGGACCCGACGGAGCCGACGGACCCCGGTGCTCCTGCCGAGGCCGTCACCATCGCGCAGCTGCAGGGCACGACGGACACCTCGCCGTACGTCGGCAAGACCGTCGTCACGAAGGGCGTCGTCACCGCCGTGTACGCCACCGGCGGGTTCAACGGCTACACCGTGCAGACCCCCGGCACCGGCGGTGCGATCGACCTCGGCACGCACACCGCGTCCGACGGGGTCTTCGTGTTCTCCTCGGCCACCGCGTCCCGGGTCGCAGCGGGCGACTACGTCGAACTCACCGGCTCGGTGAGCGAGTACTACGGCCTCACCGAGCTGAACGTCGCCGCCGGCGGCATGACGAAGCGCACCGAGACCGTGCCGGCTCCGCAGGCCGCCACCGTCGCCTTCCCGGCCTCGGACGCACAGCGCGAGTCGCTCGAGAGCATGCTCGTCGCACCGCAGGGCGACTACACCGTCGCCGACAACTACACGACGAACCAGTACGGCGAGATCGTCCTGGCGTCGGGCACGAAGCGGCTGATCCAGCCCACCGAGGTCGCCCGTCCGGGCAGTGCAGCGGCCAAGGCGGTCGAGGCCGACAACGCCGCCCGCAAGGTCACGCTCGACGACGGCGGCAGCACGAACTTCCTGACCCAGGCGAACAAGTCGATCCCGGTGTCCTGGCTGACGCAGGGGCCCGTCACCGTCGGAGCAGCGGCGACCTTCACGAAGCCCGTCGTCCTCGACTACCGCAACGACTCGTGGAAGTTCCAGCCCACGTCCCCGATCACCGGCGCGACCGCGAAGACCGATCTGCCCGCGACCTTCTCGAACGTCCGCACGGCGAAGCCCCAGGACGTCGGCGGCGACCTCAAGCTCGCCGGCTTCAACGTCCTGAACTACTTCCCGACGACCGGCGACCAGCTGACCGGCTGCTCGTACTACACGGACCGCGACGGCGACCCCGTCACGGTGAACTCCGGCTGCGACGCCCGCGGCGCCGCCGAGCAGGAGGACTTCGAGCGCCAGCAGGTCAAGATCGTCAAGGCGATCAACGGTCTCGGCGCCGACGTCGTCTCGCTCGAGGAGATCGAGAACTCGGCCGAGTTCGGCCAGGACCGCGACGCCGCCGTGGCCACCCTCGTCGGGGCGCTCAACGCCGCTACCGGTGCCGACACCTGGGCGTACGTCAAGTCCCCGAAGACGCTCCCCGCGAGCGAGGACGTCATCCGCCTGGCACTGATCTACAAGAAGGACCGGGTCGCACCCACGGGTGAGTCGACGATCCTCATCGACCCGGCGTTCACGAACGCCCGTCAGCCCGTCGCGGACGCGTTCCGTCCGGTCGGGGGCACGGCGGACGACGAGTTCCTCGTGATCGCGAACCACTTCAAGTCGAAGGGGTCGGGCACCGGCGAGAACGCCGACCAGGGTGACGGCCAGGGGGCGTCGAACGCCGACCGCGTGAAGCAGGCGACGGCGCTCGCCGCGTTCTCCACGAAGATGCAGACGCAGTACGGCACCGACAAGGTGTTCATGCTCGGCGACTTCAACGCCTACAGCCAGGAGGACCCGATGGTCGTCCTCGACGATGCCGGCTACACGGACCTCGGGCCGGCGCTCGACTCGTCGGAGTGGTCGTACGTGTACAGCGGCCTGAGCGGGTCGCTCGACCACGTACTCGCCTCGCCAGCGGCGCTCGCGACGGTGACGGGTGTGGACATCTGGAACATCAACTCGGTCGAGTCGGTGGCGCTGGAGTACAGCCGCTACAACTACAACGCGACGAACCTGTACACGGACGACGTGTACCGGGCGAGCGACCACGACCCGATCCTGGTCGGCTTCGACCTGACCGGCGACACCACCCCGACGGACCCGGGTACGGACCCGACGGACCCGGGCACGACGCCTGGTGGTGGCTCGACCCCCGTTCCGGCTCCTGGTGCTGGTTCGGCGCCGGTTGCTCCGTCGGAGTCGTCCCTGACGGATGCGAACCGTGGCACGGTCACGGCGCCGTCGTCGGCGCGTCCGGGTGAGACGATCACGATCGGTGTGGGGGCGCAGTACGCGGGGCAGCGGGTGCACGTGTGGATGTTCTCCACGCCGACGTTGCTGGGCACGGTGACGGTCGCGGCTGACGGGAGCGTGCGGGTGACGATCCCGGCTGATGCTCCGGCGGGGTCGCACCGGATCGTGGTGACGGCTGCTGACGGGTCGGTGATCGGGTGGACGACGATCACGATCGATCCGGTGACGGGTGCGCTGGCGTTCACGGGTGCCGACCTGACGGGTGGCATCGCCGCAGCGCTGCTGCTGCTCGCCGCTGGTGCCGGCGTGCTGGTCGCGCGCCGCCGCCGTGGGGTGCGGGGCCGAGTCTCGGCGTGAGCGACGGTCCTCGCGGTGTGGGCCGCGAGGACTGTCGCCGGGCGCGAGTCTCGCCCCGGGCGTGACCAGATGCCGGACGGGAGGCACGGTGCCAGCTGGCACCGTGCCTCCCGTCCGCCACCTACGCGCGTTTCGACCCATGGCACGCGCGGTGGAAAGCGGGAACGCGCGTAGGTGGTCGGAAGTTCGGGCTACCTACGCGCGTTTCGACCTCCTACGCGCGATTTGGCCACGCGGACCGATCCGGACGCGTTTGACCAGCGGGAGGCCGGTCCGGTAGGCTCTCACCTTGGTCTGCGCGCCGTGTGCGCCGGACAGTCAGATGAGCCCTCCACCCGGGCGTTCCGCCGGCTTCTGCCGCGGGGAACCCCGACCGGAGCGGGATTCACGGACTCCTCACCTCGACACGAAAGCAGCACTCCTGTGACTCGCACGTTCTCACCGAAGCCGGCAGACGTCCAGCACGACTGGATCGTCATCGACGCGACCGACGTCGTCCTCGGCCGTCTCGCCACCCACGCCGCGGCGCTCCTGCGCGGCAAGCACAAGGCCACCTTCGCCCAGCACATGGACATGGGTGACTACGTCATCATCGTGAACGCGGACAAGGTCGCCCTCACCGGCTCCAAGCTCGCGAAGAAGGTCTACTACCGCCACTCGGGCTACCCGGGCGGCCTCACGGCGACCTCCTACCCGGAGATGCTCGAGAAGCACCCCACCCGCGCCGTCGAGAAGGCGATCCGCGGCATGCTGCCGAAGAACACCCTCGGTCGCGAGCAGCTCAAGAAGCTGAAGGTCTACGCCGGCGCGGAGCACCCGCACTCCGCGCAGCAGCCCAAGGCGTACACCTTCGACCAGGTCGCACAGTAGTTCCGGCCACGACGACTTCAAGGACATAGAGAAACTCATGGCTCAGATCGCTGATTCCCTCGACCAGACCCCGGAGAGCTTCACCACGGAGAGCGCACCCGCCGCTGCCGAGGCCGCTCCCCGTCAGATCCTCAACGTCTCCGGCGGTGCCGTCGGGCGCCGCAAGGAGGCCATCGCGCGCGTTCGCCTCGTTCCGGGCTCCGGCTCGTTCACGGTGAACGGCCGTTCGCTGGAGGACTACTTCCCGAACAAGCTGCACCAGCAGCTCATCAACGACCCGTTCAAGGTGCTCGAGCTCCTCGGCGCCTACGACGTGACCGCCCGCATCACGGGTGGTGGCCCCTCGGGTCAGGCCGGTGCCCTCCGCCTCGCGATCGCACGCACGCTGAACGAGATCGACCGCGAGAACAACCGCGCCACCCTCAAGAAGGCCGGCTTCCTCACCCGTGACGCCCGCGTCATCGAGCGCAAGAAGGCCGGTCTCAAGAAGGCCCGCAAGGCTTCGCAGTTCTCGAAGCGCTAGTCGTCACCGGCTGAAGATCGCAATGCCGCGTCTGTTCGGTACCGACGGGGTTCGTGGTCTCGCCAACGGCGAGCTGACGGCCGCGCTCGCACTGGGTCTTGCCCAGGCGAGCGCGGCCGTTCTCACACACGGACACCATGCCGACGCCCGCCGGGCGTCCGGTCGACCGCGCCCCCGCGCGGTCCTGGCGCGCGACCCGCGCGTCTCCGGCGAGTTCCTCGGTGCCGCAGTCGCGGCCGGGCTCGCCTCCGCCGGCGTCGACGTGCTCGACGCCGGGGTCATCCCCACCCCTGCTGCGGCGTTCCTCGTCGCGGACATCGACGCCGACTTCGGCGTCATGATCTCCGCGTCGCACAACCCGGCGCCGGACAACGGGATCAAGTTCTTCGCCGCAGGCGGCCGGAAGCTCCCCGACGAGGTCGAGGACCGCATCGAAGCGGCGATGCACGACCACTCGGCACCGACCCCCACCGGCGCCGACGTCGGCCGCATCACCCGGTTCGCCGATGCCGAGGACCGCTACGTCGTGCACCTGCTCGGAACGCTGCCGCACCGTCTCGACGGGCTGCACGTCGTGCTCGACTGTGCGAACGGTGCCGCTGCCGGCGTCTCGCCAGAGGTCTTCGTCAACGCGGGTGCCGAGGTCACGCTGATCGGCGCCGACCCCGACGGCATCAACATCAACGACGGCGTCGGGTCCACGCACATCGACAACCTCGCTCGCGCGGTGCTCGAGCACGGCGCTGACGTCGGGATCGCCCACGACGGCGATGCGGACCGCTGCCTCGCGGTGGACGCCGACGGCAACGCGATCGACGGCGACCAGATCATGGCGATCCTCGCGCTGTCGTTGCAGGAGCGCGGACACCTGAAGGACGACACGCTCGTCGCGACGGTGATGTCGAACCTCGGACTCAAGCGCGCCATGGCGGACGCGGGCATCACCGTGATCGAAGCCGGTGTGGGCGACCGCTACGTGCTCGAGAAGATGAACGCCGGCGGTTTCTCGCTCGGTGGCGAGCAGTCCGGGCACATCATCTTCCAGGACTACGCCACGACGGGTGACGGCATCCTCACGGGGCTGCACCTCGTCGCCGAGATGGCGCGGACCGGCAAGACGCTCGGTGAACTCGCGTCGTGCATGACGGTGTTCCCGCAGGTGCTGCTCAACGTGAAGGGCGTCGACCGGCACGGCCTGGCGGACCAGGGCGTGCAGGACGCCGTCGCGTCGGCCACCGAGTCGCTCGGCGACACCGGCCGTGTGCTGCTCCGTCCGTCGGGCACCGAGCCCGTCGTCCGCGTCATGGTCGAGGCGGCTTCCCAGCACGACGCGCAGCGCATCGCGGAGGAGCTCGCCGCGGTCGTGTCCGACCGCCTGGCGCTCGACGCCGCGTAGGGGCTGGGCCGGCTGGCGGCGGCGCGCTTCGCTCTCGCACAACCGAAAGCACCCCACACCACGTGAACACGTGGTGCGGGGTGCTTTCGGTTGTGCGAACGGGATCCGGGTCCGGCCCGGCGCCGCCCGCCGCCCCGGCCGGAGGCGCCGCGTCAGATCTTGCGGAGCAGGACCGACGAGACCTTGTGGTCGGCGGCCTTCTTCAGCACGAGGGTCGCCCGGGAGCGCGTGGGGAGCACGTTCTCGACGAGGTTCGGCTCGTTGATCGCGCGCCAGACCTGGGTCGCCGTCTCCACGGCGTCCGATCGGGACAGGGACGCGAACCGGTGGAAGAACGAGTCGGGGCTCGAGAACGCCTCCTCTTGCAGGGCCAGGAACCGGTCGACGTACCAGGCCTCGATGTCCTTGGTCTTCGCGTCGACGTAGATCGTGAAGTCGAACAGGTCGGACAGTGCCAGCCGCCCGTGCACCGGCGGCGCGAGCACGTTGAGCCCCTCCACGATGAGGATGTCCGGCTGCCGCACGACGATCTCGGCGTTCGGCACGATGTCGTAGACGAGGTGCGAGTAGTACGGCGCCCGGACCTCGGTCGCACCGCTCTTCACCTGACTGACGAAGCGCAGCAGGGAGCGACGGTCGTAGGACTCCGGGAAGCCCTTCCGGTCCATGATCCCGCGACGCTCGAGCTCGGCGTTCGGGTACAGGAACCCGTCGGTCGTGACGAGCTCCACCCGCGGGGTGTCCGGCCACCGCTTCGTGAGTTCGCGCAGCAGCCGTGCGACGGTCGACTTGCCGACGGCGACCGAGCCCGCGACGCCGATGACGAACGGCGTGCGCCCGGCCCGCTCCCCGAGGAAGCGGCTCGTCTCCGCATGCAGGTTCCGCGCGCCGGCGGCGTAGAGCGTCAGCAGGCGGGAGAGGGGGAGGTAGACCTCCTGCACTTCCTGCATGTCGAGGCGGTCACCGAGGCCACGCAGCTGCACGATCTCCGTCTCGGTCAGGGAGAGGTGCTCCTTGGGCGCGAGCTGCGACCACTCCCCGCGGGGGATCTCCACGAACGGGGTGGGGTGCGCGACGGTGGCTTCCGGGATCGGCATGGGAACGAGCGTAGACGGGAGGCGCGGTGCAGGTGGGCGACGCGGCGGACCTTCACCGAGCCTCCAGTCCGGAGCCCGCTCAGGCGGGCAGGGCCGCCTCGATGGCCGCGATCACCTCTGGTGCGTCCGGCTTCGTCGTCGGGCGGAACCGGGTGACGGTGCCGTCCGGTGCCACCAGGAACTTCTCGAAGTTCCAGATCACACGGCCGGCCTTGCCTGCGGCGTCCGGCGTCTGCTTGAGCTCCTTGTAGAGCGGGTGCGCGCCACCGCCGTTCACCTTGACCTTCTCGGACATCGGGAACGTCACGCCCCACGTGGTGGAGCAGTACTCGTCGATCGCCTCGGACGAGCCGAGCTCCTGCAGGAACTGGTTGCTCGGGAACCCGAGCACCGTGAAGCCCCGCGGGCCGTAGGTCTTCTGCAACTCCTCGAGCTGCTCGTACTGCGGTGCGAGGCCGCAGCGCGACGCCACGTTCACCACGAGCACCGCCTTGTCCGCGAAGGCGCCGAAGGTGGTGTGCTCACCGTGCAGCGTCGTGATGTCGATTGCGTCGAAACGTCCCATGATGATCACGGTATCCCGCACGATCCGCGGCCTCGCAGGGAGCGGGCTGAGCCGCATCGTAGGATCGGTCCCATGTGTGGAATCGTGGGCTACGTCGGCACCAACAGCAGCACGGACGTGCTCCTCGGTGGACTCCGTCGGCTCGAGTACCGCGGGTACGACTCGGCCGGCATCGCGGTCATCGACCCGGCAGGTGACCTCTCCTCGGCGAAGAAGGCCGGCAAGCTGCAGGCCCTCGTCGACGAGCTCGACGAGCATCCCATCGCCGACGGCGGGACGGGCATCGGGCACACCCGCTGGGCGACCCACGGCGGCCCCACGGACGAGAACGCGCACCCGCACCTCGCCGACGGCGGCAAGCTGGCGCTCATCCACAACGGCATCATCGAGAACTTCTCCGTGCTCCGCGACGAACTCGCGGCCGAGGGCGTCGAGTTCCTCAGCGAGACCGACTCCGAGGTCGCGGCGCACCTGGTCGCGAAGGCCTTCCGCGAGACCGGCGACCTGACGACCGCGATGCAGCAGACCGTGCAGCGGCTCGAGGGCGCCTTCACGCTCCTCGTCGTGCACGCCGACCAGCCCGGCGTCGTCGTCGGCGCCCGTCGCAACTCGCCCCTGGTCGTCGGGCTCGGCGACGGCGAGAACTTCATGGGCTCCGACGTCGCCGCGTTCGTCGCGTACACGCAGCGAGCGCTGTCCATCGGGCAGGACGAGATCGCCACCATCCGCCCCGACGGCGTCGACGTGGTCCACTTCGACGGCACCCCGGCCGACCGCAACGAGTTCGAGGTGAACTGGGACGCGTCGGCCGCGGACAAGGGCGGCTGGTCCTCCTTCATGGCGAAGGAGATCAGCGAGGAGCCGGAGGCGGTCGCGAAGACCATCCTCGGCCGCGTGCACGACGGCGCCGTCACGCTCACCGACCTCGACCCGATCGCGGAGCGCCTGCAGCAGGTCGACCGCGTCATCGTCATCGCCTGCGGCACCGCCGCGTACGCCGGGATCCTCGGCAAGTACGCCATCGAGCAGTGGGCACGCATCCCGGTCGAGGTCGAGCTCGCGCACGAGTTCCGCTACCGCGACCCGGTGCTGAACGACCGCACGCTCGTCGTCTCGATCAGCCAGTCCGGCGAGACGATGGACACGCTCATGGCCGTGAAGTACGCGCGTGAGCAGGGCGCGCAGGTCCTCTCGATCTGCAACACCCAGGGCGCCACGATCCCGCGCGAGTCCGACGCCGTGATCTACACGCACGCCGGTCCGGAGGTCGCCGTCGCGTCGACGAAGGCGTTCCTCGCGCAGGGCGTCGCGCTGTACCTGCTCGGGCTGCACCTCGCGACGCTCCGCGGCACGCTGACGTCCGAGCAGATCGCCGAGCAGGTCGCGGAACTCGAGTCCCTCGCGCCGAAGCTGCAGCAGACCATCGAGGACGCCTCCGGGGTCGCCGAGCTCGCGAAGTGGATGGCCGACACCCGGAGCGTGCTGTTCCTGGGTCGCCACGTCGGGTACCCGATCGCCCTCGAAGGCGCGCTCAAGCTCAAGGAACTCGCGTACATCCACGCCGAGGGCTTCGCCGCCGGTGAGCTGAAGCACGGTCCGATCGCGCTCATCGAACCCGGCCAGATCGTCTTCGTCATCGTGCCGTCGCCCCGTGACGCCCGCTCGCTGCACCCGAAGGTGGTGTCGAACATCCAGGAGATCCGCGCGCGCGGCGCCCGGGTGATCGCGATCGCCGAAGAGGGCGACGCCGCGGTGCTGCCGTTCGCCGACGAGGTCCTCCGCATCCCGCTCGCGACCCCGCTGTTCGAGCCGCTGCTCGCGGTCGCGCCGCTGCACATGTTCGGCATGGAACTCGCCGCGGCCAAGGGCCTCGACGTCGACCAGCCGCGCAACCTCGCGAAGTCGGTCACCGTCGAGTAGTCGGACGGTGATCATCGGGATCGGGGTCGACGTCGTCGACCTCTCGCGGTTCGGGCAGGTGCTGGAACGCACGCCCGCGATGCGCACGCGCCTGTTCACGTCGCGGGAGCTGCTCCGGGACGGCGAACCACGCCCGATCGCCTCGCTCGCGGCGCGGTTCGCTGCGAAGGAGGCCCTGATCAAGGCGTTCGGCTCGAGCGCAGGACTGAGCTGGCAGGACCTCGAGGTCGTCTCCGACGACCAGCGGAACCCGTCGCTGACGCTGCACCAGCAGGCGCGGCAGGTGGCCGATGCGCGTGGGGTCACGAGCGTGCACCTGTCGCTGTCCCATGATGGAGGGATCGCCACGGCGTTCGTGGTGTTGGAAGGAACAGGGGACACGGCTTGAGTGCGTTCACCGGGATCACGGTCGACCGGGAGGCACTGATCGCCAACTACGCGACGGTCGCCGAACAGGTGGCACCGTCCGGCGTCATCGCGGTCGTCAAGGCGAACGCCTACGGGCACGGCGCGGCTGACGCCGCGCAGGCCTTCGTGGACGCCGGCGCGGAGTGGCTCGGCGTCGCCGACATCGACGAGGGCATCGCGCTCCGGCAGGCCGGCATCGACGAGGGCGTCCGGATCCTCGCCTGGCTGCACGCGCCGGCCGAGGACTTCCGCCGCGCCGCCCAGTACGGCATCACCCCCGCGGTGTCGAGCGTGTCCCAACTCGCCGCGGCGGCCGACTCCGAGGTGCCCGAGGTGCACATCTGCGTCGACACCGGGCTCAGCCGGAACGGCGCCGTCGAGTCCGAGTGGCCCGAGCTCTTCGAGACCGCGGGTCGACTCGCACGGAACGGCGCGAGGACCCGGGTCGAGGGACTGATGTCCCACCTGTCGAACGCCTCCCGTACCGACGACCTCGACCAGGACGCCGCCCTCCAGCGCGCGCTCGACGGCCTCGGCGCGGTCGGCATCGTCCCGCCGATGGTGCACCTCGCCGCGAGCGCCGCGAGCCTGGCCGTCCCCGAGACCCGTCGGGACCTCGCCCGTGTGGGGATCGCGCTCTACGGCCTGAGCCCGTTCGCCGACCGTACCTCGGCCGACCTCGGGCTCCGACCCGCGATGCGCCTGACCGCGTCGGTGCTGCGCACGGTCGTCGTGCCGGCCGGTGACGGCGTCAGCTACGGCTACACCTGGCGCGCCGAGTCGGACACCCGCCTCGCCGTGATCGGCCTCGGGTACGCGGACGGCTTCGACCGCGCCTTCGGCAACCACGTCGTGGTCCGCATCGGCGATCGGACGTTCCCCGTGGTCGGCCGCGTCGCGATGAACGCCATGCACATCGACATCGGGGACGCCGACGTCGCCGTGGGGGACGAGGTCGTGCTCTGGGGCGACCCGGCGAACGGCGATCCCGCTGTGGAGGACTGGGCGGCGGCCGTCGGCACCATCAACTACGAGGTGGTCGCCCGGCTCGGCCGGAGCATCGAACGGAGGACGACGTGAGCGCACCCCTGCGCCAGGCGGAGATCGACCTCGACGCCTACCGCGCCAACCTCGACCTGGTCCGCGAGTGGATGGACCCCGTCGAGGTGATGGCGATCATGAAGGCCGACGCGTACGGGCACGGCCTCGAACCGATCGCGCTCGCCGCCGTCGACGCCGGCATCCGCTGGATCGGTGTCCTCACCGTCCCGGCCGCGCTCCGGCTCCGGTCGATCGGCGTCGGCGAGGACGTCCACCTCTTCACCTGGCAGCACGACCCGGCGCTCGACTTCCGCGACGCGATCGACTCCGCCGTGGACCTCGGCGTCTCGAACGTCGCCGAGTTGCTGCGCGTCGTGGACGCCGTCGACCAGCGTCCGGCCCGCGTGCACCTCGGACTCGACACGGGGCTGCACCGCGACGGTTCGTCCGTCGACGACTGGCCAGCCCTGGTCGAGGCCGCACGGGACGCCCAGCGCGCCGGGCGGATCGAGGTCGTCGCCGCGTACACACACCTGGCCGAGTCGTCCGAGGACGACGACAGCGCCGCCGTCGGGCTCTTCGAGGACGCGGTCGAACGCGCCGAGGACCTCGGGCTCGACATCCCGATCGAGCACGTCGCGGCATCGCTCGCCGGACTCGAGCGCAAGGAGTTCCGCAAGGACATGGTCCGGATGGGGGCGAACCTGTTCGGCATCCCCGGCGCGGACGGCGTCTCGGCGGCGGACCTCGGGCTCGAGCCCGTGATGACGCTCACCGCGTCGGTCGCGAAGACCAAGCGCGTGCCGGTCGACACCGGTGTCTCCTACGACTACACGTACCGCACGACGACGGAGACGACCCTCGCGCTGGTACCGGTCGGCTACGCGGACGGTGTCCCGCGGCTGGCGCAGGGGCGCCTCGAGGTGACGATCGCCGGCAAGCGCTACCCGATCGCCGGTCGGGTCGCGATGGACCAGTTCCTCGTCGACGTCGGGGACGACGACGTCCGGACCGGGGACACGGTGGTGCTCTTCGGCACGGGCGAGCGCGACGAGTCGACCGTGCTCGAGTGGGGTGCGGCGCTCGGCACCATCGGCGAGGAGATCGTCTGCCGCATCGGCTCCCGCGTGCCGCGCGTCTACTCCGGGCACTCCGTCGAGGGGCGCGTGGGCGAGTACCTGCGGGGCGAGCCGGCGTGACCGTCCTGCTCGACACCACCGTCGCGGGGACCGACGACATGGGCGCACTCGGCGCCCGGATCGCCGCGGTCCTGCGCGCCGGCGACCTCGTCGTGCTGACCGGGCCGCTCGGCGCCGGCAAGACGACGCTCACCCGCGGACTCGGTGCGGCGCTCGGCGCGCGGGGCCAGGTGTCGAGTCCGACCTTCGTCCTCGCACGGACGCACCCCACGACGGCCGGGCCCGACCTGGTGCACGTCGATGCCTACCGGCTCTCTGACCCCCTCGAGCTCGACGACCTCGACCTCGACTGGGACGGTGCGATCGTCGTCGTCGAGTGGGGGCGTGGGTTCGTCGACGGCATCGGCGACAGCGTGCTCGACGTCGAGATCGTCCGCGCGACCGGTGCTGCGACGCTCGATCCTGACCTCGACCCCGACGACGTCCCCGACGAGCCCCGCCGTGTCGTCGTCACTGCCACCGGTCCGCGCTGGGCGGGCGTGACGCTCTGATCAGCGACCTGATGAAGGTCCTGCGTGTTCCGGTGCCGGGCGATCACGATCCGATGACGGTGGCTACCGTGGACGCATGCAGATGCGCCGGGTCCTCGTCGTCGCCGCCGGGGTCGCGGTCGTCGTGGTCGCGCTCGGGGCGGCGCACTCGATCCGTTCAGAGGCCTCCGGTTCCGGCACCGCGTCGCCGACCGCATCAGCGCAGCGCGTCGCCACCATCGGCGACTCGATCATGGCCGGCTACGGCCTGGACAGCGAGGACCTGGCGTGGCCCGCGGTGCTCGCCGCGAAGGAGCACTTCGCCCTCACGAACGTCGCGTGCAGCGGTGCCGGCTTCATCAACGACGGCGACGCCTGCAACACCCACTACGACGGACTCGTGTCCCAAGCGGTCGCCGCGAAGCCGACGCTCGTCATCGTGCAGTCGTCGGACAACGACATGGGCGAGAGCGCCGCGGACATCCAGCGGGCGACCTCCGAGACGATCGAGGACCTCCACTCGGCGCTCCCGCACGCCGAGATCGTCGGACTGAGCACCCTGTGGGACCAGCCGGGGAGCATCCCGGACGAGGTCTCGGTGAGCTCCGACGCGCTCGAGGCCGCGGTGACCGCCGTGCACGGCGAGTACGTCGACATCGGGCAGCCGATCGCCGACGGGCACGGTCTGCTGCAATCGGACAGCGAACACCCGACGGTCGCCGGGCAGCGGGTCCTGGCCGCGGCGATCGGGACGGACCTGCGGAAGGCCGGCGTCGAACTCTGACCCGTCAGGGCTTGTAGTCGTACGTCGTGACCCAGTCGATGTTGAGGTGCCCGGTCGCGCCCCAGTTGCCGGTCTGGAACATGTACCGGTGCGCCGTCTTCGGGACGTCCTTGGTGACGGTCTGGACGACACGGTTGTCGACGAAGTAGGTGACGGACTTGTTCGGGATCCACTCGATCGAGTAGGTGTGCCAGTCGCGCCAGGACACCCGGGCGGATGCACTGGTGGCGTTGAACTCCGCCCCGGCCGTCATCGAGTGCTGGTAGGAAACCGGTGCGGCTTCGAAGTTGCCCTCCGGGTAGTCGATCTCGCCCTCCGACCAGACGTTCGACGTCGGCCAGAGCATGAACGCCGCGCCGTTGCCGGTCGCGCCGCTCGCCTTGGCGCGGACGGTGAACTTCCCGCCGACGTGCGACCACGCCCCGGACGGTGTCCCGAACGTCCCCGCAGCCCCGTGCTTCCCGTCGAGGGTGACGTCCATGATCCCGCCGTGCGCGCTGATCTGCGTGCCGGACCAGTACTTGCCGTCGCCCATCCCGTCCGGGTACGGCTGCCACGACTTCGCGTAGGTCTTCGCGAACTGACCCCCGGCGGAGGCCTTCGTGCTGAAGCTCTCGCGGAAGGTCTGCTTGAACTTGCCGATGTTCCCGATGGGCACCTCGGCGTGTGCGACCGAGTCGCTGCCGATCGGCACCGCGACGAGTCCAGCGGTGAGGACGACGGCCGCGAGGACGGCTCTGATGGTGCGTTGCTGCATGCGCTGGCGCTCCCTGTGGATGCGGGCCGACCCGGACGGCCCGCATCGACCCCTGTCGGCCGCCGGAGTCGATCCGACAGCGTCGCGTTGTCCCCAGAGCGAGGGGTCGTCCTTGCGGGACTCTCAGTCTCGACACCGTCTTCCCAGCTTCGCGCGCTGCTCATGACGGATCCCGGGGCCAGCCTGTACCCATGACACCAGGGGAGGCGTCGGTTCCACGACGCAAGCGGTTCTCGTTCTTCAGGCTCATGGGCGGCGTCGCCGTCGGAGCACTGGTCATGGCAGGGGTTGCCGTGACCACCACCACATCGGCCTCGGCGGCGTCGGGTGGCAGCGGCGCGCTGTCGTACGCGGCGATCGAGGGGTTCTGGATCGACGCCGGCGGCACGGCGGCATCGGCGAAGACCGCAGCGGCCATCGCGATCGCCGAGAGCGGCGGCAACCCCGGGGCGATCCAGCAGGGGGTCGGCTACTGCGGTGCCGGCAGCGACCGTGCCGGGTGGGGGCTCTGGCAGATCACCTGCGGGGACTCCGTGCCGCAGTACGGCCAGGACTTCCAGATGCTCGACCCGTGGAACAACGCCGAGGCGGCCTTCGCGAAGTACGTCGACGCCGGGGAGAGCTTCTCGCCGTGGACGACGTACACGAACGGCTCGTACTCGTCGTACGTGCAGTCCGTCGCGCCGGCGTTCATCGCCGATCCCGGTCAGTGGACGCCTCGGGGTACCGCTCCGGCAGGGACGCACAACTCGTCGCAGCCCGGCGTGACGTCAGGGCCCGGCATCCCGAACGCGCCGACGCCGTCCGCGTCCTACGTCACCGCGGCGCACGTGAAGTCGACGGGGCTGTGGAGCGTCACGGCGAGCAAGGCCGCGACGTCGTTCCCGGTCGGAGTGGCTTCCGGTACCAGCCCGGCGATCGCGGCCCAGGGGAGCGGCTACGTCATCGCGTTCCAGGCGACCGGCGGTGACCTCTGGTCGATCACGTCGGGCGGTGCGGCGACGCACTTCCCGGTCGGCATGAAGGCCGGGACCAGCCCGTCGATCATCGCGACCTCCGGCGGCGGGTACGTCATCGCCGTGCAGACGAACTCCGGCGACCTGTGGACGATCACGAACACGAAGGCGGCGACCGCCTTCGACATCGGGATGGCCGCTGGGACGAGCCCGTCCATCGTGGCCACGTCCGGCGGGTACACGGTCGCGGTGCAGACCAACACGGGCAAGCTCTGGACCGTCACGAACACGAAGGCCGCCACGGCGTTCGACGTCGGGATGGCCGCTGGGACGAGCCCGTCCATCGCAGCGACGTCCGGTGGGTACACCGTGGCCGTGCAGACGAACACGCACGTGCTGTGGACGATCACGAACACGAAGGCCGCCACGGCCTTCCACATCGGGATGGAAGGCGGCACGAGCCCGGCGATCCTCGCGACCTCGGGCGGGTACGTCGTCGCGGCGGAGGCGAACAACGGCGACCTGTGGAGCGTCACGAACACGAACGCCGCGACGCACTTCTCCATCGGCATGGCGACCGACTCGAGCCCGTCCATCGCGGCGGTGGGGAGTGGGTACGTCATCGCGGTCCAGACGAACTCGAGTGACCTCTGGACGGTGACCAACACGAACGCTGCGACGGCGTTCGGCGTCGGCCTCGCAGCGGGGACGAGCCCGGCGATCCTGCCGCGCTGACCCGAATGGTCCCGAGCGGGGCTGCCCGACGCGACTCCCGTCGTGTCGAGCAGCCCCGCTCTCGTTCACCGGGCCGGACGCCTACGATGGACGGGTGCTGCTCGCCATCGACACGTCCGCCGGAACGAGCGTCGCCGTCGTCGATCCGGAGACACGACAGGTGCTCGCCGAGCGTTCGACGGAGGACACCCGTCGGCACGCCGAGGTCATCGGCCCCTTCCTGCAGGGGGTGCTCGACGACGCGGGGATCACCGCCGCCGACGTCACGGGCGTCGTCGCGGGGATGGGTCCGGGTCCGTTCACCGGTCTGCGTGTCGGCATCGCGGCCGCACGGACGTTCGCCGCGGCACGCGGCGTCCCGTTCCTGCCGCTCGTCAGCCACGACGCCGTCGCCGCCGAGCACGACGGCCCGCTGGTCGTCCTGACGGACGCCCGCCGACGCGAGGTCTACTGGAGCGTCCACGACCAGACCGGCGCGCGCACCGCAGGTCCCGGACTCGCCAAGCCGGCGGACCTGGACGACGTGCTGGGAGCCTCCAGTCGGTTCCGGCGGGTCACCGCCGTCACGATCCCGGCCGGGAGGCTCGGCTCGCTCGCCGCGGACCGGCTCGCCTCCGGCGGTTCCTTCGCCGACGACACCCCCCTCTACCTGCGCGACCCCGACGTCACCATGCCGGGCGCGCCCAAGCGGGTGAAGCAGTGAGCGCCTCCGGCGGGCGCCTGCCCGACGGGCTGCGCCTGCGGCGCGCCCACCCGCAGGACCTCGACGACGTGATGTGGCTCGAGCACGCCTCGTTCCCGACCGACGCCTGGTCGGCGTCGCAGATGTCCGGCGAGCTGTACTCGCCGCACGGGTACTACGTCGTCGTGGAGACCGTCGACGACGGCGCCCCGACGGTCGTCGGGTACGCGGGACTGTCGTCGCTCGCGGGCAACCCGGTCGCCGACGTGCAGACCATCGCCGTGTCGGCCGAGCACCGCGGCAGGGGCATCGGCCGGGCACTCTTCACCGAGCTCCTCGACGAGGCTCGTCGTCGCGCGGTGGAGGAGGTCTTCCTCGAGGTCCGCGCCGACAACCCCGTCGCGCAGGCGATGTACACGGCGTTCGGGTTCGAGCACATCGCCACCCGCCCGCGGTACTACCAGCCGGACGGCGTCGACGCGTGGGTGATGCGAGCGACGCTCGCGCCCACGAGGCAGGGACCCGGCCCGATCGGACAGGAGACGCTCGATGCGTGAACCGCTGGTGCTCGGCATCGAGACGAGCTGCGACGAGACGGGCGTGGGCATCGTCCGGGGCAGCACCCTGCTCGCCAACGTCATCGCGTCGAGCATGGAGGAGCACGCGCGCTACGGCGGCGTCGTGCCCGAGGTCGCCGCTCGTGCGCACCTCGAGGCGATGACCCCGACGCTGGAGCAGGCGCTGTCGCAGGCGGGTGTCACGCTCGACGAGCTCGACGCCGTCGCGGTCACCGCGGGGCCGGGGCTCGCCGGCGCGCTCATGGTCGGGGTCGGTGCGGCGAAGGCGCTCGCCGTGGCCACCGGCAAGCCGCTCTACGGCGTGAACCACCTGGTCGGGCACGTCGGGGCGGACGTCCTGCGCGCCGACGGCAGCGCGATCGAGCTGCCGACCGTGGCGCTCCTGGTGTCCGGTGGGCACACGTCGCTGCTGCTCGTGCGCGACCTCGTCGGTGACGTCGAGCTCCTCGGTGAGACCATCGACGACGCCGCGGGAGAGGC
The DNA here is from genome assembly GCF_047324335.1 of Curtobacterium sp. Curtsp57. Classification (NCBI taxonomy): domain Bacteria; kingdom Bacillati; phylum Actinomycetota; class Actinomycetes; order Micrococcales; family Microbacteriaceae; genus Curtobacterium; species Curtobacterium sp. Curtsp57. The sequence goes on from NZ_CP168511.1 coordinate 2,837,220, forward strand.
GTTCGACAAGGTCGCGCGGCTCCTCGGGCTGCCGTACCCGGGTGGGCCGCAGATCGACCGGGCTGCGGCGGACGGCGACCCGAAGGCGATCCGGTTCCCGCGGGGGCTGACCCTGCCGAAGGACATGGCGGCGCACCGGTACGACTTCTCGTTCTCGGGGCTGAAGACCGCCGTCGCGCGGTGGGTCGAGCGCTGCCGTGACGAGGGGCGCGAGGTCCCCGTGGCCGACGTCGCCGCCTCGTTCCGCGAGGCCGTCGTCGACGTGCTCGTCACCAAGGCCCTCAACGCCTGCCGTGACACCGGGGTGGACCGGCTGCTGCTCGGCGGCGGCGTCGTGGCGAACGCGCGCCTCCGCGCGGTCGCGATCGACCGCTGCGCCGCAGCCGGGGTCGAGCTCCGCATCCCCCCGCTCGACCTCTGCACCGACAACGGGGCGATGATCGCGGCCATCGGTGCGCGACTCGTCGCCGAGGGGCACGCGCCGAGCGACCTCGGCATCGCCGCGGACTCGACGCTGCCGGTGACGACCGTCCAGGTCTGAGCCCGACCCCCGCGCTTGTGGGAGGATCGGGAGCGACGGCCGCACGGGTCGTCGGGAGGGGTGCAACGTGTCCGATCAGAACCAGTGGCCGAAGCCGGGCGAACAGCAGCCGGACGGGCAGCAGCCGGCGTCGCAGGACCCGACCGCATCGGCACCGGCCCCCGGGTCGGCGGCGGAGCCGAACGGGTACGGCCAGGACACGCAGCAGCCGAACCCGTACGCGCCGCAGCAGCAGCAGCCGCCGCAGCCGCAGCCGCAGTACGGTGCTCCGGAGCAGCCACAGTACGGTGCGCCGCAGCAGAACCCGTACGGCGCTCCCCAGCAGCCGCAGTACGGCGCTCCGCAGCAGCAGAACCCCTACGGCGCCTCGCAGCAGCCGCAGTACGGCGCACCGCAGAACCCGTACGCCGCATCCGCCCCCGGGTCGGCCCCGTACGCCGGGCAGGGCGCTCCCGGTTCCGCGCCGTACGCGAACCCCTACGCCCCCGCCGGCGTGTACTCGAACGCCGGGTACCAGCCGTACGCGCAGCGCCCGAAGACGAACATCCTCGCGATCCTGTCGATCGTGTTCGGTCTCGGTGCGATCCCGTTCTTCTTCATCGCGATCCTGCTCGGCCCCGCCGGTGCGATCCTCGGGCACGTGGCGCTCGGCAAGATCAAGCAGAACGGCGAGCAGGGCCGCGGCCTCGCACTGACCGGCATCATCGCCGGGTGGGTGATGACCGGCGTGTGGATCCTCTGGATCGTGGTCGTCGTCTTCGCGATCGGCCACTCCGGCGGCGGGTACTACGACGACAACTACGACTACGGCTCGACCGGCGCGTTCATCAGCTGAGGCGCTCGCAGAGGATCGCCGTGTGGCGGCCCTCGAGCCGGGTGAGCACCAGGGTCACCCGGCCGGACCCGCCGCGCAGCCGCAGTCGCTTCCGGAACTGGGCGGGGTCGACGTCCACGCCGCGCTTCTTGATCTCCACCGTGCCGATCCCGTCCGCGGCGAGCCGTGCCGCGAGCTGCTTCTCGTCGAGGGGCATCGTGTCCAGCACCCGGAAGCCCTGCGCGAACGGCGTGGTCACCGCACGTGAGGACGTCACGTACGCGATCCCGTCGGAGAGCATGTGCCCGTCGATCGACCGCGCCAGGTCACCGATCAGCCGCGCCCGGATGACGGCGCCGTCCGGCTCGTAGAGGTACTCGCCGATCGGCCCGACCGGCTCGTCCTCGGAGTCGTCCGCTGCGGTCAGCTCCGCGATGCCGTGCGGCCCGATGACGGTGGCCGCGCGCCGGATGCCAGGGCGTGCGAGCGGCCCGAACCAGAGTGCGAGCTCGACGACCTCGCGGTCGACGGACGTCCACTGTGCTTCCGCGGTGTCCGGGACGAGGTCACGGTCGATCCCGGGGCCGAGCTTCACCCCGGTCGGCGTGGTCGTCGCCGCCGCGAACACGGTGTCCAGCGACGGCGACCAGTCGTCGGGGTCGGCGAGGCGTCGCGTGTTCGCGTGGCCGGCAGTCCGTCGTGCGGGGTCCATCCAGACGCCGTCGACGCGCGACAGGTCGAACGAGGCCGCGTCCCCGAGCTCCACGCGGGCATCGGACCACGGCGAGAGGTTGTACGTGGCGACCGCCGCCGTGACCTCGTCGCGGTCGACCGCCGTCACGTCGAGGTCGAGCGCCGCCATCGCCATCGCGTCCCCGCCGATGCCGCAGCCGAGGTCCGCCACCCGACGGAGCCCCGCCGCGGCGAAGCGTCCGGCGTGCTGGGCTGCGACGGACAGCCGGGTGGCCTGCTCGAGCCCGGCTTCGGTGAAGAGCATCCGCGACGCGAAGTCGCCGAACTTCCCCCTGGCCTTCTGCCGGAGCTTCGCCTGGGTCAGCACGGCGGCGACGAGCCCGGGATCGTGCCCCTCCGCCCGCAGCCGGGAGACGACGCGGACGATCTCACCGTCGTCGGAGACGCTCGGCGTACGGTCGAGCAGCGCCATCCCGTCCGGGGTCAACAGCTGGGCGAGATCGGCGGCGTCCATGAGACGATCCTGTCATCAACGGATGCGCTGGCACTCGGATTGACCGAGTGCCAGCGGCCCCCTACAGTTGGACTTGGCACTCTCGTGTGCGTAGTGCCAACCGGTTTTCATCTGTACCGAGTCAGTACCGAGAAAGAAGAGGTCACCGTGGCCGTCACCATCAAGCCGCTCGAAGATCGCATCGTCATCCGTCAGGTCGAGGCGGAGCAGACCACTGCTTCGGGTCTCGTCATCCCGGACACCGCGAAGGAGAAGCCGCAGGAGGGCGAGGTCGTGGCCGTGGGTCCGGGTCGCATCGACGACAACGGCAACCGCGTCCCGCTCGACGTCGCCGTCGGCGACAAGGTCATCTACTCGAAGTACGGCGGCACCGAGGTCAAGTACTCGGGCGAGGACCTCCTGGTCCTCTCGGCTCGCGACGTCCTCGCGGTCATCGAGCACTGAACCCCGCTCCACGAACGAACGCCCCGTCAGCTCCCGGCTGACGGGGCGTTCGCCGTTCCGGCCTGGAGGTTCGGGGCACGTCGTCGTGTCGGCGCACGTCCGTACCATTGGTCCGTGACCGAGCGCGTGGCCAGGAGCGAAGCATCCGTCGGGGTCGTGCAGGCGATCGTCGCCTACGGGCTCTGGGGACTCATGCCGCTGCTCTTCGCGGCGATGGCCCCGGCCGGCGCCTTCGAGATCGTGGCCTGGCGCATCGTCTTCGGGCTGGGGTTCTGCGTGATCGCGATCGCCGTGACACGGTCGTGGCTCCGGACGCGGTCCCTGCTCGTCCAGCGTCGGGTGATGGGGGTCATGGCGATCGCCGCGGTGCTCATCGTCGTGAACTGGACCGTGTACGTCATCGCGACGACGACGGGCCACACGGTCGAGGCCGCGCTCGGGTACTTCATCAACCCGCTCGTGACGATCGCGCTCGGCGTCGTGCTGCTCCGGGAACGCCTCCGTCCGGCGCAGTGGACCGCGGTCGGCATCAGCGTCGTGGCGGTCGTCGTCATCGCCGTCGGGTACGGCCAGATGCCGTGGATCTCGCTCGCGCTGGCGTTCTCCTTCGGGCTGTACGGCCTGGTGAAGAAGCGCGTCGGCGGCACCGTGGACGCGCTCTCCGGCCTGACGATCGAGACGATGTGGCTCACACCGCTCGCGGTCGGCGCGTTGGTCGTGCTCAGCATCACCGGGATCGGCGGCGGCATCACGTTCGGCAGCGAGGGCTGGGTGCACGCGCTGATCATGATCGGGGCGGGCCCGGCGACGGCGGTGCCGCTGCTGCTCTTCGCGTCGTCGGCCAGGCGGCTGTCGCTCTCGACGCTCGGGCTGACGCAGTACCTGACGCCCGTGATGCAGCTCGTCGTGGGCGTGACGATCCAGCACGAGGCGATGAGCACCTCGCGGTGGATCGGCTTCGGGATCGTGTGGTGCGCCCTCGTGATCCTGTCCGTGGACTCGTTCACCGCCGCGCGCCGCGCCCGACGTGCCGTCCTGCCGGCCGCACCCGCCTGACGGACGCACCCCGAGCCTCCCGTCCGGCCGCCTGTCCTGTCCTGTCGTCCTGTCGTGCCGCGTGCCGCGTGCCGCGTGCCGTCGTTCCGCGAAAACGACAGTCCCCGGCAGGAACCCTGCCGGGGACTGTCGCTTTCGCGGGTGCGGTGGTGTTACTTCGCGACCGAGCCCTGGATCGCGCTCTGGTACTGCGGCTTGTTGTCACCGTCGAACTTGTAGATGCCGATGTAGGCGGTCGACGGGTCGTTGTTCTTGTCGAACGGACCGATGCCGGACGGACCCGTGTAGTGGATGTCCTTGCCGTCGTCGAGGAGTGCCTTGCAGTCCTTGAACGTCGAGCACTCGGTGCCGCCGTCCGCGCCGGAGACCGCAGCCATGTTGGCCTGGATGGTCCCGGAGTCGGTGCCCTTGCCCTTCACCGCGGCGAGAGCGGCGAGGGTGGTTGCGTCGTAGGACTCGGCTGCGTACGAGTAGTCGGTGAGCTCCTTGCCCGACGACGTCTTGTAGTAGTCGACGAGGCGCTGCTTCAGTTCGTCCTTCGGCGAAGCACCGGGGATCGTGCCCTGTGCACCCTCGAGTGTGCCCGGGTCGAAGTCCTTCGAGTAGTCCGCCGTGTTGCCGTCCGACATGTAGATCTTCGCCATGTCGGCGTTCTGCGACTTCAGCTCGGGGATGATCGACTTCGTCTCGTCGAACGCCAGGACGACGATCGCGTCGGGCTTGGTCGCGAGCGCGGCCGTCACCTCGGACGAGAACGTGGTCTGTCCGGGCGGGAACTCCTGGCCCTTGCCCTTGCCGCCGTAGACGACCTGGCCACCAGAGGCCTCGACGGCCTTCTGGACCGAGTTGCGGAGGCCCGTGCCGTACGTGTCGTTGAAGACCAGGAACGCGACCTTGGCGTTGCCGTCGCCCGTGATGAGCTGGCCGAGCGCCGAACCTTGCACCGAGTCCGGCGGAGCGGTCCGGTAGTAGTACGACGAGTAGCCCGAGAGGTCGGTCGCCGTGTTGGCCGGCGAGATCTCCACGATGCAGTTGCTCGTGAGCTGGTCGATCACGTTGAGCGTCACCGAGGACGACTCCGCGCCGATCGCGACCGGGACCTTCGCGTTGACGAGCTTCGTCGCGGCGGAGCTCGAGACGGTCATGTCGGTGCTGTCACCCGAGTCCGTCTGCGGCTCGATCGTGACGTCCTTGTCGAGCACGCCGCCGGCGGAGTTGATGTCCTCGACCGCGAGGCCGACACCGGACTCGGCGGGCGGGTTGAGGTACGCCAGCGAGCCGGTGAGCGGCAGGATCGTGCCGATCTTCAGCGCGTCGGTGCCTGGTGACGACGGTGCCTTGCAGCTCGACGCCGGGTCCTTCTTCGCTGCCGAAGCCGACGACGACGGGTCGGCGCTGCCGGCCGTGGAGCACGCCGCGAGCAGCACCGCTGCCGCTCCCGCCAGTGCCAGCGCCGTGGTGACGCGGGTGGTTCTGATCATCCGTGGAACCCTTTCTCGGCACGGAGGCTGAGCCGCATCGGGTCGAGTGCGACGCCTCCGTGTGGGGATGCGAGCAAAAGTAGGGTCCGGGTGTTTCGCCCGTGTGACGGGGCGGTACGCAAACTGTTTCGTTACCGAGCCGTGACAGAAGCTGTGCGTCTCCACGGGTTCGCGGCTGGTGCGGTACACCCGCCGGCATGCCCCCCGAACGCGAGACGCCCCCGTCCCCCTGGGACACCGCCGGATTCGGCGGTGTCTTCAGGGAACGGGGGCGTCTCGGAGGCCCGAGTGTGTCAGCTGCGGTAGTTCGGCGCCTCGACGACCATCTGGACGTCGTGCGGGTGCGACTCCTTGAGCCCGGCCGGCGTGATGCGGACGAACTTGCCGCGCGCCTTGAGCTCGGGGACCGTGCGGCCGCCGACGTAGAACATCGACTGCCGGAGCCCGCCGACGAGCTGGTACACGACGTTCGCGACCGAGCCGCGGTACGGCACCTGGCCCTCGATGCCCTCCGGCACGAGCTTGTCGTCCGAGGGGACGTCGGCCTGGAAGTACCGGTCCTTCGAGTACGAGGTCTTCTTGCCGCGGGTCTGCAGCGCGCCGAGGGAGCCCATCCCGCGGTACGCCTTGAACTGCTTGCCGCCGACGAACACCAGGTCGCCGGGGGACTCGTCGGTGCCGGCGAGGAGCGAGCCGAGCATCACGGTGTCAGCGCCCGCCACGAGGGCCTTCGCGATGTCGCCCGAGTACTGCAGCCCGCCGTCGGCGATGACCGGCACGCCGGCTTCGCGTGCGGCGAGGGACGCCTCGTAGACCGCGGTGACCTGCGGCACACCGACGCCGGCGACGACGCGGGTGGTGCAGATCGAGCCGGGGCCGACACCGACCTTGACGGCGTCCACACCGGCGTCGATGAGCGCCTGCGCTCCTTCACGCGTGGCTGCCTGGCCGCCGATGACGTCGACACCGTCGAACGCGGGGTCGGCCTTCAGACGACGGACCATGTCCAGCACGCCGGCGCTGTGGCCGTTGGCGGTGTCGACGACGAGCACGTCCACGCCCGCTTCGAGCAGGGCGGTCGCGCGCTCCCATGCGTCGCCGAAGAAGCCGATCGCCGCACCGACGCGCAGCCGTCCGGCGTCGTCCTTCGTGGCGTCCGGGTACTTCTCGCTCTTGTCGAAGTCCTTGACGGTGATGAGCCCGCGGAGCTTGCCGTCGGCGTCGACGAGCGGGAGCTTCTCGATCTTGTGCTGGGCGAAGATCGCGACGGCGTCGTCCGGGTCGATGCCGACCTGCGCGGTGATGAGCGGCGCCTTGGTCATGACGTCGCGCACCAGCGTGGTCTGCTGCTCGAACGGCGCCACGAACCGCATGTCACGGTTGGTGATGATCCCGACGAGGGTGCCGTCGCCCTCCACCACGGGGAGGCCGGAGACGCGGAACTGTCCACAGAGCGCATCCACCTCGGCGACGGTGGCGTCCGGGTTGGTGGTCACCGGGTTGGTGATCATGCCCGACTCGGAGCGCTTGACCTTGTCGACCGCAGCGGCCTGGTCGGCGATCGACATGTTGCGGTGCAGGATGCCGATGCCGCCCTGGCGCGCCATGGCGATCGCCATGCGTGCCTCGGTGACGGTGTCCATCGCCGCGGAGAGCAGCGGGACGTTGACCGTGATCCGCTTGGTGAGCCGGGACGCGGTCGACGCCTCGCTCGGGATGACGTCGGTGTACCCCGGCAGGAGCATGACGTCGTCGTACGTGAGTCCGATGAATCCGAACGGATCCGGCTGGTCCATGGGTCCCCTTCGTGGGCGAGTGAAGTGGTTTCAGACACCGGGAACGCAGCTGTGGGTTCCGGATAGACCATGCTAACGCGCGCGACGGGGCGCGCATTCCGGATGGGCCCGGGCCTGGAGGCTCGGTGCGGGCCCGCCTCGGAGCTCCCTGCACAGCATCACAGTTCCGGCACGAATTCCACAGGGAACGAGATGGAAACACGGGTGACACAAAATCCCCATAGGTTCCTCGGCATCCGAACGAGAGGCTCTTCCGTGGGATCCATCACTCCTGCGGGATCTGCGCTGCTGCGCCGATTCCGCCCCGGTGCGCCAGGTCGTCGCCGACTGGTGCTCGTCGTCGTGCTCGTCGCGGCCTTCCTGGCGACCTTCTTCATCGACTGGGCCGTGACCCTCCCCGCACAGGGAGCCACGACCGCGGCCACGGCGAGCGCGACGCCCAGCGCGTCCGCCAGCACCGCGCCGTCCAGCACCCAGCCCTGCACCGTCAGCCCGACCAACGGCTGCATCCAGGGCACCATCCTCGACTCCGAGCGGAAGCCGGCCGAGGGCGTGGACGTCGACGTGACCGGCCCGAGCGGCTTCACCGCGACGTCGACGACGACCGACGCCGGCCGCTGGTCCGTCAGCGTCCCGGCCGCAGGGCAGTACTCGGTGACCGTCGACCAGGACACGCTGCCGAAGGGACAGTTCCTGACGAACGCGGCCGACGCGAAGCGCACCGTACAGGCGAACCTCAACGCCAACGCCGGGCAGATCTTCCAGCTGTCCGACCAGCAGGGTGCGACGACGAGCGATGCCTCGACGAGCGTCACAGCGGCGCGGGCCTGGCAGCAGTTCGTGTCCGGCATCCGGCTCGGGCTGCTCCTCGCGCTCGCGTCGATCGGTCTCTCGCTGATCTACGGCACGACGGGCCTCTCGAGCTTCTCGCACGGTGAGCAGGTGACCCTCGGCGGGCTCCTCGCCTACGTGTTCGCGAACCAGCTCGGCATGAACGTCTGGCTCGCCGGCGTCATCGTCGTGGCCCTCTGCGCGGCGACCGGGTACTTCCAGGACATGGTCATCTGGAAACCGTTGCGCCGCCGACGGATCAGCCTGACGCAGCTGATGATCGTCACGATCGGTCTGTCGATCGCGGCGCAGTACGCGTTCCAGTACTTCTTCGGGGCCTCGACGGTCCGCATCCAGCAGAGCAACCCCGCGACGGTGACGTTCGCCGGCGTGACGCTGACGGTGCAGTCCTACGTGGCGATGGGCATCGCGCTCGTCGTGCTCGTCGCGACCGGACTGTTCCTGGCGAAGACGCGGTTCGGCCGTGCCACCCGAGCGGTGTCCGACAACCCGGCGCTCGCGTCGGCGTCCGGCATCGACGTCGACCGGGTCATCCGGTTCGTATGGACGCTCGCCGCCGGGCTCGCCGGACTGTCCGGCGTGATGCTCGGCCTCGTGCTCAACGGCGTGAACTGGCAGACCGGCCTGCAGCTGCTCCTGCTCATGTTCGCCGCCGTGACCCTCGGTGGTCTCGGCACGGCCTACGGCGCGCTCGTCGGGTCGATGATCATCGGCGTCGTCGTCGAGCTCACGAACCTGGTGCTGCCCGGTGACTTCAAGTACGCCACGGCACTCGTCATCCTCATCCTCATCCTGCTGTTCCGGCCGCAGGGCATCTTCGGTCGCGCCGAGCGGATCGGTTAAGGGAGCGCCGTCATGGACTACATCGTCAACCTCCTCAGCGCACTGACGCAGGAGGCACTCGCGCCCACCACGGCAGCGTTCGCGCTCGCCGCGATCGGGCTGAACGTGCACTTCGGGCTCACCGGGCTCGTGAACATGGGGCAGGCGGCGTTCCTGCTGCTCGGCGCCTACGGTTTCGCGATCTCGATCACGAACGGGCTGCCGTTCGGGATGGCGGTCCTCGTCGCACTGCTCGTGGCGATCGTCTTCGCGATCATCCTCGGCATCCCGACGCTCCGGTTGCGGGGCGACTACCTGGCGATCGTGACGATCTCCGGCGCGGAGATCATCCGCATGGTCGGCAGGTCGAGTCTCCTCACGACGACGACGGGCGGATCGAACGGCATCGCCGGATCGGCCTACCGCGACCCGTTCAACGCGCTGAGCTTCCTGCCGGACGGCACGACCACGATCCTGTGGTTCACGTACTCGAACAACGGCGTGAACGGCTGGTGGATCCGCATCGTCGGGTGGGGGCTCGTCGCCCTCTTCACGCTCGTGCTCTTCCTGCTCATGCGCAGCCCGTGGGGCCGCGTCGTGAAGGCCATCCGCGAGGACGAGGACGCGGTGCGCTCCCTCGGCAAGAGCGTGTACTCGTACAAGATGCAGGCGCTCGTCTTCGGTGGTGCGCTCGGAGCGCTCGCCGGGGTCATCTACGTCCTGCCGAGTTCGGTGCAACCGGACGCGATGGGTCGCTCGATGACGTTCTTCATCTGGACCGCGCTCATCCTCGGCGGCGCGGCGACGGTGTTCGGGCCGGTGCTCGGTTCGGTGCTGTTCTTCGTCGTCCGGCTCGCGATCAGGACGCTCGCGAGCGACTTCATCCCCAACTCGATCATGAACGCGCAGCAGGCGGAGCAGTTCTCCTACGTCCTCGTCGGCGTCGCGCTCATGCTGCTCATCGTCTTCCGTCCACAGGGACTCCTCGGGAACAAGAAGGAGCTGACGTTCAGTGTCTGAGACCTCCACGAGCACCGTCGCGCACACGCCGGGCGCCGCGAAGCCCGACGCCATCCTCACCGTCGACAACATCACCAGGAAGTTCGGCGGCATGACCGCCGTCGACGTCGACCACCTCGAGGTCCAGCGCGGCTCGATCACCGCGTTGATCGGGCCGAACGGTGCCGGCAAGACGACGTTCTTCAACCTCCTCACCGGGTTCGACAAGCCATCGAGCGGCAAGGACGCGAGCTGGGTCTTCAACGGCAAGACCCTCGGCAACACCGGTGCCGCCAAGGTGGCCCGGGCCGGCATGGTCCGCACCTTCCAGCTCACCAAGGCGCTGTCGCGGCTCACGGTGATGCAGAACATGCTGCTCGGCGCGAAGGACCAACCCGGCGAGAACTTCTTCGCCGCGCTGATCGCACCGGTCTGGCGCCGCCGTGAGCGGGAGATCACCGCGAAGGCCGAGGAACTCCTCGCCCGGTTCAAGCTGCTCGAGAAGAAGGACGACTACGCGGGATCGCTCTCGGGCGGCCAGCGGAAGCTCCTCGAGATGGCCAGGGCGCTGATGTCCGACCCGACGATGATCATGCTCGACGAGCCGATGGCCGGCGTGAACCCGGCGCTCACCCAGTCGTTGCTCGGGCACATCCAGTCCCTCCGCGACGACGGCATGACCGTGCTCTTCGTCGAGCACGACATGCACATGGTCCGGCACATCTCGGACTGGGTGGTCGTCATGGCCGAGGGGCGCGTCGTCGCCGAGGGGCCGGCCGGCACGGTGATGGACGACCAGGCGGTCATCGACGCGTACCTCGGGGCGCACCACGACACCGACCTCGGCGACGACTCGCTCCTCACCGAGGAGACCTACGAGGAACTCGCCGAAGAGGTCGCCGAGGAGGACGCCGAGGGCGCTGCCGACACGGCGCCGCCGACAGACGCGACGGCGCCACCCGCAACGGACACGACAGCAGACAGCACGGCGGACCCCGCCGACGACGGGAAGGCGACCCGATGACCGACGCGACGAACGGGGCGGAACCGACCCGTGCCTCCAGTCCGACCGGCGGAGCGCAGGCCGGCGGAACCGGGACGGCCACGCTGGAACCGGTGATGCGTGCCAGCGGCCTGGTCGCCGGGTACCTGCCGGGGGTGAACATCCTGAACGGCTGCGACCTGGACTGCTACCCGGGTGAGCTCATCGGCATCATCGGCCCGAACGGAGCCGGCAAGTCGACGCTCCTCAAGGCGCTGTTCGGGCTGGTCTCCGTGCGGGACGGCTCGGTGACGCTGCAGGGCGAGGACATCACCAACATGAAGGCGAACAAGCTCGTGCAGGCGGGCGTCGGGTTCGTGCCGCAGACGAACAACGTGTTCCCGTCGCTGTCCATCGAGGAGAACCTGCAGATGGGGATCTACCTGCGGCCGCGGAAGTTCGCCGAGCGGCTCGAGGTCATCTACGACCTGTTCCCGGTGCTCGGGCAGCGTCGTGGCCAGCGCGCCGGATCGCTCTCCGGCGGCGAGCGGCAGTCGGTCGCGATGGCCAGGGCCCTGATGATGGACCCGAAGGTGCTGCTGCTCGACGAGCCGTCCGCCGGGCTGTCCCCGGTGCGCCAGGACGAGACGTTCATCCGCACACGCCGGATCAACAAGGCCGGAGTGTCGATCATCATGGTGGAGCAGAACGCGCGACGCTGTCTGCAGATCTGCGATCGTGGGTACGTGCTCGACCAGGGGAAGAACGCGTACTCGGGCACCGGGCGTGAGCTCGCCGACGACCCGAAGGTCATCGAGCTCTACCTGGGGACGCTCGCGAAGGACGTCGACGCCGCTCGCTAGCGCGAGTCGGGGTCGACATGCCGGTGCCGCTGTGGGGGCGGTACCGGCGACCGAGAGGGGTCGTGCGAAGTCGCTTCTGCGCCGCACGGCCCCTCTCCCAGCCTGGAGGCTCGGCTCGGCTCCGCCATGCGGGTAGCGTTCCGCAGGTGGAACGCGTCTCGAGCATCGCGATGGACATCCTGGTCTGGGTCGTCTTCGCCGTGCTCTTCGTCGGTGCCGCACTGCTCGTGAAGGTCGCGGCGGCGCTGCTCGTCGTGCTCATCGTCCTGGCGCTCGCACTCGGCCTGACGCTCCGCATGCTCCGCCGACGACGCGCGCGGTAGGCCACCGGTAGGCTTGCCGGGTGAGTGAAGTCGAGATCGGTGCAGGCAAGCGCGGACGTCGGGCGTACGCGTTCGACGACATCGCGGTGGTCCCCTCGCGGCGCACGCGTGACCCGCGTGACGTGAACGTGCAGTGGTCGATCGACGCCTTCACCTTCGAAGCGCCGATCCTCGCCGCGCCGATGGACTCCGTCGCCTCGCCGGCGACGGTCATCCAGATGGGCAAGGCCGGCATCCTCGGTGTCCTGGACCTCGAGGGGCTCTGGACCCGGTACGAGGACCCGGAGCCCTACTACGCCGAGATCCGTGCGCTCACCGACGGCAACGTCACGAAGCGCATGCAGGAGATCTACGCCGAGCCGGTCAAGGCCGAGCTCATCACCGCGCGGCTCGCCGAGATCCGTGCCGCCGGGGTCCCGGTCGCCGGGTCGCTCAGCCCCCAGCGCACGCAGGAGTTCTCCCAGACCGTCGTCGACGCCGGTGTCGACCTGTTCGTCATCCGCGGCACCACCGTCTCCGCGGAGCACGTGTCGCAGAGCACCGAGCCCCTCAACCTCAAGAAGTTCATCTACGAGCTCGACGTCCCCGTGATCGTCGGCGGTGCGTCGACCTACACGGCCGCCCTGCACCTCATGCGGACCGGTGCCGCCGGTGTGCTCGTCGGGTTCGGCGGCGGCGCTGCCTCCACCACCCGTGCCGCGCTGGGCATCCACGCGCCGATGGCCACCGCGGTCGCCGACATCGCCGGCGCCCGCCGTGACTACATGGACGAGTCGGGTGGCCGCTACGTGCACGTCATCGCGGACGGCGGCCTCGACACCGCCGGCGACGTCGTCAAGGCGATCGCGATGGGTGCCGACGCCGTCATGCTCGGCACGGCACTCGCCCGTGCGGCCGAAGCCCCCGGCGGCGGGTTCCACTGGGGGGCCGAGGCGCACCACCCGGAGCTGCCGCGCGGCCGCCGTGTCGAGGTCGGCACGATCGCCCCGCTCGAGAACATCCTCAACGGCCCGACCCCGACGTGGGACGGCCGCGCGAACATCGTCGGGGCGCTGCGTCGCTCGATGGCGACGACCGGTTACTCCGACGTCAAGGAGTTCCAGCGAGTAGAAGTGGTCGTGGCGCCGTACCACCAGCAGTGACGGTGGCACCCGTGCAGCGCGGGTGACGCTCCGGCGCCGCTCGCAACGGCAGCGCGGAGGCGATGATGGCAACGACGGTCTCGGGCAAGAAGGCACCGACCGGAGCATTCGGCACGGCGGGGTTCGACCCCCGGGCGAAGCTCGGACCGGACGAACGCGCGGCCGCGATCGAGGTGCTGAAGACCAAGGAGCTGGACGTCCTGGTCGTCGGCGGCGGGATCGTCGGTGGTGGGAGCGCGCTCGATGCGGTGACCCGCGGCCTGAGCGTCGGCATCGTCGAGGCCCGTGACTGGGGATCCGGGACGTCCAGTCGCTCGTCGAAGCTCGTCCACGGCGGCATCCGCTACCTCGAGCAGCTGAACTTCGGGCTCGTCCGAGAGGCCCTCATCGAGCGCGGCCTGCTGCTCCAGCGCATCGCGCCGCACCTCGTGAAGCCGGTCCGGTTCCTGTACCCGCTGAACCACCGCGTGTGGGAGCGCTTCTACATCGGCATCGGCATGGCGATGTACGACGCGTTCAGCTGGTCGGGTGGGCGCCCGCCCGGTGTCCCGCACCACCGACACCTCAGCCGCACGCAGGTGCTCCGCTCGATGCCGTCCCTGAAGAAGGACGCCTTCGTCGGGGGGATGACCTACTACGACGCCCAGGTGGACGACGCCCGCTACGTGTCCTCACTCGTCCGGACGGCTGCGTCCTACGGCGCCCACGCCGCGTCGCGCATCCGCATCGAGGGGTTCATCAAGGTCGGCGAACGAGTCGTCGGCGCACACGCGCACGACATCCAGACCGGCGAGAAGTTCGACATCAAGGCCAAGCAGGTCGTCAACGCGACGGGTGTCTGGACGGACGACACCCAGGCGATGGTGGGCACGCGGGGGCAGTTCAAGGTGCGGGCGTCGAAGGGCGTGCACCTCGTCATCCCACGCGACCGCTTCCAGTCGAACATGGGCATGATCCTCCGCACCGAGAAGAGCGTGCTGTTCGTCATCCCGTGGGGACGGCACTGGCTCGTCGGGACCACCGACACCGACTGGTACCTCGACAAGGCGCACCCGGCAGCCACCGCGGCGGACATCGACTACATCCTCGAACACGTCAACAAGGTGCTCCGCGTCCCGCTCACCCGCGAGGACGTCGAGGGCGTCTACGCCGGACTCCGGCCGCTGCTCGCGGGGGAGTCGGACCAGACGTCGAAGCTCAGCCGCGAACACGTCGTCGCGCACACGGTGCCGGGGCTCGTGGTCGTCGCGGGTGGCAAGTGGACCACCTACCGGGTGATGGGCAAGGACGCCATCGACGAGGCGGTGGCCGCGATGGACGGCAAGATCCCGGCGTCGACGACCGAGGACATCCCGCTGCTCGGTGCCGAGGGGTACCCGGCGGCGTGGAACAAGCGCGGACGCACCGCCCGCACCTTCGGGCTGCACAAGGTCCGCGTCGAGCACCTGCTCAACCGGTACGGCACGCTCACCAGCGAGGTGCTCCAGCTCGTGAAGGAGGACCCCGCGCTCGCCGAGGCGCTCCCGGGTGCGGACGACTACATCGGCGCCGAGGTCGTGTACGCGGCCTCGCACGAGGGAGCACTCCACCTGGAGGACGTCCTCGCCCGCCGGACCCGCATCTCCATCGAGGCGTGGGACCGTGGCGAGTCGGCGGCTCCCGTGGCGGCCAAGCTCATGGCCGGTGTGCTCGGGGACCAGGAGCAGACCGAGGCCGAGGTGTCGAACTACCTGAAGCGCGTCGCCGCCGAGCGGGCCTCGCAGCTCGAACCGGACGACGCGTCCGCTGACCGTGTGCGTCTCGAAGCGCCGGACATCGCGTTCGGGTTCGAGGAGGACGACGTGGTCGTCGGCGGCGGGCGGAGCGAGGGCACCGAGGGGGCGACGGCGAGCGACGAGCAGGTCGTCGGCGAGAAGACCACCGAGCCGAAGTAGTCGCGGAGGCGGTCGGGTGCTTCAATTGCTGTACCGGGTAGCCGGTACAGCAAAGGAGCACCATGACCGTCATCGCGTCTCGTCCCGTCTCCGTCGACATCGGCGCCCTCGACCCGGCTGACGTCGTCGCCGTGGCACGGCACGGTGCCCTCGTCGAGCTCAGCCCGGCGTCCCTCGTCGCGATGGCCGACAGCCGCGCGGTGATCGAGGCGCTGGCCGACGACACCGCGCCGCACTACGGGGTCTCGACGGGGTTCGGCGCACTCGCCACGAAGCAGATCCCGTTCGACCGACGGAAGCAGCTGCAGGCGTCCCTCGTCCGGAGCCACGCCGCGTCGAGCGGTCCGGCGATCGAGGACGAGGTCGTCCGTGCGCTCATGCTCCTGCGGCTCTCCACCCTGGCGACCCGTCGCACCGGGGTCCGGCCGGACGTCGCGCTGACGTACGCGTCGCTGCTGAACGCCAGGATCACGCCCGTGATCGGCGAGTACGGCAGCCTGGGCTGCTCCGGCGACCTCGCACCGCTGGCGCACTGTGCGCTCGCCGCGATGGGCGAGGGCGAGGTGCGGGTCGACGGCGTCCCGATGCCGGCCGCCGATGCGCTCGCCGCTGCGGGCATCGAGCCACTCGTCCTCCGCGAGAAGGAAGGCCTCGCGCTCATCAACGGCACCGACGGCATGCTCGGGATGCTCCTCCTCGCGCTGGCAGACCTGCGGGACCTCGTCGCCACCGCCGACCTCGCCGCCGCCATGAGCGTCGAGGGGCTCGCCGGGACGGACACGGTGTTCGCCGCCGATCTGCAGGCGCTCCGGCCGCACCCGGGGCAGGCGCGGTCGGCAGCGAACATGCGCGCCGCCCTCGACGGGTCACCCGTCATCGCCGCACATCGCTCGTCCGGCTTCACCCGGGTGCAGGACGCCTACTCGCTACGGTGCGCACCCCAGGTGCACGGTGCGGCGCGCGACACCCTCGACCACGCGGCGCTCGTCGCCTCGCGTGAGCTCGCGTCGGCGGTCGACAACCCCGTCGTGACGATCGACGGGCGTGTGGAGTCGAACGGCAACTTCCACGGGGCGCCGATCGGCTACGTGCTCGACTTCGTCGCGATCGCGGTGGCTGACGTCGCGAGCATGTCGGAGCGACGGACGGATCGGTTCCTGGACGCGAGCCGGTCCGGAGGGTTGCCGCCGTTCCTGGCGAACGACCCCGGCGTGGACTCCGGGCACATGATCGCGCAGTACACCCAGGCCGGGATCGTCTCCGAGCTGAAGCGGCTCGCGGTGCCGGCGTCGGTGGACTCGATCCCGACGTCTGCGATGCAGGAGGACCACGTGTCGATGGGCTGGGGCGCCGCGCGGAAGCTCCGTCGCGCGGTCGACGGACTCGGGCGTGTGCTCGCGATCGAGATCATGACCGCGGCTCGGGCGGCGGACTTCCGCGGGGAGTCGTCGGCACCCGTGACCGGCGCGGTCCGGGCCGCGCTCCGGCAGCGCGTGGCCGGTCCTGGCGACGATCGGTGGTTGGCGCCGGAGATCGCCGCGGTCGTCGAGCTCGTCGTCGACGGAGCGCTCCTGACTGCTGCACGGGACGCGGGAGCCGACGTCCGCTGACCGCGCGATGCGATCTCCACAGATGGAATGCGCCGGGGCCATCGGTGGTTAGCATGGGCGTACTCGAAAAGGGAGCCATCATGGTCGACGTTCACCGCGTCAAACTCCCCGGAGTCGGCGTGCTGCACAGCTTCTACACCGACGACGGTGGCAAGTGTGGTGTCATCACGCACCGGTCGGGACACTCCGACCTCATCTCCTTCGCGGACGTCTCCGACGGCGCCGACAAGTCGGAGAAGGTGTCGCTGCGCCTCAGCGAGGACGAAGCGCACACCCTCGCCGAGCTGCTCGGCGGGACCCGCATCACCGAGGGGCTCGACAAGCTCGACGAGATCCCCGGGCTGTCGATCGACTGGTTCTCGGTCGACTACGACGACGCGATCGCCGGTAAGCCGCTCGGCGACCTGCACGACTCGGGCTTCATCGGCCTGACCGTCGTGGCCGTCGTCCGTGGCGACAGCGCCAACCCGGCGCCGTCACCGGACTTCGTCGTCTTCCCGGGTGACACGATCGTCGTCGCCGGCGCTCCCGAGAAGGTCGCGAAGGCCTTCTCGTTCTACCGCAGCGGTGAGCTCGCGGCGGCAGCAGCTGCCGAGGCCCCGCCCGGAAGGTAGCGCGGATGCACCTGGGTGGTGAGCTGCTCACCATCGGCGGCCTGTTCCTCATCGCCTACGTCCTCGGACGCCTCGGCAAGCTGATCGGCCTGCCAGCCATCCCGATCTACATGATCGTCGGGCTCATCGCGAGCCCGCACACGCCGTGGATCGGGCTGAGCGTCGAATCGCACACGATCGAGCTCATCGCCACCTTCGGCCTGATCCTGCTGCTGTTCAACCTGGGGCTGGAGTTCGACCAGGAAGAGTTCTACGGCAACGCCGGCAAACTCCTGGTGTCCGGCGGCACGTACGTCGCGATCAACATGGGCGTCGGGTTCGCCTTCGGGTTCTCCCTGGGCTGGGGCACCCGGGAAGCCCTGATCATCGCCGGGATGACGGCGACGTCGTCCAGTGCGATCGTCACGAAGCTGCTCATCGAACTCCGCCGTCTGGCCAACGACGAGACCCCGATGATCCTCGGCGTCACCGTGATCGAGGACGTCTTCATCGCGATCTACCTCGCGATCGTCTCCGTCGTGCTGTCCGGCGACACGAACGTGTGGGGCGTGATCGGCAAGCTCGGGCTGGCGTTCGGGTTCCTCATCGTGATGTTCAGCCTGGCGCGGTGGGGCGGCAAACAGGTGTCGCGGATCTTCGCGACGCGTGACGACGAGCTCTTCACGATCCTGTTCTTCGGTCTCGCCGTGATGTTCGGTGGCATCGGGGAGCTCCTCGGCGTGACCGACGCGATCGGCGCGTTCGTGATCGGCCTGCTCTGCGGCGCGACGCGATACCGCGACCGCATCGAGCAGCTGGCGCTCCCGATGCGTGACGTCTTCGCGGCGTTCTTCTTCGTCAACTTCGGCCTCGGTCTCGACATCGCCACGTTCGGCGAGGTGCTCTGGCCGGTCCTCGCGGCGGTCGGCATGACGGTCGTGCTGAACGCCGTCGCAGGGCAGCTCGTCGCCCGGATGAACGGCTTCTCCGTCCAGCAGGGGATCAACACCGCGGTGATCCTGGTGAACCGTGGCGAGTTCGCGCTGATCCTCGCGACGCTCTCGGCTGCCGCCGGACTGGAGGCACGGATCACCGCGTTCGCGGGCCTGTACGTCCTCATCATGGCGATCCTGGGGCCGTTGCTCGCCTCGAACTCGGACCGGATCGGCCGCCTCGTGGTCCGTCCTGCCCGGGTGCGCAAGTTGCGCGGGCGCGAGCGCGCCGCCGCCGAGGCGGCGGCTGCGCGCAAGGCCGAACGCGATGCCCGGTTCGCCGAGGAGATCGCCCTCGTGGAGGCTGCTGGCAGCGAAGAGCGCGAGTATGGTCGACCGGAGACGACATCCGAGCGTGAACCGGAGACGGTGAGCACGGGGACGTCGTCGGTCGAGATCCCCGCCGAGCGCCCCGAACGCCCGGCACGCCAGCGCGATCCGGAGTACTGATACGCATGTGGGCCGTAGCCCGACGACCGAGATGGATCGCGCTGCTGCTGCTCGCGCTGGTCCTCGCAGCGGTGTTCGCATTCCTCGGCAAGTGGCAACTCGAGCGCAGCATCGAGAACGGCAAGCCGCTCCCGGCCACCACCGAGACGCGCCACGTGTTGTCGGACGTGTCGAAGCCCGAGCGCGGGGTGGGTGACAGCCTCGCCGGTCAGAAAGTGACCGTCACCGGCCGCTTCGTGGAAGGTGACACGACCGTCCTGACCGGGCGCAGCGGGGGTGGGAAGTACCAGACCGTCGGACACATGGTCGACACGACCACCGGAGCGAGCCTCCCGGTCGTCATCGGCTGGTCCGACCAGAAGGCAGCCGCCGTCGCCGGCGGTGACCGCCTGGCGGACGGCGCGACCGTCACGGTGCAGGGGCGGTACTACCCGTCCGAGTCCCCGGACCAGGACTCGTTCCAGCAGAACGAGTACTCCGCCGTGGCACCCGCGCGGTTCGTGAACACGTGGAAGGCGTTCGACGACCGCATGTACGGCGGCTACGTCGTCGCGGACGGCGCCACGGCGAAGGCAGCGGACCTGTCCACCGTGGCCGACCGTGCACCGACCCGCGACGTCCAGTTCGACTGGTTGAACCTGTTCTACGCGGTCGAGTGGGTCGTCTTCGCCGGGTTCGCCGTGTTCCTCTGGTGGCGCTTCGTGAAGGACGCCTGGGAGCGCGAGAACGAGGACGAAGAGGTCATGCTCGCACGACGGTAGGATGGCCGATATGGCTCTGACCGTCCGAACCCGCGACATCCCGAAGATCCCGGGAGCGGTGAAGTGGTACCGCGTCTCGGCGTACATCACCGGTGTGCTGCTGCTCGCCCTGGTGGTCGAGATGGTCATCAAGTACACGCCGCTGCACCTCGAGATGCAGCTCGGCGGCGGGGCGTTCTTCGTACCGGAGGGCACTGCGGGCAAGGACCCCGGCACCTTCAACCTGTCGATCGGCATCCTCATCGCCCACGGTTGGCTGTACGTGCTGTACCTGTTCACGGACTTCCGTCTGTGGAGCATCATGCGCTGGAAGCCGATCCGGTTCCTGCTCATCGCCCTCGGGGGCATCATCCCGTTCATGTCGTTCGTGGTCGAGCACCGCATGCAGAAGATCGCCATGGACACCTACCACGAGCTGACCGCGCAACAGGCGCGTGAGAAGGAGGCCGCTCGGTGAGCGAGACCGAACAGCGTCCCGTCCTCGTCGTCGACTTCGGAGCCCAGTACGCGCAGCTCATCGCTCGCCGCGTGCGGGAAGCGAACGTCTACAGCGAGATCGTCCCGCACTCCATCACCGCGGACGAGGTCCGTGCGAAGGCCCCGGCAGCGATCGTGCTGTCCGGCGGGCCGTCGTCCGTGTACGAGGAAGGCGCACCGTCGCTCGACGGTGACATCCTCGAGCTCGGCGTCCCGGTCCTCGGCATCTGCTACGGCTTCCAGGCCATGGCATCGGCGCTCGGTGGGACGGTGGCGAACACCGGTCTCCGCGAGTACGGCGCCACTTCCGTCGAGGTGAGCGGGACCGATTCCGTCCTGCTCGGTGGACAGCCGGCCGCCCAGACGACCTGGATGTCGCACGGCGATTCCGTGTCGGCGGCACCTGCCGGCTTCGACGTGCTCGCGTCGAGTGCGTCCACTCCCGTCGCGGCCTTCGCGTCCGACGAGCGCAAGCTCTACGGTGTGCAGTGGCACCCCGAGGTGAAGCACTCGGAGCACGGGCAGGAGATCATCGAGAACTTCCTGCACAAGGCGGCCGGGCTCCCCGGCGACTGGAACTCGTCCAACGTGATCGAGGAGCAGGTCGCCCGCATCCGCGCGCAGGTCGGGTCCTCCCGCGTCATCGCCGGGCTGTCCGGTGGGGTCGACTCCGCCGTCGCCGCAGCGATCGTCCACAAGGCCGTCGGTGACCAGCTGACCTGCGTCTTCGTCGACCACGGGCTCCTGCGTGCCGACGAGCGCAAGCAGGTCGAGGAGGACTACGTCGCCTCGACCGGCGTCCGCCTGATCACGGTCGACGCCGAGCAGCAGTTCCTCGACGCCCTCGCCGGCGTGAGCGACCCGGAGCAGAAGCGCAAGATCATCGGGCGCGAGTTCATCCGCACGTTCGAGGCCGCCGCCGAGGCACTCGTGCTCGAAGCCCGCGCGTCCGACGGCGACGCCGAGGTCAAGTTCCTCGTGCAGGGCACGTTGTACCCGGACGTCGTCGAGTCGGGTGGCGGCTCCGGTACCGCGAACATCAAGTCGCACCACAACGTCGGTGGTCTGCCTGAGGACATGACGTTCGAGCTCGTCGAGCCCCTCCGTGCGCTCTTCAAGGACGAGGTCCGTGCCGTCGGCCGCGAGCTCGGGCTCCCCGAGGTCATCGTCGGCCGCCAGCCCTTCCCCGGCCCCGGGCTCGGCATCCGCATCGTCGGGTCCGTCGACAAGGAGCGGTTGGAGATCCTGCGCGCGGCCGACAAGATCGCGCGTGAAGAACTGACCGCTGCGGGGTTGGACGACGAGATCTGGCAGTGCCCGGTCGTGCTCCTCGCGGACGTCCGCTCCGTGGGCGTCCAGGGCGACGGGCGCACGTACGGGCACCCGATCGTGCTCCGCCCGGTTTCGTCCGAGGACGCGATGACCGCCGACTGGACCCGTCTGCCGTACGACGTGCTCGCGAGGATCTCGAACCGCATCACGAACGAGGTGCGCGACGTCAACCGGGTCGTGCTCGACGTCACGTCGAAGCCGCCGGGGACGATCGAGTGGGAGTGATGCTCCCCTGACGCCGGAGGCCCGTCGAGCAATGCTCGGCGGGCCTCCGGCGTGTGTGGGGCGCGCCGCGGGTGCGGGTGCCCCTGTCCCCCGATACCGCCGTGCCCGTGCCCGTGCCGGCGCCCCCGTGCCCCCGTGCGCGTGCCGCGTGCCCGTGCCGGGTGCCCCGTGCCCCCGGGCCCGGTGCCGGGTGCCCGCGTGCCGGGTGCCCCGTGCCCCGTGCCCCCGGGCCCGGTGCCGGGTGCCCGCGTGCCGGGTGCCCCGTGCCCCCGGGCCCGGTGCCGAGTGCCCGCGTGCCGGGTGCCCCGTGCCGGGTGGTCGCAACACCCCGCTCACGTTCGTGGAGTGGTCACAGACCGTCGGTCGTCGGCGCTCCGAACGACGTTTCGTGACCGGTCGGCGAACCTGAGCGGGGAGTTGTGACCGGTCGGGCGACGGGCGAGCGCGCGACGGGCGACGGGCTGCGGGCGGCGGACCACCACGACGAAGGGCCCCGGCGAGTGCCGGGGCCCTTCGTGTGTGCGCTGCCGCTAGTTGCGGGAGCTGCTCGCGACGATGGCGAGGATGCGCAGGATCTCGAGGTACAGCCAGACGAGCGTCACGATGAGGCCGAACGCCGCGGTCCAGCCGTAGATGCGCGGGGCACCGCGCTCGACACCGGTCTTGATCTGGTCGAAGTCGAGGACGAGCGAGTACGCGGCCATCAGGACCACGAAGATGCCGATCAGGACGCCGAGGGGGATACCGAACACCGTCGTGCCGAGCAGCCCGAACGCCGTGTTGGTGACGCCGGTCCACATCAGGACCAGGTTGACGAGCGAGAACGCCATGTACCCGACCATCGCGACGAGGAAGAACCGCGTCATCTTCGGGGTCGCACGGACCTTGCCCGAACGGAACAGCAGCAGCGTGACGAAGAACACGCCGAGGGTGCCGAAGACCGCCTGCGTGACGATGCCGTCCCACATGGAGTTGTAGGCGCCGGAGATGCCGCCGACGAAGAGCCCCTCGAAGAAGGCGTACGCGAGCACGAGGCCACCGGACGGCTTCTTCTTAAAGGTGTTGACGAGCGCCAGGACGAACCCGATGATCGCGCCCGCGATCCAGACGATCGGGGGGAGGTTCCACCCGGCGACCGCGCCGACGATGAGCACACCGAACGCCATGAGCGTCTTGACGATGGTGTCTTCGTACGACATGCGGTCGGTGTCGACCGTGCTCGCCGACGGACGGTCGTACATGTGCTGCAGCTGCTCGGGCGTCATGCCCGCCGACTGCTGCGGGGTCTGGCCCCATCCGGCCTGCTGCGAGTTGGCGCCGGCGCCCCAAGCGTTCCGGCCCGCGTCGTTGAAGGCGGGGGACTGGTCGAAACCGGGCTTGAAAGCCATGGTGTCCTCGTGATTCCTCTGGATTCGGGTCGTCGAGCGGGAACGATGGACCGTTCCTTCGCGTCCTCTCAGCCTAGGTGTGCGTCGCGCCGAAAGGCTGAGGATTCGCGGCGAGCGGACGCCGGTGCTGCCGTCCGTGCATGCACTCTACGGGCGCGGGCTGCGGGATGGGTCGGTGCGGGTCGGGAGTTCACCGAGCGGGCCGAGAGCGGGCGCGGTGGGGAGAGCCACGTGACGAGTGCGACCGAGATCGTCATGAGCAGCAGCCACGCCACGATCTTCGTCGGTGCGACAGGGTGCCAGGCGGCCACCTGTGCCGGGTAGGACCACGCCCCCGCCCAGGTCGCGACGTTCTCGGCGATCCAGATGAACACCGCGACCAGCCCCATCGCCACGAGGATCGGCATCCGGATCGTCGTCCGGTAGACGCGCACGTGCATCGTCGTCCTGGCGAACAGCACCACCACGAGCGCGAGCAGCACGTACCTCGCGTCCCAGACGAAGTGGTGTGCGAAGAAGTTCACGTAGACGCCTGCGGCGACCACTGCGGTGTGCCACTGCTTCGGGTAGCGCGAGAACCGGAGGTCGAAGAGGCGGTAGACGCGGACCATGTACGACCCGACCGCGCCGTACATGAAGCCGGAGAACAGCGGGACGCCGGCGACGTGCAGCAGGCCGCCCGTGTCGTACGCCCACGAGCCGACGTCGGTCTTGAAGACCTCCATGACCGTGCCGACGACGTGGAAGAGCAGCACGACACGGAGCTCGCGCACGGCCTCGAGTCCGAACACGAGCATCGCGACCTGGATGGCGATCGCGGCGATCGTCAGGGCGTCGTTCCTGGCGACCGGGGCGTCATCGGGCCAGGCGATGCGTGCGAGCGCGATCACGCCGAGCAGCAGCGCCCCGAACGTGCACGCCCACGCCTGCTTCGCGCCGAAGACCAGGAACTCGGTGACGAACTCGCGGATCGGCGTCCGGGGCTGCCGTCCGGCGTCGAGCACGCGGCGGGCGGCGCGGTCGATGCGGGACTCGACGGCGGTGGACAGGGATCGATCGGCCATGGCGGGATGGTCGCGCCGCCGGCTGGGATCCGGGGTGCCCACTCCTCCACATGTGCCCGTGGATACATGGCCCTGCACATCGAGGACCAGCCGTTGACACGAGTAAACCCGCATGGCCACAATGGTCGAGCAACGACGCACACCCACCCAAGGAGCCAGCATGACGTTCACCCTCGGCATGGTCGGAGCCGGCCAGTTCGCCAGCCACTTCGCGACCCTGTTCGACAAGCACCCCGGCATCTCCGACGTCTACGCCACGGACGTCATCCCGGAGCGCGCCGAGCAGCTCGTCGACGAGCTCGCCCTCGCCGGGACCTTCCCGAGCTTCGAGGCGATGCTCGCGAGCCCGGACGTCGACGCCGTCGCGATCTTCACCCAGCGCTGGACGCACGGACCGCTCGTGCTGCAGGCGCTGCGTGCGGGCAAGCACGTGTACTCGGCCGTCCCGATGGCGACCGCGCTGACCGAGATCGAGTCGATCATCGCCGCGGTGCAGGAGACCGGGCTCACCTACATGATGGGCGAGACCAGTCAGTACAACCCGGCGACGGTGTTCGCGCGGCAGAAGGCGGAGCAAGGCGCGTTCGGCCGGGTGTTCTACGCCGAGGGTGACTACGTCCACGACATGGACCTCGGCTTCTACGACGCGTACAAGTACAGCGGCGGCGACGAGTGGAAGGCCACGGCGAGCTATCCGCCCATGTGGTACCCGACCCACGCGATCGGCGGTGTCCTCGGTGCGGTGCCGCGGCACGCGGTCAGTGTGAGCTGCATCGGGGTGCACGACGACCGCGGCGACGGGGTCTTCGACACCGAGGTCAGCATGTTCGACAACGACTTCTCCAACATGACGGCACTGTTCGAACTCGACGGCGGCGGCTCGATGCGCATCAACGAGTTCCGTCGCGTCGGCTTCCCGTCCTACATCCGCGAGAGCCGCTTCCGGTGGTTCGGCACCGACGGCAGCTTCGAGCAGCTCGTGACGAACTCCGTCTGGCAGGACCGTGACGGGGTCACCGACGTCTCCGACCAGATCGCGACGCGTCCGACCATGTCCGAGGACGACCCGCGCCTGGCGGACGTCTCCCCGGCGCTCCGCAGCTCGTTCATCTCCGGGCACGCGCCGGTGCACGACGCGCTGACGGACCGGTTGCCCGAAGAGTTCGCGTTCGCGCCGAACGGGCACGAAGGATCGCACCACCTGCTGGTCGACGACTTCGTCCGTGCGGTCAACGACGGAGTACTGCCGCCGGTCAACGCGTGGCAGGCAGCGCGGTACACGTTGCCCGGGCTGATCGCGCTCGAGTCCGCCCGGCGGGACGGGGAACGGCTGCCGGTCCCTGACCAGGGTGACGCTCCGGTCGCCGTCGGTGAGGCGCTGCCCGTTGCCGATCGGGTGTCATGATCGACCGGTGACCAACGGAACGAGCGACGAGCGCCCCCGGAAGCCCACGCGGCGGGACGTCGCCCGGCTCGCCGGGGTCTCGGATGCGCTCGTGAGCTACGCGCTGAACGGTGGAGCGCCGGTCGCTCCCGGGACTCGGCGACGGATCCTCGCAGCCGTCGCCGAGCTCGGGTACCGGCCGAACCAGGCAGCGCGGGCCCTCCGATCCGGTTCTGCCCGCACGCTCGTGCTGGCCGTGCCGGATCGCGAGGACCCCGTGTTCGCGAACCCGTTCTTCGCCGAGTACGCGGCGGCGATCGAATCCGCCGCGTGGGAGCGCGGGTACGCGCTCTACACGACGGCGACGAGCTTCGAGCCAGACCGACTCCGCGCGCGTTTCGAGGAGTTCGCGGCGCGCATGGTCGACGGCGTGCTCGTGCTCTCCAGTGGAGCAGCCGACCCGGGTGCCATCGACCCGGTCGGCCTGCCGTGGGTGGAACTGAACGTCTCGTCGGCGCGAGCGGGTGTCGCGAGCGTCGGCACCGACCTGCAGGCCGGTGCCGAGCAGGCGACGGCGCACCTGCTCGGCCACGGCGCCCGGCAGGTGGCGTTCGTCGGCGAGCCGAACGCCCGAGAACCCCGCCATCGTGGATGGCGAGCCGCCTGCGAGCGGTGGGGCGTGCCTCCAGGCCGGGTCTACGACGGCGGGTACACGCGCGAAGGTGGTTACGTGTCCGGACTGCAGATCGCGGACGAGGGCGATCGTCCCGATGCGGTGTTCGCCGCCTCGGACCGCACGGCGGTCGGAGTCCTCCGTGCCTTCCACGAGTGCGGCGTCCGGGTCCCCGACGACGTCGCGGTCGTCGCGTTCGACGGATCGTGGGAAGCCGAGTACACGTGGCCCCCGCTCACCACCGTCCGGCAGCCGGTCGTGCCGATGGCCGCTGCTGCCGTCGGGCGACTGCTCGGTGAGCCGGAGACCGAACACCGGGAGTTCCCGGCCGAGCTCGTGGTGCGGGCATCCTGCGGTGCGCACGATGCCCACGGACCGGCAACTCCCGCCCAGTAGGGTCGGCCGCATGACCCTCGTGATCGCCCACCGCGGTGCCTCCGGGTACCGCCCGGAGCACTCCCGCAGCGCCTACGAGCTCGCGATCGACCTCGGAGCCGACGCCATCGAACCGGACCTCGTCCCCACGAAGGACGGCGTGCTCGTGCTCCGGCACGAGAACGAGATCTCGGGCACGACGGACGTCGCCGACCACCCCGAGTTCGCTGCGAGGCGCACCACGAAGGTCGTCGACGGGAACCGGCTCAGCGGCTGGTTCACCGAGGACTTCACGTGGGACGAACTCTCCACACTCCGCACGCGCGAGCGGCTTCCGGCACTGCGTCCGCGGTCCGCGGAGCACGACGGCGAGAACCCGGTCCTGCGGCTCGAGGACCTGCTCGCCATCCTCGACGCGGCACCCCGCCCGGTCGCGCTCGTCGCCGAGGTCAAGCACGCGACGTACTTCGACTCGATCGGGCTGCCGATGGGGGAGCTGGTCGACGGCGTCGTCGGGGGAGCCGGGTGGCGTGGTGACGAACGACTGACGTTCGAGTGCTTCGAGAAGGGCGTCCTCCGCGACATCGGCTCGCGTGGCGCCGGTGGTCGGCTGGTGTACCTCCAGGAGGCCAGGGGCAGCGCCGCGGACGAGGTCGCGTCCCACGGACGTGCGGCTCCGACCTATGCGGACGAGCGCACGGACGGCGCGCTCGCGGGGCTGGCCGAGGAGTTCGACGGGATCAGCGTCGACCTGAAGACGCTGATGGCCGGCACTGATCCGGTGGCGCTCGACGACCCCCGACCGGTGCGGTCCGACGTCGTCGAGCGTGCGCACGCGGTCGGGCTCGCGGTCTTCACGTGGACCCTCCGGCCGGAGAACCGGTTCCTGCCCGCGCCGCTCCGGCGTGGCGGGGATGTCGCGGCGCACGGCGACTGGGAGCGGTGGTTCACCTCGGTGGTGCGGACGGGGGTCGACGGGGTCTTCGCGGACCACACCGACCTCGCGGTCCGGGCGCGTTCGCTGGCCGAGGAGCGGGGTGCCGGTGTCGGGGGTCCGGCCTAGACTGTCCCGGACATGACGATCGTGCTCGACCCATTCGACTCGACGCCCGAGCCGGGTGCCGGGGCCCGCCCGTACGACGACCCGTTCACCGCCGGTCTGAACCCCCAGCAGAAGGAAGCCGTCGAGTACCGCGGCGAGTCCCTGCTCATCGTGGCCGGAGCCGGTTCCGGCAAGACCAGCGTCCTCACGCGTCGCATCGCCCTGCTGCTCGCGAACCGTGAAGCATGGCCGTCGCAGATCCTCGCGATCACGTTCACGAACAAGGCGGCCGCCGAGATGCGCGAGCGCGTCCGTGCCCTCGTCGGCCAGGCGTCAGAGGGCATGTGGATCTCGACGTTCCACTCGGCGTGCGTGCGGATCCTGCGTCGTGAAGCCGAGCGCTTCGGCTTCCCGCAGTCGTTCACCATCTACGACTCCGCCGACTCGCGGGCGCTGCTCAAGCGCATCATCAAGGACCTCGAAGCGGACACGCTCGGTCTGACGGTCGGTGCGGCGGCGTCGAAGATCTCGAAGCTCAAGAACGAACTGCAGGACATCGACTCGTACGCGCGGAACATCAACGCGAACGACCCGCAGGAAGTCATGTTCACCGAGGTGTTCCGGCGGTACACGAACGACCTCCGTCGCGCCAACGCGTTCGACTTCGACGACCTCATCGGCCAGACGGTGTTCCTGTTCCGGGCGTTCCCCGAGGTCGCTGCGCTCTACCAGCGGCGCTTCCGGTTCATCCTCGTCGACGAGTACCAGGACACGAACCACGCGCAGTACTCGCTCATCCGCGAGCTGACGCGTCCGGTCCCGGTGGAGCAGGTCGACCGGCTCGAGGACGAAGGCCAGCACGTCGCCAGGATGCGCGAGGCGGACGGGTCGATCGCCGGTGCGTCGCTGACCGTCGTCGGCGACTCGGACCAGTCGATCTACGCCTTCCGCGGCGCCGACATCCGCAACATCGTCGAGTTCGAGCGGGACTTCCCGAACTCCAAGGTGATCCTGCTCGAACAGAACTACCGCTCGACGCAGAACATCCTCGACGCAGCGAACGCCGTCATCGCGAACAACTTCGACCGCCAGGTGAAGAACCTGTTCACCGAGGTCGGCGCCGGCGACAAGATCGTTGGCTTCACGGGCTACACCGGACACGACGAAGCCCAGTTCGTCGCGGACGAGATCCAGCGCCTGCACGAGGACGGCATGGACTACCGCGACATGGCGGTGTTCTACCGGACGAACTCGCAGACGCGTGCACTCGAGGAGATCTTCATCCGCGCGGCGATCCCCTACCGGGTGCTCGGCGGCACGAAGTTCTACGAACGCGCCGAGATCAAGGACGCGATGGCGTACCTGATCACCGTCGCGAACCCGGCGGACCCGATGGCGCTCCGCCGTGTGCTCAACGTCCCGAAGCGGGGCATCGGTGCGGTGACCGAGACGACGTTGCAGCGCTACGCCGACGAGCACGACGTCACCATGCGCGAGTCGCTCCGGCACGCGGACGAGCTCGGGTTCGGGCCGAAGGTCCGGAACGCGATCACGGCCTTCGCGGCGCTCCTCGACGAGGTCTCGGCCAAGGCGCAGGACCAGCCGGTCGTCGACACGCTCACGCAGCTCCTGGACGGCTCCGGACTGCTCGAACAGCTCCGGAAGTCCCCGGACGCGCAGGACTCGGCGCGTGCCGACAACATCGACGAACTCGTCGCGGTGACGCGGGAGTTCCAGAAGAACAACCCAGACGGCACACTGAGTGACTTCCTGACCGAGGTCTCCCTGGTCGCCGCGGCGGACGAGCTCGACGACTCCTCCGGAACGGTGTCGCTCATGACGCTGCACACGGCGAAGGGCCTCGAGTACGACGCGGTGTTCCTGACCGGCGTCGAGGAAGACCTGCTGCCGCACCGGATGTCGGCGAACGAACCTGGTGGCCCGTCCGAGGAACGCCGGTTGTTCTACGTCGGCATCACCCGCGCCAAGAAGTCGTTGTTCCTGTCGCTGGCGATGACCCGCGCGCAGTTCGGCGACGTCAACGTGGCGATGCCGTCCCGCTTCCTGCAGGAGATCCCCGAGGGGCTCATCGAGTGGAAGCAGTCACCCGGCATGGCGAACAGCCGTGGTGGGACGCAGCCGCGTGCGCTCAACGCCAAGCGTGACGGCGCCGGACCCGGTGGATTCGGTGGCGGCGGTGGTGGTGGCTACCGCGGCGGTGGCGGTTGGGGCGGCGGCTCCTACGACCGAGCTGCGGCGGCGGCGAAGACCCGGCCGAAGACGGAGTGGGCAAACCGCGTCTCCGGGCAGGTCCGTGACAACGGCGACATGGAGCTCGCGTCCGGCGACCGCATCAAGCACGTCGACTTCGGCGAGGGTACCGTGTCCGCGGTGACCGGTCAGGGGGCCAAGCGCATCGCCGAGATCGCGTTCGACTCGGCCGGGCGCAAGAAGCTCCTCATCAAGATCGCCCCGATCGAGAAGCTCTAGCGCTCAGCGCACGACAGCTCAGCGCACCAACCGCACGGCTTCGAGCGGGTGCGGGCCGAGGTGGACACGCTTCACCGCTCCGTCCCGGTGGAATCCGTTGCGCCGGTAGAACGCCTCGGCCCGCGGGTTGTCGTCCGCCACCCACAGGTAGGCCGGCGCGTCGCCGACGGCCTCGTCGAGCAGCGCCTGCCCGGCACCCGAGCCGTACGTCGACGCCAGGATGTAGATGCCCTCGAGCTCCCGGTCGCGTGGAGCCTCGGGATCACGTCCCGGACCCGCGGAGGCCCAGCCCACGACGACGTCGTCGATCGTGGCGAGGAACACGTCGGTCTCCACGTCGGCGATGACCGTCCGCCACCGATCCGCTCGCGCATCGACGTCGAGTGCCGCCAGGAAGGACGCCGGCAACAGGTGTGCGTAGGCCTCCTGCCAGGCCTGGACGTGCACGCGTGCGATGCGGTCGGCGTCCGTGACGCTCGCCGGACGGACCACGGGGTTGTTCATCCAACGATGATGCCGGACCTTGCTGACGCCACGCCCGGCCCCCTGTTCGGGTGACAACCGATTCAAGGTGAGGTTAGCCTTACCTAACGTGACACCTGTGATCGAAATGCTGACCAACGCCACCGCCGCCCGCTACCGAGACCTCGTCGGATCGACCGTGGACCGGCTCGCCGACCGCGTCGCCGGGGTGACGACGCCGACGACGAGCACCTCCGCCGCCGAACTCCGGGACCGGGTGGCCGGGATCGATCTCGACGGCGTACCGCTCGGGACGGACCGGGCACTCGTGGAGCTCGACGAGCTGTTCGTCCGGGAGGCCGTGTGGTTCCACCACCCCGGTTCCCTCGCACACCTGAACTGTCCGGTGGCCTTGCCCGCTGTCGCTGCCGAGGCCGTGCTCGCGGCGGTGAACCCGTCCGTCGACACCTGGGACCAGTCGCGGATCGGCACCGAGATCGAGCGACACGTCGTCGACTGGCTGGCACGCCGGATCGGCTTCGCGGCGGGCGACGGCATCTTCACCTCCGGCGGCTCGCAGTCGAACCTGCAGGCGCTCCTCATCGCACGGGAGCGAGTCGAGCAGCGGGAGCGAGTCGAGCAGCGGGCACCGCGCGGGCCGCACACCGTCTTCACCACGGCGGAGACCCACTTCAGCATCGCGAAGTCCGCACGCCTGCTGGGGATCGGCCAGGTGCGCATCGTCCCCACCGATGCCGCCGGCCGCATGGTCCCCGCAGCCCTGGCCGAGGCCATCGCCGAGACCCGCGCCGCAGGCCGCACCCCGCTGGCGGTCGTCGCCACGGCCGGCACGACCGACCGCGGCGTGATCGACCCGCTCGAACCCGTCGCCGACGTCTGCGACCTCGAGGACGTCTGGCTGCACGTCGACGCCGCGTACGGCTGCGGCCTGCTCGTCTCGCCCACCCGCCGGCACCTGCTGGACGGCATCGAGCGGGCCGACAGCGTGACCACCGACCTGCACAAGTCGTTCTTCCAGCCGGTCTCCTCGAGTGCCCTGCTGGTCCGTGACCCCGCCGACCTCCGCAGGATCGCCTGGCACGCCGACTACCTGAACCCCGAGGACGCGGCGGAACCGAACCAGGTGGACAAGTCCCTGCAGACGACGAGGCGCTTCGACGCGTTGAAGCTCTGGGCGACGCTCCGAGCGACCGGCGCGGACGCGATCGGTCGAGCGTTCGACGCGGTCATCGACCTCGCCGAGGCCACCCACGCCATCGTCGCCGACCACCAGGACCTGCACCTCGTCGCGCCGACGCAGCTCAGCACGGTGCTGTTCCGCTGGCAGCCGGCGGGGATGTCCGACGCCGAGGCCGATGCCCTGGTGGCACCGCTCCGGGCAGTGCTCCTCGCCGAGGGGCGGGTCCTCGTCGCCAAGACGGTGATCGACGGGCGGCCGTGCAACAAGCTCACGCTCCTGAACCCGGAGACCACCCCGGAGCAGATGCGGGCATCCCTCGACCACGTGGCCAGAACGGCCGCCGCAACCGCAGCAGCCGCCGCAGCCGAGACAGCAGGAGCAGCACGATGACCACAAACACAAACACAAACACAAACACAAACACGACCACGACCTCGAACGACCCCCTCGACCTCGTCGCCATCGGCATCGGCCCGTTCAACCTCGGCCTCGCCTGCCTGACCGACCCGCTCGACGACCTCGACGCGGTGTTCCTCGACGCCGCAGACGGCTTCGCCTGGCACCACGGCATGATGCTCGACGACGCCACGATCCAGGTGCCCTTCATGGCGGACCTCGTCACGATGGCCGACCCGACGTCCCCGTTCTCGTTCCTGGCATGGCTCAAGGAGACGAACCGGCTCTACCCGTTCTACATCCGCGAGGACTTCCACCCCCTCCGCAGCGAGTACGACGCGTACTGCCGCTGGGCCGCCGAGCGCCTCGACAC
Source organism: Curtobacterium sp. Curtsp57 (assembly GCF_047324335.1). Taxonomy (NCBI): domain Bacteria; kingdom Bacillati; phylum Actinomycetota; class Actinomycetes; order Micrococcales; family Microbacteriaceae; genus Curtobacterium; species Curtobacterium sp. Curtsp57. Next base: position 2,869,764 of record NZ_CP168511.1, read on the forward strand.
CCTGCGCTGGGGTCGGACGGTCACGGCGGTCGAGCACGACGAGGCGACGGACCTGTTCACCGTGCACGCCGACACCGACCACGGCCCGGAGGCGTACCGTGCCCGCCACGTCGTCATCGGCGTCGGCTCGGCGCCGTCCGTCCCGTCGGCGCTCCGCGACCTGCCCGGCCCGGTGATCCACTCCGCCGAGTACGTGCCGAACCGCGACGCCCTCCGGAGCGCCGGCAGCATCGCGGTGATCGGCAGCGGGCAGTCCGCCGCCGAGGTCTACCGCGACCTGCTCGAGGACATCCGCGCGCACGACTACACGCTCGACTGGATCACCCGGTCGCCGCGGTTCTTCCCGATGGAGGACACCAAGCTCACGCTCGAGATGACGAGCCCCGAGTACACAGACCACTTCCACGGGCTGCCCGAGGACCTCCGCGACCGCCTGGGACGCGAACAGCGCGGGCTGTACAAGGGCATCAGCGCCGACCTGGTCGACGACCTCTACGACGCGCTGTACCGGATCAGTGCAAGCGGCCCGATCCCGACGTCGCTGCGGACCGAGACGAGCGTCGTGGACGCTTCCTGGCTCGCCGACCGGGGCAGGTACCGACTGACCCTCCGGCACGAGCAGCTCGGCGAGACGTACGAGCACGAGGTGGAGCGGCTCGTCCTCGCGACCGGGTACGCCCCGCGCCCGACGCGGTTCCTCGACCCGGTCGAGCACCTCGTCGCGCGGGACTCCCGCGGTCGGTTCGCCGTTGCGCGCGACCACCACGTGGACACCATCGGTGGTCGGATCTGGGTGCAGAACGCCGAGGAGCACACGCACGGGCTGACCGCCCCCGACCTCGGCATGGGTGCGTGGCGGAACGCGTCGATCATCCGGTCCGTCACGGGTCGCCCTGTCCACGGACTGGAGGACCGGATCGCCTTCCAGGAGTTCGGCCTGCCCGCCACACGGCAGGCCGGGGCCCCGGGGGCCGCGCCGGAACGGCGCGGCGCCGAGCGCGCGGAGGTGCGCGCATGACCGAGAACGGAACCGTCCTGCTCGACGTGCCCCGCGAGGCGGGCGCGACCCCGAGCCTCCTGTCCGTCGAACCCGTGGACCCGGATCGCGACGCCGCCGTCGTGCAGGCGTGGCTCGCCCACCCGGCGTCGAGCTGGTGGGAGATGGGCCATCTCGACGTCGAGGCCGTGCGCGCGTACCTGGCCGGCGTGCAGGCGGACCCGGCGCAGGCCGCGTGGTTGGGGCGCCGCGACGGCGAGCCGTGCTTCCTCGCCGAGACCTACGACCCGGGTGCCGTGCTGCTGACCGACGTCTGGCCCGCCGAACCCGGCGACGTCGGCATGCACCTGCTCGTCGCACCGCCGCCTGCCGACGGGCGGGTGCACGGACTCACGAGCGCGGTGATGCGGACCGTGGTGGAGCACTGTCGGGACGCCCTCGGCGCACGTCGCGTCGTGGTCGAGCCCGACGTCCGGAACACCGCGGTGCACGCGAAGAACGCCGAGGTCGGGTTCCGGGTGCTCCGCGAGGTCGACGTCGACGGCAAGCGCGCGCTGCTCTCGGTGCTCGACACCGACCGGATCGGGGTGCCGGACGACGACGGACCCGCTGCGCACCTCCGACCGGAGCACCTCGACGTCGCGGAGCGGCACCTCGTGGCGAAGGCGATCACCGAGTTCACCCACGAGCGGCTCATCGCACCGGTGGCCGACGGCGACGGCTGGCGCCTTGCGGCAGGGCCGTCGACCTACCGGTTCCTGGCACGGCTGCACGCGCTCGAGCACTGGTCGATCGACGAGGCATCGCTGACCCGGACCCGTGACGGTGACGCGGTGCCGCTCAGCGCGCAGGACCTCGTACTCGAGCTCCGCGACCTCCTCGGGATCCCCGACGAGCTGCTCGGCACGTACCTCGAGGAGATCGCCTCGACCCTCGCCAGTGCCGCCGCCAAGCACCGACGGGGCGGGCCATCCGCTGCCCAGCTCGCGCGGGGACGAGTGGATGCGGTCGCGGCGTTCCAGGCGACCGAGGCGGCGATGACCGAGGGGCACCCGGCGTTCGTGGCGTCGAACGGTCGCATCGGGTTCGGGCTCGACGAGTACCGGGCGTACGCGCCGGAGTCCGGGCGGACGTTCCGGTACCGGTGGCTCGCGGCACGCCGGGAGCACACGCACCTGGCGCTCGCCGCGGACCGGACCGAGGACGCCCACTGGGCGGCCGAGCTGCCCGCGGCGACGGTGGCCGGGTTCCGGCAGACGCTGGAGCGCCGCGGGCTCGACCCGGACGACTACGTGTGGCTGCCGGTGCACCCGTGGCAGTGGCAGCACCGGATCGCCGTGACGTTCGCGCCGGACCTCGGACGACAGGACCTCGTCGACCTCGGGGAGGGGCCGGACGAGCACCAGCCGCAGCAGTCGATCCGGACGGCGTTCGACCGGACGGACCCGACGCGGTCGTACGTCAAGACGGCGTTGGCGGTGCAGAACATGGGGTTCCTCCGTGGGATGTCGCCGGCCTACATGCGGAACACCCCTGCGGTGAACGACTGGGTCGCCGGGATCGTCTCGGCCGACCCGACGCTGCGGTCAGCGGGCTTCGAGGTGCTGCGGGAACACGCGGCGATCGGGTACACGGGCGACGCGTACCACCGGGTGGACGTGTCGTCGCCGCAGCGGAAGATGCTCGCGGCGCTCTGGCGGGAGAGCCCGGTGCCGCGGCTGTCCGACGGCGAGCAGCTCATGACGATGGCGGCGCTGCTGCACCGCGATGCCTCCGGTGCGGCGGTGGCCTCGGCGCTGGTCGCCCGGTCGGGGCTGCCGGCGGACGAGTGGGTGCGGCGGTACCTCGACGCGTACCTGCTCCCCGTGGTGCACTGCCTGACCGTGCACGACCTGGCGTTCATGCCGCACGGGGAGAACCTCGTGCTGGTGCTCCGCGACGGTGTCGTGGTCCGCGCCGTCATGAAGGACATCGGGGAAGAGGTCGCGGTGCTCGCTCCGGTCGCCGTGCCGGCCGGGATCGAGCGCATCGTGCACCCGGTCGACGACGACGAGGCGGCGCTCGCCGTGTTCACCGACGTGTTCGACGGGGTGCTGCGGTTCGTCGCGGCGATCCTCGACGACGACGGGGTCCTGCCGGAGTCCCGCTTCTGGGAGCTCGTCGGCGCGTGCATCGACCGGCACGCTGCTGCCCACCCGGACCGGCGCCGCCCGCTCGACCTGCGTGCGCCGGTCTTCGAGCACTCCTGCCTGAACCGGCTGCAGCTGCGGAACACCCTGTCGATGGTCGACCTGGCGGACCAGTCGTCGTCGCTCATCCGCGCCGGGTCGATGCCGAACCCCGTCGCGCGGGCGTAGGGCGGGCGCCGACCTCGCCGGTCGGGTCCGTGTTCGACCAACCGGGAGCAACTCGCGCCACCGACTTCGGTGGCGCGAGTTGTTCCCGGTTGTGCGGGAGCACCGCGCGCCCTGTCCGAAGACAGCTCACGGTTGGAGCACGCGTGTCGTCCACCCGTCATCCGACCGGCGGTACTGCAGGCGTCGGTGCATGCGGTCGCGGCTGCCGTGCCAGAACTCCACGACGACCGGTTCGAGCCGGTAGGCGACCCACGACGCCGGACGGGAGGCATCGTCGCCGAGGGCCCCGGCAGCGGACAGCAGGTCGTCGAACGTGCCGTCGAGCGGCTCGGACTGGTGGGCTGCGGCCGTCGCCGCCCGGGACTTCGGTGACCGGTCGGCGAAGAGGGCGTCGGACTCGTCGTCGGAGAGCACCACGACGACCCCCTCGAACCGCATCTGCTGCATGGTCTCGCGCCAGTACACCTGCAGCGCGGCCGCCGGGTTGGCTGCGAGCTGCCGTCCCTTCGGGCTCTCGGTGGACGACCCGAACACGAGCCCCTCGTCGTCGAGCCGCTTGACGTCGACGGTCCTGGCGCTGACGACCCCGTCCGCCGCGGTCGCGAGCGTCATCGACAGCGGTTCGGAGACGTCGTCGGCCGTCGCCAGCCAGGCCCGCGCGGCGGCCATCGGTGTGGCGGGCGGATCGGTGAACTCGGGGAACGCGAACGACGGGTCGCCGGAGAGGGGTGCGGTTGGCATCCCCACAGCCAACCCCGGTCAGTCCGCCCACGTCCAGGAGACCGGGGGACGTCCGCCACGCTGGCCCGACGTCGTGGTCGCCGCCGCCCGGACGAGCGCCGGGTTGGTCCGCAGCGCCCGGTTCAGGTTGCCGGGATCGGGGGCGACGCCGGTCACCGCGGTCTGCAGCCGGCTCGCGTCCGCCGTCGTGAACCGCCTTCCGAGGAGGGCGCGGGTGAGCGGCAGGTCCCGCCACAGCCGGGTGCGGACGTGGTCGAGCGCGGCCTGGATGATCCGGTCGTGGTCGAACGGGAGGCCCGGCTCGGCCTGCGCAGGGTCGCGCCAGATCGCCGACGACGCGACTCCAGGGCCCCCGCCGGCCTCGGCCGACGACTCGGCGCCGCGATCGGACCCCGCCACCACCGCGACGAACGCGATGCTGATCGCCGTCGACCGCGGGTCCCGCTCTGGTCCGTCGAACGCGCCGATCTGCGCGAGGTGCCGGATCGACGCGTCGTCGATCCCGGTCTTGGTGCGGAGCGCGCGATGCGCCCCGTCGGTGAGCAGTTCCGTACCGTCCAGGAGCACGCCGGGGAGTGCCTCCTGTCCGGCGTACGGGTCGTACGGCCGGCGCGCGGTGGCGACCAGCAGCCCGTCGCCCGCCGTGAACGACATCGGGACGACGTCGATCGCGATGAGCGGCTGGTCGCGGGCCGCCACGGCGCCGTCGGTCACGCCGATGCCGCCCGGCGTGCGGCACGGTCGGCGCGTTCGCGGCGGAGCGTCGCACGCACGTCGGCGAAGGACTGGTGCACGAGGAACCGGCCGTCGGTCCAGACCGGCTGGAGCAGGCTCGTCGCCTCGTCCGCCGCGCTCGCCTGGTCGCTCTGCCGGATCTCGCCGGTCTCGTCACGGTGCAGGGCGGTGCGGCCCTTCGCGCTCTTCTTGCCGCTGCCCGTCTTCGGGTCCTTCTGGATGTCGACGGGCTCGCCGTCCACCAGCGCCCACGTCGCCTTCACGGCGCTGCCGAGGTTGTCCCGGGTCATGTACTGGTACGTGTACGAGCCGATGCCGAGCACGATGTTGTCGCTCGAGTAGCCCTTGGCCTCGAGCCGCTCGTAGATCCGACGAGCGCGGTCGAGGGTGATGCTGTCGCCGTAGATCACGCCGATGTGCTGGTCGAGGACCTTGTACCCGGCGTCGTTCACGGTGTGGCCGAAGATCTCGTCGAGGAGCTCGACGACGCCCTTCTCCTCGTGGCTGCGCGCCGGGTCGGCGAGCGCGTCGGCACCCACCCCGTGCACGGTGCCGGTGACGATGTCGACCGGGTCACCCGAGTCCGGGCGGATCACGAGCTTGCCGTCGCGCCCGGTGATCCGGTCCTTGAGCTGCGGGAGCGTCTCGGTGATGACCTTGAACAGGTCGAAGCCGTCGCTGACCGCCGACACGATGCCCGTCGGGTAGACGTCGAGGATCTGCTCGAACGTCTCGAGCTCCCCGTCGGCCCCGCGGACGCACATCACGCTGTGCTCGGTCGCCGGGACGCTCGCCGCAACCCAACCGTTGTCGCCCGGGTAGTACCGGTCGATGAAGTCGAGCGACGGCATCGAGTCGGTGCCGAGGAACGAGAGCAGGTGTCCGGCGCCACCGGCCGCCGCGGACTCGATGCTGGACTGCCCGCGGAACGAGAAGTCGTGCGCGGCGAAGTCGATGCTCTCCGGGACGGCACCGGTGCGCGCTGCCCAGTCCTCCATCAGGTCGCGGTACTCCAGCGCCTTCGTGGCGACGGTCGAGGGGTGCCAGATCGACGCGGACAGGGCGGTCTCGATGTAGTTCGGCAGCCAGAAGAACTCGTCGACGGTGTTCTCGACCGTGAGCGTGGCGACACCGATCGGCGCGAGGGTCCCCTCGGGCAGGGCCGTGATCGTCAGCGGGAGGTACCCGAGGCGGTGCAGGGCGCGGACGTGGTCGACGCCGATGTGGTTCGGGCCGAAGTACCCCTCGAGCGCCTGCTGGAACAGGTCGGCGACCAGGTCCTCGTCCGCGGCGAAGAACGGCGCCCATGCCTCGACCAGGGAGCGCTGGATGAACGCCTGCAGGCCGAACACCACGGCGTGCGTGGACTCGGGCATGTGTGCGTTCGAGCGGTTCGTCCAGTTGATGAGGATCCGCGTGGTCCCCTGCGGGTACACCTGCCGGTGCGAGTGCTTGTACCCGTCGACGGCGAGGAGCGGCGCGATGGGGCTCGGACCGGTGATGCGGGGCTCGATGCCGGCGGTGGTCGTCGTGCCGGTCGCGGTGGTGTCGGTGGTGGTCATCGGATCTGCTCCGTCAGGAAGGGGATGAGGGGAACGGTCGTGAGCCCGGGCACGTCGGTCTGCGCCGGGTAGGAGTCGGTGGTGACGATCTCGCCGAAGTGCTCGGCGAGTGCCGGTGCCCGGCCGGAGAAGACGCCGTGCGAGACCCAGAGGCCGAGGCGTTCCTTCGGCAGGCCGGTCGCGCCGGCGAGGCCCATGAACGTTCCGCCGCCGTCGCAGATGTCGTCGACCACGAGCAGCCGTCCGGACTCGGGGAGGGGCTCGCAGGTGAACCCGTCGAGCTTGCCGGTGTCGGGGTTGCGGTGCTTCTCGGCCCGGAAGACCGGCAGGCCGCAGGCGTCGGCGACCGCGGTGGCCCGTGCGACGGCGCCCTTGTCCGGGGCGATGATGCCGACGTAGTCGGAACCGGCGACCACGGCGTCACGGACGACCCGCTCGCTCGTGACGACCGTCAGGTTGTCGACCAGCCCGACGATGACGGGCGAGTGCGGGTCGAAGGCGATGACCTGGTCGATGCCGAAGCCGTTGATGACGTCCGCGTAGACCTTCGCCCCGAAGGGGAGTCCGCGGTCCTGCCGGGCGCCTGGGAGGTACGGGATGAGTGCGACCGACTTCGAGCCGCGCTGTCGCACGGCGTCCGCCCACATGCCGAGCGCGAGGAGGTCGTCGCCGCTCGCGCCCCGCAGGGTCGCGATCTCGGTGGTCTCCCCCGTGTCGGCGTCGTCGTTCGCGACCTTGACGTGTGCTTCGCCAGCGGGGAACCGCATGGTGGAGAACGTCGGGGTCACGCTGGTTCCGGAAGCGTTCCGGGTGGTGAGTTCGACTGCCATGACCCGACCGTAGCACGGTAATTGTCAGTGTGACAAGTACTGCTTCGCGATCCGTCGCATCTGTCGGAGCAGCAGCGGGCCGGGGAGGCGCCGCAGTGGTCCCGGCACGACGGCCCGGAAGCGCCGGACTCCTGCGGTCACCCGTGCGTACCGCCGTCGCTCGCGCGGGCCCCACGCGAAGCCGTACTGCGCGCGGACCGCATCGGGGAGCATGCCGACGGTCACGATCCGCACGAGCGGCATCGCGGCACGGACCCAGAGCGGCGCGAACCGCGGGTGCAGCAGGTCGCGCACCACGGCCCTCGCGTCGTCGGTGACCTGCAGCCCCGCGATCGTGCCGGTCCAGTAGTGCTCGAAGGCGGCGACGGAGTCTGGCCAGCGTCCCGCCGGCACCCGGAGCGCCACCCCGATCGGTTCGTAGGCGGCCAGCATGCGCTGGGCGAGCTCCGGGGGCACCGCGTCGCCGAACGCCTCGTGCGCCCGGAGCGCCGAGTCGTACAGCGTCGCCGCCACCCAGAGCTGCCGGTCGGCGTCGTCCGCACCCGTGACCGGTGCGTGCGCGCGGTGCACGAACGACGTCGCGATCGCCGCGTCCGAGGGCGAGCCGAGCATCACGGCGTAGATGTACATGAGCGTGTGGGCGAGCCGCTGCTGCGGCCGCCGCGCGAAGTCCGAGTGCCGGCGGACGCCGGCCGCGACCACCGGGTCGGCGATCTGCAGCAGGATCGCACGCCCGCCGGCGACGACGGGGGTGCTGTCCGCCAGGAACCGGTCGAGCACCCGGTCCCGACCACGGGGCGGACTGGAGGCTCGGCGCACGTCCGGCGCTGAGCCTCCCGTCCGTTCGCTGGTCACCGTCTCGTGCCCCGCTCGCGTCGGCGCGGCACCACGTCGATCGCGACGGCGCCGGCCAGGGCGGCTGCGCCGCCGACGAGCGCGGCGACGACGAAGGCGACGCTGCCGACCGGGCCGGTGCTCACCGCGACGAGCGTCGCGACGAGCCAGATCGCGGGGAGCGGCCAGCAGTGCGACGGCGTCGCGGCGACCACGGCGACGAGCACTCCGCCGATCAGCAGGGGCAACCAGAGGAGGTTCGTGCCGCAGGAGGGGCCGTAGGTCGACGGGCCGCACGCGGTCACGCCCGAGCGGACACCCGTGTGCGCCGAGGCGGCCACGAGCAGCAGTGACGCGATCGCCAGCAGCCGTGCGACCGCTGGCATGCCGCGGACACTGGCCTGGACACGACGGAGCACGGCTCGATGGTACCGAGCCGTGCTCCGTGGTCGATGCGGTGCTGGGCGGTGCTGACTACAGCGGCTTCGTGCCGAGGTCGTTCCCCAGGTCGGGGAGCTCGGAGTCGCCGTCGTGCTCCCACAGGTCCGGCGAGCCCTCGCGGGGCGCTCCGCCGGTGGGGCCGTCGTCGGTGCCGTCACCCGGCTGCGGTTCGACGGTCTCGCCGGCGACGGCGTCGTTCGTCACCGTCTCGAGGGACTCGTCGGTCTCGTCGACCTCGTACGGTCCGACGTGCTCGCGGTCGACGTCGTCGTCGCGGCGCTCCTCTGCGTCGAAGTCGTCGACGGGGCTGATGCCGGGATCGGTCATGGTGCTGCTCCTTCGTGGTCGGGTCGTGCCGGGGTCAGGCGCTGACGAACTTGGTGTCGTGCTCGCCGAGGCGGAGCTGCTCCGCCAGGCCCTTCTCGTCGGTGGAGCCCCAGCGCTCGACGATCTTGCCGTCGCGGAACTTCGACACCTGGATGCCGCGCACCGTGAAGTCGCGGCCGGTGGGCTCGTGGCCCTGGAACGGGCCGGTGTGGGTCCCGCGGATCGTGAAGACGGCGGTGATGTAGTCGTCGGTCACGACGAGCGGGTCCGGTTCGAGCGAGAGATCGGGGAACGCCGTCGTGAACTCGGTCCAGAAGTCCACGATGCCCGCGAGCCCAGGTGCCTGGTCCGGCGCCGGGTCGTGGTCGACGACGTCCTCGGCCCAGACCTCGCTGAACCGGTCGAACGCGCGCGCCTCGAGGATCTCGCCGAGTCGTTCCTGTGCCTGCTGGTTCTGTTCCGCCGTCATGGCGCTCCTTCCGTCGGGCCTCCTGGTGTACGCCGGGGCCCTGGCGGGTCGCCCAGGATGTGGGGGACTCAGACCCGTTCGAGCAGGTGCCGTTCGGCGATGTCCGCGAGGGCCAGGGTCCGGTACCCGGCGTCGTCGAAGAAGACGGTGAGCCGGTCGTCCTCGGTGCTCATCACGACACCCCGACCCCACTCGGTGTGCTCCACCGCTGCGTCGGGCGGCCACTCGGCGTCGTGTGCGCCGTCGACGCCCGTGGTCGCGTCCGCGGTCCCGGCTGAGCAGGTGTCGCAGTTCCCGCATGGCTCGTGGAGCTCGTCGCCGAAGTACCCGAGCAGGAACTGGCGGCGGCAACCAGACGTCTCGGCGAACCGGCGCATCATCGCGATGCGGGACTCCTCGATCGTCACGAGCTGGGCGGCGCGGTCCCGTGCGGCCTTCGCGGCGGCGGACGCGTCGCGCGGAGCGTCGGCGGCGCGCGCCAGCCCGTCGCCGTCGTCCGAGAGGACATCGGCGTCGAGGAGCGCGTTCGCCGCCCGTCCCGCGGTGCGCGCCGACAGTCCGGACGCGTTCGCCAGGTCGGCGCGGGCGATCGACCCGGTGGCGGGGACCGCGTCGAACACGGAGCGGAGCGATGCCGGACGCGGGCTGCCGGAGGCGAAGAACCTGCGGAGCCCGAGGTCCTCCTCGCGGTAGTGCAGCGTGGCGAGCCCCGGCGCACCGTCCCGCCCGGCGCGGCCGATCTCCTGGTGGTAGGCGTCGACGGACTCCGGCACGTCGGCGTGCACCACGAATCGCACGTCCGGCTTGTCGATCCCCATGCCGAACGCGCTCGTCGCCACGACGACCTCGACCGATCCGTCGTGGAACCCGGCGAGGACCTGCTCGCGGTCCGCCACCCGCAGTCCGGCGTGGTACGGCTTGGCGACCCGGCCGCGCTCGACGATCTCGTCGGCGTACACGAGCGTCTCCGCACGGGTCGCGACGTAGACGATGCCGGTTCCCTCGAGGCTGGCGACCTGGTCGACGACCGCCTCCCGTTTGCCCTCGTCGTCCCCGTGGCGGCGCACCTCGAGCCGGAGTTCCGGGCGGTCGAAGCCGGTGGCGAGGACGAGCGGGTCGCGCATCCGGAGCCGCTCGACGACGTCGTCACGCACGGGGCCGGAGCCCGTCGCCGTCAGCGCCAGCACTGGCGGGTGGCCGAGTCGCTCGACCACCTCGCCGAGTGCCAGGTAGTCCGGGCGGAAGTCGTGCCCCCACGACGACACGCAGTGCGCCTCGTCGACGGTCACCAGCGCCACGCCGACGTCCAGGAGTCGCTCGATGACGGTGTCCTTCACGAGCTGCTCCGGGGCGAGGAACACGTACCGGACCGCGCCGGCGGCGACGTCGTCCCACGCCTCGGTCAGGTCGCGCGTGCCCTTCGTGGCGTTCACCGTCACGGCACGAGGAGCGCCCGGGTGCTCGGCGAGCCCGACCACCTGGTCCTCCTGCAGGGCGACCAACGGCGAGACGACGACCACCAGGCCGTCGAGGGCGAGTCCGGCGACCTGGTAGATCGCGGACTTGCCGGCGCCGGTGGGCATCACCGCGAGGGCGTCCCTGCCGTCGAGGACCGCGTCGACGACGGTCTCCTGGTCGGGGTGGAGGTGCCAGCCGAAGACCTCGGCGGCTCGGGTTCGGAGTCCATCGTGCACCGGACCACCGTGCCGTCCGATGCCTGGGACGGTTTCCGGGATGCCGTCCCCCGGATCGCGCGTCCATGTGGCGACCCTTTGCTGTCTGTGCGGGCTGGTGCTGTCCGTTGTCTCGACGTCCGCGTGGCGACCCGTTGCTGTCTGTGCGGGCTGGTGCTGTCCGTTGTCTCGACGTCCATGTGGCGGCGCTAGGCTCTGTCACGGCCGTTGTCTCGACATCGAGCGACCCTCGATGCTGAGCGCTGCGACCTGCGAAACCGATGCCGATCGCACGACGAGTGCGGGAAGAAGAACAGCGTGGATCTTTTCGAGTATCAGGCCAGGGACCTCTTCGAGTCCTACGGCGTCCCCGTTCTGCAGGGGATCATCGCCGACACCCCAGAGGAGGCGAGGGCAGCGGCCGAGAAGATCGGCGGCGTCGTCGTCGTGAAGGCCCAGGTGAAGGTCGGCGGCCGTGGCAAGGCGGGCGGCGTGAAGGTCGCGAAGACCCCGGACGAGGCGTTCGAGCACGCCCAGGCCATCCTCGGCCTCGACATCAAGGGCCACACCGTCAAGCGCGTCATGATCGCGCAGGGAGCGGACATCGCCGAGGAGTTCTACTTCTCGGTGCTCCTCGACCGCGCCAACCGCTCCTACCTGTCGCTCGTCAGCGTCGAGGGCGGCATGGAGATCGAGCAGCTCGCGGTCGAGAAGCCCGAGGCGCTCGCACGCGTCGAGGTCGACCCGCTGACCGGGATCGACAAGGCGGCTGCGCTCGACATCGCGACGCAGGCGAACTTCCCCGAGGCGCTCCGCGACCAGGTCGCCGACGTGTTCGTGAAGCTCTACGACGTCTACAAGGGCGAGGACGCCACCCTGGTCGAGGTGAACCCCCTCGTCCGCACCGGCGACGGCCAGATCCTGGCGCTCGACGGCAAGGTCTCCCTCGACGAGAACGCGGACTTCCGTCACGACGCCCACAAGGCGCTCGAGGACACCGCGAGCGAGGACCCGCTCGAGGCCAAGGCGAAGGCCCACGGCCTCAACTACGTGAAGCTCGACGGCCAGGTCGGCGTCATCGGCAACGGCGCGGGGCTCGTCATGTCGACGCTCGACGTCGTCGCGTACGCCGGAGAACGTCACGGCGGTGTGAAGCCCGCCAACTTCCTCGACATCGGCGGCGGCGCCTCGGCAGAGGTCATGGCGAACGGCCTCGACGTGATCCTCGGCGACCCGCAGGTGAAGAGCGTCTTCGTGAACGTCTTCGGCGGCATCACCGCCTGCGACGCCGTCGCGAACGGCATCGTCGCCGCGCTCGGCATCCTCGGCGACGCGGCCACCAAGCCGCTCGTCGTGCGCCTCGACGGCAACAACGTGGAAGAGGGTCGCCGGATCCTGGCGGAGGCGGCGCACCCGCTCGTCACCGTCGCCGCGACCATGGACGATGCGGCCGAGCAGGCCGCCGAACTCGCTGCAGCAGCGGCCTGAAGGGACTGACCATGTCGATCTTCCTCAACAAGGACTCCAAGGTCATCGTCCAGGGCATCACCGGTGGCGAGGGCACGAAGCACACCGCCCTCATGCTGAAGGCCGGCACCCAGGTCGTCGGTGGTGTGAACGCGCGCAAGGCCGGCACGACCGTCACCCACGGCGACGTCACCCTGCCGGTGTTCGGCTCGGTGCGCGAGGCCATCGACACCACGGGTGCCGACGTCTCGATCGTCTTCGTCCCGCCGGCGTTCGCGAAGGACGCCGTGCTCGAAGCGATCGACGCGGAGATCCCGCTCGTCGTCGTGATCACCGAGGGCATCCCCGTGCAGGACTCGGCGGAGTTCTGGGCGCACGCCAAGGCGAAGGGCGGGACGACCCGCATCATCGGTCCGAACTGCCCCGGCATCATCACCCCGGGGGAGTCGCTCGTCGGCATCACCCCGGCGACGATCACCGGCAAGGGCCCGATCGGCCTCGTCTCGAAGTCGGGCACCCTGACCTACCAGATGATGTACGAGCTCCGTGACCTCGGCTTCTCCACCGCCATCGGCATCGGCGGCGACCCGGTCATCGGCACCACGCACATCGACGCGCTCGCCGCGTTCGAGGCGGACCCCGAGACCGAGGCGATCGTCATGATCGGCGAGATCGGTGGCGACGCCGAAGAGCGTGCGGCGGACTACATCAAGGCCCACGTCACGAAGCCGGTCGTCGGGTACGTCGCCGGGTTCACCGCGCCCGAGGGCAAGACGATGGGCCACGCGGGCGCGATCGTGTCCGGATCCGCCGGCACGGCCGAGGCGAAGAAGCAGGCACTCGAGGCGGCCGGCGTCAAGGTCGGCAAGACGCCGTCCGAGACGGCTGCGCTGCTGCGCGAGGTGGTCGCCGCCCGCTAGCGGGTCGCGTCCACGTCAGGACTGCCGGGAGGCTCGGTGCGGGTTCCGCACCGAGCCTCCCGTCGTTCCCGGTCCGGCACCAGTGCCCGGCGCCACCGGTAGCCTCACCGCATGCCCGAACCGTCCGCTGCTGTGCCGCGCACGATCAGACCGCCAGCGTCCCGAGGATGGATCGTCGCCGGTGGCACCCTGGTGGTGATCGCGATCGGTGCCGTCGTCTCGCCGCTGCGCTCCGTCGTCGCCGGTGACGGGGTCCCGCTCTGGTTCCTCGCCGTCGTACTGCTGGCGACCGGCGGCTGGTTCGTTGTCTACGCCGTGCTCGCCCGACCGCGACACGATGGGGAACGCCCGCTCGACCCGGAAGCGGCGACGATGCCGAGGGACCCGGCGATCTACGACCCGGCGGACTACGAACCGCACGCCGGGTACGTGACGGACGTCTCCGGTCGGACGAACACCACGCCGCTCTCGGTCGTGATCGCCGTCGTCGCCGGGTTCGCGACGGTGTTCGTGTCCGGGGCGTTCGGGGTCGACCGGTGGGTCGCGTACGGTCTCGCGGTGATCGTCGCCGTGGTGACCTCGCAAGTCTGGTCGCTCACTGGTCGGCGCTGACGCTCCACAGGGGTCCACGTCCTGCTGACTCTCCACAGGAGCCGCGCGGCACCCTCGGAGTCGGCGGATCGGCACGTATCCTCGCTGCGATGAACCGCCTGGGAACCGCACTGCTCGCCGCCGTCGAGGCGATCGTGACGGTCGGCGTGGGCGTCGGGATCGCGCTCGTGCCGCTGACGCTCCTCTGGGGCTTCGAGTACGGCCTGCAGGTCGACTGGGACGTGTTCTGGAAGGCAGCGGGCAGCGTCTGGCTGGTCGGACACGGCGTCGACGTGACGTTCGTGCTCGGGGCCGCCACCGCGAAGGCCTCCGGGGTCAGCGGTGCCGCCGACCCGATCTCGGTCACGCTCGCCGCGCTCGGGTTCGCACTCGTCACGGCATGGCTCGGCGGGCGAGCCGGACGACGGTTCGCCGAGACGGAGCACCGCGTCACTGGCGTGCTCGTCGGCACCGGGGTGGTCGCCGCCCTCGGGCTCGGCCTCGCGCTGTCCTCCACGTCCGCGGCGACACAGCCGACCGTGTGGCAGGCCGTGGTGTTCCCGGCGCTGTGGTTCGGGATCCCGGCGCTCGTCGCGGCAGAGGTCTGCCGTCGCCGTCGCTCCATGCCGGCCGATCCGGTCACCGCGTGGGTCATCGGGCAGCTCGACCGCGTGCCGGCGGTGTGGCGTTCGGTCGCGGGCTTCGGGCTGCGAGCCGGTACCGCTGCGAGCGCGATGGTCGTCGCCGCCGCCGCGGTCGTCGTCGGCTTCCTGCTCTTCGGCTCCTTCGCCGAGGTCATCACCCTGTACGAGCGCTCGCACGCCGGGGTCGTCGGTGGGATCTCGCTGACGATCGGGCAGCTGGCGTTCCTGCCGGACTTCGTCGGCTGGGCGACCTCGTGGCTCGTCGGCCCCGGGTTCGCGATCGGCACCGGTTCGAGCGTCTCGCCGATCGGCACCACCCTCGGGCCGATCCCGAGCATCCCCGTCTTCGGTGCGCTGCCGTCGTCCGGACACACGTTCGGTCTGCTGTGGGTGCTCGTCCCCGTTCTCGCCGGGTTCGCGGTCGGCGGGTTGCTGCGACCGCGCCTGGTCCGTGCACTCGGGTCCGAGGACAGCGCGCTGCACCGCGCCGCCGGCGGGCTCGCGACCGGCATCGTCGCCGGGGTGCTCACCGGGCTCGTCGCCTGGTTGTCGTCCGGGTCGTTCGGACCGGGGCGTCTGGCCGACGTCGGACCGCACGCGCTGGTCGTCGGGTCGCTCGCAGCGCTCGAGGTCGGCGTGCCCGCGATCGTGGCCCTCGCCGTCGGGCAGGACCTCGTGCGGATGCCCGAGCGCACCTGGACCCGGGAGCGCTGGCACGAGACCGAGGACGACCAGGACGCTGCGTCCGTGCAGGCCGAGGGCTCGCTGCTCGACGCGCTCGATCGTGCGGGTGCCGGGCGGACGACCGACGTGCACCGGTTCGTGGTCGAGGAAGCGCACGACGGTGCGCGCCGCGCGGACGTGCCGTCGCGAGCCGGAGCGCCGGAGCCGGACGATGCCGTGACCGAGACCATCGAGGACGACGTGCGGGGCCAGGTGGACGCACCACGGGCCTCCCGTCCGGTGTCGGCGCCGGACCGTGACGCGGACGCCGATGTGGAGATCCCCGAGTGGGCGCGCACCGGTGCCGTCGTGTCGCCGACGACCGCGCCGGCGTCGTCCGAGCCGCTCCGCCGGGGCGGCAGCATCCGTGACCGTCTGCGCGGCGCTGCCGACGGCGTCCGTGGCCGTGCCGACGACCTGCGTGAGCGGGCCAGCGGGATCCGCGACCGAGCCGGGGACCTGCGCGACCGGGTGACCGGTGCGGACGCCGAGCGGCCGGACAGTGCACCGGACGACCGCCCGGACCGGCACCGTCCCGAGCGGCCCGAGGTCGCGGGCGCGCGCGACGAGCAGCCGGCGTTCCCCTGGAGCACCGAGGAGTTCGTGGCAGGGCGCGACGACGTCGACGAGCAGTCGGCAGCACCGGCGCCCACCCAGCAGCCGCGGTGGGACGCCACCGACCAGATCGCCGACGACGAGCTGCCGTGGTGGCGCCGACCCAAGGACGACCGGGCGTAGCAGCGCACCACCGCCGGTAGGCTTGTCCCCGTGCTCGAACTGGTGGTCCTGATCTCCGGTGCCGGATCGAACCTCCGGGCCCTGCTCGAAGCGACCCGCGACGCGGAGTACCCCGCGCGGGTCGTCGCCATCGGGGCCGACCGTGACGCCGAGGGACTCGGTCTCGGCGAGGAGTACTCGATCCCGACCTTCACGGTGCCGTTCTCCCGGTACGAGACCCGTGCCGAGTGGGGTCAGGCGCTCGCCGAGCAGATCCGGCCCTGGTCGCCAGATCTCCTCGTCCTCTCCGGGCTGATGCGCCTGCTGCCGCCGGCCGTCGTGTCCGAGTTCGGTCCCGCGATCATCAACACGCACCCCGCGTACCTGCCGGAGTTCCCCGGTGCCCACGGCGTGCGTGACGCGTTGGCGGCCGGGGTCGGGCAGACCGGTGCGAGCGTCATCAAGGTCGACGACGGCGTCGACAGCGGCCCGATCCTCGCCCAGGAGCGCGTCCCCGTGCTCCCCGGTGACTCCGAGTCGACGCTGCACGACCGCATCAAACCGGTCGAGCGGCGCCTGCTCATCCAGACCATCCTCGACATCGCCAACGGCACCACCGATCTGAAGGGCACCACGAGCGCATGAGCGTGCACGCAGCCGACCCCAGCCTGTACCGCGACCGGGACGTCGTGCCCGTGCGTCGCGCACTCATCTCGGTGAGCGACAAGTCCGGCCTGCTCGAGCTCGCCGGTGCCCTCGCCGACTCCGGTGTCGAGATCGTGTCGACGGGGTCCACCGCGCAGACGATCCGTGACGCGGGCTACGCCGTGACCGACGTCGCGAGCGTGACGGGCTTCCCCGAGTCGCTCGACGGTCGCGTGAAGACCCTGCACCCGTCGGTGCACGCCGGGCTCCTCGCCGACCTGCGTCTGGAGTCGCACGAGCAGCAGCTCGGCGAGCTCGGCATCGAGCCGTTCCAGCTCGTCGTCGTGAACCTGTACCCGTTCGTCGAGACCGTCGCGTCGGGTGCCGACACCGCGACCGTCGTCGAGAACGTCGACATCGGCGGCCCGGCGATGGTCCGCGCGTCGGCGAAGAACCACCCGAACGTGGCGATCGTCGTGTCGCCGTCCTCCTACGCCGAGGTCGTCGAGGCCGTCCGTGCCGGCGGGACGTCGCTCGAGCTCCGGAAGCGCCTCGCGGCGCAGGCGTTCGCGCACACGGCGGCGTACGACACCGCGGTGGCGTCGTACTTCGCGTCCGACGTGGTCGCAGCCGCCGGTCACGACATCGAGACCCCCGGAGCGTTCGACGAGACGCTGTCGCTCGGCGGTTCGCTGCACGCCACCCTCCGCTACGGCGAGAACGCGCACCAGGCGGCGGCGCTGTACACCTCCGACGGCGGCACGGGCATCGCGCAGGCGACGCAGCTGCACGGCAAGGAGATGTCCTACAACAACTACGTCGACGCCGACGCGGCCATCCGTGCGGCGTTCGACTTCGACACACCGGCCGTGGCGATCATCAAGCACGCCAACCCCTGCGGCATCGCGATCGCACCCGTCGACGCGGCGGACCCCATCGCCGCCGCCCACGCCGCCGCGCACGCCTGCGACCCGCTGTCGGCGTTCGGCGGGGTGATCGCGGCGAACCGTCCCGTGACCGTCGCGATGGCCGAGACGGTCAAGGACATCTTCACCGAGGTCGTCGTCGCACCCGGGTTCGACCCCGAGGCGCTCGAGATCCTGTCGCGCAAGAAGAACATCCGCCTGCTCACGCTGCCCGCGGACTTCGCGCTCGCCCCGCGGGAGGTCAAGCAGATCTCCGGCGGGTTCCTCGTGCAGGACGCCGACCGCTTCACGACGTTCGACCAGTCCACCTGGAACCTCGTCTCGGGCGAGCCCGCGGACGACGCCACCCTGGCGGACCTGGCGTTCGCGTGGAAGGCCTCGCGCGCGGTGAAGTCGAACGCGATCCTGCTCGCGAACGCCGGCGCGTCCGTCGGTGTCGGCATGGGGCAGGTCAACCGGGTCGACTCGTGCCACCTCGCCGTGAACCGTGCCGGGGACCGCGCTGCCGGGTCGGTCGCCGCGTCCGATGCCTTCTTCCCGTTCGCCGACGGGCT
The DNA here is from genome assembly GCF_047324335.1 of Curtobacterium sp. Curtsp57. Classification (NCBI taxonomy): domain Bacteria; kingdom Bacillati; phylum Actinomycetota; class Actinomycetes; order Micrococcales; family Microbacteriaceae; genus Curtobacterium; species Curtobacterium sp. Curtsp57. The sequence goes on from NZ_CP168511.1 coordinate 2,887,917, forward strand.
CCAGGTGCTGCTCGACGCCGGCGTCCGTGCGGTGGCGCAGCCCGGGGGCAGCGTCCGCGACGAGGAGGTCATCGCCGCGGCGAAGGCAGCCGGCGTGACGATGTACTTCACGGGCGAGCGTCACTTCTTCCACTGAGGCCGACTGGTCACGACACCCCGCGTGTGTGTCGTCGAGTGGTCGTGGATCGTCGTTCGCGCGGGGTGTGAGCGACGGATCTTGACCACTCCGCAGAGCTGAGCGGGGTGTTGTGACCAGTCAGGCCTCAGCGAGCCCGCGGGTTTCGTCCACGGATTTGGCAAAAGCGCACGAAGCCTATTGCGCGCTGAGAGTCGCTGCGAATAGTCTGTAAGGCTCCGCGACAGGCACGCCGACGACTCCCAGGAGCCGGCGGCACCGCGGACACAACGGTGACGAAGACGACGACTGGAGTGACGATGAACACGACGACCGGAACAGTGGCGACGGCTGCCCGGGCAGGTCTCGTGTCCCTCGTGGGGACCACTCCCGCTCCGCGACCCCGACGGGCCGCGGCCGCCGCCTAGCCAGGCCGTTCCCACGGCCTCGCGGCGCCGCACCTGCACACGACAGCAGCTCGGCGACCGCGAACCACCCCGCTGAGAACCCGGGGGACGAGTGTCCCTCGGCGCCTACCGGCCCGACCGACGTCACGGAAGCGACGGCGGTGGCGCGCGACCACGCGCCCGGCTGATGATGACCACGCAACGCACACCGAGCCTCCAGGCCGGATCCGAGCAACCGACGGACCGACCTGCCCGTCTCGGCAGACGCATGAGGACGCAACGCATGTCCAAGTCGCCCACCACGGCGCGCCCGTCCACCTTCCGTGCCATCGCGCGGATCTACCCCTACGTGAAGCCCTACCAGGGCCGCCTCATCGCCGGCATGGCCGCGGCGATGGGTGCCTCCCTGGTGGCGCTCGCAATCCCCTACGTCCTGCAGTGGCTCGTCGACGGGCCGCTGTCCTCCAAGGACTCCGCCCAGATCTGGCCGGCCGGCCTCGGCGTGCTCGCCCTCGGCGTGCTCGAGGCGTTCTTCATCGCCTCGCGCCGCCGGATGGTGATGCGCCCGTCGACCCGCATCGAGACCAGCATGCGGAACGCGCTGTACGCCAAGCTGCAGGACCTGCCCGTGGCGTTCCACGACCGCTGGGAGTCCGGGCAGCTGCTGTCCCGGTCGGTCTCCGACCTGTCACTGATCCGTCGGTGGCTGGCGTTCGGCGTCGTGCTGCTCGTGGTGAACATCGTCACGATCGTCGTCGGCTTCGTCGTGCTGTTCACCTTCGGGTGGCTGCTCGGGCTGATCTTCCTCATCGCCTCGATCCCGCTCTGGATCAACGGGCTGTTGTTCGAGCGCCGGTACTCCGTCGTCGCGCGCCGCAGCCAGGACCAGGTCGGTGACCTCGCGACCAGTGTCGAGCAGTCGGTGCACGGCATCCGCGTGCTCAAGGCCTTCGGTCGCGGCGGCTACAAGCTCGAGGAGTTCAGCGAGCAGGCCGAGGCGCTCCGCGGCACGGAGATCAAGAAGGCGAAGGCCATCGCGAGCATCTGGCTGTGGCTGCTGCTCGTGCCGGACGTCGCGTTCGCGCTGTGCCTCCTCGCGGGCATCTACCTGGCGAGCCAGGGGCAGCTCAGCGTCGGGCAGCTGTTCGCGTTCTTCGCGACGGCGACGGTGCTGCGGTTCCCGATCGAGTCGATCGGCTTCCTGCTCTCGATGACGTTCGACACCCGCACGGCGGTCGACCGCTTCTTCGAGGTCATGGACTCCGAGAACACGATCACGGACCCGGAACACCCGAAGACGATCGTCGAGCCGCACGGGGCGCTGTCGTTCAACGCGGTGCACTTCCGCTACCAGGACTCGCCGCCGCAGTACGCGGACCTGATCAACGGCGTCGAGCTGCAGCTGCAGCCCGGCGAGACGATGGCGCTCGTCGGGTTGACCGGGTGCGGCAAGACGACGCTCCTGTCGCTCGTGCCGCGGCTCTACGACGTGACGGGTGGGTCGGTGACGATCGACGGCGTCGACATCCGCGACCTGACCCGCGAGGAACTCCGTCGCCACGTCGGCGTCGCGTTCGAGGACGCCACCCTGTTCTCGACGACGGTGCGGCAGAACGTGCTGCTCGGTCGCCCCGACGTCGAGGGCGAGGAAGCCGAGGCCCGGATGCGCGAGGCGCTCGACATCGCGCAGGCGTCCTTCGTGGACGACCTGCCGGACGGCGTCGACACCCGCGTCGGGGAAGAGGGGCTCTCGCTGTCCGGTGGGCAGCGACAGCGTCTGGCACTGGCCCGCGCGATCGCCGCACGACCGTCGGTGCTCGTCCTCGACGACCCGCTGTCGGCGCTCGACGTCGACACCGAGGCCAGGGTCGAGGCGGGGCTCCGCCGGGTCCTCGCGGAGACCACGTCGCTCATCGTCGCGCACCGTCCGTCCACCGTGACGCTCGCTGACCGCGTGGCGCTCATGGAGAACGGCGTCATCACCGCCGTCGGCACCCACTCGGAGCTGATGGCCACCAACGAGCACTACCGCTACGTCATCTCGTCGCTCGACGACGACGACGCGAACACCCGAGAGGAGGCGATGGCATGAGCCAGCAGACCGACCAGAACCTGCCTGGAGGCACGGCACCGGTCAGCGACGACGCTGCGGACACGCAGACTGCCGCGCCGATCACCGCATCCATCACCACCCTGGGCGTGCGCGGCGAGGAGCGCGAGGACTTCACCAAGGCGGAGAGCAAGCGCCTGCGGCGCCGCTCCCTCGCCCTGCTCGGGTCGCTCGCGGCTCCGCTGAAGCTCCGGCTCGTCCTGCTCGGCATCGTCGTGGTGGTGTCGACGGGCGGACAGGTCGCCGGCCCGGCACTCATCGCGTGGGGGATCGACAACGCCCTGCCGGCGGTGCTCGACCAGAACGACTGGGTGCCGGCGTTCGGCGTCGTCGCGACCTACATCGTGGTGGCGATCGCCGGCGCGGTGCTCACCGCGTGGTACACCGTGCTCGCGGCGCGCATCAGCCAGGCGATCCTGTTCGACCTCCGCAAGCGGGTGTTCCTGCACACGCAGCGGCTGTCGCTCGAGTTCCACGAGACGTACACGTCCGGCCGGATCATCTCCCGCCAGACGAGCGACCTGGACTCCATCCGCGAGCTCCTCGATTCGGGGCTGAACCAGCTCATCCAGGGCGTGCTCTACATGGGCTTCACCGCGGTGGCGCTCGTCTCGCTCGACCCGACGTCCGGGCTGGTGCTCGCGGTGTCGCTCGTCCCGCTCTGGTTCCTGATCCGCTGGTTCCAGACGAACTCGCAGACGCTGTTCCGGGCGACCCGTGTCACCTCGGCACGGGTGATCGTGCACTTCGTCGAGACGATGACCGGCATCAGGGCGGTGCAGGCGTTCCGCAAGGAGTCGCGCAACCGGGACGAGTACGGCGGCTACGTCGAGGACTACCGGGTGGCGAACACGAAGGTGTTCAACCTGTTCGGGACGTTCGACCCGGTGCTCGTGCTCATCGGCAACGCGACACTCGCCGCCGTGGTCATCGTGGGCGGCTTCCGGGTCGTCGGCGGGACGCTCGAGGTCGGTGCGCTGCTCGCGGTCGCGCTGTACGCCAAGCGCTTCTTCGACCCGGCGCAGGAACTCGCGATGTTCTACAACGGGTACCAGTCGGCATCGGCGGCGATGGAGAAGATCTCCGGCGTCCTCGAGGAACGGCCGAGCGTGCCGGAGCCCGTGAAGCCGACGAAGCTCGCCGACGCCCACGGCAAGATGGACTTCGACGACGTCGTGTTCGCCTACAACAAGGGCAAGGTCGTGCTCCCGGAGTTCGACCTGCACATCCCGGCAGGGCAGACCATCGCGCTCGTCGGGTCCACCGGTGCGGGGAAGTCGACGCTCGCCAAGCTGATGGCGCGCTTCTACGACCCGACGCAGGGGTCCGTGAAGCTCGACGGTGTCGACCTCCGCGACCTCGACTCGCGGGACATGCGCCGAGCGATCGTCATGGTGACGCAAGAGGCGTACCTGTTCTCCGGGACCGTGGCGGACAACATCGCGCTCGGCAAGCCGGGGGCGGAGCGCCACGAGATCGAGGCCGCGGCGAAGGCCGTCGGCGCGCACGAGTTCATCATGGCGCTGCCAGACGGGTACGACACCGACGTGAACAAGCGCGGCGGTCGTGTCTCGGCGGGCCAGCGGCAGCTGCTCTCGTTCGCGCGGGCGTTCATCGCTGACCCGAAGGTGCTCATCCTCGACGAGGCCACGGCGTCGCTCGACATCCCGTCCGAGCGGCTCGTGCAGGAGGGCCTGGAGACGCTGCTCGCCGACCGGACCGCGGTGATCATCGCGCACCGGTTGTCGACCGTGGCGATCGCCCACCGGGTGCTCGTGATGGAGTACGGCAAGATCGTCGAGGACGGCACGCCGGACGACCTGATCGCGGGCACCGGGCGCTTCGCCCAGCTGCACGCGGCCTGGCGCGACTCGCTGGTGTAGCGCGCTGCCGGGCTGGAGGACGTGGTTGGCTTGGGGGATGACCAACGACAGTCCGCAGCCCGGCGGCGTGGCCCTGCGCGACCCCTTCTACGGAGCGCCCTTCGCCGAGGCCGTCCGGCGCTTCTGGCGGAAGTACACCGTGTTCACCGGGCGGGCGTCGCGCGCGGAGTTCTGGTGGTGGTGGATCACGTCGTTGGCGATCGGCCTCGTGCTGCAGCTCGTGCCGCAGATCTTCACGCCGGACACCGCGATGCTCGAGAACCCGGTCGGTTCGTACCTGTTCGTGCTCTGGGCTCTCGCGACGCTCGTCGGTTCGCTCGCGCTGGGCGCCCGCCGGCTCCACGACGCGAACCGCTCCGGCTTCTGGCAGTTCCTGCACGTGCTCCCCGCCATCGGGTCGCTCGTCCTCTTCGTGATGTTCCTGCTGCCGTCGAACCCGAAGGGCACCCGCTTCGACCTCTAGGACCCGTGGGCCCGATCAGAACGGGTCGCGCGGGAAGTTCGGGTCACGCTCGTCGCGACCGTCGAATCCGTCGCGACCAACGGTGTCGGGTGACCAGCGCGCCCGACGCATGTCGAGCCTCCAGGTCGTGTCGCGCCACGTGAGCGGCGTGCCCTCGACCCGGTACTGCTCGAGCGCGCGCGCCTCGTGGTGGACGGGCGGGAGCCCGCCGGACCGCACCACGCGCCACCACGGCAGGTCTGCGCCCTCGTGCGCCATCACCTTGCCGACGGCGCGGGACGCCTTCGAGCCGAGGGCTGCGGCGACGTCGCCGTAGGTCATCACGCGACCCGGTGGGATCGTGCGCACCACCTCGGCCACGGCGGCGCCGAAGTCGTCGACCGGTGCTGCCGGTTCCAGCGGTGCTGCCGGTTCCAGCGGTGCTGCCGGTTCCACTACAGCGAGAGCACCGCGAAGTGGTCGCCGTACTGGGTCTCGCGGACGACGTCGAAGCCGACCGCGCGGAAGAACTCCTCCGGGCTGCCCTCGCCGGGTTCGTACACGACGGTGAGGCGTTCGAAGCCGCGGCTGCGGGCCTCGTCCGCGAGGCCGTGCACCGCGAAGCGCCCGATGCCCCTGCCCTGTGCGGTGGCGGACACGTTGACACGCCAGATGCACGCCTGCAGTTCCTCCTGCGGGTTGTCGGCGTCGAAGCTGCCGATGATCAGTCCGACGACCTCGTCGCCGTCGAGCACGACACGGGGCCACGACGCGCTCGGCTTGACGTCGGACTCGGCGACGCCGTAGGTCGTGGGCTGCACGAACTGCTCCTGCCCCGGCTTGAGCGTCAGGGAGTTGGCCGCGGCGGCGGTCGCTGCGGAGAGTTCTTCGAGGCGGAGGTCCGTCATGCGGTCAGGCTAACGGTGGTACCCGTGCGGGGGCCAGTGGGTCGCCCGTCCCGGGTGAGGCGGAGCGGGCCGGCGACACGGTGGGTCGCACGGCGGAGTCGGCACGATATGGTCCAGACATGGCGGAACACCGGCGCGGCGCGAACCTGCCGTCGATCGGCGGGTTCAACCGCACCGTCGTGCTCGACGCGGTCCGACGGTCGCCCGACGGGCTGAGCCGCGTGGAGCTCGCCGGTCGCACCGGACTCAGCGCGCAGACGGTGTCGAACGTCACGCGCTTCCTCATCGACGCGGGGATGATCGTCGAGTCGGGCACGATCGTGTCCGGGCGCGGCAAGCCCCGGACCATCCTCCGGCTCGAACCGGGCAGCCGGTTCGCGGTCGGTGTGCACGTCGACCCGGCCGTCGTCACCTACGTCCTGCTCGACCTCGCCGGCACCGTCGTCGGGTCGACCACCACCTCCACCCCGACCGCGGACGACCCCGAGCAGGTGGTGCGGACGATGGCCTCGGCGGTCGACCGCCTCATCGCGGACGCCGAGGTGGATCGGGACTCCGTGCTCGGTGTCGGCATCGCCAGTCCTGGTCCGATCGACATCGACGCCGGGATCGTCGTCGACCCGCCGTTCCTGCCCCGGTGGCGGGACGTGCCCCTGCGGGACGCCCTCGCCGAGGCAACCGGACACCCCGTGCTCCTCGAGAAGGACGTCACCGCGGCCGCGGTCGGCGAGATGTTCCTGGCGGGGGAGTCGTCGACCAGGAACTTCGCGTTCGTGTACTTCGGGACCGGGTTCGGTGTCGGGCTCGTCATCGACCACGAACCCGTGCGCGGGACCGGCGCGAACGCGGGTGACGCCGGACACCTGATGGTCGAGCTCGGGGTCCTCAGCGGGACGCCGGACAGCGCTGCCGACCGGGGTGAGGTGGGTTCCGCCGTCGCGCCAGAGCGTCTCGTCGGCATCGCCGCATCGCGGGGGCTCGACCTCGGGGTCGTCGCACCGTCGGACGTCGAGGCGGTCGACCGCGCGTGGGACGCGCTGGCAGCGGCGATCGACGACGGCGACCAGACGGCGCTCGAGCTCGCCGCCGACGCCGGCACCGTCATGGGACGCGCTGCCGTGCTCATCGTGAACCTGCTCGACATCGACCGCGTCGTGTTCGGCGGGCCGTTCTGGTCCCGCATCTCGGCTGCTGCGCTGCCCGCTGCCCGTGCGGCGATCACGGAGTCGCCGCTCCTCGTCCCGAAGCACCCGGTCACCGTCGTGGAGAGCGACCGTGGGGCGGACGTCGCCGCGGTGGGTGCCGCGTGCCTGGTGCTCGACGCCGCGTTGTCGCCGCGGGCGAGCGCCCTGCTCATCCGGCGCTGACGGGGGCCTGGTCCTTCCGGCGCTGCCGCACGGGCGCCCGGCACGTCGGTTGCCGAGGCGCTCGTGACGACACTCGTCGTTCACCGCCGCGACACCGGCCGGACGCCCGGGTGCTGAACAGTCGTGCAGGTCCCCGCCGTCCCGCTCGAAGGATCCTGCATGCCCACCCCTGTCCTCCGCTTCGGCGCAGCAGCCGCGACCTGTGCCGTGCTCGTCGCCGGCGTCCTCGCCAGCGCTCCGGCGGTCGCCGCGACGCCGAGCACCGCCGCTCCGGCCGCCGCCGCGGCGACGTCGGGCGTCGCTCCGACCGCCGCCGCGCCCGACGGCCTCGTCATCAACGAGGTCGAGTCCAACGGCGACGACGTCGACTGGGTGGAGCTGAAGAACACCTCGTCCGCAGCGATCGACATCAGCGGGTACTCGATGCTCGACGACAGCGACGCGCACACCCCCTACGTGCTCCCCGCGGGCTCGGTGGTCGCTCCCGGCGGGTACTTCGTGCTCAACGGGAAGTCGACCACAGCGGACGGCTTCGACTTCGGGCTCGGGAACCCGGACGAGGTCCGGATCTTCGACACCACCGGCGCGCTCGTCCTCGACTTCGCGTACCAGCAGCACGCGAAGGTCACGTACGGCCGCTGCCCGGACGGCACCGGCGACCTCGTCGACACGACGAAGTCGACCAAGGGTGCTGCGAACGACTGCTCCTCGCCCGTGCGCATCAACGAGGTCGAGTCGCAGGACGGCGTCCCGGGTGACTGGGTGGAGCTGACGAACACGGGCACGACCTCGGTCGACCTCGGCGGGTACGTCTTCAAGGACGACGACGACACCCACGGCTACCCGATCCCGGCCGGCACGACCATCGCCGCCGGCGAGTTCACCGTCCTCGACGAGGCCGACTTCGGCTTCGGGCTCGGCAAGGCCGACTCCGCGCGGCTGTTCAGCCCGACCGGTGAGCTCATCGACTCGTACTCGTGGACCGCGCACGCCGCCACGACCTACGGCCGGAACCCGGACGGCACGGGCGACTTCGCCGTGACCGCTTCGCCGACGAAGGGCGCCGCGAACGAGTTCGCCGGCGTCATCACGGCGAAGGCCTGGCCCGGGAGCCCGGACGAGACGGTGCTCGACGACGAGGACACCTTCTCCGGCGACCTGAGCGGCCTCGACTGGCAGCCCGCTGCGACCGCGAAGGACGGCGGGGTGCTCTGGGGTGTCCAGAACGGCGACGGCCTGCTCTACCGCATGGTCTCCGACGGCGCGGGGGGCTGGGCACCGTCGAACGCGGCGGGCACCACGCTGCACTACGCCGACGGCTCCGGGACGCCCGACGCCGAGGGGGTCACGGTGACGTCGGACGACCCCGGCGCCGTCTACGTCTCGACGGAGCGCAACAACGACGTGTCCTCGACGAGTCGCCCTGCGGTCCTGCGCTTCGCCACGACCGACGGCTCCGAGCGGACGCTGAACGCCACGGACGAGTGGAACCTCGCGGCCGACTTCCCCGGCCTCGGTGCGAACTCCGGCCTCGAGGGCGTCAGCTGGATCCCCGACGCCTGGCTCACCGCACACGGCTTCACCGACGAGCACACCGGCGCGGCGTACTCCCCGTCGACCTACCCCGGACACGGTGCCGGGCTCTTCTTCGTCGGCGTCGAGGGCACCGCGAGCACCTATGCATACGCCCTGATGGACGACGGCTCGTTCCAGCGGGTCGCCACGATCGCCTCGCCGTTCGCGGTCGTCGCCGACGTGCAGTTCGACCCGACGCTCGACGCGCTCTGGGTGGTCTGCGACGACGCCTGCGCCGGCCGGACGGCGCTGTACACCGTCCAGGACGGCGTCTTCACGCTCGACACCGTGTACGAAGCGCCGGCGAACGCCGACCGCGCGCTCGCCAACGAGGGCTTCGCGATCACGGACGGCAGCACCGACGGGGTCCGCCGGACGTTCTACGCGGACGACAACGACACCGACGGCTTCTCGCTGCGGACGGGCACCTACCCGGGCACCGACGACGGTGGCACACCGCCGACCGATCCCGGCACGGACCCCACGGACCCGGGCACGGACCCGACGGACCCTGGCACGGTTCCGGGTGCCGGTCAGACGCCGGCTCCTGGTGCTGGTTCGGCGCCGGTTGCTCCGTCGGAGTCGTCCCTGACGGATGCGAACCGTGGCACGGTCACGGGGCCGTCGTCGGCGCGTCCGGGTGAGACGATCACGATCGGTGTGGGGGCGCAGTACGCGGGGCAGCGGGTGAGCGTGTGGATGTTCTCGACGCCGACGTTGCTGGGCACGGTGACGGTCGCGGCTGACGGGAGCGTGCGGGTGACGATCCCGGCGGATGCTCCGGCGGGGTCGCACCGGATCGTGGTGACGGCGGCTGACGGGTCGGTGATCGGGTGGACGACGATCACGATCGATCCGGTGACGGGTGCGCTGGCGTTCACGGGCACCGACCTGACGGGTGGCATCGCTGCAGCGCTGCTGCTCCTCGCCGCGGGTGCCGGCGTGCTGGCCGCGCGTCGCCGTCGGGGGGTGCGGGGCCGAGTCTCGGCGTGAGCGACGGTCCTCGCGGTGTGGGCCGCGAGGACTGTCGCCGGGCGCGAGACTCGCCCCGGGCATGACACGCTGGGAGCATGCAGCCTGACGTCCTCCGCTACACCGCCTTCGCTTCCGAACCAGGGGGCGGCAACCCCGCCGGACTGGTCCTCAACGCCAGCGCGTTGTCCGCCGAGGAGATGCTCGCGATCGCTGCCGAGGTCGGGTACCCCGAGACCGCGTTCGTCACGGGCGAGACCGCACACGGCCTCCGCGTCCGGTACTTCTCCCCGGGCGCCGAGGTTCCGTTCTGCGGCCACGCGACCGTCGCGCTCGCGGTCGCCCTCGCGGAACGGCACGGTACCGGCCCGCGGACCTTCACCACCATCGCCGGCGACATCGCACTCGACGCGACGCGGGACGAGCACGGAGCGGTCCAGGTCGCGATGACGAGCGTCGAACCGGCCACCCGGGACTTCGATCCCGCTGCGCTCCTCGAGCTGCTCGGCCTGACCGCGGACGACGTCGCCGACGGGTACCCGCTGCTCGAGTCCTACGCCGGCAACTGGCACCCCGTCGTGGTGCTCGACGACGCGGAGCGCTTCCACCAGTTCCGCTTCGACCCGGCGGCGCTCGCCGCCCTGAAGCGCGAGCGCGGCTGGGCGGGCACGGTCACCGTGCTGCACCCGACGGGCCCGGGGGAGTACGAGGCGCGGAACCTCTTCCCGGTCGGCCGCATCACCGAGGACCCCGCGACGGGATCCGCTGCGGCGTCGACGGGCGCCTACCTCCGCGCGATCGGCAAGGCCGGCGCCGGGGACCACGTCGTGATCCGGCAGGGCCGCCACGTCGGTCGCCCGAGCATCCTGCACGTGGACGTCCCCGCGTCCGGCGGCATCACCGTCCGGGGTGGCGCGACCCCGATCTGACGCGCGAACTCGCCCACAACGCCTGCGATGGGAAGCCGGATCGCGCGTCGGGGGTCGGAAAAACCGACCTCCGACGCGCGTTTCGACCTCCGACGCGCGATTCGACCCTCCGGCCCGCGCGAGACAGGGCACCCCCGGGTCACGAACCGTGCGCCAATCTCCGGGAACCCCTTGACAAGCAATAAGTCCATACGGTGGAGTAACCCCTGTACGCGAGCGATGGGGCCCGCGCACACATCACCTGTGCAAAGGAGCACCGATGAAACGCACCCGAATCATCGCCGGACTCGCAGCCGTGGCAGTCGCCGCGCTCGGCCTGGCAGGCTGCTCGAGCTCGGGGTCCGCCTCGAGTGACACGATCAAGATCGCGTACCAGAAGTTCGGTTCCTTCCAACAGCTCGACGCCCAGATGAAGGTCGTCAAGAAGACCTACGAGAAGGAGCACCCTGGCGTCAAGGTCACCCTCGTGCCGATCCAGGCGCAGGAGAACGACTACTACACGAAGCTCGCGCTGATGAACAAGGCCCCGGCCACCGCTCCCGACGTCATGTACGAGGACACCTTCCTCGTGAAGGCCGACGCCGAGGCCGGCTACCTCCTGCCGCTCGACAAGTACACGGCGAAGTGGAAGGAGTGGGATCAGTTCTACGACAACGCCAAGCAGGCGGGTCAGGGCGACGACGGCAAGATCTACGGCGTCCCGATGGGCACCGACACCCGTGCGCTCTGGTACAACAAGGACATCTTCAAGGAGGTCGGCCTCCCCGTCCCGTGGCAGCCCAAGACCTGGGACGACGTGCTCGCGGCGGCGAAGACCATCAAGGAGAAGAAGCCAGACGTCATCCCGTTCAACGTCTACTCCGGCAAGCCGCAGGGCGAGGCGTCGACGATGCAGGGCTTCGAGATGCTCCTGTACGGCGCCGACGGCAAGGGCAACACGCTCTACAAGAACGGCAAGTGGGTCACCGGCTCGAAGCAGTTCGAGGACTCCCTGCAGTTCATCAAGGACGTCTACCAGGGCGGCCTCGGCCCGACACCGCAGCAGGCGCTCGACACCAACGTCGGCACCACGATCGCGCAGACCTGGCTCCCCAAGGGCCAGCTCGCGATCGACCTCGACGGGTCGTGGCAGTCCGGCACCTGGCTGAAGTCCGGCACCGCTCCGTGGGCCGACTGGTCGACGGTGATGGGTCAGGCGCCGATGCCGACGCAGAACGGGCAGGCTCCCGGCTACAACAGCATGTCCGGTGGCTGGACGCTCGCGGTGGGCAAGAACTCGAAGAACCCGCAGGCCGCGTTCGACTTCATCTCGACGTTCCTGAACAAGGACGGCTCGATGAAGTACGACATCGAGAACTCGCAGATCGCTGTCCGCAAGGACGTCTCCGAGGACCCGAAGTACGACGCGTCCAACCCGACGTTCAAGTTCTTCTCCGGGCTCGTGGAACACACGAACTTCCGCCCGGCGACGAGTGACTACTCGCAGATCTCGAACGCCATCCAGGTCGCCATGGAATCGGTGATGACCGGCCAGCAGACGCCGAAACAGGCGGCTGCGACCTACGACCAGTCCCTGATCGGCGTGGTCGGCAAGGACAAGACGGTCGACGTCGGCTGACGTGACCACATGACGGACTGGAGGCTCGTTGCGGCCCCGCCACGAGCCTCCAGTCCGACCCTCCCCTGTTGAGCTCCGTCAGCACCCCATGAAGGCGGCACCCGCATGACCAGCACCCCGATCGCGCCGACGCTGTCGGCGCCCGGTTCGCCGAAGCGCACCGACCCACCCGTGCCGCGCAAGCGGCGCCCACTGCGGAACGTGGGACGAGCGGTCCCGCTCCTCCCCGCGGTGGTCCTCCTCGTCATCTTCCTGCTCGGCCCCGTGATCTCGTCGTTCTACGGGTCGTTCACGAACTCCGCACTGACCGGCGCCGGCGCCGCGAACCAGGAGTTCATCGGCTTCAAGAACTACATCGACCTGTTCCAGGACAAGGACTTCCCGAAGTCGGTCGTCCTGACGCTGGTCTTCCTCATCGCCTCGGCCGTCGTCGGCCAGAACGTCGTCGGTCTCGGGCTCGCACTCCTCATGCGGAACGCCAACAAGGTCATCCGCGGGCTCGTCGGCACCTTCGTCGTCGCCGCCTGGGTCCTGCCGGAGATCGTCGCCGCGTTCGCCGCGTACGCGTTCTTCAACGACAAGGGCACGCTCAACTCGTTCCTCGGGCTGATCGGGATCACCGGGCCGAACTGGCTGTACGCGCTCCCGATGCTCAGCATCATCCTGGCGAACATCTGGCGCGGCACCGCGTTCTCCATGCTCGTGTACTCCGCCGCCGTCCAGGAGGTCCCCGAGGAGATCACCGAGTCGGCCGAGGTCGACGGCGCCACCGGCTGGCAGCGCCTCGTCTACATCACGCTCCCGGTCATCCGGCGGTCCATCTCCACCAACCTCATGCTGACGACGCTGCAGACGCTGTCGGTGTTCACCCTCATCTACGTGATGACCGCCGGCGGTCCGGGAACGGACTCGTCGACCCTGCCGATCCTGGCGTACCAGGAGGCGTTCAAGTTCTCGCAGCTCGGCTTCGGGACCGCGATCGCGACCATCCTGCTCGTGGTGGGGGCGCTCTTCTCGATCGTCTACATCCGGGCGCTGAAGCCGGAGGTGGACTGATGGCGATCACCGCTGCTCGTCCCGACACGACCACCCGATCCGTGACCGCTCCCGGTGCGCTGCACATGACGTCGCCCCGCGGGCGGACCATGCGGTGGGTGTCGAACATCGTGCTGCTCATCGTGGCGATCTGCTTCGCGGTGCCGCTGCTGTGGCTCGTGCTCGCATCGGTCGACGCGAACGCCTCACTGTCGGTGAAGGTGCCGTCGCAGTTCACGCTCGACAACTTCACGAAGGTGCTCACACCGGAGCTGTCGTTCATCCCGCTCGCGAACAGCCTGCTGCTCTCCGGCGGGTGCGCGCTCATCACGGTGGTCGTCGCGCTGCTGGCGGCGTACCCGCTGTCCCGGTACAAGATGCGGGTGAACAAGCCGTTCCTCTACGGGATCCTGTTCGGCACCTGCCTGCCGATCACGGCGATGATGGTGCCCGTCTACAGCCTGTTCGTGTCGCTCAACCTGATCGACAACGTGTGGGGCTGCATCTTCTTCCTCGCCGCGTCCAGCCTGCCGATGGCGATCTGGATGGCGAAGAACTTCATGGACTCCGTGCCGATCTCGCTCGAGGAGGCGGCGTGGACCGATGGCGCCTCGATGATGACCACGCTGACGCGCATCGTCGTGCCGCTCATGCGTCCCGGGATCGCCGTGGTGTTCATCTTCGTGTTCATCCAGGCCTGGGGGAACTTCTTCGTCCCCTTCGTCCTGCTCCTGTCGCCCGACAAGGTGCCCGCCGCGGTGAGCATCTTCAACTTCTTCGGGCAGTACGGCGCCGTGGCCTACGGGCAGCTCGCGGCGTTCTCGATCCTCTACTCCGTGCCCGTGATCGCGCTCTACGTGGTCGTCTCTCGAGGCCTCGGCGGCGGCAACGCCCTCGCCGGTGGCATCAAGGGCTGATCGAACTCCCTGCGAAAGGAAGCAACTCCATGCACAAGGACGAACCGCTCGTCGAGGCCCGCATCGCCCGCCTCGTCCGCGACCGGATCGACCCGGCGGTCCACCGCCGGTCGGCACCCGTGACGGTGACGGCGTGGGAGGTGCCCGACGAACCCGTGCCGTTCGCCGACGCCGTCACGCAGGAGTTCACGCCGTTCACGGTGGGCTCGGCGTGGGGCGGCCGTCCGTGGGGCACGACGTGGTTCAAGGTGACGGGTACGGTGCCCGAGGACTTCGGCACCGCTGACGGCACGACCGCCGAGCTGCTCGTCGACCTCGGGTTCACGAAGCGCCACCCCGGGTTCCAGGCCGAGGGACTCGCGTACCGGCCGGACGGCACCACGATCAAGGCCATCGAGCCGCGGAACAACGCCGTGCCGCTCGCCGTCGGACCAGGGGAGTCGTTCGAGCTCTACGTCGAGGCAGGAGCGAACCCGGACATCGGCGGCGACTCGTTCCAGGGCGCGACGCCGCTCGGGTCCCGGAAGACCGCCGGCGACGAGCCGATCTACCGGCTCCGCGCGCTCGAGGTCGTCGAGCGCGACGACACGGTGTGGGAGCTCCAGCAGGACTTCTGGGTGCTCCGCGGGCTCATGGCGGAGCTGCCGACCGACGGCACCCGTGGCGCGGACATCCTCCGGGCGCTCGAGCGTGCCGCCGATGCGCTCGACCCGGACGACGTCGCCGGGACGGCCGCAGCCACCCGCGAGGTGCTCGCACCGGTGCTCGCCGTCCCCGCGAGTGGAGCGGCGCACCGGGCGATCGCCGTCGGGCACGCCCACATCGACTCCGCCTGGCTCTGGCCGGTCCGGGAGACGAAGCGCAAGTGCGCCAGGACGTTCTCGAACGTGCTCGACCTGATGGACCGCGATCCCGACTTCACCTTCGCGTGTTCGTCAGCCCAGCAGTACGCGTGGATCCGGGACGAGTACCCGTCGATCTTCGCGCGCATCAAGCAGCGCGTCGCCGAAGGACGGTGGATCCCGGTCGGCGGCATGTGGGTCGAGTCGGACACGAACCTGCCCGGCGGTGAGGCGCTCGCCCGGCAGTTCGTCGCGGGCAAGCGGTTCTTCCTCGAGGAGTTCGGCGTCGACACCCCGGAGGCATGGCTCCCGGACTCGTTCGGGTACACCGGGGCGCTGCCGCAGATCGTCCGGGCAGCCGGGTCGAAGTGGTTCGTCACGCAGAAGCCCTCGTGGAACGAGACGAACGTCATCCCGCACACGTCGTTCCACTGGGAGGGGATCGACGGCTCCCGCATCCTGACGCACCTGCCCCCGGCGGACACGTACAACTCCGACGTCTCGCCCGCCGACCTGCACCGCGGGGAGCGGCAGAACAAGGAGCGCGGCACCGCGAACACGTCGATGCTGCTCTACGGCTTCGGCGACGGCGGCGGTGGTCCCACGCGCGAGATGGTCGCAGCAGCCCACCGTCAGCACGACCTCGACGGCTCGCCCCGCGTCGACCTCGGGACGCCCGCACAGGTGTTCGAGCAGCTCGAGCAGGAGCTCCCCGTCCCCGGCGTCTGGTCCGGCGAGATGTACCTCGAGTTCCACCGCGGGACCTACACGTCGCAGATCCGCACGAAGCAGGGCAACCGTCGCTCCGAGCACCTGCTCCGCGAGGCCGAACTCTGGGCGGCGACCGCTGCCGTGCGCCTCGGGCTCGACTACCCCTACGAGCAGCTCGAAGCGGCATGGCACACCGTCCTGTTGCAGCAGTTCCACGACATCCTGCCCGGCTCCTCGATCGCGTGGGTCTACGAGAACGCCGAGGAGAACTACCGGCTCGTCGCCGAGACGCTCGAGGGGCTGATCGGCGACGCGACGACCGCGCTCTCGGGCGGCTCGACCGACGGGACCGTCGTGCGGTTCAACGCGTCGCCGGTCAGTGCGGGGGACGCAACCGCCCTGGGTGGTTCCCTCGGCTCGGAGCCGGAAGCCGCGCCTCCCGTCCGCTCCGGCGACCACTTCGTGTTCGACACCGGCGCGGTCGTGGCGACCATCGACGCGGCCGGCCACGTCGTGTCGTTCGTCGAGCACGCGACCGGACGCGACGCCATCGCGCCCGGGACGGTCGCCGCGGAGTACACCGTGTTCCGCGACACCCCGAACCAGTGGGAGGCGTGGGACATCGACCGCGCGTACCAGCGCAACGGGAACGCGCTGTCGGCCACTTCGGTGTCGGTCGAGGGGGACTCGCTCGTCGTGGTCCGTCCGGTCGGCTCGTCGACCGTGACCACGCGCTACTCGGCCGTCGCCGGGCAACCGGAGCTCACCATCGAGACCGAGGTCGACTGGCACGAGCAGCAGAAGCTCCTGAAGCTGGCGTTCCCGCTCGACGTGCGGGCCAGCGTCGCCTCGAGCGAGATCCAGTTCGGGCACATCGACCGGCCGACCCACCAGAACACGTCGTGGGACTTCGCCCGCTTCGAGACCTCGGCGCACCGGTGGGTGCACGTCGCGGAGCCCGGGTTCGGTGTCGCCGTCGCGAACGACTCGACCTACGGGCACGACATCACCCGGTCGACGCGTGCCGACGGCGGGACGACGACGCTCGTCCGCGAGTCGCTCCTCCGCGGCCCGACGTTCCCGGATCCGCACGCCGACCAGGGGCACCACGTGTTCCGCACGGTGCTGCGCGTCGGGGAGTCGGTGCTGGACGCCGCCGACTCCGGGTACCGGCTCAACCTGCCGGTGCGCACGGTCGCCGGTTCGGCCCCGGTGTCGCCGCTCGTCGTCGTGTCGTCGCCGCAGGTGTTCGTCGAGGCCGTGAAGCTCGCCGAGGACCGGTCGGGGGACGTCATCGTGCGGCTCTACGAGGGACTCGGCGGTCGTGCCACGGACGTCGGCGTGGACTTCGGGTTCGACGTCGCCTCGGTGGCGCAGGTGGACCTGCTCGAGCGGCCGCTCGGCGAGTCGTGGGACGCGGGCTCGCCCGTGTCGCTGACGCTGCGGCCGTTCGAGATCGTCACGCTGCGGGTGCAGCGGGCGTAGGGGACCGCGACGCCGGACGGGCACGGGTGCGCTCGTCCGGCGTCGTGTCGCGCGGAGTGGCAGCTCCGCGTGGGTGGGGGCGTTTCGCGCGTAGGCAGCTGTTTCGCGCGTGGGAGGCCGAAACGCGCGTAGGAGGTCGGTTGTTCCGACCTCCTACGCGCTATTCCGCTTTCCATCGCGGATGAAGTGGGTGGGAAGCGGTAGCCCTCCACAGATCGCCGGCCTGGAGGCTCGTCCACCGTCGGCGCCGCACCGCGCCAGTGCAGGTGGCCGGTCCGGCAGCGTGGGTGACATGGAACAGCCACTCCCGATCCACAGGTCCACGCCCACCCGAGAAGCCGGCCGGTCCGGCTCAGCGATGCGCCGCCGGACTGCTCGTCCCGGCCCCGACCAGCTCGTCCGAGTCGGTCCCAACGCGTTCGTGCGGGCGCTCGACTGGAACGCCGCCGGCCCCCGAACCCGCTACGTCACACGTGTGCACGCCAGGCTGCTCCGGCTGGGCGCACCGGCCTCGGCGTCGCACGCTTCGGCGGCCGCCTTGCACGGACTCGCGTGGCTCGCCGGTTGGCCGGAGGACGTCCACGTCACGGTGCCGAGGTCCCGGTACCGCAGCCGGAGTCCCGGTCTCGTGCTGCACACCCGTCCGCTCGGGGCGTCGGAGGTCGCGCGGGACGGACGGGTGACGGCGACGACCGTCGAACGCACCGTGATCGACGTCGCACTCACGGGTGACGTCCGCTCCGCGGTGGTCCTGGCGGATTCTGCGCTTCGTCGTGGGGTGTCCGCCGCCCAGCTCGACCACGCACTCGCCGCATACCCGGCAGCTCGTGGTCGGCGCACGGCCGAACTCGTGCTGGAGCTCGCCGACGCGCGTTCCGGCTCGCCGGCGGAGTCGTTCGCACGCGTGGTCTTCCGGGAACTCGGGCTCCCGGAGCCGGTCCTGCAGCAGGAGTTCGTGCTCGACGGGCGCCGGATCGTCGTCGACTTCTGGTTCCCCGAGCAGGGTGTCGTCGTCGAGATCGACGGTCGCGTGAAGTACACGCAAGAGCGGTACCTGGCCGGCAGGTCCCCTGCCGACGCCTTCATCGACGAGAAACGACGGCAAGAACTCCTGCTCACCTCGCCGGACGTCCGCCGTGTCGTGCGGGTCGAGTGGCGTGATCTGCACCTCCCGGAGCCGTTGGCGCATCGACTCCGGGCAGCGGGGCTCCCGTGTGCCGTCCGCCCGGGGCCGAGCGCGATCCTGGCCGCGGCGTGACCGGACCAGGCCTAGCGTGGCGGTATGGCCGTCACCGAGATCTGGCTCGTCCGCCACGGGGAGTCCACCGCCAACGTCGCCGCCGCACAGGCCGATGCCGCGGGCGCCGACGTCATCGAGGTCGAGCACCGCGATGCCGACGTCCCGCTGAGCCCGCTCGGGGAACGACAGTCGCGCGCCCTCGGCCCGGAGCTCGCCGCCCGCGGGGTCGACGACGTCCCGGTCGCGCTCTGGGTCTCGCCGTATCGTCGCGCGCAGCAGACGATCGACCTCGCGCTCGACGCAGGTGGGCTCGCGCTGCCGTCACGCAGAGTGGACGAACGGCTGCGGGATCGCGAGCTCGGCGTGCTCGACCTGCTCACGCTGGCCGGCGTGCGGAACCGGTACCCGGACGAAGAACGCCGACGGCGGTGGCTCGGGAAGTACTACCACCGGCCCGCGGGCGGCGAGTCATGGGCGGACGTCCTGCTCCGCCTGCGCTCGCTCATGGTCGACGTGGACCGGCTCGACGAGCCGGAGCGACTGGTGATCGCCGCGCACGACGCCGTCGTCATGCTCGCCGTCGCCGTGTGCCTCGACCTTGACGAGCCGGCGCTGACGGAGTTCGCCGAGTCGCACACCGTCCAGAACGCGTCCCTCACGCGCCTCCGGCGGGACGCGGTGGGTGCGCCGTGGGCGCTCGAGGAGTTCTCCGCGGTCGAGCACCTCGTCGATGACTCCGAAGCCGAGGTCACCGAGCACAGCGGGCGGAAGGACGACGTCCGTGCCGTCTGAGGTCATCACCCCGCACTTCCTCCGAGCCTGGCCGCTGCCGGGAGCCGGCGCCGGCAAGTACGGCCGCGGCCAGGTGCTCGTCGTCGGTGGTGCGGCGAGGACACCGGGCGCCGCGATGCTCGCCGCCGTCGCTGCACTCCGCGTCGGTGCCGGGCGGCTGACGCTCGCGGTCGCACGGAGTGTCGCCGGCCACGTCGCGGTCGCGCTGCCCGAGTCCGGTGTCGAGGCCCTCGCAGAGGACGACGACGGGCACGTCGCCGTCGGGGCCATCGCATCGGTCCGAGCCGATCTGGGCAGCGCCGACGCCGTGCTCGTCGGGCCGGGGCTCGACGAGCCGGACGGCGCCAGGGACATCGTCCGGGTGCTGGGCGGGGCCGTCGGAGACCACACCGTCGTGGTGCTCGACGCGTTCGCGCTCGGAGTGGCCGCCGACGTCGTCGAGGAGCTCGAGCCGCTGCGCGGTCGGCTCGTCATGACCCCGAACTCCGGCGAGGCGGGGCGGTTGCTCGGGCGCGACACGACGGACGACCACGGGGTGGACGGCCACGCTGCGGACGCGCTCGAGATCGCGGAGCGCTACGGCGCTGTGGTCTCGTTCGCCGGAGTCGTCGCGGCGCCGGACGGCCGGACGTGGGTGACGGGAACCGGTTCCGGTGGGCTCGGGACGAGCGGGAGCGGAGACGTCCTCTCGGGCGCGATCACCGGGTTGCTCGCCCGCGGTGCCGACGTCGACCAGGCGGCGGTGTGGGCGACGCACGTGCACGCTGCCGCGGGGGACCGGCTCGCGGTGCAGGTGGGGCCGATGGGCTACCTGGCGAGCGAGCTCCTCGCCGAGATCCCGCGCGTCCTGGTCGAACTCGGCGCCTGAAACGTGCACGTTCCAACCCCTACCCACCGCATTCGGAAGCCTTTTCGCGCGTAGGAGGTCGGAACACCACGCCTTCTACGCGCGATTCGACCTCCTACGCGCGAAAACACCCGCGGACCCCCGCCCCACCCGCGCGGCCCGCACCACTCAGCCGCGGAGCGACTCCACGGCCTTCTCGACGCGCCGCGTCCGGGTCTCCGGCGCCTTCGCCTGCGTGACCGGATCGACGAGCGCCCGCTGCCGGGAGTTCGACAGCGTGTCGAACGCCGCGCGGACGCCCGCTGCCGCGAGTGCATCGGCCAGGTCGGACGGGATGTCGACCGTCCGGGGGAGCGCATCGACCTCGATCGAGACGGTCACGGAGTCACCGGCCGCGATCCCCGCAGCCTCACGGTGCTCGGCGGAGAGCGGGACGAGGAACTGTTCGTTCATCACGCCCACCGTCGACCGGTAGGTGTAGCCGCCGTTCAGGGTGACCACCACGGGTGGGCGCTTCCCCGCGCCGAGCGCGTCGATGACGTCCGAGGGGACCGGGAGCCCCGTCGCCGTCTTCCTGGCCTGCAGGACCGTCGTCGTGAACTCCACCCGTGCCTCCAGTCAGCGCCGCGTCACCAGTCGCACGCCGCTCGACCCGAACGTACAACCGCACCCCACCGTTCCGCCAGCGTTCACCGATCCAGCACGGACCGGAAACCGGCCGCGTCCACGATCATCCAGAACCCGCTCCCCGGGACCTCGAACGCCACCCGAAAGGCACCTCTCCGTGCAGTACAAGCGCACCCTGGCCGGCCTCGCCCTGGCCGCAGCCGCAGTCGTCACCCTCGCCGGCTGCTCCGCGACGAGCTCCGCGTCCACCGGCAGCGGCGGCGACGCCGACTGGAAGACCGCCACGAGCGCCGAGAGCGCCGGCGGCATGGACGCCCTCGTCACGGCGGCGAAGGCGGAGGGGCAGCTCAACGTCATCGCGCTGCCGCCGTCGTGGGCGAACTACGGCAAGATCATCGACGGCTTCACCAAGAAGTACGGCATCACGGTCAACTCCGCGAACCCGAACGGGTCGAGCGCCGACGAGGTCGCCGCCGTGAAGTCGCAGAAGGGCCAGTCGACGGCACCGGACGTGCTCGACCTCGGCAACGCCGTCATGCAGCAGAACCTCGACCTGCTCACGGACTACAAGGTCGCGAACTGGAGCGACATCCCGACGAACCTGAAGGACGCGGACGGCAAGTGGACGCGTGACTACACGGGCCTCATGTCGATCGGCTACGACTCCTCGAAGATCAAGTCGGCCCCGAAGGACCTGGACGACCTGCTCGGCTCCGAGTACAAGGGCAAGGTCTCGATCTCGGGCGACCCGACGCAGGCGAACCAGGCAGCGTCCGCCGTGTACCTGGCGGCGCTCGAGAACGGCGGCTCGGCCGACGACATCACCAAGGGCGTCGAGTACTTCGGCAAGCTCAAGCAGGCGGGCAACTTCCAGAACGTGCTGCCGACGCAGGCCACGGTCGCCTCTGGTGAGACCCCCGTCGTCGTCCAGTGGTCGTACAACAACCTGGCGTGGGGCCCTGCTGCCGGGACGAGTGGGAACAAGAACTGGAAGACCGTGGTCCCGAAGGGTCAGGCCCTCGGCTCGTACTACTCGCAGGCCATCAACAAGGACGCCCCGCACCCCGCGGCAGCCCGCCTGTGGCAGGAGTGGATCGCCAGCGCCGACGTACAGAACCTCTACCTGCAGGCCGGTGCCTTCCCGTCGACGCTCGCCGCACTCGAGAAGTCGGGCAAGGTCGACCAGGACGCCCTCGACGCCGCCGGCGGTGCGCCGAAGGACTACGTCGAGCTGACGGACGACCAGGTCGCAGCGGCATCGAAGGTCCTCGCCGCCAAGTGGTCCGCCACGATGGGCTCCTGACCAGCATGACCACCGCATCGGCACCAGGCGCGCCGGCCGCAGCGAGCATCACGCCCGCGGCGACGCTCGTCACGAGCGAGCACGCCGATGCCACCACCCGCCGCGGTGCCGGACCCCGTGTCCGGCGCCGCGGCGGCGTCGCGTGGCTCGGACTCACCCCGTTCGCCGCCTACGTGGTGCTCTTCCTCGCCGTCCCCGCGGTGATCGCGGTCGGCAGTGGGTTCTTCGACGCGACCGGACGCCCGACGCTGGCGAACCTCGCCGCGTTCGCGGACCCGAGCGTGCTCCGGGCGTTCGGCGCATCGTTCGGGCTCTCCGCGGTGTCCGCGATCGTCGGTGCGGTCGTCGGCGCGATCGTCTGCTGGGCGCTGTCGTCGCTCGCCCCCGACGGCATCGTGCGCTCGATGATCGACTCCGCCGCGAGCGTCCTCGCGCAGTTCGGCGGCGTGATGCTCGCCTTCGCGTTCATCGCCACGATCGGCGCCCAGGGGCTGGTGACGACGTGGCTGGCGTCGACGTTCCACTGGGACATCAACTCCGGCGGTGCGTTCCTCTACACGGTCCCCGGTCTCGTGCTCCCCTACGCGTACTTCCAGGTGCCGCTGATGGTGCTCACCTTCATGCCGGCGTTCGAGGGCGTCAAGACCCAGTGGGGCGAGGCCGCCGCGACCCTCGGGGCGAGCCGCTGGACCTACTGGCGCCGGATCGCCCTCCCCGTGCTCGCACCGGCGTTCTGGGGATCGCTGCTCCTGCTCTTCGCCAACGGCTTCTCGTCGTTCGCCACGGCCGCTGCGCTCATCTCGCAGGGTGGCATCGTCCCGCTGACGATCCGCGCCCAGCTCACGAGCGAGACGATCATCGGCCTGCAGAACGTCGCCGGCGTGCTCGCGTTCGGCATGGTCGTCGTGATGGCGGTCGTGATGGGCGCGTACTCGCTCCTGCAGCGTCGCGCATCGAGGTGGCAGCGATGACCGCGACGGGAGGCTCGCCCCGCGTCACGCAGACCGGCCGGCGCCGGTCGCGGCGCACCACGGCACGCTTCGGCGCCGCCCCGTCCCGGGTCACCGCCGCGATCGTCCTGGCCGTGATCGGAGTGGTCTTCGCCGTCCCGATCGCCGCCCTCGTGCAGTTCACCTTCCGCCAGGGGACCTCAGGTGCCCTGACCGGCGCGCACTACGCCGCCATCGTCGACCCGGTCAACCGGGCGACCTACCAGCCGGTGTTCGACGGCCTCGGCGCCTCGCTCGTGATCGCGCTCATCACCGTGGCGATCGTGCTGCTGGTACTCCTGCCCGCGCAGATCATCACCGCGCTGCGGTACCCGAGGCTCCGCCGGATCCTGGAGTTCGTCTGCATCGTGCCGATCACGGTCCCCGCGGTGGTCCTCGTCGTCGGCTTCGTGCCCGTCTACCAGGTCGTCTCCCAGGTCTTCGGTTCCGGCGCGTGGACCCTGGCGTTCGCGGTGGGGATCATCGCGCTGCCGTTCGCGTTCCGCCCGGTCGCCGCCGCCATCACCGCGACCGACATGACCACCCTGTCCGAGGCCGCTCGCTCGCTCGGCGCCTCGTGGTGGACGGTGACCTGGCGGGTCCTCCTGCCGAACCTCCGACGCGGCATCATCGCGGCGTGCTTCCTGACGATCACCGTCGTCCTCGGCGAGTACACGCTCGCATCGTTCCTCTCCCGCACGACGTTCCAGACCGGGCTCGTGCTCGTGCAGCAGACCGACCCGTACGTCGCGGCGGTCTTCTCGCTCGGCGCCCTGGTGTTCGGGTTCGTGCTGCTCGTCGCCATCGGCCGGATCGGCACGCGCCGCACCTCCAAGGAGTCCGCATGACCACCATCGCCCCCGCTGCACCCGCGTCGCTCCGAGCCACCGGCGCCGTCGTCGAGCTCGAGGCGGTCGAGAAGCGCTACGGCACCCACCTCGCCCTCGCGGGGCTGTCGCTCCGCATCGAGCCGGGGGAGTTCCTGTCGCTCCTCGGCCCGTCGGGCTGCGGCAAGACGACGGCGCTCCGGGCGCTCGCCGGACTCGAGGGCATCGACGCCGGCGCGATCCGCATCGACGGCGCCGACGTCGCGAGCACCCCGGCGAACAAGCGCGACATGGGGATGGTCTTCCAGCAGTACTCGCTGTTCCCGCACATGACGGTGCGCCAGAACGTCGCCTTCGGCCTCGAGATGCGCCGGGTGCCGACGGGCGAACGGAAGACCCGTGTGGTCGACGCGCTCGACATGGTGCACCTCGCGGACTTCGCGGACCGCTTCCCGCACCAGCTCTCCGGCGGGCAGCAGCAGCGTGTGGCGCTCGCGCGTGCGCTCGTCACCCGGCCGCGGGTGCTGCTTCTCGACGAACCGCTGTCCGCCCTCGACGCCAAGGTCCGGGTGTCGTTGCGCGACGAGATCCGACGCATCCAGACCGACCTCGGCATCACGACGGTGTTCGTCACCCACGACCAAGAGGAGGCGCTCGCCGTCTCCGACCGGATCGCCGTGATGCACGCGGGCGGCATCGAGCAGATCGGCACGCCCGAAGCGCTCTACCGCTCGCCGTCGTCGGCGTTCACGGCCGACTTCGTCGGGCAGTCGAACCGGCTCCGCGGGGACCTCCGCGGCGGGGACGTCTTCGTGTACGGGTTCCGCGTGCCGGCGCTCGACCAGTCGGCCGCCGACGGCCCGGTGCTCGCCTACGTCCGGCCGGAGGACATCGCGTTCGCGTCGGACGGCGTCACCGGCACCGTCGTCTCGTCGAGCTTCCTCGGATCGATCCGACGGACGACCGTCCGCCTCGACGACGACACCGTCGTCACGGTCCAGCACGAGGTCGGCGACCGCCACGCGACCGGCGACGCCGTCGCCGTGCGCCTCCTCGGCGCACCCGTCGCGATCGCACCGATCGCCTGACTGTCCGCGGTCCGGGCCAGGTCCAGGGTCGCGAAAGCGTCAGAATGCCGCAGGAATCTGGGCACGATCTGTCGCTTCCGCGGCTCTGGTGGCGGTGCCGGTCAGCGCTGGAAGCGCGCCTCCGGTTCGCCCGCCAGGGCGACCTGAACCCGCTCCCGCATGTTCTCGGACATCGCCGGCAGCGCGGAGACCGGGGCCCAGAACGCCTCGGTGTTCTCGCCGTCGGCCGGGTACGGCTCACCGGACGACCACCGGCACGCGAAGACGAGGTCCATGTACTGCGCACGGTCCCCGTTCGCGTAGGTCATCTCCGGCAGGGTCTGCACCCACACCAGCCGTTCGGCGACCGCGACGACGCCCGCTTCCTCGAGGACCTCGCGCTCGGCCGCGACCGCAGGTTCCTCACCGGGGTCGACGATGCCGGTCACGGGTGTCAGGGCGCCGTTGTCCGCCCGCCGGACCACGAGCAGTTCGCGGTCGTCGTTCTCGCCGCGGGTGACGACGGCCGTCACGCCGGTCAGCCAGAGCGGGGCGTTCCCGATCTTCTCGCGCAGGGACAGGACGAAGTCGGGCGTCGGCATGCCGCCACGCTACCGATGGGTCGATACGCTCGGACCATGGCACGCGCAAGCAGGGCGCTCGAGGTGCGGGCGGACCACGGGGTCTGGGCCGCAGGATGGCGACTCGCGCTCGCCGGGGTGGTGCGCGCCGTGACCCCGGGTCGGCGACTCGCGTTGTTCGCCTCGCTCGGTGTCGTGGTGGTCGGGCTCGTCGTCGCGGTCGTCGTCGGACTCGTCCGCGGGTCCTCGTCGCCGGCTTCGGTCGCTGTCCTGATCGGGACCGCGGCGCTCCTGGCGTACCTCGTCGTCGCGGTCGAACTCGTGCTCTGGACGATGGCGGATCGTCGTCGCGTCGCCCCGACCGACGTCGACCCGGAACGGCTCGGACGGGTGCAGCAGGCGATCGCCGACGGGCACGCGTCGTCGGTCGAGCCCGCCGATCGCCGTGCACTCGTGCGGTTCGCCCGGGTGCAGCAGACCGCGCTCCCCGCGACCGTCCTGGTCCACGTGCTCGGGGTCAGCGTCGGTGTGCTGCTCGCCGCCCTCGAGGCGTTCGCCGGGTCGGCCGGGATCGTCGTGCTCGTGCTCGCCGTGCTGATCGTGGCGGTGTCGGCGTGGTCGCTCCGCGGTGCGCTCCGCGCGCTCGGGTCGACGCCGGAGCTCGTGGCGCTGGAGGACTGATCGGCCCTGTCGCGGACTGATCGGCCCTGTCGCGGACTGGTCATGACCAGTAGGATGTGCCCGTGGAGATCATCATCCTGCCCACGCCTGCTGAGGTCGGTCGCGTCGCTGCGGCGAAGATCGCCTCGGTCGTGGCGAAGAAGCCGTCAGCCGTCATCGGTCTCGCGACCGGGTCCAGCCCCCAGGGCATCTACACCGACCTGCAGCGCCGCGTGGACGCGGGGGAGATCTCCTTCGCCGAAGCGCGCGGGTTCGCCCTGGACGAGTACGTCGGGATCCCGCTGGAGCACCCCGAGTCGTACGCGTCGGTGATCGCGCGTGACGTGGTGGCGCCGCTGGGCTTCGACGCGTCGCGGGTCCGGGTGCCGGACGGTCGTGCTGCGGACATCGAGTTCGCGGCGAAGGAGTACGACGCCGCGATCCGTGCCGCCGGTGGGATCGACGTGCAGATCCTCGGGATCGGGGCGAACGGGCACATCGGCTTCAACGAGCCGACGTCCTCGTTCGCGTCACGGACCCGCATCAAGACGCTCGCACCGTCGACGCGGGAGGCCAACGCCCGGTTCTTCGACAGTCTGGATCAGGTGCCGACGCACTGCATGACGCAGGGGCTCGGCACGATCCTCGAGGCGCAGCAGCTGGTGCTCGTGGCGCAGGGGTCGGCGAAGGCCGCCGCGGTCGCCGCCGCGGTGGAGGGGCCGCTCAGTTCCTTCGTGCCCGGCAGTGCGCTGCAGCTCCACGAGCACGCGACCGTCGTGGTCGACGAGGAAGCAGCAGCCGGACTCCGGCTCGCGGACTACTACAAGTACACGTACGCGAACAAGCCGTCCTGGCAGCTGTTCGAGTAAGGCGTCACACCGATCGGGCGGCGTAGGCCGAGTGCAGTCGGCTGAGCCCCTCGTGCAGGGTCTCC
Source organism: Curtobacterium sp. Curtsp57 (assembly GCF_047324335.1). Lineage (NCBI taxonomy): Bacteria > Bacillati > Actinomycetota > Actinomycetes > Micrococcales > Microbacteriaceae > Curtobacterium > Curtobacterium sp. Curtsp57. The sequence goes on from NZ_CP168511.1 coordinate 2,915,100, forward strand.
GCCGAGCACCCGAAGTTGAGCCGGGCGAAGCCGCGCCCCTGCCGCCCGAACGCCGGTCCGCTGGCGAGCGCCACCTTCGCGTCGTCGACGAGCACCGCCGCGGGGTCGTCGCCCCACGGCAGCGCCCCGAGGTCGATCCACGACAGGTAGGACGCCTGCGGCTGTCGGTGCACGGCTCCCGGGAGTGCGGTCCCGAGCTCCTCGGCGAGGATCCGCCGGTTCGCGGCGAGTTCGGCGAGCAGCGACGCGAGCCACGGACCGCCCTCGCGGAAGGCGGCGACGCTCGCGGTGTACCCGAGGATGCCCGTGCGCTCGACGACCTCGCCCGGGAGCCCGTCGAACCACCCGCGTGCCCGGTCCGACGCGCCGACCATCAGCGCGCACTTGGTACCGGCGAGGTTCCACGCCTTGCTCGCGCTCGTCAACGCGACGCCGAGCGCGGCTGCCTCCTGGCAGGAGTCGAGGAACGGGGTGAACGTCGCGTCGGCGTGCACGAGCGGTGCGTGGATCTCGTCGGAGACGACCACGGCGTCCCACTCCGCGGCGAGCTGCGCGAGTGCCACGAGCGACGCGCGGTCGTGGACGAGTCCGAGCGGGTTGTGCGGGTTGCAGAGCAGGACCGTCCGGGCGCCGTCGGCGAACGCACGACGGACGCCGTCGAGATCCATCCGCCACCCGGCCGTGGTGTCGAACGGGTCCGCGGGGCCGTCCGGCGCGATGAGCGGCACCTCGGTCACGGAGCCGCCGGCTTCGCTGACGTACTCCCAGAACGGCGGGTACACGGGCGGCATGATGACGACCTGGTCGCCCGGCTCGATCACCCGGCGGAGCACCTCCACCGCGGCGACGGACACGTCCGTGGTGGTCCGGACCAGGTCGGGGTCCACCTTCCACCCCCAGCGGTCGCCTGCGAAGTCCGCGAACGCCTCGGGCAGGGCCCTGCCGTGCCCGACGTACCCGGTGTCCCCGGCGGTCACGGCGGCCACGAGGGCGTCCCGCACGGGTTCGGCGAGCATGCTGTCCATCTCCGCGACGAACATCGGCAGCACGTCCGGCGGGTAGGCGGTGTACTTCTCGCTCGTGCGGGACCGGCTGGCATCGAACACGGAGACCATGACGCTCATGGGACTCATCCTCGCACCGTGGTCGCGCTGTGCTGAGCGGTGCCTCAGACTGGAGGCATGCCGGAACTTCCTGTCGTGTTCGAAGTCGGCTCGATGATCGCCCTCGTCGCGATCCTGCTCGCTGACCTGCTCATCGTCGCCCGTCGTCCGCACGTTCCGACGCTCAAGGAGTCGGCGATCTGGGTCGGGCTGTACGTCGAGCTCGCGCTGGTCTTCGCCGTGGCGATGTTCGTCTTCGCGGGCGGGGAGCCCGCCGGGCAGTTCGTCGCCGGATGGCTGACCGAGTACAGCCTCAGCATCGACAACCTCTTCGTCTTCGTCATCATCATGGCGCGGTTCTCGGTCCCGAAGCAGATCCAGCAAGAGGTCCTCATGCTGGGGATCATCATCGCGCTGGTGCTCCGGGGCGTCTTCATCCTCGTCGGAGCCCAGCTGATCGAGGACTTCTCCTGGATCTTCTACCTCTTCGGCGCCTGGCTGATCTGGACGGCGATCCAGCAGCTCCGGGACGAGGACGGCGACGACCAGAAGGACGGCCTCGTCGTCCGGCTGCTGCGCCGACGCGTGCGCCTGACCGACACCTTCGACGGGATGAGGTTCCGCACCACGCAGGACGGCGTCCGACACTTCACGCCGCTGCTCGTCGTCCTGATCGCCATCGGCACGACCGACCTGCTCTTCGCGCTCGACTCGATCCCCGCGATCTTCGGCATCACCGAGAGCGCGTTCATCGTGTTCACCGCGAACGTGTTCGCCCTGATGGGCCTGCGGCAGCTGTACTTCCTGCTCGGCGGACTCCTCGAGCGGCTCGTCTACCTGAAGTACGGGATCGCGTTCATCCTCGCCTTCATCGGCGTGAAGCTCGTGCTGCACGCACTGCACGGCAACGAGCTGCCCTTCCTCAACGGCGGGGACGGCTTTGCCTGGGCGCCGGAGATCCCGACGTGGGTGTCGCTCGTGGTCATCCTGGTGGCGATGGCCGCGTCGACGTTGGCGAGCGTCGTCCGTCTGCGCCACGACGATGGGATGCCGGTGGAGCAGGAGAGCAGCACCGAGCAGCCCGCACGCACCTCGGACTGACACCGCTCGGAGCGTCGGCCTCCACCCCGATCGGCGGTAGCTGCGACACACGGTCCGCCGGCTCGGCGCCCAGCGCAGGTTGTTGAGCAAGCAGACGCCGCAAACCGTTGAATGAATGCCCGCTCTCGGCGTGATCCTGTCGCCCGCGGCGCGCCGTCTCAGCCGGTCTGCGGGGCGAAGCAGTCAGCGCTTGAGGACCAGCGCCGACTGGATGAGCGCTGTGACGATTTCGAGAAGGTGCTCGTCGCCGGCATCGATCAGCACGCCCGTGCCGATCACCTGCCACCTTCGCGACACCCGATCGGACGAATATCACATAGCCACGGCATGTTGTGCAACACTGCGGATTTTTCAGTCTGGTGGAGAGGTCGGGGTGGTTGTTTGTAGCGTTCTCGCATGACGACGATGTCCGTTGCGCTCGATCAATGTCCAGAGCAGGACGCGTCGCACCGGGGGCTTCAGGGGTCTACGGGGCGCGCATGCCGCGACGTCGGAACTGTCGAGATGTACGTGAGTCGACCGACGCTCGGCCGTTGGGCAGGCTCGACGTCGGATGGTGAGAGAGTCAGGGTAGTCGAGGGTGGTCGAGTCGACCAGCCTGACGGCAAGCTCCTTCGCGAGGTCGACCGAGACGGAAGCGTCTGGTGGACACGCTTGCACCGCCGGTCCGACGTGGTGGGGATCGCCGCGGACATCGGCGCCGGGCTCGAAGTCTCTGGCAAGCGACTCCATATGGCGTGCCGTGTCGCGTCCAGCCGACTGGACGGGCGGGCCACCGAGACCGAGTTGCAACGTGTGCTCCGTGCATCGGGTCTCCGTCGACACGTTGTCCGGTCGGCCGCCGGGTCGGCCCGGACCGCTGTCGAACACGCCCTGGCGCTCGGCGCCTTGCGCGATTGGCCGCGGGCTGCACTCGCGATGGGTACAGCCCTCGGCCATGTCTGTGACGCGCTCGCTGGGCAGGGGGATGAGATCTGGCCGGGGCGGCGATGGCGCCTGGAACGTCCCCGCGCTGCCGCTCCGAGCCTCGAGGCTGTTGGCACGTCTGTCGACGAGCTGAGCTCCTTGCTCTTGTTCGATGGTCTCGACGTCGCCGATCCGGCGACGTGGTTCAACCGATCGCGCCGAATCGTCCATCGGGTGCTGGCGGAAATCGAGGAAGACGATGTCTGAACAGCGCGATGTCCCGTACTTGTCCGTCCGTGACGGAGAGGACGCAGCACACAGTCCCAGCACAGGGAGTGTCGCCGTGCTCTGGTGCCCGGACGGGCTGCTTCTCCACCATCGGGACGACGACCCGTCGATCTCGAACCCCGGGCGATGGTCGTTGTTCGGGGGTGCAACCGATCCAAATGAGACCCCCGAGCAGACGGTGATCCGAGAACTGCACGAAGAACTCTCCGTTCGAGCGCGAGTCGACCGCACCTTGTGGCGCGTGGTCGATCGAGAGGGCGACGGCCGACTGCTCCACGTCTTCGAGATGACCACGGCGAGTCTGCCTGCTGACATGGAGCTCAACGAGGGGCAGGGTTTCGCGGCCTTCAGCCTGACCGATGCCCTCTCGTTGGATCTCGCTCCACTCGCACGACGCGTGATCCAGGCCCTCCGACCGGCTCAGGCGGACCGGGATGGAGGTACCGATGGATTCGCTGCGTGAACGACCCGCCGAAACGAGCTACATGGCGGAGATCGGTGTGGCCGACCACGTGTGGGAGCAGCTCGTGGGTCTGATCCCGGCTGATCTGCTCGGAGAACTCGAGCACCTTGTGTTCGTCATGATCAAGCCCGATGCGATCGCGATGGGCGAGCGACGGGGCACTCGGTGCAGGCGCTGTTCGGCTCAGCCGGTTCGGGGTACGTCGAGGGGACGCCCGTCGGCCCAGACCCGCTGCACCTCGAACGACGACGACAGCGCCACGAGGTCCGCGGCGAACCCCGGCGCCAGACGGCCCAGGCGGTCGCCGAGCCCGAGCGCCGCGGCGGGCACGCTCGTCAGCGCCGCGACGGCAGCGGGGAGCGGCTGTCCGGCCAGGGTGACGGCGTTCCGCAGCGCGACGTCCTGCGTGAGCGTCGACCCCGCGATGGTCTCCGTCCCGGCGACGTGGGCGACGCCGTCCGTCACGGTGACGTCGAGGGAGCCCAGCGTGTAGGAACCGTCCGCGGCGCCGGCGGCCCCCATCGCGTCCGTGATCAGCGCGACCCGACCCGGGGCTGCGCGGAACAGGGTCTCCGCGACGACCGGGTGCACGTGGACGCCGTCGAGGATGAGCTCGAGGGTCACACGGTCGTCCGCCACCGCAGCCCCGATCGGCCCCGGCGCGCGGTGGTGCAGGCCCGGCATCGCGTTGCACGCGTGGGTGAGCACCGTCGCGCCGGCGTCGAATGCGGCGCGTGCCTGGTCGAACGTGCCGACGGTGTGCCCGACCGCGACGACCACGCCGCCGGACACGACGGTGCGGACCGCGTCGAGGGCGCCGGGCAGCTCGGGTGCGATGGTGACCTGGCGGATGACGCCGTCGCCGGCCGACAGCAGCTCGTCGACCGCGGCCGGGGTCGGGTCGATCAGGAACGACTCGTTGTGGGCGCCCTTGTTGTGCGGGGAGAGGAACGGTCCCTCCAGGTGCACACCGAGCACGAGCGGGTCGGTGTCCATCACGGCGCGGATCCGTGCGAGCGAGTCGGCGATGGCGGGGACGGGGTTCGCGACGAGCGACAGCACCGATCGGGTCGTGCCGTGGGACCGGTGCATCGCGAGCGACTCGGCGAACGAGTCGTCCTCGTAGGACTCCGTCGCCCCACCGTGCCCGTGCAGGTCGATGAACCCTGGGGTCAGGATCGCCTCGCCGAGCTCGACGACCTCGTCCGCGGCAGGTGCCTCGGGACCGGAGCCGACCGCGTGGATGGTGTCACCGGTGATCAGGACCCAGCCGTCGGCGGTGGACCCGGACACGTCGACGACGTGACGGGCGCGGACCAGCGTGCGCCGAGCCTCCCGGCCGGACGCGCCGGACGTACCGGACCCGCCGGATGCGCTGGACGGGCCGGACGCGTCGGACCCGCCGCTCACCGCGTCTCCCGCCGGAACGTGACGATCCCGGAGACCGCGGCCACCACGATGAAGACCAGACCCACGACCGGGTGCCCGATCGAGATCCAGCAGCCACCGGCCGCGACGATCAGGGCCACCTCGACGATGGTCTTGCCGACCGCGTCCGTCTCGATCGGCGACCGCGGCGACCGGAACAGGTACCAGACGACGATCGCGAAGACGGGCGCGCCGATCATGAACAGGATCCCGGGCATCGGGAACGGCCACGCGATGTAGCCCCAGTACGCCAGCGAGAGCAGACCGAAGGTGCAGACGGCCACCCGCAGCACCTTCCAGGCGTCGAACTCGCGTCGGGGCTTGCCGATCGCGGACGGGTCAGGCGTGTCTCCCCAGTCCATGGGGGAGCGTGGTGCGTTGCTCATGGTGCCTACTTGAAGATGATCGTGCGGGCGCCGTCGAGCAGGACTCGGTCCTCCGCGATCCAGCGCACCGCCTGGGTGAGGGTCCTGGACTCCTCGTCCTGGCCGATCGACACCAGTTCGGACGGGTCCTTCGTGTGGTCGACGCGGACGACGTTCTGCTCGATGATGGGCCCCTCGTCGAGATCGCTCGTGACGAAGTGCGCCGTCGCACCGATCAGCTTCACGCCGCGGGCGTGCGCCTGCCGGTACGGGTTCGCACCCTTGAAGCCGGGCAGGAACGAGTGGTGGATGTTGACCGCGCGGCCCTTGAGCGCGGCGCAGAGCTCTGGCGACAGGATCTGCATGTAGCGCGCGAGGACGACGAGCTCGATGTCGTGCTCCTCCACCGCCGCGAGGATGCGGCGCTCCATCGCTTCCTTGCTGGCCGCGTCGGTGACCGGACGGTGCTCGAACGGGACGGAGTAGAACGCCGCGAGCTCGGACAGGTCCGCGTGGTTCGACAGCACCAGCGGCACGTCGATCGGGAGCTGGCCGCCGCGCTGCCGGTAGAGCAGGTCGTTCATGCAGTGCCCGGCCTTCGACACCAGGACGAGCGTGCGCATCGGCCGGCCGACGACGTCGAGCTGGACGCGCATGCCGTAGCGCTCGACCACGGGCGCGATGGCCTGCTCGAAGGTCGCGCGGTCGACGGGCGCCATCACCTGCAGGCGCATGAAGAACGTGTTCGTGTCGTGGCTCGAGAACTGCTGCGACTCGGTGATGTTGCCCTGCGCCTGCACGACGGCCCCGGAGACGGCGTGCACGATCCCGGGCCGGTCATCGCAGACCAGCGTGAGGGTCCAGTGCGTGGGGGTGCTCGTGGGCGTCGGGTCGGTCACCGGTTCAGGGTACCGGGGCGGGGCCGCTGCGCGGTGCGGACGGGAGGCTCGGTGCGGGTCCGGCGCCGGGCCGCAGCCCGCGCCCCCCGGCCCCGGCTCGCGCCCTCGGCTCGCGCCCCCGGCCCGCGCCCGCACAACCGAAAGCACAGCGCGCCACGTCATCCCGTTGTGCGGTGTGCTTTCAGTTGTGCGACCGGCCGCGCCGCCGCGCGCGCGGCGCAGCGCGCCGCGCCCGCCGCAGCGGCGCTCAGCGCGCCGCGCGAGAACCCAGCGCGCGGTCGGAGACCGTCAGCGCGGTGAGCAGGACCGCGATCCCCACGATGACCCACCCGAGGACGTGCAGGTCCGCCGTGGTCGGACCCTGGCCGAACACGCCGCCGATGAGCGACGACGCGGCGATCGCCCCGATGTAGACGCTCGTGCGCGAGAGGCCGGCAGCGGTACCGATCGACTCGGGCGGGACGATCTTGTACAGCGCCGCCTGGTTCGACACCGACGCGAGTGCCTGGGGGATGCCGAACAGCGCCGGCGCCAGGGCGAGCAGCACGACGGGCGATCCGGTGTGCAGCCCGAGGAGGAGCAGCCCGCCGACGATCGGCACGACCGCGGCGACGACGAGCGGACCGCGGACCGCCGTCTTCCTGGCGACGAGGAACGACACGATCCCGGCGACGATCGCCGCGGGGAGCTGGATGTACCCGGCCTGGTCGCTCGAGTACCCCGCGACGTCCTGCACCCACTGCGAGAACCCGTACGTCATCGTGTACGCGAGCATGTAGACGAGGAACAGTCGGACGTAGGTGCGGGACAGTGCGCCGTTCCGCGCGAGCATCCGTACGTCGATGAACGGCTTCGCTGCCCGGAGCTCCCAGACGATCAGCGCGGCCAACAGCACGATCGCCACACCGAGCAGCCACCAGAGCCCGGCCGAGATGTCGAGCAGGAACACCAGGAGCGCCGACACCGTGCCCGTCATGAGCACCATGCCGAACGGGTCGAGCGCCGTCAGTACGGGGACGTCCGCGTCGTAGCGGGGTCGGAGCCGGTCGGACGGCAGCCAGAGCCCGGCGACGACGAGGCCGAACGCCGCCATCGGGACGTTCACGAGGAAGATCGCGTGCCACCCGAACGCCGCGATGAGCGCGCCGCCGAGGGGCGGCCCCGCCGCGGCGGAGACCAGCGAGGTGATCGAGAGCGCGCCGAGGACGAGCGGCGGGGTGGGCTTGCCGATCCGGGCGGAGTGCTGCCGGAGCGTGGTGAGCGCCGCCGGGTACGCCGACGAGGTCCCGATGCCGATGAGCACCCGCGCGAACACCGCGCCGCCGAACCCCGTCAGGACCTCGGGCACGACGCCGGCGATCCCGACGACGACGAGTCCTGCCATGAAGACCTTCTTCGGCCCGAACCGGTCAGCGAGCTTCCCCATCGTCGGCTGGGCGATCGCGCTCGCCAGGTACAGCGCCGCGACGAGCCAGATCGCCTGCGACGCGCCGATCCCGAGGTCGCGGGAGATCGGCGCGAGGGCGACGGAGACCATCGTCGTGTTGATCGGGTTGAGCAGTGGCCCGACGAGGATCGGGACGAGGAGCTTCGGCCCGAAGCCGGAGCCCTTCGATTCGCGCGCCGAGGTGACGGGGGTGGGAGCGGTTGCGGTGGACGTGGTGGGGTGCCTTTTCGACGTGGTCGGGGAGGTGCGGCCTGGAGGCTCGGCGTGCGTCGGGGACGCCCGTCACGCCTGGCAGGCGGTCACCGCTCGACGAGGGTTCCGAGGATGGTGAGGGACCGCGCGACGGTCGCGCGGTCGTCGGGGTCGAGCGCGGCGAGGCGCTCGGCGAGCAGACGGGTGCGGGAACGCTGGGAGTCCCTGCGGGCAGCGTGTCCGGCGTCGGTCGCGCTGACGATCGTGCGACGGCCGTCGGTCGGGTCCTGCGTGCGCTCGACGAGCCCGAGGTCCTCCAGCGCCTGGACGGTCGCGCCCATGGACTGCGGGCGGACCCCTTCGGCGCGGGCGAGTGCCGCGGTCGTGGAGGCGCCGTCGCGGACGAGCCGTCCGAGGGCTGCCGATTGTGACGCGGTGACGTCGTCGGCCTTCCCGGCGAGGAGGGTCCGGCGGATCCGGCCGTGCATGGCGAGGATCTCGTCAGCCAGGTCGGTCTCGGTCTCCACACGGCTGTTCACGTCGCCGACGGTACGCTTCGGAAGGATAACTTGCAAGTTAGCCTTCCTGTTTCGACTCAGGTGTCGAAGACGATCCGGCGCTTCGTGACGACGAACCCGGCGCGCTCGAACGCCCGGCGCATCGGGGTGTTCGCCGCGTCCGTGGTGCCGACCACCCGGGTCTCCCCGGCATCGGCGTGGACCCGGAGCCCCTCGCCGAGGAGCGCGTCGACCACCCCGCGCCCCCGGTGCTGTGGCAGGACGCCGATGGAGCTGATCGCGGCGTCGTAGGCCGTCCGCGTGGCCAGGACGAACCCGACCGTGAGGCCGTCCGTGTCGACCGCGATCCGCCAGTCCTCGCGCCGGCCGGGCAGCGACCGGTAGAAGTCGAGGTCGTCGGCCGCGGTGCCCCTGGCGCCGAGCCGTTCGACGGTGGCGACGGTGTGCGCGTCGAGCGACCCGACCGTGACCCGGGCGAACAGGTCCGTGAACTCGGCGTCGTCGCCCTCGCGGAAGCGGAACGGACCGGTGTCCGGCACCCCCGCCGAAGGCGTCCAGGCGACGCTCACGCGCTCGGTCGTCCTGACCAGTCCTGCCGCCTGCGCTGCGTCCGCCCGCCACGAGACCGCGGCGACGGCGGACGGGTCGTCGTGCCAGTCGACCGCGACGTCGACGATCCACTCCGGGAGCACCCCGAACGCCTGCGCGCCCGTCCGGATCAGACCCGCGGCGATCGCCACGCGGTCGCCGTGCTCCGATGCGGACACGATCACGTCGTCGAGCGTGCTCGGCGCTCCCGCGTCGGCACCGCCCCACCAGATCGCCCGCCCGACCGGGCGACCGTCGCGCTCCGCGAGGAACGACCACTCCGGGCGGTGGTTCCGCGCAGCCGACTCCTGCCGGTACCGGTCCGCCACGGTCCACGCGACCGGTTCCGACGTCGAGAAGGCGAGCAGGGCCTCCAGGTCGGATCCCGTGGATGCGCGGAAGGTGAGCGTCACCGCTGGTCGATCATCTCTTGTCGGTCATCGTCGTGACCAGGTGCTCCTGGACGTACCCGAGCCAGTCGTAGACGTCGCGGAGGCCGACGGCGGCGGCCGACGTGCGCGTCGCGTCCTCCGTCGCCTGGTCGACGATCCCCAGCCGGTCCGCGATCGTCAGCCGCAGATCGGTCAGGCACCGGAGCCAGGACTGCTCGTCGGCCGCGGTGAGCGCGCCGTCCTTCGCCCCCGTGAGCCAGTCGTGGACGACCTGCGCGTTCGCGGACTTCGCCGTCCGGAGGTCGCTCTGCGTGTACCGGCGGAACTCGGCGCTCGCCGCCCGATCGCCGGGGTAGGCGTCCGGGAACATCCGGAGCGTCACCGGGTCGGAGTCCATGTCGCCGTCGAGGATCTGCCGGAGCTGCTCGGTGAGGCTCATCAGCACGTCGCGCTCGCCGGAGGCCAGGCCGAGGTGGATGCCATCCCCGCGACGAACGAACGGGATCACGCGCGGTACCCGTTCACGCTTCGGGCGCCCGGTCGACGGTGGCCTGGAGTCCGTAGCCGTGCATCGCCTCGACGTGCCGCTCCATCTCCTCGCGGTGGCCGGTCGCCACGATCGCCCGTCCCTCGGAGTCGACCTGGTGCATCAGCCGCTCCGCCTTGGCGACCGGGAACCCGAAGTAGCTCTGGAAGACGTAGGTGACGTAGGACATCAGGTTCACCGGGTCGTCCCAGACCACGGTGACCCACGGCACGTCGGCGCGCGTGCTCGTGGCTTCGTCCACGTCCGGCGACAGCATGGTCATGTCTCCAGGGTGACACAGGCTGGGCGGCTCGGTACGATCGTCACGTCGCGACTGGCGTTGGATGGGTCACCATCGGGAAGCGACACCTGACACGGTGCGCTGCCGTACGCCTGGGCAGCGCGCACCGACCGTCCGAGCACGACCGCATGGTCGTCCGCACACCGTAGGAGTCCCGTGTCCATCACCGATCTGCCCGCGCCGTCCGCACCGTCGAACACCGCGCAGTCCACCTTCAACGCCCCCCTCGCCGAGGTCGACCCCGAGATCGCCGCGGTCCTGCAGAACGAGCTCGGCCGCCAGCGCGACACCCTCGAGATGATCGCGTCCGAGAACTTCGTCCCGCGCGCCGTCCTCGAGTCGCAGGGCTCCGTCCTGACGAACAAGTACGCCGAGGGCTACCCGGGCAAGCGCTACTACGGCGGCTGCGAGTTCGTCGACGTCGCCGAGCAGCTCGCCATCGACCGGGCGAAGGCCCTGTTCGGTGCCGCCTACGCGAACGTGCAGCCGCACTCCGGCGCCAGCGCGAACGCCGCGGTCCTGCACGCCATCGCCTCCGCCGGCGACACGATCCTCGGCCTCGAGCTCGCCCACGGCGGCCACCTGACCCACGGCATGAAGCTCAACTTCTCCGGCCGCATCTACAACGCCGTGTCCTACGGCGTCGACCCGGAGACGTTCGAGGTCGACTACGACGACATCCGCGCGAAGGCGATCGAGCACCAGCCGAAGGTCCTCATCGCCGGCTGGTCGGCATACCCGCGCCAGCTCGACTTCGCGAAGTTCCGCGAGATCGCGGACGAGGTCGGCGCGACCCTCTGGGTGGACATGGCGCACTTCGCCGGGCTCGTCGCCGCCGGCCTCCACCCGTCGCCGCTGCCGCACGCCCACGTCGTGTCGTCGACGGTGCACAAGACGCTCGCCGGTCCGCGCTCCGGCATCATCCTGTCCAACGAGGAGTCGCTCTTCAAGAAGCTGAACTCCGCGGTGTTCCCGGGCCAGCAGGGCGGCCCGCTCATGCACGTGATCGCCGCCAAGGCGACCGCGTTCCTGCTCGCCGCGACGCCGGAGTTCAAGGACCGGCAGGAGCGCACGCTCCGGGGCGCCCGCATCCTTGCGGAGCGCCTCACGCAGTCCGATGCGCGCGCGGCCGGTATCGACGTGCTCACCGGCGGCACCGACGTGCACCTGGTGCTCGTCGACCTCCGCGAGTCCGAGGTCGACGGCAAGCAGGCCGAGGACCTGCTGCACGAGGTCGGCATCACCGTGAACCGCAACTCGGTGCCGTTCGACCCGCGCCCGCCGATGGTCACCTCGGGAGTCCGCATCGGTACCCCGGCGCTCGCGACGCGCGGCTTCGGGGACGCCGAGTTCACCGAGGTCGCCGACATCATCGCGCTGACGCTCATGCCGAACCCGGACATCGACGCGCTGTCCGCCCGGGTGAAGGCCCTGGCCGACGCGTTCCCGCTGTACGCGTGAGCGGCGCCGTGGCCGACCTGCCGCGGGCGCTCTGGGCGGGTGAAGGCAGTGCCGTCCGCATCGACGGCACCGCCCTCGCCGCCCGGACGCTCGACGACCTGAAGGTCCGCATCGACCGGCTGCACGACCACGGGTTCCGACCAGGGCTCGGCACGATCATGGTCGGCGAGAACCCGGGCTCGGTGTCCTACGTGGCCGGGAAGCACAAGGACTCGGCACAGATCGGGCTCGACTCGGTCCGCATCGACCTCCCGTCGTCGGCGGGTCCAGCGGACATCCGGGCGGCGATCCTGCAGATGAACGACGACCCCCGGGTCACCGCGTTCATCGTGCAGCTGCCGCTGCCGCAGGGCATCGACCCGATCCCGATGCTCGAGCTGATGAACCCGGCGAAGGACGCCGACGGCCTGCACCCGACCAACCTCGGTGAGCTCGTGCTCGCGGTCCCCGGTGGTGCCGGCACGATCGACGCCCCGCTGCCGTGCACCCCGCGCGGCATCGTCGCCATGCTCGACGCCTACGGCGTCCCGATCCGCGGGCAGCACGTCACGATCATCGGGCAGGGGCTGACGGTCGGCCGGCCGCTGGGCTTGCTGCTCACCCGGCTCGAGGCCACCGCCACCCTGACGCACTCCCTGACCGAGGACGTCGCCGCAGAGTGCCGTCGCGCCGACATCATCGTCGCGGCCGCCGGTGTCGCCGGGCTCGTGCAGCCGGGATGGGTCAAGCCGGGCGCGGCCGTGATCGACGTCGGCATCAGTCGTGTGGTCGACGAGTCGACCGGCAAGGCGAAGCTGCGCGGCGACGTCGACCCCGCGGTCGCAGAGGTCGCCGGGTTCCTCTCCCCGACGCCCGGTGGCGTCGGGCCGATGACCCGCGCGATGCTGATGAAGAACGTGGTCGAGGCCGCGGAGCGCCACCTGAAGTAGGCGCGCTGGGTCCGTCCGGTTCCGCGCTGGGTCCGTCCGGTTCCGCGCTGGGTCCGCCCGGTTCCGCGCTGGGTCCGCCCCGCGAAAGCGACAGTTCCCCACCGCGATCCGGCCGGGAACTGTCGCTTTCGCGTGGTCACGAGCGTGCTAGCGTCGCGCCATGGGGGAGCAACTGGTGACCGCGCCGGTCATGTCCGTCGAGGGGCGTCGATTCCGGATCCGCGGATGGATGGTCGCGGCGGTCGCCGTCGTCGCGGTGTTCGTGTTCCGTGCCGTCTCGGTCTGGAGCGCCAGCGCGGACTACGGCGGCGTCGACGCAGACGGGCACTGGATCGATGCGCAGGGTGCCGTCGTGCCGAGCGCCCCACCATCGGTGTCGGTGGTCGGACACGCGTCGCCGCTCGTCCTCGTGCTGATCGTGCTCGCCGGCGTCGTCGGTGTGACGCTCCCGGCGACGCTCGCCCGGTACGGCCGGCACCGCGCCGGGCGGATCGTCCGGGTCGTGGCACTCGTCGCGATCCCGGTGCTCGTCGTCGTCGGGGTCGGGGTGTACTCGTTCTGGCAGTCCGCGTTCGTGCTGGACCAGGTCCAGCGTCAGACGCTGCCGGTCACGTCCTTCCCATGGGGCGGCGCGACCGTCACCGTGGAGCACATGACCCGCTGACGCGCCGCTCAGCCGTCTCGGCGCGCGCCCTGGTCCGCGTGCACGGTGAACACCGAGGGCTCCCGGTACCCGGCCTCGGCGAAGGCGGCCGTCACCGCGGCGCCGATCGCCTCGCGCTGTGCGGCATCGACGAGCGCGATCGCGGCACCCCCGAACCCGCCGCCGGTCATGCGTGCCCCGACGGCTCCGTTCGCCATCGCGGTGGTCACGGCGAGGTCGAGCTCGGGCACCGAGATCTCGAAGTCGTCGCGCATCGACGCGTGCGATGCCACGAGCAGCTCACCGATCGCCCGCGGGCCGTGCCCACGGAGCGTACGGACGGTGTCGAGGACGCGCTGGTCCTCGGTGACGACGTGGCGCACACGGCGGAAGGTCTCGTCGTCCAGCAGCGCAGCGGCACGGGGGAGGTCGTCCACCGTCACGTCACGGAGTGCCTCGACGCCGAGCACCTGGGCGCCTCGCTCGCAGGACTCCCGACGGGCCTTGTACCCGCCGGTCGCGTGGGCGTGCTCGACGCGGGTGTCGATCACCAGCACCTCGAGTCCGTTCGCCGACAGCGCCATGTCGACCACGGCGGTGTCGAGCGTGCGGCAGTCGAGGAACACGACGGCGTCGCGCTCGCCCAGGAGCGACGCGGACTGGTCCATGATCCCGGTCGGTGCCCCGACCGCGTGGTTCTCGGAGTACTGCCCGACGCGTGCGAGCTGCTTGCGGTCGAGGCCGAGCTCCCACAGGTCGTTGAACGCCAGCGCGACGCCGCACTCGATCGCGGCGCTCGACGACAGGCCAGCACCCACGGGGACGTCGGACTCGATGAAGACGTCGAAGCCGCTCTTCTCCGACAGATCCGCGCCCTGCTCCCGGAGCGCCCACGCGATGCCGAGCACGTACGCCGACCAGCCGCTCATCGCCTCCGGTTCGAGGTCGTCGAGTGCGAGCGAGACGACGGACTCCGGGTCGAAGGCCGAGGCGACACGCAGCACCCGGTCGGTCCGCGGAGCGATGGACGCCGTCGTGCGACGGTCGATCGCGAACGGCAGGACGTAGCCCTCGTTGTAGTCGGTGTGCTCACCGATCAGGTTGACCCGCCCCGGGGCGGAGTACCGCACCGTCGGCTCGTACCCGAACACCTGCTGGAACGTCATGCTCGTTCGATCCCTCCTCGGATGAACTCGGCCTGCTGCTCGGGGACGACGTCCCCGATCCAGGCCCCCATGGCGGCTTCGCTGCCGGCCAGGAACTTCAACTTCGTCTCCGCCCGACGCGGCGACGTGATCTGCAGCATCAGCCGCACGGTGTCACGCGCGGTGTGCACCGGGGCCTGGTGCCACGCGGCGATGTACGGCGTGGGGTCGCCGTACAGCTGGTCCATCCCGCGGGTCAGCCGCAGGTGCATGTGCGCCAGCTCGTCCTTCTCGGCATCGGTCAGGCCGGCGAAGTCCGGCACGTGGCGGTGCGGGAGCATGTGGATCTCGAGCGGCCAGCGAGCGGCGAACGGCACGAAGGCGGTGAAGTGCTCGCCGGCGAGGACGACCCGGTCGGAGTCGCGCTCGTTCGCGAGGTGCTGCTCGAACAGGTCCGGCCCGAAGCGCTCGATCGAGTCGAGGAGCCGCTGCGTGCGCGGCGTCACGTACGGGTACGCGTAGATCTGCCCGTGGGGGTGGTGCAGCGTGACCCCGATCGCTTCGCCCCGGTTCTCGAACGGGAACACCTGCTGGATGCCGGGCATCGCGGAGAGCGCAGCAGTGCGGTCGGCCCACGCTTCGACCACGGTGCGGGCCCGCGACTCGGAGATGGACGCGAACGACCCGGCGGTCTCGGGGGAGAAGCACACGACCTCGCACCGACCGACCGACCGGAACGTCCGGTTCAGGCCGACCTCGGTCAGCGAGTCCAGCGAGCCAGGAGCGTCGTCGGCCTGCAGTGCCGGACCGAACGAGGGCGACCGGTTCTCGAACACCGCGACGTCGTACACGCTCGGGATCTCCGACGGGTTCGCCGCGGACTGGGGCGCGAGGGGGTCCTGGTCGGCCGAGGGCAGGAACACGCGGTTCTGCCGACTGCTGGCGATGGAGACCCACTCGCCCGTGAGGACGTCCTGGCGCATCTGCGCGGTCGCCGGACGCGGGTCGAGTGTCCGCTCGTCGATGCGACGTTCGGCAGGCAGCGTCGTGTCCGCATCGTCGAAGTAGATGAGGTCGCGGCCGTCCGCGAGCTTCGTCGCGCGCTTGGTGATCACCGGACGAGCCTACTCGATGAACGAAGGATTGCGAAAGTGATCGGAAGCAGACGAAACTACCCGTGTGAGCGACGACGACCTCTTCCTCGCCGGCACGATGCCGGCCCCGCTGCGTCAGGAGCGCATCGTCGCCATCGTCGACGGCGCACCCGGCATGGTGCGCACGACGGCGCTCGCCGCGGCGCTCGGCACGAGTGAGGTGACCGTCCGCCAGGACCTCGCGGTCCTCG
Source organism: Curtobacterium sp. Curtsp57 (assembly GCF_047324335.1). Taxonomy (NCBI): domain Bacteria; kingdom Bacillati; phylum Actinomycetota; class Actinomycetes; order Micrococcales; family Microbacteriaceae; genus Curtobacterium; species Curtobacterium sp. Curtsp57. The sequence goes on from NZ_CP168511.1 coordinate 2,931,140, forward strand.
ACCGGGAGGCTCGGGTCAAGCGGGTGCACGGCGGCGCGCTCCGCCTCGGGGCCGGTTCCGGCGAGCGGCCGTTCGAGGAGACCGCCGTCGAGCACCAGGTCGCGAAGGCCGCCATCGGCCGCGCCGCGGCCGCGCTCGTGCGGTCCGGCCAGTGCGTCGTGCTCGACGTCGGCACCACCCCGGCCGCCGTGGCCGAGGCACTGGTCGCGCGCGAGGACCTCGTGGACGTCACCGTCGTCACGAACTCGCTGACGACCGCCCTCGCACTCGAACGCGCCGTTCCCCGGTTCACGGTCATCGTCACCGGCGGGACGCTCCGCCCGCTCCAGCACTCGCTCGTCGCACCCTTCAACAACACCCTGTTGCCGATGATCGCCGCCGACGTGGTGTTCCTCGGCGGGACGGGCGTGGACGTCGAGCACGGGCTGACGAACGTGAACCTGCCCGAGACCGAGGCGAAGCGCATGCTCGCCGCCCACGCCGGGCGTACGGTCGTGGTGGCGGACGGCTCGAAGTTCGGGCGCGCCCACGTCGGGGTCGTCAGCGGCCTCGGGGACATCGACGTCGTCGTGACCGCGGAAGCGCCACCGGAGCTCGTCGAGCAGGTGCGGGCCGCCGGGGTCGAGGTCGTCGTGGCAGACGGCGGACAGTCGGACACCACCGCATCGGGAAGGAACCACAGCGCATGACCGCAGCACCCACCGGGGGCCAGTACCACCTCCTCCGTCACGCCGGCCCGGACGGGGTCGTCGAGGCGGTCGTCACCGAGGTCGCAGCCGGTATCCGCGAACTCCGGGTCGCCGGGTTCGACCTGACCGAGCCCTTCCCGGCGTCGGAGGCGCCGGCCGGTGCGAACGGCATCGTGCTCGTCCCGTGGCCGAACCGCGTCGCCGGCGGGAAGTGGGAGCTGGACGGCACGGCCCAGCAGCTCGACGTCTCCGAGCCGAAGTACGGCAACGCCTCGCACGGGCTGCTGCGGTTCTCGCCGTACCGCGTGGTGTCGCAGACGGAGACCAGCGTCCTCCAGGAGGCGACGATCCACCCGCAGCACGGCTGGCCGTTCACCCTCGAGACGCGGGTGCACCACGAGCTGGTGGACGACGGCATCCGCGTCACCCACGAGATCACGAACCGCTCCGGCGTGCGTGCCCCATTCGCCGTCGGGGCGCACCCGTACCTGCGCGCCGGCGACACCCCGGCAGAGGACCTCGTCATCACGCTCGACGCCGCGACGGCGTTCACCGTCGACGACAAGCGCATCCCGAACGGCACCGAGCCCGTGGCGGGCACCGGTGTCGATCTCCGCGCCGGTCGTCGTGCGGGTGACTCGGACCTCGACACCGCGTACACCGACGTGACGCCGGATGCCGACGGGGTCCGGCGCACGACCATGCACGGGCCGGAGGGTGATGGCGTCCAGCTCTGGCAGGACGAGTCGTTCCCCTACGTGCAGGTGTTCACGTCGCGCGAGTTCCCCCGTGGTGACGGCAAGGGCCTGGCTGTCGCGGTCGAGCCGATGACCGCGCCCGCCGATGCCCTGAACTCCGGCGAGGGGCTCCGATGGCTGGAGCCCGACGAGACCTGGACCGGTTCCTGGGGCATCCGCCGCGTCTGGTCCTGAACCCTGGCGGGCTGATCAGCCGCGGCGCATCCGCAGGGCTTCCACCGCGAGCGATTCGGTGCCGTAGCGCCCGATCTCGTGCGCCCACGCGGGGTCGTCGCCGCGGAGGGCGATGAACTGCTTGCGCTGCCGGCACACGTAGCCGAGCACGCTGGAGGCGGTCGCGACCTCGACGAAGTCCTTGCGGATGTGCCGGGTGGTGACCTGGGCGTTCCGGCGGAGCGTGTCCAGCAGCAGCTGGTCGCTCATCGTGGTGTTTGTCGCTGCTGCGAGCTCGACGATGCGGCGCGCGTCTCCGCTGGTGCTGGACTGCGTGGCGTCGATGTGCTCGATCACGGTGTACCCCGTTCGTTCTGCTTCAGGTGGTGCTGGCGATCCACGAGGAGTGGATGCGGGAACGACACTATCGGCGGTATCCCAACAGACCGCTGAACGAGACCTGAACTGTGCAGTGCGAACGCCATGAGCTCGCTGAGGACGGTGTGTACCCCAATCGCAGCTCCGCAACACGTGTCGCTCGAATGGGGGATGTGCCGGCGTCGCCTCCGCTGGGTATGATCTCGTCACCCTGAAGAGCTCCCTGCTCGACGATCGGCAGGAGCCCTGGACCTGATGACGACCCGCGCCATCCACACCCGTCGGACGATGATCGGTCTCGCTGGCATCGGCCTCGCCGGCGCCGTCCTCGGCGAGGCGACCACCGCGTCCGCCGCATCGGCAGTGGGAGCACGGTTCACCGCGACGGCCAAGACCACCACCGACGAGCTCAACCGGTGGCTCGCCGCACGGGACTCGACGCGCATCCGTCGCCTCACGGGCGTGGTCGTCCTGACGAAGCCGCTCGTCGTCCCGGCGAACACGCTGCTCGACGCGCACGGTGCGACGATCACCGGGCCACCGACCGACAACCTGCTCCGGAACGCCGCGTCGATCGCGACGGTCGTGACGAGCGTGGCCGTGACCGCGGGCTCCCCGGTCGTCACGAGCGCGGCCGGGGCGTTCACCGCCGACATGGTCGGGCGACGCATCCAGGTCCTCGACGCCGGCTCTCGTGCGTGGCGGGCCGGCGCACCGACCTCGCTCTACGGCCGCGTGGTCACCGTCACGTCGCCGGGGCAGGCGACGCTCGACGTCCCGGCGACCTCGACCCTCACCGCGCAGGCGTACGTCTACCCCGTCGCCGACGCCGACATCACGATCCAGGGCGGGACCTGGATCAACCGCAACAAGAACTCCCTGTCGCAGAAGCTCTCCTCGCACGGGTTCCTCATCCGCCGTGCCTCGGGCGTGACCATCGCGGACCTGACGGTGAAGGGCCAGGGCGCGAAGCAGATGGGCGGCCAGTACGCGATCTGCCTCGGCGACGTGTCCGACGTGACCGTCTCGAAGATCACCTTCACCAACACGTCGTCCGACGGGCTCCACTTCCAGGGCCCGGCGTCGAAGCTCCGGATCTCGGACATCACGGGCTCGAACTCCGGTGACGACCTCGTGGCGTTCACCGGGGTCGACGGCAAGAGCAGGGACGGCTCCCGACTCGGGGACGTCGAGGGCGACATCACGGACGTCGTCCTCCGCAACGTGCGCGGGTCCGGATGCCACACGCACCTCAAGATCACGTCGGGGGTCGGCGCGGGTGAGGTCCAGCGACACGTCAGCGGGTTCACGGCGACCGGCATCTCCGGAACGGTCAGCTCCGGTGGTGCTCCCGTCAACGTCGTGGACTACGCGGGGTCGACGTCCTTCTCCGGATCGATCACCGGGGTCACCGCGACACCGTCCGGGGCATCCGCGATGGTGAACGTCGGCCCATCGATCCTCGGGGACCTCGTGGTCGGTGACGTCACGTGGACCACTGCGAAGGTCCCCACGAACGGGATCGTTCGGGTGGTCCAGTCCGCCACGACCCCGACGGTCACCGCGGGCTCGGTCACCGTCCGCAACGTCGTCCGGAAGGACACCGCGGGGAAGATCACGGACACGACGGGGGCCGGCCTCGTGCTCGGCACGCGCACGCTCGGCACCCTGACCGTGTCCGGGGTCGGGTGTCCGGTACCCGCGCCGCACTTCGACTCCGTCCAGCTCGCCTCGGCGGGGATGCGGATCGACTCGTTGAGCATCGCGTCCGACTCGTCGGCGGCACGGACGGGCAACGTGCTGGTGTTCCCGGTGTCCTCGAAGGGGTACTCGATCGGCGCCGCCACCTTCTCGTCGATCTCACGGTCGACCGGATCGCTCTGGTCCGCGGACGCCGACGGGGACGGGACCTCCACCGACATCGCGGTCCGTGGGTACTCCGGCGGGAAGGCGGTGGCGCTGCTCCGTTCCCCGGCATCGATCGGCATCGTCGACCTCGCGCAGCCCGCAGGAACCGGTGCAGCCGTCCGTCTGACCTCCGCTGCCGCGTCTCCCGTCCGGATCACGACCGAACGGTCGACGAGGCCTCCGGTGCTCGTCTCGCGGTCGGGAGCGCAGCGGGTCTCCGCATCCTCGCCGACGATCGTGGTCGACAGCTCGCTCCTGACGCCGCTCGACGGCGACGTGGTCCTCGACCCTCGCCTCGGGTCGACGCCTCAGCGGTACGACGCCGCCTCCGCGACCTGGTCGAGCGCGCAGCCCCAGCCGACCGTCCCGCAGGCCCCGACGCCCGCACCGACGACGACACAGGCGCCCGCGCCGACGCCCACCCAGACGCAGACGCCGGTTCCGACTCCCGTGCCCGCCGGCACACCTGCGCCGTCCAGCACCCCCGCCCCGTCCAGCACCCCCACGCCGTCCGCCGAGCCGGTGACTCAGGAGGGCTGACACTCCGCGGTCGTCTCCGTCAGGTCGTGCAGCGAGGCGGCGATGCGACGAGCGAGGTAGCGGTACCCGGCGTCGTCCAGGTGTTCCCCGTCTGCGGCCACGTACGACCGACTGTTGAACTCCGTGAACCACTGCGCATCGACCGCATCGACGTAGGGCACCCCGGCTGCTCGTGCTCCGGCGCCGACGGCGTCCGAGATGTTCGTGGTGGCGGTCGCGAGCGGCGCCGGTGCCGAGGGTCCGATCGCGACGACGAGTGCGTCCGGCCACTGTTCCTCAGCCTGGCGCAGCGTCGCGGTGACGACCTTCCGGAGCTCGCGGGTGCTCACCGTCCAGTCGTTCTGGCTGCCCTGGACGAGGACGAGGTCCGGATCGAGGCTGGCGTGCGACTCGATTCGCGGCAGGTACGTGTTCTGGACGGAGTCCGTCGCCGCGCGGTTGACGTACCCGCTGCCCGGGATGCCGTCGATCGTGCTGCGCCATGACTCGTTCTCCGAGATCATCTGGGCCCAGCCGTGGTTCCCGTCCGAGGATCCCCGACCGGTCGTGTAGGAGTCGCCGACGATCAGCACGCGCGATCCCGGGTCCAGAGCTGCCTCGGCATGCGCGCTCACCGGCGTCGTGGCCGGCTGGCATGCGTCGGAGACGGACGGGAGGAGCACGACGAACGCGCCGACGCCGAGCGCCATCAGACCGAGCGCGACCGCCGAGGTCGTCGGGCGTCGCGTTCGGGTGGGCACGCGACCGAGGACGGTCCTGCCACCGTCGTCGGTTCGTCTGGGCACGCGAGGATTGTACGGACGGCGGGTGGCAGCACGCTCCGTGCGCGGTGTACGCGGCTAGTGCACGCTCTCCGCCACGCGGCGCCCGCGACGTGCTCCGCCGTCCGTACCCGACACGCGTTTCGACACCGTCTTCGCGAGTCGGTGCGCGGGCAGCTCGACGAACCGGGCGAAGAAGACCGCGACGACGAGCGCGACCGGGATCGTGATGATCGGGGTGAGCCACGGGTGTGCCGTGGGCACGAGCTGCGCGACGCTGACCGCGATCGGTTCGTGCACCAGGTAGAGACTGAACGACATCCGTCCGAGCGTGCGGGGGACGGCACCGAGCAGGACCCGCTCGGCCGGCAACCACTTGCCGGCGAGCACGACGAGCGTCGCGGCAGCGGCCGTGATGACGGTGGACTCGAAGACGGCTCCCGGCATGTCGCTGGGGATCCACCACGCACAGGTGATCCCGAGCAGCGAGGCCAGGAACAGGACCCACCCGAGCGGTCGCTTGACCGCCGGGATCCGCTCCCAGCCCGCAGCGATCGCGGATCCGACGAGGAACATCGACAGGTACGTGAGCCACTGCATGCGGAGCGGGTGCCCCGCGGTCGACAGCAACGCGGCGACGATCGCCGTGATCCACCAGTGCCTGCGCGTGAGCGCGGCGATGGACACGAACAACGGCAGGAGCAGCGAGAACGCGACCTCCCATGTCAGTGACCAGAGCGGGCTGTTCATCCTGGTGGGCGCCAGGAGTGTCAGGTCTCCGAGGAACCCACCGAGGGACAGCGACTCGGCGTGACGAGCGACCCAGGCCGACTGCCCGGGCGCGCCCGTCCTCGGGACGGCGAGGAAGAGCAGGAGGGCGAGGAAGACCGAGGCGACGACGGGCAGGTACAGCCGGATGAACCGGCTCGGGAAGTACGCGATCCAGTCCTGTGTCCGCCGGAGGGCCGGCAGCGTGAGCACGAACCCGCTCAGCACGAAGAAGACGAAGACGGCCTCCCCGCCGGCCCAGAACGCGTGCACCGGGCTGTAGACGAGCCAACTCCTCGAGTCCGGAACGGGGAGGTGGAGGTTCCCGTTCGCGAACGACGGGATGGTGAGCAGGGAGTGGTGGACCAGGACGACGGCCGCGGCGACTCCGCGCAGGCCATCGAGCGATCCGATCCTGCCCGCAGGGCGATCGCGCATGGGGAGATCCTAGGGAATCCCCAGGAGAACGCGAAACTGCGTCACGTCCGTCGGTCGGATGGGAAGCCGGTGGGCGGTACCAGTGGGCCCCGTGGGGCTCGAACCCACGACCCTCGGATTAAAAGTGCGTCGAGGGGGATCGGGGCGGGCGTGCGCGAATGGGAGTCGATGTGCGCACTTCCCAGTGCTGGCGCGGGTTCTAGGCTGTGTCGCGCCTTCGGAACTGGATCACATTGGAGTCCGTCGGAGTGACGGCCTGCCCCACGTCTGCCCCACGCTCGGGCCGACTGAGCGCGCTGAGCACGGACGCGGACGGTGTCTCCGCGAGGTGTGCGTACCGACGCGTGGTGAGCGGCGACACGTGGCCGAGGAGCCGCCCGACCTCTTCCAGCGGGACGCCGTCCTGGATGAGCCAGGACGCGTACGTGTGGCGGGCGTCGTGGAGGTGCACGTCGTCGAGCCCAGCGCGCTTGACGGCCGGCATCCAGATGCGCCGCCGGTAGTTGTGATGGTCGAGCGGCGTTCCATCGGTGGTGAGGAACAGGAACCCCGTGCGGCGTCCGATCGTCAGCGGCTTCAGGTGCTCGAGTGTCCAGTCGGGCACGGGAACCGTGCGGCGTCGTCGGCCCTTCGGGTACGCCTTCGGCTGCTTCAGCTTGTCGTCCCAGGTCTCAGCGACACGGAACTGTCCGGCGCGACGGTCGAGGCGCTGCACGGTGGCACCGGCAGCCTCACCCCACCGCAGTCCTGTGCCGAGCAGCATCGCGGCCATTGCGCGCGGCACGCCCTCCGGGACCTCGTCGAGGAGGCGGAACGCCTCGTCCTTGGTCAGGTAGCGCTCGCGGGAGTTGTCGGCGCTCGAGAGCCGCAGGCGGGCGGCGGGGTTCGCGGCGATGATCTCCGCGTCGACGGCGGCTACGAGCGAGGCGGACAGGAGCGCGACGCACCGGTCCCGGGTGGCGGGCGCCATACCCAGGAGCAGCTCGGCGGCCCACGCCTTCACGTCGTGCCGCGTGATGTCGACGAGCGGGACGGGACCCCAGCGATCGTCGAGGTGGGTCTTCCGTCGTGACTCGTCACGGAGGAGCGTGGAGGGCTCGACGTCGCGGGTGGGCCACCACTCGGTGACCCAGTCACCCCAGGTGCGGGCTCCCGCGCGGGGATCGCGCCAGCCGAGCGCTGCGGCGTCGACCTCGGCGGCGGCCGCGGCGTTCATCGCGGCCTTCTTGTGGTCGAAGGTGCCGGCGGAGCGCTTGCTGCCGTCGGGGAGACGGTAGGCACCGCGCCAGCGTCCGGACGGAAGCTTCTCGGTCCAGGCCATCAGCCTGCCTCTCGGAGTCGGTGGTTCCGCAGGTGCGTGATGCGGGCCTCGAGGAGGTCGGCGGTGACGCCGAGCTCGATGGCCCAGCGGCCGGGGTCGGGAGTCCAGCGCATGAGGTCGACGAGGCGGTCCTCCTCGATGAGGCGGAGTGATGCCGTGGTGTCGGCGTTGCGTTCCATGCGGAGGTCGAGGAGCGGGACGCCGGTCTGGCACTCGTTTCGTTCGGCGTGCACGATCTCGTGGGCGAGGACGGAGCGCTCGAGGGCGGCGCGCATTCGTGGGCGGATGAGGATGGTGCGGAGAGCGGGGATGTAGCGACCGAGGTCCGCGCGCAGCGGGTACTCGACGATCGGAACCCCCAGTTCCGCCGCGTGTGACCGCGGGTCGTACAGGTCCGTCATGGGGTGTGCTGATCCTCCTCCACCTCGCGCGCGTTGGTCTTCGCCGCGTAGCCGAGGTCCTCGTAGGTGAGACCTGAGCGCTCGAGCTCCTGCTCGAAGTTCTGGCGCGCGATCTCGAGTGCGGTGCCCTCAGGCTGCCCATCTTGGGGACGGCCCCCGACATTCGCCCACGCGGGGTGGTCGACTTCGAGTGGTGTGTCGCTGACGTCGGTGGACTCCCCGGCCTCGATGCGGCGGACGAGCTCCTGCGCAATCTCGAGCTCGGTGAACTCGGCGAGCGTCATCCCGGCCGTGAGCTGAACCTCGCCTTCGACCTCGGATCGCGTGAGGTAGCCCGCCGCGACGAGGGCGACGAGCGGACTGCGGTTGTAGGCGCGCGCTACGGCGATGACCTGCGCCGCGTCCGGGCGGGAGGAACGGGAGAACCAGCGGCTGACGGTTCCGGTGCTGATGTCGGCGGTGCGTGCGATCTCCGACTGGTTCGTCGTGATTTCGGCGAGGTAGGTCGGCCAGTCCGTTTTGTTCACGGCACCGAGGTTAACCGTTCCATTGCACGCGTGCAACGTCTTTTCGCGAACGGAACCGCGTAGGCATGCGGATCGACCGCGACACGCCGGGATTTCGTGCACGAATAGACCATGCACACGCGCAGAACCGTGCCTACTATGTCCGCATGCAGAACCTCTCCACCGGTGCACAGCCACCGCAGATGCGTCTGAACCTCACCAAGCTCAACGAGCTGCGCCGGGCCCACGAGCTCGAGTCGAACGTCGACCTGGCCCGACTCCTCGGCGTGGACACGGCGACTCTCCACCGCGTCATCAAGGGCACCGTCGCCCCGTCGAGCAGCTTCATCGCTCGGGTGAAGCTCGCGTTTCCGTCCGTGGCGATCGACTCCCTGTTCTACGTCGATCGCCTCGGGGCGACCGCGGGCCTCGTGCCGGTCGGGCAGGTGGCGTGATGGCGTGGCTCACCGTCGCCGAGGCCGCTGCGGAGTCCAAGCGGCACCCGCGGACCATCTCGGACGCGTGCCGGGCAAAGGAGCTGCACGGCGTGCAGCGGGCCGTGAACGCGTCCTGGCGGATCGAGGACGTGTGCCTCGACGCCTGGATGCGGGGCACGCCCTGCCAGCACCAGCACTCGAACGTGACACCGATCAGCGCCGCACGGTCGGCCTGACCTCTCTCTGATCTTCTGCCGCCGGCCACCGACTCCGGCGGGATCGACCTCCTCTTGAAGGGCAACGACCCATGTTCCGTACTACCCCCTTGCCTCCTGCCGGTCTGCAGCGGGCCAATCAGATCGTCACCGACGACGTGGTGCTCGATGACGACGGCCAGATGTGGCGGGTCCACTCCGTGCATCACGAGCACGACGTCGTGACGCTCACGATGCGGAACGTGCTCGGCGAGCACGCGCTCCGCGGGATGAGCGCCAGCACGTGGGTGCGGATGGCGGCTCGGCCGGAAACGGACCGTGAGCGCGCCGCGAGGGTGATCGGTCGCGGATTCCCATGGCTGGTCGCGGGCTGCCTGGTGGGCCTGGTTGCGGCGATCGCACAGGCTCCGGCGGCGGGCGGACAGTGGGCGGCGATCGTCCTGCTCTGGCTGGTCGGTGCGGTCCGGATGGTGACGACGCCGGAGCAGGACCGGTGAGCGCCGTGGAGTTGCCAGTGCACCTGCGGATCGCGCTCGCGGACTACCCACAGTGCGACAAGCGAACGCCGCGGACGACGGACATCGTCGAGCGTTGCGCGAAGCCGTCGGAGTGGGGTGTGCGCTGCAACCACTGTGGCGCGGTCGCTCTGCTGTGTGACGAGCACGCGGCGTTGGTGCAGGGGCTGCAGACGACGCAGGCGTGCGCGTACTGCAAGACGGCTGGTCTGGTGCCGATGCGGTGGACGTTCCATCACCTCCGGTGCGACTCGTGATCGTCGTCGGGCTGGACCTGTCTCTCGCGAGCACGGGTGTCGCGGTAGTCCGCGCCGGCCACGTGTTCCTCCACCGCGTCGATGCCGCGGCCGATGACGACGCGCTCCAGTCCTGGCGGCGGATCAAGTCGACGGCGAGCCGGACGCTCGGTCACGTGCCGGCAGGGGCGCTCGTCGTGCTTGAGGGCCCGTCGTGGGGGTCGCGGTTCGGGAAGCCGGACGAGCGGCACGCGCAGCGGTGGATCGTCCGCGGCACCCTCCTCGAGCGCGGCCACGAGGTCGTCGTCGTGTCGCCGCGGACTCGTGCGAAGTACGCCGCGGACGACGGCAACGCGAAGAAGCGCGCGGTGCTCGCCTCCATGCGGGCTCGCCATCCCGGTCTGACGATCCGGGACCACAACGTGGCCGACGCTCTCGCCCTCGCGGCGATGGGTGCGCGGTCCTTCGGCTCACCGATCGATGGGGAGCCGAGCAAGCAGCAGACCGAGGCCATGGGCGCCGTGTCCTGGCCGACCAACGAAGGGAGCGCGTCGTGAGCGTGCAGATCATGAAGCTGAAGCTCGAGGAGACTCGGGACGGCCTGCAGGAGACGGAAGTCGACGAGGTCCTGGCGGCCGCGCAGCTCGGGCACAAGGTGACGGCGATCGTCACGTACGAGGTCATCGGCCACTTGGACACGGCCGACGGCCGGCAGTCGCGGGTGAAGGCCGTGCACATCGAGCCGATGGAAGGTGACGGCGTCGAGGCGGCGCAAGCGCTGCAGCAGTCGGCGTACCAGGTTCGTACCGGGAACGAGACGCTCGGGATCTTCGACGAGGACGCCGCGTGAGTGCCGTCACGGTGGCGCTGCCCGCGGAGCTCGAGGCGCGCGCCGGGGCGCCGGACACGGATCGGACGCAGTGGCTGTTCGAGCGGGCGCAGGGCGTCACGGCGACGGAGGTCCGGGACCTGTGGCTGAAGTCGCGCGGGCTCGGCGGTCGGACGGCGAACCAGCTGATCGAGGAGAAGCTCGCGCTGTTGCTCGCTCCGACGGCTGAGGCGCGTGAGGCGGCGGCCGCAGCGACGTTCATCGGGAACCGCTACACGATGTGGGGGAAGACCCGGGAGCCGGTGATCGCGGAGCAGCTGCGTGAGTCGCACCGGATGCTGCCGGAGTCGAGGGTGTTCCGCTCGGCGTCGAACCCGCGGCACCTGGCATCGCCGGACGGCGTCCGTTCCACGGATGCAGGGCTGCGCCTCGAAGTCGCGGAGATCAAGACGTCAGGTGTCGACATCGCCCCAGGCACGGATGCGTACCGGAAGAAGGGCTACGCGATCCAGCAGCAGTGGGTCATGGGCGTGCTCGGCGCGCAGGCGTCGCTGTACGCATGGGAGCAGCACGACGGCGACTGGCTTCCGCATGGCGGCCAGTACGAGGAGCCGGAGCCGCTGGACCTGTTCGTCCCGACGGCGTGGGTCGACTTCGATCCCGAGCTGTTCGCGGAGCTCGTCGTCATCGCCGACCAGTTCCTCGCTCGGCTCGACGAGGCCCTCGCGGCTGCTCGTGCTGGGGAGGGTCCGGTGATCGACGAGGAGTTGGACACGCTCGCCCTGAACTACCTGCGCGGCCTCGACCTCGAGAAGGAGGCGAAGGCGCTGAAGGAGCCGGCGTTCCGGGCGATGTTCGAGCGGGTCGAATCCGACGAGGCGTTCGTGCAGGAGTCGGCGCTCGCTCGGGTGTCGTTCTCCCCGGCGGTCGTCGACGAGAAGGAGACGTACGAGCTCGACGTCGCTGCGGCTCGTGCTGCGGCGCCGGGCGGGATGTACGAGCGGCTCGAGCAGGCGCTTGACGACCTGCGGCAGGCCGAGGAGGCGCTGAAGCGGGAGCGGCTGGCGGTGGACGCGCACGAGGCGGACTTCGTCCGTCAGACGGGCACGGAGGTGGTCGTGGTGAAGAAGGCGGCGCTGCGGGTGACCGCGGCGAAGGACACGAAGAAGGAGAAGGCGGCGTGACGAACGCAGTGGTGGCGCTCCCGACGACGGGAGACGAGGCGGCGTGGACCGCCGCTGAGCGGGCGCTCGTGGAGGCATCGGGGCTCGTGTACCGGGACGGCCGGAACGGGCCGCAGCGGCTCGCTGAGCGGCCGGTCGTGGAGGCGTTCCTGCAGCAGTGCATGCGGACCGGGCTGGACCCGATCGCGCGGCAGATCTACTGCATCAAGCGGGGACCGAAGTGGCAGACGCAGGTGTCGATCGACGGCGCCCGGCTCGTCGCTGAGCGGTCCGGGAAGTACGAAGGCCAGGAGGACGCCGAGTGGTCGTCCGACGGTGGGCAGACGTGGTCCACGGCGTGGATGCCGACGGACGCGCAGCCGTACCCGACGCACGCCCGGGTCGGCGTGTTCAAGGCGGGGCACCGGCAGGCGACGCGTGCGGTCGCTCGGTGGGACTCCTACGTCGTGATGGACGCGGAGTGGGCGAACGGTCGGAAGACGGGCGAGAAGGTCTCATCGATGTGGGCGAAGATGCCGGACCTGATGCTCGCGAAGGTCGCTGAGATGCTCGCGCTTCGGAAGGCGTTCCCGCAGGACCTGTCGGGCCTGTACTCGTCGGAGGAGATGCAGCAGGCGGACCGTCAGCAGCGGGCCCCGCAGGCGGCGTCGCAGCCGGCGCTGGTTCCGGAGCCGGTGGCGCCGTCGGAGGACTGGTTCGCGGCGGCCGCGGCGGTGTCGTCGAAGGACGCGGCGAATGCGCTGTGGCGGCGGATCGCGAAGTCGGAGCGCACGCCGGAGGTGCGGGCGGCGATCGAGGCGCGTCTCGCCGTGCTGGCGGAGGCGGAGAAGCCGTCGGAGCAGGCGGCGCCGCAGTGGGCGGAGCAGCAGGCTCCGGTCGAGGACTGGGCGACTGCTGAGGTGCCGCAGTCGGAGGACGTGGAGACGGTCGACGGGGTGCTCGAGGGCACTGAGGTCGAGCAGGCGGCGCCGAGCAGCGGGTACGACCGATGAGCGTCGCGAAGAAGCTGGTGCAGGACCTCCTGTCGAAGCGGGACTTGAACGAGCTCCAGGTGCAGGCGCTCGGGGCAGCCGCGACCGTCGTCCTCGGCGAGGAGCAGCGCGTCGCGAACCTCATCGCCTGGCACGGCTACGTCGCCGCGCAGGGTGACCTGCCCGACATCGAGGCCGAACTCGCGCAGCAGATCGAGGAGGCACTCGCGTGAGCGCGGTGGATGCCGGCACGGGCGAGGTCATCGACGAGCCGGGCCTCGATCCGCGGATCCTGCGCGTGCTCGCGTCGGTCGGCATCCACCGGCCGGACCGCACGGACCACCTGCACGTCGCGCTCGTGAACGCGGTCGGTCGGACGCTGGGCGGCTCGTACGGGGCGCAGCTCATCGCGATGCGGTTCGAGGTCGCGCAGTTCCTCCGCGAGGCGGGGGAGGCGTACGCGACGGCGAAGGCGAAGTACGAGCACCACATCGCGTCGACGACGGTCCGCGAGGTCGCGGCGCACAAGACGTCGAGGGCGCTCGCGCAGCAGATGGCGGAGGGCTCGGACGACGGGCATCGGCTGCTGCTCGAGCTGCTCGTCGCGGAGAAGCGGGAGCAGTGGCTCCGGAAGCTCCTCGACACGTTCGCTGCGGCGGGCGACAACCACCGTACCGACCGCGCGGATCAGCGTGCGGCGGATCAGTTCCAGGCTCACGGGCACGTCCCGGAGCAGAGGTAGGAGAAGACGATGACGGACACGATGCTGGTGCGTCGCGGCGACGTCGTGCACACGCGAAACTGCTCGCGAGCGCAGGGCGTGAAGGTGACGCCCGTCGAGGGCCCGCCGATCGCGGGCATGAACTTCTGCTCGCTGTGCGGCCCGGTCCCGGAGCCGGGGACGCCTGCAGGGCGGCTCGGTGCGCAGACGATCGGCCGCCGCGTGTCGGTGCCGGCGTCCGGGCTGGACGAAGCGTTCGCGGGCCGTCTGCTGTCGGTCGGGCACGACGGGTCGGTGACCGGCCGCACGGTGACGACGCTGACGTTCGAGCCGACGGGGACGCTTGGACGGTGCCGGGTGCTCACGGTGGACTCGGCTGTGCGAGTCGAGGTGCGGTCGTGAGCGGGTCAGAAGCCCGCGGCGCGGCCCTTGGGCTTGTCCTCGATGACGACCGCGTGGATCCCTTCGCCGGTCGCGAAGACGGCGGTTCCGCCGCCAACGAGGGGGAGCCGCTTGTAGCCGAGGGAGGTGAAGTCGTCGATGTTGACGCGTCCGTCGATCTCGTAGGACTGGCCGCCGTAGATGAGCGTGGTCATGGTGCCAACGGTACACATCGGCCGCGCATCGGCTCGCTGTTCAGCGGCTACGGCGGCCTCGACCTCGGCGTCCAACAGGTGCTCGGCGGATCCGTCGCGTGGCACGTCGAGTTCGACGCGGCGCCGTCCGCGATCCTTGCGCACCACTGGCCGGACGTCCCGAACTACGGCGACGTGACCGCGGTCGACTGGGCCACGGTCGAGTCGGTAGATGTCCTCACCGGAGGGTTCCCGTGCCAGGACGTGTCCCTCGCCGGTCTGCGCCGGGGCCTCCGCGACGGCACCCGCTCCGGCTTGTGGTCGGAGTTCGCCCGGGCGATCGACGCGCTGCGGCCGTCGCTCGTCGTCATCGAGAACGTGAGAGGACTACTCAGTGCAACGGCTGATCGGCAGATGGAATCGAGCCCGTGGGGTGTGGGAGACCGACACGATGGACCTGCTCTCCGAGCACTCGGAGCCGTTCTCGGCGACCTGGCCGAGCTCGGGTATGACGCGTCGTGGAGTCGCGTACGAGCTGCCGACGCCGGTGCCCCTCACGGTCGAGAGCGCATCTTCGTCCTCGCCCATCCTGCCGACGCCGACGGTGGCCATCGCTACGGGCGGGAATCGTCGCCGGGGTGGGAAGCGCTCGGACGAGCTGCTGCTCGCGGGCGTACTCGCGGAGTTTCCGCTGCTGCCAACCCCAGCGGCGCACGACTCGGGGAACACTCCGGAGAACCATTTGCGGAAGAAGCCCGGGCGCACGAAGGTCACCAGTTTGAAGGTGATGCTCGACTACGACCTGCTGCGGACTGGGGGCCGTATCGCCCCACCATCGAACGATGGGAGCGAGTGATCGGACGTTCTGCACCGGCCCCTCATAAGGCGGCTGTGAAGGGCGGGCAGCCGCGCGGTAACCCCAGGTTCGGTGAATGGATGATGGGTCTTCCCGAGGGCCACGTCTGCGCCCCAGAGATCGGTCTCAGCGACAGCGCGCAGTGGAAGGCGCTCGGCAACGGCGTCGTCCCGCAGCAGGCCGCTCTCGCGATGCGGACGCTGCTCGAGCGCGAGGCGGTGGCCGCATGAAGCCGCACTACGAGGCCGCTGGTGTGACGCTGTTCCACGGCGACTGCCTCGACGTCCTGCGCGAGCTTCCCGATGAGTCCGTGCACGCCGTCGTCACCGACCCGCCCTACGGCCTCTCGAACACCGACCCCGGGCACGTGTCCGAGGCGATCACGCACTGGACGACGGGCGACCGCTCGTTCCTGCCGTCGGCCGGTGGCGGGTTCATGGGGAAGGCGTGGGACGAGTTCGTGCCGCCGCCCGCGGTGTGGGACGAGTGCATGCGTGTGCTCAAGCCGGGCGGCCACCTGCTCGCATTCGCCGGCTCTCGCACCATCGACCTCATGGCTCTGTCGATTCGCCTCGCCGGCTTCGACATCCGCGACTCGATCGCGTGGCTCTACGGCTCCGGCTTCCCGAAGTCGATGGACGTCGCGAAGGCTGTCGAGGCACACGTCCTGGTCGGCGGGTCGCACACGTCACAGAAACGTCGCGCTGCGATGGGCGACGAGTATGCGCCCTCCGCTGCCACCGGCACGTTCCGCCAGGTGGAGTCGTCCATGGACAACGTCCGGACGACGCCGCCGTCGTTCGAGCCGACGACGGATGAGGCGAAGGCGTGGGACGGCTGGGGCACCGCGCTGAAGCCGGCGTTCGAGCCGATAGTCGTCGCGCGGAAGCCGATCATCGGTACCGTCGCGAAGAACGTCCTCGCGCACGGCTCCGGGGCGCTCAACATCGACGCCGTCAGGACTCCGACCACTGACCCGCTCGGCGGCGGCGCGCAGAGCGGATCTGGGCTCACGACGAAGTCAGATGGCTGGGCACGCCCGTGGATGGCAGACGTGGACGCTCGAACAGCGCACGCCGAGCGCGTGACCGCCAACGTCGAGAAGGCCGAGTCCTTGGGGCGCTGGCCGGCGAATGTCGTTCTCGACGAGTCGCAGGCAACCGAGCTCGACCGCCAGGCACCCGACACGGGCGGCTCCGGCCGGGCGTCCGGTCCCTCGCTCCGGGGCGCAACAACCGCTGGCGCGGCGTTCGGAGCTCGCAACGGACTGCCGGATGACCGCGAGCCCGCGTTCTACGGTGACCGGGGTGGCGCGTCGCGGATGTTCCCGACGTTCTCTACGACGGACGAGGACTGGGCATGGGAGGCCCGGGTGCGCAGCCTCCCGACGTTCCGGTACGAGGCGAAGGCCCCGACGTCCGAGCGCCCAGTCGTCGATGGTGTCGCGCACCCGACGGTGAAGCCGCTCGACCTGATGCGGTGGCTCGTCCGGCTCGTCACGCCGAAGGGCGGCACCCTCCTGGAACCGTTCGCGGGGTCGGGCACGACCGTCGAGGCGTGCCTCCGTGAGGGGTTCGACGTCATCGCGATTGAGCGGGAGGCGGACTACCTGCCGCTCATCGAGAAGCGGATCCGCAAGGACCACGCGCAGGGCCTCGACTTCGACTGGGGTGAGGCGTCGTGAAGGGCGGGACTCACACGGAGACGAAGTCCGTTCGACGCTGCCCCGCCTCGTCGGTCCAAGCGACCGTGAAACCGGGATCGCCGTACATCATCCGGTCCCAGTGGCCTTGGAACACAGCCTCGGTATGTGGCTCCACGATCTCCCAGTCGGCTGAGCTCAGGAATCGGAATCCGAAGCTTTCAGAGTCGACATGCACGGCCCGTGCAGTGCTACCGAGTGCGACGTTCACGAGGACGAGGTTGTACAACCCCTTTGCCCCGGTCCCGGCTCGCGCGCTGATGACCCACCTTGCCGGCACAACGTGCCTCTGCCGTTCGGAAATGGCGGCGTCGACGCGGCGCTGGATACCGCGTTTCGTCGTGATCCTGATGCCGAAGATCCAGCGGAAGATCGCGGTGATCATTTTGCGAGCGTTCTTCGACACGCGAGCGGCGATGGCGACGATCAATGCCACGGCCACGCCGCCCACGATTCCGCTCCCGAGAGGGCTACTTGCCCACTCCCACAGGTCATCCCACATCGGGATGACGGTAGCGGAGGTGGGTCGTGGCTGACCAGACCCCGAAGTGGCTACTCGTCGCGCTCGAGGAGCGCGACGGCCGCCGGTCGGCGTGGACGGGGAACGAGAGCGACACGCTCGTCCCGCAGCACCGGCAGGGCGGCATGGGCGGCCGGAAGTCGAAGCACCGGCTGTCGAACGTGGTGTGGCTCGAGTCCGACATCAACGGGTTGATCGAGTCAGACCCGGCAATGCAGGCGGAGGCCGTGCGCCGCGGGATCAAGATCAGCGGCCACGATGACCCAGAGCTGGTCGAGGTGCGGCACGCAGTGCACGGCCTCGTGCTGCTGCGGGACGACGGCAGCGTGCACTATGCGTGGCCGCCGGCGGACGGAGCGTGGGGCTGATGGCCGAGAGCGACTACGCCTACTACGACCGCGAGAGGCGGCAGTGGGGGTACTGGTCCGAGGACTGGATCGGTCAAGTGCACTGGGTCCCGATCGATGGGAACCCGGCGCACCGAGCGGAGTCCGACTGATGGCCCTGAGCAGGGCCGCGGTGCTGGCGCACCTGGCGCGGTGGGAGGACCACCGGAACCCGTTGCTGGCGGCGATGGCCGAGGGCATGAGGACCCGCATCGAGGCGGGCGAGATGAACGAACGAGAGGAGGAGGAACCGTGAGCTTGAAGGTGATCACGTGGGTGCTGTACGAGGCGCCGGTGACGCAGCAGGCGCACCTGCTGGTGCTGCTCGCACTCGCTGACCGGGCACACGACGACGGCACGGCCGCGTACCCGTCCCGAGAGTGGATCGGCGATCGAGCTCGCTGCTCGGTCCGGTCAGTGGCGTCCCACCTGCGGGCGCTCGAGGAAGCGGGACTGATCCGGAAGGGCGACCAGGACCTGGTGGCGCACTTCCGCGCGGACCGTCGTCCGGTGGTCTACGACGTCGTCATGACGGCAGGCAACGTCTGCACCCCGTCGGTGAACGACGTGCAATCTGACGCGTCACGGGGTGCGAGATCGCGTACTCACGACGTGCAACCTGTTGCACACAAACCGTCCCTCTTCTCCTACGGAGAAGAAACCGTCCAGAAACCGTCCAACGCGCGCATGAACGAGCTTTTCGAGGAGGCGTGGAAGACGTGGCCTCGGAAGGCGGGGAAGCAGGGAGCGCGGAGGGCCTTCGATCGTCTTCTGCGGACTCAGCCGCTGTCGATGATCCGGATCGTCGATGCGATCGCGGAGCACGGCAAGGCGTACGCGCAGTACGTGCCGGAGCAGTACGTGCCGCACCTGGCGACGTGGCTGAACGGCGCGCGGTGGGAGGACGACCTCCCGAGCCCGCGCGGCGGCCGCGGCCAGGAACGACAGGACGAGGGGCTCGCGCTGGTCGCACGGCTCCGTGAGCAGGAGGAGGTGAGCCATGCAGGTATCGGAGGCAGCGCAGCTGCTGCTCTGGGCTCAGGGCGTTGACGGCCGCGTGCTGTCCGAGCTCTCCGCTCGGACGTGGCATCAGCTGATCGGTCACCTGCCGTTCGACGTCGCGCTCGAGGCGGTGCAGGAGCACTACCGGGAGGAGCACCGGTGGGTGATGCCGGCGGACGTTCTGAAGCGTGCGGTCCCGGCGGGTCCGCGGTACGGGTACGACGCGACGGCCGAGATGCTCGCCGAGCAGAAGGCGGCGTGGTGCGAGGCGCACGGCGTGACCGTCGAGGAGTTCGACGAACACAAGCACGACGCCGAGTGGATCGAGGAGGTGAGTCGCCGTGGATGACGCGCAGCAGTACGACCAGGTCGCTGAGCAGACCGTCGTCGGCGCGATGCTCCTCGATCGGGAGGCGATCTGGACGGCGCTCGACACGCTCACGCCGGCGGACTTCTACCAGCCGAAGCACGAGCTCATCGCCCGTGCCGCGGCGACCCTCGCGGAGCGGGATGAGCCGTCGGACACTCTCGCGGTCGTCAACGAGCTCGAGAAGACCGGGCAGATCGCGAAGGCAGGCGGAGACGCGTACCTGTTCCAGCTGACGTCCCTCGTCGCGACGACGGCGAACGTGGGGTACCACGCGGACATCGTCCGGCAGAAGGCGATCCGTCGCCGCCTGCGCGACGCTGGCATGCGGATCACGGGCATGGGGTCCGCGACCGAGGGCGATCCGTTGAAGCTCGTCGACGAGGCGCAGCAGGAGCTCGAGCGCGTCGCGAAGAACACCCGCGTCGACGTGCACCCGGTCGGGGACACGCTCGCGGCGACGATCGACCGGCTCGACGAGAAGCCGGAGTTCGTGTCCACCGGCTTCGACTCCCTCGACAAGGTCATCGGCGGTCTCGCCGGCGGGAACCTCATCGTCCTCGGCGCCCGGCCCGGTGAGGGGAAGACCATCTTCGGGATGAACCTCGCGACGATGCTCGCCCGCCGCGGCATGGTCGTGTACGTCTCGCTGGAGATGTCGGAGGACGAGCTGCAGCTTCGCCTGATCTCGCAGTTCGGTGAGGTCCACATGAAGTCGCTGCGGAACCACACGCTGAACGACGAGCAGTGGAAGCGGGTGGCGATCGCTCGGCAGAAGATGCAGGGCGCGCCGATCTTCATCGACGACCGGTCGACGACGCTCGCGGAGATGCGGGCGTACATCCGGTCGGTGTCGCGCCGCGGGGATCTCGCCGGCGTCGTCGTGGACTACCTGCAGCTGATCGAGGGTGCGGCGCCGCAGCAGTCCCGGCAGGAGTTCGTCTCGGAGCTGTCGCGGTCGCTGAAGAAGCTCGCGAAGCAGCTCGGCGTTCCGGTGATCGCCCTGTCGCAGCTGAACCGGTTGGTGGAGGGCCGGAAGTCGCGGGTGCCGATCCTGTCGGACCTGCGCGAGTCGGGGTCGATCGAGCAGGACGCGGACGTGGTGCTGCTGCTGTCGTACGACCGGTCGAAGCCGGACGACCTGACGGTCGCGGTGGCGAAGAACCGGCATGGGGAGAACGGGGAGGTGTCGCTGATCTGGCAGGGCCAGTACGCGCGCCTGAAGGACAGGACGTGGTCGCCGCACGGTGCGGTGGCTCTCGATGGAGTGGAGGCGGCGTGATGACGCTGGAACTGAGGAACGAACCGGTGCAGGCCCGCTCGGCGAAGCGGCTGGCGACCATCGAACAGGCCGGCGAGGTGGCGATCGCGGAGATCGGCATCGACCGCTTCACGACTGCGGACGTCGCACGAATCGCGGGCTGCTCGATCGGGACCGTGTACCGGTACTTCCCGGACCGGGTCGCGATCCTCGATCGGCTCCGGCCGCATCGGCACGACGGCGCCGCCGTCCTCCTCGAGGTCGTGACGCGCATCGACATGACCGCGGTCGGCAACGAGGAGACGACGTCGGACTGGTCGAACACGTCCGTGCTCGAGCTGCTCGAGTATCTGCGGGCGCCGTTCACGGAGGTGTCGTGATGGCCGTGACGAAGACGCGCGAGGAGACCGTGGTCGACGTCTGGCCGGACGACTTCGGCGGCGTGACCGTGATGGTCCGCGGGACGCAGCAGGTCCTGACGATCGACGAGGCGAAGCAGCACCTCGCGGACGTCACCAGAGCAATCGAGCTCGCCGAGCAGTGGCGAGACGAGAACGCCGCACGAGCGGCAGAAGCGAGGAAGTCATGAGCAAGGGAACGATGACCGTCGAGGGGTTCGTCTCGAACGAGCCGCAGCTGAACACGACGCAGGGCGGGAAGTCCGTGATCTCGGTCACGGTCCCGCACACACGGTCGAAGCGGCAGGACGACGGCACCTGGCAGGACCAGGGCGGCACGACGTGGGCGGAGGCGACGTTCTGGGAGGACGAGGCGCAGGTCGTCGCCCAGCAGGTGCAGAAGGGCACGAAGGTCATCGTCACGGGCGACCCGGAGGTACAGGTCTACGCGAAGCGCGACGGCAGCTCCGGCGCGAAGGTCGTGCTGCGGTTCCCGACGCTCGGTGTCGTGCCCCGTGCGCCGCGTCAGGGCGGGCAGAGCGGCGGCGGGAGCAACTGGGGCGGCCAGCAGGGCGGCGGCGAGCCGTGGGCGCCGCAGGGCGGCCAGCAACCGCAGCAGGACACCGGGTGGTCCCAGCCGGGTGGCACGTACGACGACGAGACCCCGTTCTGAGAGGCGAGGACATGTCCGATACCATCACCTCCGAGCTCGACGAGCAGACCGCCCTCGAGCTCGACGCCACCCGGGCCCGCCGAGCGCTCAACGACGCTCCCGGCCTCATCGCGTACGCCCGGATGCTCGCGTTCCCGTCCCTCGGGACCATGGGCGACGGCATGCCCCGCGCCGCCTCGAAGGAGGCACCGCTGCCATTTCGTGCGGACGCGATCGACGACACCGACGACGCGTACGCCCGCCTCATCCAGTGGGTCACGTACTGGGCGGAGACGCTGCACGTGAACCCGCCCGCCACCGTTGTCGTCGTGTGGCGGCGCGGCGACGACGAGCAGGGGTTCCGCGCAGAGGCGACACCGGCCGGCGCCGGGGAGCTCGTGAAGATCCTCGTGACGTGGCTCCTCATCCGGTGGGACGAGATCCTCGCGGACCCGTCCGGCCGGGTGTTCATCACGGACGTGGGGGACATCTTCCGGCCGCTGTTCGGGAAGTACCCGCGGTCCCCGCGCGGTCAGCGGCGTGTGCTGCCGCGGCCGTGCCCGGTGTGCGACCACTTCGCGTTCGGCGCGGAGTGGCGGTCGGAGGACGTGATCGACTTCGTGCTCCGGTGCGAGCTCTGCGGGCACGAGGAGCCTGCGGCTGAGCACCTCGGCGCGAAGCGGGTGCGGGAGCTCATCCGGGATCTCCGCGAGGAGCACGAGGCGGGGGCAGGAGCATGACCGACCGCATGATCCCCGTGCCGGAGTCGCTGATCGTGGGACTGCTGGACGACTTCGGGAACCGGCGTGCACGGGCCGTTGGCCAGGCCCGCGCCCTGCTCTCGCAGCCGACCCCGACCGCCGAGGCGACAGTGCGAGCAGCCGTCGAGCGAGCCGACCTCGTGCTCGGCGGATTCGTGCAGCACGACTGGACGTCCTCGACCTCCGTGCACGAGTGGTACCGGAACGAGCTGCGTGCGTTGCGCGATGCCTTCAACCCGTCCACGATCCGCGACGTGACACCGCCGAAGGGCGCCGATGGCTGAGGAGTGGTGGACGAAGAAGTACGCCTGCCAGCACCTGAAGATCGACCCCAAGACCTTCGAGCGGTACGTCGCCGACGGCATGAAGGTGGCGAAGCTCCGCGGCCGCGTCTTCGTCCGCCGCGACGTCGTCCAGGCCGAGTACCGGGCACGGAAGCTCGGGCAGAAGGCCACGCGCGCCACGCCGGATCCGCAGTAGTTCCCGTGTGTCGCATCGAGTATGTACACTGGCGCTAGCGAACCTCCACGCCGGGTCACCGGCATGGAGCATCCGGAGGCCCTCACCATCACGGTGGGGGCCTCCGTCGTACCCCCGGTGAGGCGTCGTTGCCCCGGGACACGGGATGATCCGCCCGGCCGTCGGTGGCGAAGGATCCCGGGCCGACGCAGCAGGGACTGGCCGCGTCGGCCCAGCGACTTCCCGGCGACCGCCCACACGCACCTCCCTCAGCGACCGGGGCGCGATCGCCGGGGACCGACCGGCCGCGACCCCGGGCAACCCGCTGGTGACACGCGGGCCTCGGCTGGACGACGGCCGACCACGTCCGCACCGACGTTGTGAGGAGCAGGTCATGGCGAGCAACCCGGCACACATCGACGCGGTCGCCGACCCCCGGCCCGGGTCCAAGGGCTACCTGAAGTGGTACTGGACCAAGGGGCCGGGCCTCGCGAAGTGGCGACTGAGCCCGCACCCGTGGACCGCGTTGAAGCGGGAGCTTCGCGGGAAGGTGCCGGCGCCGTACCTCGACGCGACTGTGTCGAAGTGGTTCGAGGACGTGTTCGGCTACCCGTCGGGCGCGCGAAAGGGCAAGAACCCCGTCGGGCCCGGCTGATCAGAGGCCGAGGCGCTCGGCGGTGTCTTTGCGGATGAAGGGCAGCATTCGGTCGATCCTCGCCGGATCCTCCGCCCAGTACCAGACCAGACTGTGCGCAGCGTTGCGCGCGATCTGGGTGTGACGCGCCCCGCCGCCTGCCTTCGCGCCGTCTCGGATGAACTGCACCGCTGCATCGAAGGGTGTCTGCTCCCAACGTCGGACGGCTGCTTCGAACAGCATTGGGCCGATGTCGTAGAGAGCGTTGTCGCCGATCTCATCCATCGGCATGCTCCAGAGCATCGGTTCAGCGTGAAGCTCACCAGAGAGACGGTCGATCGCTCGTAGAAAGCGCTTCGCGAACGCGCTGCGTTCTTCCCTGAGGACGCGCGCCGCTTCGCGCTCGACCCGAAGGTCCTCCTGCCGAGCGGCAGCTCGAGCGATGGCATTCGATCGTTCTGCTGCTTTCGTGGCCGCTTGCGCGAACTTGTTGGACCGCCTGGCGATGCCGACAGCGACCGCGGAGACGGCCAAGCTCGCGACGGCTGTGAGTGCGGGCAGCCAGATGTCGCTCCACCAGTCATAGGCATCACGTGCGATCTGGACGTTGGGGGTCGGCGCAGCGGTGGCAGCGATGAGGTCGGCGAACACGCCAGCAGCCTAGGGCGGAGGGAGCCTCATGACCTTGGTTGCCCGTTTTCGTGTGGCTACCCGCGCATCTGGCCGACGCCGGCAGGTGTACGTCCACGTCTACGACGACCAGGAGCAGATGGCTCGCGCGCATACCGCGGCGCGCGGCCGGGAGTACGACCCTGCGGACGACATCGGCGGCGGCATGGTGACGCAGACCTCGACGGGCTTCTCGTGGCCGGCACCTGATCCGGGCCCGGTGCTCGTCATCCGTCTGTGGACCGGCCAGCTCACCACCCGAACGATCGCGCACGAGGCGACGCACGCCGCCGCCGTCATCTACTTCCTCGACGTCATGGCCGGCTGGGACTCGCGCGCACGAGGCATCCTCCTCGGCAACCACGAACCGATGGCGTACGCGGTCGGCGACATCACGTCCGACATCATCGCCGCCCTGTACCGGCGCGGCCTGCTCCCGTGACGGGCTGGTCCGGCAGCACTCGACGCGTCACACTCCCCGCCGACTGGGAAGCCCGACGTCTCGCCGTCCTCGAGCGCGACCGCTACCAATGCCAGCACGAGCGCGCCGACACAGGGGAGCCGTGCGGCCTGTACGCGACCGACTGCGACCACATCAACGACCGCAACGACCACAGCCTCAGCAACCTCCGCGCCCTCTGCCCCTGGCACCACCTCCGCCGCTCCGGGCAGCAGGGCGGCCGCGCATCGCAGGCAGCACGCCGAGCACGCGCCGCAGCCGAGGCGCCGAAACATCCCGGGGTCCTCGACACCCCGATCCGACCGACACGCAACGACCCGCCCCCGTTCTGAGGAGACACCATGGCCGACACCACCCGCACCCTCTACGCCGTCGCCCGAGACGCCGACGTCATCACCGACCGACGCACGCTCCTCGCGACCGCCCGTGGCGACCTCGCCGTCATCGAGCAGGCGATGCGCACCGCCGGCCTCGAGCCCGACGTGCAGCTCGTCACGATCACCGAGACGACCACGTACTCCGACCCGGAGCCGTACGTCGAGCCCGCCGTCGTCGACGAGCCGATCGTCACGGACCAGCCCGTCGACGAGAACGGCGAACTGATCCCGACACCGACCGAGGACGGCGGCGCCGAGGACGACCCGACCGCGACACCAGCGACTGGCGACGCGGACGACGACCTCGACGCGCAGCGCTGACCAACCACGACCACATCAACTCAGAGGAGCACACCATGTCGAAGCCCAGCATCGGCCGCATCGTTCACTTCCGGATCTCAGCCGACGACGCCGCGCGCATCAACAAGCGCCGCGAAGACTCCGCCATCCACCGCCACCCCCAGCCCGGCGTGCACAGCCCGGGCACCGGTGAACAGCACCACATCGGCAACGCCGCACGCGAGGGCGACATCTACCCGATGATCATCGTCCGCGTGTGGAACGACAGCCTGGTCAACGGGCAGGTGCTCCTCGACGGCAACGACGTGCTGTGGGTCACCTCGGTCTCCGAGGGCGACGCGCCCCACTCGTACGCGTGGCCGGTGGTGCGCTGATGGCACGCATCCAGGTACTCGAACTCCCGGCAATCGTCGAGGGGGAGAGCGCGACCACGCCGTTCGCGATCGTCATCGACCAGCTCGAAGTCGAGAACGAGGTCCACTCGTACGCCGGCGACATCGTCCACGCCACCACGGAGGCGGTCGATGCCGACGCGATCAAGGCAGCGACCGGCGCGGTCGGCGTCGTCATGCACACGGGGACGCTCGACGTCGCCTGACCAAGGGGGAAGGAACACCACCCATGGAGACCCTGAACCTCGTCGCCGTCATCATCGCGATGATCGTGCCGGCGTCACCATGATCGCCGCCGCACTGACCGCGTCCACCCTCACCTCCGTCGGCATCATCACCTGGGGATGACCCAGACACCCGACAGCCCCGCACCGCACGACGACTGACACCGCCCACCCACCCCGGGCACCAATCAATCGAACCTGCGGCTGTCATTGAAATACAACACGGGGGTACACCACCCCCTCCCCCCAGGGGCGGCCCAAGACCGCTCCGCGTCCTGCTGCTCGCGTTGCGTGTGGCAGGTCTGGGGGGTCTCGCCACGTCTGGGCTTGCGTCAGCGGCTCGGGCATCCGTCACGGAGGCTTCCATGAGCACGATCACGACTGTTGCGACCTCGATCGGGGTTCTCTGATGGCAGGCCGCGGGCCTGCGCAGGGTGCGCACACGAGGGACCGGTCCGGCATCGATCGGGTGACGCTCGTCGCCGACGGTCGGCTGCGCGGCATGGCGTTGCCGCGGAACTTCGTGCGGGACCCGAAGACGGGCAACACGATGCCGTGGCACCCGGCGACGGTCCGGTGGTGGAACCACTGGCGGAAGAGTCCGCAGGCGACTCGGATGCTGACGCAGCCGGACTGGGACTTCCTCCTCGACACCGCGCTCATGCACCACTGGATGTGGACTCGGGGGAACTTCGAGCTCGCCGGTGAGGTGCGGCTGCGGGTGCAGCAGTTCGGCGCGACGCCGGAGGCTCGTCAGCGGCTCCGCGTCGATGTGACGGTCGACCGGCCAGCGCCGACTGAGGCAGAGGTCGAGACGGACGACGGGCCCGCCGGGAACGTGTCGTCGATCGATGACCGCCGGAAGCGGCTCGCCTGATGCCGCGCCGTCTGCTGCACGCGGACGGGCACGACAGGAACCGTTCGCTCGGGTGGATCGCGACGTGGTGGATCGAGACGTTCTGCGTCCACGGTCCGGGCGACGTCATCGGGCAGCCGGTTCGGCTGACGGACGAGTACACGGGCTTCATCGTCGACTGCTACGCGCTCGACTCGCGTGGGCGCCGCATGTACGACTCGGCGTTCCTGTCCCGCCCGAAGGGATGCAACAAGTCGGGGCTCGCGGCTGACCTCGTGATGTTCGAGGCGTTCGGCCCGGCCCGGTTCGCTGGGTTCGCGGTCGGCGGCGAGACGTACGAGTTCATGGGCCGCGTGTACACGTACGCGCCCGGTGAGCCGATGGGGAAGCCTGTCACGTCACCGTTCGTGCGCATCATGGCGACGGAGGAGGAGCAGGCCGGCAACGTCTTCGCGGCCGTGTACCTGAATCTCACCGACGAGACGGCGCCGCTGTTCCGGTACGCGCAGGCGTACGGCCTGACGGTGAACAAGAAGGGCGTCGTGCTGCCGTCCGGCGGCGAGATCCGACCGTCGACGTCGGGCTCGGCGTCGAAGGACGGCGGGATCGAGACGTTCGCCGTGTTCGACGAGACGCACCTGTACGTGAAGCCCGAGCTCCGGTCGATGTTCCGCACCGTCGTCAACAACATGTCGAAGCGTCGCGGGTCGGCGGGCACCTGGTACCTCGAGACGACGACGATGTTCGGACCGGGCGAGGACTCGATCGCCGAGGAGACGTATAAGGTCGCTGACCTCATCGAGGAAGGCCGGCTGCTGATCAACCGGCAGCTGATCGACCATCGGTGGGGCGAGATCAAGTCGCTGCGCGACCCGGTGGTGCCGTCGACGGAGGAGTCGCGTCGCTGGCACATCGAGAACCTGCAGCGTGCGTTCGCGGACGCCTACGGCGACTGCCTCGAGTGGAACGACCTCGAGGGGCTCGTCAACGACGTCTTCGACCCGAAGCGCAAGGAGTCCGACACCCGACGGCTGTTCCTGAACGCGCTCACGTCGTCGCAGGACGCGTGGGTGAAGGTCGAGTCCTGGGCGTCTCGGAACATCATCACGTTGCTGCGGAACGGTGACGCGAAGGGGTTCCTGCCGCCCGCCGAGGGCGACATGATCACGCTCGGCTTCGACGGCGCCCGGTCGAACGACGCGACCGCGCTCATCGCATGCCGCGTCTCGGACCACCACCTGTTCCCGATCCTGATCCGAGAGCAGCCCGACGGGCCTGAGGGTGAGGACTGGACGGTCGACCGTGAGGAGTTCGACGCCGAGGTGCGTCGTGCGTTCGAGCGGTACACCGTCGTCGGGTTCTACGCGGACCCGCCGTACTGGCAGGAGTACGTGAACGCGTGGGAGCGGGACTTCGGCGACGCGCTCCTGGTGCATGCCGGCGGCAAGGAGTCGATCCGGTTCTGGACGAAGCACACCACGCGAATCGCTCAAGCGCTCGAGCTTCTGCAGACGGCGATCGCCGACGGGTCGATGACGCACGCCGGGCACAAGGCGATGACGCGCCACTTCCTCAACGCGAGGGTGTGGCGCCGCACCGGTGGCGACGTCATCGGCAAGGAGACGAAGAACAGCGTCCGGAAGATCGACGCCGCGATGGCGGCGACGCTCGCGTTCCAGGCCGCTGCCGACTACGAAAACCGGGGCTCACAGCCACCGGCCGATGAACCGGAGACGGCGGTGCCGGTCCGAGTCAGGTGAGGAGGGTCCGATGCTGACCGAGACGAGCGTGACGGGGTCGGATGACTGGCGTCTGATGAGGCTGGCGACGAAGCTCGGGAAGGGCCTGCCGAGGATGGCGCTGCTGCGCTCGTTCTCGGACGGCTCCCGGTTCGTTCCCGCCGGGGTGTCGGGCGTGAACGCGCAGGCGATGCTCACCATCGTGAAGCAGGCACGGCTGAACACCGCCGAGCTGATCTCCGGATCGCTGGTCGACCGGCAGACGGCGCTCGGCTTCCGGACGGCGGCACCGGGCGACGACACCGGGGACGCGCTCGCGTTGACGAACTGGAACCGGTCGCACATGGCGGTTCGGTCGAAGGAGCTGCTGCGGGACGTCGCTGACTACGGCCGTGCGTTCGTGCTCACCACGGGCCCGTCTCAGCCGTCGGCAGCGGCGTCCCCGATGTTCCTCCCGTCGAACGGCTGGACGACCGCCACGGAGCAGTACGCGACCGCTCCGTGGGCCACGGAGGACGCGATCGTCGTCGGGTACGACGCGATCAACAAGGCCGACATCATCACCCTGTTCCGGCCCGGCTACATGCGGACCGCCTACCGGCCGACGCCGGTGCCGACGCTGCCGAACGACGGCACCCCCTGGATGCCGGGGAGCGGCTGGTCGTGGGCGACGGATCCTGTGCCGCTGGGCTTCACCGCGGACAACCCGATGGTGGAGCATGCGGCGCCGGGTGGGTTCGGCGAGTTCGAGAAGCACCTCGACTCCATCGACCGGATCAACTCGGTCACCCGGGACCGGCTGACGATCATCGCGATGCAGGCGTTCCGTCAGCGCGCGATCGAGGGCACGCTGCCGTCGCACTACCCGGCGGACTACCCGGACCTGACGCTCCGCGGCCAGCGGATCGACTACAACGAGGTGTTCGCCGGCGGCCCGGCCGCGCTCTGGCTGCTCGGCGGCGACGCGAAGATCTGGGAGTCGAACCCGACCGACATCACTCAGCTGCTGACCGCGGCGAAGGACGACAAGCGGGACCTGGCGTCGGTGACGTCGACGCCGATCTACCTGCTGATGCCGGACGCGACGAATGGCTCAGCGGAGGGCGCTGCGCTCGCTCGGGAGTCGTTCTCGTTCAAGGTGAAGGACCGCAACACGCGTGCCGGCGATTCGTTCGCGATTGAGCAGTCGCTCGCGTTCCAGGGCCTCGGCGATTCGGTGCGCGCGGACGCCGCGCAGGTCGAGACAATCTGGGCGCCGGTGAACCTCGAGTCGGTGAACCAGCGCGCGACGGCGGCGCAGGCGGCGAAGCAGTCCGGTGTCTCGCAGGCGTACATCAACCGCTCCGTGTGGGGGATGACTCCTTCGGAGATCGCGCAGGAGCTCACGGATCGGCTGCAGGAGCAGTTCGAGACGGCTGAACCGGCGACGGCCGCCTGATGGCGCTGACGACGAAGCAGGCGGGCAGCCTGTCGGATCGGCATGCGTCGCAGCGTGACTCGCTCATCGGGAAGCTGCTGACGGCGATCCTGCAGATCTGGTCCGGGGTGTCGAACTACCACGACGACGACCAGGTCGGGTCGGCGGCCGCGGCGTCCGCGTACCGAGTCATGCAGGCGCAGACGCAAGCGCGACGGCTGGTGCGGTCGTACCAGACCAGCCTGCTGCGCGCTCTCGACGCACTCGACACGTTCCCGACCGAGGTGACCTACTACCCGAGGTCGGGGACGACGGCGCTGGACGTATACGCGCGGCCGGCGTCGCAGGCGATCTACGCGTACTCGCAGGGCGGCACCCTCGAGGACGCTCGGCAGGCTGTCGAGGATCGCCTCGAGCTACTGCTCCACGAGGACATCATGCTCGCCGAGCGCGACGAGGAGCAGCGGATCTACGAGGCGCTGCCGCGCGTCGTCGGGTACCGGCGGGTGATCCACCCAGAGCGGTCGAAGAGCGGCACGTGCGGGCTCTGCGCGGTCGCGGCAACCCAGCGGTACCGGACCGACGAGCTCCGGCCGCTGCACGACGGCTGCGAGTGCGGGTCGATGCCGATCGTCGGCACGCAGGATCCCGGCCAGGTGCTGAACGACGAGGACCTTGAGCAGCTCTACGCAGCAGCCGGGCAGGCAGCGTCTGTCGGCGGGCAGCGACCCGCGCAGGCTCGGTCGACCGCTCGCGAGGACCTGCTGAACGTCCGCGTGCAGGTGAACGAGCACGGCGAGAAGGGGCCCGTCCTGGTGAAACAGGGCGACCACTTCCGCACGCACTCGGAGGCCGGTGCCGCGGCGTTCCAGAAGCCGACGCCGGCCGTGATCCGGCAGCGGAAGCAGCAGGCCCGGGACCAGGCCGCCGCCGACCTCGCAGACGCGCGATCGCGGCTGCAGCAGGTGCAGGCGTCCCACGCGAACGACGGCACGGCAACACCGCGGGAGCAGGTCGTGCTCGCGCAGCGCGTGAAGAACCTCTCGAGCTTGCTCCGATCTCTCGAAGCCGACCTCTCCCGATCCGACTCCTGACCACGTTGGCCCGTCACGGGCCGCCACCTCTCGACACGAAGGACACCACCATGAAGTTCGACTCGTTCGGCCGCCCGATCCTCTGCATGCCCCGCCTCCGGTTCGTCACGGACCCGAACCCGGGCGACCCGACGCCTGGTGATCCCACGCCGGACCCGGACCCCTCTGGCTTCCCCGCGAATACCCCGGTCGCGGAGATGACGCAGGAGCAGCAGCTCGCGTACTGGAAGCACCAGTCGCGGAAGCACGAGCGTCGCGCCGATGAGCGCAAGGACTACGACCAGCTGAGGGCCGCGGCCGACGAGCTCGCGACGCTGAAGGCGGCGAACCAGACCGAGGCGGAGAAGGCGCTCGCCGAAGCGCGCGAGGAAGCGCGGCGCGAGGGCGAGAACCTCGGCGCGGCCCGGTACCTCACCGACGCCGTGAAGGCCCGGTTCCAGCTCCTCACGAAGAAGACCGACGACGAGGTCGCCACTGCGTTCGCGCACGTGAACGCGAACTCTTTCGTCAACGACCAGGGCGACATCAACGTCGAAGCCCTGACCTCGTTCGCGGGCACCTTCGGTGCATCGGCGGACCCCCAGACGCCTCCGAGCGACCCCGTGCGGGCCGCGATGGAGCGACAGCAGCAGAACCCCGGCGGCACGTCGGGCGGCTCGATCGCGGAGATGACACGTCAGCGCGTCGACGAGCTGCAGGGCAAGAAGTAACCCCACTCTCACCAGAAAGGAGATCCCCATGGATCTCGGCATCACCACGGTGTCGACGGGTGGCTCGGACCAGTCCTGGCTCGCGTCGCGGCACGGGCTCAGCAACGGCCAGTCGCGCACCCTCGACCTCTCGAAGTTCACCTCGGGCACGCACTACAACGCGACGACGAAGGTCGTCCCGTCTGGTGTCGCGCTCGGCATCGTCACGGCGACGGGTCTCGCGGCACCGTTCGACGCTGCGGCGTCCGACGGCACGGAGGTCCTCGACTCGTTCCTGATCGCGGATGAGCCGCTGCTGCGGGCTGACG
Source organism: Curtobacterium sp. Curtsp57 (assembly GCF_047324335.1). NCBI lineage: Bacteria > Bacillati > Actinomycetota > Actinomycetes > Micrococcales > Microbacteriaceae > Curtobacterium > Curtobacterium sp. Curtsp57. Next base: position 2,962,988 of record NZ_CP168511.1, read on the forward strand.
GGTCGCTCGCGACGTCGGTCATCGTCGGCGTCACCGTGCACGCGTTCATCCACCAGAACCGTCTGCCCGTCGTGGCGCAGCGGACGACCGTCGAGGGCGCCGACACCACCGGCATCTTCACCTACCAGGACTAGGAGCCTGACATGGAATACGACCCCTCTGTCCTGACGGCCGCCGCGGTCACCGCCGAAGCGCGGGCCGCGCAGGTCGTCGTCTCGCCGGCGTTCACCCTCGACCGGTACCTCCCGAACCGCGACAATCCGTCGCTGTCGTTCAACTTCGACGTGTCGCAGACGTCGCTGCCGCAGGCGGCGTCGTACCGATCGTTCGACGCGGAGTCGGACTTCGGTTCCGAGCAGGGCGGCGAGTCCCGCTCCGGCCGGATCCCCCCGATCAGCCGCAAGCTGCGCGTCAACGAGTGGGACACCCTCTCGCAGCAGATCGACGGAACGGGCCTGCTGGAAGCGTCCTACCGGAAGAAGGCGCGTCTCATCGCGGGTCAGATCCAGACCCGCGTGGAGCTCGCCCGCGGTCAGGCGCTCGAGTTCGGTCAGGTCACCCTGAACGAGAACCGTCTGAAGGCGACCATCGACTTCGGCCGCAAGGCGGCTCATGCCGTCACGGCGGTGAAGTTCTGGTCTGACCCCACGGCCGACGTCCTCGGCGACCTCGCCGCCTGGAAGGCCGTCTACGTCGCGGCCAACAACGGCGGCTGGGGTGACGTCCTGATCTCGACGCAGGTCATGACCGCGCTGCAGCGGAACGACGGCATCCGGTCCGCCGCGACCGGTCGCCCCGCGGCCGACGTCGGCCCGATCATCTCGGTCGACCAGGTGCAGGCGGTGTTCTCGGCCTTCGGGTACGGCACCCTTGTCATCAACGACGAGAAGGTCGCCGGCGCAGCGGGCGCTCAGGTCTCGGTCATCTCGCCGAGCAAGGTCATCTTCGTCCCGTCGTCGGCCTCCGTGTCGATCTCGGGCGACGGTGGCACCGCTCTTGGTGGGACCGACTGGGGCATCACCGCCGAGTCGCTGTCGCCGAAGTACGGCATCGGCGGCACGGAGCGCTCCGGCATCTTCGGCGCCGTGTTCTCGGACAACGACCCCGAGGGCCGCTACGTGCTCCTCTCGGCGACCGCGCTCCCGATCCTCGAGAACGCGAACGCGACGCTCGCCGCGAAGGTGCTCGCCTGATGGCCGGCGCGACGAAGAAGGTCTTCGGCGCGTTCGTCCACGTCACGAAGAAGGACGGCACCTCCGAGGCGTTCGCGCCCGGGGATGCCGTCCCCTCGTGGGCGACGAAGCTCGTCGGCGACCACGTCCTCGCCCAGCCCGATCCGGAGACGCCGGCCGTCCCGCAGGAGCCCGCCACACCGCCAGCACCTTCATCGACCGACGGCGGCACGCCGGACGCCGAGACGGAAGCCGACGTGAAGGCGAAGCTCGAGGCGATCGGGCAGCCCACCGACGGAACCCTCGAGGAGCTGCAGAAGCGCCTCGCCGAGCACGGGGAGTAGGCCATGGCGTCCGTGAAGGTCGAGTACGACGACGTCGCGAACCGGTACGAGGGTGACCTCGGCCGGTTCGAGAAACCGTTCGTGGAGACGCAGATCGCGGACGCAGTGGACTACGCGGACGCCCGATGGGGGCCGTTCATCACGCAACGGCTCTTGTCCGGCGTCCTCACCTCGGGCCTGTACAAGCGCATCATCGCCGACGCGGTGCTGCGCGTCCTCAGGAACCCGCAGGGCCTCGCGTCCGAGGGTGATGGCGGATACACGTACAGCACGAGGGCGACTGTCGCGTCTGGGAACCTCTGGTTCACGAACGACGATGTGGAGATCCTGTCGGGTCTGTTCTCGCAGCAGACCATGGCCGGCACGGTCGCAGTGAGGATCCCACCGCGATGAGCCTTCTCGACAACGGCCCTCACACGGTGACCGTGCAGCCCCGTCGGCCGCAGCAGACGCCGCACGGCGTCACGCTCGTGGCCGACGGGGCGCCGGTCATCGTCCGGGGCCTCTTCCACCGCGGCACTGGCCTGTGGACGTCACGTTCATGGGTCGGCGACGTCAACGCGCTCGTCACCGACACGGATGGCGAGCAGTGGGGCCTCGCCGGGGCGCCGCGGGAGTACGCGTCGTCGCCGGCGACCGCGCACTGGGAGGTCACTCTCGCGCGTGTCCGACCGGCAGGAACGGGGTGAGCCATGGCTCAGATCGACCGGAACCTCAGCACCGACGTCGCCAAGATGGTCGGCTCCGATCCGGAGCTGCAGGCCATTGCTGAGGCAATCGCCACGGATGCTCGCGCGAACTACGCCGGCCACGGAGACGCAGCAGCGTTCGTCCACGTCGAGGAAGAGACGTACAAGGGCGTCCGCGAGCCGCGCGTCGTCTTCGACCACCCGGTGGCGTCGTTCCTCGAGTTCGGCCACATGGCCGTGAACCCGAAGACCTCAGAGCCGACAGGGCGCTGGGTGCCGGGGATCCACGGCCTCCAGAACGCCGCCCGCCAGCACGGCAGCGGGAGGCAGACATGATCGACCACGAGACCCTGATCGACACGCTGCTCCGTCGCGACAGCACGGCAGCGTCGATCGGTGGCGAGTACGACACCACGCTCGAGCGGACCCTCCCGGCGCTCGTGTACCGCCTGACCGGCGACGGCCAGGTGTCGAACGGTCCGGGTCTCTGGACCGTGGAGCTCACGGCGAACGTCCACGGGGAACCGGCGGATGCGTGGCGCGTGACCTCCGAGCTCTACGACCTCGTGCACGCGTGGCCGTTCAACAGCCGCATCGACGGGCTCGGAGCAGTCCAGCAGGTCGACGACGAGGACATGCCGACACGGCAGCCGACGTCACCCGACGGCGGCAACACCGGGGTGCAGTACACGGCGTCGTGGGCGCTGCTGCTGCGCGAACTCTGACCGCTCACCCCAGCGGCACCCTCTCACTCACCAGCAAGGAGCACACCATGCCCGCAGATGCCGGCACCCTCGTCGTGCCTGGACACGGCACCGTGTTCACGGCGCCGAAGAACACCCCGATGCCGACCGCGGGCCCGTCCGCGTTCGGCCTGAACGCTGCCCCGACGGGGTGGGTCAACATCGGTCACACGTCGCAGGAGAACATGGTCTCGTTCTCCACTGACGGCGGCGATGCGACCGCTCTGTCCACGTGGCTGCAGGACAACGTCCGCACCATCTACGCGGCGACGTCGTGGTCCCTCGGGATCAACGCGCTGCAGCTCGACAAGCCGAACCTGGACCTCGCGTTCAACGGTGAGGTCGACGAGGACGGCGGGTACATCGTGCCCGGGTCGAACGGTGGCCTCGAGATGGCGCTGTTCGTCCTCGCCGTGGACACGACCGGGAAGCTCGGGTTCTACATCCCGAACACGTCGACGAAGCTCGGCGACTCCCCGTCGTTCGACACGGAGAACTTCCTCGAGCTGCCGCTGTCGTCGTCGATTCAGGCGGCCGACGAGGCGGTGATCCCGGCCCTCGCGGACGGGCGCGGCGGGATCATGAAGATCTACCCGCCGAAGGCGCTCGAGGCCGCGTGATGAACCCCCGGGGCAGGTGGTGGGACCTGCCTGCCCCGGGTCCACACCCTCACGGTCCCGCCTCCTCGAAAGGTCCCAAGCATGAGCGACACGAACGCCTTCGGTCAGCCCACCATCACCCCTCCGCCGCCGCCCGCCGTCCCGTCAGCGGTGCCCGCGGACCAGGAACCGGCCCTCCTCACCGAGCAGGAGCAACTCGCCTCCCTGACCGAGCTCCTCGCTCGCGTCGGTGAGCCCGAGCTCCTCCCGCTGCCGTGGCGCATCCGTCACCGCAACCGTCTCCGGATCCTCGCCGCGCGCCTCTCCGAGCTGCTCGACGACGACGGGAAGCTCACCGTCGACCTCGACGACGTCGCGGACGTCGCCGGCGCGCTCGACTTCTTCGGGGACGTGGACGACTTCTTCGAGTCCGTGGCCGCGAACCCGAATGCGTACGCGACCTGGTCTGCGACACTCGACGACCCCGAGCAGGTTCTGCTCGCGCTCCTGGCGAAGTACGGGAGGGCAGTGGGGGAATCGTCGACGTCTGCGAACGGATCGACGGCTACCGCCTCGAGCTGATCGCGGACTTCCAGTCGATCTACCACCTCAACATCCTCGGCGTCCTCGACGGACGCCTCGACGCCGGATACGCGGCGCAGCTCATCGACGGGCTGCTCGCGTATCCGGCGTCTCTGTTCCGGGCCCGGTGGCTTCGTGAGCACCCGCAGGAGGCGACGTCCGGGAAGCCGGAGCTTTCGTTCGCCGGGTGGTCGCAGGACTCCGCGCTGCTGCTGCGCATGCACAACCTCATCGCCGGCATGGCCGGCGGGAAGCGGGCCAAGGAGCTGATGCTCGACGGCCCGAGCGCCGCCCGGAAGGTCCGCCTGTTCGCGCCCACGATCGCCGAGTTCGACGTCGACGGGTTCATGGAGGTGATCGCCTCCGGCAAGGTCTAGGAGGCTCCCGTGGCGAACAAGGTCTGGGTCGCGGTCGTCCCGAACACGAAGCGGTTCGGCCCGGACGTGCGGAGCTACCTCTCGAAGCTCGAGAAGACCCTGCAGGTCACGGTCAGCCTCGCGATCGACACGGCTCGCGCACGCGCGGACCTGAAGGCCGCGACGGAGCGCATGTCGGCCGCCGGCGTCCGGGTTGGTGTTGACGCGGACACGAAGGACGCCGAGCACCGCATCGACAAGCTCGCCGACAGTCACGACGCGACGATCAACGTCGACGCCGACACGGGTGCCGCGACTGCGCAGATCGCGTACGCAGCGCGGAACCGACGCGTGGATCTCACGCTCGCCGTCTCGAAGAAGTCGCTGGCGTCAGTCGGGACTGCGCTCGCGGCGCTGTCGGGTGCTCGAGTGGCGCAGTCGGCGCTGTCGAACATCGGCACCAGCCTGTCGAACCTCGACCGGTCGGTGCCGGCGATCGCTGGCCTGGCGCTCTCGATCGGCAGCCTCGGGTCCGTCGCGCTGTCGTCGGTGTCCGGACTCGTCACGATGGGTGCCGCTCTGGCGCCGCTTGCCGCTCTCGCCGCACCGCTTCCGGGCCTCCTGCTCGCGGGCGGTGCGGCGATCGGCGTGTTCGCGGCGGCGATGGCGGACGCGGGCGCTCAGCTCGGTTCGCTGAAGCCGGGGTTCGCGGCGCTGCAGGACTCGATCTCGGGGTCGTTCTGGGAGCAGGCGAAGCAACCGATCCTCGACCTGGTGAACGGCGTGCTGCCGTCGCTGCGGGATGGGCTGACGTCGGTCGCGTCGTCGCTGGGGTCCTGGTCGTCGTCGGTCGCGAAGTCGTTCCAGGCTGCGTTCCCGGCGAGCGTGATCGGCACGATCACCGGCGGGCTGTCGGCGGCGATCGACGCTTCGACGCAGGGCACGGACGCGTTCGCCGCGTCGCTGGCGTCGCTGAGCACGTTCGCGGCGCAGTACCTGCCGGGGATCGGGAACTGGTTCTCGGACATCTCGATCCAGTTCAACGACTTCATCCAGACGGTCACGTCGAACGGGCAGCTGGCGGCATGGGTGCAGCAGGCCGGCGTGGTGCTTGGTCAGCTCGGCGCCGTGTTCTCGAACACGTTCGGCATCCTCGGCAACGTCGCGGACGCCGCGTTCGCTGCTGGCGGGTCCGGGCTGCAGACGTTGGCGAACGGGCTCGCGGCGATCAACCAGCTCACCGCTGGGCCCGCGTTCCAGGGTGCGCTCACGACGGTGTTCGAAGGCGCAGCTGCTGGCGCTTCGGGTCTCGCGGCCGCTCTGGGTCCGATCGGTGAGATGTTCGCGAACCTCGCGCCGTCGATCAGTGGTGCGCTGGCGGGTCTGGGTGCGACTGCGGGGGCGCTCATCGGCGGGATCGCGGACGCGCTCAACCAGCCTGGTGTCGGTGCGGGCATCGAGGCTGCCGTGTCCGGGATCGCTGTCGGCATCCAGGGGCTGCTCCCCGCGCTTCCCGCGATGGGGCAGGCACTCGGCGCGCTCATGTCCGTGGTGGGCTCCCTCGCGGCGACGCTCGGGCCGGTGCTCGGTGCAGCGTTCTCCGCGCTTGCTCCTCTGATCACGTCCCTGGCGGCCGCGGTGACGCCGCTGATCCAGCAGCTGGGGCCGGTGTTCACGCAGGTGATCGCCGCGCTTGCCCCGGCGTTCGCGTCGCTCAGTGCGGCGCTGACGCCGCTGATCAGCGCACTCCTGCCACCGCTGATGGCGCTCATCACGTCACTGATCCCGGTGGTCGCGCAGGTCGCTGCGGCGTTCACTCCGCTGATCGCGGCGGTGCTGCCGGTGCTCAACGCTCTCCTGGGTGCGCTGGCGCCGATCTTCGCGGCGATCGCTCCGATCGTCTCGGCGTTGATCCCGGTGATCGTGCAGATCGCGACGGTCCTGTCTCAGGTCCTCGTGGTCGCGTTCGAGGCGATCACGCCGGTGGTCACCGCGGTGGTCGGCGCGATCGTGCCGATCATCCAGTCCCTGGCGACGATCATCTCGGGCGTCGTGAACGTGATATCGGGCCTGCTGACGGGCAACTGGTCGCAGGTGTGGAACGGCGCGAAGCAGATCGTCTCCGGGGTGCTCAGCGCCATCGGCGCGGTGATCTCGGGTGCGTTCAGCGTGATCCGGTCGGTGATCAGTTCGGCCCTGTCGTTCGTGTCGAGCACGTTCAGCAACGTGTTCGGTGCGCTCGGCGGGATCGTCTCGGCCGCGGTCGGCTCGGTCGGTTCCGCGATCGGGAAGATCCAGAGCGTCGTCACGGGTGCCCTCGCGGGTGCAGGGCAGTGGCTGCTCGACGCGGGCAAGAAGATCATCGGCGGCCTGATCGACGGGATCAAGGGCGCGATCGGTGGCGTGAAGGATCTGCTGGGGTCGGTGACGAATCTGATCCCGGAGTGGAAGGGTCCGCCGTCGACAGACGCGAAGCTCCTGTTCAACAACGGCCAGCTGATCATGGGCGGCCTGATGGGCGGTATCGGCTCACAGACGGGCGCGCTGCGTCGTCAGCTCGGTGATGTGACTGACCTTGTCGCGTCGACGGTGCCGGCGCCGAGCCTGACTCGTGCGTCGTCGTTCCCGTCTGGGTCTGCGTCTGGGAGCGCGGCCGCGGTGTACGTCCAGAACCCGTTCACGGGGGAGTACCTGCTGGCGCAGGTGGCGGACGTCGCGGACGGCCGGATCTCGTCGGCGGATGGCCAGTCGCGTCGGATCATCAGCAACGGGAAGAAGGGTTGACGATGGTCGCCGAAGTGGTCGATGGTGGCGGCGCGCTCCGTCCTGGCGATGTTGTGCATCGCTGGACGGGCGCCCCGAACGCCTCGACGTCGGAGGAGTTCACCTCCACCGGGAAGCGCACGAACCTCGTCCTCGACCCGTCGTCCGAGAGTGGCACCCTCTGGGTTGGCGTCGGTCCGAGCTGGACCGGGTCGATCAGCACCGAGAAGGCCAAGTTCGGCACGCACTCGGTCAAGCTTGTTCGCAACACGAGCACGCCCGGGAACGGCTACGCGGTGATGGACGTGCACGGGCTGACGCCCGGGCAGACGTACACGTTATCGATGTACATGGCCGGGGGGACGCCCGGCCAGATCTACGACCTGAAGGGTGCTTCCGGATTCGCCTCCGGCGGCGACCGGGTGTTCTGGACTGCCGGCCTGGAGGAGTGGCACCGAGTGTCCTCAGGGCCGTTCGTGCCGTCGCAAGAGTTCGTCACGTTCTACGTCCTCACGGACGACGCGACGAACTTCGTCAACGGCGCGACGATGTACCTCGACGGGTTCCTGACAGAGCTCGGGAGCACGTTGGGGGACTACTTCGACGGCAGCACGGCGAACGCGTCCGGACCGGCGCTCCCCGTGCTTGACGGTGGCACCGCGACCTACGTGTTCCCCGTTGCGGGTCCCGAGCTCGTCGCGGTGCCGACGATGACGCCCGTGCCGCACGTCGAGATCACGTTCACCGAGATCGACGCCGGCGCGACGCGGGCGACCGTGTACCGTCTCGGCGGCGACCGCGTGATGAAGGTGCGCGGGCTGATCGACGTCGCGGCGTCCGGCGGGTTCGGCGGCATCGACACGGAGCCACCGTTCAACGTTCCGATCACGTACCGGGCGGAGATGTTCGACGCGGCTGGCAGCTCGCTGGGCTACACCGAGTCGTCCACCACGACGGTCCCGTTCCGCGGCACTGTCATTCACCAGCCGATCGATCCGGAGCGGGCCGTGCAGGTCCACCTGGCGCTCGACGCGGTGCCATCGCTGGTTCGGCCGTTCGATGGCGAGATCGTCCGTCCGATCGGGCGCCCGGTCCCCGTCTACGTGGGGACCGGGCGCACCGGGCTGACGGGCGTCGTCCTGAACGCCCTGACCCTGACCGCTGACGACGATGCCGCCATGGCCTCGGTGTTCGGCGGGTACGAGGACATGCAGCTCCCCGTGCTGTGTGTCCGATCGTCGTTGCCGACCGGGCTCCCGGGGACGCTGTTCGTCGTCGTGCAGCAGCCGGAGCGGGTCCCTCAGGACGCGCAGGTCGGCGGCACGGCGGTGCGGTGGCTGCTGACCGGCGACGAGGTCGCCCCGCCCGTCGAGAACGTCGTCGGCGCGCTCCTGGCGTACTCCGACATCGAGAACTCGTTCACGTCGTACTCCGCGATCGAGAACGGGTACCTGACGTACCTCGACCTCGAGACCGACTTCGACCTCAGGGAGGCACGATGACGCGGCAGCGCTCCCTCGAGCTCGCGGAGGTCCTCAGTGGCGGATCGTTCACGATCGAGTACACGGCGGATCTGTTCTACGACGGCACGCGCCTGTTCGAGGGGCTGCCGATCGTGGAGCCGTCGTTCCAGTGGGACGGCTCGGCGGAGGTGGAAGCGTCACACTCGCTGAAGGTGATGTGGACCGACGCGCAGGGAACGTCGCTGTCGCCGAACGATCCGCAGGACTGGCTCGCCCCGTTCGGCTCTCGGCTCGTCATCTACGCCGTCGTCAGCGCCGGCACGGCGTTCACGGAGCGCGTGCAGCTCGGTGACTTCACCATCACGTCCGTCCCGTCCGCGAACGACACCCTGTTCCGGCTCGGCGAGACTCGCATCGTGGTCGGCTCGAAGGTGGAGCTCGAGCTCAAGGACCGCATGGTCGAGGTGCAGCGTGACCGGTTCACGAAGAAGTCCAGCCCGTCGAACATGGCGTCGGTGTGGGCGGAAGCTGCGGCCCTCACGGGGTTCCAGGTGACGAAGTCGCTGCCGGACGCCGCGATCCGCCGCGCGGTCGTGTACGAGGAGAGCCGCATCGCCGGCCTGAAAGACCTGTTCGACATCATCGGTGGCGTCCCGTACATGGCGTCGGATGGCACCCTGACGGCACGACCCGCGGACGCACCGGACCCCGACGGTCACCTGACGGTCGGGCCCGGCGGCACGATCACGCAGGTGGGCGCGTCGCTGGACACGGACGGCGTCTACAACGGCGTGGTGATCCGCTCGGAGACGAGCGACCAGCAGCAGATCCTCGCGGAGCTGTGGATCACGTCGGGGCCGCTGCGCGCGACGGTCGACGGCGGACCACGGACACCGTTCCACCGGGTGCCGTTCTTCTATTCGTCGCCGCAGATCACGACGGACGCGCAGGCACGGTCGGCCGCGCCGAAGCTGCTGGCGCAGAAGTCGCAGCCTCGCGCGTCGGCGCTCGCGATTCAGTGCGTCATCGACCCGACTGTGGAGATCGGGGATGTGCGCACGGTCGACGACGACTCGTCGACGTGGACGGTCCGGCTCACGAAGTACTCGTTCGGTTCCGCCGGCACGATGACGATCACAGGTGAGGTGCTCGACCGTGTCCCCAACCTCCGCTGACAAGATCGCCGAGCAGCTCGCTGCCGTGCCGGAGCTCGACGCGTCGACGATCGGTGTGTTCGCTGGCGTGGACGGCGACCAGGCGGTGGTGAACCTCGACGGGAACCAGCTGCGTGTCCCGGCGCTGGGTGCGCACTGGCCGATCGTCGGAGACGGGGTGCGTCTCCTGCGCGTCGGGAAGACGTACCTGCTGCTCGGCCCGGTGAAGCAGCGGGCGACGGTCGGGAAGGTGCTCACGGCGGGTAGTCCGCGGTGCACGGTCGAGTACCCGCCTGGGTCGGGTGTCAGCGATCTGATGGGGTACCCGACGAACGTCACGCCGGCGGTGGGTGACGTCGTCCTCATCGATTGGCAGGGCGAGGCGGCGGGCACGGTCGTCGCGGTCGTAACGGCCGCTGCGGGGCAGGTGACGCCCGTGCCACCTCCTCCGCCGCCGTCGGGTGGGTCGGGGCGGCAGACGTTCACGGCGATCGACTCCGGGTCGTTCCAGGGCCGCTGGTGGACGAACAAGGTGTACGCGTCCGCGTCGAACAAGTCCGCGTTCTTCTACGGCTCGAAGGTCGGCGACACGCTCCCGAACGATGCGGTGATCGACGCGATCTCGATCTACCTCAGCCCGGAGCGGAACAGCGGCAACCAGCCCCGTATCGGCACGCACGGCTACCAGTCGAACCCGGGCGGGCAGCCCGTCATCAACAATCTGGTGTCGCTGGCGAACGCGTCCGGCTGGGTTCCACTGCCGACGTCGTTCGGTGACCAGCTGAAGGCGGGCGCTCAGTGGGGTGTCGGGTTCGACGGCGCCGGGTTCGCGATCTTCCGAGGCACGCAGCAGGACGGCCAGGCCGGCGCGCTCGACATCACCTGGCACACCTGATGGAAGGACGAGCATGACGACGACACCGGAGCCCGTGAAGGGCGTCCCTCGCATCGAGGGCGATCCGTCGCCGACGATCCGCGCGGACCACAACGATCTCGCCGACTGGGTCCGGGACCATGCCGGCGAGTGGTACCCCTCGACCGACGCGCTCCCCGGCGACGGCAACTGGCCGGGTCGGCAGGCGTTCGTCGGGGCATCGGACTGGCCGTACGTGTGGAAGAGCAGCGCGGCGGGGTGGGCGCCGCTGGTGCCGCTCGAGAAGCGTGTCGGATTCAACGACGTCACCGCCGCGAACGGGATCCTCGTCGTCCGCCACGGTCTCGGGTTCGTCCCGAACTGGTTCCAGATCACCATGCGCAACGCTGGGGTCGACGCGGTCGCGCTGGTCGCTGACTGCATCGTCTGGGACAACCCGGCAACGAGTCCGACGTCGGTGCAGATCCGCGCGAAGAACACCACGAACGGCACCTGGCTCGGCAACAACCGTGTCGCCGGGTACCTCACCGCGGGCATGTAGCCCGCGCACATCGCAGTCTCACGCCGTCCCGACCGGGGCGGCGTTCGTCGTTAAGGAGCACAGCTCGTGACCGTGATCGACGTGTCCAACGCACCGTCGGTGTTCGCCTCGATGGCGGGCCTCGGCGACAACGGAGTCCGCTACGGCGCGGGCCGGAACCAGCCCGGGAAGTGCACGCGGTGGAACTGGCTCGCGCTCGGCGCGTTCCACAACACCACTGGCCTACCGCACGCTGTCGCTGCGTGGGCGAACGCGCCCGCCGAGCATCGGCACACTCTCGAGCAGCGGCCGTTCCGCGGCGCGATCGCGTCGTTCGGCGCGACGGACGGCCCGCGGTGGGCGGGCGACGAGAACTGGATGTACGGCGACGTCGCGATGTTCACCGGCGTTGGCCTCGACTCGGCCGATTGGCGCGACTGGGAACTCGTCGGCACCGACGCGGCCGGCGTCGGCGTCATCTCGACCGTCACGTTCGGTCGCCGTCAGGTGCAGACCGGCGGGCGCCGCATCAACGGATGGCAGTCGTCGTACGGCGGCGCTGTCCTCTCACCCGGTGGCGGCGCTGGTGCGCCGATCACCGACACCGTCACACCGACCGTCCCAGAGGAGGACGACATGTCATTCAAGCCGCTGGTCGCGAAGACCCTCATCGGAAAGGGGCCGGGCACCGACACCTGGCTCTTCGACCGGAACACGAAGACCTACGACCACATCCGCAACGCGAACGAGCTCGCGCTCGCCGCGCAACTCGGCGCCGTCGTCCTCGACGGGCCGCAGCCGAAGGACATGTTCCGCGGCTTCCGCTACACCGACGTCGACGGGAAGGGCATCCGATGACCACCACCAGCACCCGCTACCTCGCAGCGATCCTCCCTCTCGGCGTCGCCGTGCTGGGCGTGTTCGACGCGGCACAGCGCACCGGCACCGCCCTGCTCGGGTGGCAGACCATCACGCAGCTCATCCTGCTGCTCGCGACGACGGGAGCGGCGCTCGTGCTGCCGCTCGTGCCCGGGAAGTGGGCCGGCGCGCTCAAGACCGGAGCAGCGATCGTCGGCGCGATCGTGTCGGCTCTGATCGCGACGATCCCGGACGGCCACTTCACGCAGGCCACGCTGATCCTGTTCCTCACCGCGGCGCTGAAGGCCGTCGCGGTGCAGGTCGGCGTGACGGTGCGGACTGACGCTGCGAAGGTCGTCGACGCTGGCTCGACTTCGGACCCTGGCGTGCCGAGCATCACGACCGTGTCAGCGAGCCCGGAGCCGCTCGACGCCGAGGACCTCGACTTGTCCCCGTTCGTCACGCACACCACCGCGCCGGACGGCTCGCTCGTCCCGGTGGTCGGCGGGGCCGAGTCGGAGCAGTCGGGCACCGTTCCGGACGACGACGCCCCGAAGCACCTCGCGACGTCCTGACCGCCCTGAGCCATGGAAGGGGGACCCGTGCCTGAGCCACAGGGACCGGAACCCACCGGGTGGGAGCTCATGCGGGGCCTCGAGCGGGTTCAGCAGTCGATCGACTCCCTCGGCGGAAAGGTCGTTACGCAGGCCGCTTATGACTCGGACAAGCGCGCGATGGAGGAGTGGAAGAGGTCGATCCGCGACGAGATCGATGGCTTCCACACGAAGTCGTCGGAGCGCGACCGCGCGGAAGCCGCACAGCGCGCCGACGCGGACCGCATGCGGAAGACCATGACGCTCTCCGTCGCGCTCGCGATCGCAGGTCCCATCATCACGGCGATCGTCGGCATTCTGCTCGCTCGAGGAGGTTCACCGTGACCCGCTCACGCCTGGCGCTGCGGTTCGTCCGCAGCCTGTTCACCGCTGCGTGGCAGTCGGTCATCACCTGGGTCGTCGTCGTAGCGGCGATCTCGGCGGTCATCGCGCTCGTCGCGTCACAGGTCGCGACGATCGACGCGCTGCGCACTCGGAACTTCCAGCTCGGAGCGTCGAGCTCGGAGGCCGCGAAGCGGTACGACCGGCTGTTCGACGAGTACTCGAAGCTGTACGACGAGTCCGAGCAGCAGGGCGTCCGACCATCCACGACGAACCCGGACGATGTGCCGTCGGCTCCGACCTCCGGTGCGACCGGTGCCACGGGCGCGGCCGGTGTCCCTGGCGCGGACGGGGCGGACGGCTCGGACGGTCGCGACGGCGTCGACGGCAAGGACGGGGCGGCGGGCATCCCAGGAGCTGCAGGCGCAGCCGGTGACATGGGCGTGCCTGGTCAGACCGGCGCAACCGGGACCACCGGGGCGACCGGGCCGCAAGGCCCCACCGGCGCGACCGGACCGGCCGGAGCGGACGGCAAGGACGGATCCGACGGACGAGATGGTCGCGGCGTCTCCTCGGTCACGTGCGTCGCCACGGACTCCGGGACGGCCTACCGGTTCACCTTCACCGACAGCACCACCACGGACGTGTCAGGAGACTGCACTCCGACGATCAGCACGCCGACCGACCCGGCCACGCCGGAGCAGTAGAGGAAGCAGGGCAGCATGGCCGACTACAAGCAGATCAGGCTTCGCCGAGACACGTGGGAAGTCTGGTCCGCGGCGAACCCGGTGCTCGAGGCCGGCGAGCCGACCGTGGTCATCGACCCGGGCAACGAGCATGACGGGGAGTACCGGACGGGCGACGGGATGACCGCCTTCCTCGACCTTCCGCTCGACGACCAGAAGGCAATCGACGCTGCCCTCGGGAAGTACACGAAGCCGACCAGCGGGATCCCGAAGACGGACCTCGCTTCGGACGTCCGCGCCGCCCTCGATCGCGCCGTCGCGGCGGCTCTGACGATCAACGGCGTCAGCCCCGACGGGAACGGGAACATCGTCGTCACCGCCGGCCGGCAGACGATGACGCTGCAGGGCACGAGGTACTACGCGTACGGGCACTCGTTCGGGCAGCAGCAGACGCCGGTGAACGCCGGCGCGAGCAGCCTGTACCCGCTGCGCGTTCGCGACGATCTCGACACGGACGCGTCGCTGTTCGTGAACCAGACGGTGAGTGGCGCTCGCGCGGCCGACATTCTCGCCAAGGTGAAAGCGACCTGGCAGCGCGGCGACTACGGCGTCGTGACGTTCATGGGGAACCAGAACGACGTCGGCAACCAGGTCCCGGAGGCCACGTTCAAGGCGAACGTGAAGGGCATCATCGACTGGGTCCGCGGGCCGGGCGAGTTCGTCCCGACGGTCGTCGTCGTGCTCGACACGAAGTGCACGGCCGCTGGGTACGCGCGCTACTCGACGCCGCCGACGGACGCGGACGTCGACCGGTACAACCAGTACTTGCGCGACGTCGTGGCGCAGTACCCGACCGATGGGTCCGTGGTCATCGCGGATCCTGCGACGGGCTGGAACACGGCCACGATGGTCGGTCCGGACGGGCAGCACCCGAACGACCGCGGGTCGGCGTTCATCGCCCAGGCGATCGAGACCGCGCTCGGCGCGGTGTCGTACCGGGAGGGCCAGAACTACGGCATCAAGGCGCCGACGCAGTTCTACGACTCCTTCAACCGGCCGAACAGCACCAGCCTCGGGTCGAACCTCTACGCGCAGGGATACTCGATCCTCGGCGGCAGCACGTTCGGGACGATCGCGAACAAGGCGTACCGGTCGGACTCCGGCGCGGTCGGTGAATCGTGCGCCGTGTACGACTCCGGGAAGGGCGACGTCGACCTGTCGCTCACGATGTCGGCGATCACGTCGAAGGGCTCCGGCCCGGTGTGGCGGGCGGCCGACCTGTCGAACATGTGGGCGCTCGACGTCTTCAACACCGGCGTCGGGAACGCGAAGGTGTACACGAAGACCGCGGGGAGCTTCACGCAGGTCGGGTCCGCGCTGACCGTCGAGGTGAAGTCGGGCTCCGTGGTCCGCGTCGTGCACACGGGTGGGACGCTGACGATCTACGTCGACGGGGTGTCCGCGTTCACCGCGACGGGGCAGACGGCGATGGCGTCGAACACGAAGCACGGGTTCCGCATCACGGACCTGAGCAGCGCCGGCGGGCGTCTCGACGACCTGGTGATCAAGTAGTCGGGATCACCAGGAGCGGGTCGCTGCGGCGCGTTCCTCGCACTCGGCGGAGCCGCAGAGGAGCTCGCCGTAGTTCGCGTCCCAGTGGCCGGCGTTGCGGGGCACGAGCTCGCCGCAGACCTCGCAGGTCACGGCGTCGTGCGGCCGCTTCGGGTCGTGCCGCTCGAGGACCGCGCGGATCGCGTTCATGAGACTCACCAGCACACCGTAGCCCGCCGCTTCGGGAGACACAACGAGACCCCCACCGGGTTCCTTCGGGAGCCTGGTGGGGGTCTTTCGTCGTGGCGTCCGCGGCGTTCGAGGGAATGTCATCCCAACGTGCTAGGTTGCACTGAACGAGCCTCCAAGAGGCCACGGGGAAGAACACCAGGTCTGCTGCCAGACCCTTCCGACGCTGATCGGTTGCGGTGCCTCGGGCCGCTTGGGGGCTCGTTTCACACCCCGCCGCTCGGCCACCAGGGGAACGAGCTCATCGTGTTGGGCTGAGCCATCACCTTGAAGCCGTACCCATCGCTCCTGCCCTGCCAGTTGCGTCGGATCAGCGGGCGTGCGTGTAGGAGATGCTGTGGCTCGAAGCCCCCGAATTCATCGGGCTTCAGCGCTGCCGAGAGCATCCCGGCGAACTGGTCTGCCGCTTGCATGCCGCCGTTCGACATCATCCCTAGGAATCGTGGAACGCCTTCGAGCAGACCCCAGTTGGCAGGGCCTTGCGCTCGTGAGCGCTTCAGCGCGAAGTAGTTGAGGGTCTCGTCATGGTTGAACCCCCGGACGTGACCAAGGTCGACCTTGAGGTCCCGGGCGCCCCCAGGCCAATGCTCGGCAGTTAGCAGGAGCCGCTCCATCAGAAGGCCAGCGGTGTAGTTGTAGAACGTTGCTTGTGAGGATCGCAATCCCGCAGTCGCCGGGATGGCAGCCTTTTCGAAGATGACGTAGTTGAGGACGATCCCGGGAACGGCGGTGAGCGTGGTCGTGACGAACTGACGTCGTGAGAACCGCTTCACGTGCTCCTGCCAATGGAGCGCTTTGTTGGCAGGCACGCGAAGTTGCTGGCGCAGATAGATCACCGCCCGCTGCAACTGCGGATACGCTTCCTCGGCTATAGAGACTCCGGCCATCGCGAAGAATCGTGAGCTTGTCGGACCAACGCCACGGTCGCCAGTCTCATCCACGAACGCGAGAACACGCGGCCGCGACGTCGTTGGCTGCGGACGTGCAACGAAGGTAGTCGACACCGTTTCCCTCCCGAGGGTCGCCACAACCCTAGATCACCTCAGGTTTCCAGACGGCGTCTCGCCAGACCCACGCGCTCTCGGCGGCCTGCCCGAACCCCCACTCGACGAGCACGGCGCGCTCCGTGTGCGCCAGGACATGCGCCTCCACCTCGAGGTGCCGGTCGGGGAACGTGATCCACGCGAGGACCGCGTCGGGCGCTGGCAGGTCGTAGATGGGACCGCCGTACGCCGCCTCGGGGAGGCTGAGCGCGGGGCCGAGCGCCCATCGGTCACGGCGCCGGCGAGCCATCAGTCGCGGCGAGGTGCGAGCGTGCGGGTGGTCACGGTGTCGCGGGGCACCCAGGCGCGCTGCAGCCGTCCCTGCCACGCGATCTCGACGAACACGGCGACGTCGGATCGAGCGACGGCGAACGCCTTCACCTTTTCGAGCACGCCGATTTGCTCGAACCGGAGCCGGGACACCCAGACCGGCTGTGGCGGGTCAACCGGCTGTGGGGTGCCGACGGCGTCGGCGGGCATCGATTCCGCGGCGTAGATCGGGACGTCCTGGTGCTCGGGCGGTGCCCACTTGTGGTCGGTCACCGCAGCAGGATCATGTGCACCACCGACATCGCGGTCACACCTCTGGCTGCGGGAGTCCGTCGATGACCCGCAGCACTTCGGCCCAGCTGTCGAAGGTGGCGTCGTCCTCGTCGACCATCGGTGACGCTGGCCGAACGTGCCATCGGTACTCGCTCTCGGGGGTGTGCCGCACTGTCGCGACTCGGACGCCGGCACGGACGAACACCCACAGGTCTGGGCGGCCGCGCGTCACCTGAGTCACGCCGGCGGGAAGATCGAGGATCATCGGTTCGTCGAGGGGCATCACCATCGGATCGGTCATGGTGGAAGGCTGGCACGCTTCCTAGCGGACCGGGGCGCCACGCCGGCCAGCTCGGTTACGGAACGTCATCGCGGACACCGTAAGCCAAGCCCCGCGGACGTGGGCTGTTCGGTCTCACAGGTCGCCGCTACGCTGCGACCATGACGAACACACCGCCGCCCCCTGCAGGCTTCTATCCGGACGCGCAGGGCACGAGCCGCTGGTGGGACGGCCAGCAGTGGACCGAGCGGACGCAGGAGAACGCTCCGCAGCGCGCCGGGCTCGGGGCGAAGCTCGCGGACGCTGGACGGGCGATGGTCACCCGCGAGGCGCAGGCGTACCCGGACACCATCTGGTCGGCGGTGGGGAAGCCTCTGACCGGCATCGGCGGCGGTCGGTACACGCTGACGCCGGAGTACCTGTACTTCGAGTCGGGCACGATCCGGACGAACGCGCAGCAGATCCGAACGCACGAGATCTTCGACGTCGACGCGAAGCAGTCCATGGCCCAACGTGCTCGGGGGCTGGGGACCATCACGCTGCACGCGAGGCGTGCAGACGGATCGAGCGAGACGGTGGTGCTCGAGGACATCCCGAACTTCCGCGAGGGGGTCACTGCCCTGAACGACGCCGCGTACACCGCGCGGGAGGCTCTACGCGTCCGCGAGACTACGCAGCACGTGAACTACCAGGGGTCGCCGTTCCCGCACGCCGCAGCGCCCGCTCAGGCCCCGGCCGCGCCGGCGCCCTCCGCCGCGTCGGACCTGAACGCGGAGCTTGAGCGGCTCGCGGGCTTCCACCAGTCCGGCGTCCTCACGGACGAGGAGTTCACTGCGGCGAAGCGGAAACTGCTCGGTCTCTGACCAGATGGAAACGCCCCCTCGACGTACTCCTCACGGAGCGTTCGAGGGGGCGTTCTGTCGTCGAGGTCACACGGGGCTGGTGTCCGTGCTGTTGTGCACCCGGCCGGTGACCTCGTTCGTGGCGAGGACGGTCGAGTTTCCGACCTTCCGCGCCGTGACGAACTGGCCGGCGTCGATCATCTGCTGAACCCGCTGACGCGACACCTGCAGGATCTCGGCCGCCTGGGCGACGCTCACGAGGTCGGGGATCTGAGCGAACCCCTGCATCGCGTCGTACTCGTCTCCGTCGCGACTCTCGATGGTGACGGCTTTCGCGCCAGCGAGCTGCTGTGCCGCGACGACCCCGCGCGCGGTCGCCATGTAGACGTCGTCGGCCGGGACGCTGAGCTGGACGTCGAGACGTCCAGCGGGCGAGGTGCCGACGGCGGGGGAGTAGCCGAGCTGGTCGAGGTACTCGCGGACACCTTCGATCTGTTCGGTGGTGGGCTGGTTGACGTCGAGCTCGACGTACACGGCGTGGTGCTTCATGGTTCCTCCTGACAGAATGGGCGGGACCCGGGGCCGGGAGACGCTTGCTTCGTCTCCCGGCCCCTTCGTGGTCACCGTGTGGGCGGCCACTCGAATCCGGCCCGTCGAGCCTTTGCGATCCCGTTGCGCAGGGATCGCCAGTCGCTGGCGGTGCCGGAGAAGGTCACGATCAGCACGCCGTCGCGGTACACCATGACGTGCTGGCGCTTCGTGATCTCGACCCCGAAGCCCTGCTTCTGCAGTGCTCCGATGATCTTCTTCAGGTCCTTGTCCATTCTGTCTTCCTCCTTCCTGTTTGACAAGATGATCGTATCATAGTCCTTGTCAGTTGACAAGCGAAGGAGTTGGGTCAATGTCGGCGGCGGCTCGCACACTGGAGGGATGAACCCAACGTGCGTGACATGTGGCGAACCGATGACGATGCATCTCGTCGAGGGTGGTCCGGTGATCATCAAGACGTCGTGGGGGTCTCCTCGGGTGAACGACGAGTGGCGGTGCCCGAACGGCCACCGGCGTCCCCTGACCGACTCGGAAGATCGGATGTTCCAGTGACGGGGGATGAGCGGGCGATTTTGGCGTTCGAGGAGCGTCACCCTGCGAACGACCGAGGCAAGGAGGCCGCTGTGCACGAGGCGTTCGGGATCTCGTGGGTGCGGTACCGGCGGGTGCTGCTTCGGCTCGTGCAGCGACAGGACGTCCTCAAGGAGTTCGCGATCGTCTCGCACCGCGTCGCGCATTCGGCCGAGGCTGGCCTGCGCGCGCGGGCGGCCCGATCGTTCTCAACGCTGGCGGGTTGATTTCTCACGGATCAACCCCTGGTGGTTGCGGAGAAGCCGCGGCGCTGTGCCCCACGTCTGCCCCACGTCTGCCCCACGAGGCCCTTGAACGCAGAAGCCCCGGCTAGACCGAATGCGGTCTGGCCGGGGCTTTTCTGCGTGGGCCCCGTGGGGCTCGAACCCACGACCCTCGGATTAAAAGTCCGGTGCTCTACCAACTGAGCTAGAGGCCCTCGGCGTCCAGGCTACCGGGACGGGCACGCCGACAACGAACGAGTGCGCAGTACTGGGGCCTCCACGCGATGGGAGCCCCCGGCTACTGCGCACTCGTTCGATCTCAGGCCGGCACCACGTCGGGCGCCGACGAGGTCAGCTCCGGCGGCCGGTCAAGGTCCGGAGCAGCCAGGCGATGATCGCGATGACGAGCAGCACGACGCCGACCCACAGCAAGAACTTCAGGCTCGCGGCGAATCCGCCGACGAACAGCAGGATGACGGCGATCACGGCCAGGATGATGAGCAGGGCGTTCACGAGGTTCCTCTCTTCTACGTCCAGGAGGAGTGCCTCCCTTACGCACGAGCACGGTACCCGTCACCGCTGCTGTCCGTTCGGGGCGAACGGAGGGCGGGCGTGTCACCGGCGGCGCCTACACTGCTGCGGTGCCTCGCGATCACCACCGTCCCGTCCACTTCACCGACGCCGAGTTCGCCGCCATCCAGGGTGGCGAGGACCCAGCGCTGGTGAACCGTGTCGCGCACGAGACCGCGAACGCGCTGCTCCACCGTGTCCGGCAGGACCCGGATCCCGAGGTGGTGGAGCGACTCGTGACGTACACGGACGTGCACGGCATCGAGGCCGTGGCGGAGCTCTGGGCCCGCGTGGGAGCGCACACCCTGCCAGGCGCGCTCTGGCGGATCTACCTCATGCGGACGGTGATCCGGCAGAACCCGGACGAGATCGCGTTCCTCTTCACGCGCGGGACGGAGCGCATCGGCACGATCGACCAGGCCGTCGCGGGTGCTGAGGCGCCGACGGGGCCCGCCGAGATCCTGACGCTCGCGGACAGCATCCTGCACGGTCTCTACACCGGCGACTTCGCAGTGGCGCTCGACCGCGGTGCCGCGTTCTGCCGCCTCGCCGCAGCGGGAGCCACGAGCGTCGCCGACGACTCCGACCTCACGGCAGAGGAGCGGGCGAGCGTGCTGACGGTCCGTGCCTTCCGGCTGTCCGAGCTGGCGGAGGACCTGTCCGCGGCTGCCGCGCTGTGGCGCCGCGACGCCCTGGACTGAGCCGACCACCCGACGAAACCGGGGCGGACGACCCGCACCGAGCCTCCAGACCGGACGACCGGACCAACCGGAGACCGGACCAACCGGAGACCGCACGACCGGTCAGAAGGCAGAGAAAAACCGGGCCGCAGAAGCGCCTCTCGGCGCGAGGCCGCTCGAAGCGGCGAATTTTGGAGCCCGGGGCTTGCTGCGGCCCGGCGACATCGATTCTACGAGACACCTGCCGTGCGCGCGCCCGTGTTCACTCTCGGTGGACACATCGATCTCGGGCGCGCCATGAACGCGTGACGATCCTCGCCGGGATCCCGAGCAATCCGACTGGACGAGGGTGCCGAATCATCAGCGTGACGGATCCCATGGGCCGCCACACAGCGAGGGCTCCCCGTGCGACCCGACCCGGCTCACCCGGCCGGAGTAATTCCCTGCGGATCGCACGGGACCCTCGCTGCCAAGAACCGCAGCATGGAGCAACCCGGACACCGGAAGGAGGAAAACCTGCAATGCTTGCCATCGTGGAACGCGACACCGAACGCTGGAGCTCGACCGAGCCGGTTCCGTCGTCGCCGGATTCCCTCCTCCTCCGCGTCGCCCAGGGCGACCAGCAGGCCTTCTCGGAGCTCTACGACGAACTCGCCGGCCGCGTCCTCGGACTCATCACGCGCCTCCTCAAGGACCGCGCCCAGTCCGAAGAGGTCGCACAAGAGGTCTTCCTCGAGGTCTGGCAGCAGGCCGCCAAGTTCGACACCACCCGGGGCAGCGCCTCGAGCTGGGTGCTGACGATGGCCCACCGCCGCGCGGTGGACCGGGTGCGTGCCGCGCAGGCCTCCCGTGACCGCGACACCAAGATCGGGATCCGCGACTTCGAGTCCGGCTTCGACCAGGTGTCCGAGTCCGTCGAGATCCGGATCGAGCACGAACGGGTCAGCAGGGCCCTCGCCCGCCTGACCGAGTTCCAGCGGCAGGCCGTCCAGATGTCCTACTACGGCGGCTACTCGCACAGCGAGATGGCCGAGCTCCTCGGGGTGCCGATCGGCACCGTGAAGACCCGTCTCCGCGACGGGATGATCAGACTGCGCGACGAGATGGGAGTGGCGTCATGACCGAACGACACGACGATCCCGCACTCCTCACGGGTGCGTACGCGCTCGACGCGCTGAGCGACGCCGAGCGACGCGAGGTCGAAGCGGCACTCGCCGAGTTCCCGGAACTCCGTGCAGAGGCCGACTCGCTCTCCGAGACCGCCAGGGCCCTGGCCTACGCGGTCGAGCCGATCGAGCCGCCGGCATCCCTCAAGGCCTCGCTGATGGCCGCGATCCAGACCACGCCGCAGGTCGCTCCCGACACCGGTCGGGCTGCGCAGTCGGTCCCCGCCACCGTCCAGGAGGCTCCGATCGCCTCCGTCACGGACGTCACCTCCGGGGGTGGCTCGGCCAGTGCCGCGGCTCGCCGTCGGTGGTTCCAGCGTCCGGCAGCGATGCTCGGTGCCGCTGCTGCGGTCGGTGTCGTGTTCCTCGGCGTCGGACTCGGCGCGGGTGGGGCGATCTTCGGCCAGGACTCCGGCCCGGGGACCAGCGCGTCCCAGGCGGCGTCCGGCCTCGACCAGATCTACGCCGCTGCCGACTTCAAGCGCTCCACCTCCCCGGTGACCGGCGGCGGCTCTGCCACGGTCGTGTGGTCGGACCAGCTCGGCAAGTCCGCCGTCATCCTCGACGGGGTGGCCGCTGCGCCGAAGGACAAGACCTACCAGCTCTGGTACATCGGCTCCGAGGCGTCTGGCGGCACGATCGAGTCCGCCGGCCTGATGAACGACGTCGACGGCGGTGTCCGCTCGGCCGTGCTCAGCGGTGCGAAGTCCGCCGGGGCGGCGGTCGGCATCACGGTTGAGCCCGCCGGTGGGTCGAAGCAGCCGACGACGACGCCGATCGTCGCGGTGCCCACGGCGTAGGTCCGTCCGCCCGCGCCCTTCGCCGGTCGCCCGCACGCGTGCTGGCGTCGCCGCCCGACTCGGAACGACGAAGTCGCCGCCCGATCCGGAACGACGAAGTCGCTGTCGTACGACAGCGACTTCGTCGTTCGTTGCGTGCGCCGACCCCTGGCACCCGCAAACGACGACAACGCCGATGTCGTACGACATCGGCGTTGTCGTTCTGCGTCAGCGCGAGACCGACCCCAGAACCCGCACGCTCACCCGAAGCGGCCGGAGACGTAGTCCTCGGTGGCCTGCACGGACGGGTTCGAGAACATCGTCGCGGTGTCGTCGAACTCGATGAGCTTCCCGGGAGCACCCGTGCCGGCGATGTTGAAGAACGCGGTCTTGTCGCTCACGCGCGAGGCCTGCTGCATGTTGTGGGTCACGATCACGATCGTGAACTCCTTCTTCAGCTCCTCGATGAGGTCCTCGATCGCGAGCGTGGAGATCGGGTCGAGCGCCGAGCACGGCTCGTCCATCAGGAGCACGTCGGGCTGCACGGCGATCGCCCGCGCGATGCAGAGACGCTGCTGCTGACCGCCGGACAGGCCCATGCCGGGCTTGTCGAGGCGGTCCTTGACCTCGTTCCAGAGGTTCGCGCCCTGCAGGGAACGCTCGACGATGTCGTCGGCCTCGGACTTCGAGATGCGCTTGTTGTTGAGCTTCACGCCCGCGAGGACGTTGTCCTTGATGGACATCGTGGGGAACGGGTTCGGACGCTGGAACACCATGCCGACCTGACGGCGGACGATGACGGGGTCGACGCCGGGGGCGTAGAGGTCGTCGCCGTCCACCTTCACGGAGCCCTCCACGTACGCGCCGGGGATGACCTCGTGCATGCGGTTGAGCGTGCGGAGGAACGTGGACTTGCCGCAACCGGACGGGCCGATGAACGCGGTGACGGTGCGGGGCTCGATCGTCATGTCGACGCCCTCGACCGCCTTGAACTTCGAGTAGTAGACGTTGAGGCCGTCGACCTCGATGCGCTTGGACACAGTGGACCTTCCGGAGGTTCTAGCGGGAGAGCTTGGGGGCGAAGAGGCGGGTGATGAAGCGGGCCAGCAGGTTGAGCACCATCACGATGAGGATGAGCACGAGCGCCGCGGTCCAGGCCCGGTCGACGAACGGTACCGGGTTGGCGCCCTGCTGCGAGTACTGCGTGTACGCGAATACCGGCAGCGTCATCATCGGGTTCTTGAACAGGTCGTAGTTCATGCTCGTCGTGAACCCGGCGGTGACCAGCAGGGGAGCCGTCTCACCGATGACGCGGGCGATGGCGAGCATGACACCCGTCGTGATGCCGGCGAGGGAGGTGGGGAGGACGACCTTGATGATCGTGAGCCACTTCGGCACACCGAGGGCGTAGGACGCCTCGCGGAGCTCCATCGGGACGATCTTCAGCACCTCCTCGGTGGAGCGGACGACGATCGGGATCATCAGGACCGCGAGGGCGACCGAGCCGACCAGGCCGAACCGGGCGCCGGGGCCGAGGAACAGCGCGAAGAGCGAGTAGGCGAACAGACCGGCGACGATCGACGGGATGCCGGTCATGACGTCGACGAAGAACGTGATGCCGCGTGCCAGGGGTCCGCGGCCGTACTCGACCAGGTAGATCGAGGTCAGCAGGCCGATCGGCACGGCCATGAGCGCCGCGAACAACGTGATCTCGAGCGTGCCGATCAGGGCGTGCAGTGCGCCGCCGCCGACCGAGATGACGCCGCGCATCGAGTACGAGAAGAACGCCGCGTCGAAACGGGCGAGACCGTCCGCGAGGACTGTGTACAGCAGCGAGACCAGCGGCAGGACGGCGATGACGAAGGCCGTGACGACGAGCGACGTGATCAGCCGGTCGACCGCCTTGCGCCCGCCCTCGACGATCCGCGAGACGACCACGATGAGGACGTCGAACAGGACCGTGCCGAGGAACAGCGCGGCGACGATGTTGAAGTCCTTGACCGCGCCGCCGGCGTTGAGCAGAGCGAAGACGAGGGCGAGCGCGACCCAGCTCCCGCCGAGGAGCAGCCACGGGACGGACTTGTGGAGCTTCCCGTTGGCGAAGACGTTGCCGGAGGACTGACGGAGTGCGAGGGACATCGGGGTGCGACCTCTCAGCTGACGCGCTTGCGCACGATGTACCGCGCGAGCATGTTGATGACCAGGGTGATGACGAAGAGGATCAGACCCGATGCGATCAGCGCGTTCAGGGCGGTTCCGGATGCCTCGGCGAACTGCAGGGCGATGTTCGCCGCGATCGTGGAGGGGTTCAGCGACGTGAGCAGCTGGAAGGTGACGTTCGTCGACACCGACAGCACCAGCGCGATCGCCATCGTCTCGCCGAGCGCCCGACCGAGGCCGAGCATGATCGCGGACACGATGCCGGACTTGGCGAACGGCAGGACCGACAGGCGGATCATCTCCCAGCGCGTGGCGCCGAGCGCGAGCGCCGCCTCTTCGTTGAGGGTCGGCGCCTGCAGGAAGATCTCGCGCATGACGGCGGTCATGATCGGGATCGCCATGACCGCGAGCACGATCGACGCGGTGAGGATGGTGCGTCCGGTGCCGGAGATCTGTCCGGAGAACAGCGGGAACCACCCGAGGTACTCGTTGAGGAACGAGTAGAACGGCTGCACGAACCGGGCGAGCACCACGATGCCCCAGAGGCCGTAGACGACCGAGGGGACCGCGGCCAGCAGGTCGATGACGTAGCCGAGCACCGGCGCGATGCGGCGCGGTGCGAAGTGCGAGATGAAGAGCGCGATCCCGATGGAGAGCGGCACGGCCATCACGAGCGCGAGGAGCGCGGACCAGACGGTGCCGAAGACGAGGGGCCCGACGTAGTCCCAGAAGTTCGCCGCCTGGTTCGGCAGCTCGCCGACCTTCGCGGAGAAGGCGGGGATGCTCTGCCACACGAGGAAGGCCGCGACGAGCGCGAGCACGACGAGGATGAGTCCGCCGGAGATCACCGATGCGGCGGAGAAGACCCGGTCGCCGACGCGGACGACGGCCTTCGGCTTCGGGGTGGTCGTTGACCCTGGGTGGGCCGGTGCTGTCGTCATGGGACGTGGGGCTCCTGTCGGGTGACGGGGAAGTGCCCGGGTGCCGGTCGGTGGACCGGCACCCGGGCGTTCAGGAGGTGCTACTTGATGGACGCGACCGCGTCAGCGGCCTTCTTCGCGAGGTCGCTCGAGAGGGCGGCCGACTTGGCCTCCGTCGCGGCGGCCTTCTGCGCGTCGTCCGAGACCACGTACGTCAGGTAGGACTTCACGAGGTCGGCCTTGGCCGAGTCCTTGTACTCCTGGCACGCGATGGCGTAGGAGACGAGGACGAGCGGCCATGCGCCCTTGGCGGTGTCCTTGCGGTCGATGTCGATCGCCAGGTCGTTGTCCTCGCGGCCCGACACGGTCTTCGAGTCGGCGACGACCTGAGCGGCGCCCTCGGCCGAGATCTTGGTGGCGGTGTCGCCGACCATGAGCTTGGCCTTGTCGAGGTCACCGGCGCCGGAGTCGTCGATGTAGGTGATGGCGTTCGAGGCGCCCTGCATGGCCGAAGCCACACCCGAGGTGCCCTTCGCGCTGTCGCCGACCTGGTACGGGTAGGTCTGGCTCGGGGCCTCGGTCCAGACGTCGCCGGCGTTCGCCGAGACGTACTCGGAGAAGTTCTGCGTGGTGCCCGAGTCGTCGGAGCGGTGCACGACCGTGATGTTGGCGTCCGGCAGCTTCGCGCCGTCGTTGAGCGCCGCGATCTGCGAGTCGTTCCACTTGGTGATCTTGCCGGAGAAGATGCCGGCGATCGTCTTCGCGTCGAGCGTCAGGTCCTTGACGCCGTCGACCTTGTAGGCGATGGCGATCGGGGAGATGTAGACCGGGACGTCGATGGCCTTCGAGTCCGCGGCGCAGAGGCCGAAGGAGCCGGAGAGCTCCTCGTCCGAGAGCGCGGCGTCGGAGCCGGCGAAGTCCGCGGCACCCGAGATGAAGTTCTTGCGACCGGCGCCGGAGCCGTCGGGCGAGTAGTTCACCGTGACGCCGGAGGCCTGGTCCTGGAAGCCGGCGGCCCAGGTGGCCTCGGCGGTCTGCTGGGCGGAGGAGCCCGATCCGGTGAGGGTGCCGGAGAGCTTCGAGTAGTCGACACCCGAGGCCGAAGCCGACGAGGTGCTGCCCGCGCCGCCTTCGTTCGCCGCGCACGAGGAGAGCACGACCGCGCCGGCGATCGCGATTGCCGCGACCGTACCGATTCGCTTGATGTTCACAGGGGTCCCTTCGGGAATGTGGAGTGCAGGTGGGACCGCTGCTGGTCCCCGGGCCGGTGCCGACCCGGGAGCGACTGTAGGGACGCGAAGTGACCGGGATCACGCCCACTGGTGAACGGGAGGTGAACGACGGGTTGTCCCCGCGCGGAACGCGCGCACGGGTGCGGATCCGGGGGCATGCTCGGGAACAGCGTGCCCAGGAGCGGACGGGAGGCCCGGCTCGGTTGGGCGCGCCGCAGGACCCCGGCAGGTGGCCGGGATCGCGGGCCCCGCCCGCGCTGTGCGCCTCAGGCGGAGACCGGGTTGCGGTGCGTCTCCACGGCGACGAGCTGCCCGTCGGCGATGTGCATCACCGAGAAGTCGCCGACCGAGAGCATCGCGGCGCGACGGAGGTCGAACCGGCCGCTGTCGTCGGCGGTCGCGGTGGCGATGCGCGCGATGATGTCCGGGACGACCGGCCCGTGCGAGCACAGCACGGCGGTCTTCCCCTTCTCGAGCCGCTTGCGCACGACGCCCTTGACGTCGGCAGCACCCTGGTCGTGGGCGTCCTGGCTGATGTCCGGCGTGCTGGAGACACCGAGCTTCGTCGTGTCCGAGAGCGGCTCGACGGTCGCCAGGCACCGGGCGGCCGTGCTGCTCAGGATCTTGCGCGGACCGAAGGCGGCGACCGGCGACGCCACGGCCTTGGCCTGCGAACGGCCGACGGGCAGCAGCGGACGGGTGGCGTCGGGTCCCTGCCAGTCCGAGCCCGGGATGGTCTTGGCGTGCCGGAGCGTGATGAGCGCGAACGTCCGGTGGTGCCCGACCTCGGCGCGGGCGGCGAAGCGGTCGAGGATCTCGACGTCACGCGCGTACGTCAGGCGGGTGCGGGCCTGGTCGATCGTGACCCACTCGAGCGCGGCGACCTCGTCGTTGGGCCGGAACTCCCCAGCGCGCTCGTACTCCTTGTTGGAGACCCGAGCCGACCAGTAGTGCACGACCTTGTCGCGGCCGTTCGGGAGCACGTACTCCGCGACGCCGAGCGGTGCGCCGAGGTGCACGCGGTAGCCGGTCTCCTCGTGGACCTCGCGCACGGCCGTCGTCGGGACCGCTTCGCCCGGGTCGACCTTGCCCTTGGGGAGGGAGACGTCCTTGTGGTGCTCGCGGTGGATGAGCAGCACGAGCGGGACGCCGTCCTGCTCACGCCAGACCACCGCTCCCGCCGCGACGACGGGACCCGTGGGACCGCCGCTCACCGAGTGGAACGCTTCCGCGCAGAGATCTTCCGCATGAGGACATTCTGCACGTCGTCGAGGGGCCGTCCGTCGTCGTCGGTGGAGTGGCGCGTCCACTCGCCGTCCGACTCGAGGTGCCAGGAGCTCGTCGTCTCGGCCATCGCCAGGTCGAAGATCTCCTGGATCTCGTTGACGTGCGCCGGGTCCGACATCCGTACGAGTGCCTCGACGCGGCGGTCCAGGTTGCGGTGCATCATGTCGGCGCTGCCGATGAACACGTAGGGGTCGCCCTCGTTGTGGAAGGCGAACGCGCGGGAGTGCTCGAGGTACCGGCCGACGACGCTGCGGACACGGATCGTCTCGCTGACCCCCTCGATGCCCGGCTTCAGGGAGCAGATGCCTCGGACCAGGATGTCCACGGGCACACCGGCCTGGCTCGCCAGGTAGAGCGCGTCGATGATCTGCTCGTCCACCATCGAGTTGACCTTGATGCGGATGCCGGACGGCTTGCCGGCCGCGGCGTTGTCGGTCTCGACCTGGATGCGCTTGAGCAGGCCCTTCCGCAGGTGCAGCGGCGCGACGAGCAGCCGCTTGAACTTCTTCTCGATCGCGTACCCGGAGAGCTCGTTGAACAGGCGGGTGAGGTCCTTGCCGACCGTGTCGTCCGCGGTGAACAGCCCCATGTCCTCGTAGATGCGCGAGGTCTTCGGGTTGTAGTTGCCCGTCCCGATGTGGCTGTAGTGCTTGAGCGTCCCGCCCTCCTGCCGGATGACGAGCACCAGCTTGGAGTGCGTCTTCAGCCCGACCAGGCCGTACACGACGTGCACGCCGGCCTTCTCGAGCTTCCGCGCCCACGTGATGTTGTTCTGCTCGTCGAAGCGCGCCTTGATCTCCACCAGCGCCAGGACCTGCTTGCCGGCGGCCGCGGCGTCGATGAGGGCCTCGACGATGGGGGAGTCACCGGAGGTCCGGTAGAGCGTCTGCTTGATGGCGAGCACGTTCGGGTCGGCGGCGGCCTGCTCGAGGAACGCCTGGACGCT
The DNA here is from genome assembly GCF_047324335.1 of Curtobacterium sp. Curtsp57. Classification (NCBI taxonomy): domain Bacteria; kingdom Bacillati; phylum Actinomycetota; class Actinomycetes; order Micrococcales; family Microbacteriaceae; genus Curtobacterium; species Curtobacterium sp. Curtsp57. The sequence continues at coordinate 2,992,317 of NZ_CP168511.1, forward strand.
CGTCGCGAAGGACTCGTACGGGTGGTGCACGAGGACGTCCCGCGACGCGATCGCACGGAACAGGTCCGGCTTCGTGTTCGGCTCGCCCGGCTGGAACTGCACGGGCGTGGTCGGGACGTGCTTCGGGTAGTGCAGGTCGGGGCGGCTGATCTTCGAGATCTCGAACAGGCAGCCGAGGTCGAGCGGTGACGGCAGCCGGTAGACCTCCTGTTCGGTGATGTCGAGCTCGCGGACGAGCAGGTCGAGCGTCACCGGGTCCATGTCCTCGGTGATCTCGAGGCGGATGGGCGGCCCGAACCGACGACGAAGGAGCTCGCGCTCGAGGGCCTGGATGAGGTTCTCGGCCTCGTCCTCCTCGATCTCGACGTCCTCGTTGCGGGTGACCCGGAACACGTGGTGCTCGAGCACCTCCATGCCGGGGAACAGGTCGTCGAGGTGGTTCGCGATGAGGTCCTCGAGCGGGATGAACCGCATGCGGCCGGAGTTGTCGTCGGGCAGCTTGATCAGTCGGGAGAAGTTCTGCGGCACCTTGAGGCGCGCGAACTCCTGCCGCTGCGACTTCGGGTTCCGCACCCGCACGGCCAGGTTGAGCGACAGGCCGGAGATGTAGGGGAACGGGTGCGCCGGGTCGACCGCGAGCGGCATGAGCACCGGGAAGATCTGCTCGGCGAAGTACTCGCGCATCCGGAGCCGGTCGGCCTCTGCCAGGTCGGACCAGTGCTCGATGTGGATGCCGGCGGCGTCGAGGTCGGGCTTCAGCGACCCCATGAACGCCTGCGCGTGCCGGTCCTGCAGCTCGTGCGCCTTCGTCGCGATGTCGCGGAGGACGTCGCTCGGGGCGCGGCCGACGTTCGTGGGCACCGCGATGCCGGTGTCGATGCGGCGCTTGAGGCCCGCGACCCTGACCATGAAGAACTCGTCGAGGTTGGACGCGAAGATCGCCAGGAAGTTGGCGCGTTCGAGCAGGGGCACCGTGCGGTCCTCGCCGAGCTCGAGCACCCGCTGGTTGAACCGGAGCCAGCTCAGTTCACGGTCGAAGTATCGATCCGAGGGGAGGGACTCGTGCTCGATCTCCACGACCTCGTCGAAGTCGTCGAGGTCGGGCGCGACGGAGTCGCCGTCGAGCTGCGGTTCGGTGTCCATGCCCACATCCTGCCACCCGGACGTTTCAGGGAGCGGCGTACTGCACGTCGATCGCGTGCTGCGTGAACCCGGACCGCCGGTACAGCGCCAGTGCGGGTTCGTTGTCGCCTTCGACGTAGAGCGCGGCTGCGGTCAGGCCACGACCGGCCAGGCGGGCGTACCCGGCGCGCATGAGCACACCGCCGAGCCCATGCCCCTGCAGGTCGGGGCGGACGGCGACGGCGTAGAACTCGCCGATCCCGTCCTCGACCTTGAGCCAGCAGGACCCCGCGAGTTCCCCGTCGGCGTCGCGCAGCAGGATCAGGTCGTCCGGGGAGAACCACGGCTCGGCTTCCCGCGCCCGCAGGTCCTCGAGCGTCATCGAGCCCTGCTCCGGGTGTGACGCGAAGGCCGCGGCGTTGAGGGCGAGCCAGTCGCCCTCGTCGGTGCTGGGATCGGAGCCGGTGCCGGTCCGGAACGCGGTCACGGTGTACCCGGACGGGAGGCTCGGATCCGGTGCCGACGTCGGCACCGGTGCGCGCAGCTGCAGCAGCGTCCTGGTGGCGGCCCAGCCGAACCGGGTCGCGATCGCGCGTGCCGCCGGGCTGTCGCCGTGTGCCCAGGCGAGCCGGGGAGCGGCCCCGCCGCCCAGGGCGAGCGCCTGCTCGACGAGCCACGTCCCGACGCCGTGGCCACGGGCCTCCGGTCCGACGACCAGTTCCAGCTCGCCGTTCCTGACCACCGCGACCCCGTCGGGTTCCTGCAGCACGACCGCGCGCCCCGCGCGCACGTCGACGAGGGTCTGGTCGGAGAACGGCGGTGGTTCGCCGGGGACGGTGAACCGGGCGGGGTCCACCACTACTGGCCCATCAGCCGATCGGCCTCGTCGTCGTAGACGTTGAAGCGGTAGCCGACGTTCCGGACGGTGCCGATGAGCGACTCGAGGTCGCCGAGCTTGGCGCGGAGGCGTCGCACGTGCACGTCGACCGTGCGGGTGCCGCCGAAGTAGTCGTAGCCCCAGACCTCGGAGAGGAGCTGTTCGCGGGTGAACACGCGCGACGGGTGCGTGGCGAAGAAGCGCAGGAGCTCGAACTCCTTGAACGTCAGGTCGAGCGGCTTGCCCCGCACCTTCGCCGAGTAGCTCGCCTCGTCGATGACGACGCCGGACGCCTGGATCTTCGAGCCGGTCTGGTTCTTCGCGGCACGGCCGGCGCTCAGTCGGATGCGGGCGTCGACCTCTGCCGGGCCGGCGCTCTCGAGCACGACGTCGTCGATGTTCCACTCGCTGTTGACCGCGGTGAGGCCGCCCTCGGTGACGACGAGCACGATCGGGGTCGTCGAGCCGGAGGTGGAGAGGATCTTGCACAGCGCCTTGGCGCTGACGAGGTCGGTCCTGGCGTCGACGAACATCAGGTCGCTCTGCGGGGCGTTCACCAGCTGCGCGGCCTCCGCCGGCACGTGGCGGATCCGGTGGCTCAGGAGGCCGAGGCTCGGGAGCACGTCCCCGGGCGCAGCCGAAGTGAGTACCAGGAGCTGTGCCACAGGACCTCCAGAACGGATGAGACGTCGTGCGGACATCCTAGTGATGCTCGACAAGCGTCCTCGACGCGGCCTGCAATGATGGGGTGGTGACCGAGCCCGTCCAGCCAGCAGACCAGCGCCGTCTGAAGCTCACGTCCGTGCTGCCCGTCTGGTTGCTGTCGATCGTCGGCGCCGTGCTCGTCCTGACCCTCACCGAGAAGGACTCCTTCGCCTGGCTGCTGCTCGTCTTCGTGGCGTCCGTGCTCGTGAGCTTCGTGCTGCAGCTCATCACCGCGACGAAGGACGGCCTGGTCGAACGGATCAGCATCGCGTCGTCCGGGTCGTTCGTCGTCGTGCTCGTCACCGCGGTGGTGCTCCTGGCGCGTTGAGCCGGTGCGCTCGGATGGTGGCCGCGTAGACTCCTGGCATGGATTCGCTGCTTGCGCTCGAGCTGTTCTACGTCGGCCTGTTGGGTCTGGCATCGCTCGCGATCGCGTTCGTCTCGGTGACCGTCGTCGTGAAGCTGTTCAAGGGTCAGCGTTGATCGAACTGCCGGAGGGTCTCGCGCCCGAACTCGTCCCCCTGTCCTGGCTCGTCGGCGTCTGGGAGGGCACGGGTGTCGTCGAGTACCCAGTCGGTCCAGCCGACGCCGACGAACCCGACGTCAGGACGTACGAGTTCGGCCAGCGCGTGAGCTTCAGCCACGACGGCCTGCCGTACCTCAACTACTCGTCCACGACGTGGCTGCTCGACGACGAGCACACGCCGCTCGCGGCCGAGATGGGCTACTGGCGGCTCGACCGTCCGTCCGAGCCGGGCGACCGCGGCCCCGCGATGCTCATGGGCGAGGGCAACGTGCCGTTCACCACGACCCAGAGCGTCGAGGCGCTCCGCAACGCCAACGACGGCTTCGACATCGAGGCGGCGATCATCCACCCGACCGGCGTCAACGAGCTCTACGTCGGGCAGGTCCGCAAGGGCCGCATCGACCTCGCCACCGACGCCGTGATGCGCTCGGCCAACGCGAAGGACTACTCCGCGGCCACCCGCATGTACGGGCTCGTCGAGGGCAAGCTCTTCTGGGCGTGGGACATCGCCGCGCTCGGCCAGGGGCTCACCTCGCACGCCTCGGGGCAGCTCGCGAAGGTCGACTGATGGCCGCCTTCGCCGACCGTACGGGGTTCGTCGCGTCCGACCTCGGTCCGGCGGCGCACTTCGGCAACCCGCTCGGTGAGCAACGGCTCCTCGCGCGTGGTTCCGCCGTCGTCGAGCTCGGGCTCGGCGTCGTGACCGTCACCGGTCCTGACCGTCTGTCGTGGCTCAACTCGATCACGTCCCAGCTGCTGCTCGGCCTCGCGCCGGGGGTGAGCACCGAGACGCTCGTGCTCGACCAGTCCGGTCGTGTCGAGCACGCCGCCCGCGTGGTGGACGACGGCACGACGACGTGGCTCCTCACCGAGCCGGCCGATGCCGCACCGCTCGCCGCGTGGCTGTCGTCGATGCGCTTCATGCTCCGGGTGGAGGTCGCCGACCGGTCGTCGGACCTCGTCACCGTCGGGTCGTTCGCCCTAGGGCTCGTCCCCGACGCCGTGGTCGAGTGGGTCGACCCGTGGAACACGATCACGCCGGGCGGGTGGAGCTACGCCGAGCAGCAGGGGCACCCCGGCGCCGACTGGGCGCTGCGGATCGCCGTGCTCGACACCACGGCCGCCGACGCCCTGGCCGCGTCGGACCTGCCCGTCGCGGGGCTCCTCGCGCTCGAGGCCCTGCGGATCGCCGCGTGGCGCCCCGCGCTGACCGACGTCGACGAGCGGACGATCCCGCACGAGCTCGACTGGCTCCGGTCCGCCGTGCACCTGACCAAGGGCTGCTACCGCGGGCAGGAGACGGTCGCGAAGGTCCACAACCTCGGACACCCGCCGCGTCGTGTCGTGATGCTGCACCTCGACGGGTCGGACGCCGTGCTGCCGGCGCCGGGCACCCCGGTGACGCTCGACGGCGTCGTCGTCGGCAGGTTGGCGGCGTCGGCGGTGCACCACGAGCTCGGGCCGATCGGCCTCGCCGTGGTCAAGCGCTCCCTGGACCCCACGGCCGTCCTGACGCTCACCACGGACGACGTCGTGGTGACCGCGGCGCAGGAGACCATCGTCCCGCCGGGCGCCGGCGCCACCGCGAACGTCCCGCGCCTGCCGCGGCTCGGCGCCGTCCGCCGCTCGTAACCCCCCCCCGTCGGGCCGGGCCGGAGTCCGCCAGGCCCCGCCCGCGTCCGGCGATCCGCACAACCGAAAGCACCTCGCGCCACGTGATCCCGCGGCGCGAGGTGCTTCCGGTTGTGCGGGAGCGATCCGCGCCGCCGTGCCGAGGTGTCGTCAGCCGACGGTGAGCGTCGTGATCGAGCGGCTGCCGGCGATCTCCTTGCCGTTGTCCGAGCCGCCGACGTGGAGCAGCGTGCCCGCCGGGCGGTCGTAGACCAGGTCGTAGTCGGTCGTGTCCGGATTCATCCAGGCGCCGATCCAGCCGGTGGCGGTGGTGCCGTTCGGGACGGTGCCGATCGGCGTGTACCCGGCCTTCGACATCGCGGGGGTCAGGTCATCAGGGTTCGAGAGGCCCAGGCTGACGAGGTCCAGGTTCGCGTCGCGCCGCGTGATCGACACCGCGGACTCCATGACGTCGTTCGAGAACTTCGTGCCGGCGGTGACGCGGATCTCGACGAGCACCGGCTTCACACCCCCGGCCGGGGCATCGGCGGGGACCGGGAAGTCCGTCACGATGGCCAACGGTCGCACCACGGTCCCGCTCACGTCGTCGCGGAGTGTGTCCGCGGTGACGGGGGTGCTCGGCGGCGCCGAGACGGTCGGGGTCGGGCTCGCCGACGCCGAGCGGCGCTGGACGTCCGGCTGCCCAGCGGCCGAGCACCCCGTCAAGGCAACGGCTCCGATCACGAGCCCGGCGACGGCGAAGACGTGAGTGGTGCGCAGGTTCATGCGTCCATCCTGTCAGCGCGGGGCGACGGCCGACCACGGGACGCTGAGCTCGCCGAGGCGCCACCTCGACGTGCCGTGCAGCACCGGCCAACCGCGGTCGCGCATGCCGACGACGGCCGCGAGCCACCGCTGCCGAGGTCCGTACGTGCCGAGGGGAGCGGCGACGGCCCACGACAGGTCGAGGTCCCGCAGGAAGTCGTACACGCGCTCCCCGGGGACGTTCCGGTGGATGAGGGCCTTCGGCAGCCGCTCCGCCACGATGCTCGGGACGTCGAGCCCCGCGAGCCGGAGCGAGACCGTGAACGTCCGTGGTGCGAGTGGGTCGAGCGTCACCCACGACGCGACCCGGCCGACCTCGTTGCAGGTCCCCTCGACGAGCGCGCCGCCCGGTTGCAGCCGGTCCTGCATGATCCGCCACGACTTCACGACCTGGGACTCGTCGTACTGCCGGAGCACATTGAACGCCCGGATCACCGCAGGCCGACGTCCGCCGGGTGTCGGGGTCTCGAAGCCGCCGAGCCGGAACGTCACCCCGTCGCGCGTGCCGGCGTTCGCCAGTGCGACGCGGGAGGGCTCGATCTCGATCCCGGTGACCTCGACGTCCGGGCGGACGCGTGCCAGACGGTCCCGGAGCTCGAGCGTCGTCGTCGGGCTGGCGCCGTACCCGACGTCGGCGACGAGCGGGTCCGGCGCCTTGCGGAGGGCCGGCAATGACGCGATCCACCGGTCGACGCGGCGGAGCCGGTTGTACCCGGTCGTCCCGCGCGTGACGTTCCCGATCGGCATGCGTCAAGGGTACGGGGACCACGGCGCTCGGTAGGATCGGAGCATGACCTCCACGCTCGTCCTGCTCCGTCACGGCAACAGTGACTGGAACCAGAAGAACCTGTTCACCGGTTGGGTCGACGTCCGGCTCTCCGAGCTCGGTGAGAAGGAGGCGAAGCGCGCCGGCGAGCTCATCGCCGAGTCCGGCATCGTCCCCGACGTCCTGTACACCTCGCTCCTGACCCGTGCGATCCAGACCGCCGACATCGCCCTGCTCGAAGCGGACCTGGCATGGCTGCCGGTCAAGCGCGACTGGCGTCTCAACGAGCGCCACTACGGCGACCTGCAGGGCAAGGACAAGGCCCAGACGCTCGAGCAGTACGGCGAGCAGCAGTTCATGGAGTGGCGCCGCTCGTTCGACGTCCCGCCGCCCCCCATCGCCGACGACGCCGAGTGGTCGCAGTTCGGCGACCGTCGCTACGCCGAGCTCGGAGACGCGCTGCCCCGCACGGAGTCGCTGAAGCTCGTGATCGACCGGCTGCTGCCCTACTGGGAGTCCGACATCACGAAGGACCTCGGAGCGGGCAAGACCGTGCTGGTCACGGCGCACGGCAACTCGCTGCGCGCGCTCGTCAAGCACCTCGACGGCATCTCGGACGACGACATCGCGGGGCTCAACATCCCGACGGGCATCCCGCTCGTGTACGAGCTCGACGACGACTTCCGCCCGACCGGCCCGTCGCGCTACCTCGACCCCGAGGCCGCAGCGGCCGGCGCCGCCGCGGTCGCCGCGCAGGGCGCCAAGAAGTAGGACGCGAGTCCAGCACCCATCGCGAAAGCGACAGTTCGCCGCGGAAGATCCGCGGCGAACTGTCGCTTTCGCGGAAGAGCGCGGGTGACGGCACCGCGAACTGTCGCTTTCGCGGAAGCGCGCGGGCGACGGCGCGCCTCAGACGAAGTGCGACGCGATCTCCTGCACCAGTTCGCCGACGTCGTACTGCGCCGTGGTGTCGACGCGGACGACCGGTCCGAGGCCGATCGGTCCGGCGGTGGGGCCGTGCTCGTCCCAGAACGCCAGGATGTCCGCCAGGTCGCCGTGCACCTCGTGACGCACGGGTGAACCCGGGTCGTACCGGTCCGTCAGCCGCTCCACGGCGGTCGCGTGGTCGACGTCGCACCACACCTCGACGGCGCGAGGCGACCCGGCGGAGGCGAGCCCGGCCTCCAGGAAGGCGCGGTCACGGGACGGCAGCCAGACGGCGTCGAGGACGACCCCGTTCTCGACCGCTCCGGCCATCGCCCACATCGTGGTCATCGCGATGGCGCCGAGCGGACGCGAGGCGATCATCGGGCCGGCGATGTCCGCCAGCGGTTCCTTGATCCGGTCCTTCGAGAGGAAGGGGCAGCCGAGCACCTCGGCGAGGGCGGCGCCGACCGTGCTCTTGCCGGAACCGGGCATGCCGTTGACGATGATCGCGACCTGGGCCATGCCACGATCCTGGCAGAGAACCTTCGGTCAGACGTTGGCGTTCGCGCCGGCCCAGTCGCCCGTCGCCAGGTACTGCACCTTCTTCGCGATCGACACCGCGTGGTCCGCGAAGCGCTCGTGGTACCGGGATGCGAGGGTCGCGTCCACGGTGTCGACCGGCGCGCCCTTCCAGGTCTCGCCGAGCACGAAGTCGAACACGCTGGCGTGCAGCTCGTCGACGGCGTCGTCCTCGTCGCGGATCTCCTCGGCGAGCTGGATGTCCTCGGTGGCGAGCAGGCGCGTGAGCTTCTGCGCCATCGCGACGTCGTGCTGGCCCATCTTCTTGAAGGTGCCGCGCAGGCCCTTCGGGACGACCTTCTCCGGGAAGCGCTGGCGGGCGAGCTGCGCGATGTGCTCGGCCATGTCGCCCATGCGCTCGAGCGAGGAGCTGACACGGAGGGCGGTCACGACGACGCGGAGGTCACGGGCGACGGGAGCCTGGCGCGCGAGGATGTCGATCGCGACCTCGTCGAGGTTGTTCGCCGCCTCGTCGATCTTCGCATCGTCGGCGATGACCTCTTCCGCGAGGGCGACGTCCGACTCGGTGAAGGCCTCGGTGGCCCGGGTGATCGCGGACTCGACGAGCCCGGCGATCTCGGTCAGACGCTCCTGGACGTCCTGGAGCTCCTGCTGGAACACTTCGCGCATGGGGGATTGCCTCTCTGATGCGTACCGGGAGAGTGTCGAGCGCCCAGGTGAACGAACGGTGACCTGCGACTGAACGCTTCGCGATCCTCCGGGCGACGGCCCGCGAACGCGGGTGAACGGCACCGGAACCCCTCGTGACCACTCCTACACTGACGGCATGGACAACGCGTGGCTCGTGCCACTGTCGATGCTCCTCGGCGGGGTCTTCGGCGCGGGAGTCGTCGGACTCATCATCACCGCCGAGCGCACGGCACGGGCAGCCGACGTCGCCGAGCGGACCCTGCCGGACGGCGTCGCAGCGGTCATCGCGACGATGCACAACCCCGCCGTGGTCGTCGACCCCTCGAACACCGTCGTGGCCGCGTCGCCCCAGGCACTGACGATCGGACTGGTCGTGCGGCGCCGGCTCGTGCACGACGAGCTGCGTGCGCTCGTCGACCGCGTGCGCTCGAGCGGCGAGATGGGCTCGGAGGACATGGAGCTCCCGCGCGGCCGTCGCGGGGAGCTCGTCGGGTACCTCAGCTTCCGGGCCGCCCAGCTCGGGAACCGCTACGTGCTCGTGACCGCGGACGACCTCACCGAGTCCCGACGCATCGACGAGGTCCGCCGGGACTTCGTCGCCAACATCTCGCACGAGCTGAAGACCCCGATCGGCGCGATCGGCCTGCTGTCCGAGACCCTCATCGCCGCGGCCGACGACCCGGTGCACGTGAAGAAGTTCGCCGCGCAGCTCGTGACCGAGTCCGAGCGGCTCGGTGCCCTCACGAAGGACATCATCGAGCTGTCCAGACTGCAGTCCGTCGACACGCTGGACACGAGCGAGGAGACGTCGATCGACAAGGTCGTGCAGGCCTCGATCGACGCGAACGAGGTCGTCGCCCGCGCCCGCGACATCGAGCTGGTCCGGGCGAAGAAGTCGAAGCTCCGCGTGATGGGTGACCCCGGTCTCCTGCAGGTCGCGGTGTCGAACCTCATCGCGAACGCGATCAAGTACTCCCCGGACAACACCCGCGTCGGCGTCGGTGTCCGGAGCAGCAAGGGCTTCGTCGAGATCGCGGTGACCGACCAGGGCGTCGGCATCCCGGAGGCCGATCTCGACCGGGTGTTCGAGCGGTTCTACCGCGTCGACCCAGCACGGTCGCGGGCAACAGGGGGCACCGGCCTCGGACTCGCCATCGTGAAGCACGTCGTCGGCAACCACGGCGGCGACGTGCGCGTGTGGTCCCAGCCCGGCAAGGGCTCGACCTTCACGATCCGCCTGCCCGAGGCGGACACCGAACTGACAACAGCACTCGAAGAGCAACTGGAAGAGCAGCCATCGTGACCAAGATCCTCATCGTCGACGACGAGCCGGCCCTGAGCGGACCCCTGGAGTTCCTCCTGCAGCGCGAGGGGTACGAGACCTCCGTCGCAGCGGACGGCGTGACCGCGCTGTCGAAGTTCGACGCGGAGAACCCCGACCTCGTCCTGCTGGACCTCATGCTCCCTGGGCTCTCCGGCACCGAGGTCTGCCGACAGATCCGCACGCGGTCGAACGCCCCGATCATCATGCTGACGGCGAAGGACTCGGAGGTGGACATCGTCGTCGGGCTCGAGCTCGGTGCCGACGACTACGTGACGAAGCCGTACTCGACCCGCGAGCTCCTGGCACGCATCCGCGCGGTGCTCCGCCGTCGCACCGAGGACGACCCCGCCGACAGCGGCATCCTGCAGGTCGGCGGCATCAAGATGGACGTCGAGCGCCACACCGTGTCGGTCGACGGGTCCGAGACGCCGATGCCGCTCAAGGAGTTCGAGCTCCTCGAGCTGCTGCTCCGGAACGCCGGCCGGGTGCTGACCCGTGGGCAGCTCATCGACCGCGTGTGGGGCTCCGACTACTTCGGTGACACGAAGACCCTCGACGTGCACATCAAGCGGATCCGATCGAAGATCGAGCGGGTGCCGTCGGCGCCGGAGGTGCTGGTCACGGTGCGTGGTCTGGGGTACCGGATCGAGGCCTGACGGCCTGGCAACGCATCGGAGGCCCGGTGCCGGTCCGACGGACCGGCACCGGGCCTCCGATGCGTTCGTGGGCGCGTCGGTGCGTGACGCGTCGTCGCGTTACGGGTTGATCGGGGTGTCCGTCGGGGTCGCCGACGGCGTCTCGACGGGGAGGGTGATCTCCGACGTCGGCGTCGAGGTCGGGGCGAGGGTCTGGTACTCCTCTTGCGAGCTCGTCAGGACGGGGACGCTGCCGGAGACGCCCTCGGCGCCCGGGTACGAGAAGTAGACCTTCACGAGCGACCCGGGGGTGACCTTGGCGTCGGCGAAGTCGAGGGTGTCGTGCTTCTTGTCGTTCGCGAGGTCGACGTGCGAACTGGCCGGCACGTCGACGGTCTCGGTGTCGCCGCCGATCTCGACCGAGACGGTGATGTCGTCGGTGTCGCTGTTGTTGATGAGCGTGCCGATGAAGCGTGCGTCGTCGCCCGAGTCGGAGATGAGCAGCGCGTTGCGGACGTCGATCTTGCCCGTCGTCACGTTGACGCCGTCGGTGATCTGCTTGATCGTCTTGGTGTCCTGCGGCGTCCAGAACGCGCAGCCGGATGCGCCGATCGCGATGGTTGCCGCAACGGCGACGGACACGAGTACCCGAGCTCGCAAGAGATTCCTCCGAAGATCACGATGCGCCAACCGAGCGGCTCGCGCGGCCTCCATCCTACCGATCACCTGGGAGTGCTCGCGGTTAGGCGCCCCTTACCCGAATTTTCCTTGTGGTAAACTGGGTGTTGCGGAACGGAGCTTGATACATGCAATTCGAGGTCGGCGAGACCGTCGTCTACCCCCATCACGGGGCGGCAACCATCTCTGAAGTCAAGACGCGAGTCATCAAGGGCGAGGAAAAGGTCTACCTGAAGCTGCGTGTCACGCAGGGTGACCTGACGATCGAGGTACCGGCGGACAACGTCGACCTGGTCGGCGTCCGGGATGTGATCGGCAAGGAAGGCCTCGACAAGGTCTTCGAAGTGCTGCGCGCACCGTTCACGGAAGAGCCCACGAACTGGTCTCGCCGCTACAAGGCGAACCTCGAGAAGCTCGCGTCCGGTGACGTCATCAAGGTGTCAGAGGTCGTTCGTGACCTGTGGCGCCGCGACCAGGACCGCGGTCTCTCGGCTGGTGAGAAGCGCATGCTCGCCAAGGCCCGTCAGATCCTGATCTCCGAGCTCGCGCTCGCGGAGAAGACCGACGAGGACAAGGCATCCACCGTCCTCGACGAGGTCCTCGCTTCCTGATCGCCCCGGCTTGAGCAGCAGCCCCTCGACGACCCCACTGACCGAAACGGTCCGTGGGGTCGTCGTCGTTGCGGCAGGGTCTGGCACCCGGCTCGGGCTGGCGACGCCGAAGGCATTCGTGCCCGTCGCCGGGTCGCTGATGCTGGAGCGTGCACTGTCGCCGTTGTTCACGCTGGCGACGCCGACGTTCGTGGTCGTGGTCGCCCCGGCTGCGTTGCTCTCCGAGTGCTCGGACGTGGTCGCCGCGGTGGCCGGACCCGCCGTCGGGTACACGGCCGTCGTCGCGGGCGGGGCCGATCGGCACGCGTCGGTGCAGGCGGGTCTCCAGGCGCTGCCGTCGTCGGTCGAGACGGTGCTCGTGCACGACGCTGCCCGCTGTCTGACGCCGGCTGCACAGTTCGAGGACGTGTTCGCCGCGGTGGCCGCGACCGGGGACGGGATCATCCCCGCGCTGCCCGTCACCGACACGGTCAAGCAGGTGACCGGCGACGTCGTGGTGTCCACCGTGGACCGGTCAGCGCTCGTCGGGGTGCAGACCCCTCAGGGCTTCCCGCTCGCCGCGCTCCGGGACGCGTACGCGGTGTCGACGCAGTCCGAGACCGACGACGCCGGCGTCTTCCAGGCAGCTGGTGGCACCGTGCGGTTCGTCCCCGGTGACGCGGACGCGTTCAAGATCACGACGCCGTGGGACCTGCGCCGGGCCGCTGCCGTGGTGTCGGAGCGCACCGGAGCCCCTCGAGACGTCCGGGTCGGGCTCGGCGTCGACGTCCACGCGTTCGACGCCGATGCGGTCTGCCGGCTCGGACTGCTCGAGTTCCCCGGCGAGCATGGGCTCGCCGGGCACAGCGACGGGGACGCCGTGGCGCACGCGGTGTGCGACGCGCTGCTCTCCGCCGGGGGACTCGGGGACATCGGCGGACGGTTCGGCACGTCGGACCCCGCGTACGCCGGAGCGACCGGCGACGTCTTCGTCCGCGGTGCGGTGTCCGCGCTCGCATCGGCCGGCCTCGTCCCGACCTCGGTCACCGTGCAGGTGATCGGCAACCGACCACGGATCGGCGCGCGACGGACCGAGATGGAGGCGGCGCTGTCCGCGGTCGTCGGAGCGCCCGTCGCGGTGTCCGGCACGACGACGGACGGGCTCGGGTTCACCGGTCGTGGCGAGGGGCTCGCGGCGATCGCGACGGCACTCGTCCGGGCCGACCGCTCCGTCTAGGGTTGAGGCGTGACCGTTCGCCTCTACGACTCCCGTGCCGCAGACGTCGTCGACCTCGTCCCGCTGGTCGACGGACAGGTGAGCATGTACGTGTGCGGACCGACGGTGCAGTCGTCGCCGCACATCGGGCACCTCCGCTCCGCCCTGGTGTACGACATCTGGCGCCGCTGGCTCACCCACCGCGGGTACCGCGTGACGCTGGTCCGGAACGTCACGGACATCGACGACAAGGTGCTGGACCTGGCCGCCGGCACCGACGAGCCCTGGTGGGCCCGGGCGTACCGCGTCGAGCTCGAGTTCACCGCGGGGTACACCGCGCTCGGGATCCTGCCGCCCACGTACGAGCCCCGCGCCACCGCCAGCATCCCGCAGATGCAGGACATCATCGCCAGGCTCATCGAGCGCGGGCACGCCTACCCGGCCGCCGACGGCTCCGGGGACGTCTACTTCGACACCGGCAGCTGGGCGTCGTACGGCGCCCTGACCCGCCAGCGTCGCGAGGACATGGTCGAAGCCGCGGACGCCGACCCCCGCGGCAAGCGGGACGCCCGTGACTTCGCGCTCTGGAAGGGCGCGAAGGACGGCGAACCCACGACGGCCAGCTGGGACTCCCCGTGGGGAGCCGGCCGTCCGGGTTGGCACATTGAGTGCTCCGCGATGTCCCGGCGGTACCTCGGGCCGGCGTTCGACATCCACGGCGGCGGGCTCGACCTCCGGTTCCCGCACCACGAGAACGAGCTGGCCCAGTCCACGGCCGCCGGCGACCCGTTCGCGACGTACTGGCTGCACAACGGCCTCGTGACCGTCGGCGGGCAGAAGATGTCGAAGTCGCTCGGCAACTCGATCTTCGCGGCGGACTTCCTCGGGTCCGCGCGGCCGATCGTCGTCCGCTACTTCCTCGGCGCCGCCCACTACCGGTCGACGATCGACCACCACGAGGGGTCCCTGGGCGAAGCAGAGGCAGCGCTCGACCGGATCGACGGCTTCCTCTCGCGAGCGGCCTCGCGACTCGAAGGCGTCACTCTCGCCGACGCCCCGGACGTCCCGGACGCGTTCGCCGCAGCGATGGACGACGACCTCTCGGTGCCGCAGGCGCTCGCCGTCCTGCACGAGACCGTCCGCGCCGGGAACGCCGCGTTGGACGCCGACGATGCGGATGCGCTCGGGACCGCGTACCATCAGGTGGCTGCGATGGTGGAGGTGCTCGGCATCGACCCGCGAGCGACTCACTGGTCCGGTGCCGGTCAGGACCCCTCCGCCGCACCGCTCGCCGCCCTCGTCGAACGCCTCGTGCAGGAGCGTTCCGACGCCAGGGCGTCCCGGGACTTCGCCACGGCCGACCGTGTGCGCGACGACCTCGCGGCCGCGGGCATCACGATCGAGGACACCTCGGCCGGAACACGCTGGAGCATCGCCTGACCACGGCAGTGCCGAACAGGAGAGAACCATGAAGAACGTCTCGGGCAACAAGAAGGGCCGTCCCGGTGCCGTGCGCTCCGGGCGCAAGGGCAACAAGCAGGTCGGCTCCGGCGGCCAGGGAGCGCAGGCGCTCGAGGGGCGCAAGCCCACCCCGAAGGCGGAGGACCGCCCGTACCACCCCGCCGGCAAGCGCAAGGCCGCCAAGGAACGGTACGACGCCGCTCGTGGTCGGCACGGTGCGTCGAACGCGCCGTCGAACCGCACCGGGCGTCCGCCGCAGCGCAAGAGCGACGACTCGGAGCTGGTGACCGGGCGCAACTCCGTGCTCGAGGCCCTGCGCACCAAGACCCCGTCGACGACGCTCTACATCGCCGCCCGCATCGAGGTGGACGACCGCGTCAAGGAGATCCTGGCGCTCGCCAACCACCGCGGCGTGCCGATCATGGAGATCATGCGCCCGGAGCTCGACCGCATCACCGGGCACGACAGCGTGCACCAGGGCGTCGCGCTCAAGGTCCCCGCGTACGAGTACGCCGTGGCCGAGGACGTCGTCGAGCGCGCGTTCTCCCGCGACGAGGTGCCGCTGATGGTGGCGCTCGACGGCATCACCGATCCGCGCAACCTCGGTGCGATCATCCGGTCCACCGCGGCGTTCGGCGGCCACGGCGTGATCGTGCCGCAGCGTCGGTCGGTCGGCGTGACGGCCTCGGCGTGGAAGACCTCCGCCGGTGCCGCCGCCCGCACCCCCGTCGCGATGGCGCCGAACCTCACGCAGACGCTCAAGTCGCTCAAGTCGATGGGGCTGTTCGTGCTCGGCCTGGCGGGCGACGGCGACGTGCAGCTCGACGCGCTCGAGCTCGCCGACCGGCCGATCGTCATCGTCGTCGGTTCCGAGGGCAAGGGCCTGTCGCGCCTGGTCACCGAGACCTGCGACGCGATCGTGTCCATCCCGATCTCGTCGGCGACGGAGTCCCTCAACGCGGGCATCGCCGCGAGCGTCACCCTGTGGGAGGTCGCCCGCCGCCGTCGCGCGGAGTAGGGCGCAGCACCGAACGCACGCACTGGGCCTCCAGTGCGTCGCTCACCGCCCCGTCCGAGTGGTCACGACACCCCGAGGGCGCGCCGCCGAGTGGTCGCGGAACGTCGCTTGGCGACGCTCCGGCCGACGGCTCCTGGCCACTCGGCGGAACCGGGCGGGGTGTCGTGACCGGTCGGCGCCGCGGCGTCGGCGTCGGCGTCAGACGTTCGCGCGCCAGTCCTCGACGTCCTCGGCCTCGTCGACGTCGGCGTCGTTCTCGACCAGCGGGATCGGCAGCGTCATCGAGGACGTCGGCGGGTTGATCAGCAGGCGCTCGTCGCGACGGTGGCGCAGCACGTCGTTGATGTACGCCGTCGTCGCCTCGGGCAGGGACACCGAACGCTCTTCTTCCTGGGACATGAACCAGCGGTGCTCGAGCAGCTCGTGGAACACCTCGGCGGGCTCGAGCCGTCCGCGGAGATCGCGTGGGATCGCTCGCACGACGGGCTCGAACACGCGGGACACCCACTCGTGCGCGACCATCTCCTCGTCGAGCTCGTCGCGACCGTTCCGCGCACGGTAGGCGTCGAGGTCGTTGAGCAGGCGGCGTGCCTGGTTCTCGCCGGCGTCCAGACCGGTGAGCCGGAGCAGACGCCGCTGGTGGTGTCCGGCGTCCACGACCTTCGGCTGGATGCGGACCTCGCCGCCGCCGGGCGCCGCGTTGATCGAGAGCTCCTCGATGTCGAAGCCGAGTGCATTGAGACGCTCGACCCGGTCGTTGATGCGCCAGCGTTCCTTGGCGTCGAACTGCTCGGTGCCGGTGAGCTCCTTCCAGAGCGTCCGGTACTGGGCGACGATGCGGTTCGAGACGTCCACCGCGTCGGCGTTCTCGTCGAGACGTCCGCCTGCCTCGAGGTCGAGGAGCTCACCGGCGATGTTCACGCGTGCGACCTCGAGGTCGTTCTCACGCTGCCCGTTCGACAGCCCGCCCGGGTAGAGCTTGCCGGTCTCGGCGTCCACCAGGTAGGCGGCGAAGGACCCGGCGTCCCGGCGGAACAGGGTGTTCGACAGCGATACGTCGCCCCAGTAGAAGCCGAGGATGTGCAGGCGCACGAGCAGGAGGGCGAGCGCGTCCACGAGCCGGGTCGCGGTGTCGGGTCGGAGCGTCTGGGAGTACAGCGCACGGTAGGGGAGCGAGAAGCGCAGGTGCCGGGTGACGAGCACCGGGTGCAGGGGTTCTCCGTCCGCGCTCATCCGGTTCGTGATGACGGCGACCGGGTCCACGCACGGGACGTCCATGCGCTGCAGGGTCCTGAGCATCTCGTACTCGGACCGGGCGATCTCCTCGCCGGTCTCCTTCACCGCGACGACGTACCCGCTGAGGTGCACGAACCGGACGAGGTGCCGCGAGATGCCCTTCGGGAGCGCGACGATCGTCTCGTCCGGCCACTCGTCGAGCGGCAGGTCCCACGGCAGGTCGAGCAGGCCGGGGTCGACGGTGGCTGCGGTGATGGACATCGAGTCGGGCACGGTTGCTCCTGTGGTGCGGTGTGCGTCCGGTGGGTGGAACGACGGGAGCCCGCCACCCGCCCTTGTGAGGCGGGCGCGGGCTCCCGAAGGGTGCGCTGCTTACGCGCTGACGACGGCCTTGTCGTCGAGGCGCTCGCCGGACTCGGCGTCGAACACGTGCACGTGGCCCTGCTTGGGGCTCACGACGATCGTGTCGCCGATCGACGGGTGTGCGCGGCCGTCCACACGCGCGACGATGTCGGTGCGCGTGCCGTTGACGTCGGCGTGACCGTAGAGGTAGCCGTCGGCGCCGAGCTCCTCGACGACGTCGACCGTGACGGGGAGGCCCTCGCCCGACTGGGACACGATGATGTCCTCGGGGCGGACGCCGACGGTGACCTGACCGGCACGCGCGTTGGAGAGCGTGTCGCGGTCGATCGGGTGGTTGAGCGAACCGAAGGAGATGCCGCCCTCGACCACACCGGCCGGGAGCAGGTTCATGGCCGGCGAACCTATGAAGCCGGCGACGAACACGTTGTTCGGCTTCTCGTACAGGTCGCGCGGGGTGCCGACCTGCTGCAGGATGCCGTCCTTGAGCACCGCGATGCGGTCACCCATGGTGAGGGCCTCGGTCTGGTCGTGCGTGACGTAGACCGTGGTGACGCCGAGACGACGCTGCAGTGACGCGATCTGCGTACGGGTCTGGACGCGGAGCTTGGCGTCGAGGTTCGACAGCGGCTCGTCCATGAGGAACACCTGCGGCTGACGGACGATCGCACGGCCCATCGCGACACGCTGACGCTGACCACCGGAGAGCGCCTTCGGCTTGCGGCCGAGGTACTGCTCGAGGTCGAGGAGCTTGGCGGCTTCCTGCACGCGGGTGGCGCGCTCTTCCTTGCCGACGCCGGCGATCTTGAGCGCGAAGCCCATGTTCTCGGCCACCGTCATGTGCGGGTACAGCGCGTAGTTCTGGAAGACCATCGCGATGTCGCGGTCCTTCGGCGGGACGTCGGTGACGTCGCGGTCGCCGATGCGGATCGCGCCGGAGTTCACTTCTTCGAGCCCCGCGAGCATGCGCAGCGAGGTCGACTTGCCACAGCCCGACGGGCCGACGAGGACGAGGAACTCGCCGTCGGCGACGTCCAGGTCGAGGGAGTCCACCGCGGGGCGGGTGCCTCCGGGGTAGAGACGGGTTGCCTTGTCATAGGTGACGGACGCCATGAGCGTTCGGTCCTTTCTCCACCGGCAGGTACGTGCCGGACGATCCGAGTGAAGCGGTGTGCCCGTGGGGGCCCCGGATGGTCGCCGTCGACCATCGAGGTTCATACAACACGACTTCCCTGTGGTGCGCCAGTGCCAGTTGCGGGATTGGGCGCTTCCCAGAGCGTCCCACTACCATCGGTCGGGTCCGTCCGCCGTGCGGGGGTGAGCGCGAGCGGACCCCGATCAGGAGGACCATCGAGCATGACGAACCGCCCCGAGGGTGATGCCCGCGCCGAGCGGAACCAACGCCGAGCAGCGGCCCGTGAGCGTGCCCAGCGCGCCCGCCTCCAGCAGAAGCGTCGCCAGCGCGGACTCCGCCTCGGGCTGCAGGTCGGCCTCGGTGTCGTGCTGCTGGCCGCGGCGACCGTGGTCACCCTCGTGCTCGTCGACTCGACGAAGCCCGCAGGCCCCGGCCCGTCGTCGATGTCGCAGGGCGGCATCACCATCGGGCAGGACCTCAAGGCCGTTTCCGGTTCGGCCTCCCCACAACCGTCCGCCTCAGACGGAGCGGCACCGGTCCGCATCACCATGTACGTCGACTACCTCTGCCCGATCTGTGGCGCGTTCGAGAAGACGAACAGCAGCTACATCGAGGGGCTCGTGGACTCCGGGGCCGCGACGGTCGACATCCACCCGATCGCGATCCTGTCGAACCGCTCGCAGGGCACGAAGTACTCGCTCCGCGCGGCGAACGCCGCCGCCTGCGTCGCGGACTCGTCGCCCGACCAGTTCTTCGCCGTCAACCGGGCCCTCTTCGCGAAGCAGCCGGAAGAAGGCACCGCCGGGCTCACCGACGCCCAGCTCACGAAGATCGTCACGGGGGTCGCCGGCGTGCAGGGCAAGTCGGCGATCACGAAGTGCATCGAGGACCAGCGCTTCGGCAAGTGGGTCGACGAACGGACCACTGCGGTGACCGGGGGCGACATCCCGGGTTCGGACCTCACCGAGTTCCCGGGGACGCCGCTCGTGCTCGTGAACGGACAGCGCTACGAGTACTCGCAGCCGTTCACCAACGACGAGTTCCGCACGTTCGTGATCACGGCCGCCGGGTCCGGCGACGCGACCCCGACGCCCACGCCGAGCGCCAGCCCGAGCGCCAGCGCGTCCTAGAGCGACGAGCCGGGGACGCTGAACGTGTCGCAGGACGTCGCGCCCTGCTCGTAGCCCCGCTCGAACCACCGCTGCCGCTGGGCGCTCGACCCGTGCGTGAACGAGTCGGGGTCCACCTGACCGCTGCTCCTCCGCTGGATGCTGTCGTCGCCGACGGCGCTCGCCGCTGAGAGCGCATCGGCGATCTGCGCACGGGTGATCGGCTTGAAGAAGGTCTGCCCGTTCGCGGCCTTCGTGTTCGCCGCGTCGCCCACCCAGGCGCCCGCGTAGCAGTCCGCCTGCAGCTCCACGCGGACGCTGCCCGACGAGGCGCCGCTGCCGCTCCGGTCGGTGTCGGCGAACGTGCCCTGCAGTTGCTGCACGTGGTGGCCCCACTCGTGCGCGACGACGTACATCTGCGCGAGCGGGCCGCCCGACGCGCCGTACTTCGACTGCAGGTCGTCGTAGAACGCGGTGTCGAGGTAGATCGCGCGGTCCGGCGGGCAGTAGAACGGGCCGGTCGCGGCGGAGGCCGTCCCGCACCCGGTGTTGGTGGACCCGTCGAACAGGTAGAAGTCGGGTGACGAGTACGAGATCCCCAGCTGCCGGCTCTCGGTCGCCCAGTAGGCGTCGAGCGACTCCGCTGCACCCTCCATGCGGCAGTCGATGCTGAGGTTCGCGTCCCGTCCCGTGCGGCACTCGGCCACCGGTGACGCCTCGGACCCGGCCTCCTGGATCTGCGTCAGACCGCCGCCGGTCCCGACGAGCCCGCTGAGGTCGAAGCCGGTGAACTGCGCGATGAGGAACACGACGATGGCCGCTGCGCCAACACCGCCCCCGGCGATGGCCGTGGTCCGCCCACGCCGCTTGACCTTGCCGCCCTGCAACTTGGAGTCGTCGTTGAACGTCATGCCACCGAACCTACGGACGGATGAGCGGCTCCGCCCGCGCGAGGTCCTCGCCGATCCCGACGTCGACCAGTTCGATGCGTCCGGCGAGGGTCGCGCCAGGGCCCCGCAGCAGACCGGCCTTCACGCCGCCGAACGTCACGGTGACGTCGGCCTGCAGCACGTGGTCGTCGGCGATCGCGCCGGTGTCGACGTCGATGCCGCTCGGCACGTCGACCGCGACGACGAACGGGGCGCGCTGGTCGCGCGCGAGCTCGCGGATCGCCTGCACGACCTCGCGCGCCGGCGAGCGGAGCGCAGACGCGCCGCGCACGCCGATTCCGAGGATCGCGTCCAGGACCAGGTCGGCGCGCAGCGCCGCGTCGGACGCGGTCGCGGCCGGGTCGCCACCGTCGGACAGGAGGACCGCACCGGCATCCAGCGCAGCCCTGAGGCCCGCCTCGTGGATGCGCGAGCCGACGCGCAGGATCTCCACGTGCCTCCCGTCCGATGCCAGCCCCGCACCCGCGAACAGGGCGTCGCCGCCGTTGTCGCCGCTGCCCACCAGCAGCAGGACCGACCCGCGGCCGTCACCCGGCCGCTCGGCCGGGTCGTCGAGCAGACGCCCGACGTGCTCGGCCAGCCCTGCTGCGGCCCGCTGCATCAGCGGCTCACCCGCATCGAGGTGCGGCCGCTCCGCCGCCCGGATCTGATCGCCGCCGTAGCCGTCCATGGCGACCACAGTGCCCGGATACCCTGGAGAGGACATGTCACTCGTCCCCGAAGCACCCCGACCCCGCGCCGTGATGTCCCCGGACGGGCAGCGCATCGCCACGTACGACTTCGGCGACCCCGACGCCCCGACCGTCGTCGCGGTGCACGGGTTCGCGTCCGGCGCGCTGCTCAACTGGCACGCCTCCGGCTGGACCCGCGACCTCG
The DNA here is from genome assembly GCF_047324335.1 of Curtobacterium sp. Curtsp57. Classification (NCBI taxonomy): domain Bacteria; kingdom Bacillati; phylum Actinomycetota; class Actinomycetes; order Micrococcales; family Microbacteriaceae; genus Curtobacterium; species Curtobacterium sp. Curtsp57. The sequence continues at coordinate 3,013,494 of NZ_CP168511.1, forward strand.
TGCGCGCCGGGTACCGCGTCGTCGCGCTCGACCAGCGCGGGCACGGTGCCTCGTCGAAGCCGCACGAGCCGAGCGCGTACTCGATGGACCTGCTCGTGGCCGACGTCACGACCGTCATCGACACGTACCTGCTCGACGACGTCGCGTTCCTCGGGTACTCCCTCGGCGCCCGCGTCGGCTGGCACACCGCCGAGCGGATCCCGGACCGGATCACCCGCGCGGTGTTCGGCGGGATCCCCGACGCCGACCCGATGCGGCGTGTGCAGGTCGACCAGGCCAGGGCGTTCATCGCCGACGGCACGCCGATCGAGGACCGCGTGACGAACGGCTACCTGACGATGGCGGGGAACGTCGAGGGGAACGACCTCGGCGCGCTCGTGGCGATGGTCGAGGGGATGCGGAACAGCATCGAGCCGACGCCGGCGAACGCACCTGGTCAGCCGATCCTGATGGCGGCCGGCAGCGAGGACGGCATCAGGGACAGCGCCGTGCGGCTGGCCGAGGCGGCGCCGGACGCGTCGTTCTTCGAGATCCCGGGGCGGAACCACTTCAATGCCCCCACGAGCAGGGCGTTCCGGCAGGCGGCGATCGCGTTCCTGGGCGCAACCACGCAGTGACATCGTTCGGCGCCCCGACGTCGAGGGCGTTCCGGCAGGCGGCGATCGCGTTCCTGGATCGCACGGCCTCGGGGTCCTGACCGGTACTCGCAGGGCCTCTCGGTCCGGCGGCGACGCGGCGTAGCGTCCGTCGCATGGAATACAGACTCCTCGGGAACAGCGGGACAGCGGTGTCCACCCTGACCCTCGGCACCATGACGTTCGGCAGCGAAGCCGACGAACCCACCTCGCACGCGATGATCGACGCCTTCGTCGCAGCGGGCGGCACGCTCGTCGACACGGCGGACGTGTACTCCGGCAACGAGTCCGAGCGCATCATCGGCCGGTGGCTCGCGGCACACCCCACCGAGGCCCAGCAGATCGTCATCGCGACGAAGGGCCGCTTCCCGCAGGGCGACGGGCCGAACGACCTCGGGCTGTCGCGCCGGCACCTCCGTGTCGCACTCGACGCCTCCCTGGAGCGGCTCGGCGTCGACCACATCGACCTGTACCAGATGCACGCGTGGGACGCCCTGACCCCGATCGAGGAGACCCTGCGCTTCCTCGACGACGCCGTGTCCGCGGGCAAGATCGGCTCGTACGGCTTCTCGAACTACCTCGGGTACCAGGTCACGAAGGCCGTGTACGAGGCTCGAGCCCACCACTTCGCACCGCCCGTCACCCTGCAGCCGCAGTACAACCTGCTCGTCCGCGACATCGAGCACGAGGTGGTCCCCGCGTGCCTCGACGCCGGCATCGGACTGCTGCCGTGGTCGCCGCTCGCCGGTGGGTGGCTCTCCGGCAAGTACCAGCGCGACGAGGCCCCGACCGGCTCCACCCGCCTCGGCGAGAACCCCGAGCGCGGCATGGAGGCATGGGAAGCCCGGAACGGCGACGAGCGGACGTGGGAGGTGCTCGACGTGCTCTCCGGTGTGGCCGATGCGCACGGTGCATCGCGCTCGCAGGTCGCGCTCGCGTGGCTCCTCGCCCGCCCGGCGGTCACGAGCGTCATCCTCGGCGCGCGGACGGTGTCGCAGCTCGAGGACAACCTCGGTGCGGCCGACCTCGTGCTCACCGACGCCGAAGTGCAGGCGCTGACGGACGCGAGCGCCCCGCGGATCGACGACTACCCCTACGGCACAGCCGGCGTCGCACAGCGGGAGCGCAAGATCCGCGGCGGTCGCTGAGCGTTCGTTGCGGGAAGCCGCGAGGTCGCTCAGCGAGTCTGGACGGGCGGTTGGGTGAGGTGTCATCATCCCGGTACGGCCGGCTGGTTACCGCGCCGAGCGCCCCGGAACGCCCCCTGATCCGTGTTCCACCTGCGCCGAGAGCCCCGAGCGACATGGTCGCCGGGGCTCTCGCTCTGTCAGGGGATCCCGACAACACTGGGCCGGCAGCGGGACTTGAACCCGCAACCCCCGTATTACAAGTACGGTGCGCTACCAATTGCGCCATGCCGGCTGACGCGCATCATCTTACCGGTGAGCGCGTCGGTGACTCATTCGCTCTGCTCGGAGAAGTTCAGCGAGAGCGAGTTCATGCAGTACCGGTCGCCGGTCGGCGTGCCGAAGCCGTCGGGGAACACGTGCCCGAGGTGCGAGCCGCAGTTCGCGCAGCGGACCTCGGTACGTGCCATGCCGAGGGAGTTGTCCTCGATCAGGGTCACGGCCTCCGGGTTCACCGACTCGTAGAACGACGGCCAACCGCAGCCGGAGTCGAACTTCGTGCCGCTCTTGAACAGCTCGGCGCCACATGCCGCACAGGTGTAGATCCCGGCACGTTCCTCGTCCAGGAGTTCACCCGTCCAGGGGCGCTCGGTGCCGGCCTGCCGGAGGACGGCGTACTGCTCGGGGGAGAGTTCCTCGCGCCACTCGGCGTCGGACTTCTCGACGTTGTAAGCCATTGATGTGCCTCCTGCTTCTGGCTCTGGGATGCAGCCACTGTCAGTAAACTCGCCCGGGTGTCCGAGCATTCCGTGCAACGCGCCTCGTGGGACCGTCTGACGACGGACGAACTGTACGGCATCGTCCGGTTGCGCAATCGCGTGTTCGCACTCGAGCAACGCGTCTCGGACGAGGACTTCGACGGCCGCGACCGCGAACCCGACACCGAGCACTGGTGGTTCGGAACCGACGCCGAAGCGGTCGGGTACCTGCGGCTGATCCGTCCGGCACCCGGCGAGGTGCACCCGGCGGGCACGGCGGCCCCGGCGTGGGTGATCGGACGCGTCGCGACGCACCCCGACCACCGCGGCACCGGGATCGCGGGACGACTGGTCGCGGCGGTGCTCGAGGCCCACGGGCACGAACCGTTCGTCCTGCACGCACAGGAGTACGTCGCGGCGCTCTACGAACGGCACGGGTTCGTGCGGTTCGGCGAACCGTACGTGGAGGCCGGCATCCGCCACCTCGGGATGTACCGCGAGTGAGCACCCGCGCCCGCTACGCCGCGTACGCGGACCGGATCGCCTCCGTGTCGCCGACCTACGCCGCGTGGGCACGCTCGCTCGACGACGACCTGGTCGGGCTCCTCGACGAGGTCCCGGCGACCCAGCGGCAACCGGAGCTCCTGTTCGCGGTCGCGCGTCGGCTGGGCGCGGATCCGTCGGATCCGGGAGCGCTCCGCGCCCTCGGACGGGAGGCTCGCCCCACGCTCGTCGCGGCCCTCGCCTCCGCCACGGTGCAGGCGAACGACCCGCGGCGGCTCGGTCCGGTCGTCCCGCTGTTCGCAGCGCTCGCCGCGACGGTCTCGCGGCCGATCGGGCTCGTCGACGTCGGTGCGTCCGCCGGGCTGTGCTCGATCCCCGACCGGGTGACGCTCGACTACCGTGTCGCGGCCGATCCCGCGTCGGATCGCGCCCCGTCCCGGACATCGCACCCCGTCACGACCGGGCGCGATGACCATCAGGGGGCGCGAACCCGCACCGTGCGGATGGCCACCGCCGCGGCCGACCCGTCGATCCACCTCGTCGCCGACGCATCGGGAGCGGTGCCGGCGCCGGCCACGGCGCCGATCCGGATCGCGGCGCGCGTCGCCCTCGACCCGAACCCGATCGACCTCGCCGCGCCCCACGCGTTCGACCGGTTGGTGGAGGCGGTGCCGCCGGAGGCACTGGACCGCACCGCCCTGATGCGTGCGGCGGCGCGCGCGACGCTCGCCGTGCCTCCCGTCCGGGTCGCCGGCCGCGTGCCCGACGACCTGGACCGTGCACTCGACCTGCTGCCGGACGACTGCGATCCGGTCGTGCTGACCACCGGGACCCTCGTCTACGTCCCCGGGCCGGACCGCCAACGGTTCGTCGACCGCGTCGCCGAAGGCGGCGTGCGCTGGATCGCCCTCGAGCGGACCGGCATCCTGACGGGTGTCGCGGCCACGCTGCCGGACGACGTGGACGCCGCGGCTCCCGGAGCGTTCGCGACCCTGTCGGTCGACGGCGTCGCGGTCGCGGTGTCCGACGCCTTCGGCACCACGATCCGCTGGTTCTGAGAGGGTCAGCGGCCGATTCCGCGACAGTCCAGCGCCATGCCAGGGTCGACATCGACGGCACCCCTACGATGTGCGAGACCCGTTACCCGAATGTGATCGGACCGTCGTGACCACCATCCCCGCGGACGAGCTCAGCGAGCTCGCCAAGCACGTGCTCGCCTTCGAGCACGAGCGTGCGCGGCACGACCGGACGAAGGAAGCCGAGATCCGGGTCGAGTTCGACATGTCGCCGGCGCGCTACTACCAGGTGCTCAACCGGGTGATCGACTCCCCTGCGGCGCTGGCGTACGACCCGCAGCTCGTCGGGCGACTGCAGCGACTGCGCCGTGCGCGGACGAGCGCGCGGGCGAACCGCAGCTTCGTCCAGCCGGCGACCGCCACCGGAACCGAAGAGGAACGATGACGAGATTCCCCCATGACCGCTTCGACGACGTGACCGACGGGCCACGAGTCGGAGCGCACCGCGGCATGCACCGGCGGGGACGCGGCTGGATCGCGTTCGCGTGGGCGGCGCTCGCGACGGGCGTGCTGGTCGGCATCGGGGTGCTCGTCCTCGCGCTCCTGAACGGCAGCTACTCGTTCACCGGCGACTCGTCGTCCGCGCCGTCGGCGTCAGCGTCGTCGTCCGCTTCGCCGTCTTCGTCCTCGTCGCCGGACGGTTCCTCGTCGTCTTCGTCGTCGGAGGCCGCTGCCGCGACGCCGTCGGACCAGGGCAGCACGACGCTCGTCGTCCTGAACGGCACGTCGACGCCCGGGCTCGCGGCCTCGGGCACGTCGAAGCTGACCGCAGCTGGGTGGAAGGTGACCTCGAGCGGCAACGCCGGGACCACGGGCACCGCGTCGACGATCGTGTACTACCAGCAGGAGTCGCAGGCCGCGCTCGCGAAGGGGATCGCGCAGTCCCTCGGGGTCACCGCCGTGGAACAGTCGGCGGCGTTCCCGAATGCCGACATCAGTGTCGTGCTCGGGGCCGACTTCAGCGGTTGAGTCTTCCTTTTGTAACAACTGTGTTTCCGGCACGTTGAGTTCCGGCGGAATCGTCGTGAAATACCCGTCACACCCCTTGCCGAATCGCGCTTCCTGATTAGAGTCACAAGTGGTCACCCCGTGATCGGAATGTCGTCGCACCTCGGTACGCACGCCAGGAAAGCCCGGGACTCGGACCCGCGGCGCCTCCCGACGGTGCCGTCGATCGCAACAGCAGTACCGCAGGGAGCAACAGATCATGGCCAACGGAACCGTCAAGTGGTTCAACGCTGAAAAGGGCTTCGGCTTCATCACCGTCGATGGAGGGGGCCAGGACGTGTTCGTCCACTACTCGGCCATCGACATGAGCGGCTACAAGGTCCTCGAAGAGGGTCAGGCAGTGACGTTCGACGTCGGCACGGGGTCCAAGGGCCCGCAGGCCGAGTCGGTGCGTCCCGCCTAGTCGCCGAACCACTCGCGAACGCGTCGTCCCGTCGGGGCGGCGCGTTCGTTCGTGTGGGCGTCGTGTGTTGCACTCTCAGGGGGTGAGTGCCAGAATCGGCATTGGCACTCGGTCGTACTGAGTGCCAGAAGACCCCCACGACGTCCGGGAGGGACGAGAAACTCACATGGCTAAGATCATTGCTTTCGACGAGGAGGCCCGCCGTGGCCTCGAGCGCGGCCTGAACCAGCTGGCCGACGCCGTGAAGGTGACGCTCGGCCCGCGCGGCCGCAACGTCGTCCTCGAGAAGAAGTGGGGCGCCCCCACGATCACGAACGACGGTGTCTCCATCGCCAAGGAGATCGAGCTCGACGACCCGTACGAGAAGATCGGTGCGGAGCTCGTCAAGGAGGTCGCCAAGAAGACCGACGACGTCGCCGGTGACGGCACGACCACCGCGACCGTGCTCGCCCAGGCCCTCGTCCGCGAAGGTCTCCGCAACGTCGCCGCCGGTGCCGACCCCGTCTCGCTGAAGCGCGGCATCGAGAAGGCCGTCGCGGCCGTCTCGGACCAGCTGCTCGCGAACGCCAAGGACATCGAGACCAAGGACCAGATCGCCGCCACCGCGTCGATCTCCGCTGCGGACCCGACGATCGGCGCGCTCATCGCCGAGGCCATCGACAAGGTCGGCAAGGAAGGCGTCGTCACCGTCGAGGAGTCGAACACCTTCGGCACCGAGCTCGAGCTCACCGAGGGCATGCGCTTCGACAAGGGCTACCTGTCGCAGTACTTCGTCACCGACCCCGAGCGTCAGGAAGCCGTCTTCGAGGACGCCTACATCCTGATCGTCAACTCGAAGATCTCGAACATCAAGGACCTCCTGCCGGTCGTCGACAAGGTGATCCAGGCTGGCAAGCAGCTCCTGATCATCGCCGAGGACGTCGACGGCGAAGCGCTCGCGACCCTCGTCGTGAACAAGATCCGCGGCATTTTCAAGTCCGTCGCCGTCAAGGCCCCGGGCTTCGGCGACCGTCGCAAGGCGATGCTGCAGGACATCGCGATCCTCACCGGCGGCCAGGTCATCTCGGAAGAGGTCGGCCTCAAGCTCGAGAACGCCACGCTCGACCTGCTCGGCAAGGCCCGCAAGGTCATCATCACCAAGGACGAGACCACCATCGTCGAGGGTGCTGGCGACGAGGAGCAGATCGCCGGCCGCGTCCGTCAGATCCGCTCCGAGATCGAGGCGACCGACTCCGACTACGACCGCGAGAAGCTCCAGGAGCGCCTCGCGAAGCTCGCCGGTGGCGTGGCCGTCATCAAGGCGGGTGCCGCGACCGAGGTCGAGCTCAAGGAGCGCAAGCACCGCATCGAGGACGCCGTCCGCAACGCGAAGGCAGCCGTCGAAGAGGGCATCGTCGCCGGTGGTGGCGTCGCCCTCATCCAGGCCGGTGCCGTGGCGCTCGAGTCCCTCTCGCTCGAGGGTGACGAGGCGACCGGTGCGAACATCGTCCGCGTGGCGATCGACGCGCCGCTCAAGCAGATCGCGCTCAACGCCGGCATGGAGCCTGGCGTCGTCGCTGCTCGTGTCCGCGAGCTCGAGTCGGGTTGGGGCCTCAACGCCGCGACCGGTGAGTACGTCGACCTGATCGCCGCCGGCATCATCGACCCGGCCAAGGTGACCCGCTCGGCGCTGCAGAACGCCGCGTCGATCGCTGGTCTGTTCCTCACGACCGAGGCCGTCGTCGCCGACAAGCCGGAGCGCACCCCTGCTGCTCCCGCCGGCGACCCGACGGGTGGCATGGACTTCTAGTCCGTCGTTCTCGAAGGCCCCCGCACGCTGCGCGTGCGGGGGCCTTCCGCGTGCGGGGGCGTGCGCGGGGTCGGGGGCGGGCGGCCGGGCGCTCGCGGCCGGACGCTCGTCGACCGGTCGCAACACCCCGTTCACTTCCGCCGAGTGGCCCCAACTTGTCGGGTGGCGAGGCTTCAGGCGACGGTCTTTGACCAGTGGGCAGCACTCTGACGGGGTGTCGTGACCAGTGGTGAGCGCCCGCCCGCGAGCTGAGTCTCACACAGGGGGCTCCAATCCCGTCGCTCTCCACCGTTTCGTCCGGCGCTGAGCGGCTTCCGACCGTCTCGACGCACGATCAGGGATGCCGCACCCACGCCCGCTGCCCGATGTCCTCCTGCACCGCGCCTTCCGCGTCTCCGACGCTGCCGCCCACGGCGTGAACGCCGAACGGCTCCGTCGCTCGGACCTGTCGAGGCCGGTCCACGGGGTCAGGGCCGCCGTGGACAGTCACGGGTTCGAGTCCTTCGTCACTGCCCTGTCACTCGTGATGCGGCCCGATCAGTTCTTCAGCCACACGACGGCCGCGCGACTCTGGGGTGCACCCCTGCCGAAGGCGGTGCAGGACGATCCGGCCGTCCATGTGTCGACGGTCTCGGACGCTCCACGAATGCGCCGCCCGAACGTCCGGGGCCACCGTCTCTCTGCCTCCGGTGTCACGGAGTCGGGCGGACGACGGCTCGCCACGCCGGCTGATTCCTGGGCACAGTGCGCCTCGCTCCTCGGTACCCGTGCACTCGTCGCCGTCGGGGACCACTTCGTGGGGCGGAGCCACTTCGAGACGACGATCGCGGACCTGGCCGACGCGATCATCCCGGGTTCGCGGTCCTCGATCGCAGCGCGGACCGCGGTCGACCTCGTGCGGGTCGGCGCGGAATCGCCGATGGAGACCTGGTTCCGGCTGGCGATCGTCGACGCCGGGTTCCCGGAGCCGGAGCTGAACGTCGAGGTGCGAGACGCGAACCGGCAGTTGCTCGGCCGCGTGGACATGGCCTGGCCCGAGTTGCGCATCGCGTTCGAGTACGACGGCGATCATCATCGCGCGCGCGACGTCTTTCATCACGACCAGCGGCGCGACAACGGGTTCGTCGTCAACGGCTGGATCGCCGTGCACGCCACATCAGCCGACGCGCATCGTCCCACCGTCGTGTTCGAGCGTCTCCGCCAGGCGTTCGAGCTGCGACTGGGCACAGATCGTCGGTCCGCCGCATGAGGCCGAGCACGCCGTACCAGTCGCGGCGCCTCGAGTTGTCACGACTCCCCGTTGGGTCACCTCCGACCGGTCGCAGAACGTCGGGCGAGGACCCGCCGAACGACGACTTGCGGCCACTCGGCGGAGCTGAGCGGGGTGTTGTGACCGGTCGGGGGGGGGCGCCGGGCGGGCGCCGGCTCAGGACAGGGGGGCGCCGGGCGGGCGCCGGCTCAGGACAGGGCGGGGGGCGCCGGGCGGCGGAGCGCCGGGTCAGGACAGGGTGGGGGCGGCGGGGGACTCCGGGGCGGGCGGGGTGTAGTCGCGGGGGAGCAGGGGGAGCCAGATGCGGAAGGTGGCGCCGCCGCCCTCGGTGTCGATGACCTCCACCGAACCCTGGTGTGCGGCGACGATCCCGGACACGATCGCGAGGCCGAGCCCCGAGCCGCCGGTGTCCCGAGCGCGGGAGGTGTCCGCACGCCAGAAGCGCTGGAAGATCTTGTCGCGGAGCTGCGGCGGGATGCCCTCGCCGTGGTCGATGACGTCGATGTGCGCCATGCCGCGGTCGTCGTCCACGCCGATGCCGATCTCGATCGGGTCGTCGTGCTCGGTGAACCGCATGGCGTTGCCCATCAGGTTCGTCACGACCTGCCGGATCTTGTTCTCCTCCGCCAGGACGATCGGCGGGCGCTTCGGCATCACGACGGTGGGCAGCGGCGTCGTCTCGTCCGTCGGCGGTGCGTCCAGGTTCATCGCGCGGTTCCGGCGGGCACGCAGCCGGGCGAGGGTCTGACGGGAGAACGCGATCGGACCGGTGGTGTTGGCGGACGGCGACGCCGGAGCGGAGTCCGATGACGGGGAGACCGCGGCCGGTCCGAACGCCGACGGCGCACGCACGGCCTGCGGCACGTCCTCGACGAGCACCTGGATCTCGCGGTCGGGGTTCGACGCCATGGTGTCGAGCGCCGAGTCGCGGGCGATGGCCACGAGGTCCACGGGGCCGAGCTCGAGCGGCTTCGACTCGTCGATGCGTGCGAGCTGGAGGAGGTCCTGCACGAGGAGCCCCATGCGCTGGGCTTCCTTCTCGATGCGGCTCATCGCCTGGGCGACGTCCTCTTCCTTGCGGAGCGCACCCATCCGGTACAGCTCGGCGTACCCGCGGAGAGACACCAGGGGTGTGCGGAGTTCGTGCGACGCGTCGCCGACGAACCGGCGCATCTGGTCGATGGTGCGCTGACGGTCCTCGAACGCGCTGTCGATCCGCTCGAGCATCGCGTTGAGCGAGCGGTTGAGTCGGCCGACCTCGGTGTTCGGGGTGTCGTCCTCGAGGCGCTGGTTGAAGTCACCGGCGGCGAACCGGGCGGCGGTGTCCTCGACGTCGCGCAGCGGGTCGAAGGTGGCGGTCACGAGGAGCCGGGTGAGCATCGCGCCGAGCAGGATCACCGAGATCCCGAAGCCCAGGAAGATGACCGTGAACCGCGCGATGGTCTGGTCGGTGTCCGCGCTGGACACGGCGACGAGGACGTAACCGGTCTCGGTGGCACCGGTCGACAGGTTCTGCAGGTTCGCCGGGATCACCTGCGCGCGCCACTCGTGGTTGTGCTGCTTGTCGTAGAGGCTGAACGGGGCGTTCGCCTTCGTCGCCGCGGAGAAGTTCACCGACGAGATGTCCGGCTGCGACGTCGACTGCGTGTCGCAGATCTGCTTGCCGTCCCCGTCGTAGGCGGCGACGTACGAGCTCTTCTCGAGCACCATGGTGAGCTTGCAGTACTGCTCACCGTCGCTGATGTTCTGCCCCTCGAGCTGCGACGTCGTCGTCGTCACCTGGTTGTCCAGACGAGAGACCAGGTAGGTCGACAGCACGGTCATGGTGCCGAGACCGGCGACGAGCAGTCCGAGCGCGACCAGGAGCACCGTGATCCCGGTGATCTTGGTGCGCAGGGAGATGCCGTCCCACCAGCGGTTCATTCTGGAGTGCATGCTGCCTCAACGGTAGACGGCGCCCGTCCGGCGAAACCGGACGAGCGCCGTGAGAACGACCAGGACCTGACGGCCCTGCGAACAAGACCTCAGGAGGCCTTCGACGCCTTGAGCATGTAGCCGAACCCACGCTTGGTCTGGATGATCGGCTCGGTCGAGTACTGGTCGAGCTTCCGACGCAGGTACGAGATGTAGGACTCGACGATGCCCGCGTCCCCGTTGAAGTCGTACTCCCACACGTGGTCGAGGATCTGCGCCTTCGACAACACGCGGTTGGGGTTGAGCATGAGGTAGCGGAGGAGCTTGAACTCGGTGGGGGAGAGCTCGATCTGCGCGTCGCCGATGGTGACCTCGTGCGTGTCCTGGTCCATCGTGAGCTCGCCGGCGCGGATGATCGCGTCTTCCTCGTCGTTCATCGTGCGACGGAGGATCGCCTTGATGCGGGCGACGATCTCGTCGAGCGAGAACGGCTTCGTGACGTAGTCGTCGCCGCCGACGGTGAGGCCGGTGATCTTGTCCTCGGTGTCGTCCTTCGCGGTGAGGAACAGGATCGGCGAGGTGTACCCGGAGGAACGGAGGCGCTTGGTGACGCCGAACCCGTTCATGTCGGGGAGCATGACGTCGAGGATGATCAGGTCCGGCTCTTCCTCGAGCACGGCGGAGATCGCCTGCGCGCCGTTCCCGACCGCACGCACGGCGAACCCGGCGAAGCGGAGCGAGGTCGTGAGGAGATCGCGGATGTTCGGCTCGTCGTCGACGATCAGGATCTTGGGGCCATCGGTCATGACCCCATCCTCTGACCGTTGGCTAAACGTTTCCTGAGAGCGAAGCAGACGTCACCTGGTCGGCGTCGAGGATCGTGTACGAGTACCCCTGCTCCGCGAGGAACCGCTGCCGGTTCTGCGCGAAGTCCTGGTCCACCGTGTCCCGCGTCACGAGCGTGTAGAACGATGCCGGCAAGCCGTCCTTGTTCGGCCGCAGGAGTCGCCCGAGCCGCTGCGCCTCTTCCTGCCGCGACCCGAACGAGCCCGAGATCTGGATGGCGACCGTGGCGTCCGGCAGGTCGACCGAGAAGTTCGCCACCTTCGACACGACGAGCACGTCGATCGAGCCCTCGCGGAACGCCTGGAACAGCCGCTCCCGCTCGTCGATGGGCGTCGCGCCCGTGATCTCGGCGGCATCGAGCGAGGCGGCCAAGGAGTCCAGTTGGTCGATGTACTGCCCGATCACCAGGATCTGCTCGCCGCGGTGCCGCTCGATGAGCGAGCGCACCACCGGGGTCTTCGCCGGGGTCGTCGCCGCGAGCCGGTATCGCTCGTCGTCGCCGGACGCCGCGTACTCCAGCCGGTCCTCGTGCGGCAGGTCGATCCGCACCTCGTAGCACTCAGCGGGGGAGATGTAGCCCTGGGCCTCGATCTCCTTCCACGGTGCGTCGTACCGCTTCGGGCCGATGAGGGAGAACACGTCGCCTTCGCGGCCGTCCTCGCGCACCAGGGTGGCGGTGAGGCCCAGGCGTCGTCGGGCCTGCAGGTCGGCGGTCAGCTTGAAGACCGGCGCCGGCAGCAGGTGCACCTCGTCGTAGACCACGAGGCCCCAGTCGAGCGCGTCGAGGAGTGACAGGTGCGTGTACTCGCCCTTCCGGCGGGCGGTGAGGATCTGGTACGTCGCGATCGTGACCGGCCGGATCTCCTTGACGCTGCCGGAGTACTCGCCGATCTCGTCCTCGGTCAGGCTGGTCCGGCGCAGCAGCTCGGAGCGCCACTGCCTGGCGGACACGGTGTTCGTCACGAGGATGAGCGTCGTGGCCTTGACGGTCGCCATCGCCCCGGCGCCGACGAGCGTCTTGCCGGCACCACATGGCAGCACGACGACACCGGACCCCTGCGCGAAGAAGCTGCCGACGGCGTCCTCCTGGTAGGGGCGGAGACTCCACGAGGAGGTGTCGAGGTCGATGGCGTGGGGCTGCCCAGGCGTGTACCCGGCGAGGTCCTCCGCCGGCCAGCCGATCTTCACGAGCTCCTGCTTGACCTGCCCGCGGGCCCACTGCTGCAGCTCGATGGCGGTGTCCGAGCGCTTGTCGCCGAGCAGCGGCTTGATGCGCTTCGAGCGGACCACCTCGGCGAGGACCGACGGGTCCGTCGCCGTGAGCAGGAGGGTCGGCTGCCGCTCGAGTGCTTCGCCGGGGGAGTTCGCGATGACCGGCGCGTCCACGGGGTCCTCACGCCGGATCACGAGGCGTCCGTACCGGGAGACGGTGTCGCGGATGTCCACGGTGACGCTCTGCGGCACCGGGAACTTCGCGAAGCGCTCGAGCGTGTCGATCATGGACTCCGCGTCGTGCCCGGCGGCGCGCGCGTTCCACAGGCCGAGGCGCGTGATGCGGTAGGTGTGCACGTGTTCCGGCGCGCGCTCGAGCTCGGCGAACACGGCGAGCTCGTGGCGCGCGTCCTCGGCGTCGGGGTGCGCGACCTCGAGCAGTACCGTGCGGTCGCTCTGGACGATCAGCGGTCCGTTCATGACCTTCTAGCCTAGCCGAGCACGCCTGGGTCAGGCTTCGCTGTCGACGGACACGACGAGCGACAGCGGCAGGGTCCGTTCGACGTCCGCCGCGATGTCCTTGCCGCGGATGCGTCCGGCGGCGACCGAGGTCGGCACGATCGAGAACGGGCGCTCGCTGCCGTCCGGCATCCGGACGACCACGCGGATCGGCGTGCGACCGCGGACGGCGAGGTCGATCTGCCGCCCCAGCCACTCCTGCTCCGGCTCGGCGTCGCCCCGCTGGGTCGTCAGCCGGAGCCGCTCGACGACCCCTCTGGCCGCGGCTTCCGGGGACCGGCCGACGGTCCGGCGCCGGCCTGGAGGCTCGTGGCGCGTCTCGGGGCGGGCGCCGGGTTGCAGCACGGCCGGGTAGCGCTGGTCCTCCAGCGCTGCGTGCACCACGTGGGCCGGGTAGCGGGACACCAGGGTCGTCAGGTCGGGGCGCTCCCACGCCAGCTGCCGCAGCTCGGCGTCCACGCCGATGAGGTCGAGCTGGTCGGCGGTCCCGCGGACGACGGTGCCCACGCCGTCGCCCTGCCGGTCGACGACGATGCTGCCGTCCCGGGCGGCGACCTGGTCGACGAGGTAGGCCAGCGGCTGCGGGACCCCGGTCAGCCCGATGCGTCCGAAGAGGTCGACGACCTGTTGCCGGGAGCTGCCCGACCGGAGTGCTCGGCGGAGCGAGTCCTCGGAGACGCGGTACCGCGCCGCGAGCCCCGGTGCCTCGAGGTCGGCGACGGTGCGGAGTTCGGCGTCGTCAGCCGGCGCGAGCGGCCCAGGCGCGATGATCGTCAGGTCGTGCTGGAGGTAGACCCCCTCGACCGTGGCGGGCAGGTCGGCCTCCGCCGCACGCTCGGCCGCTGCCCGGTCGTCGCCGAGCAGGATGCGCCCGGTGTCCGTCACGACGCCGTCGACCGTCACGCCGAGCGCCGCGGCCGTGCCGCCGACGTCGAGCAGGACGGCGTCCAGCCACCGCGCGCCGGCCGGGTAGGCCCAGCGGCCGAGGGAGAGGAGGTCGCGCCAGTCGCCGTCCGCCACCGCGATGACCTCGCCCACCGCGGGGTCGAGCCCCTCGTGCCAGCGCGCGACGAGCCCGGCCCAACGGCCCGCCCACGGGGTCGTCAACCACTCGCGACCGTCGTCGGTCAGGGACCAGGCGCCGTCGGCGGTGCTGGTGAAGCGGATGCGTTCGAGCAGGTCGAGCCGTCCGGGGACGACGTCCGGGTCGGCGCCGGAACGCTCGGCGAGGGCACGAGCGAGTGGTGAGCCGATGCCGCCCTTGACGAGTTCGCGGACACCGCCGTCGTCGACCGCGCGGAGGAGTTCCGCGAGCATCGTCATCGTCGCGAACGCGTGCTCAGCGCCGGTGGTGCGCGCGGTCGTGGACCCGGCCGTCTCCGCGACGGAAGCCTGCTGGCGGGCCGGTGCCGGGCCTCCCGGCTGGTCGAGGGAGACGAGGTCGGGGTGGGCGGCCACGCGTGCCGCGACCGCGTCGTCGACCCTGCCGTCCTCGGCCGCCAGGGCGAGTGCGATCGCCGGGGCCAGGTCGGGCCCGGGGGCACCGTCGCGGAGGGCGACGAGGGTGCGCCGCGGGAGCCGTTCGATCGCGGCGTCGACCGCGGCGTCCGCGCGGAACGCCTCGGCGAGGTCGAAGAAGTCCGTGACGCTCTGCGGGCCGGTCTCGCCGAGCACCGCGGTCGGGAGCTCGCGCGCGACGATGAGCCGCTCGAGGTCGTCGTCCGGCATCGCCCGCAACCGGGCGGCCAGGTCGGCGGTGGTCGTCATCGTCCTCTGCCGGCGTCCGGAGCGGACGTCAGCGGGCTTCCCGGTTCGCTCGGGCCTTGCGGGTCCACGTGACGCCCAGCAGCACGAAGATCAGCACGAGCGCGATCGGCGGTCCGACGTAGAGGATCCCCAGGACGATGGGCCAGATGCCCGTGCCGGGGATCGTGCCGAGCGTCAGCCAGCCGATGATCATGGCGGCGAAGCACAGGATCGTGAAGACGATGATGCCGCCCACCATGAACGCGAGGGTGCGTTCGGTACGATTGAACGTCGCCGGGGGTTCAGCGGAGTTCCGCGTGTCCCCGGGGGATCGGGTCGGCTTGGCCATCGACCCAGGATATCCGCACCACGGCCGCAGACCTATCGAGGAGTCCACGCATGCCCACCGGCAAGGTCAAGTTCTACGACGACCAGAAGGGGTTCGGGTTCATCACCGGCGACGATGGCGACCAGGTCTTCCTGCACGCCTCCTCGCTCCCGGACGGCGTGACCACCGTGAAGAACGGCACACGGCTCGAGTACGGCGTCGTGCAGGGCAAGCGCGGCTCGCAGGCGCTCTCCGTGCACCTGCTCGACCCGCAGCCGTCGCTGGCGAAGATGTCGCGCCGCTCGGCGGACGACATGGCCGTCATCGTGGAGGACCTCGTGAAGGAACTCGACCGGATCAGCGGAGACCTCCGCCACGGTCGCTACCCGAAGAACGGCACACGCCTCGCCGCGATCCTGCGGCACGTCGCAGACCAATTGGACGCATGACCATGACCGACCAGACCGAGCCCCACGAGCGGCCAGCGCCCCCAGAGGTTCCTGAGCTCCGCGCGCTCGCCCGCACGGCCCTCCTCGAGGTGACCGCCGAGTCGACCATCGGCGGCGCTGCCGGGACCACGGACGAGGGCGACGGCGTCGTCTCGTACCTGTTCGCCAACCGGATGCCCGGGTACCCGGGGTGGCGTTGGACCGTCAGCATCGCCCAGGTCGAGGGCGACGAACCCACCGTGCTCGAGGTCGAGCTGATGCCCGGCGACGGGTCGCTCGTCGCGCCGGACTGGGTGCCGTGGTCGGAGCGGCTCGCCGAGTACCGCGCGGCGCAGGACGGCCACGACGAGGAGTCCGACGACGCCTCTGACGAGGACGACGAGGACTCCGATGACGAGGCCGACGACTACGACGAGTCGGACGACGACGAGTCGGACGATGAGGACGACGACGAGTCGGACGACGACGATGACGACGACTTCGACGACGACGAGGACGACCTCGCCGAGTCGGACGACGACGAGATCGACGGCGTGGACGTCGACGAACTCGACGACACCCCGCCGTCCCGCTGAGACGCCCTCGCAACGACGAAACGCCGCCGGATCCGGCGGCGTTTCGTGTGTTCGGGGGTGCCCGGGCGTCAGCCCTTCAGCGCGCCGACCACGTGGGTGATCGCACCGACGAGCTTCTGCACGTCGTCGGGGTCGATCGCCGTGAAGGTCGCGACGCGGAGCTGGTTCCGCCCGAGTTTCCGGTACGGCTCGGTGTCGACGATGCCGTTCGCCCGCAGGGTCGCGGCGACCGCCTTCGCGTCGATGGAGTCGTCCAGGTCGATCGTGGCGACGACCTGCGACCGGTGGTCGGGGTTCGTCACGAACGGCGTCGCGAAGTCGACCGACTCCGCCCAGTCGTAGAGGATCGACGACGACGTCTTCGTGCGGGTGTCCGCCCACGCGAGGCCGCCGGACTCGTTGATCCACCTGACCTGGTCGTCGAGGAGCAGCAGGGTCGAGATCGCCGGGGTGTTCAGCGTCTGGTTCAGGCGGGAGTTGTCCACGGCGTTCTTGAGGGACAGGAACTCCGGGATGTACCGGCCGGACGCGGCGATCCGCTCGACGCGCTCGATCGCGGCGGGGGAGAACAACGCGAGCCACAGCCCGCCGTCCGACGCGAAGTTCTTCTGCGGCGCGAAGTAGTAGACGTCCGTGGCGCTGACGTCGAACGCCGCACCGCCGGCGGCGCTCGTGGCGTCGACCACCGTGAGGGCGCCGTCGTCCCCGGCTGCGCGGACGACCGGAGCCATCACGCCCGTCGAGGTCTCGTTGTGCGGGTACGCGTAGACGTCGACGCCCTCGACGATCTCCAGCGCGGCGAGCGAGCCACCAGGGGCCTCGACCACGTGCGGTGCATCGAGCCACGGTGCACCGGCGGCCTTGGCGAACTTCGAGCCGAACTCGCCGAACGACAGGTTCTCGGCGCGCTGCTCGATCAGTCCGAACGCGGCGGCGTCCCAGAACGCGGTCGATCCGCCGTTGCCGAGGACGACCTCGTAGCCCTCGGGGAGGTCGAACAGGTCGGCCAGGCCCTGGCGGACGGAGCCGACGAGGTCCTTGACGGGCTTCTGGCGGTGGGACGTGCCGAGGATCGTCGCCCCACGGGTCACGAGGGACTCGAGCTGCGCTCCGCGGATCTTGGACGGGCCGCATCCGAAGCGGCCGTCGGTGGGGAGGAATTCGGCGGGGATGACGATGTCTGCCATGGACCGATCCTACCGAGGTGGTATCCCATCGGAATTCTTTACTCGTGCAAGTGTTGGTCGTTCCATGTCGGCCCGAGCAAGTAGGGTGGGCTGCGCTGGGCCCAGTACAGGAGAGGCGGACCGTGACCGATCTCGTCGACACCACGGAGATGTACCTCCGGACGATCCTCGACCTCGAAGAAGAGGGGATCGTCCCGCTGCGCGCGCGCATCTCCGAACGCCTCGGGCACTCCGGACCGACCGTCTCGCAGACGATCGCGCGGATGGAACGGGACGGCCTCGTCGTCGTCTCGGGCGACCGGCACCTCGAACTCACCGACGAGGGACGCTCCCGTGCGACCCACGTCATGCGCAAGCACCGCCTGGCGGAGCGTCTGCTCTCCGACGTCATCGGACTCGACTGGGCGTTCGTCCACGACGAGGCCTGCCGTTGGGAGCACGTCATGAGCGAACAGGTGGAGGTCCGCCTGCTCGAGATGCTCGGCAACCCGACGGAGTCGCCCTACGGCAACCCGATCCCCGGCCTCGCCGAGATCGGCGGCCCCGATGCCGGCGGCTTCCTCGACGGCGTCCGCAACATCGTCGCCGCGACCGAGGGCACCGACGCCGTTGCGACCGGTGTGATCCGCCGTCTGGGCGAGCCCGTCCAGTTCGAGCCGGAGCTCCTGCACCAGCTGCGCTCGGCCGGCGTGATGCCCGGTCGACTCGCGAGTGTGCAGCGAGCAGGGGCCTACGTCGCGGTGCGGGTCGACGGCGAAGACGCTGGGATCGAGCTCCCGGCAGAGGTCGCGCAGCACGTCTACATCGACGCTGCGTAGCCCGTCGGGGTACACGGCCGGGGGACGTCGGCGAACCGCAGCCCCGCGAATTGGGGCGCATGAAAAACCCGGCTCTGACCAGGGTTTCTTTACCGTTCTGTTACAAAGCGGCGTTTTCGTCTCGACAAGGTAACGGTGCACCCGTACACTCGACGAGTCCCCGGGCTGACAGCGACCCGGGAACCCGTGGCAGGACGTCTCGAACCCGTCTCCTGCCTCGATCGGAAACGATGACGAACGGATGGGGTTGCGCACGCACGACGGCCAGCACGGACCACGGCCGGTCGGGCGGGTGATGACGAGACGCCGGAGACCCCCCACCTTGACGCAGACCGGTTCCGCCGCGGACGTGACGCCCGCGAACCCGACGAACTCGACTGACGACGCAGTTGCCCCGCTCACCCGGCGGGCCGCTCGCGAAGCCGAGGCCAAGACCTCCCGACGCTCCAGCCCGACCCGTGCGATGCGCGCGACCGGCACCCACGCGCCGAAGCCCGTCGCGACGCGCACGGCCGCCCCGAGTGACAAGCCGTCCTCGAGCTCGCGCAAGCGCAAGTTCATGGCCCCGATCGTGCTGACGGTCGCCGCCGGCATGTTCGGCACGATGGCCGTCCCCGCCGCCTTCGCCTCGACGCAGCAGTCCGGTGCCTCCGACACCGCGACCGCGCAGCAGGCGATCCGCACGACCCAGAGCCAGCAGCTGTCCGTCTCCGACGCCGCCGCGCTCGCCGACACCAGCCGCGACGGCTACTCGGCGACGTCGTCCGCGACCCTCGCGTCCCAGAAGCACGCGGCCGAGGTCGCCGCCGCCCGCGCCGCGACCGCGAAGCAGTACGCGTCGTACACCGGCCCGACCGCGCAGGACTACCTCGCGAACAGCAGCACCGCCGCCACGACGACGACCGCACCGGCCGCGAACACCCCGTTCTCGCTGCCGGCCGTCGTCGCCACCGCGAAGCAGTACATCGGCACCCCGTACGTCTTCGGCGGCGCGGACCCGTCCGGGTTCGACTGCTCGGGCTACGTCATGTTCGTGTACGCCCAGTACGGCATCAACCTCGCGCACTCCGTCCCGCTGCAGGACCAGGCCGGCACCACGATCCCCGAGTCCGAGGCGCAGCCCGGCGACGTCGTCATCTTCAACAACGAGGCGCACGACGGCTTCTACATGGGCAACGGCATGATCATGGACGCCCCGAAGCCCGGTGGCTCGGTATCGATCCGTCCGATCTGGACGAGCGACTACCACATCGTCCGGATGGGTGTCTGACCCGCCCGCGTGGCCTGACGCGAACCTGAACAACCGGAGAACCGGCCCAGCACTCCTCGTGCTGGGCCGGTTTCTGGGTTAACCTGGCGACATCGGCCCGACACGGCCCGAACAGGAGACCCCATGTCATCGTCACGCACGACCCGCACCATGGGTCGGCGCGCGCACGTCGACATATGGTCGACCACGACCTGCGTGCACCTGCACGCCCCAGCGTGATGGAGAGCACTGCCCTGCGGGGTGGTGCTCTTCTTCGTTCCGGGACCGGGTTCGCGGTCACCCGTTCGTCGTCGTCCGGTCCGGTGCCCCGCACCGCCTGGAAGCCGTCCAGGCACGTCGGAAGGGAACCCATGCGCACTCTCGTCCTCAACGCCGGTTACGAGCCCCTCGCGGTCATCTCGTTCCGTCGGGCCCTCGTGCTGGTCATGAACCAGAAGGCCGCCATCGTCGCCGCCGACGCCGAACACCCCGTCACCGGGTCGACGTCGAGCTTCGACCGTCCGTCCGTCATCATCCTCACCAGGTACGTGCGCATCCCGCACTCGAGACTCGTGCCCGTGTCCCGGCGCGGTGTGCTCCGCCGGGACGCCAACCGGTGCGCGTACTGCGACCGGCACGCGACCACGATCGACCACGTGCAGCCGAAGTCGCGCGGGGGCGAGGACTCGTGGGAGAACCTCGTCGCGTGCTGCCTGGCGTGCAACAACGCGAAGGGCGACCGCACCCCGCGGGAGATGGGCTGGCACCTGCGGTTCCGCCCGAAGGCGCCGCACGGTTCGAGCTGGGTCGTGCGCGGCGTCGAGCGCCCGCAGGCCGAGTGGGACGAGTTCCTGATCGCCGCGTAGCGGCGGGACCACCGGACTGGAGGCTCGAGGCGGCGCCGCCACGAGCCTCCAGTCCGTCGTGTGGTCACGGCAGACCGTGCGAGCGGGCACGTCGCGATCCACCCAGCGCCGCTGGTCCACGCCGACACCAGCACGCTGTTCGCCGGCAGTGGGATGCAGGCGACTCGTTCCGAGCGCGAAGTGTCGGCCTGCGCTACCCGGGTCACAGATGAACGACCCGGCGGGAGGATGGGTCGGCTCCAACTCCGCCGGGTCCCCGCCTCACGGCCTGGTGCGGAGCTTCGCACCCGCTACGGCAGCTGCAACACCGAGACTGAGCAGCACGAGCGCGACGGAGATCATCGGCCAGGGGTCGTTCCCTGTGAACGCAAGCTCCGATGCGTGCGAAGCCTGGTTGTTGGCTCGCTCGACCGTGTTCCGAGGCGTCACGGTATCGGTCGGTCCCGTGCTGGCGGTACCACCCGAACCGGTACCGGCACTCGAACCGGTGTCGCCACCTGGCCCCGTACCCGAAGCCCCGTCGCCACCCGAACCAGAACCGTCGCCTGAACCGGAACCGGCACCTGGACCACTGCCGTCACTCGTACCGTCACGGGAGCGGAGACGACTGTGGTCGTCGAGGTCGCGGTGTTGTTGGTTTCGATCGCGGTGTCTGCGTCGATTCCGCTGACCGAGGCGGAGGCAGTCAGTTCACCGGTCGCGTCTGCAGGCACCGCACCTGCGATCGTGACGCCGAATTTCCCGCCAGCTGCGAGTACCGTCGCGGGGGTGCCGGCGAGGTCGGAGACGAACGTCCCGTCGTCTCGTGGAGTCACCGTGCCGCCAGAGGGAGCCTCGACGCAGGTGAACGTCGCGCCTGTGATGGTGCATCCAGGAGCGTCGCCGACGAACTGCGGGTCCGTCAGCTCGGCGGGCACCGTGCCTGTCAGGGCAAAGCCGCTCGAGGCAGCCGGACCGTTGTTCGTCACCTCGGTGGTGAACGATGCGGTCCCACCTTGTTCGGTGGTGGGCGCGGTCGAAGACGACACGGCCAGGTCCGTGGCGGGCACGCCTACACGGACCCGAGACTGGACCGCGCTCGTCGACACGGTGTGCCCGACTGTGGCGGTCGTCGATGACGAGTACTGGCACGTGTACGTCAGGTTGTAGGTGATCGAGCTCACGAGCCCGTGAGCCTGGAAGTTCACCAGTGCGACGGCCGAAGGCGCGGGGTAGGCCTCCGGAGTCACCAGCCGGTACGTCGCACCGTCGAACGACTCCCCGTCATCGGTCGTTCTCGTGATGGAGCCATCGGTCAGTGGGCTTCCGTTGACGGCAGTGAAGGTCATGCTCGGACGCAAGCCGAGGAAGAACCCGGGGCCGGAGTAGTTGACGCCGCCGAGGTTGAACATCAGGTACGGGTCCACGACCGGCTTGGGGAACGTCACCGTCACCGGGACAGGTGCGGTACTCATGTCTGCCGTCGTACGGTTCGCTCCAGGCCACGGGCAGTTGCTGCTGCCGTTGGCGGAGATGCCTGTGTAGGTGAACCCGTCGCCGTTGCTGTTCGCAGCGACCCGTCCTGTCGGGGCGCTCACGGATGTTGCCACGGCCGACAGATTCGCTGGCAGCGCCTGCTCGCCGGTGGTGCCGGTCACGGTGACCGGAGCATTGGTCGAGACGGCACCGGGCGGGTCGGTCGTCGGAGGGTTCACCACCGCGTTCGCGGCCGTGGCGGGCCACGCCATGAGGACAACGATCCCGATCGCCGTGGCTGCCTGCGTCACGCGCGGATGCAACGAAGTACCTGTCTTCACTTCTCACCTCATATATTGACGAAATAATACTCGCAGGTTACATGTAAACGGTGAGGGGCGCTAGTCGGTGGAGACGTGCTGCTCGGGATGGCCCCACCCGCGTGCACGGGAGATGGCCTGGCACCTGCGGTTCCGCCCGAAGGCGCCGCACGGTTCGAGCTGGGTCGTGCGCGGCGTCGAACGCCTGCAGGCCGAATGGGACGGCTCCTCTTCGCCGCCTGACGCCGGGACCACCGGACTGGAGGCTCGTGGCGGCGCCGCCACGAGCCTCCAGTCCGTCGTGTGGTCGCGTGCGGCGACGCGACTCGGCGCGGCCGGGCTGCCCGGGGGCACCTCGGGGTGAGCGTGCTCGGTCTTGGGCGCCTCCGCGGGGGCGGGCTCAGTCTCGCCGGATCATGTCGAAGCCGGCCGCCGCGTACTGCCGGAGCGTGGCGTCCGGCAGGAACGCGCGGACGAGTGCCGGCCCGATGCGGGCGAGGTCACCCTCGTCGCGGTAGAGCAGGTGGATCGGCTCGTAGCGCGGGTTGAACTTCTGCTTGAAGCGGTGCAGCGACGTGAACCCGTAGACCGGTTCCAGCACGCCGGCGAGTTGGCCGAGCAGCCGGGCGATCTGCCCCTCGTCGTCGCCGACCTCGTGCGCGAGCGGTGCGCCGGAGAGCGACATGATCTGCGCGCCCTCCTCCGCGAAGGTCCGGGCGGAGGAACCGATGAGGAACTCCATCACGGGGCCGAACCCGCCGTCGCGCCGACGCATCAGGTCGAGCGTCCACCCGCGGTGTTCGCCGCCGGGTCCGTACACGGGCAGCCAGCTGAGGAAGCCCTCGACGTCGCCCACGGCGGACACGGCCAGGGCCAGGCGCACCTCGGGGTCCTCGGCCTCGTGCAGGGTCCCGAGCGTGAACCGCATCTCGGGAAGGTCCTTGTCGCCGATCCACGACTCCGAGATCGCCCGGAGCTGCTGGCGGACGCCCCACGTCTCCTCCGCGAGCGATGTCATCCGGAACGTCACCTGCTCACGGTCAGCCCGGTTCAGCGCGGTACGGACGTGTGACCACGGCTTGCCGGTGAACGCGAGCCCGGGCAGGTCCACGATCGTGTCGTCCGCGATGACGAGGCTGCGCCACGAGGGCGGGACGGCGTCGCGCGTGCGGGTGCCGGCGCTGAAGAAGCACGGCACGAGGGCATCCCGTTCGGCCGCCGCGACGAACTCCGCGACGCTCGCCGGGATGCCGCCTTCCGGGCCGAGCGGATCAGCCAGGACGATCGCGACCCCGAGGTGCTTCTGGAACGGGACCACGCCGGTCGTCGTCCGGAGGTACTCCATGCCGTCCCACGTCGCCATCCAGGACAGGGTGCCGCCGCCGTCGGCCCTGATGGTCTCGCGGACCTCGTCGAGCGTCGGGGGATCCGCCGCTCGCCGGCCCTTCACGGCACCGAGCGCCCGTCGCCGTCGGGACCGGAAGGCGCTGCGTGTCGCCACGAGGTACACCAGGAACGCGAGCCAGAGCACCGACGTCGCCACGACGTGGTGCGCGTCGTCGCCGTCGAGCTGCACACCGGGGTCGACCGCGAGCACCAGCACGAGCAGGGCCGACGTGACGATGTTGAGCAGCGGGACGAGGACGGTCAGGACCCAGGCCCACCGGCGTCCGAGACGCAGGCCGTTCGTGACGAACCCGATCACGACCACGTCGACGAGCACGTCGATCCACGGTCCGTCGAGCGCCTGTGTGCGGCCGAACGGACCGTCCGTCGGGACGAGCAGCGAGATGACCTGCACGGCCCCGAGCGCGAGGCTCATCGCGAACGCCAGGAGCCGCCGGTCGCGGAGGGTCGCCCGTTCGATCCGGAACGACCGCGTCACGGCGAGGGCGAACAGCACCGCCACCGCGTGCTCGACGTCCGCGAGGGTGCCGAGGAACAGGACGCTGATCGCCGCGTACCCGAACACCACCACCCAGAGTCGCTGCCGCCACGGCGACGGGAGCAGGGCGCAGCACGCCGCGATGCACGCGACGGCGCCGCCGGACGGCCCGACGTCGAGCACGCCGGCGAGCCGGTCCGCCCACGGCCATGCCGACAGCGACGCGACCGCCAGGAACGCGCAGGTGACGAGTACGGCGACGAGCTGCCCGATGCCGAACGACAGCAGTGCGACACGCGTCCCACGGCGCCACTCCAGCAGTCCCATCCCGGCGAAGGCCAGGACGGTCGGGATGTACGCGGCCGGACTGACGACGAAGAACGTCCCGGTGACCGGCGTCCACCACCGTCCGTCCCGGAGTGCGGGGAGCCCGTACGCGACGTCCTGCCACCAGGTCTGAGCCGGGGTGGGGGACCACAGCCCCTGCCCGACGATCCCCACGACGAGGAGCACGCCGACCACGGCGAGCGTGCCCGGGATCCTCGTCAGGACCGCAGCAGCTCGGGGCCGCTGTCGGCTCGCGTGCTCGACGGTCGTCACGGCCGCGCCCCTGGGGGCAGTGCCCCCGGTGCCAGCTCCCCGATCAGCGTCCGGACGCGGTCGCGGATGTCGTCGCGGATCGGGCGGACGGCGTCGAGCGGGAGCCCGGCCGGATCCGTGAGGTCCCAGTCCTCGTACCGCTTGCCCGGGAACACCGGGCACGCGTCGCCGCAGCCCATCGTGATCACGACGTCCGCCTGCCGGACGGCGTCCGTGGTGAGGATCCTCGGTGCTTCGCCCAGGATGTCGACGCCGTCCTCGGCCATCGCGTCGACGGCGACCTGGTTGATGCGGTCGGCGGGCTCGGAACCGGCGGAGAAGACGTCGACGCGGTCGCCGGCGAGGTGCCGGAGGTACCCGGCGGCCATCTGGGAGCGGCCCGCGTTGTGGACACAGACGAAGAGCACTGCGGGCCTCGGCGTGGTCATCCGCCCATCCTGCACGGTTGTCGGAGGGGATGCGTAGCGTCGGGCCATGGCCGAGATGCGGATCGACGACGACACCATCACCGATCTCCGTGCGCGGCTGCGTGCGACGCGCTGGCCCGACGCACCCGGTGTCCCGGGGTGGTCGCTCGGCGTCGACGTCGCCGAACTGCGCGAGCTCGTCGAGTACTGGGCGGACGGATTCGACTTCGACGCCCACCGCGACGCCCTCGCCGCGCTGCCGAGCCGCACCGTCGAGATCGACGGGATCGGCATCAACGTGCTGCACGCCGGAGACGGCGGCACGCCGCTGCTGCTCGCGCACGGCTGGCCGGACTCGACCTGGCGGTACCGGAAGGTTCTACCCCTGCTGGTCGCCGCGGGGTTCGACGTCGTCGTGCCTGACATGCCCGGCTACGGGTTCTCGGACGCGCCGCCGACGCCGATCGACGCGCGGGCGGTCGCCGGGCTCTGGGCGACGCTCATGACGGAGCTCGGGTACGACCGGTTCGCGGTCGCCGGTGGGGACATCGGCACGCACGTCGCCCGGTACCTCGCGCTCGACCACCCCGACCGCGTGGTGGCTGTGCACCGTATCGACGGCGGCCTGCCGTGGCCCGGCATCGACGTCTCGTCGTTGTCCGCGCCGGAACGCGAATTCGTCGAGTCGACGTTCCGGTGGCGGGACACCGAGGGGGCCTACGCGTCGATGCACCGGACGAAGCCGCAGACCGCGGCGGTCGGGTTGAACGACTCCCCGGCCGGGCTCGCGGCGTGGATCGTCGAGAAGCTCCGGTCGTGGAGCGACTGCGACGGCGACCTGTGGTCGGTGTACACGCGGGACGAGGTGCTCCAGCTCGTCACCGAGTACTGGGTGACGGGCACGATCGGCTCCGCCATGCGGATGTACCACGAGAACGCGGCGATCCCGCCGGAGCAGTCCGCCCGCCGTGTGGAAGCACCGTCCGGCTTCACCCTGTACCCGGGCGACCTCGTCCGTGCGCCGCGGGAGTGGCTCGAGCGGACGACGAACCTCGTGTACCTGTCGGAACCCGAGCGCGGCGGGCACTTCGCTCCGTTCGAGCAGCCGGAGTCGTACGCGGCTGAGCTCGTCGCGTTCCTCGAGCCGTTCCGGGACTGAGCGCGCGTCGGTCCCGCTAGAGTGGACGGGCCGGCCTCTGTAGCTCAATGGAAGAGCAGTTCCGTCCTAAGGAAAGGGTTGGGGGTTCGAGTCCCTCCAGGGGCACCAGACGTCACGCGTCGGCGCGTGGCTCCGATTCCTGCCGGACGGCGTCCCAGGCCTGGCCCGCGGCGTCGATCCGTGCCATGTGGCGTTCTGCCCAGTCCCGCAGGGCGGCGATCGGCTCGGTGAGCGACTTGCCGAGTTCCGTGAGCCGGTAGTGGACCTTCGGCGGTGTGGTCGGCTCGACGCGTCGGTCGACCAGCGAGTCGCGTTCGAGGCTCCTGAGCGTCTGCGCGAGCATCTTCTGCGAGATCCCCGGCATCCGGCGCTTCAGCTCGGCGAAGCGGACCTCACCGGGATGCTCGTCGCCGAGCACCTTCACCGCCATGGACGTCCACTTGCCGCCGAGCCGATCCAAGAGCTGACGGGTCGGGCAGGCCGGATCGAAGAGATCACCCCGGGACTGGTGCGAGTGATCGGTCACCGGCGGGTGACCAGGTTCCGTGAAAGTGCCGTCTTTCCCGCGCATGGGTGGTCTCCTACCATCAGCTGGTCACCAATCGTAACCACGACCCGGAGCGCCATGACCAGCAACCCATCGATCGTCGAGACCCGGATCGCGACGAACGGCACCCGACTCAACGTCGCGACCGCCGGCACGGGGTCCCCTGTGCTCCTGATGCACGGCTTCCCGCACACCTGGCGTGTCTGGAGCGACGTGATCCCCGTCCTGTCCCGATCCCACCGGGTGATCGCACCCGACCTCCGCGGCCTCGGCGGAAGCGACCGCGAACGTACGGGCTACGACGCTCGGAACCTGGCGGCGGACATGGCTGGGCTCCTCGATGCCATGGATGCGCCCACCGCCGCTGTCGTCGCGATCGATGCTGGCGTAGCACCGGCGTTCATGCTCGCGCTCGAACACCCGGACCGGGTGTCACGGCTCGTCCTGATGGAGTCGACCATCGGGCTGCTGCCCGGCGCCGAGGGGTTCTTCCAGAACGGTGCGCCGTGGTGGTTCGGGTTCCATGCCGTACCTGGCCTGGCCGAGACGGTCGTCGAGGGCCACGAAGCCGAGTACCTCGACTTCTTCCTCCGGTCCGGTACCGCGGATCAGTCGGGCGTGGCTGCGACCATCGGCGACGCATTCGTCAGCGCGTACAGGGGGCGGGAGGCGCTCCGCTGCGGTTTCGAGTACTACCGCGCGATGCCTCGGAACGCCGAACAGATCGCGGAGGCGACCACTCGGCTGCGCTTGCGCGTTCCGACGCTCGCGGTCGGTGCGCAGGTCGTCGGCGACGCCACCGCTCGTCAGCTCGAGCCGATCACGGATCAGCTCGAGAGCGCCTCGATCCCGACCAGCGGTCACATCGTTCCCCTGGACAGGCCGCGCGAGCTGCTCGACCGACTCTCACCGTTCCTCAGCGACACGCTCCCTGCGAGCTGACGATGCGACCGCCAGCTCGCGAGCGCTGAGATCGATCTGCATGGCTCGCACCTCGTCTCGTCGCGATGAGCGGCTCGGCAATTCTCCGAGAACCCATGCCCTTGGAATTGACGGCATCGGCAGAGCGGCGACGTGTTCGTCGGCGAGTCTCGGGGGCGTGGTGTCGTCTGCCGGAGAACGTAGCCGACCGGCACGCGGCGTTCCTGAGACACGGAGATGGACACAGTGGTCGGCGTCCCGGACGGGTCAGGTCGACGGCGGATCGGCTCGGCATCGTTTCGTCAGAAGGCATCCCCATGGCATGCGTGAACTGCGGAACGAGCGGACCACCCATGTGAGACGGTGTCCGACCCGCACCAGGGCGGTGCGAGTCGGCGTTGCCCATGGTCAGTCGAATGTCCGCTGGAGGACCGTTGACCGGACGGCTGCGGCGGTCGCAGTCGACCGGGTATCACCACGCGATGTGTGGCTCCTGCGCGACTATCTCGACGCGATCATCACCGCCGCTGGCCGAACACCCCACCCGTACACGTCGGTGACCGAGCAGATGCGCAGCGCCGCCGACACCTGGTTCGGACTCGTCGACGTGCAGGACGTCCTGAACGGAGCGCCCCTGTGAACGCGCCCAGCAGTGGACCGAACACGTCGCGCCCGCCCCCGGGAGGCACGTTCCCTCTCGCCGGACGACCCGTCGCCCGTTTCGGCTCAGCCATGAACGTCGCGGTAAGGGACGGCGAAACCGAGGTCTGACACGCCCCTCACTGCGACGCGCCCTCTTCACGCTTGGGCTGGGGGTGTACCTGCGCACTCGACGGCGGCCGAGACCGAGTACCGCGCCGCTACGCGAACAGCTGGACAAGCAGCGTGGTCGCCGATGACGCGATCCTGCACCGGGTTGTGATCGGCGGAATCGTCAAATCATTGATACGTAGAGAACTCGAGAAGGTTCTGGTCGGGGTCCCGAACGTACACGCTGGTCATCGGCCCGAGCGCACCAGAGCGCTCGACGGGGCCTTCTTCGATCGGGATCCCGGCACTGGCGATGGCCGCGCGGATCGCTTCCGGACCGTCGTCGACGATGAAGCAGAGATCTCCGCTTCCGGGCCTGGGATGCTCGGCGGCCGGCTGGAACGAGTGCCCGTGTTGATGCAGGTTGATTTTGCTCTGCCCGAACCGCAGAGCGTGCCGGTCGTCTTCGAGGACATGCACGAAGCCGAGCCGCTCGTAGAACGCCACCGTCGAGTTGATGTGCTCGACGGTGAGGACGACATGGTCGAGGTGGTCGATCTGCATGGTTCGGTTCCGAAGTTCAATGAGTGTGAGTCTGCCGATTGCTTCAGGCGTCGTGATGTCGGAGCCAGTCGAGGGTGAGCTGACGGCTCGCGGCTGCTGCGGTAGTGAGGGTTCCGTTCGCATCGCCGGCACCGTGCTCCAACCCGGGGTACTCGACGAATTGGTGCAAGATGTGGTGTTCGGCCAGGACGTGGGCG
Organism: Curtobacterium sp. Curtsp57; assembly: GCF_047324335.1. Classification (NCBI taxonomy): domain Bacteria; kingdom Bacillati; phylum Actinomycetota; class Actinomycetes; order Micrococcales; family Microbacteriaceae; genus Curtobacterium; species Curtobacterium sp. Curtsp57. Next base: position 3,042,578 of record NZ_CP168511.1, read on the forward strand.
AAGCGGCGTGCTCGGTCGGCGAAGACGAGGTGGTCCCGCCCTCCCTGGTAGATCAGTGTCGGCGGTGAGTGAGCGCTGACGTGGGTGGCTGAGTCGGTGAAGCGGTACCGGTCCGGATACTGGGCGGGAGTGCCGCCGACGTACCACTGCTCAACGAGCCGGCCGATCGCGCTCCGGTTCCCGATGCCGCTGAGGTCGACTGCCGGATAGCCCGCTATCACAGCCCGCACCGTGGGGATCGAAGCGTCCGAAGAGTCGCAGCTCGACGTGAGGGTCTGGTTCGCGGACATGTACGCAGCATTGACAGCGAGATTCCCGCCAGAGGACAGACCCAGCGTTGCGATCCGCCTCGGGTCAAGCCGTTCCGTGGGACCGGCTTTGCCGATCCATGCGAGTGAGCAGCCGATGTCCGTGACTTGTGTTCTCCATGGGTGGTGGTGCGAGGAGGCGAGGCGGTAGTCAACGTCGAGGACGGCGTAGCCGTGTTGGGGTAGGAACCCGGTGTAGGCGTTCGGTCCTCGGGTGCCGGTGGAGAAGCCGCCGCCGTGGATCGAGACCACAACGGGCCAACCCGTAACCGGAGCGGTACCACGGGGAAGGTAGAGGTCCGCTCGAAGCGTGGTGTTCCCGGCCCTGCCGACCGTCACGGTCTGGGATGGGGAGCTGCTCAGCCCGGTGAAGGGCAGTGTTGGCAGCAGTGGGCTCGTCCCGGTGCCGAGTGGAGCGATTGAGATCGCGAGGACGGTCGTCGCCGTGATCGCGCTGAGGGTCCCGGCTGACCCGGTCAGGAGCAGGGCAAGCGGAAGCCGGTGGCGGGGGCGTCTCGCCCGTGCAGGTTGGTCACGCCGGCGCTGTGCCACGGGTGCTCGCCAGAGCGTGGCGGCGCCGACGACGCCGAGGAGCCCGACGACGATGTTCCAGATGCCGAGCGCATCGCGCAGGGTCCCGAGCAGGATGATCAGGAACTGGGACACGTCCCACTGCAGCAGCGGCGTCGTCCACGACACCGGCACGATGGTGAGCAGCTGGGCGAGCAGCGTGTAGGCGATCGCGACGGTTGTCGCTGCCGTCAGGGCGTGTCTGGCAAGTGGGGTCACGTTCCGTGCCTTGAACGTCACTGAGGTGCCTCGGGTTGGTGCGCGGCCGTGAGGGCAGCGAGGGCGTGCTGCCGCCAGCGGCGCGCGGATTCCATCGCGGCCGTGTAGGCGCCGGAGCCGTGGACGTGCCCGCGGCCCAGGTACCCGGAGGCGGGCACGCCCGATGCTCGGAGGCGGTTGACGAAGCGCGGGCCGTCGTCGCGAAGCGGGTCGAACTCCGCCGACATTGCGTAGGTCCCGGGCAGTCCGGACAGGTCTTCTGCGAGGAGGGGGGAGATGTACGGGTCTGCGGCGGCGCGTGCGGTGTCGGCGAGGTAGAGGGGGCCGAGCATTCGCAGGGTCGGCAAGTCCAGTCCGTAGCCGGTGGCGTTCTCCTGCACGCTGGGACTCTGGAAGGTCAGGTCCAGTGCCGGTACTTCGAGCAGTTGGAACATGACCCGTGGGCCGTCTTCGTCCCGGAGCTTCAGCGTCAGTGCAGCGGCGAGGTTCGCTCCGGCGGAGCCTCCGCCGATGCTGATACGGCTGGGGTCGATGCCGAGTTCTTCGGCGTGGTCGATGGCCCAGAGGAGCGCGTCCTGGGCGTCGTCGAGCCCTGTCGGGTACTGGTGTTCCGGTGCTTTGCGGTAGTTCACGGCCATCGTGACGCAGTCGGCGGCCACCGTCCGTTCACGGCAGAGCGCGTCGACTGGGCCGGTGTGGGCGGAGCCGAAGACGAATCCGCCGCCGTGGAGGTAGAGGTGCAGGGGTCGGGGGCGGTCCGAGAAAGGTGTGTACACGGCGGCCGTCACAGATCCGCCCCTCGCGGGGATGACGACCGTCTCGACGTGCTGAACCGGCGGTCCGGGCTCGATGACCGGTCCGACCAGCGCATCGGCGGCGGCGTCATCGGCGGCGCGGAACGCTGGCCAGTCGTCGATGCTCGGCGGGGTCCCGGGGAGCGCCTCGAGGAAGGGGACGAGGAACGGGTCGAGTGGCATCGTGGTGGTCCTCAGCAGGTGTGTGGTCAGACGGTCACAGGCAGGAGCGGAGCGCTTCGCAGAGCGATTCCGCACGGCTGTCGGCGTCGTCTCCTGGTCGGTTGGTGACGTAGGCGAAGGACAGACCCGTCCCTGCATGCGCGAACGCGAGTTGTCCGCCAGCGCCGTCGTGGCCGAAGCTGCCTGGGCCTGCCATGCGGCGCGTGGGTGAGTCGATCATGAAGCCGGTGCCCCAGCGCAGTCCCCAGTCGGCACCGACGAACGGTGGGCCGCTCGACTGGACCCGCAGGGCATCCTGCACGGTCGCGGGCTGCAGCAGTTCGACGCCGTTGCGACCGCCGACCGTGGCTGCGTAGACCCGCGCGAGTTCGTCAGCCGTGGCGACCAGGTTCGCGGCGGGTAGTTCCGCGGCGAGGAAGTCTGATCGGTTGGCGCTGTCGAACAGGTGCGCACCATCGAACGCGCCATGCATCCCCATGATCCGGTTCTGCATTGCTACCGCCTCGAGATCGGCCGTTGTGGCAGCGGGACGGTCTGGTGTGCTGCTGGGCGGCGGAACGTTCTGGTAGGAGAAGTCGGCATCCGAGGGATCGATGCCGAACGACGGGTGGATGCCGAGCGGTTCGGCGATGTGGTGCTGCAGCCACTCGGCTGGCCGGTGACCCGTTGCACGACGGAGGGCTTCGCCGGCGAGCCAACCGAACGTGATGGCGTGATATGCGTGCGCCGTCCCTGGTTCCCACATCGGCTTCTGCGCGGCGAGCGCGTCCGTGACGGGGAACCACTCCTGGAGCTGCTGCATCGTCATCGGGTGTTCCGGAGCGACCAGGCCTGCTTGATGCGCGAGCATCTGCCGGAGTGTGACGGTGTCCTTGCCGTTCGCGGCGAACTCTGGCCAGTACTCCGCGACCGGGCTGTCGAGGCTGAGCAGCCCTTGCTCGGCCGCCATGAGCACACAGATCGTCGTGATGCCCTTGCTGACGGAGAACACCACGCTGCGGGTGGCCTGGGTGACGGCAGATCCGTCGTCCGTTGCCCCCGCATGCAGCTGCACGACGGGTTCCCCGTGGCGGTAGACGCTCACCGCGGCGCCGGTCTCGGCTCCGCGCGCGAAATTCGCACCGAACGCGTCGGTGACGGCGTGGAATCCCGCTGACACGGACCCGCGCACCTCAGCGACGGTCATCGGGCGCCTGCGGGTGTTCCGATGCGTCGTCGAACCTGCCAGCGGGAGCTGCGACCGCGGTTCCTGCCTCCAGACCCGCGATGCGCATGAACTCGCCGAAGATCCGCTGGGCGTCGATGCGTTCGTCGAGGAGCCATTGCAACTGCAATCCGTCCATCACAGCGGCGATCAACACCGCCGCATCGTCCGAGCCGATGCGCGGTGACCAACCCTCGTCCTCGGCCCGGCGGACCTCGTCCGCGAACTGGTGTCGGATGCGTTCGTACCGGGCAGTGAAGAACTCGTGCGCTGGATGATCCCTCGCCACCGCTTCGGCGGAGAGCGTCGTGAACACCTCCGTGATGGCCGGCTCGCCGAGCGACTGCATCAGCAGGCGAGTCAAGTCACGGACGTACGCCGAGCCGTGCAGCTGCCGCTGTTGGTCCTGGTGCTCCTGATCGCGGTGCTCGAGCACCGCGATGAGGAGTTCGTCCTTCGTCGGGAAGTGGTGACGGAGACCGGCGAAGGTCATGCCTGCTTCTTCGGCGATGCCGCGCATCGATGACCCGCTGTACCCGAACCGAGCAAAGCTGCGCCTCGCCGCCGCGAGGATGTTCTCTCGCTGGGCGGCGGTCTTCGCGTAGGGTCCGCGCCGTTTCCCGTTCGTCACGAGGCGAGCGTACCGCGCTCCGGAACAAAATGATTGCAAGTGAGCGGTTTTCGTGGTTACTCTTCCGACACCCCGACGACGAAGCGGAAGGACCGGGTGATGCGGACCCAGATCGAGCGCCCGATGCGCGCACACTTCGACCCTCCCGTGGGCGTGAACTTCTGGTCACGCGACGGCGGTCCGTTCATGTGGCGCGACTTCGACGCGGCGCTTGTCCGAACGGAGCTGGAGGTGATGCGGCGGCACGGTGTCTCGTTCACGCGGTCGTTCTTCTTCTGGCCCGATTTCCACCCGGAACCCTGGTCGATCGACGAGACGCGGTGTGCTGCCTTCGAGGAGTTCCTCGACTTGCACCAGGCACTGGGGATGACCACGATCCCGACGTTCTTGATCGGCCACATGTCCGGTCAGAACTGGGATCCGGCCTGGCGTGGGGGTCGCGACCTCTACAGCGACGTCTGGATGGTTGGGCGTCAGGCGTGGTTCATCCGCGAGATGGTGGCTCGCTTCCACGATCACCCGGCTGTCAGCGGGTGGCTGATCTCCAACGAGATGCCGCTGTACGGCGGCGGCGGCGGGCTGATGAGTCCCGCCGAACGCGTCGACGGCGACGCGATCCGGTCCTGGGCAGAGCTCATGGTGCAAGCCGTCCGCGCAGCAGGCGGTCACCAGCCCGTCTCGTTGGGCGACGGCGCGTGGGGTAAGGAGGTCATGGGAGCGGACAACGGGTTCCGGCTTTCCTGGACCGCGCCGTTGGTCGACTGGATCGGACCGCACGCGTACCACATGAGCGACGACCTGCTCCGGCAGCACTTCATCCCGGCGTTCAACGCCGAGCTCTGCGCGGGGTACGGCAAGCCAGTCGTCCTCGAGGAATTCGGTGTGAGCGACTCGTTCGTTGCCGAGGACCACGCCGCCGACTACTACCGGCAGATCCTGTGGACGACACTCACCGCCGGCGTGACCGGGTGGATCGCTTGGAACAACACCGACTTCGCCGCTGTCACACAGGAGCCCTACGACCACCGCCCCTTCGAGCTCTCGTTCGGCCTCACCGACACCACTGGACGAGCCAAACCGGCGCTGGAGGAGCTCGCCCGGTTCTCGAGGACCGTCGAAGAACGGGGCCTCGCCGCTGCTCACCGCGCCCCAGCGCAGGTGGGGCTGGTCGTCAGCGGCTACTTCACCGAGCACCAGCCGTTCTGGTCTGAAACCGAGAACGACGCGATCCGCGCTGCACTGCTCGAGGCGTACATCGCCTCACGACTTGCAGACGTGCCACCAGCCATGGTCGCTGACGATGCCGCCATCCCGTCGGCGTCCTTGCTGATCGTCCCGTCCGCGAAGGCCATCACCACTCCAGGAACGCGAGCGCTCCTGAACGCGGCCGCCGCAGGCTCCACCGTCTGGGTCAGCCACTGCGTCGGAGAGACGTTGAACCAGCGCGCGTGGTGGTGGCCAGATGCCGACGAGGCGTTCGGCATCTGGAAGCGATCGCGCTACGGCGTCACGGAACCCATCACCGATGACCCCATCGAGATCCGTTTCTGCGCCGACTTCGGCGACATCCAAGAAGGCACCGTGCTGCAGTTCCCCACCGGAGCTTCCTCAGAGGCGAGAGCATTCCTGCCCGTCAACGCTGAGGGAGCGCAGGTCGTGGCGCGCGACGGGCACGGACGTCCCGCGATCCTCGTGCACGAACGCGGCCTCGGACGCACGGTGCTCTCCACGTACCCCCTTGAGCTCCTCAGTGCTCGCACACCGCACGTCGACCACCGCCCGCTGGCTCAGCTCTACCGAGCGTTGGCCGTGGTTGCAGGCGTGTCATCGCACGTCAGCACCGATGACCTCGACACCTTCGCCGACACCCTGCTGACCGACGACGGCGGCGTCCACACCGTCGTCGTCAACACGGCCGGGTCGGACAGCGACACGATCGTCCGCCACACCAACGGCGACACGGCCGCGGTGCATCTCCCCGCGTTCGCGGCAGTCGTCCTGGATCACGACGACGATCTCGACCCTGATCGTGCACGCACGTCAACGACCGGAGTCGCCGCCGACGCCTGATCTGTCGACGGTCCCCTTTCCGCACCACCTTGCTCACACTCAACGATGAGAAAAGAGAACCCGATGACCATCACCCAGTCCAGCCGGACCATTCGACGCAGGGGCGCCGCAGCGGCGGTCCTTGCCGCTGCGGTAGCGATCGCCATGACCGGCTGCTCCACCTCGACGACCGCGGACACGTCCGATGGGACGACGAAGATCACCACCCTGAGTCTCTACTCCGGCAGCAGCCCGGCCGGGAAATGGCTCAACGGCCTCAGCGCCGACTTCGAGAAGGCGAACCCCGGCATCGACGTGAGCAACGACTTCGTCGCACAGACCGACCTCCCCACGACGTATGGCAAGTCGATCGTCGCAGGCAACGAGCAGGACATCGTCATGACGAACCTCGTCGGTGATCCGACGACCTGGCTGCAGAACGGCGCCACCGTGGACGTGAAGAAGTACCTGAAGTCCTGGGGCCTCGACGACACGTTCTCGAAGTCCGCGCTGCAGGCGTGGACGAACACGAAGGGGCAACTGCAGGCCTTCCCCCTCGAAGGCTACAACTGGCCGATGTGGTACAACATGGGCCTTCTGAAGAAGGCGGGCATCGACACGCCCCCATCGACGTGGGACGAGCTGATCTCTGACTCGCAGAAGCTCCGCGACGCCGGCGTCCAACCGTTCGCCGTCGGCGCCGCCGACTACCCTGCGCCCGCCGTGATCACCCTCGTCGGCCTCGCGAAGATCGGCGAGAAGCGCTTGACGAAACTGTTCTCGACCGGGGACTGGTCCGATGCCGACGGCCAGAAGGTCATCGACGGCATGCTGCAGCTCCGCGACGCGGGCGTGTTCGATGACGACTCCGCCGGGATGAAGTACCCCGACCAAGTCGCTGCGTTCGGAGCCGGGAAAGCAGCGATGCTCTTCGACGGCTCATGGGGGTACGGCAACGCCGCGACCTCGTTCGGGAACCTCGACATCCGGCTCGGCGGCTTCCCGCTCCCGAGCGGCAGCCCCGTCGACAAGCCGATCAGCTTCGCCGGCCAGTCCACCGGTGTCTGGATCAGCCCGAACGGCGCGAAGAAGGCCGACGCGGTGAAGAAGTTCGTGCAGTTCATGTACGAGAAGAAGAACCTCACCGCGTTCGCGAACCTCGGCTACGTGTCGCCGGCGAAGACCGGGACCCTCGACCTGGACACGACGACCTTGCCGAGACTGAACGTCGAGTCGCAGGAAGAACTGCCGAAGGACACGTCTGTCTTCCAGCCCACCTACAACAGCCTTTCACCCACGGTGACCTCGGCGTTCTTCCGCGCGTCGACCCAGGCGTTCGTCAAGGGTGCGACCGCAGCGCAGGTCACGCAGAGCTTGGAGCAGGCATGGCAAGCCAACTGATCGAGTCAGTTGCGCTGCCGAGCACGATTGCTCGACGGCGCCGCGTCCGCCGACAACGGCGCAGCCAGGTCACGGAGGTGACGCCTGCGCTGGCGTGGTACGGGCTGTTCATGGTCCTGCCGCTGCTGGCGATGATCGCGCTGAGCTTCTTCAACTGGAACAGCCTCGTCGCACAGCCGCACTTCGGTGGCCTGACCAACTACCGGTACCTGTTCCAGGACGAGATCCTCCGGACCGCCATCGTCAACACCGTCCTCTACGTCGGCGTCGGGCTCCTGCTCATCATCCCCGGCGGGTTCCTGCTCGGCTTCTTCCTCAGTCGACGACCACCGGGCCACACGGTGCTGTCGGTGATCCTCTTCACGCCGTGGATCGTGTCAGCGTCCGCGCGGGCGATGATGTTCACCGGCCTGTACCAGCCGTCCGGCGCCATCAACAGCATCCTGGGTGCCGTCGGGCTCGGGAACCTACAGCACCTGTGGCTGTCGAACCCGTCGACCGCGCTCTGGTCCGTCATCGCCACGGAAGCATGGGCCGGCATCGGCGCGACCGGTGTCATCTTCTCTGCTGCCCTCGGCCGCATCTCGCCCGAAACGTACGAGGCCGCGCGTCTGGACGGCGCGGGCGTCTGGCGGGAGATGTTCTCCATCGCATACCCGATGACGAAGGACTTCGTGGGACTGATGACGATGCTGCAGTTCCTCTGGCTCTTCCTCGGATCGGCGGGAACCGTCCTGCTGCTCACCAACGGAGGGCCGGGCTCGAGCACGATGACCCTCGCCTTCTACCTGTACGACCAAGCGTTCGTGTCCGGGCGAATCGGCTACAGCCAGGCGATCGGTGTCGTCGGCCTGCTCGTCGGGCTGATCGGCATGGGCGTCATCCGGTTCGCCTTCCGGACCAAGGAGTGACGATGCAACCACGTGCCACCCGGGTGAAGCGATCGCTGGGATGGACGGCGGCGTACACCCCCGTCGTCGTCTACGCGATCCTCATCCTGCTGCCCCTCTACTACCTGCTGGTCAGCGCGTTCAAGTCGAACCTCGACATCACCCTGAACCCCCTCGGATTGCCGTCTGCGTTCTCGTTCGAGAAGTTCCTCGACGCGAACCGGTCGGTCGCGCTGCTGGCGTCGTCCGGCAACTCGCTCGGCGTCGCCATCGGCTCGGTCCTCCTCACGATCCTGCTCGCCGCCCCGGCGGCGCACGGGATCGCCCGCCGTGCCGGTGCCTTTTCGACCTTCGCGCAGGTTGCGTTCGGCTTCGCGTTCCTCATCCCCCAGTTCGCCGTGCTCGTGCCGACGTACCTGTTCGCCGTCAAGACGGGGCTAATCCACGCGCCGCTGCTGTTCCTCGTCCTGTTCTACGCGGCGATGAACGTCCCGTTGGCGGTGCTGCTCATGATCCCGTTCTTCCGAGCGGTGCCGAAGGAGATCGAGGAATCGGCGGAACTGGACGGGGCGACGGCGGTCCAACGGATGCGACACGTCCTGCTGCCGATCGTCACCCCGGGGCTGTCCACCGTCGCGATCTTGTGCTTCCTGTCCGCCTGGAACGAGTACATCTTCGCCCAGGTCATCACGACCAACACCTCCTACACGGTGCAGGTCGCGCTGCCGCTCCTCCGCAGCGAAGGCGCGTTCCAGGGCGCAGACGTCGACCTCGGCAGGCTCGCCGCCGGTGTCGTGATCAGCGTTGTCCCGGTCTTCGTCTTCTACGCGATCCTCCGGCGACGACTCATCGACGCCTTCGCAGCCGGGGCGGTGAAGGGGTGAACCCGTGCCCGGGTCAACTCTCGCCGCCGTCCGTGCGGTGACGAGACGCCCGCCCTCGACCGGGCGGACGGAGCGGGACCCCTGATTCGTCCCGCTCGGGGAGTGGTGCTCCCAGAGGCGGGGCCGCGCGTACGGGACGCACGGCCCCGCTGCTCCGAACCGGAGAATCCGTCCCGACGAGTTCGCCTCGTTCACCAACGTGATCGCTCGCCACGGTCCACGAACGACCAGTCGCCCGGGCGGCAGTCCAGCGAGGTCAGTGCGCGTCCGACCACTTCATTGCCGATGATCCCAACGGGGAAGAAACGCCGCGCACGGAATCCCAGGGTGGGGTGATCTGCACGAAACTCGGAAGGGCACTGATTCGTCCGAACGGTCCGTCGATCTGCACCGTGTCAACGGCGGCAAGCCCTGTGCGAAGGTCGGGTCCGGCCGCGATCTGGTTCGGATTCTGTCCGAATGACTGGACCCAGGTGCAGACCCGTGCGAGGTCGACGTGCACGTGCCAGGAACCGCCATCGGTCGCCTGCCGGGTCAGCGCGGTCTCGATCCCTGCTGCCAGAAGGAACGCGGCGACGTAATCGTTCAACAGGTATGTCGGCGGGAGAGCGGCATGCTCCCCGCCGCCCTCTTCAAGAGCGAAGCCGGTCGCTGAGCAGGCGAGCTGATCGAACCCGCCCCGGTCAGCCCACGGCCCGCGGTCGCCCCAGCCGTGCACGTCGGCGAAGACGAGTCCAGGGTGTTCGGTGGCGAGCCGTGTTGCGTCCAACCCGAACCTGGCGAGGTGGCGGTAGCTGTGGATGACGATGTCTGCACCCGCGAGAACGTCCTCGAACTGCGCCTTGCCCGCTGCCGTCCGAAGGTCGCAGAACGCATTCCGCTTCCCGACGCCGGTCTCGATGATCATGGCGTTCGGGTCGGCCCGGTCGGGACGCGACACGTGGAGGACCTCCGCACCAAGTTCCGCGAGCAGACGAGCAGCGATCGGCCCAGCGATCACATGCGTGAAGTCGATGACACGGACACCGGACAGTGGTGGATCGGACGGAGCGAGCGGCGTGCGGCCGACGGGGGAGGCATCAGCGGTGCGTTCGAGGCGCACCAACGGTTCTCCGGCGATCGCGTGCCCTGCGGCCGACGCTGCCCACTCCTCTCGGGACCGCACCATCGTGGCCGTCCCGCCAGCGGCAACGATTGCTTCCTCAAGTGCGAGCGCGTCCCATTCCGCGGCTGCTGCCGCGATCCGATCAGTTCCCGGCGGACAGTCGAGCACGCGAAGGGCACGATCGCGCAGGTGCGGGAAGGACAGGAGAATGAAGATCTCGCGCCCGTCACGGCAGGTGTAGAAGTCACTGTCGCCCAAGAGGTGCGGGTCCTCCATGGTGGCCGCGGCTGGCACGTCGCCGATCCGCGTCGCGAAGACAGCCATGAGCTGCAGCAGCGCATCCTCGGTCCGGACGCGCACAGATCGTGTTGGACCGCCTCGCAGTGCACCGAACCCCGCTGCCGCCAAGCCGTGTGCGGCCATCGCCGCCGCCATGCACTCGGCGAGGCGGTGGGGCGAGGTCGTCTCGGGCTCGGAGCCATCGATCTCTGCGTTCGAGAGGTCGAGGCGAAGAACTTTGGACAGGTCTTGAAGCGGCGTGGAGTTCATACGCGAAGCCTCGGACCGCCGATGGTGCACATCACAGGATTGCCGCATTTGCGGCACCTTGAACACATGAGTTCCCATCGCAGCGTCGACCGGATCGTCGACGTCCTCGACATGGTGGCCCGCGCGGACATCCCGTTGACGGTGAGTGAATTGGCGCGCCGACTGCGCATCCCGAGGTCATCCGTTCAGGACATCGCTCTCGGGCTGGCGTCGCGCGGCTGGCTCATCCGCACCGAGCGTGGCCTCAGTATCGGGCCGGCACCTTTGGTCCTCGAACTCCTCGCCGCGCGGCACGTGCAGTGGGCCAGCATCGACGTTGACGCGATCGCGGAACGCTTCAACACCGCAACTGCGATCGCCGTACTCCTCGGCCGCCACGTCGTCTACACCGCAAGATCACAGCGGCCCTTCGACGAGCGCTTCGCCGTCGTTGCTGATCAGTACCTCCCGAGGAACCCGCTCACGACCGCCGCCGGGCGGCTTCTCCTGAGCGCTGCGCCAGAGGACGTGCGTGCAAACGTGCTTCGCGACGCGCGCCCAGCGCATCCGGAGCTCGTCGACGAGTACGAACGGCTCCTGCCCACCATCCGGCGGCGACGAACGGCTTGGAGTGACGGCCTCTCACAGGAACCTGTCGCTGCGGTCGCGGTCTTCCCTGACCGAGACGACCGCGAAGCGCTCGTCCTCTTCGGTCGCCGAGGCATCGACACCGCACTCCTGAAGACCGCAGCCCACGAACTGACGAGCAATAGTCCATCGTGAAGCTTCGACGCGTCGTTCGCGGATACGCGTCAGCCCGCGTACGAGCGCCGAACGGCTCGCCCCATCTGGTGCAGCACGTCCTGAATGCGGGCGTTTCGCCGACGGCGGTGTTCATTCGTCGCCCTCTCAGCGCCAGTTCCCCGCAGATTGTGATCGCGAGTTCGAGTCCGATACTGATCTGATGACACCACTGCTCGTCTCGGACGTCGCTCACTCCGGACTCACCGTGACCGACCTGGACGACGCCTTGTCGTTGTGGTGCTCCGGGCTCGGTTTTACCCTCGAACGCGTCTTCTCACTCGACGCGGACACGACGGCCGCGACTACCGGCGTCGGCGGGGCGACGATCCGCGCAGCTACGGTCAGGCTCGGTCACCAACGAGTCGAGCTGCTGCAGTACATCCCGCCCGAGCCGCCGGAGCGAGCGGGCTCCCCGGCGCGCATCGGCACGGTGCACATCGCGCTGACGGTCTCGGATCTCGATCGGGTGCTCGAGTTGTGTGCCAGACACGGCTGGCGACCAGTCGGGACGCCACACCGGATGACCAACGGTGCCCGCGCCGGCACGCGCATTATCTATCTCGAGGGTGCGCACGGCGGATTCCTCGAACTGATCGCACCCCCTCACCGGACGCCCCCTCGTCAGGAGCCGAGTGCCGGTTGAGACCGCTTCCCTTCCGGATGCTGGTCTCGTCGGATCGGTGTCGGCATTGCCGGCGACCGGGATCTCGCGCGATGTCGCGGTCACCATGCGAGCTGCGTGTCGTCCTCGAAGACCGCGCCGGTGGGGCCGTCAGCGGGCAGGGTCGCGAGTCGCACCGCCACAGCCGCGCCTTCTTCGGGGGTGCGCGTGCCGCGGAAGCCGTTGAAGTCCGTGGCGACGTGTCCAGGGGCGGCGCCGTTGATCTTCAGCGTGGTGTCCGCGAACTCGCGGGCGTAGTGCACCGTGATGGCGTTGACCGCGGTCTTCGAGCTCGAGTACACCATCGAGGGTTGCCCCACCCAGGCCCCCGCCTCGCCGATCGAGCCGCGCTTGCTCGTCACGTTCACGATCCGAGGCGCCGCTGCGTTCGTCAGCAGCGGCAGGAATGCGGCGATCATCCGCACGACGCCGAAGACGTTGACCTCGTACACGTTCTTGAAGTCGTCGACGGTCTCCTCGGTCGGCTTGGGCAGGTCCTCCAGTGGCCGGAACGTGAGCGTGTTCACGCCGGCGTTGTTCACCAGGACGTCGAGCCGACCGAACTCGTCAGCGACGTCCGCGACGAGACCGTCGATCTGGTCCTGATTCGTCACGTCGAGAACGACCGGGCGCACGTCACCGTCGACGGTGGCGGCGGCTGCCCGGCCGACCTCGGCGCTGCGTGCGCCGAGGAGGACCGTGAAACCTTCTCGCGCGAGACCGCGGACGATCGCGATCCCGATGCCCTTGTTCCCGCCGGTGACGAGCGCGACCTTCTGCGTCCTGTTTGGCGTTGTCATGTCAACAGCATGCTCCCTCCGTGTTGATGCGTCAACAGCGGGTCGGTAGAGTCGCCGCATGACCGCGCCGCTGACTGAGCAGGAACAACGCCTCTGGCATGCGTGGAAGACCGCAGCGGACACCGTCCGGCAGCGGGTGGCCGAGGACATCAAGGCTGGCTGCGGGCTTTCCGATCAAGACTTCGGGATCGTGACCCGACTCGTCGAGCTCGGGGGCGGCGAGCTCCGACAGAACGACCTCAGCGCCTCGCTGCAGTGGGATCGCACCCGTCTGTCCCACCAGCTCACGCGGATGGAGAAGCGCGGACTCGTCGGCCGCAGTGCGGTCGATGGCGGTGTGCTCGTGCGGATCACGGACGAGGGAGTGCGTCTCGTGCGTGTGGCCCGACCGATCCACGCCGATGCGGTCCGGAAGTACCTCCTGCAACGCACCGAGGGCATCGACCAGGCTGCGCTGGTGCGAGTCCTCGAACACCTCGCGCTCGACAGCCCACCAGCGCCATCTCGATAGCCGGTTCCTGATGGGGGCATGGGACGAGGCGTCAACCGCGACAACTTGCCCGTGTGCTGGTTGTCCTGAGCATTCGCGTGTAGCTGTCCCGCAAGAATGCCCGGTCTCGAGGGCACGCACGGTGGATTCCTCGAACTGATCGCCCCCTCAGGTCGTCTAGCCCGCGCTTGTCGCTCGGACCCGGTCGGTGGTGACCGTCTCACGTCTTCGTCGGCCCGCGGCCGGACACCGGTGGATTTTCCTGGCACCTCGTCTGCTGGTAGTCACCGCCGACGGATGCCCTGTGGCCTGTACCACCCGTTTTCCGCGACCGTGGCCACGGGCGGCGAGTTTGTGGAGATGGGTGATCTCTTCGAGGGGATGTGTGTCTTCCACGACGGGATGGATGAGCTTCTGGTCCACGTAGTCGGACAGTGCGGCGAGGTCGGCGCGGCGGGGTTGCGCCATCATGATCCGGACGCGCGGACCCGGACTGACCGCCGACCGCAAGGCGAAGCCCATGCCGCGAGTGGCGAGGGTCATGATCCTCCCGCCGCGCCGCACGAGGCGCCGGTACGACTCGAGGGACGTGCCGTGGCAATCAAGCACTGCATCGTATTCGCCATGGATCTCTTTCGGGTAGTTGTAGTCGACCGCGTCAATGGCACCGAGGCCTCGACAGAAGTCGTGGTTTGCCGTACTGGAGGCGGCTGTGACTTCGGCACCCATCGCGACGCCGGCCGACCCGGATGCTCGACGCACTCCGCCGCCGCCGACCGAGAACCTGAGCCCACAGGCGTATCGGCCATCGAGACGGGATCGGTGTCCCGGTCGGACCGCCGCGGCCCGTTTCCTTGACAGTCGTACAGAAAATACTGAGCATGGCTCCTATCGAGAGTGTGAGGCTCTCGCTGAGATCGGGGAATCAGCATGAAGCGCAAGTTGATCGCGGGCGTGGTCGGGGTGGCGGTCGGGGCTTCGGCACTGGTAGCAGCACCGGCTCAGGCCACATCCACTGGATGCTCGTCACCGACGTTGACGGTGACCGCAGTCAGTTCTGGCTGTGTTGTCACGGCGGGCACTCTTGTTCTGGAGGACGGTCGTTCGTTTGTCATCCCTGAGGTCGGGACGACGGTGATTGCGACGAGCACGGCGGCTGAGGGAGCGGCCGAGCTGGAGGACGTACTGGTGTCGAACACGGATGCTGGGGTTGCCGTCAAGGTCGGTGATGAATGGCGTGGCGCCGCGGCTGCGGTACGGCAGGAGCGGACGAAGCTGGAACGGCGTCAGCTCGCGGCGACGCTTGCAGCGCCCTCACGAGGCAGCGGGGGAGTGACGGTACAGGCCAGCTGCGGGAGTTCGTCATACAAGCTGTTGGGTTTCAGCTGGCTCGGCGTCGGGACCGTCAACTGGCGGTACAACTCATCGGGGCAAAAGACCTCCGGTTTGACGGCGGTGCGCAACGGCGCGAACGCCTGGGGAGGATCTATCACTGCGTGTAGCACGACGGTGAACTCGGCGGCGAAGAACTCTTACGTGACCACCACGACGCAAGCTCCGGGAGTGACTTCCGCAGCTGGCTGCGGCTCGAGCAGCGGCACGAACGTCGTGGGGTGGGGAGCGTTGCCGTCCGGCACGTTGGCCACGACGTGCACCTGGTACAACGGCTCTGGGAACGCGACAGAATCCGATCAAAAGTACGCGACCGGTTACTCGTGGAACTCGGCCTCGAGCTGTTCCGGATCGAACTACGACCTTCGGGGTGTTGCCACACATGAGTGGGGGCACACGTTCGGGCTTGACCATGTCGCGCAGTCGACTGGGCTGGTCATGAAGCCGGCCTCGTCGACGTGCGAGACCGCGCAGCGTACGCTCGGCCTCGGGGATCTCCGCGGAATCGACGCTCTCTACTGAGCAGGAGTGACGTGCGACACACACTCACAGTTGCCGGCGCGGCGGCGGTGCTCATCGCCGCCGCGCTGGCTGGCTGCGCGCATTCGGGTGTCCGCTCCTCGGCATGCCCGAGCTTCGCCGAGTACACGAACGCATCGGCCGCCGCGGCCGATGCTGAGCTCGTTGCGCACGGCACGATCGAGCAGACCACCAACGATCACCTCACGGTTCAGCTTCTGGACGTGGTCAAGGGTGGCGAAGGTGATGGTGCGTCGATTCGGGTGGGGCCACCTTCGCAGTGTGATGCGCTGGTCAAGCCCGCGACGGATGACGTGCAGCTCCTTCTGGTGAAGCGCAATGGTGCGTGGGCACCGATCACCCCGGACATCGGTGTGACGCGGTACAACGCCAACGTGTTCGACGAGCTGCGGTAACTGCCACTGAGCAGATGGGATGTACGAGCGGCGTTTCCTGAAGGCCCGGAGCACGAATTCGAGACAGCGCAACAGCGACTTGACGAGCTGGAGTCGGACGCGGCTCGGTGGGCTTGGTCGCTTCGCGAAGCGGGAAGCTTGGCCGAGACCGAGGTACGCGACGCGCATCGAGGCCTCTATCCCGAATCCTCGGAGACGCAAGCGCGCGCTAGGTTGGCTCGGTGGACGTGGTGAGCGCGAAGGTCCTGGGCACGATCGCCCTCGCCTTCGGCTCGGTCTTCATGACGACGTCGATCGTCCGCTTCATCCGGCCGGATCTCGACGTTGTCCTGGCTGTCGTGAACACGGCGCTCGGCATCTTCTGGCTCGGTGCCGGCATCTGGTTGTGGCGCTTCGCCCTCCGCAAGGCGAAACGCGGCCGGTAGCCGTGGCGACACCGAACGTCCACGCCGACCCACGGGGTCGGAGGACGCCGGACTGAGCGTGTGGTCGACGATGTCCGTTGTTCACCCCGGGTTGCTATACCGGGGTGAGCCGCGCAACCGACCCCGCGCGGGCGAGGAGGACCCCGTGCTGGACGTCGCCCCCATCGGAGACCTGCGCGAGTACATCGAGGACCTGCGGACGCGCGGGTACACCGTCGGGAGCGCCCACACCGCCGATCCGGAACTGATCGATCCCGAGGGCAACCCGATCCACACCTGGAAAGAGGACTACCCGTACCGCGAGCGGATGGACCGCGACGAGTACGAGTACGAGAAGTACCGCCTGCAGGTCGAGCTGCTGAAGCTGCAGTACTGGCTCGAGGACGAGGGCCGTCGCGCGATCATCCTGTTCGAAGGCCGCGACGCCGCCGGCAAGGGCGGCACGATCAAACGCTTCACCGAGCACCTGAACCCCCGGACGTCCCGTGTCGTCGCCCTGTCGAAGCCGAGCGAGCGCGAGCAGGGCCAGTGGTACTTCCAGCGGTACGTCGAGCACCTGCCGAGCGCCGGGGAGATCGTGATGTTCGACCGCTCCTGGTACAACCGTGCCGGCGTCGAGCGCGTGATGGGGTACTGCTCGGACGAGGAGTACGAGACGTTCATGGCGCAGGCACCGTCGTTCGAGCGGATGCTCGTCGACTCGGGCATCCACGTCACGAAGTTCTGGTTCTCGGTGACGCGCAAGGAGCAGCGCACTCGGTTCGCGATCCGCCAGCTGGACCCCGTCCGCCGGTGGAAGCTCTCGCCGAACGACGTCGCGTCCCTCCGGGTCTGGGACGACTACACCGCCGCGAAGGAGGAGATGTTCCGCCGCACCGACAAGCGGTACGCGCCGTGGACGATCGTCCGGTCGAACGACAAGAAGCGCGCCCGCGTGAACGCGATGCGGTACTTCCTCGCGCAGTTCGACTACGAGGACAAGGACACGTCGGTCGCGCTGCCGCCTGATCCGCTGCTGGTGATGCGCGGCAAGGCGCTCCAGATGGAGGAGTGACGCTCACCCTGCTGGGGTGATGTCGCCAGGGCGGCTCGGGACGACGATCGCTGGCATGACCACCGATGCGGAGAACGGTACCGACCTCCCGCCGCGCGACAGCCTGCCGGCGATCTTCGACGACCTCGACCACCAGCTCGCCTGCATGACCTACCTGTGGGCGCTGCCGATCGTGTCCTACGCGCACTGGAGCGCCCAGCACCGCGAGGTGTTCGGCGCGACGCAGCACGACCTCGTGCACTACGTCACCTACCGGGACAAGCTCGGGCTGATCACGGCCAACGCGACGACTCCGTACATCCTGAACTTCTTCGACCTGTCGGAGACCGGTCCGCTCGTGCTCGAGCTCCCAACGGGACCGACGGCGGGCGGGGTGTCGGACTTCTGGCAGCGCGAGTGCGGCGTCCTCGGCGAGATGGGGGCTGACGCCGGGCGCGGCGGGACGACGCTCGTCGTCGCTCCTGGGCAGGACGTCCCCGAGCACGACCCGAGCTGGTCGGTGATCCGGTCCAGCGGGGTCAACGTGATGTTCGGGTTCCGCACGCTCGACCCGGATCCGGAGCGTGGGGCGGCCCTGGCGGCGGCGGTGCGCGTGCATCCCCTGGCGGAGCACGACGATCCGCCGGCGACCCGGCTGATCTCGCCGGACGGGCGGCCGTGGTCGGGCGATCAACCGCGGGGCATCGCCTACTGGGAGGTGCTGCACCGCATCTACCAGACCGAGGTGGTCGACGAGCGGGACCGGTTCTTCCTGGCGATGCTGCGACAGCTCGGGATCGAGCCTGGGAGTCCGTTCGCGCCGGACGAGCGGCTCGTCACGGTGCTGGAACGGGCGGCTGCCGACGGGGAGCGCATGGCACAGGCGAACACCTTCGCGAAGCGCTTCCCCGACGCGCGCTACCGCCCGGACCGGCAGTGGGACTTCGCGGTCGTCCTCTCGGACTCGGCACAGCGGGGGCCCTGGTACGACGAGCTGCTGGAGCGTGCATCGTGGTTCTAAGAGGCGGTGAGCTTCTCGTCGGCGATGAAGAGCACGACCCCCGGCAAGGGGCAGGCGTACCTCGGTGCGTACACGGATGCCACGGGTGCGTGGCTCGACGGCGGCCGGTCCTACGAGCTCACGGTGCCGCGCGACGTGCCGGCCGCACTGTTCTGGTCGGTCACGGTGTACGACGTCGGGACGCGGTGTCTCATCGACAACGAGCAGCAGCGCGGCGACCGTGGCAGCCGCGACCGGGACCTCGTGGTGGAGTCGGACGGCTCGGTCGTGCTGCACTTCGGTCCGGAACCACCGGTGAGCGGGACGAGCAACTGGGTGCAGACGATCCCCGGCAAGCACTGGTTCTCGTACTTCCGGCTCTACGGCCCGCTCGGTCCCTACCTCGACCGGAGCTGGGCACCAGGCGACTTCGAACCGGCGGGCGCGTGACGGGATCGAGATGGTGACCCCGTGACGGACGGGAGGCGCGGTGCCAGCCGGCACCGCGCCTCCCGTCCGTCGTCCGGTCGCGACCGGAGCCGCTGGCGGCTCAGCGGGTCGGCACCACCACGGCGCGTCCACGTACCTTGCTGGCGTGCAGGCGGTCGTAGGCCTCGGTCGCCTGGTCCATCGAGTACTCCTCGACGTGGATCGAGATCGCGCCCTTCTTGGCGAGCTCCACGACCTCCATGAGCTCGGTGCGGGACCCCCAGTTGATCGCCCGCGCGTTGACGTCGAGCGGCACGGTGGTCTGCCCGACCGGGACGGCGCCCGTCGCGACACCGACGACGACGATGTCACCGGCGACGCGGATCATGCCCGCTGCGAGGTCGGCGGTCGGCTGGATGCCCACGAAGTCGAACACGACGTCGGCGCCGAGGCCGCGCGTGATGCCCTTGACGCTCTCGATCGCGTCGGGGTTCGACAGGAAGGTGTGGTCGGCGCCGACCGACTCGGCGAACGACAGCTTGTCGTCGTCGACGTCGAGCACGACGACGGTCGACTGCGTGAGCGCCTTGAGGAGCTGGATCGCGACGTGACCGAGGCCGCCGGAGCCGATGACGACGGCGGTGGTGCCGGGGGTCAGCCGGGGGAGCGCGGACTTCACGGCGCGGTACGGGGTCAGCGCGGCATCGGTCAGCGACACGTTCGCGACGGGGTCGAGGTCGCCGATCGGCACCAGGTGGCGGGCGTCGTCGACGATCATGTACTCCGCCATGCCGCCGTCGCTGAAGATGCCGGGTGCGCGCATCCCGTGCTCGCAGTTCTGCTCCTCGCCCGATGCGCAGGCGTAGCAGCGGCCGCAACCCCACGGTCCGTAGACCAGGACGGACTCGCCGACCTCGACACCGTGCACGCCCTCGCCGATCGCCTCGACGACGCCGGCGACCTCGTGGCCGAGCGTCAGCGGGACGGGCTTGAACCAGTAGTCCTCGGCGGACGTGCCCATGATGAACTCGTCCGAGTGGCAGGCCCCGGCGGCGGTGACGCGGAGCAGGACCTCCGACGCCGAGGGAGCGGGCTTCGGGATCTCGACGAGCTCCGGTCGGGAACCGATGGTGCGGTACTGCAGTGCCTTCATGGCGTCAGGATACGCCCGTTAGGCGACAGGTGTCGTTTGCACTTCCCAAACGGTCGAGCCGTGGCTGCGAGCGTGCACGTCGGACGGTGGCAGGATGATCGCTGGCCGCTTCCCTGGCGACTGGATTCGAGGAGATCGAGCGTGACGGACACCCACTCCGCGGCTCCTGTCGGCGAGGACGCCGCGCATGGTCAGGACACCGCACCCGTCGACGACGCCGTTGCCGGACACGGCGGCCCCAAGGGCGTGACGGCCCTGGCGCTGGCCGCGCTCGGGGTCGTCTTCGGCGACATCGGAACCAGCCCGCTGTACTCTCTGCGGACGGTGTTCACGATCGACGGCGGGATCGTGAAGCCGATCCCCGAGGACGTCTACGGCGTGATCTCGATGATGTTCTGGAGCATCACGATCATCGTGTCGATCAAGTACGTCCTCGTGCTCATGCGCGCGGACAACAACGGCGAGGGCGGCGTGATGGCGCTCGCCGCACTGGCCCGTCGGCTGTACGCCAAGCGCCGCGGCGGGTCGACGATCTTCCTCATCGTGGGGATCGTCGGGGTCTCGCTGTTCTACGGCGACTCCGTGATCACCCCGGCGGTCTCCGTGCTGTCCGCGGTCGAGGGCCTCGGCACCGCGGCGCCGGCGGTCGGGCACCTCATCGTGCCGATCGCCGCGGTCATCCTCGTGATCCTGTTCTTCGTGCAGCGGTTCGGCACCGGCAAGGTCGGGTCGCTGTTCGGCCCCGTGATGCTGCTCTGGTTCGTCGTGATCGCGGTGGCCGGCCTCCCGATGATCTTCCAGCACCCCGGCGTCCTGCAGGGGCTGTCCCCGACGTGGGCGATCGCGTTCGTCTTCGCGCACCCGTTCATCTCGTTCGTCGCGATGGGTGCCGTCGTCCTGGTGATCACCGGTGCCGAGGCGCTCTACGCGGACATGGGGCACTTCGGCCGGGTGCCGATCCTCCGTGCGTGGTTCTTCGTGGTGTTCCCCGCGCTGGTCCTCAACTACCTCGGGCAGGCGGCGCTCGTGCTCGAGCACCCGGAGGCGACGAAGGACCCGTTCTTCCTGCTCTTCCCGAACTGGGCGCAGCTCCCGGTCGTGGTGCTCGCGACGGCCGCGACGGTCATCGCCAGCCAAGCGGTCATCTCCGGGGCGTTCTCGCTCACCCGTCAGGCCGTCCAGCTGGGGCTCCTGCCGCCACTGACGATCCGGCAGACCTCCAAGCAGGAGGGCGGGCAGATCTACCTGCCCGCGGTGAACCTGCTGCTGTTCATCGGCGTGATGGCGATCATGCTCGCGTTCCGGTCGTCGGCGAGCCTGGCGACGGCGTACGGGGTGTCGGTGACCGGGGCGCTCGTCACGGACACGCTCCTGCTGCTCCTCGTGGTGAAGCCGCTCTGGCACTGGGCGACGTGGAAGCTCGTCGCAGCGGCGGTCGTGTTCGGCGGCCTGGAGCTGACCTTCCTCGCCGGCAACCTGTCGAAGGTGATCCACGGCGGGTGGGTGCCGCTCCTCATCGCCCTCGCGGTGATCACCGTCATGACGACGTGGCGTCGGGGACGGCAGCTCGTGCAGCAGGAGCGGCAGGAGCGCGAGGGGTCCCTCGACGAGTTCATCGAGAAGATCAACACGAAGCACGTGCCGCGGGTCCGGGGCGTCGCGGTCTTCCCGCACCCGAACAAGGACACGACGCCGCTGGCCCTCCGTGCGAACGTCGAGCACAACCACGTGGTGCACAAGCACGTCATCATCGTCTCCGTCATCACGGCGAACGTCCCGCACGTCCCGCACGCCAAGGCCTTCGTCCGCGACGACCTCGGGTACACCGACGACGGCATCGAGCACATCACCGTGAAGTTCGGGTTCTCCGACGACCAGGACCTGCCGCACGCCCTGCACGCGGCCTGCCTGTCCGAGGTGCTCGACCTCGACCCTGACGACATGGCCGAGGCGTCCTACTTCATCTCCCGCGGTGCACTCCGGCCGATGCGTGGCAACCGGGGCATGGTGTCCTGGCGGAAGAAGCTGTTCGTCGGGCTCGCCCACAACGCCGCGGACCCGGCGGCCCGCTTCGGTCTGCCGCCGCAGCGCACCGTGACGATGGGCAGCGACGTCGAGATCTGAGGTCGCGGCCGGTCAGGCCGTCCGCGACGCCGCGAACGTCTCTGCGGCGCTGACTGCGTTCCGCACCGCGCGGGCGACGTCCGGCGACGTGGAGGCGGCGGGCCACGCGATCACGGTCGTCGCGAGCGCGGCGTCGAGCACCGGGACCGCGACGTGCTCCGGCCACTGCAGGGTGCGGCTCGACCGCGGGATGACGATGACCGTCCGCCCGAGGGCGACGAGCTGCGCGAGCTGGGCCTGCGAGCGGACCTCGGGACCCGGTCCGTCCGGGTAGGTGCCGTCGACGCGGGGCCACCTGGCGGCTGGCAGGTCCGGCAGGTCGCGCAGGTCGGCGGTGGAGAGCGCCGGCCGTGCCGCCAGCGGGTGCGTCCTGGGCAGGATCGCGACCTGCTGCTCGGTCCGCAGGTCCTCGGCGTCGAAACCGGTCAGGTCGTCGTACGTGCGGTGCATGAGCGCGATGTCCGCCGTGCCGTCGCGGAGGAACGCCGCCTGCTCGTGGACCTCGCCGAACACGACCTCGATCGGCAGGGCGTCGGGGTCCGCGTCCTGCACGTCGAGGAACGCCTGCAGGAGCTCGTGGTCGGCACCCGCCTTCACGGCGAGCACGAGGCGGCGCGTCCGGCGTCCCGCCCGCTGGGCTCGCCGGCCGGCGGCTGCCACGGCCGCAAGTGCTGGCCCGGCATCGCCGAACAGGACCGTGCCGGCGGCCGTCAACGTGACGCCCCGGGGGTTCCGCTCGAAGAGCTCCGTCCCGATCCGCTGTTCGAGCTGCCGGATGGCGCGGGACAGCGGCGGCTGGGACATGCCGAGGCGTGCGGCGGCACGGCCGAAGTGCAGCTCCTCGGCCACGGTCACGAAGTACCGGAGTTCGCGCGTCTCGAGATCGTCCACACCACGGAGCCTACGTCGCCCGATACCCGCCGGGTATCGATGGACACCCAACGGGTCTTGGACGGGGGTGTGGGCGCGGACCGAGGATCGGAGCATGACAACAGCAACGACCGCCCTGGTCACCGGGGCGAACAAGGGGATCGGCTTCGCGATCGCGGAATCGCTCGGGAGGCTCGGCCTGCGTGTCGTCGTCGGCGCACGGAACGAGACGGCCGGTTCGGACGCCGCGGCCCGGTTGGCCGCCGAGGGGATCGACGCGACGAGCGTGCGGATCGACGTCTCGAGCGACGAGAGCGTCGCGGCTGCGGCACGCGAGCTCGAGGAGCGGTTCGGCACGCTCGACGTGCTCGTCAACAACGCGGGGATCTCGGGACCGTTCGACCCCGTCACGTGGGGGCAGGACCCGACGACGATGGACCTCGACGACCTCCGGACGGTCGTCGACACGAACGTGTACGGCGTGATCCGCGTGACGAACGCGATGCTGCCGATGCTCCGCCGGTCCGAGCACCCGAGGATCGTGAACACGTCGAGCAGCATGGGCTCGCTCGAGCGGCAGCCGGGTCCGGTGATGGGCGTGTACTCGTCGTCGAAGACCTTCCTCAACGGCATCACGGTGCAGTACGCGCGGGCGTTCCAGGACACCCCGGTCATCGTGAACGCCGCGTGCCCCGGGCTCGTCGCGACCGACTTCAACGGGTTCGCCGGGGACCGGTCGCCCGAGCAGGGCGCCGCGACGGCCGTCCGGCTCGCGACCCTGCCCGACGACGGACCCCGTGGCGGGTTCTTCGACGACGGCGGCGTCGTCCCCTGGTGACGCGCTAGTCGGCCGTCGGGCGGTGCAGGGTGGCGACCGTGTCGTGCAGCGGCTCGGTCGCCCACCGTGCCGCGAACGTCCGGTCCCCGGCGTCGAGGCGGACCCACAGCAGGTGCGGGGTGTCGACGAACCGGACGGCGACCAGCACGCGTCCGTCGTCGTCGGTCGCGGCGCCCGCCGCGGTCGAGCCGTCGACGGCCCACTCGTCCTCGCCGACGACGGCACGCACGGCGGAGCCGTCCTGGTGCAGCGTCACCACCCACCGCTCGCCGTCCTGCTCGAGCACCACGGACTCCAGGCCGGGGACCCCGGAACGGGACGCGCGTGCGTAGGTGCCACGAGCCTCCAGGCCGAGCCGCCCACCGGGCACCGGCCGCAACGCGAGCGCGGACAGGTCCACGGTGTCCGCCGGGCCGTCGCGGTCGATCGCCGGCAGCAGGTGCTCCCACACCGCGTCGAGGACCGCCTGCATGTCGGTGCTCTGGCCGGTCATGGCGACGACGACGTCGTGCTCCGGCAGCACGACGCAGAACTGGCCGTACGCGCCGTCGCCGCGGAAGCCGTGCCGAGCCATCCAGAACTGGTAGCCGTAGCCCTGGCTCCAGTCCGGGTTCTCCTCACCCGGGTTCGCGACCTGCGTGCGGGTGGCCGCCTCGACCCAGTCCTCGTCGAGGATCCGCTCGCCGTCCCACACGCCGCGCTGCAGGTACAGCTGGCCGAGCTTCGCGATCGACTCCGTCGTGGCGTAGCAGCCGCTGAAGCCGAGCTCCTTGCCGTGCTCGTCCTGCTTCCAGGACACCTGCTCGATGCCGAGGGGATCGAACAGGCGCGGGCGCAGGTACGCGACGAGGGAGGTCCCGCTCGCCCGGCGGACGATCTCTGCGAGCGTGTACGTGCAGGGCTGGTTGTAGGCGAAGACGGTGCCGGGGTCCTCGTCGGGAGGGAGCAGGAGGAAGCCTCGGACGATGTCCGTCGGGTCGATCGCACGCGCCCGGTCGAGGGTCTCCTCGCGGTGGCCGCTCGACATCGCCAGGATGTTCCGCAGCGTCATGGACCGGCTGCGCGCGTCGGTGACCTCCGCGTCCAGTTCGGGGAAGTGGCTGACGACGGTGCTGTCCAGGTCGACGATGCCCTCGCGGCTCGCGATGCCGACGGCCGCCGCGGTGAAGCTCTTGCTCAGCGAGTACAGCAGGTGCGGTCGGTCGGCGGAGTACGGCGTCCACCACCCCTCGGCGGCGACCTGCCCGTGCCGGAGCACCATGAGGCCGTGCGGTTCGACGCCTGGCGCTGCCTCCAGTGCACGGACGAGGGCGTCGATGCCGGAGGCGTCGATGCCGAGGGCGGACGGGGAGCTGCGCGGGAACGTCGTCGTCACGACCCTGAGCGTATCCACCGACACCCTGACATCATCGGGGGGAGCGTTCGACCGCCGATCGCGCCGCACGTCAGCGACGTCACCGACAAGGACCACCATGCCCCTCTTCCGAACGTCAGCACCCGAGCCCGTCGAAGCGGTCGCCGGCCCCAGGAAAGCGTGGTCCGACTCGTTCGGCCGGCTCGCGACGCGGTGCCTGCAGGTGATCATCGTGCTCGTCATCGTCGCCGGGATCGTCTTCGCCGCGAGCACGCTGAGCGTCGTCACCATCCCCGTGCTGATCGCGCTCATCATCGCGTCCGCGATGCACCCCGTCGTGTCCTGGCTCCGGAAGCACCGGGTGCCGTCGGTCCTCGCGACGCTGGCGGTGCTCCTCGGGGTGCTCGTCGTGCTCGGGCTCCTCGGCTGGCTCATCGTCGTCGCCGTCGAGAACCAGTGGTCCGACCTGCAGGACTCCGCCGTCGACGGCTTCCAGCAGCTGCAGGGCTGGGTGACGTCGCTGCCGATCTCGATCTCGCACTCGCAGATCCAGGACGCCACGAAGACCGTCACCGACTTCATCACGAGCGCCCAGTTCGGGTCCGGCGCACTCGCCGGGGCGTCGGCGACGGCGAACTTCCTCACCGGGCTCGTCCTGATGATCGTCGTGCTGTTCTTCTTCCTCAAGGACGGCCCGCGGATCTGGGAGTTCCTGCTCCGTCCGTTCTCGGGGTCCGGCTACGCGCGTGCCCGTCGCGTCGGGGACCGTGTCGTGTCGACGCTCGGCGGCTACGTCCGTGGGACGGCGGCGGTGGCGGCCGTCGACGCCATCGGCATCGGGGTCGGCATCGCGATCGTCGGCGTGCCGCTCGCGCTGCCCCTGGCGGTCGTCGTGTTCATCACCGCCTTCATCCCGATCGTCGGTGCCACCGCTGCCGGGATCCTCGCCGCGCTCGTCGCCCTGGTCGCGCTCGGGCCGGTGCAGGCCCTCGTCGTGGTCGGCATCGTGGTCCTCGTGAACCAGCTCGAGGGCAACTTCCTCCAGCCGGTGCTGATGGGCCGGACGCTCAAGCTGCACGGCCTCGTGATCCTGGTCGGCCTGACCGCCGGGACCGTCCTCGCCGGCATCACGGGTGCCGTGATGTCCGTGCCGCTCCTCGCCGCGGCATGGGGTGCCGTGCAGGTCTGGGACGGCCCGGACCAGCCCGCTCGGATGTGGCGGCAGAAGCGGTCCGAGGACGTGGCCGTGAAGGCGCGCGCCCAACGGTGAATACTGGGCACGTGCGTGAACTGCAAGCCGCCATCGCCGCGGCCCTCGACGTCCAGCCGACCATCGACCCGGCCGAGGAGGTGTCGCGTCGCGTCGGCTTCCTGCGCGACTACCTGACGACGACCGGCGCGAAGGGCCTCGTCCTCGCGATCAGCGGCGGGCAGGACTCGACCCTCGCCGGACGGCTCTCCCAGCTCGCGGTCGAGTCGCTCCGCGCCGACGGGCACGACGTCTCCTTCACCACGGTGCGGATGCCGTACCGGGTGCAGGCGGACGAGGACGACGCCCAGCTCGCGCTGCAGTTCATCGCCGCGGAGCCTGGCATCACCGTGAACATCGAGCACGGTGTCGACGGGGTCGTCCAGGACACGACCGGCGCGGGCGTCGAGCTCAGCGACTTCGTGAAGGGCAACGTCAAGGCCCGGATGCGCATGGTTGCCCAGTACGCGGTCGCCGGGCAGCGCGGGCTCATCGTCGTCGGGACCGACCACGCGGCAGAGGCCGTGACCGGGTTCTTCACGAAGTACGGCGACGGCGGCGTCGACATCACGCCGCTGACCGGGCTGACGAAGAGCCAGGGGCGGCAGCTCCTCGAGCACCTGGGCGCCCCGGCCCGGCTGTACGAGAAGGCGCCGACCGCCGACCTGCTCGACGACCTCCCCGGACAGACGGACGAGGCGAACCTGGGCCTGAGCTACGCCGAGATCGACGCGTACCTGCAGGGGCACGACGTCCCCGTCGAGGTCGCCGAGGCGATCGAGGCCCGGTACCGCGCCACCGAGCACAAGCGCCGGGTCCCCGCGACCCCGTTCGACACCTGGTGGCGCTCGTAGCGGGCGTCGTGGGTGGGAAGCGTCAGCCGGCGAGGGCGGTGTAGCGCTCGCTGACCGGCGCGCCGAGCGATGCACGCACCGTGCGGGTGAGCTCGTCCGCCAGGACCTCGTGCTCGCCGGACTCCACGCCGTCGAACACCGCCGTCACGACCTCCTCCGGGGTGTTCTTCGGAGCGTCGACGCCGTCCGTCATCGCGGTGTCGGTGTACCCGAGGTAGGCGCCGACGACCTGTACGCCGTCGCTCGCCAGTTCGAGCCGCGTGGAGTCCGTCGCGGACCAGAGCCCGGCCTTCGAGACGCCGTACGCGCCGCTGCCGGCGAGCCAGCTGAGGATCGACGCGACGTTGACGACCGTGCCGTGCGCCGCGCGGAGCAGGGGCGCGAAGGCACGCGTGACCAGGAGCGGCCCGATCAGGTTCGTCTCGATCTGCGCGCGGATGTCGTCGAGCGGGCCGTCGACGAGTCCGCCAGCACGCAGCAGACCGGCGTTGTTCACGACCACCGTGACGTCGCTCGCCTCGGCAGCGGCACGGGTGACCGATGCCTCGTCCGTCACGTCGAGCACCAGGGGGACGATGCGTGCGTCCTCCCAGTCGCGGGGGCGTCGCGCTGCGGCGTACACCTTCGTCGCGCCGCGCTCGAGCGCCTGGCGCACGAACTCCGTGCCGAGGCCGCCGTTCGCGCCCGTGACGAGGACGATCTGTCCGTTGAGTCCGGTCATGGTGGGTTCCTTCCGTCGGGGCGCCGGTCGACGCCGCTGTGAAGGTGATCAATATGACCGGTCGTCTTATTCCCCGGATGAGAAGATCGACCCATGCCCCGAGCCAGTCTCCGCGACGCGATCGTCGACGCCGCAGTCGTCGAGTTCCACCAGCACGGCTACGCGGGGACCGGCGTGGCCGCGATCACGGGTGCCGCGGGGGCGCCGAAGGGCTCGTTCTACAACCACTTCCGGTCGAAGGCCGACCTCGCGATCGTCGCGGCCGACCGGTTCGCCGCGGCGTCGCCGATCGGGATGGTCGTCGACGACTCGGTGCCGCGCGCGCTCGACCGGATCACCGGCTACTTCGACGCGATGCTCGAACGGCTGGCGGGGATCGAGTTCCGGTACGGGTGCCTGCTCGGGAACCTCGCGATCGACACCGCGACGGACGAGCCCGACGTCGCGGCACACGTCGACGGGGTCTTCGACGAGTGGGTCGCGCAGCTCGCGACGGCCGTACGGCTGGCGCAGGAGCAGGGTGACGTGCCGGGGTCGCTCGATGCCGAGCTCGTCGGTGCGCAGCTCGTCGACCTCTGGGAGGGAGCGGCGCTCCGCGCCAAGGCACGACGTGACGGTGCGCTCACCCGGCGCGTGGTGACGGACGGCGTCCGCCGACTGCTCGGCCGCTGAACGAGCGGACCCTCGCCGGGCCGGTGCCGGACGCGCGCCGGTCTGCTCAGGCGGAGACGCTCGTGTGCCGGTACGTGGCGGCCGGGTGCGATGCGGGGAGCCGAGCCGGGCCTCCCGTCACGCGCTCGCGCAGCGTCTCGCCGTCTGCGTAGCGCTCGGGGAGGCGACCGCGCTCGCGCAGCAGCGGCGTGACGTACGTGCCGAAGTCGCGCACCGTGTCGAACGAGTGGTACTGGCGCAGGTTGATCCCGTCGATGCCGTCGTCGTCGAGCCACCCCTCGATCTGCTCGGTGACCGCCTCCGGCACGCCGGCCGCCCAGAAGGCACCGTTCCACGCCTCGTTCACGCGGTCGATGAGCTCGCCGACCGTGGCGTCGAGCGCGACCCGGCCGACGAGTCGTTCGCCGCCCGCGACGCCCTCGGCCTCGAGGGCGTCGCGGACCGTGCGGTTCCGCGGGTGCGACAGTGCGTCGAAGGGGACGCTGCCGTGGATGAGCGGGCCCTCCTCGCTGGCGAAGGCCTTGTACTGGGCGACCTTGTCCTCGACCTCGCGCTGGGTCGGCGCCGTGATCACCGCTGCCTGCGTGACGAACTTGACGTCCCCGCGGTCGCGACCGGCGCCCTGTGCGGCGTCGCGGACGGCGTCGGCGGTCCGCTGCACGCCGTGGCCGCCGGTGAAGACGACCTCGGCGTGCTTGCCGGCGCGGGCGATGCCGGCGGGGGAGCCCGTCGCCAGGAACAGCGTCGGGGTGCGCTGCAGCGACGGCTCGGACAGGTGCGGTCCGGCGACGCTGAAGTGCTCGCCCACGTGGTCGATCGGGTGGACCTTGCCCGGGTCCGTGTAGACGCCGTTCGCCGCGTCACGGAGGACGGCGCCGTCCTCCCACGAGCCCTCCCACAGCTGGTAGAGGACCTCGAGGTACTCGTCGGCGATCTCGTACCGGGTGTCGTGCGGGATCTCCGTGGCGAGCCCGAAGTTCCGGGCGGCGTTCGGCAGGTAGCTCGTCACGACGTTCCAGCCGACGCGGCCGTTCGTCAGGTGGTCGAGGGTCGACATCCGCCGGGCGAAGGCGAACGGCGGCTCGTAGCTCGTGGAGAACGTGATGCCGAAGCCGATGTGGTCCGTGACGGCGGCCATCGCGGGGACGACGAGCATCGGGTCGTTGTTCGGGATCTGCAGGCCCTCGCGGAGTGCCGGCGCAGCGGAGCCGCCGTACACGTCGTAGGCGCCGAGGACGTCCGCGATGAAGATCGCGTCGAACTGGCCGGCCTCTGCGGTGCGTGCGAGCTCGGTCCAGTACCGGATGTCGTTGTAGCGGTGCCGGTTGTTGCCCGGGATGCGCCAGAGGCCGTGCGTGATGTGTCCGACGCAGTTCATCTCGAACACGTTGAGCAGGAGTCGCTTCGGCATGGGCGCAACGCTACGGAAGGGCTGGCGACGACTGCTCGTTCGTGACCCCGTGTTGCGCGGCGTGCTCCGGTGCGGCGCGGCTACCGCGGTGCGGTGCCCGGCGCAGTGCTGCCCGGCGCGGTGCGGCGCGGCGGGTCAGCGGTCGTCGCGGTGGCGGCCGTCCTGCCGACGGTCGTCGGAGTCACTCCGGTCGGCGTCCACACGGCCGCCACGGTCACCGTGCTCGTCCCGGTCGTACTCGGCGTGGGCGTCGCGTTCGGTCTGGTCGTCCTGCTCGACGCGTGCGGCCGCTTCGTCGGTACCGTCCCGCTCCATGCGGCGGTCCTGGTCCGCGGTCATGCGCTGCTGCCAGACGACCGCACGGGCGGCACCCGCCAGGACGTCGTCCACCGAGCGGTCGGTCTGTGCGGCGAGTGCACCGCTGAGGCCGGCGGCGATGGTGCCGCCTGCGGAGGCGAGGCGCTGGACGACCTCCTCCTGCCGTCGGGTCAGCGGCTCGTCGACCAGGTCGTCCACGGTCTCCCGGATGTTGTCCTCGCTCGCGTCCAAGGCGGCTTCGTCACCGGAGTGCAGGGCTGCTGCCTCGCCGACGACGACGAGTCCCAGGCGTGCGGCGTCGTCCTCCGGACGATTGCTTCCGTTCTCGTCGTTCATCGGTGCGACGGTACGCGCGTGCCCGACGTGTCTCCTGGGTCCTCGAGGTACCCCGATCGGTGCCGACCGTGCTGGCGGCCCCGTCGCGGTTCCCCGACCTGGATGCGCACGGCCGTCGGTGGCCCAGGTCGGCGCGCGTGGGGTTCCGGTCAGTGCCCCCGGCGGAGGAGCCACCGTGCGGCAGCGATGCCCTCTGCCCGCTGGAACGCGCGGATCGTCGGCATGTTCGGCGGTGCGGGGCGGCCGGCCTTCTCGAAGAACATCCCGGCGAGCCCGGCGAGGACCGCGTCGACCGCCTCCGGTGTCGCGCCGCCGAACACCCGGTGCGTCGCCAGGTGGTGTTCGACGTCGACGTCGTCGCCCCGCACCAAGGTGTCGAGCAGGTAGGTGAGCGGGTCGAGCCAGTGCGCGCCGATCCCCGCCCACGGCCAGTCGACCACCCACACGACGCCGTCCGCGTCGACGAGCAGGTTGTCCGCACGGCAGTCGAGGTGGACGAGGTGCTCGCCGTCGACCGCCGCGGCACCGGCGCGCGCGACCGCGGCGAAGTGGGCGGCATGGGCGGCGACGTCGGGTGGGACCACGGGATCGCCCGTCCCGGTGGTGGCGTCGAGCCCGGTCGCCAGCATCCGGTCCCACGCGGCGAACTCCTCGGCGAGGTCCGGTGCGGCACGTGGCAGGTCGGCGAGCGGGCCGGCCGCGACGGGCAGGGTGTCGAGCGCGTCCAGCACGGCGGTGACGTCCGCGCTACCCGGGTGCGCACCGTCCACGTCGTCCAGCACCAGGGCGATCCAGTCGTCGTCGTGCACGGAGGCGCGCAGCGTGCCGAGCAGGCGGGGCGCCTGCACGCTCGGCGGGATGTGGGCCATCACCGTTGCCTCACGCTCGTGGAAGCCGTACCCGTCCGGGTTCGTCCGGCGCGACAGCGTCTTCACGAACGCCCGTCGACCGGAGTCGGCCACCACCCGGTCGGCTCCGCCGGGGGAGTACCCACCGGCCTGCGACTCGGCCGTGACCACCCGACCCCCGAGCATCTCCTCGACCTGCCCCCGCAGCGTCGCCGGTACATCGGTCCAGGTCGTCCGCCCCATGCGTCGACGCTACCTGAGGGTGTGTTCACCAAACGTGCGCAATGGGAAAGTTTGCATTGGCGGCAAACGTGCTTGTGGTGTAAAGTTGCAGCGTCTGCAAGGTTGACCCGCCGCGCAAGCCCCGGCGTCCCTCGCGACCACCACGCACCGACGCGCACCGATCCGCCATCAGCACTCCAGAAGGACCCCCATGTCAACTGCCACCGCACCCGTCGAGGTGCAGCGCGGGCGATCATCAGCACCGGCGAGCACGCCGGGCAAGCCGATCATGTCGCACCGCCAGATCCTCCTCGTCATCTACGGCCTCATGGCCGGGATGTTCCTGTCCTCGCTCGACCAGACGATCGTCGGCACGGCGATCCGCACCATCGGCGACGACCTGCACGGACTCGACCAGCAGGCCTGGGTGACGACCGCGTACCTCATCGCGAGCACGATCACCACGCCGATCTACGGCAAGCTCTCCGACGTCTTCGGTCGTCGCCCGCTCTACATCTTCGGCATCGCGGTCTTCATCCTCGGATCGCTGCTCTCGACCATGTCGACGTCGATGATCATGCTCGCCGCCTTCCGTGCCTTCCAGGGCATCGGTGCCGGCGCGCTGATGTCGCTGCCGCTGGCGATCATGGGCGACATCCTCGCCCCGCGTGAACGTGCCAAGTACCAGGGCTACTTCCTCGCCGTCTTCGGCATCTCCTCGGTCATCGGCCCGCTCATCGGTGGGCTCTTCGCCGGTGCGTCGAGCATCCTCGGAGTCACCGGATGGCGCTGGGTGTTCCTGATCAACGTCCCGATCGGCGTCGGCGCGCTGCTGATGGTCATCGCGTTCCTGCACCTCCCGAAGTTCGGTGACGCCAAGGCGAAGCCGCGCATCGACTGGTGGGGCGCCACCTCGGTCATCGTGACCCTCGTCCCGCTGCTCCTCGTGGCCGAACAGGGCCGCACCTGGGGCTGGGGCTCGGCCGGCGCGATCGCCTGCTACGTGACCGGTGCCGTGGGTCTCGTCGCGTTCCTGGTGATCGAGACGCTGATGAAGGACGACGCGATCATCCCGCTGAAGCTCTTCCGCTCCGGCGTGTTCTCGATGGCGACCATCCTCGGCTTCCTCGTGGGCTTCGCGATGTTCGGCGCCATGCTGACCATCCCGCTGTACCTGCAGATCGTGACCGGGCTGACCCCGACCGAGTCGGGCTTCGCCACGCTGCCGATGATCGGTGGCCTGATGATCGCGTCGATCGCCTCCGGCCAGATCGTCGCCCGCACGGGCAAGTACCGTCAGTTCCCGGTCATCGGGACCGCGCTGGTCTCGATCGGCTACGTCGTCCTGACGTTCATGACGATCGACAAGCCGCTCTGGTTCCTGATGATCGGCATGTTCCTCATCGGGCTCGGCCTCGGTCAGCTCATGCAGAGCATCACGCTCGCCTCGCAGAACTCGGTCCAGCCACGCGACATGGGTGTGGCGACGAGCTCGGCGACGTTCTTCCGCCAGATCGGTGGAACGCTCGGCACCGCGGTGCTCCTGAGCGTCCTGTTCTCGATCATGCCGGCGAACATCGTGCACGCCACGGCCGACAAGCAGAACCTGACCGGTGCGCTCGACGCCGCGCTCAACCCGACCGTCGCGTCGGCGAAGGCCAACCAGGGCGTCATGGACCAGATCTGGAACCCGATCGTCACCCCGATCAAGCAGCAGGTCTCCTCCGGGTTGACCGATGCGACGAGCGCCGCGAAGCAGGCTGCCGACCAGGCCGTCACGCAGCAGGTGACCGCTGGTGTCCAGCAGCAGGTCGCAGCAGGCGCCGTCCCGGCCGCCGCAGCGCAGGGGATCATCGACCAGCAGGTCGCTGCGGCACTGCCTGAGGCGGAGAGCCAGGCGCTCGCCGCTGCCGCCGACAAGGCGCACGCCACGGTCGAGAACGGCGCACTGGTCGTCGACTGGTCCGACAAGGCCGAGCGCACGTACTGGGTCGACCAGGTCGTCCCTGGTGTCGTCAAGCAGATGGACAAGGCATCGTCCTCCACGAGCGGCAGCAGCAGCTCCGAGACGAGCGACACGTCCTACCTCAACGGCGCGGCACCGGCGCTCACGCGGCCGTTCATGACCGGGTTCAACACCTCGGCCGTGACCGTCTACTGGGTCGGGTTCGCCGTGATCCTGCTGGCGTTCGTCCTCAGCTGGTTCTTCAAGGCGCCGCCGCTCCGCAAGAGCTCGGCCCTGCAGGAGCAGGCCGACGCCGACGGCACGGCCGACGACCTCGAGGCCCAGGCCGTGGAGGCCGCGAACACGATGGGCTCGCCGACGGCGCCGTCCACCGGTTCGATCCCCGTCCAGGGTCCGCGTTCAGCGAACTAGGCACCATCGGGGCCTCCCGCAGCACTGCGGGAGGCCCCGACCCGCACCAGGAGCACCCCGTGAGCACCACCGAAGCGCCCGCCACGGACGCCACCGCCACCGACGACGAGCACTGCGGCCTCCGGGAGCGCAAGAAGCAGCGCACCCGGCAGGCCATGCACGAAGCCGCGCTCGCACTCGTCACCGACCGCGGACTCGCGGGCGTCACCGTCGAGGAGATCTGCGCCGAGGCCGGCGTCTCCACCCGGACCTTCTTCAACTACTTTTCCTCGAAGGGGCACGCCGCCCTCGGGCTGCCGGGAACGGCGATCCCGCACCACGCGCGCGAGGCGTTCCTCGCCTCGGACGGGCAGCTCGTCCACGACCTCTGCGACCTCGTCGCGTCCACGGTGGAGCTCCCCGAGGACCGCTCCCGGATGAAGGCGCTCGTCCAGGCCCGCCCCGAGATGGTGCCGACGATGCTGCAGTGGATGGCCGATGCGCGGCTCGCGGTGTACGAGGTCGCGTGCGAACGCACCGACGCGGACACCGCCCGGACGGCCACGACCCTCGTGATGGCCGCGGTCATCGAGACCGCGCACCGCGTCTCCGTCGGCTCGCGTGACGAGCTCGCTGCACGCGTCCGCGGCGTGGTCGCCGAGATGGGCCGGCTCGCCGCGTCCTGAGTCGGTCTGTGCGCCTCCTGGTAGCCCGAGGTGTCACGACGTGCCGCTCACGTCCGCTGACTGGTCGCGAACTGTCGCCTGCCGGCCCGCGAGGCGACGTTTCGTGCCCCTTCGGCGGCACGCCGACGGCTTGTCGTGACCACTCGGCGCGTGTCTGCGGCGGGTCGCGTCGCGACTGCCCGCCGGACGGGAGGCTCGTGTCCGCCCGCCACGGGCCTCCCGTCCGCCGCCCGTCTCTCACTGCCCGAGGTGTCACGACGTGCCGCTCACGTCCGCTGACTGGTCACGAACTGTCGCCTGCCGGCCCGCGGAGCGACGGGTGGTGACCGCTCGGCGGCACACCGACGGCATGTCGTGACTACTCGGCGCGGCCCGGGAGTGCGAACCGGCCCGCAGCCAGTCATCGGGTGGTTGTGGCGGACATGACGCCAGAACGCGACGAAAAAGACGCTTGACGCGGTAGACATCGGATGTTTTGATTGCCTCGTTCGGTCGACGGAGACCGGACGGGCAGGAGACACGATGAGCCGCATCACCGGTCTGCGCGTGCGCGACATCCGGTTCCCGACCTCTCGGGAACACGACGGGTCCGACGCCATGAACCCGGCGCCCGACTACTCCGCCGCGACCGTCGAGATCACGACCGACGCACTCGACGGGCTCGCGGGATCCGCCTTCGTCTTCACCATCGGCCGAGGCAACGAGGTCCAGGAAGCCGCCATCGCCGCACTCCGCGGACACGTCGTCGGTCGCGACGCCGAAGCGCTCCTGGCGGACATGGGCGGCACCTGGCGCGAACTCGTGCACGACTCGCAGCTCCGCTGGCTCGGCCCGGAGAAGGGCGTCATGCACATGGCGATCGGCGCCGTCGTGAACGCCCTCTGGGACCTCAGGGCGAAGCGCGCGGGGGAGCCGCTCTGGGCGCACCTCGCCGGCCTCGCGCCCGAGGAGCTCGTCGACCTGGTGGACTTCCGGTACCTCACCGACGCGATCACCCCCGCCGAGGCGCTCGCGATGCTCCGCGATGCCGAGCCGCTCCGCGCGAGCCGTCGAGCGCGGCTCGAAGCGCAGGGCTACCCGGCGTACACGACCACCCCCGGGTGGCTCGGCTACGACGACGACAAGCTCGCCCGCCTGTGCCGGGAGGCCGTCGACGAGGGCTTCACGCAGATCAAGCTCAAGGTCGGCGGCGACGTCGACGAGGACGTCCGCCGGATGGGGATCGCCCGCGCCGTCGTCGGTCCGGACATCCGGATCGCCGTCGACGCGAACCAGCGGTGGGACGTCGACGAGGCCGTGGCGTGGATCGATCGACTCCGACCGTTCGACATCGCCTGGGTCGAGGAGCCGACGAGCCCCGACGACGTGCTCGCCCACGCCGAGATCGCCCGCCGCATCGCCCCGATCCCGGTCGCGACGGGTGAGCACATGGCGAACCGGGTCATCGCGAAGCAGCTCATCCAGGCCGAGGCGATGCGCGTGCTGCAGATCGACGCGACCCGCGTGGCCGGTGTCAACGAAAACCTCGCGATCCTGCTCCTCGCCGCCAAGTACGGCGTCCGGGTCTGCCCGCACGCCGGCGGTGTCGGGCTCTGCGAGGCCGTGCAGCACCTGTCGATGTTCGACGCCGTGGCGCTGTCCGGCGACCTCGACACCCGCTGCATCGAGTACGTCGACCACCTCCACGAGCACTTCGTGACCCCGGTCGACGTGCACGACGGCCGCTACTGGCCCCCCACCGCTCCCGGAGCCGGCACCGAGATGCTCGCCGACTCCCTCGACACGTACGAGTTCCCCGACGGCCCGGTCTGGTCCGTCGACTCCCCACGCGACGCGGTCCGCGTCGCCTGACCACACCCCCTCACCCGATCACCACGACGAAGTGGAGACTCCGATGCAACGACGACGCATCATCGCCGGGCTCGCGGCAGCAGCAGCCGCGGCCCTCGTGCTCAGCGGCTGTTCCTCCGGCAGCAGCGCCGGCGGGAGCCAGTCGAAGGACGCCCTGACCTGGTCCATGTGGATCGCCGGGAAGGAGGACAAGGCCGCCTGGCAGAAGGTCGCCGACACCGTGAAGAGCGAGGACGGCATCACCCTGACGATCCAGGGCGCTCCGTTCGAGAACTACTTCACGAAGCTCAGCACGCAGCTGAGCGCCGGGAGCGCCCAGTGCGTCGTGAGCATGCAGTCGCTCCGCGCGGCGAACTACACCGAGTCGCTGTTGCCGCTCGACGACCTCGCCAAGAAGGACGGCACGGACCTGTCCGCGTTCGACAGCACGGCGCTCGACGGCATGAAGGTCGACGGGAAGCTCTACGGCCTGCCGTACGACACCGGGCCCATCATGATGTTCTACAACAGGGACCTCTTCAAGCAGGCCGGTGTGGCCGAGCCGCAGCCCGGCTGGACCGTCGACGACTTCGAAGCGGCCGGAGCGGCGCTCAAGGCGAAGGGCATCACCGAGTACGGCTCGACGGTGGCCGACCTCAACCTGGAGTCGATGATCTACGGCTACAACGGCGGCCGGGTGATCACGTCGAGCGGGAAGCTCGACGCGACGAACGCGAAGTTCGCGGACGGCCTGGACTGGATGGCCAGCCTGGTGAAGAAGGGCTACGCGACGCAGGCGTCGTCCGACTCGTCGACACCGGGCAACGACTTCGCCGCGGGCAAGGTCGCGATGTACACCGACGGTCCGTGGTCGCTCATCAGCCAGAAGGCCAAGGTGAAGTTCGACCTCGGCGTGACGACGCTCCCCGCCGGGACGTCCGGGCCGTCGACCTTCGCGGCCGGGTCCGGCTTCGGCGTCTCGAAGCAGTGCAAGTACCCGGAGCAGGCGTTCAAGGCCGTGCAGACGATGACCAGCGAGAAGGTCCTGACCTCGCTCGCCGAGCAGGGACGCGCGTTCCCCGGTCGGACCGCGGCACAGGCCGCCTGGTACTCCAGCGCCGGCATCGAGGGCGCGGAGCCCGCGCTCAAGGCGGCACTCGCGAAGTCGTCGCCGCTGCTCGGCAACAAGCAGAGCGACCAGCTGTCCCAGCTCTTCACGCAGTACGCGCTCCAGGCGGTGAACGGGCAGACCTCCGGCAAGGAGACCATGTCCTCCATCGCGGGCCAGCTCGGCACCCAGTGACCAGCCGACGGACTGGAGGCTCGGCGCACGTCGTGCGCATAGCCTCCAGTCCGTCCCATCCCACCCCCAGGACCGCGCGAACGACGAGGAGGTCGTCGCATGACCACCATCCAGGACCCACCGGCCGCCGCGGCCGTCCCGGCGGTCGCGACCGCCGTGGCGGCCGGCACGGCCACGCCGAACCGGCAGGGCGGCGACCCAGGCCCCGTCGGGCGCCGCACCTGGTGGGGTGCCGCGTTCGCCGCACCGCACTCCATCGGCCTCGTCGTGTTCACGGCGTTCCCGATCATCGCGTCGCTCGTCGTGAGCTTCATGAACTGGCCGACGCTCGGCGCGCGGTCGTTCGCCGGCGTCGAGAACTACGCGCGGCTCTTCGCCGACCCGGTGTTCCGCACGGTCACCCTCAACACCGCGCTGTTCGTGGTGCTGTACGTGCCGCTCAACCTCGTCGTGTCGCTCGGGCTCGCCGCCTGGCTGACGCCGAGGATCGCTGGGCGACACGTCTTCCGGGTGCTGTTCTTCATCCCGACCATCACGCCGATCGTCGCGAACGTCGTGGTGTGGCGGATGCTGTACCAGCCGGGAGGTGCGATCGACGCGACGCTGCAGTCCACCGTCGGGGTGCACGCACCGAACTTCCTCGCCGACGAGCACTGGGCGATGCTCGCGATCGTCGCGATGAGCGTGTGGCAGGGCTTCGGCTACAACATGCTGATCTTCTCGGCGGCGCTCGACGCGGTGCCGGAGAACCAGATCGAGGCCTCGCAGCTCGACGGGGCGAACGCCTGGCAGACCTTCTGGGCGATCAAGTTCCCGCTCATCTCACCGTCGGTGTTCTTCGCGACGATGATGACGCTGATCACCTCGTTCCAGGTGTTCGTGCAGCCGTTCGTCCTCACGAAGGGCGGGCCGGGCACGGCGACCGAGACCCTCGTGCAGTACATCTACAACACGGGCTTCCAGAACCAGCAGCTCGGCCTGGCCTCGGCCGGCGCGTGGGTGCTGTTCGTCATCATCCTCGGGATCACGGCCGTCCAGTTCCTCGGGCAGAAGCGGTGGGTGCACTATGAGTGAAGCGGTCCGCGGTGGCCTCGCCACCACGTCGAACCGGTCGGTCAACCCCCGTGCCGTCGCCAGGACGACCGCAGCACCACGGCCGGGCCGGGTGCGGCACGCCATCGGGTACGCCCTGCTGTGCCTCGTCGCGCTGCTGTTCGTCTCGCCGCTCGTGTACATGGTCGCGACGAGCCTGAAGCCCGCCGACCAGGTGTTCACCACGCCGCCGACGCTCTGGGGCCGCTCGCTCGAGTGGAGCAACTACGTCCAGGCGTTCACCTACCTGCCGTTCGCGCGGTTCATCCTCAACGGGGTGTTCGTCGCGGCGGTCGGCACCGCGATCAACGTCGCCGTGGCCGTGCTCTCCGGGTACGCGTTCTCGCGACTGCGCTGGCGCGGGCGGAACACCGTGTTCATGCTGTTCCTCGTCACGCTGATGATCCCGCAGGACGTCCTCGTCATCCCGATGTACGTGATGATGCAGGGCTTCGGGTGGGTCGACACGTTCCAGGCGCTGATCATCCCGTGGGCGTTCACCGCGCTCGGCGCCTTCCTGATCCGGCAGTTCTTCCTCACCGTGCCGCAGGAGCTCGACGACGCCGCACGGGTGGACGGCGCCGGACCCGTCCGCACCTTCTTCTCGGTGATGATGCCGCTCGCCCGCCCGACGATGGCCGTGCTCGCGGTGTTCTCGTTCATCTCGTACTGGAACTCGTTCCTCTGGCCCCTCGTCGTCGTGAACGACGTGGAGGCCCACGGCACCATCCCGCTCGGCCTGCAGCAGTTCTTCGGGCAGCAGGGCTCCGAGTGGAACCTCGTCATGGCCGCCTCGGTCATCTCGATGCTGCCGACCGTCATCCTGCTCGTCCTGCTCCAGAAGCACCTCGTCAAGGGCATCGTCACCTCCGGCCTCGGCGGCCGGTGACGTGCTGCACTCCTGAAAGGAACACTGGCCACCATGACCATCACCGCACCCGCAGAGCCGCAGGTCGACCCCGCCGCCAGCGGCCTGCCCGCCTGGTTCACCCACGACCGCTTCGGCATGTTCATCCACTGGGGGCTCTACGCCCTGCCCGCCCGGCACGAGTGGGTGAAGAACCGCGAGCGGATCACCGACGAGGACTACCAGAAGTACTTCGACCACTTCGACCCCGACCTGTTCGACGCCGCCGACTGGGCTCGGCGTGCGCGGGAGGCCGGCATGAAGTACGTCGTGCTCACCACGAAGCACCACGAGGGGTTCGCGCTCTGGGACTCGGCGCTGACGGACTACAAGGCGACGAACACGCCGTTCGGCCGGGACATCGTCCGCGAGTTCGTCGACGCCGTCCGCGCCGAGGGGCTCCGGGTCGGGTTCTACCACTCGCTCATCGACTGGCACCACCCGGACTTCACCATCGACGGGGTACACCCGCGACGGGACGACGGCGAATCCGCCATCGCGGCGCTCAACGAGGGCCGGGACATGGCGCGGTACCGGGAGTACCTGCACGGACAGGTGACGGAGCTGCTGACCGACTACGGACGGATCGACTACCTGTTCTACGACTTCTCGTACCGGGACAACGACCACGAGGACATCTGGGGCGGCAAGGGCCGCGACGACTGGGGGTCCTCGGAGCTGTTGGAGCTGACCCGTCGGCTCCAGCCCGGCATCATCGTCAACGACCGGCTCGACCTGCCGGGCGACATCGTCACGCCGGAGCAGTACCAGCCGGACAAGCCGATGGAGGTCGACGGGGTCCAGGTGCCGTGGGAGGCCTGCCAGACCCTCAACGGCTCGTGGGGCTACGACCGCGACAACCTCAACGTGAAGAGCACCGACCTGCTCGTCCGGATGCTCGTCGACGGGGTGTCGAACAACGGGAACATGCTCCTCAACGTCGGACCCACCGGTCGCGGCGAGTTCGACGGGGTCGCCCGGACGGCGCTCGCCGAGATCGGTTCGTGGATGGACCGGCACGCACGGTCGGTGTACGGCGCGGGGCCCTCGTCCTTCCGGGCACCCGCTGGCACGGTCTACACGCAGAACGGCAACCGGCTGTACCTGCACCTGTTCACGTGGCCGTTCGAGCACGTGCACCTGCCCGACCTCGCCGGGCGCGTCGAGTACGCGCAGCTGTTGAACGACGCGTCCGAGATCCACTACCGCGAGATCCCGCCGGGGACCCGGGCGCAGAACACCGGGCTCGGTGGGCAGCCCGCGGGGACGCTGACCCTGACGCTGCCGATCGTCCGACCGGACGTCGCCGTGCCCGTCGTCGAGCTGTTCCTCCGCGACTGATGCAGCGGATCCTCTCGCGGACGCGACTGCGGAGCGGGGCGGAGGCGGAGTACGACCGCGTGCACGCCGCCGTCCCGACGGCGCTGGCCGACCGGCTCCGTGCCGCCGGGGTGTCGAACTGGAGCATCTGGCGCGACGGCCAGGACCTCGTCCACCTGATCGAGGTCGCCGACTACCGGGCGATGCGTCGCTCGTTGGCGGACGACCCCGTGAACGCCGAGTGGCAGGCCGTGATCAACCCCCTGCTCGAGGCCGACGACGACTACTCCGGGAACGACGACGGGGTCCCGCTCGTGTGGACCCTGGCGAGTCAGCCGTGAGCGTGCCGTTCGACCTCGACGTCGGGCCCTTCTGGCTCGGGTGCGCCGGGATCGGGAACCTGCTGCGGGAGGTGTCCGACGAGGACGCCCGCGCCACGGTCGACGCCGCGTGGGACGCCGGGGTGCGCGGGTTCGACACCGCGCCGCACTACGGGGTCGGGCTGTCCGAACGGCGGCTCGGGGCGGCGCTCGCCGGGCGGCCGCGGGACTCGTACCGGGTGTCGACGAAGGTCGGGAGGCTCCTGGTACCTGGTCCGGGTGACGGGGTCGACGCGGACGGGTTCGCGGTGCCGGACGACCCCGTGCGGCAGTGGGACCCCTCGGCATCGGGGGTCCGTCGGTCGCTCGACGAGTCCCTCGTGCGGCTCGGGCTCGACCACGTCGACGTCGCGTACCTGCACGACCCCGACGTGTACTCGCTGTCCGATGGGCTGACCCAGGCGCTGCCGGCGCTCGCGAGCCTGCGGGACGAGGGCGTCGTGCAGGCCGTCGGGGTCGGCTCGAACTCGGTGTCGGCGCTGTCGGCCGCCGTGGACACGGGCATCTGCGACGTGATCATGCTCGCCGGGCGGTACACGCTGCTCGAACAGCCGGCGGCGGAGCTGGTCTCCCGGTGCGCCTCGCTCGGGGTGGACGTGGTCGCGGTCGGGGTCTACAACTCGGGGCTCCTGAGCAACCCGCTCCCCGCACCGGGCACCACGTACGACTACGCCCCGGCCCCGACGCCGCTGGTCGATCGGGCCCGGGCGCTCGCCGCGGTCTGCTCGCGGCACGGGGTGACGCTGCCGGAGGCCGCGCTCGCGTTCCCGCGCCGGGCACCAGCGGTCCGCACGGTCGCCGTCGGTGCCCAGTCGGCAGCGCAGGTGCGTGAGAACGCCGCTCGTGCCGCGGTGTCCGTCCCCGACGCGCTCTGGGCCGACCTGGAGGCGGCGGCGCTCCTGCCCGCTTGACCTCGTCGCGCCCCGCAACGAACATCGCGCCCCGTCGAGACGGGGCGCGATGTTCGTGCGGGGGCGCGATCAGCGCCGAGGCAGACCCTAGCTGCGAGCCGACTTGCGGCCGGTGACGCGCAGGTAGATGAACAGCACGATGATCGCGCCGATGATCGAACCGATGATGCCGGCCGGCTGGAAGAAGCCGTCCATCGGGTCGTGCTGGAAGATCAGGAAGCCGAGGAAGCCCCCGACGAACGAGCCGATGATGCCGAGCAGGATGGTCATCGGGATCGAGATGTGCTGCTTGCCGGGCATGACCAGTCGCGCGATGGCGCCGGCGATGAGTCCGATGATGATCAAGCTGATGATGAGACCGAGCACGGTGTCCTCCTCGTGGGTGCGGTTGCCGCGGCATGGTTGCCGGAGTCAGGGCCGACGTCCCATCGAACACGTCAACCGCTCGACGCGGCCAGGAGTGCGCGGACTGGCTGATCCGACGACGTGTCAGTCGAGGGAACGGCGGAGCCAGCGCTCGACACCCTCGACGTGCGACACGACGAGCGCCTGCACGAGCTGGGGGTCCCGTCGGCGGATGGCGTCGACGATCGCGGCGTGCTCGTCAAGGGTGCGCTGGACGGAGCCGTTCTGGGTGAGACCACGCCAGACCCGCACGCGCACGGTCTTGCTCGACAGGGCGTCGAGGAGCCCGGACAGGTACTGGTTCCCGCCGATGCCCGCGATCGTGGAGTGGAAGAGCAGGTCGTGCGCGACGAGGTCCTCGACGCCGGTGTCCTCTCCCACCGAGCCCATGAGCGTGGCGAGCTCGTCGATCTGCTGCTCGGAGGCGCGGGCGGTGGCGAGCACGGCGGACGCGGGCTCCAGGATGCGACGGACCTCCAGCAGGTCGACGAGCGAGCGGTCGTGGTGCATGTCGACGACGAACGACACCGCCTCGAGCAGGACGGAGGGCTCCAGCGAGGTCACGTAGGTGCCGTCGCCGCGTCGGACGTCGAGCACGCGGATGAGTTCGAGGGCCTTCACCGCCTCGCGGAGACTGTTCCGGGAGAGCCCGAGGGACTCGCTGAGTTCCTTCTCGGGCGGGAGGCGTTGGCCGGGTTTGAGCTCGCCGGTCACGATCATCTGCTGGATGCGCGCGATCGCGTCGTCGGTCAGCGAAGCCATGGCGATCCCTCCACCCGGCCACGCTGGGTCGGGATGGCTCGACGATACCGGCACCGAGCCTCCCGACCGGTGTTCTCCGGCATCAGGCGGGCCGGAGCCGGAGCGCCTGCATCCCGCCGTCGACCGCCAGGTCGACGCCCGTCGTGGACCGGGCGAGCGGACTCGTCAGGTAGGCGACGGCCTCGGCGACCTCCTCCGGCGCGACCAGGCGCCCGTGGGGTTGGCGTGCCTCGAGTGCAGCGCGTTCGGCTGCCGGATCGGCGGCGGTCGACAGCAGCCGTGCGACCCACGGCGTGTCCGCGGTGCCCGGGTTCACGGCGTTGACCCTGATGCCCTCGCGGATGTGGTCGGCGGCCATCGCGCGGGTGAGTGCGGCGATGGCGCCCTTCGTCGCCGAGTACAGCGCGCGCTGGGGGAGTCCGGCGGTCGCGGCGATCGAGCAGGTGTTCACGATGCTGGCGTTCCCCGATGCGCGGAGGTGCGGCAGCGCGGCACGGGAGAGTCGGACGACGCCGAGGACGTTGACCTCGTACACGTGGCGCCACTCGTCATCGGGGTTGTCCTCGACCGTGCCCTGCGCGCCGATGCCGGCGTTGTTCACGAGGACGTCGAGTCCGCCGAGCTGCTCGACCGCGGTGGCGACGGCCGCGCGGACGCTCTCGTCGTCCCCGACGTCACACGGGACGGCGATCGTGCCGTCGGTGACCCCGGATGTCCGCAGGTCGAGCACGGCGACCGTCGCGCCGCGTTCCTGCAGCGCCGACGTGATCGCCGCGCCGATGCCCGAGGCGCCGCCCGTCACGATCGCACGGAGCCCCTCGTGCGAGCCGGGCATCAGGCGGCCCCGATCGTCTGGCGCTGGGAGCCGAGGCCGTCCGCGGTGAGCTCGACGACGTCGCCCGGCTGCAGGTACGGGGCGTGCCCGGCCAGCGCGACGCCGGCGGGCGTCCCGGTGCTGATGACGTCGCCCGGGTACAGGACCATGAACTGGGAGAGGTACCGGACGATCTCCGCCGGGCGGAACACCATGTCGGCGGTCGTGCCGTCCTGGCGGACCTCGCCGTTCACGCTGAGCCGCAGGGCGATGGCGTCCGGGGACACCTCGTCCGGCGTGACGAGCCACGGGCCGAGCGGGTTGAACGTCTCGCAGGACTTCCCCTTGTCCCACTGC
Source organism: Curtobacterium sp. Curtsp57 (assembly GCF_047324335.1). Classification (NCBI taxonomy): domain Bacteria; kingdom Bacillati; phylum Actinomycetota; class Actinomycetes; order Micrococcales; family Microbacteriaceae; genus Curtobacterium; species Curtobacterium sp. Curtsp57. The sequence goes on from NZ_CP168511.1 coordinate 3,087,406, forward strand.
CCGCCGCGCTCGAGCTGGAACTCGCGTTCGGAGACGTCGTTCGCGATGGCGTAGCCCGCGATGTGCGTCGCCGCCTCGTCCTCGGACTCGCAGTACCGCGCCATCGTGCCGATCACGACGGCCAGCTCGATCTCCCAGTCCGTCTTCGTGCTGTTCCGTGGGACCAGGACCTCGTCGTCCGGGCCGATCACGGTCATCGGGTCCTTCATGAACACGATCGGCTCGGTGGGGATGTCGGCGCCGGTCTCGGCAGCGTGGTCGCGGTAGTTCAGGCCGATGCAGACGACCTTGCCCGGGCGGGCGACGGGCGCTCCGCGGCGTAGGCCGTCGGCGTCGGGCACCGGCTGCAGGTCGCCGGCACTGCGGGCGTGCTGCACGCGGCCGACCGGGTCGGACGACAGGAAGGCGCCGCTGATGTCGGTGGTGATCGGCCGGAGGTCGAGGGCCTCGCCGTCGGAGTCGATGGCCACGGGGATCTCGCGTCCCAGGGGGCCGAGTCGTGCGAACTTCATCGTTCCTCGCTCTCTGCGCTGCGCCGATGCAGCGGGCAGTGCAGACATCCTATGTCTGGGGCTGTGCTCCGGCAAGGTACACGCGCTCAGCCGTGCCGCCGAACACCGCCTCGCGCTCGGTGTCGGACAGGTCCGCGAGGGCGTCGGCTGTCGTGCGCAGGGTGGTGCGGTAGTCGGCGGCCAGGGTCGAGACCGGCCAGTCGGAGCCCCACATCGACCGGTCGGTGCCGAAGGTGTGCACCGTCTCCCGTACGTACCGGTCGACGGGGCGGTTCCGCCAGTCGTCGCCGGCTTCGGTGAGGAGGCCGGAGACCTTGCACGCCACGTTCGGCCGGGCGGCGAAGTCCCGCATCCGTGCCCGCCAGGCGGTCGCCGTGTCGGTGTCGTCGTGCGCGATGTCGGGCTTGCCGGCGTGGTCGAGGACGAAGACGCCGTCGGGGACCGCGTCGACGAGGGTGAGGGCTGCGGCGTGTTCTCGGGCTCCGCGGATCAGGAGGTCGAATGCCAGTCCTGCCGCGGCAACGGCCCGCACGCCGCGGATGACGTCCTCGCGTCCGAGCCAGGACGGGTCCGGCTCGTCCTGCGCCTGGTGCCGGATGCCGACGAGCGGCGGGGGCGACCCGCGCTGCTGCGACCCGTGCTGCTGCGCCCCCGTCGCGGCCGTGCGGAGCGCCGCGAGTCGATCTGCCACGTCCGGCGCGGTCAGGTCGACCCATCCCACGACGCCGACGACGGGCTCCTGCTGCGCGAGGAGCCACGCGGTCTCGCCCGGGTCGTGCACGGCCTGCACCACGATCGTCGCCGTGACACTGGCCGGGGCCGTGACCGCGCGGAGGTCCGACGCGTCGAACCGGCGACGGATCGGCGCGACGGAGTCGTCCATCCAGGGGTACGTCCGGTCGGCGGGGTCCCAGAGGTGCTGGTGAGCGTCGATGATCACGCGCTCATCATGCCCGATTCATCCGATGTCCGCGTATTGAACGGGCGCAGATCTCTACCGCGAAAGCGACACTGTGCCCGCGGATTCCGGGCGAATTCCGTCGCTTTCGCGGGAAAGACCCCGGTCAGACGGCGCCGGACGCCTCGAGCTCGGCCTGCAGCTCGGCGTCGGACGGCTCCACGAAGTGCTTGCCGTTGGGCAGCACCACGACGGGGATGTTCTTGCGCCCGCTGATCGCCTCGGCACGCGAGGCTCCCGACGGCTCCGCCTCGACGTCCACGTACGTGTACTCCACACCGAGCTTGTCGAGCAGCGCCTTCGAACGTCGGCAGTCGCGGCACCAGTCCGCGCCGAACATCGTCACCTGGTCGAATGTCTCATCGCTCATACCCAGACACTACGTCCGGAGCGCAGGAGACATTCCTCAGGTCGGGCACCGATCCGGGCACGGCGCGGGCCGGCGATGCACGATGGTCCCATGTCCACGGCCAGCGAACCCGTCGCCCACCCGCACCACCGCCGTGGTTGGTGGTGGAAGACGCTGCTCGTCGGCTTCGTGCTCTGGGTGGTGACGATCGTCGTCACCGTGTACACGAGCAACACCAACCTGGTGCCGACGATCATCCTGCTCGGCAGCTTCCTCGTGCCCTTCACCGTGGTGCTCTTCGTCATCGAACGGGTCACCGGCACGGTCAGCACGATGCAGCTCGTCACGGCGTTCTTCGTCGGCGGCATCCTCGGGGTCCTCGGGGCGTCGCTGCTCGAGTCGGACCTGCAGCAGAACGCGCTGGTCTACGTCGTGGTCGGGTTCGTGGAGGAGTTCGTCAAGGGCGTGCTCCTCGTGGTCGTCGGATGGCGCGTCCGCCCGAAGACGGCTCGGCAGGGAGCCCTGCTCGGCGCGACCGTCGGCGCCGGGTTCGCCGCGTTCGAGTCCGCCGGGTACGCCTTCAACGCCGCGATCACCTCGCGGGGGATCGACCTGGTGTCGCTGCTGCAGACCGAGGTCCTCCGCGCGATCCTCTCCCCGGTCGGCCACGTGCTCTGGACCGCGATCCTCGGGGCGGTGCTGTTCGGTGCCGCGCACGGTCGGCCGCGGTTCCGCTGGGCCTGGAGCATCCTCGTCACCTACGTCGTCGTCGCGCTGCTCCACGGGCTCTACGACTCGAACTCCACGATCTCGACCCTCCTCGCGTTCCTCATCACGGGCACGCCGATCTCCGTGGCGCAGAACGGCGCGGTGCCGGCGTCGATCGTGGGGCTCTCGTCGACGCTGTACCTCGTCGGACTCGCGATCGTCTCCGCGATCGGCGTCGCCGTGCTGATCGGGATCCAGGTGCACTACCGCAAGCGCACGCGGCAGCTCGGCGCCCCCGCCGCGCCGGGCTGGGCGGACGCCCCGCGCCCCGACGTGCTCCGCTGAGACCGCGAGCGCGGAGACCGCGAGCGCGGAGATGGCGAGCGCGGAGACCGCGAGCGCCGACCCCGAGAGCGCAACCGCCGGACGCACCGACCGGCCACCGCACGGCTCTACCCTGGGACCATGCCGCTGCGCTCCGATCCCGACACGGCGGCCTGGGCATCCGCGGCCGTCCGGCACTTCGCGCGGACGACCAACATGCTCGTCGCCGCACGCCGCTTCCGGATCGTCGGGGGCGAGCGCGGTGACGTCGCCGCGCTGGACGCGCTGCTGACCGGTCTCGGCGCGCTCCGCGCGGACGAGCACGAGCCGATCGACCAGCTCTGGTGCCTCGGCACGCCGGAGCACAGCACGCCCGTCATCGAGCGGGAGTCCGACCGCCCCCGCGGCGCGACCCTGATCGTGATCGACGCCGGCCGGCACGCCCCCGCAGTCGACGAGGACGCGTTCGGCCCCGTCGCCCCCGCCCGACCCGGCGTGCTCGGCGTGCCGATGACCTCCGACGACGTGTTCCTGGTCTCGTCGGGCCGCGACCCCGAGGCCGACCCCGCCGCCGAGGCCCGCCTGCGCTGGGCGCGCCGCTCGATGCCGGTCTCCCGCGCCGTCGCCGCCGAGCTCCGCGACGGCGGACTCCTCCGTGGCACCCGCATCGGCGTCGCGATGTTCCTCGAGCCGAAGACCGCCGTGCTGAGCCTGCTGCTCCGCGACGCCGGCGCCGAGGTCGTCGTCTACGCCCACGCCGACGAGACCGACGACGCCGTGGCGGACGCCCTCCGGAACGCTGGACTGACGGTCCACGCCAGCAGCACCGCGACGCTCGCGGAGCAGAAGGCGCTCGCACTCGCGATGCTCGACACCCGCCCGCACATCCTGCTCGACGACGGCTCGCACCTGATCCGCCTCGCACACCAGGAGCGTCCCGACCTGCTGCCGACGATGCTCGGTGCCGCCGAGGAGACGACGAGCGGCCTCCGGCCCCTGCGCGTGATGGCCGAGCGCGGCCAGCTCGGCATCCCCGTGGTCGCGGTGAACGACGCCCGCACGAAGACGTTCTTCGACAACCGGTACGGCACCGGGCAGTCGACGGTGTTCGCGGCGCTCGACCTGGTCGACGGGCTCCCGCCCGCCATCGCGCACCGGATCCGGTCGGGAGGCTCGGCAACGGTCGCCGGGTACGGCCACGTCGGCGAGGGGGTCGCCCTGGTGCTCCGCGCGCTCGGCTGCACCGTGACGGTCGCCGAGACGGACCCGGTCCGCGCCCTGCAGGCGCTGTTCGCCGGGCACGCCGTCGCTCCGCTCGCCGACGCCGTGCGGGACGCGGACCTCGTGATGAGCGCGACGGGCGTCCGCGACACGATCACGGTCGACGTCCTGCGCTCCTGCGCTCCCGATGCGGTCGTCGCCGTCGCGGGCGGCGTCGACCAGGAGGTGGCGATCGACGACGCGCTGAGGGCCGGCGCCTCCCGGTCGACGATCGGACCGCAGGCGGAACGGTTCACGTTCCCGGACGGCCACGGCGTCGTGGTGCTGGACGACGGCGGGTGCATCAACATCACCGCTGCCGAGGGCAACCCCGTCGAGATCATGGACCTGTCCTTCGCGGCGCAGCTCGGCGCCGTGCGGATGCTGCTCGAGCGCGGTGACGAGCTGCCGCGCGCCGTCGTGCCCATCGACCCCGCGGTGGACGAGGCGACCGCCCGCGCGGCGCTGGCCGCCTTCGGGAGCCGAACCGAGCCTCCCGGCAGCCTTGCCGCGCAGCCCGCCGAACGCGAGCCGGACGTCCGGACCCGCCGTTTCGGAGACCGTGCATGAGCGAGCTGCAGACCACCGTCCACTCGGCGCGCATCGTCGTGCCGATGACCGCGCCGCCGATCGCCGACGGCGCGGTCGCGGTCCGCGACGGACGCATCCTGCACGTCGGCGAGCGTGCCTGGGTCGTGGACCAGCTGGACGGCACGACGTTCACCGAGCGGCGGTGGAAGGGGGCGCTGCTCCCCGGGCTCGTGAACGCCCACTCCCACCTGCAGTACACCGGCATGGCCAGTGTCGGACGGGGCCAGTACCGCGGATTCGAGGACTGGGCCGCGGCGTTCAACGAGGAGTACGCCGAACCGCACGACTGGCGGGCCGAAGCTGCCGACGGGGCTGCGCAGTCGATCGTGGCGGGGGTGACGAGCATCGCGGACATCGTCACCGACATCGAGGCCGCCACCGCGCTCGAGACGTACGGCCTCGGAGGGATCGCCTACTGGGAGGTGATGGACTGGGAGAACGCGGCGTGGCAGGAGCACGGGCGCGACCAGGTGCTCGACGAACTCGCCCGGATCCCGACGACGCCGGGTGCAGGACTCTCCCCGCACGCGCCGTACTCGCTCGACGTCGCGCCGCTCCTCGAACTGCCAGACATCGTCCGCCAGCGCGGGCTCCGGTTGCACCTGCACCTCGGGGAGGCGGCGTTCGAGGGGGAGCGCCTCGCCACGTCGCCCGAGCACGGATCCGACTGGCACCTCGCGAACGTGCCGTCGTTCCGAGCGATGCGCGCGCTCGGGTTCGGCGCGAGCGCGACGTCGTTCGTGGACCGGCTCGGCGTCCTCGGGCCGGACTGCCACATCGCCCACGGCGTCTACATGACCGCGGCCGACCGCGCCCTGCTCCGCGCCCGCGGCACCGCCGTCGCGCTCTGCCCGCGCTCGAACGCCGTCATCGGCCTCGACCCGCCGCCCGTCGCGGACTACCTCCGCGAGGGGAGCCCGATCGCGATCGGGACGGACTCGTTGTCATCGTCGCCGTCCCTCGACCTGATGGCCGACGTCACCGCGCTGCACCGGATCGCCCGCGCGCAGGGCTACGGCGACCACGACCTGCACGAGCGACTGCTCGCGGCGGCCACGCTCGGTGGAGCGCACGCGATGGGGCTCGCCGTCGGCCCGGACCGGATCGGGCACCTCGCCGTGGGGGCCAGAGCGGACATCGCCGTCTTCGACGTGGACGCCCGCACGGTGCCGGACGCGCTCGCCGAGCTCGTCGAGGACGGCGCCGGACGGGCCGCGGCGACGGTGATCCGCGGGCGTGTGCGAGCGGAGGACGGCCGTCTCGCAGACGACGGCCGTCTCGCAGACGACGGCCGTCTCGCGGGATGATGGTGGCATGAACGGGCAGATGGCACGACGGACGGTCGACGGCGAGATCATCGAGTGGCTGGACGTCCCGAAGCGGGCCGCGGCACTCGGGATGGAGCCGCACCCGGAGGGCGGCTGGTACGTCCGCACCTGGACCTCGCCCGCGACGGTGTCGACCCCGGCGGGCGAGCGGCCGGCCGCGACGCTCATCCACTTCCTCCTGCCCCCGGGTGAGGCGTCCGCGTGGCACCGGGTCACGAGCGACGAGATCTGGATGTGGCACGGGCCGGACTCGGTGGTCCTCGAGCTCGGCGGCGACGGTGAGCAGCCGGAACCGGGCGCGCAGATCACCCTCGGTGCCGATGCCGGCCGCGACCGGGTGAACGACGCGCAGGCGTTCGTCCGCGGAGGCGTGTGGCAGCGGACGCTCCCCGGTGACGGTGAAGTCCTGCTGAGCTGCCTGGTGTCGCCGGGGTTCTCGTTCGAGGACTTCACCCTGGCCGACTGAACCGGCAGCGTCGCGTGCCGGCGGCGGGGTCGCTCGGTGACGGGCCGGGTCGCGGTGGTGTACCAGTTCCCCGTACGATTCTCCCTGCCCCCACCCCCTGCACGAAGGCCCGACCGTGACCCGTTCCCTCCGCATCTCCATCGCCGTCGCGACCGCCGCGGTCGCCGCCCTCGCCCTCTCGTCCTGCGCATCGGGGAGCGGGAACAGCGCCGACGGCACGGTCGCCGACGGCAAGCTCACGATCGCGACCGGGCAGCCCGCGTACTCGCCCTGGGTCGAGGACAACAAGCCGCAGTCCGGCAAGGGTTTCGAGTCGGCCGTGGCGTACGCCGTCGCGAAGGAGATGGGCTACGCGAAGTCGGACGTCGTCTGGAAGCGCAGCACCTTCGACAGCGCGATCGCTCCCGGCCCGAAGGACTGGGACCTCAACATCCAGCAGTTCTCGATCGACGCCAAGCGCAAGAAGGCCGTCGACATGTCCTCGGCGTACTACACGACCACACAGGCGGTCGTCACGACCTCGGGGTCGAAGGCCGTCGACGACACCACGGTCGACTCCCTGAAGAAGGACGCGATCGGTGTCGCGACCGGTTCGACGAGCATCGCCAGCGTGAAGGACGTCCTCGGGGTCACCCCGCAGGTCTTCAACTCGAACGACGACGCCGTGCTCGCGCTGAAGTCCGGCCAGATCGACGCGATCGTCACCGATCTGCCGACGGCCTTCTACATGGCGGCAGCGCAGCTCGACGACGGCACCGTGTCCGCGCAGTTCCCGTCGGACGGCAAGGGCGACCAGTTCGGGTTCGTGCTGCCGAAGGGCTCCGAGCTCACGAGCAAGGTCGACAAGGCGCTGCAGACGCTCGACGACGACGGCACGCTCAAGCAGCTCCAGACGAAGTGGCTGTCGTCCGAGACGAACACCCCCGTCCTGAAGTAGCGCAGGTGACGGTCCCCACAGCCGTCACGGCGGCTCCCAGTCAGGTCGAGCTCGAGCGGCGGATCTACCGCCGTCAGCGCGGGCGTCGAGCGGTCCTCGCTTCCGTCGTGTCGACGGTCGTCGTCCTGGCGGTCGTCTACTTCGGCGTCGTGAACACCCCGGGGTGGGCTGCGGTCCAGCAGTCGTTCTTCGACCCGGGCACCGCCGTGTCGACGTTCCCGGACATCCTGCTCGGCCTGTGGCTGAACATCCGGATCCTGTTCTTCGCCGCCATCGGCGTCGCGGTGTTCGGCACGCTGCTCGCCGTCGTCCGGGGTCTGCGCAACCCGGTGTTCTTCCCGTTGCGGATGCTCGCCACCGGGTACACCGACCTGTTCCGCGGGCTGCCGCTCATCATCGTGCTGTACCTCGTCGGCTACGGCATCCCAGGGCTCGGGATCTTCCCGCGTCTGCCCGCCGAGGTGTGGGGCACGGTCGCGATCATCCTGACGTACTCGTCGTACATCGCCGAGGTGCTCCGCGCCGGCATGGAGGCCGTGCACCCCTCGCAGCGGCTCGCCGCCCGGTCGCTCGGGCTGTCGCACGCGCAGACGCTGCGGCTTGTCGTGATGCCGCAGGCGATCCGCAAGGTCACGCCGGCGCTCATGAACGACTTCGTGTCGATGCAGAAGGACGTCGGTCTGGTGTCGATCCTCGGCGCGGTCGACGCCGTCCGCTCGGCGCAGATCGCCCAGGCGGAGACCTACAACTTCACGCCGTACTTCGTCGCGGGTCTGCTGTTCGTCGTGATCAGCCTGCCGCTCATCCGCGTCACCGACGCCATCGCCCGCAGGCAGCAGCGCCGCGAGCAGATCGGGGGCACCGTATGACCGCCGTGCTCGAGCTCCAGGGGCTCCGCAAGTCGTTCGGTGACCAGGAGGTCCTGCGCGGCATCGACCTCACCGTCGACCGGCACGAGGTCATCTGCGTCATCGGTGCGTCCGGCTCCGGCAAGTCGACGCTGCTCAGGACGGTGAACCTCCTCGAGGGCATCGACGACGGGCAGATCTTCCTGCAGGGCGCCGACATCTCGGACCCGCGCGTGGACGTCGACGCCACCCGCGCCCGGATCGGCGTGGTGTTCCAGCAGTTCAACCTGTTCCCGCACATCACCGTGCTCGACAACGTGACGCTCGCGTCGCGGAAGGTGCACGGCGTCCCGCGCGCCACCGCCGAGGCCACCGCACGCCGGCTGCTCGACCGGATCGGGCTCGGGGACTTCGCCGGTGCGTACCCGGACCGGCTCTCGGGCGGGCAGCAGCAGCGTGTCGCGATCGTCCGGGCCATCGCGTCGGAGCCGGAGCTGCTGCTCCTCGACGAGGTCACGAGTGCCCTGGACCCGATGCTCGTCGGCGAGGTGCTCGACCTCGTCACCGAGCTGAAGCGCCAGGGTTCCACGATCCTGATGACGACGCACGAGATGCACTTCGCGCGGAACGTCGCCGACCGCATCGTGTTCCTGCACCGCGGTGAGGTCGTCGAGCAGGGCACTCCCGCCGAGGTCCTCGACGCTCCCGCGCACCCCGCGCTGGTCGAGTTCCTCTCCCGCGTCGGCGCGTAGCGCGTTCACCGCCCTTCGCGGCGCCGCGCCCCGTCACGGACATCGCGCCCCGTCGGGACGGGGCGCGATGTCCGCAACGGGGTGCGAAGCGTCAGGCGACGGGAGCCGGCTCCGGCGCGCCCAGGGGCGCGACCGCCGCCGCCGCCGGCTCCGCCGACGCCACCCCGCGCCCGGCGGGCAGGAACACCGCCACCAGGGCCGACACCGCGACCACCGCTGCCCCGACGAGCACGGCGGGCTGTGCCGCGTCGACGTAGCCCGTCGGCGTGAGCTGCCCACCGGCCCCGGTGAACACCGCGGTCAGCACGGCGATGCCCAGGGCCACGCCGATCTCCCGCAGCGTGGAGTTCGAGCCGGAGGCCTTCGCGTGGTCCTCCTGCGGCATCCGGGCGAGCACCGCGGTCGAGATCGGCCCGAAGACCGCGCCCATCCCGATGCCGGCGAGCAGGAAGCCGGGGAGCAGGCCCGTGAACGTCACGTCGGCGGACATGGCCCCCGCGATCCAGAACAGTCCGGCCGCCAGGAACGCCATGCCACCGGCGATGAGCACGCGGGTGCCGATCCGCGGTGCGACCATGCCCGCGAGCGGCGCGACGACCATCGGCGCGAGGGTCCACGGCATCGTCCAGACTCCGGCCTCGAGCGGGGAACGGCCCTGCACGACCTGCAGGAACTGGATGAGGATGAACACCGCGCCGAACGCCCCGAACGAGAACGTCATCGCGACGATGTTCGCGAGGGTGAAGCTGCGGTCGCGGAAGAAGCGGAGGGGCAGGAGCGGCGCGTCGGTCGTGGCCTGGCGCACGACGAACGCCACGAGCAACAGACCGCCGCCGACGAGCCCGGCGAGGACCTCGAACGAGGCCCATCCGGCGTCGTTGCCCCTGACGATGCCGAACACGACACCGAGGACCCCGAGCCCGGCGAGCACCACGCCGAGGACGTCCGCGCGGACCCGGGCGCCGAGGGTGTTCGGCAGTGCGAGCAGCGCCAGCGGGATCGCGATGATCCCGACGGGGACGTTGATCCAGAAGATCGCCTGCCAGCTCCAGCCCTCGACGACCGCGCCGCCGATGAGGGGACCGAGCGCGACGCCGAGGCCCGAGATCCCGCCCCACGCGCCGATCGCGACGGTTCGGGTGCGGTCGGGGACGCTGCCGACGAGCAGGGTGAGCGAGAGCGGCATGATCGCCGCCGCTCCGGCGCCCTCGACGGCACGCCAGACGATGAGTGCGGTGGGATCGGTGCCCATCGCGGCGAAGGCCGACGAGATCGTGAACACGGTGATGCCCGCGACGAAGAGGTGCCGTCGGCCGAGCCGGTCGCCGAGTCCGACGGCGAGGAGCATCAGCGCGGCGAAGGCGAGCGTGTACGCGTTGGTGATCCACTGCAGCTCCTCGACGGAGGCGCCGAGATCCGCGTGGACGGCGGGGAGCGCGCTCGTCACGACGAGGTTGTCGAGGGTCGCCATGAACATCGGGAGGGACGCGGCGGTGATCGCCAGCCAGACGGGGATGCGTCGTTTCATCGGGAGGGGTCCGTTCTGAGGTAATCGGATGATTACTAACGATGGCGACTGTAGTAATCGACTGATAACCTGTCAACCATGACTTCTGGAGCAGATGCCGCAGTGTCGCGGACCGGACGGATGCCGGCTGCCGAGCGCCGCGCGATGATCCTCGACGCCGCGCGGGACCTGTTCGGCCGACAGGGCTACCACGGCACGACGACGGACCAGATCGCGAAGGCCGCCGGCATCAGCCAGCCGTACGTGGTCCGGATGTTCGGGGCGAAGGAGACGCTCTTCCTCGAGGTGCTCGACGCCACGCTCGCCACGCTCGTCGACGCCTGGCGGGAGACGCTCGACGGGCTGCCGTCCGGTGCGGACGAACACGAGCGGGCGCGCGCGATCGGGGAGCAGTTCGTCGACCTCGCCGCGACGCGCGGACTGCACACGATGCTCCTGCAGGCGTTCGTCTCCGGCGCCGAGCCGGCCATCGGCCGGGCTGCCCGTGAGGGGTTCCTCGGCATCTACCGGTTCCTGCGTGACGAGGCCGGCATCCCCGACGAGCAGGTCCAGGGCTTCCTCGGCTCCGGGATGATCTTCAGCGTGATGCTCGCGATCGACATGCCCGCCCGCTTCGACGACGACGAGGACGCGGCGGCGCTGCTCCGCGCGACGTTCGGCGAGAAGTGCATGCAGGTCGTCGCGTTGGCGCGCGCAGCGGCCTGACCGCAACCGCCTGGAGGCCCGGTGCCGGTCCGCCGGCCCGGCACCGGGCCTCCAGGCGGTTCCCGGCGCGCCTCAGGGCTGCAGCAGGAGCTTGCCGATGACCTCGCCCGCCGCCATGCGGCGGTGCGCTTCGCCCGCCTCGGCGAGCGGCAGCACGGCGTCGACCACCGGACGCACGCGACCGTCGGCGACGAACGGCCAGACGTTGTACCGGACGGCCTCGACGATGGCGGCCTTCTCGGCGAGCGGCCGCGCGCGGAGCGTCGTCCCGCTGATCGTCGCCCGCTTGCGCATGAGCAGCCCGAACGGCAGCGGTGCCTCGGTCCCGCTGCCCGACGCGATCACGGCGACGTGCCCGTTCGGCGCGAGGACCTCGAGGTTCCGCGCCAGGTAGTCCGGTCCCACCACGTCGAGCACGACGTCGACGCCCCGACCGTCGGTGAAGTCGAGCGCACAGGCGACGAAGTCCTCGGAGCGGTGGTCGATCACCAGGTCCGCACCGAGGGCACGCGAGGCGGCCACCTTGCGGTCGCCGCCGGACGTCGCGATCACCGTCGCGCCGAGCGCCTTCGCCCACAGGACGGCGTGCGACCCCATGCCGCCGGTGCCTCCGTGCACCAGCAGCGTCTGCCCCGGACGGAGCCCCGCGAGCATGCCGATGTTGGAATACACGGTGCACGCTGCTTCCGGCAGTGCAGCGGCCTCCACGAGGTCGACGCCGTCCGGCACCGGGAGCAGCTGCGTGGCGGGGACGACCACGTGCGTCGCGTAGCCGCCGCCGGCGAGGAGCGCGCAGACCCGGTCGCCGACGGCCCAACCAGAGACGCCGTTGCCGAGCGCACGGATCGTGCCGGACACCTCCAGCCCCAGGATCTCGGACGCTCCAGGGGGAGGCGGGTAGTTCCCCTGCCGCTGCTGCAGGTCGGCGTTGTTCACCCCGGCTGCCGCCACCTCGACGAGCACCTCGCCGTCGGAGGGCGTCGGGTCCGGGAGGTCGGTCAAGGAGAGTGCGTGCTCGTCGTACGTGATGGCCTGCATGCCCACGACGGTACGCGCGGCGACGTCATCCGGCGGTGGTGCGGACCCGACACCCTCGCCGTCCGACCCTGTGGGTTTCCCATGTACGCTCGGTCGCGCATCCGTGTTCCCGCGAGGGACACGTCATCAGACCCTGGGGGATCACCATGCAGAAGTTCGCCGCACTCACCACAGCCGCCGTCGCCGTCGTCCTGCTCGCTGGATGCGCGTCCGGCGGAGCCGGCAGCGGATCGACGCCGACGCCGAAGGCGCAGACCAAGGCGCAGGCCTGCAAGACGCTGGAGAGCGACATGAAGTCGGTCTCCAGCGAGCTGCAGTCGCAGATGACGAAGATCCAGAGCGACCCGACCACCGCGGTCGCGAAGCTCAAGGAGTTCGACGGCAAGCTCAAGGCGGCCACCGACAAGGTGACGAACGAGGACGTCCACGACACGGCCTCCGGGTTCGAGCAGTCGTTCTCGAACCTCGTGTCGCAGCTCGAGGCCTACTCGAAGGACCCGCAGTCGGTGGACTCGACGAAGCTGCAGGACTCGATCACCGACGTCCAGAAGTCGACGCAGAAGATGAGCGAGGTCTGCGGCTGACGCCTCAGGCCGCAGCTGCCTGCGCGGCGTCGAGTCGTGCGATGTCCTCCGGTCGGAGCTTCACGGTCGCCGCGGTCACCGAGTTGAGGATCGACTGCGGCCGTGACGCGCCCGGGATCGGGATGACGACGTCGCTCTTCGCGAGCTCCCACGCCAGCGCGATCACCTGCGGGGTGACGCCGCGGTCCCGCGCGACGGTCGCGAAGTCCGCGTAGGTCGACCCGAGGTCCGCCGCTCCCGCGATGCCGCCGAGCGGGCTCCACGGCAGGAACGCGATGCTCATCTCGTCGCAGAGCTGGAGCTCGGCCTCGCTCGACCGGAACGCCGGCGAGAACTGGTTCTGCACGGACACGAGCCGTCCGTCGAGGACCTCGTTCGCGAGACGGATCTGGTCGACGTCGGCGTTCGAGATGCCGGCCATCCGGATCACGCCCTCGTCGAGGAGTTCGGCGAGGGCTCCGATCGAGTCCGCGTAGGGGACCGCGGGGTCCGGGCGGTGGAACTGGTAGAGGTCGATCGTCTCGACGCCGAGGCGCTTCGCGGAGGCCTTGGCCGCCTCCTTGAGGTACTCGGGGTGACCGTTCTGCGCCCACGCGCCCGGCTCCGGTCGGAGGTGCCCGCCCTTCGTCGCGATGAGCACCTGGGACGCGTCGCCGTGGTACTCCCGCACCGCCCGGCCGATGAGCTCCTCGTTGTGCCCGACCTCGTCGTGTGCGGCCAGGTGGTAGGCGTCCGCGGTGTCGATGAGCGTCACGCCGGCCTCGAGTGCCGCGTGGATCGTCGCGATCGCCTGGCGCTCGTCCGGTCGTCCCTCGATGGACATCGGCATGCCGCCGAGTCCGATCGCGCTGACGTTGGTGTCCCCGATGGTTCGCTGCTTCATCCGCCCAGCATGCGCCGATGCTCGATGGCCGGACTCAGGAGCCCCGTCGAGCCCACGCCGGAGCGTGCTCGGGGAGCGGCCCGAACGCGATCCCGCGTGCGTAGACCCCGCTCGCCGGCGGCACGTACTTCGCCAGCAGGACCGGCAGCAGCGGCGGTCCGTCCTGCAGCTTCCCCGCGAACGCGCGCTCGAACACGATGCGGTGGAGTGCGCGTTGCGCGCCCTGCACCAGCACCGCCGGCGGGGTCCTGCGGCGTTCGACCGCGGCGAGGGTCCGGTTCATGGCCCGTCCGCGCACGCCCCCGACGACCGCCGGCGCCAGGATCGCGGCCGTCGCGACGGCGTCCTGCACCGCGAGGTTGATCCCGACGCCGCCGGCCGGCGACATCGCGTGCGCGGCGTCGCCGATGCACAGGAACCCCGGTCGCCACCACCGGCGCAGGCGGTCCATCCGGACGTCGAGCACGTGCACGTCGTCCATCGACCCGATCGTGGACACCCGGTCGGCGAAGGACGGCCGGAGTCGGGCGACCCTGGCACGGAAGTCCTCGACCCCGCGGGCCCGGAGCGTGGCGTCCGACCCCTTCGGCGCGAAGTACGCGACCTGGTGGTAGTCGCGCCGCGGGAAGCTGAGCAGCACGTCGGTGCCGTCGAACGCGGGGACGAGTGCGGTCTCCGCGTCGCCCGGCTCCTTCGGCAGCCGGAACCACCAGGTGTCGAACGGCACGGGGAACTGCTTCGGGCGGAGGCCGGCGGCAGCGCGGAGGACGGAGTCGCGTCCGTCGCACGCGACCACGACGTCGGCGCGGAGCTCCTCGTGCTCGCCGTCACCGCGGTACGGGTGCAGGTGCACGCCGGCCACGACGCCGTTCTCGACGATCAGGGCCGACGCTGACTGCCCCATCGAGATCTCGAACGACGGCTCCTGGCGTGCTGCGCTGACGAGCATGTCGAGGAGGTCCCACTGCGGGACCATCGCCACGTGGTCGTACGGCGGGTCCAGGCGCGAGAAGTCGCCGAGCAGCAGCCGGGAGCCGTCCGGCATCGGCAGGGAGAAGTCGTCGAGCCGTGACTGCGGGATCGCCCGGAAGCGGTCGCCCAGTCCGAGCTCGTCGAGCAGACGGATCGTCGAGGCGTGCACCGTGTCGCCGCGGAAGTCGCGGTTGAAGTCGTCGTGCTTCTCCACGACGCGCACCTGGATCCCCGCTCGGGCGAGGAGCAACCCGAGCACCACGCCGGCGGGCCCGCCGCCCACGATCGCGACCGTCGTCCGGCTCACCGTGACCATGGTGCAGACGGTACGCCCCACCGGACGGGGTGGCGCGGGGCGCGAGTCAGGCGATGCCGCTGCTCGAGCTCGACGAGGGCGTGTCGTCCGCGGCGCCCGCGAACACGACGCCGCCCCACGTGATGCACGCCACCGCGAGCACGAAGCCGACCGCCGCGATCCACCACGACGTCCGGCGTCGGATCCAGGCACCGATCGCGAGCACCACCGTCGCGACGCCGATCACGAACGCCCCGCCGACCGCGAGCGCCGCGCCACCGAAGTACCCGCCGGGGGAGCACCCCGTGGCGGCGTCGCAGGCCGCGGTCGCGGAGATCGTCGCGATCAGCCCCACGATCGCGGCGACGATCGTCATGAGCGCACCGAACACCAGGAGCAGGATCGTGGTGATCCGGTCGGCGATCTTCCCGGGCGGGAACAGGGTCGTCGCGCCCTGCTGCCACTCGGTGGGCGTCGGGCGGCCCGGTGTGGGATCGGGTGCTGACCATGTCATCGCGGTACCCCTATCGTGCTTCGACGCCGAAGGCCTCGGCGAGTCGCTGGATCTTCTGTGCACGGCCGAGTCGCGGCAGGTCGGAGCCGTCGCGGATGACGCGCCCGCGCGCCTCGAAGTCGTCGAGGAAGTCCTGCGCCCAGGCGACGTCGGTCGGGGTGGGGGAGATGACCTCGTTGATGACCGGCAGCTGCTCGGTGTCGAGGCACAGCTTGCCGGTGAGCCCGAGGGACACGGCGACCTGCGACTGCTCGCGGAGGATCGGGTGCGACGAGCCGACCGTTGGGCCGTCGATCGGACCGGGCAGGTCGCCGACGCGGGACGCCACGACGAGCCGTGACCGCGGGTACGCCATCGCGAGCGTGTCCGCCGAGGTCCCGGTGTCGCGGCGGTAGTCGCCGCTGCCGAAGGCCAGCCGGAACGCGCCCTGCGCCCGGGCGATCGACGTCGCCTCCTCGATGCCGAGGGCGGACTCGACGAGGGCGATCACCGGCGTCTGTCCACCGAGTCGGTGCCAGGTGTCGGTGACCTGCGCGGGGCTCTCGGTCTTCGCGAGCATCACGCCCTGCAGACCGGGCAGCCCGCGGAGCTCCTCGACGTCGTCGGCCCAGAAGTCGGTCGTGACGTCGTTGATCCGCACCCAGGCGTCGCCGCCACCGGTCAGCCATTCGGCCACGGTGGACCGTGCGGCGGGCTTCGCGGCGGGGTCGACGGCGTCCTCGATGTCGAGGATCACCTGGTCCGCGCGGGACCGGGTGGCGGACTCGAAGCGGTCGGACGCGGTCCCGGCGACGAGGAGCCACGAGCGCGAGATCTCGGCGGGGACCGATCGACGCCGCGACGGAGCGGCAGTGGGCGGGGCGGTGCGGTCGTCGATGGCCATGCCACGTTGGTACCACAGTCCGGGGTGGCGAACCGTCCGTGCGTCGCCCGATCTGCCCGAAACCTCGGTTCATTGCCAGAGACCACGGACGCTTCCGCTTACAGTGGGCGTTGTGTGGCGCGCGGACAGAGTGACCGGCGGCGAGGACGACGTGAACGACGACGTCTCCGCCGAGGTCACGCGCGCCTCGGGGGACGATCAGCACGTCGGGGGCGACCAGCGCGTCGGGGGCGACGAGCCGCACGACGACCAGCAGCAGCAGCACGGGCAGGACGAGACCACGAGCACCGCGGACGCCACCACCGACCCGAACGACGACGACCTCGACCGCTCGCTCCGACCCGAGCTCCAGATGACGAGCCCGCACGCGATCAGCCTCGGCGACCCGCGGCTCACGGCGACGAACGCGGCCGAGCCGGTCTGGGACGCCTGGCGCTCGCAGCTCGCCGGCGTCGGCGGCACCAGCCCGCTCGTGCACTTCGCTGACCACCCGCGTGCGCGCATCGAGCTCTCCACGACGCACCCCGGCGGACTCGCGCAGTTCATCACCGGCAAGACCACCCTGCTCTCCAGCCTGATCCGCGACGAGGTCGCCCTCCGTGCGGCGCGCATCGCTGCCGGACACGTCGAGGCGAAGGGCACCGAGCTCGCCACCGTGCGCGGCATCGACGCCGTGAACCTCGGCATCGGCATGGCCGACTGGAAGCACGGCGACGAGCAGTACCGCGGCCCGGTGCTCCTCCGTCCGCTCGCGATCCGTCGTCACGGCCGTGACTTCGAGGTCCGCCTGCTCGGTGAGCCCGTCCTCAACCCGGCCCTCGCCGATGCGCTCCGTGAGCAGTTCGGCGTCACCCTCGACGCGCAAGCGTTCGTCGCGCTCGCCCAGCAGGACGGCTCGTTCACCCCGAACCCGGTGATCGACCGCCTCCGCGGGCTGACCGCGCACATCCCCGGCTTCTCCGTGCACGCCCGGCTCGTCGTGTCGACCTTCGCCGAGGTCGCCACCGGCCTGGTCGAGGACACGAAGGACCTGTCGCACCCGGTGCTCGACGCCCTCGCCGGCAACCCCAGCGCCAAGTGGCAGGTCGAGCAGTCCTACCGTCCGGTCGAGCAGACCCCGTCGGACGAGCGCAGCCCCGACACCGACACGCTCCTGCTCGACGCCGACGACGAGCAGGAGAACGTGATCGCGCAGATCACGGCCGGCAACTCGATCGTCGTGAAGACCCTCCCGGGTACCGGCGGGACGCAGACCATCGTGAACGCGCTCGGTGGCCTCGTCGCCGCGAACAAGCGCGTCCTCGTCGTGAGCCCCCGTCGCGCGACCCTGCGTGGGATCGCCGCGCGCTTCGCCGAGGTGCAGCTCCCCGGTGTCGCCGTGACGCCGTCGACGCTCCGTCGCGACGTCGTCCGGGCCATCGCGCGCAACGAGAAGGCGACCCGTCCGAGCCTCCGCGAGGTCGACGACGCCCTGGTCCGCCTCCGCAAGGTCCTGAAGGACTACCGCGGCGCCCTGTCCCGCACCGACCGCGACTTCGGCGTCAGCGTCCTCGACTGCCTGGTCGAGCTCTCGCGCCTGTCGCTCCTGCCCGTCCCGCCGTCGACGACGGCACGGCTCTCGAAGCAGTCCGTCGCCGCCATGGTCCAGGGGCGCTCCCGCGTCGCCGAGACGATGGTCAGCGCCGCGAACCTCGGGGAGTTCCGCTACGGCCCGGACGACTCGCCCTGGTACGGCGCGAAGTTCTCGTCGAGCGACGGTGCCCAGCGCGCGCACAAGATCGCGAAGGACCTGCACGACGGCGCCCTGCCGACACTGCTCCAGCGGGCGCACGAGCTCATCGCGTCCACCCGGATGCGGCAGTTCACCACGGTGAACGAGCTCGGCATCTACCTGCGCCTGCTCACCGAGATCCGGGACACCCTCGACCGCTTCCTGCCGGTGGTGTTCGACCGCTCGGTCTCGGAGCTCGTGGCCGCCACCGCCCCTCGCGGCGAGGGCGCCCCGATGTCGAGCACGAACCGCCGTCGTCTGAAGAAGCTGGCGCGCGAGTACGTCCGACCGGGTGTGCACGTGTCCGACCTGCACGAGGCACTCACCCGCGTCCAGCAGCAGCGTGTGCTCTGGCAGCGCTACGTCGCCGCCGGCGTGAACCCCGAGGTCCCCACCGGCATCGCGGACGTGCAGGTGCTGTTCTCCAACGTGGTCGAGGACCTCGCGCGCCTCGACGAGCCGCTCGGTCGCACCAGCCGCGACGAGCAGCTCGCGAACATGCCCGTCGAGGACCTCGTGCCGTACGTCGGCACGCTCGCGGCGGACTCCGACGTCCTGCACAACCTGCAGGAGCGCACCGAGCTCATGCAGACGCTCCGTGACCTGCAGCTCGAGCCGCTCATCACCGACCTCGCGAACCGACACGTCCCGGACACCCAGGTGCCCGCTGAGCTCGAACTCGCCTGGTGGCAGTCGGCGCTCGAGACGATGCTCGAGTCCGACCGGGCACTGCTCGGCGCGAACACCGACATGCTCGACCGGGTCGAGGCCGACTTCCGCCTCGTCGACGACGCGCACGCCGCCGGTGTCTCGCAGGGGCTCGCGTGGCAGCTCGCCGAGAACTGGAAGGTCGGCCTCGTCGACTGGCCGGAAGAGGCGGCGGCGCTGAAGTCCCAGCTCAAGGCGGGCGCGATCACCTCGCGACTCCTGCAGGACTCCGCGCCGCACCTGTCCCGCTCGATCGCACCGGTGTGGCTGGCGTCCCCGTACGAGGTCCCGCAGATCGCCGACACGATGCCGTTCGACACGGTGATCCTCGTCGACGCCGGTGCCGTCACCATCGCGGAGACCGTCGACGCCGTCCGCCGTGCCCGCCAGACCGTCGTGTTCGGCGACCCGGTGACGCAGACGCCGTCCCCGTTCCGGATCGCCGTCGACCCGACGCACCGCGCACTGCAGGTCGACGAGGAGACCCTCGACGCCCTGCACGCCGACTCCGCACTCGCGAAGCTCTCGACCCTGCTGCCGACCCTGTCCTTGACGACGTCGTACCGAGCCGGCGGCGAGGACCTCGCGGAGCTCGTGAACCGTCGCTTCTACGGCGGCCGGATCGAGTCGCTGCCGTGGGCCGGCTCCTTCCTCGGTCACGGCTCGATCGCACTCGACTACGTGAGCGACGGCAAGGCCGTTCCCGACCCCGAGTCCGGTGCGGTGGAGAGTGTCGACGCCGAGGTGGACCGCGTGGTCCGGCTCGTCATCGACCACGCCAGGACGCGTCCCACCGAGTCGCTCATGGTGATCACGGCATCGGCGAAGCACGCCGTGCGTGTCGAGCAGGCGGTGCTCACCGCGGCGCAGGGGCACAAGGACCTCACCGAGTTCGTCATCGGCGACCGCGCGGAGCCGTTCATCGTCGCGACGCTCGAGCAGTCGGTGGCGCAGAGCCGCGACCGCGTCGTGTTCTCGATCGGCTACGGTCGCACCCCGCACGGCCGGGTCCTGCGCGACTTCGGTCCGCTCGGCAAGCCGGGTGGCGAGCGGCTGCTCGCGGTCGCGATGACCCGTGCGCGTCGCTCGATGGTCATCGTCACGTGCTTCCAGCCGTCCGACATCGAGGCGGAGCGCATGGGCCACGGCACCGTCGCACTGGCCGAGATCCTCGCCGAGGTCCGCGCCCGCACCACCGCCGAGTACGTCCCCGACGACTCCGACCCGCTGCTCGTCGACCTGGCGCGCCGGCTCGAGATGCGCGGCATCCCCGTCGCGCTCGGGCACCGCGGCAAGCTCGGCCTGGTGGCCGCGCACGGCGGCGTCTGCGTCACGATCGAAACGGACGCGACGCTCCAGCAGGGTTCGCTCCGCGAGTCGCTGCGGCTCCGTCCCGAGGTCCTCCGTCGACTCGGCTGGCACTACGTGCGCGTGCACGCCTTCCAGCTGTTCTCCGACCCGGACCGGGTCGCGAACACGGTCGCGGCCGTCCTCGGTGTCGACCGTGGGGCAACGCAGGAGATCAGCATCCCCCCGGTCCCCGCACGCCGATGAGTCGGAGGGCCTCCCGGCCCGCCGGTCCGGTCACGCCCGGCACGGACCACCTGGTGGGCACGTGGTCGCGAGCCGACGACGCGACCGCACCCGAGCCTCCCGTCGGTCCGAACCCGGCCCCGGAGCGGGCTGGGCCCACGCCGCCGGTTCCGGACCGACGCGCCAGCGGCGGGCCGGCCGTGCCGGTGGGGGGAGGCTCGGTGCGGCGCAGCAGGCGCGTCACCACCCAGCCGGTGCCGGGCTCCGACCCGTCCCCGGCCCCGGAGCCGCCCCGGCACGACCGCGGCGAGAACGACGCCCGGCTGCTCGGCGACCGCCCTCCCCACTGGGGGTAGGTACGCTGGAGGCCCCGGCCCCCGACGAGAGCAGCTGATGACCGACCCCGCAGTGCGCGAGCGCCCCGACTGGCAGACCTGGCCGAACCTCATCACGCTGGTCCGGTTCCTGCTCATCCCGGTGTTCGTGATCCTGGTCGTGCAGGGGCACCCCGGCTGGGCGCTGGTCTCGCTCGTCGTCCTCGGCGTCTCGGACTGGGCGGACGGCTTCATCGCGCGGAAGTTCGACCAGGGCTCCAAGCTCGGCACCGCGCTCGACCCCGTGGCCGACCGGCTCGCGATCATCGCCGTCGTGCTCTCCCTGGTGCTCGTCGGGCTGCTGCCGTGGATCGTCGTCGTGATCATCGTCGTGGTCGATGCACTGCTCGCGGTGCTGTCGAGCGTGTGGTTCAAGGGGGACCCCGACCTCAAGGTGTCGTGGACCGGGAAGATCCGCTCCGCCCTGCTCTTCGTCGGGCTGCCCGTGCTGCTGTTCTCGGAGACGTCCTGGGCGTCGGAGCACTCCTGGATCCGGATCACGGCGCTCGTGTTCGTGTGGCTCGGCACCGCGGGGCACGTCCTCGCGGGTGCGCAGTACTTCGCCGCGATGGTGCAGAAGCGCCGCCGCGTTTCCGCCGCGTAGCGCCAGAACGTCCACCCCCACGTCGCGCCCCCGTACGAACATCGCGCCCCGTCGTGACGGGGCGCGATGTTCGTGAGCGGGTGCGATCGGGAACGGCTCGCTAGAGCTTCGTCGTGCTCGGCAGCCCCGGGCCCTCGGGGGCGTCGTTCGGTGCGACGTGCGCGCCACCGTCGAGCGAGCGGCCCTGCTGGGAGCGCAGGAGGTCGCGGATCTCGACGAGGACCTCGACGTCGGTCGGCGGGACGTCCTGCGGCGTCTGCTCCTCGTCCTTCTTGAGCTTGGCGAACGTCCGCTTGATCAGGTGGTTCACCGGCAGGATCAGCGCGAAGTAGACCACAGCGGCGATGATGATGAAGTTGATCGCCGCGCCGATGACCGCGCCGAACTTCAGGGAGGCGTCCCCTCCGGAGACGGTCGGGATGTGCACGATCAGCGTCTTGTCGAGCATCGACGCGTTGAACACGGCGCCGATGAGCGGGTTGATCACGTTCGTGACGATCGAGGTCACGATCGCGGTGAACGCGGCACCGATGACCACAGCGACGGCCAGGTCGATCACGTTTCCGCGGAGCAGGAACTCCTTGAAGCCCTTCACGGGTCTCCTTCCGGGTCGAGGACGGCCGCCGGGCGGCGACCAGTCAAACCTAGCGAGGAGGCGCGACGGGCGTCAGGACGCGGCGGGCTTCGAGGGTGCAGCGGATGCAGCGGGTGCAGCGGCCGGCGCGGGCTTCGCGGACTCGGACTTCGCGGGCGTGCTGCTGGACGAGCCCTCGGACTTCGGTGCCGGGCGGGAGTCGGTCCGGTAGAAGCCGCCGCCGTTGAACGTCACGCCGACCGGCGAGAACACCTTCCGCAGGACACCGCCGCACGTGGGGCACTCGGTGAGCGTGGCGTCGGAGAACGACTGCTTGATGTCGAACGCGGTGTCGCACTCGGTGCAGCGGTACGAGTAGGTGGGCACGTCAGCTCCGGAACGTGATGATGCGCGACGGCGTGATGATGCCGTCCACGGGTTCGTCGTGGGGTTCGCGCGGGACCTCGTCGAGGTACTCCGCGTCGAAGATCACAGCATAGACGGGCGGACGCTTCGCCATGGACCCGAGGGTCTTGTCGTAGTACCCGCGACCCCAGCCCATCCGGACGCCGTCGTGTCCGACCGCGGCGGCCGGGGTGAGGATCGCGTCGACGTCGTTGATCGCGAGCGGGGACAGCACCTCGCCGACGACCTCGGGCATGCCGGAGATCCCCTCGGTCTCGCTCGACCCGTCGCCGACCGCCCAGTCGAGCAACCCGTCCTCGCGGGTGATGGGCAGCAGTACGCGGATGTCGCGCTCGAACGCCCAGTTCAGGAACGGTCGGACGTTCGGCTCGTCCGAGGCCGAGAGGTAGAGGGCGATCGACTCGACCTGACGCTCCTCGGCGAACCGTTGCAGGGTCTCGGTGAGCGCCGCCGTGTCCTCGTCGCGTTCGGTCGTGGTCCTGGTGCGTCGGCGCTGGCGGAGCTCGGCCCGCAGCGCACGCTTCTCGTTGCCGAGATCGGGGATCATGCGAGGGAGTCTAACGAGCGCGTCGATGCGGCTTTCCGACTGATCGTGTCCTCATCCCGTGTCCTCTCTTCGTTTACGTCCCCGTAATGGGGGCATCCGATACGGTCATTGGCATGGGCTTCCAGATTTCCAAGGCGGTGATCCCAGCGGCAGGGCTGGGCACCCGCTTCCTCCCCGCGACCAAGGCGATGCCGAAGGAGATGCTCCCCGTCGTCGACAAGCCAGCCATCCAGTACGTGGTGGAAGAGGCCGTCGGCGCAGGACTCACCGACGTGCTGATGATCACCGGGCGCAACAAGAACGCACTCGAGAACCACTTCGACCACGTGTCGGAGCTCGAGGAGACCCTCAAGAAGAAGGGTGACCACGAGAAGCTGCAGAAGGTGAACCAGTCCACGGACCTCGCCGACATGCACTACGTCCGACAGGGCGACCCGCTCGGCCTCGGCCACGCGGTGCTCCGCGCCAAGATGCACGTCGGCCGCGAGCCGTTCGCCGTGCTCCTCGGTGACGACATCATCGACGCCCGCGACCCGCTGCTCCAGCGCATGATCGAGGTCCAGGGCGAGAAGAACGCGACCGTCGTGGCCCTCCTCGAGGTCCCCGAGTCGCAGACCCACCTCTACGGCATCGCCACCGTCGAGGAGACCGACACCGACGACGTCGTGAAGATCACCGGCCTCGTCGAGAAGCCGGCGCAGGGCGAGGCGCCCTCCAACCTGGCCATCATCGGCCGCTACGTCATCCGCCCCGAGGTCTTCGACGTCCTCGAGAAGCAGGAGCCGGGCAAGGGCGGCGAGATCCAGCTGACGGACGCGCTCATGAAGATGGCGAGCGCGGAGGAGTGGACCGGCGGCGTGTACGGCGTCGTGTTCCGTGGACGCCGGTACGACACCGGTGACAAACTCGACTACATCAAGGCGATCGTGCAGCTCGCCTCGGACCGTGATGACCTCGGCCCCGACCTCAAGTCGTGGCTGAAGGAGTTCAACGCGGGCGAATGAGTCGACCCATCCCGCACGGGTCCGGTACCGCCGGACCCGTGCGGGACACCCCGCTCCGGAGCCTCTCCGGGGCACCGGAGGAACCTGAGCGATGACGACGATCCCGACCCTGTCCCACGGGCGGGTCACCATCCGCCCCCTCCGGCTCCGTGACACCCGCGACCTCGACGCAGCGCTCGCGACGAACCGCTCCTGGCTCCGCACCTGGGAGGCGACGAACCCGTCCGGCCACGTGTCCACCGACGTCCGCGGCTCGATCCGCGCGCTCCAGGCCAACGCCCGCGCTGGACTCGGACTGCCGTTCGCGATGGAGCTCGACGGTCGCTTCGTCGGCCAGCTCAACGTCTCCGGCGTGACGTACGGATCACTCGCCAGCGCCTCCATCGGCTACTGGGTCGTCGAGAACGCCGCCGGCCACAACGTCACACCGATCGCCGTGGCACTCGCCGCCGACCACTGCTTCCGCACCGTCGGCATCCACCGCATCGAGATCTGCATCCGGCCCGAGAACGCGCCGTCGCTCCGGGTCGTCGAGAAGCTCGGGTTCCGGTACGAGGGACTCCGCCGGCGGTACATCCACATCAACGGGGACTGGCGCGACCACTTCTGCTTCGCGCTCGTCGCGGAAGAGGTGCGCGAGGGCATCCTCGAGCGCTGGGTCCGCGGACAGGTGCCACCGGGGGTCGGCAGCGTGCCCCTCGCCGCGCGCGACGAGGCCGCCATGCCGATCATCACCAGCCCGCGCGCCTGAACCGACCAGCGCCGCGAACCGGCCCGCGCGCCTGAACCGGCCCGGGACCCCGAATCTCCCACGACACGCGCAACACACGCCACGCAATCACGAGTGCGAAGTATCCACGCCCCTAGCCTCTCCCCATGGGAATCGGGTCATGGGGCGGCGGCATCGTCCTGCTGGTCGCCGCGGTGCTGTGGCTCGTCTACCTCATGCCCTCGTGGGCAGCCCGTCGCCAGTACCTCGCCACCGAGCGGAACGCGATCCGGCTGCAGCAGACCCTCCGGATCCTCGCGCAGACGGCCGAGCTCCCAGATGAGGTCCGCATCGAGATGAACGCGAAGTCCCTCGCCGAGGCGCAGAAGGTCGCGAAGTCCGAGGAGGCGAAGCGTTCGGCGATCGTCCGCGCGCACGAAGCCGCACGGCAGCGTGAGATCACCCGACGACTCGCGGAGCAGGCTCCGGCGCTCGAGCGGGCCTCGGCGGTCCCCGCGCTGACCGCGATGCGCATGCGTCGTTCGCGGCTCGGCGCGACCGGCCTCGGCGTGCTCGGCCTCGTCGTCGCGCTCGTGGTGCTCGTCGCCGCTCCCGGCGCCTGGCTCGTCGCCGTCGCCGGCATCGTCGCCGCGGGCGGGTCCGCAGCCGTCCTCGCCCAGCTGCACCAGGTGGCCCAGGCGCGGAAGGCGCGGGCCGCAGCGGCTCCTGCCAGCGCGACCCGTGCCTCCCGTCCGACGACGGCCTGGACCGACCCTGCGCCACCGCTCACGAGCCAACAGCCGACCGAGGCCCCGGCGACGGAGCGGACCTGGACGCCCGGCCGTGTGCCCAAGCCGCTCTACGTGGAGCGGCCGGCCGCTCCCGTGGCGTCCCCGGAGTCGTCGGCGGAGCTCGCCGCGCGGCTCAAGGAGCGCGTCGCCGAAGCCAAGGCCGAAGCGGACGCCGAGGCCGCGGCGATCCGGGCCGGGGACGCCGATCCGTCGCTCGCGACGGTGTCGCGGATGCGCCCGGACGTCGAGGAAGCGGTCGCCTCGTTGTCGGCGCACGACCAGGGTCGGCTCGCCGAGCGGCTCGGGCTGCGGGCCGCGTCGACGGCGCCGGAGCCGGAGGGGTCAGCGCCGGCCCCGCAGGCCGCGCCGGAACAGCCCAGCAAGTGGGCCGGTATGGGGGTCATCGGTGACGACGCCTACCAGCAGGCCGACCTCGACGCGATCATGCGTCGCCGCCGCGCGGTCTGAGATCGCGGCACGCCCGGCCGGCTCCGGTCGATTTCGGTGCGGGCCTGGCGGGTGCTAGTGTGGTTGAGCACTTGGGGCTATGGCGCAGTTGGTAGCGCGTCTCGTTCGCAATGAGAAGGTCAGGGGTTCGAATCCCCTTAGCTCCACCAAGGCACGACAGCAAGACACCGCACGACAGCAGGCCCGGACCACACGGTCCGGGCCTGCTGTCGTTTCGGCGGGTCAGCCGCCGTACTGTGCGGTCGACACGACCGAGGACCCGGACTCCTGGCACGCGGTGTTGAGCGAGCGCATCGCGAGGTCCCACTCCGGGGAGTCGTCGAGTGCGGGTCCGGACGCCGGGGCCGGGTGGTCCCTGAGGTAGCGCTGCGTGTACGCGATGGCGTTCGACAGGCGCCTGTCCGTGCTCGAGAGGTGCTCGTAGCCGAACCGTGCGGCTGCGAGCAGGGCCTCGAGCTCGGCTTGGGTCAGGTCGCCCTGCTGGAGCCCGACCCGTGCGTTGAGCGTCACCGTCGAGAGTGCGCTCAGCTGGCCGCAGACGGCCGGGGCGCTCTGGTCCTCGTCCATGACGACGGGGTCCGGGTCGGCGGCGGCGGTCGGCGTCGCGGGCGTGGACGTGGGCGACGGCGTCCGGTCGGCAGCGGCGGTGTCGGCGGACGAGCACCCGGCGAGGGCGAGCGCTGCGCTCGCCAGCAGCGCTGCACCGAGGACGGACGGGCGGACGGATCGGAGGTTCCCCATGTGCCGATCCTGACGGATCGCCGGCGGGCGGCGGCACGTGGTTGCGGAATCGAGATCGGCTCGATACTGGATCGTGACGGACGGGAGGCCCGTGGCGACACCGCCACGAGCCTCCCGTCCGTCACCCGGTCACGTCGGGGACGTGACTCAGCTCGGGATGCTGGCCGTCAGCGCGCCCGTGGC
Organism: Curtobacterium sp. Curtsp57; assembly: GCF_047324335.1. Taxonomy (NCBI): domain Bacteria; kingdom Bacillati; phylum Actinomycetota; class Actinomycetes; order Micrococcales; family Microbacteriaceae; genus Curtobacterium; species Curtobacterium sp. Curtsp57. The sequence continues at coordinate 3,114,274 of NZ_CP168511.1, forward strand.
GGCGAGCCGTCCGTGGATCGCGTTCGCCGCCTGCTCGAACGCCCGGTTGCCGCGCGAGACACCGATCGCGCCGCCCTTGAGTGCCGACTTGCCCGAGCCGCGCAGCAGGCGCGCGACGGTCTGCCCGTCCTGCGTCACCATGATCTGCACCGCGAGCGTCGTGTGGAACGTGCGGTCGTTCGCGAGTCCGCCGATCAGCAGCGTCAGCCCGAGCTTGCCGCGGCTGGCGCGGAGCGACCCCTGCTCACCGTCCTCGACGGTGTAGCCCTCGGACGCCAACGCCTCGCGCACCGTGGCGCGGACCTGGTCGGGGGAGGTGGACGCGAAGAAGTCGTGGCTCTCGGGCATGGCATCAGTCTGGCGTGGATGGTGCCGGGGCGGAACCATCGTTGCGGGGCCTTGTGGCCGGTGCCACGATGACCGTGCGCGCCGCGACGCCCGCCGCGGGCGGACGAAGGAGTCCATCGTGACCTCGCGACTGAACCCGTACCTCGGCTTCCGCGACACCGCCAGGGCCGCGATGGAGTTCTACCACTCGGTGTTCGGCGGTGAGCTGACGCTCAGCACGTTCGGGGAGATGCACGCCTCCGAGGACCCGGCCGAGGCGGACAAGATCATGCACGGCCAGCTCGAGACGCCGAACGGGTACCTGATCATGGGCGCCGACACCCCGAACAGCATGGAGTACACGGCGGGCAGCAGCATCTCGGTGTCCCTGTCCGGCGACGACGCCGAGGACATGCGCCGTTTCTTCACCGGGCTCTCCGAGGGCGGCACCGTGATCGAACCCTTGACGAAGGCGCCGTGGGGTGACGAGTTCGGGATGCTCACCGACCGGTTCGGGGTGAGCTGGCTGGTGAACATCACCGGTCGCTGAACTCCGCCGGTTCCCGGACGGGATCACGTAGCCTGGTCCCGTCATGGCTTCCTCGTTCACGCGCCGCTCGCTCCTGTCCCTCGCCGGTGTCGCCGGAGTCGGGTTCGCCGTCGCCGCGTGCTCGAAGTCGTCCGACGGCGGGTCACGGCCCTCGTCGTCCCCGTCGGCGTCCGGCGCTCCGGCCGCCACCCCCGCCGCGACCGCTCTCGAGCCTGCGCAGGTCCCCCTCGCCGGTGGTGTGACGGTGACCGTGACCGGCACCGGTCTCGCTGCGGTCCGCGGTGTCACCGTGGGCGGCATCGTCGCCCGCGACGTGCGGGCCACCGCGACGAAGGTGACCTTCACGGCGCCGCACCAGGCGATGTACACGGCCGGATCCGCGGACGTCGCGCTGTTCGACTCGGAGCTGACGCCCGTCGCGTCGGCGAACCAGAGCTCCGACGGCAACGGCAGTGCCGCGAACGACGGCCAGTCCGGGGCCACGCAGGACTCGTCGACCGCGACGCCCACGCCGACCGCGTCGCCGGCGCCGGATGTCTCGAAGGCGCTCGCCACCACGTCGCTCGCCTACGCCGCGCTGACCGCGGTGGACCGGCAGCTCGAGTACGCGATGCGGTACTGGAAGGACTACAACCTCGCCGAGTACGGCACGATGAACCCGATCGGTGGCGACTGCGCGAACTACGTCAGTCAGACGCTGATCGCCCGTGGCTGGGAGCAGCGCGACGACTGGTACAGCCGCTCCGGAGGCGCTGCGCACTCCGCGACGTGGACGTACTGCCCGGCGATGGACCCGTGGATGTCGACGAACGCGGCGACGTTCGGGCTCACGCGCCGGACCCTCGACGAGCGCGACAAGGTCAAGGTCGGGGACATCGTGTTCTTCGACTGGAACCACAACGACTCCCCGGACCACACGACGATCGTGTCCGAGGTCTTCACGGAGCCGGACGGCACGATCCGCATCAAGTCGGCGAGCCACAACCAGGACGGCCCGTACCGCGACCTCGACGAGATGATCACGGTGCAGCACCCCGGTGGCACGGCCTGGTTCCACACGTTCGACGCCTGACGCCCCCGCGGGCGGGCCGGGCGGTCGGTCCGGTGCCCGGTCGGTCCGGTGGCCCGCGGCCCCGTGGCCCGCGGATGGGCGGTCTGCACAACCGAAGTCATTGCGCGCCACGAGATGCCGTGGTGCCGCGTGCTTTCGGTTGTGCGAATACGATCCGCACCACGGCCCGCCGCCGGCCCTACGGGTACCCGAGGAACCAGAGCAGCACGATCGCGACCGGCTGCAGGCACACGCCGACGACCAGCCACGTCAGCGCCCGCCGCCGCGTCCGGACGAACACGTCCGACCCGAGCAGCGGCGCCATCGGCATGAGCAACCGCGGCAGGCTCTGCTGGGGGAGGAACACCGCGACGAGGTAGAGCGCGTACGAGGCCGTGAACCCGAGCACCTCCGGCCCGAGCGCGCGCACGTCGCGTCGCCGGAAGAACCAGACCATTCCCACGAGGACGAGCACGACGAGCACGATGCCGATCGGCCCGAGCCACCGCCCCGCCATCACGAACCACGGGGTCAGCGGCGCGAAGTGCTGGCGTCCCACGAACCCGACCCACCACGACAACTCGGTGTCGAGGTACGCGCTCGGCCGACCGGTGACCGCGCTCGCGATCACCGGCCACGCCAGTCCCGCGACCGCGACGACGAGCCCCGCGACGACGATCGCGATCCGGTCCCGCCACGGGAACGGTTCACGCCGACGGACGAACCCCACCCAGCGGACGACGAGGTGCACGGCGAGCGCGACGGCGAGGGCCAGGACGCCGGGCTTCGTGAACGCGGCGACCGTCCCGAGCACCGCGACCAGCCAGTAGCGCCGGTGCACGAGGGCGAGCAGCCCGCCGAAGAGCAGCACCAGGAACGTGGTCTCGGCGTACGCCACCTGCAACAGGAACCCGGTGGGTGCGAACGCGAACAGTGCCGTCGCCCACCGCGCCCGGTGCGCGCCCCCGACGGCGAGGACGAGACGGTGGAGCAGCACGCACGCCCCGGCGCCGGCGACCGTCGCGACGAGCATGCCCACGACCCAGAACGACCCACCGGTCACGGACATGACGACACGCACCAGTGCGGGGAACACCGGCAGGAACGCCCACGGATTGGGGAGTACGTGCCCGTCGCCGTCCGTCGGCAGCGTCGACGGGTACCCGTGCTCCGCGATGGTCCGGTAGAACGACGCGTCCCACGATCCGGAGAACGTGAAGAACGACGGGTCCTTGCGGTACGAGGCGAAGTCCCACCCGCTCGCCGTCGCGACGACGTACATCGTCGCGAGCAGCAGCGTGCTCAGGATCCGAGACCCCGCCCAGATCACGAGCGGCGCGGTCCACGCGCTGCGCGGCCCGGACAGCAGGGAGCGCAGCACCGGCCGGGAGGCCCGGCTCGCTTCCGCCACGTTGGTCACGGAGGCGATCCTCCCAGACCCGACACCGCGGCCGGGACCGCAGACCGGTGACTGTGGAGAACTCGGCTAGCGCCCCGTCACCGCTCGCCGGATCTGCTCGATCGGCACCTTCGGGGTGCGGTCGGCGTTCAGGAGCCCGTTCGTCTCCTGCATCGTGTCGGTCAGCTGTGTGTAGCAGGAGCCGGCGAGGAACGAGCTCGCGCGGATCGCGTCGTACAGCGCGGTGATGCGGACGATCCAGTCGTCACCGTCCGAGGCCGAGGTGTAGCCCCACCCGTCCTCGCGCTGCGCACCCGGCTGGTAGTTCACGCCGCCGAACTCGGTCAGCATCACCGGCTGACCGTGGTCCTCGGCGCCGCCGACGAGCACCCGGCGGTCCGCAGGACCCATCCCGTGGAACAGCTCCGTGCGTGCGGTGTCGTCCGCGTACCGACGCGCGAGGCTCTCGCCGTTCCCGTCGTAGTCGTGGATGGTGATGATGTCGGAGTTGGTGTGCTCCCAGCCGTCGTTCGAGATGACCGGACGTGTCGGGTCGAGTGCCCGTGTGACGTCGGCGAGCGACCTGGCGTAGGCCTGCTGCGCCGGGTCGGTGGTGATGTGCTGGACGCCCCAGCTCTCGTTGGCCGGCACCCAGGTCACGATCGACGGGTGCGACGCATCGCGTTCGACGGCGTCCATCCACTCCCGCATCAGTCGCTGCACGGCGCGCGGCGAGAACGCGTACGCGCCGGGTGCCTCGCCCCACACGAGCAGACCGAGGCGGTCAGCCCAGAACAGGAACCGCGGGTCCTCGATCTTCTGGTGGTTGCGCGCGGCGTTGAAGCCGAGTTCCTTGATCAGCTCGACCTCGCGCCGGAGGGCCGCCCGCGACGGGGCGGCGATGTGCGAGTCCGGCCAGTAGCCCTGGTTCAGGACGCTGCGGACGTCGTAGCTCCGGCCGTTGAGCACGAACACGCCGCCGTCGACACCGACCGTCCGCAGGCCGAAGTAGCTCGCCACCGTGTCCACCGTGGTGCCGGCGCGATCGAGCAGCGTCACCCTGGCGTCGACCAGCCGGGGTGTCTCCGGCGTCCAGTGCAGCTCGTCCTCGGCCTGCCCGTTCGACTGTCGCGCGATCGGTACGACCACGTCGAACTCGTCTGCGGTGTCAGCGAGCGTCGCCTCGATCGTCGCGAGGTGCTCGTCCCGCTCGTCCCACCACGCCTCGACGCGGACACGGTCGCCTCCGGTCCGGACGCCGGCGATGCGGACGGTCAGACGGACGGTCTCGTGGTCGACGTTGGTCCAGCGCAGGGACTCGATCGACGCGGTCGGCACGGCTTCGAGCCAGACGGTCTGCCAGATCCCGGTGGTCCGGCGGTACCAGATGGCGTGCGGGTCCTCGTGCCAGTCCTGCTTGCCGCGGGGCTGGGTGAGGTCGTGCGGGTCGTCCTCGGCACGGACGACCAGGGTGTGCGTGGCGTCGGCGTTCCCGGTGAGGACCTCCGTCACGTCGAAGCCGAACGGCGTGTGGCCGCCCTCGTGGGACCCGATGAACGCGCCGTCGATCCAGACCGAGGCGCGGTAGTCGACGGCACCGAAGTGCAGCAGGAGACGCGGGCTGCTCGTGCCGTACCCGGCGGACTCGAGGTCGGACCGGGTGATCGTTCGGGAGTACCAGACCACCGGGTGGAAGCCCGGCTCGTCGATGCCGGACGCGACGGACTCCGGCGGGAACGGGACGACGATGTCCCTGGCGTCCGGGAAACCGGCACGCCACGCGGTGTCGTCGCCGTCGTTCCGGAACGACCACGTCCCGTCGAGGTCGGCCCACTGTTCGCGGAGCATCTGCGGGCGGGGGTACGTACCGTCCTGCCGTGTGGCGAGCGGGAGGACGGGCGCTGGAGTGCTGTTGGGTGCGGCGACGGTGCCGTCGAGCGTGCTCATGCGTCCATGGTGGACCAGTCCTACATCGTTGTAAACCGCCGCGCACCGATTGCCGGGACCATTCGGGGACGGCTCAGCCGATCGCTGCGTCCCGCGTCAGCACCATGACGTCCATCCGACCCTGCTGCACGACCTCGCCGTGCTGGTTCCGCAGGGTGACCGTGCGATCGACGATCCCCGTCTTGCCGGAGCTGGTGAGCCGGGTGGCGAGGATCTCGACCTCGCAGGTGACGGTGTCCCCGATGAACACCGGGGCCGTGAACCGCCACTGGTCGATGCCGAGCAGCGCGACGGCCGAGCCCTCGAAGACACCGGTGCGGGCGATCAGGCCGAGGCAGAGCGACGCGCCGAGCATGCCGTGCACCACACGCTGGCCGTACCGCGTCCGAGCGGCGAACTCGACGTCGGTGTGCACCTGGTTGTTGTCGTTCGTCCACGAGGCGAACGACATGACGTCCGTCTCGGTGATCGTGCGACCAGGCGTGGTGAAGGTCTGTCCGGCGGCGAGGTCCTCGAGGTAGTGCGGCACCCGCTCATCTTCGCAGAGCCCGTGCCCGCGGCCGATCAGAGTCCCGCGAGGAGCCGACGCCCCTCGGCGATCCGCTGCTCGACCACCGCGCGCTCGGACGTCGCCAGCGCCCCGTACCCGAACGTGTCCTCGCCGTCGGCCGCGGCATCGACGGCGGCCTGTCGGTACGCATCCGCGGCGTGCGCGGCGTCGAGTGCGTCGCCCAGGGTGTCCTGGATCCGCCGAAGTCGTCCGAGCCGCCGCTTCCCGACGTCCGCGAGCCCGCCGGCGGCCTGCAGGGCGTACCGCAACCGACGCGCGGCCTTCCGGATCTCGTGCAGGGACACGAGGTCGCCCGTGCTCCGGTCGAGGGTCTTCGCCAGCCGTGCGCGTTCCCGTTCGATCCGCGCGGTCACGAAGGCCGATGCGTCATCGCGGGCGTGCCCACCCGTCGGCGCGGAGTCCACCAACCGGTCGACGGCGTCGAGGGCGTCGAACCACGCCGCCGTCCGGAGGGTCTGCCGGAGTTCCGCTCCGGACGTCGCCCGGGTGTCCTCGAACCGCGAACCGAGTCGATCGAGCGTCCGGGCGTCGACGTAGCCCGCCGGGGTCCGTGCCGCGGATCGGAGCAACCGGTCACGCAGGACCTCGGCGTCGCGAGCCGTCCCCGCCGTTCGACCGATCTGCGCGAGTGCGGCACGGAGCGGTTCGGTGGCGTCGCGGTCGAGGGCGCCGCGGAACGCCGCGAGCACACTGCGGGTCCGGCGCAGGACCTTGCGGAACGCGTGCACCGCGTCGCGCTCGTCGGCACGCACCAGGGGGTCGACGGCGACGAGATCGGCCCGCAACGCGACGAGGGTCTCCCGGACGAAGGCCGCTGCGGTCCCGGGACGCGGCAGGTGCGCCCGTGCGGTCGCCGGACGGCGGGCCGGTGCCAGGCGCGGCACCGGCCCGCCGTCGGACCGTCCGGGATCGTCCGCCGCGTCCGTCAGTGCTCGCTCGACCGCGCGTGCGATCGAGCCGGGATGCCCGTCGTCGGTGAGCGCCCACCACCGGCCGCTCGTCACCAGCGTGGTGTCCGAGTCGCCTTCGTCGATGCGGACGTCGGCGACCTCGACGCGGACCTTCCCGTCCTTGCCGCGGACCACCACCAGGGTCGTCGTGGTGTCCCGGACCCGGACGGGTCGGACGGTGCGACCGCGGAGGAACACCTCCACCACGTCGCGCGGCACCACCGGACCATCGTCCGACGGCGCGGTCGCACGGTCGAGGTCGTCCGGGACGGGAGTCGGACCGTCGCCGCGGTCGATGCTCCACGTGGGCGATCCGTCCTCGGCGCGCAGGAGCTCGACGCCCTCGAACGCGAGCACCCGGTCGTCGGTGTCCCAGAGGGTCTCGCGTACGGTGACCGGGGGAGTCCGGTGCACCGCGTCCGAGTACGGGTCGATCGCCGGCAGTCGTCGGTCGTCCGGGATGCGCCAGGTGTGCCGCGGGTCGGCGAGGACGTCGGCGGTGGCGGGGGCAGTGTCGGGGTCAGGGGCGGGTGGCGAGGTCTCCATGCACGCCAGTGTCGTCCGCGGACCGGCATCGGTGCGCCGGCATCCGCATCATGTGGACACCCCTGTCGGAGTCGCGCGTTGTGGAGGACCTGGGACGGCGCCCCGAGCGCTCGCGTAGCCTCCTGACGCATGAGCGACGTCGCACAGTGGATGGCCCGCCAACGTTGGTACGCCGCGAAGGGCGGGACGCCGAACCTCCGGACGATCGCCCGGACCGACGACACCACCGACGGGGCGCAGATCACGACCCGGTTCGTGATCGACGACGCCCGGACCGGGGCCGTGCTGTACCAGGTGCCCACGACGGAGCACGCGCACGGGGTGGCCGGTCTGGAGCACGCGCGCATCGACACGGAAGGCGCCGGAGACGCCGACGTGCCAGGCGCAGCCCCCGACGCGACCACGACCTACGACGGCCCCCACGACCCCGCCTACGCCCGCTGGCTCCTCGCGCAGATCGACGCCGGCGCCGAGTCCCTCACCCCGGTCGGCCCCGTCCGCAGCGCCCGGGTCCTCCGCGGCGAGCAGTCGAACACCTCGATCATCTGCGAGACCGAGCACAACGGCACCGTCATCGTGAAGGTCTTCCGGGTGCTGCACCACGGCGACAACCCCGACGTCACGACCCAGCAGGCACTCTCGGCCGCGGGCTCGTCACGCGTCCCGAAGGTCTTCGGCGCCCTCCACGGCGAGTGGCCGGACGTCGGACGCGCCGACGGTGTGGCGAGTGGCCACCTGGCCTTCGCACAGGAGTTCCTCCCCGGCCTCGACGACGCCTGGCGGGTGGCGCTCGACGACGCCCGCCGAGGCGAATCCTTCGCGGCAGGAGCTGACCGGCTCGGCGCGGCGCTCGCCGACGTGCACGTGACCCTCGCCGGCGTGATGCCGACCGAGCCCGCGACCCCTGACCGCATCCGGACCGCGGTCGACACCATGCACGCCCGGCTCGAGGCCGCCGCCGCCGAGGTGCCGGAGATCGCCGAACACGCCGACGCCGTCCGAGCGGTCTACGCGAGGGCCGCCGACGTCGCGTGGCCGCCGCTCCAGCGGATCCACGGGGACCTGCACCTCGGGCAGGTGCTGTCCGCGCCGGAGCCGCGTGGATGGGTGTTCCTCGACTTCGAGGGCGAGCCGCTCCGACCGCTCCACGAGCGTTCGCTGCCGGACGTGCCACTCCGTGACGTCGCCGGCATGCTGCGCTCGTTCGACTACGTCGCCGGAGCCCTCGCGCACGACGACGACCCGGTCGACGCCGGGGCGTGGGCGCACGAGGCCCGCGCAGCGTTCCTCGACGGCTACGAACGGGGCATCGGCGTCGACCTCCGCGCACACCGCGAGGTCCTCGACGCCTTCGAGATCGACAAGGCCGTCTACGAGGTGGTCTACGAGGCGCGGAACCGCCCGACCTGGGTCGGCATCCCGGTGGCGGCCGTGACGCGCCTGGCCGCGCGCTCCGCGCACTGACCAGGACCACACGACGGACGGGAGGCTCGTGGCGACGCCGCCACGGGCCTCCCGTCCGTCACGTCGTCAGTTGACGGGACCCGTGTACTTCTCGCCGGGACCGGCGCCCGGCGCGTCCGGGATGGCCGATGCCTCGCGGAAGGCGAGCTGCACCGAGCGGAGCCCGTCGCGCAGCGGGCGGGCGTGGTGGTCGCCGATCTCGGTGGCGGCCGCGGTGACCAGGCCGGCCAGGGCGGTGATGAGCTTGCGCGCCTCGTCGAGGTCGGTCTGCTCCTGCGGGTCGTCCGCCAGTCCGACCTTCACGGCGGCGGCGCTCAGCAGGTGCACGGCCACCGTGTTGATCAGTTCGACGGCCGGTACCTCCGAGATGTCCCGGGCGGCGTCGTCGGCGTCGTCGACGGGGATGTTGGGCGGGGTGTCGGTCACGGTGCTCCTCTGTTAGACTCTTCGCGGCAGATGCTGTCCGTGTGCCCGGAACGATTCGCGAGAACCAGACCGGACCGGCGGACAACATCACGAAGAGGAGTCACTCCCACCCGCGGCCACGAACCACCAGGCTACCGGGTCACCACCGCTCCGCCGAGCGCCAGCGTTCGGCAGTCCGGCACGACTGGCAGCGTCCAGTGGTGCAGGAGTCGGGCGGCTGCCGAACGGGTCCCGATCCGTGCGTCAGATCTCCTCTCGTGCCGTCGTCCAGGCAAACGCCCCGGACGGCCATCACTGATTGAAGGAGCTCCGCATTCCCGATCCCCGTACCAACGACCGAATCCGCGTCCCCGAGGTCCGTCTTGTCGGACCCCAGGGCGAGCAGGTCGGCGTTGTCCCCATCGCCGTCGCACTGCGCCTCGCGCAGGAAGCCGAGCTGGATCTGGTCGAGGTCGCGCCGAACTCGAAGCCGCCCGTGGCCAAGATCATGGACTACGGCAAGTTCAAGTACGAGGCCGCTCAGAAGGCCAAGGAAGCCCGTCGCAACCAGGTGAACACGGACCTGAAAGAGGTCCGTTTCCGCCTGAAGATCGACGTGCACGACTACGAGACGAAGCGCAAGCGCGCCGAGGGCTTCCTCCTCGGTGGCGACAAGGTGAAGGCGATGATCCTCTTCCGTGGTCGCGAGCAGTCGCGTCCGGAACAGGGTGTCCGACTCCTGCAGAAGTTCGCCGAGGAGATCGCCGAGTTCGGCGTCGTCGAATCGCGTCCGACGCAGGACGGCCGGAACATGACGATGATCATCGCTCCGCTCAAGAACAAGTCCGACGTCAAGGGCGAGCAGAACGCCAAGCGCGCGGCCGAGAAGGCCGAGCGTCGTGCGTCGGAGCACGCCTCGAAGGCGAAGCCGGACGACGCGGCACCTGCCGAGTCGAAGGAAACGGCACCCGCCGAGACCCCGGCCGAATAGGTCAGGGCCCACGCGGGCCCTCCAGACCCACCCGCAATGGCGCGGCCCCCCATCCATCCCACGGAAAGGCACCACCATGCCCAAGCAGAAGACCCACTCCGGGTCGAAGAAGCGCTTCAAGGTCACCGGCAGCGGCAAGATCATGAAGCAGCAGGCCGGTATGCGTCACAACCTCGAGGTCAAGTCTGCCAAGCGCAAGGCTCGCCTCAACGAGGACCAGGTCCTCTCGAAGGCCGACGCGAAGAACGTCAAGAAGCTCCTCGGCCACTGAGCCCCCGGATCGTAAAGGAATAGTGCAATGGCACGAGTAAAGAGAGCGGTCAACGCCGCCAAGAAGCGTCGCGTCGTCCTCGAGCGCGCCGAGGGCTACCGCGGCCAGCGTTCGCGTCTGTACCGCAAGGCCAAGGAGCAGGTCACCCACTCCCTCGTCTACGCGTACCGCGACCGTCACGCGAAGAAGGGCGAGTTCCGTCGCCTCTGGATCCAGCGCATCAACGCTGCGTCCCGCGCCAACGGCCTGACCTACAACCGCCTCATCCAGGGTCTCAACCTGGCCGGCGTCGAGGTCGACCGTCGCATCCTCGCCGACCTCGCCGTGAACAACGCCGACACCTTCGCCGCGCTCGTCGAGACGGCCAAGAAGGCCCTGCCGGCCGACACCTCGGCCCCGAAGGCCGCAGCGTAGTCGTCACTGCCCTCACCGAAGCCCCCGTTCCGTCCGCGGACCGGGGGCTTCGTGCATGCTGCGACACTTGTGGCGTGACTGATCTCCTCGAGAACCCCCGTGCCGGCCGCGTCAAGGCCGTCGCCGCCCTGTCCAAGAAGGACCAGCGTGCCGAGACGGGCCTGTTCCTGCTCGAGGGGCCGCAGGCCGTCCGCGAGGCGATCGAGTACGCGCCGGAGCTCCTCCGCGAGCTCTACGTCACGCCGACCGCAGCAGAGCGGTACGACCTGCACGACGCGCCGGTGGACACCTGGTTCGTCACCGAGCAGGTGCTCGCGGCGATGGCCGACACGGTCACCCCGCAGGGCGTCGTCGCGGTCTGCCAGCAGTTCCCGACGTCGGTCCGGCAGGTCTTCCCCGACCCCGGTGCGGCCGGTCTGGAGGCTCGGGTCGACCCCGCCACGAACCGTCCGTTGCCGGGACTGGTCGCGATCCTCGAAGAGGTCCGGGACCCGGGCAACGCCGGCACGATCATCCGCGCCGCCGACTCCGCCGGCGCCGACGCGGTCGTCCTGACCGGGCGGAGCGTGGACCCCTACAACCCCAAGGTCGTGCGGTCCACCACGGGGTCGCTCTTCCACGTGCCGGTGTCGGTCGGCGTGTCGCTCGTCGACGCCGTGTCCCGTGCTCGCGCGCTCGGGTACACGATCCTGGCCGCCGACGTCTCGGGCGACGACCTCCCGCAGGTCCGCGCGGAGGGGCTGCTCGACGGGCCGACCGCGTGGGTCTTCGGGAACGAGGCCCGCGGCCTCACCGCCGAGGACCTGGCACTGGTCGACCGGGCCGTGAAGGTCCCGATCTACGGCGCGGCCGAGTCGATGAACCTCGCCACCGCGGCGTCGGTCTGCCTGTACGAGTCGGCGTTCGCGCTCCGGACCGCCTAGTCCTCCACAGCCGGTCCGGGGGCCGCTCTGTGCACGGCCGGTGCAGGACAGAACGGCGGTATCCCACAGGCCGGTAGGATCGGTTGCTGTGTCAGAACCTCTCGAGATCAGCGAATCGGCGGTCGCCGACGCGGTCGACGCGGCCCTCGCCGCAGTCCGCGCCGCGACGACGGTCGCCGAACTGAAGCAGGCCAGGGCCGAGCACACGGGCGAACAGTCCGTGCTCGCGCGCATGAACGCCTCGATGCGCAGTGTGCCGCCGGAGCAGAAGGCCCAGGCCGGCAAGCTCGTCGGGCAGGCGCGGGGCCGCGTGAACGGCGCCGTCGCCGAGCAGGAGTCCGTGCTCGCCGAAGCCGAGGAGCGTGCCAGGCTCGAGGCCGAACGCGTCGACGTTACCGCGCTGCCGTCCACCCGCACGCCTGGCTCCCGCCACCCGCTCTCGCTCCTGAACGAAGCCGTCGCTGACATCTTCGTCGGCATGGGGTGGGAAGTGGCAGAAGGCCCGGAGCTCGAGCACGAGTGGTTCAACTTCGACGCGCTGAACTTCGACGAGGACCACCCCGCGCGCGCCATGGCCGACACGATCTTCGTCGAACCAGTGGACCGGCACCTCGTGATGCGCACCCACACCTCGCCGGTGCAGGTGCGGTCGCTGCTGTCGCGCGAACTGCCGCTCTACGTCATCGCTCCCGGGCGCGTGTACCGCGCGGACGAGCTCGACGCGACGCACCTGCCGGTGTTCACCCAGGTCGAGGGCATCGCGATCGACAAGGGTCTGACGATGGCGCACCTGCGCGGCACGCTGGAGCACTTCGCGCGCCAGGTCTTCGGCGCGGAGGCACAGATCCGTCTCCGTCCGAACTACTTCCCGTTCACCGAGCCGTCCGCCGAGATGGACGTCTGGCAGCCGAACGCCAAGGGCGGCGCACGGTGGGTCGAGTGGGGCGGCTGCGGCATGGTCAACCCGAACGTCCTGCGTTCCGCCGGCATCGACCCCGACGAGTACCAGGGCTTCGCGTTCGGCATGGGCATCGAGCGGACCCTGCAGTTCCGCAACGGTCTGAACGACATGCGTGACTTCCTCGAGGGCGACCTCCGCTTCTCGCAGCAGTTCGGAACGGTGGTCTGATGCGCGTCCCACTCCGTTGGCTCGGTGAGTCGGTCGACCTCCCCGAGGACGTCACCCTCGAGCACGTCCACGCGGCGCTCGTGTCGGTCGGTTTCGAAGAAGAAGCGGTCCACACGTTCGACCTGACCGGGCCCGTCGTGGTCGGTCGGGTGCTCGAGCGCGTCCCGGAGCCGCAGAAGAACGGCAAGACCATCAACTGGTGCCAGGTGGACGTCGGCGAGTCCGAGCCCCGCGGCATCGTCTGCGGCGCGCACAACTTCGACGTGGGCGACCTCGTCGTCGTCACGCTCCCCGGTGCCGTGCTCCCCGGACCGTTCCCGATCGCCGCGCGCAAGACCTACGGCCACGTGTCCGACGGCATGATCGCCTCGGCGCGCGAGCTCGGACTCGGCGACGAGCACGACGGCATCCTGCGCTTCGCGGACCTCGGGATGGAGCCGCAGGTCGGACAGGACGCGATCGCGCTCCTCGGCCTGGACGACGCCGCCGTCGAGATCAACGTGACGCCGGACCGTGGGTACGCCCTGAGCATGCGCGGTGTCGCACGGGAGTACGCGCACGCCACCGGTGCCTCGTTCCACGACCCCGTCGACCGCGTCGCTCCCCGCAGCGGCGAGGGCTTCACGGTGTCGATCGCCGACGACGCCCCGATCCGCGGCCGCGTCGGTGCGAGCACGTTCGTTACCCGGGTGGTCCGCGGCGTCGACGCCACCCGACCGACACCGGCCTGGATGGTGTCTCGACTGGCCCTCGCCGGTGTGCGCTCGATCTCGCTGCCCGTCGACATCACGAACTACGTCATGTTCGAGCTCGGCCAGCCGCTGCACGGGTACGACCTGTCGACGGTCGTCGGCGGGCTCGGCGTCCGTCGTGCGGCCGCGGGGGAGACCCTGACCACGCTCGACGACGTCACCAGGAAGCTCGACCCGGAAGACCTCGTCATCACCGACGACCAGGGCCCCGTCGGCCTCGCCGGGGTGATGGGTGGTGCCCGCACCGAGATCACGGCGTCGACCACCGACGTCCTGATCGAGGCCGCCGGCTTCGACCAGGTCTCGATCGCACGCACCGCCCGTCGGCACAAGCTCCCGAGCGAGGCGTCCCGGCGGTTCGAGCGCGGTGTCGACCCGCTCGTCGCCGAAGCCGCTGCCAACCGTGCCGTCGAGCTCCTCGTCGAGCTCGCCGGCGGCACGGCGGACGCCCTCGGATCGACGCTCGTCGACGACGTGTCCCGCCCGGCCGTCACGATGCGGCTGTCGCGCGCCGAGGAACTCATCGGCGTCCCCTACACGGACGCCGAGGTCATCGACACGCTGCGTGCGATCGGCGCCTCGGTGGAGGCCGACGGCGAGCAACTCGTCGTCACGGCACCCACCTGGCGCCCGGACCTCACCGACGACACCACGCTGGTGGAAGAGGTCGCCCGCATCGTCGGCTACGACCGCATCCCGAGCGTCCTGCCCGTCGCTCCGCCCGGACGCGGCCTCACGACACACCAGAAGGCACTCCGTCGCGTCGCCGCAGCGCTCGCTGCCGACGGCCTCGTCGAGGTCGTCACGGCTCCGTTCGTGTCGGCAGCGACGACCGCCGCCTACCCGGGGATCGACCCGGACGGCGGACCGAGCGTCGCGCTCGCGAACGCCCTCGACAGCGAGCAGAGCCTCCTCCGCCGGAGCGGTCTCCCCGCGCTCGTCGACGCCGCGCGTCGCAACGTGTCCCGCGGGCTCGTCGACGTCGCCGTGTACGAGACCTCACGCGTGTTCCTGCCGGTCGACGGTGCCGAGCTCGGCACCCCCGCGGTCCCGGCCGGAGCCGCGCACCCCGGCGCGGAGGCACTCCGTGCGCTCGACGCCGCACTGCCGGCGCAGCCGTTCCACGTGTCAGCGCTCCTCACCGGGAACCGCGTCGTCAAGCAGCCCGGCGTGCAGCCGGAGCCGTTCGGCATCGCGGACGCCCTCGACGTCGCACGCACCGCGGCGTGGGCAGCAGGCACCGAGCTCACGGTCGCGCAGACCACGCACCCGTCGCTGCACCCCGGCCGTGCGGCGTCGCTGCTCGTCGGTGACGTCGTCGTCGGTGTCGCGGGAGAGCTCCTGCCCGAGCTGACCGCCGCTGCCGACCTGCCCCGGGTCGTCGCGGTCGTCGAGCTCGACCTCGACGCACTCGTCGGAGCCGTGCCCGAGATCCCCGCCGTCGCACCGATCGTGACCTACCCGGCGGCGACGCAGGACCTCTCGTTGGTGGTCGGCATCGACGTTCCGGCGGGCGATGTGCTCGACGTCGTCCGGACTGGTGCCGGAGAGCTGTTGGAGTATGCTCGCCTCGTGGATGACTACCGGGGCTCCGGCGTGGACGAGGGACAGAAGTCCCTGACGTTCGCGCTGCGCTTCCGTGCCACGGACCGCACCCTGACCGCTGCCGAGGCCTCTGAGGCCCGTGACGGCGCCGTCCGACGTGCCGGCGAGCGATTCGGGGCGACCCTGCGCGACTGATCCCACTGGGACCAGCACCGCCCGGGGCCGCCGCCTCCGATCTCTCGACGAACAGTCCGACCTAAGGTGGAATCCCATGTCCGTATCCGTCGCCGTGGCGGGAGCCAGCGGCTACGCGGGCGGTGAGCTGCTGCGCATCCTCTCCGCACATCCCGAGTTCGACGTCAGGACGGTGACGGCGTTCTCGAACGCCGGACAGCCGCTCATCGCGACGCAGCCGCACCTCCGTTCGCTGTCGCACCTGACGCTGGTCGAGACGACGGCGGAGAACCTCCGCGGCCACGACGTGGTGTTCCTGGCGCTGCCGCACGGACAGTCCGGCGCGATCACGGCGGAGCTCGACGCGGACACGCTCGTCGTCGACTGCGGCGCCGATCACCGGCTGACGGACCCGGCGGCCTGGGAGGCGTTCTACGGCGGCGACTACTTCGGCGCGTGGACCTACGGGCTGCCGGAACTCCTGCACGCAGCGCCGAAGCCGGGGTCGGCGGAGGAGTGGCGCGACGTCGACGACATCGTCGCGCAGGGTCGGCAGCGGGTCGAGCTCGCGAACACCAAGCGGATCGCCGTTCCCGGATGCAACGTCACCGCGGTCACGCTCGGCATCCAGCCGGGCGTCCAGGCCGGTCTCGTCCAGGCGGACGACATCGTCGCCGTGCTCAGCGTCGGGCCGTCGGGGGCAGGCAAGAAGCTCGCGACGACCTACCTCGCGTCGGAGATCATGGGCTCTGCCAGCGCGTACGCCGTCGGCGGGAAGCACCGGCACATCCCGGAGATCCAGCAGAACCTGCGCGCGGCAGGGGCCTCGGACGTGACCATCTCGTTCACGCCGGTCCTCGTGCCGATGTCCCGTGGCATCCTCGCGACGACGACCGCCAAGCTCGCGCCCGGCGTCACCGCACGTGACGTCCGCCTCGCCTGGGAGCAGGCGTACGCAGACGAGCCGTTCGTGCACCTGCTGCCGGATGGCGAGTTCCCGCGGGTCGCGGACACCATCGGTGCGAACACCGCGCTCGTCGGCATCGCCGTCGACGAAGCCGTCGGCCGTGTCGTCGCGGTCAGCGCCCTCGACAACCTCGCCAAGGGGACCGGCGGCGCCGCGGTGCAGTCGGCGAACATCGCCCTCGGCCTGCCGGAGACACTCGGCCTCAGCGTGGACGGAGTCGCACCGTGACGGACGCAAGCAAGCAGGGCCAGGCCGAACCGAGCCTCCGAGCCGGGTCGGACCTGCAGGGCGTGACCGCTGCTGCCGGCTTCCGCGCCGCCGGCGCGACCGCCGGACTCAAGGCGAGCGGAACGCCGGACGTGGCACTCGTCGTGAACGACGGTCCGGAATCGGCCGTCGCCGCGGTGTTCACCAGCAACCGCGCACAGGCCCATCCGGTGATCTGGTCGCGCCAGGTCGTCGGCGACGGCATCGCGAAGGCGGTCTTCCTCAACTCCGGCGGCGCGAACTGCTTCACCGGACCGTTCGGGTTCCAGACCACCCACATGACCGCAGAAGCGGTCGGCGAGTCACTCGGCATCGGAGCCGGCGACGTCGTCGTCTGCTCGACCGGGCTGATCGGCCGCGGCGACCAGACGTTCCGCGACCACGTCCTGCACGGCGTCGCACTCACCACGGACGCCCTGTCGGAGACCGGCGGCCCCGACGCCGCCGCCGCGATCATGACGACGGACACCCGGGCCAAGCAGGCGTCGGTCTCCGAGGACGGCTGGACCGTCGGTGGCATGGCCAAGGGCGCAGGCATGCTCGCGCCGGGGCTCGCGACGATGCTCGTCGTGATCACGACCGACGCGCTCCTCACCTCCGACGAACTCGACCGGGCCCTCCGGGCAGCCACCCGCGTCACGTTCGACCGCGTCGACTCCGACGGCTGCATGTCGACGAACGACACCGTCGTGCTGATGTCCTCCGGCGCGTCCGGTGTGACACCCGAGGTGGGCGACTTCCAGGAGGCCCTGACCGTCGTCTGTGCCGACCTGGCCCGCCAGCTCCAGCAGGACGCCGAGGGCGCGAGCCACGACATCGCGATCCACGTGGTCGGTGCCGCCAGCGAGGACGACGCCGTCACGGTCGGCCGGAGCGTCGCCCGGAACAACCTCTTCAAGGCCGCGGTGTTCGGCAACGACCCCAACTGGGGCCGGGTACTCGCGGCCATCGGCACCACCGACGCCGAGTTCGACCCGTACGCGGTCGACGTCTCGATGAACGGCGTCCGGGTCTGCCACGCCGGCGCTCCCGACCGCCCGAGCGACGAGGTCGACCTCACCCCGCGTGACACCGACGTGCTCATCGACCTCGGGGTGGGGCCGTTCGCGGCGACCATCCTGACGAACGACCTGACGCACGACTACGTCCACGAGAACAGCGCGTACTCCAGCTGATGGCCGACGACAGCAACCTCTCGAAGGAAGAAGAGCACGAGCTCGCGACCGTCAAGGCCGCGACCCTCATCGAGTCCCTGCCGTGGCTCAAGCGGTTCTCGGGCAAGATCGTCGTCGTCAAGTTCGGCGGCAACGCGATGGTGAACGCCGACCTCAAGCGCGCGTTCGCCGAGGACATGGTCTACCTCCGGTACGCCGGGCTGCACCCCGTCGTCGTCCACGGCGGCGGCCCGCAGATCTCCGCAGCGCTGAAGGAACAGGGCATCCAGTCCGAGTTCCGAGGCGGCTACCGCGTGACGACGACCGAGGCGATCACCGTCGTCCGTGACGTCCTCGCCGGCGAGGTCAACCGCGAGATCGTCGACCTGATGAACGAACACGGCGACGGCATCGGCGTCGGCGTGTTCGGCGACGGCGGATCGCTGTTCACGGGCGAGAAGAAGGGCGTCGTCGTGGACGGCGAGCACTTCGACCTCGGCCACGTCGGCGACATCACGCACGTCGACCCGTCCGGGGTGCTCGCCGCGATCCGTGCGAACCAGATCCCCGTCGTGTCGAGCATCGCGATCGACGACGCCCACCCCGACCAGGCGCTCAACGTGAACGCCGACGCGGCCGCCGCGGCGCTCGCGATCGCACTCGGGGCGTCGAAGCTCATGATGCTGACCGACGTCCCTGGTCTGTACCGCAACTGGCCGGACCGGGACTCGATCATCGACCTCATCGCGGTCGAGGAACTCCGCGAACTGCTCCCGACGCTCGAGTCGGGAATGATCCCGAAGATGACCGCGTGCCTGGACGCCGTGGTCGGCGGGGTCGGCGGCGCGACGATCATCGACGGCCGGATCCCGCACTCGATCCTCCTCGAGGTCTTCACGCTCCGTGGCGCGGGCACCGAGGTGATCCCGGACCCGAGCCGGCGCACCGAGAACCAGAACACCCACGCCGAGATCGGCCGACGCGGCCCGGCGGTCACGCACGACACCACGCACGGCACGAACACGAAGGGACCCGCACGGTGAACACCGAGACGCAGACCGAGACCTGGAACGACCGGTTCGGGGCGTCGCTGATGCGATCCCTGACCCCGCCGAAGGTCATGCTCGAGCGCGGGCAGGGCTGCCGCGTGTGGGACGTCGACGGCAAGGAGTACCTCGACTTCCTCGCCGGCATCGCGGTGAACTCCCTCGGGCACGCGCACCCCGTCCTCGTCGAGGCGATCGCCGACCAGGCCGCCAAGCTCGTGCACGTGTCGAACTACTTCGCGACGCCCCCGCAGCTCGAACTCGCCGAGCGGCTGAAGCGCATCACCGGCGCAGGCGACGCGGGCCGCGTGTACTTCGGCAACTCCGGTGCCGAGGCGAACGAGGCCGCGTTCAAGCTCGCCCGGCTGAACAAGGGTGCTGATGGTCGGAAGACCCGGATCCTCGCGCTCAAGCAGGGCTTCCACGGCCGCACGATGGGCGCGCTCGCACTCACCGGCAAGCCCGCACTGCAAGAGGACTTCCTGCCGATGATCCCGGGGGTCGACCACGTCGACACCACGATCGAGGCGCTCGAGCACGCGATCGACGACACCGTCGCGGCGCTCATCCTCGAGCCGATCAAGGGCGAGGCCGGCGTCGTCGACCTGCCCGACGGGTTCCTCGCCGCCGCTCGTCGCTTGACCGAGGAGCACGGCGCGCTGCTCATCCTCGACGAGATCCAGACCGGTGTCGGCCGGACGGGGTCGTGGTTCGCGTTCCAGCACCTCGGGGTCGTCCCCGATGCCATCACGATCGCGAAGGGCATCGCTGGCGGGTTCCCGATCGGGGCGCTCGTGACCTTCGGTCGCGCCTCTGAGCTCTTCTCCGCCGGGCAGCACGGCTCGACGTTCGGCGGCAACCCGCTCGGGACCCGTGTCGCGAACGCGGTCCTCGGCGAGATCGAGGACGCCGGCCTCGTCGACGCCGCCCTGGTCAAGGGGGAGCGGATCCGTGCGGGCATCGCCGCGATCGCCTCGCCGCTGGTCGAGGAGATCCGCGGGCGCGGCCTGCTCATCGGGGTCGGGCTGCACCGCCCCGTCGCGGCGGCCATCTCGGCTGCCGCCCTCGAGCGGGGTCTCATCGTGAACGCCCCCAACGAGGCGAGCCTGCGCATCGCGCCGCCGCTCATCGTGTCCGACGCGGAGATCGACGAGTTCCTGTCGATCCTCGCCCAGAGCATGGCGGCCGTCGAGGGCGCCGACCAGGAGACCTCCGCATGACCCGCCACTTCCTCCGCGACGACGACCTCTCGCAGGCCGAGCAGTCCGCCATCCTCGACCTCGCGGTCGGGATGAAGCGCGACCGCTGGGGCGCGAAGCCGCTCGCGGGCCCGCAGAGCGTCGCCGTGATCTTCGACAAGTCGTCGACGCGCACCCGGGTGTCCTTCCACGTCGGGATCAGCGACCTGGGCGGCAGCCCGCTCATCATCTCGACGGCGAACAGCCAGCTCGGCGGCAAGGAGACCCCGTCCGACACGGCCCGTGTGCTCGAGCGCATGGTGTCGGCCATCGTCTGGCGCACGTACGGGCAGGCCGGACTCGAGGAGATGGCGGAAGGCACCACGGTCCCCGTCGTCAACGCCCTGTCCGACGACTTCCACCCGTGCCAGCTGCTCGCCGACCTCCTGACGATCCGTGAACACCGCGGTGCACTCGCCGGACAGACGGTCGCCTTCGTCGGCGACGGCGCGAGCAACATGGCGCAGTCGTACCTGCTCGCCGGAGCCACCGCGGGCATGCACGTCCGTGTCGGTTCCCCTGCTGCGTTCTCGCCGGCCGTCGACGTCGTGTCGGACGCCGAACGCCGGGCTGCCGAGACCGGTGGATCGGTGCTCGTGGTGACGGACCCGGTCGCCGCCGTGGCCGGTGCGGACGTCGTCGTGACGGACACCTGGGTGTCGATGGGCAAGGAGGACGAGAAGCAGCAGCGGCTCGACACCTTCAACGGGTACCGCGTCGACGACGCGATGATGGCGCACGCCGCGGACGACGCCGTGTTCATGCACTGCCTGCCGGCCGACCGTGGGTACGAGGTCACCGCCGACGTGATCGACGGTCCGCGCAGCATCATCTGGGACGAGGCGGAGAACCGCCTGCACGCCCAGAAGGCCCTCCTCGCCTGGCTCCTCGCCGCGAACACGGGCGCCTAGGAGCACCCGTGGCAGACCGCGTCGTCCTGGCCTACTCCGGCGGACTCGACACGTCCGTCGGCATCGGCTGGCTGCGCGAGGCCACCGGCAAGGACGTCGTGGCGCTGACGGTCGACGTCGGTCAGGGCGGCGACGACCTGCAGACGGTCCGCCAGCGCGCCCTGGACTGCGGCGCGGTGGAGGCGGTCGTCATCGACGCGAAGGACGAATTCGCCGACGAGTACGTCGTGCCCGCGATCAAGGCGAACGCGCTCTACCAGAAGCGGTACCCACTGGTCTCCGCCCTGAGCCGCCCGCTCATCGCGAAGCACCTCGCGGCCACGGCGAAGCAGCTCGGCGCGGACACCGTCGCGCACGGGTGCTCCGGGAAGGGCAACGACCAGGTCCGCTTCGAGGCAGCAGTGGCCGCGATCGCTCCCGAGCTGACGTCGATCGCCCCGGTCCGTGACCTCGCGCTGACCAAGGACGAGGCGATCGCCTACGCCGAAGCGCACGGTCTCCCGATCCGGCACCGGGGCGACTCGGTCGACCAGAACGTGTGGGGACGCGCGGTGGAGGCCGCTTCCCTCGAGGACCCGTGGACCGCCCCGACCGAGGACCTCTACGCCTCCACGCAGGACCCGACCCTCCCGCGCACCCCGGACGAGGTCACGATCACGTTCGAGCGGGGCGTCCCGGTCGCCATCGACGGTCAGCGCTTCAGCGTGCTGCGCATCGTCCAGGAACTGAACGCCCTGGCCGGCCGGCACGGCGTCGGTCGCATCGACGTCCTCGAGGACCGCCTCGTGGGCATCAAGTCGCGCGAGGTGTACGAGGCCCCTGCGGCGATCGCACTCATCGCCGCGCACGAGGAACTCGAGAGCCTCACCCTCGAGCGCGACGTCGCCCGCTACAAGCGCAGGGTCGAGGCCGACTGGGCCGAGCTGGTCTACGACGGGCTCTGGTTCGGAGGCCTCAAACGTGGTCTCGACGCGTTCATCGACCACTCCCAGCAGCACGTGTCCGGGGACGTCCGACTGCAGCTCCACGGTGGCCGTGCGACGGTCACGGGGCGCCGCTCCGAGCAGAGTCTCTACGACTTCGAGCTCGCGACGAACGCCACGGGCGACACCTTCGACCAGGAGCAGGCGAAGGGCTTCATCGACATCTGGTCACTCCCGAGCCGCATCGCGGCCCGCCGCGACCGCGCCAACTGAACCACCGAAGGACGAACGCAGGACGACATGACGGACCAGACGAACGCCAAGACCGACGCCACGAACACCGGCGCACTGTGGGGCGCCCGCTTCGCGGACGGCCCGAGCGCCGAACTCGCCGCCCTGTCGAAGTCCACCCACTTCGACTGGCAGCTCGCGCCGTACGACATCGCCGGTTCCCGGGCCCATGCTCGCGCCCTGCACACGGCCGGGTACCTGACCGCCGACGAGCTCGAGCAGATGACCGCCGGCCTCGACCGCCTGGAGCAGGCCCACGCCACGGGCCAGCTGCAGCCCGCCGACAGCGACGAGGACGTCCACGGCGCGCTGGAACGCCTGCTCATCGCCGACCTCGGCCCCGAGCTCGGGGGCAAGCTCCGCGCCGGCCGCAGCCGGAACGACCAGATCGCCACCCTCGGCCGGATGCACATGCTCGACCACGGGCGCCGTATCGGCCGCCTGGTGATCGACCTGGTCGACGCGATCAGCCAGCAGGCGAGCGAACACCCGGCGGCGATCATGCCCGGCCGCACGCACCTGCAGCACGCCCAGCCCGTGCTCCTCGCGCACCACCTCCTCGCACACGCCTGGCCGCTGGTGCGCGACCTCGAGCGACTCCGCGACTGGTCCACCCGCGCGAGCGTCAGCCCGTACGGCGCCGGCGCCCTCGCCGGCAGCTCCCTCGGACTCGACCCCGCGGCGATCGCCCGCGAGCTCGGGTTCGACCGCCCGGCGGAGAACTCGATCGACGCCACCGCGGCCCGCGACACCGTCGCGGAGTTCGCGTTCGTCCTGGCGCAGATCGGTATCGACGTGTCGCGGCTCGCCGAAGAGGTCATCCTCTGGAACACGAAGGAGTTCGGCTTCGTGCGGTTGCACGACGCGTTCTCCACCGGGTCGAGCATCATGCCGCAGAAGAAGAACCCGGACATCGCCGAGCTGGCACGCGGCAAGTCCGGTCGACTCGTCGGCAACCTGACCGGCCTCCTGACGACGCTCAAGGGCCTCCCGCTCGCGTACAACCGCGACCTGCAAGAGGACAAGGAACCCGTCTTCGACTCGGTCGCCACGCTCGAGGTCCTGCTGCCGGCCTTCACCGGCATGATCGCGACGCTGACCTTCGACACCGAGCGCATGGCCGACCTGGCACCGCAGGGCTTCTCGCTCGCGACCGACGTCGCCGAGTGGCTCGTCCGCCAGGGCGTCCCGTTCCGCGACGCGCACGAGATCTCGGGCTCCCTGGTCCGGTACTGCGAGGAGCGCGGCATCGAGCTCGACGACCCGTCCGACGACGAGTACCTCGCCGTCTCCGAGCACCTCACCCCCGGCGTCCGCGCGGTCCTCACCATCGAGGGCAGCACGTCGTCCCGCTCGGGCGTCGGCGGGACGGCCCCGGATCGCGTCGCCGAGCAGCTCACGGGTCTGACGCAGCGTGTCCACGACCTGGCGAGCGGGGCGCCTTTCACCCGATGACGGCGGGCCTCCTCGCGCTCCTGGCGGAGCCGGCACCGGTCTCCGCGCCGGCCCTGCTCGGTGCGACGCTCACAGGTCGAGGCGTGACGATCCGCATCACCGAGGTCGAGGCGTACTTCGGCCCGACCGACCCCGGTTCACACGGGCACCGTGGGATGACCGAGCGGAACAGGCAACTGTTCGGCCCGCCCGGCACCCTCTACGCGTACCGCTCGTACGGCATCCACACGTGCGTCAACGTCGTCAGCGGACCGGCCGGGACGTCGTCCGGATCGCTCCTCCGTGGTGCCGAGGTCGTCGAGGGCATCGACGTCGCCCGCGAGCGGCGGGGCCCGTCAGTGTCGGACGTGCAGCTGGCGCGTGGACCCGGCAACCTCGGCAGCGCGCTCGGTGCGGTCCTCGGCACGGACGACGGCTCCTCCGTCACGGACGGTCGCGGCCCGTACGTGCTCGCCCTGGCACCCGGTCTGGAGGATCGGCTCGCCTCCGACGGACCGGCTGCGGTCCTCGCGGGGCTGGCTGCCGACCCGCTGATCGGTCGCGGGCCGCGCACCGGGGTCGCCGGCATCGCCGGCGGTGCCGGCTTCCCCTGGCGTTTCTGGCTGCCCGGTGAGCCCACGGTCTCGACGTACCGACGGCACCAGCGCGCCCTCGACTGACGGACCAGCACCGGGCCTCCAGTGTGCCGAGTGCGTCACCGGCCGCCGCTACGATGGCTGGGTGTCCAGTGATACCGCTCCCGATGTCCTGACACGCCAGCAGAACGACCCCACCTTCGCCTCGGTGTGGGACGAGCTGCGCTGGCGTGGTCTGGTGCACGTCTCGACCGACGAGACCGCACTCAAAGAGGCCCTCGACGGCGAGCCGATCACCTATTACTGCGGCTTCGACCCGACGGCTCCGTCACTGCACTGCGGCAACCTGCTCCAGCTCCTGACGATGCGGCGGCTGCAGCTCGCGGGGCACAAGCCCCTCGCACTCGTCGGCGGTTCGACGGGCCTGATCGGCGACCCTCGTCCCACGGCAGAGCGCACCCTGAACACCCGGGAGACCGTGTCCGAGTGGGTGGCCCGCCTGCAGGAGCAGGTGTCGCGGTTCCTCAGCCCGGACGGCGACAACGGCGTGCGGCTCGTGAACAACCTCGACTGGACGTCGCCGATGTCCGCGATCGACTTCCTCCGCGACGTCGGCAAGTACTTCCGCGTCAACTCGATGCTCAAGAAGGACGCGGTCGCCGCCCGGCTGAACTCGGACGCCGGGATCAGCTACACGGAGTTCAGCTACCAGATCCTGCAGGGGATGGACTACCGCGAGCTGTTCCGGCAGTACGGGTGCACGCTGCAGACGGGTGGCTCCGACCAGTGGGGCAACCTGACCTCGGGGACGGAGCTCATCCGTCGAGCCGAAGGTGCCACGGTGCACGCGATGGGGACGCCCCTCATCACGAACTCCGACGGCACGAAGTTCGGCAAGAGCGAGGGCAACGCCATCTGGCTCGACGCCGGCATGACGTCGCCGTACGCGCTGTACCAGTTCTGGCTCAACACCACCGATGCCGACGTCGTCGACCGCTTGCAGAAGTTCACCTTCCTGTCGAGGGCCGAGATCGAACGGCTCGAGCAGGTGGTGGCGGATGAACCGTTCCGGCGCGAGGCCCAGCGGACCCTCGCGTTCGAGGTGACGTCCATCGTGCACGGTGTCCCGGCGACCCAGGCGGCGATCGATGCCTCGGCGGCGTTGTTCGGCAACGGTGACCTGGAGGCGCTCGACGAACCCACGCTCCGGTCCGCGATCGCGGAGCTCCCCGGGTCGATCTCGCTCGCGCCGGATGCCGACCTGGCGAAGGCGCTCGTCGAGACCGAGCTGGTGAAGTCCCTCGGGGAAGCCCGACGTGCCATCGACCAAGGCGGCGTCTACGTGAACAACGCCCGAGCCGAGGACCCGACGGCCCCGCTGTCCGACCTCGCCCTGCCCGGGGGAGTGCTCGTGCTCCGCCGTGGCAAGAAGACCCTCGCCGGCGTGACCCTCGTCGGCTGATCCACCCGGACGCGAGAAGCCCGGTTCCACAAGTGTGGGACCGGGCTTCCGTGCGTCACGGGTACCGTGTTGCACGATGCGACACGCCCGGGATGTGGCCCGTCTTGGCGCACCCGTCCAGCGCTGCGTATAGTTCTTACTCGTCACCCCAAAGGTGCGGCGGAGCGGCTGGAGCGAAAGCCCAGAGCACGTCGGCCCTCAAGCGGGACCATCCTCCACTGGAGTTCAGATCCGGCCTTGCGCTGGACGGCTTCGACGCCTAGGATGACTACTCCACCGGTTCTCTCCCCTCGGGGATGAGCCCACTGGACCTCGGGTCCGACGACACCGGTGGTCAAACCAAGAACGAATGCCTCTCTGGCGGAACCTCTTTCGGGGTCGAGCGGGGAGTGCGTCTGGTCCTTGAGAACTCAACAGCGTGCACATTGTCAATGCCAATTTATTGACCCCGTGCTCGGCCGGTTTTGCTGGTCGAGTCGGAGACAATTCCTTTTGGATTGAAGATTGTCAGTAGACAGTCAACAGTCAAGATCAACTCGGCCTGACGCTTTCGGGTGTTGGGTCTGTAATTTTTTTACGGAGAGTTTGATCCTGGCTCAGGACGAACGCTGGCGGCGTGCTTAACACATGCAAGTCGAACGATGATGCCCAGCTTGCTGGGTGGATTAGTGGCGAACGGGTGAGTAACACGTGAGTAACCTGCCCCTGACTCTGGGATAAGCGTTGGAAACGACGTCTAATACTGGATATGATCACTGGCCGCATGGTCTGGTGGTGGAAAGATTTTTTGGTTGGGGATGGACTCGCGGCCTATCAGCTTGTTGGTGAGGTAATGGCTCACCAAGGCGACGACGGGTAGCCGGCCTGAGAGGGTGACCGGCCACACTGGGACTGAGACACGGCCCAGACTCCTACGGGAGGCAGCAGTGGGGAATATTGCACAATGGGCGAAAGCCTGATGCAGCAACGCCGCGTGAGGGATGACGGCCTTCGGGTTGTAAACCTCTTTTAGTAGGGAAGAAGCGAGAGTGACGGTACCTGCAGAAAAAGCACCGGCTAACTACGTGCCAGCAGCCGCGGTAATACGTAGGGTGCAAGCGTTGTCCGGAATTATTGGGCGTAAAGAGCTCGTAGGCGGTTTGTCGCGTCTGCTGTGAAATCCCGAGGCTCAACCTCGGGCTTGCAGTGGGTACGGGCAGACTAGAGTGCGGTAGGGGAGATTGGAATTCCTGGTGTAGCGGTGGAATGCGCAGATATCAGGAGGAACACCGATGGCGAAGGCAGATCTCTGGGCCGTAACTGACGCTGAGGAGCGAAAGCATGGGGAGCGAACAGGATTAGATACCCTGGTAGTCCATGCCGTAAACGTTGGGCGCTAGATGTAGGGACCTTTCCACGGTTTCTGTGTCGTAGCTAACGCATTAAGCGCCCCGCCTGGGGAGTACGGCCGCAAGGCTAAAACTCAAAGGAATTGACGGGGGCCCGCACAAGCGGCGGAGCATGCGGATTAATTCGATGCAACGCGAAGAACCTTACCAAGGCTTGACATACACCGGAAACGGCCAGAGATGGTCGCCCCCTTGTGGTCGGTGTACAGGTGGTGCATGGTTGTCGTCAGCTCGTGTCGTGAGATGTTGGGTTAAGTCCCGCAACGAGCGCAACCCTCGTTCTATGTTGCCAGCGGGTTATGCCGGGGACTCATAGGAGACTGCCGGGGTCAACTCGGAGGAAGGTGGGGATGACGTCAAATCATCATGCCCCTTATGTCTTGGGCTTCACGCATGCTACAATGGCCGGTACAAAGGGCTGCGATACCGTAAGGTGGAGCGAATCCCAAAAAGCCGGTCTCAGTTCGGATTGAGGTCTGCAACTCGACCTCATGAAGTCGGAGTCGCTAGTAATCGCAGATCAGCAACGCTGCGGTGAATACGTTCCCGGGCCTTGTACACACCGCCCGTCAAGTCATGAAAGTCGGTAACACCCGAAGCCGGTGGCCTAACCCTTGTGGAAGGAGCCGTCGAAGGTGGGATCGGTGATTAGGACTAAGTCGTAACAAGGTAGCCGTACCGGAAGGTGCGGCTGGATCACCTCCTTTCTAAGGAGCATCTGGCATCGCTTGCGATGTCCAGGCACCGGATCGAGACGAACGTTCTCGCCGGTAGCTCATGGGTGGAACATTGACAGTGCAGTCGGGAGCGCGGCTTCCGGTCTTAGTACGCCAGGTCTTCGGGTCTGGTTGGAAGGGGTCGGGGGTGAGCGGGCCGGCTGGTGCACGTTGTTGGGTCCTGAGGGACCAGGCTTCCTGCCGTCCACGTGAGTGGTGGTGGGGGTTGGGCCGGCGGAGTGATCCGCATGGTTCTTCGATGGGCCACATGAAGCTAGCTGTTATGGCTGGGGGAGTGTGGTGCCGATCGTATGTTGAGAACTACACAGTGGACGCGAGCATCTTAGATCGCTCGCAACGATGACTGCCTTTCGGGGTGGTCGTGTTGTCGAGTCGATCGCAATTTTAATCTTTGTGGTCAAGTTTCTAAGAGCAAACGGTGGATGCCTTGGCATCTGGAGCCGAAGAAGGACGTAGAAATCTGCGATAAGCCTCGGGGAGCTGATAATCGAGCTGTGAGCCGAGGATTTCCGAATGGGGAAACCCCGCCAGGCGACTTGTCGACCTGGTGACTCCCGCCTGAATATATAGGGCGGGTAGAGGGAACGTGGGGAAGTGAAACATCTCAGTACCCACAGGAAGAGAAAACAACATGTGATTCCGTGAGTAGTGGCGAGCGAAAGCGGATGAGGCTAAACCGATCATGTGTGATAGCCGGCGGGCGTTGCATGGTCGGGGTTGTGGGACACGTCGCTCAGTTCTGCCGGACTGGGGCGGTTACAGCGCATCATAGTCGAACCGGTTTGAAAGCCGGGCCGTAGTGGGTGCCAGCCCCGTAGACGAAATGGTGTTATGGCCGGATGTGTATCCCAAGTAGCACGGGGCCCGAGAAATCCCGTGTGAATCTGTCAGGACCACCTGATAAGCCTAAATACTCCCAGATGACCGATAGCGGACAAGTACCGTGAGGGAAAGGTGAAAAGTACCCCGGGAGGGGAGTGAAATAGTACCTGAAACCGTTTGCTTACAAACCGTCGGAGCCTCCTTGTAGGGGTGACGGCGTGCCTTTTGAAGAATGAGCCTGCGAGTTAGTGATATGTGGCGAGGTTAACCCGTGTGGGGCAGCCGTAGCGAAAGCGAGTCTGAATAGGGCGATTCAGTCGCATGTCCTAGACCCGAAGCGAAGTGATCTATCCATGGCCAGGTTGAAGCGACGGTAAGACGTCGTGGAGGACCGAACCCACTTCAGTTGAAAATGGAGGGGATGAGCTGTGGATAGGGGTGAAAGGCCAATCAAACTTCGTGATAGCTGGTTCTCTCCGAAATGCATTTAGGTGCAGCGTTGCGTGTTTCTCGCCGGAGGTAGAGCTACTGGATGGCCGATGGGCCTCAACAGGTTACTGACGTCAGCCAAACTCCGAATGCCGGTGAGTGAGAGCGCAGCAGTGAGACGGTGGGGGATAAGCTTCATCGTCGAGAGGGAAACAACCCAGACTACCAACTAAGGCCCCTAAGCGTGTGCTAAGTGGGAAAGGATGTGGAGTTGCATAGACAACCAGGAGGTTGGCTTAGAAGCAGCCACCCTTGAAAGAGTGCGTAATAGCTCACTGGTCAAGTGATTCCGCGCCGACAATGTAACGGGGCTCAAGCACACCGCCGAAGTTGTAGATTTCGCATGTTAGACAAGCCTTCGTGGTTCAGTCGTGCGGAGTGGTAGGAGAGCGTCGTGTGGCGAGTGAAGCGGCGGAGTAATCCAGCCGTGGACGCCACACGAGTGAGAATGCAGGCATGAGTAGCGAAAGACGGGTGAGAAACCCGTCCTCCGAAAGACTAAGGGTTCCAGGGCCAGGTTAATCCGCCCTGGGTAAGTCGGGACCTAAGGCGAGGCCGACAGGCGTAGTCGATGGACAACGGGTTGATATTCCCGTACCGGCGAACAACCGCCCAAGCTAATCCAGTGGTGCTAAGAGTCCTAACCCGTATTCAGTGGATCCCTTCGGGGTGAAGCGGTGCGGTCTAACGCTCGACCCCATGCTGGTGCGGTTAGCGTATGAACAGGTGTGACGCAGGAAGGTAGCTGAGCCAGGCGATGGTATCCGTAAGGTGAACCTGGTGTAAGGATGTAGGGCTGACGATAGGCAAATCCGTCGTCTGTATGCCTGAGATCCGACGCGTACCCGTTAGGGGAAATCAGTGATCCTATGCTGCCGAGAAAAGCATCGACGCGAGGTTGCAGCCGCCCGTACCCGAAACCGACTCAGGTGGTCAGGTAGAGAATACCAAGGAGATCGAGAGAATCGTGGTTAAGGAACTCGGCAAAATGCCCCCGTAACTTCGGGAGAAGGGGGGCCGGACACGTGACCGGATGTACTCCGTGAGCGTTGAAGGCCGCAGAGACCAGTGGGAAGCGACTGTTTACTAAAAACACAGGTCCGTGCGAAGTCGCAAGACGATGTATACGGACTGACGCCTGCCCGGTGCTGGAAGGTTAAGAGGAGGGGTTAGGTTTCGGCCAGAAGCTCTGAATTTAAGCCCCAGTAAACGGCGGTGGTAACTATAACCATCCTAAGGTAGCGAAATTCCTTGTCGGGTAAGTTCCGACCTGCACGAATGGCGTAACGACTTCCCAGCTGTCTCAACCGCGAACTCGGCGAAATTGCACTACGAGTAAAGATGCTCGTTACGCGCAGCAGGACGGAAAGACCCCGTGACCTTTACTACAGTTTGGTATTGGTGTTCGGAGTGGCTTGTGTAGGATAGGTGGGAGACTGTGAAGCGGGCACGCTAGTGTTCGTGGAGTCATTGTTGAAATACCACTCTGGTCACTTTGGATGTCTAACGTAGGACCCTGATCGGGTTCATGGACAGTGCCTGATGGGTAGTTTAACTGGGGCGGTTGCCTCCCAAAGAGTAACGGAGGCGCCCAAAGGTTCCCTCAACCTGGTTGGCAATCAGGTGGCGAGTGTAAGTGCACAAGGGAGCTTGACTGTGAGACTGACAGGTCGAGCAGGGACGAAAGTCGGGACTAGTGATCCGGCAGTGGCTTGTGGAAGCGCTGTCGCTCAACGGATAAAAGGTACCTCGGGGATAACAGGCTGATCTTGCCCAAGAGTCCATATCGACGGCATGGTTTGGCACCTCGATGTCGGCTCGTCGCATCCTGGGGCTGGAGTAGGTCCCAAGGGTTGGGCTGTTCGCCCATTAAAGCGGTACGCGAGCTGGGTTTAGAACGTCGTGAGACAGTTCGGTCCCTATCCGCTGCGCGCGTTGGAAATTTGAGAAGATCTATCCCTAGTACGAGAGGACCGGGATGGACGAACCTCTGGTGTGTCAGTTGTTCTGCCAAGGGCACCGCTGATTAGCTACGTTCGGACCGGATAACCGCTGAAAGCATCTAAGCGGGAAGCCGTCTTCGAGATGAGATTTCCATGCACCTTGAGTGTGAGAGGCTCCCAGCAGACTACTGGGTTGATAGGCCGGATGTGGAAGCGGGGACTAACGACCCGTGGAGCTGACCGGTACTAATAAGCCGAAGACTTGACAACACAATTATTTCCGTGGCCTTCGGGTCACGGGCTCGCGTCCACTTTGTGGTTCCCGACAGACGATCGGGAATCAATTGAATACTTCAGCAACGGCTTGAAGGAACATGTTGAGACCAGATCATGGTCGACAGTGTTCCGGTGGTCATAGCGAGAGGGAAACGCCCGGTCACATTCCGAACCCGGAAGCTAAGCCTCTCAGCGCCGATGGTACTGCAAGGGGGACCTTGTGGGAGAGTAGGACGCCGCCGGACTCAACGTAAGAAGATGTGGCCATCGGCCCTCCATCGAGAACTCGCAGGGGAGACCCTCGTTCTCGTGGAGGCCGGTGGCCATTTCTGTTTTTGCCGTGCACACGACGGCTCGACGCAGGGCCCGGTTCGTGATGGACTGGGGGCGCTCGACGCCACGGACGGCGCACCAACACAACGACACAGCGGACGACAGCCGGCGCGAGAGCTCCGGCACGCAACGAGGAGCACAACGGTGGCGAACGACGACGAACGGCGGAACGACCGCGACGACGAGCGTGGCGGACGCCCGCCCCGAGACGGCGACCGATTCCCGCGTCGCGACGGCACTCCTCGCCGTGACGGTGGTGGCAGCCGCGGCGGATGGTCGTCCGGGCCCCGTGAGTTCGAGCGCCGTGAAGGCGACCGGCGTGAGCGCCCGCAGCGCGATGGTGACCGCCCCTTCCGCGGTGATCGGGGACCGCGCGACAGCACGAGCGGCCGTGGCTTCCGCGAGGGTGGTCAGCGTTCCGATCGTCCGGCGTGGCGGGGTGACCGCGACTCCTCGGAGCGACCGCCGCGGACCGGTGGGCCCCGTGGGGATCGTCCGTTCAACTCCGACCGTCCGCGTCGTGACGGCGATCGTCCGTTCAACTCCGACCGTCCTCGTCGCGATGGGGATCGTCCGTTCAACTCCGACCGTCCCCGCCGTGACGGTGACCGTCCGTTCCGTGGCGGCAGCGATCGTCCGCGCCGTGACGGGGATCGTCCCTACAACTCGGATCGTCCTCGTCGTGACGGGGATCGTCCGTACAACTCGGATCGTCCTCGTCGTGACGGCGATCGTCCGTACAACTCCGACCGTCCGCGTCGTGATGGAGATCGTCCGTTCAACTCCGACCGTCCCCGCCGTGACGGTGACCGTCCGTTCCGTGGCGGCAGCGATCGTCCCCGCCGTGACGGGGATCGTCCCTACAACTCGGATCGTCCCCGCCGTGACGAGGATCGTCCCTACAACTCGGATCGTCCGCGTCGTGACGGCGATCGTCCGTTCAACTCCGACCGTCCCCGCCGTGACGGCGATCGGCCGTTCCGCGGCGGCAGCGATCGTCCGCGTCGCGACGGAGACCGTCCGTTCAACTCGGATCGTCCTCGTCGCGACGGGGATCGTCCCGAGCGCGGACAGTTCGGCGCCCGTGGGGGCGACGAGCGTCGGCGCTTCGGCGACGGCACCCGTGGTCCGGGCGCCCGTTTCGGCGAGGCAGCGCGCGACGACTTCGAGGACCGCGACCCGTACGGCACGAAGTCGATCCGTCCGCGTCACGAGGACCCGGAGATCCCCGAGGACGTGCAGGCGCGTGATCTCCACCCGCAGGCCCGCGCGGAGCTGAAGACCCTCAGCAAGGACAACGCCGACTGGGTTGCGCGGCACCTCGTTACGGCGGCGCTGCTCGTGGACGAGGATCCCGAGCTCGCGAACCAGCACGCGCTGAGTGCTGCGCGCCGTGCCGGTCGCGTTGCGGTGGTCCGTGAGACCGCTGCGATCACGGCCTACCGACTCGGTGACTTCGGCACGGCGTTGCGCGAGCTGCGGACGTACCGTCGGATCTCCGGGCGTAACGACCAGCTGCCGATGATGGTCGACTGCGAGCGCGGCCTCGGCCGTCCAGAGCGTGCGCTGGAGCTGGGCCGTTCGACGGACCGCGCGTCGCTCGAGCCGGGCGTCCAGGTCGAGCTCGCGATCGCCATGTCCGGCGCGCGGATCGACCTCGGGAATCCCACAGCTGCCCTCGGCGAGCTGGAGATTCCACAGCTCGACCCGTCGACGGCGTACAGCTGGTCGCCCGCGCTCTACAGTGCTTACGCGGCCACGCTCGAGGAGCTCGGCCGCCAGGACGAGGCCGACGAGTGGTGGGCCCGTGTCGACCGCGCGGCGGAGGCCCTCGCGGAAGCCGCCGATGAAGACTCTTGGGAGACAGTTGATGTGGTCGAGGAAGCGTTCGAAGTCGAAGAACTCGGAGACGAGCCCGAGCGACTCGACGAACCCGTCGACGACGAACCCGTCGACGACGAACCCGGAGAGCCCGACCAGCTCGAGCCGCTCGACGAGCCCGCAGCGGACGAGCCCGACGACGACCTCGGGGAGATCGACGACGACAACCCCCGCGACGTCGACGGCTCCGCAGCCGACTGACACCCCGCGTCCACCGACGGACGGCGTCGACCTGGTCCTCACCGACCTCGACGGCGTCGTCTACCGCGGGCGGAACGCGATCCCGCACGCGGTCGAGTCGCTGACGCGGGCGTCGCTCACGGCTCGGGTCGGGTACATCACGAACAACGCCTCCCGTCGGCCGTCCGACGTCGCCGAGCACCTCGAGCGCTACGGGCTCGAAGTCACGCCCGACGACGTCGTCACGAGCTCACAGGCCGGTGTCCGGCTCCTGTCGACGCTCGTCCCCGCGGGCTCCACGGTCCTCGTGATCGGCGGCATCGGACTGACGAGCATCGTCGAGCATGCCGGGTTCACCGTGACGTCGAGCGCCGAGGACTCCCCGGCGGCCGTCATCCAGGGCTTCTCGCCCGACCTCGGGTGGCAGCAGCTGGCAGAGGCCTCGTTCGCGCTCGCGGACCCGGAGATCCCATGGGTCGCGACGAACATGGACTGGTCGATCCCGGTCGAACGCGGCATCGCTCCCGGCAACGGCACGCTCGTGGCAGCGGTCCACCAGGCCGTGGGACGGATGCCGGTCGTCGCCGGCAAGCCGGAGCGTCCGATCTTCGACGCAGCCCTCGCGCGGTTCGGTGGCGAGCGTCCACTGTTCATCGGGGATCGACTCGACACCGACATCAAGGGTGCGAACGACGCGGGCATCCCGAGCGTGCTCGTGCTCACCGGCATCGACCAGGCGAAGCAGGTGCTCGCGGCTGATCAGCGCTCGCGTCCGACGTTCGTCCTGCAGGACCTCCGTGGGCTCTCGGAGCCCTACCCGGTGACCCACCGGCACGAAGCCGAGGACGGCACCCGGTTCGTGAGCGTCGGTGACGCCACCGTCCGGATGCGCCAGCACGTGGTCCGGGTGGAGCGGGCAGGAGCGGACCCCATGGACCTGCTGCGCGCTGGGGCGACCGCGATCTGGGACTCCGGGTTGGCGATCTACGGGCTCGACGTCGACCCCCAGCTCTACGGCGGCGAGTAGCGTGGACGTCGTGTCGAACGACTCCGGGGAACCACAGCACGACGAGCAGGAGCAGCCGTCCCTGACCGACGTCGCGCGCCGTGCACGTGCGGCTGAGCACCTCCCGCTGCCGCATCGCGCCGATGCCTTCTCCGGCCTGCACGACGAGCTGCGCACGCGGCTCGAGAGCGGTGGCACCGCGAGTGCCTGACCCCGACGTGTCGACCCAGACCGTGTCCGTTCCCGCGCGCCTGGACGCGACCGTGGCCGCTCGTGGGCTCGCCAAGTCCCGGACCGCCGCCGCCAAGCTCATCCAGGGCGGCCGTGTCAGCGTGGACGGCACTGCGGTCGTCAAGCCGTCGACCCCGGTGCTCCCGGACGCGGCGATCGTGGTGGACGCCGGGGACGAGTGGGTCTCCCGCGCTGCACTGAAGCTCGTCGGAGCGCTCGACACGTTCGGCGTCGACCCGAGCGGTCGTGTGGCGCTCGACGTGGGTGCGAGCACGGGTGGGTTCACGCAGGTGCTCCTCGCCCGCGGTGCCCGCCGGGTGGTGGCGCTCGACGTCGGGCACGGGCAGCTCGACCCCGTCGTCGCGATGGATGACCGCGTCGCCGTGGTCGAAGGGCTGAACGCGCGGAACCTCACCGCTGACGACTACCTGGCGCTCGACGCCTCAGCGTCGCAGACCAGCCTCGTGGTCGGGGACCTGTCGTTCATCAGCCTCCGGATCGTGCTCCCGGCACTCGTCGCATCGGTGCCCGCCGACGAGTTCGTCCTGCTGGTGAAGCCACAGTTCGAGGTCGGCCGTGGCGGTGTCCGTGAAGGCATCGTGCACGACGCCGACCTCCGGAACGACGCACTGATGAACGTCCTGTGGGCGGCGTGGGACCTCGGTCTCGGGACCTCGGGGCTCGCAGCGCCCCCGATCATCGGCACCCACGGCAACCACGAGTACCTCGCGCGTCTCCAGCGGGGCGCAGGGTCGAATCCGACAGAATGGATCGACCGGGCGACGGAACTGGCGGAAGGAACCCCATGAGCGACGAACGGCACATCCTGCTCGTGTCGCACACGGGTCGCCGCGACTCGATCGACGCCGCGGTCGAGGTCTGCGACCTCCTGCACGCGGCCGGTCTCGTCCCCGTGATGCCCTTCGACGAGTACGCCGACATCCGCCGTGCGGAAGCGTCCGTCGGCCAGGTCGACATCCTCGGCGTCGACGTGCAGGCCCAGGACCTCGAGATCGTCATCGTCCTCGGCGGCGACGGCACGATCCTCCGCGCGGCCGAGCTGGTGCGCGGGACCGGCACGCCCCTCGTCGGTGTGAACCTCGGCCACGTCGGGTTCCTCGCCGAGAGTGAGCGCGACGGCCTCTCCGAGACGGTCGAGCGTGCCCTGTCCGGTGAGTACCACGTCGAGGAACGGGTGGCCCTGCAGGTCGACGTCGTCGTCGGGCACGAGGTCGTCTACTCGTCGTGGGCCCTGAACGAGGCCACCATCGAGAAGGCCTCCCGCGAGCGCATGCTCGAGGTCGTCACCGAGGTGGACGGGCGTCCGCTGTCCTCGTTCGGGTGCGACGGCGTCGTCATCTCCACGCCGACCGGTTCGACGGCGTACTCCTTCTCCGGCGGCGGTCCGATCGTCTGGCCGGACGTCGACGCGCTCATCATGGTGCCGCTGAGCGCCCATGCGCTCTTCTCGAAGCCGATCGTCGTCGGACCCGACTGCGTGCTCGCCGTCGAGGTGCTCCGGCGGACGAGCGGCGTCGGCGTGCTCTGGTGCGACGGCCGACGTACCCACGACCTCCCCCCTGGAGCGCGCATCGAGGTCAGCCGGTCGCCGGAACCGGTCCGGGTCGCACGGCTCAAGGACGCCCCGTTCACGGACCGCCTGGTGGCGAAGTTCCAGTTGCCCGTCGCCGGGTGGCGCGGGCCGCAGCACGACGACGAGGACCGCCTGTGATCCAGGAGATCTCCATCAACGACCTCGGGGTCATCGGTGACGCGACCCTCGAGCTCGGCCCCGGGTTCACCGTCGTCACGGGTGAGACCGGTGCCGGCAAGACGATGATCGTCACGGCGCTCGGGCTGCTGCTTGGCGCGCGGGCGGACGCGGGTTCGGTCCGTCGGGGTGCGTCGAGCGCCGTCGTCGAGGGCCGCTGGGACATCCCGGACCACGCCACCGTCGCGGAGCGCGTCGAGGACGCCGGGGGAGCGGTCGAGGACGGCGAGCTCATCCTGACCCGCACGGTCTCGGCCGAGGGGCGCAGCCGCGCCACGGTCGGTGGACGCGGGGCACCGGTCGCGGTGCTCGGTGAACTCGCGGACCAACTCGTCACGGTGCACGGGCAGTCCGACCAGATCCGCCTGACCTCGTCGACCGCGCAGCGCGCCGCCCTGGACGGCTTCGGTGGCACAGCGGTCGAGAAGGCCCTCGGCAGGTACGTCGCCGTGTACGACACGTGGCAGCAGCACGCCGCCGACCTCGAGACGCTCACGCGCGACCAGGACGACCGGTTGGCCGAAGCCGCTCGTCTGCGCGAGGCCTCCGACGAGATCGAGGCGGCGGATCCGCAGCCCGGCGAGGACGCCGAGCTCCAGGAGCGTTCGGACCGCCTCGGGAACCTCGAGGAACTGCGCCTGTCCGCGGGCCTCGCACACGAAGCCATCTCGTCCGAGTCCCTCGACGGCACCGACGTCATCGGCCTGGTCGAGGCCGCTCGCCGTGCGGTCGAGCGGGTGGCCGGCGCGGACAGCACGCTGCAGCCGGTGCTCGAACAGCTCACGGAGCTGGGCATCCAGGCGAGCGAGGCATCCGCCAGCCTGTCGAGCTACCTCGGTTCGCTCGAACCCGACGCGGGGCACGACCTCGAGCTCATCAACGAGCGCCGAGCACTCCTCGCCGGGCTCACGCGCAAGTACGGCGAGACGATCGACGACGTCATCGCGTTCGGCCAGCGCGCGAGCGATCGGCTCCTCGAGCTCGACGGCGACGACGACCGGATCGTCGCCCTGCAGGAAGCGGTCGCGCAGGACGAGCAGGCGCTCGAACAGGCGGCGACGACCCTGACCCAGGCACGCACGAAGGCGGCAGCAGACCTCGCGAAGCGCGTGACGACGGAGCTGAAGACCCTCGCGATGGCCGGCGCGACGCTCGTGGTCGAGGTCACCGACGCCGGCGAGTACCGGCGGCACGGGCGCGATCAGGTCGCGATCCTGCTGCAGCCGCACTCGGGGACGGACCCGCGGCCGATCGGCAAGGGGGCGTCGGGCGGCGAGCTCTCCCGCGTCATGCTCGCGATCGAGGTCGTCATGGCCGGGTCGACGACGGTCCCCACGTTCGTGTTCGACGAGGTCGACGCCGGGGTCGGTGGCGCCGCGGCGATCGAGATCGGTCGGCGCCTGGCGAAGCTCGCCGAGCGCACGCAGGTCATCGTCGTCACGCACCTGGCCCAGGTCGCGGCCTTCGCGACGAACCACCTCAACGTCGTGAAGGACGCCAGCGGCGCGGTGACGTCGTCGAGCGTGCGCCGGCTCGAGGGCGACGAACGGCTGCAGGAGATGGCCCGTCTGCTCTCCGGGCTCGGCGACAGCGCGAGCGGCATGGAGCACGCGCGCGAGCTGCTCGACGTCGCCGCCCAGTCCGACTGACGGACGCACGCCGCAGTGGCGGGCGCGAGCCGGGCCGTGGACCCGGCCACGCGTCCGGGCGACACGCGCCAGGCGAACGCGGGTCGCGCCTCCCGGCAGTTCTGACGTACGATGGAACCCCGTGGCGGACACTTTCAGCAGCGGTACCCAGGCAAGCTCCCCGACCCCGAAGGTGACGAAGCAGATCTTCGTGACCGGCGGGGTCGTCTCGTCTCTCGGCAAGGGCCTGACGGCGGCCAGCCTCGGCAACCTGCTCACGGCACGTGGCCTCAAGGTCGTCATGCAGAAGCTCGACCCGTACCTCAACGTGGACCCGGGCACGATGAACCCGTTCCAGCACGGCGAGGTCTTCGTGACCGACGACGGCGCCGAGACGGACCTCGACATCGGGCACTACGAGCGCTTCCTCGACATCAACCTGTCGCAGTCGGCCAACGTCACGACCGGGCAGGTCTACTCGACGGTCATCGCCAAGGAGCGTCGCGGCGAGTACCTCGGCGACACCGTGCAGGTGATCCCGCACATCACCGACGAGATCAAGCGACGGATGCGCGAGCAGGCGTCGAACGACCCGCAGCCCGACGTCATCATCACCGAGGTCGGCGGAACGGTCGGCGAC
This sequence comes from Curtobacterium sp. Curtsp57, assembly GCF_047324335.1. Classification (NCBI taxonomy): domain Bacteria; kingdom Bacillati; phylum Actinomycetota; class Actinomycetes; order Micrococcales; family Microbacteriaceae; genus Curtobacterium; species Curtobacterium sp. Curtsp57. Next base: position 3,153,297 of record NZ_CP168511.1, read on the forward strand.
ATCGAGTCCCAGCCCTTCATCGAGTCGGCGCGTCAGGTGCGGCACGAGCTCGGCCGCAACAACGTGTTCTTCGTGCACGTCTCGCTCGTGCCGTTCATGAACGCATCGGGTGAGCAGAAGACCAAGCCGACGCAGCACTCCGTCGCCGCGCTCCGCTCGATCGGCATCCAGCCGGACGCACTCGTGCTCCGCAGCGACCGGCCCGTCTCGGACTCGAACAAGCGCAAGATCGCGCTGATGTGCGACGTCGACGAGGACGCCGTGGTGAACGCGGTCGACGTCCCGTCGATCTACGACCTCCCGACGCTCCTCAACGCGCAGGGGCTCGACCGGGTCATCGTCGACGCACTGCACCTCGAGGCGAACGAGGTCGACTGGACCTCGTGGAACCCGGTGCTCCGCGCCGTGCACGAGCCGAAGAAGGACGTCACCATCGCCCTGGTCGGCAAGTACATCGACCTGCCGGACGCGTACCTGTCCGTCACCGAGGCGCTCCGTGCCGGTGGCTTCGCGCACAACGCGAAGGTCACGTTGAAGTGGGTCGTCTCGGACGACTGCACCACGCCAGAGGGTGCGGCGAAGCAGCTCGGCGACGTCGACGGCATCTGCGTCCCCGGCGGGTTCGGCGTGCGCGGCATCGAGGGCAAGCTCGGTGCGCTGAAGTTCGCGCGCGAGAACCACATCCCCACGCTCGGCCTGTGCCTCGGCCTGCAGTGCATGGTCATCGAGTACGCCCGCCACGAGGCCGGACTGCACGACGCGTCGAGCTCCGAGTTCGACCCGGAGACCCCGACCCCGGTCATCGCCACGATGGCGGAGCAGGTGGACATCATCGCCGGCGGCGACATGGGCGGCACGATGCGGCTGGGCCTCTACCCGGCGACGTTCACGTCCGGGTCGCTCGCGGAGTCGCTGTACGGCGCGCCGGAAGCGTCCGAGCGGCACCGTCACCGCTACGAGGTGAACAACAAGTACCGTCAGCAGATCGCGGACGCCGGGCTGGTGTTCTCGGGCACCTCGCCCGACGGCAGCCTGGTCGAGTACGTCGAGCTCGACCGTGCGCAGCACCCGTTCTACATCGGCACGCAGGCGCACCCGGAGCTGCGGTCGCGTCCGAACGACGCGCACCCGCTGTTCGCGGGGCTCGTCGAGGCGGCGATCGCGCGCAACGAGTCGACCCGGCTCTTCGACCCGGAGAGCGAGCAGGTCGCGTCGTAACGCACCCACGATCGGACGGGCGCGTCCCGCTCAGCAGTGACGCGCCAGCGGCACGCGGGGCGCGCCGACCGAGCCTGCGAGGGAGGAGTGCCAGCTGGCACCGTGCCTCCCGTCTGTGGCCGGGCGTCGAGCACGGAAGCCGGTTTCGTCCGGCGGTCATGGCGGACGCTGGTTGGATGGACGGGTGACCGACGCACCCATCTCCGACGAGCCAGCATCCTTCGACGTGACCGACTCGACCCTCGTGTACGACGGCGCCGTCTGGGACGTCCGGCGTGACACCGTGGCGTACGGCGACGGCAGCATGGTGCGTGAGTACATCGACCACACCGGGGCCGTCGCGGTCTACGCCGAGGACGACGAGGGCCGCGTGCTCGTCATCCAGCAGTACCGTCACCCCGTGCACCTGCGCGACTGGGAGCTGCCGGCCGGGCTGCTCGACATCTCCGGTGAGGACGAGCTCGTCGCCGCGCAGCGGGAGCTCGCCGAGGAAGCCGACGTCGAGGCCGACGACTGGGAGCCCCTGGTGCGGTACAACACCTCTGCTGGCGGCAGCAACGAGTTCATCCAGATCTACCGGGCACGCGGTGTCCGAGCGACGGCGTCGGCGTTCGACCGCTCCGACGAGGAAGCGGACATCGTGAAGCGCTGGGTGCCGCGGTCGGAGATCGTCGCGGGGATCCTGGAGGGGCGACTGCGGAACTCGGCGCTCATCGTGGCGGCGCTCGCCGTGGACGCGGCGTCGCGCCGGTAGCCTTCGGGGATGGTCTCGCTCGCTGCCGCCACCGAGACGTACCTGCGGCACGTCGCGATCGAGCGGGGTCTGTCGCAGCACACGCTGTCGGCGTACCGGCGGGACCTCGAGACGTTCGCCACGTGGGTCGGCACCCAGCCGGTGGTCGACTCCGAGGGAGCCGATCGGGCCGGGGGCGCGTCGGTCGTCGACGACGTCGCTCGACTGACGCGAGCGGATCTCGCGGGGTTCGTTTCGCATCTGGCCACGCGAGCAGCATCGCCGCTGGCGCCACGGTCCGTCGCCCGCATGCTCAGTTCTGTGCGGTCCTTCGCGACGTTCGCCGCTGGGGAGGGATGGCTGCCACTCGACCCCGGCGCGTCCGTCCGCCCACCGAAGGCCCCGATGCGGCTCCCGAAGGCGATCTCGGTCGACGACATGGACCGGCTGCTGCAGGCCGTCGACGGTGACGATCCCGTACAGCTGCGCGACCGGGCGCTCCTGGAACTCCTGTACGCCACCGGGGCGCGCATCTCCGAGGCCGTCGGGCTCTCGGTCGACGACGTGACGGACGACCCGGACGGGACCGGGGTCTCGGTCGTGAAGGTCACCGGCAAGGGGAACAAGCAGCGGATCGTGCCGCTCGGCAGCTACGCACGGGCCGCGATCGATGCGTACCTGGTCCGTGCACGACCGGTCTTCGCCGCGCGGGGGCCATCGACGCCGGCGCTCTTCCTCGGGGCCCGCGGGGCACGGCTGTCACGGCAGAGCGCGTGGCTCGTAATCCAGGCTGCGGCCGACCGGGCGGACCTGTCCGCCCACGTGTCGCCGCACACGTTCCGGCACTCGTTCGCGACGCACCTGCTCGAGGGTGGGGCGGACGTCCGGGTGGTGCAGGAGCTCCTCGGACACGCGAGTGTCGCGACGACGCAGATCTACACGATGGTCACGGCGGACATGCTCCGCGACGTGTACCAGACGGCGCACCCGCGGGCCCGGCGCTGACGGGGTGCGGCGGCGCGTCCCGTCGGCCGATCGCACGCGCCGCCCGTCCCGTCGGCCGATCGAGTGCGCAGAAAAGGGGTTCTGCGGGGAAGTCGTCCCCCGTCTTCTGCGCACTCGATCGCCAGGGCGACGGGCGCGAGCGAGCCGGGAGCGCAGGAGCGGAACGGTGCGGATCAGGCCAACGGGAAGTGGACGTCGGCGGCGATGATGCCCGTCGCGACGGCGAGGACCAGCGCTGACGCGGCCAGGCTCCGAGCGAGGACCCGCCACCGGCCCGTCGCAGCGGGGCGGACGATCCCGATCACGCCCGCGACCACAGCGAGCACGCTGAAGACGCCGTAGGGGTTCAGCAGCAGGGACGCGACGGCGAGCAGCACCGCGGAGATCGCGAACGCGCAGAGCTTCCGGGACGTGCTCGCGCCGTACGCCCACGCACGGTGTTCGACGGTGCCGGTCCGTACCGAGAAGGCCGGGCCCGTCGGCGCCACCACGATCGGCAGCACCGGCTCGACGTGGCGGGTCGGAACCGCGCGCGTCGCCTCACCCCAGGCGTGGCCGTCCCACCAACGGAGACGACCGGCATCCCGGGGGTCCGGGAACCAGCCAGCGGCCGGCAGCGTCACGAGGTGCTCCTGAGAACGGGGGATGGTGCGCTCCGACGCTACGTGCCGCCGAGCACCCTCCCCAGTCCCAACCCGGGTGTCGGCAGGAAGGGGGACGTCTACGCCCGTGCCGGCGCGGCGTCCACCTCGGCGAAGACGTCCTTCACCGCCGCGAGGAGCCGGGCGTTGAAGTCCACGCCGAGCTGGTTCGGCACGGTGACGAGCACGGTGTCGGCAGCGCGGACCGCCTGGTCCGCCGCGAGCTCCTCGACGAGCGACTCCGGAGACCCGATGTACGACCGCCCGAAGCGGGCGAGCCCACCGTCGAGGTACCCGACCTGGTCGGCTCCCTCGACCTGCGCGCGGACGCCGAAGTAGTGCCGCGACTCGTCGTCGATGATCGGGATGATGCTGCGCGACACGGAGACCCGGGGCTCACGGTCCCAGCCCGACTCGGCCCAGACCCGCCGGAAGCGCTCGATCTGCTCGGCCTGCAGCTCGTCGAAGGGCACGCCGGTGTCCTCGGTCAAGAGCGTCGACGACATCAGGTTCATGCCCTGCTCGGCGGTCCACTCGGCGGTGGCGCGGGTTCCGGCACCCCACCAGATGCGGTCGGGGAGCGTGTCGGACAGCGGGAAGACCGGCAACGAGCCCGCGGCACCCGTCATCTGCGGGTTCGCGTTCGCCATCGGCTCGCCGGCGATCGCGCGGCGGAACACGCTCGTGTGCGCACGGGCGAGGTCGGCGCCGTTCGGGTCCGAGGCGTCGGGCACGTACCCGAACTGTTGGTAACCGGCCTGAGCGGTCTCGGGTGATCCCCGCGAGACGCCGAGCTGCAGTCGCCCGCCGGAGATCAGGTCGGTCGCTGCCGCCTCCTCCGCCATGTAGAGCGGGTTCTCGTAGCGCATGTCGATCACGCCGGTGCCGATCTCGATGCGGCTCGTCTTCGCGGCGATGGCGGAGAGCAGCGGGAACGGTGCGGCCTGCTGCGGGGCGAAGTGGTGCACGCGGAAGTACGCGCCGTCGACGCCCGCTTCCTCGGCCGCCACCGCGAGGTCGATCGCCTGCACGAGGGCCTCGCGGCCGCTGCGCACCTTCGATCCGGGGACGTCACGCCAGTGTCCGAACGACAGGAACCCGATCTTGGTCATGTCCATGCGAACGCATTCGAGAGGTCGCGCATTCCGTCGGACTAGGTTCGGGGGGCATGGACGATCCACGTGCGGCACTGAGCGCGGAGCGAGCGCGGGCGACGAAGCTCATCGCCGACGTCGAGCGGAGCATGCGCGACGTCAGCGACGCTCGCGACGGTGCGAACACGGACGACGAGCACGACCCCGAGGGAGCGACGCTGGCCTGGGAGCGAGGGTCGCTCGGCGCGGTCCGCGACGACGCACGGCGCCGCATCGAACAGGTCGACGCAGCGCTCGCGCGGCTGGACAAGGGGACCTACGGGACGTGCGTCGTCGGCGGCGAACCGATCCCGGAGGCACGACTGGCGGCAGTCCCGTGGGCCGCGACCTGCGTCGCGCACGCGTGACGAGCCTCCAGTCCGACTGCCGGGCATCCGTGCACCGCGCGCGCCGCGGATTCCCAGCCGCGCGCCCTACCGTTTCGGCATGGACGGCGACCCGAACCACCGACCCGCGGAAGCGGACTCCGGTGAGTCCGCGCTGCGGCACCGCTTCCGCTGGTTCCACCAGGCCCGGGAGTGGATCCACGCCCGCCCGCACCTGCACCTCTTCTACAAGGTCGTCGTCGGCATCGTCGGCGGGCTGGTCGTCATCATCGGGCTGATCCTCGTGCCGTTGCCCGGGCCCGGGTGGCTCGTGGTGTTCATCGGCCTGACGATCCTGGCGAGCGAGTTCCACTTCTTCCACAAGATCATCACGTGGCTGAAGGCGCAGCTGCACCGGTTCTGGGACTGGGCGAAGGCGCACGGGCCGCAGTGGCTCAGGAACGTCGCCGACCGCGGGAAGGCCGACGTCGACGCGGCGCACGACGACGCACACCGGAGCATCGGCCGGCGCCCTGCGCGTCCCGGGCACTGAGCTCCGGGCGGCTCAGTCCGCGGCGGGGGCCGGGCACGCCTGGACGCGGACCGAGCCCGTCGCGATGCGCTCGGATGCCTGCTCCTCGACCTCGGCGGCGTCGCGCGAGACGAGCTGCAGCACGAGGGCGACCGCCGCGGCGAGCACGATGAACGCGCCGTACCCGGCGATGACCGGCACGAGTCCGACCGTCGGCTCGAGCAGGCCGCCGATGACCGCGGGGACACCGAAGGCCAGGTAGCTCACGACGTAGATGGTGGAGAGCAGCCCCGCGCGGTGCGTGGGCGCAGCGGTGGCGAGCAGCATCCGGAGCGGCGCCTGGAAGCCGGCGCCGAAGCCGACCCCGGCGATCGCACTGCCGACGACGAGCCCCGGCAGGGAGTGTGCGACGACGAACGCGACAGTGACGACCGGCCCGAGGATCAGCGCGACGAGTCCGATGAGCACGCCGATGCGGGCGTCGAGCCGCTGGATCGCCAACCCGGTGAGCGCTCCGACGCCGGTGACGACGGCGATGAGTGCTCCGGCCGCGAAGTGGTTCGTGATCCCGAACACCGCCCCGAGCGCCGACGGTACGAGCGACAGGAACATCCCGCCGAGCGCCCAGCTGGCGATGAGCGAGCCGGCGACGCCGCGGAACAGCCGGCGCGAGGACCGGGGCACGGAGATCGTCGGCCGGAGGGAACGGAGGGCTCCCGGACGGCGGGTGACCCGCTCGGGGACGACCACGAGCGCGATCACCATGAGGACGAGCAGCACCCCGAAGAGCACGTACACGAGCTGTTCCGGCGCCGGACCCCACTCGACGAGGGCACCGCTCGACAGGGCTCCGGTGGCGAGGGCGATCGGCGGGATCACACCGTTCAGGACGCCGGCGAGGGACGGGTGTGCCTCGAGCGAGTTGTCGATCAGCGCCGCACCGAGGGCACCGATGAGCAGCCCGACGGAGACGCCCTGCACGATGCGGTCGACGATCAGCGCGCCGAGGCCGTCCGCGATCGAGAACAGCCCGAGCGAGAGTGCGACGCCGAGCCCACCGACGACGAGCACCGGCTTCCGCCCGACGTGGTCGGACAGTCGTCCGGCGACGAGCAGGCTGGTGAGGAGCCCCGCGACGTAGATCGCGAACACCCCGGTGAGCATGAGCGGCGTCAGGTGCCACTCCGCCGCGTACACGGGGTAGATCGGCGACGGCACGGCGGACGACGCGACCGAGACGAGCAGCATGGCCGCGAGGATCCAGAACCCGGCGACCGAGCGAGCTGACTGCATGGGTGCCCCTTCGATGACGAACAGTACGAGGAAAGTCGTACCGTACTCCGCTGTACGACGCAAGTCGTACTGGGAGGTGAACGGTGGTAGCGTCCCGTCCATGCCCGAGCGCACCGTTGCCCCCGAACGGCTCCCGCAGCCGACGGTGGCCGAGATGGACCTCCCCGTCGTGATGGACGCCCTGTCGGACCCGATCCGCCTGGCGATCCTGCACCGGTACCTCGTCGACGCCGCCGGCGGGATCCGCAGCTGCGGCTGGGTCGGCATCGACCGGCCGAAGTCCACGCTGACGCACCACTTCCGCGTCCTGCGCGAGGCCGGCCTGCTCGAGCAACACCAGGAAGGACTCACCCGCAGCAGCCGCGCGCGCGTCGAGGACGTGCAGCAGCGGTTCCCCGGACTCCTCGACCTGGTCCTCGACTGGCAGGTGCCCGCTGCCCTGATGCGCGACGAGGTCCCCGCGTGACCGCTGGCACCCACACGCTGCCCACCGTCGTCGCCGACCCGGCCGTCACCACGGCGGTCGCCGCGGACCTCGACGCCGCCGGGTTCTCCGTCGAGGGCGTCGACGCGCTCTGGGGGGTCGACGCGGCGGCCGCGCTACACCGTGGGAATCGCGTTGCCGCCGTCCGTGCGCTCGACGCCCGTCCGACGTCGCCGCTGACGACGCTCGCGACGCTCTTCGTCCTCGGGCTCACCGTGCCCCGCACCGACGCCGAGCAGGCGTTCCCGACGGCCGGGCTCGACGCGGTCGTGGCCGCCGGCTTGCTCCGTGTCGACGACGACCGCGCGCACCCGACGGTGGACCTCCGTCCGTACGCGTTCGTCGACGACGCCGGTGCCGGCAGCTGGTGGATCGTCTCCGACCTCGGGGAACTCGCCCTCGGCAGCGCGCTCGACGAGGAACACGTGCTCGGCATCGGTGGTGCCACCACGACGCTGAGCGGTCTGCAGGTGCCCGTGCCCGTCCACCGGGTGCTCGACCTCGGGACCGGCTGCGGCATCCAGGCCATGCACGCCAGGCGCTTCGCCGACGAGGTCGTCGCCACCGACATCTCCCGCCGCGCCCTGGACATCGCGCGGTTCAACGCGCAGCTGAACGGCATCGACGGCATCGACTTCCGCTCCGGGTCGCTGTTCGAGCCCGTCGTCGGGGAGCGCTTCGACCGCATCGTGTCGAATCCGCCATTCGTGATCACCCCACGCACCGAAGGCGTCCCGTCCTACGAGTACCGCGACGGCGGGATGGTCGGCGACGCCCTCGTCGAGACGGTCCTCCGTGGCCTGGCCGAGCACCTCGAACCCGGCGGGACCGCGCAGCTCCTCGGCAACTGGGAGTACCACTGGGGCGTCGACGGGCTCGACCGCGTCCGCGCCTGGTTCGAGGGGACCGACCTCGACGCATGGGTGGTCGAGCGCGAGCGGCAGGACCCGAACGCCTACGCCGAGACCTGGATCCGCGACGGCGGGACCAAGCCGGGCACGGCCGCGTTCGACCAGCTGGTCGGCGCGTGGCTCGACGACTTCCGGGAGCGCAAGGTCGTCGGCGTCGGCTTCGGCTACGTCGTGGTCCGCAGGGCACAGACGGGAGGCTCGGTGCAGCTCCGGCGCTTCGAGCGCGTCCCCGAGACGCTCGGCTCCAACCCAGCGGGGCTCGGCGCCACGGTGGCCCGCGTCCTCGACGCGGCCGCTTGGCTGGCAGCGCACGACGACGTTGCACTCGCGGCCGCGCACCTGACGGTCGCCGGCGACGTCACCGAGGAGCGGTACTACTGGCCGGGCAACGACGACCCCACGGTCATGACGCTCGTGCAGGGCGGCGGGTTCGGCCGGCGGGTCGACGCGGACACGGCGCTCGCCGCGTTCGTGGGCGCGTGCGACGGCGAACTCTCCGTCGCGGCGATCATCGGTGCGCTCGCGCAGATCACGGGCGTCGACGAGCAGGTGCTCGCCGCCGACCTGCTGCCGACCGCCCGTGACCTGGTGCTCGACGGGCTGCTCACCCCGGCCTGACGCGGCCCGATGTGATGCAGCCCGCCGTGCCGGTGCTGCTCAGGACCGGTGGTCGCGCCAGCTGTGCTGCGGGTCGTAGCCGAGGAGCTCGCGGGCCTTCTCCGACGACAGCAGCGAGCTGACGCCGTCGATGTCCGCACGACGCTCGATGTCCGGCACGTACCGTTCGACGAGCTCGATGGTCGGAGTGTCCATCACGGTGTCGGGGCTCGCGATGACGAACGCCTCGAAGCCGGTCAGGTCCGCCTCGAGCGCCTTGCGCACGGCCTGGGCACCGTCGCGGGAGTCGATGTAGGACCACAGGTTGAACGTCTTCGCCTCGGGGGTGGCGTCCCACGGGTACGACGGGTAGTCGGTCTCGTCCATGACGTTCGAGAACCGCAGGCCGATCATCTTCAACGTCGGGTCCCAACGCGTGAAGTGCCGCGCCATCTCCTCTTCCACGGCCTTGCCGAGCGAGTACGAGGACTGCGGACGCACCGGGAACTCCTCGTCCACGGGCAGGTAGGGCGGGTGGTGCTCGCCCATCGGGATGCCGAGCAGGGTCTCGCTCGACGCCCACACCACGTTCGTGATCTTCGCGGCGCGTGCGGCGTGGAAGACGTTGATGGACGCGGTCACGTTGTTCGTGATGAGCGCGACGTCGGGGACCTGCCCGGGAGCCGGCACCGCCGCGAGGTGCACGACGGCGTCGACGTGGTCGTACCGGTCGTCGATGCCGAGCAGGGCATTCACCACCTGCCCGTAGTCGGTGAGGTCGATCCGCACGAACTGCACGCGCTCGGGCTTGTCAGGAGACGGGACGCGGTCGAGGAGGACCACGTCGTACCCGTGTTCGTCGAGGTCACGCACCACCGCTCGTCCGAGCTTGCCGCTGCCGCCGGTCACCACTACGCGCGTCATCGCGCCTCCGCTCATCGTCGAGTCGTGCTGTCGGTGTCCATCCTGCACTGCCGGGACCGCCGCAACCAGGCACCAGCGGTACCTGTCCGCGGAGCGCGGGTCAGACGGAGGGGACCGCCTGGGCCACCGCCAGGCGCACGACGAGCTCGACGTGTGCGGCCATGTCGCGCGCGGGGTCGAACAGCCACTGGATCTGCATGCCGTCGGACACCGCGAGCAGCACGCTCGTCAGCTCCTCCGCGTCGACGTCGGCGCGGAGCCGGCCGTCCTGCTGCATCGTCCGGAAGTCCGCGGCCATCGTGCGCCGGGAGTTCTCGTAGCGCTGCCGGAAGTACTCGTGCGCGGGGTGGTCCGGGTCGGTCGCGGCCGCGGCGGAGAGGTTCACGAACATCTGGACGAGCCCCGGGACCTCGGCGTTGTGCCGGACGATCGCGGCGAGGAGCTCACCGGGGTCGTTCGCGTGCCAGTCTGCTGCGTTGTCGATCTCGTCGCGGCGCCGGAGGATCTCGACCCAGAGCTCGTCCTTCGAGTCGAAGTAGTGCAGCAGTCCGGCCTGCGTCAGCCCGACCGCGTCGGCGATGTCCTTGATGCTCGTGCGCCGGAACCCCTGTTGGGCGACGAGGTCCAGGGCGACGGTGAGGATCTCCTCGCGCTTCGCGATGCCCTTCGCGTACGAACCCCGTCGTGTCATGGCGAGACTGTACCGCTCCTGGGCGATCGCAGAAAACCTAGCGTCAATAGGTTTTGGTGGTACGGTGGCACGAGCCGCCGACGAAGGCGTGCGAGTCGCCGACGCCGGCGGCGCACCCGATGGAGGTTGCAGTGGCGAACGATGCCCTGACCGTTTCCGACACCCCGACCGCAGTCGCACCCACGCGCGGTCGAGGCAGCTCGCTGATGTACACCCTCGGCATGCCGATCGCGATGCTCGGCCTGTACATCGCCCTCCTCCCACCCGTGCTGGTGGCGATGGCCCTGAAGGTCGCGGAGATCGCACCGGACGACCAGGCGGGCGTGCTCGGCGTGGCACTCGGCGTCGGCGCGTTCGCGGCGATGGTCGCCAACCCCCTGGCCGGTCGCTTCAGCGACCGCACGGCCGGGAGGCTCGGCATGCGTCGTCCGTGGATCATCGGTGGCACCGTGGTCGGGTTCGCCGGCCTCGTGGTCGTCGCGACGACCTCTTCCACCGTGGTCCTGGTGCTCGCCTGGGGCGTCACGCAGATCGCGTACAACGCCACGATCGCGGCGCTGACCGCCGTCATGCCGGACCACGTCACGCGGTCCCAGCGCGGACGGGTCGCGGCGCTGCTCGGGCTCGCGCAGAACCTCGCGCTGGTCGGCGGCACGTTCCTCGTGCAGCTCTTCTCGACGTCGGCGACGCAGATGCTCGTCCCCGGGGCCATCGGGTCGGCCGTGGTCGTCCTCTACGCGCTGCTCTTCCGCGACCGCGTGCTCACCGAGCGGCCGTCGACGCGCCTCGGTATCGGGCAGCTCTTCGGGTCGTTCGTCTTCAACCCCGTGAAGCACCCCGACCTCGGCTGGGCCTGGCTCACCCGGTTCATGATGGTCGCCGCGCAGTACACCGCCGTGAGTTACCTCACCTACTTCCTCCGCGACGACATCGGGGTCGAGCCCGCCCACGTGGCGAACGCCGTCTTCCAGGGCACGCTCTGGAACGTCGTCGGCATCGTCCTCACCTCGCTCATCGCCGGGTGGTTGTCCGACAGGCTCGGGCGCCGCAAGCTCTTCGTGGCGGTCGCCGGGATCGTCGGCGTCGTCGGCCTCGTGCTCATCGCGACCGCGCCGTCGCTCGGCACGGTGCTGGTCGGCGAGTTCGTGATGGGTGCCGGCATGGGTGTCTTCTACGCCGTCGACCTCGCGCTGATCACGGACGTGCTGCCGTCCGACGAGGACAATGCGAAGGACCTCGGCGTCGTGAACATCGCGCAGGCCCTGCCCCAGTCGATCGTGCCGGCGGCGGCCCCAGGCGTGATCGCCCTCACCGGCGGCTACAGCGGCTTCTTCATCACCGGCGCGGTCGTCGGACTGCTCGGGATCGCCTCGGTCTCGCGCATCCGCGGCGTCCGCTGACCCACTCCTCCTGGCTCTGAACGAAAGGAACGACCATCGTGACCACCGTGAACGACGTGAGCACAGCCTCCGGTGCGGCCCCGCTGGACGAGCGCATCGGCGCGCTCGTCGACCAGCTGACCACCGAAGAGAAGGTGCAGCTGCTCACCGGACGAGACTTCTGGACGACCTGGCCGATCGAGAAGATCGGGTTGCGGCGCATCCTGATGTCGGACGGCCCCTCCGGGGTCCGTGGCGAGGTCTGGGACGAGCGCGACCCGTCGCTCAACCTGCCGTCCGCGACCGCCCTGAGTGCGTCGTGGGACCGTGCGATCGCGAAGCGCTACGGCGCCGCCGCTGCCGTCGAGGCCCGCCGCAAGGGCGTCGACGTCGTCCTCGGCCCGACCATCAACCTGCACCGCTCGCCCCTCGGTGGTCGGCACTTCGAGGCGTTCAGCGAGGACCCGGTGCTCACCGGCGACCTCGCGGCGTCGTACGTCGAAGGCGTGCAGGAGAACGGCGTCGCCGCGACCCCGAAGCACTACATCGCGAACGACTACGAGACCGACCGCTTCACCGCGTCGACCGAGGTGTCCGACCGAGCGCTCCGCGAGCTCTACCTGCTCGCGTTCGAGAAGGCCGTCACCGAGGCGCACGCCTGGGCGATCATGTCGTCGTACAACTCGATCAACGGCGTCACCGCATCCGAGAACGAGCTGCTCGAGACGCCGCTGAACTCCGAGTGGGGCTTCGACGGCATCGTCGTGTCCGACTGGACCGGCGTCCGCTCGGTCGACTCGGCGAAGGCGTCGCAGGACGTCGCGATGCCCGGACCGAACCAGTGGTGGAGCGAGGGGCCGCTGCTGGCCGCCGTCGAGTCCGGCGAGGTCCCGATCGAGGCGATCGACCGCAAGGTCCATCGGATCCTGACCCTCGCCGCCCGCGTCGGAGCGCTGTCCGGGTTCGATGCCGTCGCGGCGGAGCCCGTGCACGTCGAGGACGGCATCGCGTTCGTCCGTGAGGCCGAGGCCGAGGGGACCGTCCTCGTCCGGAACACCGGGATCCTGCCGCTCGACGCGCCCGCGCTCGCCCGGATCGCCGTCATCGGCCCCAACGCCGACCAGGCCCGCACGCAGGGGGGCGGCTCGGCCACCGTCGTGCCCTCGCAGGTCGTCTCGCCGCTCGACGGCATCCGCGCGGCGTTCCCGTCCGCGACCGTCGACTACGCGATCGGCGCCGTCGTGCAGGAGGGCATCGCGGAGTTCCCGCTGTCCACCATCACGAACCCGGCCACCGGGCAGCCAGGCGCGCGCGTGGCCTTCGTGCGCGACGGATCCGAGCTGTACGTTGAGGACCGCCGCGCGACGGCCCTCTTCTGGTTCGGCGGCGACGCCCCCACGCGTGAGGCCGACCGGCTCGACATCACCACGACCTACACGGCCCCGACGACCGGCACCGTCCGGATCGGCATCGGCGCTGCTGGTCGATCGCGGATGTGGATCGACGGGTCGCTCGTCCTGGACGAGGACGTGCCGTTCGAGGGCGACCAGCTCGGCGCGGCGTTCCTCAACCCGCCGGCGCGCTCCGTGCCCGTCTCGGTGACGTCCGGCCAGCAGGTCGCGATCCGCATCGAGTACGACGTCATCCAGGACGAGACGCTGGGCGGGGTGCTCGCGTACCAGTTCGGCACCGAGCCCTCCGACGAGGACCCGTCGGTGCTCATCGCCTCCGCCGTCGATGCCGCTCGTGGCGCCGACGTCGCCGTGGTCGTGGTCGGGACGAACTCCAAGGTCGAGTCCGAGGGCTACGACCGCTCGTCCCTGGCGCTCCCCGGGCACCAGGACGAGCTCGTCGCGGCCGTCGCCGCCGTGAACCCGAACACGATCGTGCTCGTCAACGCCGGCTCCCCGGTCGAGATGCCGTGGCGGAACGACGTCGCCGCGGTCCTCCTCTCGTGGTTCGGCGGGCAGGAGTACGGCAACGCGGTCGCCGACGTGCTCACCGGCGCGTCGGAGCCGGGCGGGCGCCTCCCCACGACGTGGCCGGTCGCCATGTCGGACGTCCCCGTGCTCGACGTCACACCGGTCGACGGTGTCGTCCGGTACGACGAGGGCGTGCACATCGGGTACCGGGCCTGGCTCCGCGCCGGGGTACAGCCCGCGTACCCGTTCGGCCACGGCCTGGGGTACACGACCTGGACGATCGACGGCATCGCGGGATCGCCCGTCGTCCGCGCGGGTGACACGGCCATCGTCACGGCGACCGTCACGAACACCGGATCGCGCGCAGGCAAGCACGTCGTGCAGGTCTACGCCTCGCGGGAGACGTCCGCGATCGACCGTCCGGTCCGCTGGCTCGTGGGGTTCGCCCCGGTGCGCCTGGGAGCGGGGGAGTCGACCGAGGTCTCGATCGAGGTGCCGGCGAGGGCGTTCGCGCACTGGGACGGCGCGTGGGCGTACGAACCGGGCACCTTCACCCTGCACGTCGGCGCGTCGGTCGCAGATGCGGCAGGAACGGTGGCCCTCGAACTGGAGTGAGCCCGGTCGCATCCGGTTTCCGCGCATCGGTCAGGTGTGTTCAGTAGCATGGGAGAAGCGTCAGGCGGCTGGTTACCGTCGACGCGCGCACCGACATGGGATCGCCGCGTGAGCGACGCGGCCTCCTGATCCGGCCGATGGAGCCCCGGCGGTCCCGGTGCGTCATGGTGCGCCCCCGCTTCTGCGGGGGCGCATCTCTTCCTCCACGCGGAGGTTTTTCCGTATGCGGAATATGTCGTGACGAATCATCACGATTCGCTGAGTCAGGGCGTCCGAGTTGTGACAAACAACGCGGATGGTGGAACGATGAGTGCACCATCCCGTACGGATCAGGGACGAGATGGTCATCCGGCGGGAGCCCCGAGACTCACCAACTCGTGCTGGGCTCCGCCGGATGCCTCAGATCCATTCCGTCGTCCGTCGGCTCGTGGGTTCAGCCCAGGTGCGGGGCGATCTGTTCGGCGATGACCGTCAGGATCCGCTCGTGCGACGCGGCGTCGCCGTTCGCCGGCAGGGTGATCACGAGTTCGTCGGTCGCGGCCACGGCGGGGTCGGCGCGCAGGGCCTCGACGATCGCCGCCGGCTCGCCGGACAGCACCTTGCTGAACCGGAACGGCGGGTTGCCGGACAGCGGCCGTCCCTCGTCGTCCATCCCCGACGCGTAGCCGGTGAGGAACTCCTCGTGCACGGCACGGTCGTGGTCGTCGAGGAGCGGGACGACGATGCGGCCGACGGCGACCTTCTGCGTGCGATCGGGGTGCAGCTCGGCGAAGCGCTCCCGGTACGCCGTGATCTGCGCGGCCTGCGCGACGGCGAAGGGCTCGCCGGTGTCCTCGGTGTTCAGGGTCGAGCAGTGCAGCAGGAGCCCCTTCTCGGCCGTCCGGACCGCGGTGCCCATGCTGCCGCCGCCCCACCACACACGGCTCCGCAGTTCCGGGCTGAGCGGCTGCAGCGTCAGGTCCGTGTCGGCAGGGATGCTCTCGTACCCCTTGCCCGAGGTGCCGAGGGGCTCCCCGTCGAGGACCTGGAGCAGCCGAGCCGCGCGGGCTTCTGCCTCGTCGCGGAAGCTCCGCTCGGTCGCGCCGAACACCGGGTCGAGGATCGGGCCGTACCCGGCGATCCCCGTGCTGATCCCGAGCTGCACGCGGCCGCCGCTGAGCAGGTCGACGGTGCTGGCGTCCTCGGCGAGACGCACCGGGTCCTCGTAGCGCATCCCGAGCACCGCCGTGCCGAAGCCGATCGTGCTGGTCCGCTGCGCGGCCGCGGCGAAGAAGGTCATCGGGCTCGTCAGGAACGGCTCGAAGTGCCGTCCGCGCACCCACCCCGTGCCGTACCCCAGGCGTTCGGCGGTCTCGAAGAGCCGCAGGCCGTCCTCGAGGGCGGCGGCAGCACCGGCCGGACCACCGTGGTTCGGGACGAAGGAGAGGAAGCCGAGTTCGCGCACGACGTGAGTCTATGCGCGCGTATCGAGCCGAGCCTCCCGGACCGTCGCCACGCCACCATGCTGGGAGGATGGGGGCATGACCGACGTCACCGTCCACGCTCCGCTCGTCGCCGCGATCCCTGCGGCCGTCGGCGGCGCCGTCGACCCCGATGCCGTCTACGAGGCCTTCGCGGACTGGGCCGCCAGCGGCGGCCGCCCGCTGTACCCGGCGCAGGACGAGGCCGTCATCGAACTCGTGTCCGGCGCGAACGTGATCCTCAGCACCCCGACCGGCACCGGGAAGTCCCTCGTGGCCGCCGGCGCACACTTCGCGGCGCTCGCCGAGGGCAAGCGGAGCTACTACACGGCACCGATCAAGGCCCTGGTGTCCGAGAAGTTCTTCCAGCTCGTGGACCTGTTCGGCGCCCAGAACGTCGGCATGGTCACCGGTGACTCCAGCGTCAACGCCGACGCCCCGATCGTGTGCTGCACGGCCGAGATCCTCGCGAACCTCGCCCTGCGACAGGGGCCGAACGCCGACGTCGACGTCGTGGTGATGGACGAGTTCCACTTCTACGGCGACGCCGACCGCGGCTGGGCCTGGCAGGTGCCGCTCCTGGTGCTCGAGCGGGCGCAGTTCCTGCTGATGTCGGCGACCCTCGGCGACGTGACGACCATCGCGGACGACCTCTCGCGGCGCACCGGGCGGCCGACCGCTCGCGTCACCGGGGTGTCCCGTCCGGTCCCGCTGTCCTACGAGTACGTGGTGACGCCGGTGCAGGAGACCGTCGAACGCCTGCTCGAGGAGGGCAAGGCGCCGGTCTACATCGTGCACTTCGCGCAGGCGGCGGCGCTCGAGCGGGCGCAGGCGCTGATGTCGGTGCGCGTTGCCGATCGTGCGCGGCGGGACGCCATCGCGGAGGCGATCGCCGGGTTCCGCTTCAGCGCCGGGTTCGGGCAGACGCTCTCCCGGCTGATCCGCGCCGGGATCGGGGTGCACCACGCGGGCATGCTGCCGAAGTACCGTCGGCTCGTGGAGCAGCTCGCCCAGCGCGGGCTCCTGCCGGTGATCTGCGGCACCGACACCCTCGGCGTCGGCATCAACGTCCCGATCCGCACGGTGCTGCTGACCGGGCTCACGAAGTTCGACGGCACGAAGATGCGGCAGCTGTCCGCGCGGGAGTTCCACCAGATCGCCGGACGGGCCGGACGGGCCGGGTACGACACCGAGGGCGACGTCGTCGCGGAGGCGCCCGAGCACGACATCGAGAACGCCCGCGCGGTCGCCAAGGCCGGGGACGACCCGAAGAAGAAGAACAAGGTCAAGAAGAAGAAGGCCCCGGACGGGTTCGTCTCGTGGGGGCAGGCGTCCTTCGAGCGGCTCATCCAGGCCGAGCCCGAGCCGATGGTGTCCAGGATGCGGATCACCCACGCCATGGTGCTGTCCGTCGTCGCCCGCGGTGGCTCGGCCTTCGACGAGGTCCGGTCGCTGGTGTTCGACAACCACGAGCCCCGTGCCAGGCAGCTCGCGATGGCCAGGCGTGCGCTGACGATCGCCAGGACGTTGATCAACGCCGGCGTGATCGAGAAGGTCGAGGACACCTACCGGCTGACGGTGGACCTGCAGGCGAACTTCGCCCTCAACCAGCCCCTGTCGCCGTTCGCGCTGGCCGCCTTCGAGTTGCTCGACCCGGAGTCGCCCACGTACGCCCTCGACATGGTGTCCATCGTCGAGGCCACCCTCGACGACCCGCGCGCGATCCTGTCGCAGCAGCAGTTCAAGGAGCGCGGCGAGGCGGTCGCGCGGATGAAGCAGGAGGGCATCGAGTACGAGGAACGCATGGAGCTCCTCGAGGAGGTCACCTGGCCGCGTCCGCTGTCCGAGCTGCTGGAAGCGGCGTACGAGGCCTACGCGGCCGAGCAACCGTGGGTGCTCGACTTCACGCTGTCGCCGAAGGCCGTCGTCCGCGACATGTACGAACGGGCGATGACCTTCGGGGACTTCGTGCGGTTCTACCAGCTCACCCGCTCCGAGGGGCTCGTGCTGCGGTACCTCTCCGACGCCTACCGGACGATGCGGCAGACGATCTCCGACGAGCAGCGGACCGACGAGCTCGACGACCTGATCGAGTGGCTCGGCGAGCTCGTCCGACAGGTGGACTCATCGCTCGTCGACGAATGGGAAGCGCTGGTCAACGGGGATCTGTCGCTCGCGGCGGCGGAGCACGAGGAGATCGCCCCGCCGCAGCCCGCCCGGCTCACCGGCAACGTGCGGGCCTTCCGGGTCCTGGTGCGCAACGCCCTGTTCCAGCGGGTACTCCTCGCCGCGCGGGACGACGTCGAGGGGCTCGGGGCGCTCGACGGCGCCGCCGGGTTCGACGCCGACGCGTGGGACGCCGTGCTCGAGGAGTACTACGAGGCGCACGACGACGTCGGGACGGACGCTGACGCGCGGTCGATGCAGTACCTGGTGCTGTCCGAACAGGGCCGGACGTGGCGCGCTCGACAGATCTTCGCCGACCCCTCCGGTGACAAGGACTTCGGGTTCTCGGCGACGATCGACCTCGACGCGTCCGACGAGGCGGGCGAGGCCGTCGTGCGGGTCACCGAGATCGGGCGGTTCGACGGGTGGGCCGAGGTCGACGTCGACTGAGGCTCTGATGATCCCCGGTGCGCAGCAGCGGCCGGGCGGTGTCGCTTCCGGGTAGCGTCTCGTGGACCACCATCGAGAGGAACGCGCCATGCGCATCGGATCCAGCATCGCCCTGATCGTGATCGGCGCGATCGTCGCCTTCGCGCTGAACATCCAGCTGGCCGGGGTGGACCTCCGGCTCATCGGCTACATCCTGATGGCGGCCGGGGTCGTCCTGCTGATCATCAGCCTCGCGGTGGCGTTCGGAGGGCGTCGGACGACGACCACCACGCGCTCCGGGGTCGACCCGGCGTCCGGCGAGCAGGTCACGCGTCAGGACCGGCGCGACGGGACCTACTGACCGGTGGCTTGCGTCGCGGCGGTCGCGGCTCCGGTGCGCTGCGCGAGGCTGCGTCCTGCGTCCGCGATGGCCTCGTGCGCGTCCCGCGGCGTCCAGCCCAGCACCGTGCGTGCCCGCTCGTTCGACGTCCGCTTGGCGTACCCGAGATCGGGGACCATCGCGCGGAACTGCGGCTGGGTCTCCGCCAGCGCGCGCACGGCGTCGTCGGGGAGGACCTCCGTCGGGACCCTCGCCGCGTCGTCGCCGAGGTGTTCGCGGAGCGTGGTCGCGATCTCGTGCAGCTCGAGTGCCGGTCCGTTCGACAGCAGGAACCGCTTGCCGGCGGCGTCCTGGACGTCGATGGCGCTGACGTGTGCGGCGGCGACGTCACGCACGTCGACGATCGGGATGAACAGGCGCGGCGTCGCCGGCATCGAACCGTTCAGCATCGACTGCAGGATGTGGTTCGCCCCGGAGACGGTGCCACCCATCGCCGGACCCATCACCGCGACGGGCAGCATCGTGACGAGTTCCAGGTCGGTTCCCTCGACGAGGTCCCAGGCGGCGCGCTCGGCCAGGGTCTTGCTCCTGCCGTAGGCGTCGACTCCGGGGCCGTCGAGCACGGTCCAGTCGGACTCGGTGAACACGTGGTCGGTGTGCGGGTGCCCCCAGCTGACCGCGTGGAACGCCGACGTCAGCACCACGCGGCGGACCCCGGCGGTCCGCGCGGCGCTGAGCACGCGGGTCGTTCCCTCGACAGCGGGGCGGATGACCGCGTCCTCGTCCTCCACATGCCCGGGCATCACCGGGGACGCCACGTGCAGGACGGTGTCGACGTCGCTGGTCGCGGTGGCCCAACCGTCGTCGGCGGTGAGGTCGGCTGCGAGGAACTCGAGTCGGTCGCCCGCCGTCATGCCGGCGTCGGTCAGGAGCGCGCGAACCGCAGCTTCCTTGTCGAGTGAGCGGATCGTCGTGCGGACCTCGTACCCGGCGTCGAGGAGCTGCAGGATGCAGTGGCCGGCGATGAAGCCGGATCCGCCGGTGACGAGGACGCGTGTGCTGCTGCTGGGAGTCGTGGACATGGGTCCCACCCTCGCGCGGCACCGTCGGGTGTTCCAGACCGCTCCGCTCCTGGTAGCGGGGCGACCAGGCAGTGACGACGGCATCCGGCCTAGCGTGGGAGCCATGACCGACGCGACCAACCCCCTCGGCGAGTTCCTGCGCGCCAGGCGCGAGCTCGTGACCCCGGAGCAGGCCGGCATCCCGGTCGTCGGAGTTCGCCGGGTCGCCGGGCTCCGTCGCGAGGAGGTCGCGATGCTGTCGGGGATCAGCAGCGAGTACTACCTGCGGCTCGAGCAGGGGCGCTACCGGAACCCGTCCGTGCAGGTGCTCGAGGCGATCGCGCGGGTGCTGCAGCTCGACGAGGAGACCACCGCGTACCTGATGGGGCTCGTCGTGGCGCAGCCGCACGTCGCACGCCGGCGCCGTCCCGCTCGGGAGACTGTCCCCGGGAGCCTCCGGGCGTTCGTCGACGGCCTCGGCACGCCCGCGTTCATCGAGGGTCGCTATCTCGACGTGCTCGCCGCGAACCCTCTCGCCGCAGCGCTGTCACCGCGCCTGGTCGTCGGGGCGAACCGGCTCCGCGACGTGTTCCTCGACGCGGAGGAGCGGGCGCTGTTCGTGGACTGGGAGGCCGCGACCGAGGGGCTCGTCGCGTCGTTCCGGCAGTCCGTCGGCACCTCCATCGACGACCCCCGGTGCGTCGAGCTCGTCGGGCAGCTGTCCATCGCGAGTCCACGGTTCCAGCGGCTGTGGGGACGACACGACATCGGCGGGCGCCGCGGTGCGCTGATGCGGTTCGACCACCCGATCGTCGGCGAGATCAGCCTGCACCGGGAGAAGCTCGTGCCCGCCGAGGCGCAGAACCTCACTGTGGCGATCTACCACGCCGACGCGGGCAGCCCCGACGCCGACAAGCTGGCGCTCCTCGCTGCTTCCGTCAAGGCGGTCGTCGGGTCCTGATCAGGCCTGCTCGGCGAGGTACTCGTGCCGGAACTCGTCCACGCTCGCTGCGATGTGCTCGTAGTCACGATCAGCGCTCAGGACAGTCGCCCCGTTGCGGACCGCGTACGCCGCGATGTGCACGTCGACCGGGCCAGCGCCCCGCACGAAGCCGTTGCTCCACAGTGCGCTCTGGATGGCGGTCACATCGTCGACGTCGGGGTGGATCGACGCTTCGAGGAAGGCTTCCATGTCGGCGCAGTGGTCACCGTGATCCGCGCTCGATCGCGCCGAGTGGCAGTACTCCAAGACCTGCGGCGGGCAGGTCATGATCAGGTCCTGCGTCGCGATCGCGCGGAGTCGCTCAGCGATGACCGGCGAGCGCCCTGCTTTCCACCAGACGGAGTTGTCGACGATGTAGGTCGCCATCAGGGGTGGAGTTCGTCCGCCGCGGTGGGGTCTTCCGCGAAGTCCCGGGCGATGATGCGCTCGACTGCTGCAGGCTGACGACGGACCGCGATGAGCGTCTCGAGTGCACGTTGGACGACTTCTCGGTTGGAGCGAGCGCCTGTCAGCTGC
Source organism: Curtobacterium sp. Curtsp57 (assembly GCF_047324335.1). Lineage (NCBI taxonomy): Bacteria > Bacillati > Actinomycetota > Actinomycetes > Micrococcales > Microbacteriaceae > Curtobacterium > Curtobacterium sp. Curtsp57. The sequence continues at coordinate 3,174,676 of NZ_CP168511.1, forward strand.
TTGGCGTCGTCGAGCAGGGGTTGGTCCAGATCGATCGTGGTGACTGCCATGATGAGCTCCTCGCCGTTTGTATAAGCGAGTATATAGACGGGGCCGTGATCAGAACAGGGTCGCCGGCGGGGTCGCCTCGGGCAGTGGAGCCGGCTCGGTGACCTCGACGCCGGGCCACCCCGGCCCGTGCGGGACCTCGGTGCGGTTCTGGTAGGCGGTCGCTGCGCCACGAGCACGGACGTCGGCGGCCTCGTTCATCTCGTGACCGACGTGGCCGCGCACCCACTCGAACGTGACCTTGCGGCCCTGGAGTTCCTCGTCGAGCTCCTTGATGATCTCCACGTTCATCACGGGCTTGCCGTCGGCCTTCCGCCAGCCCTTCCGCTTCCACCCGGCGAGCCACTCGGTGCAGGCCTTGATCGCGTACTGACTGTCGCAGAGGATGTGCAGCGGTTCGTCGGTGCCCTTCGTGGCGCGGAGCAGCTGGAGCACGGCGGTGAGCTCACCGATGTTGTTCGTGGCCTTCGGCCAGCCTCCGGCGGCCCACCGATCGTCATCGACGTACCAGGCCCAGCCGGCTGGGCCGGGGTTGCCGAGGGCTGAGCCGTCAGCGGCAGCGACGATCGTCACGGGGGTACCTCCTGTGGTGGGGCGAGTTCGAGGTCAACCGTAACGGAGCGCTGCGACACGGCCAGCATCGCTGAGTACGGTGCTCTGCATGCCGATCCCATGGATGGAACGCACTGGTCGGACTCCCGGAGGAGTCATCGGAGCATGGTTCAACGTCGTCGTGTGCGCCGGTCTGGTGGTGGCGCTCCCCGTGATCACCGTGACGCAAGGTCACGACCTCGCACACATCGCGTTCGCGGTGTTCCTCACGGCGATCGCGGTCACCCTGGAGGTCGTGTTCATCCGGAACCTGCGGCAGCAGCTCGCCAGGAGGCGCGGTCGATGACCCCGGTGACCTGGTTCGGCATCGGAGCCGTGGTGGTCGCACTGTGGGGCATCACGATCGCGGTGTTCAACCGTTGGGCGCAGTCCATCGGCGGCGACGAGTTCATGAACGGCCGACCGATCACGCCGCGGTTCGTGCGGGTCATCGGGATCTTCCTCGCCGTCCTCGGGACGATCATCGCCGTCCTGGCGTTCTCCGGCGTGCTGCCCGAGCGCTGATCCCTGCCGAGCAGGCCGCCAGGTACCGCAGGCTACCGTCACGGACATGAGCAACGACGACACCGCGTACAGCCCGTCGAGCGAGCAGGAAACCGAGGCGTCGCAGCACCTGCAGCGCGACGACGACGACCTGCGCGCGGACGGCATCGACCCCTCGAAGGTCACCGCGGCCCCGGGCACCGGCGGTGCGGACGACGCCGGCGACGTCGAGCCGGCTCCAGAGGACCTGCACCTGCCGTGGCAGTCCGAGGACGACCGCCGCGGCTAGGACACCGAATCGGGGTGCGACCCCGTGCGATCGCCCGACTCCAGCCCGGCGATCGCCGTGAGTTCGTCGTCCGTCAGTGCGAAGCCGTCCACGTCGATGTTCGACGCGATGCGTGACGGCGTGACCGACTTCGGCAGCACCACGACGGACTGCTGCACGTTCCACCGCACGAGCACCTGCGCCACGCTCACCCCGTGCGTCGCCGCGATCCGCGCGAGCACCGGTTCGTCCATGAGTCGCCCACGACCGAGCGGCGACCACGCTTCCGTCACGATGCCGTGCTGCTCGTGGAAGGCGATGAGCTCCCGCTGCGGCAGCCACGGGTGTCGCTCGACCTGGTTCACTGCCGGGACCTCACCCGTCTCCGCGATGATCCGCTCCAGGTGGGGCACCTGGAAGTTCGAGACCCCGACGCTGCGCGCCCGCCCGGACTCTCGCAGCTCGACCAGTGTCTGCCAGGTCTCGACGTAGCGGTCGTTCGCCGCGGCCGGCCAGTGGATCAGGTACAGGTCCACCGCGTCGAGCCCGAGCCGGTCGAGGCTGGCGTCGAACGCCCGTAGGGTCGCGTCGCGACCCTGGTTGCTGTTCCACACCTTGGTGGTCACGAAGACGTCGTCACGGTCCAGCCGGGAGGCCCGGATCGCCTTCCCGACGCCCGTCTCGTTGCCGTACATCTCGGCGGTGTCGACGTGGCGGTATCCGCTGTCGAGTGCGGTTCCGACCGCGGTCTCGGCTTCGGGGTCGTCGACCTTGTACACGCCGAACCCGATGGCGGGGACGGAACGACCGTCGCGGAGGGGGATGGAGGTGACCATGCGTCCATCCTGCCGGTCGAGGCGGGGCCGAGCCGAGCCTCCAGTCTGTTCCGTGGAGAACCGGACCCGCGCGCATCGCTGTGGAGGACGCTCGTTCCGACCCACGACGCCCGCAATAGGAGGTCGAATCGTGCGTAGGAGGTCGGAAGTTCCGACCGACTACGCGCGATTCCGCTTCCTACGCGCGAAACGGCCCATCGCCCTAGGTCGGGATGTTCACCGGCTCGGTGTCGGGGATGGGGCTCGCGTCACGACCACGCAGGTCGGGGAGCCACCGCTTCGCGAACAACGGCAGCAGCACACCCACGAACGCCGCAGCAGCCCCGACGAGCATGCCGCCCGTCGCACCGTGCAGGTCGATGAGGAACCCGGCCACCGCGGAACCGAGCGCAGCGCCGATGAGCTGCCCCGTCCCCATCCAGCCGTAGGCCTCTGCCGTGTCGGAGAACTTCACCGTCGCCGACACCGAGCCGAACATCACCGCGAGTGCGGGCGCGATCCCACCACCCGCGATGAGGAGCGCGAACGACAGCCACCAGAACCCGGTGCCGAACGTGGCGAGCCCCAGGCCGATGAAGACGATGAGCATGCGGGTCCACAGCGTGTTCGGCGAGATCGGACGGTGGCCGAACGCCAGACCGCCGACCAGGGAGCCGATCGCGAAGATCGCCAGGACGATGCCGGCGTTCGGGCTGCCCTCGCCGAACGCGCTGGTGACCCCGGCCTCGACCGCGGCGCACGCACCGATGAGGAGCATGCCGGTCAGGGTGGCGACCACGACGGACGGGCGCTTGAGCACCACGCCGAACGCGCGCTTCGAGCGGGGGATGCGGACGCGGCCGAGCTCGGGGGAGGCGATGAACCACACGCCGCCGACGACGAGGAACACCATCGCGAGGACGATCGCCTCGACCGTGCCGATCTGCGTCGCGACGAACGTGGTGATGACCGGGCCGGCGACCCAGATGAGTTCCTGCGCACTCGCGTCGAGGGAGAACAGGGGTGTCAGCTGCGTCGACGTGACCATCTTCGGGTAGATGGTGCGGACGGCCGGCTGCACGGGTGGGACGGCCAGGCCGCCGATGAACCCGATCACGACGTAGGCCCACAGCGGCATCAGCACGAACGCGATGACGCCCATGCTGGCGAGCGCGACGAGGCTCGTGAGGATCAGGACGGGGCGCATGCCCCAGCTGCCCATCCACCGGCTGGTGAGCGGGCCGGCGATGGCCTGCCCGACGCTCGTCGTCGCGAGCACGAGACCAGCGGATCCGTACGAGTGGAACACGTGCTCGACGTGCAGCAGGTAGGCGAGCGAGAGCATCCCGAACGGGAACCTCGCCGTGAGCTGCGCAGCGATCACTCGGCCGACACCGGGGGTCTTCAGCAGGTTGCCGTACGCGCTCACGGGTCGAGTGTACGGACCGGACGGGAGGTCCGTGGGTCGGGTGTCACCCGTCCGGGGGAGGCGTCGGCCGCGACCCCGATCCGGCACGACGGCGACACGCCGATGCGCTCATTCCACACATGTGGATCGAGGCTTTCCACGGGTGTGGGGAAATGTCGGTGGTCGGCCGCAAACTGGCGGAATCACGGGGCTCGCGGGAATCCACAGACTGTGGAGGGCGTTGTGGAGAACTACACGGCTGTAACACTTCCTCTTGTGGTCGGTGCCGTGGTCGGCCACTAGATGTAGTGTGGAGTCCATCGCAGCGGCCCCTTCCCGGACACGTCTGCGCACAGGCATCAGCACCACCTCCACAGCACGAAACAACCAGCAAGAACCAGGGGAGATCATGGCCGTCACCGTCTACACCAAGCCGTCCTGCGTCCAGTGCACCGCGACGTACCGGGCCCTCGACAACAAGGGCATCCAGTACGAAGTGCACGACGTCTCGACGGACGAAGCAGCGCTCGAGCACGTCAAGAGCCTCGGCTACCTGCAGGCCCCCGTCGTCGTCACGGACGACGACCACTGGTCGGGCTTCCGTCCCGACAAGATCGCGACCCTCAGCGCCGAACTGGCGTAGTCCGCCGGGTGGTCGGTCCGAGCCCGCTCAGGAGGCTCGGATCACCACCCGCAGACACCCTCCGGTCCGTCAGCCACGCACCTTGTCGTAAGGAGCGAACCATGAGCCGACTCGTCTACTTCTCGAGCGTGTCCGGGTACACCGCACGCTTCATCGAGAAGCTCGGTCGCGATGCTGACCGGATCCCGCTCTACCCGAGCGAACCGTTCCTCCACGCGGACGAACCGTACGTCCTCGTGCTGCCCACCTACGGGGGAGGCAACGGCGACGGGGCGGTCCCCAAGCAGGTCATCAAGTTCCTCAACGACGAACACAACCGGTCACTGATCCGGGGAGTCATCGTCGGCGGCAACACGAACTTCGGCGAGGCGTACGGCCTCGCAGGGGACGTCATCGCACAGAAGTGCCACGTCCCCGTGCTCTATCGATTCGAACTCTTCGGAACGCCTGACGACGTGCAGGCGGTCAACTCAGGATTGGATGCATTTTGGACGCAGCAGTTGCAGACGTCGATCTGACGTCGCCGACGACGGGGATGGACTACCACTCCCTCAACGCGATGCTCAACCTCTACGACGCGGACGGCAACATCCAGTTCGACAAGGACCGGGAAGCCGCCAAGCAGTTCTTCCTGCAGCACGTCAACCAGAACACCGTCTTCTTCCACAACCTGAAGGAGCGGCTGGACTACCTGGTCGAGAACGAGTACTACGAGCAGGCGACGATCGACCAGTACTCGCTGGACTTCATCCAGAAGCTGAACGACCTGGCCTACTCGAAGAAGTTCCGGTTCCAGACCTTCCTCGGTGCGTTCAAGTACTACACCTCGTACACGCTGAAGACCTTCGACGGCAAGCGCTACCTGGAGCGCTTCGAGGACCGCGTCGTGATGACCGCCCTCGGCCTCGCACAGGGCAACGAGCAGCTCGCGATCGACCTCGTCGAGGAGATCATCGCCGGCCGCTTCCAGCCAGCGACCCCCACGTTCCTCAACACCGCGAAGGCCCAGCGCGGCGAGCTCGTCTCCTGCTTCCTCCTCCGCATCGAGGACAACATGGAGTCGATCTCGCGCGGCATCAACTCCTCGCTGCAGCTCTCGAAGCGCGGCGGCGGTGTGGCCCTGCTGCTCTCCAACATCCGCGAGGCCGGCGCCCCGATCAAGCAGATCGAGAACCAGTCCTCGGGCATCATCCCCGTGATGAAGCTGCTGGAAGACTCCTTCTCGTACGCCAACCAGCTCGGTGCCCGCCAGGGTGCCGGTGCCGTGTACCTGTCGGCGCACCACCCGGACATCATGCGGTTCCTCGACACCAAGCGCGAGAACGCCGACGAGAAGATCCGCATCAAGACGCTGTCCCTCGGCGTCGTCGTGCCGGACATCACGTTCGAGCTCGCGAAGAACAACGAGGACATGTACCTCTTCTCGCCGTACGACGTCGAGAAGGTCTACGGCGTGCCCTTCGGCGACGTCCCGATCTCCGAGAAGTACCGCGAGATGGTCGACGACTCGCGCATCAAGAAGACGAAGATCAAGGCGCGCGACTTCTTCCAGACCATCGCGGAGATCCAGTTCGAGTCGGGCTACCCGTACATCGTGTTCGAGGACACGGTGAACAAGGCCAACCCGATCAAGGGCCGGATCAACATGTCCAACCTGTGCTCCGAGATCCTGCAGGTCAACACCCCGACGACCTTCAACGAGGACCTGTCCTACAAGGAGATCGGCAAGGACATCTCCTGCAACCTCGGCTCGCTGAACATCGCGCTGACGATGGACTCGCCGGACTTCGGCAAGACCATCGAGACCGCCATCCGCGGCCTGACCTCGGTCTCGCAGATGTCGCACATCAACTCGGTGCGCAGCGTCGAGGACGGCAACGACAAGTCGCACGCCATCGGCCTCGGCCAGATGAACCTGCACGGGTACCTCGCTCGTGAGCGCGTCTACTACGGCTCCGAAGAGGGCATCGACTTCACGAACATCTACTTCTACACGGTGCTGTTCCACGCCCTGCGCGCCTCGAACAACATCGCCATCGAGACGGGGGAGACCTTCGACGGCTTCCGCGACTCGAAGTACGCGTCGGGTGAGTTCTTCGACAAGTACACCGACGCCGTCTGGGCACCAGCGACCTCGCGCGTCGAGTCGCTGTTCGCTGACGCCGGCATCGCGATCCCCACGCAGGACGACTGGAAGGCGCTGAAGGCGTCCATCCAGGAGCACGGCATCTACAACCAGAACCTGCAGGCCGTGCCGCCGACCGGTTCGATCTCGTACATCAACCACTCCACGTCGTCGATCCACCCGATCGCGTCGAAGATCGAGATCCGCAAGGAAGGCAAGCTCGGTCGCGTCTACTACCCGGCGCCGTTCATGACGAACGACAACCTGGACTACTACCAGGACGCGTACGAGATCGGTGCCGAGAAGATCATCGACACGTACGCCGCGGCGACGCAGCACGTGGACCAGGGCCTGTCCCTGACGCTGTTCTTCAAGGACACCGCCACCACGCGTGACATCAACAAGGCGCAGATCTACGCATGGCGCAAGGGCATCAAGACGATCTACTACATCCGTCTCCGCCAGCTCGCGCTCGAGGGCACCGAGGTCGAGGGCTGCGTTTCCTGCATGCTCTGATCGCTGACGCGATCATCTTCCGGACTGAAGGCTCGTGGCGAGCCCGCCACGAGCCTCCAGTCCGCTCCGTTGTTCCACACCACATCCCGGGAAGCACGCAATGACAGTCACCGATCCGGTCCACGCAACCGGCAAGGCCGTTCCCCTGATCCGCGCGGTCAGCGCGATCAACTGGAACCGAATCCAGGACGACAAGGACGTCGAGGTCTGGAACCGCCTCGTCAACAACTTCTGGCTGCCCGAGAAGGTGCCGCTGTCGAACGACGTGCAGTCGTGGAACACGCTCACGCCGGAAGAGCAGCAGCTCACCATGCGGGTGTTCACCGGCCTGACGCTCCTCGACACGATCCAGGGCACCGTCGGCGCGATCAGCCTGATCCCCGACGCGATCACCCCGCACGAAGAAGCGGTCTACACGAACATCGCGTTCATGGAGTCGGTGCACGCGAAGAGCTACTCGTCGATCTTCTCGACCCTGGCGTCGACGCCCGAGATCGACGACGCGTTCCGCTGGTCGGTCGAGAACCCGAACCTGCAGAAGAAGGCGCAGATCGTCCTCGACTACTACACCGGTGACGACCCCCTGAAGCGCAAGGTCGCCTCGACGCTGCTCGAGTCGTTCCTGTTCTACTCGGGCTTCTACCTGCCGATCTACTGGTCCTCGCGCGCGAAGCTCACGAACACCGCAGACCTCATCCGCCTGATCATCCGTGACGAAGCCGTCCACGGGTACTACATCGGGTACAAGTTCCAGAAGGGTCTCGAGGGCCTCTCCGAGGAGCGCAAGCAGGAGATCAAGGACTACACGTTCAACCTGCTGTTCGAGCTCTACGAGAACGAGGTGCAGTACACGCAGGACCTCTACGACCAGGTCGGGCTGACCGAGGACGTCAAGAAGTTCCTGCACTACAACGCGAACAAGGCCCTGATGAACCTCGGGTACGAGCCGATGTTCCCGAAGGAGGCCACGGACGTGAACCCGGCGATCCTGTCGGCGCTGTCGCCCAACGCGGACGAGAACCACGACTTCTTCTCGGGGTCGGGGTCGTCGTACGTGATCGGCAAGGCGGAGAGCACTGAGGACGAGGACTGGGACTTCTGAGTCTGGTCTGACCTACGAGAACGCCCCGCTGGCTTCGGCCGGTGGGGCGCTTTCCGTGTCCGTGTGTGTCTCAGATCGCAGCCTTGGCTGGGCTTCGTCAACCGGAATTGCTCGTCCGGCTGATCTCGGTACCCAAGGTTGTGCGCGTCATCCGACCTTGGGCGCCGACTCGCTCTCGCACCCTGCTCATGCGGAGACATCGGCGTGGACACCTTGTTTGGCAGTACGGACGGGCCACGTTGACTAGGGGTTGGCTCAGCGTTCGTGCGCCGCGAGGGATTCGTATGGCGTGCGTGAACTGAGATAGTTTGCGGACCACCTATGTGCGACGGCCTCGCGCCGGAGTAGGGACGTAGGAGTCTGGGGCCGTCCGCGCGGACGGGGTTTCATTGGAGGACCGGCCATCGGGCAGGAGCGGAGGGCTCCCGAAGGGGCATCCGCCTGATCTTCTACCGGCGGTCGGGCTTCTGACCGGTCATGGATGCCCGGGTAGCCTACGCGCATGACGTCCTGGTGGGATCGCACCGATCCAACTGACCGCCCAGAACTCACGAACCACGCTCCCGCGGGGCTCCTCGCATCATGGTGGAACGTCATCGCCGGGGCCGCGTTGCTCGTCGGCTTGCCGGTGATCGTGCTCAGCGGCGGCTTGAGCCCAGCGCACATCGCTTTCGCCCTGTTCGGCCTGGCGGTGATGGTGGCGATCGAGCTCGTCTTCTTACGGAAACTTCTACAGCGGATCGCGGGGAGGCGAGCCCTTCGAGCGGAGCGCGCCGACGAGGAGTGAGCGCGATGCCCGATGGCCGATCGACGACCGGACGATGATCGGGGTGGATAGCGTCATGTCGTGATCACGATCGAGACCGTCGCTCCGACCGCCGCCCTAGCAGCTGACATCGTTCGGGAGTACATGGCCGACGTCGCGGCACGGTGGTACCAGCGGACGGCGACAGACGACGAGCTGAGCCAGGCACTCGAAGACGAGCCCTACGGCGATCTGCAAGGGCCCACCGGCGTGCTGCTCGTCGCCGTCGAAAGCGGGCAACCCGTCGGCTGCGCCGGTATTCGCTTCCTCGGCAGCGTGGCCGAACTCACCAAGGTCTTCACGGTGCCGTCGCATCGAGGGCAAGGAATCGGCTCGCAGCTGCTGAGCGCGGCCGAGCAGGTCTGCCAACAGCGATCAATGGGTACGGTCCGGCTCGACACCCGCGGGGCCCTCGCGGAGGCGTGCGCAATGTACGAACGGAACGGCTACGAGCGGGTCGCGCCCTTCAATGACGAGCCGTACTCCGACCGTTGGTACAGCAAGACCGTTTCTGCGGGTGTCCTATAGCCGATCGGCTATCGAGACTCAGCAGCACCCGCGAAGACATGTGCTCCGCGGGTGCGATCGCTTGAGGGTTAGAGGGTGACGGTCTCGAACTCGAGGAGTTCCGCACCGGTGGCAACGGGGTTGCTGCCGCCGTGGTGCGCGCCGGCCTGGCCGCCACGCCACGCCTGGTAGGAGTCCTCGTCGGCCCAGGTGGAGACGACGAAGTAGCGGGCGCCGCCTGCGGTGGGGCGGAGGAGCTGGAAGCTCTCGAAGCCGGGCTGCCGCTCGACGTCATGGTTCCGGCCGACGAAGCGCGCTTCGAGGTCGGCGCCCTTGCCCTCCGGGACGGTGATGGCGTTGATCTTCACGACGGACATGGTGTTCCTCTCGATGGTGGTCAGTGCTGGTGTGCGTGTCCGGCGGGGGTGACGGTGAACTCATCGACGTTGCCCATCGCCTCGTGCACGTGCGCGGCGGCGTGCTCGGCGATGTGCTCGGCGTCATGCAAGGACGCTGCGGTGACCTCGACCGTGGCGGACCCGGTGAGGCGGTGGCCGACCCAACGGAGGCGGAGGTCCCGGACCGTCTCGACGCCGGCGGTGTGTTCGAGGGCGTGCTCGGCCTTGCCCAGGAGGGCGGGGTCGATGGCGTCCATGAGGCGCGCGCCGATGGACTTCACCGTCCCCCAGAGCAGGACCATGATCGAGACCGAGATGAGCAGGCCGATGATCGGGTCCGCGATCGGGAAGCCCAGGAGCACGCCGATCGCGCCCAGGACGACCGACAGCGACGTGAACCCGTCGAGGCGGGCGTGCACACCGTCCGCCACGAGCGCGGCCGAGCCAATCTTCTGGCCAACGCGGATCCGGTAGATCGCCACCGCCTCGTTGCCGGCGAAACCGATCAGGCCCGCCAGCACCAGCAGCCACGGATTCTCGATCGGCCGCGGGTTGATGAACCGGTCGATGGCCTGCCACCCGGCGACAACGGCGGAGAGGGCGACGACGAACACGATGAACATGCCCGCGAGGTCCTCGGCACGGCCGTACCCGTAGGTGTACCGGCGGTTCGCAACCCTGCGGCCGAGGACGAACGCGATCCACAGCGGCACCGCGGTCAAGGCGTCTGCGAAGTTGTGGATCGTATCCGCGAGTAGCGCGATCGACCCGGTGAACGCGACGATCACCGCCTGCAACACCGTCGTGGCCAGGAGAATGAACAGGCTGATCTTCAACGCGCGGACACCGGCGGTGCTGGCCTCCATCGCGTCGTCGATCGAGTCCGCCGAGTCGTGCGTGTGCGGTACGAACAGGTCGTACAAGAAGCCCTTCACACCGCCGTGTGGATGCGAATGCTCGTGCTCGCCGTGGTCGTGGTCGTGACCGTGACCGTGACCGTGACCGTGGGGATGGTCGTGGTCAGCGGGGACCGGCGCGTGCTCGTGGCCGGTCATGCGCCCTCCCGCTCCCCGCGGTGGTGCGGTGCCGCGCCGACGACGTGCTCGGCCTGCTTCACGGCATCGATCACTAGTTCGGACGCGTGCTCGTCAGTCAGCCGGTAGTAGACGGTGGTCCCCTCCCGGCGAGTCGACACCATCCGTGCGAGACGGAGCTTGGCCAGGTGCTGCGAGACGCCCGCAGCGCTCTTGTCAACGACCTCGGCCAGCCGGTTCACGGACAGCTCCTCAGCGCTACGCAGCGCGAGGATGATCTTCACACGGGTGGCATCCGCAAGCATCGCGAATACCTCCACCGCGAGCTCGACGTACTCGGATTCCGGACTCAATCCGCAGGGCTGCTTGTCTACGTGCACACGCAGATAGTACACAAGCATTGGACCGACCGTAGGGTCTCGATAGCCGATCCTCATAAGAGGCGTGCTGGTTACTCTTGAGCAGGTCAGCTCAGCTGTGAAGCGTTAGCGTGACTCCTGTCGTGAGGAGATCGGGTGGACGACGAGGCGAGAGAGCTGTTTCGTCTTGCGACGGCTGACCTGCGCGAAGTGGGTGCGGCCCTCGTACTAGGCCTCTGCAGTAGCAGCGACGTCATCGCGCTAGCGGCGGATTTCGTCGCGGAAGGACAGAACAGCCCGTCGCTGCTCGCCCTCGCCTCCCTCTATGCAAGCGCGACTTCTGCGGATGTCGTCGACCTCAGTTCAAGGGTCCTCACCGAAGCCGGCGTCCCACCGCTTGACCGAGATGGTGAGGAGATCCCGCTTCTCGCCCTGCGGGTCGCGTGCCGGCGCTTCCTGGACGGCGAGCTCGGCCTACGCGAGTTCTCCTCCTGGGCTCACAACAGCATCGGACACGATGGTCCCGAAGCGGCGCAGGCCCTCGTCGAAGTCGACGACGTGCTCGACGATTTGTACGCGACGCAGGGAATCACGGGCAGCTCCCAGCACCGCGCAGTCGAACGCCGCTACCGCGAGGAGGTCGCCCAGCTCGCTGCCACCTACCTTGCATCGACAGCCCCACGGCCGAAGCATGACCGGTAGCTGCGCTCTCCGTTCAACGATCCTCGGCTGAGACGAAGCCCGAGTCGCCCGCAGCGGCTTAAGCTGCGCGCTCCGTAGGGTTTTCGGATGCGCCGAGCTTGTCCAGCGTCGCACCCCGCGCAGGCGGGGCCAATCTGCAGGTGGAGCCCGGGCTGAGCTTGTCTGCGTCGACGAATCCGAGTGCGGTGGTTCATCGACCGTGTCGCTCGCGTCTCGAACGCTCCTCGCAAGTCGGTCGAGCTCCGCGATGTCGAGTGTGCCTCCAACGGGAAAGGAGGCGAGGGCCAGCAGTTGCTGGCCCTCTGGCCACCGGATGGAGAGCGGACTACTTTCGCGCCACGACTGCCGCAGCCTCGCTGATGGTGGTGCCGGGGTGAGATTCCCGGTACCGTCGGACGGCTTCGGGGTCAATCGGTCCCGTCGCCAGGGTGGTGGTGCTTCCGAGGATGGGCGAACCGAAGGCCGTGAAGCAGAGCGTCGCGAGTGCCAGGATCCCTGCGTACATCGGTCCGAAGAGCGAGTACGCGAGGATCGCCGCTGCGAGGCCGCCGAGCGTGATCAGCGCTGACGTTCGCCGTTTCACGAGAAGCACTTCTGCTTGACGGCCGCGATCCCGAGGAGCTCCGCCCCGAGAGCTGCCGCTGCCCCACCGAGGGCCTGGATCTTCTCCCACTTGAACGAGGCACCCCAGAACAGCTGCACAGCCTTTGCGACGCCTCCGAGGCCATCGATGAGCTTCTTGATCTTCAGGATCTTCGCTGCGGGGATGGCAGTGGAGGCGATCAACCACGCGATCGCGCCAGCGCAGCCGACGATGTCGGCTCGCGTGCCTCTGAGGAGTTCGAGATGATTCGCGGCCACCCAGCTGTGGGAGGCGGCATCGCCCGCCAAGAGAACGGGATCAGGAATCTCGCTGATCAGCTCGAGCCCCTGTTCGAGGTCGGCGCGACGATCGCCGCCTTGGTCGGTGTGATCGAGGTGAACGACTTCATCGTGGTCTCCTTCCAACGCCAGCTCGGATGCTGGAAGGCCAATACTTCCTACCAATGTGTGAAGTGTCAACGCTGAAACTTCAGCGTTGAGAGCGATTGCGGCGGGTCAAACCTCGCCGAGCACCTTCCGCCAGGCCGCCGTGAGCGTGGCGAACTCATCGTCGGAGACGAGATCACGCACCCCGGTCGCGAGCACCGCGGACCGCACGGCTTCCTCGGCGCCAGCGCGGTCGCGCAGGTGCGCGTCCGAGTGCCGCACCGCGCGTCCGGCCTCTTGCGCAGCCTCGATCTCCTCGACGCGTCCCGCAGCGCCAGCGGCTTCGAGCGCGTGCTGCCATGTGGCGACGAGGTCGGCGTTCGTGACCATCCGTCCGTCCGCCCCTCCCTGGATCGCGAGCGATGCGCTCGGTTCCGGCAGCAAGATCCCCTCGTCGGCCTTCCAAGTGACGTCGAGCGCCTCTGCCTCTTCGGCGGTGATCTGCCCGGCGCGGGCGATCATCGCCTGCAGTCCGGCGTTGCTGGTGGTGTCCGTCACGGTGCCCTCTCTGACCGACGCGTCCGCGTGGTCCCGTTCATCTTCCTGGACGCCTCGCTTCCGGCGTTCAGCGATCACACATCGCGGCGTGGGGGCTGAGGCGTGTCGACCGCGTCGCCCGATGCTCGGCGCACGGCCCTGTGTGCCGCTGGGATGGACAGGAGGGCTCCGCCCACGAGCAGGACCGAGGCGACGATCACCGACGACGGCGTACGAAGCGGGGCGATGAGGATGCTCAGCACGCACCAGGCGACGGTGATCAACCCAGAGATGAGCGTCGGACGCAGCGCGGCGCGGTGCCCTGTCCGCCAGGCCCGGTCGCTGGACATCGTGATCCTGGTCCGGACCCCCGCGAACCCGTTCCGACCCAGCGATCCGACTGCGGCTCGCCACGTCACCCAGGCGACGAGTACTGCTGCGCCGATCTCGGCCATCAGCGTGATCACCATTGCTCCAGACACGGCACCGACGCTAGCGTCCCGGAATGTGAACGGCAATGTACCTGGTGGACTGTGGCGTGCAAGTCTTCGTGCAGCCGATGGGTGGCGGACCGTCCGAGAGCCCAACGGGCCCTACGCTGACGCATCGTTGCTCGAGTGGGGCAGCATCACGAAAGGGCTCGTCGGGACGACAGCTTCGATCACCCTCGAGGTCGAGCGACCGGTCGCGGACTACCTCCCCGCTGTGCCCGATGCCGCGATGACCATCGCCGACCTCGTCCACCACACCTCCGGGCTTCCACGGGTGCCGGCAACGATCCGGGACAGTCTCTTCCGCGACCCGTACCGCTCGGCCGTGGGTGTTCCGCTGGACCTGGCAGCCGCGCTCCCGGTCTCGCCTCGAGGGCAGTACGTGTACCCGAACCTCGGGTACGCGCTCCTGGGTGCCGTCCTCGACGAGGTGCACGGGGACTGGTACGCCGCAGTGCGGGAACACGTCCTGCAGCCGGCCGGCATCACGTCGGCCGCGCTCGAGCCCGATCCGTCGGATCGCGTCATGCCGAGACTCCTCGGCCGCGCGATCCGGCCGTGGATGCTCGGTGCGGGGTCGTTCGCGGCGGCAGGTGGGGTGTGGTCGACGTTCGACGACCTCTGCCGCTACGCCGACTGGGCGCTCGAGCCAGGTGCCCCGAGCTGTCGCACCGTGAGTTGGCAGCGCTCGGGAGGAGCCGTCTGGATCAACGGTGAGGTTCGAGCCGCGGGGGCAGTGATCGCCAGTGCGGGTGGTGTCACCGCCGTGGTCCACGCGCTCGCGAAGGCTCCGGGCGCGGCTGATCGGATCGCCGCGACGCTCGTGGAGCAGGAGGTGCGGCGGACGCCTGAGGGGTGACCAGGAGACCAACGCGGCCCACCTGGCGGAGTCGAGTCGAGCCTCCAGGTCGGATCTGGAGCCCGGCCGAGGTGGGGAGCTTCGTCACGCCGGCGGCGTCGTCCCCGCGCCCTCGGTGTCGTCCGCGCCCGCCGGACCGGTACCGGCCTGGTCGAGGTTCTCGTGCGGATCGCCCATGTCGCCGGTCGCCTTGACTGCGGGGGACAGCCCGAAGTGTTTGCGCACGGCGTTTTCCTCGGCGAGGGACAGGGTGTTCCCGGCTCCGGGGGAGGGCGCGCCCTTGACCGCGCTCTTCGCGTACCCGACGTGCAGGTCCGTGCCGTCGAACGTGGCGTCCTCGACCGGGACGAGCGTGGTGTGACCCCCGAAGATCCCGGTCGCGACGCTCACGAACGCAGCGCTGCCGTCCGAGTCGGAAGGGAACACCTGCGCGACCTTGCCGACCGACGCTCCGTCGCGGTCCCGGACGGTCGCGTTCTCGATCTCGTGGATCGTGCTCTTGGTGATCATGGGCGTAGTCAACGCCCTGTGCCCGCGCGGGCCGGTCAGACTGCGATGTGCGTCACGGGGCTGACGGGGTCATCGTGGTCGTGCCGCGACGGCGAAGACCGCGGCCGCGATGCCGAGCACGACCAGGACCGACAGCCACGCGAGGCCGGGCAGGTCGAACAGGAGTATCGCCACCGCGATGGCGATGAGCACGACGGGTGTTGCGAACCACAGCGCGGTCCGGGTGTTGGCGTTCATCTGGTCTCCCTGTGTCGCGCGGACGCAGACGATGACCGACCTGGCGTCCGAGTTGGCTTCGGAGCGGATCGTTCGAACTCTAGCCGCACCCGCCCGGACGGCGGTTTGGGCTCGTCGGGAGGCGAGCCCCGTACCAACGCGACGCGATCGACGACTGGTGCGACAGCGGGAAGTTGCTCGTGCGCTCAGACCGAAGCGGCAGCGAGCAGCGCATCGGCCTCCCGTCGCGCGTCGCCGACGGCGTCGGCGCCGAGCCCGCACGCTCGGAGGCACGCGCCGGTGATCGCCTCCCGCGCCTGCTCGTCGACCTCCGCAGTGCGGCGCAACTGGATGACGGTCTCCGCGAGCTGGATGAGGATGCCGCCCAGGAGCTCGGGCGGTACCGCTCCACGGACGTCGTCCGTCGCGGCCAGGGCACCGAGCCGTCCGTACGCGTCCCTGAGCTCCTGACGGTCGGCACGGAAGCCCTCGTACCGGTCGCCCTGCACCTCCGGCAGCAGGTAGAGCGTCCCGATGTTGTGGGGCGTGCGGGAGAGCGTGTCGATGTCGATGAGCGCGAGTGCGGCGAGGGCGCCCGCGGCGGAGACGGAGCCGTGGACACGCTCTTCGAGGCCGCGCACCACGTCGAGGCTCGGGCGCACCGAGGTCGCGAGCAGCTCGACGAGCACCTCGTCCTTGCCGGCGAAGTGGTGGTAGAGCGATGCCTGTCGGATCCCGACACGCTCGGCGATCGCCCGGGTCGAGGTGGCGCTGAAGCCGTTCTCGACGAACAGGGCCGCGGCGGCGTCGAGGATCTGGTCGCGAGGGCTCAATCCGGACGCCGTGTCCGGGACGACACGGGGTCTGCCGATACGGGCGGGCCGGTCGTCGGAGGACATGCCACCATCCTCACATCCGAGCGTCAAACGTGCTCCCGAGCAGCGTGCCGGTAGGCGCGCCAGCCGCCGTGGCGCGTGATGTCCTCGGCGCCCTCGACGGCGTGCGCCTCGACGGTGAACCCGGTGACCGTGGTCCCGTCGTCGAGCGTCACCGAACCGATCGCCATCGGCGCCGGGAGCGCCGCGACGAAGGTCCCGAAGCCGGCGGCAGGGAGTCGCCACACCTCACCGGCGATCGAGCCGGGATCGGAGGCCGGCGCCGCCGGCGGGACCGGACCCGACCGGACCAGCCCAGGCTTGGGCGGCACCGTGTCGAGGGCGTACAGCCGGTAGTCGGAGGCGGTGCGTGCCTCCCGGACGAACGTGCCGCCCGCGGCGACGAGCTGCCCGTTCAGCGGCTGGTCCCGCAGGTGTGCGCCGACGACGAGCAGGTCGATCGTCGGCGCGGCGAAGTCCGCGGCCAGCGCGGCGAGGCGGCGGTCGCTGAACGCGGGTCCGGTCAGCATGACGCCGAACGGCAGCCCGTCGACGAAGCCGGCCGGCACCGCGAGCGACGCCATGTCGAGCAGGTTCGCGAAGTTCGTGTACCGCCCCATCCGGCTGTTCGCGCCGATCGGGTCGGCAGCGACCTCGTCCAGGGTCGGGTGCCACGTCGTGGTGGGGGTGAGGAGCGCGGTGGTGCCGTCGAGGGCCGCGCGACCGGCAGCGCCGAACGCGTCGAGCCGCTCCTGGTCGGCGAAGAGCTCCGCGGCGGTGGGGGCCGCTCCGCCGAGGACGATCCCGGCGACCGTCGGGTCGAGGTCGTCGCCGATCTCGTCCCGGTGCGCCTCGATGTGGGCGCCGACCGCCGCGTACCGCTCGGCGACGAACGCGCCGTCGTAGAGGAGCGTCGCGGCGTCGAGCAGCGGTGCGATGTCGACCTCGACGATCTCGTGGCCGAGGGCGCGGAACCGGTCGACCGCCCGCTCGAACGCCTCGCTCCAGCCTGGCGCGAGCCCGTCGAGCTGCGACGGCAGCGGGACGGCGATGCGCGGCACGGCGGGAAGGACGACGAGGGAGCCGTCGGTCAGGGCGGCGTCCGTCCGGGCGAGCGGGTCGACGCCGTCCGGCCCGGCCATCAGCTCGGTGGCCGTCCGGGCGAGGTCGAGGGACCGCGCGAAGACGGTGACGCAGTCCTGCGACCGGCAGGCGGGGACGACGCCGGTGTTCGGGACGAGGCCCTTGGTGGGCTTCACACCGACCAGGTGGTTGAGCGCGGCGGGGACGCGTCCGGAGCCCGCGGTGTCGGTGCCGAGTGCGAAGTCGACGACACCGAGGGCGACGGCCGTCGCGCTGCCGCTCGAGGAACCTCCGGAGATCCGGGTCGGGTCCCAGGCGTTCCGGACGGCGCCGAAGGGGGAGCGGGTGCCGACCAGGCCGGTGGCGAACTGGTCGAGGTTCGTCTTGCCGACGACGACCGCGCCCGCGGCACGGAGCCGGGCGACCGCGGTCGCGTCGGCCGTCGGCGTGTACGCGTACGACCGGGCGGCCGCGGTGGTGGGCAGTCCGGCGACGTCGATGTTGTCCTTCACCGCGAAGAGCATCCCGGCGAGGGGCAGCGACCGGTCGACGGACTCGGCCTCCGCCAGGACGGCGGCCCGGTCGCGCAGCGTGATCCAGACCTCGGGTCGGTCCACGGCGTCGATCCGGTCGAAGGCGGCGTGGACGCGCTCCGCGGCCGTGCCGGGTTCGCCGACGACCCCGGTCACGCGGCACTCCCGATCGCTGCCAGGACCTGTCCTGGTGCGACCTGGTCGCCCGGCTTGATGTAGATCTCCAACACGTGTCCTTCCACGGGTGCGTGCACCATCGATTCCATCTTCATCGCCTCCACGGCCAGCAGCCGCTGTCCTTCGTCCACCCGGTCGCCCGGTCGGACGTCCACCTGCCACACGGTCGAGGTGAACGGCGCGGTCACCGCGGTCGCGCCGGCGGGCAGGACCACCTCGTCGGGCACGACCACGGCCGGTTCGTCGCGGACGTCGAACTCGCCCGAGGCCCGCCACCGGTCCTTCTCCTCGTCGAACGCCCGGGTCTGCTGCGCCCGGAAGTCCGCGATCGAGGCAGCGTTGTCGCTGAGGAACCGGTTGTACGACGCGATCGAGAACTCGCCGTCGACGGTCTCGAAGGACCCACGGCCGGCGTCGGTCTCGGCGCGCAGTTCGAGCAGCTCCTCGGCGCCGACCGGGTACCACTCGATGCGGTCGAAGAACCGCAGCGCCCACGGGTCCTCCTGGAACAGGCCGCCGCGGCGGAACCGGTTCCAGATCTGCACGGTGCGGCCGACGAACTGGTAGCCGCCCGGCCCTTCCATGCCGTAGATGCAGAGGTAGGCACCGCCGATGCCGACCGAGTTCTCGGCCGTCCAGGTACGAGCCGGGTTGTACTTCGTCGTGACGAGGCGGTGCCGCGGGTCGAGTGGTGTGGCGACCGGTGCGCCGAGGTACACGTCGCCCAGGCCGAGCACGAGGTAGCTCGCATCGAACACGGTGCGGAACACGTCGTCCACGCTGTCGAGCCCGTTGACCCGACGGATGAACTCGATGTTCCACGGCGTCCACGGGGCGTCGTCCCGGACACCGGCCATGTACCGCTCGATCGCGAGCCGGGTGGCCGGGTCGTCCCAGGACAGCGGCAGCTTGACGGTGCGCGACGGCACGACGAGCTGGTCGGTCGGCGGGATCTCGTCCTCGAGCTCGCGGAGGAGTCCGGCCATCGTGCTCGCCTTCAGCACCGAGGCGTCGGTGTGCACCTGCAGCGAGCGGATGCCGGGGGTGACGTCGAGGATCCCCTCCGGCGCCTCCTCCTGCAGCTTCGTCATGAGGGCGTGGACACGCATCCGCAGCGCGATGTCGAGGGTCATGTCGCCGTACTCGACGAGCACGTTGTCGTCGCCGTCACGCCGGTACGCGACGCCCGGTCGGGCGGGTGTCGCGTCCAGGCGCGCGATCACCCCGTCGTCGCCGTCACCTCCGGTGCGCGGCACCGACCTGGAGGCTCGGTTCGCCTCGAGCGCGGCGGCGTCGGCTTCGCGGACGGGGACGAACCGGACCGTGTCGCCCGGTCGGAGCTGGCCGAGCTTCCACAGGTCGCCGCTGGCGACCACCGCCGGACAGACGAACCCGCCGAGCGAGGGCCCGTCCGGCCCGAGGATGATCGGGGTGTCGCCCGTGAAGTCGATCGCGCCGACCGCGTACGGGGTGTCGTGGATGTTCGAGGGGTGCAGGCCCGCCTCCCCGCCGTCGGTCCGCGCCCAGCCAGGCCGGGGCCCGATGAGCCGGATCCCGGTGCGGGCGGAGTTGTGGTGCACGGCGTAGTCGGTGGCGTAGAAGACGTCGAGGTCGGCGCGGGTGAAGAAGTCCGGCGCCGCGTGCGGCCCCTCGGTGACGGCGATCTCCCACGTGTCGGTGAGTGCGGTGCGCCGTTCGGCGGGGGTCGGGCCACTGACCAGCCCCAGCCTCGTGCCGGCGGGGAAGGCGGGGTGCTGCGCGTCCGAGTCCGGTGACCCCGGTCGCAGGACGTCGCCGGCGAGCAGCGCCCGACCGGCGTGGCCGCCGAAGCCGCCGAGCGTGAACGTCGCGGCCGAGCCGAGGTACGTCGGGACGTCGAAGCCGCCGCGGACCGCCAGGTAGCTGCGGAGCCCGGGCCCCGGGGCGGTGCCGACCGTGAGGGTCTGCCCTGCGCCGACCTCGACCGGTTCCCACAGCGACAGCGGCTCGCCGTCGAGGGCGGCTGGCACCGGAGCGCCGGTGAGGGCGACCACACCGGCGGTCGAGAAGCGCAGGGTCGGGCCGGTCGCCGTGATCTCCAGGGCTGGAGCGCCGTCCGGGTTGCCCACGGCACGGTTCGCCTCCGCGAACGACGCGGCGTCGAAGGGTCCGCTCGGCGGGACACCGACCTGCCAGTACCCGACCCGACCCGGGAGGTCCTGGATCGTCGTCATGGTGCCGGCCACCACGACGTCGATGCGCGGATCCGGATCGTCGGTCGCGTCGAGCGTCGAGGTGGAGTGCGTGGCGGTCCGCAGCTCGAGGTCGTCGGTCAGGGAGCGCAGGAGCCCGGCGTTCGTGACGATGCCGTCGACGCGGGTGTCGGCGAGGGCGTCGCGGAGGAGGTCGAGGGCGTCGTCCCTGGTCTCCCCGGTGGCGATGACCTTGGCGAGCATCGGGTCGTAGAACGCGGACACCTCGGAGCCCGTCTCGACCCAGCCGTCGACGCGGACGCCGGCGCGATCAGGGAACACCGCCTGGGTGACGAGGCCGCTCGAGGGGAGTGATCCCTTCGCCGGGTCCTCGGCGTAGACCCGGGCCTCGACGGCGTGCCCGGTCGGGGTCCAGCTGCGCGTGAAGACATCGGGCTCGATGCCGGTGGCGCCGTCGCGGGCCAGGCGGAGCATGAGCTCGACGAGGTCGACGCCGAAGACCTCCTCGGTCACCGGGTGCTCGACCTGCAGCCGGGTGTTCACCTCCAGGAAGGACGCTTCTTCGCGGACCGGGTCGTAGACGAACTCGACGGTGCCGGCGCTGCGGTACCCGACACTCTCGGCGAGCCGACGGGCGGACGTGTGCAGAGCCTCCCGGACGTGTCGCGGGAGTGCCGGGGCCGGGGCCTCCTCGATCACCTTCTGGTTGCGGCGCTGGAGCGAGCAGTCACGGTCGCCGATCACGGCGACGCGACCCTCGCCGTCGCCGAAGAGCTGCACCTCGACGTGGCGCGCCGGTCGGACGAGCCGCTCGAGGAAGATGCCGGCGGACCCGAACGCGGCGGAGGCGGTGCGCTCGACGCTCGCGTACGCCTGTCGGACCTCGTCGAGCGTCGCGCATGCCTGCATGCCGATGCCGCCGCCGCCCCCTGTGGCCTTGAGCATGACGGGCAGGCCGATGCGCTCGGCCTGGGCGACCGCTTCGTCGACGTCCGCCAGGAGACCGGTCCCCGCGAGCATCGGCACCCCGGCCGCTGCGGCGAGCTCGCGGGCGGTGTGCTTCGCGCCGAACTGCACGATCTGGTCGGCCGTCGGGCCGACGAACCGGATGCCGGCGTCCTCGCACGCGCGGGCGAACGCGGTGTTCTCGGACAGGAAGCCGTAACCGGGGTGCACGAGACCGGCGCCGGTGTCCATCGCGGCGCGCACCACGGCGTCGATGTCCAGGTACGAGTCGCGTGCGGGCGCCGGACCGAGGCGGACGGCGACGTCGGCCTCGCGCACGTGCGGTGCTGCACGGTCGGCGTCCGAGAAGACGGCGACGGTGCGCATGCCGAGCGCCTTGGCGGAGCGGATCACGCGACGGGCGATCTCACCACGGTTGGCGACGAGCACGGTGTTCGGATCACGTTCCACGGTGTCGCTCCCGGTGGGGTCGAGTGCGGCGGTCACGGCTGGACCACGATCATGCGGAGCGGGGTGCAGGAGAAGTCGTTGCACGGGTTGTTCATCTGCGGGCAGTTCGAGACGATCACGAGGACGTCGCGCTCGGCGCGGACGGCGACCCGCTTGCCCGGGGCGCTCATGCCGTCGACGATGCCGAGTGCGCCGTCGGCCTCGACGGGCACGTTCATGAACCAGTTGAGGTTCGACACGATGTCCCGCACGCCGAGCCCGTGCCGACCGGCCTCGGCGAGGAAGTTCTCGCGGCAGCCGTGCTGGTACTGCGTGTGGTGTCCGTACCGGAGCGTGTTCGACTCCTTCGAGCACGCGCCGCCGATGGTGTCCTGGCGGTCGATCTCGTTCGCGACGACGGTCATCAGCGGACGGCCCTCGTTCGACATGAGCACGGTGCCGGTCCGGACGTAGGCGTTGCCCTGGGCCGCCAGCGTGTCGGGCACGCTGTAGCGCTCGTCGGGGTCGTGCGCGTCGTAGACCAGGCAGTCGGCGCTCTGGTTGCCGCCGACGTCGACGATGGTGAGCACCTCGCCCGCCCGCACCACGGCGGACCACGGCGCGAGCGGGGCGACCCGGTCGTCGCGGACCACGACCCCTGGTACGAGCGACTCGCCCCAGTCGAGCGGGACGTCGGGTGCGTGGACGGCCCCGACGGGGACCGTGGACGTGAGCGTGTCGGTCATCAGCAGCCTCGTGCTTCCGCGTGGTCGATCGAGTTCAGGTAGGCGCGGGTGAGTTCCGGCGACGCGCTGAAGCGGTCGTCGTCGGCCGTGGTCGGGGCGCCGCGCCAGGCGTGCACACGCAGGGGACCGACCGCGTACTCGGGGCTGGGGTCGATCGGGTGGGCGACGTTCGCGACGAGGACGAGCAGCGGCAGCTCGGCGACCAGCGTGACGTGGTGACCGGGGCCGGACGATCCGGTGAACTCCATCGCGCCGTCCTGGTCGATGCGCACGCCTTGGAAGAACGAGATGCTCGGCGGCAGGTCCCGCTTCGACAGTCCGTGCTTCGCCGCGGCCTTCGCGAAGAGCGACCGTCCGCTCGGCGTCGGTCCCTCTGGTGCAGCGCCGCCGTACTTGCGCTCGTTCCACGCGTCGGTGGACGTGCCGCAGAAGGCGTCGTGGTGGCCGGACGTGTCCTCGACCACGGTCGCGAGTACCCGGCCGTCGCCGCTGAGCAGGGGCGACCCCTGGCCGAGGTACGCCTGCCACGGGATCTTCTGGGTGTCGGCGACGTTCAACCGCTCCCACGGTTCGAGGGCGTTGAACACCAGCAGGTGGGCGCAGGCCGCACCGGTCGGGTCGTCGAACCGGATCCGGGACCCCCGGGCGAGCACCTTGTGGGTGTACCCGCCCGGGGCGACCGTCTCGGCCCAGACCAGGTCGGCCGGATCAACACCCTCTGGGGCGAACGGGGACGACGACGCGGGGAGGTACGGCATCCAGTCGGACGTGGCGCCGCCCTGGGCGCGGGCGTCCGAGCGCGAGGCGGTCACGCTGTCGGTCTGGTGCAGGTCACGCACGGTGGTTCCTTCCGGTGGTCCTGGCGGTCGAGGAGGACGACGGGGTCATGCCTCGACGGGAGTGGGGGCGGTGTGTGGGACCTCGGCGAGGGTGATCGGACCGTGCGCGCGGTGCCGCCACGACGACCACGCCCAGCCGACGAGCA
Source organism: Curtobacterium sp. Curtsp57 (assembly GCF_047324335.1). Taxonomy (NCBI): domain Bacteria; kingdom Bacillati; phylum Actinomycetota; class Actinomycetes; order Micrococcales; family Microbacteriaceae; genus Curtobacterium; species Curtobacterium sp. Curtsp57. The sequence goes on from NZ_CP168511.1 coordinate 3,198,069, forward strand.
GCACGGCGCCGATGAACAGCAGCGCGCTGTACTGCAGCCACCAGGAGTGGCCGGTCAGGTCGTAGATCTCCGGGCGGGGCCAGATGAGGTTGACGGCCATGCCGATCTGGAACGCGACGGCGAGGGCGTTGAGCGGGATCCCCCAGCGGCCGAGGGTGAAGAGCGGCCTGCCGTCCTCGTCGACGCCCGTCGTCAGCCCCGTCCGGCGACGGCGGACGCGCTCGACGAGCAGAGGGCCGGTGACGCCGAGGTACGCCAGGTAGAGCATCGCGATGCACAGGCTGGAGAGCGCCGTGAAGATGGCCGACTGACCGATGTTCACGGCGAGGGCCAGGCCGGCGCCGACCCCCACGACGACCGAGGCGGCGATCGGGGTGCCGGTGCGGGGTGAGACGCGGGCGAGGGTGCGGTGGAAGGGCAGTGCCTTCTCGCGGGCCATCGAGTAGACCATCCGCGCCCCGGCGGTCTGCACCGCGAGCGTGCAGGCGAACACGGCGACCGCGACGGTGCAGAGCAGCAGGCGCCCGGGGACCTCGCCGAGCGCGGACGTGATCACCCACGCGAGGCCCTCGGTCGCGAGCCTGCCGTCGGTCAGACTCGGGGCGGCGACGAGGGCGCCGATGATGAGCAGCCCGCCGCCGAGGCCGGAGACGGTGAGCGCGCGGACGATCGTCTTCGGGGTGGTCCGCCGCGGGTTGTGCGTCTCCTCGGCGAGCTCGCCTGCGGAGTCGAAGCCGACCATCACGTAGGCGGCCATCAGGGACGACGCCAGGAACGCCCAGACGTACGGCTCGGTGCTCGTCGACCCCGCGGTCGAGAACACCACCGCGGCCGAACGGTGTGGCAGCAGGAACAGAGCGGCGATCAGGACGACGACGCCGACGATCTCGACGAGGACACCGAAGCTGGTCACGCGGGCCATGAAGCGGACGCTCACGATGTTGACCACCGTCGTCACGGCGAGCATCACCAGTCCGAGGACCACCGCGTTCGCGGCGCCCGTCGGTGAGGCGACGGAGGGATCTGCACCGGGCCCGCCGACGAGCTGGAAGCCGGCCCAGATCGTCGGCAGGACCGCCTGGACGGCGATCGCCGCGACCGCGACGGTGAGGATCTGCCCGATGATCATCGTCCAGCCGGTGAACCAGCCGAACCGGGGTCCGGCGAGCCGGCTCGACCACTGGAAGATCGCACCGGAGATCGGCCAGCGTGCGGCGAGCTGCGCGAAGTTCAGCGCCACGAGGAGCTGGCCTCCGAAGACCAGCGGCCACGCCCAGAAGAACGCCGCGCCGCCGAGTCCGAAGCCGAGACCGAAGAGCTGGAACACGGTGGTGAGGATGGAGACGAAGGAGAAGCCGGCAGCGAACGACGAGAAGGACCCGACCCCGCGGTGGAGTTCCTGCTCGTAGCCGAGACGGGCGAGCCCCTGGGCGTCGACCTCGGATGTGGCGCGGGGTGCGTGGAGCGGTGCTTCGGGAGAGCGCATGGCTGCAGACCTTTCGCGGAGTACCTGTCGGGTGACAGGTAGTGCGACCAGTGTCGTGCGGGGCTGTGTCGCCGTCGTTGCCCGCCTGTTTCGTGCTCGTGTCGGGAGGTGTCCGCGTGTAAACGTTCGGGGTCGGCATCACTGATCCGTGACACCGTCGGACAAGAAGGATCCAAACCGATGTAGATTGGATCCGTCAAGTCCACCGCGACGAAAGGTCTCCGTGATCCAGACCGTCCTCGGCTCCGTCGCCGCGTCCGGGATCGGCACCGTGTCGATGCACGAGCACCTCCTCACCGACGCGAGCGCCCTCCAGCGCCCTGGTGTCGAGGCCCTCGAGCCGAGCCTGGCCGTGACCGCCGACCTCGCCTCGGCCCTGCGCTGGAGCCAGCTCGCGCTCGCCGACAACCTCCGGCTCGACGACCTCGACCTGCTCGCCGACGAGCTCCGCATCGCCGGAGCCGCTGGCCTCGGGCTCGCGGTCGACCTGAGTTCGCTCGGCTTCGGTCCGGACCACCCCAGGCTTCCCGAGCTCGCCAGGTCCGCCGGCGTTGGCATCGTCGCCGGCTACGGGGCCTACCTGCCGCGGCTGCTGCCCAGCTGGTACCTCGAGCTGGACACGGACGGTCGACAACGACTCTTCGAACGGGCACTGACCGACGCGGTGCCCGGTGCGGCCTACCGCGCGGGCATCCTCGGACTGATGGGCACGACCACCGCGTTCGGCACGCCCGACGGAGTCGAGGAGCGGACGAGCCTGACGGCAGCGGCCCGGGCGGCGGTGACCACCGGCGCGTCCGTGGTGGTCCGGCTCGCCGCCGACGCTCGGAACGGCCTCGAGGTACTGGAGCACGTCGTCGCCGAGGGCGTCGACCCGACGCGCGTGGTGTTCTCCACCGTCGACGAGTTCCTCGACCTGCCCTACCTGCGCGACCTCGGGCAGGCCGGAGCCGTCCTCGAACTCTGCTTCGGCAACGAGGGCTCGCACATCGGCCGGATCCGGAACGCGAGCGACCCGCAGCGCCTCGACGCCTTCCTCGCCCTGCGCGAGAGCGCGCCGGACACCCGATGGGTGTTCGGTCACGCGACGTGGACCAAGGGACAACTCCGCCGCCACGGTGGGCACGGCCTCGACCACCTGACCGCCCGCGTCGTGCCGGGGCTCCGCGCCCTCGGCGTCCCCGACGACGTCCTCACCCGCATCACGGTCGACGAGCCCGCTCGCCTGCTCGACCGCCCATGACCCCGCACCGCCCACACGGAGGATCCGCCTTGAGAGACACGCTCGCACCCCTCGCCCCGCTCGAGCCGTTCCTGGTCGACGGCACCTGGACCGCCCCCGACGGTGCCGAACTCCTCGACGTGCTCGACCCGGCGACCGAGGTCCTGCTCACCCGTGTGCCGCAGGCCGGTCCCGCCGAGATCGACGCGGCCGTCGCCGCCGCTCGCCGAGCGCACGAGGACCGCAGGTGGAGTGGGATGAGCCCGCACGACCGCAGCCGGATCCTGGGCCGCGTCGCCGACCTCATCGAGGAGCGACTCGAGGAGCTCGCGGTGCTCGAGACGCGCGACAACGGCAAGCCGATCGAGCGCTCCCGTGCCGACACCGCGACCTCGGCTCGGGTCTTCCGCTACTACGCCGGTGCCCCGTCCCGCCTGACCGGCACCGTGGTGCCGGTCGACGGCGGCCAGCACCACGTCTACACCACGCTCGAACCGGTCGGCGTCGCGGCGCTCATCCTGCCCTGGAACTTCCCGATCATGACCGGCGCGTTCAAGCTCGCGCCGGCGCTCGCCGCCGGCTGCACGGTCGTCGTGAAGCCCGCCGAGCAGACGCCGCTCACGATGCTCCGCATCGCGGCAATCTGCGAGGAGGCCGGTGTCCCCGCCGGCGTCGTCAACGTGCTGACGGGTGACGGCCGGGTCGGCGCTGCGCTCACCGCGCACCCCGGGGTCGACAAGGTGTCGTTCACCGGCAGCACCGAGGTCGGTCGGAAGGTGATGACCGCCGCGAGTGCCGACTTCAAGCGCCTGACGCTCGAGCTCGGTGGCAAGAGCCCGAACATCGTCTTCGAGGACGCCGACCTCGATGCGGTCGTGGTCACCGCGATGCGTGCGTCGTTCGGCCACTCGGGTCAGATGTGCACCGCCGGTAGTCGCCTGCTCGTCCAGCGTTCGGTCCTCGACGAGGTCACCGAGCGCCTCGTCGCCGCGGTCCGGAAGGTACCGGTCGGCGACGGTCTCGACGGGGGGATCACCGTCGGACCGCTCGTGTCCGAGGAGCAGCGGCAGCAGGTCCTCGGGTACATCGAGCAGGGGAAGGCCGAGGGTGCCACGGTCGCGGTCGGCGGCGGCGTCCCGGAGCGCCCCGGGTACTACGTCGAGCCCACGCTCTTCACCGGTGTCTCGAACACGATGACCATCGCGCGCGAGGAGATCTTCGGACCAGTCGTCGGGGTCATCCCGTTCGACGACGAGGACGAGGCGATCGCCATCGCGAACGACCAGACCTACGGCCTCGCGGCCGGTGTCTGGACGAAGGACCTCGCGCGGGCGCACCGGATGGGACAGCGACTGCACGCGGGGACGGTGTGGGTGAACACCTACAACCTGTTCGACCCGGCGCTGTCGTTCGGTGGCGTCGGCGAGTCCGGTCTCGGCCGGGACCTCGGCGAGGAGGCGCTCCGGGCGTTCTGCGAGTCGAAGAGCGTCGTCATCGCCCTCTGAGATCGCGGGCGGCTCGGCGGTCGCCGTCGTGCCGCCCCAGTGCCGGCACCGCCGCGAGCTGCAGCGCCGCGAGTGCGACGAGCGCCCATCCGGACCCGATCGCCGAGACGAGCACGCCGCCGAGCAGTGACCCGACGGCGTAGCCCGCGCTCGTGACCGCGGAGAAGACGCCGACGCCCGTGGCCCTGGAGTGCTCGTCGAGCGTCGTCGTGGCGAGGACGGTCAGCGTCGGGAACAGCGGCGAGTACCCGGCGCCGACGAGCACGGCACCCACTGCGGCGGTCGGGAAGTCGTGTGCGACGGCGAGCACGACGAGGCCGGTGGCGAGGACGATCATCGCGACGCGGGCGGTCCGGACGGGCCCCACTCGGTCGGGCAGGCCGCCGAGGAGCAGACGCACGCCGACGACGCTCGCGGCGAAGACCGTGAAGACGTTCGCGGCGCCGGTCAGTCCCTGCGCGCCGACGCCCTGTCCGACGAGGTGCTGGATGAGGAACGCGATCATGAACCCCTCGGCGGCCCACGCGGCCAACCCGGCTGGTCCCGGGCGCACCACTGCGCGGAGCGCGACGGCGAGACCGGCGCCGACCGGGCGCGGTGACGTCCGGCGTGCGGGTACGGAGCCGCCGCGTGCGACGAGCGCCACGACGAGCCCCGCCAACTGGATGCCGACGGCGACGATCCAGACCGTACGGTGCCCGGCCGTCTGGTAGAGGTTCTCGCCGAGCACGGGGCCGAGGGCCAGTCCGACCCACACCGCGAGGCCGAACAGCCCGAGGGCACGCCCACGCTGGGCCACCGGGATCTCTGCGACGACCCAGGCGGTGAGGGCGGTCGTTGTGGCGGCGTTGCCGGCACCGAACACGACGCGGCTGACGGCGAGCCCGGGGACGCTGAGCGCCACGAGGGCGACGGCGAGGCCGGCGGCGGCGAGCAGCCCGGCGACGACCAGTACGCGCCGCGGGCCGACCCGGTCGCTCAGGACCCCGGCCACCGGCATCGCGCCGATCGCGACGAAGCCGGCCAGCGAGACGAGCAGGCCACCGACCGCTGGGTCCGTCCCGAGCTGGTCGGCGGCGATCCGCGGCACCACCGGGGTGCTCGCGCCGTTCACGACGTACCCGGCCGTCGAGGCCAGGACGAGCAGCCAGAACGCGGTGCCGCGGGTCCCGGCCTCGGCGAGCGACCTCACGCGGTGGTGCTGCCCGGACGGCACTCCAGGCTCAGCCACAGCTCGAAGCACGCGCTCCGGGACAGGGCGGTGGCGCCGATGGACGCGCGGCCCATCCGGCCGACGTCCGGACCGAAGACGTCGAAGAGCAGGTCGCTCGCCGCGTTCGACACCTGGTTGAGCTGTTCGAATCCGGGCGGGCAGAGCACGAAGCACAGGCCACGGGAGAGCGCGGCGACCTCGTCGAGCGATCCGAGTGCGTACCGGATCATCCCGAGGGCGTTCACCGCCGTGTACCGCGCGGCCTCCTGCGCTTGTTCGAGGGTGATGTCGACGCCGACGGCACCGGGGTGCAGCATCGTGCCGTCCCGCGACTCGGGCGTCATGCCGCTGAGCTCCAGCAGGTCGCCGGTCCGGTGGAACGCGCGGAGCGAACTGCCGTACCGCCCGCCGTACGGCGGGTTCGCGTAGTCCGGGATGGCGAGACCGAGTTCCTGTGCGCGCGCTTCGGCAGAGTGCTCCATACCGCCACAGTATCCGGCGGTGGTAGTAATGGATACAACCTGTTTATGATGGGATACATTCAGCGTCCGGGGGTGACGCCACGAGGGAGGACCCGCCACATGACGATCGGTCTGCAGGACGGCACACGCGCCGACCCGGCAACGAGGGTGATCGACGTGGCCGCCGAGCGGTCACGCACCGCCGGCACCGCGGGTCGCCACTACTTCAACGCGGCAGGTGCCGGCCTGGTCAGCGACGGCGTCCTGGAGGCAGTGGTCGCCCACATGCGTCACGAACAGCGGGTGGGCGGCTACGAAGCGGCGAACGAGGCCGCCGACGACGTCGCCGCGGTGTACACGTCGGCCGCGGCGTTGCTCGGAGCGCGAGCGGACGAGATCGCGCTGTTCGACAGTGCGACGAGCGGACTCCGCGGCGTCTTCGACGCGCTCCGGCTCGGGGCGGGCGACACCGTGATCGCACCACGGTCGAGCTACGTGAGCCAAGCGCTCCGGCTGCTCGCCATGCAACGGCACGACGACGTCCGACTCGTGGTCGTCCCGAACGACGCCAGCGGTGCGATGGACCTCGAGCTGCTCGAACGCGCCGTCGCCGGGGCGTCCGGCCGGGTCGTGGTGAGTGCCGTGCACGTGCCCACGTCCTCCGGTCTCGTCGAGCCCATCGCCGAGGTGTCCGCCATCGCCCGCCGTCACGGTGCCTGGACGGTCGTCGACGCCACGCAGTCCGTCGGGCAGATCGACATCGACGTCACGGCCGTCGACTGCGACGCCCTCGTCACCACCGGCCGCAAGTTCCTGCGCGGGCCGCGGGGGACCGGACTGGCCTACCTGCGCCGCGGAACGCTCGAGGGGCTCGGCGCGTGGGCCCCCGATGTCCGCGGCGCGGTCTGGACCGGCGAAGATGAGTGGACGATGGACGGCACCGCGCGACAGCTCGAGACCTGGGAGTGCTCCGTCGCGTCGCGGCTCGGGCTGGGTGTGGCGCTCCGGGAAGCGCTCGACAGGGGCCCCGCGGCCACCGAGACGCATCTCGTCGCGCTCGGCTCCCGGATCCGGGCGGCGCTCGCCGAGATCGACGGCGTCACCGTCGCGGACCCGCCTGCGTCCCCGTCCGCGATCGTCACCTTCACGGTGGACGGCCTCGTGGGCAAGGAGGTGTCCACCAGGCTCCGGACGCGGCGCATCGACTCGATCGCGGTCCCGGCGAGCCACGCCCAGTGGGACCTCGGCACGCGCGGGCTGCCGAGCGTCGTGCGGGTCTCCCCGCACGTCTACAACGACGACGAGGACGTCAGGGTGTTGCTCGACGGCGTGGCCGAGGTCGCCGCGGAGGCCCGTTCGTGACCCCGGTGCGCGACGTCGTCGTCCTCGGACTCGGCATCCACGGGTCCGCCACCACGTACGAGCTCGCGCGCCGCGGCCTCGACGTCGTGGCCGTCGACCGCTTCGCTCCCGGGCACGCGCGCGGCTCCTCGCACGGCGCCACCCGCATGGTCCGCCGCGCCTACCCGAGCCCGGTGTGGAACGACCTCGTGGACCGCGCGTACCGCGGCTGGGACCGCTGGGCGGCCGCAGCCGGCGCACCCTTCCTGCACACGACGGGCGGACTGTACGCCCACCGGGGCGAGCCGACGCTGCAGGGTGGGTCGAGCCTCCCGGTCGACCGTGCCGACTGGTCGACGCTGGCGCCCTCGCTGCGCCTGCCCGAGGCGTACGGCGCCGTCCACGACCCGGACGCCGGCGTGCTCGAAGCCGCACGGGCCCTCGCCTTCGCGCAGTCGGCCGCGTCGGCGGCCGGCGCCGAGCTCCGCCACGGTGCGACCGTGCAGGACTGGCGTGTCGACGACGGCGTCGTGACGGTCCGGACCGACGCGGGGGAGCTCCGCGCCCGCCGTCTCGTGCTCGCGGGCGGTGCCTGGGCGTCACGGCTGATCCCCGCCGCCGCCGGGTTCTTCGAGGTCTGGCGCATCCTGACCCTCACCGTGCCGACCGGACAGGTGCTCGCGCAGCCACCTGCCCTCGGCTGCTTCTCCGTCGACCTGCCGGAGGGCCTCGTCTTCGGCCTGCCCGAGGCCGCCGGATCCGGCGCGAAGATCGGCATCGACGCCGGCCCCGTCTGGGACCCGGAGGTCCCGGTCGCCCCGCCGACCCGTGACGAGATCGCACACCTCGCCGACTTGTTCCAGCGCTTCGTCCCCGGGATCACGACCGACGGCGGCGACGCCGTCGCCTGCCTGTACACGATGACGCCGGACAAGCGCTTCGTCGTCGGTGCGCTCCCTGACCACCCCGAGGTGCTCGTCGCGGCCGCGTGCTCGGGGCACGGCTTCAAGTTCGGCCCGGCCGTCGGCGAGGCGCTCGCCGACCTCGTCCAGGGCGTCGCACGCCCCGACCTCGAGTTCCTCAGCCCGGCCCGGATGGTGACCACAGCATGACCGACCCCGCCACCACGTCCGCTCGACGGATCGCCGTCGCCGCGCCGCACCCCGCCGCGCTCGACGCTGCTGCCGAGGCCGTCGCAGCCGGCGGTGACGCCGTCGACGCAGCCCTCGCGGCAGCGGCGGCACTGACCGTCGTCTACCCGCACCAGTGCAGCATCGGCGGCGACCTCGTCGCACTCGTCCGGCGTCCGGGGCAGCCCGTCACCGCCGTCGTCTCGGCGGGCGCGGCACCCGCCGGGATCGACGTCGCGGCGCTGGCGCGCGAGGAGCGCATGCCGCGGCAGGGTGCGCAGACCGTGACGGTGCCCGGTGTGGTGGCCGGTTGGCGTGCCATCGACGCGCTCGGCGGCCGGCTCGGGCTCGCCGCGCCGTTGACCCACGCCGCGCGACTCGCGTCGGACGGCGTCCCCGTGTCCGCCGGGCTGGCCAGGGCCATCGACGTCCGGAGCGCAGAGCTGCACGCCGACCCCGGGATGGTGGGGGTGTTCGGCGACGGCGACGGCGGACTGCTGGGCGAGGGCGACCCGCTCGTGCAACCCGCGCTCGCCGCGACCCTGACCGAGCTCGCCGAGGACCCCGGCGCGATGTACTCCGGCCGGATCCCCGCATCGATCGCCGCGCGCCTCGGGGAACTCGGCGGTGCCCACACCGCGGACGACTTCACCGCGCACCGTGCCGAGACCGTCGCCCCGCAGGAGTCCACGGTGGGCGGGGTGCGGTGGTGGGTCGCCCCGCCGCCGACGCAGGGCGTCGTGCTGCTCGGCATCCTGCCCGAGGCACTCGCGGCCGACGCCCCGGACCGCACCGCGGAGCTCGTCGACGCGGTGCACCGCGCCGCTCTCGTCCGGCAGGCCGAGCTCGGCGACCCGCGCGGGGGTGCCGTCGACGTCGGCGCGATGCTCGCCCCCCGCGGTCCCGGTCGTGTGGGAGCGCTGCCCCGTGCCGGACGGGCGCTCGGCGACACCGTGGCCGTCACCGCCGCGGACGACGACGGCACGGTCGTCACGCTGATCCAGAGCGTCTACCAGCTCTTCGGCTCCGGCATCCTGGACCCGGGCACGGGGATCGTGCTGCACAACCGCGGGTCGGCGTTCAGCACGGACCCCGCGCACCCTGGTCACATCGGCCCGGGACTCCGGCCGCCGCACACGCTGCTGCCCGTCATCGCCGAGACCGACGACCTCGTGCTCGGTCTCGGTTGCCAGGGCGGGAGCGCCCAGCCGTGGATCCTGGCGCAGGTCGCCCGTGACCTCATCGGCCCGGACGCCGACCCCGCCGAGGTGCTCGGTCGACCGCGGTTCGTCGTCGGTGCCCGCGACCTCGGGCACGAGGCGATGACGCTCGTCGCCGAACCGGGGTCCGACGACGCCGTGGCCGCGGCGAGCCTGCTCGGGCTGCCCGTGGCCCGGACCGACGGCCCCGTCGACGAAGCCGGGCACGTCCAGACCGTGCGCCTGCACGCCGACGGTCGGCTCGACGCCGCGAGTGACCCCCGCGCCGATGGTCGCGCCGTCGTCCTCGACGCCCCCTGACCGTCACCCGCTCCCGACCTCCCACGCCCCACGCCTCACCCGTCAGAAGGAACGCCATGAGCAGCACCGTCCACGTCCTCGACCCGCTGACCTCCGCCGAGATCGCCTCCTTCGTCCGGGCCGTCCGCGACTCCGGCCGGATCGGCGCCCGTCCGCGGTTCTGGGGGATCGCCCTCGACGAGGAGAAGGCGCGCGGCTCGGTGGCCGGCGGTGCGCGTCCGGTCCGGCTCGTCGTGATGGACCCGGACGCGCACGCCGCGTGGGAGGTGAGGGGGTGGACCGCCGGCCCGGACTCGCCCGCCATCGTGGAGCTGTGGACGGACGTCGACCACCGTCGCCCCGGCGTCTCGAGCGACGAGGCGCGGCTCATCGCGCAGGCCGCCCGGAACTCCCCGCTCATCGTCGAGGCGCTCGCGAAGCGTGGCATCACGGACACCTCGCTCGTCTGGGTCGACCCGGAGTCGATCACGGGCTTCGTCCCAGAGGACCTCGCCGACCGCCGGCTCAGCTGGGGCACCGTCTGGTACCGCGAGTTCCCCGAGGACAACGGCTACGCCCGGCCGGTCGCCGGGCTCGTGCCGATCCTCGACCTGGACACGCTCGAGGTCGTCCGCATCGAGGACCACGGTGTCGTCCCGATGGCGAGTGAGACCGGCGTCTACACATCGGGCACGTGGGGCCCCGACCGTGAGGTCTCCGCGCTCGACATCGTGCAGCCGGGCGGCCCCGGCTTCGCCATCGAGGGCCACGAGGTCCGCTGGCAGAACTGGACCTTCCGCGTCGGGTTCTCGCACCGCGAGGGTCTCGTCCTGCACGACCTGACCTACCGCGACGGCGAGGCCGAGCGCTCCGTGCTGCGTCGCGCCGCCGTGAACGAGATGTACGTGCCGTACCTCGACAGCGACCCGACGGCGTACCGCAAGAACTTCTTCGACTGGGGCGAGTACGGCGCAGGTCCCCTCACCGCGAGCCTCGAGCTCGGGTGCGACTGCCTCGGCGAGATCCGCTACTTCGACGTGGACTTCCTGGACGGCCACGGTGAACCGCAGACCATCGTGAACGGGATCTGCCTGCACGAGGAGGACGACTCGATCCTCTGGAAGCACGTCAACACCCGGACCGGCAGCGCCGAGGTCCGCCGCAGTCGGCGGCTCGTCATCTCGAGCTTCGCGACCGTGGCGAACTACGACTACGGCTTCTACTGGTCGCTGTACCAGGACGGCTCGATCGAGCTCGAGGTCAAGCTCACCGGCATCATGTCCGTGTCCGGGATCGCCGACGGGGAGCAGCCGCGGTCCGGCCGGATGGTCGCCCCGAACGTGCAGGCCCCGACCCACCAGCACTACTTCGCCGTTCGGCTGGACACCGCCGTGGACGGCCCGCTGAACCGGCTCGTCGAGGTGCACGCCGAGCCGGAGCCGGACGAGGCACTGAACCCCTACGGCAACGCCTGCATCGCCGTCGAGACGCCGATCGCGTCCGAGTCCTCCGCCGCCCGCACCACAGACCCCGCACGCGCCCTGCACTGGCGGATCGAGAGCGAGTCGGCGCAGAACCGCTTCGGCGAGGCGACCGCGTACCGCCTGGCGATCAAGGACACCGCGCAGCTGCACGTCCGGCCGGGCAGCATCGTCGAGCGGAAGGCGCCGTTCGTCGCCAAGCACCTGTGGGCGAGCGCGTTCGACGCCGAGGAACGCTTCATCGCCGGTGAGTACCCCAACCAGGGCGAACTCGGGGACGACGGCGTGCACGTCTGGCAGCGGGCGGACCGCTCGTTGGAGGACGAGCGTCTGGTGCTCTGGCCGGTCCTCGGTGTGCACCACTTCCCGCGCCCGGAGCAGTGGCCGATCATGCCGGTCGACCGGATCGGGTTCCGGCTCGAACCGGACGGCTTCTTCGACCGGAACCCCTCGCTCGACGTCCCGCCGTCCGCGACCGACCACTGCGCCCCGGGCGCAGGCCGCGACCACGACGGCCACGACCACGACACCCACGCCGCGCACGACGGGCACGTCCCCGCCGAGCAGCAGCACGACCACGAGGGCGGCCGCTGATGACGCACCGCGACGACGCCCCGGACCACCTCGCCGACTGGTCCGCCGTCCGCCTGGCCGACGCCGTCGCGGCCAGGGAGGTGTCGGCGGTGGAGGTGATGCGCGCCCATCTGGATCGGATCGAGGAACGCAACCCGCGCCTCCAGGCCGTCGTCTCCCAGCAGCCGGACTCGGTCTCGCTCGCCGCGGCCGAGGCAGCAGATCGCCGCACCGCCGAAGCACGCGCCGCCGGCGAGCCGCTCCCGCCGCTGCACGGCCTGCCCACGGCGGTGAAGGACCTGATGGACGTCGCCGGGTTCCCGACCACGAACGGGTCGGCCGCGTTCGCGGGCGCGCGTCCCGCACAGCACGACAGCGTGCTCGCGACCCTGCTCCGTGACGCCGGTGCGATCATCATCGGCAAGACGAACACACCGGAGATGGGGCAGGGCGTCCTGACGTTCAACCCCGTCTTCGGCACGACGGTCAACCCGTGGGATCCGTCGCGGCACGCGGGCGGGTCGAGCGGCGGCGCCGGCGCTGCGCTCGCCGCGCGCATGCTGCCGATCGCCGACGGCTCGGACAGTGGCGGGAGCCTGCGCTACCCGGCCGCGTTCTGCAACGTCGTCGGCGTCCGTCCGAGCCCCGGCCGGGTGCCGAGCGGCCGGACCGGCAACGCGTGGACGCCGCACGGTGTGACCGGGCCGATGGCGCGCGACTCCGCCGACGCGGCGCGCTTCCTCCAGGCACTCGCTGTCGAGAAGACCGTCTGGCCGATGTCCGCGATGCCCGTGCACCCCGTTGGGCCCGTCCAGGTCGACGGCCTGCGGATCGCGTGGAGCGACGATGCCGGCGGCTTGCCCATCGATCCCGCCGTGCGGGCCGTGCACCGCGCGTTCGCCGAACAGCTCGCCGGGCTCGGTGCCGTCGTCGAGGCGGACGAGCCCGACTTCACGGGCGCGGACGAAGCGTGGGAGACCATCGAGACGTTCGAGTTCTTCCTCGGCGGTCGGCACGCGGTCGACGCCGGTGCGCATGGATTCCGGCCCGACTACGTCCGGAACGTCGAACAGGGTCGGGCGATGACGGCGACCCAGCTCGCGGACGCGTACGAGCGACGGACACGCATGTACCGGGACACTGCGGCGGTCCTCGACCGGCACGACGTCCTGGTGCTGCCGGCCACGCCGGTCGCTGCACCGCCCGCCGACGTCGAGTGGGTCGACGAGGTCGACGGGCACCGGTTCGAGCGGTACTTCACCTGGCAGATGCTCGCCAACCGGCTGACGCTCGCGGCGCACCCGGTGGTGGTCACGTCGGCGGGCTTCACGGCCGAGGGGCTGCCCGTGGGCGTGCAGGTGGTCGGCCGGTACGGGCGCGAGGAGCAGCTGCTCGCGGTCACGCGCGCCATCGAGGAGGCGACCGGCTGGATCCGGCGGGTGCCGACCTTCCGGTAGCCCGGAGGCTGCGTCAGCCCGGAGGCTGCGTCAGCCCGTGAAGACCGTGGAGGAGCGGCGCTCGTACCAGTGCGCCAGGTGCTCTCCCGCGCGCAGGACGTGCTCGCGCATCAGGCCGGCGGCACGGTCGTGGTCCCCGGCGACGAAGGCCTCGACGATCTCCTCGTGCTCCCGGAAGTTCTCCTCGCGGTGGCGGGAGTTCTCACGGAGCACGAGTCCGGAGACGTTGCGAGGGAACGCGTCGTTGATCTCGACGAGCATGCGCGTCAGCCGGGTGTTCCCCGACGCGCCGTAGATCAGCCCGTGGAACTGGTCGTTGTCGACGCCTTCGCGCTGCTTCGGCTGCTCGCCCGCGGCCGCGACCTCGGTCGCGCCTTCGGTCGCGCCTTCGGCGGCGGCGAGCGATCGCTCGTACATCGCCTGGTTCACCGAGCGGAGCTGGCCGATGGTGGCGTCGTCGAGCCGGTCGACGGCGCGACGGGCCGCGAGCGACTCGAGCTCGGCGCGGACCTCGTAGGCCTCGCGGACCTCCCACGGCACGGGGACGCGGACGACGGCACCACGATTCGGGACGACCTCGATGAGCCCGCCGGTCTGCAGCTGCCGGAGCGCCTCGCGCACTGGAGTCCGGCTGATGCCGAACTGGGCGGCGAGATCAGCCTGTCGGAGCGGCGCGCCGATCGGGATCTCGCCGGACATGATCTTGGCGCGGATGCGAGCAGCGAGGTCGTCGACGAGTGCGTTGCCGTCGGTTGTTGTCACGTCGTGGTCTCCCTCGGTGCGTCGTCGCGGCGGGCGCCGCTGGCGGCGGGCGCCGCTCGCGGTCTGCGCCGCTGCGGGTCCAATCCTGCCAGGTGGTGTACCCCATTGCCGTATCCGACTCGCCCATGATTGGATCCAATCATGCTCGCCCTCCTCGCCATCACCATCGCGGCGGCCGTGGTCGCGCTCGTGCTCGGTGTCGTCGGGGTGCGCCGGGTGGGACCGTTCACCCTCGTGGCCGAGGTCGCCATGCTCGTGGCGATGGTCGACGTCCACGTGCCGGCGCTCGGCGTGGTGCCTGCTCCCTTCTGGGCGCTCGCGCTCGGAGGATGCGCCCTCGGCACCGCGCTCGTCGACCGCCTGCGCCGTGCGTCCAGGCCGGACGCGGACCACCTGCACGCGCTCGGCATGCTGCTCGGAGCGGGGTTCGTCCTGCTCGACGGCACGGCGTCGCACGGGGTGGCTGCGTCCGGCGCGACGCACGTCCACGGCGCCGTCGCCCACGGTGCCGTCGTGCTGCTGCCGCTGGCGGTCGCCGTCGTGGTGCACGCCGGGATCGTCGCGCACGGACTGCTCGGCCGTCGGCTGCCGCGCGTCGAGGCTGCTCGCCGCGCGGCGTCGCTCGCGAGCCTCCTCGCGATGGGGGCGATGGTCGTGGTGCACTGAGCGGTCTCTCGACCGATCGCTCGCAAATTGGATCCAATTCTGGCAGTATCGGATGTCATGTGGGCGATCACGGCCCACCGCCGCCGACGAGGAGACGCCCACGATGATCATCGACGCCTACAACACCACGCAGGACCGCCGCGGTCGCAGCGACTACCTCAGCGGTGTGCGACCCGGCGAGGAGCCCCCGGCGTACACACCCTTCGACGCGGCGCGCATCATCGACCGCATGGACGCGGCCGGCGTCGACCGGGCCATGGTCTGCTCGCTCGCCCAGGGCATCGAGAACGACTTCCTGATGGACCTCGTGGCCGCGCACCCCGACCGCCTGTTCGGCTTCGGTCAGGTCATGCCGCAGTGGGAGAACGCCACGGACGAGATCCGCCGCTTCGCGGAGGGCGGGCTGGTCGGCCTGAAGCTGCACCCGAGCCTGCACGGCTACCACGTCGCCGACCACGGCCTGCTCGACCCGCTCTTCGAGGTCTGCGCCGAGCTCGGCCTCCCCGTGCTGATCAACGCCCTCGACGACGCGTTCTGTGCACCGTTCGCCATCGAGGAGATCGCCAAGGGGCACCCGACCGTGCCGACGATCATCGCCCACATGGGGGCGGTGTGGAACGTGCCGGAGGCGATCATCGTCGCGGAGCGGAACCCGCACGTGTACCTCGAGACCTCGGCCACCCTGATGTCCGACGTGAAGCGGGCCTACGCCAGGCTCGGCGCGGAGAAGATCCTGCTCGGCTCGGAGTGGCCGGGCAGTGACTTCGACCTCGAGCGCATGAAGATCGCCAAGGCCATCCCGGACGAGGCCGACCGGGCCCTCGTCGAGGGTGGGAACATGGCGCGCATCATGGGCTGGTCGTGACCGACGGCTCCGCGTCGTCCGTGTCGGACCGGCCGGTGCTGCACGGGCCGCCGACCGGGATGGACGACGGCGACCGCGAGCTCCTCGAGGCCGCGACGACCGTGCTGTCCGACCGGTACCGCGTCGGTGTGCACGAGGTCGCGGCGGCGCTCCGGTTGGCCGACGGGAGCGTCGTGACCGGCCTGCACGTCGAGGCGTCCGCCGGCCGTGCGTCGGTCTGCGCCGAGTCTGCAGCCCTCAGCGCGGCGATCATCGTCGGCCAGCCCGTCGTGTCGGTCGTCGGTGTGCTCCGGCGACCCGCTGGGAGCCTGCACCTGATCGAGCCGTGCGGCGTGTGCGCGGAACTCCTCGCCGACCATGCGCCCGATGCCCGCGTGTGGGTGGCGGTCGAGGACGGCTTCGGGCCGGTCGCCGTCGCCGACCTGCTGCCGTTCCGCCGTCGCCGTTCGGCCCGCTTGGCGACACCCGAGGTTTAACACTCCTGAAACGCCCCTGACCCGTGCGGTGTCCGAGCGCATCGGAGGATGACGACGACGGCGAGCACCGGTCCCCACCCGAGCGCCACCCGTCACGGAAGGAACCACCCATGCTCGCCGTCTCCGGCAACCCCGTCCTCGTCGTCGTGGACATCCAGGGAGGCGCCGCCTCGACGATGCCGACACCAGGCATCCCCGTCATGAGCGGCCGCGCCGAGCGCGCCCCACGCGTGCGCGAACTCATCGAACACTGCCGCACCGTCGGCGTCCCGGTCGTGTTCATCCAGGAGGTGCACAAGCCGGACCTCGTGGACATCGGCCGCGAGCTCGACGGCGCCGAGGGTCCGCACTGCATCGAGGGGGACGAGCAGACCGACCTCGCCTCCTGGCTGGATCCCCGCCCCGAGGAGTTCGTGATCCGCAAGCGCCGGTACTCGGCGTTCTTCGGCACCGAACTCGAGATCGTCCTGAAGGCCTACCGTGCCGGCACGCTCCTGCTGGTCGGCGGCCTCACCGACGTGTGCATCCACTACACCGCGGCCGACGCCCACCAGCACGACTACGCGGTCCGGGTCCTGACCGACTGCGTCGCGGGGTCGAGCGAGCGGGCGCACGATGCCACCCTCGAGGCGATCCGGTACCTGCAGCGCGACGCCCTCGTGACCGCGGCCGACGTGCACACCTGGCTCGACGAACGGGAGCCCGTCGGTGTCTGACACCGCGGCGGCCCGGATCGTGGTGGGGACCGTCCGGACGATGGACCCCGAACGTCCCACGGCCGAGGCGATGCTCGTCGTGGCCGGCCGGATCGCGGCGGTCGGCTCCGTCGCCGAGGTACGTTCCGCCGCACCGGTCGACGTGGTCGAGGACCATGTCGACGGGACCGTCCTCCCGGGCTTCACGGACGCCCACTCCCATGCACAGCGCGCCGGCCTGAAGGCCATCCAGCTCATCGATGCCGGCGCGGACGCGGAGGCCTTCTCCGCCGCCATGCTCGCCGACGGGGACGCTGATCCCGATGCCCCCGACTGGCTCGGCGAGACGCCCCCGACCATCGACGACCGGCTCGCAGCGATCGTCAGGGTCCAGCCGCTCCTGCACGCGATGGGCTTCACCGGCGTCGTGGACCCGGCCGTCACGCTCCCGGAGCTCGAGGGGTACCGCGAGGCGCACCGCCGTGGACTCCTGACGATGCGGGTGGTCGCGATGCCCTACCCGGAGCTGGGTAGCCCTGCCGTCCCCGACGTCGACGCGGCCCTCGCGCTGCTCGCCACCATCGACGGCGTGACCGGCGACGGTGACGATCGGCTGCGGCTCGGACCGATCAAGGTCTACTACGACGGTGAGGGCATGAAGGGGCAGGCGTTGCTGGAGACGCCCTGGTCCGGCGACGACCACGGCGTCCAACGCATCTCGGCCGACGACTTCGCATCGCTCGCCGAGGGATGCGTCGCGTCCGGATGGGGACTCGGCGTGCACGCGGTCGGCAGTCGCGCGGTCGCCGAGGTGCTCGACGGGCTCGAGAGGGCCGAGCAGCGCACCGGTCGCCCGGTCGGACCCCTCCGGTGCCAGCTCATCCACGCCTACCTCGAGCCGAGTCCGGAGAGCACGGCTCGCGCCGCCCGTCTCGGTGTGGTCGCGTCGCTGCAGCCCTCCATCGCGTGGAAGAACGCGGCGGGGCTGCGCCGACGGCTCGGCGTCCGGGTGGACACGGTGAACCCGGTGCGGTCCTGGCTCGACGCGGGTGCGGTCGTGGCGATGGGGTCCGACGCGCCGTACTTCCCGTTCGACCCACGGGCCGTCGTCCCGATGGCGTCGGCTCGACGCATGCGGGGCTCCGACGAGCCGGTCGGACCAGAGCAGGCGATCTCGGTCCTGGAGGCGGTCGCGGCGTACACCCGTGGATCCGCTCATGCCGCCTTCGCCGAGGACCGGCGAGGGACCCTTCGGCCAGGTGCGCTCGCCGACTGGGTGCTGCTCGACGTCGATCCGGCCTCGTGCTCGCCCGAGGCCTTCGCCGAGGCCCGTGTCCTCCGGACGGAGGTCGGTGGCGAGACCGTTCATCGCGCGCAGATGTAATCCACACGAAACATAGTTGGATGCGTATTGTCCTAGATTGGATCCAAGTTGGACCCGACCCCTGGGACTGACCCCCTGGCATCACCCCGAATCCCATTGGAGGACAGCACCATGGTGAGGAAGCGCATCCTCGTCGGCGTCGCAGTGGCGACCGCCGTCGGCCTCTCCCTGAGCGCGTGCACCGCGTCCGGCAACGCCGGCACCGGCGGCGGCTCGTCGACCACCGACACGATCAACGCCGAGCTCTGGTACGCACCGGCGACCTTCGACCCGGCGAAGGCCTCTGCCAGCTCGGACGTCACCGTCGCGCGGCTCGGCTTCGACACCCTGCTCCGCCAGGGCGAAGGGGACGACGGTGGGTACATCGGCGGTCTCGCGACCAAGTGGGACGCCGAGTCGGCGTCGAAGTACGAGTTCACCATCCGCAAGGGCGCGACCTGCTCCGACGGCACGGCGATCACGCCGTCCGTCGTCGCGAAGTCCTTCGAGTACCTCGTGGGTCTCGACGACTCCGGCGCCCAGACGTGGAAGAACCAGGCGTTCGGCTCGGGCGAACCGACCTTCACGCCCGACGATTCAGCAGGCACCCTCTCGATCTCGCTGAGCGCGCCGTACTCGCAGCTGCTCGGCGGCATGACGCGCCCCGGCACCGGCATCATCTGCCCGGCCGGCCTCGCCGACCCGAAGGGGCTCGCCGCCGGCACCGTGAAGGGCGCCTGGTCGGGCCCGTACACGCTCGCGAAGTCGTCGGCGGGCAAGAGCGTGCAGTACTCGCTCCGCAGCGACTACGACGCGTGGCCGGCATGGAAGGACGTCTCGGGCAAGCCCGCCAAGACGATCAACATGACGGTCCAGGCCGACTCGAACACGAGCGCCAACCTGCTGCAGTCCGGCGGTGTCGACGTCGCGCGCTTCTACGACTCGAACGCCGAACGGTTCGAGAAGGGCGACTACTCGACGGTCAAGTTCGCCAGCTCCGCCTACAACCTCGTCTTCAACGAGGCCGAGGGCTCCGGATCGGTGTTCGCGGACAACCAGCCACTGCGCGCGGCCGTCGCCCAGGCGATCGACACCAAGGGCTTCAACGACGCCGGCCTCGACGGTCTCGGAGTCAAGCAGACGACCGTGAACGCCGCGAGCTACCGCTGCGCCGTGGACGGCTCGTCCCTCGTGCAGTCGTACGACCCGAAGGCCGCCGCCAAGGAGCTGAAGGGCAAGACCATCCGTCTCCTCATGATGTCGAACTGGGACCCGGCTGCCGACTTCCTCGCGGAGTCGCTGCGGAACGCCGGTGCGACCGTGACGGTGTCCGCCCCCGACCCGGCCGACTGGACGAAGCAGATGCGGACCGAACCCAAGACGTGGGACGTCGCGATCGCAGCCGAGGACGCGCAGGTCGGCCTGATCAACCTGTCGATCGCCCGGTACCTCGGCGCGACCTACCCCGACGGTGGCACGAACGTCTCGTCGAGCGACAACCCCGATGGCGTGAAGGCGTACCAGGCAGCCATGGCGACCACCGATGCCGACCAGCAGTGCACCGACTTCGAGACCGCGCAGAAGTCGATCCTCGAGCGCGTCGACATGACCCCGCTCATCACGGACACGCACCGCTACGTCGCCCGGAAGGGCTTCGCGACGCACGTCTTCTCGGGCTACTGGGACCCGTCGGCGATGCGGATCGTCGGCTGACCCACTGACTGCACGAGCCACCAGCACCACCCATCACAGCCCGGACCGGAGCACCTGGAGGACCCACGATGAGCACCACCACCGTCGACCATCCCCCCGTGCCCGGTCCGGGCGACCCCGTCGCAGCAGCTCCCCGAGCGGCCGGCCTCGGGAGCGCCTGGCGGCGGTTCCTGCTCCGTCGCGCCGTCGGCCTCATCGTCAACCTCGCGCTGCTCGTCCTCGTGACCTTCCTGATCGTGCAGCTCATCCCCGGCGATCCGGCCACGGCCATCGCCGGTGACACCGCGACGCTCGCGCAGGTCGAGCTCGTCCGGCACCAGCTCGGCCTCGACCAGCCGATCCCGGTCCAGCTCTGGCACTACGTCGCCGGTGTGGTGCATGGCGACTTCGGCGACTCGTACAAGTACCGGATCCCGGCGATGGACGTCGTGATGACGGCGGTGCCCTACACGCTCACCATCACGATCTCGGCCGTCCTGCTCCTCCTGGTGCTCGGACTGGCGCTCGGGATGACGGTCGGGGTGCTGACCCGCGGTGACCGCCACCGCTGGCTCGACGTGTCGTTCACGGCCGTGACGGGGCTCATCTCCTCGATCCCGGTCTACGTCCTCGCCACCGGGTTCGTGGTCGTGTTCGCGGTCCTGCTCCACGTCCTGCCGCCGGCGTACTCACCGGCCTACGACTTCGGCGCGGCCGCCGTCCTGCCGATCGCCTCGCTGACCATCGGCGGCACCTGTTCCGTCGCGCGCATCGTGCGGCGCGAGACCGCGGTCATCCTCGAGCAGGAC
This sequence comes from Curtobacterium sp. Curtsp57, assembly GCF_047324335.1. NCBI lineage: Bacteria > Bacillati > Actinomycetota > Actinomycetes > Micrococcales > Microbacteriaceae > Curtobacterium > Curtobacterium sp. Curtsp57. The sequence continues at coordinate 3,218,765 of NZ_CP168511.1, forward strand.
TACATGCGGACCGCGCGCGGCTGGCGACTGCCCGCACTGTCGATCTACGCGAAGCACATGCTGCCGAACCTGCTCACCACCGCGCTGACGCTCTCCGGCATCATCCTGACCGCGCTGCTCGGCTCCGCACTCATCACCGAGGCGGTGTTCGCCTGGCCCGGCCTCGGCGGCGTGATCGTCCAGGCGATCGCCGTCGACAAGGACTACCCGGTGATCCGTGCCGCGGTCTTCGTGATCGGTCTGATCTCCCTCGTGATCACGCTCGTGATCGACATCATCCTGGGTCTCATCGACCCGCGCACCCTCGGAGGGAAGCGTGGCTGACACCATCACCACCGTCCGTGCCGCGACCGTCGACCAGCCGGCACGACCCAGGGCGTTCAACTGGAACGCCGGTCTCGTCGTCGGTCTCGTCATGTTCGGACTGATCCTGCTCATCGCGGTCGTCGCACCCTTCGTGTTCGGGTCCCAGGCGAGGGGCATCGGCGGCACGGCCGGCCTCGGCTCGACCGCGGAGCACCCCCTCGGCACCGACACCCTCGGTCGCGACATGCTCGCCCGCACCCTCGTGGCCACTCGCGCGACGGTCGTCATGGCGCTCGCAGCCACGGCGCTCTCCGCGATCGTCGGCATCGCGCTCGGCATCGGCGTCTGGCTCGCGCCGACGCGGCTCCGCGAGTTCGGGCTCCGCGCGATCGAGTTCGCCGTCAGCTACCCGACGATGCTGGTCGCCATCATCGTCGCCGCGATCCTCGGTCAGGGGATGGTGCAGGTGGTAGTCGCGATCGCCGTCGCCAACATCGCCGGGTTCGCCCGGCTCACGGCGAACCTCGCGGCGAAGATCTCCGTCAGCGAGTACGTCACGACCGCTCGTCTGATGGGCGTGCCCGCGCACCGGGTGGCGGTCCGACACGTGCTCCCGAACATGGCTGAGCCCACCCTGATCCTGATCGCCGGCGCGTTCTCCGGATCGCTCGTCGAGATCTCCGGGCTGTCCTTCATCGGCCTCGGTGCACAGACCCCCGCGTTCGACTGGGGCACCCTGCTCAACGACGGTCTCGATCGCATCGCGGTGAACCCGGTCGTCATCGTCGGCCCGGCGGTCGCCCTGACCTTTGCGTCACTCGCCGCCCTGCTCGTCGGGGACGGCCTCGCCGCAGCGGCGAACCCGCGTTCGAACACGACGCGTGCCCGGACCACGCGTGCTCCTGAGGCGTCCACACTCGCTGTGGAGGACGACGCCGTGCTCGTCGCCGACGGCATCACCGTGCTGCACGGCGCGAGCGGTCGTCCGCTCGTGGACGACGTGTCGTTCACGATCCGACGCGGCGAGGTGCTCGGGATCGTCGGCGAGTCCGGTTCCGGCAAGTCGCTCACCGCGTCCGTCGTCGCCAAGCTCCTCAGCGAGGGGCTCGAGGCGTCGGCCCGCCGGCTCGAACTGGGCGGGGTCGACCTGCTCGGCCGCGTGCCCGACCGCGTGCTCGCCTCGCGGATCGGCCTGGTCTACCAGGACCCGGGCACCGCCCTGAACCCGGCGATGGTGCTCGGCATCCAGCTCTCCGACGTGCTGCGGATGCGGTTGCGCCACAGCCGGCGCGATGCCATGCGCCTGCTGTCCCAGGGGTTCCGAGCCGTCAAGCTCACCGACCCCGACGGGCGACTCCGGCAGTACCCCCACCAGCTCTCCGGCGGGATGAAGCAGCGCGCGATGATCGCCTCGGCGATGAGCACGAAGCCGGACCTGCTCATCGCCGACGAGCCGACCACCGCGCTCGACGTGACCGTCCAGCGCGAGGTCCTCACCGTGCTGAAGCGCATGAACGAGGAGTCCGGGACCGCCGTGCTCTTCATCTCGCACGACCTCGGGGTCGTCCGCGCGCTGTGCGACCGGGTCCTCGTGATGCGGAACGGCAGCATCGTCGAGCGCATCGACGACGTCGCCGGCCTGTCGCCGGAGACGGTCGACCACCCCTACACGAAGCAGCTGCTCGCGGCCACGCCGGTCGTGACGGTCCCCTCGGAGCAGACGGAGGCGCACGCGTGACCGACACCACCACCACGACGACCCGCCGACCGGCCGCGACCGATGCCGACCCGATGATCGACGTCCGCGGCCTCGACGTCGCGTTCGGGTCGACGACCGTCCTGCACGGCGTCGACCTGCGCCTCGACCGCGGCCGCACCGTCGGCATCGTCGGCGAGTCCGGCTCCGGCAAGTCCACGCTCGCCAAGGTCCTCGTGGGCACGGTGAAGCCCGCCGCCGGGAGTGTGACGGTCGACGGCGTCGACCTCGGCTCGGCGCACCGATCCGCCCTGCACGCCGCCAGGCGCCGCATCCAGATGGTCCCGCAGGACCCCTACTCGTCGCTCTCCCCGCGGCGCACCGTGGCGCAGACCCTGGCCGAGGCGATCGACCCGATCCGTCCGCGCGTGGCGACCCACGAGGAGCGCATCGGCGGCTGGCTCGAGCGCGTCGGGCTCTCGCCGGACATGATGCACCGCTACCCCCACGAGTTCTCCGGCGGCCAACGGCAGCGCATCGCGATCGCCCGCGGGCTGATCATCGATCCGCACCTCGTGATCGCCGACGAGATCACCTCAGCACTCGACGTCTCGGTGCAGGCGCAGATCCTCGACCTGCTCGCCGACATCAAGGAGTCCCTCGGGTTGACGATGGTGTTCATCTCGCACAACCTCGCCGTCGTGCAGCGCGTGAGTGACGAGGTCGTGGTGCTGTACCAGGGCGAGGTCGTCGAGTCCGGGCCCGTGGAGCAGATCTACGCCGACCCGCAGCACTGGTACACGCGCCGGCTGCTCGACGCCGACCCCGGCTCCGCCCGCTTCAGCCTGACCGGCTGACCGATCACGGAAGGTCGCGACAGTGGCGGCACGACTCCCGACGACCCCGCACTCCCTCGGTGCGCTCCGACTGGTCGGCGCGACCCTCGTCGACGGCACCGGTGCGCCGCCGCGCGCCGACACCGAGGTCGAGCTTCGGGACGGCGTCATCACCTACGCCGGTCCGCGACGCGCTCCGGTCCCGGGCGTCCCGGTCGCGGACCTCACCGGCACCTGGCTGCTCCCCGGCTTCATCGACGCGCACGTGCACCTCAGCATGGTGCCGACCGCCCCGGAAGAGCAGCGTGCGCGGTTCCCCGAGGAGGACGTGCTCGAGGTCGCCGTGATGCTGCGTTCCACGCTGCACGCCGGCGTCACCACCGCACGGGACCTCGACGGCCTCACCCCCGGGTACCGGAACGCCGTCGCCCGCGGCACGGTGCTCGGCCCGCGACTCCACCTCGCCATCGCGATGCTCTCGCCCACCGGCGGGCACGCCGACCCCGTCCGGCCGAACGGCTCGCTGCCGGCATGGGCGGTGCGGTCCGGGATGCCCGAACCCGGCGTCGTCGACACCGACGAGGACGTCGTCCGCACCGTTCGCACCCTGCTCCGCACGGGCGCCGACGCGATCAAGGTCTCGACGTCCGGCGGCGACCCGGACGACGTCGGGATCACCGAGGAACAGGTCCGCCTGGTCGTCCGCCTCGTGGGGGAACGCGGCGGGCGGCCCGTCACCGCGCACGCCCTGACCGACGCCGCCGCACGAGCCGCCGTGCTCGGTGGCGCGTCGAGCATCGAGCACGGGTACGACCTCAGCGACGAGACCATCGCGCTCATGGTCGAGCGCGGGACCGCGCTGGTCCCCACCCTCAGCACGCTGCTCCGCGAGCTCGACCCGGCCACCGCCTCCGAGGCGCGCCTGCGCCAGCGCGCCGCTCTGCACGAGCGCGGGCTCGACAGCGTCCGCCGCGCCGTCGCCGCCGGGGTCCCCGTCGCACTCGGCACCGACGCCGGCGTCCATCCGCACGGCCGCAACCTGGCGGAGCTCGCACGGCTGGTGCAGGTCGGTCTGACGCCGCTCGCCGCCGTCACGGCCGGCACGCTCCAGGGGGCGCGGCTCCTCGGACTGGAGGACCGGCTCGGCTCCGTCGAGCCCGGCAAGGTGGGCGACCTGGTCGTCTCCCGCGTCGACCCGCTCATCGACGTCCGCGCGCTCGCCGACGCTGCCAGCGTCCGCGCGGTCCTGCAGTCCGGACGCGCGGTCAAGGACCTCGACGGTCTGGTGACCACGGCCTCCTGACCGTGGCCACCGCCGGACCTTGCTCAGGCGACCGCGGCGATCGCGCGTTCGATGACTGCGACGACCCGCTCGGGCGCCGCGTGGGCGACCGCGTGGCTGGTGTCGACCTCCTCGGCGTCCGCGCCCATGCGCGCGACGAACTCGCGCTGGATCGCCGGCAGCAAGTGGCGGTCACTCGACGCGACCAGGTACCAGCTCGGCCGCGTCGCCCACGCGGGCTCGCCCGTCGGCTGCTGGAACGCGGCGTCCGCGGTCACGCGACGCTCGTAGCGTGCTGCGCGCAGGACGTCGTCGGGGACGTCCCACGCGAGCGCCGCCCGGGACTCCTCGTCGTCGCGGGTGACCCACTCGCCGTCCGGGCCGCGGTCCGTGTACCGCGAGACGAGGGCGGGTTCGCTGCGTTCGACGATCGCGGAGACGGACTCGCCGGCGTCCGGTGCGAACGCCGCGACGTAGACCAGACCGACCACGCGCTCGTGCGTACCGGCGTTCGTGATCACGGCGCCGCCGTACGAGTGCCCGACGAGCAGGACCGGACCGTCGACCGCGTCGACGAGTGCGCGCACCGATGCCTCGTCGTCCCGCAGTGACGTCAGGGCGTTGTCGGCGAGCGTGTAGGCGATGCCGCGAGCACGCAGGAGCGGCGTGACGGAGGACCACGCCGACGGTGACCCACCGGCACCGTGGACCAGGACGACGTGCACCCTCGAGGTGCTCACGCGCCGACCGCCGCGACGAGGGGGAGCAGGACGGTCGGGGCCGGCGCGGCCTCCCGTCCGGCGAACGGCACCGGCTGGCAGACCATGAGGTAGTCGCCCGGCTCGACATCGGACAGGTCCGCGTTCTCGAGGATCACGATGCCCGCCCCGCAGAGCGCGACGTGTGTCGGCCAGGCCTCGGTGCGGGCCGGGGCCTCCATCGTCATGTAGTCGATGCCGGCGAACCGCACCCCGTGCTCGACGAGCCACGCGGCGCCGCTCGGCCCGAGGCCGACCCACGTGTCGGAGCGCACGTTCCGCGTCAGAGCGTCGGTCGAGTTCCGGGTGCGGAAGAGCACACGTTCGGCACCGACCGCTCCGGCGTCGGCCAGGTCCTCGCCCGTGATCTCCTCGGCGACGTGGCGGAGGTCCAGGACCCGGACCGGTCCGACGACGCTGTCCAACGCGATCTCGTCGACCGTCGTCGCCCCGGGGACGAAGTGCGACGGGGCGTCGACGTGGGTGCCGGTGTGGGCACCGATCAGCCACCGCGAGACGTCCGACGAGAATCCGTCGGCGATCTGCTCCACCATCTCGTAGGTCGGACGGCGACCCCAGTGCAGCATCTCGGTGTGGATCGGGATGTTGATGTCGATCGCGTCGGTCATGAGGTCCCTCCGGGAACTGCGGCACAATGGATTCGGTTCTGTAAAAATTGTATCCAATCAGAGTCGAGGAGCAAGCATGGTCCGAACGGTCCGCGACCTGGGTGTGGACGAGCTCGCGCTCGCGGGGCGACCGCGTCGGCTCGTTCCGCTCGTACTCGGATGGGAGCCCATCCCGGAGTCGGTCTCGCTCCGCGGCGGAGACCCGGCCCGGTTCCTCCTCGAACCGGTGACCGCCGCCGCGGTCGTGTTCGACGAGGGTTGGGTGCTCGTCGACGGCGGCTTCGACCTCGACCGCGTCCGGGACCCGGATCAGCGGGCGGCCCACTACGACCATGCGAACTACACGGCCGTCGTGCCGCCGGGTGATGCCCTGGCGGAGGGGATCGCCATCGCGGGCCTGGCGTGGCGGGCGCTGGCGGCGTGCGTGCTCTCCCACGTGCACCTCGACCACACCGGTGGCCTCCGCCTCGTGCCGCCAGGCACGCCCGTCGTGCTGCAGCGTCGCGAGTGGGAGTGGCTCCGGAGCGGGATCGGACGCCGGGAGACCGTCGTGGTCGACGACGTCCTCGGCGCCGACGTCGAGGTGCTGCTGGTCGACGGGGACACCGACCTCGCGCCCGGGCTCGGCGTGCTCGACACCCGTGGGCACACGCCCGGTCATCAGTCGGTGCGGGTCGACATGCCGGGCCGCGCGGTGGTGCTCGCGTGCGACGCCGCCGACCTCGAACGGAACCTCACCGAGCGGACGCCGTGTGGATGGGTCGGGATCAGGGGCGACGAGCCCGACGCCCAGCGGTCCGTCGACCGGCTGGCCGACCTGGCCGGACTGCCGGGCGTCGAGGTGTGGCCGGGACACGACCCCGCGTGGGGGCCGTGGATGCGACCTCTGGACGATTGACGGCTCGCCTCCGTTCGGAGGCGAGCCGTCGTGCAGTTCGCAGTGGTCAGTGCGCCACAGGTGCGGCGACGGTCGCGAGCTCGGCCCGGACGATGTCCGCTCCAGCAGAGAGCGCGCCCAGCTTGTCCAGCGCTGCCCCTCGCGCGAGCGGCGCCATCCCGCAGTTGGAGCTCGGGATGAGCTTGTCGGCGTCGACGAAGTCGAGTGCGCGACGGAGTACCTCCGCGACCTCCTCCGGCGTCTCGACGGTCTCGGTCGCGACGTCGATCGCGCCGAGCATGACCTTCTTCCCGCGGATGAGCTCGACGAGGTCGAGCGGGACGTGGGAGTGGATGCACTCGAGCGACACGATGTCGATCGAGGACTGCTGCAGCAGCGGGAAGGACTGCTCGTACTGGCGCCACTCCGCGCCGAGCGTCTCCTTCCACTTGTTGTTCGCCTCGATGCCGTACCCGTAACAGATGTGCACGGCGGTCTCGGCACGGAGGCCCTCGGCTGCGCGCTCGAGCGCGGCGACACCCCAGTCCTGCACCTCGTCGTGGAAGACGGTGAACGCGGGCTCGTCGAACTGGATGATGTCGACGCCGGCCGCTTCGAGCTCTCGGGCCTCCTGGTTGAGGATCGTGGCGAACTCCCACGCCAGCTTCTCGCGGCTCTTGTAGTGCTGGTCGGAGAGCGTGTCGATCATGGTCATCGGGCCGGGGAGCGCCCACTTGATCGGGCGGTCGGTCTGGGCGCGCAGGAACTTCGCGTCCTCGACGAAGACCGGCTTCCGGCGGCTGACGGCACCGACGACGGTCGGGACGGCAGCGTCGTACCGGTCGCGGATCCGGACGGTCTCCTTGCGGTCGAGGTCGACGCCGTCGAGGTGCTCGATGAACGTCGTGACGAAGTGCTGGCGGGTCTGCTCGCCGTCGCTGACGATGTCGATGCCGGCGCGCTCCTGCTCGTGGACGGCGGCCCGGAGTGCGTCCTGCTTGCCCTCCGTCAGTGCCGCCCCTTCGAGCTGCCAGGGGGACCAGAGCTTCTCGGGCTCGGCGAGCCAGGACGGCTTCGGCAGGCTGCCGACGATCGAGGTGGGCAGAAGGGTGCTCATGCTCGTTGGGTTCCTCACGGTTCAGTGGGTCAGGGCGGCGGGGTTCGTTGCCCACCGCTCGAGGAGTGCTCGGTGCGGCTCCACGAGGTGCTCCTCGGTGTAGCGGCCCTGCATGACGCCGAGGCGGCTGCGTTCCTCGCGGTCGTAGGCGACGCCGGTCGAGGAGAAGTCCGTGTGCTCGAGGGTCGGACGGTAGGTGGTCGGCGCGGGCGTGTTCGCGTTGTAGATCTCCGGCCGGTAGATCTTCTGGAACGTCTCCATGGTGCTGATCGTGCCGATGAGCTGCAGGTCCGTGTAATCGCCCAACAGGTCACCACGCGTGTAGAACGCGAGCGGAGCCTTCCCGCCGGCGGGCATGAAGTAGCGCACCTGCATCCCCATGCGGCCGAAGTAGTCGTCGGTGAGCGACGAGTGCTCGTGCAGGTACTCGGCACCGAGGACCGGGTGCACGGTGCCCGACTGCTGGTAGGTCTGGCTCGTCGAGACGCTGATGCAGACGACGGGCTCGGCGTCGAAGTGGTCCTGGAACGCAGGAGACTCCAGGAAGCGCTGGAAGAGCTGGCCGTGCAGGTACCCGAAGTGCTCGGGGATGCCGGCGCTCTTGTCGAGGGTGGGCAGCAGCACGGAGAAGTCGTAGTCGCGGAGGTACGAGGAGAAGTTGTTGCCGAGGATCCCCTGGTGGCGCTCGCCGGTGTGCTGGTCCACGATCGTGACGTCGAGCATCTCGAGCAGGGGGAACTGCTCGTCCGAACCCCCGTCGACGAAGTGCGCGGTGACCGAGACGATGTCGAGCTCGACCCGGTACCGGTCGCTCGAGGGGTCGCCCACAGCGAGGTCGTTGCAGCGGCGATCGATCATGGCGATCGCGCGGCGGAGGTTCTGCTGACGCTGCTCCCCGCGTGCGAGGTTGGCGAAGTTCGTGGTCAGGCGCGAGCTGTCGGCGGGGGAGTAGTCCTCGTCGAAGCGGGTCCTGGTGATGCTGAAGGTGAGGTCGTTCGCCATGGTCGGCAGTCCGTACGTCGAGCGCCCGGAGGCACTGGGGAAGGGGTACCTCGATGATGTCGCGATTCGACGGCCATCGGGTAATCCCCAAACGCTATGCGCTGGTATAGCCTCCGCCTATGGCTCGGGTATCCAGTGACATCACCCTGCAGCAGCTCCGCTACTTCATCGAGGTCGCGACGGAGGGCTCGATCAGCGCGGCGGCTGATCTGCTGTACGTCGCGCAGCCGACCCTGTCGGCCGCCATGAAGGACCTGGAGGCTCGGATCGGCCGGGCGCTCTTCGTGCGTTCGGCGCGTGGTGTCGTCCTCACCGTCGACGGCGTCGAGTTCCTCGGGTACGCCCGCCAGGTGGTCGAGCAGGTCTCCCTGCTCGAGCAGCGCTACGTCGGCGGGCAGCCGTCACGTCGGCTGCTCGGGGTCTCCGCGCAGCACTACTCGTTCGCCGTGGAGGCGTTCGTTCGGATGGTGGAGGGTGCCGCCGCGGACGAGTACGAGTTCTCGCTCCGGGAGACGCGCACGTGGGACATCATCGAGGACGTCCGCACGCTGCGGAGCGAGGTGGGGATCCTCTACCGCAACGACTTCAACCGGCAGGTCCTCGGGAAGCTGCTGCGCGACGCCGGGGTGGTGTTCACGCCGCTGTTCGTCGCGGAGCCGCACATCTTCGTGTCCCGGCGGAACCCGATAGCGTCCCAGGCGCGTGCGACCCTCGACGATCTCGCCGACCTCCCTCGGCTGACGTTCGACCAGGGTGCGAACAACTCCTTCTACCTGGCGGAGGAGATCCTGTCGACGATGTCGAGCAAGCGGGAGATCCGGGTGTCCGACCGGGCGACGATCTTCAACCTGATGATCGGCCTCGGCGGGTACACGATCTCGACCGGGCTCATCAGTGACGACCTCGACCCCGAGATCGTCGCCATCCCGCTCGACGTCGACGAACGCATCGAGATCGGCTGGATCGCGCACGCGTCGGTCCCCCTCACGGTGCAGGCGCAGACCTACCTGGACGAGTTGCGGGCGGTGGTCACCGGCTACGGGGTGGAGCCGCTCGGCTGAGGAGTCGCTGCGATGTAGGTTCTGTCCATGGGGTCGGATCCGGACGACGGCACGGAACGCGGAGCCGGGGCACGGTGGTGGGTCCCGTGGGTCGCGGGTTTCCTCGCGAGCGCGGCAGCACTCATCGCCCTCAGCGAGGTGTTCCCCGTCGCCATGGCCGTGCTCGCCGGCTACGGATCGAGCGTCGGCGCCGCGTGGAGGGGCCGCGGGCAGACGGCCGCTCGGGCGACTCGCGGGCACTGGGTCGCGGCCGGATGCTCCGTCGCCCTGTTCGTGGGAATCGGGCTGCTCCTCGGGGCTGCCGGGCTGTCCTTCAGTGACGACCAACGGGGGAACGCGGCCGCCGGTGCCGTGGTCGGCGGGGTCCTGCTCGCCGTCAGCGGTGGTGCGCTGCTCGCGATGGTCCTCGCCGTCCGACGACGACGACGCCGTCGACTACTTCGCGCCGACGACTGACCGTTCACTCGGGATGGCCGAAGAGGGACAGGAGCGTCCAGATGAGGCCGATCACGGCGAGCCCGACAGCGACAGCAAGGCTCAGCTCGCTGTCCTTCGGTCGATCGCGAACGAGACAGCCGAGTTTCGCTCATCGCGGACTGGCGGACGGAGCGACGCCCAGCACGATTGACTCCGCGTATGCGTGCGCTGGTGCTGGGCGGAACAGGGTGGCTCGGTCGCGCGATCGTCCGCGATCTCCTCGGTGCAGGAGCCGTCGTCACCTGCCTTGCTCGCGGTGAGTCGGGCGGTGTGCCCGACGGAGCCGAACTGATCCGCGTGGATCGTCGAGGACCAGGCGCCTACGAGGCGTTGGGCGGCGACTGGGACGAGGTCATCGAGCTCTCGTGCGAGGTCGATCTCGTCGAGCCCGCCCTCGACGCACTCGCGCATCGCGCGGCCCACTGGACCCTGGTGTCCTCCGTGTCCGTGTACGCCCGAAACGATGAGCCGGATGCTGACGAGTCAGCACTGCTCGTGGAACCGACTGACCTGACGGAGTACGCGGATGCGAAGGTCGCAGCGGAACGAAGCAGTGCGGCCCGTCTCGGTTCCCGTCTCCTGATCGGACGGCCCGGGCTCATCGTCGGCCCAGGCGATCCCAGCGACCGGTTCGGGTACTGGCCAGCGCGGTTCAGCAGGAGCGGTCCGGCCCTGGTGCCGACGGCCTCCGGTCGGTTCGTTCAGGTGATCGACGTCGACGACCTCGCCGCCTGGATCGGTCAGGCGGGACGAGCAGGCCACACGGGTGTCGTCAACGCCGTCGGGGAGGCGCACCCGATGCGCGACTTCTTCCGCAGCGCGGCCGACATCGCGGGCTTCGACGATGACCTCGTGGAAGTCGACGACGACGCACTGCTCGCCCAGGACGTCCGCTACTGGGCGGGTCCTCGTTCGCTGCCACTGTGGCTCCCGCACTCGGACGCGGCGTTCGCCCAGCGGTCGGCTCGCGCGTTCCAGGAGGCGGGCGGAGTCGCTCGGCCACTGGACGAGACCCTCGCCGATGTGCTCGATGACGAACGGTCCCGTGGCGTCTCCCGGCCTCGTCGGTCAGGTCTCACCGAGTCCGAGGAGCGGGCGGTCCTGCACCAGGGTGGAAGCGAACGCTCCCCTGAGCCGCCGTCTTGGTGACCGATTCTCCGTGGGGACGCTGCTGGCTGGGTCGCTTCAGCTGCTGAGGAGCTCGTTCGAGACGGTCCAGAGCCGCTGCGCGAGTGCGGGGTCGAGTGCCCACGCCTTCACGCCGTGCGGATGGTCCGCCATCGCTGCGTCGTCGGGCACGGTGTATGCCTCTCGGCAGTCGTCGAGGTAGTGGCCGCCCGTGTGGGCGAACTCATCCGAGACCGCGGCGACCATCGTCGTCGCGGCGCCCTGTTCGATGGTCTTGTAGGTGAACACGCCTGCTGCTTCGGCTGCGTTGAGGGACGCTCTCTGCTGCTCGGAGAAGTTGCGTTGCAGTCCGGTGACGATCCCGCCGGGATTGACGGCGTTGGCAGTGATGCCGTCATCTGCCCACTTTCGCGTGGCTTCGACTGCGAAGAGGGAGTTCGCGGTCTTTGACTGCGCGTATGCAGTCTGGGGGTTGTAGGGGCGGTCGTCGAAGTCGAGGTCGTCGAAGTCGATCCCCGCGCGCATGTGCGCGGTCGAGCTGAGTGCCACGACGCGGGCTTCGCCACGGCCCATGGCGCCTGCTGCGAGGGCCCGGTGCAAACCGGACGCGAGTGCGTGGTGTCCGAGGTGGTTCGTGGCGAACTGGAGCTCGCGGCCGGCCATGGTGCGCTCGAGGCCGGCCGTGACGAGCCCGGCGTTGTTCACCAACAGGTGCAGCGGCTTGTCCCATGCGTTGACGAAAGCCGTGATGGAGCCGACGTCGGCCAGGTCGAGCCGGGTGACGACCGGACGGCGCATCGTCGATGCCTCGATCATGGCCGCGACGTTCGCGCCGGCGGCGGGGTTTCGCACTGCGAGCGTCACGGAGGCACCGGCGGCCGTGAGCGCACGGGCAGTCTCGACCCCGAGTCCGGAGGATGCCCCGGTGACGACAGCTCGGACCCCGTGGAGGTCGAGCCCCTTGACGACGTCGGCCGCGGTGCTGCTCGCGGCGAACCGGGTGGTGATCAACGGGGAGGTCATGCCGTCACTATACGCAGTAGACATGATCTGTAAAGTGAGTATAGACGCGAGTAGCCTTGTGGCGTGCCTGCTTCCACTCCTCACATCGAAGACAGCCGCCGACGTTCGGTGCTGGAGTCCGCGCTCGAGACATTCGCTCGCGTGGGCTACCGAGGCGCGTCGATGGAAGCGATCGCGAGGGCCGCACGGATCTCGCGACCGGGCCTGTACTTCCTGTTCGAGTCGAAAGAAGCCTTGTTCCGCGAGGCCGTGTCGCACGTACTGTCGTCAGATCTCGCCGCCGTCGAAGCGACCCTCGCGGACGACACGATGCCGTTCCAGGATCGGCTCGTGGCCGCCTTCGATCGCTGGGCGGGGAGGTATGTCGGTCCGATGGTGCGTGACGTGCCGACAGTCATCGCGGACAATCCGTTCTTGCTCGACGACGTTGCCCGGGCAGCGCCAAGCCGGTTTGCCAATTTCGTGGAGGCCGCTGTCTGCCGCGAGATGACGAACGGTGCGTCGGTCGCGCAGACCCTGAACAGCGTCTCGGTCGGGCTGATCCATCAGGTCGTCACACGCGAGGAGTACCTCGAACGCCTTCGCGTAGCGGTCGAACTCCTCACCTGATGGCCTCTTGCCGATCGGCTTCAGACGTCCGGTGAACGACCGGCTGTCGAGACCCTGTTCTCGCGGCGTCAGCGCCCGTTGGCGCAAGATCGAGGTCGTGCGTTTCGACACCGTTCTGGCTGCAACCGACAGCCCGGACCTCATGGCGGAGGTCGCCGCGCTTCGGCGCCCTGCTCGACGACTCGCTCGCGGGGTGACCATGATGCGGGGCGGCTCGGCGCAGGCGCGGCAGTTCCAGCTCGTCGTCGACGAGCGCGACGAGAGCTGGACGTGCGACCGGCAAGGCGATCGTCACCGCGATCAGTATGCGGATGGTGTCCTGCACTCGATCGACGGGCCGGTGGAAGTCGGCTTCGCCCGCAGCGGCACGGTAGCTCCTCCGGTTCGGCTGCTCACCCCGGAGCTCCTGCCGATGTGGGGTTCGCCCGCGAGCGTCGTGCCGGTCCTGGTGCAACGGATCCGCGGGCACTGGCTGCTTGTGACCTGCGAGCACGAGCGCGATCCGGCGGACCGCGTGACGGTGGTCATCGACGAAGGGGACGGCATCGCGCACCGCTGGTACGGCACGAGCGAGGTCACGGTGCTCACGGAGGTCCGAGTGATGGATGATGATGAGCCCGCACCGCTGCGTCCTCGCTTCTCCCGTCTGTCGGAGTGGCCAGCGCTCGAATACTGAGGGGGCCGCGCCGCCGTCTCGCTCACCGATCGGCTACCGGGCGCGCGCTGCCTCGTGGCGATCCGACTCGTCGTCTCGAGTGACTGCTCTCGGTCGTCGCAGGACGACCCCTGCGCATCCCGCGGCCAGGCAACCGCAGACGGCCGCCGCCGGAAGAACGAGTTGCCACCCACCGACAGTCAGCAGCAGACCGCCGATGACGGCAGCGACGAAGGCCAGCGCTCCCACGACGACCGATGCGCGGCGCACCGGATGCGCCGCGAGTTCATGCTCCGCGCGGTTCCTCACGACGACCCCGACCCACGCAACGGTGGCAGCGACCGCGACACCCAACGGGATCGCGGCCACTGATGCGAAAGCCACCGATCCCCAGCTGACGTAGCTGTACCTGACCTTCCCGAGGCTGAACATCCCGACCGCGAGGACTGCGCCGGCGACGACGACCACAGCCGGAAGCGGCGCTCGGCGTAGCCAGCTCGTCATTGCCCCGTTCCGAGATCCCACCATGTCGACAGCGTAGGACCGCGCGATTCAGGCTCAGACCTCGACGGTGTAGTCGAGCGCGAGGTCTGCGGCGTTCCGGCCCCGGATGCCCCAGTTCACCTTGGGCGTCTCGGTGATCGTTATCTCGACACTGTGCGGCGAGATGCCGACAGCGGATTCGATTCGAGCGAAGAGCTCGCTGATGAGGGTTCGCTTCGCTGCCTCGCTCCTGCCCTCGAACATCGAGATCTCGATGATCGTGTAGTGAGGACCCCGGTCTTCCGGATGGACGAAGTCGGCGGGGTCAAGGCCGATGAACCGCTGGAACCGCTTCTCTGGCGGGTAGTCGAGCGCCTGCATGATCGCGCCGTGGATCGCGTCCGAGAGAGCGGCACGGTGTGCGTCGAGGGACGCGCGGAGGGCGAAGACGACGACTTGTGCCACGACGGAATGCTATCGAGCGCACGAAACGCGGGGCCCCGTCCGTTGCGGGGCCCGGTCGCAGGATTGTCGCTGGCCGCCCGTATCCTTGCCACTCGGGCGCCGAGCCAACTCCCCTCGGTCCGGAGCCCACGGAAGGAACAGCCATGAGCATGGAAGGCGCGGCCTGGAGCTCGCTGTACAAGATCTCGACCGCCAGGGACGGCAAGCACGGCATCTCCCGTGAGTCCGTCCGACGGATCATGACGTTCGCCGTGCCGTACCGGGCCAAGTTGGTGGTCTTCATCCTGCTGTCCGTCGTCGGGGCGTTCCTGGCAGTCGCGACGCCGGTGCTCGCAGGCCAGGTCGTCGACGTCATCGCTGCCAAGGGGGCAGTCGGCACGATCGTCTGGCTCGCCGTCGTCATCGCCCTGGTCGCGGTCGCCGACGCCGCCGCGTCGCTCGTGACCCGCTGGTACTCGGCACGGATCGGCGAGGGTGTGATCCTCGACCTCCGCACCGCCGTCTTCAACCACGTGCAGAAGATGCCGATCGCCTTCTTCACCCGGACGCGGACGGGCGCGCTCGTCAGCCGTCTCAACAACGACGTGATCGGCGCGCAGCAGGCCTTCAGCGGCACGCTGTCCGGCGTGGTCACGAACATCGTGGCGCTGATTCTCACCCTCGCCGTCATGCTCAGCACGTCGTGGCTCGTGACCGTGCTCGCGGTGGTCATGCTCCCGATCTTCCTCATCCCAGCACGCCGGGTGGGCAGTCGGCTCGCTGCGCTCCGGCGCGAGGCCGCTGATCACAACGCAGCGATGAGCACGCAGATGACCGAGCGGTTCTCGGCGCCAGGCGCCACCCTCGTCAAGCTGTTCGGTCGTCCCGACGAAGAGGCGGAGGAGTTCCGGGTGCGCGCCGCTCGCGTCCGCGACATCGGCGTCCGGAGCGCCCTGCTGCAGTTCGTCTTCGTCACCGCGCTCACGCTCGTCTCCGCGCTCGCGCTCGCGCTCGTCTACGGGGTCGGCGGTTCCCTTGCACTCGGTGGGCAGCTGAACACCGGTGACGTGGTGACGCTCGCCCTGCTGCTCACCCGCCTCTACGCCCCGCTGACCAGCCTGGCGAACGCGCGGGTCGAGATCATGAGCGCTGTGGTCAGCTTCGAGCGGGTCTTCGAAGTGCTGGACCTCGAACCGCTCATCCAGGAGAAGCCCGACGCGGGCACCGTCCCGGACGGCCCGGTGTCGGTGGAGTTCGACGACGTCCGCTTCGCGTACCCGTCGGCGGACAAGGTGTCGCTCGCCTCACTCGAAGAGGTGTCGACGCTGGACACCCGCGGTGGCGAAGAGGTCCTGCACGGTGTGTCCTTCCGCATCGAGCCAGGGCAGACCGTCGCGCTCGTCGGGACCTCCGGCGCCGGCAAGTCCACGATCGCGCAGCTTCTGTCGCGGCTGTACGACGTCGACAGCGGGGCGGTGCGGCTGGCCGGGAAGGACGTCCGCGACGTCACCTTCGTGTCGATGCGGCACTCGCTCGGCATGGTGACGCAGGACGGCCACCTGTTCCACGAGACCATCCGCTCCAACCTGCGCCTCGCCCGCCCGGAGGCATCCGACGACGAGGTCTGGGACGCCGTCCGCCGTGCCCGGCTCGAGCCGCTCATCCGGTCCCTGCCCGACCAGCTGGACACGATGGTGGGGGAGCGCGGCTACCGGCTGTCCGGTGGCGAACGCCAGCGGATGACCATCGCGAGACTGCTGCTCGCGCAGCCGCGTGTCGTCATCCTCGACGAGGCAACTGCAGCGCTCGACTCGACCTCCGAGGCTGCCGTGCAGGCAGCACTGAGCGAGGCGCTGGAGGGGCGGACCGCGATGGTCATCGCACACCGCCTGTCGACCATCCGCAGCGCTGACCTGATCCTCGTGGTCGAGGACGGGTCGATCGTGGAGCGCGGCACGCACGAGGAACTGTTGGCTGCCGGCGGCCGGTACGAGGAACTGCACCGCACGCAGTTCGCGGTGCAGAAGAACCTGGCTGTCGAGGAGAACCTGCGCTGACGACCCCGGACAGGAGGCGCGGTGCGGGCTGCCACCGTGCCTCCTGTCCGGCCGTTGCCGGGTCAAGCACCGCTGGTCAGGTCGTACATCGTGACGCCACCGACGGTCTGCGCGTCGAAGTTCGCGGCGACCCACGCCGCGATCTTCGCGGCGGCATCGCTCCCGCTGCTGCCGCTGGTGTTCGTGGAGCTGCCGATGAACCAGTGCACTCTCCCTTCGGCGACCAAGGTCGTGAACTCCGACAGCGTCGGCGAAGGATCGGTGCCGTTGTACCCGCCGATCGCCATCACCGGGTCGCCCGTCGCGAGCTGGTAGGTGGCGGCGCTGTTCGAGCCGACGGTCGCGGCCGCCCAGGTGTAGTCGTCGGCGTCGGCGGAGAGCGCCGCCACGACCTTCTCGGACACCTCCGTCGAACCACCGAGCAGGTTCGTGCCACCACCGGCACCCGCAGCGGTGCCATCACCCTGGAGCTGGCCGGGAGCCTGACCACCGGGTGCCTGACCACCGGGTGCCTGACCACCCGGTGCCTGACCACCGGGTGCCTGACCACCGGGTGCCTGCTGCTGCCCGGGTTGCCCGCCGCCGACACCGCCGGGCCCACCGATGCCGCCGCCTGGACCCGCCGACGTCACGCTCGGGCCGGCGGAGGGAAGTGCGCCGGTGTGTCCCACCGTGGTGGTCTGCACCGAGAACGCCGTCGGCCCGAGCAGTGCCGCGACGAGCACCACCGCGATCGTGGCCGACGCCACACGCCGGCCTCGCGGGGGCACCAGGACCAGCACCGCCCCGCCCGCCGTCGCGGCCAACACCACCCAGCGGATCCACGGCTGCCACGGCGACGCCTGGGTCAGCAGCGCGAAGGACCAGGCCCCGGAGACGGCCACGATCACCGACGTCGCGATCCGCCACGCGAGCACCGCCCGGCGCTGCCACACGAGTCCTGCACCGATGCCCACCAGGCCGGCGATGTAGGGGGCGAGAGCGACGGTGTAGTACGGGTGGAAGATCCCGCCCATGAAGCTGAAGACCGCTCCGGTGACGAGCAGCGAACCACCGAGCACCAGCACGGTCGCCTGGCGTGGGTCGCTGCGGCGCCGGGCGCCGACGGCGACGAGCGACACGACGAGCAACAGCAGCGCGGTCGGCAGGAGCCACGTGACCTGGGTGCCGAACTCCGAACCGAACAGCCGCGTCAGGCCGGTCGAGCCCCAGGAGCCCGCGCCGGTGGTCCCTCCGGGGACGACGCTGCCGGTCTCGTCGCCGGTGACCCGACCGAGGCCGTTGTAGCCGAAGGTCAGCTCGAGGAAGCTGTTCGTCTGTGACCCGCCGATGTACGGGCGGGCCGAAGCCGGGACGAGCTCGACGATCGCGACCCACCATCCGGCGGACACGACGAGCGCGGCGGCAGCGGCCGCCAAGTGGCCGAACCGGCGGAGCAGCGGACGGGGCGACGCGACGAGGTACACGCCGACCAGGGGTGGCAGCACGAGGAACGCCTGCAGCTGCTTCGTCAGGAAGCCGAGTCCGACGAGCACGCCGGCCCACACGACCCAGCGCATCCGCCCGGACTCGATGCCGCGCAGGGTGAGGGCGATCGCTCCGATCGTGAGCAGGACGAGCAGCGCGTCCGGGTTGTCGTAGCGGAACATCAGTGTCGCGACCGGGGTGGTGGCGAGCACCGTGCCGGCGACGAGTGCCGCACCGGCTGAGAACCGACGACGCACGATCCGGTACAGGACGGCCACCGACGCGACCCCCATCAGCGCCTGGGGCAGCAGGATCGCCCACGAGTTCAGCCCGAAGAGTCGGACCGAGATCCCGATCACCCAGAGGAAGGCGGGCGGCTTGTCCACAGTGATGGCGTTCGCGGCGTCGGACGATCCGTAGAAGAACGCCTCCCAGCTCTGGCTTCCGGCCTGCACCGCCGCGGAGTAGAAGGCGTTCGCCCAGCCGTTCACGTCGAGGTTCACGACGTAGAGCACACCCGTCGCCAGCAGCAGGCCGAGCAACGCCGGACGCTCCCACCGAGCGGCATCACCCCGGCCGCGGACCAGTCGTCGCAGTCGATGGCTGACCGTGGGGCGGGCAGCGCTGGCTGCGGCCCTCGCCGACGGTGGGTGCGGCGCGGTGACGTCGGGTGCGTGGGTGGTCATGACGACGATCGTCAGCGACCGTCATCGGCCGCCCATGAGCCACGGCTGTGGTCTTGGTAAGTCGTGTGCAGTCGAGCGGCGTCGACGTCACGACCGAGGGCAGGCGGCCGTGCGCGCCGTGTGCCAGCGCCTCACCACGAGCTGGGCTCGTAGTCCTTCAGGAAGACACCGAACACGTCGTCGCCCGCCTCGCCGCGGACGATCGGGTCGTAGACACGGGCAGCCCCGTCGACCAGGTCGAGCGGAGCATGGAAGCCCTCTTCCGCCAGACGGACCTTCGTGGGGTGCGGCCGCTCGTCGGTGATCCACCCGGTGTCGACGCTCGTCATCAGGATGCCGTCGGTCTCGAACATCTCCTGGGCACTCGTGCGCGTCAGCATGTTGACCGCGGCCTTCGCCATGTTCGTGTGCGGGTGCCCTGGCCCCTTGTAGGCGCGGCCGAACACGCCTTCCATGGCGCTGACGTTCACCACGTAGGTGCGCTTCGACTCGCTCGCCGCCATGGACGGGCGGAGCTTCGAGATCAGGATGAACGGCGCGGTGGTGTTGGCCAGCTGCACCTCGAGCATCTCCAGCGGGTCGACCTCGTCGACGTGCTGCGTCCACGAGTTCACGTCGTGCAGGTCCGGGACGAGACCACCGGCGTCGATCGCGGTCCCCATCGCGAGCCGTTCGAGCGAGCTCGAGCCGGGGGTCATGGCCTGCTCGGTGAGTTCATCGGCGCGGGCAGCAGCGGCCGCGAGGATCGGGTGCGCCGTGACCGAGCGGGCGAGTGCCTGCGGGTGCTGGTCGTTCGTGTGCCCGAACGTCACGAGCTCGGGCAGCGGCCCGTCGGGGAGCGGGGCGAGTTCGGCGTCGACGAGGGGCTGGTACGCGCCGGTCGACCGGCGCACGGTCTGCGTGGCGTTGTTGATCAGGATGTCGAGGGGCCCAGCGGCGGCGACGTCCTCGGCGAGGCCGATCACCTGGGCCGGGTCGCGCAGGTCGATGCCGACGACCTTGAGGCGCGAGATCCACTCGGCGGAGTCGGGGAGGCTCGAGAACCGGCGCACCGCATCGCGGGGGAATCGTGTCGTGATGGTGGTGTGTGCCCCGTCGCGGAGGAGTCGGAGCGCGATGTACATGCCGATCTTCGCGCGTCCGCCCGTGAGCAGTGCCCGCTTGCCCGTCAGGTCGGTGCGGGCGTCGCGCTTGGCGTGGCTCATCGCGGCGCACGAGGGGCAGAGCTGGTGGTAGAACGCGTCGACCACCGTGTAGTGCTGCTTGCACATGTAGCACGGGCGGGACTTCAAGAGGGTGCCGGCGGTCGAGGCACTGGTCGAGGCGCTGATCGGGACGCCGCGGGTCTCGTCGTCGATGCGGTCGGCGGCACCGGTCGCGGTCGCGGCGATCACCAGGCGGTCGGCCTCCGCGATGACCGCGCGCTTCTCGAGCCGGTGCGCCCGCTTCACGGCCTTGAACATCTTCGCCGTGGCCTGACGAACCCGCACGAAGTCGGGGTGGCGCTCGTCGATCGAGGGCAGCTGCTCGAGGACCCGGAGGGTGGCGTGGAGGTCCTCGGGGAGGATGCCGCTGGGCTCGGGATGCTCGGAGATCACACGGGATTCTACGTTGCGTTGCGGCCGGCGCGCAGTCCGTCCACGACGAGGTCGAGCAGGTGCGGTGCCCGGTCGGCGGCCGACGGCCCGAGCTGCCAGAGGAACGCGACGAGAGCGAGCAGGTCGGGTGGTGACACGTCCGGGCGGAGGACGTCGGCGCGCACTCCGGCGTCGAGCAGTGTGGCGATCGCGTCGACGATCTCGTCGTACTGCTCGTCGTGCAACTGCTGCCGGGTGGCCGCGTCCAGGACGTCGGCCAGGGCGTGCTTCTGGTACCCGAAGGCGGCGAGCTCGTCGAGCCAGGACCGGAGTGCCGTCCGCTGGTCGGGCGATCCTGCCGCGTCGCGTGCGGACGCGACCAGTCCCTGGAAGTCCCCGCGGTAGACCTCGGCGAGCAGGGCCTCCCGGCTGGGGAAATGGCGGTAGATGGTTCCCTGACCGACGCCGGCGAGTCGTGCCACCGATTGCATGGTCGTCGCTGGTTCGACGCGCAGTGCTTCCCGGGCGACGTCGACGAGTCGCGCGCGGTTGCGTTCAGCGTCGGCGCGGCGGACCGATTGCGAAGCGGACATGTGTCCGGTAGCCTCCCTCGATGAAGCGGACAAGCGTCCGCTTCACTCTAGCGAAGGGAAGACCATGGAGGGGATCCAGGGCAAGGTCGTCGCCGTCACCGGAGCATCGAGCGGCATCGGCGAGGCGACAGCGCTCCGCCTCGCCGCCTCAGGCGCGAAGGTCGTGCTCGGCGCCCGCCGGGTCGACCGGCTCGCGTCCGTCGTCGAACGGATCACCGCGGTCGGCGGCGAAGCCGTCGCGGTCGAGACCGACGTCCGCAGCCGGGAGGCGCTGCACGCGTTGGTCGCGTCGGCCCGGTCCCGATTCGGTCGCCTCGACGTGCTCCACCAGAACGCCGGCAGCATGGCGGTCTCCCCGTTCGACGCCCTCGACGTCGACGGCTGGCAGCAGATGGTCGACGTCAACCTGGTCGGGGTCCTCAACGGGATCGCCGCAGCGCTGCCGGTGTTCCGCGAGCAGGGGTTCGGGCACTTCGTGCACACGGCCTCGACGTCGGCGCACCGCATCGTGCCGGCGCAGGGTGTGTACGCGGCGACCAAGACCGCGGTGCGGGTCCTCAGTGAAGCGCTGCGACAAGAGGCCGGCCCCGACCTCCGGGTCACGGTCGTCTCGCCCGGCTTCACCGCCACCGAGGGCGTCACGAAGACGGACGACCCCGAGCAGCGCGCCGCGCTCGAGGCCCGGATGGCCGCGATCGCCATGCCCGCCGATGCGGTGGCGGCTGCCGTCGCCTACGCGATCGCCCAGCCGGCGGGTGTCGACGTCGGCGAGGTGATCATCCGACCCACGGCGCAGGACTGATCGGCGACGCAGTCAGCCGAGCTCCCGCGTGAGGGCCGCCACGAACGCGTCGATGTCCTGCTCCGAGGTGTCGAACGAGCACATCCACCGCACCTCGTTCCGGCTGGCGTCCCAGTCGTAGAACCGGAAGTGTTCGCGCAGCCGATCGGCCACGCCTGCCGGCAGCGTCGCGAACACCCCGTTCGCCTGCGTCTCCTGGCTGAACCCGACGCCCTGGATGCTGCCGTCGGCGATCCCGGCCTCGAGTGCGCCACGGAGCCGCTGCGCCATGGCGTTCGCATGCGAGGCCGAGCGGAGGTACAGGTCGTCGGTGAGGAGCGCGATGAGCTGCGCCGACACGAACCGCATCTTCGACGAGAGCTGCATGTTCATCTTGCGGAGGTACTGCAGCCCCTCGGACGCGGCGGGGTTCAGCACGACGATCGCCTCGCCGTAGAGCATCCCGTTCTTGGTGCCGCCGAAGCTCAGCACGTCGACGCCGGCGTCGGTGGTGAAGTCGCGGAGGGGGAGCCCGAGGGTCGCGGCGGCGTTGGAGATGCGGGCGCCGTCCATGTGCAGCGTCATGCCGAGCGGGTGGACGTGGTCCGCGATCGCCCGGATCTCCTCGACGGTGTACGCGGTGCCGAGCTCGGTGGTCTGGGTGATCGACACGACGAGCGGCTGGGCACGGTGCTCGTCGCCCCAGCCCCATGCCTCGCGGTCGATCAGCTCGGGCGTGAGCTTGCCGTCCGGGGCGTCGACGGTGAGGAGCTTCATGCCGCCGACCCGTTCCGGCGCCCCTGCCTCGTCGGTGTGGATGTGGGCGGTCGAGGTGCACACGACGGCGCCCCACCGCGGCAGCATCGACTGCAGTCCGACGACGTTCGCACCGGTGCCGTTGAACACCGGGAACGCCTCTGCCTGCGCCCCGAAGTGCTGCCGGATCACGTCGTTGAGCCGCGCCGTGTAGACGTCTTCACCGTAGGCGATCTGGTGGCCCTGGTTGGCCGCGGCGATCGCGTCGAGGATCTCGGGGTGGACGCCGGCGTAATTGTCGGAGGCGAAGCCCCGCAGGTCCAGGTCGTGGAGTTGGAGGGTCACTGGTTCATCCTAGGGAGCGGGGCGGCAGGGGGCTGGGCCGACGGGGAGATGGGGAGACGAGCGCCGTTCACGTCGGCGGGCGCGGCAGACCAGAGCCGGACGACCTCGTCGCCGAGTCGTTCCTCGAGTCCGTCGAGCGCACGGACGACGAAGATCGCGGCTGCGGCCTGCGGCGCGCGCTTCCGGAAGCCCTGGGCCACGGCACGGACCCAGGCGTCGGCCGCGGCCTTGGCGGCGGCGTAGTTCGCGCCGCCGGCGGTGGGGGAGTCGACCGCGGTGGACGACACGATCGCGAGCCGTCCCGCCGCGGACACGACGAGGTCGTCGTCGAACACCCTGGTCGTGTTCCGCAGGGTCCGGAAGCCCCGGTCGAAGAAGTCCCAGTCCTCGTCGGACTGGCCGGCGAGGCCACCGCCACCGCGCCAGCCGCCGACGAGGTGGACCAGGCCGTCGATCGGGCCGACGGAATCGTGGATCGCGGCGGCCAACGAGACGACCGCACCGTGGTCCGAGAGGTCGCACGTGTGGGTGGTGACGCCCGGGACGGACGTGCGCAGTGCCTCCAGTGCGTCGGATCTCGTGCCGACGGCGACGACGGCCGCGCCGGCGGAGGTGAGTGCGCGCGCGACGGCCGCGCCGCTGGCGCTGGTCGCTCCCGCGATCAGCACCACGCGGCCGGCCAGGGGCCCAGCGCTCACGCGGCGTCCGCGACGTCGGCGGGTGCGACGGACGAAGCGCCGGTGATGCCGGCCGTCGACGCGATGACCGCGGCCATCTTCTTGTTGAGCGCCTCGTAGAACATCGACAGCGGGAACTCGTCGTCGAGCACCGCGTCGGTGTAGCCCTTCGGCGGTCCGGCGAGCGTCTCGGCGGGCAGTCCCTGCGCCCACCGGGAGGCCGGGTGCGGCGTGAGCGTCCGGGTCAGCATCTCGTATGCGGCGAGCCAGTGCGCCGACTTCGGCCGATCGATGGAGCGCCAGTACAGCTCGTTGATCTGGTCGCTGAGCGCGATGATGACGTCCGGCACCTCGTCCCAGTCGATCGTGAGCTGCGTGTCCGTCCAGTGCAGGACGTCGTGCTGGTGCATCCACGCGAAGAGCAGTTGGCCGCCGAGCCCGTCGTAGTTCCGGACGCGGCTGCCGGTGATCGCGAACCGGAAGATGCGGTCGAAGACGACGGCGTACTGCACGAGCCGCGCATGGTCGCGGATTGCGAGTTCTGCGCTGCTGAGTTCTGGGCGCGCGGACAGTTCTCGATCCAGCCGCACCGATTCACGGAATGCGGTCAGATCGCACCGGAGTTCTTCGAGCGAGTAGAGGAAGAACGGCATCCGCTGCTTGATCATGAACGGGTCGAACGGCAGATCGCCGCGCATGTGGGAACGGTCGTGGATGATGTCCCACATCACGAAGACGCGCTCCGTGAGTTCCTGGTCGTCGAGCATCGCGGCTGCTTCGGCGGGCAACTCGAGTTTGGTGATGTCCGCCGCGGCGCGGACGACCCGCCGGTAGCGGGCGGCTTCGCGGTCCTGGAAGATCGCGCCCCACGTGAACGCCGGGATCTCCCGCATCGCGACGGTCTCCGGGAACAGCACCGCGGAGTTCGTGTCGTAGCCGGGGGTGAAATCGACGAAGCGGAGTGCGACGAACAGTGCGTTCTCGTAGTCGCCGGCTTCCAGCTCCGCGATGAACTCGGGCCAGATGACCTCGACCAGGACGGCTTCGACGAGCCGCGAGGAACTGCCGTTCTGCGTGACCATCGGGAACACGACGAGGTGGCCGAGTCCGTCCACGCGGTGCTGTTGCGGCTGGAACGCGGTCAGGGAGTCCAGGAAGTCCGGGACGCCGAATCCCTCCTGTTCCCACCGCGAGAAGTCGCGCTGCAATGCAGCGAGGTACGCCGCATCGTGCGGAAAGTGCGGTGCCAGTTCGGCGACGGCCGGGAGGATCGTGGCCAGGTACCCGGACGCGGTCCGGTGATCCGACGGGTCGGGTATCGAGCCGTCCTGCGTCTGCAGGGATCGGAACGACACGACGGCGTCCTTGAGGCGGTGCCACGCGGGAAGTGCTGCGACCTCGCGCACGTCCGGGCGGTCCTCGACGACCTCGGGCTCACCGACGATGGCGTCCTGCGTGAACCTCTGGACGAATTGCGACATGTCGAACCTCCCGTCATCGGGTCGGCCGCTGCGGTGCGGCGTGGAACGTGCTTTTTCTGAGCCTAGGGAAAAGCGGCGGACGGAAAGTTGCCCATCTCCGGCGGATTCGTGCGCATTCTGCGGCGTCGCGCGCGGTATCGAGGCTCCCGCGCAACGTTCTGCCATCGGGGTCCTACTCTGTGGGGGTGGGGACGCTGCGAGCGGTCGGGTTCGACCTGGACGGGACGCTCTTCGACCACCGCGGTTCGGCACGTGCCGGCGCGTCTGCATTCCTCGGAGGGCTCGGGCTGGACGTCACCGAGGCGGTACTCGACGCGTGGTTCGCTGCCGAGGACGAGCAGTTCGAGCGGTGGCGTTCGGGGGAGATCAGCTTCCAGGAGCAGCGTCGGAAGCGTCTCCGGAGCGTGCTGCAACCGCTCGGCATCGACGTTCCGGATGATGACGTCGGGCTGGACGCGCTGTTCGAGGACTACGTGCGCGCGTACCGGGCCTCCTGGCGGGCGTTCCCCGATGCACTGCCGCTGCTGCACCGACTGCGGTCCCGCGGGTTCCGGCTCGGCGTCCTGACCAACGGGACGGAGGAGCAGCAGCGCGACAAGCTGGCACGCACCGGCTTGGACGGCGCGTTCGACGTCGTCTGCACCTCGGAGCGCATCGGGTTCCAGAAGCCGGACGAGCGGGCGTTCCTG
Organism: Curtobacterium sp. Curtsp57; assembly: GCF_047324335.1. Lineage (NCBI taxonomy): Bacteria > Bacillati > Actinomycetota > Actinomycetes > Micrococcales > Microbacteriaceae > Curtobacterium > Curtobacterium sp. Curtsp57. The sequence continues at coordinate 3,244,257 of NZ_CP168511.1, forward strand.
ACGCTGGCCGGCGAGTTGGGGGTGGCCCCTGCCGACTGCCTCTTCGTCGGGGACAACCGCGCGCACGACATCGTCGGCGCGCGTGCTGCCGGGATGTGGGCGGTGCTGGTCGACCCCGCCGCGGGTCTGCGCGACGTCGTCCTAGAAGAGGTGGCCCGCACTCGCGGTGTGCGTCACGACCTCGGCCGCGAGGAACGTGACGACCACGCCGGCGAGTGTGCCCAGCCCGACGAGTGACGTCGCTCGCCCGCGGACCCGGCGGACGACGGCCCAGCAGGTCCCGAGCACGACGACGACCACGGTCACGGTCGGGTGCCAGACGAGCACGGCGCTGCCGGCGCGGTAGTCACACCCCGGGGACGGCATCGCGCAGGCGTCGAAGGCCATCTGGCTGATGACCACGGCGAACCACGCGGCCGGCGCGGCGAGGTAGCTCACCGCGAGGGCAACGATCGTCACGGTGAGGTCGACCGCGCCCGGCTTCCGCTGTGCTCGTGCGGGACGGAGCGCCAGGTCATCGCCGGGGTCGTCAAACGCGCTCAGTCGTTCCCCCATCCGCCCACGATAGGGCCCCACGAGCCAGTCAGGCGAGGAGCTGCTCCGTGAGCGTCCACAACCGCCGGGCGTCGTCGGGGTCGAGCATCGCCGAGTTGGCGTCCGCTGGGATGCTGTCGGCGGTGAGTGGTCGGACCTCGTCGTCGATCACGGCGACGTCGCCGTCCTTCAGGTAGACCCCGCCGATGCCGTCGAGCAACGGGCTCGCGGCGCCGAGCACGAGCGTCGCCGCGCCCTGCTCGATCGTCTTCTTGCCGTTCGACGGGTCGACGATCGTCGCGCCGTGCTCGTCGACGAGCCCCTGCTGGCGGTAGGACGCGATGCGGCTCGGGTCGTGCGGGCCCGGTCCGATGATCACGCCGGGGTGCGCGGCGAGGGCCCTGATGCCCTGGTCGGCGTACCGGCGGTCGAGTTCCACCGTGAAGAGCACGTTCGCCCGCTTCGCCTGCCCGTAGGCGGCGCCTGCGTCGTACCCGCTGGCGAACGCCGGGTCGTCCCAGCGGATCTGCCCGTTCCGAGCCGCGCCGGACGTGACGGTGAGGACCCGCGCACCACGAGCCTCCAGGAGGGCGGGGAGGAGTGCCCGCGTGAGCTGGAAGTGCCCCAGGTGCGCGGTCGAGAACGAGCGCTCGTTCCCGCGCGCGTCGAGCTGGCGGTCCGGGGTGAAGAGTGTCGAAGCATTGTTCACCAGCGCGTGGAGCGGGCGGCCGGAGGCCGACCACCGTGCGGCGAAGGCGTCGATCGACGCCGGGTCGGTGAGGTCGAGCTGTTCCACTCGGACGCCGGGGATGTCGGCGACCGCTGCGGAAGCGCGATCGGTGTCCCGTGCGGCGACGGTCACGGACGCTCCCGCCGCGGCGAGTGCGCGGCTGGTCTCGTGACCGAGTCGGCCGTGGCCGCCCGTGACGACGACGTTGCGGCCGGCGAGGTCGATGCCCGCGAGGACCTCGTCCGCGGTGGTCGCGGCTGTGAAGCCGGTGCCGATGGGGTGCTGGTCGGTGATCATGACGGTCCTTCCCGGAGGCTGTGGTCGCTGAAACGGAGCGACGTTCCGGAACAATACGGAACGCTGATCCGGATTGCAAGCGGAAACGGAGCGATGTTCCGTTCTCCGGCGCGCGCATGCGATGATCGAGTGGTGAGCACGACGCCGACCGGGGATGACGCGCCTCGGCGTCGGCGCGATGTCGAGCGGAACGAGCGGGCGATCCTGGACGCCGCTGGCGGGGTGTTCGCTGCATCCGGCGTCGGCGCTCCCGTGCGCGAGGTCGCTGCGGCGGCCGGCGTCGGCGTGGGGACGCTCTACCGGCACTTCCCGACCCGTTCCGACCTGGTCGTCGCGGTCTACCGGCACCAGATCGTCGCCTGCGCCGAAGCCGGGACGGCGCTGCTCGCGTCCGAGCCGACGCCGTTCGTGGCGGTCCTCCGCTGGGTGCACCAGTTCGTCGACTTCCTCGGGACGAAGCACGGGCTGGCGCGGGTGTGGGAGGGCGACACCGACGGGTTCACCGCGCTGCACTCCCTGTTCATCGACGAGCTCGTACCGGTGCTCGGCCGGCTGCTCGACGCCGCTCGGGACTCGGGGGAGGTGGTCGCGTCGATCGCGCCGTACCAGCTGCTCCGTGCCGTGGGCGATCTCGTCGCGTGGAGCCCGCGGGACCCGGACTACGACGTCCGGACGAGCGTGACGCTCCTGGTGACGGGGTTGCGGCAGCCGCAGCCCGAGGCCCCGTAGCGCAACTGCATCGCGTGGCGATCGGGGTACGCGTCATCCCGTTCGGCTGACGACGGGTGGGGCGGACGGGCCTACCGTGGGGTCGTCATGGCAGCCGAACACCGCAAACCCGTCGAGCCCGATGCGGCTCCCAGCGTCGAACAACACGGCGCGCACCACGTAGCCACCTCCGATGCGCCGTCGAGCGGGTCGCCCGATCCGCGTGCCACGCCGGCGGACTCCGGCGACCAGCCGGACCCGAACCGCTGGAAGGCGCTCGTCATCTGCCTCCTCGGCGGCGGCATCGTCCTGCTCGACGTGTCGATCGTCAACGTCGCGCTGCAGTCCATCTCGACCGGTCTCCCGGGAGCGACCCCAGAGGCCGTCCAGTGGATCCTGTCCGGGTACGCGCTGTCGTTCGGTCTGCTGCTCGTCCCCGGTGGGCGTCTCGGGGATGCGACCGGACGCCGTCGCATGTTCGTCATCGGCGTCGGGCTGTTCACGCTCGCGAGCGCCCTCTGCGGCTTCGCCCCGAACGGCATCGTCCTGGTGATCGCCCGCCTGGTGCAGGGTCTCGCGGGCGGCCTCCTCACGCCGCAGGTCACCGCCCTCATCCAGCAGCTGTTCCGCGGCAAGGAGCGCGGCACCGCGTTCGGGCTGTTCGGTGCGACCGTGGGCATCGCCACCGCGATCGGCCCGCTCGTCGGTGGCCTGCTCATCACCGCGTTCGGCACCGAGAACGGCTGGCGGTTCGTCTTCTTCGTGAACCTGCCGTTCGGGCTCGTCACGATCCTGCTGGCGATGCGGTACCTCCCAGCGGCCAGTGCGCACGAGCGTGGGAAGAAGCACGACTTCGACCCGGTCGGCATCGCACTGCTCGGTGCCGCGGTGGTCGCCCTGCTGCTGCCGTTCGTGCAGTCGCAGGAGTGGAAGGGCAACACGAAGTGGTGGCTCGTGGTGGTCGCCGTCGTGCTCGCCGTGCTGTTCGTCCTCTGGGAGCGGCACTACGGCCGGACGAAGGAACCGGTGGTCGACCTCGCGCTCTTCCGGCGCCGGTCGTTCTCGCTCGGTGTGGGGCTCGCGACGCTCTACTTCGCCGGGTTCACCCCGCTGTTCTTCGTCCTCACGCTCGCACTGCAGTCGGGACTGCACTACTCGGCGCTGCTGGCGGGACTGTCATCGGTGCCGTTCGCGATCGGCTCCGGCATCGCGTCGACGATCGGCGGGCGGATCGTGCACCGGTTCGGCCGTCAGCTCATCGTGATCGGGACGATCCTCGTGCTCATCGGCCTCGGTGCGGTGATCTGGGTCGTCGCGAACCACTACCGGTCGGATCTCGGCTGGTGGCTGGTCCTGCCGCTGCTGATCGCGGGCATCGGCTCCGGGCTCACGATCTCCCCGAACCAGACCCTGACGCTGTCCGAGGTCCCGGTCGAGCAGGGCGGCTCCGCCGGCGGGCTCATCCAGGTCGGCGCCCGGGTGGGGTCGGCGATCGGCATCGCGGCGGTCGGCAGCGTGTTCTACTCGGCGCTCGCGAGCTCGCGCGGTGACTACGCGAACGGGCTGCCGCTCGGACTCGGCGTGGCGCTCGGGTTCGTCGGCGCGGCGCTCCTCGCCGGCATCGTCGACGTCGTGATCGGGAGGGTGCGGGGCACGGAGGCGACGGTCTGAGCCGGACGGCCGTGGCTCAGGAGCACTGTTCCAACGCGAACGACGCGTCCGCCTGCGACAGCCACGGTGACCCGGACGACGAGGCGAACGTCGACCCCCAGCGGTGGACGACCCGACATCCGAGTGCCGCGGTCGCCTGACGCACCGGGTCGGTGGACGCCGGCCCGTTCGCGACGACGAAGAGCCGCTCCTTCCCCGAGTGGATCATCGACTCGATCTGCGCCGTCGTGAACACCGGGACCCGGCCGGAGAACCCGCCGTCGGTCAGCACTTCGTCGCCGGTGTCCCCGATGACGTCGGCGGCGATCCGCCACGAGTCCGTCAGGAACAGCGGGGCACCGTCCTTCCCGCCACCGTGCCGTTCGGCGTCCGCGACGAGCGCGGCTTCCGAGGCGTCGAGACGGGTGTGGCCGCCGATGACGTCGGGCGCCGAGATCCGGAAGGCCGTCGAGGTGTCGCCGGTCCTGTCGCGCGACGGTGACCTGCCGAACGCGAACGCACGGGTGGGGAGGTGCCCGGCGCCGGCGAAGGCGCCGGTGGCGATCCCCACCGAGGCGTCGCCGCCGCTGCCGTCTCGTGCCGCGTCGAGCGCCTGCAGGGAGAAGCACGCGGGACCGAGCACCACTGCAGCGACCAGCAGTCCTGCAGCCGTCCGGCGCCCTCGACCCGGATCGACCCCGAACGTCGATCGACGGCGCACGAGCAGCGCGACCAGGGCCGCGACGGTCACACCGACCGCGATCGTCGAGAGCACCGCCGGTTCGGCGGAGGACCGTGCGAGCCAGATCCACCACCCGCCCTGCACGACGAGCAGTCCCGTCGGGACGAGTCGGAGCCGGCGATCGGGAGCGTCAACCAGTGCGGCTGCGCCCCACCACCCGAGCGCGCCGAGGGCCGCGAGCTGGACGCCGATGCCGGCGACGTACGCGGTGTGCGGGAGCCGCAGGACGGACAGGACCGCGACCGCCGTCGCCAGCCAGACGACCAGGGTGAGGAAGACGGCGGAGGCGGGGCGAGCCTCCCGGCCGGACCGGCCCGGCCACCAACGGACCGCGCCGATCCCGATGCCGGTGAGCGCAGCGGGCCAGGTCCACCCGACCTGCGACGCGTAACGCGGCGAGAAGAGCTGGAGGACGGAGTGGCCGCCGCGACCCGCTCCGCCGGCCGTGTGGAAGAGGTCGGCGACGTGTGTGCCGGCGTGTCCGACGGCTGCGCCGATCGCGCCGACCGCTCCCGGCCACAGGCCGGGCAGGAACCGGTCGACGCCGTTGTAGCCGAGGACCATCGCGAAGACGCTGTCGTCGGTGGACCCGTCGATGTAGGGGTGGTCGGATGAGGGGAGCAGGGAGACGACCACGGACCAGCCGAGGCTCGCCACCAGCGTCGCGCCGACGAGCACCGCCGAGTGCGCGACGGCCCGGCGCCACCGGCCCCCACCATCGCTGCTCGCTGCGACGACCGTGCCGACGACGAGCGCCGGCAGGATCAGCCAGGCCTGCAGCATCTTCGCCTGGAACCCGACCCCGACGAAGGCGCCGGCGACGAGCAGCGGCCACCACGCACCGGTGAGCGCGGCCCGCTGCCACCAGACGAGCGCGACGGCGAGGGCCATGGTGAGGAGCCCGTCCTCCATCGGGTGCCCGAACATCGACACGAAGATCGGCGTTCCGGCGGCGAGGGCCGCGGCGACGAGCCCGGCTCGGGCACCGAGCCACCGCAGCGCCACCACGGCGACCGCGACGGTCGTGACGGCACCCTCGATGACCTGCGGCAGCGCGAGCGAGGCGGTGGACATGCCGAACAGGTGGACGCTGATCGCCTGGGGTGCCGCGAAGCCGGCGAGCTTGTCGAGCGTCACGGTCGCGCCGGGATCGAACGACCCGGACAGGAACGCCGGCAGGGACTCGGACATCGAGCGGGCCGCCGCGGCGTAGAACTCGGAGTCGCCGCCACGGGCGAGGTTCCAACTGGTCAGCACCGCTCCGAGCAGCACGATCCCGGCGAGGGCGGCCTGCTGTCCGCGGGACTGGTGGAGCCAGCGAGCGGGGCGGCGCTCGACACGGTCGTTCGTGGTCATGTCGGGAATGTCCCGCTGCCGTCGATGAGGAAGCCGTGGAGCGCGGGGGCGCGGGCCTCCGGTTCGCTCAGGAGCGGGTCCAGGAACGTCGGCGCGACGTGTACGGCTGGTCGCGCTCCTGGTGTCGCCCGTTCGGCTGTGGGAGGCTCTGATCGACGAGTCGGGAGGGGACCGTGGTGGACGAGGCACTGGTGTACGACCTCTGCAGCCGAGCGAGGCTCCTGCAGGTCCGCTTCGGCGGGTCCGACGCGGGACTCCGCGGGCTGACGGACTTCATCGCTGCCGCCGGAGAGACCGGTGACCGGTACTCCCACGAGCAGCTGCTCCAGCTCGTGCAGGCAGCGCCGCGACCGATCGGGTTCCGGTACGGGTTCCGTCGGCTGGAGCGGATCGCGACGATCAGGACCTCGGCACCCGACGACCTCTCCGGCGAGGAGCGCGCCGAGTACGAGGCTGCGCAGGACGCCATGCGCCGGGCCGTCGGCCGCGACTCCGGCGAACCGGCGACCGGGGTCGTCGGCGTCGTCCGGAACGTCGTCGAGCAGTTCGCCCTCCGCTGGTTCTGATCCCCGAGGTCAGAGCCAGGCCGCGACGCCCCCGTGTGACGAGCAGGTTCCTCGTCGGGACTGGCTGAAGCTGTACGTGCCGTCGCCGCATTTCGCGGTCGCGCCGCTCGGGGCGGTCGTCGACACCTCCGGTCGGCAGACCGTGTTGCCCGCGGTGTTGACGTACGTGCCGTTCGTGCAGGTCGGAGCCGCAGGCGGGGGCGGCGGTGCGACGTAGGTCCCGACGGTCGTGACCTGCGTGACCGGCTGCGTCGTGGTGACGTCGCTCGCGAGCGTCCGCCCCGTCTCGACGCCGTCGGTGAAGGACACCGTCCACGTCTTGGTCTCGACGCCGTCCACGCCGGCTGTCGTGACCGACGACGTTCCGCTCGCAAGGGTCGCGCTCTCGACCGTGCTCGTCGTGAACGGGATCGGCAGTGTCTCGGTGACGGTCTTCGTGGTGAGGACCGGCGTGGGCGTCGGCGTCGGCGTCGCAGTCCGGTGCGGTGTCGCGGACGCATGTGCCGCTGCGGGTGCTGATGCGAACGAGACCGGTCGGGTCTGCGTCGTCACCTCGGGGTGCGTTGCACCGTACGCCGACGTCGAGCCGATCAGGACTGCGAACGCGACCGCTGCACCGATCCCGGCGGCGGCGCGCTTCCGGGGGAGGCGGAGCCACGTCGTCCGGCGGAAGAGCGCGCCGTAGACCGCGGTGAGCAGGACCACGATCGACGCCATGAGCACCATCGTCCAGAAGCCGCCGGAGGCGAGTCCGATGAGCGCCACGAGCGCGGTTCCGATGATGCCCACCCAGGTCGAAACGGGCAGGCGATGGCCCTTGCGGGACTGTGGGCGTTCGGACTGGGGGCGGGGCATGCGACTCCTTGGAACTTGAGAACCGCACAAGTCTGGTGAAGCCCGCGCTCGAGGCACAGCCCCCACTTCGAGTGGAGCGGCTGTCAGAAGCGAGTCGAGCCGCGGAGCCGACGCGGACGCCCGTCCGGGTCGACCGCGAGCCGCGCGGCCGGCCGCGCCCACAGGCGTTGCAGCGCCGACACCGGCTCGGGCTCGTGCCGGCGGATCCGGCCAGGAGGTCGTTCGCCGGGACGGCCGTCCTCCTGCCAGTGGTCGAGCGCGCGGGCTCGGGCTCGCCACAGCGCCAGGAGTTCGGCACCGGAGCCGACGAGGCGCGGGTCGTCCGGTGTCGTCGCGAGGTGTTCGGCCCAGAGCTGCAGCCGGAGGTCCCGGGCGAGGGAGCCGTCGCCAGTCGAGGCGTCCACGACGGCACAGGTGAGTTCGCTGTCGGACGTCCACGACCGGCGGTTGAAGTTGTCCGAACCGATCGTGAACCACTGGTCGTCGACGACGCAGATCTTCGCGTGGATGTAGATCGGTCGGCCGTCCTCGTGCTCGAGGTCGAACACGCCGACCCGGTCCGGTGCGCTCCGGCGGAGGGAGCGCAGCGCCTCGATCTGCCCGAGCCGGCTGGGCGGGCCACCGAGCGGGCCGTCGGAGTTCGGGTACCGCGGCACGAGGATGATCACCCGGAGGTCCCGGTTTCGCTCGAGGGCCTCGGCGATCCCCGACGCGACCTCGCGGGACCAGAGGTACTGGTCCTCGATGTACAGCAGGGACTCCGCCTTCGAGAACGCCTTCGCGTAGGCGCGGGCGATGCTGCGCTCACCCTCCGGTGCGAAGGGGAAGGGCGGGCGCTTCACCCCGTAGGTGCGCAGCAGCTGTACGGCGTGGTCACCGGCACGGGGTGGCGGGGGCGTGCGCTCGGGCAGCGGCTCCGGCCGACGGGGCATGTGCGTGAGGCGCTGCAGCAGCATCCGGTACGGCAGGCTGCGGTCGAGCGGGTGCGGGTCGTCCCACCGCTCCGCGAACACCGCGAGCACGTCGGCGACGACCGGCCCGCGGAGCTCCATCGAGGCGTCGTGCCACGCCGGGCGCTCGCCGTACCGGCCGTCGATCGACACGGGCTGCGGGTCGCCCTGGTGTGCGGCGTCGTCGCGGCGGCTGTGGCAGAGGTCGATCCCGCCGACGAACGCCACGTCCCGCGAGGGGTCGTCCCGGTGCTGGATCACGAAGAACTTCTGGTGGTGCGACCCGAAGACGCGGACACGCTGGTCGAGGAGGACCTCGCCGCCCGCGTCGTTGATCTTCCGGCCGAGCAGCTCGTTCGAGCGCGCGCTGATCGATGCCGAGACGCGCTCGCCGTGGGACCGCCAGATCAGGCCGCGGACCTCGACGCCGTCCCGTGCGCGTTCGGCGAGCAGGTCGCCGATGGTCGGGCCGTCCGGCAGGAGCCGTTCGTCCGCGTCGCCGCGCCAGTCCGTGAACCACACCCGGTCACCCGGCTCCAGCGCGCACAGTTCCGCGTGGATGCGCTCGAAGTACGGGGCGCCGTGGACGAGCGGGCGCACCGCGTTGCCCTCGGACCACGGTGCGGCGTCGTCCCGTCCAGCGTGCACGTCGGTGGCCAGGTTGCCGCGTTCGTCGCGAGCGAGGAACCAGTGACGTGGGTCGGTGGGCACACCCGAACACTACGGGCGGCGGCACGTCGTCGGTACATCGAGTGCGCAGACGTGGGGGAGTGCTCGCGTCGCACGTCCCCATTTCTGCGCACTCGATCTCCTCGCGCGGACGGCCAGCCGAGGCCGGGGCCGGGGCCAGCCGAGGCCGGGGCCAGCCGGGGCCGGGGCCGCCGCCGCCGGCCGCCCGCGGGCCGCCGTCAGAGGTACTTGACCGCCGACAGGATGATGCCGGCGATGGCGACGACCCACGCGTACGGCAGCACACGGAGCATCACTGCCTGCGGTGAGACGCCCGCGTACTGCGACGCCCACACCGTCTGGGTGCTCGTCGGGTCCGCGACACCGAACACCTGGTTGTACGAGGTCATCAGCCCGAGGACGGCCATCGGCGAGTAGAAGCCGATGGCGGTCATCGCGCCGGCGATCCCGGCACCGAGGCCGAAGATGTTGAGCGGGCCGCGGTACAGGCACAGCGGGACGAGCACCGAGAACACGATCACGTACAGCCAGATGTTCGTCGGCGCGACGGCCTCGACGATCGGACGCAGGGCGGCGACCGACCCCGGCAGGCCCACGGCGGCGAGGAGCATGCCGATCGCGATGAACAGCGTGATCGGCGGAGCGGCGACCTTGAACCCGTCGTAGAGCGACCGCAGCATCGTGGTGCCCCAGAGCGCCGGTCGGGTCGTCGTGACGACGGCGAACAGCACGCCCGCGAGGAGCGACGGGATGATCGGCACCTGCAGCACGAGCGCCAGGACGATCGGCACGAGCGGGGTCAGCAGCGCGAACCACGGCGCATCACCGAGTCGTCGACGCCGGCTCGTGACGACGCGGGTTCCGTCGGCCGGGGCCGCGAGGGACCAGGCGTGCACGGTGCCGCGTCGCCGGGTCTCGACGATGACGTAGGCGACGGCGGCTGCGGCGGCGAACGGGAACAGCAGGATCATGAACGAGCGCACCTGCGGGATGGGGAGGTGCAGCGCGGTCGAGAAGAACTGCCAGACCGGCAGCTCGAACGGCACCCCGGCACCGATGCCCATCAGGATGGTGCCGGCAGCGGTGACCTTCGGGACACCCACGGCGATCATGGCGGGGATGCCGATCACGCCGGCGAGCAGGGCAGCGGGAGCCGAGCCGGTCACCGCGCCGCACAGTGCCGAGATGACCAGCACACCGAGCGCGATCACGACGGGACGGTCACCGCCGAACTCGACGGTCTTGCGGACCAGGGTCGAGGCGATCGCGGTGTCCCGCATCAGCGAGCCGAGCCACGAGCCCAGCAGGATGGCCACCATCGTGGACGCGAGCGTGATCGCCCCGTTCTGGACCACGGTGGTCAGCACGCTGTTCTCGGCGCCGACGAACGAGGCGCCACCCGCGAGCGCGATCGCCACCGCGAGCAGCACGAGGGCGAACGCCGTGGGGAGTTTGCCGGTGAGGATCAGGGCGACCCCGATCGCCATGATGACGATGATTGCGATGCCCATTGGTCAGTTCTCCTTCGGGTTCGAAGCGGAGCGCGCATCGTTGCGCTTCCGGATCGCGGCCGTCGCCGCTCGGGTGAGGAGGAGCGGGGACCGGGTGAGTCCGAGGCTCCTGGCGGCGAACGCGTGTGCGGCCACCTCGTCGGTGCCGGCGATGTAGGCGAGCCGGTGGAAGCGTCCGAGGCGGAAGACCTGGTGGTCGAGCGCCGCACGGAGGCCACGGGAGCGGTCGGCCGTGACGAGGTGGTGCGCGCGCTCGTGCTCGACGGCCGCTGCACGCACCGAGCCGACCGGGAACAGGTGTCGCCACCCGAGCTCGTCGACGAGCCGCTCGCAGAACGCGATCGTGTCGGTGAACAGGTCGATCCGGTGGTGCCTGGAGTCGTACTGCGCGAGCAGCGCGGCGTCGAGTCCGCCGTCGTGCTCGACGATCGCCGGCGTCGAGCCGGCCGTCGAACCGGCCGTCGGACCGGGCGGCGTCGAACCAGCCGTCGAACCGGCCAGCTCCGCGCCGAACGCCGTCGCCCTGGCAGCGTGCCGCAGCAGTTCCTCGTCGCTGCGGAGCTCGTTCGTCGGCACGCCACGGAGCAGCTGCGCGCCGAGCTCGGCGTCGTCCAGGTCTTCGAGCGCGCGCATCGCCGCCGCCTCGGCCACGACGGTCACGACCGGACCTCGAGCACGGCCACGAGCGACTCCGCCCGGTCGCGCCCCTCGACCTCGGTGCGCGCGAGCGACACGAGCTGCGACTCGTCGAGCACCCCGGACAGGTCGGCGATCCGCGGCCCGACGAGCAGCTGGAGCGCCGGCGCACGGGATCCACCGTCACCGTAGGAGGTGTGCTCGGTGATGAGCCGGGGGATCGCCTCGGCACCGGCACCCGCCGTGGTCTGGTCCACCAGCGCGTCACCCGACGCGAAGCGGATGACGCCGTCGCGGTCGAGCACGCGCACCGGGTGCTTCGGCTTCCGGAGGAACCGGCGCTCCTCCGGCGACCCGAACACGACGTGGCTGTCGGTCGCCGCGAGGACGGTCAGCGCTCGTGCATCGACGCCCAGGCTCCCAGCGGCGACCGCGCGGAGGTCGTCCTCGGTGAGCCGTGCCGTGCGGTCCTGCGTGCGGAGCTCGGTGGCGCCCGTCGCGACGGCACGGACGGTGTTCGACTGCGGGTCGACCGTGACGTCGACGGAGACCTCGGCCGGGGCGGCTCCCTGCTTGATGACGGCCTGCTCGGCCTCGCGACGGACCGCGAGGATCTGCTCGTCGGTCGCACCGGGGATCACCCGCTCGACCTGCTCGCGGATGAGGGCGAGCGCGACGCCGATCGGGCTGATCACCTCGCTGTGGTCGGCGATCCGCCACGGCTTGCCCGCTCGTTCCCCGGTGTGCGGCGTGACCGAGGCAGCCCCACCGCCACCGCCGACGAGCTGCACCGTCTCCTCGGGGATCCGGTAGTCCTCGACCATGCGCTCGACGACGGCACGGACCGGTGCGACACCGGCATCGAGGACGGCACGTGCGGCACCGTCGACGTCGGTGCCGAGTGCGCTCGCGAGCGGTGCAAGGGCGGCGCGAGCGACCGCCTGGTCGGCGTGCGCGTAGTCGGTGTCCGGCACCAGACCGAGGGCGTTCGCGGCGCACGTCATCGTGATCGCGAAGCGGCCACCGGCCGCGTCGACCACGGCGTGGTCGGCCGGGTCGCCGGCGACCGGCGCGACCGTGGACAGCGTAGCGCCGTCGAGGTCGGCGAGCGTCGCGAAGCACGCGTAGGGGAGTCCCGCGATGTGCGCGCTGCGTGGGCCGACGTGCGTGACCTGCGCCGAGCCTCCTGTCCGGATCCGGACCATGGACCCGCCACCGACGCCGACGGTGCGGACGTCGAGCGCCGACAGGTAGGTGGAGCTGCCGCCGAACTCGGTGTACTGCACCGCGACCTTGCCGCGGCGGATGACCGAGATGTCGGTCGAGGTCCCGCCGGTCTCCAGGAAGACGCCGTCGGAGAGCTTCTCCTGCATGAGTGCCCCGGCGACGCCGGCGGCCGGGCCGGACAGCACCGTGAGCAGCGGCCGCCGCCGCATCTCGTCGAGCGACATCACGCCGCCGTCGCACCGCATCACCATCAGCGGGGCGGTGATCCCCGCCGCGTCGATGCTCGACTGCACCAGGTCGGCGGTCGCGAACATCCGAGGCAGGATGACCGCGTTGAGCACCGCCGTCCGCGTCCGCTTGCTCAGGCCGTAGAGCGAGCTGATGTCGTGCGTCGCGGTGACGAGGAACCCGCGGGCGCGCGCTCGTTCGGTGATGTGTTCCTCGCCGATGGGATCGTCGACGGAGAACGGCTCGGTGACGACGATCGAACGGATCCCGGCCTGCTCGAAGCGGTCGAGGACACCGTCGACGTGCCGGTCGTCGTCGGCGCGCGGGACGTGCTCGTACGCGACGGGGAGCTTCTTGCCGTCCGCGATCTCGATCTTCGCGAGCCGTCGGAGCCGCTTCGCGAAGAAGCCGGCCGGACCGGTCCCGACGCCGATGAGGCCGACCGGGTCGACGTCGCCCTCGAGCAGGGCGTTCGTCGCCTGGGTGGTGCCGTGCGCCAGGAACACGACGTCCTCGGCGGAACGGCCGATCCGTTCGAGCAGCTGGTGGAGCGCCTCGACGATGCCGTGTGCGACGCCGTCGGGGTGGTCGTGGCTGGTCGGGACCTTGGCCTGCCCGATGAGCTGCAGGGTGGCGGCGTCGATGGCGACCGCGTCGGTGAACGTGCCACCGACGTCGATGCCGATGCGCAGTGCGTTGGGTTTCACGTCGTTGTGACCTTTCGGGTGAGGAGGTGCGTCAGGGAGCCTCAGTAGCCCTGGACCGCTGGCCAGCGCCGCTCGACGCCGTCGCGGTCGAGACCGGCGGCGAAGGCGGCGAAGCGGTCGTCGTCGGCCTGGACGGCCTGGGGGGTGGAGTCGGTCGCGATGCAGTGGGCCGCGAGTGCGCCGGCGACCTCGCCGACGTTCCACTCGACGGGGTGCAGCCGGTAGCAGCCGTTGGTGATGTGGGTGGTGCCGATGTCCTTGCCGGCAGGCAGCAGGTTCGTCACACGCTGCGGGACGAGCGCTCCGAGCGGGATCTCGAACGGGACGCTCGCGATGTCGACGTAGTTGTCGCCACCGGTGGACGGGTGCAGGTCGAGCCGGTAGCTGCCGACGCCGACCGAGTCGCGGTAGCGCGTCCGGCCGGTCACGCCGACGACCTCGGCGGAGACGTCCTGCTCGACGATCGTGGTCACCGCACGGATCCGGCGGGACTCGCGGATGTAGGCGGCCTTGGCGAGACCGTCCTCGCTGCCGGTGACGTCGCCGCGCAGTCGGAGACCGGGGAAGCCTGCTCCGCCATCGGGCCGGGGTGCCTCGGTCTGCAACCAGTACAGGACGGAGAGCGAGAGCTGTCGTGCTTCGTACAGCGCCTGCCTGGTGGTCTCCGCGTCGGCTCCGGCGTCCCCGGAGGTCCCGATCACGGGCTTCAGCCAGTAGTCGTTGAGCGGCCAGTTGACGAGGCAGATGTCGGACTCGAACGCCCCGTCCGCGAACAGCTTCCGCGCGACGATCCGCCGGAAGCCCCACAGCTCCTTGTCGCCGGCGTCCGCGCTCTGGTCGGCGCTGACGGCGAGGGGGTCGGTGTCGGGGTTCGGCTCGAAGGTGCGCGGGTGTGCCTCGAGCGTGCGCGGGTCCGGTGCGAGGAACCCGATGAGCGGCGCCGGCCAGAAGTCCGGCTGGTACGAGCGCCAGAAGTCGTACATCTCGGGGCGCTCGATGGTGTGGTCCTCGCCCTCGTGGTGCGACACGGCGAAGCAGAACGTGATGCCCTGCTGGTTCGCGGGGTCGGCGGCCTCCGGTGCGTGCGGCTCGCCGTGCTCGTCGCGCGACTCGGCGCCGACGACATGCTCGACGCCGGCGAGCGGCAGGACGTCGCCGGTCTCGGTCGCGTCGAGGACGAACGCGCCACGGAGCTCCGTCCGGCGGCCGTCCGTCCGTTCGACGGTGACGCTCGTGACGCGGTCCCCCTCGGCCGTCGCGGCGACGGGGCGGTGGTCGAGCAGGACCGTCAGGAGTCCGGCGGTGCGGTACGGCTGGAGCATCTCCTCGATCACCGCGAGTGCGACGCGCGGCTCGTGGCAGAGCTTGCTCACGCGGCCTGCACCGGGGTTCAGGTCGGCGAGCGCGGCTGCCTCGGCGCGGAGCGGGTACGCCCGGCGGTAGTGGTCGCGGATGCCGTCGCGCAGGGCGCGGTAGCTCCGGGTGACGCCGAACTGCTCGACCCACGGGTGCTCGTCCGGCGGCACGGCCTGGCTGGTCAGCTGACCGCCGAGCCAGTCCGTCTCCTCGGTGAGGACGGCGCGTCGACCCGCTCGGCAGACGGCGAGCGCGGCAGCGACGCCGCCGAGGCCGCCGCCGATGACGACGACGTCGGTCGTGACGGCGTCCGTGGTGGCGCCGACGGTCGGGGCCGGTGTTGGGGTGGTTCCGGGCATGGTGGAGCGACTCCTGACGGATCGAGGCGGTTCGGGAAGTGAGCGGGGTCGGACGGGGTCGGGTGCGCGCGGGCGGCCGCGGTGGCGTGCGGTCGGGCGCGTTCGGCTCAGCGCGGCGGCGGGCCGAGTGTGGTGCCGGCGACGAGTGTGCAGGCGAGGAGCTCCTGCACCGGATCCGGGGCATCGCCGCGTTGGACAGCGGCGATGCGCTCGGTGAGCGCGGCGACGGCGCGGGCGCCGAGTTCGGTCCGCGGCGCGCTGAGCCGCGTGACGTCCGTCCCGCGGTCGCGGTGACGGGTGTGCTCACCGAGCACGACGACCGACACTCTGGCAGGGACGTCGTCGGCGAGCAGTTCGAGCAGCTCCTCGCCGTCATCCGGGTCCTCGACGAGGACGACGGTCGGACGGGAGGCCCTGATCGCCTCCCACGCGTCGGCCACCGTCCGGTGGTCGGTCACCGTGGTCTCCACCAGGGCGTCCGCCGTGTCGAGCCCGGCTCCGGTGAGTGCGTCGACGATGCCGGCACGCCGGTCACGGGATGACTCGGCGCCGAGTGGCAGGCGCAGCAGGCCGAACCGGGCGTGCCCGAGGTCGAGCGCACGCCGGACGAGCGTCTGCGTCGCGGCCGCGTAGTCGACACCGATGTAGGGCACCCGGCCACCGGCGGCGACGCGACGGCCGATGGCCACGAACGGGTAGTCCGTGTCCAGCAGCCGTTCGAGCTCGTCGGCGTCCATCTCGCGGCCGAGCAGGATGCAGCCGTCCGCGAGCCGCAGGCGGTTCGACTCGTGGAACAGCCGCCGCCTGCCGTTCACGACGGGGGTGCTCGTGAACACGAGCAGGTCGGCCCTGACGTGTTCGGCGGCGCTCTCGATGCCGGTGAGCAACGGCGTGTAGAAGTCCGACGAGCGGTTCGGGAACGCCGGCTCGTACGTGAAGACGCCGATGAGGTCGTTCGTCGCGCCGACGAGGCTCCGTGCGACCGGGTTCGCGACGTAGGTGGTCTCGCGGATGACGTCGAGCACGCGGTCCCGGGTCGCCGCCGGGATCCGACGGGTCTCGTCCGCCTTGCCGTTCAGCACGAGCGACACGGTGGACTGACTCACGCCGGCGATGTCGGCGATCATGCGCTGTGTGACGCGTGCGTGGGGTGCTGGCATGGGGTCTGCTCCGGGGCTGTCGACCTCGTCGATGAGGTAATACGGATGACCGTACGCGATATCACTCGTTCATACGTATGAGCAGCGAAATATCTTGAAAATGATCTCCCCGCCGGTTCAGGAGGTCCGGAACCGGGCCACGAACGACCTCCCTGCTGCGCCGCCGACCGGGACCGCGATCTGCAGCCGCGGGCTCGTCGAGACCACGCGGACCTCGGTGTCGCCCGGATCCGCCGGGTCGCGCTCGAGCACGGCGCTGTCGAGTGTGACGACGACCTCGCCGGTGACGCGCTGGGTCGGGTCGCTGACGGCGACGGACAGCTGGTCGCCCTGTCGGCTGAGCACCACGGACGCCCGCTGGTCGACCTGGATGCCGGCGGCCTTCGGTGGCGTGGTGGCCTTCCAGAAGTTCGCCATCGTGACGTGGTCGGTGCTCGTGGCCGCGCCGGTCTTCCTGGTGACGGCCTGCACGTCGTCGGTGTTCGCGGCGATGGTCACGTCGGCCATCGTGGCTGCGGCCCCGGCGACCTGCGCCTGGGTCGCGCCGGGGAGCTGGATGTACGCGTACTGGGCGTCCGTCGGGTCGGTGCCGTGGTCGATCCAGAACCCGATGAACCGCCGCGAGTACGTCGTGCCGTCCTCGTACGTGCCACGGTCGTCCATGTCCGTCCACTTGCCGGTGCGGTCCTCACGCACGACCTGCACCGTGGTGCCGTCCTGCGGGAAGAGGTACCCGCAGGTGCTCGGGATGTACGCCCACTTCGGTGTGAACGCGGTCGGGGCGCTCCGGACGGTGTCGAAGGTCGCGCCGTCGATGATCGGCGCGGTGCGCCCGGACGGTCCGACGTTGCGCTGTTCGACGATCGTCTGGACGACGTTGCCGTCGCTGCTCGTGATCCCCGCGCCGAGGCAGACGACCGCGTCACCGATGCAGAACCACGACTTCCGCGCACGGAGCGGCTGTGTCGTGAACGACAGGCCCATGCCGATCGCCGCGTCGCCGTCGAGCACCGCGCCGCCGGCCCAGGTGTTCGCGACGGTGGAGCGGACGCCGACGCCGACGGTCGGGGTCTTCTGGACGACCGTCGTCCCGGGGATGCGGGTCTTGTCCGCGGTGGGCCACCACTCGTTCGCCCAGTGCCCGAGCTGGTTCGGCAGGTACAGGTAGACCGCGCCCTCGCCCTGGTACCAGCCCATCCGGTTCTCGCCGTTCGCGCACTCGTACGGCTTGATCGCGGTGGTCTCCATCGCGAACCCCATCGCGAACCCAGGTCGGCGGTGCACGGCTCGCGCCATCGAGGTCGCGACGACGGTCCTGGTCGACTCGTCACCGACGGGCACAGCCGTGTCGGCCATCAGCGCGCGCCCGAGGACCACCGACGTGAGCAGGACCTGCTGGATGGGGACGGGGTCGTACGTGAAGAACCCCGGCTGGCGTTCCCCCGGCGTGCTCCCGGCGAACGTGTACGAGTCGTAGGCCGTGAGCCACCCCTTGACCTGGGACCGGAGCTGCTGTGCTCCCGTCGTGGGGAACACGGCGGCGAGCTGGAGCAGGACGCCGAGAACGAGCCTGCCCTGCCGGCGGTCGGTCTCGTAGAACCGGGAGATCCCGCGACCGTGGTTCATGTCCATGAAGCCGCCGCCGTAGACCCACGGGGCGAAGTTGTCCTGCGTCCAGTCGAACACCTCGGCGACCTGTGCGGTCGAGAACGTCCACGGGGTGCCGAGCGACGCGACCATCATCGAACTGAGGACCTGCAGCAGGGACAGGCCGTACCCCGCGGTGTACGCGTACGTCACGTGCTGGACGAAGCCGCCGTCCGTGTACATCCCGTCGCCCGACGTCGCGTACGGGAAGATCGTCTCGAGGTCCTGTCGTGCACCGTCGATGACCGCCTGGTCGCCGCTGATCGCGCCGCGCAGCATCGTCACCGCGCACGCCCAGTTGCGGTTCGCGCCCGTCGAGGTCGCGCCGCCGGTGACCTTCGGGTCGGGTTCGTAGTGCTCGATCGCGGCCATCGCCGTGCTGATCTGCGCGGCGGACAGGTCGTCGTACATGAGCACGACGAAGTCGTTCAGCGCCAGTGGGGTCCCGATCTGCCAGTCCCACCAGTTGTCGTAGTACGACGTCGCGTCGTACTTGTGTGCGAGGAACCAGTCGAGCGCCGAGACGAGGTCGGCGCGCAGGGCGGTGTTGCCGGACAGGCTCGAGCCGGGGGAGCGCAGCGCCAGTGCGAGCTGCCGCAGTCGGTTGGCGGTGCTCGTCACGGTCGACGAGGTGGTGGGGCTCGCCAGATCGGCCCAGAGCGTCGTGCGGTTCGCCGAGGTGTCGAGCGGCGTCGCGCCGTGCCAGAACTCGTTCGCTGCCGTGGCGGTGTCCTGCACGTAGGCGACGAGGACGGGGTCGGATGTGTCGTAGTCCGCGATCAGCGTGCCCAGCCACTGCGACCGGTACCGCGCGAAGTCGGTGGGAGCTGTGGCCGATGCGCGCCAGGGGCCCACGACGGTGTCGGCGGTCGCGAGTGCGGCCACGGCAGAGGCACCGACGATCAGGGACCGGCGGGAGAGACCGAACGAGGTGGATCGTGCAGGCATTGCGTCCTCCGGGGATCGTTCCGTGGCGGGCGGCGTTGCCCGTCACGGACCCGATGATCGACGCCTCGATGTGCTCCGGTCAAGGTGCTCATACCTATTACTCCTGCTCATCAAGATGACCGCGTCGTCGGCGCGGCGATCAGTGCGTCCGGTGTCCTCGTGCCGCACGTCGCGGGAGCCCGGCGACGTACGCCCGGAGGATCGACCCCTCGTCCACGGGGGCCACGGCGGCCGTGCGGTACAGCAGGAGTGCGTCGACGAGCCCGACGAGATCGATGGCGCACCGCTCCGGTGCGACGACGTCGATCCGCTCCAGCAGGGTTCGCGCCGTGTCGATGAGCGCCGCCCGGACCGGGTCGGCCCCGGTGAGGGGTGCGCGGAGTTCCTCGTCGTCCCGGAGTTCGAGGAGCAACGCCAGCCGGACGGACTGTGCGACATGACGGGCAGTGAGGTGCTCGAGGAACCCCACCGCGATCGAGACCACCGCGTCCTCGTCGACCTGCTCGGGGATCTGCAGGGCGACGACGTCCTCGGCGAGTTGCGACGTGATCCGGGCGACCACGAGCGCGGTGAGTTCGCGTCGTGTCGACGCGTAGTAGGACGTCGATCCCGACGGCACGCCGGCTTCTGCGTCCACCGCCCGGTGGGTGAGTGCCCTGGTTCCCCCTCGTGCCGTCAGCCGCACCCCGGCGTCGGCGAGGTCCTCGCGTCGTCCCATCACTTCCCTCCCCGTCTCTACCATCGTAGTGTTCTCTACATGTGTAGAGAACGGACGGCGTCATGCGTGCGGTAGTGGTCGGAGGAGGCGTCTCCGGGAAGGCGATCGCCGATGCGGTGGCGGCCCGGGGGTGCACGGTGACGCAGCTGTCCCGGTCGACGGGGTTCGACGTCGTGCGCGACGACGTCGACGCTGCCCTGGGGGATGCGGAGGTGGTCGTCGAGGCCACCGGGCTGTTCATGACGAGCCGGAGGCGTGCGACGGACTTCTTCACCCGGTCGACGCGAGCCATCGGTGCCGCGACCGCCCGACGCGGCGCGCGGCACGTGCTGCTCTCGATCGTCAACTGCACGCGACCGGAGGTGCAGGGGTACGGGTACTTCGCGGGCAAGACGGCGCAGGAGCAGGCGGCAGCCGCGGTCAGCCCCCTGCTCACCGTGGTCCGGTCGACGCAGTGGTTCGAGTTCGCGCGGCAGAACACCGAGCGGATGCGGTTCGGGCCGTTCGTGCTCGTCCCGGGCATGACGATCGCTCCCGTCTCCCTCGACGCGGTCGCCGGGGTGATCGCGGACGTCGTGGTCGGCGCGCGGACGGCCCCGGTCGTGGAGGTCGCGGGTCCCGAGACCACGACGCTGTGGGAGATGACGCGGGCCATGCGCCTTCCCGGGCTCGTGCCGGTACCACTCCGGATCCCCGGACGGACCGGTCGGGCGTTCCGTGCGGGCGCCCTGGTGCCGGAGCGTCACGTCGAGGTGGTCGGCCCCCGGTTCAGCGAGTGGCTCCCGTCCGCACGGTGACGTCCGTACCCGCGGCCGTCCGGAGCGTCCGCTCCGCGTCGTCGAGGTAGTCGGTCAGCAGCGCTGACGCAGCCGAGGTGTCCCCGGCGCGCAGCGCCGCGACGATCGCGGCGTTCCGTTCCACGAACCCGGCGTGGAACGACGCGGGGTCGTCGGTCGTCAGGAACGCGAGCCGCATCTCCGCGAGCAACGAGTCCATCAGTGCGTGGACCCGGGTGCTCGGCACGGCCCGGACGAGCGCCGAGTGGAACGCGATGTCCGCGGTGCCGACGGCGCGCCAGTCTCCGGCTGATGCTGCTGCGTGCGCGGCGCCGACGGCGTCAGCGGCCGATGCCAGCGCGGGGGAGTCCGGCAGGATCGCGCGGACCGCCGCGTCCTCGAGCACCCGTCGGGCGGCGTAGAGGTCGGCGACGTCGTCCGCGGAGAGTCGGCGGACGAACACCCCGCGGTTGAACACGTGCTCCACGAGACGATCCCTCGCGAGGAGCCGGAACGCCTCGCGCAGGGTGTTCCGCGAGACCCCGAGCTGCTCGCTCAGCCGTTCCTCGGACAGCTGCGCGCCGGGGGAGAACTCCCCGGCGGCGATGGCGGAACGGAGCCGGTCGGCGACGGACTCGGCGCTGCCGACGGTTCGGGTCATGCCGACGATCCTGGCACGATCCCTCCACAGGGCAGGCGTGTGACCGTGGTGTTACAGATCTCGACAGGGTCTTGCGATTGTTGAACAATTCCGTCCAGACTGTCCCGCATGTTCGTCCTCATCGGCGTCGCCGTCGTCATCGTCGGGTTCGCGTTGCGTGTCAACGCGCTGCTCGTCGTGACCGTCGCGGGCATCGTCACCGCGGCCATCGGCGGGATCGGTCCCGTCGGCATCCTCGACGCGTTCGGCAACGGGTTCGCCTCCAGCCGGTCCGTCACCACTTTCGCGTTGGTCCTACCGGTGATCGGCCTGATCGAGCGCTACGGCCTGCAGGACCAGGCCAAGCGCCTCATCGCGAAGCTCGACAAGCTCACGACCGGCCGGATCCTGGCGGGCTACCTGGCGGTCCGGCAGATCACCGCGGCCGTCGGCCTGACGAGCATCGGCGGTCCGGCACAGACCGTCCGTCCGCTCGTGCACCCGATGGCAGAAGGCGCGGCGACGAAGAAGTACGGCCGGATCGACGAGCGGATGCGCGAGAAGATCAAGGGCTACTCGGCGTCCTCGGACACCGTCGGGGTGTTCTTCGGCGAGGACGTCTTCGTCGCGGTCGGTTCCATCCTGCTCATCACGACCTTCGTCGACGCGACGTACGGGCTGTCGCTCGAGCCGATCGACCTGGCGCTGTGGGCGATCCCGACGGGCATCGCCGCGCTCCTGGTGCACGGCACACGGCTGCTGCTGTTCGACCGGAAGCTCGACCGGATGGCCGCGGACATGCGGAACTCGGACACCTCGGCGAGCATCGGAGCGACCGCGTGATCACCAGCGAATGGCTCTACTGGCTCATCGGGGCCTTCTTCATCGCCGTCGCGGTCCTGATCGTGACGGACACCACGCATGCCAAGCGCCTCGGCAACGCCGGCTTCTGGGGCATCCTCGGCCTGTCCTTCTTCTACGGCACCCTCGTCACGGCGAAGACGGCGCCGGCGTGGGTGCTGGGGATCGCGGTCCTCGTGATGGTCGCGCTCGCCGGGCTCGGCTTCACCGGCACCACGGCGCGAGGTGGCCGGCCGAGCCGCACCCGGGTCGCGACCGTTCCCGGAGCGGGTGCGGGGGCGGAGACGGGGCCCGCGGAACCCACCGGCGTGACCGTTCGCCCGAGCAGCGCGACGGGCGTGCTCGCCACCACCAGCCCCGCGGAACGCGCGACCCTCGCCGCGCGGTACGGCAACCGGCTCTTCGTGCCGGCGCTGGTCGTGCCGGTCGTGGCGGTGCTCGTCGCGACGCTCGGCCCCCTCGTGTCGATCGGTGGCAAGCCGCTCCTCGCCGAGGGCAGCGCGACCCTGACCGGACTCGGCATCGGGTCGGTGCTCGCGGTCGTCGTCGCGGTGTTCATCCTGCGACCGCCGAAGGTCGCGACGCCGTTGCGCGAGGGCGGCCGCCTGCTGCAGGCCATCGGCTGGGCAGCGCTCCTGCCGCAGATGCTCTCCACGCTCGGCATCGTCTTCACCCAGGCCGGGGTCGGCGACGCCGTCGGGACGATCATCAAGACGATCCTGCCCGGCGGCTCGCTGATCGCCGCGGTGGTGGTCTACTGCCTCGGCATGGCGCTGTTCACGATCATCATGGGCAACGCGTTCGCCGCCTTCCCGATCATGACCGCCGCGATCGGCTGGCCGGTGCTCGTCCAGGGCTTCGACGGCAACCCGGCCGCGATCTTCGCGATCGGCATGCTCGCCGGCTTCTGCGGCACCCTCGTCACCCCGATGGCCGCGAACTTCAACCTCGTCCCCGCTGCCCTGCTCGAGATGCGGGACAAGTACGGGCCGATCAAGGCGCAGATCCCGACCGCCGCCATCCTGCTCGTCGTCAACATGGGAGTCATGTACCTTGTCGCATTCTGATCTGGCCCGCGCCGCCTGGGCCGACCGCTTCGCGGCCGTCGCCGTGGAGAACACCACCCGCGAGTACCCCTACGCGGCGCACCACACGACGTCCGGTCCGGACGACCGGGCACTGCCCGTCGAGTTGCACCCCGCCTTCGCCACGTCGTACGACTGGCACTCGTCCGTGCACATGCACTGGCTCGCCGCGCGCCTGGTCGCGTTCGGCCTGCCGGCCGGACTGGAGGCACGGCTCGCCTCCGTCCTGCATGCCCACCTCGGCGCGGATCACCTCGCGACGGAAGCGGCGTACCTCCGCGGGACGCCACACTACGAGCGCCCGTACGGGTGGGCCTGGCTGATGCGGCTCGCCGCCGAGGTCGCCGCGTCAGACGTCCCGGCGATCCGGTCCCTCGCGCCAGGGTTCGTCCCAGTGGTCGACGTCGTCGAGGAGCTCGTCACGAACTGGGTCGACGGTGCCGCCCACCCGGTGCGCCACGGCGTCCACGCGAACTCCGCGTTCGGGCTGCTGCTCGTGCTCGAGGCGGCACGGTCCCTCGGGCGCGACGAACTCGCGGCGACGTGCGAGCGCGCTGCGCGGGAGTGGTTCGGCGACGACGCCGGGTGGCCGTTCGCCTGGGAGCGCAGCGGGCACGACTTCCTGTCCGCGGGACTGGCCGAGGCGGACCTCATGCGTGCGGTGCTGCCGGCGGCGGAGTTCGCGCCGTGGGCCCGTGCGTTCCTGTCCGAGGTGCAGCCGGGCGACGCGATCCTCACCCCGACGACCGTCCGCGACGAGAACGACCCGCAGCAGGTGCACCTGTTCGGGCTCGACCTGTCGCGTGCCGGATCGGCCCGTCGCATCGCAGACACGCTGGGTGACGGCGAGCCGCTCGCTGCGGTGCTCGACGACGCGGCGGATCGGCTCCTCGCGTCGGGGTTGGCCGCAAGCGTCGGTGAGGAGTACTACTCCACCCACTGGCTCGCGAGCTTCGCCTGGGACGCCATGGAAGCGCGGGAGCACGCGGCCCGCTGACGACCCGGGCGGCGTGCGTCCCGACGGGGTCAGGACGACGCCGGAGGAACCGCACCCGCCATCTCGACCTTGCCGGCCGCGTCGTCCCACGTGAACGTGGCGTCCGCGGTGCCCGACGGGTTCGCGTTCGCGTCCGTCTGCTTCGCATACCGGTAGGTGACCGCGATCGAGGTCTCGGACTTCCGGGTGACCGTCGGCTCGAACGGGTACTGCACCTTGGTGGCGGTGCCGAGGTACGTGCCGTCGTGGAACAGCAGGATGGCGTTCGGGGAGCTCGGCGTCCCGTCGGCCACCGAGACGACGGACCACGCGAGCGCGGCGCACGGGTCGTACCCGGAGGTGTCCGCGTGCGATGCGTCCCACGTCGCGTCCGGCAGGTTCGGGACCGGGCGGGGCAGGGTCGCGACCGCCTGCTGCACGGCCGTCGCAGCGGACTCGGTGCCGCACGACCCCTGTGCCGTTCCCGTTGCCGACGGCGACGGGGACGTCGGGGGAGTCGCGTGCTGCGTGGCGGTCGTGGTCGTGGCCTCGGCGGTCGACGTGGCCGTCGGGGACGCTGTCGGGGTGCCGGTGCCCGAGCAGGCGGAGAGTGCCGCCAGGGTTGCGGTGGCGGCGAGGAGACTGAGACCGATCCGGATGGTGCGCATGTGTGCACCGTGCGCGTCCCGGCGGCCTCGCGTTCCTCCCTTCGTCGGAATCCCCGCGGTTCGCGGTCAGCCCGATGGTGGAACCGGCTCGCCGGTGCTCGGATCCGTGAAGCCCGTCGCGAACGCGAACACCACCGCCTGCACGCGGGTCTTCGTGCCCGTCTTGGCGAAGACGCTCGAGATGTGGCTCTTCACGGTCGCGGTGCTGAGGAACATCTCGCTGGCGATCTCCCCGTTGCTCAGGCCGCGGGCGACGGCGCTGAGGACGTCACGTTCGCGGTCACTGAGCGACGCCAGAGCGGCTTGCTGGACCGCGTCGGCCCGCCGAGCCGGAGCGGGGGCGATCGACTGGTCGATCAGCGCACGCGTCATCGCCGGGTCGATGAGGGAGTCCCCGCGGGCGGCGGCGCGGACGGCGGCGCCGATGAGGTCCGGCCCGGAGTCCTTCAACAGGAAGCCGGAAGCACCGGCTGCGATGCCGTCGAAGAGGTACTGGTCGTCGTCGAAGGTCGTGATGAGGACGATCGCGCAGGCCTGTGCGGCGAGGATCCGCCGCGTCGCGCCGATGCCGTCGAGGCCGGGCATCCGGATGTCCATCACGATGACGTCGGGTTCGGTCGCGAGCGCCGTCCGCACCGCGCTCTCGCCGTCGTGCGCCTGGCCGACGACGACGATGTCGTCCTCGGCGTCCAGCATCGTCGCGAGGCCTGCTCGTGCGATCGCCTGGTCGTCGACGACGAGTACCCGCAGCGTCATCTGGTCGTCTCCTTCTTCGAGGGGGTGATCATCGGGATCGTGGCCGACACCGACCACCCCGAGCCGTCCCGGTTCGGCCCCGCGACCACGCTGCCGCCGAACGTTCCGGCCCGTTCCCGCATCGAGGGGATCCCCGAGCCGCCCCGGGGCACGCTCGGGAACCGCTCCTGCTTCGGGCCCGGGTCGATCACGTCGATGGTCCAGGACCACTGCTGCTCCTGCACCGTGATGCCGATCGTCCGCGCGGACGAGTGCAGCATGACGTTCGTCAGACTCTCCTGGACGATGCCGAGGATGGCGGCGCGTTCCCGCTCGGGGACCTCTCCACGGACCGTCACGCTGCTGTCCACGTCGTACCCGATGGCGCGGATCCGTTCGGAGAGGGCGAGGAGCTCGTCGGCGAGGCTGCCGAGCGCCGGCGCCGTCTCCGGGGGCACGCGGAGGACGCGAACGACCGAGCGGATGCGCGCGAGGACGTCCTGGCCGCCCTCGGCGACGACGCGCATGGCGTCGACGAGCTGTCCGGGGTCGCGGTCGGCGATCCGCAGGGAGGACTGGGCGTGGATGACGAGTGCGGCGACGTGGTGCGCCACCTCGTCGTGCACCTCGCGGGCGACGCGGGTGCGTTCGCGTTCGGCGGCGTGCGCGATCGTGGCGGCCTGCAGGCGTGTCAGCTCGCGGTTCTGTTCGGCGAGTTGCGCGGTGACCCGCCGTTGCCGCCGGAGCATCACGGCGACGAGCACGACGAGCGCGCAACCGATCAGTTCGCCGAGCAGCACCGACCGGTCCGTCCCGGAGTCGATGAGGGCGGCCTCGGACCACGGCCGGTGTTCGGTGGCCAGTTGCACGACGTCCTTCCACGGCACGATCGTCAGGACCGCGAGCGTGCCGAACGTGGCAGCGGGGGCGATCACCGGACCGCCGTTCGAGATGATCAGGAAGGTGACGAGGGCGAGGGGGATCAGCGCTTCCGGCGGCCGGACGTACAACCCGTACATCTCCTCAGGCAGCGGAGCGAGACAGACGTACGCCGTGAAGGCCGTGAGGTTCGTCAAGGTCTCCAACGGCCATCGCACACAGGTCGCCGCGGCGACGGCGGCGGCGACCCCGAAGAACACGTACCCGGGGAGCCCCTGTGGGTACCAGGCCAGGTGCAGCGCCACGGCGAGTCCGACGAAGTACGCGGCGGCGCCCGCCACGATGACGATGAGCCGTCGCCGCGAGGGTCCCCTGAGCAGGACCATCGGTTCGCGTCGCCGTCGCACGGGTCTCACGCTAACGCCGGACGGATGCGTTGCCGCTGTCGGGCCCGAGCGTCGGTGAGGAGGACGAGCAGCGCCTCCTCGGACGGCACCCCACGCGGTGGCTGCGGGAGCGGGGTCGGATCCAGGCACCGTTCCAGGAGGGCCTGCACGATCGCCGCCCGCCCCGTGATGTCCTCGCCGTCCAGCATGCCGGGCAGGATCCGGATCTCGATGGTGTCACGGGGCGGGGTGTCGGTCAGGACCGCGGTGAGGTTCACGTCGAGGTACTTCGTGAGGCCGAGCTCCCGGACCGCTTCCTGCAGACGCGGCCACTCCGCGCCGGACCGCGACTCGGTGTCGACCACCGTCGTGAGGGCTTCGGGGAGCGCGCCGGTCCGGACACAGTGCGGGTTCGTCCCGAGGACGGCGTGCAGCCCGCTGCGGTACGCGGTGAACAACCGGACGACGTTCGCGAACGCCGGGGAGTTCCGGAACGGACCGGCATCGAGGTGCAGGTGCACGGCTGCTTCGACCGGCACCCGGAAGCCGAGCGCCCGCGCCGGTCCGAGCAGCGCTTCGAGCGCCTCGGTGTGCCCGGAACGGATCGGCGGCGTCACGATCTCGCACGGTCGTTCGCGCCCCGGTGCGAGGGCGGCCGCCATGGCGATGCTCGCCCCGGTGTGGTCGCGGACCCGTCGAACGGCGCCGATCGTCTCGACCTCGACGCCGAACACGTTCGCGATGCCGTCCAACGCGTGCCGGAACGAGGTCTGCTCGCCGGTGGTGTCCCCGGCGAGCCGGAGGAGTCGGAGGTCGTCGGACAGGATCCGGAAGGCGTCGGGGTCCGGGTCCGGTCGGCAGAGCCGACACCCTCGGTGTTCGGGGCCCCCGCACCGCGCGGCGAGCTGGTCGCGTCGGATGTCCTCGACGATGGTGATGTCGTCGACCAGGGTGGCCAGCTCGTTGCCCGCGGCGTCGTCGATCCGGTACCCGGGGGTCAGGTGCCAGAACTGGCCCATTCCCGGCACGAGCGACGGCTCCGAGTCGACGTGGAGCACCCGGTGGACGCTGCCGCCGTGCTCGAGGGCGATCCGCTCGGCCAACGCGCGGCGACTGCTGCCGGCGGGGGCGAGCAGCTCGACCTCGAAACCGACCCGCGCGGTGAGGGGCTCCGTGGTCGGCACGATCAGAGCGGCAGCGTGGCGCCGGCGAGAAGCGCCTTCCCCGCCGTGACCTCGGCGCTGTAGGTCGAAGGACTCTGCCAGAGGGCCGCCAAACGGGCGCCGTCGCCGTCGTCGTACCCGCTCGCGGTGAACGCCCGCGCGTACTCGGCATCGGTGTAGGTCGTCGGGGGCGCTGGCATCGGCCGGTGGGCGATCACCTCCGCTCCGAGTTTCGTCTTCACGGTGTCGACGTCGGGCACGCCCCAGGCGACGGCGAGCCCGAGTGCCTGCTGGAAATCCCCGTACCCGAGGAAGAAGGCGTTGCGCTGCTGCTCCTGCGTGAA
Source organism: Curtobacterium sp. Curtsp57 (assembly GCF_047324335.1). Lineage (NCBI taxonomy): Bacteria > Bacillati > Actinomycetota > Actinomycetes > Micrococcales > Microbacteriaceae > Curtobacterium > Curtobacterium sp. Curtsp57. The sequence goes on from NZ_CP168511.1 coordinate 3,272,345, forward strand.
CGGGTAGCTGGCGGCCTCCCCGGCGGCGAACGGCAGCGCGGTCCCGGCTCGCAGATCGGCGCCCGCGCGGCCCTTCGCCGTCGTGACGTCAGTGTTCCACGCCGCTGCCAGCGCGACAGCGTCCTCGGCGTACGGCGACGCCTGGAACCGGGCGATGTCCGCGTCGCCGTACTGCACCTTCGGCACGGGTGTCGGCTGCGCGGTCGGACTCGAAGCGTGCGCTGAGGTACGTTCCGGAGCGGCGAGCGCGCCCACGGAACCGAGGCCGACGAGCGATCCGGCCACGGCGCAGGCGACCGCCACGGTGGCGGCAGAGCGGCGGAACGCCACTCCGGTGGTGTTCCGGGGGCCGGTCTCGCGGTTCGACATGCAACGCTCCTCGTCCGCTCGACGGCTCGTCCGCCAGCGACACGTCGACACTACGAGCGCCGTCGCGGGCCGGCAACGCGGACGGAGCGAATCAGACCATCGGTCCCGGATCGTCGACCAAAGGATGATCCCGCGTCCGCCGGCACTGATCGAGACTGACGACATGCACGATGAGGGGTTCGCAACGAGGACGATCCGGTGACGCGCGGCGGGGTACCCGCTGCGCGACACGGTCGGCAGCGCCGGCACGGCACGCTCGGACCGATGGTCAAGGCCGTCGCCGCGGTCGCCGCGATCGGGTTGGTGAGCGTCGGTTCCGTCGCCGCGATCGCGTCGTGGCAGGTGGTGCGTGACGCGAAGCCGACGGTCTCGCTGGCCATGCCGGGCAGCCACCAGACCCGTGCACCGCAGCTGACGGCCGCGACCGGCGAGGTGAACATGCTGCTCGTCGCGACCGACACCCGAGACGGGCAGGGAGCCGGGTTCGACGACGCCGCGAACCGCCGTGCGAGTTCGGGTGTCGGGCACAACGACTCGAACCTGCTCGTGCACATCTCCGCGGACCACACCAACATGGCGGTCGTCAGCTTCCCGCGCGACCTCGTGGTCCCGATTCCCGCGTGCGAGAACGACCAGGGCACGGTCACGCCCGCGGTCCCGGCCGCGATGCTCAACACCGCGCTCGGTCGAGGGGGTGAGCAGCACGGGCTCGCCTGTGTCGCGGAGACGATCGACCAGCTCACCGGGCTCCAGATCGGCTACGCCGGCATGATCACCTTCGACGGCGTCGTGGCGATGGCGGACGCCGTCGGTGGGGTCGAGGTGTGTCTCGCGACCCCGATCCACGACACCGACGTCACCCCGGCCCTCGATCTGCAGGCGGGCGACCAGGAGTTGAACGGTGCCGAGGCGGCCGCGTTCCTCCGGTCGCGCTACGGGGTCGGTGACTCCAGCGACCTCGCCCGGATCAGCAACCAGCAGACCTTCATGGCGGCGCTGGCACGGCAGACCGTGTCGGCCCACACGCTGACCGACCCCGGCAAGGTCCTGCGGCTCGCCACGACGGCGTCGAAGCACATGACGCTCTCCGACACGCTGGCCGACCCGACGACGCTCGCACGGCTGGCCCTCGCCGTGAACTCCGTCGGGCTGTCGAACATGTCCTTCGTCCAGTACCCGGTCGTCGACGACCCGACGGACCCCGCGCGGGTCCTGGTCGCCAAGGGTCCGGCGAGCACCCTGAACGCCGTGCTGCAGCAGGACCAGCCGGTGGTGCTCGGAGCGGAGAGCCTCGGTCGCTCCGCAGTCCGCGACCCGTCGGCCCCGCCGTCAGGAGCACCAGACGGGTCGGCCGCACCGGGGGGAGCAACAGCACCAGGGGGATCGGCACAAGGGGGATCCGCACCAGGGGGATCGGCTCCGCCCACGTCGTCGCCGCTCCCGGCCGACGTCTCCGGGCAGAGTGCGGCCACCGTCACCTGTGCGGCGAAGCGCTGACGCGAGTCGGTAGCGTGGTGGCCATGGCCGCCTTCACGCCCCCGCCCGCCGACGCCGTCCGGGCACGACTCCTGCTCGCCGGGCGCGACGAGTTCGCGGCCGTCGGGCTCGCGGCGTCCCGGATCGAGCGCATCTCGGCGGCGTCGTCGAGCAACAAGGCGCAGATCTTCCACTACTTCGGGAGCAAGGAGGGGCTGTTCGACGCGGTCGTCGCGCAATCCGTCGCGGAGACGCTCGAGGACGTGCCGCTCGACACCGACGACCTCCCGGAGTACGCCGGGCGACTGCACGACAGCTACGCCCGTCGCCCCTGGGCACTGCGGCTGGCGACCTGGTACCGCCTGGAACGCCAGGACGCCAGTCCCGTCGGGGACGTCGTCGTCGCCAACGAGGCCGTCGTGTCGGCGATCGAGCACGCGCAGCGCGCCGGCGTCGTCCCGCGGAGCTACCGGCCGGCCGTCCTCCTCGCGCTCGTCCTCACCACTGCGGCGATGTGGAGCACGACACCGGCAGGGTTCGAGCCACTCGTCCGAGCGGTCACCCCGGCACGGCGTCGGCAGATCGTCGTCGACGCCGTCGCCGCGCTCATTCGCTGACGCGGAAGCGGACCGTGTCGCCCGGTCGGAGCTGTGCCGCACGGTCGACGGACCCCGGCGTGAGGACCGCGACGACCGGGTAGCCGCCGGTCACCGGGTGGTCGGCGAGGAACAGCACGGGGAAGCCCGCCGGTGGGACCTGCAGCGAGCCGGTCTCGACGCCTTCGCTCGGGAGCTCGTGCGTGACCGCCCGGACCAACGGTTCGGCGGCGGTCGTCCGGACCCCCACACGGTCGCTGTCCTGCGTGACGTGGTGGTCCTGGCCGGTCAGCGTCGTCCGCCACCCGGGCGTGAACCAGTCGTCGCGCGGACCCGGCACGACGTCGAGCACGACGGACTCCCACGGCCACGGCCCGAGCGGCGGGGCGACGGCGTCGACGACGGGCCACGCGTCCGCGGCGTTCCCGATGTCGAGCACGTCGCCGGCGACCAGGGGCGCCCGACCGAGCTGCGCGAGCGAGTCCCACGACCGGCTCCCGAGGACCGGTGCGACCGCGAACCCGCCACGGACCGCGACGTACGTGCGCAGCCCGGTGTCCGGCACGCCGATGTCGAGCGTGTCGCCGGGGTCGAGCGTGACGATCTCGTACGCGGCCGCGCCGCGGACCGAGCCGTCCGCCCGCGTGACGTGGACAGGGGGAGCCGCGCCGGTGACGGCGGCGACCACGTGCGAATCGGCGCGGAGCGTGACGGAGCCGAGCAGGGCCTCCAGGACGGCCGCGTCCGGACGGTTGCCGACCACGCGGTTGGCCAGCGCAGCAGACCCGCGATCGGCGGCGCCGGCAGCGCCGAGGCCCATGTCGCTGAGACCGGGACGGCCGAGGTCCTGGGTCGTGACGCCGAAGCCGACGCGCAGGACGGTGAGCGTGCTCACGAGTCGGCCCGCACGAAGCGGATCCGGGTGCCAGCGGGGGCGAGCGCCGGTGGGTCCCGTTCGACCGACCACATCGGGACGTCGGTGCGGCCGATGAGCTGCCAGCCCCCGGGCGAGACCCGCGGGTAGACCGCGCTGAACTCGCCCGCGAGGGCGACGGCCCCGCTCGGGACGGCGGTGCGCGCGGTGTCGCGACGGGGGATGTCCAACGCGGGCGACGTGCCGGTGAGGTAGCTGAAACCCGGGGCGAAGCCGCAGAACGCGCTCGTCCAGACCTGATCCGTGTGCCACGCGACGAGCTCGTCGCGCGTCATGCCCGTGATGACGCCGACCGCGTCGAGATCGTCGCCGTCGTAGGTGACGGGGATGACGAGCGGGTCGGTGTCGCCGGCCCGCTCCGCGTCCGCGGGCTCGACGCGCGCGAGGTCGGCGCGGAGCCGTCCGGCGTCCGTCCTGGCCGGGTCGAACCGGACGAGGAGCGTGCGGGCGCCGGACACGACCTCGGTCACGCCGGGCAGTACCGCGGCGGTGATCCCCGCGCGGAACGCCACGACCTCGGCCAGGGACCCGAACGTGACGAGCAGGGCGGTGCCACCCGCTGGTCGGACGTCGGGCGTCACGGCGCCGGGGTGAACGGCGCGATCGTGATGCCCTGCTCGGTGAGCAGCGCACGGATCGCGCGGGCCATCGCGACGGCGTCCGGTGAGTCACCGTGGACGCAGACCGAGTCGGCGCGCACCGGGATGTCCGAGCCGTCGACGGCGGTGGCGACGCCCTCGGTGACCATCCGGAGCACGCGGGCCGCCACGACGTCCGGGTCGTGCAGCACCGCGCCCGCCGTGCTCCTCGACACCAGCGACCCGTCCGGTTCGTACGCGCGGTCCGCGAAGGACTCGGTGACCGTGCGCAGGCCGTGGCGTTCGGCGGCACGGAGGAGTTCGGATCCCGGCAGCGCGAGCACGGCCAGGGACGGGTCGACGTCGGCGACCGCCCTGGTCACCGCGTCGGCCTGCACCGGATCTGCGCACGCGGTGTTGTACAGCGCGCCGTGCGGCTTCACGTAGGTCACGGTCGTGCCGGCGACCCGCGCGGTGGCCGCCATCGCGCCGAGCTGGTGGACGACGTCGGCGTGCAGTTCGTCCGGCGTGACCTGGACCGGACGACGACCGAAGCCCACGAGGTCGCGGTAGGCCACGTGCGCCCCGACCGCGACCCCGCGCGATGCCGCGGCGTGGGCAGTGGCGAGCATGATCGTCGGGTCGCCGGCGTGGAAGCCGCAGGCGACGTTCGCGCTCGAGACGACGTCGAGCATCGCGGCATCGTCGCCCATCGTCCAGGCGCCGTAGCCCTCGCCGAGGTCGCTGTTCAGGTCGATCGTCGTCACGCGTATCCCCTGTCGTCGCCGAAGTTGTTCAACAATCTAGCGGCCAACCACGTCGGCCGCACTCGTTGACATCGGTCAACGATGTGTGATGATTGACGTCTGTCAACTTTTCGGATGCAGCGTGGCATCCCGTTCCACCGAGGGAGCCCGATGTCACACACCCCACCAGCAGCCGTGCACGACCAGGAGTCTGCAGCCCCCGCGATGTCCCACCGCCAGGTGCTCGAAGCCCTGTCCGGTCTGCTGCTCGGCATGTTCGTCGCGATCCTCGCGTCGACGGTCGTCAGCACGTCGCTCCCGCGCATCATCGGTGACCTCGGCGGTGGGGAGAGCGCCTACACGTGGGTCGTGACCTCGACGCTGCTCGCGACGACCGTGTCCACCCCGGTCTGGGGCAAGCTCGCCGACCTCTTCAACCGCAAGTTCCTCATCCAGCTGTCGCTGGTGATCTTCGTGCTCGGCTCGGCGCTGGCCGGCTTCTCGGAGAACCCCGGCACGCTCATCACCTTCCGCGTGGTGCAGGGCCTCGGGGCCGGTGGACTCACCGCCCTCAGCCAGATCATCCTGGCGGACATCATCAGTCCCCGTGAGCGCGGGCGCTACGGCGGGTACTTCGGCGCCGTCATGGCGGTCGGCACCGTCGGCGGCCCGCTGTTCGGCGGCCTGCTGACGGACAGCCTCGGATGGCGCTGGAACTTCTTCGTCGGCGTCCCGTTCGCGATCGCCGCGATCATCCTGCTCCAGCTCACCCTGAAGCTGCGTGCCCTGCCGAAGCGCAAGGTCTCGATCGACTACCTCGGCATCGCGTTCATCGCGGGCGGCGTCTCGCTGCTGCTGATCTGGGTCACGCTCGCCGGCAAGAACTTCGACTGGGTGTCGCCCACGTCCTTCGTCATGGTGATCGGCGCGGTCGTCCTGCTCGTCGCCACGGTGTTCGTCGAGCTCCGCGCCAAGGAGCCGGTCATCCCGATGACCCTCTTCCGGAACCGCACCTTCACGATGGCCGTGATCGGCTCGATCGCCGTCGGCATCGCCATGTTCGGCGCGACGGTCTACCTGGCGCAGTACATGCAGCTGGCCCGCGGGGCGACCCCGACGCAGTCCGGCCTGTTGACCATCCCGATGATCGGCGGTCTGCTCATCGCCTCGACCGTCGGCGGCATGCTCGTCACGAAGACGGGCAAGTGGAAGCCGATCATGACGATCGGGTCGATCGCACTCGTGGTCGGTCTCGCACTGATGGGCACGATCCAGTACGACACCCCGTACGTCGTCGTCGCGGTCTACATGTTCGTCATGGGCGCCGGTGTCGGGTCGGTCATGCAGAACCTCGTCCTCGTCGTGCAGAACACCACCGAGCCGAAGAACATCGGTGCGGCGTCCGCCGGTGTCGCGTTCTTCCGGTCCCTCGGTGGTGCGCTCGGCGTCTCCGTCCTCGGGACCGTCCTCGGCACCCGGGTCTCGGACCTGATCGGTGACGAGCAGGCGGAGCTCAGCAAGGCGATCGCGGCACTCGGCGAGAAGGGCGCGGCCGTCGCGAAGGAGCTCGCCTCCGGCAGCATCCCGGCCGTCAGCCAGCTGCCGCACGGCGTCCGCGAGATCATCGAGTCCGCCTACGGCCAGGCGGTCGCGAACATCTTCCTCATCGCCGCGCCGATCGCGATCCTCCTCGTCCTGGCGATCGTCTTCATGCCGAACAAGCCGCTCACCACGAAGACCGTCGCCGAGCGCTCCACCGACCAGGGGCCGCTCGCGGGATCCGCCGAGGACTTCGCCGGTGTCGGGACCGTCACGGGTTCGAACCCGGTGATCGAGACCAGCGGTTCGCAGGGCGGTGGCAGGGCGCATGGTCGACACTCGTGAGGTGACCAAGCCAACGGAATCGGCCGGGCCCGGGGTCCCCGACGGGATCGCGACCCGCATCGACACGCTCGAACGGCAGTTCGCCGCGCTGTACAACGCCTACCGCCAGCAGATGCGACAGCGCTCAGACGACATCGATCCGGCCCTGCAGCCGTCCGGGTACCGGACACTGGTCGAGCTCGTCGTCGGTGGTCCGACGGGTGCGCGCGACCTCGCCGAGGCCCTCGGGTTCGACAAGAGCGTGCTCAGCCGGCAGCTCCACCAGCTCGAAGAGCTCGGGCTCGTGTCCCGGTCGACCGATCCGACGGATCGGCGGGCGATCATCGTCGCGGCCACCGCGGACGCGATCGAGCGGATGGAACGCACGCGGAGCACGGCTCGGGACGAGTTCCGGGGCGCGCTCTCGCGGTGGTCCGAGCACGACCTCGACGAGCTCGCACGGTTGCTCCGGCAGCTCTGATCGTCCCGTAGTCTTCGGCGGTGGATGCAGTACTGCCCTCGGGGACGACCAGGCGTCGCGTCGAGCTCCGGATCGTGAAGCCCGCGGTCGCGTGGTTCGCCCGGCCGACCGTGACGATCGACGGCGTCGGACACCCGGCGCAGTGGGGGACGGGCACGTGGGCGGTCCCCGACGAGGGCACGACGGTCCTCGGTGTCTACCTGTTCAACCGGGCGTGGCGGTTCGGTGCTGCGTCGATGACCGTCACCGCGTCCGTCGGCGTCCTCGAGTACCGCGGCGGGCTGCTCCCGGTCGGGCCCGGCCGTCTCCGCAGCGTCTGAGGAGTCGTCGACCAGTCGCGGTGCCGGGCCACCGCCGCAGCGCCCCGGTCACTGCCCGTCGGCGTGCAGTGCCGCCGTCAGTTTGTCGAGCGCGGCGGCGGCCTGCGCGAGGACCGCTCGCTCGGACGGTGTGAGCGCACGTTCGGCGGCCGCGAGGATCCGCGTCGACCGGCGGATGCGCGAGGACGCGATCACCTCCCGCCCCGTGTCGGTCAGCGCGACGAGCACGCCCCTGGCATCGGCCGGGTCCGGGGTCCGCGCCACGAGTCCCTGCTCCTCGAGGTCCGCCACCGTCACCCGCATCGTCTGGTGGCGCACCCGTCGCAGCCGTGCGAGCGCCGCGATGCTGTACGCGCCGTCCCGGGCGAGGAACCCGAGCACCTCGATCTGCCCCTCCGGCGTGGTCTCCGTCCGGCGGATCGCGCGCACGCTCTCGCCGATCGCCCGTCGGAGTTCGTTCGCGTCGTCGAGCGTGAACGTCTGCTCATCGATGCCCATGGGAAAACTGTACAGGCAGCCTGTACAATTGCCGACATGGAACTCACGAAGTACACCCACGCCACCGTCGTGCTCACCAAGGGCGAGCACACCCTCGTGATCGATCCGGGCGCCTACACGCCGAACTCCGCGGAACTCGTCGCGCACACCACCGCGGTGCTCGTCACCCACGACCACCCCGACCACTTCGACGCCGCGGTCCTGGGTGCGGCGCTCGACGCCCAGCCCGACCTCCGCGTCTGGGCTCCGGCGAACGTCGCTGCCGAGCTCGGCGACCGGGACGGCCGCGTGACGACGGTCACCGCAGGCGACGCGTTCGAGGCCGCCGGCTTCGCCGTGCAGGTCGTCGGTGGTGACCACGCGGTCATCCACGCGGACATCCCGCTCATGCGCAACGTCGGCTACGTCGTCGACGGCAACGTGTACCACCCGGGCGACGCGTACTTCGTGCCCGAGGAATCGGTCCAGACACTCCTCGTCCCGACCTCCGGTCCGTGGGCGAAGCTCGGCGAGCTGGTCGACTTCGTGCGCGCCGTGCACCCCGCCCGTGCCGTGCAGATCCACGACCTCATGCTCAGCGACGCCGGCAAGGGCTCCTTCGCGCAGTTCACGGGACAGCTGACGGGTGTCGAGCTGGTCACCGTCCCGGACGGCGAGACCATCACGGTCTGACGCGGGTGCGCGCGGACAGGAGGCTCGGTGCCAGCTGGCACCGAGCCTCCTGTCCGTCTGTCCTGACGACGCCGACGAGCGTCGCGAGGAGAGCAGGACCGAGACGGCGGCGGCGGGGGTTCGTCAGAGCACGCGCTCCAGCAGCCGCAGTGTCCCGGCGATGTCGACGCTGCGGTCCAGCAGCCACTGGACCTGGAGGCCGTCGAACGCGGCGATGATGAGCGACGCGACCTGGTCGAGATCGGCATCGGAGTGTCGACCGGACGCCTGCAGCTCGTCGCGCAGCTGCCCGGCGAGGTCCGCGCGGGCGATCTCGAACCGCTCCGCGAAGAAGGCGCGGGAGGTCTCGTTGCCCGGTTCCACCGACGTCGCGAGGAGCGTCGTGTACATCGTCACGAGCCCGGGCACGCTGACGTTGTGGTCCGCCGCGCCGGCCATCCGGTTCAGGACGCCGTCGACACCGTCGAGCCGACGGGTCGACTCGGCGTCGCGCTCCCGCAGGACCTCGAGGAGCAGTGCCTCACGCGAGTCGAAGTAGTGCCGCAGTGCCGCGTGGGAGACGCCGATCGCCTCGCCGATCGCCCGCAACGAGGTGCCGTCGATGCCCTTCGACGCCACGACGTCGAGCGTCCGGTCGAGGATCTCCTTCCGACGCTGCACGCCCTTGGCGTAGGGGCCTCGCGTGCCGGATCCGTCGCTGGAGCTCACCGTCGAAGGCTACCGCGGACGGCCGCGCCGTCTCGGTGACACCTGTTGCTCGGAGCAACTGCTATGGAATCGTGACGCAATACTTCCGCGCGGATGTTTTCGGTGCTACTGTCCCTCAAAACCTAGCGAGGCTAGGAATCCAGGAGGGCATCTGCCCCTGATGGCTCGAGGAGGAGTCATGTCGACACCGACGTCGAAGGAAGAACCGCAGTCCGGTCTCGCCGGGACCGCAACCCCGCCGGTCACGGCCGCCGCAGGCGCGACGAGCACGGATCCGGCAGCGGCGTCCCGTGCGTTCTCGGTCGAGGGCCTCACACAGTCCGTCAGCACCGTGCGTGTCGGGCGGAAGTACATGTGGGCGCTCAGCCTCGCGCAGTTCGGGCTCTTCGCCGCACTGCTCACCCCGGTGTTCGTCGGGATGACCATCAAGGCGACCGAGCTGAACCCCGCGAGCCCCGAGACGATCGTCGGCTCCGTGCTGCCGTTCGGTGCCCTCGGTGCACTCTTCGCGAACCCGCTCGTCGGCGCGTTCTCGGACCGCACCCGCACCCGATGGGGTCGTCGGCGCCCGTGGATGGTCGGCGGCATCCTGGTCTTCGTCGTCGCGCTCGCCTGGATCGCCTTCGCGCCGAACGTGCCCCAGCTGACGGTGGCCTGGGTCCTGGCGCAGGTGTCCGCGAACGCCGTGCTGGCTGCGCTGACCGCGAGCTTCGCCGACAACGTGCCCGAGTTCCAACGCGGCAAGGCGTCGAGTGTCATCGCCCTCGCGCAGAACCTCGCGATCCTCGCCGGCCTGTACCTCGCCGTCTACCTGGTGGGCAACCTCCCGCTGCTCTTCATCGCACCGGGCATCCTGGCGATCGCCCTGATCCTCGTCTACTCGTTCGTCGCCCGTGACGACCTGCCGACGAGCACGATCAAACCGTTCAGCTGGATCAACCTGATCTCGTCGTTCTGGACCAACCCGATCAAGCACCCCGACTTCGGGCTCGCCTGGTGGGGCCGCTTCCTGATCACCTTCGGCACGTTCATGTTCACGACCTACCGGCTGCTGTACATGGAGGACCGCGTCGGGCTCCCGCAGGCCGAGGCGGTCGGGGTCGTCGCGTTCGGTGTGCTCCTCTACACGGTGGCACTGCTCGTCAGCGCATCGGTCTCCGGCTGGGTGTCCGACCGCGTCCGCCGCCGCAAGGTGTTCGTGTGGAGTTCCACCGCGCTCACCGCGGTCGGTCTCGTGATCCTCGCGCACGTCGACAGCGTCGGCGGGTTCTACTTCGCCGAGATCGTGATGGGCTTCGCCTACGGCATCTACGCCGCCATCGACACCGCACTGGTCGTCGACGTGCTGCCGGACCCGGAGCGCCCCGGCAAGGACCTCGGCGTCATCAACATCGCCAACGCGCTGCCGCAGTCGCTCGCCCCGGCGGTCGGCCTGTTCCTCCTCGGCATCGGCGGCGGACAGAACTACACGCTCATGCTCTGGGGCGCCGGTGTCGCCGTGCTCCTCGGTGCGCTCGTCATCCTCCCGATCAAGTCGGTCCGCTAGCCGGTCCTGGCACCAACGAAAGGACTCCCCATGGCACCCGCCATCTCGCTGCAGCTCTACACGGTGAACGCCGCGCTGGAGCCGGACCTCGACGCAGGGGTCGCACGGCTCGCCGCGATCGGCTTCGACACCGTCGAGGCATTCGCCTTCGTCGGCCGTTCCACGGAGCTCAAGTCGGCGTTCGACGCCCACGGCGTCACCGCCACGACCGGCCACGCGTTCCTCGTCCAGCAGGAGATCCCCCTGCCGGACGGCACGACGATGACCGCACCGTCGCACGCCGACACGTTCGCCGCGGCGAAGGAGCTCGGCCTCGAGATCGTCATCGACCCGTTCGTCGGACCCGACGAGTGGACCACCCGCGAGGGCGTCGAGCGCGTCGCAGCGCGTCTCAACGCCGCAGCGGACGAGGCGGCCGAGCACGGCCTGCGCGTCGGCTACCACAACCACGACCACGAGCTCCGGCCGCAGATCGACGGCAAGCCCGCACTGCAGGTGCTCGCCGAACTCCTCGACCCCCGCGTCGTGCTCGAGCTCGACCTGTACTGGGCGTCGGCGGCCGGCGTCGACGTCGTGGCCTTCGTCCAGGAGCTCGGTGACCGCATCGTCGCCGTGCACGTCAAGGACGGCCCGATGCGTTCCGGCATCTCCACCGCCGAGATCCCGCAGGACCAGACCCCGGCCGGACAGGGCGACGTGCCGATCGCCGAGGTCCTCGCCGCGGCACCAGCCCTCGAGTACGCCGTGATCGAGTTCGACCACTCGGAGCTGGACGTCTTCGACGCCGTCGAGCAGTCCTACCGGTGGCTCGCCGCGACGCTGGACAAGGAAGCGGTGTCGGCATGACGCGCACGGGCAGGGTCGGCATCGGGTTCATCGGTGCCGGCATGATCAGCGAGCAGTACCTGACGAACCTCACGACGTTCCCGGATGTCGAGGTCGTCCGGATCGGCGACATCGACACCGAGCGCGCCGCGGCGTCGGCAGCGAAGTGGGGCGTCCCCGCGTGGGGCACCGGTGACGAGGTCCTCGCCGACCCCGACGTCGAGATCGTCATCAACCTGACGCTCCCCGCCACCCACGTCGAGGTCTCGACCGCGGCGCTCCGCGCGGGCAAGCACGTCTGGAGCGAGAAGCCGATCGGGGTCGACCGGGCGTCAGCCGCGGGGCTCGTCGCCCTGGCGGACGAACTCGGGCTGCAGCTCGGCATCGCGCCGGACACCGTGCTCGGCCCCGGGTGGCAGACCGCCAAGCGCGCGATCGAGTCCGGCGCGATCGGCACCCCGCTGACCGCCGTGACGAGCATGCAGTGGCAGGGACCCGACGTGTTCCACCCGAACGCGTCGTTCCTCTACGCCAAGGGTGCAGGCCCGCTGTTCGACATCGGTCCGTACTACTTCACGGCGCTCGTGCACCTGCTCGGCCCGGTGGCGTCCGTCGTCGCGACCGGTTCGAAGTCCCGGGAGACCAGAGACCTGGTGGTCGGGCCGAACGCCGGGCAGTCCTTCCCGGTCGAGGTCCCGACGCACGTGTCCGTGCTGACGGCCTTCGAGCAGGGCGGTCAGGCGCAGTCGCTGCTGTCCTTCGACACCCCGCTGTTCCGGCACGGCGTGTTCGAGGTGAACGGCACAGAGGGCACGATCGTGCTGCCGGATCCGAACACGTTCGGCGGTGGGCACCCGATCCGCATCGCGCGGCCGCTGACGAAGGACGCGACGTTCCCGTTCGAGCAGTCCTTCGAGACGCTCCTCGACGAGGAGCCGACGGTCGGTCGAGGTCTCGGCGTCCTCGACATGGCGCGGGCGATCCGCGGTGGTGGCTCGCACATCGCCACCGGCGAGGTCGGGTACCACGTGCTCGACACGATGGTGGCTGTGGAGGAGTCGATCGCCGCGCGGTCCTTCGTCGAGGTCGAGTCGACGGTGGAGCCGATCGCCTCGCTCCCCGAGGACTTCGACCCGTTCGCGGCGACGCTGGCGACCGTCGCGGTCTGACCCGACTACCGGGGCCCGCCCACGGCGGTGACCCCGGTGGTCCGTCGGCCGCGCTGCCAGACGGCGGCCGTCAGCGGCGTGCCGATCCGGTACGGGATGTGCGCGGCCGTCGGCGCGTCGATCACCTGGAGGTCGGCCGGCCCGCCGACGTGGATGCTGCCGACGGCGTCCGTGCCGGTGTCGAGGCCGAGCGCGGCCGCACCGCCGAGGGTCGCCGCGCCGAGCGCCTCCTCGAGCGTGAGCCGCTGCTGGAGCACCGCGGTGGCGACCTGGAACTGCATCGACGACGTGAAGGACGTGCCCGGGTTGCAGTTCGACGCGAGCGCGATCCGGGCTCCGGCGTCGACCAGTGTTCGGGCCGGCGCGAACGGCGCCCTGGTCGACAGGTCGCACGCCGGCAGCAGCGTGGCGATCGTGTCGGACCCCGCGAGCGCGTCGACGTCGGCGGCCGACAGGTGGTTGCAGTGGTCGACGCTCGCTGCGCCGAGCTCGACGGCCAGTGCGACGCCGCCGGTCTCGCCGAGCTGGTTGCCGTGCACCCGGAGCCCGAGCCCCGCTGCGCGGCCGGCGAGGAGCACGGCGCGCGACTCGTCGGGGGAGAACGCCCCCGATTCGCAGAAGACGTCGATGAACCCGACGTGGGGGCGGACGGCGTCGAGCATCGGGCCGGTGACGAGGTCGAGGTACGTCCGTCGATCGACTCCCGTCGGCACCACGTGCGCGCCGAGGAAGGTCACGACGTCCGCGACCTGCGCGGCGATCCTGGCGAGCCGGAGTTCGGTGTCGACGTCCAGGCCGTAGCCCGTCTTCGCCTCGATCGTCGTCGTGCCCTGTGCGACGGCCTCGTCGACGAGGGCCGCGGCGCTCCGGCTGAGCTCCTCGTCGGTCGCGTCCCGGGTCGCCGCGACCGTGGTCATGATCCCGCCCGCTTCGTAGGGGCGCCCGGCCATCCGGTCCACGAACTCGGTCGCGCGGTCACCGGCGAAGACGAGGTGCGTGTGCGAGTCGACCCAGCCGGGCAGGCAGGCGCGGCCACCGACGCTCGTGCGGTGGTCGGCGGCGGGCGCGTCGGCGGCCGGGCCGACCCACGCGACGCGGCCGCCCTCGACGACGACGGCCTGGTCGTGACGGACGACGGACGCGGCGGCCGCGTCGGAGCCGTCGGCGTCCGCGGGGTCCATCGTGCGGAGTTCGCCGATGTCCGTGATGAGTTCGCTCGTCATGCGCGCGGTCCGTTCGTCGGGGCGGAGTCGGTCGGTTCGGCAGCGCCGATCACGTCGATCACGTCGATCGCATCGTGGAGCAGCGCGGCGGGGGAGCGGCCGTCGACGAGCACGCCGCGGTCGGCGACGACCCGGCCACCGACGACCACCCGGAGCACGTCGGACGCCGTCGCCGTGAGGAGGAGCTGCTCCGGCCGGGCGCCGGCGGTGCGGACGGTCGCGGAGTCGATCTCGACGAGGTCGCACACGGCGCCGACGCCGATGCCCCCGGTGACGCCCAGGGCTCGGTAGCCGGCGGTGGACCGTGCGGCATCGAGCTCCCGCGGGGAGAAGACCCCGCGTTGTCGGGCGTGGAGGCGTTCGCCCGCCTCGAGTCCGCGGACCTCGAGGAACGGGTCGACGACGGCGTTCTGGTCGGACCCGAGCGCGATGGTCGCACCGGCGTCGGCGAGTCGCCTGGCCGGACCGATGCCGTCGCCGAGGTCCGCCTCGGTCGTGGGGCAGATCACCGCGGAGACCCCGGCGTTCCCCAGCTGGACGATCTCGTCGTCGGTCAGGTGCGTGGCGTGCACGACGCTCAGCCGAGGACCGAGCGCCCCGGCGTCGGCGAGCACCCGCGTCGGCCGGACGCCGTACGCGGCGAGGCTCTGCTCGTTCTCGGCGGGCTGCTCGGACAGGTGCACGTGGAGCGGGACGTCGTCGGGGAGCCCGCTCGCGATCACCGCGACGTCGGAGGGCGCGACCGCACGGACGGAGTGCACCGCGGCGCCGACCGTCACGAGCGGGTCGTCGCCGAGCGCGGCTCGGAGGGCGTGCCAGCGCTCGAGCCATGCCGCTGCTGACCCGTCGCCGAACCGGCGTTGCTCCGCCGCGGGGGGCTGCCCCGGCGCTCCGGTGAGGTAGCAGGTGTCGAGCAGGGTCAGGCGGATGCCGACCTCGCGCGCGGCGTCGGCGATGGCGAGGCCGACGGCGTTCGGGTCGTCGTACCGGGACCCGTCCGGGCGGTGGTGCACGTAGTGGAACTCCCCGACGGCGGTCCAGCCGGCGGCGAGCATCTCCGCGAAGACGCCGACCGCGAGCTGGCGGTACGTGTCCGGGTCGAGGGCTGCGGCGGCTCGGTACATCGCGGTGCGCCACTGCCAGAAGTCGCCGCCGTCCGCGTGGGTCCGCCCACGGAGCACCCGGTGGAACGCGTGCGAGTGGGCGTTGCCCGATCCGGCGAGGACGGTGCCGAGCCGCAGGTCCCCGGCGCGCGGCGAGACGCCGACCGTCACGGCGGTGATCCGACCGGCTCCGTCGAGGTCGAGGCGGACGTCGGACCGTGCGACGCCGTCGACGACCGCGGTCGCGCAGTGCACCGCGATCGCGCAGTGCCCCGCGGCCGCACCGGCGGCGCCGCCGGTCACGTCGACGCCCGCATCACGGTCGTGAGCGCCTCGACCCCGGCGGCGCAGTCGTCGGCGTCCGACCACTCCTCCGGCGCGTGCGAGACGCCGGTGGGGTTCCGGACGAAGAGCATCGCGGACGGGACGTGCGTGGAGAGGACCCCGGCGTCGTGCCCCGCGCCCGTCGGCAGCACGGGCACGTCGCCCTCGAGCACGCGGTCGATCGCCGCCCGCGGTCCCTCCGGGAAGTCGACCCGGCTCGACCAGGACTCCTCGGTCACCTCGAGCGCGCAGCCGTTCGCGGCGGCGGCGTCCTCGGCCGCGGCGACGATCGCCCCGACGACGGTGCGGGTCACGGCGTCCTCGCCGGCCCGGGCGTCGAGCCAGAACTCCGCGGTCGACGCGATCACGTTCGTCCCGCCCGGGACCGCTCGGAGCCGTCCGACCGTCGCCCGGGCGTCCGCTGCCGACCGAGCGATCCCGGGCACGGCGGCGATGGCTGCAGCGGCCGCGACGACCGGGTCGCGCCGGTCGGTCATGCGTGTCGCGCCGGCGTGGTTGCCCTGCCCGGAGAACCGGAAGCGCCAGCGGCCGTGCCCGAGGATGCTCGACGCGAGCGCGACGGGCGACCCGAGGTCGACGAGTCCGCGCCCCTGCTCGACGTGCAGTTCGACGAACGTGCCGATGCCGGCCAGGCGATCCGGATCCGGACCGACGGCGGACGGGTCGATGCCGGCGGAGGTGAGCACTGCCTCCAGGCTGGTGCCGTCCGCGTCGGTCAACGCGAGCGCTCGTTCCGGGCTGATGGCACCGCTCAGCAGGCGCGACCCGAGGCAGGCGACGCCGAAGCGCGAGCCCTCCTCCTCGGCGAAGACGGCGATCGCCGTCGGTCGCGACGGGCGGTGCCCCTCCTGCTGCAGCCGTGCGACGGCGTCGAGCGCCGAGACGACGCCGAGCGGGCCGTCGAAGGCGCCGCCGCCGGGGACCGAGTCGAGATGGGAGCCCGTGACGAACGCATCGGGCCCCGGTGCGCCCCACCATGCCCAGGTGTTGCCGTTCCGGTCGCGCTCGACGTCGAGACCGAGGCGCTCCGCACGCTCGACGAACCAGTCGCGGAGGTCGCGCTCGGCGTCGTCCAGCAGGTGCCTGGAGTACCCGCCGCGGACGGTGTCCCGCCCGACCTCGGCGATCTCGGCCAGCCCCGGGAGGACCGTCGCGCCCGAGTCGGTCATGCTCAGACCTCCCACATGGGGACGCGGAGGCCACGTTCGCGGGCGACCTCCTCGGCACGCTCGTAGCCGGCGTCCACGTGGCGCATGACACCGGTGCCCGGGTCGTTCACGAGCACGCGGGCGATCTTCTCGGCGGCGAGGTCCGTGCCGTCGGCGACGATCACCTGGCCGGCGTGGATGGAACGGCCGATACCGACGCCGCCGCCGTGGTGGATGGACACCCAGGTCGCGCCGGACGCGGTGTTGAGCAGGGCGTTCAGGAGCGGCCAGTCGGCGATCGCGTCCGAGCCGTCCTGCATGGACTCGGTCTCGCGGTACGGGGACGCGACCGACCCGGAGTCCAGGTGGTCGCGGCCGATCACGATCGGCGCGGAGATCGTGCCGTCCGCGACGAGCTCGTTGAACCGCAGGCCGGCGAGGTGGCGCTCCTGGTACCCGAGCCAGCAGATGCGCGCCGGGAGCCCCTCGAACTGCACCTTCTCGGACGCCGAGGTGATCCAGCGGCGGAGCTTCTCGTCCTCGGGGAAGAGCTCGAGGATCGCCCGGTCCGTCGCCGCGATGTCGGCGGGGTCGCCGGACAGGGCGGCCCAGCGGAACGGGCCCTTGCCCTCGGCGAAGAGCGGGCGGATGTACGCGGGCACGAAGCCGGGGAACGCGAACGCCCGGTCGTAGCCGGCGAGCTCGGCCTCGCGGCGGATGGAGTTGCCGTAGTCGAACACCTCGGCGCCCGCGTCCATGAACCCGACCATCGCCTCGACCTGCTTCGCCATGGACCGACGCGAGTCGTCGATGAACGTGTCGCGCTCCTGCTCGGCGCGGTCGTGCCACGTCTGGACGTCGTAGCCCTCCGGCAGGTAGCTCAGCGGGTCGTGCGCGCTGGTCTGGTCGGTGACGACGTCGATCGCGACGCCGCGCCGGAGGAGCTCGGGGAACACCGTGGCCGCGTTGCCGACGAGCCCGACCGAGAGCGCCCGTCGCTCCGCCTTCGCGCGGGTGACCCGCTCGATCGCGTCGTCGATGTCGTCCGTCATCTCGTCGAGGTACCGGTGCTCGACGCGGCGCTGCAGACGGCTCGCGTCCACGTCGACGACCAGGGCGACACCGCCGTTGAGCGTCACCGCGAGCGGCTGGGCGCCGCCCATGCCGCCGCAGCCGCCGGTGAGCGTGATCGTGCCGGCGAGGGTACCCCCGAACCGCTTGTCGGCGACGGCGGCGAAGGTCTCGTAGGTGCCCTGCAGGATGCCCTGCGTGCCGATGTAGATCCACGACCCGGCGGTCATCTGCCCGTACATCGTCAGGCCCTCCGCCTCGAGCTTGCGGAACTCGGGCCACGTCGCCCAGTCGCCGACGAGGTTCGAGTTCGCGATGAGCACCCGCGGCGCCCACTCGTGCGTGCGGAAGATCCCGACGGGCTTGCCGGACTGCACCAGGAGCGTCTCGTCCGACTCCAGGTCGCGGAGTGCGTGCACGATCGCGTCGAACGCCTCCCAGCTGCGGGCGGCGCGGCCGGTGCCGCCGTAGACGACGAGGTCGTCCGGGCGCTCGGCGACCTCCGGGTCGAGGTTGTTCATCAGCATCCGCAGCGGCGCCTCGGTCTGCCAGCTCTTCGCGCTGATCTCCGTGCCGCGCGCCGCTCGGACGGGGCGTGCGCCGACCGTGCTCGGGGTGGACTGTCCGGTGCGGGTCATGGTGCTCCTTCTCGGGCCGTGCGTCGTCGCGTCGTGGCTGGGGGCCGCGGCCGTGGCGTGTGGTGGTCGGGCTGCCACGTCCATCCGACACGAACGCCGCGGTCCGCAGGGTGCTCCACGGCAGGTAGTGTCCGGGATACCGGACACGAAACACGGCGGCGACAGGAGGACCGTGCCCAAGGCCCCTGCGGCGGACTCGACGCTGCGCATCCTGACCGCGCTGGGGTCCCAGCGTGGTCCGATGGCGGCGGCCGCCATCGCGACGCGGCTCGGACTCCCGCGCTCCACCGTCTACCAACTCCTGTCCACGCTGGTCGACCACGGGTTCGTGATCCACCTCCCCGAGAGCCGGCGGTACGCGCTCGGGATCGCGTCGTTCGAGCTCGGGTCCGGGTTCACGCGCCAGCAGCCGCTGTCGTTGCTCGGCGCACCGCTGCTCGCGACCCTGGTGGACCGGACCGGGGAGAGTGCGCACCTCGCGGTCATGCACGGCGCCGAGGTCGTGTACGTCGTCGAGGAGCGCGCGCGGCACCGGCCGACGCTCGTCACCGAGGTCGGGGTCCGGCTGCCGGCACACCTCACCGCGAGCGGCAAGGCGATGCTCGCCGCGCTGCCGCCGGCGCAGCTGCGTGCGCTGTACCCGTCCGACTCGGCGTTCGTGTCGCGGACCGGCACCGGGCCGTCCGACGGTCGCGCGCTCCGGGCCGAGCTGGCCGTGATCCGGGAGGCAGGGGTCGCCACCGAGGTCGGCGCCGTCACGCAGGGACTCGCCTCCGTCGGCGTCGCGGTGCTCGACGGGAGCGGGTGGCCGGTGGCGAGCGTGGCGTGCACGTACCGGTCCGATGACGACGGCGCGGCCCCGGATGGTCTGGTGCAGGAGGTCACGCGCGTCGCGGGGGAGCTGTCGCGGCGGATCGGCGGCGCCGACGCTCCGCCGCAGAAGTGAGCGATCCGATTTAATCCGCTCGAAACGACAACTGCTACCCAGTGGCAGCGCGTTTGCATAGGGTGACAGCATGGAGCAGGAACCCACCGGCGGGCCCGGCATGCGGACGATCGACCGAGCGCTCCGGCTGCTCGGGCTGGTGTGCGACGCCGACGGACTCACCCTCACCGAGGTCGCACGGCGCGCCGACCTGTCCGCGAGCACGGCGCTCCGACTGCTCCGTTCGCTCGAGTCGCACGAGTTCGTCCGCCGCGACGAGGACGGGCTGTTCACCGCAGGCCCCCACCTGGTGCAGCTCGGCGCCGCAGCACTCTCGAACACGGCCCTGGTCGTCCAGGCCCGCGATGCCATGCGACGCGTCGCGGACGGCACGACCGAGTCCTGCTACCTCAGCGTCTTCGGGACGGGGAACACCGCGGTGCACCTCGCGATCGCGGAGGGCACGCAGTCCATCCGCCACGTCGGCTGGGTCGGACGCGCCATCCCCGTGGAGGACACCGCGGTCGGCAGGGTCCTGCTCGGTGACGTCGGGCCCGACGGGTACGTCGTGGTCGTCGAGGGCGCCGAGAAGGACGTCACCGCGGTCTCCGTGCCGATCTCCGCCGGCAGCCGCGTCGTCGCCGCGATGTCCTGCCTGGTCCCGAGCTACCGACTGACCACCACCGACGACGTCGCCCGGATCGGCGGCTGGCTCGTCCGCGAAGCGGCGTCGGTGTACGAACCCGCCCGCTGACCCCCTCCGTCCAGCAGGAAGGAACGACGTCCGATGCAGCCCACCGACGTGCACCTCGACGACGCGCAACTGTCGATCGAGCAGGTCGTCGCCGTCGCCAGGCACGGCGCCGCGGTCTCGTTCTCGGCCGCGTACGAAGCCCGGGTCCACGCCGCGGCGGCACTCGTGACGAAGTTCGTCGCCGACCGGCGCGTGGTCTACGGCGTCACGACCGGGTTCGGCGACAACTACACCGAGACGATCTCCCCCGAGGACACCGGGCGGCTCCAGGAGAACATCATCGTGTCCCACGCCGTGTCCGTCGGCGCACCGATCCCCGACGAACAGGTCAGGGCGATCCTCGTCACGATGCTCGGACACCTCGGTCGCGGGTACTCCGGCACACGCCTGCAGACCCTCGAACTCGTCCGCGAGCTGCTGAACCGCGGCGTCACGCCGGTCGTGCCCGGTTCCGGTTCCCTCGGCTACCTCGCGCTCGAGGCGCACATCGCCCTCGTCCTGATCGGTCGCGGGCGCGCCCGGGTCGCCGGCGTGGTGCTCCCGGGGGCGGACGCGCTGCACGCCGCGGGGCTGTCGCCCATCCGGCTCGAGGCCAAGGAGGGGCTGACGCTCCTCAACGGCATCATGAGCGTCACCGGCATCGCCGCCCTGGCCGTGCACGACGCCACGAGCGCACTGCGGCACGCTGACGTGATCGGCGCGCTGTCGTACGAGGCGCTCCGCGGCACGACCAGGGCCCTCGACCCGCGCCTGCACGCGCTCCGCCGCGCCCCCGAGCAGCAGCGGTCGGCCAGCACCATCGCGCGGCTGCTCGACGGCAGTGCCCTCGCCGAGCGGCACCGGGACCACCGCGTGCAGGATCCCTACCTGATCCGCGCGATGCCCCAGCTGCACGGGTCCGTCGCACGGGCCTTCGGCGACGCCGCGACGATCGTCGACGAGGCCCTCGGATCCCTCGGCGACAACCCGGTGCTGTTCGGCGACGGCAGTGGTGACGGTGATGCGGTGATGGGCGGGAACTTCGACGCGACGTCGATCGGCCTCGCGATGGACTCGCTCAAGGCCGCGGCGGCGGTCCTCGCCCACCACAGCGAACGCCGGGTCGACCGCATGGTGAACAGCACCGTCAGCGAACTGCCACCGTTCCTGGCCAGGACCCCTGGGCTCGACAACGGCCTGATGATCCCGCAGTACACCGCCGCCGCCCTCGTGATGGAGATCCGTGGCGAGGCGTCCCCGGCGACGATCGACTCGATCCCCACCTCGGCCGGACAGGAGGACCCGATCAGCAACGCGTACCTCGCCACCCAGCAGGCGACCCGTACCGTGGAGCGGCTCCGGTACGTGCTCGCGATCGAGTTGCTCACCGCCGCACAGGCCACCGACCTGCTCGACTCGATCGACGCGAGCTCCCCGGCGCTCGCCGCAGTCCGGACCCGCGTCCGCCGTGACGTCCCCTTCGCCGAACACGACCGTGCGTTCGGCGAGGACATCGAGACCCTCTACACCCTGGTCTGCTCGGACGAGCTCCTCGAGATCACGGGAACACCGACCATCGGAGCACCATGACATCGTCCTCGACCGGCACCCCCGCGGTGCACCAGGACCGTCCCGAGAAGCTCAGCCGCTTCCACCTCCGCATCACCGCGCTCACCTTCGGTGCGAACTTCTCGGACGGCTACGCCCTCGGCAGCATCGGGATCGCACTGACCCTCATCGGTTCCGGCATGCACGTCGACGCCCTGTGGTCGGGCCTCATCGCGAGCTCGGTGCTCATCGGCATCTTCGTCGGCAGCATCACGTGCGGGTGGCTCGGCGACCTGTTCGGCCGTCGGCTCATCTACATGCTCGACTTCGTGCTCATCGTCGTCGCGTCGGCAGCGCAGTTCTTCGTGCACGAACCCGTGTCGCTGTTCGTGCTCCGCCTGCTCATCGGCTTCGGCGTCGGCGCGGACTACGCGCTCGGGCCGACCCTCGTCGCCGAGTTCGTGCCGGCTCGCTTCCGCGGCGGCCTCCTCGCCTCGCTCACGGTCGCGTGGACGGTCGGGTACACCGCGGCGTACTTCATCGGTACCTGGATCAGCACGATCCCGTCCGACCTCGGCTGGCGCTTCCTGCTCGCGAGCGGCGCGATCCCGGCCATCGTCGTGCTGATCCTGCGGCTCGGCACGCCGGAGTCGCCGCGGTGGTTGATCACGAAGGGCCGCATCGAGGAAGCCCGCGCGATCGTCGCGGAGTACCTGCCGGGACAGCTCGACGTCGACACGGTGGCGGCGACGCACTCGACCGCACGTCCCGGTCGCTACCGGGACCTCTTCACCGGTCGGAACCTGCGGCGGACCGTCTTCGGCACGGTGTTCTACAACGCGCAGGTGATCCCGTACTTCGCGATCTACACGTTCCTGCCCGTCATCCTGCTGAGCCTCGGGATGGACGCCGACGGGTTCTCGTCGGGCCTGCTGCTCAACGTGTTCCTGCTGCTCGGTGGGATCGCGGGACTCTGGGCGGTCGCCAAGATCGGCCGCCGTCCGCTCGTCATCTGGACGTTCGGCATCATGGCCGTCGCGCTCGCCGCCGTCGCACTCGGCAGTCACGCACCCGTCTGGGTGGTGCTGCCGCCGTTCCTGATCTTCACGTTCGTGATGTCGGGCAGCTCGAACCTCGACCAGGTGTACCCGCCGGAGCTCTTCCCGACGAACGTCCGCGCCGCCGGCGTCGGCCTCCTCAACGGGGTGAGCCGCATCGGATCGGCGATCGGCACGTTCCTGTTGCCCATCACGCTCGCCGGGTGGGGGATCAGCGCGACGCTGCTCGCCCTCGCCGCCGTGCTCGTCGTCGGCATGGTCGTGTCAATCTTCCTCGCGCCGGAGACCGCGCACGTGTCGCTCGACGACGAGGGGGTCGCGTGAGGCTCGTCCGGTTCGACGAGACGCCGCCCACCCGGTGGGCGAACGGGCTCGGGGAGACCGTGGAGCTCTGGCGAACGCCGTCGGCGGGGGACTTCGACGTGCGGCTCAGCATCGCGACGGTGGGCTCGTCGGCGCCGTTCTCCCCGCTCCCAGGCGTGGACCGCGTGCTCCTGGCGCTCGGCGTGCACGGGCTCGAGCTCGACGTGGACGGGGTGCGCGCGGTGCTCGGGCAGTACGACGGCATCGCCTTCGCGGGGGAGTCGGCGGTCGCCGCAGTCGGGGTGTCCAAGTCCTCCCACGATCTCAACCTCATGGTCCGCCGCGGGGTGGGCCGACCCGACCTGCGCGTCGAGCGCGTCGCCGGGTCGTCCGTGCCGGGCGCCGACGTGCTCGCCGTGGTCCTGCTCGACGGCGACGTCCGGTGCGACGGGCGACCGCTCGCGTTCGGGGACACGTGCATCGGTCCGGGAACGCTGACGGGCTCCGGCCGGGTCGCGGTGGCCCGCACGTCCTGAGCACGCGCTACCGATTGTCGGTGCGTGGACGTATCCTGGGCACAGGAAGCAACGGCGGTTCCCATCCCTGCACGCCGACCCGAAGCCCCTTCTGTGACCGAACACATCATCGAGTACGTCGCCCGCGACCGAACGGGCATCACCGCCGTCGTCACCACGACGAGCGTCATCGACGTGGACACGGTGATCCGCAACATCCACTCCGGGCACTCCGGGTACGTCGTCCGCGCGGGCGAGTGGCACCGGGCACGGGTCCGCAGTCTGTCGATGATCGGCGGCTCGTACCTCTTCGCCAACTGGGACGGCTCCAAGCGCAACAACCTGCACGACGTCGCCTTCCAGGCACCGCAGCGCGTCGCCCGTCCGGCGAAGCCGTCCGGTGGCCTCCGCGCGGTCGTGCGGTCCCTCTTCCGCCGCACCGCGCGCTGATCGCGACCTCCTGACGGACAGGAGGCCCGGTGCCAGCTGGCACCGGGCCTCCCGTCCATGCACGCCGCGTCGCTGACCGGGATTGCGCCCCGCTGCGGACATCGCGCCCGCATGCGACGGGGCGCGATGTCCGCACGGGGGTGCGACCTGGGACGGCAGCCAGGGCCGGTCGCGAATTCCTCAGTACTCGGTGTTGCTATGTACTGGTAGTCAGTGTTACTTTCTACCGGTAGTCATCATCACTGAGTAGCAGGAGGGGTCATGGGCAAGCCGGACACCGAGATGCTCAAGGGCGTCCTCGAGGGCATCGTCCTCGCCGTCGTCGCATCCACACCGTCGCACGGAGCCGACATCACCGCGTGGTTGCGGGACCAGGGCTTCAGCGACATCGCCGAGGGCACCGTCTACGCGCTCCTCGTCCGCGTCGAACAGCGCGGCCTGGTCGACGTCGAGAAGGTGCCGTCGGAGAAGGGCCCGCCGCGGAAGGTGTACTCCATCACCGACCAGGGACGGGACCGTCTCACCGAGTTCTGGAGGACCTGGAGCTTCCTCGCAGAACGACTCGAACAGCTCCGCACACAGACCACGCAGGGGAACTGACATGTCCATCATCACCAAGCTCATCGGCGACAAGCGCGAGTGGCGCGAGTACAAGGCCCGCGTCAAGGCACTCCCGGCCGGCTACGGCACCGCGGTCGAGGGCATCGAGCGCTACCTCATGTACACCGGCCCGAGCGACGCCGAGCGCCTCATGCGGATGCTCGACGACCTCGCGGACCTCTTCGAGCGCGCGGCCGCGGATCGTACCCCCGTCGCGAGCGTCGTCGGGGACGACCCGATCGAGTTCGCCGAGGAGTTCAAGCGCAACTACGGCCTCGGTTCGTGGCTCAGCAAGGAGCAGCAGCGGCTGCAGGACGCCATCGCCCAGGCGACCGAGGAACAGGCGGCGGAGTCGTGACCGCCCGGGACTCCGCCGTCGCGGCGATCGCCGTCCGGGGCCTCGAGAAGTCCTTCGGCAGCCTCCACGTCCTCCGTGGCGTCGACCTCGAGGTGCAGCGGGGCAGCATCACCGCCCTGCTCGGGTCGAACGGCGCAGGCAAGACGACGGTGGTGCGGATCCTCGCCACGTTGGCCAAGCCGGACGGCGGCACCGCGAGCGTGCAGGGGCACGACGTCGTGACCCGTGCGTCGGACGTCCGCCAGGCGATCAGCCTCACGGGGCAGTTCACCGCGGTGGACGACGTCCTGTCCGGCCGCGAGAACCTCGTCCTGATGGCGCGGCTCCGGCACCTCGCCGATCCCGGCGAGGTCGCGGACCGCCTGCTCGCCCGGTTCGACCTCGTCGATGCCGGACCACGGCGTGCGGGCACGTACTCCGGCGGGATGCGGCGTCGACTCGACATCGCGATGAGCCTGATCGGGGAACCCGCGGTCGTGTTCCTCGACGAGCCGACCACCGGCCTCGACCCCCAGGCCCGCATCGAGGTCTGGGCGGCGGTCCGTGAGCTCGCCGCCGGCGGCACGACGGTGCTCCTCACGACGCAGTACCTCGACGAGGCCGAACAGCTCGCCGACCACATCGCGGTCCTGCACGAGGGCCGGATCATCGCCGACGGCACCCTCGCGGACCTGCGGCGACTGCTGCCGCCGGCGCGTGTGGAGTACGTCGAGAAGCAGCCCACCCTCGAAGAGGTCTTCCTGGCGATCACGACCGGGACGAACACCAGGAGCGCAGCATGAGCACCCACGTCATCGCCGACACCACAGCACTGACCGGCCGGTCGCTGCGGCACGTGCTCAGGAGCCCGGACACGATCATCACGACCGCGGTGATGCCGATCGCGTTCCTGCTGTTGTTCACGTACGTGTTCGGCGGCGCGATCGACGCCGGCACGGGGTCCTACGTCGACTACCTGCTGCCGGGGATCCTCCTGATCACGGTGGCATCGGGCATCGCGTACACGTCCTACCGCCTGTTCCTCGACATGCAGAAGGGCATCGTCGTGCGGTTCCAGTCGATGCCGATCGCCCGGTCGAGTGCGCTGTGGGGGCACGTCCTGACGTCGATGGTCGCGAACACGGTCTCGCTCGTCGTGGTCGTCGGCGTCGCGTTCGCCATGGGCTTCCGCACCGGTGCGGGTGTCGGAGCGTGGCTCGCGGTCGCCGGGATCCTGTTGCTCTTCACGCTGGCGCTGACCTGGGTCGCGGTGATCGCCGGCCTGTCCGCCAAGACGGTCGACGGCGCGAGCGCCTTCAGCTACCCGCTGGTCTTCCTGCCGTTCATCAGCTCGGCGTTCGTCCCGACGGACACCATGCCGGGGCCGGTCCGATGGTTCGCCGAGCACCAGCCCGTGACGTCGATCGTCGACACGATCCGCGCCCTCTTCGCGGAGCAGTCGGTCGGATCCGACATCTGGGTGGCGCTCGCCTGGCTCGTCGGGATCCTCGTGGTCGCGACGGTCGTCGCGACCCTGCAGTACCGACGCAAGGTCGGCTGAGCGCCGGCACCCACCGGACCGGAGGCTCGGTGCCAGCTGGCACCGAGCCTCCGGTCCGTCAGCCCCAGCGGAGGGCGGCGCGGTCGGCGCGCGCTGCCGGTCGACGAGGCGGGCGGTGTCGTACGCAGCACCCGATCGCGCCGCGTCCGATCCGCGTGTCCGATGGTCGAACGCTTCCGCGTGCACTGACCGCCCCCCACGACCGGTCAGTGCGCGCGGGGCGGGTCATCCCCAGACCTGTTCCCGCACGGCCTGCAGGAGGCCGTTCGTCGCCACGTTCGTCTGGTTGATCTCGACCCAGGTGGTGCCCTTGATGAAGAAGGTCGTCGTGGTGTCGACGGGATAGGGGACCGCCTGCTGCGTCCGCTGGCAGAACCTGCCGCCGTCACGCGTGGAGCAGACCCAGCCGTCCTGCTCGAGCAGGGCGGTGTCGGCGTGGACGTTCTCGGGGGTCGACTTGCCGACCTTGATGTCCAGACCGGTGACGTCGGCCCTGGGGTCCTTCCAGATGCACCACAGGTCCGGCGCGGGGAATCCCGTGTCGTCCCCCCACTCGCTGCCGGCCGGATCCTGGAGCGGGATCGTCCCGAAGAACCGGTCGTAGTCGTCCGCCGGGACGAGCGCGCGGCAGTCCGACGGGATCACGCCGTCGGCCTGCGCCGGTGTGGGTGTGGTGGTGGGTTCGTTGACGACGGGTGCGGAGGACTTCGTCGGGGTCTGGGTCGGTTCGGTGACGGTCGGGCTGGGTGCTGGTGCTGCGGTGAAGGGTTGGGGGACCATGCCGAGTGCGACGGCGCCACTGCCGACGCCGATGCCGAGGACGGCGATGATGCCGATCACGATGCCGGCGCGGTGTCCGCGGCGTCCGGGTGCTGGTCGGTCGAGTTCGGCGCGGGCGAGCACGTTGTGCTTCATCGTGACGAGCATCTGCTGGAGGTCGTCTCCCTGGGGAGGTTCAGTGTTCATCGTGCGTCACCGCCTTCCTGAGTCGTGCGCGTGAGCGTGAGACGCGTTGGGTGACCGCGCCGACGCTCAGGCCGAGCATCGTGGCGGCTTCGGAGTAGGTGTGCCCCTGGAGGAGGCAGAGTTCGCAGATCTTCCGGTCGATCTCGGGGAGCGCGGTGATCTCGTCGCGGACCCAGCGGAGGCGTTCGCGGGCGTCGTCTTCGCTGGCGGGTGCTGCGAGTTCCGGCGGGAGTTCGTCGCCGGCGTTCTTCGCGATGCGGCGGGCCTGGTTCTTGGCGTGGTTGCGGCAGACGACGAGCAGCCAGGGCAGGAGTGTGCCGGTGGGCAGGTCGATCGATGCGGCTTTCTGCCAGAGCGTGAGCATCGTGTCCTGGACGAGTTCTTCGACGTCCTGTTTGCTTCCCGCCAGGGCCCATGCGTATCGGGTCAGTGTCGGCGCGAAGCGGTCGAACGCGTCGGCCAGTGCGGCGGTGTCGCCGAGTGCCATGCGCCGCGCGAGTGCGGCGTCGGCGTCGGTGGGTTGGTCCACGGTGCCCCCTCTCACCCCAGAAGTGTCGAGCAATCCGCGAACCTGACGCGTCGTGACCGATCCGTGACCATCCGGGTCGGAAACGCGTCAGATCCGTCCGCGGTTGCGTCGGCGGATCTCCTTGGGAGCCCGACCCGCGAGGAACGACCGAGCGGGATCGACGACGAACCCCTGTCGTAGCGCCTCCCTGCCGACGAGCATCCGGAAGCCCATCTGGTCGCGGTTGCTCAACGTGACCTCGGCGTCCACGGAGCGACCCGCGAGCTCGATCGCCATGCGCACGACGATGCGCTCCTGCGTGTGCCCGGAGGAACTGCGGATCACGCGGCGGTCGTGGACGTCGCACTCGACGGTCTGCGGGTCGGCGTCGGAGTCCTGCCACGGGTGCACCGAGAAGCGGACCCGATCGCCCGGGAGCTCTTCGAGGTCGAACGCGTGCAGTGCCGAGGTCCGTGCGCCGGTGTCGAGCTTGACCTTGATCCACGGGATGTCGAGGTCCGGCAGTGCCGCCCACTCACGCCACCCGGAGACGATCGGCCCGCGACGGGCGGGCTTCGGGTCGTCGGCCATGTCCCCATCCTGGCAGGACGGCGCGCGGAGCGTGTGCTCCGTCTGACAGCATGGAGCGTCGCCGTCGCCACCCCAGAACCCGCGGAGCCTCCTCGATGAAACTCGCCATCCTCTCGCGCGCCCCGCAGGCGTACTCGACGCAGCGGCTCCGGGCGGCAGCGCTCGACCGAGGGCACGAGGTGAAGGTCCTCAACACCCTGCGCTTCGCGATCGACCTGACCGGGGACGCCCCGGACCTGCAGTACCGCGGCAAGCTGCTCTCGGACTACGACGCGATCCTGCCCCGCATCGGGAACTCGATCACCTACTACGGCACCGCGGTCGTCCGGCAGTTCGAGCAGATGGACGTGTACACGCCGAACACCGCGAACGGCATCACGAACTCCCGCGACAAGCTCCGCGCGAACCAGATCCTGTCCCGCCACGACATCGGTATGCCGGCCACCACGTTCGTCGCCGGTCGGGCCGATGTCCGCGGTGCGATCGAGCGCGTCGGTGGAGCGCCCGTCGTGATCAAGCTCCTCGAGGGCACGCAGGGCATCGGCGTCATCCTGGCGCCGGAGGCGAAGGTCGCCGAGTCGATCGTCGAGACGCTGCACTCCACGAAGCAGAACGTCCTCATCCAGAGCTTCATCTCGGAGAGCCGCGGCAAGGACATCCGCGCGCTCGTCGTCGGCGACCGGGTCGTGGCCGCGATGCGCCGGAGTGCGAGCGGCGACGAGTTCCGGTCGAACGTGCACCGTGGGGGCACCGTCGAGCAGGTCACGCTGACCCCGGAGTACGAAGAGGCGGCGGTCCGCTCGGCGCAGATCATGGGACTCCGCGTCGCCGGCGTCGACATGCTCGAGGGCAACGACGGGCCCCTCGTGATGGAGGTCAACTCGTCTCCGGGGCTCGAGGGCATCGAGCGGGCGACCGGGCTGGACATCGCCGGCGCGATCATCGACTTCATCGCCAACCAGGTCGCCTTCCCCGAGATCGACGTCCGGCAGCGGCTGTCGGTGTCGACCGGCTACGGCGTTGCCGAACTCCTCGTGCACACCAATGCCGACCTGGTGGGCAAGACCATCAAGGACTCCGGGCTCTGGGACCGCGACATCACGGTCCTCACCCTGCACCGTGGGTCGAACGTCATCCCGAACCCGCGCAGCGGCGTCGCACTCGAGCCGGGCGACCGGTTGCTCTGCTTCGGCAAGCTCGAGGAGATGCGGTCGATGATCCCCGAGCGCCGGAAGCGTCGCGCCAAGCTCCGGAAGCTCCCGAAGGAGCCCCTGCCCGAGCAGTGACCCCGAGCCGGGCGGGAAGCGCCCCCCATGAACGCTTCCCGCCCGGCACGCTCCGGCGAACTCAGTCGCAGGAGATGCCGGACATCTCTCCGATGACGACGTTGTCCACGTGGACTCCGTCCTCACCGAGGGCGAACGTGATCCAGCCCGTGTCCGTCTTGGTCTTCCACGCCGTGTACGCATCGGGGGCGGGAAGAGGTTCGACGTCCTTGGTGTAGACGGGATCGTCGACCAGGTCCGGGTACGCCTCGCGCAGCTCGTCGAGCGTCGAGCCGATGCCGAGGCCCGATGACGTGGTCGGGCCGACGACGCCTCGTTCTCCGACTCCGGGCGGCACCCATGCGTTCACCCCGATGACCCGTCCGTTCGCGGACCAGACGATGAGCGTCGGCTGGCCGTCTCGCGCCCAGGAGCTCCCGAACTCCGGGCCGCAGACGTCGTTGGCGCGGTCGTGCTGGTAGGCGACCCCGAGGTCGTCGGTCTCGGCGCCCGTCTCGCCTCCGATCGCGACGGGGCCGAACTCGTTGCCGCTGATCGTCCAGGTGGATGGATCGTCGAGCGCGAAGGGCTTGCGGGTCGGTGTCGGTGTGGGTGTGGTGGTGGGTTCGTTGACGACGGGTGCGGAGGACTTCGTCGGGGTCGTCGGTGGTTCGGTGACGGTCGGGCTGGGTGCTGGTGCTGCGGTGAAGGGTTGGGGGACCATGCCGAGTGCGACGGCGCCACTGCCGACGCCGATGCCGAGGACGGCGATGATGCCGATCACGATGCCGGCGCGGTGTCCGCGGCGTCCGGGTGCTGGTCGGTCGAGTTCGGCGCGGGCGAGCACGTTGTGCTTCATCGTGACGAGCATCTGCTGGAGGTCGTCTCCCTGGGGAGGTTCAGTGTTCATCGTGCGTCACCGCCTTCCTGAGTCGTGCGCGTGAGCGTGAGACGCGTTGGGTGACCGCGCCGACGCTCAGGCCGAGCATCGTGGCGGCTTCGGAGTAGGTGTGCCCCTGGAGGAGGCAGAGTTCGCAGATCTTCCGGTCGATCTCGGGGAGCGCGGCGATCTCGTCGCGGACCCAGCGGAGGCGTTCGCGGGCGTCGTCGGCGTCGGCGGGTGCTGCGAGTTCCGGCGGGAGTTCGTCGCCGGCGTTCTTCGCGATGCGGCGGGCCTGGTTCTTGGCGTGGTTGCGGCAGACGACGAGCAGCCAGGGCAGGAGTGTGCCGGTGGGCAGGTCGATCGATGCGGCTTTCTGCCAGAGCGTGAGCATCGTGTCCTGGACGAGTTCTTCGACGTCCTGTTTGCTTCCCGCCAGGGCCCATGCGTAGCGGGTCAGTGTCGGCGCGAAGCGGTCGAACGCGTCGGCCAGTGCGGCGGTGTCGCCGAGTGCCATGCGCCGCGCGAGTGCGGCGTCGGCGTCGGTGGGTTGGTCCACGGTGCCCCCTCTCACCCCAGAAGTGTCGAGCAATCCGCGAACCTGACAGCGGCCGCACGACTCCGGCGTGTCGTGCGTGTCACCGCTGGTGCAGGATCGAGGGGTGACCGACCTCCCTGCCCCGCTCCGCACCCCCGTGCACGTCGCCCCGATGGCGGGCGGGCCGACGACCCCGGCGCTGGTGGTCGCGGCCGCTCGTGCCGGTCACTTCGCGCAGCTCGCCGCCGGGTACCGCACCGTCGACGACCTCGCCGCGCAGATCGCCGAGGTCCGGGACGCCACCGAGCGCTTCGGGGTGAACCTCTTCGCGCCGAACCCGGTGCCGATCACCGACGCGGCGTACGACCGGTACCGCGATGCCCTCGGGGTCGAGGGCCTGCCGGACAAGCGCGAGGACGACGACGCCTGGGCGGACAAGGTGGCGCTGCTCCTCGACGATCCGGTGCCGGTCGTGTCGTTCACGTTCGGGCTGCCGGACGCCGACCTGGTGTGGGAGTTCCGGAAGCGCGAGACCATCACGATGCAGTCCGTGACGAACCGGGCCGATGCACTCGCCGCTGCGGAACGGGGTGTCGACGTCCTGGTCGTGCAGGGCGAGGCAGCCGGTGGACACTCCGCCGTGCTCGACCCGGCCGCCGAGCCGCTGTGGGAACCGCTGCCGGAGCTCGTCAGGGCCGTCCGTCGAGCGGTCGACCTGCCCGTCATCGCTGCGGGGGGCATCGGGGGAGCGGCCGACGTCGAGGCCGTCCGACTCGCCGGGGCAGGTGCCGCGATGGTCGGCACCCTCGTGCTCCGCGCCGACGAGGCAGGCACGAACCGGACGCACCGCGAGGCCCTCGCCGACCCGGTCTTCGACCGGACCGCGCTGACCAGGGCGTTCACCGGACGTCCGGCACGGGCACTCGTGAACCGTTTCGTCCGCGAGCACGAGGACGCGCCGCTCGGGTACCCGGCACTGCACCACCTCACGAAGCCGATCCGGACGGCGGCCGCCGCCGCGGGCGATCCGCATGCGCTGCACCTGTGGGCGGGTCGGTCCTGGCGGGCGGCGGCCGACCGGCCGGTCGCGGACATCCTGGAGGCCCTGCTCACGTGAGCCGCGCCGGACACCCGACCCGGGCCTCCCGTCGTTCTCCACAGGCCTGACCGCGCGGTGCACGCGCCGTCCCGGAGCGCACTACGCTCGGATGCGGCCCGCGTCGCAGCGTTGCGGAGGTCTGCGGACCGTTCCACTTCATGCGCTCAGGAGGAATCCGTGACCGAATCCGCACCCGTCGACCCCACGACGACCGAAGGCTGGAAGACGCTCGCCGGCATCGCCGACGGCTTCTCGCCGGACCTGCGAGGGTGGTTCGACAGCGACCCGGGTCGGGCCGAGCAGTACACGTTCCAGGCGGGCGACCTCACCGTCGACCTGTCCAAGGGTCTGGTGACCGAGGAGATCCTCGCGGCGCTCCTCCAGGTCGCCGAGGCCACCGGGGTCGCCGAGCGCTACCAGGCGATGATCTCCGGCGAGCACGTCAACCCGACCGAGGACCGTGCCGTGCTGCACACCGCGCTCCGTCGACCGAAGGGCGGCGACCTCACCCCCGCCGCGCCGTTCGTCGTGGACGGCCAGGACGTCGACGCCGACGTGCACGCCACGCTCGACAAGGTCTACGCCTTCGCGGAGCAGGTCCGCTCCGGCGCCTGGAAGGGCGTCACGGGCAAGCGCATCGAGACCGTCGTGAACATCGGCATCGGCGGGTCGGACCTCGGCCCCGTCATGGTCTACGAGGCGCTCAAGCCCTACGTGCAGGCCGGCATCGAGGCACGCTTCGTCTCGAACATCGACCCAGCCGACATCTACGAGAAGACCGCTGACCTCGACCCCGAGACCACGCTCTTCATCGTCGCGTCGAAGACCTTCGGCACGCTCGAGACCCTGACGAACGCCCGCCTGGCGCGCCAGTGGCTCTGGGAGAAGCTCGGACTGACCGATGCCGCCGACGACGCGAAGAACGACGCCGTCGCCAAGCACTTCGTCGCCGTGTCGACCGCGCTCGACAAGGTCGCAGCGTTCGGCATCGACCCCGAGAACGCGTTCGGTTTCTGGGACTGGGTGGGCGGCCGCTACTCGGTCGACTCGGCCATCGGCACGAGCGTGATCATCGCGATCGGCAAGGAGAACTGGCAGGACTTCCTCGCCGGCTTCCACACCATCGACGAGCACATGCGCACCACCCCGCTCGCGCAGAACGTGCCGGTCCTGATGGGCCTGCTCAACGTCTGGTACTCGAACTTCCTCGGTGCCCAGAGCCACGCGGTCCTGCCCTACACGCAGTACCTGCACCGCTTCGCCGCGTACCTGCAGCAGCTCACCATGGAGTCGAACGGCAAGCGCGTCCGCTGGGACGGCTCGCCCGTCACGACCGACACCGGCGAGGTCTTCTGGGGCGAGCCCGGCACGAACGGCCAGCACGCGTTCTACCAGCTCATCCACCAGGGCACCCGCCTGATCCCCGCGGACTTCATCGCGGTGGCGAACCCGGCCCGTCCGCTCAAGGACGAGACCGGCGACGGCAAGGCCGTGGAGCCGGGGCAGGACGTCCACAACCTGTTCCTCGCGAACTTCTTCGCGCAGACCAAGGCGCTGGCGTTCGGCAAGACCGCCGACGAGGTCCGGGCGGAGGGCACCACCGACGAAGCGATCGTCGCGGCGCGCACGTTCACGGGCAACAAGCCGTCGACGTCGATCCTCGCGCCGGCGCTCACCCCGAGTGTCGTCGGGCAGCTCATCGCGCTGTACGAGCACATCGTCTTCACCGAGGGCACCATCTGGGGCATCGACTCGTTCGACCAGTGGGGCGTCGAGCTCGGCAAGCAGCTCGCGCTGCAGATCGCTCCCGCGGTCGACGGTGACGCAGACGCGCTGGCGTCGCAGGACTCCTCGACGAAGGCCCTCATCGCGAAGTACCTCGAGCTGCGCAAGTAGCTCGCAGGCGGAGACACCCCGTCGCCCTCGGGCGGCGGGGTGTCGTCGTGTCCGGGGTGTCGTCGTGTCGTCGTGTCGTCGTGTCCGGGGTGTCGTCGTGTCCGGGGTCCGACGCGCCGCGAACGGTCACGACACCCCGTGTGCCGAACGTCGAGTGGTCGCATTCCGTCGATGGCGGGGCGCGTGACCGACGGGATGCGACCGCTCGACGATCGTGAGCGGGGTGTCGCGACCAGTCGCCAGTCGCCGGGCGGCGGGCGTCAGCGTCAGCGTCGGAGCGGGTCGAGGTTGAGGGTCGTGCCCTCGTAGAGGTACTGCTGCTGGCCGTACACCTGCATGCCGTCGTTGAGCCAGATGAGCGCCTCGACGGTGATCCCGAACCGGGCGGCGACGTCCCCGATCAGGTCGCCCGGCGCGATCACGTAGGACGCCGGTGCGCCGGACGCCGTCGTCGCGGAGACCGTCCCGCTCGCGTTCGCCGTCGCGCCGCCGTCCGCCGGGTGCACGTTCGTCGTCCTGGCGGGCACCGACCACGCGACCTTCGTCACCGCGAGCACCTTGTCCGGGCCGATCTCGACCGGCAGCGATGGGTCAGCCGTCGCCGACGAGTACGTCACGAGGGCGCCGAGCCACGACGGGTCGGAGCCGGCCTCGTCGATCGGCACCGAGACAGCGGCCGACGGCGTGGTCGTGGCACCGCCGAGCTGGTCGTCGCCGATGCCGTGGTAGGTCAGCCCGTCGCCGACGGCGGGAGGGTCCTCGAGGAACGTCGCACTCACCGGGACCGGGAGCGTGGACGTGAACCCGGAGTACTGCACGACGAAGTGGCCATCGGCACCCGCGACCACCCGGTAGTGGAAGTGGACGCTGCCCTTCGGTGAGGCGACGTCGCCCTCGGTGACGACCGTGCCCGCCTGGATGGTCGAGATCGTCGGCGCGGGTGCTGACGCCTGCGACGGTTCCGGCGTCG
Source organism: Curtobacterium sp. Curtsp57 (assembly GCF_047324335.1). Taxonomy (NCBI): domain Bacteria; kingdom Bacillati; phylum Actinomycetota; class Actinomycetes; order Micrococcales; family Microbacteriaceae; genus Curtobacterium; species Curtobacterium sp. Curtsp57. The sequence continues at coordinate 3,307,397 of NZ_CP168511.1, forward strand.
GCGGGCGTGGCGACGACGACTCGCGCAGCAGGTCCGCGGCCGAGCCGCCCGCATCGGCCGACGTCGACGGGGTCGGCGTCGGTGACGCGGAGATCGATCGGGTGGGGGCAGGCAGATCCCCACCGCCACCCCGCAGCAGTGAGCACCCGCCGAGGCTCGCGGCGACGACGACGACCACACCGATCACGGCGATCGCGTTCTTCCTGGCGTGCACGGTTCCCCCTCGCCGAGGGATCGTATCCGACGGATCGTCGCGGCACAGGTCCGTCTCCAGAGCCTGTGTCGAACGACCCACGTGGACGGCGTCCCCCACCGCTCAGCGCATCCGGATCGCGCATCCAGCCCAGATGCGGAAGTATGTATCGGTGACGATCATGACGGAACGGCCGGTGGACCAGGCGACGAGCAGTGAACCGGAGCGGCCCGGCAATGCCACGGCCAAGCACGACAACGTCGCTCTGCTGTCCGTCGCGACCACTGTTGCTGAGCGTGTGACCACCTCGGCGGACATCGAGGAGCGTCTCCGCGGGGTGCTCCGGCGCCTCCGCCTGCCGATGGGTCTGCTCGAGCGGGTCGCCGGGGTCAAGGAGCGCCGCAACTGGGGCGACGGCCAGACCTTCCAGGACGCCGCGATCGACGCCGGACGTCGTGCGATGGCCGAGGCCGGCATCCGCCCGGAGGACGTCGGACTCCTCATCAACACCTCGGTGACCCGGCCGCACCTCGAGCCGAGCGTCGCCGTGCGCCTGCACCACGGACTCGGGCTGCCGTCGTCGGCGATCAACTTCGACATCGCGAACGCCTGCCTGGGCTTCGTCAACGCGATGAGCGTGGCCGCCGGCATGATCGACTCCGGCCAGATCAAGTACGCGCTCGTCGTGGACGGTGAGGACGCCGACCAGGTGCAGCTCAACACGATCGCCCGCCTGAACCAGGGTGGTCGGAACCGCAAGGACTTCATGAGCGAGTTCGCCAGCCTGACGCTCGGCTCCGGTGCCGCCGCAGCCGTGCTCGGCCCGGCGGACATGCACCCGGGCGGACACCGGATCGTCGGTGGCGTCACCCGCGCGGCGACCCAGTGGTACGACCTCTGCGTCGGCAGCGTCGACGGCATGTTCACCGACGCGAAGATGCTGCTCAAGGGCGGCATGGAGCTCGTCGTGGCCGCCTGGAACGAGGCGCGCTCGCACTTCGACTGGGCCGACATGGACCGCTACGTCCTGCACCAGGTCTCCGACGTGCACACCAACGCCTTCGTCGAGGCGATCGGCGTCCCGCGCGACAAGGTCCCCACCACCTACGAGCGCTTCGGCAACGTCGGCCCGGCGTCGATCCCGATCACCCTGGCCGACGAGGCCGCGAACGGGCGGATCCGCCCCGGTGACCGCGTCTTCCTCGGCGGTGTCGGCTCCGGCATCAACACGGCGATGATGGAACTCCGCTGGTGACATCCGGGCTGCCCCGCGTGGCCGCGAGCACCGCTCCGGCCACGCAGCCGCCCTCCCTGCCAGGACTCGACCCCGCGTGGTCCCGTCTGGTCACCGCTGGGCCTGGAGGCTCGGATCCGGTCCGGCGGACCTGGCACCTCCTCGACACGGCTGGGTCCCTGGCCGCGCTCGGCGTGGAACCGGTCGGCACACTGCTGTGCGTGCACGGCAACCCGACGTGGTCGTACCTGTGGCGGTCGGTGCTCCGCACCTCGCTCGAGGTCGCCGCGGCCGGCGGTCCCGCGTGGCGCGTGATCGCCGTCGACCAGCTCGACATGGGCTTCTCGGAGCGCACCGGGCTCGAGCGGGGGCTGCCCCAGCGCGTCGTCGACCTCGGCGCCCTGACCGACGAACTCGGCCTCACCGGACCCGTGGTGACCCTCGGGCACGACTGGGGCGGTGTGGTGTCGCTCGGCTGGGCGGTCGACCACCCCGACCTCGTGGTCGGCGTGACGACGTGCAACACCGCCGTGCACCAGCCGGACGACGCCCCGATCCCCGCTCCGCTGCGTCTGGCGCTCCGTCCGGGCCTGCTCGGTCGCGCGACCGTGGTGACGCCGGCGTTCCTCGAGACGACCCTCGCGATCGCGCACCCGAAGCTCGAGCGCCCCGTCGCCGACGCCTTCCGTGCGCCGTACCGGGGTGCTGCGCGTCGCGGTGGCATCGGCGGCTTCGTGGCGGACATCCCCGTCGACGCCGGGCACCCGAGCGCGAGGGAGCTCGACCGGATCTCCTCGGGCGTCGCTGCGCTCGACGTCCCCGCACTGCTCATGTGGGGGCCTCGCGACCCCGTGTTCCTGGAGCGCTACCTCGACGACCTCGCGGAGCGACTCCCGCACGCGGACGTGCACCGGTTCGAAGGTGCAGGGCACCTGCTGCCGGAGGACGCGGACGTCGCCGGGACGGTCTTCGACTGGCTGGGTGACCGCCTGCCGGACGGTCGAGTGCCCGCCGCGGCCGAGCCGTCCCTCCAGACCGACGCTTCCGAGGCGGCCGCGAGCCGCCCGCTCTGGGCCGCACTCGACGAGCTGCGCGACTCGGACGAGCCGGCGCTCGTCGAGATGGCGGCACCCGGCGGGACCCGGACGATCAGCTGGCGGCTCCTCGCCCGCCGGGTCGACGAGGTCGCCGCGGGCCTCCTCGACGTCGGCGTCCGCCCTGGTGACCGCGTCTCGTTGCTCGTCACCCCCGGAGCCGACCTCACTGCGGCGCTCTACGCCTGTGTGCGCGTCGGCGCGACGGTCGTCGTCGCCGATGCCGGACTCGGGCTCCGTGGCCTCACCCGTGCCGTGAAGGGCGCACGGCCGGACTGGATCATCGGTGCGCTGCCCGGCCTCGCCGCGGCGCGTGCGCTCGGCTGGCCAGGACGGCGGATCGCGACCGTGGCGCTTCCGGCTCTGGCACGTGCTGCGCTGCGTGTCGAGCACACGCTGGCGTCGGTCGCGCGTCGCGGTGCCCGTCGTCTCGCGGCGGGCACGGCGCTGCCGGACGCACCGCCGTCCGACGCACCGGCGGCCGTGCTGTTCACCTCGGGGTCGACCGGTCCGGCGAAGGGCGTCGTGTACACGCACGGACAGCTCGGCGCTGTCCGGGACGTCCTGTCGGCGCAGTACGACGTCGGGATCGGGACCGGCCTCGTCGCCGGGTTCGCGCCGTTCGCGCTGCTCGGCCCGGCGCTCGGTGCGCGGTCCGTCGCGCCCGACATGGACGTCACCGCGCCCAGGACCCTCACGGCGAAGGCGGTGGCGGACTCCGTCACCGCGGCCGACGCGACCGTGGTGTTCCTGTCGCCGGCGGCCATCGCGAACGTCGTGGCGACGGCGCCCGCGTTGACCGATGCCGACCGTGCCGCGCTCGGCCGCGTCCGCCTGTTCCTGTCGGCTGGTGCTCCCGTCTCGGCCGCGCTGCTGACGGCCGCGACCGAGCTGATGCCGAACGCGAGTGCGCACACCCCCTACGGCATGACCGAGGGGCTGCTCATGACGGACGTGGACCTCGACGGCATCCGTGGGGCCGCTGCGACGTCCTCGGGCGCGGGTGGGGTGTGCGTCGGACGACCGGCCGCCGGCGTCTCCGTCCGCATCGCACCCCTGTCGCCGTCCGGAGCGCCGACGGGCGAGCTCACGGACGAGCCGGACTTCACGGGGGAGATCGTCGTCGTCGCCCCGCACGTCCGCGACCACTACGACCGGCTCTGGCGGACGAACCGTGCCGCGCGGCTGGGCATCACCGATCCCCGCGGGCATCGCACCGGTGACGTCGGCCACCTGGACGCCTCCGGGCAGCTCTGGGTCGAGGGACGGCTCCAGCACGTGATCACGACGCCGGCCGAGGTGCTCACACCGGTCGGTCCCGAGCAGCGCATCGAGGGGGTGACCGGCGTGGGGCGTGCGGGTGTCGCCGGTCTCGGCCCTGCGGGGACCCAGCAGGTCGTCGCCGTCGTGGAGGCGGTCCCGCCGGTGCGACGTCCCGGGCTGGCCCCGTCCGCGCTGGCCGCGTCGATCCGTGCCGCTGCGGGGGTGCCGATCGCCGCGGTGCTCGTCGTGCCCGTGCTGCCGACGGACATCCGGCACAACTCGAAGGTCGACCGCACACGACTCGCGCGCTGGGCGGCATCGGTCCTCGGTGGCGGACGGATGGTGCGCCCGTGACGGTCCTGGTCACCGGCGCGAGCGGGTTCCTCGGCCGAGCGGTCGCCGCCGCCGTGCGGGACGCCGGGCACGAGGTGCGCACGTTCCAGCGCCGTCCGTCCGGTGTGGCCGGTGTCGACGGCGGGGCAGCGGTCTCCGACGTGCTCGGGACGATGACGGACCCGGCTGCGGTCGCCCGTGCCGTCGAGGGCGTCGACGCGGTCGTGCACCTCGCCGCCAAGGTCTCGCTCGCCGGCGACCCCGCCGACTTCACCCGGGTGAACGTCGAGGGCACGCAGACGCTCATCGACGCCGCACGGGCGGCAGGTGTCTCCCGGTTCGTGTTCGTGTCGTCGCCGTCGGTGGCCCACACCGGGTCCTCGATCGCCGGTGCCGGCGCGTCCCCTGCCTCGCCGGACGGCGCGCGGGGGGACTACGCCAGGACCAAGGCGGCCGCCGAACTCCTGGCGCTCGCCGCGGACGCACCCGGGTTCGCCGTCGTCGCCGTCCGCCCGCACCTGGTGTGGGGACCCGGCGACACGCAGCTCGTCGGCCGCATCGTCGACCGGGCCCGTCGCGGCCGGCTGCCGTTGCTCGACTCTGGCGCTGCACTCATCGACTCCTGCTACGTCGACAACGCGGCGTCGGCGATGGTCGCGGCGCTGACCCACGCTGCCGACGAGGACGTCCACGGGAACGCGTACGTGGTCACCAACGGCGAACCACGGCCCGTCGCTGACCTGCTCGACGGGATCTGCCGGGCATCAGGTGTGCCGACGCCGAGGTGGCACGTCCCAGCGCGTGTGGCCCGTGCGGCCGGGTCCCTCGTCGAAGTGGTCTGGCGGGTCCGGCCGGGGGTGGACGAGCCGCCGATGACGCGGTTCCTGGCCGAACAGCTGTCGACGTCGCACTGGTTCGACCAGCGACGCACCCGGCGCGACCTGCAGTGGGAGCCCGCGGTGTCGATCGACGAGGGGCTGCGGCGCCTGGCGGGCTGAGCGCCCGTCGTCCCCCGCCTGAGCCCGCGTGGGCACCGCGTCCGTACTGTCGGGAGCATGACCACCACCGTCCTCGTCGCCGGGGCGACCGGAGACCTCGGCGGGCGCATCGTCCGCGAGCTCCTCGCCCGTGACACCAGCGTCCGCGTCCTCACCCGACCCGGCAGCACGACCGCCGCCGAGCGCTTCGGCGGGGACGACCGCGTCGAGGTCGTCACGGCGGCGTACACCGACGGCACGGCACTCCGAGCGGCACTGACCGGCGTCGAGGTCGTCGTCTCCGCCGTCAGCGGCACCCGCTCCGTGATCGTCGACGCGCAGCGGGCACTGCTCGCCGCCGCAGTCGACGCCGGGGTCGAGCGCTTCGTCCCGTCGGACTACTCGGCCGACTACCGACGGACCACGCCGGGCACGAACCGGAACTTCGAGCTCCGGCGGGAGTTCGCCGCGGACCTCGACGCCGCGCGGATCCGGGGCACGTCGGTGCTCAACGGCGCGTTCACGGACATGCTCACCGGACAGGCGCCGATGATCCTGTTCGACCGGCAGCGGGTGCTGTTCTGGTCGTCCGCGGACCAGGTGCTCGACTTCACCACGAAGGACGACACCGCACGGGTGACGGCGGAGGTCGCGCTCGACCCGTCGGCCCCACGGGTCGTCGAGGTCGCCGGGGACCGGGTGACCGCACGTGAGATCGCGGACACGATGTCGCGGCTCACGGGCACCGTGTTCCGGCTGCAGTGGGCCGGGACCGCTGGGACGCTCTCCGCGATGGCGAGGGTCGGGCGCCGGGTGTCGCGGGACACGGGCGAGCCGTTCCCCGCGTGGCAGGGGATGCAGTACTTCGTGACGATGTTCAGCGGGGAGGGTGCGCTGCGCCACGTCGACAACGCCCCGTTCGGTGACGCGTGGACGAGCGTGCGGGACGTCCTCGCCGAGCACGTCGGCTCAGCGCCGGAGTGACCTGCTCCGCTCCTCGTCGTTCGTGACCCCCACCCCGAGCACGACGAGGTCGGTGATGTCGATCGGCGCTGTCGGTGGCAGGTGCAGGTCGGCCGGGTCGATGCGGTGGTGCGAGTTCATGGTCCCCTTCTTCCACGACGGCGTGTCCGGCAATACAACAGCACCTGGCCGCTGGAATGCAAGCGCCCCGTTCCGTGGTGTCACCGGCGCGGGGTACCGTCGTCGCATGGACAGGTCGGAGATCCTCGCAGCAGCCGCGGCCGCGCACGCCGCACGCATCGCAGCGGCCGGCGGTGACGACACCGACGCCCGGGCGCGTGCCGCGGGTGTGGCGGGCGCGCAGCACGACCGCGCGACCGATCGAGACCGCGAACGGGCTCGCGCGGCGGAGTCGGACCGCGCGGCCGACCGGACCGAGGGGGCGCTGTCCGACTGGCACCGGATGGGCACCCGCCGCGGGGTCACCCCGGACGAGCAGGTGCGTTCCGCCTGGTCGATCGCCGGTGTCCCGGATCCCGGTGCCGGTCGTGCCCTGGCCAACGTCCTGCTGTCGACGGCTGGTCACGCGGGTCGCGTCGCCGATGCCGCACGTCGCAACCAGGCGCTCTCGGGGGCGGCCCGTGCCGCGGCACGTCGCACGGTCCGCAGGTACACCGACCACGGCGCGGACATGTCGTCGCTCGGCGACGTGCTCGGGGAGCAGGGCCGAGGGGACCGATCGTGACCAGGGCTTTCGATGGACCGATCCAATCGACCTGACATGAGAATGTGTGGTTGACAGGACAAAGTACTCGGCTACGATCGACCCCAGCAAGGGCGCACGATCACTGACGAAGGAGTCCCCGATGGTCGACATCAAACCGACAGCCACGAGCACGCTTCCGCCGCTCGGCACCGGCCCGTACCGCAAGCGTCTCGGTGTGCTGGCACTCGTCGCCACCTTCGGCGGCCTGCTCTTCGGGTACGACACAGGCGTGATCAACGGTGCCCTGCTCCCGATGAAGCAGGAGCTCGGCCTGACGAACCTCACCGAGGGTGTCGTCACCAGCTCCCTGCTGTTCGGCGCTGCGATCGGCGCGATGCTCGGCGGTCGGATCGCCGACGGATGGGGACGCCGCAAGACGATCATCCTGCTCGCGGTGACCTTCTTCGTCGGCACGCTGACGTGTGTCTTCGCCCCGGCCTTCGGCGTGATGGTGGTCGGCCGTGTGCTCCTCGGGCTGGCGGTCGGTGGTGCCTCGACGGTGGTGCCGGTGTTCCTCGCAGAACTCGCCCCGTACGAGATCCGTGGGTCCCTGTCCGGTCGGAACGAGCTCATGATCGTGATCGGTCAGCTCGCGGCCTTCGTCGTGAACGCGATCATCGGCACCCTCTGGGGTGAAGGGAACGGCGTCTGGCGCGTCATGCTCGCCGTGTGTGCGCTCCCCGCGATCGCGTTGTTCATCGGCATGCTCCGCGTCCCGGAGTCGCCGCGGTGGTTGGCGTCGAAGGGCCGGAACGACGAGGCGCTCGCTGTGCTCGGACAGATCCGCTCGAAGGAGCGCGCGGTCGCCGAGCTCGACGACATCAAGCGGACGAACGACCTCGAAGCGAAGATCCAGCGCGTCAGCGGCTGGCGCACCCTGCTCGGCAACAAGTGGCTGATCCGCATCGTGCTCATCGGCGCCGGCATCGGTGTCGCGCAGCAGCTCACCGGCATCAACTCGATCATGTACTACGGCCAGACCGTGCTCATCGAGTCCGGCTTCCAGCAGTCGGCGGCGCTCATCGCCAACATCGCGCCCGGGGTCATCGCGGTGATCGGTGGCGTGATCGCGATCGCGAACATGGAGCGGATCAACCGCCGGACGACGCTCATCCTCGGGTACTCGCTGACGACCGTGTGCCACTTCCTCATCGGCATCGCGTCGATCACCCTCCCCGCCGGCAACCCGGCCCGCCCCTGGGTGATCCTGTTCCTCGTCGTCGCCTTCGTCGGCTCGATGCAGACCTTCCTCAACATCGCCACGTGGGTGATCCTGTCCGAGATCTTCCCGACGCAGATCCGGGCGCTCGGCATGGGCATCGCTGTGTTCTGCCTCTGGATCGCGAACGCGTTCCTCGGGCTGTACTTCCCGTCGATCGTCGCTGCGACCGGCATCACCGGGACGTTCTTCGGATTCGCCATCGTCGGTGTGCTGGCGCTGTTCTTCATCTGGAAGTTCGTGCCGGAGAGCCGTGGCCGCACCCTCGAGGAGGTCGAGGAAGGCGTCACGACCGGCAACATCTTCACGGTCCCGGACAAGAAGGCCCGCCGCTGACCCGTGCCACCGGAGCCGACCACGCCACCGGGCGTGGTCGGCTCCGCGCGTTCGTGGCGCAAGCGACCTCCACTGCAGGCGGCCTGCGAAGATGGGGTCATGGCTGACACCGCGCCCAGGGGTACCGACGAGCTTCTGGCCGCGTCACGGGGGCTGCTCGGCGTGGTGGCCCGGTCCCTGGCGCCGGCGCTCGAGGACGTCACCGTCCCGCAGTTCCGATTGATCGTCCTCGTGTCGACACTCGGTCCGACCCGCGCCGGTGACCTCGCCGAACGATTGGCGGTCGGTCCGTCGACGTTGACCAGGAACGTCGACCGGCTGGTCGCGGGCGGCTGGGTCGAACGTCGCTCGAGCGAGGAGAACCGACGAGAGGTCCTCGTCGTCGCGACCGACCGGGGCCGGGAGCTGGTCGGCGAGGTGAGCGAGCGGCGTCGTCAGGAGCTCGCGGCGATCCTGGCGCGGATCCCCGAGGGCGACCGTGACGCGGTCGTCGCTGGCATGGGTGCGCTCCGACGGGCGATGGGGGAGCCACTGCCAGAGGAGATCTCGGCGTTCGGCGGCTGACGAGGCGTCCCGGAACCGCCGAGCCGGTCCAGGTTCATTGCATGAGTACAATCGTTGTGTCCATGCAACTGACCCTGGAGGACCGTGTCCACACACGCCGTCACCCGCCCACACCTCCACCGCGCCGGAACGCGCTTCGGCGGTGCCGCCGTCCGGCTCGCGATTCCCGCCCTCGTCGTCGGAGCAGGGGCCGGCGTGGCTGCCGTCGTCTTCCGATGGCTCATCGAGCACGCCACGTGGGTCTTCAGCGGCCACGCCGACTACTCCGCCACGCACGGGAACCCCGCGAACCAGTGGGTGCCGTGGCTCGGGGCCGGCTTCGTCGTCCTCGCGCCGGCCGTCGGCGGTCTGCTCTACGGGCCGCTGATCCAGCGCTTCGCCCGTGAGGCGCGCGGCCACGGCGTCCCCGAGGTGATGTTCGCCGTCGCCAGGAACGGTGGCAGGATCCGCGGGAGCGTCGCGGTCGTGAAGGCCGTCGCGAGCGCGATCTGCATCGGGGCCGGCGGCTCGGTGGGTCGTGAGGGGCCGATCATCCAGATCGGCTCGGCACTCGGTTCCACGATCGGCCGCTGGATGCGGATGCCAGAGGTCCGGCTGCGGACGCTCGTGGCGTGCGGGGCGGCCGGCGGGATCTCGGCGACGTTCAACGCCCCCGTCGCCGGGGTCTTCTTCGCGCTCGAGCTCCTGCTCCGCGACTTCACGCCGACCTCGTTCGGCGCCGTCGCCATCGCGAGCGTCACGGCAGCGCTCATCGGCCGTGCGGCGTTCGGCGACACCGCGTTCCTGCACCTGCCCGCGATCGGGTCCATCACCCCGCCCGAATACCTGCTCTTCGCGCTGCTCGGGCTCCTCGCGGGCGCGATCGGCATCGGCTTCGCGCGGGTGCTGTACCTCGTCGAGGACCTCTGCGGCGTGCTCTGGCGGGCCACGAAGGGGCCGGAGTGGCTCCGGCCGGTCGCTGGCGGCCTGCTGCTCGGGCTCCTGCTCCTCGTCCTGCCGCAGATGTACGGCGTCGGCTACCCGGTGCTCGAGCGGGGCGTCGGCGGCGAGTACGCGATCGGGTTCCTGGCGGTGCTCGTGATCGGGAAGGTGTTGGCGACGTCACTGACCCTCGGCATCGGCGGGTCGGGAGGCGTGTTCGCGCCGTCGCTCTTCGTCGGCGCGATGACGGGAGCCGCCTTCGGCGAAGTGGTCGCGATGGTCGATCCGTCCATGCGCGGGCAGGTGGCGGCCTTCGCCGTGGTCGGCATGGCTTCGGTCTTCGCCGGGTCGACCCGTGCGCCGATCACCGCCGGCATCATGCTGTTCGAGCTGACCGGTGACTACGCGCTGATCCTGCCCGTGTTCGTCGCGATCGTGATCGCCACCGCCGTGTCGCGGGCGCTCTCGCGCGACACGATCTACACGCTCAAGCTCAGTCGACGCGGGGTGGACCTGACGGACTCGGCGGTGGAGCCTCCTCGGCGTTCGGGGACGACGGCCGGGTCGTCGGCGCGGCCGCTCGGCGACGTGCTGACGACCGAGGCGACCGCCGCGCAGGCGCTCGAGGTGCTGGAGGGTTCCGGCGGCAACCCGGTCGTGGTCGTCGGTGTCGACGGGCAGTTCGCCGGGGTGGTCTCCGCGAGGTCCGTCGGGGACGCCGTGCTGGGGGACGTCGGCTTCGCCTCGCGCTCGGTCGTCGACGTGGTCGCCGACGTCCGCGCGGTCCCCGCGGACTCCGCGCTCGAGGCCGTCGTCACCGATGTCGTCGACGCCACCGAGACGGTGGGGCTGCCGGTGGTCGACGGATCCGGGCGGCCGGTCGGCTGGCTCGGAGCGTCGGACGCGTTGCGCGCGCTGGTGCCCGACAGTCGGATGGATCGCGCGTAGGAAGACGGATCCCGACCAGACGACGGACGGGAGGCACGGTGCCAGCTGGCACCCCTCCCTCGCAGGCTCGGTCGGCGCGCCCCGCGCAACGCTTCGCGTTGCCGCCAAGCGGGGCGCGCCCGTCCGTCCTGTGGCCGCGTTACGGGCGCAACAGGACCTTGCCGACCCGGCCGGCGGTGTCCGACGCGCGGACCGCGTCCTGGACGTCCTCGAACGCGAAGGTCTCCGCGACGGGGAGCGTCAGCGAGCCGTCGAGCACCCGCGTGATGAGCTCGCCGAAGAGCTGCTGCTTCGTCTCGGCGGGCATCGTGCGTGAGACCACGCTGCCCCAGAAGCCCTTGACGGTGAGCTGGCCGAAGATGACCTTGCCCGACGGGATCTCGAGCGTCGGCGACGCCATCGCGCCGAAGACGACGAGCGTGGCGTCCTCGCCGAGCACGGACGCGATGTCACCGGCGGCCTTGCCACCGACCGACTCGACGCCCGCGACGATCGGAGCGCCACCGGTGATCGCGGTGACCTGGTCCTTCCAGTCCTCCGCGTCCGTGGCGACGATGCGCTCGATGCCCTGTGCACGGAGCTCCTCGACACCGGCGGCGCGACGCACCAGACCGATGACGTTGATCCCGCGCGCCTTGCCGAGCTGCGCGACCATGCGGCCGACGGCACCGTTCGCGGCGTTCTGGATGAGCCAGTCACCCTCGTGCAGGTCGAGGGAGTGCAGCAGGCTGATCGCGCTGAACGGCATCGAGACGAGCTGTGCCGCGGCTTCGTCCGTCATCGCGTCGGGCACCGGGACGAGCCCGGAGGCCTTGGCGGTATAGTACTCCGCCCAGACGCCGAACGCGCCGCCGGCGACGCGCTGGCCGACCTGCAGGTTCGTCACGCCGTCGCCGAGGGCCTCCACGACGCCGAGGGCTTCGGTGCCGGATGCGGCGGGCAGCTCCGGCTTGAAGCCGTAGGTGCCGCGGACGGTCCAGAGGTCGTGGTTGTGGATCGGGGAGAGGACCGTGCGGACGAGGACCTCGCCGGCGCCGGGCGTGGGGACCGGACGCTCCTCGACGTGGAGGACCTCGGCGGGTTCGGCGAAGGTGTCGTGGACGACGGCGCGCATGGTGGTGTCGGTCATGGACTAGTCCTCCGAGACGGTGATCGTGACGTCGATGTTGCCGCGCGTCGCGTTCGAGTACGGGCAGACCTGGTGTGCGGCGTCGGCGAGGGCCTGGGCCTGGTCGTGGTCCATGCCGGGGATGACGACCTCGAGCGTGACGGCGAGCTGGTAGCCGCCCTGGCCGTTCGGGCCGATCTGCACGCGACCGCCGACGGACGAGTCGGTGATCTTCACCTTCTGCGCGCGGGCGACACCCTGCAGTGCGGAGTGGAAGCACGCGCTGTAGCCGGCGGCGAACAGCTGCTCGGGGTTCGCGCCGTTGCCGGAGCCGCCCATCTCCTTCGGGATGGCGAGGTCGAAGTCGACCGTGCCGTCGCTGGTGGTCACGTGGCCGTTGCGGCCTTCGCCGGTGGCGAGGGCCTCTGCGGTGTAGAGGACGTCCATGTGGTTCCTTTCCTTCGTGAGGTCAGTGGTCCGCGGGAGCGGTCGCCGCGGGGCTGGCGACCGCGTGCATCGTCTCGGTGAGGCGCTGCAGGGTGCGGATGAGGTCGGTGGCGGCGTCGGCGTCGGTGAGTCCCATGCCGGCGGCGATGCGCCCGGGGACGTCGGCGAGCTCGGCGCGGATCGACCGGCCGCGTTCGCCGGTGGTCACGGTCACGACGCGCTCGTCGCTGCTGCGGCGTTCGCGGCGGACCAGGTCGGACTGCTCCATGCGACGGAGCAGCGGCGACAGTGTGCCGGAGTCGAGCTGTAGGTGGTCGCCGAGGGTCGAGACGGTCTGGTCGCCCTCCACCCAGAGGGTCACGAGGACGAGGTACTGCGGGTACGTCAGGCCCCACGGCTCGAGCATCGTGCGGTACGCCTGGGTCGTCGCCCGGGTCGCCGCGTAGAGCGAGAAGCACACCATCTCGTCGGTCACCGGCATGCCCCAAGCATTGCACGCAACCGAGTTGTGCACAACCTTTCCGATGTGACGGCGCAGTGCGGCGCTCCGTCGCGGTCACGCTCGGGCGCGGACGACCGTCTCCTCGATCAGCGTGGCGCACGTCGCGGCCTGGTCCTCGACGAGCATGTGGCCGGTGCCGGGCACGATCACGAGCCGGGAGCCCTTGATCGCCTCGTGGATCGCCCGTGTGTGCTCCGGCCGGACGACGTCGTCCTCCCCGGCGGCGACGAGCACCGGGGCCGTGATCCGTGCGACGTCCTCGGCGGTCATGCGGGGCTCGGTCGACCACAGCTCGACGGTCTTGGCGGCGATGACCGGGAAGTACGAGCGGTCCTGCGGGGCGATCGCCGCCCAGTCGTCCCCGATCGCCTCGTCGAGCTCCTCGGCCGTGACCGAACCCGGCTGGTACCCGGACGGATCGAGGTTGCCGGAGAACGCCGAGACCGACGCGACCAGGTCCGGTCGGGCGATCGCGAGCAGCAGTGCCGTGTTCGCGCCGTCGCTGTGCCCGACCACGTGGACGGGGCCTCCGATGCGGTCGTCGACAAGGGCCGCCGCTTCGGACACCATCGAGGCGAAGCCGAGCGGCTCGTCGGTGTCCGGCGTCCGTCCGTGCCCACGTCGGTCGTACGTCCAGACCGCGAACGACGGGTCGAGGCGAGCGAGGATCGGGTCGAACACCCGACCGTCCGAGACGCCGCCGTGCAGGAAGACGAGCTTCGGTGCGGACGGCCCCGAACCGGCTCGCGTGCGGAACCACACGGGGACACCGTCGATGTCGTGCGTGCCGGTCTCGAAGTCGTCCACCGGATCAGCGTACGGCCGTCGCTTGAGCGGAATGACACGAACGACGATTAGGCTGGCCACACCAACGATGACCAGCAACCACCCAGCCACAGCACGAACAACGACGCCTCGAGTCGGATCGTCGTCGTCCCACGGCAAGACGATCCTGATCGGCGAGCACGCCGTGGTCTACGGCGCACCCGCGCTCGTGCTGCCGGCGAACGACGTGCTGGTCACGGCGACCGTGACGCCGATCCCGGGCGGCACCGGACACCACCTCGAGTCCGCGGTGCACACCGGCCCCCTGGACCTCGCTCCGGCCGCCGTCATGCCGACCGTGACGGCCGTGACCGCCACGCTGCGCCACCTCGGCGAGACCGGGCAGCAGTTCCACGTCCGGGTGGACAGCGACGTCCCGACGGCGCGGGGCATGGGGTCGAGCGCAGCGGTCGCCGCCGCCGTGACCGCAGCGGTCGCCGATGCCCTCGGCGTCGTCCTCGACCAGGAGACGCACCACGAACTCATCCAGGAGTGCGAGCGCGTCGCCCACGGCCGACCGTCCGGGCTCGACGCGCGAGGTGTCGTCGCGGACGTCCCGGTGTGGTTCGAGGGCGGCCGCATCGAACCGGTCGAGGTGACCGGTGAATTCGTCTTCGTGATCGCCGACACGGGTGTGCCCGGCCACACGCGCGAGGCCGTGACGTCGGTCCGCGAGCGGCACGACCGCGACCCCGGAGCGGTGGACGCGGTCATCGAGCAGATCGGCGAGCTGTCGCGACGGGCCCGGGGGACACTCGGGGATGGCGACGCACAGGCCCTCGGTGCCACGATGGACGCCGCGCACGAACTGCTCACCACCCTCGACGTGTCGAGTGATGACCTCGACCGGCTCGTCGGCGCCGCGCGCAGCGCGGACGCCCTCGGCGCGAAGCTCACCGGCGGTGGGCGGGGCGGTTGCGTCCTCGCACTCGCCGCGGACGGCGAGCACGCGGACCGCATCGCGGTCGCGCTCCGCGGCAGCGGCGCCGCCGCCACCTGGACCACTCGGATCGGAGACCGCGCTTGAGCACTGCCACCGCCGTCGCGCACCCCAACATCGCACTCGTGAAGTACTGGGGCAAGGCGGACGCCGACCTCGCGCTGCCCGCGACGGGCAGCGTCTCGATGGGCCTCGACGTCTTCCCGACGACCACCACGGTCACGCTGGTGGACGGGAAGGAGGCTCGTGATGCGTTCGTCCTGAACGGTCACGTCGCCGACGACGGAGCGTTGACGCGTGTCCAGCGCTTCCTCGAGATCGTCCGGCAGCTGGCGGGCAGCGATGCGCGCGCGCTCGTCGAGTCGACGAACGAGGTCCCGACCGGTGCCGGCCTGGCGTCGAGCGCGTCCGGCTTCGCCGCGCTCGCGACCGCAGCCGCCGCCGCGTACGGCCTCGACCTGTCCGAGCGTGACCTGTCCCGCCTCGCGCGCCGTGGATCGGGATCGGCGACGCGCTCGATCCCCGGAGGCGTGTCGGTCTGGCACGCCGGCGACGACCAGGGGTCGTACGCGGAGACGATCCCGGCGCCGCCGATGGCGATGGTCGTCGTGACGATCGACGCCGGGCCGAAGGAGATCGGTTCGCGTGAGGCGATGCGCCGGACGATCGCGACGTCGCCGTTCTACCCGGCATGGGTCACGTCGACGACGGAGACCGTCGGTGACATGCTCGACGCCTGCGCCGCCGGGGACTTCACGCGGGTCGGCGAGCTCACCGAGAGCAACGCGCTCCGGATGCACGCGACGATCGAGGGCTCGTTCCCCCCGATCCGCTACCTGAACGCCCGCAGCGTCGCCGTGTTCGACGCCGTCGCCGAGCTCCGCGCCGCCGGCACCGAGGCGTACGCCACGGCCGACGCCGGGCCGAACGTCGTCGTGCTCACGAAGCCGGAGGACCGCGGTGCCGTCGCCGGTGCGCTCGCGGGCTTCGGGGACGTCATCGAGTCCGGCACCGGACCAGCCGCTCACGTCGTCCGCTCCGAAGGAACGGGGAGCCACCCCGACCAGAAGGAGTCCGCCGAGTGATCGAGTTCCGTGCCCACGGCAAGCTGTTCGTCGCGGGGG
This sequence comes from Curtobacterium sp. Curtsp57, assembly GCF_047324335.1. Lineage (NCBI taxonomy): Bacteria > Bacillati > Actinomycetota > Actinomycetes > Micrococcales > Microbacteriaceae > Curtobacterium > Curtobacterium sp. Curtsp57. Next base: position 3,323,154 of record NZ_CP168511.1, read on the forward strand.
AGTACGCCGTCGTCGAGCCGGGGCAGCCCTCCGTCATCATCGCGCTCGACCGCGCCATCACGGCCCGTGTCGCCGAGGGGCACGGTGCCGGCAGCGTGCACTCGGAGGAGTACGGGCACCTGCCGCTGACGTGGACCCGCGCCGAGGACGGCATCGCGCTGGACCGGGAACACCACCCGTACGACTACGTGATGGCGACGATCGACCTCGTCGAGAAGCTCCGCGGGGAGCTCGGCATCGAACCGCGTTTCCACGACCTCCGCATCTCCAGTCAGCTCGACGACGCCAGCGGCCGGAAGTTCGGGCTCGGCTCGTCCGCAGCCGTGACCGTCGCCACCATCGGCGCACTCGACCGCTTCTACGGCCTGGGGCTCTCGCAGCGCCAGCGCTTCCAGGTCGCCATGCTCGCGACCATCCGGGTGAACCCCCGCGCGTCCGGCGGGGACCTGGCCGCCAGCACGTTCGGCGGGTGGCTCCGCTACAGCGCCCCCGACCGCGAACGTCTGGCATCGCAGCTCGACGTGCGCACCGTGTCGGAGATCCTGCACGACGCGGAAGCCTGGGACGGCTTCGACGTCCAGCGCCTGCCTGCTCCCGAGAACCTGCGCCTGCTCGTCGGCTGGACCGGTTCGCCGGCGTCCACCACGAAGCTCGTGGGCGTGGTGCGGCGACACCGGAACGGCGGGTACCAGGCGTTCCTCGACGACAGCCGGGCCTGCGTGGACGACCTGACCACGGGCCTCCAGACCGGCGACGCCGCGCGCACACTGGACGCCCTGCGGCGCGCCCGCGGCCTGATGCAGCGCCTCGGCGACTCCGTCGGGTCCAGCATCGAGACCGAGCGCCTGACCACCCTGTGCGACGTCGTCGAGCGTGCCGGCGGGGCGGCGAAGCCGTCAGGAGCCGGCGGCGGCGACTGCGGCATCGCCCTCGTCCCCACGACGAGCGACACCGCGGAGCGCGACACCGCCGGGATCCTCCGCGAGTGGGAGGCGCACGACATCCGGCACCTCACCGTCGCCGTGCAACCCCCGGAAGGCCCGATCGAATGAGCACCGTCGAATGAGCGACAAGACCATCACGCAGACCCCGATCCCCACACGCTGGGTCGGTCCGCTCCGGGTGAGCGGCAACGCCGTCGAGGGCGAGCACGAGGTACCCCTCGCGACGTACGAGTCGCCGCTGTGGCCGTCCGTCGGCCGCGGGGCCCGGATCTCGCGCATGGTCGAGGGCGGCATCGTCTCGACCGTCGTCGACGAGCGCATGACCCGCTCCGTCGTCGTGCGTGCCACGAGCGCCGCCGCCGCACATATCGCGGCCGGACAGATCCTCGCGCGGCAGCCGGAACTCGAGGCGGTCGTCGCCGGGCAGAGCCGCTTCGCGAAGCTCATCGAGGTGCACCCGGAGATCGTCGGGGACCTGCTCTTCCTGCGCTTCGCGTTCACCACGGGTGACGCCTCCGGCCACAACATGGTCACGCAGGCCGCCGACACGCTGCTGCCGACGATCCTCGGCTGGCACCCCGAGCTGTCCTACGTGTCGATCTCCGGCAACTTCTGCTCCGACAAGAAGGCGACGGCGGTGAACGGCATCCGTGGCCGCGGGCGGAACACGATCGCCGAGATCGTCCTGCCAGGCATGGTCGTCGAGCGGTTCCTGAAGTCCTCGACCGAGCGGATCGTCGAGCTGAACACGGCGAAGAACCTGGTCGGCTCCACGATCGCGGGTGCCCTGCGCTCCGCCAACGCCCACTACGCGAACATGCTCCTCGGGTTCTACCTGGCGACGGGACAGGACGCCGCGAACATCGTCGAGGGCTCCCAGGGCATCACGTTCGCCGAGGCCCGCGGCGACGACCTGTACTTCTCGTGCTCGCTGCCGCACCTCATCGTCGGGACGGTCGGCAACGGCAAGGGCAACGACCTGCCCGTGGTCGAGGACGCCCTGGTGCGCCTCGGCTGCCGCGAGGACCGCGAACCCGGCGCGAACGCCCGACGGCTCGCCGGCCTCTGCGCCGCGACCGTCCTCTGCGGCGAGCTCTCCCTGCTCGCCGCACAGACCAACCCCGGTGAGCTCATGGCGGCCCACGTCGCCATGGAGCGGGGTACTGCTCGGAGAGAAGAGACGGCATGACCGGCATCGGCATCCACGACATCGCGGTCGCGACCGGGCACCACGTGCTCGAACTCGACGACCTGGCCGTGCAGCTCGGCGTGGACCCGGCGAAGTACCACGTCGGCATCGGCCAGGACGCCTTCAGCGTGCCCGCTCCGGACGAGGACATCGTCACGATGGGGGCGGCCGCCGCGAAGCAGGTCGTCGACCGGCACGGTTCGGAGGGCATCCGCACGGTGCTCTTCGCCACGGAGTCCGGCATCGACCAGTCGAAGGCCGCGGGCGTGTTCGTGCACGGACTGCTCGGGCTCCCGACGAACGCCCGCGTGGTCGAGCTGAAGCAGGCCTGCTACGGCGGGACCGCCGCGCTGCAGCTCGCACTCGGCATCGTCGCGCGGGACCCCCGCGAGCGTGTGCTCGTGATCGCCGCGGACGTCGCCCGCTACGACGTCGACACCGCCGCCGAGCCCACGCAGGGCGCAGGCGCGGTCGCGATCCTCGTCGCCGCCGACCCCGACCTGATCGAGATCGAGCCGCTGTCCGGGGTGTTCACCGCCGACGTCGACGACTTCTGGCGTCCGAACGACCGCTCGACCGCCCTGGTCGACGGCCGTCTGTCGGTCAGTGCCTACGTGGACGCCTTCATCGGCGCCTGGGACGACCTGGCGGCACGCGGCGGCCCGGCGTTCGACGACATCGACCGGTTCGTGCACCACCAGCCGTTCACGAAGATGGCGCTCAAGGCACACCGGAAGCTCACGCAGCACGTCGGCGCGGAGTTCGACGAGTCCGAGCTGGTGACGGGCTTCACGTACAACAGGCAGGTCGGCAACACGTACACGGCCTCGCTCTGGATCGCGCTCGCCGCCCTCCTCGACCTCGACGACGACCTCGCCGGCAAGCGGATCGGCATGTTCAGCTACGGCTCCGGCAGTGTCGGCGAGATGCTGACGGGCATCGTCCGCCCCGAGTACCGGCAGCACCGTCGTGACGGCTCCGTGCGCGCGGCGCTGGACGCCCGCGTCCCGCTGACGGTCGCGGAGTACCGGGCCCTGCACGCGACGGGAGCCGCGACGAGCGACGACGTCGAGCGTCCGCGCGTGACCACCGCCCCGTTCCGGTTCGCCGGTGTGCTCGGCGGCGCACGGCACTACGAGGCGCGCAGCTGACCGCAGAGACGCCGCGCTCCCGCCGAGACGCCGCCGGAACCGGCTCCGTCTCGGGGACTCGCCGGCGTCTCGGCAGTCAACGGCTACCACCCACAGGTGAATCCCAGTACGGTGCAATGACCGCTCGATGTTCCCGTCGTCGTCGGCTCAGGGCGCCGCGACGACGGGGGAGACCCGGATCAGGGGGCTCCCCGCAGGCGCCGGGCGGTCGGGGTCGCCGTCCCGCCCGAGGATTCGGGTTCCGAAGGCCGGGACGGCGGCCCCGCTCAGTACACGTCGCGGACGTACCGCTTCGCGCGACGCAGGTCGGCGAGGTACTCGGCGGCGTCGTCGTCGCCCTTGCCGCGTTCGGTCGCGATGACCTGCAGCAGGGCCGTCTCGACGTCCTTCGCCATCCGTGACGCGTCGCCGCACACGGTGAACGTCGCACCGTCCTCGAGCCACGCGTAGAGCTCCCTGGACTGCTCGCGCATCCGGGTCTGCACGTAGACCTTCTCTGCCTGGTCACGCGAGAACGCCAGGTCCATGCGGGTGAGGACGCCCTGCTCCTGCAGTGCCGAGAGCTCGTCCCGGTACACGAAGTCGGTGTCGCGGTGCTGGTCGCCGAAGAACAGCCAGTTGCGCCCGGTGGCGCTGCGGGCGGCCCGCTCGTGGAGGAACCCGCGGAACGGCGCGATGCCGGTCCCGGGGCCGACCATGATGAGCGGTGCGGCGTCATCGGCGGGGACGCTGAACGCGGCGTTCGGCTGCAGGTACACGCCGACCTCGTCGCCGACCGCAACCCGGTCGGCCAGGTGCGTGGACGCGACGCCGGAGTGCCGTCGGTTCACGTCGCCGTACCGGACGGAGGCGATCGTCAGGTGGATCCGGCCCGGGTGCGCGAGCGGGCTCGACGAGATCGAGTACTGGCGGGCCTGCAGCGGCCGGAGGAACGGCAGGAGCTCGTCCAACCCGGGTGCAGCAGGGCCGGCGTCACGGAGCAGGTCGAGCACGTCACGGCCCCAGAGCCAGCGGTCCAGCTCGCGCTTGTCGCCGTGCGCGACGACCGCCGCGAGCTCGCTGGCCGGGGCACGCTGCACGAGGTCCGCGACGAGGTCCTTCGACGGCGTCCGGATCTCCCGGTCGTCGCGGAGCACGTCGACGACGGCCCGACCGTCGAACCGCTCGTCGCCGGTGGCGCCGAGGTGGTCCAGCAGCTCCGACACGAGGGCGTCGTCGTTGCGCGGCACGACCGCGAGTGCGTCTCCTGCGGCGTACGTGATGCCGCTGTCGCCGAGGTCGAACTCGTAGTGGCGGATCTCCTTCGCGCTGCGCGGGTCGGAGAGCAGCCGGTTCTCCACCAGGCGAGCACGGTACGGGTTGCGCTTGTTCCACTGAGAACCCGGCCTGGAGGCTCGGCTCGCGCCCGCCCCGCCGGCTGCGGTCGCGTCGCTGGTCGCGCCGGCCCAGGTGGCTGCGGTCGCGCCCGGTGCCCCGTCCGCGCCGGTCTGGGCCTGGATGCGGTCGAGGACGCCGGCGGTCCAGAGGGCCGCGGGGTCCTCGAAGTCCACGTCGCAGTCGACGCGGTCGTGGATCCTGGTGGCACCGAGCTGCTCGAACCGGGTGTCGAGGAGCTTGCCGGCCTGGCAGAACTCGTCGTACCCGCTGTCGCCGAGCCCGAGGACCGCGAACTGCAGTCCCTCCAGCCGCGGGGTGGCGTCGGACTGGATCGCGTCCCAGAACAGGCCGGCGTTGTCGGGCATCTCGCCCTCGCCGTACGTCGAGGTGACGACGAGCACGTGCGACATCCCGGCGAGCTGCTCGGGGGAGACGTCGTCGAGCGCCGTGGTCCGCCCACCGAGTCCGCGGGCACGCGCACCGGCGACGAGCTGGTCCGCCAGGAACTCGGCGTTGCCGGTCTGGGTGCCGAACAGCACGTCGACCGTCGTGGTCGGCGCCGGCGCCTGGGACTTCTTGCCTGCGGCGGCGATCCCCGCGATGAACCCGGCGAGCCAGGACTCCTGGGCAGCGGAGAACGGGGCGTCGACCGGGATCAGCGAGCCGGTCGGGGGCAGCAGGGTCACGCGGTCACCGCCTCGGCAGGGGCCTCGGGAGCGCGGCGGGCGATGTCCTCGAGCGCCGCGGTGGCGAGCAGCTCGTCGAAGCGTGCCGCGCGGACGCGTCCGTCGTTCTTGGCGTTCTGGTGCATGATCCAGCCGGTCGTTCCCGGTGCGTCCATGCTGCGGTTGTTCCGCTGCGTGAGCGCACGCTTGTAGTCGTCGAGTCGCTTGATCGCGATGAGGGTGGCGAGCTCGTCGTCCGCGAACTTCTCGAGCGTGCCGCGCAGGTACTTCACGACGCGCTGCTTCACGAAGAAGTCCTCGGTCAGGACGAGGTTCTTGACGGCCTCGGCGACGCGGGGGTCGTTCGGGTCCGTCGCGCCGGGGACCCGTTCGAGCGCGATGTCCTGCGCGGCGCCGAGCACCGTGTACGACGACAGCAGCGAGAACATGTCGTCGCCCTGGTCCCCGAGCGCCGGGGCACGGCCGTCGAGCACGGTGCGGCGGTCGCGGTAGTCGACCTTGAACGCGCGGAGCTTGTCCGTCGCGGTCGACGTGGCGAGCTCGTCGAGCAGTTCGTTCCTCGTCGCGGCCGCCAGGATCGCCTCGGCGTCCTGCGTGAGCAGGAGCGCACGGGGCATGCCGACGAACACGTGCGTGCGGGTCGTGTCCCAGTCGGCCAGCAGCCGGCTCGCGAGCTCGGAGCCGGTCGCCTCGAGGTGCCACGCGAGGAGCAGTCGTGCCGCGTCCTCGTGGAACGCGCCGCGCTCGGTGTCGGTGACGGGGAAGACCAGGAGCGAGTCGGTGCTGGCGCGCTCGGTGACCTGCCCGGACGGGTCGTACTGGTAGAGGAAGCCGCCGGACATGCCGTTCCCGAGCCCCTTGCCGAAGCCGCCGAGGTTGAACACCGCGCCGCCCGTCATGTACTCGCAGCCGAAGTCGCCGAGGCCCTCGACCACCGCGGTCGCGCCGGAGTTCCGGACGGCGAACCGGTCGCCGGCCTCGCCCTCGACGAACGTGCGCCCACCGGTGGCGCCGAACAGCGCGAAGTTGCCGATGAGGACGTTCCCACCGCGTTCGGCGCTGCCGCCGCCCGGCGCGCGCACGACGATGCGGCCGCCGCTCTGGCTCTTGCCGACACCGTCGTTCGCCGTGCCGGTGTGCTCCAGCAGGACGCCGTCGTTGTTGAAGACGCCGTAGGACTGCCCGGCGGCGCCGCTCGTGCGGATCGTCACGGCACCGTCGACCAGGCGACGGCGACCGCGGTCGTCCGTGGTGACGGCGGGGACGTCCTCGAACGACGCGTCGCGGAGCTCGTGGTTGAGGATCCGCTCGACGTCGATGCCGAACTGGCCGCCGACCGACTTGTCGGCGTTGCCGAGGAGCACGCCGTCGATGGTGACGGAGTGCTCGTGGTGGGTCAGGAGCGCCGTGCGGACCCGTTCGATGAGCGCGTCGTCGGTGCGGAAGTCCTTCTCCAGGTACTCGGGGTCGGTGACGACCTTCTCGGGCACCTGCGCGAGCAGGTTCCGCACGTCCAGCCGTCCCACGCTCGCCGGGTGGTCGAGGAGCTGCAGCAGATCCGTACGACCGCGGGCCTCGCGCAGGGAGCGCAGGCCGAGGCGGGCGAGGATCTGCCGGACGTCGTGCGCGATGTTCAGCAGGTACTGCGCGAGCGCGCGGGGGTCCCCCTCGAACGCCTCGGCGTTCGTGGTGAGACCGGCAGGGCACTTCACGTTGCAGTTCTTCGCCATCACGCAGCCGAGCATCATCAGCGCGGTGGTGCCGAACTCGAAGCTGTCGCCGCCGAGGAGCGCGCTCGTGACGACGTCGCTGCCGGTCTGGTGCGCGCCGGAGCAGCGGAGCGTGACCTTCTGCCGGAGGCCGTTCGCGACGAGGGCCTGGTGGACCTCGGCCACGCCGATCTCCGCGGAGCGGCCCGCGTACTTCAGGCTCGTGACGGCAGCAGCCCCCGTGCCGCCGGTGTTCCCGGCGACGTTGATGACGTCGGCGCCGGCCTTCGCGACACCCACGGCGATGGTGCCGATGCCCTCGGAGGACACCAGCTTCACGATCACCCGGACACGGGCGGCCTTGCAGTCGTGGATGAGCTGCGCGAGGTCCTCGATCGAGTACGTGTCGTGGTGCGGCGGCGGCGAGATGAGCTCGACGCCGGGGGTGCCACCACGGGCAGCGGCGATGTCGACCGTGACCTTCGGCGCCGGCAGCTGGCCGCCTTCGCCGGGCTTGGCACCCTGGCCGATCTTGATCTCGAGCTCCTCGAGCATGGGGTCGGCGAGGTAGCCCGCCCAGATGCCGAAGCGACCGGAGGCGAACTGCTTGATGCGGGAGCCACGGATGGTGCCGTAGCGGGAGTGGTGCTCGCCGCCCTCACCGCTGTTCGACATGCCGCCGACCATGTTCGTGCCGTGCGCGACCGCCTCGTGCGCGGTGGCGACGAGCGCCCCGTGGCTCATCGCACCCGACGCCAGCGTCCTGGTGATCTCGTGCGCCGGCTGGACGTCGTCGAGCTCGACGCTCTCCGGCGCGCTCTCCAGGAGTCCGAGGAGGTCGACCGCGAACCCGGTGGCGCGGAGCGTCACCTGGGTGTCGTCGACGTCGTCGACGTCGACCTGGCCGGGGAAGAGCAGGGCGAGGCCCGCTGCGAGAGCCGTGTGGCGATCTGCACCCGACGGTCCGGCGGACGTGAGCCGCAGACGGAACCGATCCGGGCCTCCCGGCACGGCGTCGCCGACCCGTGAGCCGAGCAGCCCGCGCACCGTGACGCTGCTGTTGCCGGTCAGCGAGAAGCGGCCGAGTTCGCGGGCGAAGTCCTCTGCCGTGTCGATGCCGGTCACGTCGGCGGGGAGCGCGAGCACGTCGCGGAGCGCGCTCGGGCGGCGCGAGCGCTCCTCGTGCGTGGTCTGCAGGAACGTCCGGTAGCCAGGAGTCGTGCGGAAGGCGTCGATCTCGGCGTCGCTCAGCCGGTCGTAGCCGGTGTTCCGGTACGCGGCGTCGGAGATGCCGAACGCGTCGTCGAGCTGCCCGAGCGTCAGGAGCCGGAGCGCTTCCGAGTCGCCGGAGCGCTCGAAGGACGGACGCTCCTCGGTCATGCCGCCGAAGCCGCGCACGCTCGCGACGCCGAACGAGTGCCCGGCACCGTCGGAACGTTCCTTGAAGAGCCCGAGGAGCGGGACCTGGGCGTCGCCCTGCACGCTCCGCGCGCGCTCGTGCCAGTCCGTCGCCGCCTGGGCGATGCGGGCGAACCCGACACCACCGACCGGGGCGTCCATGTGCGGGAAGACCCGGGCGAACAGGTCGTCGCGGGTGTCGAGGTAGTTCGGTTCGAAGAACTCGCCACCGATGTAGCTCTCCGCGGTGCAGAGCCCGACACGGCCCATCGTCTTCGCGAGGGCCTTCTCGGCTGCCTTCCTGAACTGCTTCAGCGCCTGGTCGGTGGCGGTGAGCTCGCCGGCCGGTGCCGGGGCTGCCGGGTACTTCTCCTCGGCACGGAGCCGCGCGGACAGGCTGTACACCGCTGCCGCGCCGAAGCCCAGCACCGTCGCCACGTGGTGGGACGAGGGGAGCTGACCGCTCTCCGCGACGACCGAGACGCGCAGGCGCAGGCCCGTCTCGATGAGGCGCTGGTTCACCGCCGCGACGGCGAGGATCACGGGGAGCGCGGCGGAGGTGCTCGAGACGCTGCGGTCGGTCAGCACCGCGATCCCGCCCCGCTGCTCGGCGAACGCCATGACCGCGTCGGCGAGCCGCTCGGTCGCGGTGCGCACCGCGTCGGCGTTGGCCTGCTCGTCACCGAGGACGGGGACGTAGAGCATGTCGAAGCGCTCGAGCGGCACGATGTCCTGGTCGCGGAGCCGCACCATGTCGAGGTGCCCGAGGATCGGGGACTGCACGACGAGCTGCCGGGTCTGCGCGCCCGTGCCGTCCGGCTTGGCTCCGAGGGCGACGCGCATGCTCATGCCGTCGGCCTCGCGGATGGAGTCCAGCGGCGGGTTCGTCACCTGGGCGAAGCGCTGCGAGAAGTACTTCGCCATGCCGCCCTCGGTGTCGCTGAGGGCGTTGATGGCGTTGCCGTAGCCCATCGCCGAGATCCGCTCCGAGCCGTTCTGCAGCATCGGGTCGAGCATGAACCGGAAGCTCTCCTGGTTCAGCGAGTACGCCACGTAGCGGCCCTGCAGCGACAGGTCGCCGTCGTAGCCGAGGGTGTTCGTGGTGCGGTCGTAGTCCGGCGCGGGCAGGTCGTCCAGGTTCACCCGGGCGTCGTCGAGCAGCGTGCCGTAGTCGCGGCGGGCGGCGAGCATCTCGAGGACCTCGCCGGTGCGCATCTGCGTGCCGGTGCGGTGGTCGACGACGAGCATGCCGCCGGCCTCGATGCGGCCACGGTGCACGACCTCGTCGTCCGGGAACGTGACCTGACCGGCCTCGGACGACACCATCAGGTACTCGGCCGTCTCGACCGTGCGCAGCGGGCGGAGTCCCAGGCGGTCGAGTCGGGCACCGACGACGTCGCCGTCGCTGAAGATCACGGCGGCGGGCCCGTCGTTCTTCTCCTCGTACAGCGAGAAGTACTCGAGCATCGCCCGGACGTCGTCCGTCAGCGTGCGGTCGTTCTCCCACGCCGGCGGCATGAGCGACACGACGGCCTCGACGATCTCCAGGCCGTCGTCGAACACGCGGCTCTGCAGGGTCTGGTCGAGGCGGCTCGAGTCGGACTGTCCTGGTGGACGGACGATGCTGCGCGTGCGTGCTCGGGCGAGCGCCTCGTCGGAGAGGCGGTTCTTCCGGTCGGTGTTGAGCTCGCCGTTGTGTGCCATCAGGCGGAACGGCTGCGCCATCGTCGGGTGCGGCTCGGTGTTCGTCGAGAAGCGGGTGTGGAAGTACAGCGTCCGGACGGAGTGCCGGGGGTCACTGAGGTCGGTGAAGTACCCGATGACCTCGCCGGAGTTCAGGCGGCCCTTGAGCACCTGCGTGCGCGCGCTCAGGGACAGCGGCGACAGGGCGGCGTGCTCGAGGTGCTGCTCGGCCGCCTCGCCGTAGGAGATCGCCTCGATCGCGAGCAGGGCGCGGTTGGCGGCGGCGTCGACGACGTCGCGGGACCAGTCCTCCGGAGCACGGAAGACCCACTGCACGACGGGCAGCTGGTACTGCTCGGCCTCAGGACGGGCGACGGAGTGGTCCACCGGGACGTCGCGGACGAGGAGGAGCTCGAAGCCCTGCTGCTCGATCTGCTCCGTGACCGTGCGGACCGCGCGGTCGCGCTCGTCGGGCTGGCTCGGCACGAAGCAGTTCGCGACGCCGAAGTGGCCTGCGCGGAGCTCCTCGCCGGTGAGCGCGCTGAAGAACTCCACGGACAGGTCGATGCTGACGCCGGCACCGTCGCCGACCCCCTCGGAGGACTTGCCGCCGCGATGCGGGATCGCACAGAGCGCTTCGTCGCCCTTCACGATGACGTCGTGGCTCGGGGTGCCGTCGAGACGGGTGATGAAGCCAACGCCGCAATCGGAGTTCTCGCGGGCAGGGTCGTACAGACCGAAGGGGGAGGGGTTCACGTGCGGGTCCTGAGGAGCGAGTGCCGGCAGCGGACGGACGGAGGCTGCAACGGTGGAGCGCTCGCCGCGGGCGGACCGGTGGTGTCGGTCGGGCCCTGTGGTGTCGTGGTGCGGTGAGGCGATGCTAAGCGTTGGTATACCGACAGCGCAACACCGCTGCTCCGGTTGTGCTCAGCGCGTCGTCGGGGCGGTGCGCGTCGTGGCGTCCGTCACGGGCAGCGCCTCGGTCGTGGCCTCGGCGGCGGGGGTGGTGCCGGCGCGGATGACCTCCGGACGACGACGCGTGCGGAACACCCACGCCTTGAAGAGCACGAAGCGGACCAGGGTCGCGAGCAGGTTCGCCCCCGTCAGCACCGCGATCTCCGCGCCGTGCGACGACCCGGGCGCCGTCGCGTGCAGCACGACGAGGGACCCCGACGTGATCGCCCACGCGATGCCGAACACGACGAGCCCCTGCACGTGGTGGCGTCCGGCGCCGGACCGACCGCGCACGCCGAACGTGAACCGTCGGTTCAGCGCGGTGTTCCCGATCGCGGTGACGAGGAGCGCGAGGAAGTCGGCGGTCTGTGCGCCGATCGCCGGGCGGAACAGCGCGTACAGCACCGCGAAGGCGATCGTCGACACGACACCGATCGCACCGAACCGGAGCACCTGTCCCACGATGCCCACGTGCGGCGTCGTGAACGGCTGGCGGCCGATCGCCTCGTAGACCGGCGCGACGGGGATCCGCCCGGTCGCCAGGCCGCGCGACACCCGCCACATGCCCTTCAGGTCCTCGGTCGCGGTCGACGCGATGTCCACGGACGAGTTCACGTCGTCGACCCAGTCGACCGGGACCTCGTGCACGCGCAGGCCCGCGTGTTCGGCGATCACGAGCAGCTCCGTGTCGAAGAACCACGCGTCGTCCTCGCAGAGGGGCAGGACGTGCTCCGCCGCCTGCCGGGTGATCGCCTTGAAGCCGCACTGGGCGTCGGAGAACGAGACGCCCATCGTGGTCCGGAGCAGCAGGTTGTAGGAGCGCGAGATGAACTCGCGCTTGCCGCCCCGCACCACCCGCGACGAACCGGCCAGCCGGGTGCCGATCGCCAGGTCCGAGTGGCCGGAGAGCAGCGGTGCCACGAGCGGCTCGAGCGCTGCGAGGTCGGTGGAGAGGTCCTCGTCGACGTACACGAGCACCCGGGCGTCGGACGCGCCCCACACGGCCTTGAGTGCCCGACCGCGGCCCTTCTCGGGCAGGTGCACCGCGTGGACCCCGTCGAGCATCGCGGCGAGGTCGTCGGCGATGCGGGCGGTGTCGTCGGTCGAGGCGTTGTCCGCGATCGTGATCCGCCACGTGTGGGACAGCGACGTCCGGCAGAACGTGTGCAGGCGCCGGACGTGGGCCGCGAGCGTGTCCTGCTCGTTGTAGCAGGGGACGACGATGTCGATGTCGAGGGTGGGGTTCGTCTCCGTCATACCGCTGATGCTCGGCAGTGCCCCTACGGGAACCGGAGCACGGCCCTGTGCCGACGGTAAGAACCCGTGTCGGTCCGAGGGGGCGAGGCGCCTCAGGGCCGCAGCGAGACCGTGAACGCCGTCCGCCCCGGCTCCGACACCACCCGCACCGTGCCGCCGTGCGCGTCCACGACCCCGCGCACGATGGCCAGCCCGAGGCCGCTCGTCCCGTGCTCCCGGGAGCGAGAGGCCTCACCACGGGTGAACCGGTCGAACAGCGTCGGCAGCACCTCGGCCGGGATCGGCGGCCCGTCGTTCGCCACGACGAACCGCACCTCGCCGGGCTCCGTCCCGGCCACGCGCTGCAACGACACCACGACGGCGGTCCCCGCTGGTGTGTGCGTCCGCGCGTTCGCCAGCAGGTTCGTCACCACCCGGCGCAGTTGACCCTCGTCCCCGGACACGACGATCGGCTCGTCGTCGACCTGCAGTGTCCACCGGTGTGACGGAGCGGTCGCGCGGGCGTCCATCGTCGCCTCGACGACCAGCGACGTGAGGTCGACGGGGTCGGCGGCACGGACGACCGTCCCGGAGGACGCCGCGTCGAGCCGGGCGAGCAGCAGCAGCTCGTCGACCAGCGACCCCATGCGGACGGCTTCGCGTCCGATCCGGTCGACGTTCTGGTGGAGCGCGTCCACGTCCGACGACGAGGAGGACAGTTCGGCGTACGCCCGCACGGTCGCGATCGGGGTGCGGAGCTCGTGCGACGCGTCGGCGATGAAGGTGCGCATGCCGGCTTCGGCATCGCGTCGCACGGTGAGCGCGCGGGCCACGTGCCCGAGGAGACGGTTGAGCGCCGAACCAACGGCGCCGACCTCGCGGTTCTGCGCCAGGTCCACGTCGGCGACCCGCACGGGGATGTCGGTGTCGCCCCGCTCCAGGTCGAGCCCGGTGACGCTCGATGCGACCTCGGCCACGCGTTCGAGCGGACGCAGGGAGCGGCGGACGAGCATCGCGCCGGCCCACACGGCGACGAGGAGCCCGACGAGTGTGACGCTGCCGATCACGATGACGAGCCGGACCACGGACGCACGCAGGTCGTCGAGGGGCAGCGCTGTGACGTAGACGTCGCCGGACGACCCGATCGCCTGCGCGCGGTAGGTGCCGAGTGACCCGAGCGACACGGTCACCTGGGCGCCGTCGGCGTCGACGGACGACAGCGTGGACTCCTGCGCCGACGTCAGTCCGTGCTGCTGGCCGCTGCTGTCGGTGTACCCGGCGAGCACGGAGGAGCCGTCGCGGTAGATCGCCACGACCGTCCCTGCGGCCTGTCCGGGAGCGCCGATGAACGCGTTCCCCGGGTCCGGGCGGTCACCGGAGTCCGCACCGGGAGGCGGCGACGGGGACCCACCGGGCCCGAGCGTCCGGTTCGCCGCCGTGGACAGCTCCGCGTCGAGCCGCCCCACGAGGTACCCGCGGTAGGCGACGACGGTCACGACCCCGACGACGAGGTTCGTCGCCACGAGCAGCAACGCCACGGCACCCACGAGCCGCCACCGCAGCGACGGCACCCGCCGAGCGCGAGCGCTCACGGCCGCAACACGTACCCGGCGCCGCGTACGGTCTGCACGAGCGGCGAGCGCCCGACGTCGAGCTTCTTCCGCAGGTACGACACGTACATGTCCACGAGGTTCGACGACGACCCGAAGTCCATGCCCCACACGTTCGTCAGGATGTGCTCCCGCGACAGCACCCGGTTCGCGTTCCGCGCGAGGTACCGCAGCAGTTCGAACTCGGTCGGGGTCAACTCGATCGGGGAGCCGGACCGGGTCACGGTCCTGGCGTCCTCGTCGAGCACCATGTCGCCCACGACGATGCCGGACGGAGCGGATGCCACCCGCGCCGAGGTCCGTGCCAGGATCCGCGCTCGGACGAGGAGCTCCGCCACCCCGAACGGCTTCGTGAGGTAGTCGTCGCCGCCCCGGGTGAGCCCGGCGAGCCGGTCCTCGGACGAGTCCTTGGCGGTGAGGAACAGCACCCGGACGTCGTCGCGGGCGTCCCGGAGCCTGTCGAGCACCTGGAACCCGTCGATGTCCGGCAGCATCACGTCGAGCACGATCACGTCCGGCTGGAAGTCCCGCGCGGCGAAGAGCACGTCGCGGCCGCGGTGCACGGCGTGCACGGACCAGCCGCCCGCCTCCACCGCGCGGCGGACGGCATCGGCGAGCGCGTGCTCGTCGTCCACGACGAGGGCACGGACGGGGCTCCCGTCGGTGCGCTGCAGCAGTCGGTCGGCCATCGGGCCGAGCCTACTTCCCGCTCGTCAGGTCGTAGACGGTCTGTCCGCCGACGGTGGTGGACTCGTAGTTCGCCGCGACCCACTCCTGGATGGCGCTGGCCGTGGACGATCCGCCGCCCATGCCACCGCCGTTCCCGGACGCGATGTAGTACGCGATCTTCCCGTCGGCGACGGACGCCTTGAACTCGGCGAGCGTCGGTGTCGGGTCGCTGGACCAGCCGCCGATCGCCATCACCGCGGTGTCGGTGTCGAGCTCCAGCTGCGCGGCGGACTGCGACCCGTTCACGGCGGCGGCCCACTTCGTGTCCGTCGCTTCGAGCAGCTTCTGCAGTGCCGACGACGTCGACGCGCCCTCGCCTCCGCCGCCGGTCGCGTCACCGGTCGGGAGGCTCGTCCCCGATCCCGCATCGCCCGTCCCGTCTCCGGAACCCTCCTGGGTCCCGCCCGGCATCTCGCCGGAGGAACCGCTCGGCGGTTCCGGCATCTCGCCGGACGTGCCGCCGGGGGGCGTCCCGCCTGGTCCGCCCGTGCCTCCCGGCATGCCCCCGCCGCCCATCCCGCCACCGGACGATCCCGACGGACCGACGCTCGGGATCGAGCCGGAGTGCGCCACCGTGGTGGTGGCCAGCGCGTAGGCGGTGGTGCCGGTGAGCCCGAAGAGCGTCCCGGCGAGGACGCCGACGGCGACCAGCTTGCGGAGCGACGGGACGCTGCCGACGACGATCGCGACGGCCGACAGCAGCCCGCCGGCGAGCACCACCCAGCGGAGCCACGGCAGCCACGTCGGGTTCTCGTTCAGCAGGCACCAGCCCCAGAACGCCGTGATGCCGATCATGCCCGCGAGGCCCAGGCGTCCGGTCATCCGGTTCCTGGCGTTCCAGAGCAGCGCGCCGCCGGTGCCGACGAGGCCCGCGATCGCCGGGGTGAGCGCGACCGTGTAGTACGGGTGGATCGTGCCGGACATGTACGAGAACACGAGCCCGGTGACGATGAGCCATCCGCCCCAGAGCACGAGACCGGCACGGACGGGGTCGCCGATCGTCCGGCGTCCGACCACGACCAGGCCGAGCACGAGGGCGATGAGCGCGGCGGGGAGCAGCCAGGAGATCTCGAGGCCCATCTCCGACGAGAACAACCGGTCCAGGCCGGTCGACCCACCGAACGACGAGCCTGCGGTACCGCCGGTCATCCCGCCGCCACCACCGCCGTTGCCCGAGCCGCCGAAGATGCGGCCGAGCCCGTTGTAGCCGAAGACCAGGTCCAGGACGGTGTTGTTCGTGGAGCCGCCGATGTAGGGGCGGGAGTCGGCGGGCCACAACCACACCGCGACGACCCACCAGCCGGCGGCGACGACCAGGGACCCGGCCGCGATGAGGAGGCCGACGATGCGCCTCGGCCACGTGGTCCGTGCGGCGATCAGGTACACGAGCCCGAACGCCGGCAGGACGAGGAGCCCCTGCAGCATCTTCGTCAGGAACGCGAAGCCGAGGGCGACACCGGCGAGCGCGATCCACCGCCAGCTGCCCGTCGGGAGCGCTCGGACGGTGCAGTACGCGCCGGCGGTCATGAGCAGCACGAGGAGTGCGTCCGGGTTGTCGAAGCGGAACATCAGCGCCGCGGCCGGTGTGGCCGCGACGACGAACCCGGCGAGCAGCGCGCCGACGTTCGCGGTCGTCGACCCCAGGCGGGTCAGGGTCCGGCGGACCGTGCCCCACACCAGCGCGACGGACCCGACGGCCATCAGGGCCTGGGGGAGCAGGAGGCTGAAGGACGAGAAGCCGAAGAGCCTCGCGGACAGGACCATCACCCAGAGCGACGCCGGCGGTTTGTCCACGGTGATGAAGTTCGACGAGTCGAGGGAGCCGAAGAAGAACGCCTCCCACGACTTCGTGCCGGCCTGCACGGCTGCGGCGTAGAACGAGTTCGCGTACCCGGATTCGCTGAGGTTCCAGAGGTACACGACGGCGGTCACGACGAGGAGCGCCCAGAAGGCCGGCCGGAGCCAGCGGGCGTCCTCGCGCTCGCCGAGGAAGAGGCGGGCGACGGCTCTCCGACGTGTCTGCGCACCCGAGTGCGCACGGTCGCGTCGATCGGTCACGGGGATCGGGTACGTGGTCATGTCCATGAGCATCCGGGGCGTTCCCCGAACACCCCCATGCGTGACCTGTGCGCCGGGTAAGTGTGCTGAGGCCCGTCCCGAGCGTCGGGCGGCCGGCGCAACGAGTGCACGGAAGGTGCGGTCGCACTGGGCGCCCGGTCGCCAGCTCTGCGCACTCGACCGGCCGCGGCCCGGCGGCGGCGCCCGGTTCAGGGGGGCGGTGCCGGGATCGAGTGCGCGGAAGTGGTCGGCGCGAGGGACGCCGGGCCGCCGCTTCTGCGCACTCGACCGGCGTGCATGCGGGCGGCGCTGCGGGTTCGGTCCGAGGGGCGCCGGGGACAGCCGGGAGGCTCGGGTGCAGTGAGCGCGCCCGTCCCGCCCGTCGGGCGCCCGGTGTCCGGCGTCGAGTGCGCGGACGTGGTGGGTGCGTTGGTCGCCGGGCCGCCATTTCTGCGCACTCGACCGGCGGCGGTCCGGCAGGCAGGCATCCGGCCGGCGGGCACCCGTCAGGCGTACCGGGACGCGGCCCGAAGTGTGGCGGACTTGTACGACCCGCCGAACAGGAACACGTGCAGGAGCAGTGGGGCGAGCTGGTGGAGCTCGACGCGCTCCTGCCACCCAGGGGCCAGCTGCGACTCGGCGTCGTACCCCGCCAGCACCGTCTCGAGCCGCGGCAGCCCGAACAGCCCGAGGAGCGCGAGGTCCGTCTCCGCGTGCCCGCCGTGCGGGTTGGCGTCGATGAGCACGGCCCCCGTCGGCTCGGAGTCGTCCGTCGGCCAGAGCACGTTCCCCGCCCAGAGGTCGCCGTGCAGCCGCGCGGGCCGCGCACCGACGAGCGCCGGCTGGGGCGATGAGAACTGCCCGTCCTGGACGCGTTGCGCGACCCGCTCGAGCAGCGCAGCCTCGCCCGCGTCGAATCCGCCCCGGTCGACGATCCGCCGGACGAAGTCGCGGATGCGGTACTCCGCGAAGAACTCGCCCCACGTGGCCGGGGCATCGGCGGCGGCGACGAACGGCGTGCCGGACCGACCCATCCGCAGCGGTCCACCGGACGGGAACCCCGGCGACGGCGCTCCCCAGTGCGGTGCACCGGACGCGTGCGTGTGCGCGAGCGAGCGGCCGAAGCGTTCCGCCTGCGCCTTCGTCGGGGAGCCGTCGGAGATCAGCTCCAGGTCGAGCGCCGTCGGGCTCGGCCGGTCGAGGACCCGGGCGATGCGGGTCCCGCCGGACTCCTCTGCCGCGGCGAGCCACTCGAGCCCCGCGGCTTCCGCTGCTGCCTCGTTCGGATCGGTGAAGGTCTTCACGTGCGTCTCGGCCATCGATCCATCCTTCCAGCGTCGACCGGAGGACGGCTCAGACCGCGTCGTTCAGACCGCGTCGACGAGGGCCCTCGCCAGCGGGTGCCACGGCCGGGACGACGGACCGCTCAGCACCAGCGTCCGCTCGAGCCTCGGCGTCGTCGGCACCATCACGAGGTCGTCCGGCAGCATCACCCTCCCGAGCGTCGGGACGACGGACACGCCCTCGCCGCGCTGGATCATGCCGAACATCGTGCTCATCTCCCGCACCCGGTGGGCGTAGCGGAACGGCTGCCCGGCGATCTCGTGCATCCGCTGGATCTGGTGCTCGCACCCGCCGCCGCCGGCGACCAGGCCGTCCTCGTGCAGGTCGTCGAGCGTCAGGGCCGCTGCGTCGGCGAGGGGGTGCTCGCGTCGGATCACGGCGGCCATCTCGTCGCGCGCGCCCACGACCGCGCCGTCGGGCACGGGCGCCGGGTCGACGAGCACGGCGGCGTCGACGGTGCCCGCCTCGAGCCACTCCGGCATCTCGTCGTCGTCGCCCTCGTAGACCTGGACGTCGACGTCCGGCAGGGTCACCGCCCACAGGTCGCGGAGCCGCGGCAGCAGGCCCTGGCAGACGGTGGGGACGGCCGCGAGGCGCACGGTGCCGCGCGCCGTGCCGGGCCGGACCACTGCCTCCAGTGCGTCGACGGAGGCGAGCACGCTGCGGGCGTGACCGATCAGTCGTTCCCCGAGCGGTGTGGGGGCGGCCGCGCCGCCGCGCCGGAGGACCTGACCGCCGACCTCGCGCTCCAGACCGGCGACGGCGTGCGAGACGGCGGACTGGCCGATCCCGAGCGTCGCGGCGGCGAGGGTGAACGATCCGCGGTCGACCGTGGCGACGAGCGCGCGGAGCTGGGCGAGGGTGATGTTCATGTGCTTCCTTCATGCCTGCATGAACCCGATGCGTTTGCTTCATGTCGGCGGCTGGCTCGACACTAGCGGCATGAACGGCATCCTGTTCGTGCTCGTCGCACTCACCTGGGGATCGAGCTTCCTCTTCATGAAGATCGGGCTCGAGGGGCTCTCCCCGCAGCAGGTCGCGCTCGGACGGGTGCTCCTCGGTGCCGTGACGCTCGTCGTGATCCTCCTCGCCACCCGTCGTCGCTGGCCGCGGTCGCCACGGCTCTGGGGGCACCTGCTCGTCGTCGCGGTGTTCCTCAACGCGATCCCGTCGTCCCTGGTGGCGTGGGCGGAGCAGACGGTGCCGAGCGGGCTCGCGAGCATCTACAACGCGACGACGCCGATCATGGTGCTGCTCGCGATGCCGTTGCTGCTGCCGTCCGAGCGACTCCGTGGCAAGCAGCTCGTCGGGGTGCTGCTCGGGATCGTCGGCGTGCTCGTCCTGGTCGGGCCGTGGGACCTCATCGGCGACCCGGCGGTGCTCGCGACGGTGCCCGCGCAGCTCGCCCTGCTCGGGATGACCGCCTGCTACGGCTTCGGGCTGGCCTACATGCGCCGGTTCGTCGCCGGCAGCGGCCACGACGCGATCACCCTCACGACCGTGCAGCTCACGCTGGGTGCGGGGCTGATGCTGCTGGTCGCTCCGTTCACGGCGCTCTCGCCGGTGCAGCTGGACTGGAGGATCGTGGCCGCGATGGTCGCACTGGGGTGCGTCGGGACGGGGCTGGCCTACATGTGGAACACCGGGCTCGTGCAGGCGTGGGGCGCCGCCAGGGCGTCCACGGTCACGTACCTGACGCCCGTGGTCGGGGTGGTGCTCGGCGTCCTCGTGCTGGGGGAGCGGATCCGGTGGAACGAGCCCGTCGGTGGCGTCGTCATCCTGCTCGGCATCGCCCTGGCGTCCGGGGTCGTGCGGTGGCGACGGCCGGTCCGGACACCGCAGCACGCATAGGCTGCAGGGGTGAGCGCGCGGACCGAACTCGCAGGGGTCGCCCGGCAGGACGTCGCCGCGGCGCCCGCGGACGGCAGCTCCTCGTTCCGACGTGCAGCGGTGCTCATCCTCTTCGGCGTGCTCGACCGGGTGCCGAGCACCAGCACCGCGCGGGACGCCGCCGTGTCTCGCGACCTCGACGTGCTGCTGCTCGCCAGGGCCACCACGCTCCGTGCGCATCCAGGGCAGGTGGCGTTCCCCGGTGGACGCGTCGACCCCGGTGACCGTGACGCCGTGGCTGCCGCCCTCCGGGAGGCCCAGGAGGAGACAGGGCTCGACCCGTCCGGCGTCGAGGTCCTCGGTACCCTGGCCGCACAGCCGCTGGACTTCTCGCGGCACCTGGTCACCCCGGTCATCGGGTGGTGGCGGGACCCGTCTCCGGTCCGGGTCGTCGACGTCGCGGAGTCGGCAGCGGTGTTCCGGGTCCCGGTCGCGGACCTGCTCGACCCGGCACACCGCGGTGTCACGGTGATCCGCCGCGACGGACGCGAGTGGCGTGGGCCCGCCTTCAGCGTCGACACCGATTCGGGGACGCACGTGGTGTGGGGGTTCACCGCGATGCTGCTCGACGCGCTGTTCGACCGGCTCGGGTGGACGGAACCGTGGGACGGGCAACGGGTCGTCGCACTCCCGCCCACCTAGGCTGACCGCATGACCTCCACGGCGCGGTTGCTCCTGGCCTCGTCGCACCCCGGCCCGACGCTGACCGTCACGGTGCTCGCGGCGGTCATCGCGAGCGCCGTGGGCCACCCGGCGTGGCTCGTCGTCCTCGTCGCCGCGGCCGTGGTCGCCGGGCAGTTGTCGATCGGCCTGGCCAACGACTGGATCGACGCCGACCGGGACCGCAGTGTCGGGCGGTCGGACAAACCCGTCGCGCAGGGTCTGGTGGCCGTGTCGACCGTCCGGACCGTGGCGTTCGTCACCGCCGGGGTCGCCGTGGTGCTCTCGCTGTTCCTCGGTCCCGTCGCAGCGGTCGCGCACCTCGTGCTCGTCGGAGCCGGGTGGGCCTACGACGCCGGCCTGAAGCGGTCGGTCTGGTCGGTCGCGCCGTTCGTCGTCGCGTTCGGGCTGCTCCCCGTCGTCGCGGTCGCGGCCGGTCCCGCCGCGCAGCTCCCGGCACCATGGGCGATCGCCACCGGGGCGGTGTTCGGCGTCGCGATCCACTGCACGAACGTGTTGCCCGACCTGGTGGACGACGCGGCGACGGGGGTCAGGGGCTTCCCGCACCGGCTCGGGCTGCACGCCGCCGGGGTGCTCGCCTTCGCGTCGCTGGTCGTGGCCGCCGGGCTGGTGCTCGTCGGGCAGCTCGGCGGGGACGATCCCGTGCGCGGTGTCGGGGTCGTGCTCGCGATCGTCGGCACGGTGGTCGTGGTCGTCCTCGCCGTGGTCGGGATCCGGCTCGTCCTCACCGGCCCACCGACCCGGACGCTCTTCCGGCTGGTGATCGTCTCGTCACTGGTGCTCGTCGTGGAGCTCGGGTTCGCGGGCGCGCGACTGGTCGCCTGACGCGGTCAGCACCACCGCATCGCGTAGACGCGGGCGAGCAGGTGCGCTGACGGGAGGCCGAGGGCCGTCCGCAGCAGGACCTCGCGTGCCAGCGACCTCGGCCCCGTCGCCGGTCGTCCGAGCGCCATGTTCGCCTCGGCCTGGCGTGCGGCACGCCGAGCGACCGCCTGGCGGCGGGCGGCGTACTCCGGCCAGGGTCCGGCCGCGCCGGTGCGGACCGCCTCCGTCAGCAGGGGAGCGAGTGCGGCGGCGTCGAGCCACCCGAGGTTCATGCCCTGGCCGCCGATGGGGCTGATCTCGTGCGCGGCGTCCCCGATCAGGAGCGCACGTCCCACGCCGATCCGGTCCGCCTCGGTGCGCCGCACCCGGAAGCCGCCGAGCATCGAACAGGTGTCGGCGTCCACGGCGGCGTCCGTCCGCTCCCGGACGGCACGGACGAGCGTCGCGGCGCTGACCGCGTCGGTGCTGATCTCCTCGGTGCTGACCCGCTCGGTGGTGCTCGCGCCGCGACCGGTGAGCACGACGTACCGGCGACGCGCCCCGGGCAGCGGGAAGGACTCGACGACGCCGTGCGGTCCGACGTCGACCAGGGCGGAGCTCCTCGCCGTGTCCGGTTCCGGATCGGCGAAGTCGCCCATGACGTACTGCTCGGGGTACTCGCGACCGGTCGTCCCGATCCCGAGGAGCCTGCGGACCGTGCTCCTGGCGCCGTCCGCCCCGACGACGAACGCGGCACGGAGCCCGATCGGCCCGTCCTCCCCGGTGCCGATCACGTCGACGTGGTCTGCGTGCCGTGTCAGTGCCGTCAGCCGGGTGCCGGTGCGGAGCGCGTCGGGAGCCACGGCGGCGAGCCTCGCGCGGAGGATCGCCTCGGTGCGGTGCTGGTCGAGGGTGGCGACGTACGGGTGCGTGGCCGAGGCGAGTGCGAACGACAGGGTGCCGAGGGTCCGCCCGCGACTCCTGGCGACGCCGGTCCGGACCAGGCAGGCCTCGTCGAGCACCGGCCGCGCGGCGCCGATCGTGCCGAGTGCGTCGAGCGACGGCGGGTGGATGCCGATCGCCCGTGAGCCCGCCGGTGCCGAGGACCGCGCCTCCCACACCTGCACGTCGACGCCCGCGTGCGCCAGGAGTGCGCCGAGGAACAGTCCGACGGGCCCACCGCCGGCCACCAGGACTCCGGTTCGCGGGGCGGTCACGGGCCGAGCCTACGGAGCGGTGCGTGTCCGGGGGTTCAGCCGCCCGTCTGCGCAGCGGCACGCTCCGCTGCCAACAGGCGCCGAGCCTCCCGGAAGCGGCGGCGGAGCCGCTCGACCGGCACCTCGACGGCGTAGGCCGCACCGACGGCGACCAGGATCGCCCCGGCCATCAGCCACATCCAGTCGAAGGCTCCGAAGGCGCTCGCCGCGACGGTCCCGAGCAGGGCGATCACGAGCGGGTGCCAGAGGTACGCGGAGTACGAGACGCGCCGACCGAACCAGGCCACCGGGGTCCACGACAGCGCGGTCGACAGGGGGCTCCTGACCGACACGAGGCCGCCGATGAGCACGGCGGACACGACGCCCGTCCCCGGCAGGAGCAGGCCGAACGTCCACGCGTGCTGCGTCCAGTCGTCATCGATCCAGTACTGCACGCCGACGAGCAGGGCGATCCCGACCCAGGTGCCGATGTGTCCGGCGAGACCGCCGGCCCACGCACGGATCCGCTCGTCGTCGAGCAGGATCGCCAAGAGGCACCCGGTCGCCAGCGGCACCAGTCCGAGCACGGGGGAGAAGTACACGTCCGGCGTCGAGCCGCCGCTCGGCGTCCGGTAGCTCAGCCACGATGCCGTCGCGCCACCGGCGATCGCGACGCCGAGCCCGGTCAGCAGCAGGCGACGGCGTGCACGGAGTGCGAACAGCGCGACCAGCACCATCGGCCACACCAGGTAGAACTGCTCCTCCATCGACAGGCTCCAGGTGTGCGCGAAGACGCCCTGCGTCGTGTTCCAGAACGCCCGGAAGAGGTTGCCCGTGTACGTCAGGGCGATCACGGCGGCCTCACCGGCGGAGAACGACGCGCCCTTGTAGTCGCCGACCCACGACCAGAGTGCGAGGCCCGCGGCGACGAGCACCAGGAGGGCCGGGTAGAGCCGCAGCATCCGCTTCAGCCAGAACGCGCCGAGCCGGACGCGCCCGGTGCGCCGGTGCTCGCCGAGGAGCAGCGTCGTGATGAGGAAGCCGGAGAGCACGAAGAAGACGGTGACGCCGATGAAGCCGCCCTCGAAGCCGGGGACGTGCAGGTGGTAGAGCATCACGGCCAGGATCGCGACCGTGCGGAGGCCGTCGAGTGCGGTGGCACGGTGTGCCAGGGGGCCGTGGGTGTCCGCTCGGGTCCGGGCGGGCGCGGCCACGGGCGTCCGCTCGAGCGTGGTGGTCGACACATCGCCTCCTCGACAGGATCGGGTTCGCTGACCCGTGCCAGGATGCCCCGCTCGGCCAAGAACGACCTCAGAGCGCGGTGGCGGTCACCATGCTCGTCAGGGCGTCGAGTCGTTCCCGGGCGATGTCGGCGAACGGACGGACCTCCTCCTCGGCGATCCACTGCTGGAACGACAGGTGGAACACCGTCACCCCGGTCTCCGCAGCGAGCGTCGCCGCCGGTTCGCCGATCCCGCGGTCGCGCAGGACCTCGCCGAGCCGGACCTTGAGCGTTGCCAGCTTGGCGAGCTCGCGTTCGCCCAGTGACGGTTCGGAGTCGATGATCGTCTGCCGGATCCGCGAGAACGGACGGCGCTCCTCGGGGAAGAAGTGCCCGGCCGAGTCGAGGGACCGGGCGATCAGGGCGAACGGCGGCGCATCGGCGGGGGCGTCGGCGATCGGGTCGATGAACATCGCGAGGAAGTCGTCCTGCCCGGCGAAGATCACCTCGCGCTTGTCCGCGAAGTGCCGGAAGAACGTGCGCTCGGTGACGTCGGCGGCCGCGGCGATCTCCGCGACCGTCGTCCGGTCGTACCCCTGCTCCTGGAACAGCCGCAGTGCCGTCGCCTGCAGCCGTTCACGCGTTCCGGGTTGCCATCGAGCCATGGGGGCGAGTCTACTGATGACAGCGCATGACATCGAGGTGTACGGTTTCTGATGTCAGTCAATGACATCACTGTTCTGGAAGGACACACCATGCGCGTATTCGTCACCGGAGCCTCCGGTTGGATCGGCTCCGCCACTGTCGACGAGCTCGTCGCCGCCGGCCACCAGGTCGTCGGCCTCGCCCGGTCCGACGCCTCCGTCGCCCGCGTCGAGGCGGCGGGCGCCACCGCACTCCGCGGCGACCTCGACGACCTCGACGCCATCCGCCGCGGCGCCTCCGAGTCAGACGGCGTCGTCCACCTCGCCAACAAGCACGACTGGGCGAACCCGGTCGCGACGAACGCGGCCGAGCGCGCCGTCGTCGAGACCATCGGTACGGCGCTCGCCGGCAGCGACCGGCCGTTCATCGTGGCGTCGGGCATCGCGGGGCTCGCCTCCGACCGTCCGGCGACCGAGGCAGACCCGAACCCGTTCGTCGGCCCGGACTCGATGCGCGGTGGGAGCGAGAACCGCGGCTTCGACTTCGTCGACCAGGGGGTCCGCACCGTCGCAGCGCGCTTCGCGCCCACCGTGCACGGCATCGGCGACCACGGGTTCATCACGGCGATCGTCGCAGCCGCCGAGCAGCAGGGCGTCTCTGGCTACATCGGCGACGGGACCAACAACTGGTCGGCCGTGCACCGCTCCGACGCGGCTCGACTCGTGCGCCTCGGGCTCGAGAGCGCCCCGGCCGGCACCCGACTGCACGTCGTCGCGGAGCCCGTCGTCTCCACGCGCTCGATCGCCGAGGCCATCGGCGAGGGACTCGGGCTGCCGGTGACCTCGATCGACCCGGCGGACGCGGAGTCGCACTTCGGGTTCATCGGGCGGTTCTTCGGGCTCGAGATGTCCGCGACGTCGACCGAGACGCAGGAGCGCTTCGGCTGGACCCCGACGGGCCCGACCCTCGCCGAGGACATCGCCGCGGGCGCGTACTTCGACGTGCGGGTCTCGTAGCGGGCGGGTCCGTCTGCCGACCCGGAACGACAGCCTCGTCGTCGTACGACAGCGATCCTGTCGCTCCTTGCACGCGCGGGCATCCGCACGCCGGTAGGAACGACGAAGTCGCTGTCGTACGACAGCGACTTCGTCGTTCCGAGTCGGACCCCGCCGACTTCCGCCCCGCGCTACTCGGCCTTCTGCATCTGCCAGGGCTCGGGCTCGCGGTCGCCGTTCGGGCGCACCGGGCGGACGTCGCCGACGATGGGGATCGCCCGCTTCCGCATGAACCACAGGTACCGGACGAAGAAGTGCGACAGCGTCGAGAGACGGTTCCCGTTCCCGAGCAGCGACGCGATGTGCACGACGACCCACGCGGCCCAGGCCACCGGCCCGACCATCGTGATCCCGCCGCGGAGCTGGGCGACGGCGGCGTTCGTGCCGATCGTCGCCATGGTGCCCTTGTCGAAGTACTTGAAGTGCTCGGTCGGCTTGCCCTCGAGCGAGCGGACGATCTGCCGCGCGATGTGCTTCCCGCCCTGCAGCGCCGGCTGGGCGAGCTGCGCGAGGGCGTCGTCCTGCGCGGCGATGTCACCCGCCGCCCAGATCCCGTCGACGCCCTGCACGCTGAGGTCGTCGTCCACCTTGATCCGACCGCCGTGCGTCTGCGGCATGTTCCAGTTGGACACTTCCTTGTGGGCGGCGACCCCGGTGGCCCAGATGACCTGCGACGCGGGGATGAACTCGCCCTCGGCGGTCTTCACCCCGTCGGGCAGGACCTCGGCCACGCCGGTGTTCAGGCGGAGGATGACCCCGCGCTTCCGCAGCACCTTCGCCGCGTACCGACGGAGCCGCGGCGCGAACGGCTTCAGCAGCTCACCGCTCCGGTGCACGAGGGTGATCGTGATGTTGCCCGGGAGGATCTCCGGGTAGGCGCCCTCGAGTGCCTGGTCGCGGAGCTCGGCGAGGGCACCGGCCATCTCGACGCCGGTGGCGCCGCCACCGACGATGACGATCTTGATCTCGTCGGGCCCCTGGTTCGCCGCGGCTTCCTCGAGCCGGGTGAAGAGCTCGTCGCGGATGCGGAGCGCCTGCGAGCGTGAGTACATCGAGTATGCGTACTCGTACGCACCCGGGGTCCCGAAGTAGCTGGTGTTCACGCCGTTGGCGAGGATGAGCTGGTCGTAGTGCAGGTGCTCGCCGTCGGACATCTCGGCGACCTTGCCCACCGGGTCGATGCCGGTGAGGAGCCCGTGCCGGAACTCGGCGTTGTCCTGCTTCGCGCGGAGGCTTCGCAGGAAGTACGTCACGTCCCCGGCGTTGAGCCCGCCAGTCGCCACCTGGTACATGAGCGGCTGGAACATGTTGTAGACGTGTCGGTCGACGAGCGTCACCCGGACCGGTGCGTCCGCGAGCTCGCGCATGGCGGCGACGCCGGCGAATCCACCGCCGACGATGACGACGTGCGGGCGGGTGTCCTGCGGCATGGTGGGCTCCGGTTCGGATGGCGTGCTGGTCACCGTCAACGGTACCGCCGGTCTGGGCCCACGCCGCCGGTTCCGGCGCGACGCGCCAGCGGCGTGCCGGCCGTGTCGGTGGGGAGAGGCTCGGATCGCCGCCGTCAGACCGCCAGCGGCGCGTAGGTGCTCACCACGTTGCCCTTGCTCGTGACGGTGCTGTCGACCAGACGCAGGCGCGTGGCCGGGTCGGTCGGCTCGAAGAGCTTCCGCCCGCGTCCGGCGATCGCCGGGTGCACCATGAGCTGCAGCTCGTCGAGGAGCTCCGCGAACAACAGGCTCCTGACGAGCGTGACGCTGCCGCACACCGCGATGTGGTCGCCGTCACGCTGCTTGAGGTCCCGCACGAACTCGTGCACGTCGCCCTGGATGCGCGTCGAGTTCTGCCACGCCAGGTCGTCGCCGAGCGTGGTCGACGCGACGTACTTCTCGATCGGGTTGATCCACTGCCCGAAGGGGTCCTCCGGGTGGGCCGGCCACCACTCTGACCACTCAGCGTAGCTGTTGCGACCGAGCAGGACCGTGTCGGTGCGGGCCATGAACGACCCCATCCCGGCGCCGAGCTCGTCGTCGAAGCTGTCGTACTGGAACTCGTACGGGTCCTGCACGACGCCGTCGACCGACGTGAACAGCCCTGCCGTGACCTTCCGCATGGTCGGAGCGTAGTCCTCAGCTTCCCTGCCCGGGGAACTGGTTCGTCCCGCCATCGGTCCCTCCGGGGAACCCGTTCGAGCCCTGCCCGGGGACCTGCGTGGTCGACGACCGCGACTGGTGCTCGCCGATCGCGTGGCCGATCGCGAAACCAGCACCGCCGCCGACCAGGAGTGCCGCCACACCGATCACGATCGCGAGCACCGGCCAGAACCACGGCGGGCGCGGCTTGTCGGAGCGCTGCCCACCCGGTGCAGCAGCGCCGTACCAGGCGGTCGGGCCGACGGGACCCGGTCCCTGCCCGTACCAGCCGTTCGGTTCCGCGCGGTACGGCTGCTGGGGGTCGACCGTCGAGGTCGGCGCCGGTGCCGCGCTCCAGTCTGCGGCCCGTTCGGCCGGTGCGTTCTCGTGCTGCTCGTCCATGTCGGCATTCCACGCCCGTCGGCTATCAGTGTCCGATGATCACGCTGCCGTGCGCCTGCGAATCGAGCGGTGCGTACTGTCGGTCGGGTGACGGACGAGGTGAGTGCCCGCGGAGGCGAGCCGCCGCTGACGGACCGACCCGTGCCTCCCGGCCCTGGGCTGGCGCAGCGCGCGTGGTGGGCCGTCCTCGACTGGATCTACGCCGCCAGGTGGCAGATCAGCAGCCTCGGGCCGACCACGGCGGACGACTACCGTGACGGCGACCAGAGCGCCGTCGTCGTGATCCCCGGTGTGTACGAGACGTGGCACTTCATGCGCCCGCTCATGGACGCCCTGCACGACCGGGGACACCCCGTGCACGTCGTCGCGGTGCTGCGGCACAACGTGCGGCCGGTGCCGGTCTCGGCAGCGGACGTGATGGCGTACCTCGTCGAGCACGACCTCAGGGACGTCGTGATCGTCGCCCACAGCAAGGGCGGCCTGATCGGCAAGTACGCGATGACCGAGCTCGACGGCGACGGACGCATCGACCGCATGGTCGCGGTGTCGACGCCGTTCGCGGGGTCGGTGCTGGCGGACCTCGCGCCGGTGCCGCACCTCCGGGTGTTCCGGGCGACGGACCCCGTCCTCGCTGGTCTGGCGCAGCAGCTCGAGACGAACTCCCGGATCACGTCGGTCTACGGGGTGTTCGACACGCTCATCCCGGGTGGCAGCGAACTGACGGGAGCCCGCAACGTCCGAGTGCCCGTCGGTGGGCACTTCCGGATCCTCGGCGACCCGAGCACCCGCGACGTGGTCCTCGACGCCGTCGCGGACTGACCCCGCTGCGCGTCCGGTCGGGCGTGCGTCAGGCGCCCGGCAGGAACAGGCAGAACGGGTGACCGTCCGGGTCGAGCATCACGCGGACGTCGGCCTGCGGCTGGTACTCCGCCTGGGTCGCACCGAGTGTCTCGGCACGTTCGACCGCCGCGGGCAGGTCCTCCACCTGGAAGTCGAGGTGCAGCTGCATCCCGGGAGCGTCCTTCGTGCCCGGCCAGGTCGGCGGGACCCACTCGGGCTCGAACTGCACGGACAGCCCAGGGCCGTCCTCGGGGCGGATGCGTGCCCAGGTGGGGTCGTCCTCGTACACGGTCCAGCCCGTCAGCGCCCCGTAGAACCGGGCGAGCACGAGCGGCTCGGGGGACTGCAGGACGGTTGCGGCGAGGGTCGGCATCGACGCGTCGGCGGAGGTCATGGCGCGGAGCGTACGCTCTGGCGCTCGACGATGCGGTGCGGGATCACCACCGTGGCCGGTGGGGCGTCGCGGTCGGCGATGCGTGCGGTGAGCAGGTCGAGCGCGGCGTCGGCGAAGGCCCTGCGGTCGAAGGACACCGTCGTCAGTGCCGGGATCGCGTAGGCGGCGCCGTCGATGTCGTCGAACCCGATCACGCTGACCTGGTCCGGCACGCGGATGCCCCGCGCGGCCAGGACGTGCAGCACGCCGAACGCGATCGAGTCCGTGAACGCGAAGACCGCGTCGGGCAGCGGGTGCTCGTCGAGCCACACGGCGAACGCGGTGGCAGCGTCGGAGGTCGACCACGACGACAGCGGGACCCGCAGCGACGGGTCCGGCGTGACCCCGGCGGCCGTCAGGGCCGCTTCGTACCCGCTCACGCGCAGTTCGCTCGTCGCGGTGATCCTGGTGTGGTCGGCCGTGGGCTCTGGGGCGCCGACCGCGGCGATCCGCCGGTGCCCGCGGTCGAGCAGGTACTGCGTGACCTCGGTCGCGGCCGCGACGCTGTCCACGTGCACCTGGTCGACGTGTTCCGGCTCGACCTCGCCGATGACGACGGTCGGCGGGAGCCCGGCGGTCGACGCGAGGACACTGGCGCTCAGCGTCACGGGGTTCAGGATCAGGCCGTCGACGAGGTGCGCCCTGGCGCGGGACACGAGTTCGCGCTCCCGCTCGGGGTCGTTCGCGGTCTGGTCGAGCTGCACGACCCAGTCGCGGTCGCGTGCGAGTTCGACGAACCACCGAGCGAGCTCGGCGGAGTACGCGCTGCTCATCTCGGGCAGCGTCAACGCGATCGCGCCCGAGCGTCCGTTGCGCAGGCCCCTGGCGGAGAGGTTCGGCACGTAGTCGAGCTGCGCGAGGGCCTGCTCCACCCGCTCTCGGGTCTCCGGGCGGACGACGACACCGCCGTTGATGACGTTGGAGACGGTCTTCGGCGAGACCCCGGCGAGGGCCGCGACGTCCCGCACGGTCGCACGCATGGTGCAACCGTAGCGCCAGGCGACGGCGATCCCGGTTCAGGGACGGACGTACCGGTGCACGTGGGTGACGTACGGGACCGCGATCGTGGCCCGTCCGGCTGTCGCCGGGTCGGTGTCGAGCAGGCCGGCCACGTCCCGGAGCAGGCCGTCACGCTCGGCCGCGGGGAGCACGATCACGTAGCTCCGCGAGGCCACCATGTCGAGGAAGTCCGACCGGGACTGCTCGTGCACCCAGGTGAACGCCCGGTACTCGCCGTCGTGGAACGGCGCGCCGACGATCGGCCGGTCGTACTCCGTCACGCGGAACTCCGGGCGCCTGATGATGTCCCCGAGCCGCTCCGACCAGGGTTCCGACTCGTCCCGCACGTTCCAGATCAGCCCGAGGGCTCCGCCGGGGCGCAGCACGCGGGCGACCTCGGCCGCGCCGGCGACGGGGTCCACCCAGTGCCACGACTGCGCGAACGTCACGAGGTCGGTGCCGCCGTCCGGGAGCGGGATCGCCTCACCCGTGCCCTCGAGCACCTCGACGCCTGGGACCACGGCCGACAGGCGTTCCCGCATCGCCGCGTCGGGTTCCACCGCGGTGACCGAGGCCGCGCGGGGCAGCAGCGTCGCGGTGAACTTCCCGGTGCCGGCTCCCACGTCGACTGCCCGCGCGACCCGATCCGGTGCGAGCCACGCGGCGACCGACGCCGGGTACCCGGGCCGACCACGCTCGTAGGCGTCGGCGGCGGCTCCGAACGAGTGCGCGTGCTGCTCGAAGGTCATGCCGCCAGCCTGCCACTCGCGCGCGAGTGAGCGATCACTGGACCGTTACAACGATGGAAACGTTTGGCAACCAGTTGCCGCAACGTTGCCGCGACCGACAGGGTCACCTCAGGAATCCAACGGAGGAGGCCAGGAGTGACGAAGCTCGACGACCGCGTGCAACCCGCGGCAGGGACCAGACGGACGGCGCCGCCCCGGGCACCCGTCCTGCGGCGACGGAACACGTGGGAGCGCATCAAGCGGGACAAGGTGCTGCTCCTGATGGGGCTCCCGGGCGTCGCGCTGCTGCTCGGCTTCCACTACCTGCCCCTGCTCGGCAACCTCATCGCGTTCCAGGAGTACCTGCCGTTCGTCCCGCTCGGACGCAGCCCATGGGTCGGGTTCGAGAACTTCGCGGTGATCGTCAACGGCGACCCGGAGTTCCTCGGCGCGCTGCGGAACACGCTCGTCATCACCCTCGTGCAGGTCGTCTTCGTGTTCCCGGCGCCGATCGTCCTGGCGCTGATGCTGAACTCGTTGCTGTCGGAGCGCATCAAGAAGATCGTGCAGTCGGTCCTCTACCTGCCGCACTTCCTGTCC
Organism: Curtobacterium sp. Curtsp57; assembly: GCF_047324335.1. Taxonomy (NCBI): domain Bacteria; kingdom Bacillati; phylum Actinomycetota; class Actinomycetes; order Micrococcales; family Microbacteriaceae; genus Curtobacterium; species Curtobacterium sp. Curtsp57. The sequence goes on from NZ_CP168511.1 coordinate 3,354,849, forward strand.
TGGGTGATAGTCGTCGCCGTGTTCCAGCAGATCCTCGGCGGGTCCGGCCTCGTGAACAACGCCATCCGAGCAGCCGGCGGCGACGCGATCGACTTCCTCGGCAACCCGCACGGGTTCATCGCCCTGCTGACCAGCCAGGTGATCTGGAAGGACACCGGCTGGGCCACGATCCTGTTCCTCGCGGTGCTCTCGCAGATCGACTCGAGCCTGTACGAGGCCGCGAAGATGGACGGCGCGAGCCGCATGCGGCAGCTCTGGCACGTCACACTGCCCGGCATGCGGGGGATCATCATCCTGCTGCTCATCCTGCGGCTCGGTGACTCGCTCACCGTCGGGTTCGAGCAGATCCTCCTCCAGCAGGCCGCCGTGGGACGGTCCGCGAGCGAGGTCCTCGACACCTACGTCTACAACAACGGCGTGCTCGGCGGGCAGTGGGGCGTCGCCGCTGCCGTCGGACTCGTCAAGGGCGTCGTCGGCGTGCTGCTCGTGCTCGGCGCCAACAAGCTCGCCCACGTCTTCGGTGAGTCGGGCGTCTACCAGAAGGAGTCCCGATGAGCGCCACGCGCAGCGTCACCGTCCCCGGCCCGCGGAACACCAAGCGGAAGCGACTCGACGCCCCGCCGCTGCCCGGCCGCATGCTGACCGGCTTCGTGCTGTTCGTCATCTGCCTCGTCGTGCTGCTGCCGTTCCTCGGCATCGTGTCGACGTCCGTCGCCCCGACCAGCCAGGTGAACGACGCCGGCGGGTTCGTGATGTGGCCGAAGGGGCTCGACTTCGGCGCGTACGAGAGCATCTTCGCCGGCGGCGTCGTCACCCGGGCGCTGCTCGTCAGCGTCGGGATCACCGTGGTCGGGACGGTGATCAGCCTGTTCGTGAGTGCGATGCTCGCGTACGCGCTCAGCCGACCGGGTTCCTACGGATCCGGGTTCATCCTGAGCCTGGTGCTCGTCAGCCTGCTGTTCGCACCCGGGCTCATCCCGAACTACCTCGTCGTGAAGCAGTTCGGCCTGCTCGACTCGTACTGGGCACTCATCCTGCCGACGGCCCTCAGCGCGTTCAACGTCATCGTGATGCGGTCGTTCTTCATGAACATCCCGAAGGAGCTCATCGAGAGCGCCAGGATCGACGGCGCCGGGGACTTCGGGGTCTTCTTGCGCATCGTGCTCCCGCTGTCGAAGGCCGTCCTCGCGGTGATCGGGCTGTTCTACGCGGTCGGCTACTGGAACGCCTTCTTCAACGCGCTGCTCTACATCAACGACACCGCGAAGTGGCCCCTGCAGCTCGTCCTCCGCACCTACGTGATCAACAACGCACAGCTCGGCGGCGCCGACCTCGGCACGAGCTCCGACGCCCTGCCCCCGCAGGCGTCCATCCAGATGGCGATCCTCGTCGTGTCGATCGTCCCCATCCTCATCGTCTACCCGTTCCTGCAGCGGCACTTCGCCAAGGGTGTCCTGACCGGCGCGGTGAAGGGCTGACCAGCGTGACGAACAACGGAATCACCCGCCGCGCACTGTTCGCAGGCGGCCTCGGGATCGCGGCCACGGGCCTCCTGGCCAGCTGCTCCACCGTGACCCGCTCCACCGACGTCAAGGCGATCAACAAGGCGGTCGCACTGCCGGACTACGTCCCGTGGACGGGCGGACCGGAACCCGTCCTGCCGAAGACGAGCGCGCTCATGCCGAGCGCGTTCCGACGGATCCCGGAGCGGCTCGTCCCGACCGCCCGCAAACCGGGCGACGGGTCGACCGTGCACGGCAGCGTCCCGACGAACTCGCCCGTCCCGCCGACCAAGGGCAGCAACCCGTACTGGCAGGGCCTCGACGAGCGGATGGGGATCGACCTCGACCTGACGATCACCCCGAACGCGGACTTCGGCAACAAGTTCGCCACACAGGTCGCCGGCGACACGCTCGGCGACGTGTTCACGGTGTTCGGGTCGTTCCCGTACCTGCCGCAGTTCCTCGAGGCGAAGGCCCAGAACCTCACCGAACACCTCTCCGGCAGCGGTGTGCGGGACTTCCCGTACCTGGCGAACCTCCCGACGGCGTCCTGGCGCGGGACCGTGTTCTCCGGCGGCATCTACGCCGTGCCGGTGCCCCGCGGTCCGCTCACGTCGCAGGTGCTCTACCGGCGGCAGGACCTGTTCGAGGGACTCGGCGTCGATCCGTCGTTCAGCAGTCTCGACGAGTTCGTCCAGCTCTGCCGTGAGGTGTCGGACCCGCACGCGAACCGCTGGGCTCTCGCCTCGGTGCCGACGAGCATCCTCGCGCCGATGCTCGACCTGCCGAACCAGTGGGAGCACAGCGGCGGCACGCTCACCCACATGTACGAGCTCGATGCGTACCAGGACCTCCTCGACGTGTCGCGCCGGCTCATCGCCGAGGACCTCGTGCACCCGGACAGCATCACGGCCTACAACGGCAAGGTCTGGCTCGTGCAGGGCTCCGCGCTGATGCTGTCGGACACGTACAGCGCCATCCCCGGCATCGTCCAGCAGGCGACCCCCGGCAGCGGCTTCGACCTGACGACGGCGCCGTTCGTCGGGCCGTCCGGCGCGAAGGCCAAGCCGTGGCTCGGCGATCCGAACAACGCGATCACGGCGCTCGCCGCAGCGCCGGACGACCGCGTCCGCACCCTGCTCGAGGTCCTCAACTGGTGCGCGTCACCGTTCGGGACCGAGGCCTGGATGTACCGCAAGTTCGGCATCGAGGGACGGGACTACGAGATGCAGGACGGGTCGCCGACGCTCACGAAGACGGGCAACAGCGAGACGGCGCTCGGCGAGTTCCCGCTGCAGTACTTCACCGAGTGCCCGCTGCCGCTCTTCTACTCGGGCCGCCCCGGCATGACGGACACCGTCTACGAGTCCCTGGCGTCGTGGCTCGACGACGGGCTGCCGAACCCGACCTACGGGCTCTACTCGCCGACGAACTCCACGAAGGGGCCGGCGGTCGGCACGTACGCCACCAACGCGATCAACGACATCCTGCTCGGCCGCGCGTCGGTCTCGTCCTGGAAGGGCGTCGTCCGCGACTGGCGCCGCCGCGGCGGCGACGCGATGCGCGCGGAGTACGAGGAAGCTCTGCAGGCCCGCGCCGGGTCCTGATCCGGACCCGGTGACGGACGGGAGGCTCGGTGCCAGCTGGCACCGAGCCTCCCGTCCGCTCCTGGTCGCGCCCCGACGACCGTCGCGTCTGCACGCCGGTTTTCGTTTTCAGCCGTGACGGATCCGGTTCCCGGAACCCGCGTTCCGGGAACCGGATCCGTCATCGCCCGGAACGAACGTCAGTCCGCGAGCCAGGACGGTTCGGCGAGCAGACGCTCGACGTCGGCGATCAGGCGGGTCGTGTGGAAGCCGTCGGCGGCCGCGTGGTGGACCTGCACCGCGAGCGGCATCAGGGTGCGGCCGTCACGCTCGTGGTACCTGCCGATCGTGAAGATCGGCAGCAGGTGGTCCCAGCCGTCCCGGACCTGGATCGTGAAGCCGGAGAACGACCGCCACGGCAGGCTCGAGACGTCGAAGAGGTTCGCCGGGCGGGGCTGCTGCGGGAACATCGTCGTCGCCGTCCGGTACGTCGCCAGTGCATCGACCGCGGCGTCGTGGAACGTCCCGAAGTCGTCGTCGTACGGCACCCACACCGCACTGAACGTCTCACGCTCGGGGTTGAACACCGTGAAGACCGGGTGCACGACGTCCCAGATCGCAGGGGAGCGGTCTGGCTGCAGCGTCATCCGGAACTCCCGGTGCCGGTTCACCGCGGTCGCGAGCGCCCAGATCTGCGCCGGGTAGGTCTTCCGACCGGTGTCGCCGAGTGCTCGCACGAAGTCGGTGACGTCCACGTCGACGGTCATCGCGTAGGTGCACGGCACGGTGTCGCGGTAGTGCTCGAAGTGCTCCCGTCGCGGCCAGGTGTCGAGGTCGATCGGCGTCGGTGCCGGGGTCATCGCGTCCATGGCACCACTCTGGCCCAGATCCCTAGGCTGGCGGTGTGCCGATCCTGCAGCGTCTCCCCGTCCTCCAAGCCGTCGACCTGCTCGCCGTGCCCGTGGCGCAGGCGATCGCAGCGCTCCCGGCGGACCTCGCGAGCGGGATCGAAGCCGCCGCGATCGATCCGGAGCTGGCCGACACCGCGGCGTTCTCCGAGGCGTACGGGTTCCCGCTGGCCGGCGGAGCGAACTGCATCGTCGTGACCGGCAAGCGCGGGAGCGACGTCACCTTCGCCGCGTGCATCGTGCTCGCGTCGACCCGGCTCGACGTCAACCGCACCGTCAAGCAGCTGCTCGGCGCTCGGAAGGCGAGCTTCGCGCCGATGGACGAGGCGGTTGCGCGCACCGGGATGGAGTACGGCGGGATCACACCGATCGGGCTGCCCGCGGAGTGGCCCGTGTACGTGGACTCACGGGTGTCGGAGGTCCCGGAAGCGGTCGTCGGTGCCGGGGTCCGCGGTGCGAAGTTGTTCCTCCCCGGCGCCGTGCTCGCCGCGCTGCCGCACGTCGAGGTGGTCGAGGGGCTCGCGAACCCCGTCGAGGCCTGATCGTGGCGGCGACCATCGCACTGCTGAGCGGAGCACCGGGCAGCGGCAAGAGCACGCTCGCCCGAGCGCTCGCCGCAGAACTCGGGTGGCCGCGCGTGCACCGGGACGAGCTCTACGCGGGAATGATGGCCGGCGGGGTGATGTCGCGCGACGAGGTCGTCCCACACGGGATCCGGCTGTTCTGGACGGCGACGGCCGGGTACGCGGCGGCCGGGTGCAGCGTCATCGCCGATGCGACGCTCTACCGCGACCAGTCCGAGGCGGACGTGCGTGAGGTCCTGGCGCCGGTCGGGGCCGTGCGGAACGTGCACTGCCGGTCGGACTTGGCCTACGAGCGGTTCGTCGCACGCGGTCACGACGACGCGATGAACGCCCGCGTGGCCGGCAACCTGCCGCTGGTGGCTGAACCGCTGGACCTCGGGGTGCCGGTGCTCGAGGTCGACACGACCGACGGGTACGACCCGGTGCTCGCCGAGGTCATCGCCTGGGTGACAGGACCCCCTGCGCGCTGAGCGCCGTCCGGAGACCGTCGACCCCGGTGAAGTGGTGCGTCACCATGCCGAGCTCGGCGGCACCCGTGAGCTTGCGCTCCGAGTCGTCGGTGAAGAAGACCTCGGATCCGTCGAGGCCGACGGCGTCGAGCACGTGCCGGAAGGCCCGGACGTCCGGCTTCACGAACCCGATGTCGGCGGAGTTGAACACCGCGTCGACGTGGTCGAGCAGCCCGAACGACGCGACCTCGTCCGGCACGGTGTCCGTCCCGTTCGTCAGGACCGCGACGCCGTGGCCAGCGTTGCGGAGCTCGTCGAGGAGGTCCAGCACGTCAGGGTCGGCGCGGAACGGCTGCCGTCCCCACGCATCGGCCGCGGCTGCGTCGTCGATGTGGTCGCCGATCGCGGCGATCCAGTCGGCGCGGCGGATCCGTCCGGTCGTCACGTCGTCGATGAGTGGCGGCGAGAACGCGAACGCCTCGATCGACCCGGCGTCGAGTCCGTGGCGGCGCTCGATCGTGGCGACGTGGTCCGGGTCGAAGTGACGGATCACCCCGTCGAGGTCGAACAGCACCGTCCGGATCACGTCGCGCACTCAGTCGTTCGGGACGATCAGGCAGAAGGGGTGCCCGGCGGGGTCGAGGTACACGCGGAACCCGTCGGACCCTTCGCCCGTGGCGGTTGCGCCGATCGCCAGGACCGCTGCTTCGCCGGCATCCATGTCCTCGACCTTCACGTCGAGGTGGAGCTGCTGCGGGACGACCTGGCCCGGCCACTCCGGCGCGCGGTAGTCGTCGACGTGCTGGAAGGCGAGGAGCGGCCGGCTGCCCTCGATCGGCAGGACCACCTCGGCCCAGTCGTCGTCGAACTGCACGATCTCGCCGCCGAGGACCTCGGCCCAGAACCGCGCGAGCGCCCGGGTGTCCGGGCAGTCGAGGACGATGACGTCGAGTGAGCCGATCACGAGTGCACCGACGTCCCGATGATCGTGGTCGTGAAGAGCACCCAGTCGTTCAGGATGTGTGCGCCGGTGCTCACCGCGATGTTCTTCGTCCGGATGTACGCCAGCGTCAGCACGAGGCGAGCGACACCGATCACGAGGAGCGCCTGGGCGACGTTCCACCCGTAGGTCGGCAGGTGTGCGGCACCGAACCAGATCGCGGTCGCGAGCCACGCGACGAGGATCGCCTGCTTGCGTGTCAGGCCGATGCGATGGCAGAGCGCCATGACCGCGAGGAACGGCAGGATCGTGAACAGTTCCTCGCCGAAGAGCTGGATCGCGGTTCCGACGGAGAACGAGATCAGCTCGGCGGCCCCGTGGATGCCGTTCGCCGCGGTGTTCGCCGTCGCGCCGAACACCGTCTTCACGATGACTCCCACGATGACCGTGACGATGATGTTCGCGATCGCGAACAGGACCATCGTCAGGAAGTCCCGACCGGTCGTCCGCTGGAAGATCCGCGACCAGCGACCTCGGGTGAAGGCGATGAACACGGTGAGGGGGATCGCGGTGAACAGGAAGCGGGGCACGAGGGACTGCACGTTGTCGTGCGCCGGGTACCAGCTCAGGACGTTGATCGCGACGACACACGCGAGGACGATCACCACCCACTGCCACGCGCGCAGCGCGAGCGGATCGCCGTCCCAGAACGGGAAGTCCCGCCCGTCCGCTCGCTCGATCGCCCTGCCGTACCGATCCGTGCGTTCCACCATGGGATCCCCTTCGCCCTTGGGGGAGAACCTATCGGTCAGGCAGAGGCGGCGGACAGTGCCTTCGTGATGCGCTGCAGCGAGACCGTCTCGGCGGTCCCGAGCTCCTGCGCGAAGAGGCTGAGGCGGAACTCCTCGAGCATCCACCTGGCGTGCACGAGTTCCGGGTGCGCTCCGACGGCCGGCGGGAACGTCCCCCCGGCGTCCTCGTACCGGCCGGTCGCAGCCGAGACCTCACGCATCCAGGTGGCGTCCCTGCCCGGGGTCTGCAGGAGCTTCGTCACGCGGGCCTCCACGCCCTGCAGGTACACGCGGATCCGACGGAGGCGGTCGAGCCCGGCCACGGACACGAACCCGGGGAACACGAGGCGCTCGAGCTGCTGCCGCATGTCGTTCAGCGCCGGCAGCAGGGACATGTTCGTGGCCTGCTTGAGGGCTCGCTCCGCAGATCGCTGTGCGGCGAGCACCGCAGCGACCTCGGACACGGCGGTGAACATCGTGTCGACGACGGATGCGGACACGGCGTTCCGGACGGCCTCGAACTCGGCCTTCGTGAAGAGCAGCCCGTCCGGGTGCGCTCGCCGGATGCCGGCATCCACCACGGCCGCGAGCACGTCGTCGAAGAGCGCGTTCGTCGACGGGTACGGGCTGGCGGCGAGCGCGAGCTTCTCCTGCGAGGTGAGGTGCGACTGGATGTACGACACCGGTGACGGCACCGCGAGCATCACGAGCCGTCGAACGCCAGCCGGCATCTGCACGGCGCGGTCGGACTGGTTCGCGAGCAGCTGCACGCCGACGGTCGCCTTCGGACCGGAGCCCTCTTCGACGAGCGCCGGGTACGCGCGGATCACGCCGCCCGCCTGCTTCGTGTCCAGGATCTCCGGCAGGTCCGTGTCGGGCCAGGCCACGAGCCCCGAACGCTCCACCTGACGGCCGGAGGACGCCTCGGCGACCCGCGCCGAGCCTCCTGGGCGACCCTGACGCTGCGTCGCGGCGGCGACGCTCTGTTGCGTCCTGTCCTTCAGCTTCGTCTGCAGCGCGGAGAGGTCCTTGCCGGCCTCGACGCGACGGCCGCGTTCGTCGACGACCGCGTAGGTCGGCAACAGATGTGCGGGGACGCGGGACATGTCGAAGTCGCGCTCGGAGACCTGCACGTAGGTCATGCGCTGGATCGTCTTCGCGAGGGTCGCGCGGAAGCTCTCCGTCGGGGTCGTGGGTGCGTCGTCGGGGAGTTCCTCGACGATCTTCTCCGCCCAGTCGGCCGCGGGGACGACGTTCTTCCGGATCTGCTTCGGCAGGGCCTTGATGAGCGCGGTCACGAGTTCCTTGCGGAGACCGCGGACCTGCCAGTCGAAGCCCTCCTCGCGCATACGGGGGAGCAGCGCCAGCGGGACCTGGACGCTGACGCCGTCGTCCGCGGCACCGGGCTCGAACCGGTACTTGACCGCGAGGCGCTGGTCGCCTGACCGCCACTGCGTCGGGTACTCCTGCTCGTCCTGTGCTGCTTCGGCGGCGTCTTCGTCGAGGAGGTCTTCCCTCCGCATCGTCAGCAGCTCGGGCTCGTCCCGGCGGATCCGTCGCCACCAGCCCTCGAAGTCGCGCGTCGTGGCGACCTCTGCGGGGATCCTGGCGTCGTAGAACTCGTAGACGGTCTCGTCGTCGAGCAGGATGTCGCGTCGGCGGGTGCGTTCCTCGAGCTGTTCGAGTTCCTTGCGGAGCTTCCGGTTCGCACGGTCGAACGCCTGTTGCGATTCCCACTCGCCCTCGACCAGGGCGTGCCGGATGAAGAGCTCCCGCGAGTGCACGGGGTCGATCCGGGCGTACTGCACGCGGCGGCGCTGCACGATCGGGACACCGAACAGCGTGACGCGCTCGTAGGCGACGACGGCGCCCTGCTTCTTCTCCCAGTGCGGCTCGCCGTAGGTGCGCTTGAGGAGGTCGCCGGCGAGCTGCTCCGTCCACGCCGGGTCGATCCGGGCGGCGGTGCGGGCGAACAGGCGGCTCGTCTCGACGAGTTCGGCGGCCATCACCGCGTCCGGCTGCTTCTTCGCCAGGACGCTGCCAGGGAAGAGCACGAACCGGGTGTTCCGCGATCCGAGGTAGTCGCGCTTCTCGCGGTCGCGCAGGCCGATCTGGCTGAGGAGTCCTGCCAGCAGCGATCGGTGCACGGCGTCGGGATCGTCCTTGCGCTCCTTGCCGACGTGGATCCCGACCTGCTTCGCCGCCCGCGACAGCTGGCGGTACAGGTCCTGCCACTCACGGATGCGGAGGTAGTTCAGGAACTCGGCCTTGCACAGCCGTCGGAACGCACTCGACGACAGCTCGTCCTGCTTGTCCTCGATGTAGTTCCACAGGCCGAGCAGGGTCAGGAAGTCACTCGTCGGGTCGGCGAAGCGCGCGTGCAGCTGATCGGCGTGCGCGCGCTTCTCGAGGGGGCGCTCCCGGGGGTCCTGGATGCTCAGCGCGGAGACGACCGCGATGACCTCTCGCCCGACGCCCTGCCGACCGGCCTCGAGCACCATCCGTCCGAGCCGCGGGTCGATCGGCAGACGGGTCAGTTGCCGGCCCGACTTCGTGATCGCGCCGTCCTTGTCGACGGCGCGGAGTTCGCGGAGCAGGTCCAGGCCGTCCTTCACGCCTCGGGAGTCCGGCGGCTGCAGGAACGGGAAGGACTCGATGTCGCCGAACCCGAGCGAGATCATCTGCAGGATGACGGCGGCGAGGTTCGTGCGGAGGATCTCGGGGTCGGTGAACTCGGGACGCCGCTCGAAGTCGTCCTCGGAGTACAGCCGGATGGCGATACCAGCGCTCGTGCGTCCAGCGCGGCCGGACCGCTGGTTCGCGCTGGCCTGCGAGATCGCCTCGATCGGGAGCCGCTGGACCTTCGCGCGGGGCGAGTACCGCGAGATGCGGGCGGTCCCGGTGTCGATGACGTACTTGATGCCGGGCACGGTCAGCGAGGTCTCGGCGACGTTCGTCGCGAGCACCACTCGCCGTCGGACACCCGGGGTCGCGCTGCGCTGGAACACCCGGTGCTGGTCGGCCGCTGACAACCGGCCGTAGAGCGGGAGGACCTCGGTGCCCGGGTAGTGCTTGCCCTCGATCGCGTCCTGGGCGTCGCGGATCTCGTTCTCGCCGGACAGGAACACGAGGACGTCGCCCGGGTCTTCGCGCGCGAGTTCGTCGAGCGCGTCGGTGATGCCGGTGAGTGCGTCGCGGTCGTCGGCTCCGTTGCCGGCGTCGGCGGTGCGCGAATCGGTGTCGTCGTCCCCGTCGTCGTCCGGGTCTTCCGCGACGAGTGCGCGGTAGCGGATCTCGACCGGGTAGGTGCGGCCGGACACCTCGATGATCGGGGCGTCGCCGAAGTGCTTCGAGAAGGACTCCGGGTCGATCGTCGCGCTCGTGATGATGAGCTTGAGGTCGGGCCGGCGGGGGAGCAGTCGCTTGAGGTACCCGAGGAGGAAGTCGATCGTCAGGGAGCGCTCGTGTGCTTCGTCGATGATGATCGTGTCGTAGCGCTTCAGGTCGCGGTCGAAATGGATCTCGTTCAGCAGGATCCCGTCGGTCATGAGCTTGACCCGGGTGTTCGCGCTGACCTTGTCGGTGAAGCGGACCTGGTACCCGACCAGGTCGCCGAGCTCGCCACCGAGTTCTTCGGACACGCGCTCCGCGATGGTGCGCGCGGCGATGCGTCGGGGTTGGGTGTGCCCGATGTTCTCGCGCCCGAGCTCGAGGCAGATCTTCGGCAGCTGCGTCGTCTTGCCGGACCCCGTCGCTCCGGCGACGATCACGACCTGGTTGTCGCGGATGGCGGCGGCGATGTCGTCCCGCCGCTGCGAGACCGGCAGCTCGGGCGGGTAGGTGATGACGGGCGGCGTGGGAGACATGAGCATTCCAGGATACCGCCCGCGCTCACGCAGACGTGAGCTGGGCGGCGAGTTCGTCCGCGTCGCGGGCGGGCAGGGCACACACACGGTCGTGGCAGACGTACGCGGCGGGGTCGAGCGCGTCGCGTGACTCGAGGAGTGCGAAGTTCGCTGTGGCCCACGCGCGCGCCTGTTCCGGTGTCACGAGGACCGTCACCGTGCCCGGACGCCGCTCGGTCACCGCGGCACGCCGCATCGCGACGGCTGACCCGACCGCCCCCGGCGACTCCGTCGACGTCACGACGACGACTTCCCGCGAGGGCCGCTGCAGCGCCAGCGCGACGCCGAGCGCGTCCGCGTGCCCGAGCGGTCGACCGACACCGGTGCGCGCGCGGTCCGCGATGAGGGACGCAGCAGCGGTCCGGTAGTCCTCGACGCCAGTCAGGGCCGCGAGGGTCAGCGCCGCGTTCGCCAGCGCCACGGTGCCCGATCGCATCGCCGTCTGCGGCTGCTCCCCGGTCGCGGTGCCGGAAGCGGCCAGCACCGGGTCGACGGCCAGCGTCCCCGAGAGCCCGTCGTCGACGAGGGTCCTCGCCGTCTCCGCGTAGGCGACCTCGCCGGTGACCACCGCCAGTTCCAGGAGGCCTTCGGCGAAGAGCCCGATGTCCTCGATCGTGGGCGGTGCGGACGAGGAACCCCGCGGGGTGCTGGAACGCACCGCGACGTGTCCGTCCCGCAGGTGCCCGGCGATCAGGGCGTCGGCGGCGGATCGCGCGAGGGCGATCATCTCGTCGTCCCCGTGCCGCGCGCCGGCGATCGCGAGACCGCGGATCGCGAGCCCGTTCCACCCGGTCAGCACCTGGTCGTCCAGGGGTGGTGGAGCGAGCGCGACCCGGTCCGCGAGCGGGCGGCGGTACCACTCGCCTTCGACGCGGCGCCCGTCGATCGTGGACTCGCTGTCCTGTGCCGCGACGAACGCGCCGTCCGGCCGGCGGAGGGTGTCGCGCAGGAAGTCCGCGATGCCCCGTGCCTGGTCCCGAGGTGCGATCGCCAGCAGCCCCGCGTTGTCGTAGAGCATGCGCTCGTAGTGCGGCACGCCCCAGTCTCGCTGGGTCGCGTACCGGAACACCCCGCCGTCGGCATCGGTCAGCTCGGAGGACGCGATCACCCGGAGCGAGCGTTCCAGCAGGGGATGTGCAGCTGCGACGCCGTCGGCTCCGGCATCGGCGAGGAACTCCAGGAGTGGTGCTGAGGGGAACTTCGGTGCGCCGCCGAAACCACCGTAGACGGTGTCCTCTGCTTGCAGCAGGGTGTCGACGACGCCGTGGACCGCGTCGACGGACGGGAGGCCCTGGTCGGCTCCGGCGCCGTCGGCACCTTCCGGAGTCGCCGCGTCCACGGCGCCCTGGCGGATGGCCCCGGCGAGTGCGGTCGCGTTGGCGTCCACCTCAGCACGACGGTCGTGCCAGGCATCGACGACCGCGGCGAGCACCTGCCGGAACGACGGGTGACCCCCGACGGGGGTCGGCGGGGAGTACGTGCCCGCGAAGAAGACGTGGGCGTCGGGGGTCATGAAGGCGGTCAACGGCCATCCGAGTTGTTCGGTGAACGCCGCGGCGGCCGCCATGGTGCTCGCGTCGACGTCCGGCCGTTCTTCACGGTCGACCTTCACGGCGACGAAGTCCCGCCGCAACAGCTCGGCGATCTCCGGATCGGCGAAGCTCTCACGGGCCATGACGTGGCACCAGTGGCAGGTCGCGTAACCGATCGACACCAGGACCGGGACGTCGCGCTCGCGCGCTTCCGCGAATGCCGCCGGACCCCACTCCCGCCAGTCCACCGGGTTGTCGGCGTGCAGTCGGAGGTAGGGGCTGACGGCGGTGCCGAGCCGGTTGTCGTTCATGTGTCCAGCGTGCACGGTCGGCGCTGAACGGGACGGGCGGCGGAACGATCTGTGCATCGATCGTCCGTCTCCACAGGGCTCAGGCGGGAAGCCACCCGGTCAAGGACGCGAGCCGACGTGCCACGTCGGCCGGGGCCATGGCGTCCGTGTCGATCCGGGTGACCCGATCTGCGGAAGCCGAGTCGAGCCTCCCGGCGGTCCGTGTCGAGTGCGCGAGCTGCGCCACCGGGAGCTCGCCGCCCGCCCGCCGCTGCAACCGGGACGCCGTCGTCTCGTCCCCGGCCCGGAGCAGCACGGCGACCACGACCGGGTCGTCGCCCATCGCGGCGGCCAGGCGGTCTGCTTCGAGGACGGACACGGTGTTCGTGTACACGAGACGGTGGTGCCCGAGCGCGCGGTAGTTCGCCCACATCGCCGCGAGGTTGCGTTCCGTGAGCCGCGCCTCCGGGTGCTCGACGTGCGGAGCGGGGTGGGCGAGGTCGAGCACGTCGCCCTCGATCACCGCGTGCCGGACGTCCGCGTCCGTGAGCAGGTCGTGCAGTGCCTCGGCCGCTGTCGACTTGCCGACACCGGACCGGCCTCCGATGAAGAGCACCTCGGAACGCGGCACCGATCAGCCGCCGATCGAGAGGAGGACGAGTGCGGCGTCCTCCGGGCCGTAGTCGAACATCCGGTCCCAGAACGGGTCGGACGCCCAGGGGACGTCACCGTCCGCAGGGGTGCGGTGCGCCGTCTCGACGAGCCAGTCGAGTTCCGGGAGGACAGCCGCGGCGAAGCGGGGCGGCTCCCATCCGAGCGACCTGGCCGCGGTGGTGTCGAGGACGAACGGCGACGGGGACGACCACGGGGTCACCCCGACGAACGCCGGCGCGTCGGCGTCGAGCAGGACCTCGTCGAACCGGTGGTCGAGGTGGCCGGCGATCGTCCGGACGATCTCGAGCGCCGACGGGGCCGTCGCATCGGCGACGTTGAGGATCCGGCGGTCGGGGGCGTCGGCGACGAGCCGGACCAGCGAACCGATGCCACTGGCCGCCGTGGTGTGGTCGACACCGCGGCCGCCGTCGGCGAGGAGGACACGCTCGCGGCCGTCGAGGACCCGGCGCACGACGAACCACTCGCGCGGACGGCCGACACCGACCCCGTAGACCTTCGACGGGCGGAGCACCGTGACGGGAGCGCCGTGGTCGAGCAGCAGCTGTTCGGCTGCGACCTTCGCCGCGCCGTACCCGTCGCGACTCGTCGGGTCGGCATCCGCCGCGGTCACCGTCGGCTGGAGCTCGGTGACCGGACCGCCGAACACGGGCTTGTCGAGCGAGTTGGCGTGCCGTCCCTGCTCGTCGACGTAGACCGCCTTCGACGAGACGAACACGGTCGAGCCGACGTCGCCCAGGAACGGCAGGAGCTGTGTTGCGTCGTCACGGGTGGCGCCGACGGTGTCCACGAGCAGGTCCGCACCGGGGCGCAGGAGGTCGCGGAGCGCGGTCGCGTCGCGGCGGTCGCCGGGGACGAACGTCGCGCCGTCCCTCGTGAGCGTGTCCGCGATCTCACCTCCTCGGCGTGCGACGACGTCGACCTGCCAGTCGTCACCGCCGCGGCCGGAGGTGTCGAGGAGCTCGCGCGCGATGGCGGAGCCGATCCCGCCCGTTCCGCCGAGGATGACTGCACGTCTGGAGCTCATGACGGCAACGCTAGTGCCGCACGGGTGCGTGTGTGGTCGGGTCTCAGGACGCGAGTTCGGGTGTCAGGACGCGAGTTCGGGTGTCAGGACGCGAGTTCGGGTTCGCGGCGCCACCAGTCGGCGAGGGAGCCGTCGTACACCTGCACCCGGTCGTGTCCGAGCACGGTGAGCGCGAGGGCGTCGACGCACGCGGCGCTGCCGACACCGCAGTAGGTCACGATCTCGTCCGCGTCGAACACCGGGGCGAACGCGTCCGCCAGCGCAGCCGGCCGCCGCAGCGTGTTCGAGTCCTGGTCGACGATGCGCCGCAGTGCGATCGGGGTGGTGCCGGGGACGACCGGAGCGTGCCCGTCACCGAGGACGGTCTCGTCCGCGGCCAGGACCAGCGCGGCCGGCTGCGTGCCGTCCACTGCGCGTTCGACCCGGTCGCGGTCGGCCCAGAGCGGCCGTTCCTCGCCCGCGAGGAATGCGTGCTGCGTGTCGCTGTCGTCCGCGCGGGTGGTCAGCGCGCCGACCCGGACCGGGCGTCCTTCGTCCCGCCACTTCACGAACCCGCCGTCGAGCACGGCGACGTCGTCGAACCCGAACGACCGGAAGATCCACCAGAGTCGTGCTGACCATTCGCCGACACTGTCGTCGTAGACCACGACGGTCGACGTGTTCGTGATGCCGAGTGCCCGGGCCGCCTGCTCGAACCGCTCGGCACCGGGGCGCGTGAACGGGAGGTCGGAGTCGGGCGCCGAGAAGTCGTGGAGGAGGTCGGCGTAGCGGGCACCGGGCACGTGTCCGTGCTGTTCGTACGAGTCGCCGGCGGCGTGCCAGGTCGTCCCGAGGCCGACACCGGACGTGTGCACGGAGGCGTCGAGGACGACGAGCTCATCGGCACCGAGGTGGTCGGCGAGCCACTGCGTGGACACGAGTGGCGAGGTCAGGACGGGGGCCATGGCGCACACGATAATGCCGACCCCTGACGTCTGACAGGAAAATCGCAACAGTGCGCAATCGGGGCCGATGCGGGTGGTGTGTCGCCGAAGGAACGTCGCTTCGATGGGCTCCGAACGACAAAGTCGACGTCGTACGACAGCGACTTCGTCGTTCGGAGTCGACCACCCCGCGCCCGCCCCCGCCCGCCCCGCTCCTGCACGACGCCCGGAACGCGGAAGGCCCGCCCGACCGGAGTCGAGCGGGCCTTCCGCGTGTGTCGTCTTCGCGTCAGTGCGCGGCGGCCGGGATGCTGCCCGTCGCGTTGGCGCTGAGGTGCTCGAGCTTGGCCAGTCGCACGGACTGCCGGTTGATGAGCAGCCCACTGGCGATCGCGACGATGACCAGCACGCCGGCCGAGATCGCGAAGGCGACGTGGTAGCCGTCGAGCGTGGCCTGCGCCTGCTGGAGCTTCGTCGGCGCCGCGGACAGCCCCGAGAGGCTGTTCTTGACGACGTCCGCGAAGATCGTCGACAGGAGCGCGGTACCGATCGACCCGCCGATCTGCTGCATGGTGTTCACCGTCGCCGACGCGACACCGGCATCCGCACGGGCGACCCCGGTCGTCGCGGTGTTCATCGCGGACGAGAAGATCGTGCCCATGCCGAGACCGATGACGATGAGTGCCGGCAGGACCGTGCCCGCGTAGGAGCTGTCGAGGTCGGTGCGCAGCAGCAGGAGCAGACCGGCTGCGGCGACGAGCGCGCCGGCGAAGATCAGGACCTTCGGGCCGATGCGGGGCAGGAGTCGGCCACCGATCTGCGTGGCGGAGATCATGATCGACAGCGGCATCGGCAGGAACGCCAGGCCGGTCTGCAGCGCGGAGAACCCGAGGGTCTGCTCGAGGTAGTAGGTCAGGAACAGGAAGATCCCGAACATGCCGATCGCGACGAGGCCGATGGCGATGAACGAGCCACCGCGGTCACGGTCGAGCACGACGCGCAGGGGGAGCAACGGGTGCGCCACGCGGGTCTCGATGAAGATGAAAGCCGCGATGAGCACGACACCGACCGCGAGCATGACGATCGTCAGCGGGTCGTCCCAGCCGTTGGTCTCGGCGTTGGAGAAGCCGTAGACGACCCCGACCAGGCCGAGCGTGATCGTGAGGACGCCGGCGACGTCGATGCGCGGACGCTCGACCTTCGGCGGCTTCGCCATGAAGACCAGCGCGCCGATCACGCCGAGGACGGCGAAGACGACGTTGACGTAGAGGCACCAGCGCCACGACGCGTACTCGGTGAGCACGCCGCCGAGGAGGAGGCCGATCGCAGCACCCGAGCCGGCGATCGACCCGAAGATGCCGAACGCACGACCGCGCTCCTTCGGGTCGCGGAAGGTCGTGGTGAGCATGCCCAGCGCGGACGGGGCGAGCAGCGCACCGAACGCACCCTGCAGCGCGCGGGCCGCGACGAGCAGGCCGAACGAGTCCGCCAGGCCGCCGAGCACCGAGGCGACGGCGAAGCCGACGAGCCCGATGATGAAGGTGTTCTTGCGGCCGAAGAGATCACCGAGGCGACCACCGAGCAGCAGCAGAGAGCCGAACGCCAGCGAGTACGCCGTGACGATCCACTGGCGCTGGTCGGTGCCGAATCCGAGGTCCTGCTGCGCCGAGGGCAGCGCGATGTTCACGATGGTGGCGTCGAGCACCACCATGAGCTGAGCGAGGGCGATCACCGCGAGGGCGATCCAGCGGTGGTCCTTGCGGGGTGCGGAGCCCGCGGTCGTGGGTGCCGAGCCGGTGGGCGCGGGCGCAGTCTGTTCTGCCGTCACGGCAGGCCTCCTTGAGAAGGATGGAACGGTGTCGAAGCGCGCGCCGTCGGGCACTTCAGGTCGGGGAGAAGAAAGCGGATACGATGCATCCGGTTCGCACCAGTGTAAGCCCAAACGGACGCGTTGCATCCGCTTATTCCCAGAAAGTTCAACTACGTTTGCGAGCGTGACCACGATCGACCAGCACGCGGAGCTCGAGCGGCCCCTCCGCGCCGACGCCGCCCGCAACCGCGAGCTGATCCTGCAGACCGCGCGCAAGTGCTTCGCGGAGCGCGGGCTCTCGGTCACCCTGAACGACATCGCGCACGAAGCCGGGGTCGGCGTCGGGACGGTCTACCGCCGGTTCGCCGACAAGGACTCGCTGATCGAAGCGCTGCTCGCGACCAAGTTCGACGCGATGAACGCCGCCGCCGAACGTGCTGCCGAGGAGATCGACCCGCGCGAGTCGCTCCGGCTGTACCTGATGGGCGTGTTCGAGTTCCGCGCCAGGGACCGCGCACTTGCCGACGCCATCGTCCGGGCAGGCAAAGGACGCCCTTCGATCGTGCACGAGCGCGACCGCCTCGAGAGCCAGGTGTCCGAGATCATCCGTCGCGCGCACGACGCCGGCGTGGTGCGGGTCGGGTTCGACTACCGCGACCTCCCGATGCTCACGACCATGGTGGGTGCGGTCGCGGACGCCACCCGCGCGCACGACCCGAACGCGTGGCGCCGCTACGCCGAGGTCCTGATCGAGGGCGTGCTGCCGCCGCACGTCGACGACCACCGGATGCTCGGTGAGCCGCTCGACCGCGAGTCGATCGAGCGCGCGCTGCACGCCCAGTCCTGACCCACCGCGCAGGGGACAGGCCCGTGGCGGGTCACGACACCCCGCTCAGTTCCGCCGAGCGGTCGCAACGCGTCGGCTGAGCCCCTCCGAGCCGACAGATCGTGACCCGTCGACCCGCACTGCGCGGCGAGTCGTGACCGGTCGGCGATGCGCGACACCCGCGCCGCCGCACCGCACGCAGCGGGACGCGCACGCAGCGCGCAGCGCTACAACCAGCTCGGCAGCCAGTAGTGCGACCGCACGAAGTCCCACGGCACCTGCATGGCGGTCCACATCGGGTACCAGTACGCACTCGCGAGCAGCACCACGACGAGGTACACACCGACCCACACGATCGCCTTCGTCCGACGGGGCCGTGGATCGTCGCGGGAGCCCAGCACGAGCCCGATCGCCGCAGCCAACGCCATCACCATGAAGGGCTCGAACGCGATCGTGTAGAACTGGAAGACCGTCCGGTTCACGTACAGCAGCCACGGCAGGTACCCGGCTGCGACGCCCATCACCACGAAGCCGTACTCCCACCGGCGACGCAGGAAGAACAGCACGAGCAGCGCCACGACCGCGACGACCGATGCGTACCAGATGAACGGGTTCGCGACGCCCGTGATCGCAGCACCGCACCGCACCGCAGTACAGCCGTCCTGCCCGGCGTTCGTGCCGACGTAGTACATCGACGTCGGGCGCTGCATGAGCATCCAGAGCAGCGGGTTCGCCTGGTACGAGTGCGGCGTGTGCAGGCCGATGTTGAAGCCGTAGATCTCGGACTGGTAGTGCCACCAGTTCTGCACGCTGTCCGGCACCCACGACAGGATCCCGCTCCAGCGCTGCCCGCCGGAGGCGATCCAGTTCCGGTCCCATCCGTCCTTCGACACGAACCACCCGGTCCAGGACGCCAGGTAGGTGGCGGCGGCGATCGGCACCGTGAGCAGGAACGTCACCGGTGCCTGCTGCAGGAACGCGCTCGACGACCAGAACTCGATGCCGGCGCGCTTCCGCAGCATCATGTCGGTCAGCACCGAGTACACGGCGAAGAACGCCAGGAAGTACATCCCGGACCACTTCGTGCTGGTCGCGAGCCCGAGCGCCAGTCCCATCGCGAGCAGCCACGGCCGCCACCACAACACCGGGCCCCAGAGGGTGTCCCGTCCGGCAGCGACCCGGCGTGCGACCCACGCCTCGAGCCGGCGAGCGGTCCAGCGGCGGTCGAGCAGCAGCGCGCCGAACCCGAGCACGACGAAGAACGTGACGATCCCGTCGAGCAGCGTGACGCGGGACATCACGATCGCCTGGCCGTCGACCGCCAGGAACCCGCCGGCGAGCGTGCCCATGAGGGTCGAGCGGAACAGCGACCGGGCGATCACGGCGACGAGGAACACCGTCGCGATACCGAGCACCGCGACCGCGAACCGCCAGCCGAACGAGTTGTCCGGCCCGAACAGCAGCATCCCGAGGCCGATGAGGTACTTGCCGAGCGGCGGGTGCGCGATGAACTCCGCGGCACTGGTGAACAGGTTCGTCTGGCCGTCCGCGAACCGTTCGTCGGTCGTCGGGAGTGAGTCGTCCGTGGGGTTCGCCGGCCAGGTGCCCTCGTACCCGAGGTGGACGATCGACCATCCGTCCTTGACGTAGTAGGTCTCGTCGAACACCAGTGAGTGCGGTCGTCCCAGGTCGACGAGCCGCAACAGTGCCGCGAGCACGGTGACCGCGATCGGCCCCGCCCAGCGCCAGGTGGCGACCCGCCAACCGACCGACATGACGCGCACCCACCAGTCGTCGAGGCGCGACCCACGGGGCACTTCGGGCGCAGAGGGGAGTGCGTCGGCCAGGTCCGTGGTCACCCGCAGCATCCTACGGATGCGGCGCAGTGATCCGCTGCGTCCACAATGGGGCGTGTGATCGTCCTCGCAGCAACTCCCATCGGCAACCTCGGCGACGCGTCGCGCCGACTCGTCGAGACACTCTCCAACGCGACGGTCGTGGCTGCGGAGGACACCCGCACCGCGATCCACCTGATGCGAGCGCTCGGGATCGAGAACCGCCCGCGGCTCATCGCCCTGCACGAGCACAACGAACGGGCGAAGGCCGCGGAGGTCGTCGAGCTCGCCCGAGACGAGGACGTCGTCGTGCTGACCGACGCCGGCATGCCCGCGATCAGCGACCCCGGCTTCCCGCTCGTCGAGGCCGCAGCGGCCGCCGGGGTCACCGTGACGGCGCTCCCGGGGCCGTCAGCGGTGCTGATGGCGCTCGCCGTGTCCGGGTTGCCGACGGACCGGTTCACGTTCGAGGGGTTCCCGACGCGGAAGCCGGGGGAGCGTCGACGCTCGTTCGAGGCGCTCGCCGGCGAGCAGCGGACGATGGTGTTCTTCGAGTCGCCGCACCGGCTGGCGGACACGCTGACCGACATGGCGGCCGGGTTCGGGGGTCCGCGCCGAGCAGTGGTCTGCCGAGAGCTCACGAAGCTCTACGAGGAGGTCCGTCGGGGATCACTCGTCGAGCTCGCCGCGTGGGCCGCCGACGGTGTGAAGGGCGAGATCTGCATCGTCGTCGCGGGGGCGTCCGGATCGGTGGACGAGGTCTCGCTCGACGAGGGCGTCCGTCTCGTGCTCGAACGCGTGGCCGCCGGTACCCGCATGAAGGAAGCGTCCGCAGCCGTCGCGGACGCGACGGGGCTGTCCAGGCGCGCGCTCTACGAAGGCGCCCTCGCGGCCCGGTAGACGGCGGACCACCGGACGGGAGGCTCGGGTCGGCCCCGCCACGGGCGATCCGGTCCGGGTTTTCCACAGCCCGTTGCCGGCCGCGTCATGCGGTTGCGTCGCGCCCGTAGGATGGTCCGCATGTCCGACGGCTCCTCGTTCAGCATCACCACGCCGATCTTCTACGTCAACGACGTCCCGCACATCGGGCACGCGTACACCGAGGTGGCCGCGGACTTCCTCGCGCGGTGGCACCGGCAGCGCGGCGACGACACCTGGCTGCTGACGGGCACCGACGAGCACGGCCAGAAGATCCTCAGGAGTGCGGTCGCGAACGACATGACCCCGCGCGAGTGGGCGGACCGTCTCGTCGAGACGGCGTGGCTGCCCCTCCTCAACACGCTCGACGTGGCGAACGACGACTTCATCCGGACGACGGACGAGCGCCACGAGCGCGGGGTCACCGCGTTCCTCCAGAAGCTCTACGACGACGGGTACATCTACTCCGGCGACTTCGAGGGCTTCTACTGCGTCGGCTGCGAAGAGTACAAGCAGCCGAGCGACCTCGTGGCGGGGACCGGCCCCTACGAGGGCCAGCAGGTCTGCGCGATCCACTCGATCCCGGTCGAGGTCCTGTCCGAGCGCAACTACTTCTTCCGGATGTCCGACTTCCAGCAGCGCCTGCTCGACCTGTACGAGTCGAACCCGCAGTTCATCCAGCCGGAGAGCGTCCGCAACGAGGTCATCCGCTTCGTGTCGCAGGGCCTGCGCGACCTCTCGATCTCGCGGTCGACTTTCGACTGGGGCATCAAGCTCCCCTGGGACGACGAACAGGTCCTCTACGTCTGGTTCGACGCGCTCCTCAACTACATCACCGCGCTCGGCTACGGCAGCGACGACGACGAGGCATTCCGGCGCCTCTGGCCGAGCGTGCACGTCATCGGCAAGGACATCGCCCGGTTCCACGCGGTGATCTGGCCGGCGATGCTCATGGCGGCCGACGTCCCCGTCCCCGAGCGCGTGTTCGGGCACGGGTGGCTGCTCGTGGGCGGCGAGAAGATGTCCAAGTCGAAGGGAACCGGCATCGTGCCGGTCGAGATCACCGAGCGCTTCGGGTCGGACGCGTTCCGGTACTACTTCCTGCGGGCCTTCGTGTTCGGCAGCGACGGCAGCTTCAGCTGGGAAGACATCTCGAACCGGTACCACGCGGAGCTCGCGAACGGCTACGGCAACCTCGCGTCGCGGATCATCGCGATGCTCCTCCGGTACTTCGACGGCGCGGTCCCCGCACGCGGAGCGCTCACCGACTCCGACACCGCGATCGACGAGCTCGCCGAGCGCGTGACCGGGCGTGCTGACGAGGCGATGCTCGCGCTGCAGCCGCACCTGGCGATCGCCGCAGCGTACGAACTCGTCGAAGCACTGAACGGCTACATCACCGAGCAGCAGCCGTGGGTACTGGCGAAGGACGACGCGCAGCGCGAACGCCTCGGCACCGTGCTGACCACGGCCCTGCGCGGGCTCGGCACGGTCAGCGTGCTGTTCTCCCCGGTCATGCCGAAGGCCACCGAGACGCTGTGGGCGTCGATCGGCGCCGGCGGGTCCATCGCCGACCAGCGGGTCGACCGCGCCTGGGAGTGGCAGGCCGCCACGACGGTGAGCCCGCTCGAGAACGGGCTGTTCCCGCGCGTCGAGCAGCCGGAGCAGGGCGCAGCGTGACCGACGCGCATCTCCGGTCGCGGTCCGGCGACGCCGGCGGGTCCAAGCGTGACCTGACCTACCCGCCGTTACCGGAGGCGCTCGTGGTGCCGGTCTACGACAACCACACGCACATGGAGATCGCCGACGGTGGTGACGACGCCCTGGACTACCGGGAGCACCTCGACCGGGCGTCGAGCGTCGGAGTCCGTGGTGTCGTGCAGGTCGGCACCGACCTCGCGACCTCGCGGTGGTCGGCGGAGATCGCGGCCAGGGAGCCGCGGGTCCTCGCAGCCGTTGCGCTGCACCCGAACGAAGCGCCGGTGCTCGACGAGCAGGGTCTGCTCGACGAGCACCTCGCGGGGATCGCGGCACTCGCGGCCCTGCCCCGTGTCCGGGCCATCGGCGAGACCGGGCTCGACTTCTTCCGCACGGGTGATGACGGCCGCGACGCCCAGGTGCGCTCCTTCGAGGAGCACATCCGGATCGCGAAGGAACACGGCCTCGCACTGACGATCCACGACCGGGACGCGCACGACGCCGTCGTCGAGGTCCTCGACCGTGTCGGCGCGCCGGAGAAGACCGTCTTCCACTGTTTCTCCGGCGGCCCGGACCTCGCACGGCTCTGCGCCGAGCGCGGCTGGTACATGTCGTTCGCGGGCACGGTCACGTTCAAGAACGCCCAGTCGCTCCGGGACGCCCTGCACGTGGCGCCACGGCACCTCATCATGATCGAGACGGATGCGCCGTACCTCACGCCGACGCCGTTCCGTGGTCGTCCGAACGCGCCGTACCTCATCCCGCTGACGCTCCGGTCGATGGCCGAGACCCTCGGGACGGACCCGTCGATGCTCGCGGCACAGATCGCCTCGAACACCGAGCTCGTCTACGGCGCGTGGGACGCCGAACCCGTGACGGTGTCCGAGTGAGCGCGCTGCTCGGCCCCGCTGAGATCCGCGACCTCGCCGCGCAACTCGACGTCACCCCCACCAAGAAGCTCGGCCAGAACTTCGTGCACGACGCGAACACCGTGCGGCGCATCGTCACGGCGGGCGGCGTGACGGCGGAGTCCCGCGTGCTCGAGGTCGGACCGGGCCTCGGCTCCCTGACCCTCGGGCTGACCGAGACCGGCGCGCCCGTGACCGCCGTCGAGATCGACGCACGGCTCGCGGCGCAGCTCCCGACGACGGTCGCAGCGATGCAGCCGGATGCGCGGCTGACGGTCGTGCACCAGGACGCCCTCAGGGTGTCCGCCGACGACCTGCCCGACGCGCCGTCCCACCTCGTCGCGAACCTGCCGTACAACGTGTCCGTGCCGGTGCTCCTCCACCTGCTCGCGACCTTCCCGTCGATCGAGCGGTCGCTCGTCATGGTGCAGGCCGAGGTCGGGTACCGTCTCGCTGCCGACCCGGGCAGCAAGGTCTACGGGTCGCCGAGCGTCAAGGCCGCCTGGTACGGCGACTGGCGGATCGCCGGTCAGGTCTCGCGACAGGTCTTCTGGCCGGTCCCCAACGTGGACAGTGTGCTCGTCGGGTTCGTGCGGAAGGACCCACCGGGGGACGAACTCCTGCGTTCCCGGGTGTTCGCGATCGTCGACGCGGCGTTCCAGCAGCGCCGCAAGATGCTCCGCCAGGCCCTGTCCGGGATCCTCGGCGGCAGTGCGCACGCGTCCGAGGTGCTCGAAGCGGCGGGGATCGCACCGACCGCTCGCGGCGAGGAGCTCGGCGTCGACGAGTTCGTGCGCCTCGGCCGGACGGTGCTCGCCGCGGCCGGCTGACCGACGGTTCGGCAGCGGTGCGGCCGGGGGTCCGTCCAAGTGCCGACATCTCGGGGGACAGCTGATCGATTCTGTCGAGTATCGAGGTCGAAATGCTTGCGCGCATTCGCTCGGCGTCGATAGCGTGAAAGCCTCGCGTGGTGGGCGCGCGGGGATTGACTGATGGAAAGGGGGGACCATGCAGGAGAACAAGAACGAGGCATTCGGCATCGAAGAGATCGAAGCCGCTCCGGCTGCATTGATGCAGTGGAACCAGGCACCGCAGACCCTGGTGCAGGAATGACACGTTGCGGGGGTGGCCATCGCCGCCCCCGCAATTCCTGTTCCGTAGGTGGATGGATCTCTCGGGGGAGATGACGATGGCGGTGGCGACCGGCGAGCGCATTGATGCGCGCTCCATGCGCGTGCTCGGGTTCCCGATGATGATCGGCTCGCTCGTGGCCGCGCTCGTCGGACTGTTCGACGTCGCCGTGGTCGGCCGGCTCGGAGTGACCGCCATGGCCGGGGTCGCCGGTGGTGTGATCGTCTTCGAGATCGCGTCGAACATCGTCATGGCGGCGTCGGTCGGCGCGCGGGTGCTCCTTCCCCGAGCGCTCGGGGCGCAGGACGCGGCGGCCGGGGTGCGGGTCGTCTCCGCCGCGCTGTCGCTCCAGACCGTCCTGGGCGCGGTCACCGCAGCGCTGCTCCTCGTCTTCGCGCACCCGCTCGCGGTCGCCGTCGTCGGCTCGGACCTCGCGGTGATCGCGACGGCAGCGACCTTCATCCGGGTGACCGCGGTGACCGTCCTGCTGCAGTCCGTCGGGACCGTGGCGACCGCGTACCTCGCGGCGGCCCGCCGTTCGGACCTCGTGCTGCGGTTCGGGCTCCTCGCGGTGAGCGCGAACCTCGTGCTCGACATCCCCTTCGTCTTCGGCATCGGTGCCTGGCCCGGGTTCGGGCCGGTCGGAGCCGCTGTGGCCACGGTCGTCGGGTACGTCCTCTCCGTGACGGCCTCGTGGGTGGCGGTCCGTCGCCAAGTGCGCGAACACCCGCCTGCGGTGACGGGGTCGGCGGAAGCAGTCGGGTGGTCGGGGCTCCTGTCGATCAGCTGGCCGGCGATGACGTCCGCGGTGCTCGACTACGCCGGCACCGCTGTCTTCTTCGGCATCGTCAGTCGCTTCGGTGGAGCCGACCTCGCCGGAGGCCGGTTGGCGTACCAGCTGTCCCTGTTCGCGTTCGTCATGCTCGGCGGCTTCGGTGCGGCGGCGACGGTGCTGCTCGGACGGAACCACGGCGCACGGGGCTCGCCGGACGTCCCCGGCGAGCGATTCGTCCTCCGCTACTTCGGCGTGGCCGGTGTCCTGACCGGTGCGGCGCTGCTCGTGGTCGGCGCACCCGTCGGCATGGTGGTCGGCCTGGACGGTCCCGCACTCCACACGTACTGGTGGGCGATCGTCATCGTGGCCGTCAGTGCCGTCCCGATGGCACGGTCGGTCGGCTCGGCGTCGGTGCTCAGGTACCGTGGCGCCACCGGGCGGGATCTAGTGTCGAACGTCGTCTCGGTGTGGGTGGTCGAGATTCCCCTCGCCGCTTTGTGTGCCATTGTCTGGGGGCCGTCCGCGGCGTTCTTGGGATTCCTCGGGTACTGGCTCGTGCGCGCCGTCCTGAATGAATTGCTGTTGCGTCGTATCGACAATCCGGTGTCTTGACTTCGGCATTCTAATGTGGTGATCATCTGATGTCGGAAAGATGTTCCGTCAGATCGAAGGGAATGAAGATGAGCGACAACAAGAACGCTGCGATCGAATTCGGTATCGAGGAGATCGAGGAATCGCCCGCTGCCCTCATGCAGTGGAACCAGCCGACGATCGACTGACAGCAACAGGCCGGTGGCCGCCACGACGATCGTGGTGGCCACCCGGCCGTCCTGGGGCAACACGAGACGAAGAGCGGGGCGGGATGGACGCGACACAAGAAGACGAGCTGATCGTGGCGGACGGGGTGCGGCTCACCCCGGACGGTGACCGGTGGCGGGTGCACGAACTCCGGTCGAAGACCTCAGCGCGGGTCGACGCGGTCGCCGCGGCGACGCTCATGGCCTACGCGCAGCCCACGACGGTCGCGGGAGCGGCGTCCTACCTGAACGAGTCGTTCGGGCTCGAACCGGAGCAGGCGACGGGGGCGAGTGCCGTGTACCGGGAGCGCGGATGGATCGTGCCGACCGACGAGCGTTCGGCTGAGGCGGCGCGCTGGACGGCGCACGGGTGGTCGGCGGCGTGGGAACACCATCTCGCGACGTTCGACTACCCCTACGAGGACTACCAGGTCGACGGTCGGTCGTCGGACGTCGGGCTCATGTCGCGCTACTACGAGGAGGAGCCGGACACGCGGCGCTACGAGCCGGGGCGCGGTGGGCCGTCTGGTCCGGTGCCGACGGTCGAGGACGCGTTGGCGACCTTCACCGCGCCACTGACCGATGCGCTGCGCGGCCACGTGACGCCGTCGGTCCTGGACCGGAACGCCGTCGAACGGATCGCCGCAGCGGCGTTCGGCGTGCTCGGCGTCCGTGAGAACCGTCATCCGCTCGCTGCCGGGACCCTCAGGCGGACCAGCCCGTCCGGCGGTGGACGGCATCCGATCGAGGGGTACGTCTGGGTCGTCGACGTCGACGGCATGCAGCCGGGCTTGTACCATCACGTC
The DNA here is from genome assembly GCF_047324335.1 of Curtobacterium sp. Curtsp57. Lineage (NCBI taxonomy): Bacteria > Bacillati > Actinomycetota > Actinomycetes > Micrococcales > Microbacteriaceae > Curtobacterium > Curtobacterium sp. Curtsp57. The sequence continues at coordinate 3,381,462 of NZ_CP168511.1, forward strand.
ATCGGCGAGGACCGCCTCGAACTGGTCGGCACGGACCTCCCAGCAGACGTCGACGACTGGTTCCCCGGTGCGAAGCTCCGGCTCGCCGAGCCCGGCGCGGTGTTCCTCCTGAGCGTCGTCCCCGCACGCAACATGTACCGGTACCGCGAACCGCGGACCCTGCGGACCATCTTCATGGACGCCGCGCACCTCGCGTCCACCGTCGAACTCCTCGGCCGGGCCGCGGGCCTCGAGGTCTTCGGGCACCACGGCATCGAACACGACCAGGTCGAGCGGGCAGCCGGGATGACGAACCCGCTCCAGGAGGCCGTGGTGTACGCGGTCGGTATGCAGGGAGCAGCACGATGACGATCTCCAGCACGACGCCCACCCCCGTGACACCCGTCCCGGCCGCGGCATCGCACTTCGCCGAGTCCGTCGTGATCGACCCGAGCTCCGCGGACGGCGTCGTCGTGCGTGGTGACCTCTCCGGTCGCGCGTGGCGGATCGGCCGAGACGCCGCCGTCGCGGCGGTGCTCGGTCAGGTCGCCGAACTCAGCGACGCCGTCACTGCGGCGGAGGAATCCGTGCCGGACGACACGCGGGCGACGTGGCGACGGTGGAACGAGCGCGGGTGGCGCTGGAGTGCACCGTCGTTCCTCGCGAGCAGGCGCGTCCGGTTCGTGGACCGACAGTCGGACTTCCGTGAAGCCCAGGCGGCCGAGATCGAGCAGTACGCCGAGGTGGCTCCGATGCCGCTCGAGCCCGTCGACACGGTCACCCACACCCTGCCCGCAGCCGACGCCGAGCCGGACGTCTCGGTCGGCGCGATGCTCCGCCGCCGCCACTCCGTGCCCAACCCGCCCGCGCGACGGGTTTCGGCAGCCGAGCTCCGGGGCATCCTCGGGGGAGCCCTGGCACGGGTCGCCGCCGAGCGGGCACGACCGGAATCCGAGCGTCGGGCGAAGCCCCTGACGAGCTTCGCGACCGCGTTCGACTTCTACGTGACCTGCTACGCGGTCGACGACGTCCCGGACGGCACCTACCGCGTCACGCTGCCGGACCTCGGGTTGGCGCTCGTCGCAGGCGGCGATCGCCGGGCAGCGATGGCGCGGTCGATGATCGGACAGAGCGGACCGCTGCGCGGCGCCTTCACGTTCACCGTGGTCGCGGACTTCGGGCGGCAGCAGTGGCGCTACCGGCACGAGCGGGCGATGAGCCTGCTCTGGATGGACGCGGCCAGGGTCGCGTCCGAGGTGATCTGGCAGGCCACCGCGCGCTCGAAGGAGATGCAGATCTCGCCAGCCGTGCTCGACGTGCCGATGCTCGAAGGGCTCGGCCTGCCGACCGACGGCTCGCACCAGTGCCTGTACAACGTGACTGTGTCGTGATCACGCTTCCGGCTGCCGACCACCTCGCCTACCTCGAGGCAGGTCGCCTGGTCGACGCCGCGACGGCGGCCGAGGCGCGGTTCTGGGGCGTCGCCCCGTGGGCGGACCGTTCCGGTTCGTTCCTGGACGACTCCGCGCTCGTCGAGGCGCTCGACGCCGCAGCAGCATCGATCACCCCGTGCACCGGGGACGACCCGGCCGCTGCGGTGCGGGCGCTCGCCCGCCAGTCGGTGCTGGCGGCCAGGGAACGGGTGGCATCCGGTGGCTCCTGGATCCGCGACGCCCGGTCGGTGCTGATCCGGGCTGTGCTGCCCGGTGTGCTGGACCGGTCGGCGGTGTCCGACGAGGTCGCGCTGCTCGAGGCGCGTGCGGCTGGTGTGCACGTGGGTGGTCCTGCGGCCGAGGTGGATGCCCTCCGACGGCTCGTCGAGGACTGCGCACGCGCACGCCCCGCGATCGCCGACGACATCGGACGGCTCGCCACGATCGCTGCCCCGCGCGGGAGCGGCCCGGCCCCGCGCGACGACTCCGCGGGTGGAACCGGGCGCACGGGGCGCACCGGTCGCGCCGGCCCGACGCCCGCGGATGCGCCCGACGACCGGGACCGGGACACGAGGGTGCTCGGCTGGTGCCGTCGTGAGCTCGAACGTGCGTTCGCGGTCCTCGAGGACGACGCAGACGACGCGCTGCCCGAGCTGGATGGCCTCGCACGGGCCCACGGACCCGTGGAGGTCCGTGCGATCGACGCGCACGTCGAGCGCGCGATCGGGTCCCCTGCCCTCGCGCTCCCGTACGACGGCGGTGGCTGCGTGTTCATGGCACGGTCGTCGCACCGCGATCCGGCGATGCGCGCACACCGGCTCCGCCACGAGGGGGCGCCGGGACACCTCACCCACTTCTCTCTCGCCCGTGGCGGCCCGCTCCACCGGTACGGCATGCTCTTCCGTGACGCGGCCGCTCGCGAGGGCTGGGCGGTGATCGCGGAGCGCGGGCACGCCCCCGCCGACCGTGCCGCGGCCGTCGAGGCCTCGCGTGAACGGGTGCGGCGTGCCCTCCACGGCGTCGTGGGACTGCTGCGCCGGTCGTCGGGTGCCGCAGCAGCCGACGCCGCACTGGATCGCATCAGGAGCGAGCACGGGCCGACGCTCGACGCGATCGGTCCCGGGCTCGCCCGACGGGTCCCGCTGGTGTACCTCCGCGGTGCAGCAGCGGTCGCCGAGACGGTCGAGCGCGGCTTCGACGCCTGGGCTGCCGCGCTGACGGTCGGCTTCGTACCCATGGACGTCGCCGCGGACCTCGTCCGGGCCGACCGGCCGTCCACACGGATCCCGGAGTTGACACCGTGACCGCGCGACCGACCGACGGCCCCGTCGTCCTCCGTGACGACCTCGGCGATCCCGCGCGCGAGATCCTCGGGTTCATCCGGGACGTCATCGGTCGCCGACGCGACGACGAGGGGCACATCGGAGTCTTCTGTCGGTTCATCCGACCGGCACTCCGGAACGACGCGATCCGGTTTGACGAGTGCCTCGACGCGGACGAGGAAGCAGCGCGCCGCGCCTTCGCCGAGGCGATCGCATCGAGTCGTCTGACCGAGACGGACCCGCGGGAGTACGCCCTCATCCTGGCGTTCCCGTCGGTCGACGCATCGGAGACGATCGATGTGCTGTACCGACTCCGGCAGGAGTTCATCGGGACCCTCGCCGACGCCGGCATGACCGGAGCACTCGTCTTCCGGCGGGGTGCACCGGGTGCGGTGGACGGGCGCGTGGGAGTCGCGCCCGCGACACCCTTCTGGGTGCTCCGCTTCCTGCTGCCCGAGGACGAGGCGTTGTCGCGCTCGGACCCCAGGACGTCCGCGGCGTGGGCGGCTCGGTACCGCTGACGGCCTGGCGCGCCGTGGACTCAGTCCGTGGCGACGCGGACGACCTCCCCGCCCGTCAGCGCGACGAGTTGCTGGAAGGAGAGCGGCATCACCGAGTTCGCCGTGCCGGCTGCGGACCACACCGGGTCGTGCTCGGCGAGTGCCACATCGACGACGGTCCTGATCGGTGCGGGGTGACCGACGGGTGAGACCCCGCCGATCGGCTGCCCGGTGATCGAACGCACCTGCTTCGCGGTCGCCATGGAGAGCACTGCGACGCCCAGCGCGTCGGCGACCAGTTCCGTGTCCACGCGATGGGAACCCGACGTCATCACCAGGAGCGGATCGCCGTCGGCCAGGAACAGCAGGCTGGAGGCGATGGCTCCCGGTACGGTCCCGAGCGCCGCCGCGGCCTGCGCGGCGGTGTGGGTCGAGTCGGGGAGTTCCCGTGCCGTCGTCTCGACACCCGCCTCGGCGACGATCCGCTGGATCTCCTGCATGCGTGCGTTCATCGGTGCTCCGTTCGCTCGTCGGTACCGGTGGTCCTCGCGTCCTGATCCGCCAGCGCCGCGAGGAGCCGGTCGGGGTCGCTGCACGGGAATGAGAGATCGCGCATCCCGCGGACGGACACCTGCACCCCTGGTCCGTTGGTCAGCATGACCATGGTGCCGCGTCCGGGGACGAGTCTGACACCCCCACCCGCCTCCGGCGGACGCCCGGAGCTGCACCGCCTGCGCTGCCGTGATCGATCGTGGGTCGATCCGTCTGCGGTACCAGAACTGGGTCATCCGGACGGACAGGACCTCGTCGAGCGTCACCGTGACGCCCGAGGGCCCGGAAGGCGGCCGGCGTGGGGAAGACCTCGTCGTAGCCCAGACGACCATCCTGCCGGGTCCCCACCGGCCCCTGCCAGCCGGTGAGCGACCGCCGGCCGGCGCGGGTCGGTCAGTGCCGGCTGGACGCCAGCACCTCGATGAGCTGCTGCTGGGTCCCGTCACGCTCGGACCACCGGAGCGGCAACACGTTCTCGACGAGGATCTCCGGTGCCGCGCCGGACTCGAGCAGCGAGACGACCTCGGTCAGGAACGCGTCGAGCGGCATCCCGCCGAAGTCCACCCCTTCGCCCATCAGGTCGGTCGCGACGGCCGGCGGCGCGAGTTCGAGCACCGACACCGGGGAGTCGATGAGCTGCTGTCGGAGCGACAGTGTGTACGAGTGCACCGCGGCCTTCGTCGCGCTGTAGGTCGGGGTCGCAGCGAGCGGGGTGAACGCGAGGCCGGACGACACCGTGATGATCGTCGACGCCGGCTGCGCGAGCAGGTGCGGCAGGAACGCGTCGATCAGCCGGATGGTGCCGAGCAGGTTCGTCTCGATCGTCGCGACCGCGTCGTCCTGGTGCGCTGCCGAGCGGAGGTCCTCGGCGCGCATGATGCCCGACATGGTGATGATCGTGTCGAGCGACGGGTACGAGGCGGTCACGGTGGCCGCCGCGGCGTTGATCGACGCCGGGTCGGTGACGTCGAGCTCGACGGTGCCGAAGCCGTGCTCGGCGGCGAGCGCGTCGAGGAGGGCACGGCGACGTCCGCCGATGACGACGGTGCTGCCGGCTTCCTGCAGGCGGAGGGCGAGACCGAGGCCGATGCCCGAGGTCGCGCCGGGGATGAAGACGGTGGCGTTCGTGATGTCCATGCCGTCCACGATCGGGCCGCCAGCGAACCTCGACCAGAGTCCGGTCATCGGGGGACCGCCGATCCCTGGCAACCGTCGCCCGGCGGGCAGCAGACTGGGCACCATGGACCGCCCAGCGCTCGCCGACTTCCTCCGCCGTCGCCGCGAACTCCTGCGCCCGGAGGACGTCGGCCTCGGCGCCGGTGCCAGGCGCCGAACGCCGGGGCTCCGCCGCGAAGAGGTCGCCGCACTCGCCGGGATGTCCACCGACTACTACACGCGCCTCGAACAGCAGCGCGGCCCGCAGCCCTCCGAGCAGATGGTGCAGGCGATCGCCAGGGCCCTGCGTTGCAGCCTCGACGAGCGCGACCACCTGTTCCGTCTCGCCGGGCACAACGCTCCCGCGCGGGTGCACCGCGCCGACCACGTCGACCCGGCGATCCTCCGCGTGCTCGACCGGCTGGATGACACCCCGGCGATCGTGGTCAGCGACCTCGGCGAGACCCTGGTCGAGAACCGTCTCGCGGTGGCGCTCCTCGGCAGCGGGCTCGGGCTCGCCGGCAACGAGCGCTACCAGCCGTGGCGCTGGTTCATGACCGAGAGCGAACCGGCGAAGTACGCCCCCGAGCAGCACGACCGCCTCGCGCGGGCCCAGGTCGCGGCGCTCCGTTCGGCCGTCGGCGCCGCAGGTACGGGCGACCGCCGCGCCACGGAGCTCGTCGCGGACCTCGAAGCGAACAGCGAGGCATTCCGAGCGCTCTGGTCGCTGCACGAGGTCGGGACCCGGTGGGAGGACCACAAGACCTTCGTGCACCCCGAACTCGGTCGGATCACCGTCGACTGCCAGGTGCTGCACACCACGAGCCAGACCCAGGCGCTGCTGCTCTTCACGGCACCAGCCGGCAGCGAGGACGCCCAGAAGCTCGAACTCCTCGGTGTGGTCGGCCAGCAGGTGTTCAGCCGCTAGCCGTCCCTGCGGCGAGCAACACCGCGTCACACACCTGGCACCCCCTCCGGGGCCGTGCCTAGGGTGGGTTCGTGAGCACTCCGCGCGTGTACGTCATCCACGAGAACCCTGAGTGGTTCCCGCCGCTCGCCGCTGCCTTCGAGGCCGAGGGCGTGCCGGTCCAGGAGATCCTCCTCACCGAGGGGCAGGTCGACCTGGCCTCCGAGCCGGAACCGGGCGTGTACTGGTCCCGGATGTCGGCCAGCTCCCACACCCGCGGCCACGAGCACGCGAAGGAGTACACCCGCGCACTCCTCGGGCACCTGGAGCGCGCCGGGCGGCAGGTGGTCGGCGGCAGTCACGTGCTCGAGCTCGAGGTGTCCAAGGTCGCACAGCACGGGCTGCTCCAGCAGGCCGGGTTCGACGTGCCCCGCACGACCGCGGTGTTCGGCACGGCACCGCTGAAGGACGCCGCCCGCACCTTCACGGACGGCCAGGACGTCCCCTTCATCACGAAGCACAACCAGGGCGGCAAGGGCCTCGGCGTCCGTCGCTTCGACTCGCTCGCGGAGTTCGACGCCTACGTCGACAGCCCCGAGTTCGAGGAGCCCGTCGACGGCATCACCCTGCTGCAGGAGTACCTGACGGCCCGCGAGCCCTTCATCACCCGCGTGGAGTTCGTCGGCGGCGAGTTCGTCTACGCCGTCCGGGTCGACACGAGCGCCGGCAGCTTCGAGCTCTGCCCGGCGGACGCGTGCGAGGTGCCCCAGGTCATCGCCGGCGCGGTCTGCGAGGTCCCCGGTACCGGTCAGCAGAGCGCGTTCTCCGTCCGCACCGAGGTCACAGCGCAGCACCCGCTCGTCCAGCAGCTCCGGACGTTCCTCGCCGACCAGCGAATCCAGATCGCGGGCGTCGAGTTCATGGAGACGACGGACGGCCGCACGGTCGTCTACGACATCAACACGAACACGAACTACAACCCCGCCGTCGAGGAGACCGCGCCGGCCTCCGGCCCGCGCTCCATCGCCCGCTACCTCGGCGGCCTGCTGGACGCGGAGTACGCGACCGCACCGGCGCGCGCCTGACCTGACCACCCACCGGACGGGAGGCTCGGCTCGCCACCGGCACCGAGCCTCCCGTCCGTCTCCGCTCACCACCTGAGGAACCCACCACCGTGCGATTCGGATACTGGACCCCGCTCTTCGGCGGCTGGCTGCGCAACGTCGACGACGAGCAGATGCCGGTCACCTTCGACTACGTGAAGCGGTTGGCGCAGCGCGCCGAGCGCATCGGCTTCGACCTGACCCTGGTGCCGGAGCTGAACCTCAACGACATCAAGGGCGTCGCGGCACCCTCACTCGAGGCATGGGCGCTCGCCGCGGCCATCGCGGCGACGACCGAGCGCCTGGAGATCATGGCGGCGATGCGGCCCGGGTACCACCTGCCGGCCGTCACGGCGAAGCAGGCGGCGACGATCGACGACATCTCCGGCGGGCGCTTCACGTTCAACGTGGTGAGCGCCTGGTGGGCAGAGGAGGCGCGCCAGTACGGCGGCATCTTCTCGGAGCACGACGACCGCTACAAGCGCACGGCGGAGTTCGTCGAGATCATGAAGGGCCTGTGGCGTGAGACCCCGTACTCGTTCCACGGGGAGTACTACGACATCGAGAACGCCCACCTGGAACCGAAGCCGCGCATCACCCCGCGCATCTACGCGGGCGGCGAGAGCGAGGCGGGCAAGGCGAGCATCACGCACTACGCCGACGCCTACGTGACGCACGGTGGCACCGTCGAGGAGCTCCGGACGAAGATCGCGGAGATGCGTCGTCGTCGCGAGGACGCCGGGCTGCCGCCCTTCGAGGCGTTCGGCATGGCTGCGTACGCGATCGTCCGCGAGACCGAGGAGGAGGCGCAGGCCGAGCTCGCGCGGATCACCGACGTGCAGCACGGCGGGGCCTACGAGTCGTACCAGGACTTCATCTCGAAGTCGCAGCTCGAGCACGTGCCGTCGCTCGAGGACTACTCGGTGTCGAACCGTGGCCTGCGGCCGCAGTTCGTCGGGACCCCTGCGCAGGTGGCGGCACGCATCCGCGAGTACGAGGAGGCCGGCGTCGACACGCTGCTGCTGCAGTTCTCGCCGCAGCTCGAGGAGATGGAGCGCTTCGGCGAGCAGGTCATCCCACTGGTCCGCGCGTCGGTTCCTGCCTGATGGGGACGACGGAAGAGGACTGGGCGTTCGAGACCCGGCAGATCCGCGCCGGCTTCAAGGCCGATCCCGGGTTCGGCGGGAACGTGCCGCCGATCGCGCAGAGCGCCGCGTTCGTGTACCCGTCGTCGGAGGAGGCGGCGGGGCGTTTCATGCTCGACGTCCCCGGCCACACCTACTCGCGCGTCAACAACCCGTCCGCGGCAGCGCTCGAACGACGGATCGCGGATCTCGAGGGCGGTGTCGGTGCCCTGGCGACCGCCTCGGGTCAGGCGGCGACCACCCTCGCGATCCTCGGGGTCGCCAGGGCTGGCGCGCACGTGGTCTCGAGTGCGTCGCTGTACGGCGCCACGTACACGCTGTTCGCCTCGACGCTCCGTGACCTCGGCATCGAGTTCACCTTCGTGCAGGACCCGACCGACCTCGACGAGTGGGCGGCGGCCGTCCGTCCGGAGACCCGCGCGTTCTTCGGCGAGTCGATCCCGAACCCGCGCGGCGACGTCCTCGACTTCGCGGGCGTGGCCGGTGTCGCGCACGACGCCGGTGTCCCGCTCATCGTCGACAACACGATCGCCACGCCCTACCTCGTCCGGCCGTTCGAGCACGGCGCGGACATCGTCGTCCACTCGGCGACGAAGTACCTCGCCGGACACGGCAGTGCGATCGCCGGGCTGCTGGTCGACGGCGGCACGTTCGACTGGGCGGCGCACGCCGAGAAGTACCCGCAGCTGACGACGCTCGACTCCGGCTTCGCGGGCACCAACTTCGCCGAGCGGTTCGGGAACCGTGCGTTCATCATGCGGACCAGGACGAAGGTCGCCGCCGACCTCGGTCCCGCGATCGCCCCGTTCAACGCGTTCCTCGTGCTGCAGGGCATCCAGACCCTGTCGCTCCGGATGGACCGGCACGTGTCGAACGCGGCGACGGTGGCGACGTGGCTGGACGCACACGACCAGGTGGACCGCGTGCACTACGCCGGGCTGCCCGACTCGCCGTGGCACCACCTGCAGCAGCGCTACGTCCCGGCAGGGCCGTCGGCGGTGATGGCGTTCGACCTCGCCGGTGGAGTCGAGGCTGGTCGGCGCTTCGTCGGTGCCCTCGAGCTGTTCGACCACGTGTCGAACATCGGCGACGTCCGGTCGCTCGTCGTGCACCCCGCGTCGACGACCCACGTGCAGATGACGACCGAGCAGCGGGCGGCAGCGGGGGTCGGCGACGGGCTGATCCGGCTGTCGATCGGCCTGGAGCACCCGGACGACATCCTGGCCGACCTGGAGCGGGGTTTCAGCGCAGCGCGCGCGGGATAGGTTGGTCGTATGACCTCGCTGGCCGCACCGACCCGCGTGCGGACGCGCGCTCCCGGCAAGATCAACGTCTTCCTGTCCGTCGGCGCCCTGCAGGACGACGGCTACCACGACGTCGCGACGGCCTACCAGGCGGTGTCGCTGTTCGAGGACGTCGTCGCCGAGCCCGCCGATGACTTCTCGGTGCGGTTCACCGGACCCATCGACACGTCGGCGGTGCCCGTGGACGACACGAACCTCGCGATCCGTGCTGCCCGGCTCGTGGCCGAGTCGGCGGGGTACCAGGGCGGCGTCCGGCTGACGATCGACAAGCAGGTCCCGGTCGCGGGCGGGATGGGCGGCGGGTCGGCGGACGCTGCCGCGACGCTCCTCGCCGTCGACACGCTCTGGGGCACCGCGCTCGGGCGTGACGAACTCCTGCGCCTCGCCGCCGAGCTGGGGGCCGACGTGCCGTTCGCATTCGTCGGCGGGACCGCCGTGGGGACCGGCCGCGGGGACGAGCTCAGCCCGGCGCTGGCGAAGGGCGAGTTCCACTGGGTCCTCGGGCTGAGCGACGACGGGCTCTCCACGCCGGCCGTGTACCGTGCGCTCGACGAGCACCGCGAGCGCTACCGCGCCGACATCGCGCCGGCCCCGTCGAACCCCGTGGTCGAGGCGAACGTGCTGCAGGCGCTGCGCGCGGGGGACCCCGACCTGCTCGCGGACTGCCTGCACAACGACCTGCAGGCACCGGCGATGCGATTGCAGCCCGCGCTCGCGAAGACCCTGGAGCTCGGGGAGAAGTCGGGAGCGCTCGCCGGGATCGTCTCCGGCAGCGGACCGACGGTGGCGTTCCTCGTCGCGGACACCGACACCGCGCTCGAGGTCCAGGTCGCCCTGAGCGCCATCGGCATGATCGCGGTCCGCGCCACCGGCCCGGTGCACGGCGCACGCGTCGTGCACTGAGCCAAGGCCCAGGACCAGGACCGGGACCGACGGGCGGGCCGTCAGTCGGACAGACGCTGGAACAGGACGTGGTCCTGCCACTCGCCGGCGATCCTGAGGTACCGCGGCGCGTAGCCGTACCGCTCGAAGCCGTTCTTCTCGAGGACCCGCTGCGACCGTGCGTTGTGCGGCAGCGTCCCCGCCTCGACCCGGTGCAGCCCGAGCTGGTCGAAGGCACGGCGGACCGCGAGCCCCACGGCGGCGGTGGCGGCCCCGTGTCCGGCGGACGCCTCGGCGACCCAGTACCCGAGCGTCCCCGACATGAACGCGCCGAGGACGATCGAGTTGATGTTCAGGCGCCCCACGACCACGCCGTCGGTGGTGATCACCAGCGGCAGCATCTGCCCCCGCTCGCGGCGTCGGACGCACGCGAGGATCTCGGCGCGCTGCCCGTCGGCGGTGAAGAACGTGTCAGGGCGCACCGGGTCCCACGGGGCGAGGTACGCGCGGTTCTCGACGAGGAGCTCGGCGAGCCGGTCGGCGTCGGCCAGTTCGATCGGTCGGACGTCGTGGCGCATCCCGGCAGCATCCCACACCGGGCAACCGGCGGGGCTCGTGTCAGGAGGCGCGGACGTACTCGGTCATGATCACGTTGCCCGTCTTCCAGTGCTCGCGGGCGGCGAACCCGTGCTCGGCGAGGACGGAAGCGGCCTCCGGCTCGGTGTTCCGTGACGTACCGCCGACGAACCACACGGTGTCGATGTCGTCGAGCCGCGCCGGGATCGTCGTGGCGAGGTCCCCGTTCTGGTTCCAGAGGACGCCGGACTCCGCGCCGTTCTTCCGGACGCCGAGGTCGGTCATGCCGGTGAACGCCCACGGGTACGACACCCGGATGATGTCGGCCGTGGTCCCCGGGTGGCCGTAGACGCTCCCGAAGACCACGCCCTCGTCCGCGTCGGGTCGAGCGTCCCGGGTCGCGGCGATGATCGACGCGGCCTTCGCCCACGTCGAGTCCTGCTTGGACGTCGGTGTCTTGACGTCGTACGCGGTCGGGATCGACAGGACGAGGAGTGCTGCGACCGCCCCTGCGAGCCACACCCGCGGGCGGATCGCGGTCAGCGCCAGGGCGATCAGCACGGCGACGAACGGCAGGCTCAGGCTCGCGTACTTCGGGGAGTACAGGTGCTCACCGAGCGCGGTCGCGCCCACGAGCACGATGGTCGGGACGAGCGCCAGGGGGAGTGCGACCCGCACGGTCTGTGCGCGGAACAGGTCACGGACGGCAGGAGCGGTCCGGCGTGCCCGCACCAGCGCGGTGACGACGCCGACGGCCATCAGCGCCCAGGCGACCGTCGCGTAGACGTCGTCGCCACCGAACCACGCGGTGGCGAAGACCTGGGCGTCGGTCCGCGAGGTGATGCCGGCGATCCAGGAGACCTGCTTCGACTGCGACGCGACCTCGATCACGACGGGCGACACCACGACGGCTGCGGTCACCCCGGCGATCACCCAGCGGACGAGTGCGCGCCGTGTGACCAGCGGTGCGGCCACCGTGCCACCGCGGTCCGAGAGCGCAGATCGACGGACGGCGGACCTGCGGGCCACGAGGGTCCAGAGCAGGACGACCGCGTGCGCGACGACCGCGAGCGCGAGGTAGACGTTGAGCGTCACGGCGACGACGGCGAGCGCGCCGTACGCGATCCACCACTGGACGGGGTGCCGTCCGTTCGCCCGGGTCCGTCGCACCGCCGTGAGCCCGACGAGTGTCAGACAGACCGAGAGCGCGGTGACGGTCGCGTAGGGTCGGCCTTCGCTGCCGGCCCACTGCACGCGGGGGAGTGCGATGAACACCAGGCCCGCGACGATCCCGAGTCGTCTGCCACCGAGCCGGCGGCCGAGGGCGACGACGAGTCCGGCGGCGACACCGATGGCGAGGGCGCTCGGGAAGCGGAGGGTGAACGGCGTGTACCCGACGAGCCAGAACCACACGTGCATGAGCGCGTAGTAGAGCCCGTGCACGGCGTCCACGGAGTGCAGTTCGGCCCAGAGCTGCGGCCAGGAGCGCTGGGCACTGGTGACGGTCGCGGCTTCGTCGTACCAGAGCGACGGCACCCAGGCGAAGGCCGCCGAGACGAGCGCACCGATGGCACCGACGGACAGCTCCGGCGTCCGGACGACCGACAGGCCGAGCGCTCCGGCGGCGCCGCGCAGCCGCGAACGGACCACGGGTGCGTCGATCGGACGGGGCACCCGGATGCTGCCGGTGCGGGGGGAACTCACGCGCTCGACGGTAGCGACGGCCCCTGGGCGGGCCCCTGGGGAATCGGCGTGCCTGGCTGTGAATGTCACATTCGGATTCGGAGCCCTCACAGGAACCGACGGGTCGTGGGGACGGGTTAGGGTCTGGGCATGAGTCGCTTGCGCATCAAGGACGCCGCCCGGTACCTCGGTGTGAGCGACGACACGGTCCGGCGGCTCGTCGACAACGGGACCTTCTCACGACTCGCCGACGACGCCGGTCGCGCGGTGGTCGACGGGCGCGAGCTCGCCACGCACGCCAAGGCCCACGGGGCGGCGCTGCCCGATCCAGCTGCACCGGTGCGGAGCTCGGCGCGCAACCGCTTCGTCGGCATCGTGACGGACCTCGTCGTCGACACCGTCATGGCCCAGGTCGAGCTACAGTGCGGTCCGCACCGGGTCGTCTCGCTGATGAGCGCAGAGGCCGTCCGCGACCTGGGGCTCGAGATCGGGTCGGTCGCCGTCGCATCGGTGAAGGCGACGATGGTCACCGTGGAGACACCGGATGCCGACGACTGACCAGCACGAGCACCTGACCCCCGGCCGCCGTCGCCTCGGGTCCCGTACTGCAGCGCTCGACGCCGGCGGTGATCCCGTCCTCGAACGGCTGGCGTCCGCCCGTGTGCTCGTCGTCGGTGCCGGTGGACTCGGTGCCCCGGTCGTGGCGTACCTGGCGGGGAGCGGCATCGCCCGGCTGACGATCGTCGATCCCGACGTCGTTGACGCGTCGAACCTCGCCAGGCAGACGCTCTTCGGCACCGCGGACATCGGGGTGCCGAAGGCCGAGGTCGCAGCTGCTCGTGTCCGCGCGGTCGACCCCGAGTGCCGGGTCGACGCGGTCGTCGGGTCCTTCCACGCGGACCTCGTCGCCGGGCACGACGTCGTGGTCGACGCCGCGGACTCGGTCGTCGTCACGCGTGCGGTCTCGGACGCGTGCGCACGGCACGGCGTCCCGTTCGTGTGGGGGACGGTGCTCGGCTACGACGGCCAGGTCTCCGTGTTCGACGACCGCGTGGTGGACTTCCACGACCTGCATCCGGAGGTGCGACCGGACGAGGGCTCGTGCGCACTCGACGGGGTCCTGCCGGCGCTCTGCGGTGCGGTGGGCTCGGTGATGGCCGCGCAGGTGACCGCGCTCGTCGCCGGGCTCGGGGAACCGCTGCTCGGTCGGGTGCTGAGCGTCGACGCCCGTCGGTGGCGGTGGACCGAGAGCCCGCTCCGGCGAGGCCCTGGGTCGCGACGACCGGACGCCCCCGAGGCCGCATCCGGGAACCGCATCTCGCCGTCGGCCCTCGCCGCACGCATCGCGGACGGCGCCGATCCCGTGGTGGTCGTCGACGTCCGGACCCCTGCCGAGCGCGCCGGTGGCGTCATCACCGGGGCGGTCCCGCCGGAGGACCTGCAGGACGACGGCGGCCCGGTGGTCGTCGTGTGCGCTCGGGGCCCACGAGCGGTCGCCTGGGCGGCGACCGCCGATCGGCCGACGACGATCCTCGACGGTGGCATGCAGGCGTGGGTCCGCGAGGGCCTCCCCACGGTGTGAACGCATCTGCGGATACACTGGCTCAGTCGATCCGCGGATGCGGTCACTGAGGCGGGAGACCGAATGCGCACCAAGACCATCGCCGCCGCCGTCACGGCCGCTGTCGTCGCCGTCGCCCTGGCCGGGTGCAGCACGGGCAGCGCCGGCACCGACGCAGCCACCGGCACCGCGAAGGACAGCAGCAGTGCGAGCGCCGTCCCGACCGGCACGATCACGGTGTTCGCTGCCGCTTCGCTGCAGAAGACGTTCACCGAGCTGGGATCGGACTACGAGGAGGCGCACCCCGGGACGACGGTGAAGTTCTCGTTCGCCGGCTCGAGCGACCTCGTCACGCAGATCCAGAACGGTGCGCCGGCCGACGTGTTCGCGAGCGCCGACGAGGCGAACATGAAAAAGCTCACCAAGGCCGACCTGATCAGCGGCAGCACCCCGGCGTTCGCCACCAACGTGCTGGAGATCGCCGTCGCCCCGGGGAACCCGAAGAAGATCACGAGCCTCGACGACCTCACCGCCTCCGGTCTGCAGGTCGTCACGTGCGCGGCGCCGGTGCCGTGCGGCGCGGCGACCGAGCAGGTCGAGCGGGCTGCCGGGGTCACCCTGCACCCGGTCAGCGAGGAACAGTCCGTCACGGACGTGCTCGGCAAGGTCGAGTCGGGACAGGCCGACGCCGGGCTCGTCTACGTCACGGACGTCGAGGGCGCGGGTGACAAGGTGGACGGAGTGTCCTTCGACGCGTCGAAGCGCGCCGTGAACACGTACCCGATCGGCGTCGTGCGGGGCTCGTCGAACGCCGCGCTCGCGAAGTCGTTCAGCGCGTACGTCCGCTCGGCCGAGGGCGAGAAGGTGCTCACGACGGCGGGCTTCGGCGCACCGTGACGAGCAGGTCGGGCACGGCGGCACCGTGGTGGTTGCCGGTCCCGGCCGTCCTCGGGGGACTGTTCGTCGTCGTCCCGGTGCTCGCGATGGTCGGCCGGGTGGACTGGACGTCCTTCGTCGCGCTCGTCACCGCACCGTCGTCCCTCACCGCACTGGGGTTGAGCCTCGGCACGGCCGCGGCCGCGACCGGCATCGCGTTCGTCCTCGGGCTCCCGCTCGCCGTCGTCTTCTCCCGCGTCCGCTCCCGCTGGGTCGGTGTCGCGCGCGCCGTCGTGCTCCTGCCCCTCGTCCTGCCCCCCGTCGTCGGCGGACTCGCCCTCCTGGCGGCGTTCGGCCGGATCGGGCCCGTCGGTGGCTTCCTCGCCGACCACGGCGTCCGCATCGCGTTCACCACGGCGGCGGTCGTGATGGCACAGACCTTCGTCGCGATGCCGTTCCTCGTGTCGGCGATCGAGGCCTCGCTCCGGATCGGCGGCGACCGGCTCGAGCGCATCGCGTCCACGCTCGGTGCCGGTCCGACGCGGGTGCTGTTCACCGTGACGATCCCGCGTGCCCTGCCCGGCATCGCGTCCGGCCTGGTGCTCTGCTTCGCCAGGGCCCTCGGTGAGTTCGGTGCGACGCTGACCTTCGCCGGCAGCCTGGAGGGCGTCACCCGCACCCTGCCGCTGGAGATCTACCTGCAGCGGGAGGTCGACCCGGACACGGCCGTCGCGCTGGCACTCGTGCTCGTCGTGGTCGCCGTCGTCGTGATCGGGCTGACCTCGATCCGCACCGGAGCCCGGGCGGCCTGGTCGTGAGCGGGCTCCGCGCGCACGTGGTCCTGAACGACCGCGACGTCGACGTGGTCGTCGAGGTGGGGCCGGACGAGTGCGTCGCTGTCATCGGGCCGAACGGCGCCGGCAAGTCGTCGATCGTCGAGGCCGTCGCCGGCCTGCTCGCACTCGACGCCGGATCGATCGACATCGACGGCAGCACGGTCGACGGTGGCCGTCGACCCGTGCCACCGCACCGACGCCGGGTCGGTCTGGTCGCGCAGCGCTCCGACCTGTTCCCGAACCTGTCGGTGGCGGGCAACGTCGGCTACGGTCCGCGGTCCACCGGTCGGCGCGGACGGGAGGCACGGGTCGCCGCCGACAGGGCCCTGGCTCTCGTCGACGCGGTCGGGTTGGCCGACCGCGATCCCGCGACCCTGTCCGGCGGGCAGGCGCAGCGCGTCGCGATCGCCCGCGCGCTCGCCGCAGACCCCGCCGTGCTCCTGCTCGACGAGCCCACCTCCGCGCTCGACGTCGGGGCACGGGGCAGCGTGCGTGCGGCCCTCGCGACCGCGATCGCCGGGCGCCCGAGCCTGCTCGTCACGCACGACCCCATCGAGGTCGTCACGCTCGCGACCCGGGTGCTCGTCGTCGACCACGGTCGGGTCGTCGAGTCCGGCACGACCGCCGAGGTCCTCGGGCGTCCGACGAGCGACTTCGGCGCCGCGTTCTCCGGACTGGTGCTGCTCGCCGGGACCGCCACCGCTGGTGGGATCGCGCTCGACGGCGGCGGCGAGCTGACGGGACGGACGCGGGTCGAGCCTCCAGGCCGCCGGTGTCTGGCGGCCTACCACCCGACGTCCGCGGTCGTCGGCCGGGACGGCACCGGGCTGCTGCGGACCGTCACCGCGCTGGAACCGCGGGACGGACTCGTGCGTATCCGTGCGCAGGAGCTGGTCGCGGACGTGACCGTGGCGGCCGCCAGCAGGCTCGGGCTCGCGGTCGGCGACGACGTCCGGACCGCGGTGCCGGTCGGCGAAGTGGACGTGTACGAACCCCGTTCCGCGCGTAGCAAGTCGAATCGCGCGTAGGCGGTCGGAAGTTCCGACCCACCACGCGCCATTCGACCGACCATTGCGAACGTCATGGGTCGGACCGTGCGGGTCAGCCGCCGGCGAAGGGTGGCATCACGTCGACCAGTGCGACACCCATGAACGGGGTCGACCGGTCGCGCGTGCTCACGCCGTCGACCAGGTACGAGCACCGCTCCTGCAGGGCCGTCCAGCGCTCGGGGTCGTCGGCCTGCACGGCGCGCAGGGCGTCGTCGAGCGTGTGGGCGTCCGTCGTGGTCTCGTCGAGGCCGACGGCAGCGCGCGCCGCGGCGAAGAACCGGATCGTCGTCACCTCAGCCGCCGATCGCGCTCATGCCACGGGACGGGTGCACCATGCCGTCGGCGTCGTCCCCGTGGTCCCGCGGCTTCGCCCACATCGCACGCCGCCACAGGTCGAGCACGTCGGCGTCCGACGCGCCAGCGCGCATCGGGCCGAGGAGGTCTGACTCGTCGTCGGAGAACAGGCAGCTGCGGACGTGGCCCTCGGCGGTCAGGCGGGTGCGGGTGCAGTCGGCGCAGAACGACTCGGTGACGCTCGCGATGACGCCGACGGTGCCGAGTTCGTCGCCCGTGGACCGTGCGGCGACGCGGAACCGTTCGGCGGGGGCACCGTCCCGCGGGGCGTCGTGCGGCGTCAGCACGAAGCGGTCGCCGAGCAGCGCACGGGTCTCGGCAGCGGTGACCATGTCGTCGCCGTCCCAGGCGTGTCCGGGGTCGAGCGGCATCTGCTCGATGAAGCGGAGCTCGTGGCCGCGGTCCAGGCACCAGGCGAGCAGGTCGGGTGCGAGGTGGTCGTTCACCCCGCGGAGCAGGACGGCGTTGATCTTCACGCCGAGTCCGGCGTCGTCCGCGGCGGCGATCCCGTCGAGGACACGGTCGAGGAACGGCCGACGGGTGACCTCCGCGAACACGTCGGGGTCGACGGTGTCCAGCGAGACGTTGATCCGGTCGAGGCCGGCGGCCCGCAGATCGGCGGCGCGTGCGGCGAGCCCGATCGCGTTGGTCGTCAGCGAGACCTCCACCCCGAGCGCAGCGGTCCGGGCGATCACGTCCGCCAGGTCACGGCGGAGCAGCGGTTCGCCGCCCGTGAAGCGGACCTTGCGGATACCGAGGTGCGCTGCGCCCAGACGGACGAGCCGTTCGATCTCCGCGGCGGTCATCAGCGATTCGTTCGGGATGACCGGGAGCCCCTGCTCCGGCATGCAGTACGTGCACCGGAGGTTGCACCGCTCGGTGAGGGACACACGGAGGTCGACCGCCCGTCGGCCGAACCGGTCGAGCAGGCCGTGGTCGTCCGGCCGGTCGGGGAGCTGCGCGGACGGCTGCCGGACGCGACGGAGCAGTCCCGTCGACGGGAGCATGCGAGCCGTCATGACAGCGATGATACGGCGGGTCGTCGGTCGCGCACCGGGAGCAGGCGCCGGTCGCGCCCCGGGATGAGCCGGTCGCGCCAGCGGATCCAGTCCGACCGGTCCGTCCGGATGAGCGTCACCACCACGATGACCAGGATCGCTGCGCCGAGCCACCAGCGGTACGCGTCCACCGACGGCCACACACCACGCAGGGCGATCGCGAGCGCGATGGACATCCACTCCCACCGGCCCGAGAGCACCACGAACGGGACCAGGAGCAGCGCGTACCAGGGGTAGCGCGGCGTCACCGCGAGGAAGGTCACGCCGATCATCAGGACCTCGCCTGACCATGGTCGGCTCGGGTCCGAGAGCCGCCACGCGAGCACCGCCGCGACGAGGACGACGAGCGCGACGATCACCGTGCCGAGGTCGCCCTTCGCGACGAGCGACACGAGGGCGAAGCGGGAGCCGTCCTCGTACCCTTCCTCGGTCAGGTAGCCGGGCAGGTACCCGAGCACCTTCGCTCCGGTCGACGCGACGTAGGGGACGTAGAGCAACCCGAACACGGCGATGCCGACGGGCACCGCCCACCAGTTCCGCCACCGGCCGAGCAGCGCCGGGTAGACGATCGCCGGGATGAGCTTCGTGCACGTCGCGGCGCCGAGCATGACCCCGCCCCAGATCGGCCGGCCGAACGCGACCAGCACGGCGCCGGCGGTCGCGAGGGCCGCGCCGACGACGTCGACGTGGGAGTTCGTGACGGCCTCGGACGCCACGAGCGGGCACCACGCCCAGAGCGCCGCCCACCAGGCCGGACGGCCGACGCGGCGCAGGACGACGAGGAGTCCGACGGTGACGCCGAGCGAGACGAGCAGCCCGGCGAGCTGGAACGGCCAGTACTGCACGGTGGCCGGCACGGCGAAGCGCACGAGCGCGAACCACAGCTCGGCCATCGGCGGGTAGATCGTCGGCACGTCGGGGCGGTTGATCGCCGTGCAGTGGCCGGCTGCCCCGTCCCCGAGCCCGCGGTACCGCGGCTGGAGCGGCTCGCACGTGCCGTTCACCTTGTCCGGGAACAACCACTCCGGACGGAGGCCGGACAGCGCGGTCGACTGCGGCGTGTGCGCGTACGGCGAGACCCCGGCGTGCTGGACGATGCCGTCCCAGGCGTAGCGAGCAGAGTCGGTGCTGGTGTTCGGCTGACCGATCATGGCGGCGAGCCCCACGACCACGGCGCCGCCGAGGACGATGATGGTGACCAGACGAGCCGGGACGAACCGGAGCCCGACGACCGCGACGACGAACACCGCCCAAGCGATCAGGGTCCACGCAACGAATGGTTGTCGATGACCGGACCGGAGGAACCCCAGATGCGTGACCCCGAAGGCGATGACGCCCGCCAGGGCCAGCACACCGAGGACGGCGAGCACGGTCGGGAGCAGGGTGCCGGGACGCAGACGCATGGTCCGTCGAGGCTACCGACGTTCGTCCGGCAGGGCCTCCACGATGCCCGGTCCGCGATGGCCTCCCCGAACCGGAACGCCCGATCGGCGGTCGTCATCGGACGGCTGCTCGGCATCGCGTTCCTGATCTGCTTCGGGACCGGCGTCTACAGCCACCTGCTGCAGGACCCGCTGCCCGGGATGCGCTTCCCGACCAGGCCCGTGCAGCTCTACCAGTTCACGCAGGGGCTCCACATCACGGCGGGGATCGCGATCATCCCCCTGCTCGTCGCGAAGCTCAACACCGTGATGCCCGCGTTGGCCCAGGACCCGCCGGTGCGGAACGTCCTGCACTTCCTCGAGCGCGCGTCGATCGCGGTGTTCGTCGCGGCGTCGATCGTCCAGGTCGCGACCGGGCTCGTGAACACGTTCCAGTGGTACCCGTGGCCGTTCCCGTTCCGGCAGGTGCACTACGCGCTGGCGTACGTCATCATCGGGTCGCTCGTGATCCACATCGGCGCGAAGCTCCGGGTGATCAGCCGCTACTGGCGGAAGCGGGACTCCTACGACGCGGACGGCCGCTTCGTGCACGACGACAACGTCGGCAGCGAGCTGCCGGCGTACGACGCCACCGCGGCGTACCCGCGGGGGATCACCGGCCGCGTGATGCGGTGGGCCGACGGGGCGGAGCCGAACCGAGCCTCCCGTCCGGAACCGACCGCCGGTCGACGTGAGCGGATCGCACGTCGCGGCTTCTTCACGGGCATCGCGGCCGCGACCGCCGGCGTCGTGGTGCTCACCGCCGGCCAGTCCTCGAAGCTCGCCGAGCCGTTCAACGTCTTCGCGCCCCGCAAGCGGCACATCGGTCCCAACGGGCTCCCGGTGAACCGGACCGCGCGGGCAGCTGGTGTCCTGGCGACCGCGACCGCAGCGGACTGGTCGCTCACGGTGGCCGGTCCCGCGGTGACGAGGATGTTCTCCCGCGCCGAGCTCGTCGCGCTCGGGACCACCGAGGCGGCGTTGCCGATCTCGTGCGTCGAGGGATGGAGTCAGATGGCGACCTGGAAGGGAGTCCGGATGCGTGACCTGCTCCGAGCGGTGCAGGCCGACCCGTCCTCGCACGTGCGGGTGACCAGCCTGGAGCGCCACGGCGGCTACCGGATCATGGACATGGGGCCGGAGTACGCGTCCGACCCGACGACCCTCGTGGCGCTCGAGCTGAACGGTGCGACGCTCGACCTCGACCACGGGTTCCCCGCGCGGATCATCGCGCCCGGGCGGCCCGGCGTGCTGCAGACGAAGTGGATCGCGAAGATCGAGGTGCTCTCGTGAGGGCCGCGCGGATCGTGCTCGTCGTCGTCGGGGTCCTCGTGATCGCGTTCGGCGCGTACGTCATGGTCACCACCGTCCGTCCGAACCGCATCGGGGGCCTCGCGACCTGGCTCCTCGGCGCGGTGATCCTGCACGACGCGATCCTGTCGCCGTTCGTGGTCCTCGTCGGTCTCGGACTCCGCCGGGCCGGCCGTGCGCTCCGTCTGTGGGTCCTCGTCGTGGTGCAGGCGGCCGTCGTGCTCGGGAGCGTGCTGGCGCTGGTCGTCCTGCCGGAGATCGCCGCGAAGCACCACGGTGCGAAGAACCCCACGGTGGTGCCGTTCGACTACACCACGCGGTTGCTCGTCGTCGAGGGTGCGCTGCTCCTCGTGGTCGTCGCCGTGCTGGTCGTGGGGTGGCTGACAGCGCGACGGAACTCCAGGGTGGTTGAAACGACAACCATTTCGTAGGATGGGAGCATGACCGACGAGACCCCCTGGCTGACGCGCGAGCAGCTGCGTGCCTGGATGAAGCTCGTCGCGGTGATGGAACTCCTGCCGGCAGCGCTCGACCAGCAGCTCCAGCGGGACGCCGACCTGACCCACTTCGACTACATGGTCATCGCCATGCTGTCCGAGACCGAGGGACGCACCTTGCGGATGTCCGCCCTCGCATCGGCGACGAACGCGTCGCTCCCGCGGCTGTCGCACGTGGTGTCCCGGCTCGAGAAGCGCGGGCTGGTGGCGCGCTGCCCGTCCGCCGACGACCGCCGCGCGACCGACGTGCGGCTCACGGACGCCGGGTACGCGACGATCGTGGAGGCAGCGCCCGACCACGTCCGCACCGCCCGTCGCTTCGTGATCGACGCGCTGACCGACGAGCAGGTCGCCCAGCTCGACGGCATCGCGAGGTCGCTGCTCACCACGCTCGACCCCGAGGGGCGCTTCGCGGCGCTGACCTACCCCCGGGACGACGATGACGCGGCCATCTGCGAGGCGCGGCTGACCGGTACTGCGGCCGACTGACGCGGCCGTGGCGGCGCGGACGGGTGCAATAGGCTCGGCGACATGAGCCAGCCCGACGCAGCGTCCGACACGTACAGCTACCTCGGACCCGCCGGCACCTTCACCGAGGCGGCGCTCAAGCTCGTCGACGCGGCTGCCGGCAAGCCATGGCGGAGCGTCAACAACGTCGGAGAAGCGCTCGACGACGTGATGTCCGGCCGCTCCGTCGGTGCCGTCATCGCGATCGAGAACAGCGTCGACGGCGGCGTCAGCGCCACGCAGGACGCCCTCGCCCGGATCCCCGGCGTGCGGATCGTGGGGGAGTACCTCGTCCCCGTCGACTTCGTGCTCGTCGCCCGGCACGGCACCGCGCTCGCCGACGTCCGCACCGTGAACGCGCACCCCGTCGCGTACGCCCAGACCCATCGCTGGCTCGAGACCAACGTCCCCGGGCACGGCCACATCCCGGCCTCGTCGAACGTCGCCGCCGCCGTCGCCCTGCTCGACGAGCACCCCACGGCCGACGCGGCCGTCGCCCCGCCGGGGATCACCGACCACCACGACCTCGCCGTGCTCGCGAGCTCGATCGGCGACAACGCCAGCGCCGTCACCCGCTTCGTGCTCGTCTCGAAGACGCTGAGCATCCCGGAGCGCACCGGATCGGACAAGACGAGCGTCATCGTCGAACTGCCCGCAGACCACCCCGGTGCGCTCGTCGACATGCTCGAGCAGTTCGCCACGAGGGGCATCAACATGGGGCTGCTGTCCTCGCGGCCGATCGGGGACGAGCTCGGCCGCTACCGGTTCGTCATCGACCTCGACGGGCACGTCGAGGACGAGCGAGTCGCCGATGCCCTGCTCGGCCTGCGTCGGTTCAGCCCGCGTGTGACGTTCCTCGGGTCCTACCCGCGTGCGGATCGGCTGGAGTCCGAGGTGCCACTGCGCTACTCCGACGAGGCGTTCGTCGAGGCACGGGACTGGCTCCGCGCGATCGTCTCCGGCGAGCCCGACCCGCGCTAGGAGCGCTTGCGCGCGGCGCGGCCGGTCGGCTCCGCGGGCTCCGGCACGCGGACACGGAGCGACCCCGGGTCGATCCGCGCCCGGAACGCCGAGATCTCGCCGACGGGGTCGCCGTCGATCTCGAACTCGTCCGGCTTCTCGAGCCGCAGCACGAACTCCTCTCCGCGCAGGTAGCGCAGCGGCCGTTCCTGCTTGGCGCGGGTGATGATCCGACGCCCGACGAACGTGTTGCCGAGCGTCGACCGGCGGAACCACCGGAGGATCGCGTTCTCCCAGAAGATCCGCGCACCGATCCGCACCCAGCCGAAGAACCCCCGGGGACGCATGACCACGATGTCGAAGACCCCGTCGTCGATCTCCGCCTCCGGCAGGAGCATCGCGTTCGCCTGGAGCATCCCGCAGTTGCCGACGATCACCGAGTGCCCTCGGACGGACTTCGTCGTGGACTCGTCGAGCCGGTACCGGAAGTCGAACCCGTCGATGTCGCGCACGGAGCGGAACAGCGAGTCGACGTAGGCGAGCCACCCGACGCGCTTCTTGAGCCCGGGGCGGGTGTTCGCGAGCATCCGGGCATCGAGCCCGAGCCCCGCCATAACCAGGAAGCCGTACTGCTCGCGGTTGCCGTCCGGACGCTCGAGTCCGAGGATCCCGAAGTCGATCGGCCGGTCGGTCCCGTGGAAGATCGCGTGGGTGCTGGCGTCCAGGTCGTCGAGGGGCAGCTTCATGTTGCGGGCGAGCAGGTTGCCCGTGCCGCTCGGCAGCAGCGCGAGGGAAGCATCCGAGCCGTGCACGACCTCGCCCACCGCACGCACGGTCCCGTCCCCGCCGGCAGCGGCGATCACGTCGGCGCCGGCGTCGAGGGCTGCACGGGCCATCCCTCCGCCCGGGTCCTCCTCCGTGGTCTCGAACCACAGCGTCGCGTTCCAGCCGGCTTCCTGCTCGTACTTGGCCACCGTCCGCTGCAGTGTGGGGAGGTGCACCTTGACCGGGTTGTAGACCACGGCCGCAGTGCGGTGCTCGGTGGCGAGGGCGTCCGACTGCGCGGGCGCGGTCTCCGAGGGCGATGACATGGCTCAACGGTACCGGCGGGGCCTGCGTGTCGCGCCACGCGCTCTGGTCGCGACCACAACCGGACGGGAGGCTCGTGGCCGTGTCCGCCACGATCCTCCCGTCCATCCCGGTCTGGCTAGGATGAACGCCGGAATCGACGCTGCATTGACCCCCGGCTGCGCACACTGGAGTCGCAATCGTGTCTGGCTAGGATGAACCGGTGATTGACCCCCAGCTGCTGCGCGACGATCCCGATGTCATCAAGGCCTCACAGGCTGCGCGCGGCGCCTCCGTCGACGTCGTCGACGAGGCGGTCGCCGCGGACGCCGCCAGGCGGAGCGCGATCTCGTCGTTCGAGGCCCTGCGTGCCGAGCAGAACGCCTTCGGCAAGACAGTGGCGAAGGCGCCGAAGGACGAGAAGGCCGCGCTCGTGCAGCAGGCCCAGGCGCTCGCCGCCGGCGTGAAGGAAGCACAGGCCGCAGTCACGGCCGCCGAGGAGACCTTCAACCGCGTCGTCCGGTCGATCCCGAACGTCGTGCTGCCCGGCGTGCCCGCCGGTGGCGAGGACGACTTCGTCACGATCAAGACCGTCGGCACCAAGCCGGAGTTCGACTTCGAGCCGAAGGACCACGCCGACCTCGGTGAGCTCCTCGACATCATCGACATCCCCCGCGGCGTGAAGGTGTCCGGCTCGCGCTTCTACTTCCTCAAGGGCCTCGGCGCCCGGCTCGAGATCGCGCTGATGTCACTCGGGCTCGACCGGGCGATCCAGCACGGCTTCACCCCCCTCATCACGCCGACGCTCGTGCGTCCCGAGACCATGGCCGGCACCGGGTTCCTCGGCGAGCACGCGGCCGAGGTGTACCGGCTCGAGGCCGACGACCTGTACCTGACCGGCACCAGCGAGGTCGCCCTCGCCGGGTACCACGCGGACGAGATCCTCGCGTTCGACGCCGAGGACCCGGCCCTCCGCTACGCCGGGTGGTCGACCTGCTACCGCCGCGAGGCCGGCTCGGCGGGCAAGGACAACCGCGGCATCCTCCGGGTCCACCAGTTCAACAAGCTCGAGATGTTCTCCTACGTCCACCCGGACCAGGCGGACGCCGAGCACGCGAAGTTGATGGCGTACCAGGAGTCGATGCTGCAGGACCTCGGGCTGCACTACCGCGTGATCGAGACCGCAGCCGGTGACCTCGGCACGTCGGCCGCGCGGAAGTACGACCTCGAAGCGTGGGTCCCGACGCAGGGCACGTTCCGCGAGCTCACCTCGACGTCGAACTGCACCACGTTCCAGGCCCGTCGCCTCGACATCCGCTACCGCACCGACTCGGGCAAGACCGCGCCGGTCGCCACGCTCAACGGCACCCTCGCGACCACCCGCTGGCTCGTCGCGATCCTCGAGACGCACCAGCAGGCCGACGGCTCGGTCGTGGTCCCGGAGGTCCTCCGTCCGTATCTCGGCGGTGTCGAGGTGATCGAACCCCGATGAACGACGCCCACGGCACGGCCGCGACCCGCGTGAAGCGCTGGCTCGTCGCCCTCGACATCGACGGCACCGTGATGCGCGAGGACGGTGTCGTCACCCAGGCCACCGTGGACGCGATCCAGTCCGCCGCCGCTGCCGGGCACGAGGTCATGCTCTCCACCGGGCGCAGCGAGGGCATGACCGTTTCCGTGCTGCAGACGCTCGGCATCGAGCCCGAGTACCTGGTCTGCGCGAACGGCGCGGTGACCCTTCGTCGCTCGGACGCCCCGCACGCGATCAACGGCTACGTGCGGGTGCACGTCGAGACCTTCGACCCGACCGACGTGCTGCAGACGATCCGCGGTGCGCTGTCGAACGCGGCGTACGGGGTGGAGTCCCCCGACGGGCGCTACCTGCTCTCCGGTGAGTTCCCCGACGACGCCATGACGAAGCACGGGTCCCACGTCGACTTCGAGCAGCTGCTCGGCGTGCAGGCCACCCGTGTCGTGGTCATCTCGCCGGAGCACGGGCTCGAGGAGTTCCTGGCGATCGTCGACCGGATGGGGCTGCACAAGGTGTCGTACAACGTCGGGTGGACGGCGTGGCTCGACATCGCGCCGGAAGGAGTGACGAAGGCGACGGCGATGGAGCGCGTGCGTGAGTGGTTCGACATCCCGCGCTCACGGGTCTTCGCCGCGGGGGACGGACGCAACGACATCGACATGCTGCGGTGGGCCTCCACCTCCGGCCGCGGCGTCGCCATGGGGCAGGCCCCGGAGGACGTGGTCGACGCTGCGAGCGAGATCACCGGCGGCGTGACGGACGACGGGCTCGCCGCGGCCCTGGACACACTGCCCCGCTGACATCCCCACCCGTCGCCTGAGCGACCACGAACAACGCCGCATCTCGGATGATATGTGAATGTTGCATGTTCACTCTCGTATTGATATATTCCATTACGAGAGTCTTCGGGCCGTGTCACGGTGCCACCTCTCGAACCCCGAATCGATCAGAGAGGTCCCATGTCGTCCCCGTCGCCCACATCCCATCTCATGCGCCGCCGCCCCGTCGTTCGCGTCGTCCTCGTGCTCGTGTCGCTCATCGCGGCGTGGCACATCTTCGCCCAGCTGCTCTGGATCGCCCCGTACTCGGCGGCCATGCGCTCGCTCGTCCCCGGCAACTTCCTGACCAGCTGGCAGATCCCGTTCTTCGGGCAGAGCTGGTCCGTCTTCGCCCCTGACCCCATCAACGGCAACTACCACTTCTACGTCCGCGCGGTCGAGAACGTCGACGGCAAGCAGCAGAACAGCGAGTGGATCGACGCCGCCGAGGACGAGCTCAAGCTCTCCCGCCACAACCTCCTCCCGCCGCGTGCCGCCGGCCTCGCGAACGAGCAGGCCAGCAAGTACCGCGACGCCTACAGCAAGCTCACCGAGAAGCAGCAGGAAGTCGTCCAGGCGAACTACTACACCGGTGCCGACTGGAAGTCCCGCTTCGAGGCCGCGCTCTACAAGGCGTCGGGCGACGACGCGACGGCCAGGGCGAACGCCGGCTCGTTCATCACCCAGCACGCCTACACGAGCGCGTACGCCACCCAGGTCGCCAAGACGATGTGGGGCGAGGACGTCACGACGATCCGCTTCGCCATCTCCCGCCAGAACGCGGTGCCCTTCGACCAGCGCAACAATCCCGACGCGAAGCCAGAACCCGAGCAGTGGTCCCCGACGGGCTGGCGCGGCACCTTCATCATGCCCGGCCAGTCCCACAAGGACTTCGCCGACACCTTCAAGAAGCTCGCAGAGGAGAAGTGACCATGGGCAACACCATCACCGCCGGGGCCACTCGCCTCGGCCGCATGCTCAAGGACCTCGTGTGCGGGGGTCGCGCCGGAGCCCTGACGCTCGCCGGCCGCGGTGCCTCCTTCGCCGAGCACTGGCTGCTCGGCAAGAAGCGAGCCCTGTACGGCCTCGCCGTCTTCCGCATCCTGATCGGCGTGATGGGGATGGGCATCCTCGCCGCCAACTGGTCGACCCGCCTCTACGCGTACGGCGCCGGCTCCGCGTGGACCGGGCAGCACCTCTACCCGGGCAGCGACTTCGAGAAGATCTGGCTGTTCAAGTGGTTCAACTTCGTCGGCCCGGACAACGTCGGCTTCACGCTGAGCTACATCGGCCTGTTCGTCATCGCCTTCCTGGTGGCGATCGGGTGGCGCACGAAGTTCGTCCTGCCGGTGTACCTGGTCTTCTACGTGTCGTTCATCGAGATGAACGACCTGCTCAGTGACCAGAGCGACAACCTCCTGCGCATGGTCATGATCTACATGCTCTTCGCGGACACCTCGGCCCGGCTCTCGCTCGATGCTCGCCGCCACGCGAAGTCGCACGACGCCCTGCGCCGATTCGACCGCCGCAGCCGCATGGTCCGCCCGTACACCGCGATGTTCCACAACCTGGCGATCGTCGTCACCACCATGCACGTCGGCTTCGTCTACATGTCCGGCGCGCTCTACAAGGCGCAGGGCGGCACGTGGGGTGCAGGCACCGCGGTCTACGGCCCGCTCATGGTCGACCGGTTCTCCACCTGGCCGGAGATCGCCAAGATCATCACCACCTGGGGCCCCATGGTCGCTGCGTTCTCGTGGGGCACGATCATCCTGCAGATGATGTTCCTGCCGATGCTGCTGAACCGCATCACCCGCATCATCGTCCTGATCGGCATCATGTCGTTCCACGTCGGCATCGGCGTCCTGATGGGCCTGCCGTTCTTCTCCATGGCGATGATCGCCGTCGACGCGATCTTCGTCCGCGACCACACCTGGCGCGCGATGGGCCGCGGCCTCAAGCGGGCCTGGGCCAACGCGGCGCGACGCTCGCCCGGGGTCACCCTGGCGGAGCGGCGGACGACGGCGGACGCCGTCGCAGCCACCCCGGTGGACGACGCGTGGTCCGGCGCGGCTCCCGTCTCGCCGGTGGTCGCCACTGACGACCTGGAGGCCGGGGTCGCCCCCGTCGCGACCGCGACGGACGTCGACGTGGTCACCACGACTCCCGAGCCGGCCACCCTGTGGACGCGACGCCCCGCCGAGAGCGCGAGCCGTGCCTCCAGTCCGGAAGGACCGGACGCGGAAGCGGACGCGACCGACCGACGCGACGACTCCGTGGTGGTCTGAGCGTGCGGGCCGTCGTCGTCGGCAGCGGGCCCAACGGGCTCGCCGGCGCGATCCGGCTGGCGCAGGCCGGCGCGAGCGTCACCGTGCTCGAGTCGCACTGGCGGGTCGGGGGAGCGGTCGGTTCCGCGGAGCTGACCGCCCCCGGCCTGGTCCACGACCTGGGAGCGTCGTTCATGCCGCTCGCCGCTGCCTCGCCGTTCCTCCGTTCCCTCGAGCTCGAGCGGCACGGCGTGCACTGGGACGAGGCGCCTGCCGCGCTCGCCCACCCGCTCGACGACGGCAGCGCCGGCCTGCTGTACCGCGACATCGCTACAACGGCCGAGGGCATGGGCGTCGACGGGTCCACCTGGCGCAACCTCTTCGAGCCCTTCGCCGAGCGGTTCGACGACCTGACCGCCGATGCCCTGCAGCCCCTGGCGCGCATGCCGCGGCACGCGGCGCTGATGGCGCGGTTCGGGGCACTGGCCGCGCAGCCTGCGCTTCGGCTCGCCGGCTCCTTCCGTGAGGAGCGGCACCGAGCGCTGTTCGCCGGCATCGCCGCGCACGCGTTCGGACGGCTCGACACGACGTTCTCCTCCGCCATCGGTGTGATGCTCGCATCCGCCGGGCACGCGGTCGGCTGGCCGGTCGTCCGGGGCGGTGCGCAGGTGCTCGCCGACGCCCTGGTCGCGGAGCTCGAGTCGCTCGGCGGGCACGTCGAGACCGGCCGCACCGTCACCGACATCCGCGAGCTCGGGGACGCCGAGGTCGTGCTCCTCGACGTGGCACCGAGCGCCGCCGTCGAGATCCTGCACCACCGGATCCCCGAGCGCTCCCGCCGGGCGTTCACCGAGTACGCGCACGGTCCCGCCGCCTACAAGGTGGACTTCGCGATCGACGGCGACATCCCGTGGACCGCCGCCGAGTGCCAAGAAGCCGGCGTCGTGCACCTCGGCGGCACCGCGGACGAGGTCGCTGCTGCGGAGGCGCAGGTGGTCGGTGGCAAGTCCTCGCGGGCGCCGTTCACCCTGGTCGGCCAGCAGTGGAAGGCCGATCCGACGCGGTCCGCGGGCGGACGCAACCCCGTCTGGGCGTACGCCCACGTGCCGTACGGGTCGACCGTCGCCGCCGAGAACCGGATCATCAGCCAGATCGAGCGGTTCGCGCCCGGGTTCCGGGAGCGCATCGTGTCCACCCGCGTGACCAGTGCGATGGGGTTGGCGGCGGCGAACTCGAACTTCGTCGGGGGTGACATCAACACCGGGGCGAACACCTTCCGGCAGCTCATTGCCCGGCCGACGTTCGGGCCGAACCCTTACAAGACCGGAGTCGACGGCGTGTACCTCTGCTCCGCTGCCACTCCGCCGGGGCCTGGGGTGCACGGCATGAGCGGTGTCAACGCGGCGAACCGGGCACTCAACGCCGCATGAACGACTTCCGGCCCGGGTGCCATCGCCCGGGCCGGGCTCGACCGGAGCATCCCCCATGTGCGCCGGCCGGGGACCCCTGCACGTGATGAGCGTGTGCAGGGATCAACCAGGAGCTGTCAGAAACGGCACTCCACTACAGAAAGAAACCAATCACATGAGCAAGCACAAGCGCTCTGCCACACGCAAGATCGTCGCAGCGTCGACGATCGGTGCGCTCGCGGCATCCGGTGCCGCATTCGGCGTCTACTCTTCGGCGCAGGCCGACGACCGCGCCGTTCCCGGGGCATCGCGGGCGACCGTCAACACGATCACCGGACCACTCGTCTTCAAGTCGGATAGCTCGTCTCAATACCTGCGTTTCGACGGTAGTGCGAAGTACATGAACGGGCTCGGTGTCAAGTCGTTCTCCACCCTGGCCGCTGCCTGGTCTGCCGACCTGCCGGAGTTCACATACCCAGGCCTGGGTGAAACGGGTCCCATTGTCGACTCGACAGGAAATTGCGCGACGATCGGTAACTCCCTAATTGGCACGGTGAACGTCCCTAATGCGTCCTGGTCGGCCTGTACGGGAAAGCAGTCCCAGGACAACTCGCAGAGCTTCACGAGCACAACGCAGGGATTCCGCGTGAACGGCGTCATGTACATCAACGTCAGCGGTTCCAAGTATCAGTCATATCTGTATGACAATGCGGGGTGGAACAAGCCGGGCTACATGTGGGCCGGTTGGCGACCCGGCTCGGGCGCAACTCCGCCCGAGACGCCGCCGCCGAGCAATGGCAACGCATCCGCGTCGGCTGCGGCTTCGGCGCGTGCTGATGGGAACAACAATCCGGCGGCGGTTGCTGCGGCGCAGGCGGCGGCGAACAACGACGCGACGTCGGTTGCGGATGCTGCTTCGGACGTGAGTGCCAACTCGGCGGCGCGGATTGCGGGTAATCAGGTGACGACTGCGGCGGCGGATGCGGCACAGAACGTGTCGTCGGATCCTGCTGCTGCGGGTTCGGTGGCCGCGAAGGGCGCTGGGCTCGGAGACAACAGCTCGAACACGAATGGTGCTGGGTCGGTTGCGGCGAATGCGTCGCCGAACTCGGCGTCGAAGGGTGCTGCGATCGGGACGTCGTCGACGAACGCTTCGGCGGAGGCGAACGGGAACCGGAACGCCGCTGCTTCGGCGTCGGCGTCGGCGGATGCTGATGGGAACAACAACCCGGCTGCGGTTGCTGCTGCGCAGGCGGCTGCGAACGATGATGGGACGTCGGCGGCGTCGGCTGCTGCGGACATCTCGGCGAGGGCTGCTGCGCAGATCGCGGGTAACCAGTTGACGACGGCGTCGTCGAACGTGACGCAGAACGCGGACACGGATCCGGGGAGCTCGTCGAAGGCTGCGGCGCAGGCGGCGGCGAAGGCGGACAACTCGACGAAGGCGAACGGTGCTGGGTCGATCGTGGGGACGGCGAACCCGGCGGCTGCGTCGCAGGGCGCGTCGATCGCATCGTCATCCTCGGATGCTTCTTCCGAGGCTGCTGGTGATGTCGACGGTAGCGAAGACGGCACGCCGGAAGGCACGAACGAGGGCACCCCGGAGGGCACGAACGAGGGCACACCGGAGGGCACTCAGGACGGCACCCCGGAGGGCTCCGACCAGGGGACGCCGGAGGGTACCAACGAGGGCACCCCGACTGGTGACCCGGTTGGTGACCCGCAGGGCACGCCGACTGGTGACCCGGTGGGTGACCCGGTTGGTGACCCGCAGGGCACGCCGACTGGCGACCCGGTGGGTGACCCGGTTGGTGA
The DNA here is from genome assembly GCF_047324335.1 of Curtobacterium sp. Curtsp57. NCBI lineage: Bacteria > Bacillati > Actinomycetota > Actinomycetes > Micrococcales > Microbacteriaceae > Curtobacterium > Curtobacterium sp. Curtsp57. The sequence continues at coordinate 3,413,341 of NZ_CP168511.1, forward strand.
CCCGCAGGGCACCCCGACTGGTGACCCCGTCGGTGACCCGCAGGGCACGCCGACTGGTGACCCCGTTGGCGACCCGGTTGGTGACCCGCAGGGCACGCCGACTGGTGACCCGGTGGGTGACCCGGTTGGTGACCCGCAGGGCACGCCGACCGGTGACCCCGTTGGCGACCCGCAGGGCACGCCGACTGGTGACCCCGTTGGTGACCCGCAGGGCACGCCGACTGGCGACCCCGTTGGTGACCCGCAGGGCACGCCGACTGGTGACCCGGTGGGTGACCCGGTTGGTGACCCGCAGGGCACGCCGACCGGTGACCCCGTTGGCGACCCGCAGGGCACGCCGACTGGTGACCCCGTTGGTGACCCGCAGGGCACGCCGACTGGTGACCCGGTTGGTGACCCGCAGGGCACGCCGACTGGTGACCCGGTGGGTGACCCGGTTGGTGACCCGCAGGGCACGCCGACTGGTGACCCGGTGGGTGACCCGGTTGGTGACCCGCAGGGCACGCCGACCGGTGACCCGGTTGGTGACCCGCAGGGCACGCCGACTGGTGACCCCGTTGGCGACCCCGTTGGTGACCCGCAGGGCACGCCGACTGGTGACCCCGTTGGTGACCCGGTTGGTGACCCGCAGGGCACGCCGACTGGTGACCCGGTGGGTGACCCGGTTGGTGACCCGCAGGGCACCCCGACCGGTGACCCGGTTGGTGACCCGCAGGGCACGCCGACTGGTGACCCCGTTGGCGACCCCGTTGGTGACCCGCAGGGCACGCCGACTGGTGACCCCGTTGGTGACCCGGTTGGTGACCCGCAGGGCACGCCGACTGGTGACCCCGTTGGTGACCCGCAGGGCACGCCGTCTGGTGACCCCGTTGGTGACCCGCAGGGCACGCCGACTGGCGACCCCGTTGGTGACCCGCAGGGCACGCCGACTGGTGACCCCGTTGGTGACCCGCAGGGCACCCCGACCGGTGACCCGGTCGGCGACCCGCAGGGCTCCCCGACCGGTGACCCCGTTGGCGACCCGCAGGGCGTGCCGACCGGTGATGTCGACGGTAACCCGGAGGGCTCGGTTGATGGTCCGTCGGGTGCGAACGTGAACGCGGGTGCGTCGGTGTCGGCGTCGGCTGATGCTGATGGGGATAACAACCCGGCTGCGAAGGCGGCGTCGGAGGCGGCTGCGAACAATGACGGCACGTCGGCGGCGTCGGCTGCTGCGGACATCTCGGCGAAGGCTGCTGCGCAGATCGCTGGGAACCAGAAGACGACGGCGTCGGCGGATGCGTCCAAGGACGCCAAGTCGAAGGCGAATGCGTCGTCGAAGGTCGCGGCGAAGGCTGCTGCTGAGGCGGACAACTCCTCCAACACCAATGGTGGGGCGTCGGTTGAGGCGTCGTCCAAGACGCAGGCGTCGTCGAAGTCCGCTGCGATCGCGGATGCGTCCAAGGACGCGTCCCAGGACGCTGCTGCGAACGTGAACGGTGATCCGGGTGCGAACGTGAACGCGGGTGCGTCGGTGTCGGCGTCGGCTGATGCTGATGGGGATAACAACCCGGCTGCGAAGGCGGCGTCGGAGGCGGCTGCGAACAACGACGGCACGTCGGCGGCGTCGGCTGCTGCGGACATCTCGGCGAAGGCTGCTGCGCAGGTCGCTGGGAACCAGAAGACGACGGCGTCGGCGGATGCGTCCAAGGACGCCAAGTCGAAGGCGAATGCGTCGTCGAAGGTCGCGGCGAAGGCTGCTGCTGAGGCGGACAACTCCTCGAACACCAATGGTGGGGCGTCGGTTGAGGCGTCGTCCAAGACGCAGGCGTCGTCGAAGTCCGCTGCCATCGCGGACGCGTCCAAGGACGCGTCCCAGGACGCTGGTGCGAACGTCAACGTGAACGGCACGCCGAACTCGTCGGCGTCGTCGAACCCGGGGGCGAACGGTTCGCCGAACTCCAGCGCGAACGCGAACCCGAACCCGAACACGAACGCTTCGGCGTCGGCGGGTGCGTCGGTCGACGCGGACGGGAACAACAACCCGGCTGCGAAGGCTGCTGCGGTGGCGGCTGCGAACAACGACGCCACCTCGCAGGCGTCGGCTGCGACCGACGTGACGGCGAAGGCTGCTGCGAAGACCGCGGGCAACATGGTCACGACCGCCTCGGCGAACGCGACCCAGAACGTGGCTGCGGACAAGAACGCGTCGGCGAGTGTCGCGGCGAAGGCTGCGGCGAACGCGGACAACTCGTCCTCGACCCGTGCGCAGGCGTCTGCTGCGAAGAACGGCAACGCGAGTGCGGCTGCGTCCTCGGCGGCGACGGCGGATTCGTCCTCGAACGCGTCGGGCGCGGCTGCTGGCAACGCGGACGGGCAGAAGGGCGAGCTCGCCTTCACGGGCTCGGACGTCCTCCCGGTCGTCGCACCGCTCGCGGGTCTGCTGGTCCTGCTCGGCGGCGCGGTGCTCTTCATCGCCAAGCGCCGCAAGGCCACCGACAAGGCCTGACCCCAGGTGGGGAGTCCGCGCACTGCGGGCTCCCCACTGGGGCCTGACCCCAGGTGGGGAGTCCGCGCACTGCGGGCTCCCCACTGCCATGCCCTGGTGGGGACCACTGATCACCGCAGCGGTCCCCACCAGCGCACCCCCAGCCTCCCGGCTCGCACATGCGATACTTGAAATATATAAATATCGACGATATTCTTTGATTGCACCTCGATGCTCCCGAGCAACCGCTCGCGTGCGAGCTGACGGATGCGGTACCCACTGGCTGACGGCTGGTCGGCACCTTCCCGATCTGCCGATCCACCCTTCCCACCTCTGCATCACACTCCGAAAGTGACGACATGAAACACAAGGCACCCCCTGGCGCGCGGCGCAAGGGAATCCTCTTCGCGGGCGGCGCGCTCGGCCTGACGACCGCGCTGCTCGGCACGGTCGCGGTGTCGGCTGCGCCGCAGCCGACTGCCGATTCCGGACGGGAGGCTCGACCCGCCTCCGCAGCGTCGGCCGACGTCACGGCACGCGACCCTGAGCTGCTCCTCGTCGAGGACTTCGAGAACGGCGGCTGGACTGACGCCAAGTTGGTCAACGAGTACGTCGGTGCCGCCGGCGAGACCTACACGGGTGACCCGGTGTGGATCAACGGTGCACGATGCAACGGCATCGTCACGAGCCAATCGAGCACCTCGCTCGCCGCTTGCGACAGCGGGGGCAACGCGGGGTTGAAGAAGATCGCGAACGCCCTCGGGCAGATCACCGGCACGGACCCGTCCACGAACCACATCGTCAGCGCCTACACGCAGGGTGGGGATCCCGGTGCGAACAAGATCCAGCTCGAGTCGGTGAAGCCGTTCGAACTGCCGCAGACCGGGCGTTTCGTGTCGTTCGGCGTGAGTGGCGCGGCGATGAACTGCTACTCAAACCACCCGCTCCTCGACTTCTCACTCGTCGACGGCGACCAAGAGCACAAGATCGCGGACACCCCGATCGACCCCTGCACCGACCGCGGTTCCCAGGAGTACGTGGTGTCCGGGACGACGGTCAAGGGTGGTGAGTTCGTCTCGAAGGGCGGACTGCTCTTCGACGGCGACACCGTGCGCTGGATCATGCGCAACCAGCAGGCGTCCGGCGCCGGGAACGACGGCGCGGTGGACCGCGTGTCCATCGTCGACTCGACGCCGACCATGACGCAGTCGCTCTCCGGGACGCCGATCGTCGGCGACACCGCTCGCCTGACCTACCGCGTGATCAACACGACCGAGCACGGGCAGAAGCGCGGCTGGTCCTTCGCCGCTGACCTGCCCGACGGGCTCTCCGTCGCGCAGACGCCGAACACGTCGACGACCTGTGCGAACCCCGACGTGACCGCAGCCGCGGGCGCGACGTCCGTGAGCGTGGACGGCGACCTCGCCGAGGCCGCCGCGGACTGCACGATCTCCGTGGACGTCACGACCACGACGCCCGGGACGTACTCGGTCGCCACCGACCTGGTGACGGCCCACAAGGGGCTCGACCTCGCCGGGACGGACTCGGTCGACTTCGCTCCGGAGCGCAACGCACTCACCGTGACCGGCACCCCGGTCATCACCGGTGGGAACGGCGACGCGGTGGCGGACCTCGGCGAGAAGATCGCGTTCCGGTACGACGTGAAGAACGACGGCAACGTCGCGGTCCACGACCTCGCGATCGGCGAGTCGGCCGACTCCTGCGCTGCGACCGACATCGCGGTGGGTGCGACGGTGTCGTGCACCACGCCCGCTCGTGACGTCACGCAGGATGACGTCGATGCGGGCAGCATCGACGACTCGGTGACGATCTCGGCGCTGTCCCGGCTGGACGCCCCCGTTGCGGGCGCTGGCACCGCCACGGTGAGTACCAGCGAGCAGAACGCCGGCGCGGGGCTCGCCCTCGCACCGGTCGTGAAGACCACCGGCGACCCAGGCGCCGGCGACACGGTCACGTTGAGTGTCCGCGCCTCGAACACCGGGAACGTCACGCTCCGCGACACGAGCATCGTTATCGACGGTGATCGCGGGATGACCGTCACGTGCCCTGCGACCATCGCACCGGGGAAGTCGATCGACTGTGACATCGAGGGTTCCTACACCGTGACGCAGGCGGACGTGGACCACGGATCGGTCGAGTTCGCGGCCACCGCGACGAGCACCGCTCCGAAGGGTGTCGAGGTCGAGGCGAAGGCCACGACCACGCAGGCGACCGTTGCACAGACCCCCGAGGTGTCCGCGACCTTCTCCGGCGCGATCGCCGGCAAGGCCCCGAAGGCCGGGGACAAGGTCTCCTTCACCGGGTCCGTCCGGAACAGCGGCAACGTGACGCTGCACGGTGTGACCGCTGCCGTCCCGGGCTTCGACGGCCTCACCGTCGCCGTCGCCGACGACGAGCTCGCCCCTGGCGCGTCGACTGCTGTGTCGGTGTCGGACTACACCCTGACCCAGGCGGACGTCGACGCGGGCGCACTGCGCGTCCCGATGGACGTCGCCGCGATCGGTCCGAAGGACCAGCAGGTCGAGGACGACGCACGGGCCGATCTCGAGATCGAGCAGCGCAGTGCCCTCACGTCGCGGTTCGGAGCGTCCCTCGACGTCGACCGCACGCCGAAGGCCGGTGACACCGTCTCCCTCACGGGCACGCTGTCGAACAGCGGTACCGTGACCCTGTCCGACATCGCGGCGTCGATGCTCGGCCGCGACGACATCGCCGTCGAGGTGCCGTCCGGTGCGCTCGCACCGGGAGCGGTTGTGCCGGTGACGATCGCCGCCTACCCGCTGACGCAGGACGACATCGACGAGGGTTCCGTCGCGTTCACCATGCGCGGCGAGTCGCACGGCCCGAAGGGGCAGATCGCGAACAGCGAGGCCGGCGCGAGCCTGGATCTCGAGCAGGCTGCCGGTGCGGGGCTCGCCCTGGCGCCGGTCGTGAAGACCACGTCGGACCCGGGCGTCGGCGACAAGGTCTCGCTCGGTGTGATCGCTTCCAACACGGGCAACGTCACGATCCGCGACACGACGATCGTCATCGACGGTGAGCGTGGCATGACCGTCACCTGCCCCGCGAACATCGCGCCCGGCAAGTCCGTCGAGTGCGCGGTCGAGGGCTCCTACAAGGTGACGCAGGCCGACGTGGACCGTGGTTCGATCACGTTCGACGCGACTGCAACGAGCACGGCGCCCAAGGGTGTCGAGGTGACGGCGTCTGCCAAGGCGACGCAGGCGACGATCGCGCAGGCTCCGGCCGTATCGACGAAGTTCAGCAGCGAGCTGGACGGCAAGAAGGCCCCCAAGGCCGGCGACACCGTGTCCTCCACCGGCTCGATCCGGAACAGCGGCAACGTCACCCTGCACGGTGTGACCGCCACCGTCCCCGGGTTCGACGAGCTGCGGGTGTCCGTCGCCGAGGAGCGTCTCGCTCCCGGTGCGTCCACCGCCGTGTCGGTGTCGGACTACACGCTGACCCAGGCCGACATCGACGCGGGCACGCTGAGCGTTCCGATGCAGGTCGCGGCGGTGGGTCCGAAGGACCAGCAGGTCCAGGACGACGCGAAGTCCGAGCTCGAGTTCGAGCAGCAGGCGACGATGAGCGCGCGCTTTGGCGCCGAGCTCGACGCGAAGGGCGCCCCGAACGCGGGCGACACCGTCACGCTCACGGGTACGCTGGCCAACACCGGCACCGTCACCCTCGCCGACGTGCAGGTCTCCCTGCCCGGCCACGAGGACCTGACGGTCCAGGCGCCGGAGACGATCGCTCCGGACGCGACGGCGAAGCTCGCTATCGCGGGCTACACGCTGTCCCAGGCGGACATCGACGCCGGCACGGTGCGCTTCTCGCTCGCCGCTGCCGCGACCGGACCGAAGGGGCAGACGACCTCGGCGGACGAGTCCGCTGACGTGATGCTGCTGCAGGAACCGCAGCTGCAGTCCGTGCTCTCGGCGCACCTCGCCGAGACCGAGCACGGTTCGGCTCCGCGCGTCGGCGACGAGGTCGTGCTCTCCGCGACCGTCTCGAACGCGGGCAACGTGACGGTCGAGGGCCTGGAGTCCGTAGTGTCGGACGGCGACCCCGAGCAGGTCGGCGAGGGCACGCTGGCCCCGGGAACCGACGTCGTCACCGAGCTGGCGCCGTACGCCCTGACCCAGCAGGACATCGACCGCGGGACGGTCGGGTTCGACCTGACCACCGCGGGCACGACGCCCACGGGTGACTCGGTGTCCTCGGGTGATCACCGTGACGTGTCGCTGGAGTCCTCCGCCAGCATCGACATCAGCGGCGAGTACACGACGTCCGCGACCACGGACGCGCTCCGTCCGGGTGACGTCGTGACGGGGTCGTTCCGGTTCGCGAACACCGGCAACCGGACCCTCGACCGCGCCGAGGTCGAGCAGCAGGTCGGATCGTCGAACTCCTGCGAGAGCGAAGCACTCCAGCCCGGTCAGGTCGAGTCGTGCGACACCAGCTACACCATCACCGAGGCCGACGTCGCGGCCGGTTCGCTGACCTTCACCGCGAAGGCGAAGGGCCAGTACACGGTCGCCGACGAGGCGGACACCACCCCCGGTGCTCGTTCGGCGGCCCCGCAGAAGACGGTGTGGGTGTTCTCGAAGGAGATCACGAAGAAGTTCACCGTCGAGGCGGCTCCGCAGGAGCTCGCGTTCACCGGCACGAACATCGTCATGATCGGTGTCCCGGCAGCGATCGTCGTGCTGCTGCTCGGCCTCGTCCTGCTCCTCGCCGCGCAGCGCGCGCGCCGGCGCCAGGACGACCGTCCGCAGGCCTGACCTGACAGGCCCGGCCTGACGTCGACACGACGACCCCCGATCGCTCCGATCGGGGGTCGTCGTGTTCCAGGTCCCGGCCTGGAGGCTCGGCTAGACTCCTCGGGACGCGGTCACGTCTCGCCACGTGGCCGCGTCGTGGAGGGTTGTCCGAGTGGCCGATGGAGCCTGTCTTGAAAACAGGTGGGCAGCGATGTCTCGTGGGTTCGAATCCCACACCCTCCGCTCGATCCACGTCCGTGTCGCGGTCACCCGGCGCTGAGGCGGTCCGCGTAGCGTCGTTGCAATGAGCGACATCATCATCTTCGGCGGCCACGGCAAGGTCGCACTCCTCGCGACGCGCATCCTCAGCGAGCGCGGCCACCACGTCACGTCCGTCATCCGGAACCCCGACCAGGCCGACGAGATCCGTTCCCACGGCGGCGACCCGAAGGTGGCCGACATCCAGGAGCTGACGCTGTCGGGCTTCGAGGACCTGGTCCGCGGGCAGGACGCCGTGGTGTGGTCCGCCGGTGCCGGCGGGGGATCGGTCGACCGGACCTGGGCGATCGACCGCGATGCGGCAGTGCTGTCCGTGCAGGCTGCCAAGCGCGCGGGTGTCGAACGCTACGTGATGGTCTCGTGGGCAGGTTCCGTGCTCGACCACGGGGTGCCGCAGGACAACGACTTCTTCGCGTACGCGCAGTCCAAGATGATCGCCGACGCGGTGGTCCGTGACTCCGGACTCGAGTGGACGATCGTCGCGCCGAGCACGCTCACCGACGACGAGCCGACCGGTCGCATCGACTGGGACGGCGAGTCGTCGAAGGTGTCACGTGGCGACGTCGCGCAGGTCGTCGCGGACGTCCTCGACAACGGTGGGACGGCCGGCAGCACCTACCGCTTCAACAGCGGCGCGACCGCCATCGCCGAGTTCCTGCACGCCGACCAGGCCTGACGGCCGGGAGCGCTCCCGCCGGTCGGTACGGTGGACCGGTGGGAGACGCGGCAGGCCAGGGGCGACGTGCGCTGATCGTCGAGGCCGCCGCCGGCGAGTTCGACCGACACGGGTACGCGACTGCCAGCATCGCGGGGATCGCCCGAGCGGGCGGCGTCGGCCAGGGTGCGCTCCACCACCACTTCCCGACGAAGCTGTCGATCGCGCACGCGGTCATCGACGAGCAGAACGCCCGGACCTTCGCGGCGATGGACTTCACCGATGCGTCGCCGGTCGGCTCACTCATCCGGGCCTCCCGAGCCATCGCCGACCTGCTCATGCACGATCTGGTCGTCCGCGCGGGGATCCGGCTGTCCTTGGAACACGGCGTGCTGGCCGGTGCGACCTCGAGCTTCTACGAGCAGTGGATCGCCGGCGTCGTCGACGTCTTCCGCCTCGGGGTCGCGAGCGGTGAGGTCGGGCAGGAGCTCTCGCCGGAACAGCTCGGCGCGACCGTGGTGCCGTACTTCACCGGCGTGCAGCTCGTCGCGAACGTCCGCTCCGGTCGGCAGGACCTGCTCCCTGCGGTGGCGACGATGTGGCAGGTGCTCGTCCTCGCGTCAGTGGAGCGGGCGCACCGGGAGCGGCTGCTGGCCCTCGTCGACGAGTCGTTCGCCTGACCGCTCAGACGTCGTGCAGCTCGCGATCTCGGAACCACTTCAGGAGCCACGCCGCGCTCGTCCGGTCGAACGACCGCGGGAAGTCCGTCGTCCCGCTCAGGAACGGGCTGAACCCCGCTTCCGCAGCCAGGTCGTCGTCGTCGAGTCCGCGGTAGGCCATCGACCACCCGTCGAACCGACGACTCTCGATGTCCTCCCGGAGCAGCGAGGTCACCTCGTGGTGCCGCGGGTCCTTCGCGATGACCGAGAACCGGTCGTCGACGCTCCACGCCGGGCCTTCGAGCAACTGCATGAAGCGGCCACCCTTCGCGACGAGCAGCCCGGAGACGCCGAGCGCCTCGTTGTGGAGTCGAGCCTCCCGGAGCAGCGCAGTCATCGCCGCGTCGTCGAACTCCTCGACGGCGCGACTCATGTAGACGATCGAGACGAGCACCCGACCATCATCCCGGGTCAGACGGGGCGTCGCCCGACGGACGACTGAAACCGGATGAGGTACCCGTCCGGATCGGTGACCAGGAACTGCCGGACGCCGGCTTCCTCGGCCCCGTCGACCCGGTACCACTTGATCTCCGGCTCCATGAAGAGGGCGAAGCCCGCCGCCCGCAACTCCGAGGCGATCACGTCGCTGTCAGGGACCGTGATCTGGAAGTTGATCCCGCGGCCGAAGGGCTGTTCCAGTGGCCCGGTCACCCAGTTCCGCCCCACCCCGGCCTGCTCGAGCATCAGGTGCGCCGAACCGAGCACGATGTACGCGAAGCGTTCGTCCGGCCGGTCGTACGACACGGTGAAGCCGCAGCTGCCGACCCAGAACGCAAGGCTCGCATCGAGGTCGGAGACGAGCAGTTCGGGAACCAGTGCGGGTGCGAGGTCGGGGACGGACACGGGTCCAGCCTAGGATCGAGCCCATGGCGACCGTCCTCCTCGTCCGGCACGGACGCACCACCGCGAACGCGACTGGCCTCCTCGCCGGCCGCACCGCCGGCATCGCACTCGACAGCGTCGGCAAGCGCCAGGCGGCGACGACCGCCGAGCGCATCGCCGCCGTCCCCCTCGCAGCGGTGGTGTCCAGCCCGCTGGAGCGCTGCCGGCAGACGGCGCGGGCGATCACGGCGTTCCAGGACGGCGACCCCGAGCAGCGCATCGAACGCGGCATCACCGAGTGCGACTACGGCGAGTGGCAGAACCGGAAGCTCGCCGACCTCGCGAAGGAGCCACTCTGGCGTACGGTGCAGGCGAACCCGAGCGCCGTGGTGTTCCCCGGCGGCGAGTCGATGCAGACCATGCAGTCCCGGGCGGTGTCCGCGATCCGCCGGCTCGACGGGGAGATCGAGGCGGCGCACGGCCCGAACGCGGTCTGGGTCGCGGTGAGCCACGGCGACATCATCAAGTCGATCCTGGCGGATGCGTTGGGCATGCACCTCGACCTGTTCCAGCGGATCACGGTCGGCCCAGCGTCGGTGTCGGTGGTGCGGTACGGCGAGCACCGACCGGAGGTCGCGGCGACGAACACCGAGTCGGGCGACCTGTCGTGGCTCGCGAAAGCGCAGGCGCCGACCGGCGACGCCGCAGTCGGCGGCGGCGCGGGCAACGCAACAGACCAGACGGGTACTGACAGACCCTGAACGGACGCAGCCGGTCGCTCCTACAATGCGGGTATGCCCCCCATCGTCCACGGCTTCGACTGGCCGGATCGTCTCGTCGTCGGCACCATCGGGCGCCCCGGTGAGCGGACCTTCTACCTGCAGGCGCGCGACGGCCGCCGGGTGGTGAGCGTCGCGCTCGAGAAGGAGCAGTCCGCGGTCCTCGCGGAGAAGCTCGACGAGCTCCTCGACGAGGTCGCCACGGTGGAGGAGAACCGCTTCAGCGTCCCGCCGTCGGTCCCGCGTGAGCTGTACGACGTCGACCCGCTCGACCAGCCGGTGGAGCCCGAGTTCCGTGCGGGTGCCCTCAGCCTGGGGTTCGACCCGGCGACGGCCCAGGTGGTCATCGAGGCGTACCCGATCGAGGACGAGCTGGAGATCCTGTCCGAGGAGTCCGACGAGGACGGTGAGATCGAGGCGGTCGTGGAGATGCCGGAGCCGAGCGAGCTGCTCCAGGTGAAGATCCCCGTCGGCACCGCGCGCGCGTTCGTGGAGCGCACGCGCGAGGTCGTGGCCGCCGGACGGCCGCCCGGCGCCGCATGAGCGAAGCCGAACCGAGCGGCTTGCAGCTCACTGCACGCATCCGCGAGGCATCGAACGCCACCTTCCTGGCAGACCTCGACGGCGAGCAGGTCGTGTACAAGCCGATCGCGGGCGAGAAGCCGCTGTGGGACTTCCCCGACGGCACCCTCGCCGGCCGCGAGTACTCGGCGTTCCTGGTGTCCGAGGCGTTCGGCTGGCGCGTCGTCCCGCCGACGTGGCTCGGTGAGGGTCCGCTCGGCCGCGGGATGATCCAACGCTGGCAGGAGATCGACCCGGAGCAGGACGCGGTGGACGTCATCCCCACGGAGGAGGCCGAGCAGCCCGACCAGCCGATGCTGACCGTGCTCGAGGCGATCGACGAGCACGACAACCCGGTCACGCTCGTGCACGAGGACTCCGCGGCGCTCCGTCGGATGGCCGTCTTCGACGTCGTGGTGAACAACGCGGACCGCAAGGGTGGCCACGTGCTCGCGATGCCGGACGGGCACCGGCACGGCGTCGACCACGGCCTGACCTTCCACGTCGAGCACAAGCTCCGGACGGTGCTGTGGGGCTGGATCGACGAGCCGCTCACGGACGACGAGCTCGCGGGGATCGACCGCGTGGTGTCGGCGCTGCACGGCGACCTGGGCGCGCAGCTCGAGGAGCACCTGACGGTCGACGAGATCGACAACCTCGAGGCGCGCTGCGCCGCCCTGGCGGCGGTCGGCCGCTTCCCCCCGCCAGCCGGGTACGGTCCGGCGGTTCCCTGGCCCTTGTTCTAGACGCACCACGAGACGGACGGGAGGCTCGGTGCCAGCTGCCACTGAGCCTCCCGTCCGGTGGATGGTTCCGTCAGCCGAACCGGCCGAACCCACCCCAGTCGTCGTCGCGGAAGAGCGTGCTGCCGCGCCGCGAGCCGAGGTACGAGCCGACCACCGCGACGCCCAGGTCGTCGTTCTCCGGCGCCGTGACCGTGCCGTCGACCCGGCGGGCCATCCCGTCGATGAACCGGGCGAGGCCCGGGTCGTCGCCGAGCCGGAAGAACGTCGTCTGCGCGCCGAGCCGGTGCGCGTTGTCGAGCTCGCGGACGCTCAGCGCGATCGTCATCGGGTCGGGCGGGTAGCTGAAGTACACCTGCCCGTTCGGCTCCAGGTGCGACGTGGGCTCGCCGTCGGTGACGATGAGCAGCACGGGCTGCGCGGTCGGGTGCTTCCGGAAGTGCCGGTTCGCCAGCAGGAGGGCGTGGTGCAGGTTCGTGCCCTTGTCCCACATCGCGTCGAGGCCGACGAGCTGTTCGACGTCCATCACCTCGGCCTCGCGACCGAAGGCGATCAGCTGCAGGTCGTCCCCGCGGAACCGTGTGGAGATCAGGGTGTGCAGGGCGAGGGCGGTGCGCTTCATCGGGACCCAGCGGTCCTCCATCGCCATCGAGAACGACGTGTCGACGAGGAGCGCCACGCAGGCCTGGGTGCGGGCCTCGGTCTCCTGCACCTCGACGTCGTCGATGGTGAGGCGGACGCCGGCCCCGGTGCGTCCCGTCGCGGCCGTGCGGGTGACGGCGTTCGTGATCGTCCGCGGGATGTCCCACGGCTCGGTGTCCCCGAACGCCCACTGCCGGCTCGCTCCGGACGGTTCGCCAGCGGCTCCCGACCGCCGCAGGTCCCGTGCGCCCTGCCGGCCGGACATCTTCTGCGCGACGTCCTTGAGCAGGCTCTTGCCGAGCTGGCGCATGGCCTTCGGGGTGAGTTTGTACTGGCCGTCCGCGCCGCGGCGCATGGTGCCGGAGTTCCGCAGGGCCTTCTCGAGCTGCTGGAGCGTGCGCGCGTCGACGGCGGCCTCGGAGCCGAGCTGGCGTGCCAGCGACTCCAGGTCGAGGTCGTCGAGGTCGGACCCGGGGCTCGACTGCGCGAGTTGCTCGGCGAGGGAGTCCAGGTCGGCGATGTCCTGGAACACGCCGGTGCCGTCGCCGAGCCCGAGTCCCTGCTCGCCCTCCATCCGCTCGGAGCCGCCCCAGTCCTCGCCGGGGCGGAGCGCACGCAGGTTCCCGTCGAGTTGGGACAATGCGCCCATCAGGTCGGGGGAACCGAACGCCTGCTGCGCGAGGGCGTCGAGCTCGTCGCGCTGCTCCTGCGTCATCGAGTTCCGCATCCGCTGGGCTGCGGCGGAGCGAGCGGCGAGGTCGTCGAGCAGCTCGTCGACGTTCTGCGGGTTCGACGGGAAGTACTCGCCGTGCTTCGCCATGAACGCGTCGAACTGCTCCTGCGAGTCGGTGCCGGCGCGGTGGTCCTCGAGCAGCTGGTTGAGGTCCTGCATCATCGCCTGGACGTCGGCGCGGTCCTCGTCGCTGGCGTTCTCGAGCGCCTGCTTCATGCCCGCGAAGCGCTGGTCGAGCATCTCGCGGCCGAGCAGGTCCTTGATCTCCTCGTACTTCTGGCGTGCCGTGGGGCTCTTCCAGTCGTAGCTGCCGAGCTCGGACACCGCGGCCGCCGGCGAGGGCGGCAGGCTGTCGAGCTGCATCTCGGCGAGGGCGCGGTCGCCGTCGTCCATCTCGGTGTCGCGCGCCAGCTGCCCGCGCTCGGCGAGCAGGGCTTCGTCGAGCAGCTGCTTGACCTGCTGCAGCGTGCCGTCGAGGTTGTTCTTCGCGGTGAGTTCGCGGCGCTTCTCGGCGACCCGGCGAGCGAGGTCGTCGAGGCCGCGCTGGTCCCGCCCGCCGCGACGCAGGAACTCCCGCATCGCACGCTCGGGGGAGTACCCCGCCATGACGTCCTGGCCGATGGCGTCGAGTGCCTCGGAGAGGTCCGCCGGCGGGGCGAGCGGGTCGGGGCCGCCCTCATACCGGCCGTACCGGGTGTCACGGGTCAGCCGGCGGTTCTGCCGACTAGCCATGCTGTTCACATCCCATACGCTGCTTCGCCCCCGCCCGACTCCTTGCTGATCTTCCGCGCGAGGAAGAGCCCCTCGAGCGCGAGCTCGATCGCGCCGGCGCGCTCGCCGTCGTTCGTGGCACCGAGTCGCTCGCAGATCTGGTCGTACAGGTCGGACTCGCCGAGGGACGGCAGCCCCTCGAGGAAGGCCCGCGCGGAGACCTGCTCGCCGGTGGTCACCATCGTGCCGCCGTCGAGCGCCTCCACGAGCTGACCGAGGTCGAGGCCGCGGAGCCGGGACCGGACGGTCTCGGCGGTGGCGGTCCGGAGGAGGTGCTCGAGGACCTCGTCGGCACGGTCCTCTTCCCCGGACTCGAACTCGATCTTGCCGCCGAGGACGTCGACCGCGGTCTCCAGGTCGATCGGCCGGGCGACGGCATCGGTCTCACCCTGTCGCGCGGCGCGGTGGACGGCCGCGGCGGAGACGGTCTCGGCTCCGGCGATCGAGAACCGTGCGCTGACACCGCTGCGCTGGTCGACGGCGCTGGACTCGCGCAGTGCCCGAGTGAAGCGGGCGAGGATCTCGACCAGTGCGTCCGGCACGTCGGCGGTGAGGTGCGCCTCCTGCCGGATGACGGCGATCTCGTCGTCGAGCTCGATCGGGTAGTGCGTACGGATCTCGGCGCCGAAGCGGTCCTTCAGCGGCGTGATGATGCGGCCGCGGTTCGTGTAGTCCTCGGGGTTCGCGCTCGCGACGACGAGGACGTCGAGCGGGAGCCGCAGCACGTAGCCGCGGATCTGGACGTCGCGCTCCTCCATCACGTTGAGCATCGCGACCTGGATGCGCTCGGCGAGGTCGGGCAGCTCGTTGATCGCGACGATGCCGCGGTGCGCCCGGGGGATCAAGCCGAAGTGGATGGTCTCGGGGTCACCGAGGCTGCGGCCCTCGGCGACCTTCATCGGGTCGACGTCGCCGATCAGGTCGGCCACGGAGGTGTCGGGCGTCGCGAGCTTCTCGACGTAGCGGCCGTCGCGGTGCCACCAGTCGATGGGCATCGCGTCGCCGAGGTCTTCTGCGCGCCGTCTGCTGGCGGCGGTGATCGGTTCGAAGGGGTGCTCGCCGAGCTCGGAGCCGGCGATCACCGGGGTCCACTCGTCGAGCAGGCCCTGCAGGGTGCGCAGCAGTCGGGTCTTGCCCTGGCCGCGTTCGCCGAGCAGGACGACGTCGTGGCCGGCGATGAGGGCTCGTTCGAGCTGCGGGATGACGGTGGTCTCGAAGCCGTGGAGGCCGGGCCACGGATCGGTGCCCTCACGGAGGGCGCTCAGCAGGTTGTCGCGGATCTCGGCGCGGACCGTCTTCTGGACGTGACCAGAGGTGCGGAGCTCGCCGACCGTTCGGATGTCGCGTCGGGTCACCTCGTCGAGGGTACGCCTGCTCCGGGGGCATCGGACTGGAGGCTCGGTGCCAGCTGGCCACGAGCCTCCCGTCCGGCGGTCCGCTTGTGAGTATTCATAGCGATTGCAATGATTGTCCTTCCGGCGTCGGAGCCGGATTCGAATAGGGGGATCCGGCTCCGCGCCCGGATCGCCGTTCGTTCCGGGGCCGAACAACCGCCGCGTTCTCGGCGTACGGTTCCCCTTCGTGAGCAGCGCGAACCCCTCCGGAACGATCACGAGCCTGGTACCGGCCAGGATGGACAGACTCCCGTGGACACGGTTCCACTGGAGTGTCGTGGTGGGCCTCGGGGTCTCCTGGGTCCTCGACGGCCTCGAGATCCAGATCGTCTCGAACGCCGGGTTCCAAGCGGACCTGAACCTCTCCACGCAGCAGGTGACCTCGCTCGGCACGATCTACCTGGTCGGCCAGGTGGTCGGAGCGCTGGTGTTCGGGCGGATGTCCGACCGACTCGGCCGGCGGAAGCTCTTCATCCTGACGCTCGCGATCTACCTCATCGGCTCCGGTATCGCCGGCTTCGCGCAGGACTTCTGGTTCCTCGCGGCCTTCCGGTTCGTGGCGGGACTCGGGATCGGCGGCGAGTACGCCGCGATCAACTCCGCGATCGACGAGCTCATCCCGTCGAAGTACCGCGGCCACGTCGACATCGCCATCAACGGCACCTACTGGGGCGGTGCGGCCCTCGGTGCCTTCGCGAACATCTACCTGCTCGACCCGTCGCTCTTCGCCGA
This sequence comes from Curtobacterium sp. Curtsp57, assembly GCF_047324335.1. NCBI lineage: Bacteria > Bacillati > Actinomycetota > Actinomycetes > Micrococcales > Microbacteriaceae > Curtobacterium > Curtobacterium sp. Curtsp57. The sequence continues at coordinate 3,429,425 of NZ_CP168511.1, forward strand.
GAACGTCGGCTGGCGCATCGGGTTCTTCCTCGGCCCGGTGCTCGGCATCGCGATCATCTTCCTGCGGCGACACATCCCGGAGAGTCCGCGGTGGTTGATGACCCACGGGCGAGAAGAGGAGGCGGACGCCACGCTGACGCGGATCGAGGAGTCGGTCGAGCGCAGCACGGGGCAGAAGCTGCCGGACGTCGACCGGTCCAAGGCGATGTCGGTCACGCCGATGGACCGCGTCCGGTTCACGACGATCGTGAAGGTCCTCTTCCGGCAGTACCCGACGCGGACGCTGGTCGGCGCGACGATGATGATCACGCAGGCGTTCCTCTACAACGCGATCTTCTTCACCTACGCGCTGGTGCTCACGAACTTCTTCGGCCTGAAGACGTCGCAGACGGCGGTCTACTTCTTCCCCTTCGCGATCGGCAACCTGCTCGGGCCGCTGATCCTCGGGCGGCTGTTCGACACGTGGGGCCGTCGGCAGATGATCTTCAGCACCTACTTGGTCTCCGGACTCGTGCTCGCGGTGTCGGCGTTCCTCTTCCGCGCCGACGCGATCTCGGCGACCGTGCAGGTGATCTTCTGGTGCATCTCGTTCTTCTTCGCCTCGGCCGGGGCGTCGAGTGCGTACCTTACCGTGAGCGAGATCTTCCCGCTCGAACTGCGGTCGCAGGCGATCTCGTACTTCTTCGCGCTCGCGCAGATCTTCGGTGCGATCGCGCCGGCGATCTACGGCGCGTTCATCGGGGACGGGTCGTCGCGTGAGCCGTTGTTCTGGGGGTACCTGCTCGGCGCCGGGGTGATGATCGCAGGAGGTGTGGTCGCGCTCATCTTCGGCGTGGACGCCGCGCGGAAGGGGCTCGAGGACGTGACCCAGCCGCTGTCGGTGATCGCAGCGGAGGAAGAGGAGAAGTCCCGCAAGTGATACACGGAATCCGGAATGTTTAGCGCCTGATCCGCACCCCTGCCATCGTCATCCCAGCGACCCCAGCCCGGGGTCTCGGAGACATGGGAGTGCTGTGATGCAAGACGAGGTGATCGGGAGCCGTGCCCTCCACAGCCTGGTGGTCGGTGGGTCGCTCCACCGATCGGGGCCGCTGATCGCTGGTGGTGTCGTCCGTGCGTGAAGGTCGTCGCATGGGGTACGACGAACATCCGGTTGCGCGTGTGCAGAGCGGTTCACTCGATCCGCTCGGCGTCCCGCGCAGCCTGCTCCGCGATGCCGTGTTCCTGCGGCTGATGGACCGGATCCTGCGTGGTGAGTACCGGCGTGGGCAGCGTCTGCGGCTCGACAACCTGGCCGACGACATGCACGTCTCCCGGACGCCGGTGCGCGAAGCGCTCGTCCCGCTCGAAGCGCTGCGGCTGGTGTCCGTCCAGCGGTACGTGGGTGTCGTCATCGCGCAGTGGTCGCTCGACCAGATGAAGGAACGGATCCGCGTCACGTGCACGATGCTCGCCGAGCCGCCGTCGGTGGCCGATGCCACGACCGAGCGGTTCGACCCGTTCTGGATCCGCGACTGCATGACCGAGGCGGGATCGTTCGTCGAGCTCGCCGCGTGGTTGCTCCGCCGTGCCGGGTCGTCGGTCAGTGCGGACTGGGTGGCGGCGCAGCGCCCGGTGCTCGACATGTTCTACACGGACGACGTCGCCCTGGCGAACGGCATCGACGCCGTGGTGGACCGACGACATCGGCAGGGGCTCGTCGATGCCGCCCGGGTCGCTGCGGGGCGGGAAGACCTCGAGGAGTGCACTCGTCTCGTCTGCGAGCTCGGGGGGTGTCTCATCACGCTGCCCGATCGGTTCCGCGCAGCGGTTCCCGCATGATCGGTCTCGCTGCTGTCGGGCTCGGTGCGGTCGTGCTCGGTGTCGGCGTGGTCGTGCTCGGTGTGGTCGGACTCCGGGGGTGCGGCACGCCGTGACCCCCGAACGAGGCACGCCGAGCCGATCCGCCTCCGCGGCGGGGTGACCCGGCTCGGGTATCGTCCCCCGGCGAGCGGCCTGGACCCGAGGCTGCTCGGAGGGAGTCCGCCCGTGACCGATCCCGATGGTCCCGACGCCGCTCGCGTGCGGTTCGACGACGTGCTCGACGCGCGTCGGCGCCCCAGGGTGCTGTCCGGCCCCGGGTACCGCGTGAGCGGTGCCCGACACGGGCGCCGTCCACGTGACCTCGGTGTCGCACGGCTGCTCTCCGGTGTCGGCATCGCTGTCGCCGTCGCACTGGTGAGCGCGACCTCGCTCTCGGCGTACGCCGCGTACGACGTCGGCCACGGGTTCCTGCAGCGCGCGGTCGACGTCGGCGGTGACGGTGGGTCGACCGACGGGGCCTTCAACGTGCTGGCGATCGGCGCCGACAACGACCCGGCGCAGGGGACGGCGTACGGCGAACGCGGTGCGACGCTCAACGACTCGAACGTCCTGCTCCACGTCTCGGCCGACCACACCCAGGCGGTCGCCGTGAGCTTCCCCCGTGACCTCGTCGTCGACCAGCCCGCGTGCGGCGGATCACCGGCCGTCGAGGACACCCCGATCAACCAGGCGTACGGCCGAGGCGGGATGCAGTGCGTCGTGCAGACGGTCGAGCAGGTCACCGGCATGGAGATCCCGTACGCGGCCCAGGTGAGCTTCGCCGGCGTGATCCGGATGTCTGACGCCGTCGGCGGGGTCCCGGTGTGCGTGACGGACGCGGTCGACGATCCCTACACGGGGCTGCGGCTCTCGGCGGGGGAACACACGGTGTCGGGCAAGACGGCACTCGCGTTCCTGCGCGACCGGCACGGCGTCGGTGACGGGAGCGACCTCGCACGGATCTCGAGCCTGCAGCAGTTCCTGTCGTCCCTGATGCGCAAGGTGAAGAGCGAGGGCACGCTCGGGGACCCGTCGAAGCTCTACGGCCTCGCGAAGACCGCGTCGAAGAACATCACCCTGTCCACCTCGCTCGCGAAGCCCTCGACGATGGTCGACATGGCCGGAGCATTCGAGGGGATCGGGCTCGACCGGATCACCTTCGTGCAGTACCCCGGCAGCGTCGATGACCCGTCGTTCCCCGGCAAGGTCGTCCCCGAGCAGGCCACGGCCGACCGCCTGATGCGAGCCGTCCGCGCTGACCGGCCGTTCCGGCTGGACGCCGGTTCCACGGGGCGCGGTGCGACGGACCGCGACGCATCCGCGAGTGCTGCTGCTCCCGCCGTCGACCAGTCGTCGGCGAAGGAATCGTCGGCGCCCCAGGACATGCCGGGTGTCACCGGGCAGACGGCGAAGCAGAAGACCTGCGCGGTCGCGGCCGGCGGCTGACCCACGAAGACGGGCTTCACCGAGGATTCGCGCTGGTTGCACACTGAAACGTCAGGCGGTCCTGTGGCAGCCTTGACCGGTTGCCGTCCCCGCGCCCCCGACCAGACTCGGTCCGGCGCCGTGCGGGGCCACCGTGGCGTCGATCAGGACGGCGCCGCCATCGTGTCCGCCGACGACAGGAGTGCCCGTGAACGACGTTCGTGATCGATCCCACCGACTCAACCGAGCCAGCGGGATCGCCCGTCACGGACGTCTGCGTCGCCGTTCCCCGTTCGGCACGGTCGCCAAGGTCCTCTCCGGGGTGGTCGCGGTCGCCCTCATCAGTTCCGCGTCGGTCGCGGCCATCGCGGCGAAGCAGGTCACCGACGACTTCGGCGAGGGCGTGCAGATCCAGGGGCAGCCCGTTGCCGAGGCGAAGAGCGGCGGCGACGCGCTCAGCGCCTACAAGGGTGGCTTCAACATGCTGGTGGTCGGCACCGACAACGACCCGGAGCAGGGAACCCAGTACGGCGAGCGGGACGCGACCCTCAACGACGTCAACATCCTGCTGCACGTCTCCGCGGACCACACGAACGCGACGGCGGTGAGCATCCCGCGTGACCTCATCACGCCGATCCCGGCGTGCGAGAAGCCAGACGGCTCCGGTTCGACGCCGGCGATGGCCGCGCAGCCGATCAACAGCGCGTGGGGTGAAGGGGGCCTGAACTGCGTCGTGCAGACGGTGCAGGGCCTGACCGGGCTCGACGTGCAGTACTCCGCAGCGGTGTCCTTCAACGGCGTCATCGAGATGTCCAACGCCATCGGCGGCGTGCCGGTGTGTGTGGCGTCGCCGATCCACGACCGCTACACCGGGCTCGACCTGCCGGCCGGGACCACCACCCTGCAGGGCTCCCAGGCGCTCGAGTTCCTCCGCACGCGGCACGGTGTCGGCGACGGCTCCGACCTCGGTCGCATCAGCTCGCAGCAGGTGTTCCTGTCGTCGCTCCTGCGGACGGTGAAGTCGAACCAGACCCTGACCTCGCCCGCGACGCTGTACAAGCTCGCGCGGGCGGCGGCGTCCAACATGCAGCTCTCGCAGAGTCTCAACGACGCCGGGACGATGGTGCAGATGGGGCGGGCGCTGCAGGACCTGCCCCTCGACCAGGTGAACTTCGTGCAGTACCCGGGGACGACCGGTGGCACGGGCGTCTACGCGGGGAAGGTGCAGCCGACGAAGTACCTCGCCGACCAGCTGTTCGAGAAGATCAAGGCCGATCAGTCGTTCTCGCTCGGTGCCGGCAGCACGGGCATCGGGTCCGAGGCGGACCCGAGCGCCGCCGCGACCCCCTCGACCCCTGCGGCGGACCCGTCGGCTCCCACTGCCGATCCCACGACGCCCGCGACCGGCGCCGGTTCGGATTCCGCTTCGCCCGCGACCCCGTCCGCTCCCGCGACGTCCGACACGATCGACGGGTTGCAGGGCCAGTCCGCCGATCAGCAGACCTGCTCGAAGGCCTTCGGGTCGTAGTCGGGCGGTCAGCGGGCCGGCCCGCTCCGCGAAAGCGACAGCCGTCCGCCCAACGCCCGCGCGAATCTGTCGCTCTCGCGGGGGCGTGGCCGCGCTGGCCCGCGGGACTGTCGCTTTCGCTGGACCAGGGCGCACGAAAAAGCGGGGACGTGACCGTGGTCACGCCCCCGCGGAGTCGCTCCTCGGCGGACGCCGATCATCGGGCGAGCCGGGCCCAGGCCAGGGAGCGACGCTGGGTGCTGTGTCGCGACAACGGGGGCGAGCCCCGGAACGTGATCGCCGCGTCCCGATGAGACTAGTGACCGGGGTACACGGAGACAACCCCCGAGTGTCCCCACTTCGGGGGACCATGGGCGGACACCCCGACGCGCCCGCCGGGAAACACCGGGTCGAGACCGCCCCGGTCCTCCTGTATGGTGGTGCGTGCGTCCGCAAGGGCGCATGGAGACGTCGCATAGTCCGGCCGAGTGCACCACCCTGCTAAGGTGGAGTCCCCTTTGAGGGGACCGAGGGTTCAAATCCCTCCGTCTCCGCACACGGACAGAAGCCCCGCCGATCGGCGGGGCTTCTTCGCTGTCCGGGTGGGTTCAGGCCGCGTCGGTGGAGTCGAGCCATCGCATCCAGCCCTCGAGCTGCGCCTTCGCGCTGTCGAGTGTGCTGTGCTGCCCGTGGACCTCGCCGCCGGAGGACCGGACCGCGTAGCCGTCGTGCCAGGAGATGACACCCATGAGCGTCGACCCGGAGCACCCCTCCCAGTGGCCCGCGTGCGTCTCGGTCCAGAGCATGCCTTCTCGCGCAGTCATCGACACGGCCCGTCCCCGCGCGTCGTCGCGGATGCGCTGTCGAGGAGGGCGGTTCTGGTGAGCGGTGGATGCATGACGGCTTCCGGTCGGCTGTGGATCGATCCGGCGGCCGGGGGCTGGGTCACCTGCCGGTGACGGTAGTCGCGTCGGCTGGGCGTTGGTCCCGTGACCGGCAGACGGACTGGAGGCTCGGTGCGGGCGTGCACCGAGCCTCCAGTCCGTCACCTGGTCGCGGTTCAGCCGACGGTGCGGATGCTCCCGGTCCGCACGGGGCGTGCGGCGCCGCCGCGGCGCGCTGCGCCGGCGGCCACGGCCACGAGCGCGAGCCCGGCCAGGGTGATGGCGGCGCCAGCCCAGATGGGCGAGGTGTAGCCGAGGCCGGCGGCGATCGTCAGTCCGCCGATCCAGGCGCCGAACGCGTTGCCGAGGTTGAACGCGGCGATGTTCGCGCCGCTCGCCAGGGTCGGGGCGTGGTCCGCGTAGTGCATCACGCGGGTCTGCAGTGCCGGCACGGTGGCGAAGCCGAACGCACCCATGAGCACGAGGGCAACGACGGTGAGCACGGGGTTCGTGGCGACGGCGGCGAAGAGCGCGAGGACGACCGTCAGGCTCGCGAGCACGACGAGGAGCGTCCGGTCGATCGACTTCGCGGCGAGGCGGCCGCCGGCCCAGTTGCCGACGAACAGGCCCAGACCGAAGACGACGAGCAGCCACGGGACCGCGGCCGACGCGAAGCCCGAGACGGCGGTGAGCGTGTACGCGATGTAGGTGAAGGCGCCGAACATGCCGCCGTACCCGAGCACGGTGACGCCGAGCGACAGCCACACCTGGCCGGAGCGGAACGCCCCGAGTTCCCGGCCGAGTGACGGCGCCGCGTCCTGCTTCGTGGCGGGCACGAGCAGGGCGACTCCGACGAGGGCGACGACGCCGATCGCGGCGATCGCCCAGAAGGTGGCGCGCCAGCCCATCGCCTGACCGAGGAACGTGCCGAAGGGGACGCCGAGCACGTTCGACGCGGTGAGCCCGGTGAACATGAGTGCGACGGCGGAGGCCCGCTTCTCGCGCGCGACCATGTTCGACGCGACGACGGAGCCGATGCCGAAGAACGCGCCGTGGCAGAGCGCGGCGACGACACGGCCGGTCATCATCACGCCGTACGTCGGAGCGAGCGCCGACAGGGTGTTGCCGATGACGAACAGCACGAGGAGTCCGATGAGCACGGGCTTCCGGGGGAGCCTGGTGGTGGCGGCGGTCAGGCCGAGCGCGCCGACGATGACCGCGAGCGCGTAGCCCGTGACGAGCCAGCCGGCCGTGGTCTCGGTGACGCCGAAGTCCGCCGCGACCTCCGGCAGCAGTCCGGTGATGACGAACTCGGTCAGTCCGATGCCGAAGCCGCCGAGCGCGAGTGCGATGAGTCCAGCAGGCATGCGTGGTCCTCTCCTGTTGTCCGCCGCGGGCATGCCGCGTACGCTGGTAGTTGCAAGCGCGGGATAAATAGTTGCACACGCTAGGTGTGTGCGCAAGCAACTATCTGCGTGTGCAACGACTTGGGAGGTCCTCATGAGCATCGACGACACGGCGATCGCGGTCCGCGCACACGGTTGGCGCACCCTCGGCGCGCTGCACAGCCTGATCGAGTCGCACCTGGAGCAGGCACTGCGCGAGGTCGACCTGTCCGTCGTGGAGTTCACGGTGCTCGATGCGCTCCGGCGACAGGACGGCTTCCACATGCGGATGCAGCAGCTCGCGCGTGCCGCGGCGCTCAGCCCGAGTGCGACGACGCGGCTCGTGAACCGGCTCGAGGAACGTGCCCTGCTGACCCGGGTGCTCTGTGCGGACGACCGTCGAGGGCTCTACACGGAGCTGACGCATGCCGGCTCCGCGCTCTTCGATCGTGCGGCACCGATCCACGCCGCCGCGCTCGAGGCAGCGCTGGCCGAGGCGCACGGCGTGCCGGAACTGGACGAGCTCGCGACCGCGGTCGAGCGCCTGGAGTACGAGCGCGTCTGACCCGCTACCGTGACCGGGTGGTTCGTCGTGCGGGTGTCGTGGTGGCCGTCCTCGTGTCGGGGCTGGTGCTCGCCGGATGCGCGTCCGGTTCGGGGCTCGAGGTCGAGGCGTACGTCGAACCCGGCGGGACCGCGGTGGACCGTGTCACCGACGCCGTCCCGCTCGCGACGACGATCGGGGTCGACGGTGTCACGGTCGCGGACGACGGCTCGCGCCTGAACGAGGCTCCCGCCGGACTGGCCGGACTGGCGTCGGCCGCGGGTGGTTCGGCCGAGCTCCTCGTGAGCAACTACTCGTCGACGATCGGTGACTTCTCGCCGCAGGCCGGCACGGCGCTGCTGTCCTCCGCGGAGAACCGCGGTCGTGTCGCCCGCCAGGTCGCCCGCGCCGCCGACGACGCCGGGATGCGGGGCGTGCAGATCGACCTCGAGTCGCTGCGGGCCCGGGACCGAGCGGGGCTCGTCGCGTTCGCCGCCGCGGTCCGGGACGCCGTGCGCGATCAGCTCGGCGACGACGCGCGGGTCTCCATGGCGGTGATGGCATCGACGTCGGCGGCCGGGTTCCGGGCGACCGGGTACGACCTGCGCGGACTCTCGGAGCACGTGGACCGGTTCGTGCTCATGACGTACGACCAGCACGGTCCGTGGAGCGGGCCCGGCGCGGTGGGGGCGCTGCCCTGGGCGACCCGGGTGGTGCACGCTGCCGAGGCGCAAGGGCTCCGCGCGGACCGGATCGACCTCGGGATCGCGTCGTACGGGTACGCGTGGGGTCCCGGTGCGGGTGACGCGCCGCTGGGGCCGGCAGCTGCACGGCGTCTCGCGGGGGACGCTGCAGTCTGGTCGGACCGCGACGGGGAGTGGTCGGCGGAGCTCGACGACGGACGGGAGCTGCACTGGTCGGACGCCCGGTCGTACCGCGTGCGGACGGCGCTCGCGCGGGAGCTCGGGCTGCACGGTGTCGCGATGTGGTCCCTGAACTCGATGTCCTTGCCGCGCTGACGGGGTGGCCGATGCCGGTGGGCGTCGGTGGGATCGAGTGCGCGGAAGCGGGGACGTCCGGCGGGTAGTGGGCCCCGTTTCTGCGCACTCGATCGCGGGGCGCTACGCCCGCGGGGGAGCGGTGGTGCTGCGGACGACCAGGGTGGGCGTCACGAGGTCACGAGTCGGTGCCGGGCGCGACGAGTCCCCGATGAGGGTGATCAGCCGGGCGGCCGCGAGCCGTCCGACCTCGTCGTTGTGCGGGTCGACCGTCGTGAGCTGCAGCAGGGGCGACGCCGCGAGCGGGGTCTCGTCGTGGCCGATGACCGACAGGTCCTCAGGCACGCGCAGCCCGGCCTGTCGCGCAGCGGCGATCGCTCCCATCGCCATCACGTCGTTCGCCGCGAACAGCGCGGTCAGGGACGGGTGCACGGCCAGTGCTGCCCGCGCGGCGTCGAACCCGGTCTGCTCGGACGTCGGCCCCTCCCCGAGGACCAGGGGCTCGACGCCGGACGACGTCATCCGGGCGACGGTCGACACGCGTCGCGCTGCTGCCGAACCGCCGGCGCCGGTCAGGTGCGCGATGTGCCGGTGCCCGAGCTCGACGAGGTGGTCGACGGCGATGCGTGCGCCTGCGGCTTCGTCCGACGCCACCACGTCGAGCCCGGGGGGTGCGGACGCGCGCTCGCCGGCGACGACCACGGGGGTGTCGTCGGGGACGAGGAGGTCGACCGAGCTCTCGGCGCCGAGGATGACGCCGTCGACCCGGAGCGACACGAGGTCGTCGAACGGGGAGCTGTCGAGGTGCGCGTTCGCCACGGCATCGGCGAGCGTCAGACGCAACCCGTGTGGTGCGAGCGTCGACCGGATGCCGTCGAGCATCGGCACGTACCAGGGGTTGCGGAAGTCGTCGACGACGACGCCGATCGTGCGGGTCCTGGTGCCGGCGAGGATCGCGGCGGCACGGTTCGGCCGGTACCCGAGCGACGCGGCGGCGGCGAGGACGGCCGCGCGACGGCTGTCGGAGACGCCGGGGTCGTCGCGCATCACCATCGAGACCAGCGACTTCGAGACGCCCGCGAGTGCTGCGACGTCGATGATCGTCGGCGGACGGCGGTTCGACACGGTCGCTCCTTGACAGGACATGGGGAGGTAGGGCTACAGTCTACCGACCCCTTCTGGAACGTTCCAGAACCGAACGGACCGGTCCCCGACGGACCAGGACCGGAAGAACCAGCTCGAAGGAGAGCACATGCGCGAGAGCATCGGCGTCGCCGTCATCGGCGCGGGCATGGCGGGCAAGGCCCACATGGCCGCGTGGCGGAACGCCCCGTCACTGTTCGCCCCGACCCTGCCGCCCGTGCGGCTCGTCTCGATCGGGGACGTGGACGAGCCCCTCGCCGCCGAGGCCGCGCAGCGCTTCGGGTTCGAGCGGCACGACACCGACTGGCGGGCGATCGCGGCCGCCGACGACATCGACGTGGTGAGCGTCGTCGTCGCGAACCGCCTGCACCGCGAGATCGTCGAGGGGCTCCTCGCCGCCGGGAAGCACGTGCTGTGCGAGAAGCCGTTGGCCGACTCGCTCGAGGACGCCCGCGCGATGGCCGACGCCGCCCGCGCCGCCGAGGCACAGGGCACGATCGCCCGCGTCGGCTTCACTTACCGACGCGCACCGGGCATCGCGGCGATCCGCGAGCTGATCGAGGACGGCACCCTCGGGAAGGTCCTGCACCTCTCCGGCCGCTACTGGACCGACTACGGATCCTCGCCGGACGTCCCGTTCTCGTGGCGTTACGCCGGCGCTCCCGGATCGGGCGCGCTCGCCGACGTCGGCTCGCACCTGACGTACATCGCGGAGTTCCTCGCCGGAGACGTCCGGAGCGTCACCGGCGGGCTCTTCACCACGACGATCACCGAACGACCCGTCGCCGCCGGACACGCACTCCGGGGTGCGGCAGCCGAACTGACCGGCGAGACGCAGGCCGTCGAGAACGACGACTACGCCACCTTCAGCGCTCGCTTCGGCGACGGTGCCGCGGTCGGCTCGCTCGAGGTGTCCCGCGTCGCGACGGCCCATCCGAACGGCCTGGTGATCGAGGTCTTCTGCGAGGGCGGCGCCGCGCGCTGGGACCAGGAGCGGCCGTCGGAGATCGGGCTCGCCCTGCAGTCCGACGGATCCCGCCTCGGAGGGTACCGCCAGGTCGTCCTCGGGCCGGATCACCCCTACGTGGCCGGCGGTATGGCGATGGACGCACCCGGCGTCGGCTGGGGCCAGAACCAGATGTTCGAGTACCAGGCGCGCGCGTTCCTCGACGAGGTCGCCGGCGTCGCCGATCCGCTCCCGCGCAACGCCACGTTCGAGGACGGCGTGCACAACATGGAGGTCCTCGAGGCGGTGGTCCGGTCCGCGCAGGCGGACGGGGACGCAGTGACGACGAAGCAGGAGCAGCACGCATGAAGCTCGGTCTGTACAACGCGATCTTCCACGACCGCTCCCTCGCGGACGCCCTGCGCGCCGTCGCGGAGAACGGTCTCACCGGCATCGAACTGAACACCGGCGGGTTCCTGCCCCCGGTGCACGTGCCGGACATCGACGCCATCCTGGACGACGACCAGGCACGGGACGCCTTCCTCGCCCGGTTCGACGGCACCGGGGTGTCCATCGCCGGCCTCAACTGCAACGGGAACCCGCTGCACCCCGACCGCACGATCGGGGACGCCCACGCCGAGGACGTCCGGCGCAGCATCCGGCTCGCCGCCCGCCTCGGCCAGGACCGCGTCGTCACGATGTCGGGCCTGCCGGCCGGGGAGCCCGGTGGCGTCCGCCCGAACTGGATCGTGAACGCCTGGAACTCCGCCGCACTCGACGTCCTCGAGTACCAGTGGAGCGTCGCCGTCCCGTTCTGGCAGGAGATCGACGCACTCGCCCGCGAGCACGGCGTCAAGGTCGCGCTCGAGTTGCACCCGCAGAACGTCGTCTTCAACCCGGCGACGATCCGCGAGCTCGTCGAGCGTGGCGGGTTGACGAACGTCGGCGTCGAGCTCGATGCGTCGCACCTGTTCTGGCAGCAGATGGACCCGGTCGCGGTCGTCCGGGACCTCGGTCCGCTCGTCTTCCACGCCGCGGCGAAGGACGTCAGGATCAACCCGCACGCGGCGATCAACGGCGTCCTCGACAACTCGTTCCGCCGACTGTCCCCGGACGAGCCCCGCACGAACCTCGGAGGCGACGAGTGGGCGAACGAGTGGCCGAAGCCCTCCGCCTGGGACTTCGTCGCGCTCGGCAAGGGCCACGACGAGGCGTACTGGTCCGCGTTCCTCGAGGCACTCCACGAGGTGGACCCCGAGATGTGGGTGAACATCGAGCACGAGGACACCGAGCTCGGGCGCGAAGCAGGCGTCGCCGTGGCGGCGCGCGTGCTGCGCGCTGCGGACGAAGCGCTGGCGGCGCGCGTCGGCTGAGCGGGGCACCGGACTGGAGGCTCGACCAGCGTCCGCCGACCGGCGGACGCTGGTCGAGCCTCCACCCCGGACGCGGTCGGTGACACATCCTCCGGTCGCTGTCACCGGGCCGATGTAGCATGCGCGGACCACTGTCCCCACCCCTGAGGAGACCTGCGTGCCGGACGCCCCCGACCTCGCCATCCCCGTCGACCAGGTCCGTGACGCGGGTGCGGCGATCATGTCCGCCGTCGCCACGGTGGTCGACGGCAAGACCGACGCGATCCGCACGGCGCTGACGGTCATGCTCGCAGAGGGACACCTGCTGGTGGAGGACGTCCCAGGGGTCGGCAAGACCGTGCTCGCGAAGGCGCTCGGCGCATCGGTGGGCGGGTCGGTGAACCGCATCCAGTTCACCTCGGACATGCTGCCGTCGGACGTCACCGGCGTGAACATCTTCGACCAGTCCTCCGGCACGTTCCGGTTCTCGCCCGGCCCCGTGTTCGCGAACGTCGTCATCGGTGACGAGATCAACCGGACCAGCCCGAAGACCCAGTCCGCGCTGCTCGAGGCGATGGCCGAGTCCCAGGTCACGGTCGACGGCGTCACCCGCGTGCTGGAGTCGCCGTTCATGATCGTCGCGACGCAGAACCCCGTGGACATGGAGGGGACGTACCCGCTGCCAGAGGCGCAGCGCGACCGGTTCATGGCGCGCATCGCGATGGGGTACCCCAGCGTCGAAGCCGAACGTCGGATGCTCACCAACCGCGGCGGCCGCGACCCGCTGACGTCGCTCCGTCCGATCGTCGACGTCGGCACCCTCCGCGCGATGGTCGCGTCGGTGCGCCAGGTGCACGTCGCTCCCGACGTCGAGGCCTACGTCATCGCCATCGTCCGTGCCACCAGGACCCACCCCGACCTGGTGCTCGGCGCCAGCCCGCGCGCCACCCTGCACCTCGCGCAGGCCGCACGCGCCCACGCCGCACTGCAGGGCCGCTCGTTCGTCACCCCGGACGACGTCGCGGAGCTCGCGCCGATCGTCCTCGCACACCGGCTCGTCCCGGTCGCCCGCGGGCTCGGTGGCACGGCCGAGGACACCGCGCGCGAGATCGTCGTGCGCGTCGTCTCGGAGACCGCGGTGCCGTTCACCGCGGCGCCAGTCCGGTCCTGATGTCCCAGCCGCCCGGCACCTCGACGCTGCTCCGCCGTGCAGGGGCGGCGCGGTCGGTCCTGGACCGGTGGGCGAAGCGTGCGGCGGCGATGGCCCGTCGGACCCCGTTCCCCCGGCCGACCGCCCGCGGCTGGTCGGTCATCGCGGTCGGGATCGGCCTGATCGGCGGCGGACTCGTCGCGACCACGAGCGTCGCCGTGTCCGCCGGACTCCTGCTCCTGGTGCTCGTCGTGCTGGGGATCGCGATGGCCTTCGTCGTCGCGGCGCCGCTGCGGGGATCCCGAGCGGCCCCACGCGCGATGGTGCAGGTCGGCGAGGTGTACCGCGAGCGGATCACCCTGCGCGGGACGACGATGCCGATCGGGCCGCGCTCCACCCTGCTCGTGCGCGAACAGCTCGAGGACGCCTTCGCGAGCGTGTCCGACGCCGAGGCCCTCGTCGAGATCGGTCCGTCGGTGCCACCAGCGGTGTTCGACGTCGAGGCGCTCGCGATGCACCGAGGCCGGACGGTCGTCGGGCCGGTGACCATCCGTGTCGAGGACCCGTTCGGCCTGCTGCGCATCGACCGTCCGGTGGTCGCCCCCGAGGAAGTGGTGGTGGTCCCGGCCTCGACGGCCCTCTCCGCGATGGACACGGGCGCGCTCGCGGGCGCGGTGTCCGCCGACGAAGGACGTGTCGGGCAGGGCGGTTCAGCGGACGACAGTGAACTCCGCCCGTACCGTCCAGGCGACCCGATCCGCCGCGTGCACTGGGCGCAGAGTGCCCGTCGTGGCGAACTCCACGTCCGCCAGACCACCCAGGCGCAGCCGCCGGAAGCGGTGATCGCCCTGGACGTCCGCCGCGAGTCGTACCAGCAGCTCGGGCGGGACGACCTGGCGGAGCTCGCCGACCTCGGTGGCGACGCCGCGTTCGAGCACGCGGTCGTCGTCGCTGCGAGCGTCGCGCGGGCCCTCGCCGCACGGACCTCGCGCGTGGTGCTCGTCACCGACGACCTCGGCGGTGACACCCGGCACACCGGAGACGCCGGCGGGCTGACCGACGTGCTCGTCGGGTTGGCGGACGTCCGTGTCCGCGGCGACGCCCGCCGGGTGACGGACGTGCTGCCCGACGTCCGTGGTCGCGACGTGCACGGCATGACCGCCGTCGTCACCGGACACTGCACCGCCGAGCAGGCCGCCGAGCTCGTGTCGTCGACGAGCGGTTCCAGTCGCGGGATCCTGGCCACGATCGTGCCGCCCGACCCGGTCGTGCGCGGGATCCTCGACCGCGGCGGGTGGCGGACGCTCGTCGTGCCGGTCGCCGGCGCAGGAGCACTGCGGTGACCGCGCAGGACACCCGCCCCGCCAGCAGGGGCCGGGCCGACGTCCGCGAGATCCTCGACCGCGAGGACGACCGCGCCGCACCGTCGCCGTGGGTGATCGCCCTCGCGCCCGTCCCCGTCCTGCTCGCCGCGCTGGCCTTCCGCCCGCTCGTGCAGGGCATCGCCTGGTGGACGTCCGCCCTCGCCATCGTCGTGGTCCTCGTCGGCGTCGTGCTGGCCGTCCGCCGTCGGTCGCCCGGCGTCCGCTTCGTCGCCCTGGTCGCGACGCTCATCGCGTGTTCGTGCGTCGCAGCACTCGTCAACGACATCCAACCGCTCGGGTGGATCGACGGGAACGGAGCCCTCGGGCAGACGATCGCGGCGATCCGGCTCAACCCGGCACCGCTCCCGCAGACCGACCCGATCCGGCTCGTCGTCACGGTCGCGATCGCCTGGGTCGCGGCGGCGTCGCTGTTCCTCGCGACGGTCGCACCCGCAGCGGCGCTCGCCGCGGCTCCGGCACTCGTGATCCTCATCGTGCCGGGCGTCGTCACCGGGACACCCGCGAGCACGGGGCTCGTCGTCGTCACCGGACTGGCGTTCCTCGCGCTGCTGTGGCTCTCGGTCCGTCCGGTGCAGCGGGCGTTCCCGGCGACGCTGATCGGCGCCGTCGCGCTCGTGGTCGCGGTGGGGCTGCCGACGATCATCCCGCTCAACGCCAGCTGGCTGTCCGGTGTCACCGGGGCGATCCAGGCGCCGATCCAACCGGGTCGACCGGGCACGCTGCTCAACCTCGGGCAGGACCTCCGTCGGCCGAGCGAGCTCGAGGTGTTCCGGTACCGCTCGTCCGACGGGCAGCCGGAGTACCTCAAGCTCGCCGACCTCGACGAGTTCGGGACGGGGGACTGGGTCCCGACGGTCACCGACGTCAGCGACGCCCAGACCGCCGACCAGCAGCAGTGGGCCGTCGGGATCAACCCGCGGTTGGCGAGCCGCGGCGACGTCACCGTCCGCATCACCGGCCTGTCGAGCAACTACCTCCCCGTGCCGTCCGGGGCGGTCTCGATCCAGTCGCAGTCCACGAACCTCGAGCTCGACCAGTGGCGGTGGATGGGCGACTCGAACACCGTGCGCTCCACGGGCCCGGCGACCCGGCGCGGGGCGACGTACGAGGTCTACGGCGCCTCGACCTTCGCGAACGCCTACCTCGACGCCATCGACGCCGCCGGACGGCTCGACCGGTTCGACGGGCGTGGTTACCCGACGCCGTCCACTGCGCAGCTGCGCACCGACCTCGCCCTGCCGAAGGACCTGCCCAAGAGCATCTCGACCACGGCCGCCCGTGTCGCCGGCAGCGCCGAGACGGACTACGAGAAGGCCAGGACCCTCGAGGAGTGGTTCCGCAGCGACCTCTTCACCTACTCCGAGACCGCCCCCGTCGAGCAGGGCTACGACGGCGACAGCATGGACGTCGTCGCGAAGTTCCTGCAGGTGCGGGAGGGGTACTGCGTGCACTTCTCCTCCGCGATGGCCGTGATGGCCCGCACGCTCGGCATCCCGTCGCGGATCGCGGTCGGGTACCGGGCGGGCGGGACGCAGGAGGACGGCGAGTACACGGTCTCGAACCGGCAGCTGCACTCGTGGCCGGAGCTGTACATCAAGGGCGCCGGCTGGGTCGCCTTCGAACCGACCCCGGACTCCGACTCGGCGGCGACGTCGTCCACGGAGCCGACGACGACGCCGAGCGCGGCCGACCCCGCCACGCCGCTGCCGGAACCGAACGCGTCGAACGAGCCGTCCACGTCCGCGAGCCCGACGCCGAGTGCCTCGGCCGCCCCCGGGGCCGCGGGGTCGACCGGCGGCTCGGGCAACGGGCCGTGGGGGCTCGCGGTCGGCATCCTGATCGCGTTGGCGGTGCTGGTCGCACCGGCGACCGTGCGGTCGGTCCGCCGTCGATCCCGGCTCGCCGCGGTGGCCGACGGCCGGTCGCCGGCGGTCTCGGCCTGGCGCGAGCTCCTCGACGACGTCGCCGACCACGGGTACGCACCAGGCCTCGCACCGCCCGGTGACGCCGCAGCGGTCGCCCGGACCGCGCGCGCCGTGCTCGGGCGACTCCGGTCGTCGGTGCCGACGTCGGTGCTGCCGTTCCTGGAATCGGCGGTCGACGCGGTCGACCAGGAGCGCTACGCGCCGGCGGGTTCGGTCGACGGGGCGGCGCTCGTCGCGATCGTCCGGGAGGCACGGGTCGCCCTGGACGCGTCCGTCCGGCTCCCGCAGCGGCTCCGGTCGCGCCTGCTGCCGCCCAGCCTGACGCCGTCGTCCGCCTGGTCGCACGACGGCCCGCGCCGCCGGCGTCCCGCGTAGCGCGAGACTCGGGAGCGGCGGCGCGAGACTCGGGTCAGCGCGGGCGGATGACGGCCTCGACGAGGGTGGCGACGACCTCGCCGGGGTTCACGCCGTCGAGCGCGGGGGAGTCGAACACGATGCCGACGTTCGCGCCGATGAGCGCGGTCGAGAAGACGTCGAGCGGCATCCCCGGGTCGATCTCCGGGTGCGCGCCGAACCACAGCAGCACGAGTCGGTGCACGCCGTCCTGGAGCACCCGGCGCTGCCGGACGAACTCGGGCATGAGCTCCGGGCGGCGGATCGCGAAGCCGCGGAACTCGGACAGCAGGGCGAACTGCGCGCTCTGGTCGTGGCGGCCGAACGCTGCCCGGACGATGTCACCGATGTCGGCGGCGGCGATGTCCTCGCGCACGAGTTCGTCGAGCGAGCCGAGCACCAGGTTCGTCGCGCGCTGCATCACCTGCGCGACGAGGTCCTCCTTCGAGGAGAAGTTCGAGTAGACCGCACCCTTGCTGAACCCGGCGCGGGCGGCGACGTCGTCGAGTCGCGCTTCGTGCACGCCCTGTTCGGCGAAGACCTCGGCACCGGCGGTGAGCAGGCGCTCGCGCACCTCGGCTCTCGGGGTCCTGGCCGAGGTCTGGCGGTCGTCGGGAGAAGCAGCGTCGCTCATCTGTTCCTGGTTCAGACGGAGCCCGGTGGCACCGGGCAGACGTGGAGGTCGTACCCGTCCATTCTGCTGATCGCGCGTGGGCCGGGGGACCTGGCGCGCCGTGCATCCGATCACGCGCGACCACGGGTGGTTCCGGCGCGTTCGGGTCGCGTCGGTCCCCATCCGTGCGCTGCACGTGCCCGGCCGTCCGACCGGGGTGTGTGTGCCGGGTCCGATACCCGGCGGGATCGATGCTACGCCCGAGGGGCCGGACGCGGAACCGCTCAGTCCGCGTCGTCGTCCTCGGTGTGCACACTCCCAGGGCCCCGGCGCCGTCCTGGCCGACGGAGCAGACGGATCGCATCCGGACGGATCCCCTTGCCCCGACGCAGCAGGGACGCCAGCGTCGACTGCGGCTGCCAGTCGCGACCGTTCGGCAGCCCCCAGCCCCACCGCACGGCGCCCCACCGGAGCACGAGGGAGAGCACCACGGCGGCGACGATCCCGATGGTCGGGGAGCCGAGTGCCGAGGCGACGACCATCACCGCCGAGGCGGCGACCGCCACGGAGGCGTAGAGGGCGTTCCCGCCGAACACCGCGGGCACGCGCCGGAGCAGCAGGTCCCGGCCGACGCCGCCGCCGACCGCGGTGATCGTGCCCATGATGATCGCCGCCGGCCACTCGAGTCCGGCGTCGAAGGTCCGTTGCACGCCGACCACCGCCCAGAACCCGATCACGGCGGCGTCGAGGAACGTGAACAGTCGGTCCCACCCACGCTCGGAGAACGACACGAAGAAGGCGACGAGCGCACCGGCGACCGCGATCGGCACGTACAGCGGGTCGGTGAGCGCGACCGGTGGCCCGTTCTGCAGCAGCACGTCGCGCAGCATGCCGCCACCGAGCCCCGAGACGAACCCGACGACCAGGAACCCGAACAGGTCGAGCCCCATCGTCCGGGCGACCGCTCCGCCGAGGAGCGCGGACGCGAAGACCCCGGCGAGGTCGAGCACGTTCGTCACGGCGGCGAGGCCGTCGGCGGAGAGCAGGTTCATGAGAACCATCAAACCCCACGCCGAACAGGTAGCCGGGAGGGGTGAGGTAAGGCTAACCTTGCCTTCGCCATGCTCGCCACCCTCGTCATCGGTCTCCGTGAAGGCCTCGAAGCCACGCTCATCGTCGGCATCATCGCTGCCTTCCTGCGCCGCAACCGTGTCCCGCTCGCGCCGATGTGGCTCGGGGTCGGGGTCGCCGTGCTGCTCAGCGTGGCCGTCGGCTTCGGCCTGCAGATCGTCGAGCAGGCGCTCCCGCAGGCCCAGCAGGAGGGCATGGAAGCGGTCATCGGCATCGTCGCGGTCGTCTTCGTCACCGGGATGATCGTCTGGATGCGCACCCACGCGCGGACCCTGACGACGGAGCTCGAGGCGAGCGCGACACAGGCGATGGGCCGCGGGACCGCGTGGGCGCTCGCCGGCATGGCCTTCCTCGCCGTCCTCAAGGAGGGCTTCGAGACGGCGGTGTTCCTCCTCGCGACCTTCCAGGCGTCGTCGGACACCGGGCTCGCCGCACTCGGCGCCGTGATCGGCATCGCGGCCGCTGTCCTCGTCGGCTACGGCATCTACACCGGCGGCGTCCGGCTGAACCTGTCGAAGTTCTTCACCGGCACCGGCGTCTTCCTGGTGTTCGTCGCCGGCGGGCTCGTCCTCACGGTGCTCCGACGCGCGCACGAGGCCGGGTGGATCGTCATCGGGCAGCAGCGCACCGTCGACCTGAGCTGGCTCGCGCCGAACGGCTCCGTGCAGGGCGCCCTCGTCACCGGCGTCCTCGGGATCCCGCCGGACCCCCGCGTGATCGAGGTCCTCGGGTGGGTCCTCTACGTGGTCCCGGTCCTCGCGATCTCGCTCTGGCCACGTGCCTGGCGGCCGGCGGCGGCACGGATCCCCGTGGTCCGCACCGGCATCGCCAGCACCCTGGCCGTCGCTGCGATCGCACTCGCGATCGCCGTGCCGTCCGGCGGCGTGCACGTCCCGTCGACCGTCGCGACGACCGGCGACCAGACCTCGGTGTCCGCAGAGGTGCACGGTGCGTCGGCGGTGCTGCGGACCACGGGCAACGGCAGCCAGACCCGCGTGGACTTCCCGGCGTCGACCCACCGCACGGTCATCCGAGCGGGGCTGACCGCCGACCGCTGGCGGTCGACCACCACGGGCGGTGGGACCCCGACCAGCGACGACGAACCGACGACCCTCACGCTGGACGACCTCGTCGGGATCTTCGGCCGCGTGCCCGTCGGCATCTCGCCGTCGACGAACCCCGGCCCGTTCCGGGCGGAGTGGGCCGTCTCCGAGACGACCACGCTCTGGACCGTCGCAGGCGGCGTCCTGGACGCGACCAGCTCGGAACGTTCCGTGCTCACCCTGAGCGGTGGGGGCCTCCCGTCCGCTCGCACCACCACGATCGACCGCAGCGTGTTCGCGGTCCCCGACTCCCGCGTCCAGCGGACCGCCACGACCGTGGCGGCCGCCGAGACGCGGTCCGCTGAGCTGGCGCTCTGGAAGGCATGGCTGCCGATCGCCCTCGGCATCGCGGCTGCCGCACAGTTCGCCCTCGCACTCCGTGACCGCCGTCGTCAGACGGCGCTCGCCGACCACACCCCCGAAACCGTCCCCGCGCGCGGCCCGCCCGCCGGGGACCCTGCAAGGAGTCCCGACTATGCCGTTCGGTAAGCACACCGTCCGACCCCTCACCACCCTCGGCGCGCTCGGTGTCGTCACCGCGCTCGCCCTCACCGGGTGCGCGGCCACGTCGTCGTCCGCGACGGACGACTCCACGGACTCCGGGAAGGTCTCCCGCGTCTCCATCACGCTGACGAACGACGGCTCGGACAAGTGCGCCGTGTCGACCACGAAGGTCCCGGCCGGGCCCGTGACGTTCACCGTGAAGAACGAGTCGTCGACCGCCATCACCGAGGTCGAGCTCCTGCAGGACCAGCGGATCTTCGGCGAGAAGGAGAACCTCGCACCAGGGCTCGACGCCGTGCGGTTCACCGCGACACTCGGCGGCGGGAAGTACCAGGTGTACTGCCCGGGAGCGGACAAGGAACTCACCGACTTCACGGTCACCGGCAAGGTCGCCTCCACCGCGAACAGCAGCGCCGCGACGCTCCTGAAGTCCGGCGCGACGGGGTACTCGAAGTACGTCGACGCCCAGGTGAGCGACATGGTCACCGCCGTCAAGCAGCTGCAGACGGACATCGACGCTGGGAACCTCGAGGCCGCGAAGAAGGACTACGCCAACGCCCGCCCGTACTACGAGCACGTCGAGAGCGACGTCGACGGTTTCGTGAAGAAGGGCTTCAAGGCGACCGACAACGCCGGCAACCTGGACTACCTGATCGACATGCGGGCGTCGAACCTCGACGACGCCGTCGGCTGGAGCGGCTTCCACGCGGTCGAGCGCGACCTCTTCGAGACGGGTGCCATCAGCGACGGGACGAAGCAGTACGCGGCCGACCTGACCACCAATGTGACGCTGCTCGCGAAGCTCGTCCCGACGCTCGACTACAAGCCCGAGGACCTGGCGAACGGTGCGGCCGGGCTGCTCGAGGAGGTCCAGTCGAACAAGATCACCGGCGAGGAAGAGGCGTACAGCCACATCGACCTCGTCGACCTCGCTGCGAACGTCGAGGGTGCCCGTCAGGCCTTCGCGTACCTGAAGCCGGGCCTGACCAAGCTCGACCCGACGCTGACGAAGCAGATCGCCACGCAGTTCGACAAGACGAACAGCATGATGGACGGCTTCCGCAACGCCGACGACCTCGGCGGGTTCGACAGCTGGGACGACGCCGCCAAGTCCGCGCACGCCAACGAGATCTCGCAGCGCGTCCAGGCACTGCAGGACCCGCTGTCGCGGCTGGCCGAGAAGGTCGCCACGGCGTGACGGACGGTCCTGCCCCGCTCTCCCGCCGCGGGCTGTTCGGCGCCGGCGTGGCCGCCGGTGCCGGACTGGCCGCTGCCGGAGCCGGCGTCGGCGCGGCTGCCGGGATCGCCGGCGCGACCATCGCCACCGGCGTCAACCCGTTCGCCGCCGCGACCAACGGCGACGAGTCCATCGACCTGTCCCTGAGCCACCCCTTCTACGCGACAGCCGCCCGGCAGCCGCAGGGCGGGATCCGCACCACACCCCAGCGCTACTGCGTCTTCATGACGTTCGACATGTCGTCGTCGGTCGCGACGGACCTGCAGGTGCTGCTCGCCCGGTGGTCCGCGTCGATCGCGCAGCTGCAGGCGGGCAAGACCGTCGGCTCCGTCGAACCCGCCCACGGCGACGGCGTCGGTGCGGACACGGGTGAGGCGCTCGACCTCGGCCCGGCGTCCCTGACGGTCACCGTCGGGCTCGGGCCGGGGATCTTCGACGAGCGCTTCGGGCTCGCGTCACGACGCCCGGACGCGCTCCGGCAGATCCCGACCCTGCCGAGCGACCGGCTGCAGGAGGGCCTGAGCGGCGGGGACCTGTCGCTGCAGGCGTGCGCCGACGATCCCCAGGTCGCGTACCACGCGATCCGCGACCTGGCCAGGATGGCCCGCGGCACCGCGACGGTGCGCTGGACCGTCCTCGGGTTCGGTCGGGCGTCCGCTGGGCCGTCGCAGACCACGCCGCGGAACCTGATGGGGTTCAAGGACGGCACCAGGAACGTCACCACCGACGAGGAGTACGACCGGTTCGTCTGGGTCGACCCAGACGGCGAGGCCGACGGGTGGATGGCCGGTGGCACCTACCAGGTCGTCCGGAAGATCCAGATGAACATCGAGATCTGGGACGCGGACGTCGTCAGCGATCAGCAGCGGGTGTTCGGCCGCACCAAGATCGAGGGCGCACCGCTGTCCGGCGGCACGGAGCACACGACGCCGGACTTCCACGCACGCACGGCATCGGGCGACCGCAAGATCGACGAGAGATCGCACGTGGCGCTCGCGGCGCACGAGAACAACGACGGCGTGAAGATCCTCCGACGCCCGTACAACTACACGGACGGACTGAACCAGTACGGCCAGCTCGACGCCGGCCTGCTGTTCGCGGCCTACGTGAACGACCCGGAGCACTTCACCCGGATCCAGCGCCGACTCGGCGCGGTCGACCGGCTCAACGAGTACATCGCCCACATCGGTTCCGCCGTGTTCGCCATCCCGCCGGCCCCGAAGAAGGGCTCGTACATCGGCGAGCAGCTGTTCCGCTAGCGACACCGTGTGGTGAGTGGGTGTCCTCCGTCGTTTCCCTGGAGACGGAGGACACCCGCGCCACGGGGTCTCGCCGGGCGGAACCACCGTCCGGGATGAGAGGCGACCCAGCGCGGCGCGTCGCTGTGCGACAAGGCAGAGAGTACCGCGCCGTTCTGCGGATGCACAGTGATCTGCTGATCACGGACACGGGAAACGGGCCGTCTCACCTGGATGAGACGACCCGTCCGGCGCACTGGAGGCTCGGTGTCAGTCCACCTGCACGCTCGCCTGCGCCTGTGCGCGCTTCCGGCGGGCGATCACCATCGCCGTGAGGCCCGCCAGGAGCAGCAGGCCCGCGATGACGGCCGGGGCCGCCAGCTCGGCGCCCGTGTAGGCGAGGGCTCCTGTTCCGCTGCCCGATGCGGTCGGGTTGCCGACCACGTCGGTGCCGGTACCCGTCCCACCCGCGCCGGTGCCGACGCCGTCACCCGTGCCGCCGCCGGCTCCGGGGGTGCCCGGGTCCGTCGGGTCGGTCGGGTCGGTGGCGACCGGGACCGGGACCGCCGCAGCGAGGGTGATCTGCTGGCCGTTCGGCAGCGTCACGACGAGTGGCTCCTCGGTCGTGGCGGCGGGGGTGACCGCTGCCGCGAGCGTGACGGCACCAGGAGCTCGTGCCGCCGCCGGTGTGGCTGCCGCGGCGCCGGGGACCGGGAAGGTCAGTGTCGCGCGACCCTGTTCGTCCGTGGTGTCGATGATCGTCGTGTCGATGTCGGCGCTCGCGAGCTCCTGCCCACCGGCGCTGACCGAGACGGTGCCGCCCTGGTCCGCCGCGTTGCTGAACGTCAGGGAGGTCAGACCGACCGTGACCTCGTCGCCGGCCTGGAAGCCGCCGTCGGGGGTCGGGGTGACCGTGACGCCCACGGCACCCTGGTCGTCGTTCACGACGACGTCGGGGGTGGCCGTGAAGTAGTCCACCTGGGCCTGCAGGTCGACGGTGCCGCTGTCCGCCTTCGCCGATGCCTCGTTGAACGCGCCGAAGTTGTCGCCACCCGATGCGAGGAACGAGTTCACCGTCACCTTGTACGTCGTGCCGGCGTCGATCGGTGTGCCGTCGAGCTGCATCTCGGTGATCTTCGAACCGACCGCTGCCGTCGGGTCGTAGGTGTACGAGAAGCCCTTCGACGTGCCGAGCTTCAGGAACGGACGGCTGGACCCGGTGGGCTGCCACTGCTGTTCGAGCGCGCGACGGATCTGGTCGCCGGTCAGGTCGAGGACGACCAGGGTGTTCGCGAACGGCTGGACGCCGGCGGCCTCCTGGTAGGTGACCTCACCGTCCTGCTCGCCGTTCCCCGAGGCCTTGTACGTCATGTCGGTGCGGAGGCCGCCCGGGTTCATGAAGGCGATCTGGGAGCCGTTGCGCTCGGTCTGCTTGCGCTGGACCTCCGCGATGAAGTTGCCGAGCGTGGATTCGCCACCGCGGTTCTCCGAGCCGTCGGTCTGCTTGGCGCGGAGCATGTCCTGGTCGATCGTGCCGAGGACCACCTTGCCCTTGACGTCGGCGACGGCCTTCGCGTCGCTGACGAGCTTCGTGATCTCCGGGTCCGCGGGGTAGGCGCCCGTCGTCAGGGAGATGTTCTCCGCGGTGGCGGCCGTCACCTTCTTGGTCGCGGGGTCGATCGTGAGCTTCGCGTGCCCGAGGTACCCGCCGTAGGAGCCCGTCTGGATCACCGGACGCGCGGTGGTGCCGTCGGTCGGGACGATCGCGTGGTTGTAGAGCTGGTGCGTGTGGCCGGAGAAGATCACGGACACCTTCGCGGTGACGTCCTTCGCGATGTGGCCGAAGTCGTTGTCACCCGTCGCGCTCGCGAGGGTCGCGTCGGCCGCGCCCTCGTGCACGAGCAGGACGAGGGCATCGGCCTCGTCGTTCGACTCGTCGCCATCGGTGAGCTGGTCGGCGTACTTGTTCACCGAGTCAACGATGTCGGCCATCTCGAGACCCTCGATGCCGGCGGGGGAGACGAGCTCGGGGATCAGCTCCGTGGTCGCCCCGATGAACCCGACGCGGACGCCGCCGATCTCCTCGATCTCGTACGGGTCGAACGCGGGCGTGCCGTCCGACTTCTTCACCAGGTTCGCCGAGACGTGGTCGTACTTCGCGTTCCGGGCGTCATCAGGGCCGATGATCCGGTCGCGCAGGTCGTACTGCCCCTTGTCCAGCTCGTGGTTGCCGATCGCGCTGACGCTCAGGCCGATCGCGTTGAGGGCGTCGATGGTGGGCTGGTCGTCCTGCACGAACGAGGTGAAGGTCGAGGCTCCGACGTTGTCGCCGGCGCTGACGAAGGCCGACGCCGGGTTCGCGGTGCGCAGCTGCTCGACGGCTCCGGCGAGGACCGCGGCACCGGCGATGCCGCTGCCGGATTCGATGCGACCGTGGAAGTCGTTGACGTCGTAGATGTCGATCGACGACGCGACCTCGTCAGCGGCGACCGCTGCGGACGGGACGGAGAGGGCGACGAGGACACCGGCGGTCGCGAGGGCAGCGCCGGTGACGACGCCCCGCCTCCGCCGAGTGCTCGGGGTTCCGGGAAGGTGGGAAGTGTTCATCGGCGATGAACCTATGAGGACGTACAGCGGGCGCGCCAGCCCTCGGCGCAACTCGTCACATGAAGTTCACACAGGCAACACCTGTGGTGTGGTCAGTGCTCCTCGGCGGTCAGTGTTCTTCGGCGATCAGGGGGCGGAGCGTGCGGTGTGCGATCCTGAGGCCCTCCAGCACCCGGTCGTCGGTGCCGCCCCACAGCGGGTCCTCGTGCTCGACGCTCAGCGTGCCGTCGAACCCCGCCTCGTAGAGCCGGTCCACGACGTGCGGCCAGTCCACGACACCACGGCCCGGGACCCGGAAGCGCCACCAGCCCATGTCCCATGGGTCGTCCCCCTTGTCGACCTTGCCGAAGAAGCCGTACTCGTTCCGCTTCGCGGGGAAGAGCTCGACGTCCTTCGCCTGCGCGTGCACGATGTGCTCGGCGAACGGCAGGATCGTCTCGACCGGGTCGATGCCGATCCAGGTCAGGTGCGACGGGTCCCAGTTCAGGCCGAAGCCGAGCCCCGTGACCCACCCCCAGAGCTCGGGGGAGTACGCGATGTTCCCAGGGGAGCCGTCGGGGTGCCAGCCCTCCATGACGCAGTTCTCGATGATCAGGCGCACCCCGCGTTCGCCGGCGTAGTCGACGAGTTCGGGCAGCACCCGGTCGCCGAGTCGCATGTTCTCGCGGACGGACAGCGTGTTGTCCCGACCGATGAACGTGCCGACGTACGGCACCTCGAGCATCGCCGCGGCGTCGACGGCGTGGAACAGGTGCGCGCGGATCTCGGCGCGACGGACCGGGTCGTGGTGGAGGTTGTTCTCGTAGTAGGCGAACGCGCTGATCTCCAGCCCGGTGCGGTCGAGCAGCTCCCGGGTCTGCGCTGCGTCGGACTCCGTGAAGGTCGCGACCGGCAGGTGCGCCGCCTCGAAGTCCCGGCCGCCCGTGCCCGGCCAGACGCCGACCTCCAGCCGCTCGTAGCCCTGCTCCGCGGCGAACTCCGCGATGCGGTCGAGCGACCAACCGGGCAGGCACGCGGTGAGCATCCCGAGCTTCATGCGATCTCCTTCCACGCGTCGTCACCGGCGCTGGCGACGACCGCGTCGATGATGCGGGCGGACCGTGCCCCGTCGGCGAAGGTCGGCAGGCCGTCGGGGGCGTCGCCGGTCCGGACCGCGGTGTACGTGTCCGCGACGAAGGCCGAGAAGGCGTCGAGGTAGCCCTGCGGGTGCCCGGACGGGACGATCGCCAGGCGTCGCTGGTCCGGCGACCCCTGGGCCGGGTCCCTGACCAGGATCTGCGCCCCGGTCTCGTTGCCGAACCACGCCGACTCCGGCTGCTCCTGGTCGAACGCCGCGCTGCCGCGGGTCCCGTCGACCTCGAACCACAGCCGGTTCTTGCGTCCAGCTGCGACCTGCGAGATCACCACGTTGCCGATGCGACCGGAGCCGATCCGGAACGTCGCGACGGCGGTGTCCTCGGTGGTGACCTCGGCGCGCGTCGACGCGTCGGCGAGGGGATCCGGGTCCGGGGAACCCGAGAAGGACCGACCCGACGCGGCCGGTCGGGTCGGGTAGACGATGTCGGTCACGGCGTTCACCGACCCGAAGCGCTCGCCGGTGACGAACTCGACCAGGTCGCACCAGTGCGAGCCGATGTCCGCGAACGCCCGCGACAGTCCACCGGCGCCCGCGTCGACCCGCCACGACGAGGAGTCCTCGTCGAGCATCCAGTCCTGCAGGTAGTGGCCGTGGACGGCGAGCACGCGGCCGAGGTCCCCGTCGGCGATCTTCGCCCTGATCTCGCGCACCATCGGGTGGAAGCGGTAGACGAACGGGATCGTCGCCACGACGCCGGCCTCAGCTGCCGCGCGTTCGAGTTCCGCCGCCTGCTCACTCGACACCGCGAGCGGCTTCTCGCACACCACGTTGATGCCGGCCCGGATCACCGCGAGCGCCTGGGGGTGGTGCTGGTCGTTCGGGGTGCACACGTGGACGACGTCCGGCCGGTCCGCGATCACCTCGTCGAGGGAGCCGTACCCCTTCGGCAGGTCCAGCTGCGCGGCCACCTGCGCGGAGCGCTCCGCGTTCCTGCCCAGGACCCCGAGCACGTCCGCTCCGGCCGCCCTGGCGGCACGGACGTGCACCGCCGCGATCATCCCGGTGCCGACGACGACCACTCGCAGTCGTCGTCCGGTGTCCTCGTTCGTCATGGTGCTCCTCCGCGCCGTTCCCTCCACCGTATTGGAGCGAGCCGACCATGCGCCGGAACCGGTGGGTACGTTCTGAGGCATGGCGAGCCTCCAGACCACACTGCTCATCCTCGGAGCGAGCGGCGACCTGTCCAAACGACTGCTGCTGCCGGGTCTCGCGACCCTGCTCGAGGTCAAGACGGACTGGGACATCCAGCTGGTCGGTGCCGGCGTTGAGGACATCTCGGACGCCGACTGGAAGCAGCTCGTGCACGAGTCGTTCGAGAACGCGCAGGCATCGAAGGACGAGGACGAGGGCGCCGAGGGCACGGCGAAGCTCCCCGAGCGGCTGCAGGCCGTCGTCGACGCGTCGAGCTACCGCAAGGCCGATGTCACGGACGCCGACGACCTGAAGGCACTGCTCGCGGCATGCCAGCACGACCCGGCTGTGTACTTCGCGCTGCCGCCCGCCGTCACCGAGAAGAGCTGCGAGGTGCTCAAGGGACTCGACCTGCCGGAGGGGACCCGGCTCGCGCTCGAGAAGCCGTTCGGTACCGACGCCGCCAGCGCCGAGCACCTCAACGACGTCCTGCACTCGTTCCTGCCCGAGGAACGCATCCACCGTGTCGACCACTTCCTCGGCAGGTCCACGGTCCTCAACCTCCTCGGCCTGCGGTTCGCGAACCGCATCATCGAACCGCTGCTGTCGAGCGTGCACGTCGACCGGGTCGACATCGTCTACGACGAGACCCTCGGGCTCGAGGGACGCGCTCGGTACTACGACAAGGCAGGCGCGCTGGTCGACATGATCCAGAGCCACCTGCTCCAGGTGATGGCCGTGGTGGCGATGGAAGCACCGGCGTCCATCGACGCCGACGACCTGCGCACGCAGAAGGAACTCGTGCTCCGTGCCGTCCGGCCGTGGGGCGGTGACCCGCTCACCGCCGGGAAGCGCGGGCGGTACACGGCGGGGACGATCGGGGACCGGTCCCTGCCCTCCTACGTCGACGAGGACGGGGTGGACCCGCAGATCGGCACCGAGACCCTCGCGCAGATCACCCTCGAGATCGCGAACTGGCGCTGGGCGGGCGTCCCGTTCACGCTCCGCTCGGGCAAGGCGCTCGGAGCGCAGCGCCGGGAGATCGTCATCACGTTCAAGGACTCCCCGCACGTGCCCGACGGGCTCACCGGCGTGCAGCGCCCCGACCGGCTCCGCATCTGGATCGCCCCCGACCAGATGCAGCTCGAGCTCAACGTCAACGGACCGGGCGACCCCTACACGATCGACCACACCGCACTCGAGGTCAGCTTCAACCCCGGACGCCTGAGCGCCTACGGGGAGGTCCTCGCCGGTGTCCTCGAAGGCGATGCCACCCTGTCCGTCCGCGGCGACAGCGCCGTGCAGGGCTGGAAGGTCGTCGAGCCGTTCCTCACCGCGTGGAAGGCCGGCAAGGTCCCGCTCGACGACTACCCCGCAGGCTCCGAGGGACCCGAGGGCTGGGACAACATCCAGGGGTAGCGTCCGGAGACGTGACCGCGATCGACGACGTCCTGCAGACCGTTCCCGAACCAGCCGGATCCGACATCACCGTCGAACCCGTCCACTACGAACACGAGGGCACGGCGCTCGCCGGGGTCCTGGCGAAGGACACCGCGGTGTCCGGCCCGCGCCCCGCGGTCCTCGTCGTCCACGACTGGCACGGCGTCAACGAGCACGTCGAGGCACGCGTCACGATGCTCGCGCGCCTCGGCTACGTCGCGTTCGGTGCCGACGTCTACGGCGCGGACGTCCGACCGGGTGACGACACCGCCGGGCAGGTGGCGTCGTCGTACTACCAGGACCTGCCGCTCATGCGGGCCCGGGTGCAGGCCGGACTCGACCGGCTCCGCGAGGACCCCGACGTCGACCACTCCCGCATCGTCGTGATGGGCTACTGCTTCGGCGGGTCCGCCGCACTCGAGCTCGCCCGCACCGGCGCCGACCTGGCCGGCGCCGTGTCCTTCCACGGCAACCTGCTGACGCACGAGCCGTCGGACGCCGGAGCGATCCGCGCCCCGCTCCTGGTGCTGACCGGTGCGGCCGACCCGGTGGTCCCTGACGCCAAGGTCTCTGCGTGGCAGGACGAGATGCGTGCGGCACCAGGGGTCGACTGGCAGGTCGTCACGTACGCGGGTGCGATGCACGCGTTCGCGGTGCCAGGGACGGACGCTCCCGACCACGGGGCGCAGTACCAAGCGCTGGCCGATCGACGGTCGTGGCAGGCCCTCGAGGTCTTCCTCGCCGAGGTGTTCGGCGAGGAGCTCGCCGGCCTCTGACCGGCGACACGCCGAACACCGGCCCGTGGTCTGCTCGATTGGCGCTCCGGCCTGCACCTGTTGTAGAGTCTTCCACGGCCGCTTCGGCAGCCACGCGCTCGTAGCTCAATGGATAGAGCATCTGACTACGGATCAGAAGGTTGGGGGTTCGAGTCCCTTCGAGCGCACAGTGCCCGGTAACGGGTACGACACCGAACAGCAGCAGGCCCCGGCGGATCCCGCCGGGGCCTGCTGCGTTACCGGCGACTACGGCCGCTCGGTGTCGTCCAACGCCCCGCCGTTCAGCACCGACAGCCGCTCGAGTCCGGCTTCGGCGACGAGCTGCCGAGCGAGCGGGCGGGCCCGTGCGACGGCCTCGTGCACGTCGACGCGGGTCACCTCGCCGTGCTCGAGGCTCAGCGACCCGTCCACCCACACGTCCTCGATCTCCCGACTGCCCGCCACGAAGACCACGGCCTGGTAGGGGTCGTGGACGTTCGCGAGCGTCGGGCTCTCCCCGTCGAACACGACGACGTCCGCACGCTTCCCCGGTTCGAGCGACCCGATCGAGTCCTCCATGCGGAGCGCAGCGGCACCGCCGATGGTGGCCATCTCGAACGCCTCGCGCGCACTCATCGCGGTGGCCTGCAGGTCACGGATGCGGGCGAGGAGTGCAGCGGTCTTCATCGCCTGCAGGAAGTCCTGCGAGTCGTTCGAGGCCGGGCCGTCGACCCCGATGCCGACGGGCACGCCGAGCGCGCGGAGTTCCGCGACGGGTGCGATGCCGCTGGCGAGGATGCCGTTCGCGACGGGGTTGTGCGCGACGCCGACCCCGTTCGCGGCGTAGCGCTCGCGGTCGTCGCGGTCCATCCACACGCTGTGTGCGGCGATCACGGGCACCTGGAACATCCCGGTGGCCTCGGCGTGCCCGACGACCGTGCGGCCGGTGCGCTGGCGGGCGGCGGTGACCTCCTCGCGGACCTCGTGGACGTGGACGTGGATGCCGTGGCCGCCCGCGACGGCGTACTCGATGTGCGACTCCCACGCCGCGTCGGTGTACCGCCCGATGGAGGACATGCCGACCCGGAAGGTGCTGTAGCGACTGGCGTCGGCGGTCTCGCGGAGCGCGTCGAACTCCTCCAGGATCGGGCCGGGTCCGAAGCCGCGGTCGACGTCGCCCGACCCGAACGAGACGACGCCGCGGAGCCCGAGCTCCTCGAGCGCCCGGACGACACCGAGGGTGGCCGGTTCGCCGGGAATCGGGTCCGAGCAGAACATGTCGTTCGCGGTGGTGACGCCGCTGCGGAGCATCTGGATGCCCTGGAGCATCGTGCCGGCGTACGCCTTGTCGCGGGTCATCACGGGGTTGACGTGCGAGATGAGCTCCTGCAGCCACTCCCAGAGCGTGTACTGCGAGCCGATGCCGGTGATGAGCCCCTCGCTGAAGTGCCCGTGCGTGTTCACGAAGCCGGGCGTCACGATGTCGTTCGAGCCGCCGCGGACCGTCGCAGAGGGGTGCGCGGCGGACAGTTCTGCGAAGGTCCCGACCGCGGCGATGCGGTCGCCGTCGAGCAGGACCGCACCGTCGCGGATCGCGGCCGGGGTGTCGCTGTGGTCGGGGGCGGCGGTGAGGACCCATCCGCCGCGGATCAGGATCTGGGACATGCTCCGACGGTATTGAGCGCGTGTCACGAGGGTGTTTCCGCACGGTCACCAACAGCCGCGCGGGCAGGCCCCCGGAACGCCGGGGCGTGGATCGGCCCCGCGCCGTCGACGAGTGGCCGACCGGATGCACCGGTGCGCATCGCGATCACCTCGGCCATGATCGAGATCGCCATCTCGGCAGGGGTCGTGGCGCCGATGTCGAGTCCGATGGGGGAGCGCAGTCGGTCGAGGTCCGGGGTCCCGAGTTCATGGAGCACGGTGAGCCGGCGGGCGTGCGTCGCGCGGGAGCCCATCGCGCCGACGTACCCGGCTCCGCGTCGGAGTGCGAGGTCGATCACGGCGGCGTCGAACCGGTCGTCGTGCGAGAGCAGCACCACGGCGGTCCGCTCGTCGATCGGCAGGTCCGCCAGCACCCGCGGCGGCCAGCCGACGATGCGCTCCCGTGCGGCGGGGAACCGTTCGTCGGTCAGGAACACCGGACGCGGGTCGACCACGGTGACGGCGTGGCCGAGCATCGCCGCGGTGTTGGTGACGGCGACCGCGAACTCGACGGCGCCGACGACGATGCACCGTGCGCGCACGTCGGCGTGCTCGGTGAAGACGCGTCCGTCGCAGCGGTCGGCGGCAGCGAGCGTGTCGGGCTCGAGCGACAGTCCCATGGACACGGGGTCCCCGGCAGCAGCCGCGCGGAGTGCTCGGACGACGACCCGGTCCGACGGATCGATGCGGTGCACGAGCACCTCGACCCGTCCGCCGCACCGCAGCCCCGGGGCCCAGACCGCGTCGGCGGGGTCCTCGAACCCGAACCGTTCGAGCACCGGCTCCCCGGTCGACATGACCTCCTCGGCGGTCAGGAACAGCGACCCCTCGATGCACCCGTCGGAGATCGTCCCGACGACCTGTCCGTCGGGGAGCAGCGCCATCGAGGTGCCCGCCCCGCTGGGCGCACTGCCCGTGACGTCGACGGCGGTCGCGACGACGACGGGGTCGCCGCCGTCGAGCACGGCCAGGAGGCGCGGTGCGAGTTCGAACATCACGCACCTCCGTCGGTGGGCCGTCCGGCGCCCGTGGCGAGCGCCCAGATCCGGTCGCGGGTCATGGGCAGCCGGTACGGGCGGACGCCGATGGCGTCCCGCACGGCGTTCGCGATCGCCGGCGCCACGGGGTTGTACGGCGCCTCGCTCATCGACTTCGCCCCGAGTGGTCCGAGCGGGTCGTGGGTCGCGGCGAAGCGCACCTCCGTCCGCGGCACGTCGGAGATCTTCGGGACGCGGTACGCGCGGAAGCTGTCGGTCGTCACCCGGCCGGTGTCGTCGAGGACCACTTCTTCGTAGAGCGTGGACCCGATCGCCTGCGCCGAACCGCCCTCGACCTGGCCGCGGAGCTGCTCGGGGTTCAGCACGGTGCCCGCGTCGACGGCCTGCACGCTCTGCAGCACCCGTACCTCGCCGGTGGGCCGGTGCACCGCGACCCGGGCGCCGTGCACCGTGAAGGCCAGCGACCGCGGGGTCCCGTCGTGCGTGCCGTGCGCGACGAGCGGACCGTGCGCCAGCAGCTCGTCGACCGTGACACGTTCGTCGCCGACCCGGACCCCGTCGGGCTCGATCACCACCGCAGGACCGAGCACCCCGCTGGCGGTCCTGGGCGTCCGCGCGGCGACGAGCTCGAGCGCCCGCGCGGTCATCTCCTCCCGGAGCGCCTGCGCGGCCGCGTACAGGGCTCGACCGGCGACCACGACACCAGCCGACCCGAACGCCCCGGTGTCGTAGCGCGCTGCGTCGGTGTCGGACTGGTGCACGTCGACCCGGTCCGGGGTGGTCCCGAGCGCGGTGGCGACGAGCTGCGTGTGCACGGTCGTCGTCCCGTTGCCGAACTCGGCCGTCCCGACGCCGATCCGGTAGCGACCACCCGCGGTGAGTTCGACGGAGGTGTGGGCGTGGTGACCCCGTGGCGGCATCGTCGCGATGGCGGCGAGCGCGATGCCCGTGCCGGTCGCCCAGTCCGGGGAGTCGTCAAGCGGTGGCCCGTCCATCGCGGGTGCCTCGGTCACGGGGCCGGCGGCGAGCGCGTCCTCGACGAGGTCCAGGCACTGGTCGAGCCCGTAGCTGCCCTCCCACCGCAGGTCGGATTCCTCGTGCGGGTCGGTCACGACGAGCGGGTCGCCCGGCACGATCACGTTGCGCCGGCGGAGCGCGATCGGGTCGATGCCGAGCTCGTGCGCCAGGTCGTCCATCGCCGACTCGATCGCGAACACGACCTGCCCGAGCCCGTAGCCGCGGAACGCCCCAGACGGCAGGTTGTTCGTGTACACCGACTCGGCGTCGACGCGCTTCACCGGGCAGCGGTAGACCGCGACGGACTCGCTCACGGAGTGGAACATCACGCCGACGCCGTGGTTGCCGTACGCGCCCGTGTCCATCGTCTGGTCGACGTGCATCGCCGTCAGCGTGCCGTCCGCTGTCGCACCGAGCCGGACCCGGACGCGCATCGGGTGCCGGGTCGGGGCGATCGTGAACTCGTCACGCCGGCTGAACTCGTACTGCACGCTGCGACCGGTGCGGAGCACCGCGAGGGTGACGAGGTCCTCGGTGAGCATCTCCTGCTTGCCGCCGAATCCGCCCCCGACGCGCTTCGCGACCACGCGGACACGGTCCGGGTCCAGACCGAAGACCCGCGCCACTTCGTCCCGGACCAGGAACGGGACCTGCGTGGCGGTCCGCAGCACGAGCCTCCCGTCCGCGTCGACGGAACCGCGCGTCGCGTGCGTCTCGAGCGCGGCGTGCGAGACGCGACCCGTCGTCCACGTGCCGTCGACGGTCGCGGCGGAGCCCGCGAGCGCGCGCTCGACGTCCCCGGTCTCGCCGTGCAGCGCGGCGACGACGTTGCGAGCGGGTTCTGCGATGCGGTGCTCGACCGTCGTCTTGTCGGCGTGCAGGAGCGGCGCACCAGGAGCGCGCGCGGCGTCGGGGTCGTGCACGCTCGGCAGGACCTCGTACTCGACGCGGACGAGCGCGCACGCCTGCTCGGCGATCCGGACGCTGTCCGCGACGACGGCGGCGACGCGCTGGCCACGGAAGCGCAGCACCCTGTCGAACACCAGCGTGTCGTCGGGGTCGTCGAGGCGGGACTCGTGCCGGCCGGTGGAGAACAGCACGCCGGGGTCGTCGTGGTGGGTGAGCACCGCGTGCACGCCGGCGAGCGCCTCGGCCTCGGTGGTGTCGATCGACACGATGCGGGCGTGCGGGTACGGGCTGCCGAGGACGGCGAGGTGGAGCAGCGCCTCGGTCTTCCTGACGTCGAGCGTGTACTCCTCGTTCCCGGTGACGATGCGCATCGCGGCAGGGGCGGCGACGGACTGCCCGACCGCTGCTCCGGCGCCGGCGCACACCGTGTTGCGGACGCCGTCCAGGGCGTCGGAGATCGCGCGGTACCCGGTGCACCGGCAGAGGTTCCCCTTGAGCTTCCGGTGGCGATCGTCGAGGTCGTCGGCGTCGAGCGTCGACGCGGTCACGACGTAGCCCGCGGTGCAGAACCCGCACTGGAACGCCGCGGCGTCGGCGAACGCGCGCTGCACCGGGTGCGGCTGCTCCGGGGTGCCGAGTCCGGCGGCCGTGGTGACGGTCCGCCCCTCGAGGCGATGCGCAGGGGTGATGCACGAGTGCACCGGGGTCCCGTCGACGAGCACCGAGCATGCGCCGCAGTCGCCGGAGTCGCAGCCCTTCTTCACCGAGGTGACCCCGTGCTCGCGGAGGAGCGTCCGCAGCACCTGCCCCGGTTCGGGCGTGACGTCGAGCCGGGTACCGTCGACCTCGAACCTCACGACGCACCTCCCGCGCTCGCCGCGTCGTCCCGGAGCTCGTGTGCGAACCGGGTGCTGACCGCTCGACGCCAGTCGGGGGAGCCGTGCGGGTCGTCGTACCAGTCGTCGTGCGCGGCCATCGCGGCGTCGAGCTCGGCCGCGGACGGGACCGTCGTGGAACGGAACACGAGCGGACGGGGCGTGGCGGCGGTGACGACGAGCACGAACCCGCTCGCGTCCCACCGGGCGGTCACGAGCGCCCCGGACCTGCCGTGCGGGCTGAGGGCGACCCGGCGGTACCCGGTCGTTGCACGGAGCGCAGCGGTCGGTACCTCGAACGCCCGGATCACCTCGCCGGGTCCGAGGTCCAGCGTCCTGACCCCTCGCACCAGCTCCGCGACCGGCAGCCGCCGCGAGCCACCGGACGGCGTCCAGACCACGGCGACCGCGTCGAGGGTGCAGAGCAGCGCGGTCATCGCCCCGGCGGGGAGCCCGACGGCGACGTTCCCCCCGACCGTCGCGGCGTTCCAGACCTTGAACGAGGCGAGGAGGGCGTTCGCGCACTGCTCGACGAGCGGCCAGGCGCGCCAGTCGTCGTCCGGTGCGAGCCGCAGGAGCGACGCGATCGTGCACGTCGCCGCGATCGTGAGCGTTCCGGGGGACCGCTCCACGTCGGGCCAGCCGAGCGTCGTGAGGTCGACGAGGCCGGTCAGCCCCGGTTGCTCCTCGGAGAAGAGCCAGGTGCCGCCGGCGAGCGGTCGCTCACCTGGGTCGAGTGCGAGTTCGTCGCGGTGCGACGGCGTCCGCACGGTGCGGACGGTGACGAGGTCCATGGTCGGGTCCGATCTGGGCGTGGAGGAACAGGGCGTCTGCGCTGATCGGCTGTCGGCCGTGCGCGATCATGCCCCGGTTCCAGGCCATCGCTGATCTCCTCGATCGGTGGTGTCGTGGGCGCCACACTAGGAAACGAGTGTTTCGGCCCCGTTTCCGGCGCGGAACGTCTCGTGACGACGGGCTCGCCTCGTGATGGCTGGCATGCTCGGGGCATGCAGACCCGGACCGTCGGACTCGTCCTCGCCGCCGGCGGCGGCACGCGCATGGGCCGGCCGAAGGCGCTCGTCCGTGACGACACCGGCCGGCCGTGGCTGGAACTGGCCGTCGGGGCACTGCTCGACGGCGGCTGTGACGGCGTCGTGGTCGTCCTCGGTGCCGCCGCCGACGAGGCCCGCGCGCTCGTCCCCGCACGGACAGCGGTCAGCGTGACCGTCGCAGAGCGGTGGCAGGACGGGCTCGGTGCCTCCCTCGACGCCGGCCTCACCGCGCTCGACGAGGACCAGGCGGTCGATGCCGCCCTGGTCGCCCTGGTCGACCTGCCCGGGCTCCCGGCCGATGCGGTCCGCCGGGTACTGGGGCCGAGACCCCGCGTGGACACGCTCCGCCAGGCCGTCCACGACGGCCGTCCGGGGCACCCCGTCCTCCTCGGTCGCGCGCACTGGCCCGCTGTCCGCGCCGAACTCGACGGGGACCGGGGTGCCGGCGCGTACCTGCGCCGGAACGGCGCAGATCGCGTCGAGTGCGCCGACCTGTGGGACGGCGCTGACCAGGACCGACCGGCGCCGTGACGGACGGGAGGCCCGTGGCGATCCCGCCACGGGCCTCCCGTCGGTCCTGCTGCCCGGTTGCTACGCGGTGGCCGTCGCGCGCGACTCGG
Source organism: Curtobacterium sp. Curtsp57 (assembly GCF_047324335.1). NCBI lineage: Bacteria > Bacillati > Actinomycetota > Actinomycetes > Micrococcales > Microbacteriaceae > Curtobacterium > Curtobacterium sp. Curtsp57. Next base: position 3,466,376 of record NZ_CP168511.1, read on the forward strand.
CGAGCGTCGGGTAGTCGGTGTAGCCCTCGGCGCCCTGGCCGTAGAACAGCTCGGGGCGGGGATCGTTGAGCTCGGCGTCGTGCTCCCAGCGGTGCGCGAGGTCCGGGTTCGCGATCGCGGCGCGTCCGGCTGCGACGGCGTCCGCGTGGTCGCCGTCGACCAGGGCGATCGCCTCGTCGCGGGTGGTCAGCGCGCTGAAGCCCGAGTTCACGATGAACGGGGCGCCCACCGTGCGACGGATGTGCTGCACGAGCTCGCCGGTCGGCTCGGCGTGCAGGACGTCGACGAACGCCAGGCCGAGCGGTGCGAGACCCTCGGCGAGGGCGGTGTAGGTCGCCAGCACGTCCGCCGGGTCGTTCTCGATGACGCCCTGGATGCCGTGCTCCGGCGACAGGCGGATGCCGGTGCGGTCCGCGCCGATCGCCTCGGCGATCGCGGTGGTGACCTCGATCGCGAAGCGGGCACGGTTCTCCGGGGAGCCGCCGTACTGGTCGGTGCGGGTGTTCGACGTGCTCGACATGAACTCGTGCACGAGGTACCCGTTCGCTCCGTGCACCTCGACACCGTCGAGCCCGGCGGCGATCGCGTTGCGGGCCGCCTGCACGAAGCCCTGCACGGCGTCCTGCACCTCGGCGGTGGTCAGCTCGTGCGGGACCGGCATGTCGGCCTTCGAGCCGTCGGCCAGGTGGGTCTGTCCCGGTGCTGCGACGGCGGACGGCCCGACGATGCGGGGTGTGCCGGCGATCGACGGGTGCGAGACCCGGCCGCCGTGCATGAGCTGCATGACGATGGTGCCGCCGGCCGCGTGCACGGCGTCGGCCACGCGACGCCACCCGGCGATCTGCTCGTCGGTCTCGATGCCGGGCTGGCCGGGGTACGAGCGGCCTTCCTGGACGGGCCAGGTGCCCTCGGTGACGATGAGACCGAGGCTCGCACGCTGCGCGTAGTGCTCGACGAGCAGGTCGTTCGGGACGCCGTGCTCGCCGGCGCGCGTGCGGGTCAGCGGGGCCATGACGATGCGGTTCGACAGGGGGAGTGCGCCGAAGGTGGCGGGTTCGAAGAGCTTCACGACGAGGTGGAACGTCCTGTTGCTCGGTGCAATTCCGGCATGGGGTCGATTCCCAGTTCCCGGGCGACGCAGTCCCGTCTGGCCCGGTCTTGGTGGGCTCAGTCGCGTGGGCAGACCAGCGTGGAGGACCGGACCTGCCCCTCCGGCCGGATCACCTGGTGTCGCGAGAGCGCCGCGCCGCACATCGGGCACGGGCGGTCGATGCTGCGGTCGTCGACGCCTTCCGGGTGCCCTGCACCGATCTGCGACGGACCCATCTTGCGGATGAGCGTGCTGTTCCAGCGTTCGTACCAGCTGCCGAAGCGTCCCACGATGGTCCTTTCATTCGTGCACTCATCATTATGGCACGAACGAATGCGGATCACACGGTGTCGACGAGTTCGAGGAGTTCCGTCAGCTCGTCCTTGAGTCGTTCGAGTCGGTCGAGCGGCCACCCGAGCCGGTCCGCGACGGCGATCGGCACCGAGCGGGCGCGCTCGCGGAGTGCTCGTCCGGCGGTCGTCAGGGAGACCTCGAGCTGTCGTTCGTCGCTGCTGCTCCTGGTGCGCTTGACGTACCCGGAGGCCTCGAGCCGCTTGAGCAGCGGGCTGAGCGTCGCGGACTCGAGGCGGAGTTCGTCGGCGATCTCGCGCACCGATCGGGGGTCGTGCTCCCACAGGGCGAGCATCACTAGGTACTGCGGGTGCGTGAGGCCCATCGGTTCGAGCAGGTCGCGGTACAGCCCGATGACGCTGCGGCTCGTGGCCGCGAGCGCGAAGCAGAGTTGTCGGTCGAGGGCGAGGGGGTCGATCTCGGTCTGCGCCATGCGCCCAGCGTACCGTTCGCGTACGAACGATCGCGCGTCGGGTGCTCGCGCGGGTGGTTCGGTGCTCGCTCGGGTGGTCGACGGGCGCTCGCTCGGGTGGTTGCGCGGGTGGTTGCGCGTGCAAGGGGCGACAGGACCGCTGTCGTACGACAGCGACCGTGTCGTTCGCACGCGGGCGCAACAGTTGCGCGTGCAAGGGGCGACAGGACCGCTGTCGTACGACAGCGACGGTGTCGTTCCGAGTCGGCAGCGCGGGCGGGCGCGGCGGGCAGCGCGGGGTGGGCGCACGGACAGGAGGCCCGGTGCCGGTCCGACGGACCGGCACCGGGCCTCCAGGCTGGTGCGTCGCTACGCGCGGTGCGCCGGCGGGTGACCGGACTCGTGCGCGTTCGCGTCGGGCTCCGCGAGGAGCGCGTGCGAACCGGTGTGGGTGTCCTCGTGCCCGGCGACCGGGTGGGAGCGCTCGAGCTTCGCGCCCTCCACGTCGACGTCCGGCACGATGCGGTCGAGCCACTTCGGGAACCACCACGCACTCTGACCGAGCAGGTGCATCGCCGCCGGGATGAGCAGCATGCGGACGACGAACGCGTCGACCAGCACACCGAACGCCAGGCCGAAGCCGATGGGCTTGATCGTGGAGGAGTCCGAGAAGATGAACCCGGCGAACACCGAGATCATGATGATCGCCGCCGCCGTGACCACCGCGCGACCGGCGTGCAGACCACGCTGGACGGCGACCTTCGCCGATGCGCCGTGGGCGTACGCCTCCCGCATGCCGGACACCAGGAACAGCTGGTAGTCCATCGCGAGCCCGAACAGGATGCCGATCTCGATGATGGGCAGGAAGCTCAGGATCGGTGCGGGGTCGTGCACCCCGAACACGCTGCCGAGCCAGCCGAACTGGTAGATCGCGGTCAGACCACCGAAGGACGCCAGGACCGACAGGATGAAGCCCGCCGTCGCCGTGATCGGGACCAGGAATGACCGGAACACGATGATCAGGATGATGAGCGACAGGCCGACGACCACCACGAGGTAGAGCGGCAGGACGTTCGCGAGCTTCTCGGACACGTCGATGTTGGCCGATGCGTTGCCCGCGACGCCGAGGGATGCCTTGCCGTCGTCGACGGTCACGTTCTGCGCGCGGAGGTCCTTGACGAGGTCCTCCGTGGAGACGCTGTCCGGGCCGCCGTTCGGCTTCACCTGGAAGGCGATGATCGAGCGGTCCTTCGACGCGCCGATCGGCAGGACGGCGTCGACGTCGTCGTTCTTCGCGATGGCCTCGCCGATGGTGACCTCGGTCGCCGTGACGTCGTCCTCGTCGATGGCCTTCGGCAGGGTCGCGACGACGAGGAGCGGTCCGTTCTGACCGGCGCCGAACTCCTTGTCGAGGGTCTTGTAGGCCTTGTACTGGCTGGAGTCGACGGCCTCGGACGAGCCGCTCGGCAGGCCGAGGCGCATCTGCGCCGCAGGCAGGGCGATGGTCCCGAGCACGGCGACCCCCGCCACCAGGGTGATGATCGCGCGCCAGGTCGACATCGGCTTGTTCGGCACCCGCGTCGAGCCCGTGTTGCCGATGCGTGCGCGTTCCTTCTTCCGGAGGATCCGCATGCCGATGAGCGAGAGCAGTGCCGGTGTGAACGACGTCGCGATGCAGATCGCGAAGAAGACCGCAACCGCGCCGACCGTGCCCATCAGGCCGAGGAACGGGATGCCGGTGATGTTGAGCGCGAGCAGGGCGACGATGACGGTCGCGCCCGCGAACACCACGGCGTTCCCGGACGTGCCGTTGGCGAGCCCGATGGACTCGTGCACCTGCATGCCCTGCTTCAGCTGGGTCCGGTGTCGGTTCAGGATGAACAGCGAGTAGTCGATGCCGACCGCCAGGCCCAGCATCACCCCCAGCACCGGCGTCACCGAGATGAACTCGACGAGGCTCGAGAAGGACAGTGCGGCGAGCGATGCCACGCCGACGCCGAGCAGCGCGCTGACGAGCGGGACCGCGGCGCCGATGACCGTGCGGAGCATGAAGAACAGCACGAGCGCGGCGATGATGACACCGGCGATCTCACCCGGGCCGAGGATGGACGGCACGCCCTGGGCGATGTCGTTCGACACGTAGACGTTCACGCCGCTGATGCCGGCGGAGTCGGCCTTGTCGGAGATGGCCGTCTTCGTGGTCTGCGGGACCTCGTACGTGGACTTCGTGAACTGGACGGTGCCGATCGCGGCGCTGCCGTCCTTCGAGACGAAGCGGATGTCCTTCGACAGGTCGAGGAGCTTCGTGCCCTGCTGCAGCTCCTGTTCGCTGTCGTCGAGCTTCTGCGTGTTCGTGTCGATCGTCTTCTGTGCGTCGGCGATCTGCTGCTCACCGGCGGTGATCTGCTGCTGCTGGGCGTCGATCTGCGCCTGTGCCTGCGCGAGCTGGGCCTCGGCGGCGGCTGCCGCGGCGCCACCGGCCGCCGCTGCCTGCTGCTTCTGCGTGTCGAGCTGCGCCTGGGCGGCGGCGATCTTCGCCTTGCCGTCCTCGAGCTGCTGCTTCTGCGCGTCGAGCTGCTGCTGCCCGTCGGTGATCTTCGTGCGGCCGTCGTCGATCTGCTGCTGCCCGTCGACGAGCTTCTGGCGCTGGTCGTCGAGCTGCTGCTGGGTGTCGAAGCCGCTGGTCGCGCCCTTGACGCCCTTCAGGTCCTCGAGGTCCTTCATGAAGTCCGCGATGTCGGTCTTCTGCGCGTCGGTGAACGCGTCGCCGCTCTTCGTCTCGAAGACCAGCGTGCCGTTGCCGCCGTTCGCGCTCGGGAACTTGTCCGCGAGTTCGTCCTGCACCTGGGACGTCTTGGTGCCGGGGATGGTGATCGACGACGAGATGGACCCGGCGAACAGTGCGTACGTGCCGCCCGCGATCCCCATGATCACGATCCAGGAGACGATCACGAGCCAATGCCGCCGAGCGGAGAATCGTCCGAGGCGGTAGAGCAGACCGGCCATGCGGTGCCCCGTTCCTTTCGTTGTGGTGGTGCTGGTTGGGCGGGGCACGCCGGCGGACCCCTGGAGGTGCAGTCTCAGTGCGCGGGCATGTACCCGCTGCGGACGCTGTGCACGAGCCTGCCGAGCAGGGCGTCCCAGTCGTCGAGCGCTTCTTGGTCGAGGCGCGGCCCGGTCGTTCGCAGCCAGTGTTCGGCGATCACGACGATCCCGCTCATCAGGGACTCGACGAGCAGCCACGCGTCGAGCTCGTCTGCGCCGGGGTAGCGGCGGGCGACCTCGATCCGGAGGCGCTCGGTGACCCTGGTGAACGCCGTCTGGATGAGCACGGCGGCCTTCTGGTTCTCCTTCTCGGGATCGCCGAGGATCCGGTACATGCTCGCGATCGCCGGTGCGATGTCCGCCCCGCGTGCGGCTGACTCGAGCTCGTCGAACATCGACGCCCGGCTGCCGTCGCCGACCGGGGTGTTCGCGACGTCGCTCAGGAACCGGTCGATGATCACCGAGAGTTCCTGCTCGCAGACCGCCAACAGGACCTCGTCGAGGGACCCGAAGTGGTTGAAGACCGTGCGGCGGGCGATGTCCGCACGGGTGGCGAGGTCGTCGACGCTGAAGTCGCGATCGCCACGTTCCTCGACGAGGTCGCGAGCGGCCTGGAGGATCGCCGCGCGGTGCTTCGCCTTGAGGGCGGCACGACGGTCGATCGAGAGGGTCACATCGAAGACACTAAGTGCATCGATGCACTGAGTGCACCATTGTGGAGCGGATCTTCAGACACGTACCCCGTGCGGAACATGTGTTCTGCACACGTGTGCTCGTGGTTGACTGGCGGTTGCCCCGACCGCCGTACGAAGGAGTACCGATGTCCGTCCGCCTGTCCCCGGAGACCCTCGACGAGATCGCGGCGAGCGGGATCACCGTCCCCACCTACGACCGTGCCGGGATCACCGCCGGCATCGTCCACTTCGGCGTCGGGGGCTTCCACCGCGCGCACCAGGCGATGGTGATCGACCGGCTGCTGCAGCTGGGGGAGGCCCGCGAGTACGGCATCTGCGGCGTCGGGGTCCTCGAGCAGGACCGCAGGATGGCCACCGCGATGGCCGACCAGGGCGGCCTGTACACGCTGGTCCTCAAGCACCCGGACGGCTCGCTCGAGACCCGCGTGATCGGCAGCATCGTCGACTACATGCTCGCCGTGGACGACCCGGACGCCGTCGTCGAGAAGATGGCGAACTCGGAGACGAAGATCGTCAGCCTCACCATCACCGAGGGCGGCTACAACTTCGACCACGTCACGGGGGAGTTCGTCGCCGACGAACCGGGCGTCGTCGCCGACCTCCGCGGGGACCAGCCGCCGCACACCGTCTTCGGCCTCGTCGTCGAGGCGCTCCGCCGCAGGCGCGATCGTGGCGAGCAGCCGTTCACCGTCATGTCGTGCGACAACATCCAGGGCAACGGGCACGTCGCCCGGGACATGTTCACCGCCTACGCCCGCCTGCAGGACCCGGCCTTCGCGGACTGGATGGACGAGCACGTGTCGTTCCCGAACTCGATGGTCGACCGGATCACGCCCGTGACGACCGACGACGACCGGGCGATGGTGCGGGACGACCTGGGGATCGAGGACGCCTGGCCCGTCGTCGCCGAGCCGTTCTTCCAGTGGGTGCTCGAGGACGACCACCCGGCTGGTCGACCGCCGTACGAGGACGCCGACGTGCAGATCGTCGAGGACGTCGAGCCGTACGAACTCATGAAGCTCCGGCTCCTCAACGCGTCGCACCAGGGCCTCTGCTACTTCGGGTACCTCTCCGGGTACCGCTACGCGCACGAGGCGACGCAGGACCCCGCCATCGCGACGTTCCTGCGCCGCTACATGGACGAGGAAGCGACCCCGACGCTGCACCCCGTGCCCGGCATCGACCTCGAGGACTACAAGTCGACGCTGATCGAACGCTTCCAGAACCCCGAGGTGCGGGACACCCTCGCGCGCCTCTGCGCCGAGTCGAGCGACCGCATCCCGAAGTGGCTGCTGCCCGTCGTCCGCGACAACCTCGCGTCCGGCGGTCCGGTCACGCTGTCCGCCGGCATCGTCGCGTCGTGGGCGAGGTACGACGAGGGAACCGACGAGTCCGGCGAGCCGATCCAGATCGTGGACCGCCTCGCCGAGTCCCTCAACCGGATCGCCATCACGCAGCGGGACGACCGGCTCGCCTTCATCGCGAACCGGCAGGTCTTCGGCGACCTCGTCGACGACGAGCGATTCGTCGCGGCCTACCGCGACGCCCTCGACGGACTCATCGCCGACGGCGCGCACGCCACGGTGGAGCGCTTGTCGCGCGCGTAGCGCGCGGGTCGCGCCCCTGCGCAGACGTCGCGCCCCGTCACCGCGGGGCGCGACGTCCGTGACGGGGCGCCACGGCGGACGGGAGGCTCGTGGCGGCGTCGTCACTAGCCTCCCGTCCGGCACGGATCACGTGACGAGTGCGCGGACCCTGGCCGCCAGGGTCCGCTGCGCCGGGTCGGCGCGGACCGCAGCATCGACGACTGCGTCGACCCGCTCCACCAACGATCCGGTCGGGGGAGCGGCGCCGAGTCGCGCCGCTCCTCGTGCCAGGAGCCCGTCGACGTCGCCGCGTCCACGGCCGACCGCCTTGACCGCGGCAACCGCGTTCATGAGTGCGCTCTCGGCCGGCGACCACGGACGGGCCCACGACGGGGCCGTGTCGCCGAACACGCCGCCCACCTCGAGGTCGACGCGCTCGAAGAGCGACCAGTCGGTGAACCGGACGAAGACGAGTCGCCGGCCTCGTTCCTCGTCCGGATCGAGGCGCAGTGACTCCACCGTGCCGATCGTGCCGAGCGCCGACGGGAGGGACTCGAGCGCCTGGTCGCCGATCGTGCCGACGCCCCACCGGAGGTCGATGTCACTGAACTCGTCCTCGGTGCCCGCTGCCCGCGATCCACGGAGTGTCACGACGCTCCCCGGGGCCGCGTGGGCCAGCGCGGTCGTGAGGGCGCGGATCCGGTCGTCGGCGCTGACGGAGAGACCCATGCCGCGAGGCTAGCCGCCGCACTGCCGTATGGTCCTGGTGTGAACCGGACGGACCGCCTGTACGCGTTGGTCGAGGAGCTCCGTGCCGCTGCGCCGGCCCGTCGGAGTGCGACACGGCTGGCGGAGCGGTTCGGCGTCAGCACGCGGACGGTCGAGCGGGACCTCCGCGCACTGCAGGAGTCGGGCGTCCCGATCTGGGCGGACGCCGGGCGGACCGGCGGTTACACGATCGACGCTCGCGCGACGCTCCCGCCGCTCGGACTCACGGTGGACGAGGCACTCGCCGTGTCGATCGGGCTCGGCGCGCTCGCGGGGAGTCCGTTCCGGGACGCCGCGGCGTCTGCTGCACGCAAGGTGACGGCGGTCCTGACGGAGGACGACGCGGCACGGACGGCGCGGCTCGCGAGCAGGGTGCACCTGTTGGAATCGGGCGACCGTGCTGCACCGCCGACGGGGCTCGCGCGCGCGCTCACCGACGGGCGGGTGCTCCGGATGACCTACCGGGACGCACACGGGGCCGCGTCCGAACGGCTCGTCGAGCCCCTCGGGTACATCGGCAAGGGCGAGGACTGGTACCTCGTCGCGTGGTGCCGCCTGCGCGAGGGCGTCCGGGTGTTCCGCGGCGATCGGGTGCTGCACGTCGAGGAGACCGGGGAGCGCTCGCCGGCCCGGACGATCGCGGTCGAGGAGCTCGACATCCCGCACGGGGTGCTCCGGCCGGTACTCGGTCGTCCGGGTTCCTCAAGCACCGGTTCCTGAAACACCGACATGACGGTGTCGCAACGGTGGAGCATGCTCGGGACGTCGGTCACCGCGGCCGACGGAGAGGCCACCATGCAGTTCGCATCCATCCGCATCATCACCGACGACCTCGACCGCATGACCGCGTTCTACGAGCGCGTCACGGGGACGACCGCGAACCGCCCGGCTCCGGTGTTCGCGGAGATCGTCACCGGCGGCCTGGTCCTCGCGTTGGCGTCCCCGGCGACCGTCGCGATGCTGGCGAGCGACGCGCCGATCGCGCAGTCGAACGGCAGCGTGGTCGTCGAGTTCCTGGTGGACGACGTCGACGCCGCGTTCGACGCGCTGCGGGCAGACCTCGACGACGTGGTGCTGCCGCCGACGACGATGCCGTGGGGCAACCGGTCGACGCTGTTCCGGGACCCCGACGGCAACCTCGTGAACCTGTTCTGCCGCCCGGCCGCCTGAGCCTCTGACAGCCTGAGCGGCGTCGGCCCTCACCGCGGGTCGTGGAGCCGGTCGTGCAGCTCGCGGGCTGCCGCGCCCAGGGCTGCTTCGGCAGCCGGCTGGGTGCCCGCGGCCACCTCGGACGCACTCAGCGCCGCGACGGCGAACCGGGAGCCGTCGGGGTGCTCGACCACGCCGATCTCGTGCCGGAGGTTCAGGAGCGTCCCCGTCTTGGACGCCCAGGTCGAGGCGTCCGACGCGAAGTCGGGGGCGAGTCGGTGCCGGATGACGTTGCCGTGCAGGTGCTCGCGGAGCCGGTGCGCGACGGCGGGTCGGACGCCCCGTTCGTTCCAGATCGCGGCGAGCAGGTCGACCCACGCACGTGCCGTACCGGTGTTGGTCCGCGCGACGTCGAGCTGCCGGACGGGGTGCCCGTGCGCCGGTGTCGACCCGCGGATCGCGAGCGTGTGGGCGAGGTGTGCTTCGTCGGGCGCGAACCGTTCGAGCGGGGTGTCGGACAGGTCGCGGAACGGATGGCGGACGGCGATGCCGGTGAGGTGCAGCGCGGCGACGTCCGCCGTCACGTCGGCGGGCGGGACGAGCTCGAGCAGGGCGTCCGCCGCGCCGTTGTCGCTGATCGTCAGCGCGAGGGACACGAGGTCGTCGACGGCGATCACGGCCGCGTGCCGGAACCGTCCGGTGCCCGGGGTCCCCTCGGTCGGGTTCCCGGCGGGCACGGTCACCGCCTGCGCGCCGTCGAGCCTGCCGTCTTCGACGCGGTCCAGCACGGCGAGGGCGATCGGCAGCTTCGTCAGCGAGGCGGCGGGGAGGGGCACGTCCGCGTCGAGCGCGATCTCGCGACCGGTGTCGAGGTCTCGGACGAGGATCGCCGCGCGGAGACCCGCCGCCCGGAGCTCGTCACGGACCCCGGCGAGGAACCGTTCATCCGACATCGGGCACCCCCAGCGCGACGGCCAGCTCGTCGGCGACCGCCCGCTGCACCGCGTCGGCGTCGTGCTCGCTCTCCGCGAGGACGGCGTACCCGCGTGCGAGCTCCGTGCCGACGAACGGTCGCCAGTGCAACCCGTACGCCACGGACTCCGCCTCCGAGCACAGCAGCAGGTCCCCGTCGGCGAGGACCGCCGCGAGCGAGGACGTCGTCGTCGCGTCCGTCGGCAGCTGGGACGGCAGGAGTCCAGCGGCTTCCGCCGCCCGGCCGAGGACGTCGCGGACGTGGGGCACGTCGTCCTCCGGTCCGATGCGGAGGCGACTGCCGTGGTCGTCGTCGTGCTGACGGATCGTGCGACGGGGGCGCAGCCCCTCCAGCCGGAGCGGGCGGTCGTTGTGGCGTCGGCCGGCTGCGCCGAGCGGGACCCGCCACCGTGCGCCGGCGGCCGGGACGGCGACGATCGACACCCGCACCGTCCGCGCAGCCGCGAGCTCGGCCCGGCGTGCCGGCGGTTCCCGACGCAGGTCGAGCCGCACGCCGGCTCCGCGCGCCGTGGCTTCGGCGACCGCGAGGTCCCTGGTCGTGCAGGTCTCCGGCACGGCGATCGACACCGGTCGGAGCCGGGCGCGGTCGGCGTCGAGCTCGAGTTCGTCCGCGAGTCGGACGAGCCGGCGGGCGGACGGCACGAGGTCCTTGCCGAACGGGGTCAGCACCGCGCTCCTGGAGCTCCGTTCGAGCAGGGGTCCGCCGAGGTGTCGTTCGAGGGCGTCGATGCGGCGGCTCGCGACCGACTGCGCGATGTCGAGCGCCGCGGCCGCGCGGGTGACGCCACCGCGTTCCTCCACCTCGACGAGCACGCGGCAGGCGGCGACGAGATCCATGCCGTGCACCCTGATCCATGCCGATGTGGCATGGATCGGCGCCTTTCGGTCTTCGACAGCATGGGATCGGGGCACGATGCTGGGGACATGCGAACCAGGAACAGCACCGCCGTCGGAGCGATCGTCCTCGCGGCGGCCATCGCGCTCACCGGGTGCAGTGCGTCACCGGCGCCCGCCACCTCCGCGTCCGCGTCGGTCTCCACACACTCCTCCGACCGCGCGTTCGCGGCGCTCGAGCACCAGCACGACGCCCGACTCGGCGTCACCGCGATCGACACGGCGTCCGGGCAACGGGTGTCGTACCGGTCGGACGAACGCTTCCCGTTCGCGTCGACCAACAAGACGTTCATCGTCGCGGCGGTGCTCGCCCACGACTCGGACGCCGACCTCGACACGCTCGTGCACTACGACCGCAGCGACCTGCTCGAGTACGCGCCGATCACCAGCCGGTTCGTGGACACCGGCATGACCGTCCGCGAGCTGATCGACGCCGCGATGCGGTTCAGCGACAACACCGCGGCGAACCTGCTCGTCGAACGCGTCGGCGGCCCGGACGCCGTCGAGCGGTACCTCCGCGGCATCGGCGACCGCACCACGAACGTCGACCGCGTCGAGCCGGACCTGAACGAGGCGACCCCAGGCGACGACCGCGACACCACGACCCCGGCGCAGTTCGCGTCCGACCTGCGGCGGGTCCTGCTCGGGAAGACGCTCGACACCACCGATCGGACCCTCCTCCGCGACACGATGCTCGACAACACCACCGGGGCGGGCACGGTCCGCGCGGGGGTCGATCCCGCGTGGCCGGTCGCCGACAAGACCGGCACGGGGGAGTACGGCGTCCGGAACGACATCGCGGTGGTCTACCCGACCGGCCGTGCACCGATCGTCGTCGTGGTGATGACGGCAACGGACCGGTCGGACGCGAAGGCCGACGACCCCCTGGTCGCCGCGGCGACGAAGCAGGCGGTCGCCGCTCTGCGGTGACGAGCGACCGGCGCGGGCGGTGTGCCGACGCTCACCCGAGCGTCGCGGCCCACCGCCCGATCGTGTCGTAGGCGCGCTCGCGCACCGGCTCCGTGGACAGCACGACGTCGTGCAACGCTCCCCGGAGCCGCCGCACGGTCACCTCCTCGCCGAGCGAGAGCGCCCGCCGTGCCACGACGTCGACGTTCAGCGCGACGTCCGCGTGCGCCATGCCGTCGTCCCACCGTGGCTGCAGCATGCTCTTGTCGCTGAGCATCACGAGGGCGGGGACCTCGAGGCCGAGGCCGCGCTCGACGGTGGCCTGCCCCTCGAAGACGGCGTCGAGCCATCCCGGGTGCAGCGCGAACCCCCGCTCCGGCCGCCACCGCTGGTCGTACGTCCAGTTCCCCTCGCCGGACGCGGAGACGGTCCGCGTGTAGAACCCGGGGTCGACGGCGGGGAGCGGCGCGAGTGGGTTCCGCCGGGCGCCGAGCTTGACCAGCGGTGCGATGAACGCCCGCACGGCGGAGTCGGCCTGGAACTCGAGCCACGGGCTGTTGAGGATCAACCCGGACACGAGCTCCGCGTGCCGTGCCGCCCACAGCGACAGCGTGAGTCCGCCCGTCGAGTGGCCCATCGGCACCAGTCGGCGCTCGCCGCGGTGCTCCGACGCGATCGCGTCGAGGGCGGCGCCGATGTCCTCGTCGTACGTGGCGAGGTCCCCGATGTGGCCCGGTGTCTGGTGCGGACGCAGACTCCTGCCGTACTTCCGCAGGTCCAGTGCGTGGAACCGGGCGCCGAGCCGCTCGATGCGTTCGGCGAGTTCGGTCTGGAAGAAGTAGTCCGACCAGCCGTGGACGTAGAGCACGTCGACCCCGTGCAGCGGCCCGCGGGCGTGGAGCAGGTCGGCGGGTGATCGTCGCCGACGGACGAGGGTCGCGACGACCGGTCCCTCGAGGTCCTCGCCGAGCGGGAGCTCGAGCCGTTCGTACGGCGCGCCGAGGACGTCCTCGGTCCACCCGCCCTGCGTCATCCCTCGTTCCTACCGGTCCCCGGCACGGAGCGCACGGTGTCGGTCGGTCGACGGGCGGGTCAGCGGGCGGGAAGCGGCTGGCAGCGCGGACACCACCAGGCCCGCCGCGGTGGAGAACCGGCGACGTCGACGTGGTCAGCGGCCTGCACGGCGGTCCCGCACCGGAGACACGGCCGCCCGGCACGACCGACGACCCAGTGCCGTTGCCCCTTCCCGCGGCGGCCCGTCGTCGTCTGGTAGGCGTCGGGCGTGGTCGCGGAGTGCCACAGCATCCGCCGCGCGAGGGCGAGGAGCGGCTCGCCGTCGGCCGCGGAGACGGGGGTGGCTGGATGCAGCCCGCGGAGGAAGCACAGCTCGTTCACCCAGAGGTTGCCGAGCCCCGCGACGACCCGCTGGTCGAGGAGTGCTTCCCGGATCGTCGGCGCCGTCGAGGCGCGCAACCGGTCTGCGGCCGCGTGCACGTCGAACCCGTCGTGCAGGAGGTCGGGGCCGAGGTGCCCGAGGACGAGGGGTTCGTCCGCGGTGCGGAGGTGCTCGACCACCGGCAGGTCGAGCCCCCAGACCGTGCGCCCGTCGTCGAGGCCCATCCGGACCCGGGCACCCCGTGCGGCGCTGGCCGGGAGTCGTCGACCGGCGCCGGTGATCGTCCACGAACCCTGCATGCGCATGTGCGTGTGCAGGGTCGAGCCGTCGTCGAACCGCGTCAGGAGGTGCTTGCCGTGCGTGGCGTGCCCCACGACCCGTCGCCCGTCGAGGCGCAGCCCGGCCGCGCGGCCGCCGCGGATCTCGCCCTGGTGGACGACGGCCCCGTCGACCTGCCGCAACCGGACCGCGAGGCGGAACACGGAGTCACCCTCGGGCATGGCAGCACGCTACCCGGGACCCCCGACGCCGTCGACGGTCGAAGGCGGCCGCACCGACGAGGTCGGTGCGGCCGCCTTCCGCAGCGGGACACAGCGATCGGGGCACAGCGCAGCCGCACCACGTACGCTCACGGGCATGGCTGACTTCACCGAGGCGCAGGCCGCCGTCGTCCGCATCGAACGAGCAGAGCCGGGTCGCTGGGACCTCTCCGTCATCAGCGACAGCGGGGTGACGATGGGGCACGGCGTGTACCTGTTCGAGCCGGACCGCGATGACGCCCAGGACGAGATCGCCGGTGCGGCCGAGTTCGTCCGCGACTACGGGTTCCGCTTCGAGGCGGACGCCGTCGTCGCCGACGGCCCCGATGCGTTCTGGGCCCCGCTGCTCCCGCTGGACTGACGGCTCGCGATCGCGCCGAGACGGACGGGAGGCACGGTGCCAGCTGGCACCGTGCCTCCCGTCCGCGCGCGCTCGCGTTCTAGGACAGCTTCTTGCTGTCCGACAGCCACCCGGCCAGGTCCGTCATGTAGTCGGCCTGCGAGGCGTAGTCGAGCGCCGGGAAGGTCCAGCTGTGCACCTGACCGGCCACGAGCGCCTTGTTGTCCGCGAACGTCGGCTGCTTCTCGAGGTCCGCGACCTGGTAGCCCTGCTGCGAGAGCAGGATCACGTCGCCGGTGATCTGGCCCGCGTTCTCCCAGCTGTAGATCCCCCAGTAGAAGCCCTTCGGCTTCGGGTTCACCAGGTCGACGCCGAAGTCCGTGTACATCTGCAGCGTCGGCTCGTCGGCCGGGCGGGTGACGTACGCGCCGTCGCCGTCGGCGTACATCGACACGACCGTGAGGTCGCTCTCCTTCGCCGCGGTCTCGAGCTTCGTCTTCGCGGTGTCGAACCGCTTCTCGGCGGCGTCGACCTTCGACTGCTCGGCCCCGAGGGACTCGGCGAGGCCCGTGATGTCCTTGATGACGTCGAGGCCCTTGCCGCCCCACTTCACCTGCGCGACCGGCGCGATGGCCTGGATCTGCTTCTGCTGTGCCGTGTCCTTGAAGCCGTAGCCGGGCTCCGAGGAGTCGAGCGTGCCCTGCTCGTCCTTCGGGTAGACCGACGTGACGACGAGGTCGGGCTTGAGCGCGGCGAGCTTCTCGAGGTCGATGTCGCCGTACGCCGTGCCGAGCTGCGTGATGCCGTCGGTGTCGAGCCCGTCGAACCGCTTGTCCTGCGTCATCGGGATCTGGCCGAAGGTGCCGACCGGGTGCAGGCCGTACTCGACGAACGAGATCGCGATGTCGTTCAGCACGACGACGCGCTTCGGCGTGTGGTCGACCTTCACGGTGGTGCCGGTGGCGTCCTTGTACGACCACGCACCCCCGTCGGCCGCGGAGCTGGAGCCGGAGCCCGCGGAGTCGGAGGCGCCCGTGGACGAGCAGCCGGCGAGGAGCAGGGCCGACGCGGCCACTGCGGTGAGGAGAACGGTACGGAGCTTCACGTTAGGAGAGGCTAACCTAAGTTCGCGTTGGCCGCGAGTCCCGTGACGTCGTGCTCGTCCGCCTCGGGCACGACCATGGGCGCGCCGGTCACCGGATCGGGGACGACCCGCGCGTGCAGCCCGAACGCCGACTGCAGGACCTCGGGGGTGAGCACGTCGACCGGGGAGCCGTCCGCGACCACGCCGCCGTCGTGCAGGACGACCAGCCGGTCCGAGTACCTGGCTGCGAGCGACAGGTCGTGCAGGACCATCACGACCGTCGATCCCTGGTCGCGGTTGATCCGCCGGACCAGGCGCAGGACGTCGAGCTGGTGCGCGAGGTCGAGGTACGTCGTCGGTTCGTCGAGCAGCAGGGTGTCGGCGCGCTGGGCGAGCACGAGCGCGATCCAGGCCCGCTGCCGCTGCCCGCCGGACAGGCTCGCGACGTCGCGGTGCGCCACCTCGGTCAGGCCGGTCGCGGCGATCGCCTCCTCGGCGACACCGGCGTCCTCTGCGGTCCACGGGCGTGCCCAGGACTGGTGCGGGTTCCGGCCGCGCATCACGAGGTCGAGCACGCTCGTGCCGGCCGGGGCGGCGGGGGACTGCGGCAGGATCGCGAGCTTCCGGGCGACGGCGCGGTTCGGCTCCTTGCGGATCGGGACGCCGTCGAGGTGGACCTCGCCCGCGATCGGCTTGAGGACCCGCCCGAACGCCTTCAGGAGCGTCGACTTGCCGCAGCCGTTCGCGCCGAGGAACGTCGTCACGGTGCCGCGCTCGATGCGCAGGTCGAGGTCGCTGAGGACGGCGCGGCGGTCGTAGCCGACGGACAGGCCGCGCGCCTCCAGGACGGGCGGTGTCGCGACGGCGCTGTCGTGCGGTGCAGTCGTCGTGGTGTCGTGCAGTGTCGTCATCGGGACATCTCCTTGCGGTGACGGATGAGGAGCCAGATCAGGTACGGAGCGCCGATCACGGTCGTGACGATGCCGACCGGCACCTGCCAGGGGAACGCCGAGCGGGCGAGCAGGTCGGCGGCGAGGACGAGCACCGCGCCGAGCGCCGCGGAGAGCAGCAGCGGCGGACGGTTCGTGCCGGCGAGGCGCAGGGCGATCTGCGGCACGACGAACGCGACGAAGCCGACCGGCCCCGCGGCGGCAACGGCGGCGGCGGTGAGGACGACCGCGAGCGCGATCACGAGCAGGCGGTGTCGCTGGATCGCGAGTCCGACGCCGACGGCGACCTCGTCCCCGAGCTGCCCGATGCCGAGGGAGGCGCTCGTGGCCAGCGCGATCGGGACCGCCACCGCGGCGACGATCAGCAGCGGCCAGACGCTCGCCCACGAGGTGCTCGACAGGCTCCCCACGAGCCACTGCGACGCCGCGGCCGCCTGGGTGATCTGCGCTCGGACGAGCAGGTAGCTCATGACCGCGTCGAGTGTGGCGCTCACCCCGATGCCGACCAGGACGAGCCGGTAGCTCTGCACGCCGCCGCGCCACCCGAGCCCGTACACGACGGCCGCTGCGATGAGCGCGCCGATCGTGGCGGCGACGGGGATGCCGCTGCCGAGGACCACGGCACCGACGGCGTAGGTGCCACCGCCGATGACGACCGCGGCCACGGCGCCGACGCTCGCCCCGGAGGTCACGCCGATGATGTCCGGCGTGCCGAGCGGGTTGCGCGTGAACGTCTGGGTCAGCGCACCGGCGACCGCGAGGGTCAGCCCGACGAGCGCGCCGGTGAGGACCCGGGGAAGCCGGAGCGTCTGGACGATGAAGGCATCAGGACCGGTGCCCAGGCCGAGCAGCGACCGGACGACCGTGCCCGGTGCGATCCACGTCGAGCCGATCGCGACGCCGAGGATCACGAGCAGCAGCGCGGCGGCGACGGCGGCGATCGTCAGCCAGAACACCCGGGGGCGCCAGGCGAGCCCGACGGGCCCGATGCTGATGCCCTGGCGCGTGGCGCGCACCGTGTCGGCGGTGTCGGCCGCTCGAGTGGTGTCGACGGCGCGCGAGGTGTTGACGGCGCTCACAGCGACACCAGCGATCGGCGGCGGGCGACCGCGACGAAGACCGGACCGCCGATGACGGCGAGGACGATCCCCACCTCGACCTCGGCGAAGCCCCCGACGAGCCGGCCGATGACGTCGGCGAGCAGCACGAGCGCCGCCCCGAGCAGGGCGGATGCGGGGAGCGCCCAGCGGTGCCCGGTGCCGACGAGCGCCCGGGCGACGTGCGGCACCGTGAGGCCGACGAACCCGATCGGCCCGGCGGCGGCGGTGGCCCCTGCGGCGAGCAGCGTGATCCCGCCGAGTCCGACGAGCCGGGCGACGAGCACGTTCTCGCCGAGCCCCTTCGCGAGGTCCGCTCCGAGCCCGAGCGCGTCGAGCGACCGGACGTTCAGGACGGCGAGCACCAGCCCGGCGACGAGGAACGGCCACACGGCCTGGAGCACGTCGATCTGGCGGCCGGAGAGCGAGCCGACGACCCACAGTCGGTAGGCGTCGAGGGAGTCGCGGTCGGTGAGGACCAGGAACGAGGTCAGTGCGCCGAGCAGCGCCGAGACCGCGGCGCCGGCCAGGGCGAGCGGCACGGGACTGGCGGTCCCGCTACCCGCGATCGTCACCGAGAACACGACGACGCTCGCCACGACGGCGCCTGCGAGCGCGAACCACACGGTGACGCCGGTGTTCGTGATCCCGAAGACGTAGACACCGATCACGACGGCGAGACCGGCGCCGGCGGAGACTCCGAACAGGCCGGGGTCGGCGAGCGGGTTCCTGGTGTGCCCCTGCATCAGCAGTCCGGCGATCCCGAGCGCCGCACCGACCGCGGCGCCGATCGCGGTGCGCGGGATCCTCGACCCCCAGACGATGGCGTCGTCGGTGCTCGACCCCGTGTGCAGCAGCCCGGCGAGGACACGGTCGACACCGATCCGGTTGCTGCCGAGCAGCATGCTGGCGACGACGACGAGCGCGAGCGCGACGACCATGCCGAGGACGATCGCGGTCCGCCGCCTGGTCGTCGTCCGGTGGACGCCGGCGGCACCGACGCCGGGGTCGCGCGGGCCGCGGACCGGGGCGGCGAGAGCGGGGGTGGGGGCTGGCACGCGGACCATCTTAGGTTAGCCTTGCCTCATGGCGAAGAACCCGCGGCTCCTGCCCGTGAACCCCCGGCTCTTCCGTGCCCGGGTCGTCCGGACCGAGCGCGTGACGCCGTCGATGCACCGCGTCACGGTCACCGGTGACGACCTGCACGAGTTCGGGTACCTCGGGTTCGACCACTGGTTCCGCCTGTTCATGCAGCACCCCCACCAGGACGCGTTCCGCCTGCCGGAGCTCGACGGCACGAAGTGGTGGCCGACCTTCCTCGCCATCCCCGAGGAGACCCGCCCGCACTGCGCGAACTACACCGTCGCCGCCTTCCGCCCGGCGACCGCGGTCACCCAGGCCGAGCTGGACATCGACTTCGTCGTGCACACGAGCGGGGACGGGTCGCTCGAGGGCCGTGCGGCGATCTGGGCGTGTTCTGCCCGTCCCGGTCAGGAACTGGCGATGCTCGACCAGGGCTGCATCTTCGACTGCCCGGACGACGCGAGCGAGGTCCTCGTCGTCGCCGAGGAGACGGGCTTGCCCGGCGTGGTCGGCATCGCGGCGTCGCTGCCGCGGGACGCGGTCGGTCGGATCATCCAAGAGGTCCCGGTCGCGGCGGACGTCCGCCCGCTCGACGCGCCGGCGGGGGTCACCGTCACGTGGCTCGTCCGCGACGACGTCCACGCGGTCCCCGGAGCCGCGGCGCTCGAGGAACTCCGGCGTCACACGCCCACCGACGAGCACGCCTACGCGTTCGTCGTGGGGGAGTCCACCCTCGCGACCGAGGGTCGTCGCCACCTGCACCGCTCGGGGCTGCCGAAGTCCCGCATCACGTTCTCCGGGTTCTGGAAGCGCGAGGCGAAGGAGCCGGTCCCGGCCTGACCCGGCCGGATCGTGCCAGGCTGTGCGCATGGGGACGGTGCGGGGAACAGCGGCGGTCGGCGTGTTCGTGGCAGCGGTCCTGCTCGTGAGCGGGTGCGCGCAGGCATCAGGCCAGCCCGACGTGGCCCCGGCGACGCGGACGCCGTCGCCGGCCAAGACCCTGACGCCCACTCCGACCTCCACCCCGACGGCGACGACGCCGGCGATCGCGCAGGCCCTCCCGGACACCGTCGACGCCGGGACGGTCTCCGGCGGCGTGTCCGCGACCGCATCGGGGACCGGGTCGTCGAACGTGGCCTTCCACGCCGACGGTGACTTCGCCGTGGTGGTCGAGCTCGACTGCTCGTCCTGCACGGGCACCGCGACCGTCACCGCCCCTGGTCGGATGTCGCCGTTCGGACGCGCGACCGCGCCGCTGCGGGGCTCGTTCCTGACCGGCGTCCTGCAGAGCGACTCCCCGGACCAGACGATCATCGTCGAGGCCGACGGCCCGTGGACGGTGACCCTGCGCAGCTGGAACGACCTGCCGTACGTGTCCGGGTCGCAGTCGGGGACCGGGCCCGCGGTGCTCTTCTTCTCCGACGACGTCTCGCACGTGACGGTGGACTACCGGCCGAGCGGACCGGACGACTCGTTCTCCGGCCGGGTGTTCACGACGTCCGCCGACCCGCAGCTGTTCGGGAACACCGGGGCGTTCACCGAGTCCTTCGACGTCGACCTGCCCGGCGTGATGGCCATCCAGACCAACGGGACCTGGACGGTCACCCCCACCCCCTGAGGGTCTGCCGGCCGCCGCCCGGTGCCGCCCGACGCCGCTCGCCGCTCCCTCTCGCCAAAGCGACAGTTCTCCGCCGAACGTCGGCGGAGAACTGTCGCTTTGGCGGGGCTGACGGACGGGAGGCCCGGTGACGGACTGGAGGCCCGGTGCCAGCTGGCACCGAGCCTCCCGCCCGCCCTGGGTCGCGTCAGCCCTTGAGGCCGGAACCCGTCACGCCCTCCACGATCTGCCGCTGGAAGATCAGGTAGAGGATGATCAGCGGCAACGCCGCCAGGATGGCGCCGGCCTGGATGTCGGCGTAGCGCTGGCCGAAGCTGCCCTGGACCGTCGCCAGACCGACCGGGACGGTCATGAGGTCCGGGTTGGACAGGACGAACAGCGGCAGGAGCAGGTTGTTCCAGACCCCGACGAACGTCAGGATCGTCACCGCCGCGATCACCGGTCGCGACAGCGGCAGGATGACCGACCAGTAGACCTTCCAGATGTTCGCGCCGTCGATGCGGGCGGCCTCTTCGAGTTCACGCGGGATGCCGTCGAAGAACTGCTTGAAGATGAACACCGCGATCACGGCAGGCACCTGCGGGAAGATCACCGACCAGTAGGTGTTCAGCAGGTTGACGGCGTTGAGCTCCTGGAAGATCGGGATGATCAGCACCTGGGTGGGGATCATGATCCCGAGGATGATGAGCAGGAACGCGAGGTTCCGGCCGCGGAACACCAGCCGGGACAGGGCGAACGCAGCCATCGACGCGAACAGCACCGTGAGGAGCGCCGTGACGACGCTCGTGATGCCGCTCGCGAGGTACCAGTTCCAGATGTCGCCGGCTTGGAAGAGCGCCGCGTAGGAGTGCAGCGTCGGGTTCCAGTTCGACAGGATCGAGTTCGCGCCGAGTGCCGCGACGCCGTTGTCCGACAACGAGGTCTTCAGCGCGAACAGGCTCGGGATCAGCCAGATGATCGCGAACACCGTCAGGATGATCGCGGCCGTGATGTTGAACCCCTTGCCGCTGACACCGATCTTCGCGGCGTTCGCGGGTGCGGCGGCCGAGACGCCGGAACGGAGCTTCGGCCGGCTGGTGGTGATGCTCTCGGTGGCGGTCATGTCAGGCCCCGATCTCTCGCTTGGCGGCAGCGCGTTCGACGATCTGCCGGATGACCGCGATCGCGACGATCACGATGAACAGGAGCACCGACGCGGCCGATGCCGCGCCGAGCCGGTTGTCGGTGAAGCCGACGCCGGTGATGAGCTGCAGCGAGACCTGGGTCGAGATGCCGGGCCCGCCGTTCGTCATCAGGTACACCTGGTCGAAGATCTTCAGGCTCGCGATGATCTGCAGCAGGATGACGAGCGTCGTCGTCCGGCCGAGGAGCGGCAGCGTGATCGACTTGATCTGCTGCCAGCTGGACGCACCGTCGACGGCGGCGGCCTCGTACAGCTCGCGGGGGATCTCCTGCAGCCCCGCCAGGTACAGCACGAAGTTGAACCCGAGCGTCCACCAGACCGTGGCGATCGCGACGCCGATCATGGCGGTGTTCGGGCTCGCCAGCACACCGGCACCAGGGGTCATCCCGAGCAGGGACTGGACGCTCGCCCACAGGCCGGTGCTCGGCGTGAAGATGAACACCCAGATGAGCGAGATGGTCGCCGACGGCAGGATGAAGGGCAGGAAGAACGCCAGTCGGAAGAACCACTGGCCGCGGTTCATCCGGTTGGTCAGCACGGCGAAGACGAACGCCAGGATGACGAGCGGCGGCGTCGTGTAGAGCGTGAACTGCAGGGTGTGCCAGAGCGAGGACCAGAAGTCGGCGCGCCCGAGCATCTCCGCGTAGTTCGCGAACCCGGCGAAGCTGCCGAGGCCCGTGCGGACGGTCGAGGTGTTGAAGAAGCTCGTGACGATCATCCAGATCGTCGGACCGAGCAGGAAGGCCAGGTAGAACAGGCCGAACGGGGCGAGGAAGAGCCAGCCGCTGCGGCCCTGGCCGCGGGTGAGGCTGGTGCGGTAGGTGCGGACTCGACGGGGAGCGGTGGCCGCTCCCGTGGGACGGGTGAGGACTGGTGCTGCAGTCACGTCATCGTGCCTTTCGCGGGGTGTTCACGTCGCCGCTCACAGCGGGCTCGGGGTGTTGAGGTAGGTCGACAGTTGCGACTTGATCGCGCTCATGGCGGCGGCGGGGGAGCTCGAGCCCTGCTGGACGAGTGCGAGCTGTGCGCCGACGGTGTTCTCGAACGTGGAACCGGATCCGCCGTACCAGGCGGCGTCGTCGAACACGGCGGTCTCGGCAGCGGATGCGTAGTTCGACTGCGGCGTGAGCTCCTTGTACGCGGAGCTGTCGTAGGTCGGCAGGTACGCGGGGACGTGGCCGCCCTGCGCCCACGTCATGCTCTGCTCGAGCATCTGCTTGATGAACAGCATCGCCGCCTTCTTCTGCTCCGGCGTGCGGTCCTTCCGCGGCAGGATGAAGGTGTGCGAGTCGGCCTGGGTGGCCGGCTTGTCGAAGAGCTGCGGGATCGGCGCCATGCCGAACTTCAGGCCCTTGATCGACTGCGCCGTGCTGATCTCCCACTCGCCCTGCATGAAGAAGCCGGCCTTGCCGGTGAACATCAGGGTCTGGGCGGTGGCGTAGTCGAGGCCCTTGTTCAGCCAGCCGTTCTTCACCCACTTCTGGGTCATCTCGGTGACCTTCGTGTACGCGTCCTCGTTGACGGTCAGCTTCGCGCCGCCGTCGCTGATGAACGGCGTCGCGCCCTCGATCTGGTTGTACATCGTCCAGAAGAAGCGCCACGGGGTCGCGATCTCGCTGACGTTCGCGACGTTGAGCGCGGTGCCGCCCGTCACCTTCGCGACCGCGGCGAGGGCGCTCTCGAACGCCTCCAGCCCGGTGAGGTCCTTGAGCTTGCCGTCATCGTCGATCAGCCCGGCCTTCTGGCAGACGTCAACGTTGTAGAAGAGCACGAAGGGGTGGGTGTCGAGCGGCACGCAGATGTTCTTGCCGTCCGTCTTCTGCGCCGTCCATGCCTTCTGGTTGAAGTCGCTCGCAGCGAGTCCGACACCGGCGAGGTCGTCGGACGTGATCGGGTCGAGCAGGTCGCCGTCCCAGAGCGGCTTCGCACGCGTCAGGTGGGAGATCGCGACGTCCGGCGGCTTGTTCCCGACGGTGGCGAGCGTGACCTTCGAGTAGTACGGGTTGCCCCACGCGAACGTCGTCGCCTGGAGCGAGCTGGATCCGCCGTGCTGCTTGGCGTACCCGCGTTCCATCTCCTGCATGCGGGCGCCGTCACCGCCACCGAAGAGGTTCCAGAACACGAGGGTCTCGGGGTTGAGCGCGCTGCCGGCGAGGCCTGCGGCGATCGGGCTGGAGCACGCGGCGAGGGGGAGCACGGTGGCCGCCGCGGCACCGGCTGCGAGGAGGCTCCGCCGGGTGAAGGCGCCGCCTCGCAACTGTGGGACGGGTGGGACGGGTCGGTTCGGCATGGCATCACTCCATCGGGATGGGCCGGGCTGAGAACACCAGGGCAGGTGCTCCGTGAGCGCTCACATTAGCCCGCGACTCGATGATGCGCCAGCCCTTTCGCACTGCCGTGGATACCGGTAGCGTTACGGATGGGTGAGCGCTCACTTTCGAGTCGGGCCGCCACTGCACGCCTGATGCCCAGCAGATCGAAGGAGATCCATGCCCCGCACACACCTCGTCCTCGACTCCGCGTTCACGGTGGGGCCCGTGCGCCGCCGGCTCTTCGGTGGCTTCGTCGAGCACCTCGGACGCCACGTCTACGACGGCATCCACGAACCCGCGCACGAGAGCGCCGACGAGCACGGCTTCCGCAAGGACGTCATCGAGCTCGTCAAGGAGCTCGGCGTCACCACGATCCGCTACCCCGGCGGCAACTTCGTCTCCGGCTACAAGTGGGAGGACGGTGTCGGCCCGGTCGACGAGCGCCCCCGTCGTCTCGACCTCGCCTGGCACTCCACCGAGACGAACGAGGTCGGTCTCCACGAGTTCCAGCAGTGGCTCGACTCCGTCGGGTCGGAGATGATGCTCGCCGTCAACCTCGGCACCCGCGGCACCGAGGCGGCCATCGAGCTGCTCGAGTACGCGAACATCCCCGGCGGGACCGCCCGTTCCGAGGAGCGCAAGCGCAACGGCCGCGAGGAACCGTTCGGCGTGACGATGTGGTGCCTCGGCAACGAGATGGACGGGCCATGGCAGCTCGGCCACAAGAACGCCGACGACTACGGCAAGCTCGCAGCGATGACGGCGAAGGGCATGCGCCAGATCCAGCCGGACCTCGAGCTCGTCATCTGCGGGTCGTCCGGTGCGTCGATGCCGACTTTCGGGGAGTGGGAGCGCACCGTCCTCGAGCACGCCTACGACGACGTCGACTACATCTCCGCGCACGCGTACTACGAAGAGGGCGACGACCTCGCCACCTTCCTGGCGTCCGGCGTGAACATGGACCGCTTCATCGACACGGTCACGACCGCAGCCGACCACGTGCAGGCGCACAAGAAGTCCGACAAGCGCATCGACATCTCGTTCGACGAGTGGAACGTCTGGTCCATCTCGAAGTGGAACGAGATGCAGAAGGAGTTCACCCTCGACGAGTGGCCGGTCGCACCGCGCCTGCTCGAGGACGTCTACACGGTGGCCGACGCCGTCGTGGTCGGTGGCCTGCTCATCTCGCTGCTGCGCCACGCGGACCGTGTCGCATCGGCGTCGATCGCCCAGCTCGTCAACGTGATCGGCCCGATCATGACCGAGCCCGGTGGCGAGGCATGGCGACAGACCACCTTCTTCCCGTTCTCGCTCACGTCGAGGCTCGCCCACGGCACCTCGCTGCAGGTCATCGCGTCCGGTGACACGGTCGACGGTGGCACGTACGGCGAGGTCCCGGTCGTGGACTCCGCCGCCACGATCGAGGACGGCAAGGCCGCCGTGTTCCTCGTCAACCGTCACCCCTCGGAGAGCACGACGGTCACGATCGACCTGTCCGGGCTCGACGTCACGGGTGACGTCCACGCTGAGGGCGTCTGGGACGACGACCTGCACGCGGTCAACGACCTGGCGAACACGTCGCGGGTCGGACTCCGGACGAACGAGACGGCTCGCCGCGAGGGTGACACCGTCACGATCGAGCTCCCCCCGGTGAGCTGGACGGCGCTCTCGATCGGGTAGCGCGCGCTGGCGTGCGCTTCCGCGCGGAGGAAGTCGAAACGCGCGTAGGAGGTCGGTTCTTCCGGCCCCCTACGCGCGTTTCCGCTTTCCCGGTCGCGCGTGATGGGCCAGGTCGCGCGTGATGGGCAGGAACGCGCGCGCCGCCGGACGGGAGGCTCGGTGCCGGACTGCCACGAGCCTCCCGTCCGGAGCGGGTACCGTCCATTGCATGCGCGGCGTCGGACTGATCGATGAAGCCGGCCGGATGCGGCTGGTCGGCTCCGGCGTGGCCGGAGCGGCGTTCGCCGTCGTGCTCGTGATGCTCCTGGTGTCGCCGTGGGCCGGTGCGACGACGGGGGTGCTCGTCGCCGTCGCGATCCCCGTCGGTGCCGCCGGTGCAGCGATCGGGGCGTTCCTGACCGTGCGCTCGTGGCGGCTCGGAGGCGGGTACGAGCGCGTCGTCGCGGTGCAGCGGTGGGTGGCAGAGGGCGAGGTGCCCGCCGGTGTCCCCGCCGCGGTGTGGATCCCGCTCGTCCAGGCCGAGGCCGACAAGCAGGTCGCGGGCTGGGGGAAGATCGTGCTCGCGGTGTGCTGGGGAGCGATGACGTGGTCGATGCGTGACCAGCAGCCGCCGGTGCTGACGGCGATCCTGCTCGCGCTGTGGGCGGGGCTCGCGACGTGGAGCGCGGTGTGGGTGATCCCGCGGGCGCGTGCCGCGCGGGACGTGCTCCGGCGGGGCGTCGCGACGCTCGAGTGACCGGCCGTCCGTCGATCAGCTCGGCGGGGCCGCCGTGCTCGCGCGCTCGACCAGGCGTACGGGGACGAGATCGGTGCCCGCGTCCGCGGTGTCGCCCGAGATCTGGGCGAGCAGGGTGCTCACCGCGAGCCGGCCGACCTCGTCGAAGGACTGGTGCACCGTGGTGAGTGGCGGCCAGAACGAGTCGGATTCCGGCGAGTCGTCGAAGCCGACCACGCTGAGCGACTCCGGGACCGCGCGACCCTGTTCGTGGCACGCGCGCAGGATGCCGAGCGCGGTCTGGTCGTTCGCCGCGAACACGGCGGTGATCTCCGGGCGACGGGCGATCTCGAGCCCGGCGCGGTAGCCGGACGCCGTGCCCCAGTCGCCCTCGAACACCGGGGGGACCGTGCGCCCCGCTGCTTCGAGGGTGCCCCGCCACGCGGCGAGGCGTCGTGCGGCGGAGTACGACGAGGCCGGGCCGGCGACGTGCCAGACCGTGTCGTGCCCGAGGTCGAGGAGGTGCTGCGTCGCCAGGCGGGCACCATCGGCCTGGTCGGTGTCGATCGCGGGGTGGTTCGTGGTGCCGGTGGAGTCGACGACCACGACGGGTACACCGTCGGGCAGCGCGACCTCCGCGGTGTCGATGACGTGCGACTCGATGATGATCACGACCCCGTCGACCGCCTGCTCGTGGAGTCGGGAGAACGCCGAGCGCACGCCTTCTTCCGTGCGCGACGCCATCGGCAGCAGCGTGATCGTGAAGTCGGCGGCACCGGCGGCGTCGGCGATCGCTTCGAGGGTGCGCATGTTGCCGAAGGACGCGAGCGTGAACATGATCACGCCGATCGTCCGGAAGCGCCCGGAGCGCAGGGCCCGAGCGGCTCGGTTCGGCCGGTAGCCGAGATCGGTCATCGCACGCTGGACCCGGTCGCGGGTCTCGGGGCTGACGTTGTCGAAGCCGCGGGCGACGCGGGAGACGGTCTGCATCGAGACGCCGGCCGCATCGGCGACCGCGGCCATCGAGGGCGCCCGACGCACGCTCGGGTCGATGTCCGTGGTCACGCCGTTCCCCTCGTCCAGACGACGCGGATCGCGACCGTCAGACCCGAACGCTAGCGCATGTTGACGTTGCCATGCTATCGTCGCGTCGGTCGATGTTGACGTCAACATCACGCACCCGAACGCAGCAGACGAAGGAGTCACATGAGCACGCTCGCAGCGCGCCCGGCAGCGGCGACCGCGCCGGCATCGCCACCGCGACGTCGACCGAAGGCCCGCGGCCGCTACACGGGCTGGCTGTTCGTCGGCCCGTTCGTCGCCGTCCTGGTCCTCATGCTCATCGTCCCGATCGGGTACGCGCTCTGGCTCAGCCTGTTCCGCGACCAGCTCGTCGGCGGCAACCAGTTCGTCTGGTTCGCCAACTACGTCCAGCTCTTCCAGGACTCGCAGTTCTGGACCGGCTTCGGACGCGTCGGGATCTTCCTCGTGATCCAGGTGCCGATCATGCTCGGACTCGCCCTCGTCGCGGCGCTCGCCCTCGACAGCGCCCGGCTCTGGGGCAGGTCCTTCTTCCGCATCGCGGTGTTCCTGCCGTACGCGGTGCCCGGGGTCGTCGCAGCACTCATCTGGGGCTTCATCTACGGCAACCAGTTCGGCCTGACCGGAGCGGCGAACCACGCACTCGGCATCGACCTGCTGCAGCCGTTCAGCCCGACCTGGGTCCTCACGTCGATCGGGAACGTCGTCACGTGGGAGTTCCTCGGCTACAACATGCTGATCTTCTACGCGGCCCTCCGCACCGTCCCCGGCGAGCTCTACGAGGCAGCCGAGCTCGACGGTGCCGGGCCCTTGCGAACCGTGTTCTCGATCAAGCTGCCCGCGCTCCGCGGCCCGATGGTCATCGCCACGATCTTCTCGATCATCGGCAGCTTCCAGCTCTTCAACGAGCCGAACCTGCTGAAGACCCTCGCCCCGAACGTCATCGGCTCGTCCTTCACGCCGAACATGTACGCCTACTCGCTGTCCTTCAGTGGCCAGCAGTTCAACTACTCCGCCACCGTCGCGATCGTGATGGGCGTGATCACCGCGGTGATCGCCTACGTCGTCCAGGTCCGCGGTACCCGACAGGAGAACCGATGAGCACCCTGCAGCACCCCGCCGCCGGTCCCACCCAGCCGGCCACGGTGACCGAGGCGACCACGACGCTCCGCGACGGACGCGCCGGCGCTGGACGAGCCTCCAGGAAGACGAAGCAGCCCGTCGACGGACGCAAGCCGAAGCGATCGGGGCTCCTGACCGCGGTCATGATCGTCTTCGTCGTCTACTCGTTCGCGCCGCTGTTCTACCTGCTCGTGAACAGCACGAAGACGCAGTCGTCGCTGCTGTCGACCTTCGGACTCTGGTTCGGCGGCGACTTCAACCTCTGGCAGAACATCGTCGACACGCTGACGTACAACGACGGCATCTTCCTGCAGTGGTTCGGCAACACGCTCCTCTACGTCGTCGTCGGGGCCGGTGGTGCGACCCTCCTCGCGACGGTCGCGGGCTACGGCATGGCGAAGTTCCAGTTCCCCGGCCGTCGCGCGGTCTTCGCCGTCGTCCTCGGCGCGATCGCAGTGCCGGGTACCGCGCTGGCCGTCCCGACGTTCCTGCTGTTCTCGCAGGTCGGGCTCACGAACACCCCGTGGGCGATCATCCTGCCGTCGCTGATCAGCCCGTTCGGCATGTACCTGATCTGGACCTACGCGGTCGACGCGATCCCGGCCGAGCTCCTCGAAGCCGCCCGCATGGACGGCGCCGGGGAGTTCCGGATCTTCTTCACGATCGCGCTCCGACTCCTCGCACCAGGTGTCGTCACCGTCCTGCTGTTCGCGGTCGTGGCGACCTGGAACAACTACTTCCTGCCGCTCATCATGCTGAGCGACCCGAAGTGGTACCCGCTCACCGTCGGGCTGAACCAGTGGAACGCGCAGGCCACCGGCTCCGGTGCGCAGCCGATCTACAACCTCGTCGTCACCGGATCGCTCCTCACGATCATCCCGATCGTGGTCGCGTTCCTCTTCCTCCAGCGCTTCTGGCAGTCCGGCCTGGCGGCCGGGTCCGTCAAGGCCTGAGCAGCACCCACCACAGCAGCACCACCCCCACCACGAAGAAGTGAAAGGCATCCGCATGCACAAGCGCATCCGGCGCGGGCTGAGCGCCCTCGCCATCGGCGTCACCGCCGCCATCGCCCTGGCGGCCTGCGCCTCCGGCGGTTCCTCCGCCGGCGGGTCGTCGTCGGACATCGACTCGGCGCTCGCGAAGGGCGGGACGCTGACCTACTGGTCGTGGACCCCGTCCGCGAAGGCCCAGGTCGCCGCCTTCGAGAAGCAGTACCCCAAGGTGACGGTCAAGCTCGTGAACGCCGGCACCGGTGCCGACCAGTACACGAAGCTGCAGAACACGATCAAGGCAGGCTCCGGTGCCCCCGACGTCGCGCAGGTCGAGTACTACGCCATCCCGCAGTTCTCGCTGTCGGACTCGCTCCTCGACCTGTCGGGCTACGGCTTCGGTGACCTGAAGAGCAAGTTCGCGGCCAGCACGTGGAGCTCGGTCACCAGCGGCGACAAGGTCTACGGCCTCCCGCAGGACTCCGGGCCCATGGCGTTGTTCTACAACAAGAAGGTGTTCGACGAGCACGGCATCGCCGTGCCGAAGACCTGGGACGAGTACGTCGCCGCGGCCGAGAAGCTGCACGCCGCCGACCCGAACGCCTACATCACCGCGGACTCCGGCGACGCCGGCTTCACCACGAGCATGATCGCCCAGGCCGGTGGCACGCCGTTCACCACGAAGGGCGACAAGGTCACGATCGACCTCGCCGACGCCGGGACGAAGAAGTGGACGAGCACCTGGAACGAGCTCGTCGAGAAGGGCCTGCTGTCGAAGACGGTCGGCTGGACCGACGACTGGTACAAGCAGCTCGGCAACGGGCAGATCGCCACGCTCATCACGGGCGCGTGGATGCCGGGCAACCTCGAGGCGAGCGTCGCCGACGCGTCCGGTGACTGGCGTGTGGCTCCGATGCCGACGTACGACGGCTCGAAGGCCGTCACGGCGAACAACGGTGGCAGCGCCGAGGTCGTCATGAAGCAGTCGAAGAACCCGGCCCTCGCAGCAGGGTTCCTGAAGTGGCTGAACTCGTCCAAGGAGTCCACGAAGGTCTTCATGGAGTCCGGTGGCTTCCCGTCGACCACCGCCGACCTGGAGTCGTCGTCGTTCCTCAACGAGGAGCCGTCCTACTTCGGCGGGCAGAAGATCAACGAGGTCCTCGTCGACGCGTCGAAGTCGTCCGACAACGACTTCACCTACCTGCCGTACCAGGTGTACGCGAACAGCGTCTACGCGGACACCGTCGGTCAGTCGTACGAGAAGGGCACGTCCCTCGAGTCCGGGCTGCAGGCCTGGCAGGATGCGCTCGTGAAGTACGGCAAGCAGCAGGGCTTCACGGTCTCGACCAAGTAGCGCCAGCAACCCCCACCCGGGGCCGCGCGGACGGCTGTCCGCGCGGCCCCGCTCTCTGAAGGAGTCACACCATGCGCTTCGCCATCGGCGACACCGACTTCCTGCTCGACGGCGAGCCGCACCGGGTCCTCTCCGGCGCGATCCACTACTTCCGCGTGCACCCCGACCTGTGGGCGGACCGGATCCACAAGGCCAGGCTGATGGGCCTCAACACCATCGAGACCTACGTCGCCTGGAACGCGCACGCACCGTCACCCGACGTCTTCGACCTGACCGGCGGCCTCGACCTCGGCCGGTTCCTCGACCTCGTCGCCGCCGAGGGCATGCACGCCATCGTCCGCCCGGGCCCGTACATCTGCGCCGAGTGGACCAACGGCGGCCTGCCGTACTGGCTGTTCACCGACGGCACCGTCGGCGTCCGCCGTGACGAGCCGCAGTTCCTCACGGCGGTGCAGGACTACCTCGACGCCCTCGCTCCGGTGCTCGTGCCCCGCCAGATCGACCACGGCGGGCCGATCGTGCTCGTGCAGGTCGAGAACGAGTACGGCGCCTACGGGTCCGATCCCGTCTACCTGACGAAGCTCGAGCAGATGCACCGCGACATCGGGCTCACCGTCCCGTTCACGAGCGTCGACCAGCCGATGGGCACCATGCTCGAGGACGGGTCGCTGCCGTCGCTGCACAAGACCGGCTCGTTCGGATCCCGCTCGGCGTCGCGCCTGGAACGGCTCCGGCAGGCCCAGCCGACCGGGCCGCTGATGTGCTCCGAGTTCTGGGACGGCTGGTTCGACAGCTGGGGTGAGCACCACCACACGACCTCCGCCGCCGCGAGCGCCGAGGACCTCGACGTGCTCCTCGCCGCCGGCGGCTCGGTGAACATCTACATGTTCCACGGCGGCACGAACTTCGGCTTCACGAACGGCGCGAACGACAAGGGCGTGTACCGGCCGATCGCGACGTCCTACGACTACGACGCGCCGCTCGACGAGGCCGGGCGACCGACGTCGAAGTTCCACGCCTTCCGCGCGGTCATCGAGCGCTACGCGCCCGTCCCGGAGCTGCCGGAGTGGATGCAGCCGGGTGGGTCCGGCCTGGAGGCTCGGCGCACCCCCGCCACGGACGTCGCCGTCCGACTCGATCGGTCCACCGCCATGGGGACGCTGCTGCCGCACCTCGCGTCGTGGACCACGCACGACACCCCTCCCACGTTCGACGCACTCGGTGCCGCCTCGGGCTTCGTGCTGTACCGGACCGAGGTCGACCTGCCAGTCGGCGGTGTGCTCACCGTCGGGGAGGAGGTGCGCGACCGCGTCCTCGTCAGCATCGCCGGTCGTCCGGTCGGTGTCCTGGAACGCGAGCACCACGACCGCGCCATCGCGCTCCCGCCGGGCTCCGGGACGCTGGAGCTCCTCGTCGAGGACCAGGGCCGCGTCGACTACGGGCCGCGCATCGGTGAGCCGAAGGGCCTGATCGGGGGTGTGCGCATCGACGGTGCCCTCCTGGAACGCTGGACGGCGTCACCGCTCGCGCTCGACCCGCTCCCGGACGCCGCGCTCGAGGCGCTGCGCGCGATCCGGCCGACGGACGAGGGGGCGCCCGACGGCGACCTGCTCGCTGGGCCGGTGTTCGCGCTCGGGACGTTCGACCTCGCCGAGGCGGGGGACCGGTACCTGTCGCTCCCCGGGTTCCGGAAGGGCGTGGCGTGGGTGAACGGGTTCTGCCTCGGCCGGTACTGGTCCCGCGGCCCGCAGCACACGCTCGCCGTACCAGGACCCGTGCTGCGTGCCGGGCGGAACGAGGTCGTCGTGTTCGAGTTGCACGCGGCCGCGTCGCGCTCGGTCTGCCTGCGCGTCGAGCCGGATCTCGGCCACACCGAGGCCTGAGTCGAATCCCGCGTGGTGAGTCGAATCGCGCGTAGGAGGTCGGTTCTTCCGACGCCCGACGCGCCTTTCGGCTTTCCAGGGCGGGTGTGATGGGACGGATCGCGCGTCAGGGGTCGAGGGCGTCGAGTTCGGCGAGTGCCCGCTTGGCGTCCGCGATCCGGTCGGCCTCCTGGCGCTCCCACCATTCCGGCCCGCGTTCACCGAGGCCGTGCTTGGCGATGCCGTTCCGGTGCCGAGCGGCTGCGAGCGCGTCGTCGTCTCCGGACCGCTTCGCCTGCTTGACGGCGTTCCGCCCACGACCCAGGTGCGAGCGGAGCGCCGCCGCGACGTCCTCCGGGAGTGCCGGGTCCGTCCGGCGCCAGCGTCGGCCGTCGACGACGAAGAAGTGCTCGTCGGGTTCGCTCATGCCCCGAGTCTGCACCGTCGGGGGTCTCCGGTAGACAGGGTGCGATGACCGCTCCCCGTGCACGCCCGCTGCTCGACGTCCGACGGATCTACGCCGAGCCCGCTGCCCTCGAACTGCCCCGCGGCGTCGAGGTCGTCGGCCGCTGGCCCGATGCCGAGATCGTCCCGGTGGCCTCGCACTGGAACATCCCCGAGGTACACGGCGACGAACGCAACGTCCAGCGCTGGGTGCGCATCAAGACCGAGGCCCTCGTGCTCGGCGTGAAGAAGTCGCTCGTCACCCGTCCGAACGGGCGCTCCGCGGACTTCATCGCCCCGTCCACGGCGAACGGCTGCGCGATGGCGTGCTCGTACTGCTACGTACCGCGGCGCAAGGGGTACAGCAACCCGGTCACCGTCTTCGCGAACATCGAGCAGATCACGAAGCACGTCGCCCGGCACGTCCACAAGCAGGGGCCGAAGGCCGAGCCGAACCAGTGCGACGCCGATGCGTGGGTCTACGACATCGGTGAGAACAGCGACTGTTCCGTCGACGCCCTGATCGGCGACAACGTGCGGGACCTCTGCGACCTGTTCCGGATGACGCCGACGGCGAAGGCGTCCTTCGCGACGAAGTACGTGAACCGCGAGCTGCTCGACTGGGACCCGATGGGGCGCACCCGGATCCGGTTCTCGCTCATGCCGCACGACACCGCGAAGCTCGTCGACATCCGGACGTCGCCGGTGTCCGAACGGATCCGCGCGGTCGACGACTTCGTCGACGCCGGGTACGAGGTCCACCTCAACTTCTCGCCGGTCATCGTCACCCCGACGTGGGAGCAGGACTGGGCGGCACTCCTGCGCGAGGTCGACGACGTCCTGTCCCCGCGGGCCAAGGCGCAGCTCGCGGCCGAGGTGATCTTCCTGACCCACAACGAGCAGCTCCACGAGGTCAACCTCGGGTGGCACCCGAAGGGCGAGGAACTCCTGTGGCGCCCGGACCTGCAGGAGTCCAAGGTGTCGCAGAACGGTGCCGTGAACGTCCGCTACCGGTCCGGCACGAAGGCGCAGCTCGTCGAGCGCTTCCGGGAACTCGTCGCCGAGCACCTGCCGTCGTGCCGGATCCGGTACGCGTTCTGACGCGGGCCAGGGTCCCGCGGGCTGGTCAGGGGATCAGTCGCTCGGCGCGGTAGCG
Organism: Curtobacterium sp. Curtsp57; assembly: GCF_047324335.1. NCBI lineage: Bacteria > Bacillati > Actinomycetota > Actinomycetes > Micrococcales > Microbacteriaceae > Curtobacterium > Curtobacterium sp. Curtsp57. Next base: position 3,500,233 of record NZ_CP168511.1, read on the forward strand.
GGCGAAGAGGTCCGCGAACGCCCGCTCGGTGCGGCGGTAGGCGGTGAACCCGGCCTCGCGGCTCTTGCCCATGTCGGTGACGACCTCCATCGCGCGGCCGAGGTCGGCGTCGGTGTGCCACCACGAGGCGAGTCGCGAGATGTCTGGTTCCACGAGGCCGTGCCGCTCGGCGATGCCCGCCCACGACGACTCGTACGGCGCCATCTGCTGTTCGAGCGGTCGCGGCGCGTCCTCGTAGCCGACGACCCGCGCCGGGTCCACCCCGAGGTGTTCGGCGAGCCGCGGCCACATCCACCGCCACCGGAAGACGTCGCCGTTGACGATGTTGAACGCCTCGTCGGCGCCCGCGGGATCCGTCGACGCCCAGACCATCTGCTCGGCGAGGACACCAGCGTCGGTCATGTCGGTGAGGCCGTTCCACTGCGCCTCGCTGCCGGGGAACACGAAGTCGAGGTCGAGCTCCTTCGCGATGGTCGCCTGGACCGCCAGCGTGAGCCCCATGTTCATGGCGTTACCGACCGCGTGGCCGATGACGGTGTGCGAACGGTGCACGGACCAGGTGAAGCCCTGCCGCTCGGCCGCTGCGAAGAGTTCGTCCTCTTGCGCGTAGTAGAAGTTCGGGGTGTCGAGCCGTGGCTCCTCCTCGTGGAAGGGCGTGTCGGGCATCGCACCAGCGGCGTAGGCCTCGAACGGGCCGAGGTAGTGCTTCAGCCCGGTGACCAGGGCGACGTGTTCGAGCGGGGCGTGGTCGAGCGCGGCGAGCAGGTCACGGACCATGCCACCGTTGACCGCGATGTTCTCCGCCTCGGTCGCCTGCCGTTGCCACGCGGTGAAGAACACGTGCGTCGGACGTTCGTCGGCGAGCGCAGCGCGCAGGGCATCCGCGTCACGGAGGTCGGCGGCGACACCGCGGACCCCGTCACGCGTGCCGGCACGCCGCGAGAGCGCGGCGACGTCCCACCCTTCGCGGGTGAGCTGCGCGACGAGGGCGGAGCCGGTGATGCCGCTCGCCCCCACGACGAGTGCGCGGCGGTGGTCGGCGGACGGTGTGGTCTCGACGGAAGTCATCGTCGTCGTCAACAGCTGTCGGGTTGCCGGTGTTCCCTCACTGCGGACGACGGATCCGGATCGGCCCCTTCGCCGTCGACGGATCCACGACGTTCCCGCCCTGGGTGATCTCGACCTCGCCCCTCGCCACCATGCGACGAGCCGCCCGACGTGCCGGCTCCATGAGGTCGCGCCAGTCGTCCGGGTCGAGGGAACGGGCCACTTCTGACGGGCAGATGCTCGACGTCCGGGCCCGGGCGGCGAGCAGCTCGTCGATGCGTTGCTCGAGTGCGCGGTCGGTGGCGTCGACGCCGTGCTTCCGGCAGGCAGCCGAGCACCACTTCGCCTCGGGTGCTGCTGACGAGGGCATCCGGCGGCCGCATGCGGCGCAGGTCTTCTCGGCCTGTGCCGACTCCACCCGATCGGCGTCCGCCGCGGTCCTGATCGCTCGTCCCATGCCAGCCATCCTCGTCCCCGTGTCCGGTTCCGTACACAGCACAGGTCCGGCTGGCACGATCGTGGCGGTGAGCACCGACACCGTCCCGTCCCTCCCGCCCGAGCCGGACTGGGTCGCGCACGTCATGTGGTGGCACGTCTACCCGCTCGGCTTCGTGGGAGCGGACGTCCGCCCGGAGACGCCCGTGGCCGACCGCCCCGTGGACCACCGGCTCGACCGGATCACGGGCTGGCTCGACCACGTGGTCGGTCTCGGGCTGAACGGACTGCTGCTCGGCCCGGTGTTCCAGAGCTCGACGCACGGCTACGACACCGTGGACCACTTCCGGATCGACCCGAGACTCGGCGACGACGACGACGACGACTTCGACCGGCTGGTGTCCGCTGCGCACGAGCGCGGGATCCGGGTCCTGCTCGATGGGGTGTTCAACCACGTGGGACGGGACCACCCCGCCTTCCGGGCGATCGAGGCGGACGGTCCCGCCGCGGAGTCGGCATCGCTGTTCGGGATCGACTGGACCGGGTGGAACCCCGGCGACCCGGTGCCGGTGGGGCTCTTCGAGGGGCACGACATCCTCGTCGCACTCGACCACGGCAGCCGCGAGACCGAGGACCTCGTCGTCGAGGTGATGGCGCACTGGCTCGGCCGCGGGGTCGACGGGTGGCGGCTCGACGCGGCGTACGCGGTGCCGCCGGAGTTCTGGGCGCGGGTCCTGCCGCGCGTGCGCGAGCGCTTCCCGGAGGCGTGGTTCAGCGGTGAGGTGATCCACGGCGACGCGGCGGCGATCGTCCGCGCGTCGACGATGGACTCAACCACGCAGTACGAGCTCTGGCAGGGCATCTGGCACGGCATCGCCGACCGGAACTGCCACGAGCTGGCGCACGCACTCGAACGACACGTCGCGCTCCTCGAGACCTTCGTCCCGACCACCTTCGTCGGCAACCACGACGTCACGCGCATCGCGAGCGCCGTGGGGGACCGGTTCGTCGGGCACGCCGCTGCGGTCCTGTTCACGGTGGCGGGCACGCCGATCGTCTGGGCGGGCGACGAGTACGGGTGGACCGGGGTGAAGGAGGAACGGGTCGGCGGCGACGATGCCGTCCGCCCGGCGTTCCCCGACGCCCCGCCGGCACCGGACGCGACGACGCACACGTACGAGGCCCTCGTCGCCCTCCGGCGTCGGAACCCCTGGCTGCACCGGGCGCACACCGACGTCGTGCACCTGACCAACACCGCTCTCGTGCTCCGCACGGCGACGGCGGACGCCGTCGTGGTGACCGCCCTGAACCTGTCGGACGACCCCGTCGAGCTGCCCGTGGCCGACGCGACGCAGGTGGAGGCGGGCGGTGGTGCCGTGGCGGACGGGACCGTGCGCCTCCCGTCCGCCGGCTGGGCCGTCCTGACCCGCGCCTGACCCGCGCGTGCCCCTCACTCCACACCGCGAAAGCGACAGATTCCCGCTGATGTCCAGCGGGAATCTGTCGCTTTCGCGGAAGCGGGGGGGCGGAAGCGCGGGAGGCGGAAGCGGGGGAGGTCCGCTACTTGCGCGCGGACGCGGCTCGACGCTTGTTGAACACGTCGAACGCGACGGCGGCGAGCAGCACCAGGCCCTTGATGAGCGACTGGAACTCCGTCCCGACGCCGAGGATCGACATGCCGTTGTTCAGGATCCCGATGATGAGACCACCGACGATGGCGCCGGGCACGGTGCCGATACCGCCCGTGACCGCCGCGCCACCGATGAACACCGCGGCGATGGCGTCGAGCTCGAAGCCGTTGCCGGCGCTCGGCGACGCCAGGTTGAGCTGCCCCGTGAACACCACGCCCGCGAGCGCCGAGATCACGCCCATGTTGACGAACAGCAGGAAGGTCACGCGCTTCGTCTTCACACCGGACAGCTGCGCGGCGAGGGCGTTGCCGCCGATCGCGTAGATGTGCCGGCCGAACACCGCGCTCCGCATCACGAGCGAGTACACGACGACGAGCACACCGAGGATGACGAGCACGATCGGGGTGCCGTTGTAGCTCGCGAGGAGCAGCGCGACGTACATGACGAGCGCGACCGTGAACACGAGCTTCGTCAGGAACCAGGCGAACGGCTCGTCCTCGAGCTGGTACTTGCGACGCGTCGCCCGACCGCGGAACGCCGTGAGGACGAGGACCGCGGCGGCGACGATGCCGAGGATCATCGTCAGCGGTTCGTAGCCGGAGCTGCCGAACGCCGGCAGGAAGCCGGAGCCGAGTGAGCGGAAGCCCTCGGGGAACGGCGAGATCTGCTGGTTCTGCAGGGCGATCTGCGCGGCACCGCGGAACGCGAGCATGCCGGCGAGCGTGACGATGAACGCCGGGATCCCGAAGTACGCGATCCAGAATCCCTGCCACGCGCCGACGAGGGCGCCGATGACCAGGCAGAGCACGACCGCGACGGGCCACGGCACGTGCCACTGCGTGATCATGACGCCGGCCATCGCCCCGGTGAAGGCGACGACGGACCCGACGGACAGGTCGATGTGGCCGGCGATGATGACCATCACCATGCCGATCGCGAGGATCAGGATGTAGCTGTTCTGGACGATCAGGTTCGAGACGTTGATCGGGGCGAGGGTGATCCCGCCCGTCGTCACCTGGAAGAAGATGACGATGACGATCAGCGCGATGAACAGGCCGATCTGTCGGAGCTGCCCGGTGAGGTAGCCGGCGGCGGACTTAAGCGCGTTCATTGACAGGGGTCTCCCGTTCCTGGGTCATGTACTGCATGAGGACCTCCGGCGTCGCCTCCGCGCGGGGGACGTCGGCCGTGATGGTGCCCTCGGAGAGCGTGTAGATGCGGTCGCAGATGCCGAGCAGTTCCGGGAGCTCGGAGGAGATCACGATGATCCCCTTGCCCTGGTCCGCGAGCGCGTTGATGATCGTGTAGATCTCGTACTTCGCGCCGACGTCGATGCCTCTGGTCGGCTCGTCGAGGATGAGCACGTCGGGGTCGGCGTACATCCACTTCGACAGGACGACCTTCTGCTGGTTCCCGCCGGAGAGCTTGCCCGTGACGACGTTGACGTTCGGCGCCTTGATGTTCAGGTTCTTCAGGAACTGCCGGGCGACCGTGGTCTCCTGCGAGCCGTTCACGAAGCCCCACTCGGCGAGCTTGCCGAGTGCGGAGCCGGAGATGTTCCGCTTGATGTCGTCCAGCAGGTTCAGGCCGTAGCGCTTCCGGTCCTCGGTCGCGTAGGCGATGCCGTGGTCGATCGCCTGCGACACCGTGTGGGTCTTGATCGGTTCGCCGCGCTTGTACACGGTGCCGCTGATCCCGGTGCCGTACGAGTGGCCGAAGACGCTCATCGCGAGCTCGGTCCGCCCGGCACCCATGAGTCCGGCGATGCCGACGATCTCGCCCTCGCGGACGTTGAGGCTCGCCTGGTGGATGATCTCGCGGGACGCGTCGAGCGGGTGGTGGACGGTCCAGTCCTCGATCCGCAGGAGCTCCTCGCCGACGTGCGACTCGTGCTCCGGGTAGCGGTTCGACAGGTCGCGACCGACCATGCCGCGGATGATCCGGTCCTCGGAGACCTCGCCTCCGTGCATGTCGAGCGTCTCGATCGTCTGGCCGTCACGGATGATCGTGACCTTGTCCGCGATCGCCTTGATCTCGTTGAGCTTGTGGCTGATGATGATCGCCGTCATGCCCTCGGCCTGCAGTGACCGGATGAGGTCGAGCAGGTGCGCCGAGTCGTCGTCGTTGAGCGCCGCCGTCGGCTCGTCGAGGATGAGCAGCTTCACGCGCTTCGAGAGCGCCTTCGCGATCTCGACGAGCTGCTGCTTGCCGACTCCGATGTCGACGATCTTCGTGACCGGGTTGTCCTTCAGCCCGACGCGCTCCAGGAGCGCGGCGGCCTCGAGGTTCGTCTTGTTCCAGTCGATGAAACCGCCTGACGACCGCTCGTTGCCGAGGAAGATGTTCTCCGCGATCGACAGGAACGGGCTGAGCGCGAGTTCCTGGTGGATGATCACGACGCCCGATGCCTCGGAGTCGTTGATGCTCGAGAACGACACGGGGGACCCGTCGAGCAGGATCTCGCCCTCGAACGTGCCTGCGGGGTAGACCCCGGACAGGACCTTCATGAGCGTGGACTTGCCGGCGCCGTTCTCGCCGCAGATCGCGTGGACCTGGCCGCGCTCGACCTCGATCGAGACCCCCTGCAGGGCCTTGACGCCGGGGAACGTCTTGGTGATGTCACGCATCTCGAGGATGGTGTCCGTCACGTCGACCGCCTTCCGTAGTGCGCGCGGTGCGCGCGAGTGGAGACGGACAGGAGGCTCGGCGCGGTCTGGCACCGAGCCTCCTGTCCGTCAGATGGTCGCGACCTACTTGAGGTCGGCTTCGGAGTAGTACCCCGAGTCCACGAGGACCTTCTGGTAGTTCTCCTTGGTCACCACGGTCGGCTGGAAGAGGAAGGTCGGGACGACCTTCACCTTGTTGTCGTACGTCGTCGTGTCGTTGACCTTCGGCTTCTTGCCGGAGAGCAGGTCCTCGGCCATCGACGCCGACTTCTCGGCGAGCTGGCGGGTGTCCTTGTAGATCGTCGAGTACTGCTGACCGGCGATGATCGACTTCACCGACGCCTGCTCGGCGTCCTGACCGGTGATGGTCGGGAGCGGACGGTCGGACGTGCCGTAGCCGGCGCCCTGGAGCGCCGAGATGATGCCGATCGACATGCCGTCGTACGGGGAGAGCACGCCGTTCAGCGTGGTGCCGCCCGAGTACGACTTCGCGATGAGGTTCTGCATGCGGGCCTTGGCGGTCGCCGGGTCCCACTGCAGCGTGGCGGCCTGCGTGAAGCCGTCCTGGCCGGAGCCGATCTTCAGCGTGCCGTCGTCGAGGTACGGCTTGAGCGTCTTCATCGCGCCGTTGAAGAAGAACGTGGCGTTGTTGTCGTCGGGTGAACCGGCGAAGACCTCGATGTTGAACGGGCCCTTCTCACCGGTCTTCTTGCCGTCGGCGTCGAGGACACCGAGGCCGGTCAGCAGCGAGTTCGCCTGGTCGACACCGACCTTCTCGTTGTCGAACGACACGTAGTAGTCGACGTTCTTGTTGCCGGTGAGCAGGCGGTCGTACGAGATCACCTTGATGCCGGCCTTCGCGGCGGCGTCGAGCTGGTCGGAGAGCGACCCGCCGTCGATGGACGCGACGATGAGGACCTTCGCGCCCTTCGTGATCATGTTGCTGACCTGCTGGACCTGCTGCGGGATCTTGTTGTCCGCGTACTCCAGGTCGACCTTGTAGCCGGCCTTCTCCAGGTCGGCCTTGACGGCGTTCCCGTCCTTGATCCAGCGCTCGGAGACCTTGGTCGGCATGGCGACGCCGACGAGGGCGCCCTTGTTGTCGCTGCTGCTGCCCCCGTTGTCGGTGGAGGCGCGTCCGCCGGCCGAGCAACCGGCCAGGGCGATGGCGATGCCGAGGGCTGCGACGCCCGCGACGATCCTGCGCTTCATCATCGAAGTACCTCTTGTTCCTCTCGCGTCGTCATCGACGCGCTCGGTGTGCCACACGGCTGCACTGCCGGTGTCTGCTCTGAGTGAGCGCTCACATACTGGGCGTTGTGTACCGCCCTGTCAACTCTTCGTGACCGATTCGCGATGTGGTCGTGATCGCCGCACTGCGCGGTACGGTGTCCGGGTGACGACCACCACGGCCGCGAGCGGCAAGGGGCGCAAGGCCCCGACGATCTTCGACGTCGCCGAGCGCGCAGGGGTCTCACACCAGACCGTCTCCCGGGTGATCAACGGCGATCCGACCGTCCGCGACGGCTTCCGGTCCCGTGTGACCACGGCCATCGCCGAGCTCGGGTACCGCCCGCGTGCTGCGGCTCGCGCGCTCGCCGGCGGGCGCAGCAAGGCCCTCGGACTGGTGACGGCGGGCGACGCGCTCTACGGACCGTCGAGCACCGCGATCGGCTTCGAACGCGCGGCCCGGCACGCCGGCTACCACGTGCTGCTCTCGACCCTGCCGGAGGACCCACGGCCGTCCGACCTGTCGGGGGCGCTCGCGACGCTCCTGGCGCAGGACGTCGCCGCGATCGTGCTCGTCGCCGCCGACAACCGGGTGCTCGACGCCCTCGCGTCGCTGGCCGTCCCGGTCCCGGTGCCGGTCGTCGTCTCGAACGCCGTCCAGCGTGACGCGCCGACGGTCGGCCCCATGACCGCTGCCGTCGCCGCGGTCGCGATCGACCAGGTCGCCGGTGCCTCGATGGCGATGCGGCACCTGTTCGACCGGGGACACCGACGGATCGTGCACATCACCGGACCGACCGTCTCGCAAGAAGCCCAGGTGCGCCGCGCGACCTACGTGCGCCTGATGGAGTCGGCCGGTCTCGACCCGGTCGTCCTCGACGGCGACTGGACCCCGGCGAGCGGGTTCGCGGCCGCGCGGTCCCTCGACACGACGGCCGTCGACGCGGTGTTCTGCGGGAACGACCAGATGGCGCTCGGCGTCCTGCACGCGTTCGCCGACGACGGGCTGCGGGTGCCGGACGACATCGCCGTCGTGGGCTTCGACGACATCCCGGAGGCGGCACACTTCACGCCGCCGCTGACCACCGTGCGGCAGGACTTCCGGGCGATGGGGGAGCAGGTGCTGGCGACCGTCAGGTCCCTGGTGGAGGGCGAGCCGCTCGACGAGATCCTGCTCCAGCCGTCGCTGGTGGTGCGCAGGAGCGCCTGAGCCGTGCGGCCCCGCCCGGCCCGGCCAGGGATCTAGCCCTTGAGTGCTCCTGACGACAAACCGGCGACGTAGAACCGCTGCAGGCCGACGTAGAGCGCGATGCACGGGATCATCGCCACGACCGACCCCGCCACGAGGTTGCCGTACGACACCTGCCCGTAGGCACCCGTCTGCAGGTTGAGCAGTGCGACGGGCAGCGTGTACAGCGAGTCCTTGGTGAGGAACGTCAGCGCACCGAGGAACTCCGTCCACGACGCCAGGAACGCGTACAGCGCCGCGGTCGCCGCCCCGGGGAGGAGCAGCGGACGGAGCACCGACACGACGACCCGGAAGCGGGACGCCCCGTCGACGAACGCGGAGTCCTCGAGGTCCGGCGGGATCGACTCGAACGCGTTGCGCATCACGAAGACCCCGAACGGCAGGTTCACCGTCGTGTAGAACAGCACCAGCCCGAGCAGCGAGTTGGTCAGCCCCATCGCGTTCATCTCGAGGTACAGCGGCGTCAGGATGGCCTGGAACGGCACCATCATCGTCAGGAGCACCAGGCCGAACACCAGGCCGGACCCGCGGAACCGGAAGCGTGCGAACCCGTAGCCGGCCATCGTCGCGAGCACGGCGGTCAGGACGGCCGTGCACACCGACACGATCACCGAGTTCAGCAGGCCGGTCAGCAGGTGGGACGACGACCCGAACACGGCCGCGAAGTTCTCCCAGCCCAGCCGGAAGAACGTGGCGGGGTCTGGGGCCGAGGTGATCACGGCCTCGGACTGGAACGCCCGGAGGATCGACCAGATGAGCGGGACGCCGAACACCAGTGCGGAGCCGATGCCCGCGATGGCGTAGAGCGTGCGTTTCACCGCGGTGTCGCGGGGGTGCTGCACGCTGCCCTGGTGGTGTCGACGGCGTCCGCCGGGGGTCGTGGTCAGCGTGCGGGTCGACAGGTCGGGACCGGGAGCGGCCGCACGGGTGGTCGTGGTGCTCATGGCGTCAGTCCTTCTCTCGGAGTGCCCAGAACTGGAACAGCGTGACGGCCGCGATGACGACCACCAGTGCGATCGACTCCGCGGTCGCGGCGCCGAGCTGCAGGTTCACGAACCCGCGGTTGTAGATGGCGTTGACGATGGTCGTGGTCTCGGTGCCGGGGCCGCCCTGCGTCAGGATGTAGAACTGGTTGAACGCGAGCAGGGACCCGATGACCGAGATGATCACGCTCAGCGCGACCGTCGGCCGGATCATCGGGAACGTGATCATCCGTTCGGTCTGCCACCACGACGCGCCCTCGAGCTGCGCCGACTCGTAGACCTCGTCCGGGACGCCCTGCATCGCCGACATCAGGAGCACCATCGTCAGGCCGGAGACCGCCCAGACGACGAGCACGCAGATGAGCACCGTCGCGAGCGGGCCGTTCACCAGCCAGGCGGTCGTGCCGTCGGTGATGTGCAGCCAGCGCAGGACCATGTTGACGGCGCCGGAGGTCGGCTGCGCCTCGAGCACGAGCATGAAGCTCAGGGTCGTCAGCCCGACCACGTACGGCAGGAAGAACACCGTCCGCAGCACCGTCGAGCCACGTCGCCGTGCGCGGACGAGCACCGCGAGGAAGTACCCGAGCACCAGGATCGGCACGGTGACGATCGCCGTGTACAGCAGCGTGTAGCCGATCGCGTGCACGAACGTCGGGTCCTGGAACAGCGTCGCGTAGTTCTGCAGGCCGATGAACCGGTACGGGCCGATCAGCGGCCAGTTCGTGAACGAGATGTAGAGCGCGAAGAGCAGTGGCGCCAGCACGAACACGGCGACGAACGCGATCGCCGGCGTGACGAGCAGCGCACCCGTGCGTGGCGGGTGGGTGAGCGAGTTCCGGGACGGGGCACGGCCCCGGCCGATCGGGCGGCGTCCGACGGACGAACGCCGAGCGGAGATGGTCGACATGGCATGCACCTCACTGTGCAGAGCGGAGCAGGACGGAGCGGAGCGGGACGGAGAAGGGGCGGTCAGGCCTGGACCTGGTCGAGGATGCGCTGGTAGTCGGACTGCGCGGTCCGCATCGCAGCCGAGACGCCGGCGCCGAACACGGCCTCGCGGAACATCGCGAAGTACGGCGACGACGGCTGGTTGACGAGCAGGTTGTAGGCGAGGGTCTGCGGTGCGTAGCCCTTGTCGATGGCGTCGAGCGGACCGTACGCCAGCGGGAACTGCTTCCGGTACGCGGGCGTCGCGGCGTCCGCCCTGGTGGGGAAGTACCCGCCGTTCGGCAGCAGCTGCTGCTGCTCGAGCGAGTTCGCGTACTGCATGAACGCCCAGCCGCCCGACGGGTTCGCGGCGCCGTTCGGGATGCACATGTTGTCGCCGCCGTCGAAGAACGACCGCCGGCCGTCGGCGCTCGGGATGAGCACCGTCTGCATCTTCGCGCGCATCGCCTTCGTCGCCGCTGGCACGGCCGCACCGTACGAGGTCGGCATGATCCCGACCTTGCCCGCCCGGAAGTCAGCGCCCCACGTGGTCCCCGCGTCGGAGTACGTCGCGCGGCTGAGCACGCCGTCCTTCCAGAGCTGCCGGTAGAACTCGAGCATCTGCTCGAGGGCGGTGTTGCCCGTGATGTTCGCCTGCTGCTTCCCGACCTCGCCGGACATCATGTCGACGCCGGTTGCCCAGACGTGCGGCTGCGTGACGAACCCGATGATCCCCGCGGCGTTGCCGGAGATCGTCCACCCGTAGACGTCGTCGCCGAGCTTCCGGAGGCGCTTCGCCGCGTCGAGCAGGGTGGCGAGGTCCTTCGTGGACTCCTCCACGTCGAGCCCGGCGCGGTCGAACAGCTCGGTGTTCACGAACAGCTGCGAGTTGTCCGCCAGGTACGGCAGTCCGTAGAGCCGGTCGCGGTACTCCAGCAGACGGAGGTGCCCGGTCGAGAGCTCGTCGTAGTAGTCGAGCCCCTTGACGACGTCGGTCAGGTCGGCGAACGCCTCGCGGAAGATGAACAGCTGCGAGTTGATGTCGTCGAGGTCGACGACGTCCGGCGGCTCGCCGCCGCGGATGGCGGTCGCGAGCTTCGTCACGTACTGGCCGTCCGGCACCGGGGTCAGTTCGACCTGCAGGTCCGGGTGGCTCTTGTTGAAGCCGGCGACCGCGCTGGTCAGGCCGGCTTGGGTCGCTGCGCGACACCAGACGTGGACGGTGCCCGTCGCCTTCTGGCCGAAGCCGGCGACCTGGGCGTCGACCTGCGGCAGGGTGCCGGAGCATCCAGCCAGGGCGAGTGCGGCCCCGCCGGCGAGGCCGCCGACGAGGAACCCTCTGCGGTCCACGACGTCACCGGGCGTTCAGCGGGAGCCACACCCGCATCGGGACGGCGCCGCGGTTGGCCCAGGCGTAGTACGGGATGGCGACGGCCGTCACGGCCGTCACGGACGTGTCGGATGCGTCGGATGCGTCGGACGGGAGGCCGGGGTCGGCCCCGCCGCCGGCCGTCGCGTCGTCGACGCCGGTCGCGGCGCGGGCCGCATCCGGGCCTCCCGACCGGGTCGCGGTACCGAGACGGCGGTAGGGCCAGGCTGCCTGCGCGTGCTCCGCCGGCGCGTGCGCCGGGATGCGCAGCGTGACGATCCCGTCGAGGAGGTCGTCGCGCGCGTCCTCGGTGATCGCGGCGTCGGCGCCGATCGTCAGGTCGTCGACGGTGAAGCCGTCCTGGTCGGGCTGCTCGACCGCGTAGACGAGCGGGCCCCGCTCGATGGCGACCTGTCCGCGTGCCGCGTCGATGCGCGCGTCGGCGACGAAGCGGTGCGGGCTCGTGTCGAAGGCGATCTCGACGGTGTCGCCGGCGTGCCACGCGCGCTCGATCGTGTGCAGGGTCCCGGGCTCCGGGTGCTGCGTCTCGCCGTCGACGGCGACCGTCGTCGTGTCGGACCACGCCGGGATCCGCAGACCGAGGGCGAGCGGGCCGTCCTCGGTCACGGTGACGCGGACGGCTCCGTCGTGCGGGTACCCGGTCTCGATCGTGACCGGGCCGAGGTCGGCGGTCGCGTACTGGTGCACCTGCAGGCCGCCCTCGGTCGCCGTCGCCAGGTACCCGTCGAGGCTCGCGAACGTCCGCATGATGTTCGGCGGGCAGCACGCGCAGTCGAACCAGCCACGGCGGCCGTGCGCGGGGGAGCGGTTCTCGTCCGCGTGCGCGTGGTCCCGGTGCTGGAGTGGGTTGACGTAGAAGTACTCGGTGCCCGCGAGGCTCACACCGGGCAGGAACGCGTTGTACAGCAGGCGCTCGACGGCGTCCGCGTACTCGGGCTTGCCGGTCGCGAGGAGCAGCCGCCATGCCCACTGGATCCCGCCGATCGCCGCGCAGGTCTCGGCGTAGCCGCGGTCGGTGGGGAGCTCGTACGGGTCGCCGAACGCCTCCCAGTCCCACCGGGCACCGAGGCCGCCCGTGATGAACGCCTTCGTCGCCATCATGTCCGCGAACTGGCGCTCGCTCGCGGCGAGGAGCTCGGCGTCGCCGGTCTCGATCGCGACGTCCACGGCGCCGGCGGCCAGGTACACGGCGCGGACGGCGTGCCCCTCCACCGTGGTGGCCGTCCGGCTCGGGACCCGGTCGGAGAAGTACGTCGGCTCGCCGCCTGCTCGCTCGATGATGCCGTGCCCGCGGGCGTCGACGAACCAGTGCGCCAGGTCCAGGTATGCGCGGGTGCCGGTCTCGCGGTACAGCTCGACGAGCCCCATCTCGACGACGGGGTGGCCGTCGATGTCGCGTGCCTGACCGTCCCCGTCGCCGAACGTCCGCACGAGGTGGTCGGCGTTCTTCGTCGCGACGTCGAGCAGCGCGGTGTCGCCCGTCGCGCGGGACTGTGCGACCGCTGCCTGCATGAGGTGCCCGGCGCAGTACATCTCGTGGCTCCACTTGAGGTCCGTGTAGCGGGCGCCGTCGAAGCGGACCTGCTGGACGGAGTCGATGTAGCCGTCGTCCGCCTGGGCCGCCGCGACGAGCGCGGTGACCTCCTGCTGCAGGGCTCTGAGGTCCTCGGCGGGGGCTCGACCGAGCTCCCACGCCACCGCCTCGAGCCACTTGTAGACGTCCGAGTCCATGAAGATCGGGCCGACGACGTCGCCGGACTCCGTCCCCGCGGCGATGCGGAGGTTCCGGAAGTTCCCGGCTGCCTCGAGCTGGCGGTACCCGTCGCGGATGGCGTCGGCGCCGTTCCGCTCCTGCCGGAGCGCCCAGAAGCCCCCGGTGATCCGGGCGTCGCCGGACGGCAGCGGGCGGAAGGCGAGGTGCGCGTCGGCGGTCGGGAGGACCGGGGTCGCGGTGCGTGCGCGGTGCTCGGTCGCGAGCGTTGTGGTCATGTCGTCTCCTGGTGGTCATCGTCGACATCGTGCGGAAAACGGTTTCTGGAGCGTGACGCTACGACAGGTCCCGGTGGTGCGCAAGACCGACTTGCTGAGATGATCGTATGATCGTGATCTCGCTGCCGATCCGGAAAGGGGATTGCCGTGACTCTGGAACGTCCAGCGCGGATCACCGACGTCGCGGCGCTCGCCGGGGTGTCGATCGGCACCGCGTCGAAGGCCCTCAACGGGACCGGGCAGCTCCGCGACTCCACCCGAGAACGGGTGAAGGAAGCCGCCGACAAGCTCGGGTTCGTCGGGGACGCCCGGGCGCGGGCGCTGTCCTCCGGGCGGACCTACACCGTCGGGATGATCACCACGGACTCGTTCGGCCGGTTCTCGATCCCGGTGCTCCTCGGAGCCGAGGACGTCCTCTCCGCCGGGCAGATGGCCGTGCTGCTCTGCGACACCCGTGACGACCACGTCCGGGAATCGCACTACCTCCGCTCGCTCGTCGCGCGGGGCGTCGACGGCATCATCGTCACCGGGCGCTCGGCCGATGCGCGGCCCCCGATCGACGTGTCGATCCCCGTCGTCTACGCGTTCACCCCGTCGACCGACCCGGCTGACGTGTCCGTGACGGTCGACGACGCGCACGGTGCCGGACTCGTCGCGTCCCACCTCGTGACGATCGGCCGCCGGCGGGTCGCGATCGTCACCGGTCCGGCGCGACACCACTCGGCGTCGAGTCGTGTCTCCGGGGCGTCGGAAGTGCTCGGCTCCCGGCTCGTGGTGCCGCCGATGTACGGCGAGTGGTCCGAGCGCTGGGGACGCCAGGCTGCCGACGTCCTGCTCCGCGGGGACGACGACGTCGACTCGATCGTGTGCGGCAGTGACCAGATCGCGCGGGGCGTGTGCGATCGGCTGCGCGAGGCCGGGCGGTCCGTGCCCGACGACGTCGCCGTCACCGGGTTCGACGACTGGGACGTGATGGCGCTCGCGAGTCGTCCGCCGCTGACGACGGTGGACCTGCGCCTCGAGGAGCTCGGTCGGGTCGCCGGGCGGTCACTGCTCGACCTGATCGACGGCGCCGCGCCGGAGTCCGCCGTCGTGATCCCGTCCCTCGTCCTCCGCGAGAGCACCCTCGGCGCCTGACGCGCGCGCCCCCGCCCCGCCTGACGCCCGCCCGCCGCGCCTGACGCGCCCGCGCCCGGCCCCGCCCGCGCCTGACGCGCCCGCCGCGCCTGATGCGCCTGACGCGCCCGGCCCCGGCCTCCCGTCTCGTTGGCGACCGGCCACGACACCCCGCTCAGTTCTGCCGGATGGTCGCAACACGTCGGATGGATCACCGCCGAGCGACAGATCTCCGCCAGTCGGCGTGCCACGCGCGGGGTGTTGTGACCAGTCGGGCGGCAGGGGGTAGGGGCGGCAAGGGCGGCAAGGGCGGCAAGGGCGGCCAGGGCGGCAGGGGGGGGCAAGGGCGGCAGGGGGGTAGGGGGCGTGCCGGGGCGTGCCGGGGCGTCGGGGAAGGGCGGCGAGAGCGCGCACGGCACGACGGGATTGCGAGAGTGAGCGCTCACGTGCCAGGATGTGAGCGCTCACGAACGGACGACGAGGTCTCGGGAGGGAACCATGAGCGACGACCGCAGACACCAGGTCCAGGACGGGCGTACGACAATCGGGATCGAGCTCGGATCGACCCGCATCAAGGCGTGCCTGATCGACGAGGACCTCGTCCCCATCGCCAGCGGCGACCACGAGTGGGAGAACGCCTTCGTCGACGGGCGCTGGACCTACTCCCTCGACGACGTCGAGACCGGACTCCGCGCCGCCTACGCCGCCCTGGTCTCCGACGTCGAGGAACGGTTCGGCGTCCGGCCCACCACCTTCCGTGCCCTCGGGGTGTCCGCGATGATGCACGGCTACCTGGCGTTCGACGCGTCCGGGGAGCTCCTCGTGCCGTTCCGCACGTGGCGCAACACCTCGACCGGCCCGGCGGCCGCCGCGCTCAGCGAGGCCCTGTCGTTCACCATCCCGCTCCGCTGGTCGGTCGCGCACCTGTACCAGGCGGTCCTCGACGAGGAGCCCCACGTCGCCGAGGTCGCCGGCATCACCACCCTCGCCGGGTACGTCCACCGCCGGCTGACCGGACGGAACGTGCTCGGCGTCGGTGACGCGTCCGGAGCGTTCCCCATCGACCCGGCGACCAGGGACTACGACGCCGCCATGCTCCGCACCGCCGACGGACTCATCGGCCGGGACGTCAGGGCGCTCCTCCCCGAGGTCCTCGTCGCCGGGCAGGACGCCGGCAGACTCACCCCCGAGGGCGCCGCGTGGCTCGACCCGACCGGCACGCTCGAGCCCGGCGTCCCGCTCTGCCCGCCGGAGGGCGACGCCGGCACCGGCATGGTCGCGACGAACGCCGTCGCACCCCGGACCGGCAACGTCAGCGTCGGCACGAGCATCTTCTCGATGGTCGTCCTCGAGCACGCGATGACGACCCCGCACGAGGAGATCGACGTCGTCACGACCCCCGCGGGCGACGCCGTCGCGATGGTGCACTGCAACAACGGCGCGAGCGAGATCGCCGCGTGGGCCAGGGTGTTCGGCCGGTTCGCCGAGGCCGCGGGCAGTCCGCTCGACACCGACCACGTCTACGCGACGCTGCTCGCCGAGGCCGAGGGGGCGGACCCGGACGCCGGCGGCCTGTTGTCCTACAACTACCTGGCGGGTGAACCCGTCACGCACGTCGCGGACGGTCGTCCGCTCCTGGTCCGTGGTGCCGGCAGTGCGTTCACGCTCGGCAACCTCGTCCGCGCCGAGGTGCAGGGCGCGTTCGCCACCCTCGCGATCGGCATGGACGTACTGGCGGGCGAGGACGTCCGCGTCGACCGGATGACCGCGCACGGCGGCCTCTTCCGGACCCCTGGCGCCCCACAGCGACTGCTCGCCGCCGCACTCCGCGTGCCGGTCGCGCTCGAGGAGACCGCTGGCGAGGGCGGCGCGTGGGGGATCGCGGTCCTCGCGGCGTACCTGGAGCACGCCTCGGACGCCGACCTGACCGAGTACCTGCAGAAGCGGGTCTTCGCGGGGGACACCGTGCACGTGGCGGACCCCGACGAGCGGGACGTCGATGGCTTCCGTGCCTACCTCGGGCGTTTCCGGTCCGGGCTGCCCCTGCAGGCCGCGGCCGTCGCAGCCACCACCCGCGACGACGACGCGACCACAGACGAACTCGAGACGACGGCCGGAACCGAGCCGAGCCTCCAGGCAGAGGAAGTGACCCGATGACGGAAGCGAGCGTCCACGACAGCGCCGTTCAGGAGGCCGTGGCCGCGACGCGTGCGCGCGTCGCCTCCCTGCACGGCGAGTTGGTCCGCTACGGACTCGTGATCTGGACCGGCGGCAACGTCTCCGAGCGCGTGCCGGGCACCGACCTCTTCGTGATCAAGCCGAGCGGGGTGTCGAGCGACGACCTGACGCCCGAGAACCAGGTCGTCTGCACCCTCGACGGCGTGCCGGCGGACGGCTGGGGCAACGCGCACGGGCCGAGCTCGGACACCGCGGCCCACGCGTTCGTGTACCGGAACATGCCGGAGGTCGGCGGCGTCGTGCACACCCACTCCACCTACGCGACCGCATGGGCGGCGAGGGCAGAACCCATCCCCTGCGTCATCACCGCGATGGCGGACGAGTTCGGCGGACCGATCCCGGTCGGCCCGTTCGCGATCATCGGCGACGACTCCATCGGCCGCGGCATCGTCGACACGCTCAGCGGTCACCGGAGCCGTGCGGTCCTCATGCAGAACCACGGCGTGTTCACGATCGGCCGCGACGCGAAGGACGCCGTCAAGGCAGCCGTGATGTGCGAGGACGTCGCCCGCACGGTGCACATCGCGAAGCAGGGCGGCGAGGTCGTGCCGATCGCCCCGGACGACATCGATCGACTCTTCGACCGATACCAGAACGTCTACGGACAGAACCCAGAAGGAGCACTGCGATGACGCACGTCGACCCCACCGAGACCCTGGCGGGCTACGAGGTCTGGTTCCTCACGGGTTCGCAGGGCCTGTACGGCGAGGAGACCCTCCGCCAGGTCGAGGAGCAGAGCCGCGCCGTGCACGCCGAACTGGCACCGCACGTGCCGGTGACGCTCGTGTGGAAGCCGGTCCTCAAGGACGCCGACGGCATCCGCCGTGCCCTGATCGAGGCCAGCGCGGATGACCGGGTGATCGGCGTCACCGCATGGATGCACACCTTCAGCCCCGCGAAGATGTGGATCGGCGGCCTCAACGCGCTGACGAAGCCCCTGCTCCACCTGCACACCCAGGCGAACGTCGCGCTGCCGTGGGCGGACATCGACTTCGACTTCATGAACCTCAACCAGGCGGCGCACGGCGACCGTGAGTTCGGCTACGCCCTGGCGCGGATGGGCGTCCGGCACGCGACGGCGATCGGGCACGTGTCCGACGAGCGCGTGCAGCAGCGAGTCGCGAACTGGAGCCGCGCGGCAGCCGGCGCAGCGGCCATCCGCGACCTGAAGCTCACCCGGTTCGGCGACAACATGCGCTACGTCGCCGTCACCGAGGGCGACAAGACCGAGGCGGAGATCGAGCTCGGCGTGCAGGTCAACACCTGGGCGGTGAACGAGCTGGCCGCAGCCGTGGTGGCCGTCAGCGAGCAGGAGGTCGACGCGCTCGTCGCCGTGTACGACGAGCACTACGACGTGGTCGACGAGCTCCGCGACGGTGGCGCGCGCCGTGCCGCGCTGCGGGACGGCGCCGCGATCGAACTCGGCCTGCGGACGATGCTCGAGCAGAACGACAGCGCCGCGTTCACCACGAACTTCGAGGACCTCGGCACCCTCAAGCAGCTCCCCGGTCTCGCGGTGCAGCGCCTGATGGCCGACGGCTACGGCTTCGGTGCCGAGGGGGACTGGAAGACGGCCGTGCTGGTCCGCGCGATGAACGTCGCGGGTGCGGGGCTGCCGGGCGGCGCCTCCCTGATGGAGGACTACACGTACGACCTCACCCCCGGTGCGGAGAAGATCCTCGGTGCGCACATGCTCGAGGTCTCGCCGACGCTCACGTCGTCGCGTCCGACGCTCGAGATCCACCCGCTCGGCATCGGCGGCAAGGACGACCCGGTGCGTCTGGTCTTCACGGCCGACTCCGGCGAGGCCGTGGTGGTCGCGCTGTCGGACACCCGCGACGGGTTCCGCCTCACCGCGAACGTCGTCGACGTGGTCCCGCCGACCGAGGCGCTGCCGAAGCTCCCCGTCGGCCGCGCCGTCTGGGAGCCCCGTCCCTCGTTCCCCGTCGCCGCCGAGGCCTGGCTCACCGCCGGCGCCGCCCACCACACCGTCATGACGACGGCCGTGGGGCTGCAGGTGGTCGAGGACCTCGCCACGATCCTCGGCACCGAGTTCCTGGTCATCGACGAGCACACGACCTCCCGCGGGTTCCGCGACGAGGTGCGCGGGCAGCAGACCTGGCACCGTCTCGACCGCGGGTTCTGATGGCTACCATGGGCGACGTGATCGCGACGGAGCGCACCAACTGGGCCGGTAACGTGACCTACCGTGCGGCGTCGTTGGCGCGACCGTCGTCCGTGTCCGAGGTCCGTGCGCTCGTCGCGTCGACGCCGCGCCTGACGGCGCTCGGCTCGACGCACTCCTTCAACGAGATCGCGGACACCGACGCCGTCCAGCTCACGCTCGCCGGCCTGCCGCCGGTGCTGGAGATCGACACCGCCCGGCGCGTGGTCCTGGTCGCAGCCGGCATGACGCACGCGCAGGTCGCATCCGGCCTGGAGGCTCGTGGCTGGGCACTCGCGAACCTCGCGTCCCTGCCGCACATCTCCACTGCAGGGGCCGTCGCCACCGGCACGCACGGCTCCGGTGTGCGGAACCCCTCGCTGGCGCAGGCGGTGGTCGGGCTGGACGTGGTCCGTGCGTCCGGCGACGTGGTCCACGTGGCAGGGGACGGGCCAGACGCCGAGCTCGACGCGCACCGGGTCGCGCTCGGGGCACTCGGGATCGTGACCGCCGTCGAGCTCGCGATCGAGCCCACGTTCCAGGTGGCCACGACGGTGCACCTCGACCTGCCGTGGGACGCCGTCGAGTCGCAGTTCGACGCGGTGATGTCGGACGCCTACTCGGTGTCGATGTTCACGTCGTTCGACGATCGTGGCGCGCGACAGGTCTGGACGAAGCACCGCGTCGACGAGCCGGCACCGACGATCGACCTCGTCGCACTCGGTGCCAGGACCGCGACCGGACCCGTCCACCCCGGGGAGAACGACCCGGCCGGCGTCACCGAGCAGGGCGGCGTCCCCGGCCCGTGGTCCGAGCGGCTGCCGCACTTCCGGTCGTCGTTCACCCCGTCCACCGGGGCCGAGATCCAGGCGGAGTACCTGCTGCCCGCCGCGTCGGCGCTCCCCGCGCTCCGGGCCCTGCGTCCGCTCGCGGCCCTGTTCGCGCCGATCCTCATCGCAGCCGAGGTCAGGACGATCGCACCCGACACCGCGTGGCTCGCACCGTCGTCCGAGCGGCAGTCGGTCGGCGTGCACTTCACGTTCCGCCGGGACGTGGACGCCGTCGCCGCCGCGGTCGAGCGGATCGAGGACGTCCTCGCCCCGTTCGACCCGCGCCCGCACTGGGGGAAGGTCTCGGCCGCCTCGCCGGAGCGCCTGCACGAGGCGTACCCCCACCTGGCGCGGTTCGCCGCGCTCGCCCGCGAACTCGACCCGGCGGGCCGGTTCCGCAACCCGTTCCTGGAGCGCGTGCTGGCCTGACGGAGCCGAGCCGGGCCTCCCGTCCGGTCCCGCGCGGGGCGGACGACGGCAGCAGCGGGGCGGACTACGGCAGCAGGGGCGGGCGGTTGCCTCGCGCGATCTCGCGCGCCGCGAGTGTCCGCATCTCGTCGTGCACCAGTTCCAGGAGCCGGTCGGCCGCGACGAGTCCGTCGTGCTGCCGACGGAGCACCGAGAGTGGCGTGGTGGCGTGCTCGTCCGTCACCGGGACGTAGCTGACCCCGTCGAACGCGTGCAGTGTCGACACGTACGGCATGAGCGACACCCCGAGGCCGCACGCGATCGAGGAGAGCATCGCGACGTCGTCGAGCGAGTACGTCCGGATCTGCGGTGAGAACCCTGCCCGCACGCAGGCGCTGACGATGGCATCGTAGCCCGGGATCCCCTCGTCGCGGTGGAACAGCACGAACGGGTCGTCCCGGAGTTCCACGAGGTCGATGCGATCGCGGGTGGCGAGCGGGTGCGTCGCGGGCACGGCGGCGACGAGCGGCTCGTGCGCGACGAACGAGAAGTCGACACCCTCCGGTGCCTCGGAGAGTCGTCCGAACGCGAAGTCCACGCGGTGCTCGAGGACCGCACGGGTCACGTGGGTGTCGAACACGCTCATCAGCGAGACGCGGACGTCGGGCAGGGCTGCGCGGAGTCGCGGCACGACGCGGGGGACCAGTCCGGCGAACGTCGACGAGATCGAGGAGACCTTGAGCGGCACGGTGGCCGTCGGTTCGTCCACGACCGAGGCCTCGACCTGTTCGGCGTGGTCGAGGAGTGCCTTCGCCTGGGCGGCGAGGACGCGTCCCTGTGGGGTGAGCTCCGGCGCGCGCCGCTGCCCGCGCTCGAACAGCGACACCCCGAGTTCCCGCTCGAACCGCGAGACGGATTGGCTGAGCGCTGACTGGCTCATGCCGAGCCGGGCGGCGGCGTCCTTGAAGGAGAGGTCCTCGGCGACCGCCGTGAACGCTCGGAGATCGCGCAGTTCCATGTCCTGATCGTCGCACGGTACTTCCACGGACTTGCGATACGACGCCGTAAAGGTCGTGTTACTAAATTATTTCCGAACGTTTTTCGATCGCTTGCGTCGCTTACGGTGATTTTGCCCGCACCACCCACCCTCCCCAGCACAGGAGTCACCATGCGACGCACCCACTCCAAGGCCGCCGCGGTCGCCGTCATCGCGGCCCTCGCCGTCGGGCTCACGGCCTGCTCCACGACCTCCTCCGCCTCGACGTCCACCTCGTCGAAGGACTACGGCACCCTGACCGCCGGCACGCTGAAGATCGGCACGCTGAGCGACGCCAAGCCCTACGCCTACACCGAGAACGGGAAGCTCACGGGCTTCGAGGTCGACATGGCCACCGCGATCGCGAAGCACTTGGACCTCAAGCCGGTGTTCGTGCAGCAGGAGTTCTCGACGCTGCTGCCGGCCGTCGCCGCGGGGTCGCTCGACGTCGCCGCCGCGAGCACGTCGGTCACCCCCGAGCGCAAGAAGTCGGTCGACTTCTCGAACACCTACTTCATCGGGTACATCTCGATCATCACGCCCTCGGGATCGACGATCACCAAGAAGGCGTCATCGCTCACGGGCAAGCGCCTCGGGCTGATGCAGGGAACGCTCGAGGACCAGTACGCCCAGGACCACTTCCCCGGCGTCCAGATCGTCCGGTACCCGGACAACAACGCCGCGAAGGCCGCGATGCAGGCCGGCAGCATCGACGCCGTGTTCCTGGACTACCCGATCGGGCAGGACTTCGTCGACAAGGACGACAGCATCCAGATGCCGATCAACATCGAGCTCCCCGAGTACCCCGTGGCGATGAGCATGCACAAGGACAAGCCCGCGCTGAAGAAGGGCATCAACACGGCGATCAAGGAGATCATCGCCTCGGGCGAGTGGCTGGAGATCGAGAAGAAGTACTACCCGGACGCTCCGGTGCCGGACCAGTTCCAGCCGACCGACAAGTAGGCCGCGACCATGGACCAGCTCCAGACGCTCCTGCAGTCGTTCTTCAACGTCCCGGACATGCTCGTCGTCCTGCCCGACATCCTCGGGTACGGCCTCTGGAACACCCTGCTGCTGGCCGCCGCTGCGACCGTCGTCGGCATCGTCATCGGCCTGGGTCTCGCGGCGCTCGCCGTGTCCCGCAGCCGGACCCTCCGGGTGCTGTCGGGCATCTACACGGACGTGTTCCGCGGCCTGCCGGCGATCCTCACGATCCTGGTACTCGGGCAGGGGCTCGCGCCGCTGTTCAACCCGATCACCAAGGGCAACCCGTACCCGCTCGGCATCCTCGCCCTCGGCCTGATCGCCGGCGCCTACATCGGGGAGATCTTCCGGTCCGGCATCCAGTCGATCGACAAGGGGCAGCTCGAAGCGGCCAGGGCGCTCGGCATGGGCTACGGCCCCGCCATGCGGCTGATCGTCATCCCGCAGGGCATCAGGCGGGTGCTGCCGGCGCTCGTGAACCAGTTCATCGCGATCGTCAAGGACTCGTCGCTGGTGTACTTCCTCGGCCTGGTGACCTCGCAGCGTGAACTCTTCCGGGTCGGTCAGGACGCCGCCGTGACGTACGCGAACCTCTCGCCACTCGTCACCGCCGGGATCTTCTACCTGCTCATCACGGTGCCGCTCACCCACCTGGTGAACGTCATCGACCGCCGGCTCCGCACCGGCCGCGCAGCGGTCGACGCCGGTGACGCCGGCGGCCCCGGCCAGTCGACGGCCGCACCAGCAACCGCCCCCGCAGGGGCCGTCACGATCGGACAGGACGGATGACCATGACCACGCCCACCGACGGCACCACCACGCCGGGCGTCGACACCGGGGTGACCGACCTCGTCGGCGACATCCGCGGCGCCGGACTCGAACTCCGGGGGATCACGAAGCGGTTCGGCGCCAACGAGGTGCTGCACGGCGTCGACCTCGCCGTCCGACCAGGACACACCGTCTGCATCATCGGGCCGTCGGGCTCCGGCAAGTCGACGCTGCTGCGCTGTGTCAACCGGCTCGAGGAACCCACCGCCGGCACGATCCTGCTCGACGGCGACGACATGACGACGGGGGACCCGGATCGTCTCCGGAGCCGTGTGGGCATGGTGTTCCAGCACTTCAACCTGTTCCCGCACAAGACCGTCCTCGACAACATCGTGCTGCCGCTCCGGAAGGTGCGCGGACTCGGCGTCGAGGAAGCCAGGGACCGGGCGGTGCGCTCGCTGGCGGACGTGGGACTCGCCCACAAGCGGGACTTCCGCCCGGCGAGCCTGTCCGGCGGGCAGCAGCAGCGCGTCGCGATCGCCAGGGCGCTGGCGATGCGACCCGAGGTGATGCTCTTCGACGAGGCCACGAGCGCCCTCGACCCCGAGCTCGTCAAGGAGGTCCTCGACCTGATGACGGGCCTCGCGAAGGCCGGCATGACGATGCTCGTCGTCACGCACGAGATGGGGTTCGCGCGCCGGGCCGCCGACCACGTCGTCTTCATGGACCAGGGGCGGATCGTCGAACAGGGCGAGGCCGCGACGATGTTCGAACACCCCGAGTCCGAGCGGCTCGCCGGGTTCCTGTCGAAGGTCCTCTGATGCCGGGCGGACCCCGCGTCGCCGTCGTCGGGACGGGCACCATGGGCGCGATGACGCTCTGGCAGCTCGCCAGGCGCGGGGTCGACGCCGTCGGCTTCGACCGCTGGGCACCAGGGCACGCCTTCGGCGCGGCCGGCGGCGAGACCCGGCTCTTCCGCAGCGCGTACGCGGAGGGGCCGGAGTACGTCCCGCTCCTCGCCGAGTCACTCCTCGAGTGGCGCGCGCTCGAAGCGGAGACCGGTCTCGACCTGCTCTCCCTCACGCGCGGCCTGATGATCGGCCGGCCCGGGTCCGCCTTCATGCGTGGCGTGGTCGCCTCCGTCACCGAGAACGTCCTGCCGCACGAGGTGCTGACCGCCCTGGAGGCTCGTGGCCGGTTCCCCGAGACCGTCATGGACGACGACGAGATCGCCGTCCTCGACGAGCGGTCCGGCGTGATCCGAGCGGAGGTCTCCGTCTCCGCCGCGGCGCGCGCCGCGACCGACCGCGGGGCCGCGGTCAGCGTCGGGGACGCGGTCGTGGCCGTGGAACCTGGGCCCACCGAGGTGACCGTCGTGACGGAGGGCGGGGCGCGCCTCCCGTTCGACCGTGTGGTGGTGGCCGCCGGCGCCTGGTCGAACCGGATCCGCGGCATCGAGCTGCCGCGGCTCGACGTCCAGTCGATCGCCGTGCACTGGTACCCGGTCCGCCACCCCGACCGGTTCGCGGCCGAGCGGTTCCCGTTCGTGTGCCGTGACGCCGGCGTCGACTTCTGCATCTGGCCGACCACCGACGGGGCGACCGTCAAGGTCGGGCTCGCGGCGGGGCTCGACCACCTCGGGAACGCCGACGACCTCGACCAACGCATGCCGGACGAGCTGGTCCCCGTCGTCGACGAGTACGTCCGTCGCTACGTGCCCGACGCCGTCCCCGCAGCGGTCCGGCATGCCGTGCAGGTCGACGCGTGGACCGCCGACCACGACTTCATCGTGGACACCGCCGGTGACGATCGCATCGTCGTGCTGGCCGGGTTCTCCGGGCACGGCTTCAAGATGTCGCCGGTGATCGGCCGCGCCGCCGCCGACCTCGCGCTCACCGGGGAGACCGCGCTGCCGGTCGGCCGGTTCCGCGCAGGCCGCTTCGCACGGAACCCGACGCTCCGATGACCCGCTTCGATGCGGAGGTCGGCGTCGTCGGCGTCGGCACCATGGGGGCGCAGACGATGTGGCAACTGGCCAGGCGCGGCGTCTCCGCGATCGGGTTCGAGCAGTTCGCCCCCGGACACGACCGGTCCGGTGCCGGTGGCGAGTCCCGGCTGTTCCGGACCGCGTACCTCGAGGGCAGTCACTACGTGCCGCTCCTGCGCCGGTCCCGCGCCGAGTGGGAACGACTCGGTGCCGACACCGGCGTGCGACTGCTGCACATGACCGGCGGGCTGATGATCGGGACGGACGGCTCCACGTTCCTGGAGTCGGTCGGCCGCTCGATCGCCGAGCACGGCATCGACCACGAGTTCCTCGACACGGACGCCCTCCGGAGCCGGTACCCGCAGCACGCGGTCCGTGCCGGGGACGTCGCGTACCTCGACCACGAGTCGGGGTACCTGCGTCCGGAGCTCGCCGTCGCGCTCGCCGCGTCCGAGGCCGAGCGACTCGGCGGCGTCGTCCACCGACGGGCCCGCGTGACGGAGATCCGGATGACCGACGCCGCCGTCGAGGTGCACACCGACGAACGGGTGTTCCGCTTCCCGCGTCTCGTCGTCTCGGCCGGCGTCTGGACGTCCCAGCTCCTGCCGGGGATCACGCCGCTGCACGAGGTCATCCGCATCGTGATGACCTGGTTCCCGACGGCGACGCCCGAGCGGTTCACCGAGGACGTGTTCCCGATCTTCGTCCGCCAGTCCGACGGCTTCGACATCTCCGGCTGGCCGTCCATCGACGGTGCCACCGTGAAGATCGGCCTGAACAACGGGTGGGACCGGGTCGCGGACCCCGACCTCCTCGACCGCACACCTCCCGATGCACTGTTCGACGAGGTCCGGGACGCGATCCGCGCCCTCGTCCCCGGCGTCGTCCCCGAGGTGGTCCGCGCCGGCGTGTACATGGACGGCTACACCGCGGACCACGACGCGTTCGTCGGACCGCTCGGGTGGGACGACCGCGTCACCGTCCTCGGCGGGTTCTCCGGGCACGGCTTCAAGCTCGCCCCCGCGATGGGCATCGTCGCCGCCGACCTCGCCACGGCGGGGGCCACCGACCTGCCCGCCGCCTTCCTCGACCCCTCCCGCTTCTCCGTCAACGTCACCGCGGCCGACCGCCTGCGGTTCGGCCGCCGCGTCAGTCGCTGATCCAGCACCCCCTCGAAAGGAACCCCATGGAGACCATCACCACCGACGTCGTCGTCGTCGGACTCGGCGCGTTCGGATCAGCGGCACTGTGGCGTCTCGCCGCACGCGGCGTGGACGTCGTCGGCGTCGACCGGTACGGACTCGGACACCACATGGGCTCCTCGCACGGCGCCACCCGGCTGTTCCGCATCGCCTGCCAGGAGCACCCCGGCCTGACCCCGATCGCGCAGAAGTCCCTCGAGCTCTGGACCGCCCTCGGCGAGACCACCGGCGAGACCTACGTGCGCCAGACCGGCTGTCTGTCGACCGGGTCGCCGTCGTCCCGTCCGGTGTCCGGCGTCACGGCCGCCGCGGCACGCGCCGGCCTCGACGTCACGCACCTCGACCACGACGAACTGCTCCACGACTTCCCGCAGTACGGCGGCACCGCCGAGGACACCGTCGGCGTGCTCGACCCCGGTGCTGGCATCTGCTACCCGGAGAAGAACGTCCGTGCGCAGGGCGAAGCGGCGATCGCGCTCGGTGCCCGGGTGTTCACCGACACCCGCGTCACCGCGGTCGAGCTCGTCGACGGCGGGGTGCGGGTCACGACCCCGACCGTCGTGATCGAGGCGGCGCAGGCCGTGGTCGCCGCCGGGGCGTGGAACGGCAAGCTCGTCCCCGGCCTGCCCCTCCGCCCACGTCGCACCCCGCTGTACTGGTTCAAGCCGAAGGACGACGCGTCGGTGTCGTTCTCGCTCGACGCGTTCCCGGCCTTCATCCACGAGCTGCCCGACGGTCGACACCTGTGGGGGCACGGCTCGGACGAGGACTACCTGGTGAAGATCGGGATGGAGGACTCCGGCGCGAACTTCGCCGACACCGACGCCGACACCGTCGACCGGTACATCCACCCTCGCGGCGACATCGAGCAGCTGTCGTCGTGGGTCGCCGACGCGTTCCCGGAGCTCGACCCGGTGCCGGTCAAGGCCATCCCGTGCATGGTGACGAACTCGCCGGACGGGCAGTTCCTGGTCGGACGGCCGAACGGGGACCAGCGTCTCGTCATCGCGGGCGGCGACCACGGGCACGGCTTCAAGCACGCCGCCGGGGTGGGGGAGCTCCTCGCCCAGATCACCGTGGGGGAGACCCCCTACACAGTGATCGACTTCCTCGACCCGGACCGGTTCGCGAACGGGGCACCGGTCGACGCCGGCACCGTCCACGCCGGCTCCGTCGCCGCGGTCGGGGCGTGACGCGTCCGGTCGCGCTCGTCACGGGTGCGTCGCGGGGCATCGGCCTCGCGATCGCCCGCGACCTGGCGCGCACCCACGCCGTGATCGTCGGCGCACGGTCGGCGGGAGCGCTCGCCGCACTCGTCGACGAGCTGCCGGACGTCGTCCCGTTCGTCTGCGACGTGGGCGACGCGGACTCGGTGGCCGCCGCGGTCACCACGCTCGGGGTCGACCGGCTCGACGTCCTCGTGCACTCGGCGGGCATCGCCGACGAACGACGGTTCGACACCTTCACGCGCGACGACTGGCGCCGGTCGTTCGAGGTCAACGTGTTCGGCGTCGCTGACCTGACCGCGCGGCTGCTCCCGGCGCTCCGCGCGGCGCACGGCACCGTCGTGTTCCTCAACTCCGGGTCGGGGATGTTCTCCTACCCGGACGGTGCCGTGTACTCGGGGACGAAGTTCGCGCTCCGCACGATGGCCGACTGCCTCAGGGAGGAGGAACGGTCGCACGGCGTGCGGGTGGTGTCCGTGCACCCGGGGTTCGTCGACACCGACATGGCGCGGACGATCAGACGCGAGTCGGGGCGGGAGGGATCCGACGAGTCGTACGTGCAGCCGTCGACGATCGCCGCCGGGGTGCGGGTCGCGGTCGACGCTCCGCACGAGGCGCAGTTCGAGACCATCTCGATCCGTCCGACGCTGCGCGCCTGAGTGGGTGCCCGCGGGAGGCGACGCGCGGACGGGAGGCGAGCCGTGCCTCCCGTCCGGTGGCCGCACTCAGCGTGACCAGCACTGGGGTCTGTGCGCCCACCTGCTGCGGCCGTACGCTGCCGAGCAGGCAACGAGGGGAGCACAGTGACGCTGCCGATCGCCGGGTGGTACCCGGACCCGCAGGACCCGAGTCGGACCAGGTGGTGGGACGGCGCCAGGTGGGGGCAGCTCGCCCCAGCGCCGCAGCTCGCGACGGCCGCTGCGCCCGTCTACGAGGCCCCGCCACGCCCACCCGCACCGTCCGAGTACCGGCAGCAGGCCGCCTGGAACGACGAACCCGTGCTGCGGGGTCGGAAGGCCCGGATCGCGAAGGACCGGGCGACGCGGGCGGCGAACCCCTTCGGGTACGCCGGCCTCGTCCTGGCGCTGATCGCGTTCCTCTTCAACGTGTTCGCGATCCCCGGCATCCTCGGCATCGTCTTCGGCGCGATCGGTCTCGCGCGCGCCGGACAGCTCACGGGATCGCGCATCACGGGCTTCGGCGTCTCGCTGGCAGCGATCATCCTCGGACTCGCCGCCTCCGGAGCGTTCCTGGCTCGGGCGGCGCAACTGCTCGGCTGAGCCGGCCACGGCCGGGCGGGGCTACGTCACCCGGGTGAGTGCCTGACCGAGGTCGCTCCGGTAGTACAGGACGGCGCGACCGTAGCGCGTCCGGTTGAGCAGGCCGCTGCGCTCGAGTACGCGGAGGTGCTGGTTGACGGCGGAGGTCGAGACACCGAACCGCATGGCGAGATCGGTCGACGAGGCCGGTTCGCCGAGCGCCTGCAGGAGCCCGGCGCGCGTCGAGCCGAGCAGATCGCGGACGGCGCTCTGGTCGGGGTGCGAGGTGGTGGACCACATCGCACCCTGACCCCTGGCCGGGTACATGATCGTCGGGGGCAGGTCGTCATCGATCGGGGTGGACGCCCGGACGACGAAGATCGATGGAACCAGGGTGACGCCCTCGCCGTGCACCGGGCGGTCGCGGGCGATCGGGCTCGAGAGCCGCACGTCGAGGTTCCGGCCGTCGAAGCGCACCGAGTCGGAGAGCCCGCGGAGGACGGCGCCGACACCCTCGTGCGCCGCGATGCGTCCGCGGTGCGTGATGTCGGACTGCATCACCGCGCGCATGCGGAGCCAGTACGGCGCGAAGCAGAGCCGCCAGGCGTCGGACAGGGCGTGCTGGAGGCGTGCGACGACGGCGTCGTGCCGGCCGGTGAACACCGTCGGGACCGTCCCGTGCACCCGCTCCAGGTCGTCGTGCATGCGCTTCCGGCTGAGCCGACCGAGCGCGACGAGCTCGTCGTCGAACGACGTCAGGGGCGACTCCGGGCGCGGGTTCACGAAGTCGGCCACCCACCGCCGCTCGTCGACGAGGCCGAGCAGGACCTCGTCGTCGAGGAGCGGTCGGACGGCGGCGATGCCGTCGAGCCACGGCCGCTGCAGCGGGTAACGCTCGGGCGCCCGGAACGCACGCAACCCGAGTCCGAGCTCGGACAGCGGGGAGATCCCGAATCGGATCGTCGACACGTCGCTCGCCTCGAGCTGGTACCGGATCATGAAGCCCCACGCTACATCGATTCGTTCGGCTGTCCGGATCGGCCAGAAAGGATCCGTGAGCACCAGCACGGCAGTCCCCGAGGTCCCGATCCGCACCCTCGTCCGGCAGGACGCGACCCTCCGACGCCTGCTCACCGTGACCCTCGTCGACACCGTCGGCCGCGGGGCGTTCTTCACCCTGACCTCGCTCTACCTCACCACGATCGTCGGGATCCCCGCGGTCGCGGTCGGCCTGGGGCTCACCGTCGCGGGTGCGGTCGGGGTCCTCAGCTCGCTCGGGTTCGGACACCTCGCGGACCGGTGGAGCGCGCGACGGATGCTCGTCTGGCTGCACCTGGTCCAGGGGCTCGCGCTCATCGGGTACGTCCTCGTGCACGACCTGGCGTCCCTCGTCGTCACGGCCTCGATCGTCACGCTGGCCCAGCAGGGTGGCTCGTCCGTGCGCTCGGCCGCGATCGGTCGTGCCTTCCCCGGCGGCGAGCGCGTCCGCGTCCGGGCGACCATGCGCACCGTCACGAACATCGGCATCGCTGCGGGGACGGCCCTCGCGGCGATCCCGCTCGCGGTCGGCACCGGTGCCGCGTACCGGGTGACGATGGTCGCGGCGGGTGTGCTGTTCGTGGCGTCGGCCTTCATGCTGCTCGGGTTGTCGCGAGCCCGGGTCGACGTGCCGGCGGCCGAGCGGACCGAGACCGGGTCGATCGTGCAACCGGTCCGCGACGGGCGCTCGCCGTACCGTGACGTCCGGTTCCTCGGCGTGACCGCGCTGACCGGGGTGTTCGGCATCCAGTTCGGGCTGTTCGAGGTCGCCGTGCCGCTCTGGGTCGTCGGGCACACCGTCGCGCCCGACGTGCTGGTCTCGCCGCTGCTGCTCGTGAACACCGCGGTCGTCATCGCCCTGCAGGTCCGCATGAGCCGGGGGACGGGCACGATCGAGGGCGCCGGTCGGTCGATGGTGCACGCCGGATGGCTGATGGCGGTGGCGTGCGGACTGTGGGCGGCAGCCGGGTGGGTCACCGGAGATGACTGGCTGCCAGCGGCGATCGCCGGCGCGGTGCTCGTCGTCGCGGCGCTCGTGCACTCGCTGGCGGAGATCACCTCGAGTGCGGCGGGGTGGAGCCTGAGCTTCGAGATGGCGCCCGCGGATCGGGTCGGCGCGTACCAGGGTGTGTACGGAACCGGGTACGCGGTGGGTGCGATGGTCGCTCCGGCCGTGGTGACCCTGACTGCCATCGACCTCGGTACCGTCGGGTGGGCGGTGCTCGCGGCGATGTTCCTGGCCTCGGCACTCGGGACCGCCGCGATCGCCCGGCGTGCCGTCCGCGCACCGGCCTGATCGACGAGGAGCGGCCGCGCCGCTGGCTGCGGCGCGGCCACCCGTGTCACTGGCCCCGGCAGACACGAGGAGCAGTGGGCCAGGGGTGTGGAGCCGACCGGGGTCGGCTACACTTGCACCCGAGCGAAGAACTCGGGGGAAGTGTCGTTTCCCCTGGCGTTCCACTCGGAGAGCGAATCGAAGCCCGGGCCTGTTGCTGCAGTCCCGGGCTTCACGCATTCGCCCTGAGCCCACGATCCGGCGGTGTCACGGGCCCATCGATCAGCCTACCGAAACTGGAGTATCAGCTCGGCTGGGCCGGATCGGGAATGGCCGGCCGTAACAGACGACTTGGATTGTTTCGTCGCGCGTCGTGCTCGTGTGCCGGTGCACCTGCCCGGTGCCAGGATGGACGCCGCCGCCGCAGCAGCACGGCAGCACCGCAGCATCAACCCCCACGAGGAGCACCACCGTCATGAGACGCCCCAAGCGCCTGACCATCACCGCGGCCGTGGCCGCAGCCGCAGCCCTGGTCCTCACCGGCTGCTCGGGCGGGGGTGCCTCGGACGACGCGTCGGCCGGCACCAGCAAGGGCGGCACGCTCAACATCCTCACGACGGCGACCGCGGTGCACCTCGACCCCGCGACGAGCCAGAACCTCAACATCACCACGCTCGGCCTGGTGCTCCGTCGCCTGACGGCGTGGGACGTCCAGCCCGGCAAGACCGCCAAGGTGGTCCCGGACCTCGCGACGAACACCGGCGACTCGAGCGACGGCGGCAAGACCTGGACGTACCACCTCAAGAAGGGGCTGGAGTTCCAGGACGGGACGCCGATCACCACGAAGGACATCAAGTGGGGCATCGAGCGTTCCTTCGCGCCGACGCTCACCGGAGGTCTGAGCTACCACAAGTCGCTGCTGGTCGGCGGGTCCGACTACAAGGGCCCGTTCGACGGCAAGAGCCTCGACAGCATCGAGACCCCCGACGACTCCACGATCGTGTTCAAGCTGAACGCGGCGTACGGTGACTGGCCGTGGCTCGTGTCGATGCCCGCGTTCGCCCCGGTCCCCGAGGGTGACGGCACCGACACCGGAGCGTACGACGCCAAGCCGGTCGCGTCCGGCCCGTACCAGGTCGAGTCGAACCAGCAGGGCTCGCAGATCACGCTGGTCCGGAACAAGTCCTGGAGCGCGAAGACCGACGACGTCCGCACCGCGGGTCCGTCGAAGGTCGTGTTCAAGGAGAGCCAGGACCCGTCGACGGTCACCCAGACACTCATCGCCGACAACGGCGACGCGAAGGACTCCTTCGGTGCGACCTACCTCGGTGCGGCCGAGCTGAACCAGGTCCGGTCGAACCCTGCTGCACAGGACCGTCTGGCGACGTCGAAGGCCGGCCCGATCAACTACATGGCGATCAACACGCAGAAGGACTCCCTCAAGGACCTCCAGGTGCGCAAGGCGCTGCAGTACGCGGTGGACAAGAAGTCGTACCGGATCGCGGCCGGTGGCGCGCTCGCCGGTACCTACGCGTCGACCCTCATCACGCCTGGTATCGCCGGGCGGCAGGACTACGACCTGTACAAGCCGGGTCCGACGGGTGACGTCGCCAAGGCGAAGAAGCTCCTCGCCGACGCCGGTGTCACGGACCTGAAGCTCACGCTCGTGACGCAGAACGACTCGTCGAACCTCGCCGAGGCGCAGGCGCTGCAGGCTGGCCTCAAGCGGGCAGGCATCACCGTGACGCTCAAGCCGCTCGACATCGACTCGTTCTACACGGCGACGACCGACGGCAGCGACTTCGACCTCGCGCTCTTCAGCTGGCAGCCCGACTTCCCGAGCGCCAACGCCAACATCCAGCCGCTCTACGCATCGTCGGAGATCGGCGACGGCGGCTACAACGTGTCGAAGTACAGCAACCCCGAGGTCGACGCCCTCATCGAGAAGGCGACGGGCACGATCGACCAGAAGGCGGCGCAGAAGCTCTGGGCCGAGGCTGACCGGAAGATCATGGCCGACGCCCCGATCGTCCCGCTGACCTATGCGAAGCAGTCGTTCCTCGCCGGATCGAACGTGCAGAACTTCCAGATCGCGGACTTCCCGGCGTACCCGAACTACCTCAAGGTCTCGCTCGGCAAGTGACCGATCCGATCCTGCAGGTCGAGGGGCTCCACGTCGCGTTCGGCGACGCGGAGCCCGTCGTCCGTGACGTCTCCTTCGACCTGACACCCGGTCGTGTGCTCGCCCTCGTGGGCGAGTCCGGTTCGGGCAAGTCCGTCAGCGCCATGAGCGTGCTCGGCCTCCTGCCGCCGCAGGCACGGGTGTCCGGCAGCATCCGCTTCCGCGGTGCTGAGCTCGTCGGCGCATCCGTCGACGAGCTCCGCGCCGTTCGCGGCGCCGGCATCGGCGTGGTGTTCCAGGAGCCGATGAACTCCTTCACCCCGGTCCTGTCGATCGGCACGCAGATCGCCGAAGCGGTCAGGGCGCACCCACGTGGGCTCGACCGCGCCGCGGTCTCGGGACGCATCGACGAGCTGCTCCGGTCAGCCGGGCTCGCCGACCCGGAGCGGATCCGGAGGGCGTACCCGCACGAGCTCTCCGGTGGGCAGCTGCAGCGCGCGATGATCGCGATGGCGCTCGCGGGTGACCCGGTGGCACTCATCGCGGACGAACCGACGACGGCGCTCGACGTCACGGTGCAGGCGGGCATCCTCGACCTGCTCCGGACGCTCTGCCGCGAGCGCGAGCTGGCCGTGCTGCTGATCACGCACGACATGGGCGTCGTCGCGGACGTCGCCGACGAGGTCCTCGTGATGCGACGCGGCGAGCCCGTCGAGCACGGCGCGGTGGACGCGCTGTTCCGCGCGCCGCAGGCCGCGTACACGCGCGCCCTGCTGGCAGCGGTCCCCAGCCTGGAGGGTCGTCCCGCTTCCGCCCCGCCGCCTGCGGACGGGGCCGACGGGGCGGAGGCGAGCCGAGCCTCCCGTCCGGTGGTCGCGCGGATGCGCGACGTCGCGGTCCGGTACGACCGCCGGGGTGCGCCGACGGTCTCCGGGATCGACCTCGAACTGCGCGCGGGCGGGACGCTGGGCCTCGTCGGGGAGTCCGGTTCCGGCAAGTCGACCATCGGGCGAGCCCTCGCCGGGCTCGTGCCCGTCGTCGCCGGCGCCGTCGAGGTGGACGGCAGCGACCTCCGCACGGCACGTGGCCGCCGGCTGCGCGAGATCCGGAGCCGTGTCGGGATCGTGTTCCAGGACCCGGCATCGTCGCTCAACCCGCGGCAGACCATCGGGTGGAGCATCGCCGAGCCACTGCTCGTGCACGGCGTCTCCGCGGCGGACCGGACGAGCCGCGTCTATGACCTCCTCGTCGCGGTGCAGCTCGACCCGTCGTGGGCGGAGCGCTTCCCGCACGAACTCTCCGGGGGCCAGCGGCAGCGTGTCGCCGTCGCCCGAGCACTCGCGCTGCGTCCGGCGCTCGTGATCGCCGACGAGCCGACCTCGGCGCTCGACGTGACCGTGCAGGCCGCCGTGCTCGAGCTGCTCTCGTCGCTGCAGGACGAGTTCGGCTTCGGGATGCTGCTGGTCAGCCACGACCTCGCGGTGGTGCGGCAGCTCGCGGACGAGGTCGTCGTGCTCCACGACGGCCGCATCGTCGAACGCGGCGACACGTCGACCGTGCTGGACGACCCGCAGGAGGACTACACCCGCATGCTGCTCGCCGCCGCGCCCGTGGCCGACCCCGCACGTCAGGCCGCCCGGCGCGAGGCGTGGCGTGCGCTGACCGGAGGTGTCGCATGACCGCGAACGTCGTCGACCGGCCAGTCGCCGCGTCCGGCGCCCGCTCGACCGGGTTCCGTGCGGTGGTCCGTCGCGTCCGCCGGGACCGCTGGGCCGTCGCATCGGCGATCGTCATCGTGGTGTTCCTCCTCGTTGCCGTGTTCGCTCCCGTGATCGCCGCGATCAGTGGGCAGGACCCGTACTCGTACGACATCAACACGCTCAACTCGTTCGGTGCGCCCCGCGGGGCGCTGGGCGGTGTGAGCGGCACGCATTGGTTCGGCGTCGAGCCGTTGACCGGGCGGGACCTGTTCGCGATCGTGACGTACGGTGCGCGGACCTCACTCGGGATCGGGCTCGCAGCGACGGCCATGTCGCTGGTCATCGGGGTGCTGGTCGGTGTCACGACCGGGTTCTTCGGCGGCTGGTACGACCGGGTGCTCTCCCGCGTGGTCGACGTCATGTTCGGGTTCCCGTCCCTGGTCTTCATGATCGCCCTCACCGCGATCGTGCCGACCTCGTTCCCGAAACCCGTGCTCGTCGTGCTCGTCATCGGGTTCTTCGGCTGGCCGTCCGTCGCGCGTGTGATCCGCGGGCAGACGATGTCGCTCCGCACCCGCAACTACGTCGTCGCGTCCACCGCGCTCGGAGCCGGCCGCTGGCACGTGATCCGGACGCAGCTCCTGCCGAACCTCGCCGCGACGATCACCGTCTACGCGACGATCTCGATCCCCTCGATGATCGGTGCGGAGGCAGCGCTGTCCTTCCTCGCCGTCGGGGTCACCCCGCCGACGCCGTCGTGGGGGCGCAGCATCGGTGACGCGATCGGGTGGGTGCAGACCGACCCGATGTACCTCGTGTTCCCCGGTGCCGCACTGTTCCTCATCACCCTGGCGTTCAACGTCCTCGGCGACGCGCTCCGTGACGCCCTCGACCCGCGGGGAGGCACGCGATGACCACCTTCCGCTTCGTCCTCGTCCGGGTGCTCGGCGCCGTCGTGGTGCTGCTCGTCGTCGCCGCGGTGACCTACGCGCTGTTCATGCTGCTGCCGACGAACCCGGCACGCGCGATCTGCGACAAGCCCTGCACGCCCGACCGTCTGCGCGAGGTGCAGGCGTTCCTCGGGACCGACAAGCCGTGGATCGCACAGTTCCTGGCGTACCTCGGCGGCATCTTCACCGGGCGCACGTTCGGCACCGGTGCCTCGGTGATCCACTGTGCGGCACCCTGCTTCGGGTACTCGTTCCAGCTCCACGACAGCGTGACGTCGCTCATCGTGACGCGCCTGCCCGTCACCGCGTCGATCGCCGTCGGTGCCGCGGTGCTGTGGCTCGTCGCGGGCGTCGCCGGGGGAGCGGTCTCGGCACTCCGCCGCGGATCCGCCCTGGACCGCACGGTCATGGGGATCGCCGTTGCGGGGGTGTCCGCACCGTCGTACCTGGTCGGCCTGCTGGCGATCCTGTTGTTCGGGTTCGTCCTCGGGGTCCTGCCGACGAGCGGCTACGTGGCGTTCACCGACGATCCGGTGGGGTGGTTCACGCACCTGGTACTGCCGTGGTGCGTGCTCGCGTTCATCAGCGCGGCGATCTACGCCAGGCTCACGCGAGGCGAGATGCTCGAGTCGATGTCGCAGGACTTCGTCCGGACCGCCCGCGCGAAGGGCATCCGCGAACGTCAGGTCGTCGTGCGGCACGGACTCCGGACCGCGATCCTGCCCGTGGTGACACTGTTCGGTCTCGACCTCGGCTCGCTGCTCGGCGGTGCGGTCATCACCGAGAAGGTCTTCTCGATGCAGGGGCTCGGTGCGCTGCTCATCGACGCGGTGCACACGCTCGACCTGCAGGTGGTCGTCGGGTTCACGCTGTTCTCGGCGTTCCTCGTCGTGACGGCGAACGTCATCGTCGACGTGGTCTACGCGTTCGTGGACCCGCGGGTGCGGCGCCGGGCGTAGTCACGGGCGGCGCCGTTCGCGTCGTCCTCGCTGAGACTCCGTACACGTTCGCACGGCCGCGCCGCACCAGCATCACGATCGTCGTCGGAGTCCGCCGAACGGAGGACTTGTCGCACGTTTCGAGGCGGGTGAACAGTTCGATCGTGAACATCACACAGGGGGGCCGCGACACCACGTCGCGGCCGGTCCGTACCCGGACCAGGAACACGTTCATCACGGTCGCGGTCGCCGCGATCGCCGTGGTCGCCACGATCGGGACCGCAGCTCCCGCGCTCGCCGGGCAGCCAGGGCTCAACACCGGCGGAGGCCCGTCCGCACAGGCGAACAGCGCCATCGCCTACGCCGAGAGCATGTGGAGCACGAGCAACGGCGGGAAGAACCCGAACACGTACTACGCGCTCGGCGGCAACGGGCCGGACGCGTGGGACTGCTCGGGACTCGTCTGGAAGGCGTACCTGCAGGCCGGCATCGACCTGTCGGGCGGCGCGTCGCGGCCCGTCGTCGGTGACGAGTACAACGCGCTGAAGAGCCACATGGTGTCGCGGTCGAACGCGCAGCCCGGAGACATCCTGTTCTGGACGAGCAACGGCTCGACGAGCGGGAACTTCCTCCACGACGGGATCTACCTCGGTGGCGGGTACATGGTGGCGGCGGCCGCACCCGGTGAAGGCGTGAAGGAACAGACGCTCTGGTCGGAGCCCGGTGAGGAGCTCCTCGACGTCGTCGGGCGCCCGACCGGTTCGCTGACCGGCGTGGGGTCAGGCGGCGGGACGGTGACGAACTCGTCCTACGTGACCGCGGCCCAGGTCAACACGGGCAAGCTGTGGAGCATCACGGCGAAGAAGGCCGCGACCGCCTACGACGTCGGCGTCGCAGCCGGCACGAGCCCGGCGATCGCGGCGCTGCCCGGTGGCAAGTACGTCAGTGCGTTCCAGGCCCAGGGCGGCAGTCTGTGGACGATCACCTCGGACGGCGCAGCGACCTCGTTCCCCGTCGGGATGAAGGCCGGGACGAGCCCGTCGATCATCTCGACCGCTGGTGGCGGGTACGTCGTCGCGGTCCAGACGAACACGGGCAAGCTCTGGACGATCACGAACACCAAGGCGGCGACCGCGTTCGACATCGGCATGAAGGCCGGGACGAGCCCGTCCATCGCCGCGGTCGGGAGCGGCTACGTGGTGGCGGTGCAGACCACCACGGGCGACCTGTGGAGCGTGACGAACACGAACGCGGCGACGTCGTTCGGCATCGGCATGATGGCGGGCACCAGCCCGGCGATCACGGCGACCAGCAACGGCGGCTACGTCATCGCTGCACAGACCAACACCGGTGATCTGTGGAGCGTGACGAACACCAAGGCGGCGACGTCGTTCGGCGTCGGCATGAAGACGGGCACGAGCCCGGCGATCCTGCCGATCTCCAGTGGTGGCTACGTCATCGCGGTGCAGACGAACACCGGGAAGCTCTGGACGATCACGAACGGGAAGGCGGCGACCGCGTTCGACATCGGCATGGAGGCGGGCACCAGCCCGTCGATCGCCGCGGTCGGCAGTGGGTACGTCGTGGCCGTCGAGACGAACACGGATGCCCTGTGGACGGTCACCAACGACAACGCCGCGACGGCGTTCCCCGTGGGCATGAAGGCGGGGACGAGCCCGGCCATCCTCGCCCAGTGAGGTTGCTCGGCTGACGCGGGGGCCTGTCGCACGACAGGTCCTCGCACAACCGAAAGCAGTCCGCACCGCGTGTTCGCGTGGTGCGGACTGCTTTCGGTTGTGCGGGAGCGAAACGCGCCGCGGCGCGCCCTCGTCAGAAGTACGTGATGCCGTGGGGCGTGCGCGGCGGCAGGAGCATCGCACGGAGGAGCACCGGCACGGCCGGGTCCGACGCGCGCAGGAGCCCGGCGGCGGCGAGCGTCACCGGGTTCACCGACCCGATGAGCAGCGCACCGAGGTCGGCCACGTCGAGCGCGACGTCGACGTCGGACTCAGCGGTGGCGGAGAGCCGCGTCACGGTCCCGACCCCACCGGACACGTCGAGCCGGTAGGTCCCCGCCGCGAACCCGAGCGAATCGGTGACCGCGAGCGTGACCGAGCCGTCGGCAGCGTACGGCCGGGACGTCAGGGACGCGGCGACGTCGAGGACACGGAGCCAGACGTGGTCTTCCTCGTGGTCGACGTCGTACGCCCGGTTGTCCCCGAGTGCGGCGACGATCGGGTCGTCGAGCCGCGACCGGTTGTACTTCACGACGTCGTTGAGGTCGATCGACAGCAGGAACTCCCAGAGCGACAGGTAGGCCTCGTCGGTCGCGTACACCAGGTCGACGATCTCGACCGCGGTGTCCTTGCCGGACTCCTTCACGCGCCAGGTGACGTACCCGTCGACGTCGTCGGAACCGTCCGCCCGGTGCACGGCGGCCCTGACGTCCTTCGCCTTCTCGCCGTCCCCGGTCAGCTCGCCGAAGACGACCGGCCAGGTCCCCGTGTTGCGCACCATCGAGCCGGGCGTCCGGGCGTCGAAGCGCGCGAAGACGTCCTGACCGACACCGTCCGCGAGCCACGAGAGCGGCACGACGGACACGGTCCCCGTGGTCGGCACGAGGAAGGGGAGCGCCCGGTTGCGTCGGACGCTGACGGCGCGCTCACGGATTGCGCAGCCGAAGCCGAAGCGCCGGTAGATCGTCCCCTCAGAGGCGGTGAGCGACGCCATCGCGTAGCCCTCCTCGACCCCGCGGCGGAGGGCGTGGGTCATCATCGCGCGGAGGATGCCCCGTCGGCGCTCGGTGGGCCGCACGGTCACGGCGGAGATCGCCTGCGTGTCGACGGAGCTGCCGTCGCCCCACGAGAGTGCCTTCCGGAACCAGGTGAAGGTGCCGGCCGGCCAGGTCTCGTCCACGGACCCGGGGAAGGGCTCCCGGACGTAGACGCCGAGGAACGTCTCCTCGTCGGCGATGAAGTGGGACGCCATGCGCGCGGCGGTCTCCGGCGACGGGTCCGCCTCGTGGAAGCCCATGCCCACGGACCGCATCCAGTCCGCGGTGCGCTCGTCGGGCGCACCGGAGTCGTCGATGGCAGGGGTGAACTCCCGCAGGTCGAAGCGGGCGTCGAATTCGTCGTTGATCGGCACGAGCCGACCCTATCGGTGCTCGGTGACCGTCAGGGGTCAGTCCGTCGCGCCTGCTGGCGGTTCCACGAGCAGCCCGACCCGGTCGGCGAGGTACTCGGCGAGGGGCACGGCCGTGTCGGCTGCCGGCGACCAGCGGACGAGGGGCTCGTCGTCCTGCACGAACAACGCGCCGTCGGCACCGATCAGGTGCTCGTCGAGCGGGATCGGCTCCGCGCCGTGGTTGACGGTGTCGCCCGCGTGGAAGCGCCCGCGCGCGGCCGCAGCCCGGTACGCCCGACGGACCTCGGCCGACACCGACTGGAACTGGGACCGGCCGGGCTCGGTGACCCGGGTGATCGTGCCCGTCGCCCACACCCGGCCACCGGTCTCGAGCGACGACCCAATGAGCAGCGCCCCCACCCGCCAGACCCGTCCGAGCGGACGCATCGTGGGTTCACGGCGGATCCCGAGCACCGCCTTCGGCTCGACGTACTCGCCGAGCGCCTCGTCCGGCACGTCCGCGTCGCGGAGGCGTCGTGCGGCCTCGTCGAGCAGTTCGCGTGCGCGCATCACTCCGTCCGTCACGTCACCCGAGCCTAGACGTGGCGCCCACGACCTCCGCGCGATCGACGTCGGCGGCGGACCGATGACGTCACCCCGATGGTGATCATGGCCGCGCTGTAGGCCAGCAGGATGCCAGCGACGACGGGGATCAGCCAGCCACGGGACCCGTTGACCAGCTGGTTGACGTACCCGACCTCGGGGATGCTGTACCAGACGACACCGCGGACCTGGGCGGCGGTCACCGGCGAGGGGTCCGGCTCGGCGTTGTTGTCGCCCTTGAGCACGAACGTGCGGGCACCGTCGGAGGACGACTCGACGGCGACCACGCGGTGGCTGATCACGGCCGGCTGCCCGGAGACGATCTGGTACGTGACGACGTCGCCGATCCGGATGTCCTCGAGCGGAGTGGGCTTCACGACGAGGAGCGTCCCGGGCGGCAGCGTCGGTTCCATCGACTGCGTCAGGACGGTGAGCGGGGTCGAGTCCGTCGCCTTCGGGATGACGATGAGGACGACGGCGAGTCCCGCCACGATGACGAGCATCCCGGTGCTGAGGCCGAGCGCGACGGCGTGCAGGACCGCTCGCCATCCGGTGCGCTCCCGCATCGTGTTCAGGCGCCGCATCGGATCGCCGGCCCGTCGTTCTGGGTGAACAGCGTCACGGAGCCGCTCCCGGCGACGGTGCTCGTCGGCTTCCCCGCGCTGTCGAGCACCCTGACGTCGACGGTCTGCGTGCCGCTCGTGGCGACGCTCGACGGGACGTCCGACGGCGCGATCGTGATGAACCCCGAGTAGTCCTGCGCCTTCTGTCCGACCTGGGTGTCCTTCACGAAGGCTGCGTAGAAGGTGTCCGTCGGACGCGACGACGCCGGCCACCGGACGTCGACGTAGTTCCCGCTGTGGTCCGTGCAGGTGAGGGCGGGGGAGGCCGTCGACGCCGCGGACGTGTTCATGTAGAAGCCGCCCTGGACCGAGGTGGACGTCCACGTCCCCGCGACGACGGTCAGCGCGATGTTCACGTTCGTCGTGGTCGATGCGGGAGCGGACGAGGTCGGTGTGCTCCGGACGCACCACACGGCTGCGGCGCCGGCAGCGAGGTCCGAGGTCATGCTCGGCAGGGACGCCCACGTGCCGCTCACCGATCCCGTGCCCACCGCCGTGGATGCGGTGCACGCCGTCGTCGACGCGACCGGCCACGCGACGACGGAGATCGCCTGCGCCAGCGCGGTCGAGCTCCCGGCGACGACGGACGCCGTCGTGGCGGTCGTCCCGGCGATCGATCCCGAGTTCGTGAGCGTGACCGGCTTGGTCACCGAGGTCACCGTCGACGAGAACGTCGTGGTCATGTCGCTCGTGCCGCTGATCGACGCGGACATCTTGCCGATCGTCGTGCTCGACGACGTGGTCCCGCTGGTGGTCCAGAGTGCCCAGGCGGCGGTCGAGCCACCGACGACGAACACGACGGCGAGCAGCGCGGCGAGCACCACGCGGAACCGGCGGCTCACGGTGCCACCTGCGTTCCCGTGACGGTGAGCGTGAAGTCCGTCACCGCTCCGGCGACGGACTGCGGTGCGTCGGAGCCGAGGCCGACCTGGACGCACGCGATGCCGGTCGCTCCGACGGGCAGGGTGTAGTAGCCGCTCCCGGTGTCGAAGGTGGCGATCGGGCCGCTCGCGCCGGACAGGCCGGCGCGGCAGTCGGCTGCGGTGTTCACCGAGGCCAGCCGGAGCGTCTGCGCGCCGAGGACCGTGGCGTCGGACGTGCTCGCGTACGAGACCTTGGTGGCGGTCGTCGCGACGCGGATCGAGAGCGGCACCGATCCGGTGTTCTTCACGGTGAACGTCCCGGTCGTGCTGTGACCAGGCGCGAGCACCGAGGTGTTCATCGGGCTGAGCGCACCGACCGTGACGGTGGCGGTGCCGGACTTGACGCTCGATGCGTTCGTGCTCGCCGAGGCGTTCCAGAGGGCGTAGGTGCCGCCGGTGCCGAGCAGCGTGGTCACCACGGCGACCGCCAGGACGAGGGCGGCGAGCCATGCCCAGGCGTGGAAGCGCAGGCGAGCGCGCGGGGCACGGTGGCGCCCCGTCGGTGCGTTCGTCATGCGCGTCTCCCCGCTGGTCGTGGAGGGAGCGGCGTGGTCGGCGGATCAGGGGCCGACCACGCCGCAGATCAGGAGCCGATCGCGGTCTGCGTCAGCGTGAAGGCGAGCGCACCGACGTTCACGGTGCCGTTCTGACCGGTCGTCGCCGAGGAGGGCAGCTCGATCGTGAAGACGACCTTGACGGGGGAGGTGGTGCTCGACGGCGACACCACGAAGGTGTTCGCGTTCGAGGTCGACTGCACGACCGACGCGCTCGTCGAGGTCACGGCGAGCGTCTTCGTGGTCGCGGCGACCAGGGCCGAGTCGCCCGTGATGCTCTGGCTCGCGTAGGTCAGGTTGGCCTTGAGGTCCTGACCGGTCGCGCCGATGTTCAGCGTCTGCGTGAACTGGTACTTGTTGCCGGGCACCATGAGGACGTTCGCCGGGTTGATGGTCGTCGAGCGACCGTTGGTGATGTCGGTCCAGACGCCGTCGTTCGCCGCGCTGAGCGTCAGCGTGCCCGAGCTGACAGCGCTGGCGGCGGTGGAGGCGCTGGCGTTCCAGAGGGCGAAGGTGCCCGCTCCGCCGAGGAGGAGCGCGACGCCGGCGGCGCCGGCGAT
Source organism: Curtobacterium sp. Curtsp57 (assembly GCF_047324335.1). Taxonomy (NCBI): domain Bacteria; kingdom Bacillati; phylum Actinomycetota; class Actinomycetes; order Micrococcales; family Microbacteriaceae; genus Curtobacterium; species Curtobacterium sp. Curtsp57. Next base: position 3,543,411 of record NZ_CP168511.1, read on the forward strand.
GGCACCGGTGACGATCTTGTGCATGAGGAGTCCGTTTCTGCGCACACAGGGGCGCGGAAGGCCACCGGCACGCGGGTTCGGGTTGGCGCGCCGGCAGGACGGTGTCATCGGCCCCGGGGGTCGGGGGCCGCGGCTGACCTGTGCCGAGAGCGGACCGCCGGGCTCCGGGGTCGTGAGCGACTGCTGACGACCCGGGCGGGCAGGATTCGTTCCGGTATCGAAACTACCCGTCCCCCAAAGTGCGGACAAGAGGAATCATGCGTCTGAATGCACCCAATCCGGGGGCCATTTTTGTCCCCGAGACAGCGGACACTGTTTGTACCCCGATCACAGACGACAAGCACAGGAATGCGCACGGCCCCAATACGGTTGCACGCACCGGAAACGAGGAGGGCCCATGGGCATCGTGCGCTGGCTGTTCGACGCGCAGATCGTCATCGGCGACCAGACCGTGCTCTGGCGCGAGGTGATCGGCAACGTCTTCGGGCTGCTCAGCGCCCTCGGCGGCATGCGCCGCAAGGTGTGGGCGTGGCCTGTCGGCATCGTCGGCAACGTCCTGCTCTTCACGGTCTTCATGGGTGCGCTCTTCGACACCCCGAACCCGGTCAACCTGCTCGGCCAGGCCGGACGCCAGGTGATGTTCATCATCGTCAGCGTCTACGGCTGGTACCGCTGGACCCATCGCCCCGCCGAGTCGACGACCGTCATCGACCCGAAGTGGGCGTCGTGGCGGACCCGTGGACTGCTCGTCGTCGGCATGGTCGGCGGGACGCTCGTGCTCACCCCGGTCTTCCGCGCGCTGGGGTCGTACGAGCCGGTGTGGAGCGACGCCTGGATCTTCGTCGGATCCCTGCTCGCGACCTACGGCATGGCGAAGGGCTGGGTCGAGTTCTGGCTCATCTGGGTCGCCGTGGACCTGGTCGGCGTCCCGCTGCTGTTCTCCGCCGGGTACTACGCGTCCGGGCTGATGTACGTCTTCTACGGCGTCTTCACCCTGACCGGCTTCTTCGTCTGGATGCGGCAGCGCACGAAGCCACCCGCGGCTCCCGTCACCGTCGGCTGAGCGCCACCGGGGACCGGACGGCATGCTGGGAGCATGAGCGACGGCGCGTTCCTGACCGGCCTGCGGGTGTTCCGTGCCAGGCGGCACGAGTTCCTCGACCCGAGGCGCACCCGACGTCGGACGATCGTCTGTGGTTCCGTCGCCGTCATCGTCGGTGCGGCGTCGATCGTGTCGGACGGGCTGACCGGATGGCTCGGGACGCCCCTTCCGCAGACGATCGTCACGGCGGTCGCCTTCGCGGCGGCGATCGGGTGCTTCGCCGCGGTGTTCTTCCGGAACGCCCGGAAGCTCCAGGCCCAGCGGTGGCAGCCGTTCCCCGGCGGATGGCGACGGCACGAGCGCATCGGGCAGCAGTTCGCGGCCCGACCGCCGGAACTCCTCCCCGAGGACCGCGACGAGGTCCTCGCCCAGGCGTCGAGGATGGTCGAGCCCGCGATCGCGAGCACGGATCGGGTGCGCTGGATCCCGTTCGGGTGGCTCGCGGTGTGGATCGGCGCGCTCGCCAGCGGGCTGGCGTCCACGGAGAGCCTCGTCGTCCTGCTCATGCCACCGGTGTTCCTGTTCCTGCAGGGTGGGAGCGTCGTCGCGACGGTCGTGTGGCTCGGGCGGGCGGAGCTGACCCGGCGGCGGGTCGAGGCGACCCCGCCCTGGACGCCACCGGCGGGACCAGCGGCGCGAGGCGCCGACCCTCGCGGGTCGAAGCTCGGGTTACCGGGCGACTGAGCGCACGGCCCCCGGTCTGGGACGCGACAGGTCCTCGTCGATGCGATGGGATGTCCCGGTGGAGACCCTGACTGACGACACGATCGTCGACGAACAGACGATCGCGGAGCGCCTCATCCGGGCGGCCATCCGCGCCTACCGCCTGCACCCGTTCACCGAGGTCGACGCGGCGGTCGTCGCGGACATCGCCGGTGTGCCGCTCGACGCCGTCGTCCGTGCGTTCCCGACGTGGGACGCCCTGCTGCTGGTCACCTACGACGCGTGGACCGACCTCCGCGGATCGACCAGACGCCAGAAGCCGGCGACGACGATCGACTACGTCCGGATGACCCTCGCCGAGGACGTCGCCGACCCGGGTCTCGTCCGGGTCCTCGCCGGCGTGATCAACATCGCGGGCGCCGACACCACCTTCGCGGAGCTGTTCCGGAAGCGGTACGCCGAGTACGTCGGTGCGCTGACGGCGGGGTTCCAGCGCGACTTCGACGCGGGCACGGAGGACGCGGTGGTCTCCGCCGAGCACGCGGCCACGCAGCTGCTCGCCCTGTACCAGGGACTCCAGATCCAGCTCCTCGTGCGACCGGGCCTCGACGCGCTCGCCGAGTACGACCACGCGGTCCGCGCGCTCCGCGCGGGCTGGCGGCACCGTCGCGTCCCGGCGTGGGACCTCGACGGTGTCCCGACGTCACCCGTCCTGCCTGCCGGCTGACGTCCTGGACGCACCCCGTGACGGACGGGAGGCACGGTGCCTGCCCGCACCGTGCCTCCCGCGCGCGCCCCGCATGTTGCGACGCGCCAGCGGCGCGCGGCGCCAGCGCCGACCGAGCCTGCGAGGTCGGTTGCCTGGATCCTGCTAGGCGCGCAACCAGGCGGTCCCCACGCCCGTCAGGGCGCCGTCTGCCACCGGCGCCGAGGCGAGCAGCAGCGCACCCGCGGGGAGCTCGTACGGCTCGTCTCCGAACACCGTGACGTTGGTCCAGCCGTTCGGCCGGCGGAACGCGAGCACGTCGTCGCGACCGGTGTCGAGCCACTCGAGGCGCTCCTCGGACTGCAGCTGGCCACGGAGGCCGAGCGCCTTCCGGTAGAGGTTCAGCGTGGAGTCGGGGTCGTCGTCCTCAGCCTCGACCGAGAACCCGCCGAACCACGCCGGCTGCGGCAGGTGCGAGCCACCTGAGCCGAAGCCGAACGACGACCCGTCCCTGGTCCACGGGATCGGGACGCGGCAGCCGTCACGGCCGACGTCGACGCCCGGGTTCCGGAAGAACGCCGGGTCCTGACGGTCGGCGGCGGGGATGTCGCCGACCTCCTGCAGGCCGAGCTCCTCGCCCTGGTACATGTACGCCGAGCCCGGCAGCGCGAGCTCCAGCAGCGTCGCCGCCTGCGCGCGCCGGAGCCCGAGCTCCTGGTCGAGTGCGTCCGGCGAGCCGCCGGCGAGCAGCCACGCGCCGCCCTGCTTCTCGGTCGCACCGTTCCGCGGCGGCAGTGCGTAGCGGGTGGCGTGCCGGACGACGTCGTGGTTCGAGAACACCCACGTGGTCGATGAGCCGGACTGCTCGGCGAGACCGAGGTTGAACTCGATGATCGACCGGAACGACGGCGCGTCGAAGTCGGCTTCGAGCAGGTCGAAGTTGAACGCCTGCCCGAGCCCGTCGGCGCTCGCGTAGCGGGCACGGCGGTCGGCGGCGACCCACGCCTCGGCGACCGCGGTGCGGGCCGGGGTGTACTCGTCGAAGACCTTCCGCCACTCCGCGTAGATCTCGTGGACGTCGTCACGGTCCCAGAGCGGGTGCGTGCCGTCCTTCGGCATGGCGGAGAGTTCGGCCCAGGTCGGCAGGACCTCGCCGAGGTCCTTCGAGAGCCCGTGTGCCACGTCGATGCGGAAGCCGTCGACCCCGCGGTCGGACCAGAAGCGCAGGGTGTGCAGGAAGTCGTCCCGGACCTCCCGGTTCGCCCAGTTCAGGTCGGGCTGCTCCTTCGCGAAGCTGTGCAGGTACCACTGGCCGTCGCCCGTTGCGGTCCAGGCCGGGCCGCCGAAGATCGAGACCCAGTCGGCCGGTGGGTTCTCCGCGGCGGGACCGGTGCCGTCGCGGAACACGTAGCGGTCGCGGGCCGGGCTGCCGGCGGGCGCGGCGAGGGCCTCGCGGAACCACTCGTGCCGGTCGCTCGTGTGGTTCGGGACGATGTCGACGATCACCCGGATCCCGGCGCCGTGCAGGGCGGCCACCATCGCATCGAAGTCCTCGAGCGTGCCGAGCTTCGGGTCGACGTCGCGGTAGTCGTCCACGTCGTAGCCCCCGTCGGCGAGTGCCGACGGGTAGAAGGGGCTGAGCCAGACGGCCTCGACGCCGAGCGACGCCAGGTAGGGCACGCGCTCGGTGATGCCGGCGAGGTCGCCGATCCCGTCGCCGTTCGCGTCCGCGAAGGACCGCGGGTAGATCTGGTAGACGCTCGCCTGGCGCCACCAGGTCTCGTCGGTGGCCGTCGGGTCCTGTGCGGTCAGCACATCGGTCATGAGGGGTGGTGTCCTTTCGGTGGTGCTCGTGTCGGTCACTTGATGGCGCCCTGCGTCACACCGGACATCACCCATCGCTGGGTGAGGACGTACACGATGATGGACGGCGCCATCGCCATGAGGTACGAGGCGAACGAGACGTTGTAGTTGTTGCTGAACTGGCTCTGGAAGATCTGCTGCAGCACCGGGAGGGTCTGCAGCGCCGGATCGGCCGTGATGAGCGCCGGCATCATGTAGTCGTTCCAGGACGCCAGGAACGCGAAGATCCCGACGGTCGCGCTCATCGGTGCCAGGAGCGGGAACAGCAGCCGCCAGAACACCTGGCCCACGCTCGCGCCGTCGATGCGGGCGCTCTCCTCGAGCTCACCGGGGATCGAGCGGAGGAACGCGGTGAAGAGCAGCACGCTGAAGGACAGCTGGAACATGATGTGCAGGATCGCGACGCCGATCGGGTTGTCGAGACCGACCATGCCGGTGAGCTTGACCTGCGACAGCGCCAGGACCGGGAACGGCAGGAACATCGCGGCCAGCAGGTAGAAGAACGACCAGCGGAACAGCCGGTGCTGCCAGTTGTGCGAGATCGCGTAGGCGGCGAACGACGCAAGGAGGATCGTCCCGGTGACGGAGATCGCGGCGACGAGCACGGAGACGCCGAACGCCCGCGGGAAGTCGGTCAGCTCCCAGGCCCGGACGAACCCGTCCATGCTGAACGGCGCCGGCAGCGAGAACGCGTTGCCGTCGAGCGCCTGGCTCGTGGTCTTGAACGCCATCACGACCGTGACGTACAGCGGGACGAAGACCGTCAGTGAGCAGATCGCCAGGATGATCGTCAGCGGCCAGTTCCAGCCGCTCTTCGAGCGACGGCCGCGGGCGGCGTCCGCGTCGATCGACCGCATGCTGCCGGTGCGGGTGGTGGACGGCTGGAGCGGTGCAGGGAGCGTCATGAGAAGAGGGCCTTCCCGCGGCTGAGCCGCAGCTGGACGAGCGCGAGGATGACGGTGATGACGAAGAAGATCGTCGCGTTCGCCATCTGGTAGGAGTAGTCGCCGCTGTTGAACCCGTTGAAGATCGACATCGCGACACTCGTGGTCGCGGTCCCCGGGCCTCCGGCGGTGAGACCGACGATCACGTCGTAGGCGTTGAGGAAGTTCTTGAAGCCGAGGATCAGGTTGATGACGATGTAGCCGGCGGTGAGCGGCATCGTGATCGAGACGAGCTGCCGCCACGACGACGCGCCGTCGATGGCCGCGGCCTCGTACACCTCGCCGGGGATCGCGAGGACCCCCGCGATGTAGATGAGCAGCGTGCCGGGGATCGCCTGCCACGTCGTGACCACCACGATCGCGATCCAGGCGAGGTCGGGGTTCGCGAGGATGCTCGTCTCGAGCGGCGCGATCCCGAGCGTCGTCGCGAGCTCGGGCAGGCTGTTCGAGAAGAGGAACGAGAACACGTACGCGATGACGATGCCCGAGATGACCATCGGCAGCACGAACACCGCGCGGAGAGCGACCTTGGCACGGATGCGGCTCGTCAGGGCGATCGCCAGCAGGAGCGCCAACGCGTTCACGACGAGCACGGTGACCAGCGAGAAGCCCATCGTGAACAGGTAGGCGTGCAGGATCGCCGGGTCGGAGAAGATCGCGAGGTAGTTCGTCAGGCCGGTGAACCCGAACTCCCCGAACCCGACCGAGTCGGTGAAGCTCAGGACGATGCCCATCACGGCTGGGACGGTGATCGCCAGTGTGAACACGACCAGGGTCGGCAGGAGGAAGGCGAGGAAGACCGGCTGGATGCGGTGCACCCGGGACCGTGCGGTTCGTGGTGCGCGACCACTCGCGGTGGGGGAGCCGCCCCGGTCGGGATCGGGGCTGTCGGTGGGGGTGTTCCGGCGGCTGCCGCCGGAGGACGTCGTGGCGATTGCCATGGTGATCGTCTCCTCGGTCCGAGACCGGGTCAGGCCTTCCGGCGCGCCACGCGCGCCCAGTCGGCATCGAGTGTGCGGAGCTGCGGAGCCGGGTCGCCACCGAGGGCGATGGACTGCGCGTAGTTGGCCACGGGGATCTCGGCCGGCACGAGCTGCGACGGGCCGAGGTAGAAGGCCGCGTCGTCGTAGTACTGCTGCATGCCCTTGAGCGTCGGGTTGGCGACCGGGGGCGAGTCCTTGCGGGTGCCGAACCCGTTGTTGTCCGCGTTGTACTTGTCCGCGACGTCGGGGGACATCAGGAAGCGGAGGAACTCGCGCGCTGCCTCCTGCTTCTTCGACGCCTTCGGGATCCAGAGCGCCAGGTCGACGTTGACCCGGACCTTCAGGTCGGCGGGGTCGTCGGTCGCGGGCATCGGGAACGTGCCGAGGTCCATGTCCGGGTTCGTCTTCGCGATCTCGATGAGCGCCCACGGACCCTGCAGGTACATCGCCGACTCGCCCTTCGCGAACGCGAGGTTGCCGTCGCCGTACGCACGGCTCGCGGCGTTCTTGTTCGACCACTTCGCGAGCTGCGCCATCCGGTCCATCGGCGGTGCGAAGTCCTTCGAGAACGACACGGGGGACGACGGCGTGAGCGACGTGCCCTCCTTCTCGAGCGCCGAGAAGGTCTTCCCGACGTCGAGCATGCCGCCGATCGAGTAGTCGAACATCCCCTGGGCGAGCGTCCACGTGTCCTTGTAGGTGTTGTAGAACGGCGTGACGTCGGCGGCGAGGAGCTTCTCGCAGATCGCCTCCAGCTCGGACCAGGTGGTCGGGATCTCGATGCCCTGCTGGGCGAAGATCTCCTTGTTGTAGATCACCGACGCGGCGGTGACCGAGTACGGCAGCGCGTTCCGCTCGCCCGGGTAGGACGCCGTCTGTTCCATGAGTGTCCAGAGGTCCGGGTTGATGGCCTTGGCCTCGTCCATGTCGGACAGGTCGGTCAAGGCGCCGTGCTCGACGAACGACACCATCGCGTAGTTGTAGTTCAGGCAGCCGAGGTCCGGCGGCGAGCTCCGCACGAAGTCGGCCGGCAGCGACGACGTCGAGTCACGGATGACCCGGATCTTCGACTGGCTCTTGTGGAACTTCGCGATGACGTCGTCGAAGTAGCCGATGACCTCGGGCTTCGAGACGTAGAACGTGATCGTCTCCCGACCGGAACCCGACGAGGCGGGAGCGCACCCGGCGAGGGCCAGGCTCGCGCCGACTGCGCCGGTGCCGAGGAGGAAGGACCGACGACTGAGCGCCGATCGGCTCAGCGGTGAAGCGGTTCGTGCGTGCACGTGAACTCCGTCCGACGGGTCTCGGCGCCCTTGCCGTCCCGTCCCCCCGACTGCTCCGATGCGGTCGGTGCACATAATCTAGCGAGAATATTTAGGAAAGCAAGGAACTCGTGACGCGGTATCTTCAGCCAGTGACCATGCTCCCCGACCTGCTGCGACGCTCGAGCCTCGAGACGGTGCTCGACGTGGCGTTCGCCGAGCAGGCGTTCACCGCGAGCACGGTGATGGCACGGACCGGGCACACGCGGTCGACCGTGCTGACGGCGTGCGACGAGCTCGTCCGGCTCGGGTGGATCGCGGAGCTCGACGACGCCAGGGCGGCGGGGGAGTACCGGATGGGTCGCCCGGCGAAGCGCTACGAGCTGCGGAGGACCGCCGGCGTGGTCGTCGGGGCCGACGTCGGGCAGTCACGCGTCGAGGCGGTCGTCGCTGACCTGCGGGGAGCCGTCCTCGCCCACGCGGAGGAGCCCGTCCGACCCGACTTCGACGACGCCGACCGGGACGCCCGTGATCGTCGCGCCGCGGTCCTCCGGTGCGTCACGCGCGCACTCGCCGACGCCGGGCACGCCGCCTCGGACGTGCTCGTCACGACGATCGGCGTCGCGGCGCCGGTCGACGCGCACGGGCGGTCCCCGAACGAGGACGACGGGTTCTGGCACCGCATGAACCCCGGCTTCGAGGACGTCCTCGCCGGTCACGGGGCGATCGTCGTCGAGAACGACGCGAACCTCGCCGCGATCGCGGAGCGTGCCAGGGGTGCTGGTGACTCGTTCGCCGCACTGCTGTCCGGGGAGCGCTTCGGCACCGGCCTCATCGTCGACGGGGTCCTGCTGCGCGGCGCACACGGTGGTGCCGGCGAGATGCGCGTCCTCGCCCTCGTCGAGGGCGTCGGGACACCGGAGGGCATCGGCGCTGCGTGCCGGACGCTCGCGACCGAGGCGCTCGCTGCCGGTCGGATCGCGCCGGGTTCGGTGCTCGCCGAGATCGCGGCGCGGAGTGCGCTCGACGCCCAGGCGGTGTTCGCGGCTGCTCGGGACGGGGACGAGGTCGCCCTGCAGATCGTCGACCAGCTCGGTGAACGGCTGGCGAAGGCGACCATCGTGCTCGCGAGCCTGCTCGACATCGAGCGCGTGTACGTCGCCGGGGCGATCGCGCAGCCGGCGGCCGCGGTCATCGCGCGCGCGAACGCCGTCCTCGGCAGCGGCGCGTTCCGTCCGGTGCCGGAGGTCGTCGCGTCCGCGCTCGGGCCCGACGTCGTCCTGATCGGCGCCGCGCAGCGTGGGCTCGACCTCGTCCGGGCGAACCCGCTGGCGTTGTCCCTGACTGGGCGGTCGGTCAGCGCGTCCTGACCTCGGCGGACGTCGGCCACCCCGGGAAGATCCGTTCCCCAGCCCGGCGGGCGAGCAGGGTGACGGCGAGCAACGGCAGGCTCAGCGCCGCCAGCGAGCTCGCCCACAAGACGAACGCACCGTGGAACACGAGTGGGGTCACGGCCATGACGGCGATCCACGTGAGCGCCGCCCAGCCGCGAGCGGGGTGTCCGATCGCCCACCGCGTGTCCCGCGAGCTCAGGGCGATCGCCACGATCATGAGCGAGGTGATCGGTCCGGGGGACTCGGAGAGCGCGATGTCGTCGACAGTCGACCGCAGGATGCCGAACCCGATCACGAGCACCGCGAACAACACCGTGACCGTCCGGGCGACGGCGAGTGCGACCAGGGTGCCCGCGCCGACGTCCTGCCGTTCGCGGGTGCCCGTGTCGATCACGACCGCACGATAGCGCTCGGCGGACGGTGTGGGAATCGCGTGTGCCGTGAGATCACCGGGCCCGCCGCCAGGAGAGGATCTGCCGGACCGTCACCTTCGACCCGTACTGCGCGACCGAGTGCCGGAACAGGTACTGCGCGAACCACAGCAGCAGCCCCGCGACGACGAACACCTCGACGATGCAGACCACCGACTCGAGCGGCGACAGCGACCCGACGGCGTTCCGGACCATCGCGGTGATCGGGGTGAACGTCGGGAAGTACGTGAAGACCGCGACGACGGGCGACGAGGGGCTCGTCATCACGAAGAACGCCGCGTAGATCGGGATGATCAGCGAGAAGATCGCCGCGGACTGCAGCGCCGAGGCGTCCTTGATCGTCGGGACGGCGGCGCCGACGGCGACGAACAGCGCCGACGCGAGCAGGACCCCGCCGACGAGCAGGAGTGCGCCGACCACCATCCGCCACGGATCGACGACCACGTGCCCGACACGACTGGCCACCAGCGGGATGACGACGACGAGCGACAGCAGCCCCGGCACCAGGAACACCCCGATCTGCACGAGGCCGACGAGCAGCATCGCGATGACCTTGCCACGGATGAGGTCCCCGGCCGTCACCGTCGTCAGGATCATCTCGGAGATCCGGTTCTCCTTCTCCTCGACGACCACCGTGACCATGCGCGCGGCGAGCAGCAGCACGAGCCCGAAGAACGCCGCCAGGTAGACCATCGGCGGCAGGATCGACAGCCACCCCGGCGCGACCTTCCCGTCGGCGTAGGCCGTGACGTCCGCTGCAGGCGGCGACCGTAGGATGTGCACCGCCTCCGCGTCGTCCACGTTCGCGGCGACGCTCTGTTCGAGCACCCGCTCGGCGAGCGACGAGTACCCGCCGTTCTCGAAGAGCCCCTTGTCCTTGGCGGTGACCTCGATCGGGTCCTCGGACGGGGACTCCGGGAACACGACGAGCGCGTCGAGGCGTCCGGCGACGACGTCGGCACGGTCGGCGGCCTCGTCCGTGGACGGCGTCCCACCCCAGCGCGCCGCCACGGACTCGGAGACGAGCCCGGAGCGGTCGACGTAGTGGAACGGCGTCTTCTCGGCGGACGAGCTCGACACGACCGAGTTCGTCCCCGCCGCCTGCCCGACCCCGACGAGCAGGGACACCACCACGATGACGAAGGGCAGCGCGAGGGTGCCGATCCAGAACGCGGGCTTCTTCACCGCGCGGACGAACTCGAACCGGATGACGGTTCCCAGACGGCTCATCGCGTTCCCCCTGCAGCGCGTTCGTCCGCGCCGGCGTCGTGGCCGTACACCTGCACGAAGATCTCGTCGAGCGGGATCCTCCGCATCTCGAAGCCCGTGACGTGCACGCCGGCTCCGACGAGCGACGACAGGATGTCCGACCCGTCCGTGGCTGCCGAGGTCGACGGCACCAGGTACGCGACGTGGCCCTCGTGCCGTGCGAGCTTGTAGAGCGGCGACGTCGGCACCGCTCCGTCGAGCGACACCTTCGCGACGGCGCCCCCGAAGGCGTCCTGCACCTCGGGGATCGTGCCGTACGCGGCCGCGGTGCCGTCCTTCAGGAGCAGGATCCGGTCGCAGAGCCGTTCGACCTCGTCCATGTGGTGCGTGACCAGGATCACGGTGGCGCCGTCGGCCTTCCGCTCGTCGACCAGGTCGAGCAGGAGCCTGCGGTTCACCGGGTCGAGGCCCTTGGTCGGCTCGTCGAGGATGAGCAGCCGCGGACGGTCCATGATCGTGATCCCGAGCTGGACCTTCTGCTGCTGGCCGCCGGAGAGCTTGTCGATCCGGAGCTTCGCCTTGTCCGCGAGCCCGACCCGCGCCAGGTACTCCATCGACCACGCGGTGGACGCCGAGCGTGCCATGCCACGGAGTGCCGCGAAGTACGTCATCACGTCGATGACGGACTCCTTCCGGTACAGCCCACGCTCCTCGGGCAGGTACCCGATGCCGCCGGTCGCCGGCCGGTACTGCCGTCCGTCGATCGTCAGGGTGCCCGCGGACGGCGACGTGATGCCGAGCAGTGCCCTGATCGTCGTCGTCTTGCCGGAACCGTTGCTGCCGAGGAGCCCGAAGGTCTCCCCGGGTGCGACGTCGAACGACAACCCGTCCACGACGGTACGGTCCCCGAAGCGCATGACGAAGTCCTGCACGCTGATGCTCGCCCCGGCCATGCAGCCCCCTTCTCGTGCCGCCGACCCTACCGGGAGGCGATGTGCCCCGACCTCACAGCAGCACGCTGCCCGGTGCGGGCATCTTGGACTGGATCGAGGGAGACCCATGGAACGCTTCCGGAAGTCGTCGCTGCCAGTGCTGCTGCCCGTCCTGTTCGTCCTGCTCGCGGTGCTGTGGTTCGGCATCCAGTTCGTCACGCGGCCCGCGCGCCAAGACGTCGGTGCGCTCGTGATCGGGTCCGTCGTGTACGCGGGCCTCATGACCGCCTTCTTCGGGATCGGCATCGCGCGGACGCGACGTCGTGCCGGCGGAGCGGACGAGGTGAGCCGGATCCGTCGTGCCGTCAAGACCGGCGTGGTGCCCGCCGGCGTCGACCCGGCGACCTGGACACCCGAGCTGGAGCGGGCCCGACGTCAGTACCGCCGCAACCGGTGGTTCGGGCCAGTGGTCTTCGTGCTCGCCACCGCGCTCGGAGTCTGGCTCGCTGTGACGGACGGGCCGGTCTGGTGGGTGTTCGTCGCCCTGTTCGTGGGGTTCCTGGCCGTGAGCCTCGTCGACACCCAACGGAGCCTGCGCCGGCTCACGCCGATGCTCGAGGACCTCCGGCAGCGGCCACAGCGGGCGGCGGACGGCCCGGCGCCGACGCCCGGCGCGACGTGGACGCTGCCGGACGCCCCCAGCTAGGGGCGAGCGACCGGCACCAGGCGGGCGAGCTGCGTGACGTGACCTGGCTCGAGCTCGTCGAGCGACGTGACCCCGAGCAACCGCATGGTGCGCTCGATCTGCTCCGACAGGATCTGGATCATCCGGTCGACCCCGGCCTCGCCCCCGGCCATCAGTCCGTAGAGGTACGCCCGACCGACCATCGTGAACTTCGCTCCGAGCGCGACGGCCGCGACGATGTCCGCGCCGGACATGATGCCCGTGTCGAGGTGCACCTCGGTGTCGTTCCCGACCTCCTTGACCACCGAGGGCACCAGGTGGAACGGGATCGGGGCACGGTCGAGCTGGCGTCCACCGTGGTTCGACAGCGTGATCCCGTCGACGCCCATGGACGCCAGGCGCTTCGCGTCCGCCAGGGACTGCACGCCCTTGACGACGACCTTGCCCTTCCACTGGTCGCGGATCCACGCCAGGTCCTCGTAGGTGACGGTCGGGTCGAACATGTGGTCGAGGAGCTCCCCGACGGTGCCGGACCAGCGATCGAGGGACGCGAACGCCAGGGGCTCGGTCGTGAGGAAGTCGAACCACCACCACGGCCGCGGGATCGCGTTGACCACCGTGCGAGCGCTCAGCTGCGGCGGGATCGAGAACCCGTTGCGCTTGTCCCGGAGCCGCGCACCCGCGACGGGGACGTCCACGGTGACGAGCAGCGTGTCGAACCCGGCCTTCTCTGCGCGGGACACCAGCGCCATCGACTTCTCGCGGTCCTTCCACATGTACAGCTGGAACCAGTTGCGCCCGTGGGGGTTGGCGTCGCGGACGTCCTCGATCGCGGTGGTGCCCATCGTGGACAGCGAGAACGGGATCCCGGCGCGTCCGGCGGCCCTGGCCCCCGCGCGCTCGCCCTCGGTCTGCATCATCCGGGTGAACCCCGTCGGTGCGATGCCGAACGGGTACGACACCGGGGCGCCGAGCACCTCGCGAGACGTCGACACGCTGGAGACGTCCCGGAGGATCGACGGCGTGAACTCGATGTCCTCGAACGCCTGCCGTGCCCGCGCCAGCGAGATCTCGGCCTCGGCGGCACCCTCCGTGTAGTCGAACGCGGCACGAGGGGTCCGGCGGGCGGCGATGTCCCGGAGGTCCCAGATCGTCAGCGCCTGCTCCAGCCGACGCCGCCGCGCGTTGAGGTCGGGTTTCTTGAACTGCATCAGGGGCGCCAGGTCGTGCACGGTCGGCAGCTGCCGCCGCATCCTGGTCCGCGCCGACGACGCGGCTCCCGCGGTCGGTGCCGGTGCGCCCGTCGCCGGGTCGACACGTCGCTGGTCATCGGTCGAGGTCATACAGACATCCTACGTCTCGGGGTGGATGGGGTGGTGGTTCGTTCCGTCGTCGGGGTGTACCGAACCGGTTCGACCGTGCGCGCGACCACGGTTCGCAGTGCCTCGAGGGACGCGCCGTCGAGGCCGGCAAGCCCGGCAGCCCGGGCCTGCACCAGGATGTTGCCGAGTGCGGTCGCCTCGACCGGACCCGCCAGGACCGGTAGTCCGGTCCGATCGGCCGTCAGCTGGCACAGCAGCCGGTTCTGGGACCCGCCCCCGACGATGTGGACCTGTCGGATGTCCTTGCCGGTGATCGTGGCGATCGTCGCCAGCGTCGCGGCGTAGGCAGCGGCCAACGACTCCAGGATCGACCGGACGAACTCCGCCCGCGTCGCGGGTGCCGAGCGTCCGTGCTCGGCGCACCAGGAGGCGATGCGGGCGGGCATGTCGCCAGGCGGCGTGAACGACTCGTCCGCGACGTCGAAGAGGGGAACCGGGGCGGTGACGGCCGCTGCGGAGGCGAGCAGGGCCTCCAGGTCGATCCGGTCGCCACCACGTTCCCAGGTCCGGACGCTCTCGGAGAGCAACCACAGTCCTGACACGTTCTTGAGGAACCGGACCCGGCCGTCGACACCGCCCTCGTTGGTGCAGTTCGCGTCGCGGGCCGCGTCCGACAGGACGGGGGCCTCGAGCTCGACGCCGACGAGCGACCACGTGCCGCTCGAGATGTAGGCGAAGTCGCCGGTCGTCGCGGGGACCGCGACGACGGCCGAGGCCGTGTCGTGCGACCCGACCAGCGTGACCGGTGCGCTGCCGCCGACCAGGTCGGCGACGGCCGGCAGCAGGGGACCGAGTCGGTCTCCCGGGTCGCGGAGCGTTGGCAGGAGTCCGGACGGGAGGCCCGCAGCAGCCCGCAACGCCGGGTCCCACCCACGGGTGGTCCCGTTGAGTGCCCCGGTCGTCGAGGCGTTGGTCCGCTCGGCCGCCTCGACGCCGGTGAGCCAGTACCCGAGCAGGTCCGGGACGAGGAGGGCGCGATCGGCGAGGTGCAGCGTCGGGTCCGCCGCCCACTGGAACAGTGTGTTGAAGGGCAGGTGCTGCAGGCCGTTCCTGCTGTACAGCTCGGCGGCGTCGAGCCGTGCGTGCACCTGGGCGACGCCGTGCTCGTGCCGGTCGTCCCGGTAGTGGGACGGCAGGCCGAGCAGGCGCCCGTCGCGGAGGAGCCCGTAGTCGACCGCCCAGGAGTCGATCCCGATGCTGGCGAGGTCGGGATGCCGCCCGAACGCGTCCCGGAGTCCGTCCGTCACGTTCCGGTACAGCTCGACGACGTCCCAGTGCAGGGCCTCCCGGTCGTGCTCGTGGAGCGCGACCGGGCCGTTCGGGAACCGGGAGACGTGCTCCATCCGCACGCCGTCCGTGTCGACGTGCCCGACGATCACCCGGCCGCTTGTGGCGCCGAGGTCGACCGCCGCCACGCTGCCGCCGGCATCGCTCCGGCCGCCGCTGCTGCGCATGTCCCGCTACCTCAGGAACGCCGCGGCGACGCCCGCGTCCACCGGCACGTGCAGTCCGGTGGTGTGCGAGAAGTCGTCCGTGCAGATGGCGTAGACGGCGTTGGCGACGTTCTCCGGCACGACCTCGCGCTTCAGGATCGTGCGCTGCGCGTAGAACTTCCCGAGGTCCTGCTCCTCGATGCCGTACGTCTTCGCGCGGTTCGCACCCCAGCCGGACGCGAAGATGCCCGAGCCGCGGACGACGCCGTCCGGGTTGATGCCGTTCACCCGGACGCCGTGTTCGCCGAGTTCGGCCGCCAGCAGCCGCACCTGGTGGGCCTGGTCGGCCTTCGTGGCGG
This sequence comes from Curtobacterium sp. Curtsp57, assembly GCF_047324335.1. Classification (NCBI taxonomy): domain Bacteria; kingdom Bacillati; phylum Actinomycetota; class Actinomycetes; order Micrococcales; family Microbacteriaceae; genus Curtobacterium; species Curtobacterium sp. Curtsp57. Next base: position 3,558,759 of record NZ_CP168511.1, read on the forward strand.
AGTAGGCGATGTTGTTCGGGCCGGCGAACACCGAGTTCTTGCTCGAGATGTACACGATGTCGCCGCCGAGGCCCTGCTCGATGAGGACCTTCGCCGCGGCCTTCGACACCAGGAACGAGCCCTTCGCCATGACGTCGTGCTGCAGGTCCCAGTCCTGCTCGGTGGTCTCGAGCAGCGACTTGCTCAGGCTCAGCCCCGCGTTGTTGACGACGAGGTCGAGCCCGCCGAAGTGCAGCAGGGTCTCCTGGACGGCGCGCGCGATGTCCTCGGCGGAGGTCACGTTCGCCGCGACGCCGATCGCCCGGTCGGTGTCCCCGATCTCGGCGGCGGCCTCCTGCGCCTTCGTCTCGTCGAGGTCGGCGATGACGACCGCGGCGCCCTCCGATGCCAGTCGCTTCGCGATCGCCTTGCCGATGCCGGACGCGGCCCCGGTGACGAGGGCGATGCGGGTCGCGAGCTTCTTCGGTGCCGGCATCCGCTGGAGCTTGGCTTCTTCGAGGGCCCAGTACTCGATGCGGAACTTCTCGGCCTCGTCGATCGGGGCGTAGGTGGAGAGTGCTTCGGCGCCGCGCATGACGTTGATCGCGTTGACGTAGAACTCGCCGGCGACGCGGGCCGTCTGGGCGTCCTTGCCGTACGAGAACATGCCGACACCGGGCACGAGCACGATGAGCGGGTCGGCGCCGCGGATCGCGGGGGAATCGGGCGTCGCGTGCCGGTCGTAGTACGCCTGGTAGTCCTCGCGGTAGGACGCGTGCAGCTCGTGCAGGCGTGCGATCTGCTCCTCGACGGTGGCCGTCGCGGGCAGGTCGAGGACGAGCGGCTGCACCTTGGTGCGGAGGAAGTGGTCCGGGCAGCTGGTGCCGAGCGCCGCGAGTTCCGGCGCCTTCTCGCTCGCGAGGAAGTCGAGCACCACGTCGCTGTCGGTGACGTGCCCCACGACCGGCTTGTCGTGCCCGGCGATCCCACGGATCGTCGGGGCGAGGGCGGCGGCGCGGGCTCGTCGCTCGTCGGTGGGGAGCGCCTCGAAGCCCGGGCGGACGGGGCCGAACGGGTCGGGCTTGCCGTTCGCAGCGATGTACTGCTCGGCGGTGTCGATGATCCAGCGGGAGTTCGCCTCGGCCTCGTCGCTGGTGTTCCCCCACGCGGTGATGCCGTGCCCGCCGAGGATCGTGCCGATCGCCTCGGGGTGGTCCCGCTTGATCGCGGCGATGTCGAGGCCGAGCTGGAACCCGGGTCGGCGCCACGGCACCCACAGGACCTTCCCGCCGAAGACCCGCTCCGTCAGGGCCGGGCCGTCGGCCGCCGTCGCGATGGCGATGCCGGCGTCCGGGTGCAGGTGGTCCACGTGCGGGGCGTCGACGAGGGCGTGCATGGCCGTGTCGATGCTCGGAGCTGCTCCGCCCTTGCCGTGCAGGCAGTAGTCGAACGCGGCGACCATCTCGTCCTCGCGGTCGACGCCCGGGTAGACCTGCGCCAACGCCCGGACCCGGTCGACTCGCAGCACGGCGAGCCCGGCCGGTGTCAGGGTGCCGAGGTCGCCCCCGGATCCCTTCACCCAGAGCAGTTCCACCGGTTCGCCGGTCACGGGATCGGTCGCGGCGCCCTTCGTCGAGGTGTTGCCCCCGGCGTAGTTCGTGATCCGCGGGTCCGAGCCGAGCGCGTTGGAACGTGCGATGAGGTCGGCGACCACCTGTCCAGCGGTCGTCTGCGTTGCGGGGTCCACCCGGGCCTCCAGGTCGTTGATCGTCATCTGTCTACGCGCCCCAGCCGGCCTGGACGCCGCCGACGCGGTCCTCGGCGATCGAGCGCTGGTACCCGGAGTCCAGGTACGCGCGCATCGGGTCGGCCGGGAGGCCGCGCGATTCGCGCCAGGCGGCGAGGTCCTTCCGGACGTCGGTCTGGTACGCGTCCATGAAGATCTCGTTTGCGCCCAGGACGTCGTGCGCTTCCTGCGCCGCCGTCAGCGCCACGCGGTCGAGGAGCAGCGCGCGGGCCGTCATCTCCTGCACGTTCAGCACCGAGCGGATCTGCCCGGGGATCTTGTCCTCGATGTTGTGGCACTGGTCGAGCATGAACGCGACGTCGGGGTTGTCGTAGCCGCCGCCGCGGATGACCTCGACCAGGATGCGGAACAGCTGGAACGGGTCGGCTGCGCCCACGATGAGGTCGTCGTCGGCGTAGAAGCGCGAGTTGAAGTCGAAGCTCCCCAGTTTGCCGAGGCGCAGCAGCTGCATGACGATGAACTCGATGTTCGTGCCGGGTGCGTGGTGGCCGGTGTCGAGGCAGACCATGGCCTTGTCGCCGAGGGCGCTCGTCTGCACGTAGCTGGTGCCCCAGTCGGGGACGTCCGTGTGGTAGAACGACGGCTCGAAGAACTTGTACTCCAGGACCAGGCGCTGGTCGTCCCCGAGGCGGTCGTAGATCGTCGTCAGGCTGTCGTGGAGGCGGTCCTGGCGGGAGCGCATGTCCTCCTGCCCCGGGTAGTTCGAGCCCTCGGCGAGCCAGATCTTCAGGTCGCGACTGCCGGTGGCGTCCATGACGTCGATGCAGCGCAGGTGGTGGTCGATCGCCTTCTGCCGGATCGTCTCGTCGACGTGGGTCAGCGCACCGAACTTGTAGTCGTCGTCCTGGAACGTGTTCGAGTTCACGGTGCCCAGGCGGACGCCGTGCTCCTCGGCGTGGCGGCGGAGGTCGGCGAAGTCGTCGACGAGGTCCCACGGGATGTGGAGTGCCACCGTGGGGGCCAGCCCCGTGTACTTGTTGACCTGGGCCGCGTCGGCGATCTTCTCGTACGGGTCTCGGGGCGTTCCCGGGGTGCTGAACACCTTGAAGCGGGTGCCGGAGTTGCCGAACGCCCAGGACGGGAGCTCGATCGCCTGCCGTGCCAGCTGGTCGCCGATCGAACTGAAGCTTGCTGATGTCATCGTGTCACTTCCTCGTGGTCGATTGAATCGTTTCATAGGCTAGTCCGCGGCGACGCGTCGCGCAACCGGTGTTCCCGGCTCACTGCCGCACAGCCGGTGCGGATCGCTCCCGCACAACCGAAAGCAATTCGTGCCACGCGATCCCGTGGTGCGCTTTGCTTTCGGTTGTGCGGCGGCGCGGCTACACCGCGGGCACCGCGGCCGGCGCGCGCAGCTCGTGCGTGCCGGCAGCGACGCGCTGCTCCGGGAGGCCCGGCAGGCGCACCACCGCGCTGACCCCGTCCGGCACGGTCGCCCGGACGAGCAGCTCCCCGTCGACGAGCTCCCACCGCACGGCGACGTGCCCGTGCACGGTGTCGAGCGAGGTGGACGCCCACGTCAGGCCTCCGCCGGGCTGCGGTGCGATGAGCACGGACTCGTACCCGGGCGTCAGCGGCGCGAGACCACCCACGACCCGGTGCATCCAGTCCGCCACGGCACCGAGCGCGTAGTGGTTGAACGAGGTCATCTCGCCCGGGTTGATGGTGCCGTCCGGCAGCATCGAGTCCCAGCGCTCCCAGACCGTCGTCGCCCCCATCGTCACCGGGTACAGCCACGACGGGCACTCCGTCTGCAGCAGCAGCCGGTACGCGTCGTCGAGGTGGCCCGTCTGCGTCAGCGCGTCCGTGATGAAGGGCGTGCCGGCGAAGCCCGTCGAGATCCGGTAGCCGGACTCGGCAGCGAGCTCGGCGAGCCGGTCGCCGGCCTTCGCGGTGTCCTCGTCGGACAGGATCCCGAACACGATGGCGAGCGCGTAGACGGTGGTGCAGTCGCTGCGGATCCGTCCGTCCGTCACGTAGTGCTCCCGGAACGCGGTTTGGAGGCTCGTGGCCAGTTCCTCGGCTTCGCTCGCCTGCGCCGCATGGCCGGTCAAGCGCGCCGCCTCGGCGACGAGCGTCGCCGACCGGTAGGCGCACGCCGTGGCGACGACGCCCGGGTCGGCCTTCGCCTTCGCGGCGTCCTCCGGCGGGGCATCCGGGTCGAGCCAGTCGCCGAACTGGAACACCGTGTCCCAGAGGCCCTGGGGCGACAGGTGGTCGCGGATCCGACGGAGGTGCGCGACCATCGACGGCAGTTGTTCCTCGAGCACCGCGCTGTCGCCGTAGGCCTGGTAGAGCGTCCACGGCACCCAGACCCCGGCGTCCGACCAGATCGCGGTGGCGTCGGGCTTCCCGAAGTCCTCGGCGGGGGAGTACTTCAGCACGTCGGGCACCACGAACGGGATGACCCCGTCGGCGTGCTGCTGCTCGAGCCACACGTCGCGGAGCCAGTCGCCGAGGAACGCCTTGGTGTCGAACAGGTACGAGGCCGTCGGGGCGAACGCCGCGATGTCGCCCGTCCACCCGAGTCGCTCGTCGCGCTGCGGGCAGTCCGTCGGGACGCTGAGGAAGTTGCCCTGCATGCCCCGGACCACGTTGTCGTGGAAGGTGTTGAGCAGCTCGTGGCTCGACTCGAACGTGCCCGTGCGGGTCAGGTCGCTGCCGACCTGCACCGCGGTCAGCGCCGCCCTGAGTTCGTCGAGCGTGCCGGGCCACCCCTCGACGGCCGCGTACCGGAAGCCGTGGAAGGTGAAGCGCGGCTCGAACGTGTCCGCGCCGTCGCCGCTCAGGGTGAAGTGGTCCGTCGCCTTCGCGGTCCGGAGTGGACGGGTGCCGAGCTCGTCGTGCTCGAGCACCTCGGCGTGCCGGATCGTCAGGACCGTGCCGGCCGGGCCGGAGGCGACGACGCGGAGCCAGCCGACCAGGTTCACGCCGAAGTCGACCAGCGTCGCGCCCGACGGGCTCGTCCAGACGTCGACCGGGGCGATCTCGGCGAGCGGCCGGACCGGCGGGACGGTGTCGGTGACGAGCTCGCGGTCGCCGAGGTCGACGGTGTGGACGCCGACCGACCGACCGGGGTGTCCGTCGGTACTCGGGATCGTCGGCGTCCCCGGCTGCAGGAACGACCCGTCGCGGAGCCGGGCGTCGATGTCCTCGCCGTCGTAGAGCTGGTCGGCGGTGATCGCACTGGACAACGCCTGCCAGTCGGTGTCGGTGGCGACGGTCTGGACGTGGCCGTCCTCGAACTCGATGCGGAGCTCGGCGAACCCGGCACGTTCGTCCGTGTACCAGCCGCCGCCGCCGCCCCACGCCAGGCGTCCGGCCGCCCAGGCGTTGCCGATGACCAGGGCGAGCACGGCGGCGTCCCCGGGAGCGGTCGAGCTCAGGTGCGACAGGACGTCGTGCGACGCGACGCGGATGCGCCACTCGTAGCTCGTCCAGCCCGGTTCGAGCAGGTGGTCCGAGACTCGAGAGCCTCCGAGCCACGCCTCGACCACGCCGAGGGCGCTGACGTCGAGGGTGGCCCGGCGGACGGCACCGTGGCCGTCGTCGATGGTGAACTCCCGGCGCAGGATCGGCGCGCTGCCGAGGTCGGTGTCGCTCGCGATGAACGATGCGGTCCAGGTGGTCATGGTGTCCTTCCGGCGGCCGTCGTCGTCGACGGCCGCGTCGTTGGTCGGTGGGACTACCGGTCGGAGGCCGACCTGCCGGTGGCGGGTCGGGCCTCCAGTCCGGGTCGGGCGTCAGCCCTTGACGGCGCCGCTGGTCATGCCGGCGACGATCTGACGGTTGAAGAAGATGTAGAGGATGAGCGGGGGGATCGTGATGAGCAGGACGTCCGTGAACAGCAGGTTGAGCTGGCTGACGGACTGGCTCTGGAACGCGTACAGCGTCTGCTGCACTGTGGCGTTCTCGGACCCGGGGAGGAAGTACAGCGGGTTCGCGAAGTCGTTGAACACGGCGACCGACTGGACGAGCACGACGGTGATGATGACGGGCTTCAGCAGCGGCAGGACGACCCCGAAGAACAGGCGGATCGGCCCGGCACCGTCGAGCACGGCGGCTTCGTCCAGCTCCTTGGGGATCGTCGCGACGAACGCCCGGAACAGCAGGATGCAGAACGACAGGCCGAAGGTGGCCTCGATGAGGATCATCCCGCCCATGGTCTTGAACAGGTTGAGGCCCTGCAGCACCCAGATCGTCGGGACGATCGCCGGCGGGACGATCAGGCCGGCGAGGACGAAGAAGTTGATGACCCCGTTCCACCGGCCGGGTCGACGCTGCAGGACGTAGCCGACCATGGCGGAGAACACGACCATGATGACCACGCTGCCCACCGTCAGCACGGCGCTGTTGACGAACGCCCGGACGATGCCGGACTCGCCGGTCTGGAACACCGCCTGCAGGTTCTGCCACAGCTGCCACTGGGTGGGCAGGGTGAAGCCGAGCTGGTTCGCCTCGGCCGGTGACTTCGCCGCCTGGAGCAGGACGAAGACGAACGGCACGAGGAAGACCACGAACGACACCACGATGGCGACGATGCCGATGATCCACTTGCGGATGGTGCCCGGGTGGCGGCGGCGCGGGGTCGTGCTGATGGCGGTCACAGTTCCGGCTCCTTCCGGTTGATGAGCCAGGAGACCGGGACCATGATCGCCGTGACGACGACGAACAACACGACGTTGCCGGCCGTCGACAGGCCGTAGAAGCCCGCCTGGTACTGCTTGTAGATCACACTCGCGATGACGTCGCTGGTGAACCCCGGTCCACCGCCGGTCATCGCCCAGATCAGGTCGAACGACCGCAGGCCGCCGATGAGCGACAGGATGATGACCGTGCCCATCGCGGGGCGGGACAGCGGCAGCGTGATGTTCCGGAAGATCGTCCAGGCGCTCGCGCCGTCGACGCGGGCGGCCTCGAAGTACTCCTGCGGGATCGCCACGATGCCGGCGATGAAGATGAGCGTCGCGATGCCGACGCCCTTCCAGATGTCCACCGCCGCCACGCTCCAGAGCGCGAGGGCCGGGTCGGTCAGCCACCCCGGTGTCGGGAGGCCGAGTCCTCCCAACACGGAGTTGATGATCCCGTGGAAGGGATCCAGCAACGCCTTGAACGTGATGCCGATGCCGATCGTCGACACGAGCACCGGGAAGAACACGACCGCCCGGAGGTACCCGCGCCCGAGCACGGGGGACGTGAGGAGCAGGGCGAGGGCGAGTCCGAGGACCACCTTCGCCGCGCTCGTCACGAACCCGTACTCGAACGTGTGGATGAAGCCCGAGACGAGCTGCGGGTCCTGGAAGAACCGGACGAAGTTGTCGAAACCGATGAAGGTCTGGTCGAACAGCGTCCAGCGGGTGAGCGAGAAGTAGAACCCGGCGAAGGTGGGGACCGCGAAGAACACGACGTAGAGCGCGATCGCGGGGATGAAGAACCACGCGGGGTAGAACGAACGCATCCGCTTGCGGGCAGGACCCGGCCCGGCCTTCGTGGTCTGCGGCGGGGCGACCGCCGTCGTGAGCGTCGCGGTCACCGACTCACCAGCCCTTCAGGCCGAGCTGCTGGGCCTGCTGCACGACGTCCTGGTCGTACTGCTTGGCGCCGACCGCTGCGGTGGAGATCCCGGAGCCGACCTGCACGCAGATCTTCTCGAGGTTCGGGCCCTTGATGGGGGAGAGGAACTCGAGCGCCGGCGTCGCCTTGCCGTCGTCGATGTACTTCTGCAGGTCGCCGAGCATCGTCGGCACGGAGTCCGGGAGCTTGCACGTCGAGATGACGTACGGGCCGCCGGGTGTCCCGGTGTCGTTCTGCACCTTGCAGCCGTCGGACGAGTTGGCGAACGCGATGAACTTCTTCGCCGCCGCGAGCTTGTCGCCCGTGGTCGTCTTCGGGATGTAGAGGCCGTTCGGCTCCCAGATCGTCAGGTTCGTGTCGTCCGCGTTCTGTGCCGGCAGGGCGAAGGCACCGATGTCGTTCACCGCGTCCGGGCTGTCCTGCTGCAGGGTCGAGATCGCGTTCGTGAGCATCGGGTACTGCGCTCCGGTGCCGTCGGCGAGCATCTTCAGGCCGTTCGCCTGCGTCGCCGACGCGAAGTCCTCGTTCAGGAGGCCCTTGTCCTTGACCTCGGCGAGGTGCTCGAAGCCGGCGAATGCCGGGTCCTTCGCGTAGGACTCCTTGTGTGCGGTGTACTTCGTCGCCCAGTCGGCCTGCTGCGCCGTGATGTTGGCGAAGTCGCCGAGTACGAAGAGCTGGCTGGTCCAGGTGTCGCCGTACGTCTGGATGATCGGCGCGACCTTGCCGGCGTCCTTGATCTTCTCGCTGTTGCTGATGAACTCGTCCCAGGTGGTGGGGACCTTCAGGCCGAGGTCGGCGTAGACCTTCTTGTTGTACATGACGCCGCCGCCGAAGCTCGTGCCGAAGGGCGCGCCGTACATGCCCTTGTCGGTGCTGACGACCTTCGTGAACTGCTTGTCGACGTCCTTCGCCCAGCTCTGGTCGGACAGGTCGACGAGCGTGTTGTCCGGGTTGAGCGCCTGCATGAGCGACCCGGAGTTGTAGTTGAAGACGTCGTCCATCTCACCGGTGGACAACCGCGTCTTGACCAGGTTGTCGCCGTCGGTGCCCTGCGGCTTCGTGTCGACCTTCACCGTGATGTCGGGGTTGGCCTTCTCGAACGCCGCGACGAGTGCCTTCGTCGTGACGGCGGTGGCCGTGGAGTTGTCGACCAGGTAGCTGATCTGGACCTTGCCGCCGCCGCTGCCCGTGTCGGCGGAGCCGCCGGACGAACAGGCGGCGAGGCCGCCGATGAGGACCGTGGCGCCGCCGATGGCGAGCAGCCGGGTGGTCAGGGAACGTGCTGACATCCTTACCTCCTCGTAAGGCCCGGGTTGGGGAGACCCGGGTGAAACGGACCCGGACACCGCGTCGTCGTGGTGGCCGGTCGTGCTGTTTAGAACGTTTCAATCGGAATGGAACCATGTGGATTGAAGCGTGTCAATCACCGATTCTGATTCGTTACGTGCTGGCGCGCTCCAAGTTCCGTCGGGTGCGGTTCGGTGGTGCGCACGTGCCGTGCCTGCGATGCGCCTGCGTTTCGTCGAGGCGCCGCCAGGTCGTCGAAGCGCGCCGGATTCCGGCGGTGTCTCGGGCTTCTGGGGGTGCCCCGGCGGGTTGGGACCGCCGGGACGAGGCCGTGCGCCGGATCAGGCCTCGGTGCGGCGGGGGTCCTCGGGGGTGCCACGTCGCGCGGCGGCCGCACCCTCGCGGCCGAGCGTGCTCTCACGCGGCACGAGCTCGGTGTCGAGCACGACCGTCCGGTGCACGTGCTCGTCCGGCGGGTCCAGCAGCTCCGCGAGCAGCAGGTCGACCGCCCGCGCACCCATCTCAGCGCCGTGCATCGTCACCGAGGTCAGGGGGACGGCACCGCCCCACGCAACAGAGTTGTGGTCGCAGCCCGAGACGGGGATGTCCTCCGGCACGCGGATCCCGGCGGCGCGCAGCTCGGTGACGACGGCCATCGCGAGCAGGTCCGTCACGCCGAGGACTCCGTCTGGTCGCTCGGACGCGGGCATGCCGGCGATGCGGACCCCGGCGTCGGTGCCCCCTGGCGGGTCGATGTCGCCGGCGTCCACGTCGACGAGGCGCACCCCTGGGTGTTCGGCGATCGCGCGGAGTACGCCGGCACGACGGCGGTGCACGGGCTGGAGTTCCTGTCGTGCACTCACGAAGCCGATGCGTCGGCACCCCCGTTCGATGAGGTGCGTCGTCGCGATGTACCCGGCCCGCTCGTTGTCCACCACGACCGAGCAGGCGTCGACGTCGGTCGGCTCGTAGTTCACGTAGACGACCGGGTGACCGTGCCGGCGGGTGAGCTCGACCTGGTCACGGGACTCCTCCATCGTCGCGAGGAGGATGCCGGACACCCGGGTGCTCTCGAGGAAGGCCAGGTGGTCGGCCTGTGCGCGCGGGTCGTTCTCGCTGCTGGCGATGAGCAGGGCGAACTCCCGTTCCCGGGCGGCGACCTGGGCGCCGTTGAGCATGTCGCTGAACAGGGAGTTCTGCAGCGACGACACGACGAGCCCGATCGACCGGCTCCTGCCGGATGCGAGTGCACGGGCGTTCCGGTTCGGCGTGTACCCGAGGTCTGCGATGGCGGCGTGGACCCTGGCCGCTGTTGCGTCTCGGACGCGCTCCGGGTGGTTCAGGACGTTCGACACCGTCGCGAGCGACACACCCGCCCGTGCGGCGACGTGGTGCACGCTCGGCGGCCCGTCGCGTCGAGGGGGCTGCACCATCCCTCGATCGTAGACCGGCGATGCGTCACCGATCGCGGACGGTGGACTGGCGGACGACCAGCTCCGGGGTGAACTCGACCCGTTCGAGCTCGACGTCCTGTCCGTGCTCGACCTGGTGCACGAGGAGCTCGATCGCCTGCCGCCCGAGGTCCTGCGCCGGCTGCCGGACACTCGTGAGCGGCACGACGGCGGCCTCGGCGAACGCGATGTCGTCGTAGCCCACGATCGCGATCTCGTCGGGGACGGACACCGAGCCGCGCATGATGAACGCCTGCTCGAGCCCGACGGCGATGAGGTCGTTCGCCGCGAACACCGCGTCCGGCCGCTCCGACGCCGGGCGACGCTGGATCTCCTCGCCGATGCGCCGGCCCTCGAGCACGGACAGCGACGACGTCTGCAGAACCTCGAGCGAGGCGCCGGCGGCCGTGACGGCACCGAGTGCTCCCGCGTGTCGATCAGCGACCTGCCGGATGCCGAACGGCCCGCCGACGAAGGCGATGCGCCGTCGGCCGATGTCCACGAGGTGCTCGACGGCGATCCGGCCGCCTGCCACGTCGTCGACGGACACCGACGCGAAGTGCTCGTCGTCCGCGCGACGGTCCACGAGCACGACGGCGGTGCCCTGGTCGCGGAGTCTGACCAGCCGCTCGAGGTCGTCGCCGGCGGGGGAGATGAGCAGGCCGGCGACGCGGCGCTCCTCGAACAGGTCGATGTAGGTGCGCTCGCGCTCGGTCGACTCGTCCGAGTTGCCGATGAGGACCGCAAGACCCTTCGACATCGCTGCGTCCTCCGCACCTCGGGCGACGTCGGTGAAGAACGGGTTGCCGCCGTCCAGCACGACGAGCCCGACGGTGGAGCTGCGACCCGCGCGGAGTTGGCGTGCCGAGTCGTTCCGCACGAACCCGAGCTCGGCGATGGCGTTCTGCACGCGCTCGACCGTCGAGGGGGCCACCTTCTCGGGTCGGTTCAACACGTTGGAGACCGTGCCGAGCGACACGCCCGCGAGAGCCGCGACCTCCCGAACGCTCACCGTCATGCGGTCATCCTGGCATCCCGATCGTCGTTCGCGGTCGTGTGGGGCGTGGTGTCGCGGTCGTGCGCCGCGTGAAAGCGCCCAGAACGCCCGCGATGGGAAGCGAGTTCGCGCGTAGGAGGTCGGAAATCCCGGCCTCCTACGCGCGAAACGACCCCCAACGCGCGAAACGACATCCGACGCGAAACGACACCCGACGCGGAACGACCCCCCACGCGCGAATCGCCCACTTGCAGGACCCCGATCACCGGGCGTATCTTCTTCGCTGCACCGTTGAAACGATTCACCGACGAACACGCACGAACGGAGGACCAATGGCGGTCCGTATCGGAGCCAGCAACACGACCGGCTGGAAGGCCACCATCTCGGTGGCCATGTCGAACTACATCGAGTCGGGCTCGATCATCGCGATCGCGACGAGCCTGGCGTTCTGGCAGGCCCAGTTCCACATCGGCGACCTCGGCGTCGGCCTGCTCGCGAGCCTCTCCTCGAACGCGTTCGGCGCTGCCATCGGCGCCGCGATCGGTGGTCCCCTGTGCGACCGGTACGGCCGGAAGTTCATCTACACGTACGACCTGCTGCTGTACATGCTCGGGGTCGTCCTCGCGGTGTTCGCCGGCAACTACGGCATGCTCCTCACGGGCTTCATCCTGTGCGGCATCGCGGTCGGTGCCGGTGTCCCCGCCAGCTGGACCTACATCGCCGAACAGGCACCGGCTGGCAAGCGTGCCGCACACGTCGGCACCGCGCAGCTCGCGTGGTCGATCGGCCCGATGGTCGGCTTCGCGCTGGCGATCGCCGCTGCGCCGCTCGGACTGCTCGGCAGCCGGCTCATCTTCGCGCACCTGTTCGTCGTCGCCGCGGTGGTGTGGTGGCTCCGCCGTGGGCTGCCGGAGTCGAACATCTGGAAGGACGAGCGCGCGGCAACCGGCACGGTGAGCTTCTTCCACGGCGTCGGCCAGCTGTTCTCGAAGAAGATCAACCTCGTCGCGATGCTGTTCCTGTTCGGCGTCTACGCGATGTGGAACACCGTCGCAGGACAGGCCGGCATCTTCCAACCGCGCATCTACGCCGCGACCGGGGTGACGAGCGTCATCGAGCAGGACGCCCTGCAGGTCCTCGTCTGGTTCTGCACCGTGCTCACGACGTACTTCGTGTTCATGCGGTACGGGGACCGGATCAGCAGACGGGTGCTCTTCGCGATCGGTGCCGCGCTGGCGATCGTCGTCTGGGCCGTCCTCATCTACGGCCCGGCGAACACCGGCACACTGCTCTTCTTCGCGATCGGCTGGGGCATCTCGTCCGGCATCGGCGCGCAGGCGTTCTACGGCCTCTGGACGAGCGAGCTCTTCGCCACCAGGTACCGTGCGAGCGCGCAGGGCGTGCTGTTCCTCGCCGCCCGCGTCACGGTCGGGCTCCTCAGCATGTGGTTCCCCGTGCTCCTCACCGACATCGGCCTCCGCCCCCTCGGCGGGCTCATCATCGGGCTCCTCGCCGTCTCGTTCCTGGTCGGCACGATCTGGGCACCGGAGACCCGTGGGAAGTCCCTCGAGGAGATCGAGGCCGAGCGGTACGGCACGGTGACGAGCGTCACCGGCACCGTCCGAACGGTCGACGAGCACGAGGAACGAGCGCGAGCGGCGCGCGAGCGAGCGGACACCCAGGTGAGCGGGCCCACCGGACCGGCACCGGGCCTCCCGTCCGCGCCGGCGCACCGGACCGGAGGCTCGGATCGCGTCACGCGCGTCTGCTTCCGACTGCAGGTGGCTGCGGAACACATGGACGCGTACCGCGAGCGGCACGCCGCGGTCTGGCCGGCGATGCTCCGGGCCATCGCGGGGGCCGGTCGACGGAACTACTCCCTGTTCCTCGACGACGACGGGCTGCTGATCGGCTACTACGAGACCGAGTCCGTCGCCGATGCGGACGCGGCCCTCGCGGCCAGCGAGGTCGCGTCCGCGTGGGAGGCCCACATGCAGGACCTCTTCGACGGGACCACCGGTCGGGCAGACCAGACGGCGCGGATCCTGCCGGAGGTGTTCAACCTCGAGGACCAGCTCGCCGCGGCGGGGGAGTAGGTGCGGTCAGGAACTGCGCAGGGTGTCGTCCGAGTCGGAGGACACCGGCTCCTTCGACGTCCAGCCGTACCAACGGCCGTCGATCTCGGCCGTGATCCGTCCGTCGCCGCACGTGACCAGGTCGCTCGTGGGCAGGGACTTCGGCAGGAAGTCGGCCGTCATCGCCGGGCCGCCGTGGGTGCCGTCGACGGGCTCGCACGCCGCCGTGTCGACTCCGGTCGCGGAGTCGAAGGCGATGACGTACCCGGGGTTGCTCGTGTCCAGGCGCACGTCGATGTCCTTCGCGTCATCCGGCACCCACTTCGGCATGAACCAGGCCATGTCCTCCGAGTTCGCCGACGACGGGGCATCGCGGTAGGTGTCGTAGTGGCGGTGCTGCTGCGGGAGCGACTGCTCGATCATGCTGCAGCCGGTCAGGGTGGCGACGACGAGACCCATGCCGACGACGGCGAAGGCGGAGGTGACGGCGGATCGTTCGGAGCGTGACGTGTTCATGGATCCATCGTCGTTCCGCGCGGTCGGCGGGACGATCCGGCGGTCCTCCGGATCCGGGGTGGGGGTAACCCCCGGACCTGGACTGGGTGTGGTGCCGGGGCGGGTACGGTGCTCGGCATGGCCGACGTGACCCACGCCTCCGACCTCGGCATCGACCTGTCGGACGGCGGACCCCAGCAGCTGTACCGGTGGTTCCTCGCGAGCATGCTCTTCGGCAGGCCGATCCGGCAGGAGCAGGCGGCCGAGACGTACCGCGTGCTGATCGACCACGGGTTCACGAGCCCCGGGAAGTTCGCCGGGGCCGGACGGGAGCAGCTCCGCAAGGTCCTCGACGAGGGTGGCTACGGACGGTTCGACTACCAGATGACGGACGCGCTGCACGAGACGATGCACACGCTCGACGCCGACGAGGGCTCGGTGTCGCACCTCGTGAAGACCGCGTCGTCTCGGCAGGAGCTGCGTGACCGGCTCGGGGCGCTGCACGGGGTCGGCCCGAAGACGATCGAGATCTTCCTGCGAGACGTCCCCGACGCGGTCCTGCCCGACTGAGGCGCGTCGCGGCGATAGCACGCCCGACTGATACGCGAGAGAGCGACACGTCCGCGGCGCATCACGCGGACCGCACCGCGAAAGCGACAGTTTCCCGCGCGGATCTCGCGGTGAACTGTCGCTTTCGCGGGCGTTTTCGCGGGCGCTTTCGCGGGTGCTCTCGTGGGACGTGCCCGATCGCACCGGCGCCGCGCCGGGTCACGCGTCGAACGGCACCGTCGACTCCCACGTGCCGTGCGAGAGCTCGACGGGCTCCGCGCCGGGGAGGTCGAGCACCGCCGTCGCACCGACCGGCACCGTGACGGTGACCGACAGTGTGCCGTCGGACACCGACCAGTCGATCGCGGCCTGGCCCCGTGGGGTGTCGAGCGTCGCCCCGGCACTCGTCAGCCCGCCGCCGGGCCGCGGCGCGAACCGGATCGCCGCGTACCCGGGGGCAGCGGGGGCGATGCCGGCGACGACCCGGTGCATGAAGTCCGCGACCGATCCGAGGGCGTAGTGGTTGAACGACGTCATCCCGCCCGAGTTCACCCGGCCATCGGGCAGCAGCGAGTCCCAGCGCTCCCAGATCGTCGTCGCGCCCTGCGTCAGCGGGTAGAGCCACGACGGGCACTCGTCCTGCAGGAGCATCGCGTACGCGTCGTCGAGGTGCCCGGCGAGGAGCAGCGCGTCGCACACCACCGGCGTCCCGGCGAACCCGGTCCCGATGCGGTGCCCGTTCTCCCGCACGAGTTCCGACAGCCGTGCCCCGACCGGGCCGTCCGCGTCGACGAGCCCGAACACGATCGCGATCGCCGACGACGCCTGCGAGTCGTCGACGACGGTGCCGGACGGCGTCAGGAACCGTGCCTGCCACGACGCCTTGATCCGCGCCGCGGTCTCCGCGTACGACCGAGCGTCATCGGTGCGTCCGAGCTCGGCCGCCCACGCCGCGAGCACCGATGTCGACCGGTACGAGTACGCCGTCGCCAGGCAGTACTTGTCGGCCTTGGCTGCCGCGGCGTCCTCCGGCGGCGCGAGCGGGTCGAGCCAGTCGCCGAACTCGAAGCCGTCGACCCGGACGAGGTCCTCGTCCCCGGAAGCGAGGACCCCGTCGACCCACGCCTTCGCCGATGCCCACTGGTCCTCGAGGAGCCCGCGGTCGCCGAACGCCTGGAACAACCCCCACGGCGTGAGGGTGGCCGCGTCGCCCCAGACCGCCGCGTGGTGCCCGGCCGGATCGGAGTCGGGGAGCGTCGGGACGAAGAACGGCACGCCGCCGTCCTCACGCTGCTCGAGCGCCAGGTCCCTGAGCCACGAGCGGAGCACCCCGGCGCAGTCGTAGAGGAACGCAGCCGTCGGCGTGAACACCTGCAGGTCGCCGGTCCACCCGAGTCGCTCGTCACGCTGCGGGCAGTCGGTCGGGACGTCGACGAAGTTGCCGCGCATCGACCAGACGACGTTCTCGTGCAGCTGCTCGAGCCGCGGGTCCGAGCAGCGGAACCAGCCGGTGCGCCGCATGTCGGTGTGCACCACCTGCGCGACGACGTCCCCGGGCTCGAAGGAGGACACGGGCCAGCCCTCGACCTCGGCGTAGCGGAACCCGTGCACCGTGAAGCGCGGCTCCCACGACCCCTCGCCGTCGTCTCCAGGCCCCGAGTAGAACACGTCGGTGGCCTTCGCGGTGCGCAGCGGGCGGGTCGCGAGTTCGTCGTCCTGCATCACCTCGGCGTGCCGCAGCGTGACGCCGAACGGCCCGACGGGGTGGTTGCGGATCTTCAGCCGACCGGGGAGGTTCTGGCCGAAGTCGAGCTGGATCGCCCCGGCGTCCCAGCGGCGCGACCACACCGGTTCGATCTCCTCGACCACGCGCACCACGGGGCCGTCGAAGGGGACGAGTGCCGCGGTGGGAGCGTCGAGCACCTCGACCGCGTCCCATGCGGCGTCGTCGAACCCGACGGTCTGCCAACCGTCGGGTTCGACCCTGCCGTCCCACTTCTCTCCGTCGTAGAGTCCGGAGAGCAGGATCCCGCCGCGCGCGGCGCGCCAGGAGTCATCGGTGCCGAAGGTCTCCGTGGAGCCGTCGGCGTACTCGACCTCGAGCTGGGCGATGAGCGCCAGCCGGTCGCCGTACACGTTGCGGACGCGGTCGTCCCAGGTGATCCGGCCGCGGTACCAGCCGTCGGCGAGACGAGCGCCGAGTGCGACCGTCCGCGGACCGCCGGCCAGGTGCTCGGTCGCGTCGTGCACCAGGTACCTGACCCGGTGTCCGAAGGAGGTCCATCCAGGTGCGAGCTCCGCGTCGCCGACGCGGACGCCGTCGACGGTGACCTCGTGGAGGCCGAGGCTCGCCACCGCGAGCCGGGCGCGGACGACGTCGCCGCGCAGCGTCACCTCGCGCCGCAGGATCGGCGGTGCCTGGTCGACGCGGGTGTTCTCCCGCCACGGCGCGGCGACGAAGGAGGCGGTCCAGTCGGTGTCGGACAGGAGGCCCGCCTCGACCTCCAGGGGCTCGCTCCACTCCGTCACGGAGCCGTCGACGGCCGTGGTCCGCACCCGCCACACGGCGCGCTCGCGGGAGGCCAGCGGGGCGAACGGCCACGGGACGAGGACACCGGACGGGTCCACTTCCGCGACGGCGCCGGCGTCGGTGCCGGCCGAGCGGTCGACGAGTTCGACCTCGGCGAGCCCTGGTTCCCAGCCGGGTCCGGCATCGGGGAGGTGCCACGAGAGCCGTGGCTCGGCCGTGCCGATCCCGAGGGGTTCGCGGAGGTGTTCGACGCGGAGCCCGGTCGGGGCGAGCGGTTCCCTGGAAGCCGAGCCGAGCCTCCCGTCAGGTGCCTGCGCGGCCACGCGGCGGGCTGGTGCTGTCGTCGTGTCGGTCATGCGGAGGTCCTTTCGTCAGTCCTTGATCCCGGACATCGTGATGCCCTGGATGAACGTCTTCTGAGCGAAGAAGAACAGGACCACGATGGGGATGAGGATGATGGTCGAGACGGCCATCAGCGGGCCGGTGGCGGTGTCGCCCTGTGCTCCCTGGAAGAACGTCAGGCCGAGCGACAGCGTGTACTGGCTCGACTTCGTGAGGTACAGCAGCGGCCCGAGCAGGTCGCTCCACGAGGCGAGGAACTGGAAGAGCATCACCGCGGCGAGTGCCGGCTTGCAGAGCGGCAGGATGACCTGGACGAAGATGCGGAGCTCCCCGGCGCCGTCGATCCTCGCGGCGTCGGTGAGGGCGTCCGGGATGCCGAGGAAGAACTGCCGCATCAGGAAGATGAAGAACGGGATGCCGAAGAACGTCGGGACGATGAGCGGCAGGTACGTGCCCGTCCAGCCGACGTCGCGGTAGGCCACGAACAGCGGGACCATCGTCACGTAGAACGGCACCATCATCGTCGCGATGAGGATCGTGAAGATCCCGTTCCGCCACGGCCACCGGATGCGGGAGACGCCGTAGCCGACCATCGCACTCGACAGCGCGGCGCCGATCATCGAGGGCACGCAGATCACGAGGGTGTTCCAGAAGTACTGCAGCAGCGGGAACGCCTGGAGGCCGTACGTGTAGTTGCCCGTCGTGATGGTGTCCGGGAACCACTTCACCGGGAACGCGCCGATGTCCGCCTGGGTCTTGAACGACCCGGTGACCATCCAGATCAGCGGCATCAGGAACACGACGCTGAGGACGATGAGGACGGCGTGCTTGGCGATGGCCTCGGCGATGCGGGGCCACGTGAGCTTGCGGTGCTTCGGGACGGGGCGGGTCGGGTTGACCGACCCGCGCGGTTCGCCGGCGACGGCAGCGGCCGCCGTGGGGTTCTCGATCGCGGTCATCGTGCTTCGCCTCCGTAGTACACGCGGCGGCCCATGATGCGGTACGCCAGGATCGAGACGATGGCGATGATCACGAAGAGCACCCATCCGACCGCGCTCGAGTAGCCGAGTTGGTAGTGGTAGAACGCCGACTGGTACAGGTACACGCCGGATACGAGCGTGGAGCCCGCCGGGTCGCCGTAGCCGCCGGTCATCACGAACGCCTGGGTGAAGTACTGGAACCCGGCGATCAGTCCGGTGATCGTCGCGAACAGCAGCTGCGGGCTGATGAACGGCACGGTCACGTTCCGGAACTTCTGCCAGGCGCCGGCACCGTCGAGGGACGCCTGCTCGAGGAGGTCCTGCGGGACGCCCTGCAGCCCGGCGAGGAGGATCACCATGAGGTTCCCGACGCCCCACAGGCCGAACAGGATGAGCGCCGGCTTCGACCACGCGGGGTCGGAGAGCCAGCCGGGGCCCTGGATGCCGAAGATGCTCAGGACGTTGTTGATCACGCCGTACTGCGGGTTGAGGACGTACGCCCAGATGACCGCGCTGGCGACGATCGGGACGATGGACGGGATGAAGAAGATCACCCGGTAGATGCCGAGGCCCTTCACCCGGAGGTTGAGCAGCAGCGCGAGGCCGAGGGCGACCGCGATGCCGAGGGGCACCGAGATGACCGTGAGGAACAGGGTGTTCCCGAGGGACAGCCACCACTGGTCGTCGGCGAAGAGCTGCGTGTAGTTCTGCCACCCGATCCACTGCTTCGTGCCGCCGAGCAGGTTCGCGTTCGTGAAGCTGTTGACGGCGCTCGTGATGATCGGACCGCCGGTGAAGACGACGAGGCCGATGATCGCCGGTGCGGTGAAGAACAGCCCCCACCCGAAGGTGGCGCGCTGCCGCTTCGTCCGGGGGATCCAGTGCGTGAGCCATGATGTCCCGCGGGGCTTCGGACCCCGTGTCGTGATGCTCCGTGTGACGCTCACGAGTTCTCCTTCCGGAATTCGTCGAACGCGGCGTTGACCGAGGCCTTGACCTTGGCCAGGGCGCGCTCCGGGGTGATCTGGCCGTAGATGGCCGAGCTCACCTGGACGTCGAGCGCGGTCGCGTAGGTGCTGGCGACGGGGATCGTCGGGCGGATGTTCTTCGCGGTGAGGAGGCCCTCGCGGTAGACGGCGATGTTCGGGTCCTTCTGGAACTCCGCCAGGACGGGGGAGTCGGACCAGCCGGGGAGCAGGGTGCCGTACGTGAAGTTCGACTGCGTGCCCGCGTCCGAGACGGTCGCGAACTGCAGGAAGTCCCACGCGGAGTCGTGCTCCTTGGAGTCCTTCGGGATGAAGAGGTCGTAGCCGCCGAGCCAGGTCGCGCTCCCAGGGGAGCCGAGCCCCTCCGCGTAGGGGAAGAGCGTCGCGCCGAGTTCGACCTTCGCCTTGTCCCCGCTCCGGTAGACGTTCTGCGCGTCCGTCGTCGTCATCGGCGCCATGCCGACGTTGCCGCTCGCGATCGTCGGCAGGGTCTGCGACGGGCTGGTGACGGACAGGTGGCTCGCGCCGCCGACCTTCTTCGCGTAGTCGACCATCCACTGGAGCGCCTGGGCGATGTTCGGGTCGTCGGGGGTGGCCTCCATGTTGTCGTCGCTCATGAACTTCCCGCCGAAGGCGAAGCCGAACGTGAACATCGAGTTGCTGAAGCCGTAGTAGTCCCACGGCACGGTCCCGATCCGGGTGACCTGGCTGCCGCGCTTCTGCAGGATCTTGTCTGAGAACGCCTCGAGCTCGTCGATGGTCTTCGGCGGGGTCTCGGGGTCGAGGCCTGCCGACGCGAAGACCTTCTTGTTCCAGAACATCGGGAAGTTCACGTCGACGAGCACCGGCATCGCGTAGATGTCGTCCGTGGCCGTCATCTGCTTCCACACCGCCGGTGCGAAGTCGTCCGCACCGAGGCCGGCGGCCGCGATCCGGGCACCGAGTGGCTCGACGACGCCGTAGCCCGCGAACTGCGGGTACTCCTCGGGGGTGCAGAACGCCAGGTCCGGCGGGGTGCCCGCGGCGATGGCGGTCTGCAGACGGATCTGCGTGTTGCCGGACAGTGGCGCGTAGGTGACCCGGACGCCGGTGTGCGACTGCGACTTCTCGTAGAGGTCGGCGAGCTCGACCCAGGCGTTGCCGAGCGTGCCGCCCCAGATGTTGTACATCTCGACGACGTGCGCGCGGCCCGGTGCCGGGTCCTTGCTGAGCCTGAGGCCCCGCTGGTCGTCCGCGACGGCGCCGCCGGAGATCACGGTGCAGCCGGCGAGGCCGATCGTCGCGGTGCCGGCCGCGATGGCTGCGAGGAACGCCCGTCTCGACACGTCGCGTGCCGCGGGCCTGGTGGGCGGGTGTGGTGGTCGGCTCGTCATCGAGTACCTCCGGTCGTCGTCGTTGAAGATCGGGAACCACGAGTACTGAATCGTTTCAGACTCGGTGGTTGGCGATGAATGTACGCCATTCGTCGTCGTGAGCGCCAGGGTTACATCAGAATGATGGAGAAATTGAAGCGCGATCGGTTTTCACGAGCACGGCGCCCGCCTCGTACGTCGCCACGGGGTTCGCGAACGGCATCGGCCGGAGCTGTTCGGCGTCGACGAGCTGCAGGTCGGGGGCGCCGGTGACCAGCTGCGTGATCGCCTCCCGGATCTCGGCGCGCGCGAGTTGCTGGCCGATGCAGCCGTGTGGCCCGTACCCGAACCCGAGGTGCCCGAAGGCGTCCCGGTCGACGTCGAAGCGCTCGGGGTCCTCGAAGTGCCGTGGGTCCCGGTTCGCCCCGACCGGTGACACGGAGACGGTCTGCCCGGCGGCGACGGTCACCCCCTCGATCTCGACGTCCTCGGTCGCGGTGCGTGGGAACAGCGTGAGGAACATCGCACCGGTCCGCATGAACTCCTCGATCGCCGGACCCACCCGCTCCGGGTCGGTTCGGAGCCGCACGAGCTGTTCCGGGTTCGTCAGCAGTGCCACCGTCGCGGTGGCGATGAGGTACGCCACGGAGTCGTGCCCGGCGCTCATCAGCTGGAAGACGAGCCCCTCGACCTCGACCCGGGGGAAGTCCGAGGCGAGCAGGTCGGTGATGACGTCCTCGCCCGGGTCCGCCGCGCGGGCGTCGACCACGGAGCGGATGTAGTCGAACTTGGTCTGCGTGCTCGAACCCCGGACGAAGTGCTCGACGAACTCGGGCACGCGGTCCTCGTGCACGCCGATCACGCTGCAGTGGGTCTCGGCGGCGATCGGCTGCGCGTACTCGGAGAAGAGGTCGACCGGTCCGGCGTGGGCGAGCAGCCGGTGCAGGTGCCTCGCGACGCGATCGTGTACCTCGGGGCCGCGCTGGCGCACCTGCTTGACCGAGAACCGCCCGGTGACGCCGCGGCGCATGCGCTGGTGCACGGCGCCGTCGAGTGCGAGCAGGTTCGCGGCGTCGATCGACCGCCGGGCGGCGTCGTCGAGCGGATCCGGGGTCCGTGGGGCCGGGACGGCCGCCCCGGTGGTGGCGGCTCCGTCGACTGCGTCGTGTGGGCGCGCTGGTCCGCGCGGCGTCCGGTGCGGCACCTGACTGAACCGCGGGTCGGCCAGGATCGCCCGGGCGGCGTCGTAGCGGGTGACGATGAGCCCGACGTGCCCGTCGTCGTACGCGAGCGGCACGGCTGGTGCCTGGTCGCGCCACTCGGCGAAGTCGGGCGACGGGGCGAGCGGTGTGCTGTCGCCGGGGAGGGTGACGGTGTGGAAGGGGCATCCGGACATGGAGGTCTCCAGGAGTCAGGCGTGGGCGGGGACGGTTCGGGCGAGTTCGGCGCGGGCTCGGCGGAAGGCACGGGGTGCGCCCCAGCCGACGACGCCGGTGGTGGCCGCCCCGTCGTGTTGGACGAGCACGTCGCTGTCCTCCGGCCACGGGTCCAGCGGGCGTGCGGGGTCGAACGTGCCGACGGCCTGGATGCGGACGCCGTGCACCTCCGACCAGAAGAACGGGATCGGCGCGGGGAGCGGTTCCGCCCCGGTGATCGTCGCGGCGACCGACAGCGCTTGCTCGATGGCGTTCGTCTGGTGCTCGACGCGCGTCGATCGGCCGGTCGCGGGGTCCGTCCAGCGTGCGACGTCGCCGATCGCGTACACGTCGGGTGCGGCCCCGCCGTGGTCGTCGCAGCACACCCCGTCCCGCACGGTGAGCCCCGATGCGGCGAGCCACGATGTCCTGGGGCGTCCGCCGGTGGCCGCCACGACGAGATCCGCTGCGAGGACGGAGCCGTCGCCGAGGACCAGGCCGTCGGTCGTGACCCCCAGCGCGCCGGCATCGGGGCGCAGATCGACCCCGTTGTCGCGGTGCAGCTCGGTGAGCCGTTCGGACAGCAGCGTGCCGACGGTGCCGAAGGACAGCCGGCCGCTCCGACCGACGAGCGCGACCTCGTGGCCAGGGTGTCGGGCTGCTGACGCGATCTCGGACCCGAGCACGCCCGTCCCCATGACGACGACACGCTCGGCGCGCGCCCACGCGGACCGCAGCGCGACGGCGTCGTCGAGGGTCCGCAGGACGAACGCGTGCTCGATCCCCGGCAGCTCGGGCCGGACCGGCTCGACACCGGTCGCGATGACGAGGGCGTCGTAGTGCAGTCGGGCTCCGTCGACGGTCACGATGTGCGCCTCCGGATCGAGTGCGGTCGCGGTGGCGCCGGCGCGGAGCGTGACGTCGAGACCGTCGAGTTCCGCGACCGTCCGGAGCACGGAGCGCGAGGGGTGCCACGAGCCGTCGAGGACCTGCTTCGAGAGCGGCGGCCGGGCGTACGGGGCGTGCGGTTCGGCGCCGACGAGGGTGATCGGGCCGTCGTGTCCCGCCGCTCGGAGTGCCTCGGCGCAGGTCACCCCGGCGACACCGGCACCGACCACGACGACGTGCACCCTCACTCCTCGATCGTGATGGCACGCGCCGGGCAGAGCGCAGCCGCCCGACGTGCTGCCGGCTCGTCCGCGGCGTCCGGCGCGTCGACGAGGAGCTCGACGATGCCGTCGTCGTCCTGGTCGAAGAGCTCGCCGGCGACGAGGGCGCACTGCCCCGCTCCGACGCATGCACTGGTGTCGGCGATGATGCGCATCGTGTCTCCTGTCGTCGTCCGGTCCACGTCGACCGGTGCACCCGACGCTAGGGCTCGCCGGGTGGTGCGCGGCATGGGCGCGATCCGCAGAACATGGACATCTCGGTCAGGAATGCCGCGCCATACGCTCGACGTATGGACACAACGACCGAGGGTCCCGTGGTGGTCGCCGCCAACTGGTACCGCTTCCGCGCCGGTGAGCGGATCCGGCACGAGCGCGTGATGAGCGTCTGCTTCCTCTGGGTGCTCGCCGGGACGGGTGCGGTGCGCTCGTGCGGCGACCGGTTCACGCTGACGTCGGGATCCGTGCTGCGGCTGCCGTGGGGCCACGACGTCGAGTACCTCGCCGACGACCGAGCGCCGTTCCGCCTGGGGACCGTGCACGTCGTCCCACGGCACGACCGGTCGACCCCGGTGCTGCCGGCGGTCGCGCACCAACCGGGTGACCCGCTTCACGACGCCGGCGATCGTCGCGGCGACCCCGGCCGACCGCGGCAGTCCGCGGCGACCACGTCCACGGCACGACGGATCGCCTCGCTCGGCGGGTACACGGTCGAGCGCTTCGGTGACGGTCCCTTCGACGAGGGGGTGTCACGTGCACTCGGCGCGCTCTTCGTCGCCGAGGACGGGCTCGACGCAGCAGGGGACACGGCGGTGCCGGCAGCGCTCGAGCTGATGACCGCCCACGTCCGTCGCAACCTCGACCGGCCGCTCCCCGTCGCCGAGATCGCGGCCGCCGGCGGGTGCAGCGTGTCCACCGCCGGTCGGCTGTTCGCCGCGCACCTCGGGACGTCCGCGAGCGCCTGGGTCCGCTCGGTGCGGATGCGGGAGGCGGCCGAGTTGCTGCGGTCGAGCGGACTCCGGGTCGGCGAGGTCGCCCGTGCCGTCGGGTTCGAGGACCAGCTCTACTTCTCGCGGGTGTTCCGTGCCACCTTCGGCACACCGCCCAGCCGGTACGGGCTCGAACAGATCCGTCCGTGACGCTTGACAACGCGGTCGCCTTCCGTGAATCGTTTCAGGCGCTGAGCGCACCGCGGCGCCGGCGGATGGAGGAGCGATGGAGCCCCTGACGACCGAGGTCGACGGACGTGTCCGGTTCACCTGGCCCGTCACGACCCCGCAGACGGCGTTCCGTGTCGTGGTCCGGCACGGCGACGCGGTCGTCTGGGACTCCGGCCGCATCCGGAGCGTCGAACCGTGGGTCACGTCGCCGACCGGTCTCCGGTTCGCACCGTGGCGGGAACACGATTGGGAGGCCCGGATCGAGTCGGGCGCGACGGTCACCACCGAGCACAGCCGGTTCACCCCCACTCCCGTCGACGACGACGCGTGGCGTGGTGCCGAGTGGGTCACGGCGCCCGGCGTCGAGGACGCCGGGCCGGCGCCCCGCGAACGATGCCACGACGGGGCACTCGCCGCCCCGGTGCTCGAGGCCCGGGTGCACGCGGCTGCCCCGGTCCGCCGTGCGCTCCTGGCGGTGGCTGCCGGCGGGCACGTCGACGTCCGGATCGACGGACGCCTGGCCTCCGACGAGGTCCTGTCACCCACCACGACGCACTGGGACCGCCGCGTGCAGGTCGTCGTGCACGACGTCACCGCCGAGCTCGCCGACGGGGCGGGACACCTGCTCGGCCTCGAACTGGGCCGCGGGTTCTACGGGATGACCAACGCGAACGTCTGGGCGTGGGAACGCGCGCCGTGGCACGCGGAGCCGCGTGTCCGCGCGGTCCTGCGGCTGGAACGCGAGGACGGGGCGGTGGACGTGATCCGCACCGGGCCGGACTGGACCGCCCGGCGCGGGACGATCCTCCTGGACGACCTGTACGGAGGTGAGGTGCACGACCTGCGCCGACGCCCCGGCCGACCGCTCGCCGCACCCGCGTTCCCCGCCGTCGTCGTGACGGGTCCGGCCGGCGCGCTCGAGGCACGAGCCGAGCAACCGATCCGGGTCGTCGAGGAGCTCCAGCCGACCGACGTGACCCAGGCGGCTCCGGGGGAGTGGGTCGTCACGTTCCCCCGGGTCGTCGCCGGCTGGGTGCAGCTGCGGCTGCCCGCCGGAGCCGCTGGCGCGACGGTGCGGATCCGGTACGGCGAGCGGCTGCGTCCGGACGGCCTGCCGAACGCCGATGACGAGAAGCACTACTTCGCCGACGGCTTCCAGACCGACGAGGTGACGCTCGACGAAGACGCGGCCCCGTGGGAGCCGCGGTTCTCCTACAAGGGGTTCCGGTACGTGCAGCTGTCCGGATGGCCGGAGCCGCTCGGGCCGACCGTCGCGGACGTCACCGCGCGGGTGGTCCGCACCGACGCCGAGGTCACGAGCACCTTCTCCGTCGACGACGACCTGCTGCAGTGGATCCACGACGCGACCCTGCGGACGATGGAGAACAACCTGCACGGGTACCCGACCGACACCCCCAAGTACGAGAAGAACGGCTGGACGGGCGACGCCGCGGTCGGCGCGGACATGTTCCTGACGAACCTCGACGCCGCCGACGTGCTCACGAAGTGGGTCGGCGACCTCGCGGAGACGACCTCGCCCGGACATCCGCCGGCGCTCATCGCTCCGAACGCCGGGGTGTTCGGCGTGGACGAGCGGGCTCCGGTGTGGCACTCGGCGCTGGTGACCGTGCCGTGGGACGTGTACCGGCACACCGGCGACGTCTCGGTGCTCGAGCGGCACGTCGAGGCGATGGAGTCCTACGCGCGTCTCGAGGTCGACCGGTCGCCGGACGGCATCGCGGACACGATCCTCGGTGACTGGGTCGCCCCGGGCACGGACCCCGGTGGCGGCAACCCACCGGAGGACTCCCGGGTGCCGGCGACGGCGTTCCTCGTCCGGATCCTCGACACCGTCGCACGGGTGGACGAGGTGCTCGGGCGGGACGCGTCCTGGGCGCGTGCTGCTGCCGCGCGTGTGCGGGACGCGTTCGTTGCCCGGTTCCTGGTCGACGGTGCCGTCCGGGGTCCGGGCGACGAGGGCTTCCGGCAGTCGCACCAGGTGCTGGCGCTGGCGTTCGACCTGGTGCCCTCGTCCGCTCGCCCGGCGGTCGCGGCGGCACTGGCCGCTGATGTCCGCGCGCGTGGCGACCATCTCGACACCGGGGCGATCGGCACGAAGTGGCTGCTGCCCGTGCTCACCGACGCCGGGTACGCGTCCCTGGCGCTCGCCGTGGCGCGACAGACGACGGTGCCGTCGTGGGGTGCGTGGCGGGAAGCAGGAGCGACGTCGACGTTCGAGCACTGGGACCTGGCGGCGCGGTCGCACGGGCACTACTTCCTCGGGACGGTCGACGACTGGCTGACCGGGTACGTCGCCGGGATCCGGCCGCTCGAGCCGGGGTGGCGGCGGTTCCTCGTCGCGCCGGCGGTGTGCGGGCCGGTGGGGTCGGCGTCGTGCTCGGTGCGGACACCGTACGGCGGGGCTGCTGTCCGGTGGACGGTGGCCGGTGGATCCGTGTCGTTGTCGGTCACGGTGCCCCCGGGGACGGAGGCCGACGTCCGGCTGCCTGATGGTCGGACCGAGGTGCTCGGGGTGGGGACGCACGCACTGACGAGCAAGCACTGACGAGCACACTCTGAGCGTGCGCGTCCCGTGCAGGCGTTGACAGTCACCGACTCCGGCGTGCAACATGTGGAACATCAATGATCCGAGGAGGACGACGATGTTTCCGAAGACCCTGACCGCCGGTGCCCTGCTGACCGTGCTCGCGGGCGCGCTGCTCACCGCGGCTCCGGCGCACGCGGATCCGGACGAACCGGGCTGCACGGTGCTCGACGCCACAGCCGACCATGTGCACGGCCTCGTCGTGTTCGACCTGACGTGTTCCGAGCCGCGCGACGTCGTCGTCGACGCGACGGCATGGCACGGGTCCGCGGACGACCACGAGCGCGTCGACGCACAGACGGTGTCGAAGCACGTGGGAGCAGGAGAGCGATGGAGCTCGGCGCTCTCGTTCGCGACCGACACCACGCCGTCGACCGACATGATCAGCGCACAGGTGCTCTCGTGGGTCGACCAGGGAGACACCCAGGAGCGCCCGGCGATCCTCGCCACAGTCGACGGGTGATGCGCCGGCGGCACGAATAGGGTCGGGTACATGCAGACACCCGCTCCCGGCACGCTCCGCGTCCTGCACCTGTCCGACACACACCTCACCGGGGACGGAGCGCTGCACCAGGGCACCGTCGACACGTCGGCCGCGCTCGACGCCCTGCTCGAACGGCTCGACGTCGTCGAGGGCGTCGGCCTCGTGGTCGTCTCCGGGGACGTCTCCGAGGACGGGAGCCCCGAGTCCTACGCGGCTCTGCTCGAACGCGCGGGCGGCTGGGCGGAGCGTCACGGTGCCGCGCTCGTCACGGTGCCCGGCAACCACGACCAGCGCGAGGGGTTCCGGCAGGTCCTCGCCAACGGGCACGTCCTCGGCGAGGGCGGCCGCCCGCTCATGCACACGATGGAGTACCACCCGCCGACGGTCCCGGTGTTCGGGCAGTCGCTCGTGGCCAACCGGCGGATCGTCACGGTGGACACGAGCGTCCCCGGTGCCGGGTACGGCGAGGTCAGCGAGGAGTCACGCACCCGACTCCGGTCGGCGCTCGCCGAGGAGTCCGGTGCGCCGTACGGCTCGGTCGTCGTGCTGCACCATCCGCCGCTCCCGGCCCCGACCGCGCTGCACGAGGCACTCCGGCTGCAGAACCCCGAGGCGCTCGCGGACGTCATCCGTGGCACCGACGTGCGCGTCGTGCTCGCCGGGCACTACCACCACCACTTCGCGGGGAGCGTCGGCGGCGTGCCGGTGCTCGTCGCGCCGGGTGTCGCGAACGACACCGACGTCATCGGGGCCTACGGCGAGGAGTCGGCGTACGTCGGCACCGGTGCGCTCGTGGTGGACGTCGCCGAGGACGGTGCGCTGTGGTCGACGCCCGTGCGCGTCCCCGTCGCCGGGGCCGACCAGGTCGCGGTGCACCACGACGCCGAGGCGGTCGCGCGCATCGTGGCCGCGGCCGGCAAGCGCTGACGCGCGGGGCGCCGCCGCACCGGCGGGGCGGGCGTGCACCGAGCCTCCCGGCCGGGGTGGAGTACCCCGGACGTTCGGGAACCTCCGCGTCAGCCGGAGTATGCCGGTGCGACAACGTCCGAAGGAGCGCGTCATGCGAACCGGCAGTGCAGTGCAGTACGACCGCTACGGCGGCTTCGACGTCGTCGAGCTCGTCGACCAGGAACGGCCGGAGCCGGGCCCCGGCGACGTGGTCGTCGAGGTCTCGGTCGCGGGCCTGAACCACATCGAGCGGTTCCTCCGTGAGGGCCGCCTGCAGGAGTTCATCGACCTCGAGTTCCCGGCGCACCAGGGCGTCGACTTCGCCGGCGTGGTCCGAGCCCGCGGTGCCGAGGTCCGCGACCTGCACGTCGGCGACGAGGTGATGGGCCACGCGCCGCACGGCGGAGCGCACGCGACCTGGGTCACCGTGCCCCGCGGCGCGGTGGTCAAGAAGCCCGCGACGATGACGTTCGAGGTGGCCGGGAGCCTCTACCTCGCCGGTTGCACGGCGCTGTCTGTCGTGCGGGGCCTGCGGCTCGGGCCCGACGACACCGTCGTGATCAGTGCGGCTGCCGGTGGCGTCGGTCACATCGAGTGCCAGCTCGCGCGCGACGCCGGTGCGACCGTCATCGGGCTCGGCAGCCCGCGCAACCACGACGCCCTGCGACAGATCGGCGTGCTCCCGGTGGCCTACGGCGACGGTGAGGAAGGCCGCATCACCGAGATCGCCGAGGGGCGGCCGATCACCGCCTTCATCGACAACCTCGACGGAGGGGACAACGCCGGGCTCGCGGAGCGTCTCGGTGTCGCGGAGAACCGGTTCGTGTCCAGCGAGGACCGGCGAGACCTCGAGATCCGGTTCCTCCGTGCACCGGGCGACGACTCCGAGGCGGCCGAGATGCTCACGACGCTCGGCGACCTGGTCGAACGACACAAGGTGCAGTTCATCATCTCCGGGTACTACCCGTTCGAGTACATCGTCGACGCGTACGAGGACCTCGCCGAGATGCACTCCCGCGGCAAGGTCGTCGTCGGGATGCAGCCCGTGGAGACCGGGTCGCGGCTGCACTGGTACAAGTCCGAGAAGTCCCGCGACCTGCGGGACCCCGTCCCGCGGTCGGAGGCCGGCTGATCAGCTGAGGACGTCCTTCGTGGCGAACCGGCCGTACGCCAGCGTGCCGAACACCGCGACGTAGCCGAGCTGCAGCAGGGCGTTGCTGCCGAACGAGTCGAAGGCGATCGGGTCGCGGAGCAGATCGCCGAACCCGAGCCACTGGTGTGAGAACAGGTACGGGTGCAGCCAGTCGAGCTGCGGGAGCTGGTCGAGGACCTGGGAGACGCCGGCGAGGACGACGGTCGAGGCCATCGCGCCGACCGGGACATTCGTCAGCGTGGACGCGAAGAGCCCGATCGCGGACAGCCCGAGCATCGACAACGTCACGTAGAGCGCGAGCAGCAGCGCCCGACCCGCGTACGACCATCCGTCGACCTGCGTGCCGGACAGCAGCGTCACCGGTCCGATCGGGAACAGCACGGCACCGATCGCCGCGCCGATGATGACGATCAGCAGCGTCGCCGCGAGGCAGAACGCGACCGCTCCGGCGTACTTCACGAGGATGAACCGCAGGCGTCCGGTGGGGGCGACGAGCAGGTACCGGATCGTGCCGTGGCTCGCCTCGCCCGCGACGGTGTCGCCGGCGACGACGCCCACGGTCAGCGGCAGGAACAGCGGGATCGACACCGTGAGCGCCGTGAACGACACGAACAGGCCGTTGTTCGTGATGTCACCGAGGAACGCCGGACCGCCGGAGTCGTCGCCGGTCGTCAGCCGCACGGCGACGGCGATGAGGATCGGGACCAGCGCCAGTGCGCCGAGCATCGCCCAGGTGCGGCGGCGCCGGAACACGAGTGCCAGTTCGGAGCCGAGCAACGCGAACGGACGCGACGTCCGGGCAGGTGCGGTCGTGACGGTCTCAGGCTGCGACATCGAAGCCCTCCCCGGTGAGCGCGACGAAGAGGTCCTCGAGCGTGCCGCCACCGACCGCGAGGCCGCGGATCCGGACATCGGCACGGACGAGTTCGGTCGCGATCGTCTCCGGCAGGACCTCGTGCGGCAGGTCGGCGACGAGGACGTCTGCTCCGCCCTCGTGCCGCGGGGTGAGCCCGAGCCGGGTGAGGACCGACCCCGCCTGACCCAGGTCGGGCGTGCGGACGGTCACCGTGCGGGCGCCGGCGGAGCGGAGCTCGTCGAGGGTGCCCTGCGCGACGAGCTTGCCGGTGCGCATCACCCCGGCGTGCGTGCAGACCTGCTCGATCTCGGCCAGCAGGTGACTCGACACGAACACCGTCGTGCCATCGTCCGCCAGGGATCGGATGAGGTTCCGGACCTCTCGCGTGCCCTGCGGGTCGAGGCCGTTCGTCGGTTCGTCGAGCACCAGGAGTGCACGGGGCGAGAGCAGCGCGTTCGCCAGCCCGAGCCGCTGCTTCATGCCGAGCGAGTACGCGTGCGCCTTCTTGTCCGCGGCGTGCGACAACCCGACGCGGTCGAGTGCGCCGGCGACGCGGGCCTTGCGGGTGCGCGGGTCGGACGTCGGGTCGGCGGCGTCGAAGCGGCTGAGGTTCGCCCGGCCGGACAGGTACGGGTAGAACGCCGGTCCCTCGACGAGCGCGCCGACGCGCGGCAGCACCGTGTGCAACGCCCGGGGCATCGGCTCGCCGAGGACCTCGATGCTCCCCGCGGTCGCGGACGACAGCCCGAGGAGCATCCGGATGGTGGTCGTCTTGCCGGATCCGTTCGGCCCGAGGAACCCGAACACGGATCCACGGGGGACGGCGAGGTCGATGCCGTCGACCGCACGCTGCTTGCGGAAGACCTTCTGGAGGCCCGTGGTGCGGATCGCGAGGTCCGCTGCGGTCGTCTGGTCGACCGGGTCCACCGCCGTGGGCTCGGTCGTGCTCACTTCGCGGCGGCGACCAGGGAGGACACCGGCACGGCGCCCGCGAGGACGCGGCCGTCATCCGTGAGGTAGACCGACACGAGCGAGGTCTGGATCGCCCGGCCCCCGTCGACCGCCTTGGTCAGCTGGTCGAGGAGGGCGGTCGCGTCAGCTCCGGCGGACGAGGCGTCCGCAGTGCCCGCCGGGAGTTCGGCGATGGTGTCCCAGCCCGAACCCGAGAAGGTCGGTGCGTCCGCGCGGTCGAACGCGTGCTCGCCCGTGCCCGCGTGGTCCGTCGGCACGTCGGAGAGGTCCTTCGTGGTGACCTTGGCGTTCGACGGCGGGGTGAAGTCGAAGAGCCGGGCCGCCGGGGCGCCGTACTGCAGGCTCGTGAAGCGCACCTGGAACGCCGGGTCGGACTGCCCCTTCGCCTGCACCGTCGCGCGGAGCGGCAGGCCGGTCTGCTTGTCCACGGCGAGCTGCACGCTGCCGACGAGGGTGTCGGACGACTTCGGAGTGAGGACGAGCTGCCAGGCGTCGTGTCCGGCCACCGTCGTCGAGGTCGGCTTCGCGACCTTCGTGCTCGGGGTGATCGCGTCGACGGCCTGCTTCGCGATGTCGGAGGGTGTCGTCGTGCCGTCCTCGAACGACTTCCGCGCGTCGGACGGCAGGGTCACGTGGGTGGCTTCGCGCGCCTTCGAGTCCCAGGTCCACACGTCGCTGCCGTTGCGGATCAGGTCCTGCTCGGCGAGCTGCTCGGTGACCTGCACGCGCTGCTTCGTCGCACCGTCGGCGTACACGCGGGCGGTGTGCGATGACGTGAGCATGCTGATCGCGTCGGAGGCGTTGCCTTCGAGCGAGGATCCGCCGGAGCCGGTGGGGAGTTCGGGGAGTCCGAGGTCGCTCGTCTGCGAGAGCTTGCCGGAGTACTGCGCGTCGGAGGACTTCGCGACGCTGGCGATCACCTCGGCGGCGGTCGGGTTCGATCCGGCGAGCGGAGTGCTCGCGGCGTTCGCGAGCGCGGGAGCGGCGATGGCGCCGGCGACGACCACCGGAGCGATGACGGCTGGCAGCCAGGCGGACTTCTTCATCGGTGGTTCCCTCTCCTCGGATGGCGCGTTCGAGTCGTCAGCACACTAGGTCCGGCAACCGACAGTCCGCTGTGCACCTGGTGCTCCTCGGATCGTTCGTAGACTCGGAGCTGACCGGGCGACGGTCGATGGCGGCGAAGGAGGCGGCATGCGGGCAGTGCTCGGTCTGGACATCGGGACGTCGAGCACGAAGGCACTGCTCGTGCGGGTCGACGGCACCGTGATCGCCGAGGTCGGCCGCCACCACGACGTCGACCGACCCGAGCAGGGACTCGTCGAGATGGACCCCGCCGTCTGGTGGGACGAGTTCCGCGACCTGACCCGGGAGCTCCTCACGCTGGCTCCCGACGCAGTCGTCGAGTCCGTCGGGGTCAGCGGCATCGGCCCGTGCGTGCTCCTCACCGACGACGCCGGCGACCCGCTCCGCCCGGCGATCCTCTACGGCGTCGACACCAGGACGTCCGGCATGCTCGACGGCCTGACGGCGGAGCTCGGCGGCGAGGACGTCGTCCGTGCACGCTGCGGATCGGCGCTCAGCACCCAGGCGGCCGGCGCGAAGCTCGCCTGGGTCGCGCGGAACGAACCCGAGGTGTGGGCGAGGTCCGCGCGCTTCACGATGCCCTCGTCCCGGATCGTCGAGCTGCTCACGGGGGAGTACGTCCTCGACCACCACTCGGCGAGCCAGACGACCCCGCTCTACGACGTCCACACGAACGAGTGGATCCCCGAGTGGTGCGCGCGGATCGCACCCGGCCTGCCCATGCCCCGGCTGCTCTGGTCCGGTGACGCCGCCGGGACGGTGACCGACGAGGCGGCCGCGGCCACGGGCCTCCCGGCCGGGATCCCCGTGACCGCCGGGACCATCGACGCGTGGGCGGAGGGCGTGAGCGTCGGTGAGTCCGTCCCTGGACGGATGTTCCTGCAGTACGGCACCACGATGTTCATGATCGTCCCGACCGACGCGCCCACGTCGGTGCCGGGGATGTGGACGACGGTCGGGACGCACCCCGGCCAGCCGTCGGTGGCCGGGGGGATGGCGACGTCCGGTGCGATCACGGAGTGGCTCCGCAAGCTCGTGGACGGCGACTGGCCGTCCATGCTGGGCGAGGCCGACGCTGCCGGGATCGGGGCGAACGGGTTGCTCATGCTGCCGTACTTCGCGGGGGAGCGGACGCCGATCGCGGACCCGGACGCGCGGGGTGTGATCGCGGGACTGACCGTGCGGCACACCCGTGGCGACCTGTACCGGGCGACGCTCGAGGCGACGGCGTACGCGGTGCGGCACAACGTCGAGGTGCTGCGGGACGCTGGGGTGCCGGTGCGCGAGCTGGTCGGGGCGGGCGGGGGACTGCTCGGGCGGCTCTGGCCGACGATCGTCAGTGACGTGACGGGTCTGCCGCAGACGATCCCGTCGGTGACCGTGGGGGCGTCCTACGGGTCCGCGTTCCTGGCGGCGGCGCTCGTGGCGGACGTCGACATCCGGCGGTGGAACCCGCCGGTGACGGTCATCGAGCCCGACCCCGACGCGCACGCGGCGTACGGGCCCGGCTACGAGGACTACCGCGAGCTCTACGAGGCGACGAAGTCGGTCGTGCACCGCCTGGCCGCGCGCGGCTGACCGGCGTCCCGGCACCGGGCCCGGGCCGGGGCCCGGTGCCGGGACGCTTCGCACAACCGAAAGCAGTCCGCACCGGGGATCGCGGTGGTGCGAACTGCTTGTGGTCGTGCAGTGACGAACGGAGCCGCCAGCAGGGACGAAGCGAGCCGCCGGCAGGGGAACCCTACGCGGACGCGTCGACGCCGGCGGGGGCGCTGCCGTCGTACTCGCAGATCGCCTGGACCTTCGCGGCGCTGGCGGACGACGTGTCGAACTCGTAGCCCAACCACTCACGAGCGAGGCGCCGTGCGAGTTCCACGCCGATGACCCGCTGCCCCATGCAGAGGACCTGGGCGTCGTTCGACAGGACCGAGCGCTCGACGCTGAACGAGTCGTGCGCGGTCACGGCCCGGATCCCGGGGACCTTGTTCGCGCTGATCGCGACGCCGAGCCCGGTGCCGCAGATCAGGATGGCGCGGTCGGCCTCACCGTTCGCCACCATCCGGGCAGCGTCCACGGCGACGTGCGGGTAGGCGGTGTGCCCGTCCGCGTCCACTCCGACGTCGGTGACGTCCGAGACCCGGTCGTCGACCAGCAGGTCCTGCTTGATGATCTCCTTGTAGTCGAATCCGGCGTCGTCCGAGCCGATCACGAGACGGTACGTCATGCGTTCGTTCCTTCCTTGTCTGCGGTGCGCGCAGCGAGGACCTCGCCGACACGCGTCAGGATCATTCCCATCGAGGTGGCACCCGCGTCGGGTGTCCCCAGGCTCTTCTCCGCCAGCGGTCGGGCACGCCCGACCTTCGGCGTGAGGTCGGCGGTCGCCGCGGCTTCCGACACCGCGACCTGGGCGGCAGCCTGCCACGCCTCGGTGAGCGAGTCCCCGGCATCGACCGAGGACCGCAGTGCATCCACGAACGGCAGCAGGGCGTCGAGGAGCGTCTTGTCCCCTCGCGATGCGCCGCCGAGGTGCACGATCGAGTCCGCGAAGGCCTGCGCGGCGGCCACGACGTCCGACGCCTCGTACGCGTCCCGGTCGTCGCCGAGCGAGCGGCCGAAGGCCTCGAGCGCCGCACCCCACAGGACCCCGGAGGTGCCGCCCGCGAACTCGGCCCACGCGTCACCGGCGCGTCCGAGGACGAAGGCGACCCCTGCCTCCTGTCCGACCCGGTCGACCGCCTTGCGGGCGGCACCGATCCCCTTGACCATGCCGCGACCGTGGTCGCCGTCACCGGCGACCGCGTCGATCCGGCCGAGTTCCTCCTCGTGCTCACGGAGGAGCGCGTCGATCGCCTCGACCGCGCTGCGGACCGTCTGCGCCGCCTGCCTGGAGGCATCGGTCGCCTCCGGCACGACGGTCGCCGCCTCCTCGGCGTCGGCCACCGCCTCGGCCGGTACGAGCGCGCTGACCGGCGCCGCCACCTTGCGGTACGCGGGCGTGTAGGCATCGGCGCGCCACAGCGTTTCGAGCTCGTCGTCGAGCCACTGCAGCGTGAGCGAGCAGCCGCCCATGTCGAGGCTCGTCACGAGCTCGCCGACCTCGGGTTCGACGACCTCGATGCCGGCGTCCCGGAGCAGCGGGAGCACGCGGCCCCAGAGCAGGAACAGCTCTTCGTACTTCGTGTCGCCGAGGCCGTTCAGGATCGGTGCGACGCGCGTGCCGGCTCCGGCGGGGCGGTCGTCGAGCAGCCGCGACACCAGCAGGGACGCGAGCTCGGTCGCGCGGAGGAGTGGGACGTCCTCGATGCCGGGTTCGCCGTGGATACCGAGTCCGAGGCCGAGGTGACCGTCCGGCACGGTGAACAGCGGCTCGGTCGCGCCGGGCATGGTGCAGCCGGAGAACGCGACGCCGATCGTGCGGGTCGCCGCGTTGGACGCGTTCCCGATGCGTTCGACCTCGTCGAGGGTGGCGCCGGAGGCGGCGGCCGCGCCCATCGCCTTGAACACCGAGAAGTCCCCGGCGATCCCGCGGCGCTTCGACTCCTCGTCGGCGCTCGCGATGTCGTCGGTGACGATCACGATCCGCGTGTCGATGCCCTCGGCGTTCAACCGCTCGGCGGCGAGCCCGAAGTTCATCGTGTCGCCGGCGTAGTTGCCGAACGACAGCACGACGCCCTTGCCCTGGTCGGCGGCCTTGGCGACCGCGTAGACCTGGGCGGTCGACGGCGAGGTGAAGATGTTGCCGACGACGGCGCCGGTGGCGAAGCCGGGGCCGACCACACCGCAGAACGCGGGGTAGTGACCGGATCCGCCGCCGACGACGACCGCGACCTGCGGGTCCGCCCCCTCGGTCGGCAGGGCGACGACGCCGCCGTGGACACCGCGCACCCGGTCGGCGTACAGCGCGAGCCAGCCGGCGAGCTGGTCCTCCGCGAACTCGTCCGGGTCGTCGTGGATCGTGGTCATGTGGTGCTGTCCTTCGTGTGGAGGTGGATGGTGCACCGGGCGACGACGGGACGGCCGCCGTCGCCCGGAACTCAGTGTGCGCTCGTGGCCTGGGACGACGTTCGACCGTGCGCGCCCGTCTCGCCCTGCGGGACCTTGAGGAAGTGGATCATCACGAACGCGCAGGCGTAGAGGCCGACGAACGTCCACGTGACGGCCTGGCCGCCACCACCGAGGGCGAGGACCGCGGCCACGACACCGGTGCCGAGGAACGCCGCGCCGCCGGCAGCCGTGGTGTACATCGCCATCGCTGCGCCCTTGTGCTCGGGGGCGAGCGCCGGCATGATCGCGCCCATCGGGACGAAGCCGGCGAGCAGGCAGCCGAACACGCACCCGGCGATCACGGAGAGCACGTAGCCCCAGGTCGAGCCGGCGGGGACGAGCTGCGGGACGTACCACCAGGCGACGAGGCCGATCGCGGAGCCCATGATGCCGAACCACTTGACGGTGCGCTGCCAGCCGATCTTGTCGCCGACCCAGCCGAACAGGGCGTTCACGAGGATGTTCGTCGCGTAGACGCACACCGTCATGAGCAGCCACCGGCTCTGTCCCCAGCCGCGCTCGTTCGCGATGACGGCGGGCAGGACGACGAACATGCCGAACTCGGGCGCGGTGTTGATCAGGCGGACGAGGAAGCCCATCAGGATCTTCGGGCGGGTGGCGGTCAGCCGGATGCCGCTCGTCAGCACGCGCCAGGCGCTCTCGCCCTCCGGTGCGATCCGCGAGAACCCGTTCGGCAGCCGGACGCCGAACAGCAGGATCAGGAACCCGATCACGACCAGGCCGATCGAGGCGACCATCGCGCCGGTCTCGCCGACCGTGCCGCCGCCGAAGACCGGGATGGCCCCGATCGCGAAGAGCGATCCGAGCGTGGGCAGGCCGCCGGTGAAGGCGACGTAGAACCAGCCGACGGCCGAGCCGTTGCGCTCCACCGGCGTGGTGATGTTCACCCACACCAGGAAGGCGAAGGCGAAGAGCGGGTACCCGAAGCCGCGGATCGCGTAGGTGACCGCGGCGAAGGGCACGCTGCCGAGGCCGAGCGCGATGAGGAACAGGACCTCGAACACCACCCAGACCGCGAACCCGATGATCATCACCTTGCGCGGCCCGATCAGGTCGGCGAGGGCGCCGGAGATGTAGCTGCCGACCAGCGCGGCGAGGCTGTAGAACGTCACGATGGTCGCGACGGTGGCCTCGGGGGAACCGAGGACCGCGACCATGTGCGGCGTGATGAAGTTCGACTCGACGCCGTTCCCGGTCATGAAGACCAGGACGGCGAGGAAGCCGAGGGCGAGCGGGCGAGGGATGCCCATCTTGTCGAGGCGGCCCTCGACCCGGGGTGCGGTGGGCGCGCCGGTGGCACGCTGTGTCGTCGTTGACATCTGGGTTGACTCCTGTGGTCGCGCGGGGCTCAGGCCTGCAGGGACGGGATGATCGACACCTTGACGCTGGCGCCGGCGGAGTCGCCGACCAGGTCGAGGGCCTCCTGGAAGCGCTCGAGCGGGAACTGGTGCGTGCAGATCTCCGACATCGGCAGCGTCTCGGTCTCGAGCAGCTTGATCGCCGCCGGCCAGGTGTGCGGGCCGAGGTGGGCACCGCGGATGTCGAGCTCCTTGTCGTCGGAGATGATCGACCAGTCGACGGAGACGTTGTCCTTGAAGACCGAGTACTCGACGAACGTGCCGAGCTTGCGGAGCAGGTTGAGTCCCTGCGGCACCGCGGACGGGTGGCCGGTCGCCTCGATGTAGACGTCGGCGCCGTAGCCGTCGGTGAGTTCCTTGACGCGGGCGACGGCGTCCTCGTTCGCGATGTTGATCGTCAGGTCGGCGCCGACCTTGCGGGCGAGCTCCAGCTTGGCGTCGACGACGTCGAGCGCGATGATGCGCAGCGGGTTCTTCTGACGGGCACCGGCGATGGCGGACAGGCCGATCGGGCCGGCGCCGGCGATCACGACGGTGTCGCCGAACTTGATGTCGCCGCGCTCGACGGCGTGGAAGGCGCACGAGAGGGGCTCGGCGAAGGCGGCGACCTGGCCGGGCAGGGCGTGCGACACCGGGTGCGTCAGTGCCTTGGCCGGCACGAGGACGTACTCGGCCATCGCGCCGTCGTAGCCCTTGAAGCCGAACATGTCGTGCACGTTGCACATCCAGTACGCGCCCTCGAGGCAGTACTTGCACTCCCAGCACGGCACGATCTGCTCGCAGGCGATGCGGTCGCCGATCGTGACCTTGCGCTTGGCAAGCGTTTCGTCGTCGCCGGCGACGATCGTGCCGACGAACTCGTGCCCGGGGATACGGTCCTTCTCGGCCCACGCCGGGCGGTTCTCGTCGCCCCAGAACTTCGCGGCGCCGTGGTAGCACTTCAGGTCGCTCGCGCAGATGCCGACCGCGTCCGTGCGGAGCAGGAGCTCTCCGGGGCCGGGTGTCGGCACGGGGCGGGTCTCGAGGCGGTAGTCGCCAGGGCCGTGGACGACGACGGCACGCATCGTCGTCGGGATGGTCGTGTCGGCCGTGGTGCTGGCCGTGGTCTGCGTCGTCGTCGACATCAGCTGCTCCTTCGTTGGGTCGCTTCGGCGTCGACTGTACACCCCTCGGAACGTTTGTCCAGAACACAATTTCTGATAGGTTCGGCACAGCGGCACCGCAGCCGCATCGTGATCGCAAGGGAGCGCACCATGACCACCGACTTCGCCGCCGCACTCCGCCCCGGTCCGGACACCGTCGACCTGACGAACGACTTCACCGGTCGCACCGCGATCGTCACCGGGGGTGCATCGGGGATCGGCAACGCCATCGCCAGGGCGCTCGCCGAACGAGGTGCCCGCGTCGCGATCGTCGACGTCCGGTCCGACGGTGCATCGGATGCCGCCGCTGCACTGACCGGAGGCCACCACGCCGGATTCGGGTGCGACGTCACCGACGAGACCTCCGTCGCACGCACGATCGCCGACGTCGTCGACGGCTTCGGGCGCATCGACGTGCTCGTGAACTGCGCCGGCATCGTCGCGCTCGCCCCGGCCGAGGACCTCGAGCCGGGCGCGTGGGCGAAGACCATCGACGTCAACCTCACCGGCACCTACCGCGTCGCCCAGGCTGCTGGGCGTCACATGCTCGCCGCCGGGTACGGCCGCATCGTGAACATCGCGTCGCAGGCGGCACACGTCGGCATCGACGGGCACGCCGCGTACTGCGCGTCGAAGGCCGGCGTCATCGGCATGACCCGAGTCCTCGCCCTCGAGTGGGGCGGACGCGGTGTCACCGTGAACACCGTGTCGCCGACCGTCGTGCTGACGGACCTCGGCAAGGCAGCCTGGGCGAACGAGAACGGCATCAGGCACCAGGACGAGATCCCGACCGGACGCTTCGCGACCCCGGACGAGATCGCCGCGGCCGTGCTGTTCCTCGCCGGGGAGTCGAGCGCGATGGTGAACGGTGCCGACCTCCGGGTGGACGGCGGGTTCACGATCCGGTGACCCGCGCCGGGACTACGATCACGGTGTCCATCCGCGACGCCGGACACGTGGTCCGCGTCCACCCCGAGGGAAGGTCCCGCTCCATGTCCGCCGAGTCATCTCCCACGGACGCCGGGCGCAGCCGATTCCCGCTCGACACGGTGTACCAGGCCGCGCGGATGTACTACCTCGAGGACGCCACCCAGGTCGAGATCGCCTCGCGCCTCGGCGTGTCCCGGCCGACGGTCTCCCGACTGGTCGCCGAGGCCAGGCGCGCGGGACTCGTCCGCATCGAGGTCGTCGACCCGTTCCAGGACGAGACCGTCGCGCTCGCCGAACGGCTCCAGGTGGTCCTCGGGCTCCGCGCCGTCCACCTCGCCGCGGTGACGCACACGGCGACGCTCGGTGCCGACCTCGCCGCCCCGCTCGCAGCAGCCGTCGACGGCATGGCGCTCGTCCCTGGTGACGCGGTCCTGATGTCGTCCGGCCGCACGGTCTACGACGTCGCCCACGCCGGCATGCCCCCGCTCACCGGTGTGCAGCTCGTCCCGACGGTGGGTGGTCAGGCCGACCCGATGCCGTGGTTCCAGACGAACGAGATCACCCGGACCGCGGCCGAGCGCTCCGGTGCGATCCCGGCGTTCCTGTTCGCGCAGGCGCTGCCGTCCGAGGCGATGCGCGCCTCCCTCGACGAGGACCCGGCGTTCCAGCACGTCATCGGGCTGTGGAGCCGGGCGAAGGGCGCCATCCTCGGCATCGGCGCACCGACCCCGACCCGCGACGCACTCGCGCGGGGCGTCCCGGTCGAGGACCAGGCCTTCGACCGGGCGGCCGGTGACGTCTGCCTGAACTTCTACGCGCCGGACGGGTCGGCGATCGAGTTCCCCGGCAGCGACCGGATGGTGCGGACCTCGCGCGAGGTGCTCGCCGCGGTCCCGCACGCCGTGGGCATGGCGGTCGGGGAGTCGAAGGTGCCCAGCATCATCGGCGCCGTCCGCGGCGGCCTGGTCAACG
Organism: Curtobacterium sp. Curtsp57; assembly: GCF_047324335.1. Classification (NCBI taxonomy): domain Bacteria; kingdom Bacillati; phylum Actinomycetota; class Actinomycetes; order Micrococcales; family Microbacteriaceae; genus Curtobacterium; species Curtobacterium sp. Curtsp57. The sequence goes on from NZ_CP168511.1 coordinate 3,599,475, forward strand.
AGCTGGTGACGGACGCCGCGACGGCGCGCGCGCTGCTCGACGCGTTGGCCTGAGCCACTCACCGGACGGGAGGCTCGTGGCGGTCCCGCCACGAGCCTCCCGTCCGCCCTGCATGTGCGCTCGCACCCGTCGCACCCGCCCTGGACGGCGGAAACGCGCGTCGGTGGGCGGAAAAACCGACCTCCGACGTGCGATTCGACCTGCTACGCGCGGTTGCGCCGCACGTCCCAGAGGTGGTGCACCGGGTCGTGTGCGTAGTACGTCGCGAGGCTCGCGACCGTGAACGCACTGCCATCGGATCGCAGCCCCGTGCGGGAGAGCTGGTCGTCCCGGACCTCGTCGAACGCCCGCGCCGCACGGTGTGCGGCCTCGCCGAGCTCCCGCGCCACGACCGTCGGGTCCTGCTCGCCGTAGCGATCGACCTCGGCGGTGGCGTCCTGGTCCCAGTTCGGGAAGGTCGGGGCGTCCTCGGCGAGCATGAGCTCCAGCCGTTCGGTCATCTTCCGGTGCACGTCGCGGACGTGGGCGCCGTACTCGAGGGGCGACCAGGTGTGGTCGTCCGGGCGGTCACGGACGCCGTTCCGCGCGAGTTCCGCTGGCCAGCCGGTGGTGTTCGCCTCGATGATCCCCGGCACGTCGCGGATCGTCACCGTGCTGCCGTCGTAGCCGCACTCCGGGCACGCGGCCTCGATGACCCAGGTCCAGTTCTTCGTGTCCGGTTCGATCGCCATGACGCGATGTTATGACCTCGTTACGCAGGTCTGTGGTTCCCCATGGACACGCGGAAGCGCGGTGACCCCCGTCCGGGTGACACGCCGCTGCCTGTGAATCACCGGCCAATGACATTTCGGTTGCTCGGTAACGTTCGACGCCGTTCACGACCGGTTGCCCGAACCGGTCGAGCCCGGCGAACCGGCCGGGCGATGACCCGAGGAGCAGTGCATGGGTTCCGACCCCAGTAGTACCCCCACCCGACCGCGTCGACGGCTCCGCCAGAGCGACGTCACGGTGGTCGACAAGAGCATGATGCGCAAGGCCGTCGGCGGAATGGTCGTCGGCAACACGATGGAGTGGTACGACGTCGGCGTCTACGGCTACCTGGCCGTCACGATGGGGCGGGTCTTCCTGCCGACCGCCGAACCAGCGGTCCAGATACTGTTCAGTCTCGGTGTCTTCGCCGCGACGTACATCGCCCGGCCGCTCGGGGGGATCGTCTTCGGGCGCCTCGGCGACAAGATCGGACGGCAGAAGGTCCTCGCGACCACGCTGATCATGATGGCGGCGTCGACGTTCCTCATCGGAGCGCTGCCGGACTTCGCACTGATCGGTGCCGCCGCGCCCGTGCTGCTCGTCGTGCTCAAGCTGCTGCAGGGCTTCTCGACCGGCGGTGAGTACGCCGGCGCCACGACCTTCATCACCGAGTACGCGCCCGATCGTCGTCGCGGGTTCTTCGCGAGCTTCCTCGACTTCGGGAGCTACATGGGCTTCGCGCTCGGTGCGGCGGTCGTGTCCGTGCTCCAGGTCTCGCTCGGTGAGGAGACCATGACCGCGTGGGGGTGGCGTCTGCCGTTCCTCCTCGCCGGCGTGATCGGCGCCGTCGCGATCTACTTCCGCCTGCGCATCGAGGAGTCGCCGGTGTTCCAGGCGACCCAGGCCGCGCAGGCCGCTGCGACCGAGGCGATCGCGGAGGCCCAGGGCCGCCCGCGCAACGTCGTCGTGATGGTCAAGGAGCACTGGCGTCCGATCGTCATCGCCGTGATGCTCGTCGCGGCGTCGAACACCGTCGGCTACGCGCTGACCTCGTACATGCCGACCTACCTCACCGACTCGCTCGGGTACTCCGCGCTCGACGGCACGCTGCTCACGATCCCCGTGCTCGTGCTCCTCGCCGTGATGCTGCCGCTGACCGGCAAGCTGTCCGACAAGCTCGGCCGTCGCGTCGTGATGTGGATCGGTGCAGCGACGACCGTCGTGCTCGTCATCCCGGCGTTCATGCTCATCGGACACGGTGCGCAGTGGTCGACGCTGCTCGGTCTCGGGCTGCTCGCGCTGATGACCGCGCTGTGGGTGTCGAACCAGGCCGCGTCGCTGCCGGCGCTCTTCCCGACGAACACGCGCTACGGCGGCATGGGCTTCGCGTACAACATCGCGATCGCCGTGTTCGGTGGGACGACGCCGCTCATCGTGCAGGCGCTCCTGACGTGGACCGGCGACGAGCTGGCACCGGCGTACTTCCTCATGGCGATGAGTGTCATCGGCGCGGTCGGGGTGTTCTGCATGAAGGAGTCCTCGCGGCGCCCGCTGCCCGGGTCGATGCCGGCGGTGGAGTCCGACGCCGAGGCCCGCGAGCTCGTGCTCACCCAGGACACGAACCCGAACCTCGACCTCGGCGACCTGCCGTTCGCGGCCGAGGACGCCGCCCGCGAGGCGCGCGTCGGCGCGCGCTGAGGGCGCGCCGCGCGCGTCGGCTTGGCTGATCGCGCACCGGCGTGAACATCGCGCCCCGTGGCGCCGGGGGGCGGTGTCCGAAGCGGGGCGCGATCCCAGCGCGACCACCGACGGGAGGCGCGGTGCGAGTCCGACTTGCACCGCGCCTCCCGTCGGTGCGCGCGTCGTTCGTGGCGGGCCCGTGCTCCCGACTCGGAACGACAGCACCGTTGTCGTACGACAACGGTGCTGTCGTCGCTTGCGTGCGCGGACTGTTGCGGGCGCGGGGGAGCGACAGGGTCGCTGTCGTACGACAGCGGTGCTGTCGTCGCTTGCGTGCGCGGACTGTTGCGGGCGCGTGGGAGCGACAGGGTCGTGGTCGTACGACAGCGCCGTTGTCGTCGGTTGCGCGCGCCGAATGTTGCGGACGCGGACTGTTGCGGCCGCGGGGGAGCGACAGAACCGCTGTCGTACGACAGCGCTCTTGTCGTTCCGAGTCGGTTCCGGCCGACGGGGGCTGCACGGCGCACGCACGGCGCCGTCGCCCGCGCGGCGCCCCGTCAGTCGCGCCCGTGCTCGTGGTCGAGCGCCGGCCACGCGGGGAACGGATCCGCCCACGTGCGCCAGAGGTCCGGCCCCGCGAGCAGCTCGTCCGGCGTGAGCAGCGCCCCGTCGAGTGCGCGCTCGATGCCCGGGACGTCGAGCCGCTCCCCGACGAACCAGATCGCCTGCCCGATCGGGGCGTCCTCGTCCCACGACGGGTTCGCGGTGGGGTCGAGCGCGAGCATCGCCCCGAAGCTCGCCCACGACCCGACGTGATCGGGACGAGACGCCAGGCGGAAGAACCCCCGGGAGCGCAGCACCCGGCCGTTCACCCCGGCGGCGAGATCGTCCTCGATCACGGTCGCCAGCCGCCCGGGGTGGAACGGCAGCGGCTCCCGGTAGCGCAGCGTGACGAGGTCGTCCCGCGTGCCCCGACCGAGGTCCGCCCCGCTCGACAGCGCCCGCATCCACCCGGCTCCCGTCGCGAGGAGCCGCGCGGCGCCCCCGTTCGACGCCGGCAGGTCAGCGGCGGAGCGCACCCGGTCGAGTGCCACGATCACGGCGTGCGGTGCCATCCGGTGCAGCAGTGCCACCAGTGCGCGACGTCGACGCCCGGTCAGTCCCGCGAACCGGTCCAGGGCGATCACGGTCGAGTACTCCACGAGTGCGGCGACCCGGTCGGCCGCAACGAACGCGTCGTCCACGTCGGACCAGAGCAGGTGTGCGACGTCGTCGGCGCGGAGCACGGCCACGGCGTGCCGGAGGACCCGGTCGTCGCCGTGCTCGCTCCTGGCCGCGTTCGCGAGGAGCATCCCCACCGCGCGGGTGTCCGCTCCAGGGGCGAGGGTCACGACGAGGTCGTGCTCGGCATCGGGGCCGCACACCCGGTCGAGCTGGTCGGTCCTCGCGGCGATCGCCCGTGCCGCCGCGAAGGCACTCCCGGTGACGTGCATCCGGTGCCCCCGCTGCCTGCCCGTTGCGCCGGACGGGGTCGTCAGCCGGGCGGCGACGCGGTCGGCGTCGACCTCGTGGAGGGCGGACACGAGCGTGATGACGGCTGGTCGCATGTCAGCTAATGTACATGAAAACCGTTATCAACAAGGAGGCAACCGTGAAGGTCCGTAACTCGCTCAAGGCGCTCAAGAAGATCCCCGGCTCGCAGGTCGTCCGACGTCGCGGCCGGGTCTACGTCATCAACAAGCAGAACCCGCGGTGGAACACGCGACAGGGCTGATCGTCCGGGTTCCGTAGGGTGGCAGCATGCGATTGCTGCTCATCCGACACGGCCAGACCCCCGCGAACGTGAACGGCGTCCTCGACGCCGAGGTCCCCGGGCCCGGGCTGACGGAGCTCGGCCAACAGCAGGCCGCTGCGCTGCCGGAGGCCTTGGCGGACCGTGGCATCGAGAAGCTCTTCGTGTCGAGCATGATCCGGACCCACGTCACCGCCGCACCCCTGGCCGCGTCGCTCGGGATCGACCCCGTGGTGCTCCCCGGTCTCCGCGAGATCGAAGCCGGCGACCTGCAGGGTGCTCGGGACGAGACCTCCGTGCAGCGCTACCTCGCCGCCTGCTACGCGTGGGCGTCGGGGGAGCGCGAGGCCCGGATGCCGGGAGCTGAGACCGGCGAGGACTTCTTCGACCGCTACGACGACGCGATCCGGCAGATCGAGGACACCGGCGTCGCCGTCGCCGCGGCGTTCAGCCACGGTGCGGCGATCCGGATCTGGTCGGCCGTGACGGCACAGAACACGCCGAACGACCTCGGTGCGAGCCGACACCTGGAGAACACCGGGGTCGTCGAGCTCGAGGGATCCACCGCCGACGGCTGGCGCCTGGTCGACTGGGCGGGCGAGCCGATGGGCGGCGACGACCTCGTCGACCGGACCGCGCAGGACCCGACCGGCGAGCGGTTCTAGGTCGCGCCCACAGAACCGACCTCGCAGGCTCGGTCGGCGCTGGCGCCGCGCGCCGCTGGCGCGTCGCAACACGCGGAGCGCGCGCAGACAGGAGGCTCGGTGCCAGCTGGCACCGAGCCTCCCGTCCGTCTGTCGGCGCGTCTACGCGCGCGCCGGCGCCGCGGTCAGCGGCACGATCACACCGTGCGACTCGCGCAGCACGTCGAGGGTGCGCTGGACCTCGTCCGCACGCTCCTCCGTCGTCCAGCCGAGCACCCCGGCGAGCACGTCGGCGAGCTCGTCGAGCAGGTCGATCGTGACGCCACCGACGAACGCGAGGTTCGTGCGGCGGAGCACCACGTCGACCAGGTGCACGGCGTGCTCGTGCTCGGCGAAGTACGCGACCTCTGCCCGGGTGAGGGCCGGGTCGGACTCGAGCGGCTCGACCGGCCCGTCGGTGAGGACGTCGACGACCTCGGCCGCGCGGGTGCCGTAGCGCTCGAGCAGTCCGTCGACCAGCCCGGCGTCGAGCCCGTCGCGGTGCGACTTGATCCACAGCGCACGCTGGGCGTCGGTGGTCGGGAACTCCTTGCCGCCGCCGATCGCCATGCCGGTCGTGTCGACCTTGCGGGCGACGCCGAGCTTCGTGGTGGCCTCGGTCGACAGGTGCGCTGCGAGGGCGCGGAAGGTCGTCCACTTGCCGCCGACGAGCGACAGCACGGTGCTCTTCGGGAGTCCGGCGATCGGGGTGTCCACGATCCGGTAGTCACGGGAGACGAAGCCGGGGGCGGTGTCCTCGTGGCGGGGGAGCGGGCGGATGCCGGAGTAGCTGTAGACGATGTGGTCGCGCGTGACCTCGATCTGCGGGAACACGTGCTTGACGAGCCCGAAGAAGTAGTCGATCTCCTCGTCCGTCGTCGTGACCGGCTTCGAGGGGTCGGCGTCGATGTCCGTCGTGCCGATGAGCACCCGGCCCTTGAGCGGGTAGATCAGCACGATGCGGCCGTCGTCGTTCTCGAAGAACAGTTCACGACCCTTCGTGGCCTCGAGCAGCTCGTCGTTGTGCACGACGATGTGCGAGCCCTTCGTGCCGCCCATGAACTTGGTCTCGCCACCGAAGGCGCCGTTGGTCAGGTCGGTCCAGGGGCCGGACGCGTTGATCACGACGTCGGCCGTGAACACGAACTCCTCGCCGGTCTCGCGGTCGCGGAGCAGGACGCCGCCGTCGCGGGTGCCGGCTGCCTCGACGTAGTTGGTCGCGCGGGCGGTCGCGGCGGAGCCGGTCCCGGTGCCTGCGGCCAGGCCGTCCTTGAGCACGTCGAGCGCCAGACGCTCCGGCTCGTGCACGGAGGCGTCGTAGTAGGTCCCGGTGTACTTCAGGTCCTTGTTGAGGGCCGGCATGTCCTCGAGCGCCGCCTTCTTGGTGCGGAAGACGTGCTTCGGGACCGAGCCGCCGTCGCGCGAGAAGGAGTCGTAGATCGTCATGCCGATCTTGATGAGCATCGCGCCGCGCTCCTTGGTGGAGCGCTGCTTGTGCGTCAGCATGCGCAGCGGGGCGTTCATGATGCCGGAGAACGTCGAGAAGATCGGCATCGTCGTCTGCAGCGGCTTGACGTAGTGCGGGGCGATGCGGATCAGGCCGTTGCGCTCCTGCACGCTCTCGCGCACCAGGCGGAACTCGCCGTTCTCGAGGTAGCGGATGCCACCGTGGATCATGTGGCTCGACGCCGCTGAGGCGCCGGAGGCGTAGTCGCCGCGCTCGACGAGCGCGACGTCGACGCCCTGCAGGGCGAGGTCGCGGAAGGTGGCGATGCCGTTGATGCCGCCACCGACGATGAGGACCTGTGCGTTCGGGCGCTCGGTGAGCGATGTCACCGTGCGTCGGGGCTGCGTCGTCTTCGACATGTGCGTACGCGTCGCTTTCTGGGGTCGGTTCGCTGGGTTCGAGATCGATCGTGCGCCTTCGTGAACGGTCGGGCAACTTGCGTGCACGAACGTGCAGAACACCTGTGGTCCGGCCCGGAACGGGGGACGGGAGGCTCGACCGGGCTTGCAGACGCCGTGCACGTCCGTGCATGGTTGGCTCCATGAGCGATGCCGCCCAACCGATGCGCACCCAGCAGGCGCTGCGCGCCGCACACCTGTACTACCTGCAGGACCTGACGATGGACGCCATCGCCGACGAGCTCGGCACGTCCCGCTCGTCGGTGTCCCGGTTGCTGAAGCACGCCAGGGACACCGGGCTCGTCGACATCCAGATCCGGTCGCCGCTCGACCAGGCCGCCGCGCTCAGCCGGAACATCCGTGCACGGTTCGGGGTGCACGCGCACGTGGTCCCGGTGCCCGACCACACGAGCGACGTCGACCGGCTCGAGCGGGTGGCGCTGTCCGCGGCGAGGATCCTGACGCAGTACATCGAGTCGAACATGGTGATCGGGCTGTCGTGGGGTTCGACGGTGAGCGCCGTCAGCCGGTACCTCGTGCCGAAGACCACGCACGGCTCCACCGTCGTGCAGGTGAACGGCGCGGCGAACACCCGCACCACCGGCATCGTCTACGCGTCCGAGATCCTCCGGCGCTTCGGTGAGGCCTACGGTGCGCTCGTGCAGCAGTTCCCCGTCCCGGCGTTCTTCGACGACCCGGCGACGAAGGAGGCCCTGTTCCGCGAGCGTTCGATCCGGCGCGTGCTCGACCTGCACGAGCGGATGGACGTCGTCGTGTTCGGTGTCGGTGCGCCGCAGGCCCCGGTTCCCTCGCACGTGTACTCCGGCGGCTACCTCGACCCGGCCGACCGCGAGGAACTGACGAAGGCGAAGGTCGTCGGGGACGTCTCGACCGTGTTCTACCGCGCGGACGGGTCGTGGCGGGACATCGGCGTGAACGCCCGCGCCGGCGGCCCGGACCTCGACACCATCAAGCGGGCTCCCCGGCGCATCTGCGTGGTGGCGGGGCGCGGCAAGGCGGCGTCGCTCAAGGGCGCGCTCGCGGCGGGGCTCATCACGGACCTGATCCTCGACGAGAGCATCGGACAAGCCATCCTGCAGCCCTGACGATCCACGAGTGTCGGTGGTCGTGCGTATCCTCTCCGCCATGGATGATCGTCAGGGTTCTCGGTGGTTCCGGCGGCTCGCCGGCACCGACGTCGATGATGCGATCGCGTTCTTCTCGGTCGACTACGACCTCCGCACGCCGACGGTCCGTCGCACGTCGCCGAAGACCAATTGGGACTTCGCCGGCGTGGGGGACGATCGGATGTCGCTGCGGACGGCGCGCTTCGGCGTCGACCTGCGGAGCGAGAGCTTCGTCGCGGACGAGTTCATCGTCGCGTGGGTCCGCGGTGGCACGAGCACGATGACGGCCGGCGGCGAGAGCCTCGACCTCGAACCAGGGGTCCCAGTGGTCCTGCCCGTGGAGACCGCGTACGAACTCCACCAGCGGGACATTGCACTGAGCATGGTGCACCTCGACCGGGCCTTCGTGACCGGACTGACCGGCGACCCCGCGTTCGCGTTCGAGCCGCTCCGCGCGCCGACCGCAGAGGGCATGCGGCTGTGGCGGTCGATCGTGCAACAGCACTCGTCCACCTGGCTCGACATGGAGCAGGATCTCGACGAGGTCGCCCGGCGGGACATCGCCGAGGCGTTCTCGGTCGCGGCGCTGCGGGCGTTCCCCCAGCGCGCGAGCTGGCGGGCGACGGTCGCCGGCAACGGTCCGGAGCACGAGCGACTCCGCCGTGCGCTCGAGTACGTCCACGCGCACGCCCACGAGCCCATCGGCACCTCGGAGATCGCCGACGCAGCCGGGCTCAGCCCGCGTGGGCTGCAGCAGTCCCTGCGCCGCCACCTCGACCAGACCCCGGGGGAGCTCCTCCGGGAAGTCCGACTCGAAGGCGCGCACAACGACCTGCGTCGCGCCGACCGCGACGAGCTCTCGGTCGCCGAGGTCGCCAGGTCGTGGGGCTTCGGCCACCTCGGCCGGTTCTCCGCCGCGTACCGGGCTCGCTTCGGGGAACTCCCGAGCGAGTCGCTCCGCAGTCGCGGCTGACGGCGCCGCGGCTCGACTCGGTAGCGTTGCCCGCATGGACACCGTCGTCTCCAGACTCCGTTCCGCCCTCGACGACCCGGACGGGCTGATCGTGCGGGACGACGCCGACGCACTGGACGCCACGAGGACCGACAAGTCCGGCTGGGTCGCGACCGGACGCCCGGCGGCGCTCGTCGAGGCACGCACCGTCGCCCACGTGCAGGCGACGCTCCGCACGTGCAACGAGCTCGGGGTGGGCGTCGTCCCTCGAGGCGCAGGCACCGGGCTCGCCGGTGGGGCGAACGGCACGGACGGGTCGGTGGTGCTGAGCACCGCGCTGATGGACCGCATCGTCGAGGTCTCGGCCGACGACGAGCTCGCCGTGGTGGAGCCGGGCGTGCTGAACGGTGCCCTGAACGCCGCGGTGCTGCCGCTCGGACTCCGGTTCGCTCCGGACCCGGCCAGTGCGGCGATCTCGAGCATCGGCGGGAACATCGCCACGAACGCCGGGGGTCTCCGATGCGTGAAGTACGGCGTGACGCGTGAAGCCGTGCTCGGGCTCGACGTCGTGCTCGCGGACGGGCGCCTGGTCTCCACCGGCCACCGCACCGTGAAGGGCGTCACCGGCCTCGACCTCACCGCGCTCATGGTCGGCTCCGAGGGCACCCTCGGGGTGATCGTCGGGGCGACCGTCGGGCTCGTCCCGGTGCCGTCGGGGGAGCCCGCGACGCTCGGCGCGGTCTTCCCGGACGTCCGAGCAGCGGCCGCAGCAGCAGCCGACGTCGTGCACGGGCCGGAACGGCCGTCGACCGTCGAACTGCTCGATGCCGCAGCGCTCGCCGGGATCGCGGCCTACCTGGGACCGGACGTGATCGCCGAGTCCGTGGGAGCGGTTCCCGCCGGCGGGGCGTTCCTGCTCGTCGAGTTCGACGGCGTGGGCGGGGCGGAAGCGGCGCGCGGAGCCGAGCCGGTCCTCCAGGCCGCCGGCGGAACCGTCCGCCGGGCGGTCGACGGCGACGAACGCGAGCGCCTGCTGACCATCCGCCGGTCGTTCCACCCGGCCATGGAGGCGCGCGGCCAGGTGCTCATCGAGGACGTCGCGGTCCCGCGCAGCCGACTCGCCGACATGTTCGACCGGGTGGCGGCGATCGGCCACGAGCACGGCGTCGCGATCCCGACCGTCGCCCACGCCGGGGACGGCAACCTGCACCCGAACTTCGTGTTCGACGGGGACGAGGTCCCGCAGCACGTCTGGGACGCGGCAGACGCGCTGTTCCGAGCGGCGATCGAACTCGACGGCACGCTGACCGGTGAACACGGGGTCGGCGTCCTGAAGCGACGGTGGATCGGGGACGAGCTCGGCGACGACCTGGTGGCGCTGCAGCGGGGGATCCGGCGGGTGTTCGATCCGAACGGGATCCTGAACCCGGGCAAGGTGCTCTGACACCGAATTCCGTGACACGGATTCGGCCCTGACCTTTCGGATGTTCGGCTGTAACACGACGGACACGCGCGAGTGGCTGGATGGTGGGCGACCGAGCCACGTCGCCCACGAAGGAGTCCGCCATGCTGATCGGCGTCCCCACCGAGATCAAGAACAACGAGTTCCGTGTCGCCGCCACCCCGGCCGGCGTCGCCGAACTCACGATGCACGGGCACGAGGTCCTCGTGCAGGCCGGAGCCGGAACCGGGTCGTCGTTCCCGGACGACGAGTACGCCGCCGCCGGTGCGACGATCGTCCCCACCGCCGACGACGTGTGGGCGCGGGCCGAGCTGGTGCTGAAGGTCAAGGAGCCCGTCGCGTCCGAGTACCCGTCGATCCGACCCGGGCAGGTGCTCTTCACCTACCTGCACCTCGCCGCTGACCGGCCGCTCACCGATGCCCTCGTGGCTTCCGGTGCGACGGCCATCGCGTACGAGACCGTGCAGCTGCCCGACCGGTCGCTGCCGCTGCTGTCCCCGATGTCGGAGATCGCCGGACGTCTGTCCGCCCAGGTCGGCGCGAACCACCTGATGGCGGCGAACGGCGGCCGTGGTCTGCTCCTCGGTGGCGTCCCCGGCACGCCGAAGGGCCGCGTCGTGGTGATCGGCGGCGGCGTCGCCGGTGAGCACGCGGCGACGATCGCCCTCGGGATGGGTGCGGACGTCACCGTGTTCGACATCAGCCTGCCGCGACTCCGTGTGCTCGACGCGCGGTTCGACGGACGCATCACGACGCTCCGCTCGTCGACCCACGCGATCGCGACGGCGCTGCAGGACGCGGACCTCGTCATCGGGTCGGTGCTCATCCCCGGGGCCTCGGCGCCGAAGCTCGTGACCGACGCCATGGTCGCCGACATGCGCCCGGGATCGGTGCTCGTGGACATCGCGATCGACCAGGGCGGCTGCTTCGAGGGCTCGCACCCGACGACGCACGACGACCCGACGTTCCGCGTGCACGACGCGGTCTACTACTGCGTGGCGAACATGCCGGGTGCCGTCCCGCGCACGTCGACGATCGCGCTGACGAACGCGACGCTGCCTTACGCCCTGGCGATCGCGAACCAGGGCTGGGAAGCGGCGCTCGAGTCCGACGCTGCCCTGGCGAAGGGCCTGAACGTGCACGCCGGCCGCGTCACGAACGAGGCCGTGGCCGCTGCCCACGGCCTGGTCGCGTCCGCGGCCTGACGCGGCTGCGGGGCGCCGCGCGTCGGGCGTCGGGCGCCCTCCGCCCCTTCCGCGAAAGCGACAGTTCCCCGCCGAACTCCGGCGGGGAACTGTCGCTTTCGCGGTAGGGAGCGGGCGGCCTGGCGGCACGATGTCGCCAGCGGCACGACGGACGGCGCGGGCTACGCGGCGCGCGCGGACCGGGCGGCGGACCAGCCCGCGCGGGTCCGCACGGCGAGGGTGACCACCACGGCGACGACGACGGCGACGAGCGCAGCGACCGCCGTGGGCACCGACACCAGCGGGCCGTCGAGTCGTGCGACCGCGACCCACGCCAGACCCCACCCCAGGGAGACCGTCGGAGCGAGGCGCCCGCGGCCGCTCACGGCCAGCAAGACCCCGACCGCCCCGGCGACGAGTGCCACGACGACCCCCCAGACGTCCTGCGACAGCCCGAAGCCGCGGAAGCCGGCGGCCGTCAGCACCGCTGCCGTGTTCGCCGCCGTCGCGACGCACACCCAGCCGAGGTAGAGCCCGAACGTGCCGTCGGTGACGATCGCCTCCACCGTGCCGGACGGCCGCGTGCGTCGCAGGATCACGAACGTCCACGCGAGCACCGCGAGCAGGGCGACGATGATCGGCTCGCTCAGCCACAGCAGCCCGAACTGCACGGACAGGATCCAGGCGGCGTTGAGCAGCAGGGACAGCGTCGCGGGCACGGCGAGGCGGTCGTGCCGGGCCTCGTCGCCACGGCGGGGCAGGAACTGCCAGACCGCGAAGGCGATGAGCCCCACGTAGATGACGCTCCAGATGCCGAACGCGGGCCCGGCCGGCGCGATGGCCGTCGACGAGGCCGACAACGCCCCGCCGGCGGCGTCCTGGATCGGCGTGCCACCTGCCGCGCCCGACCCGATGAACGAGCCGACAACGGCGACGACGGCGCTCGCCGCGATCACGATCTTCCGGAACCACCGCATGACTCATCCCTTCGTCAGCATGCTGATGACCTGCACGGTAGGCGGTCGCCACGCCACGGTGCGCAGGCGCCGTTCAGCGGATGGGGGACGTGCGTAGGTTGGGCACGTGACCGTCGAGCTCAACACCGCCTACATCGACCGCATCGCACCGATCGCGAGTCCGACGCTCGACGACTCCTTCCGCATGATGGAGGACCAGGACGCCAGCGCCTGCATCGTCCTGTACCAACCAGACGCCGAGGAGCTCGGGGACGTCGCGGTGGCGCTCGGTCTGCACGAGCTCGCGGTGGAGGACTCCGCCGAGGGGCACCAGCGGCCGAAGCTCGAGCGGTACGGCTCGACCCTGTTCGCGGTGCTGAAGCCAGCGCTGTACAACGACCAGTTGGAGGAGGTCGAGTTCGGCGAGGTGCACGCGTTCGTCGGCGAGCAGTTCTTCCTGGCCGTCGTGAAGGCCGACCCGCGTGGCCGGAACGTCGTGCCGCGGGCGCTGCAGCGGATGAGCGGCAAGCCCGGACTCGTGACGGCGGGACCGCAGGCGCAGCTCTGGGCGCTGATGGACTCGATCGTGGACGACTACATCCCGGTGATCGACGGGCTCGAGGAGGACATCAACCAGATCGAGGACCAGCTCTTCGCCGGTGTCCCCGGGGTCTCCCGACGCATCTACGAGCTCTTCGGCGAGGTGGTCGACTTCCAGCGGGCAGCGCGTCCGCTGGTCCACATGATCGAGAACATCCACCGCGGCGCCGAGAAGTACCACCTGCCGGTCGAGATGCAGCGACGCTTCCGCGACGTCCTCGACCACGCCATCCGCACCATCGAGCGCATCGACACCTTCCGGCAGCTCCTGCAGAACGCGCTGACGGTCGACGCGACCCTGGCGGCGCAGAAGCAGAACGACGACACGAAGAAGATCTCCGGCTGGGCGGCCATCCTCTTCGCGCCGACCCTCATCGCGGCCATCTACGGCATGAACTTCACCCACATGCCCGAGCTCTCGTGGACGTGGGGGTACCCGCTGTCGATCATCGCGATGGTGGCCTTCGCCGCGATCCTCTTCGTCGTCTTCAAGGTGAAGCGCTGGTTCTGACGAGTCCCTCTGACATACTTGCAGGACAAAAGTAACGCAGACCTGGAGCTTCGATGACGCACTCCCTCGTCCACCTGTCCACCGCCGGGGTCTCCCTCGTGCTCGACTGCACCGAGGGGCGCCTGCCGTCGGTGGTGCACTGGGGTGCGGCCCTCGGGGAACAGTCCACCGCTGACCTCCAGGCACTCGTGCTGGCCGGGCGGGAGCCGGTCGTGTCGAACGCCGTCGACGAGCCGATCCGACTGGCGATCCTGCCGGAACCGCACGCCGGGTGGTCGGGCAAGCCCGGCATCAGCGGTCACCGGGACGGCCACGACTGGTCGCCGAAGTTCACGACGACGAGCATCGACGTGATCGGCGAAGCCCACGAGACCGCGCCGAGCGCGGCGCACGAGAGCGCGCCGAGCGCGGCGCACGAAAGCGCACCCAGCACGGACGACGAGCCCGCGCGCATCGACGCCGGCCCGGCCCTGGTCGTCGTCGAGGCCGCTGACGGGCACGCCGGCCTCGCCGTCCGCCTCGAGATCGAGCTCCTCGCAACCGGACTGATCCGCACCCGCGCAGCAGTCACGAACACCGGCGACGCGACCGACGACGAACGCCCGTACACCGTGGACGACGTCACGGTCGCCCTGCCGATCCCGACCAGGGCCCGCGAGATCCTGGACTTCGCCGGCCGCTGGGGCAAGGAGCGCACCCCGCAGCGCAGCGAACTCGTCGTCGGCATCCACGAGCGCGAGGGGCGCAAGGGCCGTACCGGCGCCGACGCCGCGACGGTCCTGAGCGTCGGCGTCCCCGGGTTCGGCTTCGCCCGCGGCGAGGTCTGGGGTGTCCACACCGCGTGGAGCGGCAACCACCGCCACCACGCCGAGCGCCTGTTCAACGGCAAGCAGGTCATCGGCGGCGGCGAGCTGCTGCTGCCGGGCGAGGTCCGCCTCGGCGCAGGCGAGACGTACCAGGGTCCGTGGGTCTACGGCGCCTACGCGGACGGCCTCGACGCCCAGGCCCGCCGGTTCCACGACCACCTGCGGAGCCGCCCGCAGCACCCGACGAGCCCTCGCCCGATGACGATCAACGTGTGGGAGGCGGTCTACTTCGACCACGACCTCGCGCGACTCAAGGACCTCGCGGACCGCTCCGCCCGGCTCGGCGTCGAGCGATTCGTCCTCGACGACGGCTGGTTCCGGCACCGCCGCGACGACTTCGCGGGCCTCGGGGACTGGTTCGTCGACGACGACGTGTGGCCCGACGGTCTGACCCCGCTCGTCGACCACGTGCGGGCCGCCGGCATGCAGTTCGGCCTGTGGTTCGAGCCCGAGATGATCAACGAGGACAGCGACCTCGCCCGTGCACACCCGGAGTGGATCATGCAGGCCGACGGTCGCCTGCCGATCCGGTCCCGGCACCAGCAGGTCCTGAACCTCGCGATCCCCGAGGCGTACGAGTACGTGCTCGACCGGATGACGGCGATCATCGACGAGTACCGGGTCGACTACGTCAAGTGGGACCACAACCGCGACCTGGTGGAGGCGGGGCACCGTGACGGCGGCGCGGCCGTGCACGAGCAGACCCTCGCCGCGTACCGGCTGATGGCCGCGCTCAAGGACCGGTTCCCCGGGTTCGAGATCGAGTCGTGCTCGTCCGGCGGGGCCCGCGTGGACCTGGGGGTCATCGAGCACACCGACCGCGTCTGGGTCTCGGACTGCATCGACCCGCTCGAGCGCCAGCAGATGAACCGCTGGACGATGCAGCTCCTGCCGCCGGAGCTGCTCGGCTCGCACATCGCCAGTGGCGTGAACCACACGACGGGGCGCTGGCACGACCTGTCGTTCCGCGCGGGGACGGCGCTCTTCGGGCACCTCGGCATCGAGTGGGACCTGTCGAAGGCGACCGAGGCCGAGGAACGCGACCTCGCCGAGTGGATCGCCCTCTACAAGGACACCCGCGCGCTCCTGCACGGCGGCGATCTGGTGCGCGTCGACCAGGTCGACGACTCCCTGAACGTCTACGGCACGGTCGCACCCGACCGGAAGCAGGCGATGTTCTTCCTGGCGTCGCTCACGGCACCCGAGGTCAGCCTCCGCGGACGCATCACCTTCCGCGACCTCGACCCGGACACCCGCTACCGCGTCGACCCGGTGCTCATCGGCAGCGGCGCCGACGGCGTCCGCGCACCCGTCTGGTGGGAGGGGGAGCGCGTCTTCACCGGACGGGTCCTCGAGACGGTGGGGCTGGAAGCCCCGTCCACCTCCGCGGAGCGGGTCGTCCCGTTCCGGCTCACCGCGCTCTGATCGCGCGTTCCTGACGGACGGGAGGCTCGTGGTGACGTCACCACGAGCCTCCCGTCGGTCATGTGTGCACAAAGCCCTTGACAACCGCTTTCTTTTGCAGCGACACTAAACCCGATCCGGGACTGCCACCCGGACGGAACCGCGTTGACGAAGGAGTCACGATGGCCACCGAAACACCCCTGACGGCGCCAGCCGTCCGGCGGGGCCGGCCCGCCCGAGCCGCGGAGGCGGCCGGATCCAGGACCGCAGCACCGCGCCGACGTCGCCCCAGGAACGACCTCTGGCTCGCCCTCGTCTTCATCGCCCCCGCGGCGATCGGGTTCGCCGTGTTCCTGCTCTGGCCGACCATCCGCGGGATCTACCTGAGCTTCACCTCGTACAACCTGCTCACCCCGCCGGTGTTCACCGGTTTGCAGAACTACGAGCGGCTCGTGCAGGACTCGATCTTCTGGCACTCGATGGCCGTCACGGTCGAGTACGTGCTGCTGAACATCGGGTTCCAGACGGTCCTGGCGCTCTTCATCGCCGTGATGATGCACCGCCTGACCAAGTCCACGTTCGTCCGCGGCATCGTGCTCGCGCCCTACCTGGTGTCGAACGTCGTCGCGGCGCTCATCTGGCTCTGGATCCTCGACACGCAGCTCGGCATCGGCAACGAGGTCCTGTCCGCACTCGGCGTCGGCCGCATCCCGTTCCTGCAGAGCGACTTCTGGGGCATCCCGACGATCGCGTTCATCAACGTCTGGCGGAACGTCGGCTACACGGCGCTCCTGATCTTCGCGGGCCTCCAGGCGCTGCCGGAGCAGGTCTACGAGGCCGGCCGCATCGACGGGGCGAGCGAGTGGAAGATGTTCTGGCGCATCACCGTGCCGCTCCTCCGGCCGATCCTGTCGCTCGTGCTCATCATCACGATCATCGGGTCGTTCCAGGTGTTCGACACCGTCGCGGTGACGACCCAGGGCGGCCCGGCGAACGCCACGAACGTCGTGCAGAACTACATCTACAACCTGGCCTTCGGCCGGTTCCAGTTCGGGTACGCGTCCGCAGTCTCGGTGGCCCTCCTCGTCGTCCTCAGCATCATCACCTTCATCCAGTACCGACTCTCGCGCTCCGGCGAGAGCGACCTGGACTGACCCGGATCAGGAGAGCGTCGACGATGACCAGCACCCTGCCCCCGGTGGTCGAGCCCACGACCACCCGCGCCGTCACCACGCGTGGCGCGAAGCCCCAGCGACCGAAGCCGTCCGTCGGCCGCGTGTTCGCCTGGATCGCGATGATCGCCGTGATCGTCGTGACCCTGTTCCCCTTCTACTGGATCCTCCGGACGGCGTTGTCGTCGAACGGTGCGATCTCCGCCGACCCCACCTCGCTGCTGCCGACCGGGTTCAGCCTCGGCGGGTTCGAGCGGGTGTTCGGCCTGCAGTCCACGAAGGAGGCGCTCGCACAGGGCGGCTCCGGCGCGGCGATCAACTTCTGGCAGTACCTGCTCAACTCGGTGATCACCGCGACGATGATCACCGTCGGCCAGGTGTTCTTCTCCGCCGGCGCCGCCTACGCCTTCGCCCGGCTGCGCTGGCCCGGGCGCGACAAGGTGTTCGCGGTGTTCCTCGCCGGGCTCATGGTCCCGACGATCTTCACGCTGCTGCCGAACTTCGCCCTGATCAAGTCGCTCGGCCTCGTCGACACCCTGCTCGGGATCTCGCTGCCGTCGATGCTGATGACCCCGTTCGCGGTGTTCTTCCTGCGCCAGTTCTTCCTCGGTATCTCCCGCGAGGTCGAGGAGGCGGCGCTCATCGACGGCGCCGGCAAGGTCCGGGTGTTCTTCCGGCTCATCCTGCCGATGGCCGCCGCACCGATCGCGACGCTCGCCGTCCTGACGTACATCACCGCGTGGAACGACTACTTCTGGCCGCTCATGGTGTCGTACACCGACAGCTCGCGGGTGCTCACGGTGGCGCTCGGCGTCTTCAAGTCCCAGTCGCCGCAGTCCGGCACCGACTGGGCAGGACTCATGGCCGCGACCCTCGTCGCGGCGCTCCCGATGATCGTGCTGTTCGGCCTCTTCGCCAAGCGCATCGTCAACTCCATCGGCTTCTCCGGCATCAAGTAGGTCCAGCTCATGACGAACCCCATCACCCGCCGCGCGCTCTTCGCCGGCGGAGCATCAGCCCTCGCCCTCGGTGCGCTCGCCGCGTGCTCGTCGCCCGGCCGCTCGTCGGGCCGAGCGACCGGCGGCGCCACCGGCACCGTGTCCTACTGGCTGTGGGACTCGAACCAGCTGCCCGCCTACCAGGCCGTCGCGAAGGCATTCGAGCAGCAGAACCCCGGCATCACGATCAAGATCACCCAGCTCGGCTGGAACGACTACTGGACGAAGCTCACCGCCGGGTTCATCGCCGGCACCGCTCCGGACGTGTTCACCGACCACCTGACGAAGTTCCCGCAGTACTCCGACCTCGACGTGCTCTACGAGCTCGACGAACTCGAGGCCACCGCCTCCATCGAGGACGCCGACTACCAGTCCGGCCTCGCCCAGCTCTGGAAGGGGCAGGACGGTCACCGCTACGGGTCCCCGAAGGACTGGGACACCATCGCGATGTTCTACGACAAGAAGGCGATGGCGAGGGCCGGGGTCACCCCAGAGCAGCTGGCGTCGCTCGAGTGGAACCCCGACGACGGCGGCTCCTTCGAGAAGATGGTCGCCCACCTGACCGTCGACGGGAAGGGCAGGCGCGGCGACGAGTCCGGCTTCGACAAGAACGACGTCGCGGTCTACGGCATCAGCGCGAACGGCAGCGGCGGCGACGGGTTCGGGCAGACCCAGTGGTCGCCGTTCACCGGATCGACCGACTGGTTCTACACGAACAAGAACCCGTGGGGGAACCGGTTCTGGTACGACGACGCCGGGTTCCAGAAGACGATGTCCTGGTACTACGGCCTCGCCGAGAAGGGCTACATGCCGAAGTACGGCGTCTTCTCGACGACCACCGGACCGGACGTGCAGCTCGGCGCGAAGAAGGTCGCGCTGTCGTTCAACGGCTCGTGGATGATCGGCACCTACGCCAACCTGCCGGGGCTCGACATCGGCATCGCGCCGACGCCGGTCGGACCGGTCGGGCACCGCGCGTCGATGTTCAACGGGCTCGGCGACTCGATCACGAAGCAGGCGAAGAACCCGGAGGCAGCGGCGAAGTGGGTCGCGTTCCTCGGTGGTTCCACGGCGCAGCAGATCGTCGGTCGTGCCGGCATCGTGTTCCCGGCCCGCCCGGAGGGCACCGACGCCGCCGTCGCCGCGTTCGAGAAGCGCGGGCTCGACGTGTCGGCGTTCACCCGGCAGGTGGAGGACAAGACCACCTTCCTGTTCCCCGTCACGCGGAACCCGGCAGACGTGCAGGCGCTCGTGCAGCCGGCGTTCGACGACATCTACGCGAACGGCAAGCCGGTCAGCACGCTGACCGCGGTGAACGACCAGGTGAACACGCTCCTGCAGCTCACCTGACGCGCCCATCGCGTTCCGTACCGGACGGGAGGCTCGGTGCCAGCTGGCACCGGGCCTCCCGTCCGCGCGCCCCGCGGCGGCGCCGTCCGGGTCAGGCGCCCAGGGCGTGCATCTGGATGGCCACCGCGGCTGCGCCGCGGGCCCACTCGTTGAACCGGAACGGCTGCGCGATCACCGTCGGGGTCGGCGTGGACCAGTGTCGAGCGGCCTCGACCGAGCGGTCGAGCGCTGCCCGGCCGACCTCGGCGACCCCCACGAGTTCGCCGGAGAGCAGGACGACCTCGGGATCGACGACGTTCACGACGTCCGCGACGAGGAGCCCGAGGGCCTCGGCAGCCGTGTCGACGACGGCGCGCGCAGCGTGGTCGCCGCCCCGAGCCGCGTCGAGGAGTTCGGCCGCGGACACCGGACGGCCGAGTGCCTCGGTGCCCGCGAGGGAGATCGCCCGCGCGCTGAGCACGGCGCGGGCGCACCCGCGGTGGCCGAACTCGCATCGGAGGTCGGACGTGCTCACCGCACCGCCGAGCCGCTGGTGCCCGATGCTGCCGGCGGTCGAGTGCGCGCCGGAGAGCACCGTGCCGGCGACGACCAGGCCGAGCCCGATGCCGGCGCCGATCGTCAGGAGCGCGAAGGAGCGGTGGTCGCGGCCCTCGCCGAACCAGTGCTCGGCGTGTGTGAGTGCCCGCACGTCGTTCTCGACCGAGCACGGCAGCCCGGTCGCCGCGCCGAGCAGCGAGGCGAGCGGGACGTCCTCCCAGCCGAGGAACGGCGCGCGACGGACCTCGCGCCGGTCGATCGTCGCGCCGCCGAGCGCGACACAGACCCCGCGGACGCGGTCGTCCGCAGCCGTAATCGCGGCGACGACCTCCGCGATCCGGGCGACCACGGCGGGTACGTCCGTGTCCGTCAGTGGCTCCTCGCGCTCCGTCAGCACCCGGCCGCGGTGGTCGGTGGAGACGGCGAACAGGCTGTCCCCGGTGAGCTTCACGCCGACGAAGTGGTGTGCGTCCGCGTCGATGTCGAGCGGGATCGACGGGCGACCGGTCGTGGTCTGCTGCACCCCGTCACGTTCGACGAGGATCCCGGCCTCGAGCAGCGGCCTCGTGATACGCGACAGGCTCGGGCCGGACAGGCCGAGGCGTTCGGCGAGCTCGGTGCGCGGGCGGGGGCCGGCCCGGAGCACCTCGAGGACGACGGACTGCGCACTGCCGACGAGCGGCTCCCAGCCGTGCTCCGCTGTGCCTCGGGTCTCGGTCACGTCGTCAGCCTAGGGCGCGGGCGACGGGTGTCGGACGGCGGACACTCCGGTGATCCACAGGGGTCCTCCAGGGGCTTGGCACTGATGGCACACACGGGGCCGACAGGATCGGACGCATGCACTGTCCCAATGACCAGTCCACCCTCGTGATGTCGGAGCGATCCGGCATCGAGATCGACTACTGCCCGGAGTGCCGCGGCGTCTGGCTCGACCGCGGCGAGCTCGACAAGATCATCGACCGGGCCGCGCCTGGTTCGTCGGCAGCTCCTGGTCCGCAGGCGGTCCCCGGTGCGCCCGCTGCCCCCGCGTACGGTTCCGTCCCCGGGTACGCGCCCGGGATGGCGGTGCCGCGGAACGGGTACGCGTCGCCGGGTTCGCCCGGGTCGCCCGGGTCGTGGGACAAGGGCCGCCGAGGTGGCTACGGCCAGTACGGGCAGCCCGGGTACGGGCAGCAGCCGGGATACGGGCAGCAGCAGTACGGCAAGAAGCGCCGCGGGAACTGGCTCAGCGAGCTCTTCGACTGAGCGTCAGGGCTCGTAGTGGAGCCAGATCAGCACGATCGGCTCGTCGTCGGGGACGACCACGCCCTCGGTTCGCAGCCAGAAGCGGCGGTGCTGTGCCCGCCAGTCGTCGATGTCGGTGAAGCCCTCGCCCTCGGCGTCCGCGAACGCCCACGGCACCTCGGTGAACGGCACGATCTCGACCGCCGTGATGACGACCGTCCCCATCGGGCGGTCGTCGTCGTCGAGCAGGACCAAGCGCTCGCCGACGTGTTCGAGCTCCTCGCCCTCGTCGTCGTACTCGGAGAGCCGTCCGGCAGTGGCCGTCTTGGTGCCGTCGGCGACCAGCGATGTCAACCGCTGGCGGAGCGGCCCAGGGTCGCCGAGCTCGAGACCGCGGAGTTCGCCGAGGCCGGGGACGTCGATGCGGGGGAACACCAGGTCACCGTAGCGTGGCCGAGGACAGGTCCGGGTGGCCGATAGGGTTTCCGACATGTCGCACACCGCCCACACGACACCCGCGTGGGTGATGAAACTCGTCGTCGTCACCGGGCTCGTCGGCGTCGCGGGCGGGATCGCCGGGATCGCGGTGTGGCTCGCCCTGCAGCTCATCCAGTTCGTCGCGTTCGGGTACCCGTTCGGCGGCCACCTCGAGGCCGCGGACGCTCCGTCGGGCCTGAACCGCTTCCTGGCGCTCGTCGCTGCTGGTGTGCTGACGGGCGTCGCCTGGTGGGCGATCCGCCGTTGGGGCCGACCCGTCGTGTCCGTCCCCGCCGCCGTCGGTGGCAAGCGGATGCCGTCCCTCGCCACGGTCGGCAACGCCGGCATCCAGATCCTCGCGGTCGGACTGGGTGCCTCCATCGGCAAGGAGGTCGCACCGCGCGAGATCGGCGCGTGGCTGTCCCAGCTCATCACCGCCAGGGCCGGCCTGACGAAGCGGGAGACCAAGATCCTCGTCGCCTGCGGCGCCGCGGCTGGTCTCGCCGCCGTCTACGACGTCCCGCTTGGCGGAGCGCTCTTCGCGGTGGAGGTCCTGCTCGGCGAGCTGACGTTCGCCACCGCGCTGCCGGCGTTCGCGACGAGTGCCATCGCGGCATTCGTCGCCCGGCTCGCCATCCCGGACGAGGTGCTCTACCACGTGCCCACGACGCACCTCACGCCGTCGCTGCTCGTGTGGGCCGTGATCGTCGGACCGGTGCTGGGCTTCGCCGGCGTCGGGTTCGTGAAGCTCACGAACCGACTGCAGGGCCTCGCTCCGAAGGGCTGGCACCTCCTCGTGATGCTGCCGCTCGTCTTCGCCATGGTCGGTCTCATCGCCATCCCGTTCCCCGAGATCCTCGGCAACGGCCGCGCGCTCGGGATCGACGCGATGAACACCTCGATGAACAGCGCCACGATGCTCGGGATGGCCCCGATCGTCGGCCTCCTCGTCCTCGGCATCATCCGCACGATCACCACCTCGGCGACGATCGGTGCCGGTGCCGTCGGCGGCACGCTGACCCCGTCCATCGCGATCGGCTCCGCGTTCGGTGGCTTCCTCGGCGGCGCGTGGATGCTGATGTGGCCGGCGGACGGCCCGAACCTGGTGTCGTTCGCGTTCATCGGTGCGGCCGCGTTCCTCGCGACGACCATGCGGGCGCCGTTCACCGCGCTCGTGCTCGTCGTCGAGTTCACCCAGCAGGGGACCGACATCCTCATCCCCTCGTTGCTCGCCGTGTCGGGTTCGGTCGCCGTCGGGTACGTGCTCGCCCGCCGCCGCAGCGCCCAGATGACCTGACCGGTACGTCCGCGCCCGCTTGTCTCCGCCCGCTTGTCTCCGCCCGCTTGTCTCCGCCCGCTTGTCTCCGCGAAAGCGACAGGCTGCTGCCGAGTCCCGCCGGGAAACTGTCGCCTTGCCGGAAGAGACCGCATGCCGGCGCTGCAGACTGTCGCTCTGCCGGACGGCTCCCGCAGCATCGGCATACCATCGGCGGCAACACGCGGGGCGCACGGCTCCGCGCCGAACGTCAGGAGCAGACGATGGCCGGGTTCGACGACATCACGAAGAAGGCGCAGGACTTCCTCAAGGACAACAAGGTCCAGGACGCCCTGAAGAGCGAGCAGGCCGAAGGGATCAGCGACAAGATCCTCGACGGTGTCGCCGACGCCGTGAAGAAGGCCACCGGCGGCAAGTACGACGACAAGATCGACGGCGCGCGCGACACCGCCGACAAGCACGTCGGCAACGAGTAGCGCGAGCCACGGTCGGACGGCCCTGCGGCGAACGGGCCTGGGCCGTCCGGCTGGACTCCTGGTGGAACAACGAGGACGATGGAGCGGTTGTCCCCGATGACAGCAGGAGGATCAAGCGCAGTGACGATCGTGGCACCGAACCAGCCGCTCACCGACGACCAGGTCGAGCGGATCAAGACCGACTTCCCGATCCTGCAGCAGCAGGTGAACGGGCGGCCGCTGGCGTACCTCGACTCCGGCGCCACCGCGGAACGGCCACGACAGGTGCTCGACGCCGAGCGGCGGTTCCTCGAACACGACAACGCCGCCGTGCATCGCGGGGCGCACACCCTCGCCGCGCTGAGCACCGACGCGTACGAGGACGCGCGCGCGACCGTCGCCAGGTTCGTGGGCGCCGCGAGCCCGAATGAGATCGTCTGGACGTCGAACGCCACCGACGCGCTCAACCTCGTCGCGTACGGCATCGCGAACGCCAGCCGCGGACGCGGGGGAGCGGACGCCGAGCGCTTCCGGATCGGTCCCGGCGACGAGATCCTCGTGACCGAGGCCGAGCACCACGCGAACCTCGTCCCGTGGCAGGAGACCGCCCTCGCGACCGGAGCGACCCTGCGCTGGGTGCCCGTCGACGACCAGGGGTGCTGGACCGCTGCCGACGCGCTCGCGCTGATCACCGAGCACACGAAGGTCGTCGCGTTCGCGCACGTGTCGAACGTCACCGGCATGATCGCCCCCGTCGCCGAGGTCGTCGAGGCGGCACACGCCCACGGCGCGCTCGTCGTCCTGGACGCCTGCCAGTCCGCGCCGCACCGTCCCCTCGACGTGCAGGCGCTCGACGTCGACTTCGCAGCATTCTCCGGCCACAAGATGCTCGGCCCGAACGGCATCGGCGTGCTCTGGGGACGCGGTGAGCTGCTGGACGCGCTCCCGCCGTTCCGCACCGGTGGCTCGATGATCACGACGGTGACGATGGAACACACCGACTTCATGCCGGCGCCCGAGCGGTTCGAGGCCGGGACCCAGCCAGTGTCGCAGGCCGTCGCACTCGCCGAGGCCGTCCGCTACCTGCAGGCGATCGGCATGGAGCAGGTCCGCGCCCACGAGGAGCACCTCGCCCAGCGCATGCTCGACGGCCTCGCCGCCGTCCCCGGGATCTCGGTCGTCGGCCCCGCTGCCGGTGTGCCGCGCTCCGGGCTCGTGTCGTTCGACGTCGAGGGGGTGCACGCGCACGACGTCGCGCAGTACCTCGACGCGCAGGGCATCGCCGTCCGTTCGGGGCACCACTGCGCGCAGCCCCTGCACCGTCGACTCGGGCTCACCGCGACGAGCCGCGCGAGCACCTACGTCTACACGACCGACGAGGACGTGGACCGCTTCGTCCAGGCCGTCAGCGAGATCCGTGGGTACTTCGGAGCAGCGGGGGTGGACGCGTGAACACCCTCGACTCCCTGTACCAGCAGGTCATCCTCGACCACGCGAAGGCCCGGCACGGCGACGGCGAACTGCCGGACGCCGACGCGTCGCACTTCGAGCGGAACCCGACGTGCGGCGACGAGATCACCGTCAGCGTGCGGCTCGAACCGGGGTCCGACCGGATCGCCGGACTCGGATGGCAGGGCGACGGCTGCTCGATCTCGATGGCCTCGGCTTCGGTGCTCACGGACATGGCCGTCGGCCGGACCGTCCCGGAGTTCCTCGCGCTCACCGAGGAGTTCCGGACGATGATGCGCTCCCGTGGCGCCGGCGAGCCGGACGAGGACGTCCTCGAGGACCTGATCGCCTTCCACGGTGTCTCGAAGTTCGTCATGCGCGTGAAGTGCGGCATGCTCGCCTGGGTCGCGGCGGAAGCCGCCGCGCGCGAGGCGACCGCGGCCCGGTAGTCCACCAGACATCGGACTGGAGGCTCGTGGCGGGGCCGCCACGAGCCTCCGGTCCGCATCATCGGTCGCGTCACGGCAGGACGATCACCTTGCCGGCGATCCGGCCGGCCGCGCCCTCGGCGTGGAGCGCCGGCAGCTCGGCGAGCGCGATGCGCCGTGTGACCTCGACGGTCAGCGCACCCTGGTCGACGAGGGCCACGAGTTCGGCCAGCCGCTCCCGGTTCGGTTGGACGAAGACGGTCGCGGCGCGCACGCCACGGGACTCGTCACCCGGCGTGGCGATGAACGCGGTCGTGCTGACCACGATGCCACCGTTGCGGACCGCTGCGACGTCAGCCGCGAACTGCTCCGGATCGAGGGGCGCGAGGTTCAGCAGGACGTCCACCTGCCCGTCGAGTGCGCCGAGGACGTCGGCCTCGGTGTGGTCGACGACCTGATCGGCTCCTGCTGCCCGGACGTCGTCGGCGCTGCGCGGGCTCGCGGTCGCGATGACGTGGACGTCGGCGCGCTTCGCGAGCTGGATCGCGTACTTGCCGACCACGCCGCCGGCGCCGACGATCAGCAGTCGCTGCCCGGCGGTGAGCTGGCCGTCGTCGAAGAGCGCCTGCCACGCGGTGAGTGCCACGGACGGCAGCGCGGCTGCGTCGGCCAGGGGGATGCTCGTCGGTGCTGGCACCCATGACTCCGCCGGAGCGACGACGTACTCCGCTGCTCCGCCGTCGGCCTCCATCGGGAGGAACCCGATGACCGCGTCGCCGACGGCCAGTCCGGTCACTCCGTCACCGAGTGCGTCGACGGTCCCGGAGACGTCGTACCCGGGGATGTGCGGGAGCTGGATCGGGATGGGGAGGAACCCGGCCCGCATGCCGTTGTCGGCTGCGTTGTACGCGGATGCCGCGACCCGCACGCGCACCTGCCCGGCGGCGGGAGTGGGCTGCTCGACCTCGCCGTACCGGAGGACCTCGGGTCCGCCGACCTCGGAGAACTGGACTGCCTGCATGATCGTGCCTTTCGTCATGTGCTTCGAATTCGAAGTTGTTCGCACTGTAGCACTGCTTCGAATTCGAATCAACAGGTAGGATCGGAACATGACGGAATCGCCTGCCGCCCTCACGCCGACGCAACTCAGCGCCTACCTCGCCTTCACCGAGGTCGGAGCGCTGCTGCGGCCCGCGGTGGAACGGCAGCTGAAGGACGTCGGGCAGCTCAGCTACGTGCAGTTCCAGCTCCTCGCACGGCTCGGCGACGCGCCGGACGGGCACCTGCGCATGACGGACCTGGCGGACGGCGTCGTCTACAGCCGGAGCGGGTTGACGTACCAGGCGCAGTTGCTCGAGCAGCGCGGGCTCGTCACCCGCGGACCGTCCCCGGATGACGAGCGCAGCACCGTCGTGACGCTCACGGCGGCCGGCCGCGATGTCCTCGCCGCGGTCTTCCCGGGGCACATCGCCACGGTGCACGGGCTGCTCTTCGCACACCTCACCGACGATGACGCCGCCGAGCTCGACAGGATCCTCGGACGGGTCAGCGAGGAGCTCCGGGCGGCGCCGCCGCGGTCGGCGGTTCGACGCCGGGGGCGTTGACGCTCGGCGCGTCCCCCTCGTCCGGGGGACATGACTGGTCCTCGATTCGTCCGACTGTCTGAGCGGACGAACAGGTCTAGCTTCTGTTGCGTGCGGCAACGTCGCCGCACATCGACGAATCGAGCATCATGCAACGACGGATGAAGCAGCTCGTCGCGATCGCCCTGAGCGCCGGTGTCGTGGGGGCACTGGCTCCGGCGATCTCGGCTCAGGCGGTCACCACGAGCGACACCCCCGACTTCGGGAGCAGCGTCAAGGTCTACGACCCCTCGGTGCCGGCATCGACCATCCAGGCCGACGTCGACGCCGCCTTCAACGCCCAGCTCCGCGACCCGAGCGCGCAGTTCGGATCGCAGCGGTACGCGTTCCTCTTCAAGCCCGGCAGCTACGGGCGTGTCTGGGCGAACCTCGGGTTCTACACCTCGGTCGCCGGGCTCGGGAAGAACCCCGACGACGTCACCATCAACGGCGCGGTCAACGTCGACTCCGGGTGGAACGCCGGCGACGAGAAGAACGCGACGCAGAACTTCTGGCGATCGGTCGAGAACGTGAAGATCGCACCGGAGGGCGGCACCGACCGGTGGGCGGTGTCGCAGGCCGCGCCGATGCGTCGCGTCCACATCGCGGGCAACCTGACGATGGGGCCGTCGAACCAGGACGGCGGACAGGGGTACTCCTCCGGCGGGTACATCGCCGACTCGAAGGTCGACGGCACCGTCACGAGCGGGTCGCAGCAGCAGTGGTACACCCGGAACTCCACGATCGGGTCGTGGCAGGGCGGCAACTGGAACATGACGTTCTCGGGCGTGAACGGCGCCCCGGCGAACGACTTCTCGAAGAGCTACACGACCCTCGCGACGACGCCGACCACGCGCGAGAAGCCCTACCTGTACGTGGACTCCTCGAACAAGTACCACGTGTTCGTGCCGTCGCTCCGGCAGAACTCCTCGGGTGTGACCTGGCCGAACACCGCGGGCACCGACATCCCGATGCGGAACTTCTACGTCGCGCACCCCGGTGACTCCGCGGCGACGATCAACAGCGCGCTGTCCCAGGGGCTCAACCTGTTCTTCACGCCGGGCACCTACCAGCTCGACGCGCCGATCAGTGTGACGCGGGCGGACACCGTCGTGACGGGCATCGGGTTCCCGACGCTCGTGCCGACGAAGGGCAACGCCGTCCTGACCTCGACGGACGTCGCGGGAGTGAACGTCTCGAACCTCGTCGTCGACGCCGGCACGCAGAACAGTGCCCAGCTCGTCCGGCTGGGCACCTCCGGCTCGCACGTCGACCACGCCGGCGACCCGCAGAGCATCCAGGACGTGTTCTTCCGCGTCGGGTCGAGCATCCAGGGGAAGGCCTCGACCACGCTGCAGGTGAACGCCGACGACACCCTCGTCGACCACATCTGGGCGTGGCGGGCCGACCACGGCGGCGCGGCGACCGGTTGGACGGTGAACACCGGCGCGACCGGCGTCGAGGTCAACGGCGACGACGTCCTCGCCACCGGGCTCTTCGTCGAGCACTACCAGCAGTACGAAGTCCAGTGGAACGGCAACAACGGGAAGACCATCTTCTTCCAGAACGAGATGCCGTACGACGTGCCGGACAACTCGTCGTGGCAGAGCCCGACCGGAGCCGGGTACGCCGCGTACAAGGTGGCGTCGACCGTCACGAAGCACGAGATCTGGGGCGGCGGCGTCTACTGCTTCTTCAACACGAACCCGGCCGTGCACGCCGATCGTGCGTTCGAGGTCCCGCAGACGTCCGGCGTCCGTGCGCACGGACTGGTGACGGTCTCCCTCGGCGACACCGGCACCATCTCGAGCGTCATCAACGGCGTCGGGGGAGCGGTCCCGACATCGGCGGGCAACACGGCGCCCAACCGACTGGCGTCGTACAACTGAGGAGGTCCGAGGACATGACACGCAACAGGAAGCGCCGGACGGTCGCACTCGTGCTCGCCGGAACGGCCGCGGTCGCGCTCGGCGTCACACCCGCCGTCACCGCGAGCGGCCCGGCGAGCGCCGCGAACGGTGACGTCATCTGGTCGCAGGACTTCGACGGCGCTGCCGGGAGCGCACCGGACCGTTCCGTCTGGACGAACGAGACGGGAGGCGGTGGCTGGGGCAACAACGAGCTCGAGAACTACACGGACTCACGCGACAACTCGGCGCTCGACGGCCAGGGCAACCTCGTCATCACGGCGAAGCGCGAGGCCGACGGGTCCTACACGAGTGCTCGGCTGTCCACGCAGGGGAAGTACACACCCCGGTACGGCCGGATCGAGGCGCGCATCCAGATTCCGCGCGGCCAGGGCATCTGGCCGGCGTTCTGGATGCTCGGCTCGGACCTGCCCCAGGTCGGGTGGCCGAACTCCGGCGAGATCGACGTCATGGAGAACGTCGGCTACGAACCGGCGACCGTGCACGGCACGATCCACGGGCCCGGGTACTCCGGCGGGCAGGGGATCACGTCGAGCTACCAGCACCCGCAGGGGTGGTCGTTCGCGGACACCTTCCACACGTTCGCGGTCGACTGGAAGCCTGGATCGATCACCTGGTCCGTCGACGGAATCGACTACAAGACGGTGACGACGGCGGACACCGGCAGCAACCCGTGGGTGTTCGACAAGCCGTTCTTCATCGTGCTGAACCTGGCGGTCGGCGGGAACTGGCCGGGGTACCCGGACGGGTCCACGCAGTTCCCGCAGCAGATGAAGGTCGACTTCGTCCGCGTGATCGACAACTCGTGAGCGTGGGTCCGGCGGCGACCACCGGTCGCCGCCGGACCCGTTCCGCTGCCGTCAGGCGGCGTGTCGGCCCAGGGTGATCCGCTCCTCCGGCAGATCGAGCAGGTCACGACCGCGGAACCACCGGAGGAGCCAGTCGGCAGGGGAGCCGGCCAGGTCGGCCGGCAGCGGTGAGCGGTCCGCGAGGAAGGTGCTGAAGCCCGGTTCGTCCCGGACATCGGAGTCGGACGGTGCGGCGAACGCCATGGCCCAGCCGTCGAAGCGGCGCGCGGCGACGGGCTCACGCGAGAGGGTCTTGACCTCGCGGTGCCGAGGGTCGCCCTCGATCGCACGGAACCGGTCCTCGACACTCCACACCGGGCCCTCCAGGACCTGCAGGAACCGACCACCCTTCGCGAGCAGCAGACCGGAGACGCCGAGTGCATCGTTCCGCAGGCGTGCTTCCCGGAGCATCGCGACCAGGTCGGCATCGGTCATCTCGTCGGCGGCGACGGACATGTACACGAGTGAGGTCAGTGCAGTCATCACCACGAGTCTGTGTCCGGGAGCGCGCCGGTGCAACAATCGGCCGGATCGCGCGTTCGAGTGCGGACCCGGTGCCTCGACGCGGTGCGCCCGTCAGGTCAACGCCGTGAAGGACGCGTCCCGGACCAGGACGGACCCGGCCCCGTCGTCGACCTGCTGGTCGGGGTCGCTCGAGAGGCCGAGGGACCACGTCCCGCCGCCGGGCTTCTCCGGCAGCGTGAACTCGACGGTCGTTTCCGAGGCGTTCAACAGCACCGCCACCGCGTCCGCCCCGTGCTCGAGCACGAGCATGACGGCCCGGTTGCCGGGGTCAGCCCAGTCGGCGTCCTCGAAGCCGGCGTTGTCCGCACGCAGGACCGAGACGGTCGAATCGGAATCGCCGGGTGCCGTGCGGTACCACTCCGGGCGCAGCGCGGCGTGCTGCTTGCGGAACGCGATCGCCGAGCGGGTGAAGGCCAGCAGGTCACGGTCCGCCGCGGTCCAGTCGAACCACGAGATCTCGTCGTCGTGGCAGTACGCGTTGTTGTTGCCGCCCTGCGACCGGGCGATCTCGTCGCCGCCCAGGATCATCGGGACCCCGGCCGACAGCAGGAGCGTGCCGAGGAAGTTCCGACGCTGCCGGTCGCGGTAGTCGTTCACCGCGCCGTCGTCGGTCGGCCCCTCGATGCCGCCGTTGAACGAGGTGTTGTTGCTCTCCCCGTCCTCGTTGTCCTCGCCGTTGGCCTCGTTGTGCTTCTCGGCGTACATCGTCAGGTCGGCGAGCGTGAAGCCGTCGTGCGCGGTCACGAAGTCCACCGAGCACACCGGTGCCCGCCGCGAGCCCTCGTACACGTCCGGGCTGCCCAGGAAGCGCTGGACCGCGTCACCGAGGACGCCCTCGTCGCCGCGCCAGAACGCGCGCATGTCGTCGCGGTACTTGCCGTTCCACTCGGACCACTCGGCCGGGAACCCGCCGACCTGGTACCCGGCGGTGTCCCACGGCTCGGCGATCATCTTCACCCGGCGGAGCACCGGGTCCTGGTGGATGATGTCGAGGAACGCGGAGCGGCGGCTCGCCTCGTTGTCCTGGCGGGTCAGCGTCGTCGCGAGGTCGAAGCGGAAGCCGTCGACGTGCATCTCCTCGACCCAGTAGCGGAGCGAGTCCGCGATCAGTCCGAGCGCGGCGGGGTGTGCGACGTTGAGCGAGTTGCCGGTGCCGGTGGTGTCGAAGTAGCTCGAGCCGTCGTCCTCGACCAGGCGGTAGTACGACGGGTTGTCGATGCCCTTGAACGACAGCGTCGGGCCCATGTGGTTGCCCTCGGCGGTGTGGTTGTAGACGACGTCCATGATGACCTCGAGCCCCGCGGCGTGCATGGCCTTGACCATCTGCTTGAACTCCGCGACCTGCTGTCCGGCGGTACCCGAGGACGCGTACTCGTCGTGCGGCGCGAAGAAACCGATCGAGTTGTAGCCCCAGTAGTTGCGCAGCCCCTTGTCGGCGAGCGTCGAGTCCTGCACGAACTGCTGCGTCGGCAGGAGCTCGACGGCCGTCACGCCGAGGTCGACCAGGTGCTTGATCGCCGCCGGGTGCGCCATGCCGGCGTAGGTGCCGCGGATGTCCTCGGGGACGTCGGGGTGCTGCTGCGTGAACCCCTTCACGTGCACCTCGTACACCACTGTGTCGGACAGGTGCGTGTCGGGACGGGTGTCGTCGCCCCAGTCGAACGTGCGGTCGGCGACCACGGACTTCGGCATCGCGCTCGCCGAATCGGTCTCGTCGATCTGGTCCGGGTGTTCCATGTCGTGCCCGAACAGCGCCTGACCCCACTCGTAGGTGCCGTCGATCGCCGTGGCGTACGGGTCGAGCAGGAGCTTGGCAGGGTTGTGCCGCAGACCGTTCGCCGGGTCCCAGGGGCCGTGCACGCGGAAGCCGTAGCGGGTGCCGACGGTCACGTCCGGCACGATGTCGTGGAAGGTGTACCCGGTGCGGTGGGTGAGCTCGGTGCGGTGCTCGGTCCCGTCGTCGTCGAAGTGGCAGAACTCGACACGGTCTGCGGTGGTCGAGAACAGGGCGACGTTGGCGCCGCCGTCGACGAGCGTGACGCCGAGCGGTGAGCGCGAGGAACTGGTCATGGTGCAAGTTGTACCGGTACCCCGCTGTGCCCTGCGCGGATCCGCGTACCCCGAGGCGGTCACCCGGATCGATCCGTCAGACACCGGACAGGAGGCTCGTGGCGGACACGGCCACGAGCCTCCCGTCCGGTGGCGCGGAGCCCGTGCTCGGCTACCGTCAGGTCCGACGGCTCAGGAGAAGCGAGCGGAGGAAGGCGACCACCGATGCGATGAGGGAGAGGCCGGCGATGACCACGGCGACCCGCGCGATCGAGCGTGCAGCGATCGCCGTGTCCCACTGGCTCTTCGTGGCGACGTAGGCGAAGTCTCCGTGATGCAGCCACGGGAACGCCGGGGCCATCGGCCACGCGATGTGATCCGCGACGACGGCGACCAGCACCGCGACACCGGCTACGAGGAGGAGCACGAGTGCCGTGGCCTGGGGTCGGAGGCGCGCGAGCATGGGGAGACGCTACCGTTCCTGCTCGGTGAGTCGGCGGAGCAGTCGGAGGAGCGTCGCCCGCTCGTCGGTGTCGAGCGGTGCGAACAGCTCGTCGAGGACCCCGGCGGCACGATCTCGTCCGCCCTCGAGCGCTGCCCGACCTGCCTCGGTGAGCGAGTGCTCGATCCGGCGGCCACGGCCGGCGGTGCGGGCGATCAGCCCGCGTTCCTCCATCCGCGCCGCGAGGGTACCGAACGCCTGGTCGCTCTGGAACGTCTCCGTGGCGAGGTCGTGTCCCGATGCTCCCGGCAGCCTGTCGATCGCGCGCAGGGCGTCCCACTGCACGAGGCTCACGCCGAGATCCCGCAGTGCGGCGTCCATGGTGCGGTGGTTGCGGTACTGCGCCCGTTTGACCGCCTGCCCGAGCGCTTCCAGATCCGTCATCACGGTGCTACCGTATCAACATCCGTAGATAAACATGTTGAGATAGGTATCTGATGACCACTGGACAAACCGGGTCCATCGCGCTCGTGCTCCACGGCGGCGGCGGTCCGCAGACGGTCGTCCCGATCGTCGACCACCTCGCCGCGACCATGCAAGTCCTCGCGCCGACCCACCCCGGCTGGAACGGCACCGCGCTCCCGGACGACGTGACCTCCGTCGCCGACCTGGCCGGCGTGTACCTGGAGCAACTGGTCACCAGCGGCGCCCGCGGGGTCGTGGTGGTCGGCTCGTCGATCGGCGGGTGGCTCGCGCTCGAGATGGCGATCGCGGCGGCGGGCAGCGAACGGTACGCGGGGGTGATCGGCGCCATGGTGGACATCGACGGCGTCGGAGCCGTCGTCGACGGTGAGCCGATCGCGGACTTCTTCACGCTGGACGCCCGCGGGCTCGCCGAGGCGGCGTGGCACGACCCGGAGCGGGGCTACGTCGACCCCGCCGGTCTGACAGCGGAGCAGCGAGCCGTGCAGCAGTCGAACGGACGCACGATGGCGGTCCTCGCGGGCCGCGGGATGGGCGACCCGACCCTCCTGGACCGCGCTGCGACGATCACCGTGCCGACGCTCGTCGTCTTCGGCGAGAGCGACCGCATCGTCACGCCGTCGTACGGTCGCGCCGTCGCCCGCGCGATCCCCGGTGCGGAGTTCGCGGAGGTCCACGCAGCCGGCCACCTCCCGCACCTCGAAGCCCCGGATGCGACCTGGGCGGCCGTCGACCCCTTCGTGAAACGGGTGCGCTGACCCTGCTCGCTCCGACGACCGCTGTTCTGCCAAGGTGATCGCATGGCAGACCCCGTCGGCACGAACCCGGGTACGGACCGGCGCGCGGTTCCGATCCGCTGGTACGGCGCGGTGCCGGGCGTCGGAACGCCAGGCGGGCCGACGCTGCTCTGGCTGCACGGGGGCGGGTTCTTCCGGGGCGGCCTCGAGCAACCAGAGGCACACGACGTCGCGCGGTCCCTGGCCGCGCAGGGCGTGACCGTCGCCACCGTCGACTACCGTCTGGCGCCGGTGCCGGGTACCGGGTGGGCGACGTCGCGGCCGCGCTACCCGGTGGCCCTCGACGACGTGCTCGCCGCGTACCACGAGGTGCACGCCGCATCACCCGGCGGCGTGGTCCTCGGCGGAGCGAGCGCCGGCGCGTGCCTCGCGGCGGCCGCGACACTCCGCGCGACGGACGAGGGCGTGCCTCCGGTGGGAGCCGTCTTCGCGTACGGCTTCTTCCACGCCACACACCCCAGGAGCCGGGACACCCGACTGCGGTCTCGTCGGCACCGCCGGATCACCCACGCGCCGTGGGCGCTGGACGTGATGAACCGCAACTACGCGGGGTCGAGGGATGCGCTCGCCGATCGTCTCGCGTTCCCCGGCGGGCACGAGGTCGGAGCGTTCCCGCGGACGCTCGTCGTCAACGCCGAACACGACAACATGCGGGCGTCCGGTGACCTGTTCGCGGCGGAGCTCGCTGCCGCGGGGATCGACGTCGAGCACCACGTCCTCGCCGGGACGCGCCACGCGTTCCTGAACCGCCCGGGGCTCGAGGCCTTCGGCACGACGATCGCGTTGACCGCCGCCTGGTGTCAGCGGGGAACCGTCAGGTGAACCGGATCACCACGTCATCGTTCGTCACCTTGCGTGACGGTCAGACCTCCGGTCCGTAACGTCGCGATCGTGACGGACTCGACGAACCCGACCAGGCAGATCCGCTTCAACGCGTTCGAC
This sequence comes from Curtobacterium sp. Curtsp57, assembly GCF_047324335.1. Lineage (NCBI taxonomy): Bacteria > Bacillati > Actinomycetota > Actinomycetes > Micrococcales > Microbacteriaceae > Curtobacterium > Curtobacterium sp. Curtsp57. The sequence goes on from NZ_CP168511.1 coordinate 3,634,349, forward strand.
ATGAACTGCGTCGCGCACCAGTCCTCCGGGCTGTGGCGCCACCCGCGCGACCGCTCCCGGAACTACCGCGACCTGTCGTACTGGACCGACCTCGCCAAGACGCTGGAGGGTGGCGCCTTCGACGGCATCTTCATCGCCGACGTCCTCGGCACGTACGACGTGTACGGCGACTCGAACGAGGCAGCGCTCCGGACGGGGTCGCAGGTCCCGGTGAACGACCCGATCCTCCTCGTCTCCGCCATGGCGTCGGTGACCGAGCACCTCGGGTTCGGGATCACCGCGGGGACCGCCTACGAGCACCCGTACCCCTTCGCCCGCCGCGTCTCGACGCTCGACCACCTCACGAAGGGCCGCGTCGGCTGGAACGTCGTCACCGGGTACCTGCCGAGTGCCGCGCGGAACATGGGACAGACCGACCAGCTCAGCCACGACGACCGGTACGACGTCGCCGACGAGTACCTCGAGGTCCTCTACAAGCTGTGGGAGGGGTCGTGGGAAGAGGACGCGGTCGTCGAGGACCGCGAGACCGGTGTCTTCACCGACCCGGCGAAGGTGCACCCGATCGAGCACCACGGCAAGCACTTCGACGTCCCGGGCATCCACCTGTCTGAGCCGTCGGTGCAGCGCACGCCGGTGATCTACCAGGCCGGGGCATCACCCCGCGGGATCGCGTTCGCCGCCGAGAACGCCGAGGCGATCTTCGTCGGCGCCCCGACCGTCCCGCAGCTCGCCGCGACGGTGACGAAGATCCGCGACGCACTCGAAGCAGCTGGCCGCGACCGGTACGCCGCGAAGATCTACACGCTGCTGACGATCATCACCGATGCCACGGACGAGCTGGCGCAGGCGAAGTACGAGGACTACCTGTCCTACGCATCGGAGCTCGGTGCGCTGGTGCTCAACTCGGGCTGGATGGGCGTCGACCTGTCGCAGTGGGACCTCGACGAGCCGCTCGGCGACGTCGAGTCGAACGCCATCCAGTCGGCCGCTGCGAACATCTCCGCGGCGACCGGCGAGGACGGCAGTGCCTGGACGATCCGAGACCTCGCGCGGCACACGGCGATCGGCGGGCTCGGCCCGGTCGCGGTCGGCGGGGGAGCGACGATCGCGACGCAGCTGCAGGAGATCCAGGAGCAGACGGACGTCGACGGCTTCAACCTCGCCTACGCGGTCACACCGGGCACCTGGGAGGACGTCATCGAGTTCGTCGTCCCGGAGCTCCGCGCGCGCGGCGCCTACCCGGAGGGCTACGAGGCCGGGTCGCTCCGGCACAAGTTGCACGGGCGCGGTGACCGTCTGCCGGAGGAGCACCGCGGTGCCGGCTACCGGATCGGGAGTGACGCGGTCGTAGGCTGACCGGGTGATCGAGTCCTCCGCCCTCGTCCGCGAAGCGAGGCCCGCGGAGATCGACGACTGCGTCGAGCTCTGGGTCGCGGCGGTCGCCCACCGTGACGGACGAACCGCGCCCGCCACGGTCGACCTCGATCCCGTCCTGGTCGCGGTCCGTGCCCGCGCCGAGGAGAAGTTCCGCGCGCCACGGGTCGCGTGCCTGGTGGTCCCCGGCGACGACGGGCGACCGGACGGCTTCGCCCTGCTCACCGCACCTGGCAGCGGCCGCCCCACGGACCCCGCCGACGCCGCCTACCTCTCGCTGCTCGCGGTGCGCCCCGGCGTGCAGACCCGTGGCTGCGGACGAGCGCTCCTCACCGCCGCCCTGCGAGCGGCTGCCGCGGCAGGGCACCCCCGGGTCGCCCTGCACGTGCTCGCCGACAACGACCGTGCGGTGCGGCTGTACGAGGCCGGCGGCTTCCGCCCGACCGGGACGGAGTTCCCGCACGCCGTGACCGGCATCGTCACCCGCACCTACGTCACCGAGCGGCACTGACGGAGCATCCCGCGCACGTTCCTTCCCATGGCGCGCCGAATGGGAAGCGGGATCGCGCGTTGGTGGCGGGAAGATCCGACCTCCTACGCGCGATTCGACCTCCGACGCGCGATTCCGCCTCCCATGCGCGCCAGGGGTCAGGCCCGCCACTTCGGGCGCGGCGCGTGCGCTTCGTACGGCTGCGTCGTCGGGTAGGTGATCAGCTCCAGCGTCGACCCCCACGGCGTCCCGACGTACACGAACCGGTTCCCGTGACCGCTCTCGACCCCGCCGAGGTCCCGCGGCTCGGAGTAGCGGTGCCCGCCGGCCGTCTCCAGGCGCACCAGCGCGTGGTCGAGGTCGTCGACGTAGAACGCGACGTGCTGCCAGCCGAGGTCGCTGGCGCGTGCCGCCGGTCGCTGATCGGGCCCGTGGTACTCGAAGAGCTCCAGCCCCGGCCCGTTCGGCAACGCGAGCATCCGGAGCGCCCCCTGCGCCATCGTGTGCGGGATCCCGAGCCGCTGCTGGACGTCGGCGCCGACTCGGACGGGTTCGGCCCGCAGGAACCGGTCGTAGAGGACGGTCGCGTCGAGTCCGCACACGAAGAAGTCCGTGGCTTCGTCGATGTCGGGCACGGTCAGTCCGACGTGGTCGATCCCGCGGACGGACGGGACGACGGTGGCGTGATCGGCACGTCGGGCGCTGGACGTGCGGGTGCGTGCGCGTGGTGCGGTGGTCGTCATCTGGCCGTCTCCCTTGCCATCGGCGGAACCTGCAAGCACCCAGCGGAGCCGCCACGGCCCGTCGCGACAAGCCTCAGCGAGCAGGGTTGCGGGTTCCCGCGTGGATCCTGCGGACGGGAGGCACGGTGCGGGCCCGCACCGTGCCTCCCGTCCGGCGGTCGGCGCCACGCGCCGGGGGCGACGCGTCAGGCGTCGCGCTGATCGGGTGCCGGGATCGCGACGATCCGGTTCTGGTAGGCCCAGACGACGGCCTGCAGCCGCGACTGGACACCGAGCTTCGGGAGCATCCGCGCCAGGTGCGACTTCACGGTTGACACCTCGACGACCAGTGCCGTGGCGATGTCCTCGTTCGACATCCCCTGCGCGAGCAGCAGCAGGACGTCCCGCTCCCGAGCGGTGAGGACCTCGTCCGCGCGGTCGCCCGTGACGGGCTGCAGCCGGCGACGGGAGACGAACTCCCGGAGGACGCGGCGGGTCAGCGCCTGGTCGAGCGTCCCGTTCCCGGCCGCCACCTGCCGCACGGCGCCGACGATGACGTCCGGTTCGGCGTCCTTGAGCAGGAAGCCGTTCGCACCGGCCTCGAGCGCGCCGAACACGTAGTCGTCCAGGTCGAACGTGGTGAGCACGAGCACCGGGATGACGGGGTCCGCGCCGGGACCGCAGAGTTCCCGCGCCACCGTGATGCCGTCGTGGACGGGCATCCGGATGTCCAGGCACGCCACGTCCGGTGCGGTGGTCCTGGCGAGTTCGAGTGCTTCGGCGCCGTCGGAGGCGACCGCGACGACCTCGATGTCGGGTTCGGCGTCGAGGAGCGCGGAGACACCGGCGCGCACGAGGGGCTGGTCGTCGGCCACGAGGACGCGGATCACCTCGCTCACCTGGTCTCCCGATCGAGTCCCAGCACGACGAGCCAGCCGCCGTCGTCGGACGGGCCGACCTGCAGGCGTGCACCGACGAGCTCCGCCCGTTCCCGCATGCCGCGCAGGCCGTTCCCGCCGGCGGCCGAGCTGTCCGGGACGCGGGCCGTCGCCGGGCCGTTCTCGATGCGGATCGTGAGGTGGTCGGCTGTCCGGTCGTCGATCCGGACGGTGCAGGGCGCGCCCGGGGCGTGCATGGCCGCGTTCGCGAGGGCCTCCTGCACCGTGCGGTACGCGGCGAGCTGCGCCAGCGGACCGACGCCGTCACCGAGGGGCCGACGGTCGGAGCCGGCGCGGACGTCGAGCTCGACGGTGCCGCGGTGCCGGGACCGTTCGACCAGGTCGACGATCCCGGGGACCGTCTCGACGAGCCGTTCGGCCGGGGCGTCCTCGCGGAGGAGCCCCACGAGCCGCCGCAGGTCGTCGAGCACCGCGGTACTCTGCGCCCGCACCTGCCTGACGCCCTCGTGGGCGCGCTCCGGGTCGCTGTCGATCTGCCGGTCGATCGCAGCGGACATGAGCGCGATGCCGGAGAGGTGGTGGGCGGCGATGTCGTGGAGTTCCCGTGCCATCGCCGCACGCTCCCGGGCGATGGCCGCGTCGACCTGCGCGTCCTGCTGCCGGTCGACCGCGGTGGCCTCCGCGGTGCGGGCCGCACGGACGTCCCGGCGGGAGCGGACCACCAGCACGACGAGCATCGGCAGCCCGATCGCGCCGACGGCCTGCAGGACGCCCATGGCGATCCCGGTGGCCAGTCCGGTCGCCACGCTCGCCTGTCCGGCGCCGAGCACCGAGAACGCGAAGACCGTCTGCGTGACGACGATCGGTACGACGGTGGCGACGAGCGTCGGCCAGAGCCGGGCGAGCGGGACCCGGAGCCCTGCGAGGACCACGGCGACGACGACGGGCAGCATCGCGAGACCGGACAGGGTGCTCGGTGCGATCAGGACGAGGACGGCGGGCAGGACCGCGGTGACCAGCAGCGTGGTGCGTGGTGCGCGACGGGCGCGGAGCAGGACGGCGGACTGCACGAGCATGCCGACCGCGAGTACGATCCACGGCCAGCTGAGGACGTCCGGGTAGCGGTACCCGGTGCCGTCCGGATCGGCACGGTCGAGGGGTGGGAGCCCGAACTGCAGTCCGATCGCGAGGGCTGCCGTGCCCACCGCGATCAGGACGTCCGTCCGGCGTGCGCGGGCCTCAGCGGGTGCCATCGTTCGATCCTACGAGGGCGGCGTCGCGTGCGGGGGCTTCGGTCGGCTCGGCGTCCGGGCGTCGTCGCGGGAGCCCGAGCCGGCCGCGGGTGGTGACGAGGATCGCGACGGCGGCGATCGTGGACAGGATCGTCAGGCCGGCCATCATCGTCCCGGCGGTCATGCCCGGGTACATGTCGGCCCACAGTGTGCTGATCGTGTTGTTCACGCCGACGTGCAGGAGCAGTGCGAGCGGCAGGCTCTCGCCCGTCCGGTTGAACACCCAGATCATCACGACGTTGAAGGTGATCGTGAAGGCCGCGAAGACGAGCGGCTCCGTCCAGTGCGCGTTCGGCCAGCCGCCCCAGTCGCTGAGGTACAGCGGCATGTGCCAGAGCGCCCACACCGGCCCGAGGACCGCTGCGGCTCCCAGCGGACCCACCTTCGACTGCAGCCGGGGGAGCGCGAAGTCGCGCCAGCCCGGTTCCTCGGAGAGTCCGGTCGTGAACAGCTGGATGACGAGCCCCGGCACCAGCATCGCCACGGCCGTCCACGAGGGCGCCTGGACCTGGCCGCCGGAGAACAGCAGGCCGGACGCGACGATCACGGCCGGGACACCGACGAGCGCCAGGGCGTACCAGGGCCACGCGACCCGCCACCGCCAGAGCCGCCCGACCCAGCGGCGGAGTCCGGCGCGGCCGTCGGCGAGCGCCGTGACCAGGAAGGCGCTGCCGAGCGGGCCGAGCAGTGCGCCCGGGAGCACCCCGGTGAACTGGGCGGTGCCGAGGAACTCCGGGAAGTGGAGGTCCCAGACGCCGAGCCCGTGCGGGGACAGGATGTACGGGATCCACGCGAGCCAGCTGAGGGCGAGCGCGAGGGTGAAGAACGTGCGGATCGGGTACCGGGCGACGACGCCGCGGATGCCCTGGACTTGGGTGTTCGTCATGCCCTCGACGCTAGGAATCGCGGGAGCGCCGGACGACCCGCAGAGGGAGGGTCCTGCCGGACTTGCATCGAAGGGTGCAAGCGGGTGGGCCCCTAGCGCACCGGTGTCCAGTCCGGGAACGTCGCGGATCGCCCGTCGCCCGACGACCGCCGGGTCACGCGCCGCTGCACCCAGGGCAGGACGTGCTCGCGGTAGTAGCGGAGTTCCTCGGCGATGCGTTTCGGTCCGGTCCGCGCCGGTGCGGGCTCGGTCGGTGCCGGGCCGTCCTCGATCGCGTGCAGGGCGAGTTCGGCGACGCGCTGGTGTCCGGACGGGTTCATGTGCAGCCGGTCGGCGGACCAGAACTCGGCACGCTTCAGGTGCGGGTCACGGGAGACGTCGACGAAGGGCAGGCCGTGACGATCGGCGAGGTCGGCGACGGCATCGGCCCACGCGTCGCCGCGGGAGTTGATGAGGTGCCCGAGGGGGAGCCCGGCGCTCGGGTCCGCCGGGCTCAGGAGCGCGAGACGGATGCCCCGGTCGCGGACCTTCGCCGCGGCGCGCTCGAGGGGGTCGATGAGCGTCCGGACGTCGAACCGCGGGCGCAGCAGGTCGTTGCCGCCGGCGCAGAACGTGATGAGCGTCGGCGCCGGGTCGAGCGCGAGTGCTACGTCGAGCTGCCCGTCGAGGACCCCGGCGAGCAGCCGTCCGCGCACGGCGAGGTTGGCGTAGGAGACGTCCGCGTCGAGCTCCCGGGCCATGCCGCTCGCGAGTCGGCCGGTCCAGCCCGGGAACGGGACGGCACCGTCGTCGCCGATCCCCTCGGAGAAGCTGTCGCCGATGGCGACGTACCGGATCGCGTCATGCATGTCGCCATCTTCCTGCACACTCCTGTGCAGGTTCCTGGCGCTGGAACGGGCGTTTCAGGACCGGTGTCGCGTCACACGGTCGTTACACGGGGGAAACGGTGGGGACGAACGCGGTCCGTAGCTTTCTGCACAAGCAAGCACCGCCCCCGCTTCCCACTCCCATCGGAGGACGCCATGGCAACAGAGACCGCGGCACCCGTCGCAGCGCCCCACGCCCCCGTCACGTTGGATGCCCCCGCCGGCGCCGGCGTCGTCAAGCCCGGGTACGACCCGGCCCTCACCAACGAGGACCTCGCTCCGCTCCGCAAGCAGTCGTGGACGAGCTACAACATCTTCGCGTTCTGGATGTCCGACGTGCACTCGGTCGGCGGGTACGTCACCGCCGGCTCGCTCTTCGCACTCGGCATCGCCAGCTGGCAGGTGCTCATCGCACTCGTCGTCGGCATCCTCGTGGTGCAGGTCTTCGCGAACCTGGTGGCGAAGCCGTCCCAGCGCACCGGTGTCCCGTACCCGGTGATCAACCGCGCGGTGTTCGGCGTCCTCGGAGCCAACGTCCCCGCCATCATCCGCGGCCTCATCGCGATGGCCTGGTACGGCGTGCAGACGTTCCTGGCCGCGCAGTCGCTCAACATCATCTTCCTCAAGTTCATCCCCGCGTCGGCCGGCCTGCTGGAGCACTCGTTCCTCGGCCTCTCGGCGCTCGGGTGGATCTCGTACGCGATCCTCTGGGTGGCGCAGGCGGCCCTGTTCTCGATGGGCATGGAGGCGATCAAGAAGTTCATCGACTGGGCGGGCCCGGCGGTGTACGTGGTGATGATCGCGCTGGCGATCTACCTGGTGAGCCGTGCGGGCATCGGGAACATCTCGCTGAACCTCTCGGCAGGGGAGCCGCTGTCGTTCGGTGCGAGCATCCCGGTGATGCTGTCGGCGATCGCGATCGTGGTGAGCTACTTCTCCGGCCCGATGCTGAACTTCGGCGACTTCTCCCGCTACGGCAAGTCGTTCCAGGCGGTCAAGCGCGGCAACATGTGGGGGCTGCCGGTCAACTTCCTCTTCTTCTCGATCCTCACCGTGCTGTGCGCCAGCGCGACCGTCCCGGTGTTCGGCAAGCTCATCACCGACCCGATCGAGACCGTCCAGGCGATCGACGCCCCGTTCGCGATCCTGCTCGGCGGCCTCACGTTCGTCACGGCGACGGTCGGCATCAACATCGTCGCGAACTTCATCAGCCCCGCGTTCGACTTCTCGAACGTCGCCCCGCGGAAGATCAGCTGGCGGATGGGCGGCATGATCGCCGCTGTCGGCTCCGTGCTCCTCACCCCGTGGAACTGGTACGGCAACGACCAGGCGATCCTCTACACGCTCGGCGTGCTGGGTGCCCTGATCGGCCCGTTGTTCGGCATCCTCATCGCCGGGTACTACCTGGTGTCGAAGCAGCGCGTGGCCGTCGACGACATGTACACGAAGGACACCGCCGCACGGTACTGGTACCGCGGGGGCTTCAACCCGAACGCCATCTGGACGCTCGTCGGCACCGGCGTGGTCTCGGTCGCCAGCGCGGTGCTGCCGCCGGCCCTCGGCGTCCTGCCGTGGCTGAGCAACTACAGCTGGTTCATCGGCTGCGGCCTGGGTCTCGTGGTCTTCTGGGCACTCGAGCGTGCTCGGCCGAGCATGCCGGTCCTGGACGCCGACGACCCCACGGTCGACGACGGCGCCGCCATCGGCCGAGCCTGAACCGCGGCACCACAGCACCACAGAACCACCGCTCCACCCGCTCCACTGCTCCACCGGAAGGACCTCGATGCGCATCCGCGTCGTCAACCCGAACACCACCACCTCGATGACCCGGACGGTCGGCGCTGCTGCGTCGGCCGTCGCGGGCCCCGGGACCATCGTCGAGGCGGTGAACCCGACGATGGGTCCCGCCTCGATCGAGAGCCACTACGAGGAGGCGCTCGCGGTCCCCGGCCTCCTCGAGCAGATCGCGATCGGGGAGTCGGACGGGGTGGACGCGTACGTCGTCGCCTGCTTCGGTGACCCGGGGCTCGACGCGGCACGGGAACTCGCCACGGGCCCGGTGGTCGGGATCGCCGAGGCCGGCTTCCACGCCGCCGCGATGCTCGGTCGTCGGTTCGGGGTCGTGACGACGCTCGGGCGGACGGTCGGTCGGGCGCACGAGCTGGCGGACCGCTACGGGTTCGCCCCGCTCGTCACCGAGATCCGTGCGTGCGAGGTCCCGGTGCTCGAGCTCGACGACCCCGCTTCCGGTGCCCGCGCGCTCGTCGTCGAGGAGTGCCGGGCGGTGATCGCCGGCGGTGCCGACGCGGTCGTGCTCGGCTGTGCCGGGATGGCGGACTTCTGCGCCGAGGTCTCGCGGGCGATCGGTGCCCCGGTGGTCGACGGGGTCACCGCGGCGACGGTGCTCGCCGAGTCGCTCGTGCGGCTCGGCCTGTCGACGGGCAAGCACGGCGAGTACGCGTCGCCGCCCCGCAAGCAGTTCACCGGTCTGCTGGCGGAATTCGGAGCCGTCGCGTGACCGGCACCGTGTTCCGGGCGCAGCACGCGTGGATCGACGGCGCGTTCCGGCCGGCCACGGTGATCGTGCGCGACGGCCGGATCGTGGACGTCCTGCCCGGTGGCGCCGCGACACCCGCCGACGCGGACGTGCAGGTCATCCCGGATGGGCACATGCTGCTCCCCGGGCTCGTCGACACGCACGTGCACGTCAACGAGCCGGGGCGCACCGAGTGGGAGGGGTTCGCGTCCGCCACCCGTGCGGCAGCGCTCGGCGGGGTGACGACGATCATCGACATGCCGCTCAACTCGATCCCCGCGACGACCACGGTCGAGGCACTCGCCACGAAGCGTGCGAGCGCCGAGGGGCGGGTCGCCGTCGACGTCGGGTTCTGGGGCGGTGCCGTGCCCGACAGTCTCGGGAGCCTCGACGCGATGCACCAGCAGGGCGTCTTCGGGTTCAAGTGCTTCACGGCGCCGTCCGGCGTCGACGAGTTCCCGCACCTCGAACCGGCACTGCTCCGTGCCGCGATCGAGGAGGTCGCAGGCATCGACGCGCTCCTCATCGTGCACGCCGAGGACCCCGCACACCTCGTCCCGCACGAGGCGCTCGGCGGGCACTACGAGGACTTCCTCGCGACCCGTCCGGCCGCCGCCGAGGAGTCCGCGATCGCCCAGGTGATCGACGGCGCTCGGGCGACCGGGGCGCGGGTGCACGTCCTGCACCTGTCCGACGCCGGCGCGTTGCCGATGATCCACGCCGCGAAGGACGACGGCGTGCGGATCACGGTCGAGACCTGCCCGCACTACCTGGCCTTCGAGGCGTCGACCATCCCCGACGGCGCGACCGAGTTCAAGTGCTGCCCGCCGATCCGCGACGACGCCAACCGCGACGCGCTCTGGCAGGGCCTCGTCGACGGCACGATCGACATGGTGGTGTCCGACCACTCGCCGTCCACCGCCGACCTCAAGACCGACGACTGGGGCCTCGCCTGGGGCGGGATCGCCGGCTTGCAGGTCGGGTTCCGCGCGGTCTGGACCGAGGCACTGCGTCGCGGTCTGTCGCTCGAGACGATCCTGCCGTGGTTCACGACGGGGCCGGCGGCGCTCGCCGGCTTCGCCGACCGCGGCCGCATCGCGCCGGGCGCGCTCGCCCACCTTGCCGTGTTCGACCCGTCCGCCACCGAGGTGATCGAGGTGGCCGCCCTGGCGCACCGGAACCCGGTCTCCGCGTTCGCCGGCCTGGAGGCTCGGGGCCGGGTGACCGAGACCTGGTTGCGCGGGCAGCGGGTCACCGCCACGTCCGTGGCCGGGCAGCTGGTGACCCGTGGCTGAGGCGCGACTCGGGTCGACACCGGACGACGTCCTGTGGGGGCGGCTGCCGTCGCGTGCGGACGTGCCGGCGCTGACCGTCGCGCCCGGGTCCGTGGTGACGGTCGACACCGTCTCGCACGAGGGCATCCTGCCCGACCAGGGGCAGGACCCGCTCGCGTACTTCGGTCGGCACGGGGTGGACGCCGGCGACGTGCTCGCGGACGCCGTGGCCATCGCCAGGACCCTGACGCGCGACCCCGCCGACGGCCCGCACGTGGTCTCCCGACCGATCGCGGTGGCCGGCGCGGAACCGGGCGACGTCGTCTCGGTGACGATCCTCGAGGCGATGCCGCGGGTGCCGTACGGGGTCATCTCGAACCGGCACGGCCGAGGCGCCCTGCCGGGGGAGCTGCCCCGCGCGGAGGAGTCCGTGTCCGTGTTCGCGGACGTCGTCCGGCGCGACGGCGTCGACCACGGCCGGCTGCCCGTCGTCGAGGGCGGCCCCCGGACCATCACGTTCCCGCTCCACCCGTTCCCCGGCATCGTCGGGGTCACACCGGACTCGGACGAGCGCGCGCACTCGGTGCCACCAGGACCGCACGGCGGGAACGTCGACATCGCGTTGCTCACCGCCGGGTCGACGCTGCACCTGCCGGTGTTCGTGCCGGGAGCGGGCGTGTACGTCGGCGACCCGCACTTCGCGCAGGGTGACGGCGAGGTCGCACTCACCGCGATGGAGGCGTCGCTCCGGCTGGTCCTCCGGCTCGATCTCGTGCAGCGGAGGACGGCGCTCGACCGGTTCGGCGAACTCGTCGGTCCGATCGCCGAGACGACCGAGTACCTCGTGCCGACCGGCATGGACGAGGACCTCGACGAGGCCGTCCGTCGCTGCGTCCGCGCGGCGATCGCCCTGCTCCGGGCACGCTGGGGCGTCGACGAGCACATCGCGTACGCGTACCTCAGTGCCGCGACCGACTTCCGGATCTCGCAGGTCGTGGACCTGGTGTGCGGCGCACACGCCACCATCCGGAAGGCCGACTTCGCGGAGGTCGGCGCGTGATCGTGCGCGGCGAGTGGCCCGACGGCCTCGAGCAGGCCTTCACCGCGTACGAGGACGCCCTGATGCGGGACGACACCGCCGTGCTCGACGACCTCTTCGAAGCGGGCGACGGGACGCTCCGCGGGGACGACTCGGGACTGCTGCGCGGACACGACGCCATCAGCGCCTTCCGGTGCGGTCGTGGCGGTGTGGCACGCAGGACGATCGCCGCCGTGGACGTCCAGCGGCTCGCCCCTGACACCGTCCTGGTCGTCGGGGAGTCGCACTTCGCCGGTGGTGGCCGCGGACTGCAGACCCAGCTGTGGTGTCGCACCGACGGCGTTTGGCGGATCCGGACAGCGCACGTGACGGGTCGACCGAAGGCCTTCGACCGGTCGGTCTGGCGCGTGGTCGGCGACCCGCTCGTGCACGGTGCGGATGCCGGGCCGCTCGTCGGGGTGCGCGTCGCCGTGAAGGACCTCTTCGCCGTGCGGGGACAGGTCATCGGTGCGGGCAACCCGACGTGGGAACGCTCGGCCCGGACGGAGGGCGTGTCCGCGTCCGCGGTGCAGACGCTGCTCGACGCCGGCGCGGTCGTCACCGGGATCGCCAGGACGGACGAGTTCGCCTACGCCCTCGCCGGCCGCAACCCGCACTTCGGGTCGCCGCCGAACGGGGCCGACCCGACGCGGATCGGCGGCGGATCGACGTCGGGCTCCACGTCGGCCGTCGCGCTCGGCACCGCGGACCTCGGGCTCGGCACCGACACGGCGGGCAGTCTCCGCGTGCCGTCGTCGTACCAGGGGCTCTGGGGACTCCGGACGACGCACGACCGTGTCCCGCGAGACGGTCTCCTGCCGCTCGCGGAGTCCTTCGACACGGTCGGGTGGGTCGCCCGTTCGGCATCGGTGCTGGCAGCCGCCGCCGGGGTGTCCGTGCCGGGTGCCTGCGTCGGGGTGGACGACGGCGAGCTCCTCGTCAGCGACGCACTGCTGGACGCCGTCGAGCCCGCGACGGCCGCCGCGTTCACGGCCTGGCTCGACCGGGCCGGCCGTCCCGTCCGCCGGATCGAGCTGCCACCGCTCGACGACCTCGCCGAGACCCTCCGCGTGGTCCAGGCGGCGGAGGCGTGGCGGAACGACGGGGCCTGGATCGAGGCACACCCGGATGCCCTCGGCGAGGACGTCGCGGCACGGTTCGCCGCTGCGGCGGCGATCACGGCGGAGGCCGAAGCGCTCGCTCGTGGGCGGCTCGAGGAGCTGCGCACCTGCGTCCGTGACGTGATCGGCGGAGGCGTGCTGTGCCTCCCGACCGTCCCGGGACCGGCCCCGTTGCGGACCGCGACCGGTGACGCCGTGCTGCGGACCCGGGTGGCGACCCTGCGGATGACCGCCGTGGCCGGGATCGGTGGCCTGCCCGCAGTCAGCGCGCCGTTCCTGACCGTCGACGGTGCACCCGTCGGCGTCTGCCTCGTCGGACCAGCAGGGTCCGACCGGGCGATCGTCGCACTCGCCGAGACCCTGCTCTGAGACCCCGCCCTGAAACACTGCCGTAACGATCGTTCCGATATGCTCGTGAACGGAACGGAGGTACCGATGCTGCCAGTGAACCCGCCCGCTCGACTCCTCATGGGGCCGGGGCCGATCAACGCCGACCCGCGGGTGCTGCGTGCCCTGTCCACCCCGCTCGTCGGGCAGTACGACCCGTGGATGACGTCCGCGATGAACGACACACAGGCGCTGTACCGGCAGGTGTTCGGCACCGTCAACGACGCGACCGTGCTGGTCGACGGCACCTCGCGCGCCGGCATCGAAGCCGCGCTCGTGTCCCTGCTCGCGCCGGGGGACCGCGTGCTCGTGCCGGTGTTCGGTCGCTTCGGACACCTGCTCGCGGAGATCGCCGGGCGCGCTGGGGCGGACGTCCACACGATCGAGACCGAGTGGGGCCAGGTGTTCCCGACCTCGGTGATCGAGGACGCGATCGTGCGCACGAAGCCGAAGGTCCTCGCGATCGTGCAGGGTGACACCTCGACGACGATGAACCAGCCGCTCGACGAGCTCGGGGCGATCTGCGACCGGCACGGCGTGCTGTTCTACACCGACGCCACCGCGACCATCGGCGGCAACCCGCTCGAGGTCGACGCGTGGGGCATCGACGCCGTCAGCGCCGGGCTGCAGAAGTGCCTCGGCGGGCCATCCGGCAGCGCACCGCTCACCCTGTCGCCGCGCGCCGTGTCGGTCCTCGACGGTCGTCGCAGCGTCGAAGCCGGCATCCGCGAACCCGGCGACGAGGTCTCCGACGAGCCGATCCGGTCGAACTACCTCGACCTCGCGATGATCCTCGACTACTGGGGCCCCCGGCGCCTGAACCACCACACCGAAGCCGCGTCGATGCTCTACGCCGCGAACGAGTGCGCGCGCATCCTGCTCGAAGAAGGACGCGACGCCGTCGTCGCGCGGCACGAGCTGGCCGGACGCGCGATGCTCGCCGGGGTGAAAGCCCTCGGGCTCGAGGTGTTCGGCGACGTCGCACACAAGATGCACAACGTCGTCGCGGTCTCGATCCCGTCCGAGGTCGAGGGCGACGCGGTGCGGGCGTCGCTGCTCGAGGACCACGGCATCGAGATCGGCACGTCGTTCGGGCCCCTGCACGGCAAGGTCTGGCGCATCGGGACGATGGGCTACAACGCCCGGAAGGACGCCGTCGTGACGACGCTCTCGGCACTCGAGCAGTCGCTCCGTCGCGGCGGGTTCTCCGTGCCGCAGGGCGGCGGCGTGGACGCGGCCCTCGACACCTACGCGGGAGCACGACCGTGACCGTCGACGCCGCGACGATCGTCGCGTGGTGCGACGAACTCGCCGCCGTCACCGCGACGCCGGGCCAGATCACCCGCGTCTACCTGTCGCCGGAGCACGCCAGGGTGAACACGATCGTCGCGCGCTGGATGCAGGACGCCGGGATGACCACGTGGCAGGACGACGCCGGCAACCTGCACGGCAGCGTCCCCGGCGCCACGGACGACGCCCCCGTGCTGCTCGTCGGCTCGCACCTCGACACCGTGGTGGACGCCGGCCGGTACGACGGCATCGTCGGGGTGCTCATGGGCATCGCGGCCGTCGCCCGCATCCGCGCCGAGCACGGGGCGCTGCCGTTCGGCATCCAGGTGATCGCGTTCTCCGACGAAGAGGGAACGCGCTTCGGCAAGGCGCTGCTCGGGTCCTCGGCGGTCGCCGGGGTCTGGGACGACGCCTGGTGGGAGCTGACCGACGCCGAGGGGGTCTCCCTCCGGCAGGCGTTCACCGACTTCGGGCTCGACCCATCGCGTGTCGGCGACGCCGCGGTGGACCCGTCGCGGCTCGTCGGGTACCTCGAAGCGCACATCGAGCAGGGGCCGTACCTCGAACAGGCCGACCAGGCACTCGGGGTCGTCACGAGCATCGCCAGTGCCCGCCGCTTCACGGTCGAGGCCGTCGGGGAGGCCCGGCACGCAGGCGGCACGCCGTACGAGCGCCGACACGACGCGCTCCTGGCCGCCGCCGAGGCCGCACTCGCCGTCGAGCGGATCTGCCGGGCGTCCCAGCACGTCGGGACGGTCGGCACGATGACGGTCGAACCGGGTGCCGTGAACGTCGTCCCCGGCCTCGCACACTTCTCGGTGGACCTGCGGGGCGAGTTCGACGACGGACGCGACCGGGTGTGGGACGAGATCACGAAGGCGTTCGCGCTGATCGGTGAGCGCCGCGGTGTCAGCGTCGAGCCGACCGAGGTGCACCGGGCCCCCGCCGTGTTCTGCGCGCCGCGTCTGATGGACGCCGTCCGGGCCGGGATCGTCGCCACGGGTTCGCCCGCGCCGATGGAGCTGTTCTCCCGCGCGGGGCACGACGCCATGTCACTCGGGCTCGTCACCGACGTCGCGATGCTGTTCCTCCGGAACCCCGACGGCATCAGCCACCACCCGGACGAGTTCGTCTCCGAGGCCGACATCGCCCTCGGGCTCGACGCCCTCGTCACCGCGATCACGACCCTCGCAGCGGAGCCCTCGTGACCGCCGCCCAGCCCGACGTCCGCGGGCGCATCGACGCCGTGTGGGAGCAGCTCTCACCCGCCGAACGCCGGGTCGCCGCGATGGTCCGCCACGACCCGGAGCTCCTGCTCGTCGGGACCTCGGCGCAGCTCGCCGCCGAGTCCGGCACCTCGAAGGCCACGGTCTCGCGGCTCGTCCGGTCCCTCGGGTTCCAGGACGCCGCCGAGGTCCGGCAGGAACTCATGTCGGCACGGGGCAGCGGGTTGCCCTGGGCCGCTGAGGACGCCGCGCACGTGGACCAGCGTGCCGTCGAGTCCCGGAACCTCGACGCCGCGTTCGCCTCGCTCGCCCGCGCCGAACGCCCCCGTCTCGCCCGGCGCATCATGCGCGCGCGCCGGGTCCTCGTGTTCGGGGAGCGCGGCGCGCACCCGATCGCGCTGCAGCTGCGGGCGCAGCTCGCTCAGGTCCGTCCGGACGTCCGGGTCGGTCCGGCACCCGGGCAGCGACTCGGGGAAGAAGTGGCCGACCTCGATCGCCGGGACCTCGTCATCGTGGTCACCGTCCGGCGGCACGCGGCGGGCATCGACCGGCTCGTGCGGCACTGCGTGGCATCGGGCGCCGACGTCGTCGTGATCGGGGACCCGACGGCCGCCGTCATCGCCGCCCCCGCTGCGACGACGATCCTCTGCCCGGTGGACTCGCCGTCCGCGTTCGACTCGCTCGCGGCGCTGTTCGCCGTGGTCGCCGCGATCGCGAACGACGTCTACGAGGCCTCGGGCCCCGCCGGCCGTGCACACGTCGATGCCGTCGCAGCGGCGTACGACACGCTCGGGGAGCTCGCCGGCTCCTGACACGGGGGCTCGGGCTCACGGGCCGAAACGACCCATCACGTCCGCAATGGGAAGCCGAATCGCGCGGAGGGGGCCGGAACGTTCGACCTTCTACGCGCGATTCGACCCCGCAGGCCCGCGGAGCTCGGCAGCCAGCGACGCGTTGCGGGCGCGGATCAGGGCGGGCATGTACCGCGCGAGGGCGAGCCGCTCGGCGATCACGCCCAGCGGGCCGAGCGGCGCGGTGAACTCGATCTCGTCGACCATCCGCGTGCCGTCACCCGACGGCTCGAACCGGTGCTCGTGCCGGAACCGGGCGAACGGACCGCGGACCTGTTCGTCGACGAACCGGTGCGGTGCCTCCAATGCGGTGATCCGGCTGGTGAGCCGCCAGACGATGCCGAAGTGCCGCGCACGGAACGTGACGGTCTCGCCCAGCGCGATCCGGCCGCTCGTCGTGCCGGCCACGGCACGCTCCCCGGTGCCGGCGAGGGAGCGTTCGTGCGCACCGATGTCGAGCGACAGCGCGAACGCGCGCTCGGGTGAGGCATCGAGCTCGGTCACGATGCGGAAGACACGGTCATGCCCCGATCCTCCCGCAGTGCAGGATGGTCACGTGGCATCGACGATGGAAACCGCCAGGAGGCTCGCCCCCGGTCTCGCGCTCGCCACCGGCATCGCCGTGGTCGCCACGGTCATCGGCCGGTTCCTGCCCGTGGTCGGGGCGCCGGTCAGCGGCGTGGTGCTCGGTGCGGTCATCGGCATGGTGCGTCGTCCGGCCGACTCGCTGAAGCCCGGGATCACGACGGCCTCGAAGTTCGTGCTGCAGCTGGCGGTGGTGCTCCTCGGCGCGCAGCTGTCGCTCGCCGAGGTCGCCCGCGTGGGGGTGGAGTCGCTGCCGGTGATGCTCGGCACGCTCGTCGTCTGCCTGCTCGCGGCGTGGGGTGTCGGGCGGCTGCTCGGCGTCGTCGGCAACCTGCGGACGCTGATCGGCGTCGGGACGGGCATCTGCGGCGCCTCGGCGATCGCCGCCGTGACGCCCGTGATCGGTGCGGTGTCGGTCGAGGTCGCGTACGCCGTCTCCACGATCTTCCTGTTCAACGTCGCCGCCGTGATCGTCTTCCCGATCGTCGGGCACGCCCTCGGCATGAGCCAGCACGCGTTCGGGCTCTTCGCCGGCACGGCCGTGAACGACACGTCGTCGGTCGTGGCGGCCGCGAGCACCTACGGCACCCAGGCGGCGAACTTCGCGGTCGTCGTGAAGCTCGTCCGGACGCTGATGATCATCCCGATCGTGCTCGGGTTGGCGTGGTTGGTCGGGCGGCGGTCCTCGGCCACCGTCGACGGTGCGGCGACGGCCCCGGCTCGCTGGTCGTTCCGGCGGGTCTGGAAGCTCGTGCCGTGGTTCCTCACCGGCTTCGTGATCGCCGCCGCGGTGAACTCCACCGGGATCCTCCCCGGGCCCGTGCACCCCGCGATCTCCACCGTCGCGGCGTTCCTCATCACGGTGGCGCTCAGCGCGATCGGGCTCTCGACCGACATCGCGGGGTTCCGTCGCGCCGGGTTCCGGCCGCTCGTGCTCGGGCTGGTGCTCTGGGTCGTCGTCACCGGATCGAGTCTCGGGCTGATGGCGTTGACCGGGGCACTGTAGGCCGCGGTACCGTCGTCCGCATGAGCGTGACGTTCCCGGTGATCGACGGCCACAACGACCTGCCGTGGGAGCGGCGCGAGTCCCACGACTCCGGTGTCGAGGGCATCGACACCGAGGAGTCGTCGCTCCACACCGACATCCCGAAGCTCCGCGCCGGCGGTGTCGTCGGGCAGTTCTGGTCCGTCTTCGTCCCCGCCGACGAACCCGACCCGGTTCGCACGACCCTGCAGCAGATCGACCTGGCGCACCGGATCATCGCGCGGTACCCGGACGACCTCGCGCTCGCCCGCACCGCCGCCGAGGTCCGGGCCGCCGTCGCGTCGGGACGGATCGCGTCGTTGCTCGGCGCCGAGGGCGGCCACTCCATCGGGGACGACCTCGCCGTGCTCCGCGACTTCGCCCGGCTCGGCGTGCGGTACATGACCCTGACGCACAACGACGACACCCCGTGGGCCGACTCGGCGACGGGTGCCCGCGCCCACGGCGGACTGACCGACCGCGGCCGACAGGTGGTGGCGGAGATGGAGCGGATCGGCATGCTCGTCGACCTCTCCCACACGGCACCGTCCACGATGCGGGACACCCTCGACGTGGCCACCCGGCCCGTCGTCTTCAGCCACTCCTCGACGATCGCCGTGAACGACCACCCGCGGAACGTCCCGGACGACGTCCTCGCGCGGTTGTCCGACAACGGCGGCGTCGTGATGATCACGTTCGTGCCGAAGTTCGTGTCGCGGGCATGGGCGGACTGGGAAGAGGCGGGCTCCGTGGGCGAGGGGCCCCTCGTCACGGTGTCCGACATCGCCGACCACGTCGAGCACGCCCGGGACGTCGCAGGAGCCGCGCACATCGGCATCGGCGGCGACTACGACGGCACCCCCGTGCTGCCACCGGACGTCCGGGACGTCTCCCGCTACCCGGTGCTCGCCGAGGAGCTGTCGCGCCGCGGATGGGGTGCGTCCGACCTCGAGGCGTTGGCCGGCGGCAACGTGCTCCGCGTGCTCGAGGCCACCGATGACCGTTTCGCGCTGAACGTCTAGCGCGTCAGCCGTACGTCGGGAACTGCGGCCAGCCGTCGGGGCTGTCCTCCCAGTCCTGCTGCCGTCCGTACACCGTGCGGTCCATGACGTGCGCGACCGGCATGATCGCCTCCGTGCCGCGCGCCGTCGTCGAGTACGTCAGGGAGGGCACGCCGTCCCGGAGCTACGACTGCCGCCGGAGGTCCAGCGCGCGCTGCCGTCGGAGCCGATCTGCGTCGAGCGCTCAGCGGAAGCGAGAACGAGCGGTCGTGAGGGCAGCCGCGCTGTCGCCACGGCGGGACCGACTGGAGGCGCGAGCCGACCTGGGTGGGTGGGGCGCGTCATGGACAGGGCCGGGTCGGGTCCGGTGGCTAGGATCGGGCGCACACCGCGCCTCCAGGAAGGGTCGCGGACTCGACCCGAGTGAGGACGGACCGGATGAGCGGCACCATCTACGACAACATCTCCCAGGCGTTCGGCAACACCCCGCTGGTGAAGCTGAACCGGCTTCCAGCCGAAGGCGGGGCAGAGGTCCTCGCGAAGCTCGAGTTCTACAACCCCGGCGCCAGCGTCAAGGACCGCCTCGGCGTCGCGATCATCGACGCGGCAGAGGAATCCGGGGACCTGAAGCCGGGCGGCACGATCGTCGAGGGGTCGTCCGGCAACACCGGCATCGCGCTCGCGCTCGTCGGGGCCGCTCGTGGGTACCGGGTCGTCATCACGATGCCGGAGACGATGAGCGTCGAACGTCGTGCCCTGATCCGAGCGTACGGTGCCGAGATCGTGCTGACCCCGGGGCCGGAGGGCATGAAGGGTGCGGTCTCCAAGGCCGCGTCGATCGTCGAGGAGACGCCCGGCGCGATCCTGGCGCACCAGTTCGAGACCGCCGCGAACGCCGCGATCCACCGGAAGACCACCGCCGAGGAGATCCTCCGCGACACCGAGGGACATGTCGACGTGTTCGTCGCGGGCGTCGGCACCGGCGGCACGATCACCGGTGTCGGGCAGGTCCTCAAGGAGCGTGTGCCCGGCGTCCAGGTCGTCGCCGTCGAGCCGAAGGACTCCCCGCTGCTGACGGAGGGCAAGGCCGGCCCGCACAAGATCCAGGGCATCGGTGCCAACTTCATCCCCGAGGTGCTCGACCAGTCCGTCATCGACGAGGTGTTCGACGTCGAGCTCGACGACGCGTTGCGGGTCGCCCGTGACCTCGGGACGCAGGAGGGCATCCTCGCCGGCATCTCGTCCGGTGCGATCATCCACGCCGCGCTCGTGATCGCCGCGCGCCCGGAGAACGCGGGCAAGCGCATCGTCGCCATCGTGTGCGACACCGGCGAGCGCTACCTGTCGACCGTGCTGTTCGAAGGGCTCACTGCGTGACGCATCGCCGACGTGGCGTGCTGCGGACCGTCCGGGAGGACCTCGCCGCAGCACGCCGAGGTGATCCCGCTGCTCGCGGGGACCTCGAGAACGCCGTCGTCTACTCGGGGCTGCACGCGATCTGGGCCTACCGGCTCGCCCACAAACTGTGGATCGCGGAGGGGCTGCCCGGCTCCCGGTTCGCGGCGCGGGTCGTCGCGCAGACCGCCCGCGCCCTGACCGGCATCGAGATCCACCCGGGGGCACGCATCGGGCGACGGTTCTTCATCGACCACGGCATGGGTGTCGTCATCGGGGAGACCGCGGTCGTCGGCGACGACGTCCTGGTGTTCCACGGCGTGACGCTCGGCGGTCGTGGGGGAGCGCACGGCCCCGGCGCGAAACGGCACCCGACCGTCGGCGACCGCGTGGTACTCGGCGCAGGGTCGTCGCTGATCGGGGACATCACGGTGGCGCACGACTCCGTCGTGGGCGCGAACACCGTCGTGACGAAGGACGTCCCGCCGCACTCGGTCGTCACCGGGGTCGCCGGCACCGCCCGTCCGCGGTCCGGTGGCGAGGGCGTCCCGACGCTGTAGGCGCTCGGGTCAGCTCAGCTCGCAGGCGATGCCGTCGGCGTCAGCGTCGAGCTTCTTGTTGGCGTTGTAGAGCGCGTCGTCCTTCTTCACCGTGCCCTTGAACGCACGGTGGGTGACCTTGCCGCCCGACCGCACGGTGTTGTCCTTCGTGGCCTTCAACGCGATGCCACCGGAGTAGGCCTTGTGGACGGCGTCGCAGTTCTTGTACGTCGTGGTGGCCGCCTGCGCCGAGGTCGCGCCGCCGAGCGCGACCGTCCCGGCGAGGACGGTGGTGGCCGCAGCGACGGCGATGGTACGGATGACGCGCATGGTTCCCCCTGGATCGAGATCGCCGCATCGGGCATGCGGCAGGAGCGATCGTAGGCAGCGTCGTGCCGCGACGTCGCACCCCAGAACGGGGTGCTGTCGGCGGTGTGGGGCATGCTGGGGGCATGGACGGCACGGAGCTGCACGAGGTCGCTGCCCGCACCGCGCTGGCGCTGCCGGCAACCGAGGAGACCCAGCCCTTCGGCGAAGGCGCGTTCGTCTACAAGGTCGTCGGCAAGATGTTCGTGATGACGTCCGAGCTCCGCGGGGTGCCGATCGTGAACCTCAAGTGCGCGCCGCCGCACGGCGCCGCACTGGTCCGTGACCACGAGGAGATCACGCCGGGGTGGCACATGAACAAGCGGCACTGGATCACGCTCGCGCCAGGGGACGGCATCGACGAGACCGTCGTCGAGGACCTCGTGGCGAACGCCTACGAGCTCGTGGTCGCGGGGTTGCCCGTGGTGAAGCGGCCCATCGATCCGGCACGCCGACGCGGGTCGGACTGACGGCGCCGGGGCATCTGGCAGGCTGTGGCCATGCAGTGGCGCAACGACCGGACCGTGCTCGAAGCCGCGACGGCGGTGGCCGAACGACTCGGCGGTGACGTCACCCACACCGTGGCGTCGGCTGCGATGGACCTGTCCGGCCGCGTGCACACGGCCGTGAACGTCTCGCACTTCACCGGAGGCCCGTGCGCGGAACTCGCCGTCCTCGGTGCCGCGGCAGCGGTGTCCGACGACCCGATCATGACGATCGTCGCGGTCGCCGATGCCGGACGCGGGGTCATCCCGCCGTGCGGTCGGTGCCGCCAGGTGCTGCTCGACCTGCAGTCCCAGGCGATGGTGCTGATGCCGGGAGACGGGGACGACGACCCGGTGGGGACCCCGGTGCGCGATCTGCTCCCCGGCGCCTACGACTGGCCGGACGCCCGTGCTCAGCGGGTCGTGCGGTTCGCCGGGCGGTACCACGACGACGTGCTGACTGGACGGAAGACCGCGACGATCCGGTTCCGCGATCCGCAGGGCATCGGCCCGACGACGTTCGTGTTCGAGGACGAGCACGCCGACGGGTTCGTGACCGCCGACGCCGTGGTCGACTCCGTGACGGTGAAGCGCGTCCGCGAGATCGACGACGCCGATGCCCGGGACGAAGGAGCCGGCGACGTGGCGGCGCTGCGCGACGGGCTCACCGGGCACTACCCACAGCTGCGTGACGACGACCTGGTCGAGGTCGTCCGCTTCCGGGTGGTCTAGACAGCGGCCCTGGCGAGGACCTTCGTCACGTCGCGCTGCACCTTCGGCGCGAGCGGCCGTTCGCTCGACAGGACGGCCCGTGCCTGGTCCGGGGTCATCCCCGCGAACATGTCGCCGATCGTGACGCCGTGGTCGGGGCGCTCGAGCACCGTGATCGGGTCGCCCGCCGCGACCGGTCCGGACTTGACCACCCGGAAGTAGGCGCCGGGTCGGCCCTCCTCGGTGAACCGCTTCACCCACTTGTCCACGCGGAGCCGGCGGGCGAAGGTGCCGCAGGGGATCCGCGGGATCGTGACCTCGAGCAGCAGGGTGTCGCCGACGAGCCAGCGTTCGCCGGTCACGGCCCCGGTGACGTCGATCCCCGACGTCCGGAGGTTCTCGCCGAACAGCCCGGCGGGGATCGGACGGTCGAGCAGGTCGGCGAAGTGGGCGGCGTCCTCGTCGGCGTACGCGTAGACGGCCTGGTCCTCCCCGCCGTGGTGCTTCCGGTCCGCCTGCACGTCGGCGTAGAGGCCGAGGGGTCGGACGCGGACCGGTCCGTCGACCGGACGCTTGTCGATCGCGGTGATCCCGATCGTGCCGGAATCGGGTAGCAGGCGGTCGACGCGGCAGACGGCGGTGACGAGCGACATGGGAACAGGGTGCCCGAGATGTGTGACGAAGTGCAGTCTGGACGCGTCACATCCGTGAGCGCAGCATGCTCGCAACTCCGACCAGTAGAAGGAAACCGTGCACCACCCACCACCCAGGACGGCACTCGTCGACCTCGATGACGGCGTCCTCGCCGGACGGTCGGCCGACGGCGACGTCCGTGCCTTCGAGGTCCTCATCCGCCGACACACACCACTGCTCCGCGCGTACGCACGCCGGACACTCGGTTCGACGGACGAGCTGGACGACGTCGTGCAGGAGACCTTCATCACCGCCTGGAACCGCCTCGACGCCCTCCAGGACAACGCGCACGTGAAGGCGTGGCTGATGCGGATCCTCAGCCGGAAGTGCATCGACCGCATCCGAGCGCGCCGGGACCACGACGACGTCACCGAGCTCGAGGTCGCTGCCCCGTCCGACGACGCCCCGGAACGCGTTGCCGAGGCGCGCGACCGCGAGCACGCCGTCGAGATCGCGCTCGCCGAGCTCCCGGACGCGCAGCGGCGGTGCTGGCTGATGAAGGAAGTGCTCGGGTACCGCTACGAGGAGATCGCCGAGGAACTCGACGTGCCGCTCTCGACCGTCCGCGGGCTGTTGTCCCGTGCCAGGAAGAACATGATCCGTCTGATGGAGGGATGGCGATGACCGCCGCACCCGAACCGCTCGAGCCCGACCGCGTGGTGCTCGCCGCCCTCGAGCCGGAGGACCTCGACGGACACACGATCGACGAGCTCGCCGACTACCTCGACGCCGGCATGCAGCCGGCCGACCCGGACATCGACGACTCACCGGCCTGCCAGAACGCGCTCGCAGCGATCATCCGGCTGCGGCAGGTGTCGTTCGGCTCGCTCGAGGCGGCGGCCCTGGCAGAAGCCCCCGCCGACGAGTCGTGGATCGGTGGTGTCCTCGCGAACATCTCGCTTGAGGCCCGATCCGGCCGCGACGTCCCGCTCCGCGCCGAGGCAGCGACGGAACACCCGGTCATGACCGAGGGAGCGATCCGCTCGCTGGTCCGTCGAGCAGGTGACGCCGTCCCGGGCATCGTCGTCGCACGCTGTTCGATCGACGGCGACGTCACCGTGCTCGCGGCCCCGGTGCGGGTGACCGTCGAGGTCGCGATCGTCGCCGGCCCGTCCATCCCGACGACCGCCGATCTGGTCCGCGCCGCGGTGGCCTCGGCGCTCGCCGAGCAGACGGACCTGGTGGTCGAGGCGATCGACGTGGTCGTCCGTGACCTGATCCAGACGACGTCGGAGGAGGAACGATGAGCGAGACGCGGGACGAGGACGTGCAGTCCGACACGACGGACACGGGGTCCGCCGTGGCCTCGATCGAGACGGCCGTGCTGGGGGTGGCCGGTGTCGCCGACCTGTTCCACGCGAAGCCGACACTCGGCAGCACCGCGAGGGCCGTGCGGCACCTGACGACGCCGGCATCGGCGCCACGGATCGTCGTCGATGGTGACGTGCTCCGCGTCGTCATCGGGACCGACGGTGTCGTCCCCGCGCCGCAGGTCGCACGAGCGGTGCACGACGCCGCCCTCGCCGAGGCGGCGCGCAACGGTCTCGTGCTGGCTCGGATCGACGTCCGAGTCGCGCGAGTCGGCTGACAGTCGGGTCCTTGCACGCGCGCGGGAGCGACATCGTCGTTGTCGTACGACAGCGATCGTGTCGTTCCTGCGCGTCCGCAACTGTTGCAGCCGCGCGGTAGCGACAGACACGTTGTCGTACGACAGCGATCCTGTCGTTCCGAGTCGGCACCGACGCGCCACCCGCCGACGCGCCACCCACCCGGCGCGCCACCCGCCCACGCACCACGCACCACCGTCACCCACGCGCCCTCGCGTCCGCGACCTCCAGCACCACGACGATCGCGGCGACGAGCACCGCGGTCGCGACGAGCGACACCTCCGGCACTGCGATGGTCGCGAGGACGGCGAGCGTCAGCACGACGACCACGGTGTTCCACTCGACGGACAGCGACGGCCGGAGGGCCAGCGCCCAGATCGCGAGGACGAACAGCGCGACGGGGACCGCGATCGTGGCGGCGACGGACGCGTGGGACAGGTCGGCCTCGCCCGCGTCGGCGCTGACCGCCACCTCGATCCCGGCGGGCAGCGCGGCAGCGGCGGCGAACACGAAGTAGTGCCCGTAGCCGAACACCAGCGCGCTCGGCAGGCCGCGGATGTGGTCGTGCTGCTCGTGCGAGAAGTAGATCCACCAGAGGCCCGCGACGATGACCAGTCCGCCGGCGGCCAGGACGAGCAACGGCCCGAGGTGCTCGGCGTGCCGGAGGCCGTCGATCACGGCGCTCGCGGACGCGACGAGCCCTTCACCGAGGACGATCAGCGTGAACAGCGAGTACCGCTCCGCGATGTGGTGCGTGTGCCACGGGGTGGTCTGCGCCCGGGACTCGGACCAGATCGGCACGAGGAGCTCGAGCAGGACGAACAGCGGTATGACGAACGCCGACGATCCACGGGGCAGGAACAGCATCACGACCCAGAGGACCTGCACGACGGTGATGCCGACGGCGTAGTGCAGTGCGGTCGACCGGTACTCGGACGTGGACACCGCGACTCGGATCCACTGCCCGACGAGTGCGAGCCGCATCACGACGTACCCGATGACGACGATCGTGAACGACCCGTCCTGCATCGCCGGGCCGACACCGGCGGCGAGCACGAGGACACCGGCCATCTGCACGAACGTCATCACGCGGTACAGCCAGTCGTCGGTGTCGAACGACGTCGCGAACCACGTGAAGTTCAGCCACGCCCACCAGATCGAGAAGAACACGAACGCGAACGACACGATCGCGGAGGAGATGTGCCCCTCGGCCTCGATCTCGTGGAGGTTGGTCGCGGCGAACCCAACGGCCACGACGAACACCAGGTCGAAGAGCAGCTCGAGCGGGCTGGCGGCGCGGTGTCCTTCAGCGGGGTCGCGCGGCTGCATGCGGCGGAGGCCGATCGTCGTCACCGTGCATGCCTACACGACGGCGGGTGCCGTCCGCGATGGCGACACGACCTGCGGGCTCACCACGGGCCGTGGTCGCGCCCGGCGACGGACGGGAGGCCCGGTGCGGCGCCGCACCGCGCCTCCCGTCCGGCGCTGGCCGCGTCCAGGGCACGTCCGTTGCGTCCGCAACGAACGACAGCTCCCTCGTCGTACGACAGCGACGCTGTCGCTGCCGAGCGCCCGCAACTGTTGCAGACGCCTGACGACGACAAGGTCGCTGTCGTACGACAGCGACCTTGTCGTTCCGGGTCGAGAGGGGGAGGGTCAGCCGATCAATAGAAGTTGGTCGCCTGCGAGTGTCCCCACGCCGCGCATGGCGTGCCGTAGGCGTCCTTGATGTACTGCAGCCCCCACGTGACCTGGGTGGTCGCGTTGTCGGCCCAGTCGGACGAGATCGTGGCCATCTTCGAGCCGGGCAGCGCCTGCGGGATGCCGGTCGCGCCGGACGGGTTGTACGCCTTGTAGTTCCAGCCGGACTCCTTGGTCCAGAGGCTGTTCAGGCACTGGAACTGGTCGGAGCCCCATCCGTACTTCGACGACGCGAGGGAGCTCGCGGTGGCCTTCGCCCCGGCGGGGGAGTTCGCCGCCGCCTGCGCTGCTGCCGCGGCCTGCGCTGCCGCTGCCGCATCGGCGGCCGCCTTCTCCGCGGCGGCCTTGTCCGCCGCTGCCTTCGCCGCCGCCGCCCTCGCGTCGGCGTCCTGTTTGTCCTGGTCGGCACTCGCCTGGGCGACGTCCTGGGTCGTGTCGACGGTGGACGCGATCCGCTCGGACAGGGCACCGCCGGAGAGCTTCGCGGGGTTCGACAGCGACGAGATCTGCTGTTCGAGCTTCGATGTGTCCGTCTTGTCGTTGGCGTTCTCGACGACGGTCTTCGCGGTCGCGACGGTCGCCGCTGCCTGGGCACGGTCGAGGGCGGTGCCGCTGAGCCCGGGGGTGGGGCTCGACGTCGGCATGCCGACGGCCTCGGCGAGTGCCGGCTGCGTCGTGACCGTGAGTGCACCGCCGGCGATCGCGAGGACCGCTGCACCGCTGGCGATGAGCACACCGCGCTTGCGGAGGGTGCGTCGGATCCTGCGGCTGGGGGAGTCCAGGGCTGCTCGGCGGGTGCCGGTCGTGGTGGTGGTCGGGAGGTCGGAGTTCTGTCCTGTCATCGATTCCGGTGGTTCGGGCGGTTCGTACGTGCGCACTGCGTCATCGCGAGAGAGCACCGAGAGCCGGTGTGAGACCGGACGGTGGTGTGGGGCCCGTCCGTTCGCCGGGCGGGCAGCCGTGTGGGGCGGCCGCCGCGATGGCGAAGCGGCAACGATGACGGGTCACCCTGGACGGTCCGTCCGGGAACACTGGCAGAACCGTCCGTCCACCCGTCGATAACGGTTCGGTAACGGCCCGATCAGGCCGTGGAGCTGTGGATCTCCTGGGTGACCTGGCCCTGCGCCACGCGCTCGAGTGCTCCGAGGGCGCGGGCGATGTCGTCGACGTCCTCGGCGGGGAGCTCGGCGATCAGCGACGCGACGATCCCGGTGCGCTCCGAGCGGGCGAGTTCGACCGCCGCGATGCCCTCGGGGGTGGCGCTGACCATGAATGCGCGGCCGTCGGTCGGGTCGGCCTCGCGGGCGATGAACCCGCGCTGCTCGAGCTCGGTGAGGATACGGGTCATCGTGGGCTTCGTGACCACCTCGAGCCGCGACAGGTCGCCTGGGCGCAGGGGTCCGTCGCGCTGGATCGTCGCGAGCGCCGACACGATCCCGTACCCGAGCGCGGCGGAATCGGTGCGTGCCCGACGGTTGATGCGGCCGACCGCGGCGGCGAGGCGCGCGGCGATCTCGGTGCGGTCCGTCTGCCCCGTGTGCGGTTCGGGTTGGCGCTGCGTCATCTGCTGCTCCGGGGTCGTCGTCGAGCGGTCGTGGCGATGCTACCGGCTGCCCGGATCGCGTCGCTGGGAGCGTGCCAGGGGCGTCGCGTGGGGAGGCACACGAAGGACGAACCGCCCGCCCCGGGGTCCGGGACGGGCGGTTCCTGTACGGCTGCTCAGTGCAACAGCGGATCGATGCAGCTCAGTGCTTCTCGCCGGGGAGCTGGTGGATCGCCTCGGTCGCGAGTTCGGCCTCGATGTTGTCGCCGTTCTCGGTCGCGGTGCGGAGGCGCTTGAAGTCCGCCGTCATGCGGTCCCAGTCGACGAGCTCGTCGAGGTTCGGCAGACGCAGACGGAAGGCGAGCCCGTCCATCGTGTCGACGCAGACGCGCCGCAGGTTCTCGTTGCCGCACTCCTCGACGTAGAGGGCGAAGACCCCGAGGGCGTCGGTGTTGACGCCCTTGATGTCGTGCGACTCGAGTTCCTTGATCGTCTTGTCCAGCGCCGCGAGGATCTTCTTCCGCGAGGCGGTGCCCAGTCGCGGCACCGCGAGCCGGACCACGCCGCCGAAGAGCACGCCGAGGGTCTGCAGCGCCTCGATCACCTCTCCGGGGTCCGGCGTGGTGACGCGCGTGTAGCGGTTCGGCGCCATCTCGATGAGCCCGGCACGGGCGAGCTGGCTGAGGGCCTCGCGGATGGGGGTGCGCGAGACGCCGAGCCATGCGATGAGCTCGTCGTCGTTGAGTCGCTCACCGGGCTCGAGCGTGCCGTCCATGATCGCTTCGTGGATCTTCTGGCGGACGGTGTCGCGGAGCAGCTGGTGTTCGGTCGGGGCGCTGCTGGGGACCGGCATGTTGTGTCCTTCGGATCGGGGGCTCCGCACCTGTTTCGGGATCTGTGCGGACGCATCGGTCACGATACCTGATATGCGAACGGCGTTCCGGTCGGTTCCGGGAGTGTCACGTACCCGTCGACGGGTTCGGCCCGAGGAGGTCCGTCGTCCGGCGGTCCTCGGCCCCGCCCCACCACCGGTCGAGCACCGATCGGAACGGCCGGGGGTCCTCGGCGACGGCGGCGAAGAGCGTCATCGACGACCGGAGCTTCAGCGCGTCGATGCCGCCCACCAGCTCCTCGACCGAGCGCGCGGGGGCGGTGCCGGCTGCCTCGGCGGCGGCGAGCAGTCGCGGGCCGAGCACGGGGTGGGCCAGGTAGGCGCGGGCCTCGTCGGCGCCGGAGATGCCGTAGCGCTCGGCGGTCGGGCTGTGTCCGAGGCCGCGGAGCTGGGGGAACACGAACCAGATCCAGTGCGACGACTTCCGGCCCCGGGCGAGTTCGGCGAGCGCGGTGTCCTGCACGCCGTCCTGCGCGCGGACGAAGCGGTCGAGTGCGAACGGGTCGCTCATCGGACGACGTCACCCCAGCCGTAGCGGACGGTCGTGCCGTCGAGGACGAGGAGCGAATCCGGTGCCCGGTCGAAGAGCCCCGGCATGCCGACGGCGTCCGGCAGGTCGCCCTCCAGCCGTTCGAGCGTCGCCGAGCGGAGCACGAGGGGTTGGTGCTCCCGCTGCCAGAAGACGGTCTGCGCGAGGTGTCTGGCGTGGATCCCCGCGCGCGTGGTGAGCTCGGCGGCGAGCGGTGAGGAGTCGGTGGCACCGGCCACGACGCGGACGAACGCGGCGTGGCGGGGGCGAGCCGGGCCTCCCGGCCGTGCGCGACGCAACCGGTCAGGGTGCCGCACCGAGCGGTACCGCAGCGCGTCCCCTCGCCGTTTCCCCCTGGCGTGCGCGAACGCGTAGGGGACCCCGAGCAACGCGTGCGCCGCGACGATGGCCGGGACGTTCGCCGTGTCGATCGTCCGGTAGGCGACCCCGTGCCGACCGCGGTCGTCGACGGTGAGGATCTCGATCGTCACCTCGGTCATCGTGCCAAGACGACCCGACGGCGGGAACGGCGGCACGCGCGTCTCGCGGAACACGTACGCGCTGAGGCCGGCCCATGCGTTCCCGTCCACCACGTCCGGTCGGGTCCCGCGGGGGACGAGCCGGTCGAGCGACGCCGGGTCGTGCCGCCAGTGCGCGAAGACGACGTCCTCCCACGCGTGCACCGTGACCGGACGGTGCAGGAGCGGCTCCGCGGCCCGACTGTCCGGCGAGGGCGTCATCGGCGTGGGGCTGACCGGCCGACGCGGAGCGCCCATGACACGAGCGGTGCCTGCAGGGGCAGGCGCAGGACCGACACGACCCGCATGGTGCGGGTCGACCGCGGGCTGTCGAGCAGGTCCTTCGCCATCTTGACGTTCGCGGGGAACACCGCGACGAAGAGGGCGGCAGCCGCCATGCCGGCCGCGCGGCGGGTGGCCGGGACGGCGAGCCCCGCGGCGATCCCGAGCTCGGCGACGCCGGAGGCCAGCGTCGTGGTCCGTGGGGGCAGGCCCTCCGGGACGATGCGGTCGTAGCCGCGCGGGCGGAGGAAGTGCGTCACGCCGGCGCCACCGAGGATCACGGCGAGGAGTGCCGCCGTCCGGTTGGCGCGTCTGGCGCGTGCTGAGCGTCGTCCCATGGCACCATCGTGGCCCGCGTGGCCGTCGACGTTCTCAGAGCCGGCCCAGGATCCGGCCAGCGCCGCGATCGGGCGGGCACGGGGCCGGGGCGGGTCAGGCCAGCGCCGTCGCGACGAGGTCCAGGACGACGGCCGCGACCTCCGCCTTCGTGCCGGAGGCGGCGCGCACCACCTCGCCGCCGGGGACGATCACCTCGATCGCGTTCTCCTCGCGTTCGAACCCCTCTGACCAGCCGACCCGGTTCACCACGAGCATGTCGGCCGGCTTCCTGGCGATCTTCGCGCGGCCGAGCTCGATCCGGGCATCGCGGTCCGGTTCCGTCTCGGCGGCGAAGCCCACGACGATCTGCCCGGTCCGGCGGTTCGCCACGAGGTCCGCGAGTACGTCGGGGTTCCGCACGAGCTCGAGTGTCATCCGGTCGCCCTGCGCGTCCTTCTTGAGCTTCTCGGCGCGGACCTCGGCTGGACGGTAGTCGGCGACGGCGGCGGTCATCACGACGACGTCCGCATCCGCTGCCGCGGCGTGCACGGCCTCGGCGAGTTCGAGCGCCGACCCGACCTGGACGACGTGCGCGTCGAGTCCTCGGGTCAGGCCGCCGTCCACGTTCGCGCTGACGAGGGTCACGTCGGCGCCACGGGCAGCGGCCGCGGTGGCGATCGCGATGCCCTGTCGGCCGCTCGAGCGGTTGCCGACGAAGCGGACGGGGTCGAACGGTTCGCGGGTGCCACCGGCGCTGACGACGAGGCGGACGCCGGACAGGTCGCCCTGCTCGCCGCGGGCGGTCGTCCCGGTTGTCCCGGTCGTTCCGGCCTGGAGGCTCGGCTCGCCCCCGTCGGGTCGTCCCGCGTCCGTCGTCTGCCCCAGCACCGCCAGGGCGGCCGCGACGATCGTGTCGGGTTCCGACATGCGCCCCATGCCGGCGTCGTCGCCGGTGAGGGCCCCGACCTCCGGGCCGACGACGTGCACGCCGCGCTCGCGGAGGGTCGCGATGTTCGCCCGGGTCGCGGGGTGCTCCCACATCTGCGGGTGCATCGCCGGCGCGACGACGACGGGCGCCTCGGTCGCGAGCAGGGTCGTGCCGAGCAGGTCGGGGGCGAGGCCGGCGGCCATCCGCGCGAGCGAGTCGGCGGTCGCGGGTGCGACGACCACGAGGTCGGCCCGACGCCCGAGCGACACGTGGCGGACCTCGGCGACCTCCTCGAAGACGCTCGTCGAGACGGGGTTCCTGCTGAGCGCCTCGAGCGTCGGGAGCCCCACGAAGCGCAGGGCGCCCTCGGTGGGGACGACGTGCACGTCGTGGCCGGCCTTCACGAACTCCCGGACGACCTGGACGGCCTTGTAGGCCGCGATGCCCCCGGTGATCCCGACGACGATGGTCCTGCGCTGCTGCGGTGCGTTGGTCACGTCGGCCACGCTACCCGGCGGGGCGTGGCCGGAGCGGGCGTGTGCTGGGCACGGGTGCCGGCGTGTGCTCGTGCTCGGGCGCGCATGGCAGGATCGGCTCCATGTGCACCGTCGTCGTCCGTGTCGAACCGGGCTCGGCGTGGCCCGTCACCGTGCTCGCCATGCGCGACGAGTTCCCGACCCGCCCGTGGGACCCACCGGCGGCGTGGTGGCCCGACCGCGACCCCGGGCTGCGCGGCGTCCGCGACCGCGAGGCCGGCGGTGCCTGGCTGGCGGCCTCGGACGAGGGCGGGCTCGCGGTCGTGCTGAACCGCTGGGAGGACGTCCCCTCCGCCGACGGCACGTGGACCACGCGCGGGGCGCTGCCCGTCGACGCGGTGGCAGACGGCGTGCTGCCCGGCCACGACGACACCGTCCCGACCACCCGCGCGTTCAACCTCGTCCGTGCCACGTCGTCCGGGGCGTCGGTGATCTCCTGGGACGGGTCGCGGGTCCGGACGACCGTGCTCGAGCCCGGCGTGCACATGATCACGCACGGCGAGCCCGATGATCCGGCAGCGCCGCGCATCGGTCGCTGGCTCGAGCCCTTCCGTGCCGTCGACGCACCGGTCGGGCCGCCTGAGCTCGCCCCGTTCGACGAGCTCCGCGCCGCCGACGCCGGGACGGACGCCGGTGACGGGTGGAGCCCCTGGTTCGGGGTCCTCGCCGCCTCGGCCGCGCTGCCGTCGGACGATCCCGACGCGATCCTCCGCGACGCGCACGAGCCGGAGGGGCACTTCGCGACCCTGTCGATCGTGGCCGCGGCCGTCGGACCCGGGCGCACCGTGTTGCAGCACGCCCGCCTGGCCGACCCGGGCGACATCGACGGCAGCGTCGAGCTCCACCACGCCTGAGGCGTCGGCGCCGCCGGCCGTGCTCGCCGCCGGGCCGGCGGGGCGGGCGTGCGCCGAGCCTCCCGGCCGTGCGGCGCGCGTCAGGCGGGCAGGTGCGTCCCGGTGAGGTCCTCGGCGACGGCCCACAGGCTGCGGGCGAGCTCCGGGCTCCGCGCCGAGCGGGGGATCGGGGCGTTCGTGGTCGGACCGACCATGCCGAACATCCCCGACGGGCCGTAGTACGCGCCGCCGACGGCGTTCGGCCCGACCGCCGCGTACAACAGCGGCTCGCTGCCCTGCGCGACGTCCTGCGTGAACGGCCACGCCCGCTGCTTCGTCGACACCGGCCGTGATCGACCGAGCGAGCGACCGGACGACTGCAGGTTCGTGCGGGTGTACCCGGGGTGCGCCGCGGTGCTCACGAGCGGCCAGTCGAGCTCGACCGACAGCGTGTGGAGGTGCAGCGACAGCAGCAGATCGGCGAGCTTTGACTGCGCGTACGCCCGCCACGGGGAGTACCCGCGCAGCCACTGCAGGTCGTCGAACCGGATCCTCCCGGGCATCGCCGCGAGGCTCGACATCGTCGCGACCCGGGGCGACGACGACCGGAGCAGTGCCGGCATCACGAGGTTCGTCAACGCGAACGGGCCGAGGAAGTTCGTCCCGAACTGCAGCTCGAAGCCGTCGACGGTCTCGAAGCGCTTCGGCGGGATCATCACGCCGGCGTTGTTCACGAGCACGTCGAGCGGCCGGTCCTCGTTGACGATCCCCGCGGCGAACCGACGGACGCTCGACAGGTCGGCCAGGTCGAGCTCACGCACCTCGACGTCGGCGCCCGGGTGTGCCTGCCGGATCGAGGCGGCGGCGGCGTCGCCCTTCGACGGCGTCCGGACGGCGAGCACGACGGAGGCGCCGGCCTCGGCGAGCCGGGTGGCGGTCTCCTTGCCCGTGCCGCTGTTCGCTCCGGTCACGACGATGCGGCGGCCGGTCTGGTCGGGGATCTTGGGCATGCGCGCGACCGTACACGCGGACTGTCCGAGGACACGCAACTGTGCTAGATTCATGCAAACGCATTCACTTGGAGGGCGCGATGAGCAACGCATTCGGTACCGGTCGTCCGTCGGACGTCCCGCCGCCCGCACCCGACCGCGTCGGACCCGTGCAGCTCGGCCTCGACACGTTCGGCGACGTCACCGAACTCGCCGACGGCTCGCTGCAGTCCGATGCGCAGAGCATCCGCGACGTCGTGGACCAGGCCGTCCTCGCGGACCAGGTGGGCATCGACTTCATCGGCGTGGGTGAGCACCACCGCGAGGACTTCGTGGTCAGCGCCCCCGAGGTCGTCCTCGCGGCGATCGCCGCCCGCACGGAGCGCATCCGGATCGGGTCCGCGGTCACGGTGCTGTCGTCCGACGACCCCGTCCGCGTCTACGAGCGGTTCGCCACCGTCGACGCGATCTCGAACGGCCGCGCCGAGGTCATCCTCGGGCGGGGCTCCTTCACCGAGTCGTTCCCGCTCTTCGGCTACGAGCTCGCCGACTACGAGGTCCTGTTCGAGGAGAAGCTCCAGCTCTGGGCAGCACTGCGCGGCGGCGACCCCGTCACGTGGAGCGGCACCAAGCGCGCGAGCCTGACCGACCAGGACGTCTTCCCGAAGCTCGAGCACGGTCCGATCCCGACGTGGATCGGCGTCGGGGGGTCCCCGCAGTCCGTGATCCGTGCGGCGTCCTACGGCATGCCGCTGTTCCTCGCGATCATCGGCGGGCAGCCCGCGCAGTTCGCCCCGTTCTCGCGGCTCTACCGGCAGGCCCTGACGCAGCTCGAGCTGCCGCAGCAGCCCATCGCGATGCACTCGCCCGGGTTCGTCGCCGCCACCGACGAGGAGGCCGCCGAGCGCTACTGGCCGTACCACAAGGCCGTCACCGACCGCCTCGGGCGCGAGCGTGGATGGCCGCCCCTCGACGCGGCGCAGTACCAGGCCGGGCTGTCGGCCGGCGGGTCGCTCTACGTCGGGTCCCCGGAGACCGTCGCGCGCAAGATCGCACGGAACATGCGGATCCTCGGCGTGACGCGGTTCGACATGCGCTACGCCACCGGGCGTCTCCCGCACGCCGACATGATGCGCTCGATCGAGCTGTACGGCACCGCGGTCGCACCCCGCGTGCGCGAGCTCCTGGCGGAGCCGGTCCCCGTCCCGTAGCGCGGGCGGGTTCCCGCACACGGCGCGGTCGGGAGGCTCGGCACGGGCCCGGAGCGTCGGCTCACGGCAGCGCCGCGTACGGTCCAGGGCATGTCGTCACGCCCTGCCATCGTCGAACGCCGGTTCCGCGGACGCATCACGGGCGTCGGCACCAGCTCCGGCGTGCGACTCGTCGTCGGGATGTGGGAGCGGTCCCCGTTCGGAGCGTTCACGGACGTCTTCGTGGAGCTCCCCGACGGGTCGAGCGTGCTGCTCGCCCCCGACGAGATCGTCGCCGCGTACGTCTCCGGCACGTACCGCTTCGACGCCGTCGAGGTCGTCGACGTCACCGCCAGGCGGACCGCATCCGGCATCGACCTCGACGCGGGGCCGCTCCGCGCCGCGATCGACGTCGGCACGATCTCGCCGCTCGGTCGCGTGCTGCGGGTCGTCCCGAAGCCGATCGCCCGCGACCCTCGGTGGTTGCGCGCGATCGACCCGATCGCACGTCTCGTGGCACCGGGTGCAGGGACCGCTGGCACCGCGGGCGGCGGCCGACGCGAGTACTACGGCGTGACCGGGGCGCACGACGTCACCGGTGTCCGCGGGACCTGGGCGGACGAACCGCTCGGCTCCCTAGTGCCGCTCGACCCGCCGGTCCGGTTCGGGTTCGCGTCGATGCCGCGCATCCCGCAGGTCGTCGACGTCGAGACGACGATCCACGAGCCCGCCTGAGCCGTTCGGACGCGTTCCAGGGATCGGGGGCAGACTGGTCCGAACGGTACGGCCCCGCTCGCCAGGCCGCTCGTCGGGCGGCGGGGCGCACGATGCGAAGGAGCACCATGACCGACACCCAGACGGACCAGCGCGCCGCCATCTCGGACATCGTCCACGGAGCCCGCACCGCCCTGCTGACCACGGTCAGCGAGGACGGCTCCCTGCACGCCAGGCCGCTCGCCGTGCAGGACAAGGCCTTCCACGGCACACTCCGCTTCCTGGTGCAGGACGGCAGCGAGAAGGTCGAGGACATCGCCAGGAACCCGCACGTGAACGTCGCGATCGAGTCGCAGGGCGGGTACCTGTCCATCGCCGGCACCGCGACCGTCACCCAGGACGACTCGGTGATCGACGAACTCTGGTCACCGTTCGCCGAGGCGTGGTTCCCGGACGGCCGCGACGACCCCTCGATCCGACTGCTCACCGTCGAGGGCGAATCCGTGGAGTACTGGACGCAGGACACCGGCACGGTCGGCAGCCTGGTCCAGACGATGAAGGCCGCACTCGGCGGGCAGTCCCAGCCGGACGTCGGCCGTCACGGCACCGTCGAGCTCTAGTCCCGGCGCGCTCGGTCCGCCCGTATGACGAGGACGGACCGAGCGGGGGTCACGGGGGGCCCAGCAGCCAGAGCACGGCGACCAGCACGGGCTGCCCGATGAGCGCGCACGACACCAGTGTCCAGCGCATCCAGGGCTTCGCGACGAGCTCGGGCGAGCCCATCAGCGGCGCGAGCGGCATGAGCAGCCGCGGCGTCGAGGCCATCGGCAGCGAGACCGCGAAGACGTAGAGCGCGTACCCGCCGGAGAACACCAGCGTCGTGAGCCCGAGCTTCCGCGTCGAGCGGCGCAGGAGCCAGATCGGGTACCCGACCATGAGCCCGATCACGATCGGGATCCCACCGATCCCGACCCACTGCAGCGTCGTGAGGAACCACGGCGTCAGCGGCACGAAGTCCACACGCCCGATGAAGTTCACCCACCACGACATCTCGGTCGCCAGGTAGGCGTCGGCCCGCCCGGTCACGTGCGACGCGATCACCGGCCACGCCACACCGGCGGCGACCATCACGAGCCCCGACAGCACGACCGTGAGTTGTTCCCGCAACGGGAACCGGTCGAGCACGCGATCGCCTGCACGACGCAGCCGGACCCAGCGCACCAGGGCGACGATGCCGAGCGTCAACGGGATCGCCAGCGCCCCCGGCCGCGTGAAGGCAGCGACGACCCCGAGTGCCGTCAGGAGCCCGTACCGCCGGTGCTCGATCGCGAGCAGCGCACCGAAGGTCAGCGCGAGGAACGTGCTCTCGGCGTAGCCGACCTGCAGCAGGAACGACAGCGGCCCGCAGGTGAAGAAGAAGACGGCCCACAGGGCGGCGGTGTCCCCGGCACGCTCCCGGACGAGTCGGTGCAGCAGGAACGTGGCGACGATCCCGGCCACGAGCGCGATCAGCGGCGCCGCCACCTCGAACGTCATCCCGGTCCACACGGTCACGAACCGGATCGTGAACGGGAACGCCGGCAGGAACGCCCACGGGTTCTGTGCCACGTGTCCGGCGGCGTCGAGCGGCAGCGTCGTGGGGTAGCCGTGCAGCGAGATCTGCTCGTAGTACTGGCCGTCCCACGCGGTGAGGAACCGCAGGAACCCGTGGTCGTTCGTCCAGATCGCGTTCTCCGGCTGCGACCGCCCGATCAGCGGGTACGCGAGCGCGAGCCACAGCGTGGAGAGCACGCGCCCACCGACCCAGACGAGCACGACCGTCGCCCAGGTGGGCAGGCTCGTGACCAGATCGACCGCGCGGCGACGGCCGGCGGCGATCGACGACGGGGCGGACGGCACGACACGACGATAGTCACGGTGGCTGAGTGGTGCTCGCACTGGAGGCTCGTGGTGCGTTCTGCAGGCCAGAATCCGTCCAGCGGACGGCCGGGCACGCCCCCGTGGCGCGCTCTAGCCTGGAGGCCCCGTTCGACCCCCACCGTGAGGAGCCACCGTGACGAAGACCGCCATCGTGACCGACAACGCCCCCAAGCCCGCAGGACCCTACAGCCAGGGCATCGTCGCGGGCGGGTTCATCTACACCGCCGGCTTCGGCCCGCAGGACCCCGCGACCGGGGCGCTCGCCGACGACGTCGCCGGTCAGACCGCCCAGGTCCTGGCGAACGTGGCCGCCGTCCTCGCCGAACACGGCGCGACGCTCGACGACGTCGTGAAGTCGACCGTGCACCTCGAGCACTCGGACCGCGACTTCCCGGCCTTCAACGAGGAGTACGCGAAGCACTTCTCCGAGCCGTACCCGGTCCGGACCACCGTGCAGTCGCACCTCGCGAACATCCTCGTCGAGATCGACGTCGTCGCGGTCCTGCCGACGAAGACCCGCGTCACCGACGTCGAGGACGCCTGATCCCGCGCAGCTGAGTCCAGTCTCAGCGACCCCCGGTCATGGAGTCCCGTCACCGACCTCGACGGAGACCCTGACCGGGGGTCTCGTGCGTCAGCGCACCGTCCGCGAGCACCAGCACCCCGGCGACGAGGACGTCGTCGATGCCCTCGGCGACACGCATCGGGTGGTCGTACGTGGACTGCGCCGCGACGGTCTCCGGATCGACCACGACGAGGTCGGCGACCGCCCCGACGGCGACCCGTCCGCGGTCGCCGAGCCGGTAGCGCTCGACGGCGGTGGTCGACAGGCTCCGCTGGACCTCTGGCCACGTCAGCCGACCCGCGACCGCGTACTCCTCGAGGTACCGCGCGAACGTGCCGTACGCCCGCGGGTGCGGGTGCGTGCCGACGAAGATGCCGTCGGAGCCCGCCGAGTGTCCCCGGTGCCGGAACAGCGGCGCGAGGTCGTCCGCGGTCCGCGGCCGGGGGACCCGCATCACCACGGTGACCTGCAGGTCCGAGTCGACGAGCACGTCGAGGGCGAGGTCGACCGGGTCGGTCCCGGTGGCCTCGGCCGCGTCGGCGAGCGTCCGGCCCTGCAGCGCGTGGAACTCCGCCGCCGGGACGTGCGAGAGCGTGATCTGCTCGGCCCACCCGGTGCCGAGGTCGGCGCGGCCGAGCACCCGGTCGAGCACCGCACCGCGGACACGGGCACGACCGTCCTGATCGGCGATCGTCCGGGCGAGGTCCGTCGTCCCCGGGCGGGCGAGGGCCGCCGGCAGGAGGAGCATCGACAGGATCGTGCACCCACGGGAGTACGGGTACGCATCGAACGACATCGGGGCGCCGGCCCGCTCGAGGTCGGCGAGCGCCTCGAGCAACAGGTCGACCGGGGCGTGCAGGTGCGACACGTGCGCCCGGACCCCTGACGACCGGACGATCGCGGCGATCTCGTCGAGCCCCGCGCGGGCGTTCGTCTCGTAGCCGCCACGCATGTGCGACACGTAGAGCCCGTCGACGGCCGCGACCTCGGTGCACAGCGCGATGAGCTCCGCCGTGTCCGCGAAGAGCCCCGGCACGTAGTCGAGCCCGGTCGCGAGCCCCACGGCGCCGGCGTCCAGGCCCGCTCGCACGGCGGCCCGCATCGCCGCGAGCTGTTCGGGGGTCGCGGGCCCGTCGACGTCGCCGACGACCTGCTGCCGGACGGTGCCGGCTGGGACGAGCGTCGCGACGTTGACCGGGGTCGTCCCGTCGTACGTGTCCAGCAGCGCGCCGATGCCGCCGCCGCGGTACGTCGGGTGCTGCCCGTCGATCGCGGCGAAGTAGGTGTCCGCGTAGGACGCGTCTCCCGGAGCGGGGCCGACGCCGTCCTGTCCGGTGACGATCGTGGTGACGCCCTGCCGGAGGAGCGCGCGCTGGACCTCCGGTTCGAAGACGAGCGACCCACCGTGCGAGTGCGCGTCGACGGATCCCGGCATGACGAGGCGCTCGCCGCAGTCGACGATGGTCGCGCCGGCCGGGACGTCGAGGTCGGTCCCGACCGCGGTGATCCGGCCGTCCTCGACGAGCACGTCCGCTCGGAGCGCTCCGGTCTCGCCGACGACCGAGCCGCCGCGGAGCAGGACGCCCGTCACCTCGACAGCCCGGCGACGAGGCGTTCGGCCCGCCCACGGAGCCCCTCGAGGTCGCCGGACGTCAGCGCGTCGCCGACGAGCGGGGAGCCGAGACCGACCGCGACCGCGCCGGCGGCGAGGTACTCGGCCGCGTCGTCGACCCCGATGCCCCCGGTGGGGATGACGTCCACGAAGTCGAGCGGCGCGAGCACCTGCTTGAGGAACGCGGGGCCGCCGAGCGGCGCGGCGGGGAAGACCTTCACGGCCCGGGCACCGAGCTGCCACGCCCGGACGATCTCGGTCGGCGTCGCGGCGCCCGGGTACCAGCCGAGCCCCCGCTCGTGGGCCCGTTCGCCGATCGCCTGGTCGGTGTGCGGGCTGACGGCGAAGGTGGCTCCCGCTGCCGCTGCCTCGTCGAGCTGTCGCGTGTCGAGCACGGTGCCGACGCCGATCGACGCAGCGCTGCCGTAGCGCTCGGCGGCCCACGCGATGCCCTCGCGCCACCGCGGGGTGTTCGTCGTGATCTCGATCGCGCTCACGCCGCTGTCGACGAGCGTGCGGATGACGTCCTCGACGTGGTCGCCGGTCCCGCCCCGCAGGATCGCGATCGTCGGGCCGGCGTCGTGACGGTGTCGCTGGGGGCGCGTGGCGGGGGATGCGGTGTCGGTCATCGTGCGTTCCTTCTTCGGATCGTGGTCAGCGGTCGACGCGGTCGTGGACGGCGTGGTCGATGCCGGCCGGGTCCACGACGCCGAGCGCTGCCGGGTCGGGACGGCGCCAGTCGCCGTCCACCGTGCAGGCGAGCGCGCCGGCGTCCGCGGCACGGTCGAGGGCCTGGTCGGGGGAGTCGCCGGCCAGGTCGGCGGCGAGCCAGGCGGCGACGAACGCGTCACCGGCACCGACCGGATCGACCACGGCGACGGGGCTCGCCGCGCGGCGG
The DNA here is from genome assembly GCF_047324335.1 of Curtobacterium sp. Curtsp57. Classification (NCBI taxonomy): domain Bacteria; kingdom Bacillati; phylum Actinomycetota; class Actinomycetes; order Micrococcales; family Microbacteriaceae; genus Curtobacterium; species Curtobacterium sp. Curtsp57. Next base: position 3,675,015 of record NZ_CP168511.1, read on the forward strand.
TGCAGCACGCCGTCGATCGAGGCGACCGCACCGCGCGACCCGAGCTTCACGACGGCGCGACCGTTCGCGAGGGCCGCCAGCTCGTGCGCCAGCGACTCCTCGTCGCCGTCGTCCTCGTCGTGCCCGAGGACCAGTCGAGCCTCGTCGTCACCGGCGAACACGACCGACGACCGTGCAGCGACCGCGCGGTAGTACTCGCGTCCGGTCACGTCGTCGACGAGCTTCGGCCGGTGGTTGACGTCGAACGCGATCGGCACCCCGGCGTCGTGCGCCCGGACGACCGCGGCGTGCACGGTCTCACGGGCGGTCCCGGACAGCGCCAGGGTGATCCCGCTCACGTGCAGGAGCGACGCGCACTCGACCATCCCCGACGGCAGGTCTCCCGGCGTGAACGCGGAACCGGCGGAGCCGCGTCGGTGGTAGGTCACACGGGTGCGGCCGTCCGCCAGTCGTTCCTTGACCATGATCCCGGTCGACCGCTCGGGGTCCCGCACCGCGACCACGTCGACGCCCTCTGCTGCGACGTCGGCGAGCACCCGGTCACCGGCGGGGTCGGCACCGACGCGGCCGATCCAGGTCACGTCGACCCCGGCACGCGCCAGGCCGATCGCGACGTTGCTCTCGGCGCCGCCGGTGTCGACGCGCATCGTGTCGAGTTCGGTCAGCGCTCCGCGTCCGGCGAGGAGCAGCATCGTCTCGCCGAAGGTCAGGACGCCGGTCACCGGGCACCCCGCGCGAGGGCGAGCTGCGCGGACGACGACCCGAGCGCCACCGAGATCTCCAGCGCGGTGCGGACGACCCCGTCACCGAGCTCGCGCACCGCGGTCGTGCGGAAACGGGAGGCGAGCCCCGAGATGCTCATCGCCCCGACGACCTGGTTGGCGTGGTCGAACACCGGGGCGGCGACGCACCGGATGTCCGGCTCGTTCTCGCGGTCGTCGATGCCGTACCCGCGTTCCCGGGTCCTGCCGATCTCCTGCCGCCACCGGTCGTCGTCGGTGATGGAGTGCTCGGTCATCGCGGTCGCCGGGTGCGCGAGGACGCGGTCGAGCAGCTCGGGGTCCCCGAACGCGACCATGGCCTTGCCCGAGGCGGTGTTGCGCATCGCCAGACGGTTGCCGATCCTGGACCCCATCCGGACGGTCCCGCGGGTCTCGACCTTGTCGACGTACACGATGTCGGTGCCGTCCGGCACGACGAGGTGACACGTCAGCCCGGTGCGTTCCGCCGTCCGCCGCAGGAACGGTGCGGCGGCTGCGCGGAGGTCGATGCCCTCGAGGTAGCTCTGGCCGAGCAGGAGCGCCCCGAGCCCGAGCGTGAACCCGGCGTCCGCGGTGCGGCGCAGCAGGTCGTTCTCGATCATGGGTGCCGTGAGCCGCAGGACCGTCGACTTCGACGTGCCGAGCTCGACGCTCAGGGTCGTGAGGCTGACGGACGGCTCTCCGTTCCTGGTGCGGTCCGCGACGAGGTCGAGGATGCGCAGGCCGCGGCGCAGCGACAGGGCGGCGTTGCGGGCCGGCAGCTCCTGCGCATCCGTCACGGTCATCAGAACCACGTCGCGATCGTCTCGAGCACGGTGTCGTCGTCGTCGATGACGTGCACCTGCCGCCACTTGTCGAACACCGTGCACGGGTGCGAGATGCCGAACACGACGACGTCGCCCGGCGTCAGGGCCACCCCGGTCGCCAGCGCGAGGTAGCAGTGCTGGTCGTCGAGGCGGGTGACGGTGACCGTCCCGGGTGCCGGGACGCTCTGTGTGGCGTCAGCCGTGCCTCCCGTCCGGATCTGCCGGACCACCGGCAGCCCCTCGTCGAAGGAGATGTCGCGCTTGCCGACGGCCACGAGTGCCAGACCGGGCTCGGGGCACGACGTGACCCGACCCCACACCTCGATGGCTGCGCGGAGCGCGCCCTCCGTCGGGTGTCGGTGGAACGGTGTGCGCTCCTCGTAGAAGCCGTCGTCGTGCGTGAGGTACGCACCGGAGCGGAGCAGCACGTCGAGGTCGTCCGGGCGGGCTGCGACGGCCTCGCTCACGGCGTCGAACCAGGCGCTGCCGCCCATGGTCAGCAGGGCGCGCGGACCGGCGACCAGCGGGCGGACGGCCGCGGCCACGTCGAGGACGCCGGCCACGTACGCGCGGGCCTCGTCGACGCCGGGCAGACCGCCCTCGTACCCGGAGACCCCGCGGAGGACGAGACCGGCATCGGAGGCGGCTCCCGCGACCGATACCGCTGCCGCCGCGGATCGGGCGCCGGTACGACCGCCGGGGAACCCGACCTCGACCAGCACGTGGAGTTCGCCGTCGACGGCGGACGCGGCGGCGGCGGCCGCGTCGCCCCCGGCGGTCGAGTCGACGTAGCAGAGCACGTCAGACGAGGGGTCGACGGCGCGGCGCGATGCGAGCCAGCGGAGTCCTGCCGGGTCGAGGACCTCGTTCGCGATCAGGACGTGCCGGATGCCGTGCTCCCACGCGACCATCGCCTGCTGCACGGACGCCAGGGTGACGCCCCACGCGCCGGCGTCGATCTGCCGTTGGGCGAGTGCCGGCGCCATGTGCGTCTTCATGTGCGGCGCGAAGAGGAGCCCGTGCCGCTCGACGTACGCCTGCATGACGGCGGTGTTGTTCGTCAGTGCGGACTCGCGGAGCGTCATCACGGGCAGGTGCGCGTCCTGCAGCACGTGGTGCGGTGCGGGAGCACTCGGCTCCCACGAGCCCTTCGCGGTCACGGTGGCGGGGGTGGTCGGCATCGATCCTCCTTCGACGGGTCCCACGCTGGTCCAGCGGCGCTCGCCCGGACAACGTCGTCACGTCCACCGTTCCACATTGCAGAACGTCATGTGGTGGTGGCGGGCATAGCATTTGGTCTGACATGACGAGGACGACATCGACAGCACCCCCTGCCCGCCGACGCACCGGGAGCACCGCGGTCGCCGTGCTCGTGGCGGGGACGTTCTTCATGGAGCTCCTCGACGGCACCATCCTGGCCACCGCCGCGCCGGCGATGGGCCGTGACCTCGGCGTGGACTCCGCGGCGATCGGCATCGCGATCACCGCGTACCTCGTCACGCTCGCCGTGTTCATCCCGGTGAGCGGCTGGCTGACCGACCGGGTCGGCTCGCGCACGGTGTTCGTGGGCGCCATCGCGGTGTTCACGATCGCGTCCGGACTCTGCGCCCTGTCGACCGGGTTGGTCGAGCTGACGATCTGGCGGATCGTGCAGGGGATCGGTGGGGCGCTCATGGTGCCCGTCGGGCGGCTCGTCGTGCTGCGGAGCGCCGGGCGCGAGCAGCTCGTCACGGCGATCGCGATCCTGACGTGGCCGGCCCTCGCGGCGCCGATCATCGCGCCGTTCGTCGGTGGTGTGCTCGTCGACACCCTGTCGTGGCACTGGATCTTCCTCGTCAACATCCCGCTCGGGGTCATCGCACTGATCGCCGCGCTCGTCCTCGTGCCGCAGGAACGTGCGCCGGAGCGCGTGCCGTTCGACTGGCCGGGGTCGTTGCTGGCGTGCGTCGGGCTCGGCGGGGTCGTCGCGATGGCGTCGCTGCTCGCGCTCGACACCGTGCCGGTCGTCGCCACGATCGTGTCCGGCGTGGTCGGAGCCGCCTGCTGCTGGCTCGCGATCCGCCACTTCCGGCGGGCGCAGCACCCGATCATGGGGCTCGACGCGTTCCGGCTCGAGACGTTCCGGGTGTCGCACGCGGGCGGCAGCCTGTTCCGCCTGGCCGTGTCCGCGGTGCCGTTCGTGCTGCCCCTGCTCTTCCAAGACGCCTGGGGCTGGACGGCCGTCGAGGCGGGCAGCGCCGTGCTGTTCGTCTTCGTCGGCAACCTCGGCATCAAGCCGGCGACCACGCCGTTCCTCCGCTGGTTCGGCTACCGGCCGGTGATCATCGTGTCGTCCGCCATCGCGGCGCTGACGGTCGTCGCGATGACCTTCCTGACGCCGGACACCCCGTTCTGGCTGCTCGCCGTCCTGCTCGTCGTGAGCGGTGCAGCACGCTCGGTCGGGTTCACCGCGTACAACACGATCGCCTTCGCCGACGTCGAGCAGGCCGACATGACCCCGGCGAACACGCTGTCCTCGACGCTGCAGCAGACGGCCGCCGGGTTCGGTGTCGCCGTCGCGGCCGTCGTCATCCGGGCCGGCGCCGGGCTCGCCGGCGACGGCGCGTACGTCCTGACGTTCTGGGTGATCGCAGCCCTGCTCGTGGTGGCCTGCGTCGAGGGGTTCGTGATGAGTCGGACGGCGGGGGAGACCGTCCGACCGGCACGACGGGTCCGCGCATGAGCCGTCGTGGCGACACGACCGTTCGTGTCGCCGTCACGCGCACGAAACCCGGCAGGCGCTACAGTCTCAGAAACTGCTTGAGGTCGACGAGTACCGTTGCCGCGGCAGACTGAGCGGGACGCAGGGACCCCACTCCGGAAGGAAGGCAGCATGACCGTGCCAGACCAGCAGGGGACGATCCCGACGGACACCGACGTCCGACCCACCACCATCCGCGTCGTCAGCTACAACCTGCGCGAGCACACCGCGAACGGCGAACTCGCCGCACTGGCCGAGGCGTCGGACGCCGACGTCATCTGCGTGCAGGAGTGCGACAGCAACGACCTCGCGCCGTCCGTCGGCGGCCTCACGCTCGCGGCGTCGACCAAGGCGAACCGGCTCGGACTCGCGATCTACAAGCGCGACGACCGCTTCGACGTGCAGGACTTCAGCATCCACTCCCTGCAGAAGTCGCTCCACGACCGCGTGCTCGCTCCGGCGCACGAACGGCTCATCGCGATGCACCTCCGCGACCGCGAGGCGTCGACCGACGTGATCGTCGCGTCGTTCCACGCCTCGCCCCTGACCGCGACGAACTCCCTGCGCCGCAAGCAGATCGAGGCAGCGCACCAGTTCGTCCGCGACCTGTCGAGCGAGGCCCCCGCGATCATGGTCGGCGACTTCAACTACCCCTGGTTCCAGACGAACCTCCGCCGCAAGATCGAGTCGCACGGCTTCGCGCTCTCGCTCTCCGACCAGCCGACGTACCTGCGGTACCGGAAGTTCACGGGGCACTTCGACTTCGCCACGAGCGTCGGGCTGCACATCGCGGGCGTGGAGACGCTGCCCGCCGGCATCTCGGACCACCGCCCGATCCTGGTGCGGGCGCACTACGAGGCCCCGGCAGCGTCGTCGTCCCGTTCCGTCGAGGCCGATTCCGCCGCCTGACCGGAGCGGGGCGCGGCCCCGCCTCGCGCCGACGCCGAGCGTCCGCCGACCGGTCACGACACTCCGCCGGCGGACCCCCGAGCGGTCACGAACCGTCGCTCGGGGACACTCCGAGCGACGATCTGCGACCTGTCGGCGGACGTGAGCGGGGTGTTGTGACCGGCCGGACGACCGCTACCGGCGGAGCGTCGCCCGCGCCAAGCGGTTGCCGATGAACTGCCCGAGCTGCACGATCACCACGATCGCGGCCACCGACACGTAGACGATCCACCAGTCGTACCGCTGCGACCCGTACGTGATCGCGTACTCGCCGAGGCCACCGCCGCCGATCAGGGCACCCTGCGCCGTCATGTCGACGATGCCGATGAAGATGAACGTGTAGCCGAGGATGAGCGGCCCGAGGCCCTCGGGGATGAGCACCGTCAGCAGGATCGAGATCGGGTGCGCACCCGATGCCCGCGCTGCCTCGACGACACCCGGGTCCACCGACAGCAGGTTCTGCTCGACGATGCGGGCGACCGCGAACGCCGCCGCCAGTGAGATCGCGAACGTCACGGCTGGGACGCCGATCGTCGTCTGCACGACCACGCGGGACAGTGGTGCGATCGCCGCGAGGAAGATCACGAACGGGATCGGACGGACGATGTTCACGACCAGGTTGATGACCGTGTACGCCGTCCGACTGCCGAGCAGGCTGCCCGGTCGGGTGGCGTACAGCGCCAGGCCGAGCGCCAGACCGATGAGCCCGGCGATCACGAGCGAGACGAGCGACATCACGATGGTGTCGCGCACCGAGGACAGGAAGACGTCGAACGTGTCGATCACGCTCTGGAAGGAGTTGTTCACGCTCGGTCCTCCTCGTCGGTGGTGACCCCGGCCACGCGGAGCGCCGAGACGACGTCGTCGATGCCGGGTCCGGACAGCTCGTACGTCAGGGAACCGATCCGGCGCTCCCGGATCTCACCGACCCCGCCGTAGACGAGCTCCGCGGTGACCCCCGCGGACCGGAACACCTGGTCGATCCGGTTCTGCAGGCCGACCTCGTCGGTGATCTGCACGGTCACGAGCCGGCCTGGATGGCGTTCCCGCAACCGCGTCAGCGTCTCGGCCGACGGCCGGTCGTGCAGGGCCGTCCGGACGAACCGCTTGGTCGCCGGGTTGGTCGGCGTGGAGAAGACGTCGTACACGCCGCCGACCTCGACCACCCGTCCCTGTTCCATCACGGCCACCCGGTCCGCGATCTGCCGGACGGCGTCCATCTCGTGCGTGATGACGATGATCGTGACGCCGAGTTCCCGGTTCACACGACGGAGGAGCGCCAGCACCTCCGAGGTGGTCTCGGGGTCGAGGGCGCTCGTGGCCTCGTCGGCGAGCAGCAGGTCGGGGTTCCCGGCGAGCGCACGGGCGATGCCGACGCGTTGCTTCTGGCCACCGGACAGCTGCTCGGGGTAGGCGTACGCCCGGTCGAGCAGTCCGACGAAGTCGAGGAGTTCCGCGACACGGCGGTCGCGCTCCTCCTTCGCGACACCGGCGACCTTGAGCGGGTACGCCACGTTGCCGGCGATGGTGCGCGACCGGAACAGGTTGAACTGCTGGAAGATCATCCCGATGCGACGACGCGCCAGACGGCGATCCCGCTCGGGGATCGCCGTCAGCTCCTGGCCGGCGACCGTCACGGTGCCCGAGGAGGGCAGCTCGAGGGCGTTGACCAGGCGGACGAGGGTGGACTTGCCGGCACCGGAGTACCCGATGACGCCGAGGACCTCGCCCTGTTCGACGTCGAGCGACACGTCCTCGACGGCGACCACGGTCTCGCCGGTGTCGGCGCGGCGGTAGTGCTTCGAGACGCCGCGGAGTTCGACGAGGGCAGCCACTACTTCGTTGCCGCCTTCGCGTCCTTCTCGACCGACACGAGTTCCTGCTGCAGGGACGCAGCGCTCTCGTCGCTCGACACGGCGTCCGGGTAGTCCTTCGCGAAGACCTTCTGCACGGCGTCGTCCTGGAACAGCTTCGCCAGGTCGAGGTACGTCTTGTTGTCCTTGTCGGCGTCCCGCACCGCGAAGACGTTCACGTACGGCTTGGCGGAGGCGCTCTTCGGGTCGTCCTGGAAGATCGCGTCCTTGGTGTCGAGCCCGGCCGAGGTGGCGTAGTTCACGTTGACGATCGAGCCCTCGACGGACCCCTGCTGCAGCGCGTTGGCGGTCTGCGAGGCGTCGAGCGTCTGCACGTCGACCTTGTGCGAGGTGATGTCCGCGGTCGTGGAGAAGGCGCTGCCGCCGTCCTTGAGCTCCAGCAGGCCGGCCGACTGCAGCACCAGCAGTGCACGCGCCTCGTTGATGGCGTCGTTCGGGATCGCGATCTTGGCGCCGTCCTCGAACTCGGAGACCTTCGAGACCTTCGTCGAGTACAGCGGGAGCGGGTACACGGCGGTCGCGCCGATCGGCTGCAGGTCGTCGTCCGAGGTGACGTTGTAGTTCGCCAGGTACTGGATGTGCTGGAACTGGTTGATGTCGATCTGCTTGTCCTTGAGCGCAGGGTTCGGCAGCGAGTAGTCCGAGAAGTTCTGGAGCTTCACGGTGACGTTGAGCTTGTCCTTCGCGAGCTTGACGTACGTGTTCCAGTACGGCAGCGACTTGTCGGAGACACCGATCGTCACGGTCTTCGGAGCGGCACCCGATGCGGCACCGTCGCCGTCACCGCCGGAGCGGACCGCGACGGCGACGACGGCGACGATGATCGCGACGACGACGATCGCCGCGGCGACGATCCAGCCGATCGGGCGCTTGCGCTTCGGCTTCTGGGGCAGTGCGGGGGCGGTCATGGGTGCTCCTCGTGGGGCGGGGGCCTCGCGGGCCGTGCTGCGTGGGTCACACGGTCGTGACTGACCACGAGTGTGACGCGCAGACCGAGCGGCGGCGACTTGCGTTCCGCCGTGTTACATCCGTTGCGCAGGCGTCCGTGGGCAGACTCGACCCGTGCGGAGCATCGAGCTGGTCCTGGACGACGATTCGGATCGCGAGGTCCGGGCGGTGTGGAACGCGCTGACCGAGGCCGACCTGCCGAGCCTCGGGCGCTCCGGCACGAACGACCCGCACGTCACGCTGGCGGCGGGCGAGTCCCTGCCCGTCCCGGAGCGCTTCGGCGTGTCCCTGCCGGCAGCGCTCCGCATCGCGGGGATCCTGCTCTTCCCCGCAGGACCCGGCCGGCACGTGCTCGGCCTCGGCGTGGTCGTCGACGAGCCCCTCGCACGGTTCCACCAGGCGGTGCACCACGTCTCGCCCGGGTCGCTCGACCCATCGGCACCCGGACGGTGGGCGCCGCACGTCACACTCGCCCGGCGCATCCGCGACGTCGACCTCCCCGCGGCGCTCCGCGCGCTCGCGGCGATCGGGCCACTCCCGCAGACGCTGGCCGTCGGCGGTCTCCGCCACTGGGACGGCGACGCGAAGGTGGTCACCCCACTGTCGTGAGCGGGGCGGCGGGCCGGTGCCGAGTCAGGGACTGCCGGACTGGAGGCTCGGGTCAGGTCCGCAGGACGCGCTCGCCGAAGGCGGACGCGAACGTCCGATCCGGGTCGGCCCTGCGGACCAGGTCACGGAACGCGGGCAGCCGCGGGTACAGCGCTGCCACCGCGTCCGCGTCGAGCGAGCTCATCTTCCCCCAGTGCGGTCGGGCGTCGAAGGGGGCGAGCCGCGCCTCGAGGTCGGGGAGGAGTGCCGCGACCTCGACGGGGTGCTTCTTCCAGGTGAACGCGATGCAGAACACGTCATCGCCCTGCGTGGGGGAGAGCCAGAGGTCGTCGGCCGCCACCGTGCGGAGCTCGGCGACGTGCAGGTGTGGCTGGATGCGGTCGGCCAGCCCGCGGAGGGCGTCGAGGGCGGCTGCTGCGTGCCGGATCGGGACGAAGTGCTCGCTCTGTACCTCTGACCCGTGAGACGGGACGGTGCCGATCGGGAAGTGCGGGAGTCGGTCCCACCACGGGCCCATCGACCCGTCGCGGGCGGTGCGGTGCTCGTCGCCCGGCGTCCCTGGCAGCCGCGGTGCGCCGACGAGCTCGTCGGGCACGTGCGCGCTGCGGGCCTTCACGAGGACCTCGCTGATCTCGTCGCCGAAGCGCGTGTACGAGCAGACCGAGGTGCCGGCGGCGTGGATCTCGGCGGCGTGGTCGAGGAACGTCCGCCACGGGAACGGGCCGTACGCGTCCTGGCGCATGGCGTAGGTCGGCTCGAGGTCGAGCGTCACCCGGGTCACGATGCCGAGGAGCCCGAGGTGCAGGACGCTACCGGCTCCGTCGACGTCGTCGCTGCCGATGGTGCGCGTCTCGCCGTCCGGACCCAGCAGCTCGAGGCTCCTGACGGCCGTCGAGAGCGACCCGAGGGCGGTGCCCGAGCCGTGCGTGCCGGTGGCGATCGCGCCGCCGATCGAGATGTGCGGGAGCGACCCCATGTTGTGCAGCGCGAAGCCGGCCTCGTCGATCGCGGGGGCGACGTCGCCGTACCGGGTGCCCGCGCCGAGCGTGGCGGTCGCGCGGCCGTCGGGCGTGCGGTCGATCACCAGGTCGGTCGGGATCGCCGTCAGGTCGAGCAGCACCCCGGGAGCGTCCGCGACGTCGTTGAACGAGTGCCGGGTGCCGAGGCCGTGGACGCGGGGCTCCCTGGCGACGATCGCGGCGGCTTCGTCCAGCGTGCTCGGGCGTTCGACGCGCTCCGAGGTGTACGTGACCGTGCCGGACCAGTTGAGCTCGCTCGTCGTCGACCGCATGCGCCCACGATGCCACGCGCGGGTGTGCGCCGCGGTGGCCGGGGTGCCCGCTGTGCCGTCTGCACAACCGAAAGCCGTCCGCGCCGCGACGTTGCGCGGTGCGGACGGCTTTCGGTTGTGCGGAATCGAATCGCGCTGCGGCGACCCCGTGAGCGGCGCCGGGCGCGTGGGCTCCCGCGGCGGGCTAGTGCGCCGGCGGGGGCGTCGGCGCGCCCTCCGGCAGTTCGGGCTTCCGCACGAAGAAGGCGGTGAGGATCCCGAAGAGCGAGATGACGCCACCGACGAGGAACGCCGTCTTCACGCCGGAGGCCGTCGCGAGCGCCACGTCCTCTGCCCCGGAGCCCGCCGTCGCCGTCGCCGCGCCGATCGTCAGGAACGTCACGAACAGCGCCGTGCCGGCGGCACCCGCGAGCTGCTGCGTCGTGCCGAGGACCGCGCTGCCGTGCGAGTAGAGCTTCGGCGGCAGCACGCCGAGTGCCGCGGTGAAGAGGGGCGTGAAGGTCAGGGCGAGCCCGATGCTCAGCACGACGTGGGCGCCGAGGACGAACCACACACTCGTGTCCGTGCCGACCGTGGACAGCCCCCACATCACGACGCTGATGATGATCGTGCCCGGGATGAGGAGGACCCGCGGCCCGCGCCGGTCGTAGATGCGCCCGACGATCGGGGAGAGCAGCCCCATGAGCAGGCCGCCGGGGAGCAGGAGGAGACCGACGTTCAGGACCTCGAGCCCGAGGACGCGTTCGAGGTAGATCGGCAGCAGGATCAGCGTGCCGAGCATGACCAGGAAGCTCAGCCCCATGCCGACGATCGGGACGGTGAAGCCCCGGCTCTGGAACGTGCGGAGGTCGAGCAGGGCGCGGTCGCTGCGCTGGAGCCGGGTCTGCCGGAGGACGAACAGCACGAGCCCGACGACACCGACCACGAGCGCCGCGATCGGGACGACCGGTCCGCTGGTGGCGATCTCCGCGATGCTCGACAGGCCGTACACGACGCCGCCGAACGCGAAGGCGGAGAGCACGACCGAGAGCACGTCGAGCGGGGCAGGCCGAGGGGTCCCCACGTTCCGGACCTTCACCATGCCGAGGACCAGCGCGGCGATCGCGATCGGCAGCACGAACCCGAACAGCCAGCGCCACGAGAACGCGTTGAGGATGAGCCCGGAGATGGTCGGTCCGACGGCAGGGGCGACCGAGATGACGATCGAGATGTTGCCCATGATCCGACCGCGGTGTGCCGGATCGACGAGCGTCAGGACGGTCGTCATGAGCAGCGGCATCATGATCGCCGTGCCGCTCGCCTGGACGATGCGCCCGACGAGCAGGGTGGCGAACCCGGGGGCCAGGAGCGCGATGAGCGTGCCGGCGGAGAACAGGCTCATCGCCCACATGAAGACCGGGCGCGTGTTGAAGCGCTGCAGCAGGAACCCGGTGATCGGGATGACGACGGCCATCGTCAGGAGGAACCCGGTCGTCAGCCACTGCCCGGTCGCCGCACTGATGTCGAGGTCGTCCATGAGCCGCGGCAGCGCGACACCCATGATCGTCTCGTTGAGGATCACGACGAACGCGGACACGAGCAGCAGCCCGATGACCAGGCGGTCGTCGGCAGCCGTGCGCGCCGGAACGCTGCCGGTCCGTGGTGCGGTGTCGATGGCGTGGTCGGTCATGTGGCGGCTCCGAACGGTGGATTGTGGGGAGTCCGCACGAGCGGACGCGTGACCGGGCGTCACGCCGGGCACTGGGTGTGCAGCACCTGAACGGACTCGATTATTCCGCGATCCACCGACACCCGTGGTGAACGGTCAGTGCAGGATGTCGAACGACGCCGCGTCGCCGTGCGGGACGACCGGGCGCGTCGAGACCTCGGTCACGCTCGCCGACGGCGGTCCGGTGTGCAACATCTCCACGAGGGCGTCCACGGCGGGCGACGGCCCCTCCGCCTCGACCTCGACCGTGCCGTCGAAGAGGTTCCGTGCGTAGCCCGTCAGCTCGAGCCCGTCCGCCTTGCGTGCCGTCCAGTAGCGGAACCCGACCCCCTGGACCGTCCCCGAGACGATGGCGTGCACCCTGGTCACCGTTGTCATGTCGCCCAATGTATGCGGGCCGGGTTTCCCCAGCATCACCAGGGTTTTTCGAGGCCGTGACCGATTGTTTCGGCAACGTGTCGACGGCATGTGGAGGCAGTGATAGAGTCACTGGAACCAGAACACTTAAGGTCAATCATACCTGAACGCAGGCACCTTGGACGAAGCAGCAATCCGCGTCGCGGTCTCGACCGTGATCGTCGCGCTGCGCCCGCACCCCGACACGGGGGCGCCGGCGCTGTGGATGCCGCTCGTCCGCCGCACCGCCGAGCCGTACGAGGGATCGTGGGCGCTCCCCGGTGGCTGGGTCCGTCCGGACGAGGGGCTCGAGGACTCCGCAGCCGCCCGTCTGCGCGAGACGACCAACGTCCAGCCGCGGTACCTCGAGCAGCTCTACGCGTTCGGCGACGTCGACCGGTCCCCGACCCGCGTCGTGTCGATCGTGTACTGGGCGCTGGTCCGCCCGGACGAGGCGAGCGTCGTGCCGGACGACTGGAACGTGCGGTGGTTCCTCGCCGACGAGCACCCGCCGCTCGCGTTCGACCACGACCACATCGCCGAGTACGCCCTCTGGCGGCTGCGGAACAAGATGTCGTACTCCCGCATCGCGCAGGCGTTCCTCGGCGACCGGTTCACCCTCGCCGAGCTCCGCGCCGTGTACGAGGCCGTGCTCGGGCGTCCGCTCGACCCCGCGAACTTCCGGCGGCAGGTCGCGCAGTCCGACGCCGTCATCGCCACCGACGAGACCACGAGCGGGGACCGGCACCGTCCGGCCCGGCTGTACCGCTCGAACCCCGACCTCGCGTACGCGGACAACGGCCCGCTGCGACAGGGCACCACGACCGAGAACCAGACACGACCGCAGAACCGATAGGAACCACCGTGTCCATCGCAACGACCATCGAGCTCATCTCCAACGGCAAGGCCGACGGCAGCACCTGCACGCCGGACCTCGCGATGCCGACGTGGGACTTCGACGCCAGGCCCGGCTACGGCCCCGGTTCGTCGATGTCCGACGTCATCCCGACCTCCGCACCGCGGCAGGGCGTGATCCCGGACGAGTACAAGCACGCACCGGTGGAGGAACTGCACGAGCGCATCGAGCGGGCGAAGGCGACGCTGGGGGACCGGGTCGTGGTGCTCGGCCACTTCTACCAGCGCGACGAGGTCGTCCGGCACGCGGACTTCCTCGGCGACTCGTTCCAGCTCGCCAACGCCGCCCTGACGAAGCCCGATGCCGAGTCGATCGTCTTCTGCGGCGTGCACTTCATGGCGGAGACCGCAGACGTCCTGGCCCGTGACGACCAGCGCGTCATCCTGCCGAACCTCGCGGCGGGCTGCTCGATGGCCGACATGGCCGACATCGACAGCGTCGAGGCGGCATGGGCCGAGCTCGAGTCCGTCTACGGCACCGAACCCGACGCCGACGGCCGCGTGCCGGTCATCCCCGTGACCTACATGAACTCCGCCGCCGACCTCAAGGCGTTCTGCGGTCGCCACGGCGGCATCGTCTGCACCAGCTCCAACGCGGCGACCGTGCTCGAGTGGGCGTTCGAACGCGGGCAGCGCGTGCTGTTCTTCCCCGACCAGCACCTCGGGCGCAACACCGCGAAGGCGATGGGCATCAGCACGGACCTGATGCCGATGTGGAACCCGAGGAAGCCCCTCGGTGGCAACACCGCCGAGGACCTGCAGGATGCCAGGGTCGTCCTCTGGCACGGGTTCTGCTCCGTGCACCGCCGCTTCACCGTCGACCAGATCGACCAGGCTCGCCGCGACCACCCCGGCGTCCAGGTGATCGTGCACCCGGAGTGCCCGATGGCCGTCGTCGACGCCGCTGATGCCGCCGGCAGCACCGACCTCATCAGGAAGACCGTCGCGGCCGCGACCGAACCGACCACGTTCGCGATCGGCACCGAGATCAACATGGTGAACCGGCTCGCGGCCGAGTACCCGCAGCACACGATCTTCTGCCTCGACCCGGTCGTCTGCCCGTGCTCGACGATGTACCGGATCCACCCCGGGTACCTGGCGTGGGTGCTCGAGGCGCTCGTGCGCGGCGAGGTCCTCAACGAGATCGTCGTCCCGGACGAGGTCAAGGCCGACGCCAAGGTCGCCCTCGAACGCATGCTCGCCGCGAAGCCGCGGGTCTAGGACGACGCCGTGCACGTCGTCATCGTCGGTTCCGGCATCGCCGGCCTCACCGCCGCGATCCGTGCGAGCGCCCGCCACGACGTCACCCTCGTGACGAAGGGCGCCCTCGCGGACGCCGCGACGAGCCACGCGCAGGGTGGCATCGCCGTCGCGCTCGGCGCCGACGACACCGTGGCGCTGCACGCCGCGGACACGCACGTCGCTGCGGCGGGCAGCGCCGACGCCCGTGCCGTCGAGGTCCTCTGCTCCGACGGGCCGGCACGCGTCCGCGACCTGCTCGCGCTCGGCGTCCCGTTCGACCGCACCGACGACCCGGCGAGCCTCGACCGGTACGGCGACGACCTCGCCCGCGGACGGGAAGCCGCACACGGGCGCTGGCGGGTCGTGCACGCCGCCGGGGACGCGACCGGTGCCGCGATCGAGCAGACGCTCATCCGCGCGCTGCACCGCCAGCACGTGACGATCCTCGAGCGCACCTGCCTCACCGGCCTCGTCCTACGGGACGGCACGGTGGTCGGGATCGACGTGCTCGACCTGCTGGGCGAGCCGCGCCGCATCGACGCCGACGCCGTCGTGCTCGCCTCCGGGGGAGCCGGACACCTGTACCGCGAGACGACGAACCCGCTCGTCGCGACCGGCGACGGCGCAGCGGCCGCCTGGCGCGCCGGAGCCGTCCTCGCGGACCTCGAGTTCATGCAGTTCCACCCGACCCGGCTCGCGGTCCCCGGCGGCGGGCTCGTCTCCGAGGCCGTCCGCGGCGAGGGCGCCGTCCTCCGCGACGCACGCGGTCGCCGCTTCATGCCCGACGTCCACCCGGATGCCGAACTCGCGCCGCGTGACGTCGTGGCACGGGGGATCGCGGCCGCGATGCGCGACGGCGGCGACGTGTTCCTCGATGCGAGCGGGCTCGACCAGGACTTCCTCGTCGCACGGTTCCCCGGCCTCACCCGTGCGACCCGTGCAGCCGGCTTCGACTGGACCCGGGAGGGCGTCCCCGTCGCCCCGGCAGCGCACTACTTCATGGGCGGCATCGCGACCGACGCGGAGGGACGCACCAGCCTCCCCGGACTCCTCGCGATCGGCGAGGCCGCCTGCACCGGCGTGCACGGCGCGAACCGACTCGCGTCGAACTCGCTGCTCGAAGGACTGGTCTTCGCCGTCCGCGCAGCGGACGCGGTCGGCGCGGCGCGACCCGGCCTGCTCCGCCTGCGCGGCGATGCGACGTTCCCCGTCACCACGGTGGGCGACGAGGCGGCGGCGATCCGGGCCTCCCGGCAGTGCCGTCCTGGAGGCCCGGATCACCAGGACCCGCAGGCGCACGTCCGTCAGACGGTCCAGACCGTCATGACCGACCGCGTCGGCCTGCTCCGTGACGCCGCTGGGCTGGCGGCCGCGCGCCGCGAGCTCGCGGCGCTCGCCGTGGACGCACCCCGGACGGTGCGGGAGCACGAGGACCGAGCGCTGCTCGACCTCGCCCGCCTGGTGGCCCGTGCCGCCGAGGCCCGCACCGAGTCCCGCGGCGCGCACGCCCGTACCGACCACCCGGACACCGACCCCGATGCTCCGGCATCGACCGGTTGGGTCGCCGTCCGCTCGTCCGTCTCCGATCCCGTCCCCGAGGAAGCACTCGCATGACCACCGATCCAGGAACCATCCCGCCGCACGCGCTTCGTCGCGTCATCGAGACCGCGCTCGAGGAGGACGCACCATGGGGCGACGTCACGAGTGAGACGCTCATCCCCGTCGACGCGATCGCGACGGCGACCCTCGGCGCGCGGGAACCCGGCGTGCTGAGCGGGGGGGGGTGTTCGTGGCCGTGATGCACGCGGTCGACCCGCTCATCTCGGCGACCGTCCTCGTCGCGGACGGCGACCCGTTCGAGCCGGGTGACGTCCTCGCGACCGTGACCGGGCCGGCGCGAGCGGTGCTGCGGGCCGAGCGGGTCGCGCTGAACCTCGTGCAGCGGATGTCGGGCATCGCGACGTCGACGGCGCGCTACGTCGCGGCCGTCGCCGGGACCCGGGCACGGATCGTGGACACCAGGAAGACCACGCCGGGGCTCCGCGCGCTCGAGCGGTACGCGGTCCGGTGCGGCGGCGGCCACAACCACCGGACGTCGCTGTCCGACGCGGTGCTCGCGAAGGACAACCACCTCGCCGTGCTGCTCGCGAGCGGGATCGGCGTCGGGCAGGCGATCCGCGACGCCCGGGAGCGACTCGGGCACACCGTCCACCTCGAGGTCGAGGTGGACCGCATCGACCAGATCGAACCCGTCGTCGCCGCCGGTGTGGACACGATCATGCTCGACAACTTCTCGATCGACGACCTGGTGACGGGTGTCGATCTGGTGGCCGGACGCGCGCTCGTCGAGGCGTCCGGCGGGGTGGCCCTCGACACCGTCGCGGCGATCGCGGCCACCGGGGTCGACATCATCTCCGTCGGGGCCCTGACGCACTCCGCGCGCGCACTCGACCTCGGGCTCGACGTGTCCGTGACCGGTCCGGCGGCCGGCTCCGGTTCCGGGGCCGGTGCCGGTGCCGGTGGCGGTTCCGGTTCCGGTTCTGGTTCCGGTTCCGATTCTGCGGACTGACGTGTTCTACCTCGACCGAGCCGCGACGACGCCCGTGCGCCGCGAGGTGCTCGAGGCGATGTGGCCGTGGCTGACCGGCGGCTTCGGGAACCCGTCGTCGACCCACGGCATCGGGGACCAGGCGGCGCGCGGGCTCGCGGCGGCGCGGGCGTCCGTCGCCGACCTGCTCGGATGCCGCCCGGCCGAGGTCGTCTTCACGGCCGGTGGCACCGAGGGGGCGAACACCGCGGTGAAGGGCATCGCGCTCGCGACACCGCGCGGGCGCCACGTCGTGACGAGTGCGATCGAGCACGAGGCGGTCCTGGCGAGCTGCGAGTACCTCGAACGCTTCCACGACTTCACGGTGACCGTGCTGCCGGTCGACGCGTCCGGTCGGGTCGACCCTGCCGTGCTGGCCGCCGCGCTCCGACCGGACACCACCCTCGTGTCGATCGCCCACGCGGACAACGAGATCGGCACCGTCCAGGACATCCCGGCACTCGCCGCACTCGCGCACGCTGTCGGCGCGCGCTTCCACACCGACGCGGTGCAGTCCGCGCCGTGGCTGCCGATCGGGCTCGACGTCCTCGGGGTCGACGCGCTCTCGTTCTCCGGTCACAAGCTCGGCGCCCCGAAGGGCACCGGTGTCCTCGCGATCCGTGCCGGGGTGCCGATGGAGCCGCTCGTGCACGGCGGGGGACAGGAGCGCGGGCGTCGGTCCGGGACCGAGGACGTCGCCGGCGCGGTGGCGATGGCGACGGCGCTGTCGGTCGGGGGTGCGTCCGCGTCGGACGCGGCGCGGGCCTCCTCGGTGCACGCTTCCTCGGTGCGTGACGCTGTGTTGGACGGGGTCGTGGCGCGGGTTCCCGGGGCGTTCGTCACCGGGTCGCGCGAGCACCGGCTGCCCGGGCATGCGTCCTTCTGCTTTCCCGGGGTGAACGGCGAGACGGTCCTCCTCGAGCTCGAACAGCGTGACGTCGTCTCGTCGTCGGGGAGTGCCTGCGCAGCCGGCAGCACCGAGGCGTCGCACGTGCTCACGGCCCTCGGGCTGTCCGACGAGGTGGCACGGAGCGCCGTGCGGCTGACGTTCGATGCGTCGTTGTCCGAGGCGGACGTGCCCGTCGTGGTCGGTTCGGTCGCCGCCGCGGTCGCCGCGGTCCGTGCGCTGGGCTGAGCCCTCGCTTGCCGTCGCCTGGGGTGTACTAGACGTTCTACTCCATCACTGGGGACCTGTCCCCCCTTTTGCGGACAAGCGAACTCCGCCAGAGTGTTCACATGGCAAATGCGATGACGACTCGAGTCCCCCGGGAGGACCGCTTCCGGGTGGTGCAACTCCTGCCGGCGCCCGCGACCGTCCTCGCGCTCGCCGTGGCCGCAGGGCACGATCTCGGCTCGGCCCCGCTCGGGCTCATCGCCGTCGTCGGGGCGCTCGCGACCATCGGGAGCGCGGTGCTCCCGATGATCCGTCCCGCTGCGGCGTGTCGATCGATGCCCGCTCCGACCGAGTCGGAGCGGTACCGAGAGGACACCGAGCACCGCTGAAGACCCGCGCCGCCCGGATCCGGTTCCCCCCTCGGGATCCGATCGGCGCGATCAGCCGGACGCGCCCTGTGAAGGAAGCGTCCGGAGCGGGCCACGACATCCCCTGTCGTCGTGCCCCGCAGCACCCGGAACCCCGCCACGGATCGCGGGACGTCATCCCTGTACGACGTCCCCGGATCCCCTCCGTCCGTGGCGGGACCGGGTGCGTCCCTGGCGGGGATGATCGCTAGCGTTGGCCTGTGCCCTCGTACCGTGTGACCCTCGCCGTCGGTGCCCTGGCGCCCGGTGTCGCCCCCTACGCCGTGCTCCGGGCTGCCGCTCGCCTCGTCGCCGAGCAGGTCGTCGTCGAGGCGCAGGACGTCCGCCTGATCCGGGGCGTCCCGTGCGCGGTCGTCCGCTACGAGGCGGCTGACGACGAGGTCGCGATCGCGGTCGCCCGGCTCGCGGTCGCCGGCCTGCGGGACACGGTGGAGATCCGCTCCGACCGGGTCACGCGCCGTGACGGCGGGACGTGGACCCCGATCGCGTAGGACTCCCCGCAACGCTCCCCGCTCGCGTCGCCCCCGCGGACGGGACCGGCCAGACGTAGTCGAGGTCGTCGGGGACGTCGGGGAAGAGCGGCAGGTAGTGTTCCCGGTCCTTCTGCACGAGCTTCGACCGGTGCGATCGGTGCACGGCCTCGTCGTCGTTCCACGGCGGCACCCGGTAGTCGCCGCGTTCGTACGCGTCGAGGTCGTCGGGGGAGCGGCCGAGGTCGGCCAGGGTCTTCGCGAGACACGTGTCGACGTGCCCGCGGTCGAGCCAGACGGCGCAGACGGCGTCCTGGTACGCCATCAGCGCCGGCCGGTACCCGCGCCACATCGCCACGACGGGGTGGTGCTGCCACCCGTAGTCCGGCAGGGTCAGGGCCCGCATCACCTGCAGCGTCTCGACGCGCTGCTTCCCGAGCCGCCGGTCGTCGAGGGACTCGGCCGATGCGTGGAAGTCCGCGAACGGCAGGAACGTCTGCATGCGGCGAACGGTACGCGGGCTGCCTGGGGCGACACATGTCGTCACAACCGTGCGGGCTCTCCGGGTGCGTGTGAGCATCGAACGCATGAGCGGAGAACTCGTCGTCGGCGTCAGCGGCAGCCCATCTGACCCGTCGCGCACATCGACCCTGGTCGCCGCCACGGTCGCGCGACTCGGTGAGGAGATCGAGGACGCGCGCACCCTGACCGTGGAGATCGGGCCGCTGCTCGCCGACCTCGGGGCAGCGTCCGACCGTTCGGCGATGTCCCCGACCACGGTCGCCGCACTCGAAGCCGTGGAAGCGGCCGACGTGCTCGTCGTCGGCAGTCCGGCGTTCCGCGCCGCGTACTCCGGCGCCTTCAAGCTCTTCTTCGACTGGATCGGGCAGTACGACCTCGTCGACACCCCGGTCCTCCTCACCGCGACGGGCGGGAGCGACCGGCACGCACTGCTCGTCGAGCACCAGATGCGTCCGCTGTTCGGCTTCTTCCAGTCCACGACGCTCCCGATCGGGGTGTTCGGCAACGAGCGGGACTTCACCAAGCGCGAGGGCGGTTACGACATCTCGAACATCGACCTCGAGCTCCGCATCGACCAGGCCGTCCGCCGGGCGCTGCCGATCATCCGCGGCGGCTTCGTCACGGCAGCCACGACGGACGTCCCCCGCCCCGCCGACTTCTAGCCTCGCACCCGCGCACCGACCCGACCGAGGGTCAGTTCAGGAGTGACGCGACGTGCGCGACCGCCAGGCGGTAGCCGTCGGCGCCCGCGCCGGCGATCACCGCTGTGGCCGCCGTGGCGACGTGGTCGACGTGCCGGAACGACTCCCGCTTCCAGGTGTTCGAGATGTGCACCTCGACGACCGGGACCGAGAGCGCCTCGACGGCGTCGTGCAGCGCGATCGAGGTGTGCGCGTACGCCGCGGGGTTGATGACGACGCCGACGAAGTCGTCGAGCGCCTCGTGCAGCCACTCGACGAGCTCGCCCTCGCGGTTGGTCTGACGGAAGTCCGCCTCGAGATCGTGGACCGCTGCCTCGGTGTGCACGATCGCCTCGATCTCGGCGAGTGTCACGGCGCCGTACTGCTCCGGGTCGCGCCGGCCGAGGATGTCGAGGTTCGGGCCGTTGAGGACGAGGATGCGCGACTGCTCGGTCATGTCCGAAGCCTACCGAGGGCGATTCCGTCGTCCCCCGGTTCGCCTGACACATGTCATGGCTATGTGAACGGTCACAATAGGCCACCGCGCGGATCGGCGCAAAAGTTACAAAACGGTACTACCCGGGTAATGTCCCCCGATGGATCTGCGCAGACGCGGATCACAGCACATCGACGTGGAGTCAATACATGGTTCTCGCTGCAGCGAACAACGGGATCCAGCTCAACCTGGGCTGGGTCGACTACCTGATGATCATCGTGTACTTCGCGGTCGTCATCGGGATCGGGTTCACCGCCCGGAAACAGGTCAGGACGAGCATGGACTTCTTCCTGTCCGGCCGCTCGATGCCCGCCTGGATCACCGGTCTGGCGTTCGTGTCCGCCAACCTCGGCGCGACCGAGATCCTCGGCATGGCCGCCAACGGTGCCCAGATCGGCATGGCGACCCTGCACTACTACCTCGTCGGTGCCGTGCCGGCGATGGTGTTCCTCGGGCTCGTGATGATGCCGTTCTACTACGGCTCCAAGGTCCGGTCGGTGCCGGAGTTCATGCTCCGTCGCTTCGGCAAGGCACCGCACCTGGTGAACTCGATCGCGTTCGCGGTGTCGAACGTCCTGATCGCGGGCATCAACCTCTACGCGATGGCGATCGTCATCGAGGCGATGCTCGGCTGGCCCGAGTGGCTCGCCATCATCGTCTCCGCCGGCTTCGTGCTGGCGTACATCACGCTCGGTGGGCTCTCGAGCGCGATCTACAACGAGGTCATGCAGTTCTTCGTGATCATCGCCGGGCTCGTCCCGCTGACGATCGTCGGCCTGCACCGCGTCGGCGGCTGGAGCGGCCTTAAGTCCGCGATCATCGAGACACAGGGCGTGCAGCACCTGCAGGCGTGGGCCGGCACCGGCTTCGGTGACGTGACCAACCCGATCGGCGCCAACTGGCTCGCCATCGTCCTGGGTCTCGGCTTCGTGCTCGGCTTCGGCTACTGGACGACGAACTTCACCGAGGTGCAGCGCGCGTTCTCGGCGAAGAACATGTCCGCGGCCCGCCGCACCCCGCTCATCGCCGCGATCCCGAAGCTCTTCATCCCCTTCATCGTCGTCATCCCCGGCCTCATCGCCGCGGCGGTCGTCGGCAACCAGTTCGCCGACGGCACGCTGACGTACAACGACGCGATCCCGAAGCTCATCCAGATGTACCTGCCGACCGGCGTCCTCGGCGTCGCGGTGACGGGGCTCCTCGCGAGCTTCATGGCCGGTATGGCCGCGAACGTGTCGTCGTTCAACACGGTCTTCACCTACGACATCTGGCAGCGCTACATCAAGCCGAACATGCCGGACGTGCACTACCTGAAGACCGGTCGCTGGGTCACCGTCGTCGGTGTCCTCGTCGGCATCGCCACCGCGTTCATCGCCGCCCAGGCGGGGAACATCATGACCTACATGCAGACGCTGTTCTCGTTCTTCAACGCGCCGCTGTTCGCCGTGTTCATCCTCGGTCTGCTCTGGAAGCGGATGACCACCCAGGGCGCGCTGTGGGGCTACATCCTCGGCATCGTCACCCCGACGGTCACCTGGATCGCGTACCTGGTGAACCCGAAGCTGTTCGCCACCGGGACCGCCGAGACGCTGTACGGCGCGATCATCTCGTTCGTCACGGTGCTCGTCGTCGGGTTCGTCGTGTCGATGTTCACCAAGCCCAAGGCCGAGAAGGACCTCGGCGGCCTGGTCTACGGCGTCGGCAAGATCGACATGCACGGTGACGCCGTCGCGACCGACACCGCCTGGTACCGCTCGCCGGCGCTCCTCGGCACGATCGCCCTCGTGCTCTGCGTCGTCCTCTACCTGCCGTTCCTCTGATCCGAAGGAGATCACCGCTCATGAGTGACACCACCACCTCGATGACGGACGAGCAGAAGGCCGCGCTCGTCCGCTCCACCCGCCGCCTCGACCTGCGCCGCATCCTCGGCGGCCTCTTCGTCCTCTACGGCATCATCACGACGATCGTCGGGATCGTGCACTGGGACACCGACCCGGAGAAGACCGGCGGCATCCACATCAACCTCTGGGTCGGGCTCTCGATGCTCGCCGGCGGGCTCCTCTTCTTCCTCTGGGACCGGCTCGCGCCCGTCCCGGCGGAGGACATCATCGGCCAGGCCGAGGCGGAGGCGCACCAGAAGGCAGCAGGCGAGGGCCGCGAGCTCGCCTGATCGATCTGTCGGCCGCTGAGCGATCGGTCGGCCGCTGATCCGGCTCGACTCGGAACGACGAAGTCGCTGTCGTACGACAGCGACTTCGTCGTTTCTGCACGGGCGCAACAGCGTGCGTCCGCAAGGGGCGACAGAGCGGTCGTCGGACGACAGCGACGTTGTCGCTTCGGAGCGGCCGGGAGGCTCGGGTCGGGTCCGGCGGCGATGGTTGCGACACGAAACGGTTGCGGCGCGCGCGTGGTCGGGCCAGGTTGGGCCCATGCCGACCATGGTCTTCATCAACCTGCCCGTCGCCGACCTCGACCGCTCCAAGGCCTTCTACGAGGCGCTCGGGTACTCCATCAACCCGATGTTCAGCGACGAGACCGCCGCGTGCGTCGTCGTCAGCGACACGATCTCCGTCATGGTCCTGACCACGGCGAAGTTCGCCGAGTTCACCGACAAGACGATCGCCGACCCCTCGACGATCGAGGTGATCAACTCCCTCAGCGCTGACTCGAAGGACGACGTGCACCGCATCGTCGACGCGGCCGTCGCAGCGGGTGGCACCGAGGACCGGCCGGAGATGGACCTCGGGTTCGTGTACCAGCGGAGCTTCACCGACCCGGACGGCCACCGCTGGGAGTACGTGTGGATGGATCCGCAGGCCGCCCAGGACGGCCCGCCCGCGGCGTGACGGTCGTGGCCGGTAGCATTCCGGCATGATCCACCAGGGGGAGCCCGCCGTCGACCGCAGCGTCCCGGGGTGGGCGACCGCGCTCTTCGTCGTGCTCGCACTCGGGGGAGCGTGGGCGGTGACACTCCCGCTCTGGCTGTCCGGACGCGGGCTCGGGACGCCGTTCGCCACGCTGTTCATCGTCGGCATGATGTTCACGCCGCTGCTGTCGGCGGTCGTCGTCCTCGCGCTGCTCGGGCGACGGCGGCCGCGGCCGGTGCTGCGGTTCCTCGGGGTGTGGCCGCTCCGCCCGGTGCGCCGCACGATCTGGGTGACCGTGTTCGCGTACCTCGGCGGCGTGCTCTTCCCGGTCGCGGCGCTCGTCGTGGCGGTGCTCGCCGGCTGGTTCCCGATCGACCTCGCCGGCTTCTCCGGCTACCGGGACGTCCTCGCCGCTGCGGGGCTCCGCGAGCTGCCGATGCCGATCGGGCTGCTCGTCGCCCTGCAGCTGGCGCAGGTGCCCTTCGTCTCGGTGTTCAACGCGTTCGCCACGGTGGGCGAGGAGATCGGGTGGCGGGGCTTCCTCGTCCCGGCGCTCGAGCGGTACGGCACCTGGTTCGCGCTGGTCGGGTCCGGTGTCGTCTGGGGTGTCTGGCACGCGCCGATCATCCTGCTCGGCTACAACTTCGGTCGCACGGACTGGCTCGGCGTCGTGTTCATGGTCGTCGCCTGCGTGCTGCTCGGCATGGTCCTCGGGTGGCTCCGGCTCCGCACGGGATCGGTCTGGCCTGCCGTCTTCGCACACGCGGGGGTGAACGGTGCCGCCGGTGTGGGGGCGGTGCTCGTCGCCTCGGGTGTCGACGTGTCCGACGTGGCGCGCAGTCCGCTCGGGTACGGCGGGTGGATCGTCCTCGCGCTCGTCGTCATCGTGCTCGTCGTGACCGGTGCGATCCGTCGCCGGGGTGCACTCGCGCCCACCCCGGCGGCGACCGTCGCGGCCGCCGAGCCGATCCGCCCGGCCGACTGATCACACCGGGCGGCTGAGGAAGTACCGCCGGATCGCGTCACCGTACGGGGTCGCGGTGCCGTTCCAGTCGCTGATGAGCGCCGAACCGCCGTACTGTCCGCCGTCGGGGCAGCCGGTGGTGCCGAAGTTCCAGAACACGTACCCGTCACCGCCGTTCGCGTCCATCCAGCGCATGAACGCCAGCGGCATGGTCGTCGAGCAGTCGTTCACGCCGATCTCCTCGGCGACCATCGGCATCCGCGCGGCGACCGGGGCGAAGTCCGCCGACCAGCACGCCGCCGTCACGCAGCCCTTGAAGTTGTAGAGGTGCTGCCCGGCGACGAGGGCCTTCGCCGGGTCCTTCGGCAGCGAGCGCAGCATCGGCGACATGTCGTGGCCCCAGTCGAGACCGTTGATGATGATCGGTTGCTTCGCGCCGGTGGCCCGGATCGTGTTCACCAGCTGCTGGTACCCGGCCGCCTGCCACCCCTCCGGCATCGTGCACCCGTTCAGCCAGCACGCCTCGGAGATGTCGTGGGGTTCGTTGAACGGCTCGTAGAGGACGGCGGGGCTCGAGGCGAACCGGCTCGCGACCGAGGTCCAGAACGGCAACGAGAACGTCGTGTTCGCCATCTCCTTCTCCTGCTCGCCCCAGATCGCGACCGGGCCGGTGAAGTGCAGGTCGAGGATCGAACGGATCCCGTTCGCGGCCAGCCGGTCCACGTAGTCCTGCACCGCCGCGCGGTAGGGCTCGCCGGTCGACTGCGGTGCCCAGTCGATGCCGAGCCAGCAGTGCTCGTTGAGCGGGATCCGCACGGTGTTGACGTTCCACGAGCGGAGCAGGTCGATCGACGCCTGGTCGGTCGGGCCGGAGAAGATCCCGCCGCCCTGCTGGCAGTTGTACTCGGTGCCTGATCGGTTCACGCCGCGGAGCTTGACCGCCTTGCCGGCGGGGTCGACCATGACGTTCTTCGTGACGCGCAGTGCGGTGACCGGGGTCGCCGGGGTCGTCGCTGCGCCGGCGGTCGCCGCGGGGATCAGGGAGCCCGCGAGGACGGCGATGATCGTGCATCCGGCAGCCAGGGCGCGCCGGACGAGTTCGGGTCGTCTCATGCGGCAATGGTGCGCTCTCTCCGGCGTCACCGCCACCGGGTACCCCTAGGGGGTATTGTGGACGGCATGGACGAGCACCGCCACGGAACCACCGTCGACGAGCACGCTGACCACCAGGGACACGTGCACGACGACCACGCCCACCACGAGCACGACGAGCACGCCGGCCACGACCACCACGCGGACCACGGCGGAACCGCTGGGCACGGCGGGCACGACCACATGCACCACGGGCACGGCGGGCACGGCGACCACGCCGCGATGTTCCGCGACCGCTTCTGGTGGAGCCTCGTCCTCGCGGTCCCGGTCGTGGCGTTCAGCACGATGTTCGCCGACATCTTGCACTATCCGCTTCCCGACGCGGCCTGGGCGAGCTGGGTCTCACCGGTGCTCGGCACGGTGCTGTTCGTGTACGGCGGCTGGCCGTTCCTGACCGGCGGGTGGTCGGAGGCCAGGACGAAGCGGCCGGGCATGATGCTCCTGATCGGCAT
This sequence comes from Curtobacterium sp. Curtsp57, assembly GCF_047324335.1. Lineage (NCBI taxonomy): Bacteria > Bacillati > Actinomycetota > Actinomycetes > Micrococcales > Microbacteriaceae > Curtobacterium > Curtobacterium sp. Curtsp57. The sequence continues at coordinate 3,700,985 of NZ_CP168511.1, forward strand.
GGCCATCGTCGTGGCCTTCGTCGCGTCGTGGATCACCAGCCTCGGCATGTTCGGGCTCGACCTCGACTTCTGGTGGGAGCTCGCGCTCCTCATCGTGATCATGCTGCTCGGGCACTGGATCGAGATGCGCGCCATGGGCGTCGCGTCGAGCGCGCTGGACGCGCTCGCGGCACTGCTGCCCGACGAGGCAGACGTGATCGACGACCAGGGCGACGTGTCCCAGGTGCCGGTGTCGAGCCTCCAGGTCGGCCAGACGGTCGTGGTCCGGCCAGGCGGCCGCGTCCCGGCGGACGGCGAGGTCGTCGACGGACGCGCGCAGGTCGACGAGTCGATGATCACGGGGGAGTCCGCGGCCGTCGAACGGGCCGCCGGCGACCGCGTCGTCGCGGGCACCGTGGCGACGGACAGCTCGATCCGCGTCCGGATCACCGCCACCGGCGACGACACCGCCCTGTCCGGCATCCAGCGGATGGTCGCCGAGGCGCAGTCGTCGTCCTCGCGGACGCAGGTCCTGGCCGACCGTGCTGCGGCGCTCCTCTTCTACTTCGCCACCGGGGCGGCGATCATCACCTTCGTGGTGTGGCTGGTCCTCGGCAGCCCCACGGAGGCGATCACCCGCACCGTCACCGTGCTGATCATCGCCTGCCCGCACGCCCTCGGTCTCGCGATCCCGCTCGTCGTCGCGATCTCCACCGAGCGCGCCGCGAAGGCCGGGATCCTCGTGAAGGACCGGCTCGCGCTCGAGGCGATGCGGAACGTCGACACCGTCGTCTTCGACAAGACCGGCACGTTGACGACCGGGGCTCCGGAGGTCGTCGACACCGTCGGGGACGACGCCGTCCTGGGACTCGCCGCAGCGGCCGAGCGGGACAGTGAACACCCGGTGGCGCGCGCGATCGTCAGCGCCGCCGAAGACCGTGGCGTGCCCGTGCCCGACCAGGTGACCGACACCGGGTCCGTCCCCGGCCGCGGGGTCAGCGCGGTCGTCGAGGGTCGACGTGTCGAGGTCGGCGGACCGGCGATGCTCCGTGAGCGCGGTGCGAGCATGCCGTCCGCGTTCGAGTCCGCCGTCGACGGGTGGCGTGCCGACGGAGCGGCGGTCATCGTCGCGGTGGTCGACGGGACGGTGCAGGCCGCCTTCGCCGTACGCGACGCCGTCCGTCACGAGTCCGCCGAGGCCGTCCGTGCCCTGCACGACCGCGGGATCCGGGTGGCGATGGTCACCGGCGATGCCCAGCAGGTAGCCGATGCGGTCGCGCGGGAGCTCGGCATCGACGAGGTCCGCGCCGAGGTGCTGCCAGAGGACAAGGACGGCGAGGTCGCACGGCTGCAGGAGTCCGGGGCCGTCGTCGCGATGGTCGGTGACGGTGTGAACGACGCCCCGGCGCTGGCCCGTGCCGACGTCGGGATCGCGATCGGCGCGGGGACCGACGTCGCGGTGCAGAGTGCCGGCGTCGTGCTCGCGTCGAACGACCCGCGTCGGGTGCTCACCGTGATCGACCTGTCGCGTGCGACCTACCGGAAGATGGTGCAGAACCTCGTGTGGGCCACCGGGTACAACGTGCTCTCGGTGCCGCTCGCGGCCGGGGTGCTCGCGGGGGTCGGGTTCGTGCTGTCCCCGGCGGTCGGCGCGGTGCTGATGAGCCTGTCGACCGTGATCGTCAGCCTGAACGCCCAGCTCCTCCGTCGCTTCCGCGCCTGACGCGCGGGGCCACGCGTGCCGCCGGCCGGCGGCGCTCGCCCGTGGCGCCCGCTCCTCGTCGCCCGGCCGCGTCTCCCGCCCGGCCAGGTGGTCGAGTGGTCACAACACCCCGGCGGGGGTCCGCCGAGGGGTCACCGTCTGTCGGATCCAGCGCGCTCAAGCGACCGTTCGAGGCCGCTCGGCAGCACTGAGCGGGGTGTCGTGACCGGTCGACGACCGGGCGACGGGCGGATGCGCGGACGGGAGGCTCGGGTCGGGTTCCGCAGGTCAGCTCCCGCACGACGAGTGGGGGCGACGGTGACGTCGGTGCGGACCGGCAGGATGGGGGCGTGACTGATCTGGTGACCGGGGACGACGGACTCGCCCGCCCGGTGTGGGCCTCGACGGACCCGATGCTGCGGGACTACTACGACACCGAGTGGGGCATGCCCGTGCGGGACGAGCGCGGCGTGTTCGAGCGGCTCTCGCTCGAGGCGTTCCAGTCCGGCCTCTCGTGGCGCACGATCCTCGCGAAGCGACCGGCGTTCCGCGCCGCCTTCGCGGACTTCGACGCCGACGTGGTCGCGGGCTTCGGTGAAGCGGACGTCGCCCGACTGATGGCGGACGCCGGCATCGTCCGGAACCGGGCGAAGATCCTCGCCACGATCACCAATGCGAACGCCACGGTGGCGCTGCGGGAGGACGGCGGACTGGCGGACTTCGTGTGGTCCTTCCGCCCCGACCGGACGCCGGAGCCGATCACGTCCGCCGACGTCCCCACGAAGAGCGACGAGTCGCTCGCTCTGTCGAAGGCGCTGCGGAAGCGCGGGTTCGCCTTCGTCGGTCCGACGACGATGTACGCGCTGATGGAGGCGCTCGGCATCGTCGACACGCACCTGGTCGGCAGCCACCGACGGGGCACCTCGGGCGTCTGGGCCTGAGCGGTCGAAGGCGGACGCGACCCCGCGGGGCTAGGGTCGCGGGCATGACGCACGAGCACCCGAACCCCCGGGTCACGCCGATCACCCCCGTCGATGCGGTGCACGTCGACGTGCCGGTCGACGTCGAGGTCCCCGCCTCCGATCCCGTCGAGGACGACGTGACCACCCCGGAGCACGACCCGTCGGAGATCCGGATCGCGTTCCTGCTGTTCCCGGACCTCACGCAGCTCGACCTCACCGGACCGGCGCAGGTCCTCAGTCGCGTGCCCGGCGCCCGGATCGAGTACGTCGCCGCCACGCTCGACCCGGTGCCGAGTGACTGCGGGCTGTCCCTCGTCCCCACCGTGACGATCGCCGACGCCGCTCCGGCGGACGTCCTCGTGGTCCCCGGTGGCGACGGTGCGTTCGACGCGATGCTCGACCCCGAGATCGTCGGGTTCGTCCGGCGGGAGGCCGAACGCGCCACGTGGGTCACCTCGGTGTGCACCGGCGCGTTCGTCCTCGGTGCCGCCGGGCTGCTCGCCGGCAAGCGGGCGACGACGCACTGGGCCTCGAAGCCGATGCTCGCCGCGTTCGGTGCGACGCCGGTGGACGAACGGGTGGTCGACGACGGGTCGGTCGTCACCGCTGCCGGGGTGAGCGCCGGCATCGACATGGCGCTGTGGTTCGCTTCCGAGCTCGCCGGTCAGCCGGTCGCCGAGCGCATCCAGTTGCAGATCGAGTACGACCCGCAGCCGCCCTTCGACGCCGGGTCGGCGGATCGGGCGGACGCGCGCGTCGTCGCCGAGGCGCGCGCAGCCGCCGAGGAGTCCCGCGGCGAACGCGTCGCACGGGCGGCAGCGGCCGTGATCAGGTGAGCGGCAGCGGCCGTGATCAGGTGAGCGGCAGCTTCATCTGCATCGCGGTGACGCCGTACCCGAGCCGCTCGTACAGCTCCTTGGCGCCCGCGTTGTAGCCGAACACGTTCAGCCCGATGCTCGTCGCACCCTCGTCCTTCGCGACGACGTGCCCGAGTTCGAGCGCCCGGCGGGCATGGCCCTTCCGTCGGTGTGCCTCGTCGATCTCCACGTTGAACACCCACCAGTCGGCACTGCCCGGCTCGAACGGCCCGATCCACAGGTACCCGACGACGGTGTCGTCGCCGTCGAGCACGTCCCACACGTGGTGCCCGGCGAGCGGCTCGCCACCGGGGAACCACTGGTCGAGCGACTGCTGCTTGTTGGCCTCGGCCTGCTCGCGGGTCTCGCCGGCCTGCATGCGCGATTCGACGTACTCCGCCATCGTCGCGTCCAGCCAGGCCGGGAGGCTCGTGGCCGGCATCGTCTGCAGGCGCGTGTCCGTCATCGGTTGCCCTTCGAGCCACGGCTGGGTTTGCCCCGCATCCGTCCGCGACCGGGCTTCGGGGCCTTGCCGCTGTTCGAGCCCTTGCCGCTGCCGGACTTGGCGCCGCCTGGCGACTTCGCCTTGGCCTTGCCGCCGGCGGCGTCCTTGCCACCCGCGGTGGCCCTGGAGCCGCCACGGGACGGACGTGCGTCGGCGTCGCCGGCGCGATCCGGGCCTCCCGGCTGGTCCGGCTGGCTCCGGGAACTGTTGGCGGTCCGCCCGCGGACCACGCCGATGAACTCCTCGGTGAGCTCCGAGGCGTCCTCGTCGCGCCACACGAGCGCGATCCGCGTGCCGGGGGAGTCGACGAGCGCGCGCGCGACGAGGTCCTTGCGGCTTGCCTTGCGGAAGAGGGACTGCGGGAGGACGACGACGCCGACGTTCGCCTCGACGAGGTCGAGCGCGCCGTCGACGTCGGCCGGTACCGGACCGGCGTCGATGACGTGCACGGCGTCGAGGTCGGCATGGGTGATCTCGGACGAGTGCGCGAGCGTGGAGTCTTTCGGTGTCGCGACGACCGCGGTCTCGGTCCAGAGCGGGATCGCGTTGTGGACGTCCGAGACGGGCATCCTGGCGAAGACCATGTCGGCGTCGTCGGCCAGTGCCGCGTCGACGTCGGACGAGCCGATCGGACGGAGCCGGAGCTCCACGGACGGGAAGCGATCACGCCACACGCGTGCCCACTTGGCCGGGGACACCCCTGGCACGAAGGCGATGGTGAGTGCCGCGGTCATGCAACCGAGCATAGGGGCCGTACCCTTGACACCATGGCGCAGGAACAGACGATGAAGCCCGAGACGGCTGCGAAGAAGCTCGGCATCCTGCTGTCGGCCGCTCCGGAGTCCTTCCGCGACGCGCCCGTCACGCGGACCGCCTTCGAGGAACTCCGGACCGAGCCGCCGACGTGGCTCGAGGAACTTCGTCGCGACGGCCCGCACCCGCGTCCCGTCGTCGCGCAGAAGCTCGGCGTGTCGATCTCCGGTCTCGGCCGCTCCGGCATCGACGAGCCGCTGACGACCGCGCAGATCAAGGACCTCCTCGTCGAGAAGCCCGAGTGGCTCGTGCAGGAGCGTGCGACGCAGGCCGCCGTGCACGCCGAGAACGCCCGGGTGAAGCAGGACCGCGCCGCGCGCGCAGCCGCGAAGCAGGACTGACCTCCAGCAGGGACCACCAGTGCACGAGACCGTCGCCGACGCCATGCTCGTCGTGCCGCAGTTCGCCTCGGTGTGCTGCATCGTCGGGGACCGGTACCGTCCGCGCCCCGGCGTGATCGTGCCCGCCGCGGTCATGCTCGTCGCGATGGTGATGCCCGTCGTGCGCGCCGGTGCGGTGTGGACGCTGCTCGCGGCGACGCTGCTGCTGCTCCTCGCGCCGCTGCCCGTGATGCGTCGTCGCCGGGCGGACGGGCGCCGGGCGGAGCCGATGGACGTGCACCGGGCACTGTCGTCGGTCGTGATGGCGGGGATGCTCCTGATGGGTCACGCGACCGGGATCGCGGACGCGCACGCCGGACACGGGATCGCGCTGTCGGCGGTCCTCGGCGGCGGCGTGATCGGGTACTGCGCGTTCAGCGGCTGGCTCCTGCGGTACGAGTGGGCGCGCGACGACCGTCGGGCGGTGCGCAGCGGCGAGGTGTTCGCGATGACGGTCGCCGTGATCGGCATGACCCTGGCGATGTAGCGCGCCGCGCGCCGCGCGCCGCGGCCCCCGCGCCCCCTTCCCTCGATCGCTGCGAGCCCGCGTTACGGTGGTCCCGTGTCCGATCGCCCAGTCCGCCGACCCGACCCGGCCCCGCGCCTCGACGAGGTCGACGAGCGCATCCTCTGGACCCTCGCCGCCGATGCGCGGATCCCGAACAACCGGCTCGCCGCCGCGGTGGGCATCGCGCCGTCGACGTGTCTCGCGCGGGTCCGCGCCCTCGAGGACGCCGGGGTCATCCGCGGCTACCGGGCGGACGTCGACGTGGCGCGGCTCGGGTTCTCGATCGAGGCGATGGTCTCGGTCCGGGTGCACGCGGCTGCACGGCACGAGCTCCGGGATTTTGCGAAGCGCCTGCTCCGGGTGCCCGTCGTGCTCGACGTGTCGTTCCTCGCCGGGGACAAGGACTTCCTCGTGCACATCGCGTGCACGTCGACCGAACAGCTGCGGGACTTCGTCGCGGACGAGCTGAGCGGGGACCCGTCCGTCGCGACGACGCAGACGAACATCGTGTTCGAGCGTCTGGTCGCGGACCGGGAGCGCCAGGGGCGTTCGTACGACGAGCTCCGTCGCTGGCACGCCTGAGCCGGGGAGCGCGAACGACGGGCGCGCTACCGCGTGCGGGTCATCGGGATGTGCGGGATGCCGTCCTCGTGGAACCGGTCCCCGGAGCGGACGAACCCGAACCGGCCGTACCACTGTTCGAGGTGCTCCTGCGCGTCGATCGACACGACGGGGGAGCGTGTCTCGGCGATCGCCGCCTCCATGAGCTCCGCGCCGAGGCCCTTGCCCCGAGCGGCCGCCGCGGTCGCCACACGACCGATGCGCTCGGTTCCGTCGGGCTCGCGCAGCAGGCGCAGCGTGGCGTCGACCGAGCCCTCGCCCGCCCAGAACTGGATCGTGCCCGGCTCGAGGTCGCGGCCGTCGATGTCCGGGTAGGCAGCTGCCTGCTCGACGACGAAGACGTCCTGGCGCAGCCGGAGGATCTCGTGCAGCGTGACGATGTCGAGGTTACGGGTGGGGGCGCTGAAGATCGAGGTCATGCCGAGCTGTTCCTGACGGTTCCTTGGGAAGGGGGGTGCGCGATCGCCCGATCAGGCGTACCGTGCCGGTCAACCACTCTACGTGCGCAGCCAGACCAGGAGGTGAGCGCATGGACAAGCCGTTGCGTGCACCCTGGCACGCTGCGATCCGGTACGCCCTCGTGGGCACCGGCGTGAGCGCCGCCGCCGTGCTGCTCTCGCTGACGTTCGGCGCGCACTCCGCGTCCGCCACCACGGCGCCGCCCGCCCAGACGCAGTCGCAGTCGGGTCTCGTCGGCGGCCTCGTGCAGGGCCTCGGCGACACCGTGCACGGCGTCGCCGGTGGCGTCGGGCAGGTCCTCGGTGACGTCGTGGACCCCGTGCACCAGGCCTTCGCCCCCGCAGCCCCGGCCGCGCCGGCCCCCGCAGCCCCGGTCCCGGCCGCGCCAGCCCCCGCGGCACCGGCACCCGCGCCAGCACCGGCCGCTGCGCCAGCACCGGCCGCAGCACCCGCTCCGGCAGCGCCGCCGTCGAGCACCCCCGCGCAGCCGTCCGTGCCGCAGCCAGCCGCCACACCGACGGCTCCCGGACCGGCGACTCCGGTCCAGCCGACCGCACCGCAGCAGGCCGAGCCGGCCACCACGACGGCACCGGCCACGTCGACCACGCCGGCCGACCCTGCGGAGGCGACCAGCGCCTCCCGTCCGATCACCGGCACCGTCGCCACCGTGCTCCGTCCCGTCACCGGGACCGTGCAGACGCTCACCGACGCACGCCCGGTCACGACGGTGGTCAGCACCCTCGACCACGTCGTCGGCGCCGTCCCGATCCTCGGCACGGTGCTCGGCGACGACACGCTCGGCACGGTGACCGCACCGGTCAGCGGGCTGGTCGATGACACCCTCGGCGGCGTCGGGACCGCCGTGGGAACGGTCCCGGACGTGCTTCCGGGCACGCCCGGGACCGGTGGGGGCACCCTGCCTGGAGGCTCGGTGCCCCAACCCCAGATCCCCTCGCCTCCGGCAGGTGACGGTGTCCCCGCCGTGGGCGGCTCCTCGACGTCGGTGGCCGAAACGTCGGAGGAGGCACCTGCTCGGGCCGCTGCGGCACCCGAGGTCGTCGCCGCGCAGGCCACCCCGGCGGTGGACGAGGTCACCGTGCTCGCGCCCGCCGCCACCTCCGCGTCTGCCGGCGCGCAGGACGCTCCCGCGTCCGCGTCGATCGGCGGTGGCGCGCTGTTCGTCCCCGACGGACACGGCCACCAGGACTCGCCGCTCGGCGGTTCCGGATCAGGACTCGCCGGCAGCACCACGACCGTCGGCTCGGCCGGCGGCGGTGTCGTCGGCACGGTCGGCGCCGACGCCGACCAGGACCCCCTCGCCGCGGGGACACGCGGCACCATCGCCGACGACGCCGTTCCCGCGTCGCTCACCGGCGACCACGACGTCGCCCCTGATTGAGATCGGCGCACCTGCCCGTCAGGCAGGACGCGCCACCGACCGCGACCGCGGTCGGGAACACATCTCGATCAGGAGTGATGACCATGAACAAGTACGTCTCGAGAGGGCTGTGGTTCGCCCTCTTCGTCGGCGGGCTGACGGTCGGAGGGGCCACCGCGGCGAACGCGGCGACGACCTCCGGCACGGACGGCACCGTCTCAGGAACACAGGTGGCGCCGTCGATCGACGCACCCGTCTCCGCCGTCGGCAACGCACTCGGGGTGCTCGGCGACGCGGTGTCCTCGGCCGTCCCGGCTCCGGCCGCTCCGGCTGCTCCCGCCGCACCGGCCGTCGACCCTGCGTCGGCGGCGGTGCCGGACCCGGCTCCCGCGGCGCCGTCGACCTCCGGGTCGGACGGCGTCGGCTCGGGGACGCAGGTCGTACCGGACGTCAGCGCGCCCGTCGACGTGACGGGCAACGCGATCTCGGTCGGCGGCGACGCAGCGTCGACCGCCGTGCCGACCGCCCCTGCCCCCGCTGCAGCGGCACCCGCGCCGGCGACTCCCGCGGCACCGTCGACCTCCGGGTCGGACGGGATCGCGTCGGGGACGCAGGTCGCGGGTGACGTGACCGCGCCGGTCGACGTGACCGGCAACGCGATCGCGGTCGGTGGCGACGCCGCGTCGACCTCGGCGACGGCGACACCCGCGACTCCGGCCCCCGCTCCGGTTGCGGCGACCACGTCGGGCTCGGACGGCATCGGCTCGGGGACGCAGGTCGCCCCCGCGGTGGAGCTGCCGATCACGGCGTCCGGGAACGGCATCGGTCTGCTCGGTGACGGGACCTCCACCGGCTCGACGACGGGCACGGCGGCCCCGGCCGGCGCGACCTCCGGCGGATCGACCGGGGGCTCGACCTCGGGCGCCGACGGGACCGTCTCCGGGACCCAGGTGGCACCGTTGATCTCGATCCCGGTGACGGTCTCCGGCAACGGGATCGCCGTCGTGGGAGACGGAACCTCCACCGGATCGGCGACCACCCCGGCCTCGGGAACTCCGGCTGCCGGTACTCCGGCTTCCGGCTCGACCGGCTCGACCGGCACGACGGGCGCCCCGACGACCTCCGGGTCCGACGGCATCGCCTCGGGGACGCAGGTGACACCGGCCGTTTTCCTGCCGGTGACCATCGCGGGCAACGGCATCGGTCTCCTCGGTGACGGCACCAGCACGGCCGGCACCACGACCGGCACCGCGTCGACCGGCGGAACGGGCACGGCTGAGGGCAGCGCCACGGCCGGTCCGGTCACCGACGGCACGGACGGCACCGCCTCGGGTACGCAGGTCACCCCGGTGGTCTCGCTCCCGATCACCATCGGCGGGAACGGCATCGGTCTCGTCGGCGACGGCACCAGCACCGGAGCCACGACGACCGTGCCGGCTGGCGGCACCGCGACCGGCACGACCGGTGGCACAGCCGGATCCACGTCGGGTTCGGACGGCGTCCTGTCCGGGACGCAGATCGCACCGGTGGTCTCGCTGCCGGTCACCATCGGCGGGAACGGCATCGGTCTCGTCGGCGACGGCACCAGCACCGGGACCACGACGGTCCCCGGTGACGGCGGCACGACACCCGGTGACGGCACCGACCCCGGTGACGGCACGGACCCGGGTGACGGCACGGACCCGGGTGACGGCACCACGCCCGGCGGCGGCACGACGCCCGGTGACGGCACGGACCCCGGTGACGGCGGCTCGACGCCCGGCGGCGTCACGACCCCGATCGGCGATGACGGTTCTGGCACCACGGCCGATGCCGTGACCACCGTGTCGCCGACCGGTTCGGGCGCCGCGGTCTCCACCGCCGGTGTCGCGACGGTCGCCACCACGGCAGCCCGCGCAGCGACCTCCTGGGCGACCCAGTCCGGGCTCGCGTACACGGGAGCGTCCTCGCAGCTCGTACCAGCGGGGATCGCGCTGATGCTGCTCCTCGGGGGCGCCGGGACACTCGTCCTCCGACGCCGCCACTGATCACCATCCGCGCAGCGGGGTACCGGTACGCCGGTACCCCGCAGCACCACGCCCACGGCAAGGAGGTGTCCTGGGAACGAGCCGGGTGCTTCCTGCAAGCGCATGATGCCGATGCTGTGAGGAGCGGAAGCGGTTCGGCAGCATCGGGTGAGTCACCGAGCGGGACGATGAACGCGTGTTCAACGAACTGCTCCGCGTGCCGATCGTCCGGCCCGACGTCCTCATCCCGGTCGACGTCGTGGCAGCGCTGCTGACGATCTGGGCGCTGCTCGGTCCGTTCCGTCGCAGCTCGCGCGCGGGCAGTCGAGGACGTCGGCTGCTCGTCCGTGCCGCGGCGCTCGTGGTGGGTGCTGCGGTCGGGCTCGCCCTCGTGTGGTGGTTCGGCGACGTGCAGGACGAGTTCGGCGTCGCGTTCACGCCGGTCACCCGGATGTGGATCGCGTTCGCGTGCGCTGCCGTCGCGATGTGCCTCGTCGTCCTGGTGCAGGGCGGCTGGGGGCGTCGCAGCGTCGCGGTCGCCGCAGCTGCCGCCGTCCTCCTGGCGTCCGGGCTCGGCGTGAACGTCGACTTCGGCGCCTACCGGACGATCCAGCAGGCGATCACCACCAACCCCTACCCGTCGGGATCGCTCGGCCACCAGCACGCGGTGGCTGCCGGGACCCCGGTCGTCGACGCAGCACGGTGGACCGCCCCCACGAACATGCCGAAGTCCGGACGGACACTGTCGGTGCGGATCCCCGCGACGGTCTCGCACTTCCGGGCACGGAAGGCGGTCGTCTGGCTCCCGCCAGCCGCCCAGACGGCGGACCCGCCGACCCTGCCGGTCCTGATCGCGCTGTCCGGGCAGCCGGGTCAGCCGTCCGACATGTTCCAGACCGGGAACCTCGGTGGGTACCTCGACCGCTACGCGGCGGCGCACCACGGTCTGGCACCGATCGTCGTGTCGCCCGACCAGCTCGGGGCGCCGAACCGGAACCCGATGTGCGTCGACTCTCGCCGCCTGGGGCGGAGCGCGACGTACGTGATGACCGACACGGTCCGCTGGATCACGGACCACCTGGACGTGGCGTCGACACCCGACGCGTGGGGCATCACCGGTTTCTCCCAGGGCGCGACCTGCGCGATGCAGTTCTCCACCGAACACCCCGGGGTGTTCGGCACGGCGCTGGCCATCTCGAGCGAGCTCACCGTGAAGAACGGGTCGCTCGCGAACACGGTCCGCGTCGGCTTCGGGGGTTCACGGGCGGCCTACGAGGCGGCAGCGCCGATCGCGACCATGCGTCGGGATGCTCCGTACCACGACCACCTCACCGTCTTCGGGTTCGGGCAGGACGACGCTCCGTACCGTGCGTCGACCACCGCGCTCCGCGAGGCCGCGGTGCAGGCGGGCATGCAGACGTCGGTCATCGTCTCGCCCGGATCGGCGCACGACTGGAACACCGTGCGGTACGTCCTCGCCAACGGGCTGCCGGCAGTGGTCGCCCACCTCGGGCTGCCGTCGATGCGAGGGGCGCTGTGACCGGCGGGGGGCGCGTCCTCGACGAGGAGCGTGTCGCGCCCGTGCGCGCCCGGCTGACCCGCGCGGGGCGCGCCGTCGTCGGCCGTGTCCGGCGGTACCCGGTCACGAGTGTCGTCGTGCTGCTCGTCGTGCTGACCTCCGCCATCGGCGTCGCGATGCGCGTCCACCACGCAGCGTCCGGCGCCGCTGCGCTCGGGCCGCTCCGCGTGTTCGCCGCGTCGACCGGGTTCGTCGCCCTGGTCCTGACCATCGCCGGCGTGGTCGTCCTCGTCGGCGCCTCGGAACGGCTGATGGGCTCGTGGCGGACCGCCGTCGCGTTCGTCGTGACGACGGTGGTCGGAACCGGGGTCGGCGCACTCAGCGCCTTCGTCGACCTCGACGGCCGTGGGGCCGGTCCGCTCCTCCTCGGGCGCGCGACCGCGTTCGACCCGTGGACCGCCGTCGTCGGCACGATCGTCACCGCGAGCGCGTTCGCCGGTCCGCTGTGGCGCCGACGGATCCGCGTCAACGCCCTCGCGGTCGTCGCGGCCCTGTTCCTCTACGCCGGGCATGCCTCCGACCTGTACGCGGTGCTGGCAGCTGCAGCCGGCTGGATGCTCGGCGAGCTGCTCCGGAACACGCCGAAGCGCACCGGGTGGGTGCGGAGTTCGCACCGGGAGACGCGCGTCCTGCTCGGGACCGTCGTCCTCGTGTCCGCGGTGGGGCCGGTCATCGCGCTCGTCTCGCGCGCCCGGGTCGGGATCCTCGCGCCGATCGCCGCCGTCGTCGGGGCCGGCCCGGTCACACCGGTGTCCGGGTGCCGAACGGACGGCGTCGCGGGGGAGTGCCTCCGGCGGCTCCTGGCGTACCACGCGGCTGATCCGTGGACGGTGCTGCTCGCGGTGCCGCCGCTCCTCGTCCTGGTCGTCGGCGGCCTCGGGCTGTTCCGCGGCAGCCGCTTCGCGGTGTGGCTCGTGGTGGCGGTCGACGTGGTGACCGCGCTCGCTGCGGCCGTCACGTACGGCGCGGTCCCCGGTCGGGTGGAGCGCCTGCACGGCACGGAGGACCAGTTCGTCGTGACGCTCTCGATCCTCGCCTCCATCGCGGTCCCGCTGGCGACAGCGGTCGTGCTCGTCGTGCTCCGCCGGTCGTTCACCGTGCTGCCGTCTCGTCGCCGCACCGTCGGGTTCGCCGCGGCCGTGCTCGTCGCCGCGGCGGTGATCGTCACGGTGCTGCTGGTCGTCACCGACGCGTCGCCGAACCGGGTCCCCGACCCCCTGCGCGTGGTCGTGGCGGCGCTCGGTCCGATCGCCCCGACCACGTTCTGGGACCACCTGCCGGCCCTCGACCCGGCGCTCCGCCTGTCGCTCGGCCTCGCCGGACCGGCGCTCTGGCTCGTCGTCGCCATCGCGGCGATCGGCCCGACCGGTGCCGCACGACCCGACGCGGACTCCGACGAGGTCCACCGCGACCGGGAGCGCGCCCGCGCGCTGCTCGTCGCGGGCGGCGGCGACACGTTCGGGTGGATGACGACCTGGCGCGGCAACGCGTACTGGTTCGCGGCGGACGGCCGGGCCGGTGTCGCGTTCCGGCGCAACGGCGGCGTCGCGGTCACCGTCGGCGGACCGTTCGGGTACCCGGACGCCCGGCCGGCTGCGCTGACCGACTTCGCCCGGTACTGCGACGACAACGGGTGGACGCCGGTGTTCTACGGCGTGGACGCGGAGGTCGCCGGGACGCTGACCGCCGTCGGCTGGGCGACGCTGCCCGTCGCCGAGGACGCCGACTTCGACCCGCGGACCTGGACGACGAGCGGCAAGCGGAAGCAGGACGTCAGGACCTCGGTGAACAAGGCCGCCCGCGAGGGCGTGACGGCCACGTGGGCGAGCTGGGACGAGCTCCCCGCGACCACGACCCGCCAGATCGAGGCGATCTCGGAAGAGTGGGTCGCGGAGCGCGAGCTCCCCGAGATGGGCTTCACGCTCGGCGGGATCGACGAGATGCGCGACCCCGCCGTCCGCACGCTCGTCGCGCAGGACGCCGAGGGGACGGTCCTCGCCGTGACGAGCTGGCTGCCGTCGTTCCGCGAAGGGCGCGTCGTGGGATGGACCCTCGACGTCATGCGCCGCACCGCAGCCGCCCCGAACGGCGTGATGGAGTTCCTGGTCGCGAGCGCGGCTGAACGGATGCGCGAGGACGGCGCCGAACGGCTCAGCCTCTCCGCCGCGCCGCTCGCCAGCGCCGGCGGCCCTGCCCCCGAGGGTGGACAGAACCTCCTCGAACTCGTCGGCGGTGTCCTGGAACCCGTCTACGGCTTCCGGTCGCTCCTGCGGTTCAAGCAGAAGTTCGGCCCGGACCTGCACCCGCTCGCGCTCGCGTACCCGGACCCGGTGGCACTGCCGGCCATCGGGGTCGCCGTGGTCCGCGCGTACCTGCCCGACCTCTCGCTCCGACAGGCCGTCGCACTCGCGCGCGGCCGCGGCTGACGAGCCACGAACCCCATGACGACGTGACGGCGTGTGACCGGTGTCGATGCGACGCCCACACGGCTGGGGTATCGTTCGGGGTACGCAAGCGCTCCGGGGTCGGTGTAATTCCGAACCGGTGGTGACAGTCCACGAACTGACGACGGGTGTGAACCCGCCTGATGTTGACTCGGTGAAACTCCGGGACCGACGGTGAGAGTCCGGATGGGAGGCGCGCTGGCGGACACGACGCGACCACCTGCGTGGGCGCACGGGTCCGTCGTTGCCGACGATCGTCGAACGCCCCCGGAGTCCCGTTGAGAGGACACCAGTGTTCACCGGCATCATCGAGGAACTCGGCACCGTCACCGCCGTCGACCCCCAGGGCGACTCCGTCGCGCTCACGATCCGTGGCCCGCTCGTGGTCACGGACGCGAAGCACGGCGACTCCATCGCGACGAGCGGCGTCTGCCTGACCGTCGTCGAGCAGACCCCGGAGACGTTCACCGCCTTCGTCATGAAGCAGACGCTCGACATGAGCGCACACGGGTCGCTGCGGGTGGGTGACCCGGTGAACCTCGAGCGCGCGGCCTCCGTCGGCGACCGGCTCGGCGGCCACATCGTGCAGGGTCACGTCGACGGCACCGCGACGGTGCTCGAGACCGCGGACGGCGACGGATGGCGCCGCGTCCGGTTCGCCCTGACGCCGGAGCTCAGCCCGCTCGTCGTCGACAAGGGCTCGATCGCGCTCGACGGCGTCTCACTCACCGTCAGTGCCGTCTCCCCGGAGACGACCGACCCGGCTGATGCCTGGTTCGAGGTCAGCCTGATCCCCGAGACCCTCACCGCCACGACGCTCGGTGACCGGGTCCCCGGCGACCGGGTCAACGTCGAGACCGACGTCCTCGCCCGGCACGTCCGGCGCATGCTGCGGCTCGACGCCGCCGCGCAGGTCCTCGAACTGGAGGCGCAGTGATGGTCGCCGACGCCCCGCACGTCGTCGACGTGGCAGCACCAGGGCACGTGACCGGGTTGTCGACGATCGAGGACGCCGTCGCCGCCATCGCGGCCGGCCGGCCGGTGATCGTCGCGGACGACGAGTCCCGCGAGAACGAGGGCGACGTCATCCTGTCCGCCGAGCTCGCGTCGCCGGAGTGGATCGCCTGGACCGTGGCGCACTCGTCCGGGTTCATCTGCGCGCCGGTCAGCGCCGCGATCGCGGACACGCTCGACCTGCCGCCGATGGTGGCCCACAACGAGGACGTCCGCGGGACCGCCTACACCGTGACGGTCGACGCTGCCGTCGGGGTCACGACCGGGATCAGCGCCCACGACCGTGCCCGGACACTCCGGGTGCTCGCCGACCCGGCATCGGTCCGCGGCGACCTGCACCGTCCAGGGCACGTCGTGCCGTTGCGTGCGCGACCCGGCGGGGTGCGGGAGCGCGCCGGGCACACCGAGGCAGCGATCGACCTGGTCACCGCGGCGGGCTTGCGGCCCGCGGCGGCGATCTGCGAGATCGTCGACGAGGACGGCAGCATGATGCGGCTGCCGCGCCTCGTCGAACTGGGGGCGCGCGAGGGCGTGCCCGTCATCACCATCGCCGCACTCGCCGAGTGGCTGGACGCGGCAGACCGGGCAGCGGCGGACGCCGCGCCCACGGAAGGAACGACACGATGAGCGGAGCAGGCGCGGCGGACCGCGACCAGGTCGACGGCAGCGGCATCCGGGTGGCGATCGTCGCCGGGCAGTGGCACGACACGATCGCGGCGGGACTCCTCGCCGGGGCCCAGCGCGAGGTCGAGCGCCTCGGCGCCGACGCCACCGTGCTGCCCGTCCCCGGGAGCTTCGAGCTGCCCGTCGTCGCGAAGGCGGCACTCGAGAACGGGTTCGACGCGGCGGTCGCCCTCGGCGTGATCATCCGCGGGGGCACGCCGCACTTCGAGTACGTGTCCGACGCGGCGACGAGCGGCCTCACCCGGGTCGCGATCGAGACCGGCAAGCCCGTCGGCTTCGGCGTGCTCACCCTCGACGACGAGCAGCAGGGCATCGACCGAGCCGGGCTGCCCGGCTCGAAGGAGGACAAGGGTGCCGAGGCGGCGCACGCCGCGATCGCGACTGCCGTGGTGCTGCGGAGCCTGCGCGCCGCGACCGTCTCCGCCTGACCCGCACCGATCCTCCAGTCCGGACCGGACGCGAAACGGGCCCCGCACCGATGTGGTGCGGGGCCCGTTGCCGTGCGGTGTGTGACTACCGCTTGCCGAACACGTGGATCGGCAGGAAGAAGGAGATGCACATGAGCAGGATGCCGCCCATGAACACGAATGCCTGACCCGAGCTCACCTGGAACGCGACGCCGAACAGGTACATCGACACCAGCAGGAGCAGGATCGAGAAAACAGCGGCGATGACGCGGCCCACAGTGGTACCTCCGGAATCAGGCGGGTGGATCGACCCCAGTCTATCCCCAGGTCGGGGTCTGCTGGTTCACGCCACGGGCTTCGTGGACACCAGACGGTCGACGACGACGAGCAATGGCTCCATCTCGACCGAGGCACGGTCGGGGCGACCGTCGCTCGCGGCACCGAGGGACGCAGCGTGGTACAGCCCGTCGCCCATGAGCTTGATCGCCTGCGCGGTCGGGACGTCCCCGAGCGCGTCCACGAGCGTCGCGAGCCAAGCGTTCTCGGTCTCGTCGAGGGTGCGGCCGGCCTCTTCGTAGCCGGCCTGCTGCAGTCGGCTCGCGGCGAGCAGGGCGAGGTCGAGCTCGCTGCCGACGTACTGGCAGTTGCGGACGAAGTAGCGCGCGGGCCCGTCCTCGGCCTCGCGCATGCGGTCGACGTCGACGGCGGAGAGGTCGGCGAGCCGGTCGCAGAGGCCCTCCACCAGCGCGGCCTTCGAGCCGAAGTGGTACAGCAGTCCGCCCTTCGAGACGCCGGCGCGGGCGGCGACGGCGTCGAGGGTCGCAGTGCGCTCGCCTTCCTCGCACACGATGGCGACAAAGCTGTCGAGGACACGATCGCGAGCACTTGCCATAGGGGTGAGTCTAGGAGTGCCAGGACGGCGACGCGGAACCCGCGCCGCCGTCCGTGTCTCAGCCCTTCAACGCACCGGCCGCGATGTTCGCGATGAAGTGCCGCGACCCGATGATGAACACCCCGATCAGCGGGAACACGCTGATCACCGCGCCGGCCATCACGGCGCCGAGGTCGGTCGCGTTCACCGAGCTCAGGCCGGCGAGGGCGACCTGCAGGGTCTGCCCCTTCGGGTCGATCAGCACGATGAGCGGCCAGACGTAGTCGTTCCAGGCGGTGATGAACGTGAAGATCCCGAGGAACGCCAGCCCGCCGCGGAGCATCGGCACACCGACCGACCACCACGTCCGGAAGAACCCGGCACCGTCGACGCGGGCCGAGTCGATGAGCTCGTTCGGGATCGACGTCGTCGCGAACTGCCGCAGCAGGAAGATGCCGAACGCGTTCGCGGCGCCCGGGATGATGAGCGCCTGCAGTCCACCGATCCACCCGAGCTTCGCCATGAGCACGAAGCTCGGGACGAGGGACAGGCTCCCGGGCACCAGGAAGGTGGCGAGCATCACCGTGAACAGCGCGCGCTTGAACGGGAACTCGTACTTCGCGAACGCGAACGCCGCCAGCGAGTCGAACAGCATGACGAGGACCGCCGTGCCGCCGGCCACGATCACCGTGTTGAGCAGTGCCCGGAGCATGTCGACGCTGCCGAACACGCTCGCGATGTTCGCGAACGCGTTGTCGCCGAACCACAGCGACGGCGGGTACCCGAAGATCTCCGCGTTCGTCGACGTCGACATCACGAGCAGCCAGTAGAACGGGAAGATCGACAGCAGGACCCCGACGACCAGGCACACGTGCGTGACGAGCGTCCCGATCCAGCCTCGGCGGAACCCGTGGCGGTGGTCGGACTCGGCGGCACCGGGACGACCGAGCGCAGCGGCGGTGTTCGTGGTCGTGGTCTCGGTGGCGGTCATGCGTCGACGCCCTTCTTCGCGGTGCGGACGGTGACGGTGCGCGCCGTGCGCAGCCGCCTGGGTGTCTTGAGGCCGTCGCGTTCACTGAGCAGGCGCCAGTTGATGATCGCGAACACCACGGAGAAGATGAACAGCACCCAGGCGATCGCCGAGCCGTACCCGAAGTCGAACTGGTTGAACGCCTGCTCGTACTGGTAGAGCACGATCGTCATGCCTGCCTCGTCCGGACCACCGACCGCGCCGCCGTTGAACAGGATCTGCGGCTCCGTGAAGAGCCCGAGCCCGCCGATGGTCGACGTGATCAAGGTGAAGAGGATGACCGGCCGGAGCATCGGGACCGTGATCCTCGAGAAGATCTGCCACGTGTTCGCACCGTCGACCTTGGCGGCGTCGTACAGCTCGGTGGGGATCGACTGCAACCCGGCGAGGTAGATGATCGCGTTGTACCCGGTCCAGCGCCAGATCACCATGACGGAGATCGTGACCTTGATTCCCCAGTACGACGACAGCCATCCGACCGGGTCGGCGCCGAGTGCACGCATCGCGGCGTTCACGAGTCCGAACCCGTCCGAGAAGACGGATCCGAACACGATCGCCATCGCGACCATGCTCGTGACGTTCGGGATGAAGAACGCCACCCGGTAAAAGCCCTTGGCCCGGATGTTGCCGTGCAGCAGGAACGCGAGCACGAGCGCGAGGAAGAGCATCGGGAGCGTCGACATGATCCAGATGAGGAACGTGTTCCCGACGGCGTTCCAGAACCGCGGGTCGCCGATCAGGTACTGGTACTGCGCGAAGCCGACCCACGTCGGGCTGCCGATGCCGTCCCAGTCGGTGAAGGACAGCACGATCGAGAACACGATCGGGAACAGCCCGAACACCAGGAACAGGACGTAGAAGGGCGCGATCGCGACGTACTGCGGCCAGAACCGACGGAGGCCGAAGCGCTTGCCGGTGGCCGCGGTCGTGATCGACGCGGTTGGCGTCCCGACGACGGCGGGGATGCTCGTCGTGGGCGGTGCCTGCTTGGTGCTCATGCCGTGACCCCGCGCTTCTCGAGGACCCGGTTCGTCTGGTCGACGGCGTCCTGCCAGGCCCGGTCCGGGTCCTTGCCCGCTGCCTCGACGTTGGTGATCTCGGTCGCGAAGGCGCCGATGAAGCGCTCGTTGTTCGAGATGTAGGTGACCGGGACGTCCATCGCGGTGTCACTGAAGAACGACAGCGGGTCCTGGTCGCCGAAGAAGTCACCCGGTTTCCGCATCAACCCGTTGTCGAACGAACCGGGCGTGGACGGGAAGAGCTGGATGTCGTTGTAGGTGTGCGACTGCACCTCGGGGGAGGTGATCCACTGCGCGAATGCCACCGCGGCCGCCGGGTCCTTCGACGTCTTCGGGACGGCGAGGAACGAGCCGCCGCTGTTGCCGGGACGTTCGGGCTGCCGGGCCATCCGCCACTGCCCGGAGGAGTCCGGTGCGGTGTCGTGGATCACCTGGGTCCACCACGCGCCCTCGATCTGCCCCGCCACGCGGCCGGACACCCATCCGGCGTTCTGGTCGGTGCCGGACTGCAGGTTCCCGGTCACGCCGGACTTCGCGCACGCGACGGCGTTCTCCCACGCCTTCCGGATGCTGCTGTCGTCCTGCTCGAAGACGGGCCGGTCGTCACGGTCGAAGTACCGCGTGGGGCTGGCGGAGATGTACTGGTTGAAGAGCTGGTTCGCGGTGATGACCGTCGCGGCATCGGCCTTCTTCCGGAGGGTCGACCCGAACGTCCGGAAGTCGTCCCAGGTGCTGATCGACGCCGACACCTCGTCCGGGTCGGTCGGCAGCCCGGCCCTCGCGAGGACGTCCTGCCGGTAGAAGAACGCGGTCGGTCCGGTGTCGACGGGCCAGAAGCACTGCCGTCCACTCGGGGTGGTGCCGAGTGCGCGCTTCCAGTCGTAGTACTCGGACTTCTTCGCCTCGCCGCCGTGGTCGTCGAAGTCCGTGAAGAGGTCCTCGTCGGGGAAGTACAACCAGCAGTTCGAGTTCACCATGAGGACGTCAGGGATGAACGCGTTGCCCGCCAGCGCCGTCCGGAACTTCGTGTCGTAGGACGCACCGCCGATGAGGTCGGGGCGGAGGCGCATCGGGCGGTGCCCGTCGATACCAGCGGCCGCCTGCTTCAGGAACTTCGGGTCGAGCGACCGGTTCCAGTACCAGAGGACGAGCTCGTCGGGGTCCTTCGAGATGGAGGTGCCGGTGGAGCACCCGGCAAGGAGCGCTGCGGCGCCGAGCGCGCCGGCGCCGGCGAGGAATCCCCGCCGGCTGAGACTGATCGATGGTGCTGCTGTCACGGGGGATGCCTGCTCTCGTCGTTGAGATCGGGGAGTCCGTGAGCGATCGACCGTGAACGCTCACGAATTGGCTCAGAGCATGCTCTGCCCGACACGCCGTGTCAAGCATCATCTGCATTGCGGCGACGGGCTGAGCGCGTTAGCGTCGACGCGACCGTGAAGGTTCACGAGACGAACAGGATCCGCATGTCAGCGCAGACCGCGACCACCACCGGCACCCCGACCGCAGCGACGAACGACACCCCCGGCTGGGCGGTCCTCGGCCCTGGTGGCATCGCCCGCCGGTTCCTCTCCCAGCTGTCGGCGAGCGCAGCGGGCGGCACACTCGTCGCGGCCGGCAGCTCCGCTGTCGAGCGCGCGCAGGCGTTCGCGGACGAGGCCGTCGAGCACGGCTTCGCGGACGTCACCGCGGCGACGTACGACGAGGTCCTCGCCGACCCGCGCGTGGACGCCGTCTACGTCTCCACCGTGCACACCGGGCACGCCAGGCTCGTCCTCGCGGCGCTCGCCGCGGGCAAGGCCGTCCTCTGCGAGAAGCCCCTCGCGCCGAACCACGGCACCGCGATGGCACTCGCCGACGCCGCCCGTCAGGCCGGGCTGCCGCTGGTGGAGGCGTACATGTACCGCTTCCACCCGCAGACCGCCGCACTCCTCGAGCTGGTTCGCCAGAAGGCGATCGGTGACGTCACGCACATCGACGCGTCGTTCGCGTTCCGCGCGGGGTCCCGCAGCGGCCGGCTGTTCGACGTTGACACCGCCGGTGGCGGCATCCTCGACGTCGGCGGCTACCCGGTGACGATGGCCGCCGCGATCGTGCAGGCCGCGACCGGTGTGGCCGTCGCCGAGCCGACCGAGCTGACCGCGACGGGGACGCTCGGCCCGACCGGGGTCGACGAGTGGACCACCGCGCAGCTCACCTACCGCGGCGGCATCACCGCCGACGTCCGCACCGGCGTCCGCGTGCAGGATGACAACGCGGTGACGATCCACGGCACGAGCGGGAAGATCACGCTGACCGACCCGTGGACCCTCGGCGAGGACCCGACGATCGAGATCCGCACCGTCGACGAGGACCCCAGGACCCTGTCGTTCGGCGGCGCGAAGCCGTACGCGCTCGAGGCCGACGCGACCACCGCTGCCCTGGCCGCCGGACGCGTCGATGCTCCCGAGTACACGCTCGACGAGTCGCTCGCCACCGCCAGGACCCTGGACAAGTGGCGCGCGGCGATCGGCCTGCGCTACCCGTTCGAGGCCGAGACCGCCGACATCCCCACCGTGAGCGGGAGCCCGCTGACCGTGCAGGCGGACAACCCGATGCAGTACGGCGAGATCCCCGGCGTCGGCAAGCGCCTGTCGCGCCTGGTGATGGGCGTCGACAACCAGCCGGACCTGGCACACGCCAGCGCGATCTTCGACCTCTTCGTCGAGCAGGGCGGCAACGTCTTCGACACCGGGTACATCTACGGCGGGGGCGTGCTCGAGGGCCGACTCGGCAAGTGGATCCAGAACCGGGGGATCCGCGAGGACGTGGTCGTCATCACGAAGGGCGCGCACACGCCGTACTGCGACCCCGAGTCCCTCAGCCGACAGCTGCTCGAGAGCCTCGAGCGCCAGGGCACCGACTACGCCGACATCTACATGATGCACCGCGACAACGAGGACATCCCCGTCGGGGAGTTCGTGGACGTCCTCGACGAGCACCGTCGCGCCGGCCGCATCCGCGTGTACGGCGGCTCGAACTGGAGCCTCGCCCGCTTCGACGAGGCGAACGCCTACGCCCGCGCGAACGGCAAGCACGAGTTCGAGGTGCTCAGCAACCACTTCGGGCTCGCCGAGGCGTACGACGTGCCGTGGGCCGGCTGCCGCCACGCGACCGATGCCGCGTCGAAGGAGTGGCTGGCGGAGCGCCAGGTGCCCCTGCTGCCGTGGTCGTCCCAGGCCCGTGGGTTCTTCACCGGACGCGCGACGCCCGAGGACACCAGTGATGCCGAGCTCGTGCGCTGCTACTACTCGGACGAGAACTTCGAGCGACTGCGCCGCGCCCGCGAGCTCGGCGAGCAGTTCGGGGTCCCGGCGACCGCGATCGCGCTCGCGTACGTCCTGAACCAGCCGTTCCCGACGTTCCCGCTCTTCGGACCGCGTACGATCGCGGAAGCCCGGTCGTCCATGACCGGCCTCTCCGTCGACCTCACTCCCGAACAGGTGGCATGGCTGGACCTCCGCGACTGACCGACGCCACCGAACCGGTCCCAGCACCCGGCGGCCGCGCGACGATCATCGACGTCGCCGCAGCCGCCGGGGTGTCCCGGCAGACGGTCACGCGGGCGATGAACGGCATGTCCGGGATCAGCGCGGCGACCAAAGAGCGGGTGCTCGCCGTCGCCGAGCAGCTCCACTACCGGCCGTCCCGCTTCGGCCGCGGGCTCGTCACGGGTGGGGACCACCAGCTCGGCCTCGTGGTGAACGACCTCAGGAACCCGTACACGCCGCAGCTCGCCGCGTCGGTGTTCCAGCTCGCCGCCGAGCAGGGGTGGAACGTCATGCTCGCCGACGTCGACCTGGCGAGCGACCCCGACCGCATGGTGACGGCGCTCGGCGCGCAGACGGACGTGGTCATCGGGTACTTCGGCTCCCGTCGCGAGCGCTGGAACGACCTGCTCGGATCGGTCCCGATGGTCGAGCTGGACCCCTCGTCCGACCCGCCGACCGCCGCGGTGTGGATCGACCCCGCGGACGGGATCGAGGTGCTCGCCGACCACCTCGTCGCCACCGGGGTGCGGCATCCCGTGGTGCTCGACAACTCCTCGCCGGACGACACGAGCGTGCGCGGCGTGCTCATGCTGGACGCCCTGCGTCGACGCGGCTACCTGCCGGAGGTGGTCCACGCGCGGCACGGCACGGCCGAGTGCGGGGCGGAGGAGACCGTGCGGATCCTCGGTCGGAAGCGCCGGCTCGACGCGATCATCGCCTTCAATGACGTGATGGCCCTCGGCGTGCTGCAGGCGTGCCGCCGTGCGGGCGTCGATGTCCCCGGTGACGTCCGCGTGGTCGGTGTGGACGGGCTCCCGCTCGGCGGGCTCGTGTCACCGACGCTCACGACGCTCGCCGTCGACCTCGACGCGGTCGCGCGCGAGGCGCTCGACCTCGCCCTCGGCATGCTGGCGGGTGAGCTGCCGCGCTCCGGTGCCGCGGTGCAGCGCAGCGTGCGCCACCGGTTGCTGCTCCGCGAGTCGGCGTAGGTCCGGGGGACCTCCAGTCCGCCTTTGGTTGTATTTGCAACATACCCGTCCAGACGGTACAGTAGAGGGGTCTTGCCGGGCTGCGTGACGACTTCCGCGCCCGGGGCACCACCCTCGAAGTCCGTGGAGCACCACCATGTCCGCACTCCTCACCAGTCCCATCGCCACGCGGGTCACCACCAGCCGCCCGCGACGGTTCCTGGCGCTCGCCGTGCTCATGCTGCCGGTCCTGCTGATCTCGGTCGACAACACCATCCTGAGCTTCGCCCTGCCGTCGATCTCGCGCGCGCTGGACCCGGACGCCACCACGCAGCTCTGGATCGTCGACGCGTACCCGCTCGTCCTCGCCGGCCTCCTCGTCGTGATGGGCAGTGTCGGCGACCGCATCGGCCGCCGACGCATCCTGGTCATCGGCGCCTCCGGGTTCGCGGCGATGTCCGTCGCTGCCGCGTTCGCCACCGATGCCTGGATGCTCGTCGCCGCGCGCGTCGCGATGGGCGTGTTCGGTGCCATGCTCATGCCGGCCACGCTGTCGATCATCCGCAACGTGTTCACCGACGGGACCGAGCGACGGATGGCCCTCGCCGTGTGGTCGACGATGTTCGCCGCGGGCAACGCGCTCGGTCCGCTCGTCGGTGGGGCACTCCTTGCGCACTTCCACTGGGGGAGCGTGTTCCTCGTCGCGGTGCCGATCCTCGTGCTGATGCTCGTCGGCGTGGCGTTCTGGGTGCCGGAGTCGAAGGACCGCAACCCCGGTCCCGTCGACGTCCTCAGCATGCTGCTGTCGCTCGGCACGCTCGCGCCGATCGCCTGGGCGATCAAGTCCGTCGTGCACGTCGAGGAACGCGGGCTCGCGATCGCGATGCTCGGTGTCGGGGTACTGTGCGGCATCGCGTTCGTCCGCCGGCAGCTGCGTTCCCGGACGCCGATGCTCGACCTCCGGCTGTTCCGCAGCACGGCGTTCACCGGCAGCGTGCTGATGAACATGGCCGCGATGTTCTCGCTGACCGGGTTCCTGTTCTTCATCGCCCAGCACCTGCAGCTCGTCGCCGGGCTCGACCCCTTCACGTCCGGTGTCGTGCTCATCCCGGGCTCCGTGCTCACGATCGTCGCAGGGCTCGTCGTCGTGCCGATCGTCGGACGGGTGGCCCCGCGGTGGGTCGTCGCCGTCGCGCTGCTGTTCTCGGCGGCCGCGTACGCGATGGTCGCCGTGCTCGGGCACCACGCGTCGATCGTCGCGCTGGCCTTCGCGTTCGTGCTGCTGGGCATCGGGATCGGCGCATCGGAGACGGTCACGAACGACCTCATCATCTCCACGGCGCCCGCGGACAAGGCCGGTGCCGCGTCGGCGCTCTCCGAGACCGCGTACGAGATCGGTGCGGTGCTCGGGACGGCGGTGCTCGGGACGATCCTCGCGACGACCTACCGGGCACACGTCGTCGTCCCCGACGGGCTGTCCTCGTCGGCGCACGTCGCGGCGCAGGAGACCCTCGGCGGAGCGGTGTCGGCGGCTGCGGACCTCGGCGGGTCGGCGGGGCAGGTGCTCCTCGAGTCGGCGCGGGCGGCGTTCGACTCCGGCGTCACGATCACGGCCGGCGTCGCCGCGGTGCTGATGGTCGTCGCCGCTGCCGGTGCCGTCGTGATGCTCCGCCGCCGCTGACGGCGTCGCCCTGCGTCGCCCCCTCGATTCGGCTTCGCGCGTGGACGACGGCGGGACGGCGCGCCCGGGATACGTGGAACCTGGGAATCGTTGACCTCAACCTTGGTTGAGGTCATACGTTGGGACATGGCCGCCGAGGGGTGAGCCACGCCGATCCGAACGAGGAACGAACCAACGACTCCCATGCCCGAAGCAACACCGGCGAACGCCGTGCCGTCGAACGCCGTGCCGTCGAACATCGCGGACGCCTACAAGTCGGCCTTCCGTGGTCATCCTGCCGGTGTCGCCGTCATCACCGCCGAGGGGCCGGACGGACCGACCGGCCTCACCGCGTCCAGCGTCGCGAGCGTGGCGATCGACCCGCCCGTCCTGGTGTTCTCGCTCTCGACGAACTCGGGCTCGGCCGGCGCCGTCCTCGGGGCTCCGGTGTTCGTGGTCCACCTCATGGACTCGCACGGCGTCGCCCTCGCGAGGCGCTTCGCGTCCACCGGTAGCCCCGCGGCCGACGACCCGATCTGGGGAACGCTCCCGTCGGGTGACCGGTACCTGCCCTCCGCCGCCTCCGCGCTCCGGTGCCGACCGCTGTCCACGACGCCGATCGGCAGTTCGACCGTCGTCGTCGCCGAGGTGCTCGACATCGTCATCGGGGACGAACGTGGCGAGCCGCTCGTCTACCACAACCGGGAATTCCACTCCCTCACCGATCGTTCCCGGCTCTCGTGAGCCGCGGAGCACCATCCGCCCATCCACTGATCGAAAGGAACTCACATGGCTGAGTACACCCTGCCGGAGCTGCCGTACGACTACGCCGCACTCGAGCCGCACATCAGCGGCAAGATCATGCAGCTGCACCACGACAAGCACCACCAGACCTACGTCACGGGTGCGAACACCGCGCTCGAGCAGATCGCGGAAGCGCGCGAGTCGGGCAACCTCGGGGCGATCAACAAGCTCGAGAAGGACCTCGCCTTCAACCTCGGCGGTCACGTCAACCACTCGATCTTCTGGACCAACCTCGGCCCGGACACGAAGGTCCCGGAGGGCGAGCTCGCCGCGGCCATCGACGAGTTCTTCGGCTCCTTCGAGAAGTTCCAGGCCCAGTTCACCGCCGTCGCGACCGGCATCCAGGGCTCCGGCTGGTCCGTGCTGGCCTGGGACACCGTCGGCCAGAAGCTGACGACGTTCCAGCTGTTCGACCAGCAGGCGAACGTGCCCCTCGGTCTCGTCCCGATCTTCATGCTCGACATGTGGGAGCACGCCTTCTACCTCGACTACCTCAACGTCAAGGCCGACTACGTCAAGGCCGTGTGGAACATCGTCGACTGGGAGAACGTCGCGGCTCGCTTCGCGAACGCGAAGTCGCAGCGCTTCGTCACGCTCTGATCTGACGGCAGAGTCACGCTCTGATCTGACGGCAGAACGGACGGGAGGCACGGTGCCAGCTGGCACCGTGCCTCCCGTCCGTCATGGGTCGCGTCAGGCCGAGGTGAGGGTCGCGCCGGCGACGAGCTTGTGCGCGAGGTCGCGGAGAGCGGTGTCGGGATCGGCGTGTTCGCGGTCCATGATCGCACCCCACTGGATGCCGCGCGCGAGGAACACCGCCGCCTGTGCGGCACGGTCGGCATCGTGTTCCCCGTAGCCGTGCGCACGGCACCAGTCGGCGATCGACGCGATCTGCGCCCGGTGCACCGTTCGCTCGTGGTCGCGGCCGTCGAGTGACTCGACGGCGCCGAGCTCGAAGGTGAGCCGTGCGGCCAGGGACCGCTCCGGGTCGTCGAGCCCGCCGAACACCTGCACCAGGTAGGACGTGAGTGCGAGATCGTCGGCGTCCGGGTCGAGCGCGATGTCGGCCGTCGCCGCCGCGAGGTGCTCCACGACCGCGCCGATCAGGGCCTCGCGCGTCCCGAAGTGGTAGACGATCGGGTACGCGCTGGTGCCGAGCACGCGCCCGAGGCTGCGCACGGACACGTCTTCGATCTTGGTGTCCTGCAGGTGCTGCGCGACCTTGCGCACGATGGCGGGCTTCAGGGTCGGGTCTGGCTTGCGCGGCATGTCGTCTCCGGCGATGGTCTCGGCGTGCCGCTGGAATGCGACTCACGAGTATATTAGCGGCAGAGTCCGACATTGGGCTGAGAGATGTGATATCACCCGCCAGGTGAACGCCCTCAAAGTGGAGATTTGCTCGCCTTCACGTACAATGAGGACGATGTCATCACTGCCCGAGCCCTCCGCGGCCGCTCCGAGCGCCTCCAGGGCCAGCGGTGGAGGCCGGGTCGGCGGGCGCCGTCGTGGCGTCGGGAAGCGGTTCCTGGTGGTGGGGGACCTGCTCGACGGCGTGCTCGTCCAGACCCGGGCAGCGGCGAGCGGCGACCACGACCCCGCTGCGGTGATCCGACACCGCCCCGCGGGAGCTGCCGGCACGACCGCGACGTGGCTCGGGTGGCTCGGTGCCGAGGTCGACATGGTGGGTCGGGTCGGCGTC
This sequence comes from Curtobacterium sp. Curtsp57, assembly GCF_047324335.1. Classification (NCBI taxonomy): domain Bacteria; kingdom Bacillati; phylum Actinomycetota; class Actinomycetes; order Micrococcales; family Microbacteriaceae; genus Curtobacterium; species Curtobacterium sp. Curtsp57. The sequence continues at coordinate 3,728,861 of NZ_CP168511.1, forward strand.
GACGACGTCTACCGACACGAGCGCGCGCTCGAGGACGCCGGCGTCCGACCGCACATCCGGTACGACGCGCGGACGTCGACCGGTGCGCTCGTCTCGGTGCGGGGACAGCGCGGCCGGACGTCGATGACGGACGGAGCCGCGAGCGCGCTGCTCTCCGCGGCCGACGTGCCGATCGAACTCGTCGCACGTGCCGACATCGTCCACCTGACCGGAGAGGCGATGCTCGGGTCCGGCGGGACCGACCGCCTCGTGGACCTCGTCGCCCGGGCGCGGACCGGCGCCGCGCGGGTCTCGCTCGACCCGTCCTCGGTCGCGGCCGTGCGCCTGGTCGGCGGTCCCGCGTTCCTCGCGGCGGTGCGCGGCGTGGACCTCATCGTCCCGAATCGAGCCGAGGCGCTCGAACTCACCGGGGCGGACGAGCCGGAAGACGCCGTTCGGGTGCTCACCCGCCACGTCCCGCTGGTCGTCGTGACGCTCGGAGTCGACGGCGTGCTGGTCGGGCGTCCGGGGCGCACCCCGCAGCGGGTCCCGGCGACCCCGGCCACGGTGGTCGACGGGATCGGCGCCGGTGACGCGTTCGCGGCCGGGTTCATCCGCGCATGGGCGACCGATCCGGTCCGCGTCGGGGCGGCCGCACGGGAGGGCACCCGCGTGGCCGCTCGCGCCGTCGGGTTCGTCGGGGGCCGCCCGCCGGTGTGACCGAGTGGCCCGTCGGCCGCGGCCCGCCGGGCGGTTCGGGCGCGGCTGGCCGGCGTTCGGCGGTTGCTGCCCGTCAGCGTTCGGCGGGCTCAGCCGTGCAGATCAGGGTCTGGACGAGTCCTGCGGCGAGCGGCGCCAGCCGGATCTCCACACGGAGTCGGCCGTTCGTCCCCGGCAACCACCAGCGGAGGTGTGTCGGCGTGGACGACTGCTCCGCCACCGGCGCGGCCGACAGGTCGGCGCCGACGGTGCGGACCGCCTCGGCGATCGCCGAGCGCCGGCGATCGTACGGGACGTCCAGCGCGACGTTCGGGGTGCAGATCGCGTCTGCCACGTCCTCGCTCCAGGCGGACAGGAGGCGCGACACGGCACCCTGCGCGGCTCGCGTCTCCGGGAGCACCGTCACGGGTGACCGGTGGGTGGTACCCGCCGTGGCGGCTCCCGCCGCGAGCAGCAGGTCGTGCGCGGTCTCGGTCGGGACGGAGACCTTCGCCTGGGTCGCGTTCTCGAAGGCGACGACACCGAGGCCGGTCTGCACGGACCACCGCATGTGCGCCGAGAAGCCCGGGTAGCCGCCGGAGTGGGAGACGATCGAGCCGTGGTCGTCGTCGTGCTCCACGAACAGTCCGAAGCCGTAGCCGATCGGACGCTTCGCACCCGGGAACGCGCTTCGGGGGATCTGCCGCATCGCCTGCTGCATGAGCCGGCGATCGGCGGGGGAGACCGGCCCGGCCTCGGCGGCGTCACCGGTGCGGATCGGGGTGAACGCCGACGACAGGTGCCGCGCCCACCGCGACAGGTCGGTGACGGTCGAGAAGAGCCCACCGATCGGTGAGAAGGCACCGGGGCCCGAGATGGGGAGGGGTTCCCACGACCCGTCGTGTGGCCGGGCCCCGACCACGACGAACCGGCGGGCGTCGGCAGCGGCGAAGACGGTGTCGTCCAGACCGAGCGGGCGGAGGACGGCGTCCGAGGCGACCTGGGTGAACGGGCGACCGGCCACGACGGCGATCGCGCGGCCGAGCAGGGCGTAGCCGAGGTTCGAGTACGCGAAGCAGGTGCCGGGGACGGAGTCGAACAACAGGCCCGTGTGGAGCACCGCGTCGAGCGCGTCGTCGGAGATCGGCTCTTGCCGGTCGCCCCACGGATCGTCGGTGGGGAACCCGGCCGACATGGTCAGCAGCATCCGGAGCGTGGGGACGGGGGAGTCCGGTGTCGGGAGCTGCACGTCGGCGAACGCCGGGACGAAGTCGGTGATCGGTGCGTCGAGGGAGACCAGGCCGTCAGCGACCAGGCCGAGGAGCGTGGCGGCCGTGACGCTCTTCGTGCAGGACGCGATCCGGTAGACCGTGTCGGCGTCCGGCGCAGCACCGTCCCCGCGGTCCCCGTGCCCACCGGAGGCCACGAGTCCGTCCGCGTCGAACACGCCCCACACGGAGCTCGGCGCGACGCCGCGCTCGACCCGGTCGCGGAACAGCGCGTCGATCTGCTCGATCGTGGCGGAGTCGATCGTCATGCGTGCCGCATCCTGTCGTAGGCGTCGAGCGCCCGCTTCCTGGTCTCCTTGAGGTCGACCATCGGCTCGGGACGGTCTTCGTCCGACGGGACCCACCGCCGCACGTACTCCCGGTGCGGGTCGAACCGTTCGAGCTGGCGCTCGGGGTTGAAGACGCGGAAGTACGGTGCGGCGTCGAACCCGGAGCCGGCGACCCACTGCCAGTTGCCGGGGTTGTTCGCGGCGTCGGCGTCCACCAGGGTGTCCCAGAACCACTGCTCGCCGACACGCCAGTCGACCAGGAGGTTCTTCACGAGGAAGCTCGCGGTCACCAGGCGCATCCGGTTGTGCATCGCACCGGTGTGCCAGAGCTCGCGCATCCCGGCGTCGACGAGGTCGATCCCGGTCCTGCCCTGCTGCCAGCGTTCGAGTTCCGAAGCGGATGCACGTCGCCACGGGAACGCGTCGAACTCGCGACGGACGTTGACCGTCGCGATGTCGTCGCAGTGGAAGTACTCGTTCCAGTTGAACTCGCGCCACGCGAGCTGCCGCAGGAACCCGGGTGCCTGCTTGCGCTGGTCTGGCTCGAGTCGCTCGTGCAGTCGGTGCCACACCTGGTACGGGCTGATCTCGCCCCAGCGCAGGTGCGGGGACAGTCCGCTCGTGGCGTCCATCGAGGGCTCGTCGCGCTGGTCGTAGTCCTCGAGCGCGTGGTCGACGAAGTGCTCCAGCCGGCGTGCGGCACCCTGCTCGCCGGGCTCCCACGTGTCGCGGAGCCCGCCTGCCCAGTCGGGCGTGGTCGGCAGGAGGTCCCAGTCGCCGAGGGAGTCGCCCGTCGCACGTGCCGGCGACGGGAGGTCCCGTGGCTTCGGCAGCGGGTGCCGCGGCTCCGGCATCGCCTGCGCTGCGTTCCAGAACGGCGTGAAGACCTTGAACGGCTCGCCCTGCCCGGTGAGCACGGTCCACGGTTCCCAGAGCAGGTTCGCCGCGAAGCTGTGCGCCTCGATCCCGCGGTCGGTCAGCGACGACTTGATGCCGGCGTCGATCTCTCGCTCGGCAGCCCCGTAGCGGCGGTTCCAGTAGACCGCCTCTGCTCCGGTGTCCGCGACGAGCTGGTCGATCGTGTCAGCGGCCGCTCCTCGGCGGAGCACCAGCCGTGAGCCGCGGTCGTGCAACTCGGCGTCGAGCGCGGCGAGCGAGTGGTGCAGCCACCACCGAGCGGCGGCACCGATCGCGCGGACGCCGGGGCTCTCGTCGTCGAGGACGTAGACCACCGTGACGTGTCCGCCGTGGTCGATCCCGGCGCGCAGGGCGGGGTTGTCCGCGAGACGCAGGTCGTCGCGGAGCCAGACGATCGCGCCCGTCACACCGTGGCCGGATCGGTCTGGGGCAGGGCCCGGTCGATGCGTCGGGCAGGTGGGGCGTCCGCCGAGGCGATGCGCAACTTGGTGCAGAGGTCTGTCAGCGTCCGCTGCTCCGACTCCGTGAGCCCGGCGCCGACCTGGGCGGCGATGCTCGCCGCGTGCTGGACGGCGACGGCACGGTAGACGTCGAACCCGAGCGGTGTGAGGGCCACGATGACACCGCGTGCATCGGTCGGGTCCGGCTGCTTCTCGACGATGCCGCGCGCGGTGAGCCGGTCGACGAGACGGCTGACGCTCGGCTGCGTCAGGAGCAGGTGCCCGGTGAGGTCGCGCATCCGGCAGCGGCGTCCGGGCTGCGTGGAGAGGTTGAAGCAGACGTCGTACTCGTTGAAGGAGATCTCCCCGCCGGGGAACTCGGAGTTGAGGTTCCGCATCACCGTGACCTGGGCGCGGAACAGCGCTTCCCATGCGGCCACGGCGGTCGCCTTGTCGCTGACGCGCGCCTTGTCGTTCACGCTGTCACTCCCTCTGTCCGGTGGTCCTCCAGCCTACCGACGGCATCCGACACCGGGAGCCGGACATGCGCTTCCGACATGCGCTCCCGACGTGCGCTTCTGACAGATGCACGAGGGCCGGTCGCTCATCGAGCGACCGGCCCTCTCCCTTGCACCAAGAGTGTCCTGCAATCACATTCCGCAGACGCTGCCACAGCAAACACCGTCTGCACGAACGACTGTATAACGAAGCGGTAACGGGCGCCAGCCGGAAGTGCCGTCGTTCGCTGCGAGTTCACCAAGAGGGGCACAAGTGTCGGGTGTGCGCGCCCCGATGGCTCAGAAGAGGTCGGGCGACGGGGTCGACGCGTAGCGCACGGCGACGTCCGCGTGGCGGTCGAACCGGTAGCCGACGCCACGGACCGTGCGGACGATCTCCTCGAACGCGCCGAGCTTCGACCGGAGGCGCCGCACGTGCACGTCGATCGTGCGCTCGTTCGGGGTCTCGTCCTCGCCGTCCGACCAGAGCCCCTCGATGATCGCCGAGCGGTCGACGGTGCGTCCCTCGCGGAGGACGAGGAACTGCAGCAGCTCGAACTCCTTGTACGTCAGGGGAGCGGCTTCACCGTCGAGCACGACGCGCTTCCGGGAGATGTCGATGACGACGCCGGTCTCCTCGGGCTCGGGCTTCTCGGCCTGCTTGCGGGCGGCGACGGCCGAACGGTCCTGCAGCGCCAGGCGGACGACGTCGACGTCGCGTCCGCCGGAGTTCTCGGCGGCGACGGCGACTGCCGCGTAGGTCTCGGCGGTGGGGACCAGCTGCGCGGTCAGCGCCTTGAGCTGTTCCACGACCGCAGCGAGCGTGGTCCCGGCGGCTGCGGCCTTCTCCTCGTCGATGCCGACGTAGAGCGCGAAGCCGCGGGCCTCGGTGCCCTCCGGGAGGGCGCGGTTGCGCTGCGGGGCAACCACGGGGCTGGTCGGGATGGTTGTGGCCTCCGGCTGGACGGCGCCACGGCGGGGACGGATCGGCGTGATCGTGCCGAGGTCGACCGGCGCCGGGGCGGCGGTGCGGAGCGAGGTGCGAGGCTGGGCGATGGTGAGCGACATGGTGGTTCTCCGGGCGATGAAGGTGTCGAATGCGTCGGCCCGGGTACGGCTGTGCCGATCGACGGAGCGTCGATGCGCCCTGCGGTCCTGCTGCGGACCGGGGCGGACCCGGGGGGAGTGGTGATCGACCTCGCGACGAACGTGCGCGTCGTCGGTGGTCGTCACCGGGGGATCACTCGCTCGCGACCGGGGTGGTGTCGCGGGGGATCCGGCTGGAACGGGTACCGATCAGGCACACATTCGACAACGCATGACGGCCATCGCCGGCATCATCGTGCCGGCGGTCCCCACTGCCCCTGCGGAGGAGCACGCCTTGGAGAAGACGCGGGTGGACACGGTTGCAGTCATGTCCATGAGTATCGGCGGTATACCAACCCGCTGTCAACCGTCCGAGCGGACGGTCCGCCGCGCCTCGCGCTACTCGGCCAGGCCGTAGAGACGGTCGCCGGCGTCGCCGAGTCCCGGGATGATGTAGCCGTTCTCGTCGAGCCGCTCGTCGAGCGCGCCCAGGACGATCGTGACGTCGCGGTCGGCGACGGCGTCCTCGACGGCCTTCAGACCCTCCGGGGCGCCGAGGATGCACACGCAGGTGACGGATTCGGCCCCGCGGGCGAAGAGGAAGTCGATCGCCGCGGCGAGGGTGCCACCGGTCGCGAGCATCGGGTCGAGCACGAAGCACTGCCGCCCCGTGAGGTCGTCGGGCAGGCGCTCGGCGTAGGTCTGCGGCTCGAGGGTCTCCTCGTTGCGCGCCATGCCGAGGAAGCCGACCTCTGCCGTGGGGACGAGCTTGACCATGCCCTCGAGCATGCCGAGCCCGGCACGCAGGATCGGGACGACCAGCGGGCGGGGCTTGGCGATGGAGACGCCCATCGTCTGTGCCACCGGGGTCGAGATCGGGGTCGCCGTGACCCGGACGTTGCGCGTGGCTTCGTACGCGAGGAGCGTGACGAGCTCCTCGGTCAGCGCCCGGAAGGTCGGGGAGGGTGTGGTCCGGTCGCGGAGCACCGAGAGCTTGTGGGTGATGAGCGGGTGGTCGGCGACGTGGACTCGCATAGGGTCGAGCCTACCGTGCCGCCAACCGCCAGGAGGTCCCGTGGAAGAGCCGGCAGCCCGCCCGTACCTCGCCGCGATGGAACGCGCGCTCGAGGAGGCCAGGGCGTGTCTGGCCACGGCGGACGTCCCCGTCGGCGCCGTGGTGCTCGACGAGCACGGCGCGGTGGTCGCGACCGGGCGCAACGAGCGCGAGGCCACGCAGGACCCGACGGCGCACGCCGAGGTGCTCGCGCTGCGGGCAGCCGCACGGGCGACGGGGGACTGGCACCTGGAACGGCACACCCTCGTCGTGACGCTCGAGCCGTGTCCGATGTGTGCCGGTGCGATCCTCGCCGCGCGCGTGCCGCGGATCGTCTTCGGCGCGTGGGACCCGAAGGCGGGAGCGTCCGGCAGCGTCTACGACATCGCCAGGGACCGTCGTCTGCCGCACCGGTCCGAGGTCGTCGCCGGTGTCCTCGAGGCGGAGTGCGCGGCGCTGCTCGACGACTTCTTCCAGCAGCGCCGCTGACGCGCTACTTCCAGAGCACCGCGATGAGCACGTTGACGATCGCGAGCGCACCGGCCGAGTGGAAGAACGGCAGCGCCGCCTTCGCCTTCGCGGTCCCGGCGTCCGCCCGCTTCTGGCGTGCACGAGCGACGAACGCAAGGACGAGCGCCACGGCGGCGATGACGAGCTTGACGCCGAGCTTGGCGTGGTTCGCCCCGCCGTCACTCGTCGCGTCGATGATGCCCATCATCCCGAGGCCGGTCACGAGCTGCGTGACGAGACCGGTGATCACCCAGAACGTCTGGAAGCCGCCCTTGCGGCGCATCTGCACCAGGAACGCGCCGATCACGGCCGCGAGGCCGATGAAGTGCAGGACGAGCAGGACGTTGAAGAGCACCGACATGGCTCCATCGTGGCGGATCGCCAGACGGGTCCGCCACGAAGGGGAACCTCAGTCGGCTGCCCTGATGACGATCGCCTCGGTGGGCGGACGCGGACCCGTGCGGAGCACGTCCGGCTCGACGTAGATGACCCGTGCGATCGGCACGGCCGCGCGGACCCGCTGTTCGACCGTGTCGATCCCGGCGGCGACGTCACCGAGCCGGCGGTCCCCGTCGACGGCGACCTTCACGCCGACCATCAGCTCGTCCGGACCGAGGTACAGGGTCTTGATGTGGATGATCGACTCGACCTCGGGGCCGTCGAGCACCGCGGCCTTGATGCGCTGGACGTCGGCGGCCGTCGCACCCTCGCCGACGAGCAGGCTCTTCGTCTCCACGCCGAGCACGAGCGCGACCGCGATGAGCAGCACCGCGATGAGGATCGTGCCGATCGCGTCGAACACGCCGTTGCCGGTGAGCACCGTCAGCCCGACGCCGAAGAACGCGAACACGAGGCCGCAGAGCGCCGCGGTGTCCTCCAGCATGACGACGGGCAGCTCGGGAGCCTTGGCCCGGCGGACGTACTGGACCCACGACAGCGCGCCCTTGTGCGGCTTCGCCTCCTTGAGCGCGGTCCGGAGCGAGAAGCCCTCGAGCCCGATCGCGATGACGAGCACCACCAGCGGCAGCCACCAGTTCTCGAGCGGGTGCGGGTGCTGCAGCTTCTCGATGCCCTCGTACAGGGAGAACACACCACCGACGGAGAACAGCACGATGGAGACGACGAACGCGTACACGTAGCGCTCGCGTCCGTACCCGAAGGGGTGTTCCTCGTCCGCAGCACGCCGGGCGCGTCGTCCGCCGAGGAGCAGCAGGAGCTGGTTCGCCGAGTCGGCGAGCGAGTGCACGCCCTCCGCGAGCATCGATGCCGACCCGCTGATCGCCGCGGCGACGAACTTCACGATCGCGATGCCGACGTTCGCGCCGAGTGCGGCGAAGATGGCCCGGTTGCCTCCGGAAGCGCTCACTGTGACCCCTGTCTCCTGATCTGCTGCACGATCCTACGCAGCCGGTCGATCGGTAGGGTCTGGGCATGACGATCGAACTCCCTCGCACCGCCCTCGTCGGCGTCGGATCCATGTCCGGCGCGGTCCTCGACGGGCTCCTCGCCGCCGGACTGTCCCCGGACACCGTGGTCGTGACGACGAAGTCCGAGTCGTCCGCCGCCGCCCACCGGGAGCGCGGACTCGACGCCCACGCGACCGACACCGACGCCGACGCGAACCGCGCGGCCGTCCGCGGCGCGGCACTCGTCGTGCTCGGCGTGAAGCCGTTCGCGATCGGCGACGTCCTCGACGAGATCGCCGGCGACCTCGAGCCGGGTGCCGTGGTCGTGAGCGTCGCCGTCGGTGTGACGACGAGCGCGATGGAGGCGAGGGTCCCCGACACCGTGCGGGTCGTCCGTGCCCTCCCGAACACCCCCATCGGCGTCGGTCACGGCGTCACCGGGATCAGCGCTGGTGCGTCGGCCGACGCGGAGGCCGTCGCGCTCGCCTCGAGCCTCTTCGACGTGTCCGGCTCGGTCATCGAGGTGCCGGAGGACGAGCTCGACGCCCTGTCGGCGGTGTCCGGCTCCGGTCCCGCGTACGTGTTCCTGTTCGTCGAGGAGTGGCAGCGCGCCGCCGAGTCGCTCGGCTTCACGCCCGAGCAGGCGGCGACGATGGTGCAGGGGACCGTCCGCGGCGCGGTCGAGCTGCTCGAGCGGTCCGGCAAGGCGCCGTCGGAGCTCCGGCGCGCGGTGACGAGCCCGAAGGGCACCACCGAGCGCGCGGTCGCGGTGCTGCAGGAGGCGGATCTGGCGGACACGCTCCGCCGTGCCGCGGACGCGGCGATCGCGCGCGCCGAGGAGCTGTCGAAGCTCTAGACGGAACCAGGAGACGGACGGGAGGGTCGTGGCGGCGCCGCCACGAGCCTCCCGTCCGTCTCCGCCCTATTCCAGGGCCGCGAAGCGTTCCAAGGCCGTCGTCGAACCGGACACGATGATCACGTCGTGCTCGCCGATGACGCTGTCCGGCGTCGCCGGCACGAAGGCCTCACCGGGCGGCTTGATGCCGAGCACCGTCAGTCCGAACCGCGTGCGGATCGCGGTGGTGCCGAGGTCCTTCCCCCGGACCGCGCGCGGCGGGAACATCTTGACGACCGCGAAGTCGTCGTCGAACTCGATGAAGTCGAGCATCCGACCGGAGACGAGGTGCGCCGTGCGCTCGCCGGCCTCGCGTTCCGGGTAGACGACGTGGTTCGCGCCGATGCGGGACAGGATCGTGCCGTGCGAGCGGCTGATCGCCTTCGCCCAGATCTGGGGGATGCCGAGGTCCACGAGGTTCGCGGTGATGAGGACGCTCGACTCCAGGTCGCTGCCGGTCCCGACGACCGCGATCGGGAAGTCCTGCGCGCCGATCTGCCGGAGCGCGTCGATGTCCGTCGCGTCGGCCTGGACCGCGTGCGTGACGCGGTCCGACCACTTCTGGACGAGCCCGGCGTCCGTGTCCACGACGAGGACCTCGCGGTCCTGCCGTTCGAGCTGCCCGGCGGTGGCGGCGCCGAAGCGGCCGAGACCGATGACGAGCACCGGGGCGTCGTGGCTGACGGCACCGAGCGGGTGCTGCTGGTGGGTTCGGTCAGCCAACGATCGGCCTCTCCTCTGGGCGGCGGAACAGTTGCCGGCTCTGGCTGGCGGCCAGTGCTGCGGCGATGGTCACTGTACCGACACGACCGAGGAACATCGTGGCCGCGAGGACGTACTTGCCGGACTCCGGCAGGTCGGCGGAGACCCCTGATGACAGGCCGCACGTGGCGAAGGCCGAGATCACCTCGAACAGCACCCGGTCCAGGGACTCGTGCGTGATCTGCAGCAGCACGACCGTGGCGACGGCGACGATCGTGGCGCCCCACAGCACGACGGCCACGGCGACGCGGAGCACGTCGCTCGGGATCCGTCGGCCGAACGCCTCCATGCTCTGCCGGCCGCGCGCCTCGGCGACCGCCGCGAGGAACAGGACCGCGAGCGTCGTGACCTTGATGCCACCCGCGGTCGATGCCGAGCCGCCGCCGATGAACATGAGCATGTCGGTGACGAGCAGGCTCGAACCGTTGAGCTGGTCGAAGTCGACGAGCGAGAAGCCGCCTGACCGGGTCATCGTCGACAGGAAGAGTGCCTGGAACGCGGTGCGGCCGGCACCCTCCTCACCGAACGTGGTCGGGTTCGAGGCCTCCAGCGCGATGTAGACGATCGCCCCGCCGACGAGCAGCACGGCGCTGGTGGCCAGCGTGAGCTTGACGTGGATCGGCCACCTCCGCGGCGTGCGGAGCTGCTTCGTGAGTGCGCGGATCACGGGGAAGCCGATCGAGCCGGCGACGACGCCGACCATCAGCAGCGAGAGGAACCAGTAGTCGTGCGCGAACGGGTCGAGGCCGCTGGCGTTCGGCGAGAACCCGGTGTTCGTGAACGCCATGGCCGCGTAGTAGAAGGAGTCGCCGACGGCCGTCCAGAAGGGGATGCCGGCGATGAGCACCGACGGCAGGAGCAGGAGTCCCAGCACGATCTCGATCGACAGGGTGCTCACCGCGACCGTCGCGAGCAGCGTGCCGACCTCACCGAGCCGGACGGCCTGCCCCTCCGGGACGGCACCGTGGTGCGTGCGCAGCGGGTTCGAGTCGCCTGCCGCCATGAGCTTCGCGCGGAGCCCGAGCTTCCTGGTCACGAAGAGCCCGAGGATCGACGCGAACGTCAGCACCCCGACCGCACCGATCTGCGTCCCGATCACCACGAGCGTCTTGCCGAACACCGACCAGTGCGTGGCCATGTCGACGGTGGACAGCCCGGTCACGCAGACGACCGACGCCGCGGTGAAGAGCGCGTCCGCGAAGTGCGTCGACTGGCGATCGGCGGTGGCGATCGGCGTCATGAACAGGAACGTGAACACGAGGATGAGCGCGACGAACACCATGATCGCGAGGCGCGACGGCGAGGAACGGAGCACGGTCCCGATCCGGGAGGCCCGTCGCCGGGCAGGGCTCGCTGAGACGGTCGGCGGCTCCGTGCGGTCGAGCATCGTATGCCTCCGGGGACATGGGCGGGACGCATCGCATGGTACATCCGCGCCGGGCCGGTTAGCCTTTCCCCATGGCCGACATCTTCAGCGTGGTCGCGGACCCGACGCGGCGGGAACTCCTCGGGGCCCTCCTCTCGGCCTACGGCGCCGACGCGACCGGCGGAGAGCTCAGCGTCGGTCAGCTCGTCGAGAAGCTCGGGGTCAGCCAGCCCACCGTCTCGAAGCACCTGCGTGTCCTCCGCGACATCGGGCTCGTCACGAGTCGTGAAGAAGGGCAGCACCGGTACTACCGGCTCGACCCGGAACCGCTCCTGCACATCGAGGAGTGGGTCGTGCCGTTCACCGGAGCGGTCGACGCCGACGGCACCCCGGCGACGACGGCGTGGACCCTCGACGGGCAGCCCGTCTCGGTCCGCCGGAACGGCGCGGCCGGCAAGGCGACGGTCGAGGTCGGCACCGAGCTCGGGCGCGTCATGGCCGAGGCGTCGTACCGCGCCACCGCGGCGTTCTCGGGCGCCCAGCAGGGCTGGGAGCGGGTCGTCGAGAGCTCCCGGCGGCGGTTCACGAAGCGCGGCGAGGACGACTGACCTCACCCGTTCCGGGTGGTCTGGCACGGCGTGCTGTGCGGTGTTCCGCACCGTCCGTCCAGCGACCTCGACGATGCTGGACACGGGGGCTCACGCGCCCCTACAGTTACCAGTGACCACTCAGGTCACACATGAACTCCCGCGCTCGGGACCGAGCGCGAGCCCACCCGAAGGCGGACCATGACCGGCAGTTTCGACGACGTGCGCTTCCTCACCGTCGCTGAGGTCGCCGAGATGATGCGCGTGTCGAAGATGACCGTCTACCGCATGGTGCACGCAGGCGAGCTCCCCGCCATCCGGTTCGGCCGGTCGTTCCGGGTGCCGGAGTCCGCGGTCGCAGCGGTGCTGCGCGGCGGGATCGCGGACGTCGGCTGACCCGATCGGGTCAGCCGAACTCGTCCGTTCGACATCACAGCGGCCCTCCGGTAGGATCGGGCAGGTTGATTTTCCGCGGCTTCATCGGCCCGGTGTCCGTACATCAGCATCAGTCCGAGCGAGGTCCACATGGGTTCTGTCATCAAGAAGCGTCGCAAGCGCATGGCGAAGAAGAAGCACCGCAAGCTCCTTCGCAAGACGCGTCACCAGCGTCGCAACAAGAAGTAAGTCGCGAGACTTGCCGCAGAAGCCCCGGTTCGCCGGGGCTTTCGTGTTCCCGGGGGCCACTGCCGAGACGACGCTCCGAGCGGCGCTACGCTGATCCCATGCCAGCCGTGACGCTCCTCACCAAGCCCGGATGCCATCTCTGCGACGACGCCCGACCCGTCGTCGAACGGGTCGTCGCAGCGCATCCGGGGGTGACGCTCACCGAGACGTCGATCCTCGACGACGACGCGCTCCGACTCGAGTACGCGGAGGACATCCCCGTCGTGCTCATCGACGGTCGCGTCCACAGCAACTGGCGCGTCGACGAGGACCGCCTCGTCCGCGCACTCGAGCAGGCAGGAGCCTCCGCATGATCCAGCACGTCGTCTCGTGGACACTCCGGGAGGACCTCGACCGGGCGTCCTCCATCGACCGGATCCGGACGCTCCTGCACGGACTGATCGGCGTCGTGCCGTCGATCCGCACGCTGCAGGTCGTCGAGAACGTCGCCTACCCCGGGAAGAACCAGGACGTCGCCGTGGTCGCGACGTTCGACGACCTCGCCGGGCTCGACGAGTACCAGGTGCACCCGGACCACCAGGCGGCCGCGGCCGAGATCCGTGGACTCGTCACGGGGCGGGCCGCCATCGACTGGCAGAGCTGAGCCGAGCCTCCCGTCCGCCGCGCGCGTGCCGGTGCGAACCGCCCTCGCACAACCGAAAGCGGCTCGCGCCACGGGAATCCGTGGTGCGAGCCGCTTTCGGTTGTGCGGACGGACACGGGGCCGACGGAGCCGACCCGCGGGTGTACCTACGGGGTCAGGCGCGTCGGGCCGCGGAACAGGTACGTGACCTCGCGGATGGACGGCTCACCCAGCATGAGCATCAGCACGCGCGCGAGGCCCATGCCGAAGCCACCGTGCGGCGGGACGCCGTAGCGGAAGAAGTCGAGGTACCAGCCGAGCTCGGTGGCGTCGAGCCCCTTCTCCTCGGCCTGTGCCGTGAGGACGTCGACGCGGTGCTCGCGCTGCGCGCCCGTGGAGATCTCGGCGCCGTTGAACAGCAGGTCGTAGCTGTTCGTGAGCGTCGGGTCGTCGGCGTGGCGCATGTGGTAGTACGGCCGGATCGAGGCGTCGTAGTCGGTGACGAACACGAACTCGGAGCCGTGGTGCTCCTTGGCCCATGCGGACACGCGGCGCTCGCCCTCCGGGTCGAGGTCGCCGTCGGCGCGGACGACGTCGTGGCCGCTGTCGGCCACGATCTTGCGGGCCTCGGCGAGGGTGACGCGGGGGAACGGCGTGGTCGGGACCTGCAGCTCGAAGCCGAAGACCTCCTCGATGTCCTTGCCGTACTTCTCCTTGACGGCGCTGATGCCGGCGACGAGGACCTCCTCGTGCATCGCCATGACGTCCTCGTGCGAGTCGATCCACGAGAACTCGGCGTCGACGGAGGTGAACTCGGTGGCGTGACGGCTGGTGAACGAGGGGTCGGCGCGGAACGCGTCGGCGATCTCGAACACGGCGCCGAAGCCGGCCGGCTGCGCCATCTGCTTGAAGTTCTGCGGCGACTGCGCGAGGTACGCCGTCGTCTCGAAGTACTCGAGCTGGAAGAGCTCGGCGCGGGACTCCGACGCCGAGGCCATCAGCTTCGGGGTGTGGATCTCGATGTAGTCGCGCTCGACCCAGTACGAGCGGAACGCGTGTTCCATCGTCGTCTGGATGCGGAAGATGAGGTTCTGCTTGCGGTTGCGCAGGTCGAGGAAGCGCCAGTCGAGTCGCTTGTCGAGCGAGGAGTCGTCGGCGATCGGGGTCTCCGGGATCGCCGCGCTGACGAGGGTCAGTTCGCCGACCTTGACCTCGAGGCCGCCGAGCTTGACGCGCTCGTCGTGCTTCAGGGTGCCGGTGACGTGAATGAAGGAGCCGTGCGCCAGACCCGAGATCGCCTCGGTCGTGGCGAGTGCCGCCGCCGACGCGTCGTCGCCCTCGGTCGCCTCGCGCGTCGCGGGGTTGACGAGCTGGACGGCGCCGGTCTCGTCGCGCAGCACGACGAACTGCACCTTCTTCTGATCGCGGACGGTCTCGACCCATCCGGCCACGGAGACGGGACCGTCGGGGAGGGCGGCGAGGTCGCTGATGCGGGTGCGTTCGATCACGGTCGTCGAGTCTACCGGGCCGCCGGTTCTCCACAGCCCGGTTGCGTCCGGTGGTCGTCCACAGATGCGGCCTGGAGGCTCGGATCGCCTCCGCCGCGTTCGTAGCGTTCTCGATGTGGCCGGGTCGCGAGCGGGGAGGAGGTCCTCATGACGGAGGGGATCGAAGCACTCGCGGCCTGGCCACCTGCGGCGGTCGCGACGGTGGTGGCGGCGCTGAGCGCTGCTGCGCTGACGCTCCTCGGTGCGGTGGTCGGCGGGTGCTGGGCCGTCCTCCGGTGGCGCCGCGACGTCCACCGTGAAGAGCGCGACCGGGCGTGGACGCGGATCGTGTGGGCCGTGGACCTCCTGTGCGCCGATGACGTCGGGCGGAACGAGATCGGTCGCGACGCGTTCCGAGCGGTGTACGACATGCAGATTGCTCGCGATGAGGACGTCGAGTTCGTGAGCATCGTGTCCGAGATCACCGGCTTCGAGAAAGGGGACGCCACATGGGCATTGCAATGGACGAGTGGAACGCGTACCGGGCGGAACAACGGCGGAAGGCGATCCGAAAGCGGCATCGGTTCCGCCCGTGGAAGGTCGAGAAGGTCCTCGCCGAGCAGGAACGGCTCCAACTGATGATCCGCGCGATGATCCGCGAGCGCAGGGAGCTCGCGGAACGAGCGGAACTCGAGGATTCGGCCAGGTCAGGGGAGCGCGGCGCGGAGGGTGCCGAGGGTGCCGATGAACTCCTCGGCCATCCCCGCCCGCTCGACGAGCTTCGCGTGGCGGGCCCTCGCGTCCTCCAGGAAGGCATCGAGGCGCGCTGCGCGTGCGGCCGTGTCCTCCGCATCACCGCCGGGGAGCCCGTCGACGATGCCGAGCAGGTCGCCCATCTCCTCGAGTGAGAACCCGAGCGGCTTCATCCGGCGGATGACGAGCAGACGCTCCAGGTCGCGCGGGGTGTAGACGCGGAAGCCGCCGGTGGTCCTGCCGCTCGGGACGAGCAGACCGACCTCGTCGTAGTGCCGGATCGTCCGGAGCGACATCCCTGCGCGGTCGGCGAGTTCGCCGATGTGCATCGTGCCGGCCTCGTGCGCGTCGTCTTGGTCGCTCATCGCGGACGACTCTACCCTCACGTAACGGTAGAGTCGTCGGCGATGACGACCCTCACCTCAGCGCCGGCGGCCCCGAGCGTCCTGTCTGCACTCCGTTCGCCGAGGCTCTTGACGCGCGAGGTGCTCGCCGGGATCGTCACCGCGCTCGCCCTCATCCCCGAAGCGATCTCGTTCTCGGTCGTCGCGGGCGTCGACCCGGCGGTCGGGCTCTTCTCGAGCGTGGTCATCGCCGTGGTGATCGCGATCGTCGGCGGCCGCCCGGCGATGGTGTCCGCAGCAGCCGGCTCCGTCGCGCTCGTGATCGCCCCGCTGGTGCGCGAGCACGGGATCGACTACCTCGTCCCGACGATCGTGCTCGGCGGCGTGATCCAGCTCGTGCTCGGGTTCCTCGGCGTCGCACGGCTGATGCGGTTCATCCCGCGCAGCGTCAACGTGGCGTTCGTGAACGCCCTCGCGATCCTCATCTTCACGGCGCAGCTGCCGAACCTGTTCGGCCACGACGTGCCGCTCGTGGTCTGGCCGTTGACGGCGCTCGGCGTCGCGATCATCGTCGCGTTCCCGTTCCTGACGAAGGCGGTCCCCGCGCCGCTCGTCGCGGTGGTCGTCATCACCGCGATCACCATCGTCTTCAGCGTCGCCGTCCCGACGGTCGGGGACGAGGGCGCACTGCCGACCGCGCTGCCCGGGTTCAGCGGGATCACGGTGCCGTTCTCGTTCGAGACCCTCTCGATCATCGCGCCGTACGCCTGCGGCATGGCGATCGTCGGCCTCATCGAGACGCTGCTCACGGCGCAGCTCGTCGACGCCATCACCGAGACCGGCTCGAGCAAGTGGCGCGAGTCCTGGGGTCAGGGCATCGCGAACGTCGTGTCGGCGTTCTTCGGCGGCACGGGTGGCTGCGCGATGATCGGGCAGACCGTCATCAACGTGAAGACGGCAGGCGCCCGGACCAGGATCTCGACGTTCGTCGCGGGGGCGTCCGTCCTCGTGCTCACGATCGTGCTGCACGACGTGGTGGCCGAGATCCCGATGGCGGCGCTGACGGCCGTGATGCTGATGGTCTGCGTCGCCACCTTCGACTGGCACAGCATCCGCCCGAGGACCCTCGGTCGGATGCCCCTCGGCGAGACGGCCGTCATGGTGATCACCGTGGTCGTCGTCGTGCTGACGAACAACCTCGCCACCGGGGTGATCGTGGGTGTCGTCGTCGCGGCGCTGGTGTTCGCGCGGCGCGTGGCGCACGTCGTCACCGTGGTGCGGGAGCCCGTCGACGAGCACACCGTCCGCTACCGGGTCCGCGGCGCGCTGTTCTTCGCGTCCTCGAACGACCTCGTCACCCGGTTCTCCTACGCCGAGGACCCCGAGCACGTCGTCATCGACATGTCCGAGGCGCACGTGTTCGACGCGAGCACCGTCGCGGCACTCGACGGCGTGGAGCAGCGGTTCGCCAAGCACGGCTCGACCGTCGAGGTCGTGAACCTGAACACCGGGTCGGTCGCGCTGCACGGCAGGCTCTCCGGTCACCTCGACTGAGTGCTCCCGAAGCCGTGGATCGTCTGTGCGGGCGGTGGGAACAGCTGAGCGACCTAGACTGGAACCCATGCCCGCGACCCGAATCCACCTCGTGCGGCACGGCGAGGTACACAACCCGGACCGTGTGCTCTACGGCCGACTCCCGGGCTTCGGACTGAGCGAGCTCGGCACGGCCATGGCCGCCGCGTCCGCCGCCGCGTGGAAGGAGTCCGGCGTCGACGTGCGCCGGATCATCGCCTCGCCGCTGCAGCGCACGCAGGAGTCCGCCGCACCGTGGGCCGAGGCGTACGGCCTCGACATCACGCTCGACGAACGCCTGATCGAGCCGACGAACCGCTACGAGGGACAGCCCCCCGGGTTCACGAAGCGCTCGCTCCGTCGCCCGGCCGAGTGGCCGTGGATCGCGAACCCGCTCCGCCCGAGCTGGGGGGAGGCGTACGAGTCGATCGCGAACCGCATGCTCGCCGCCGTCGCCACCGCGTGGGAGAGCACCGACGAGGGCGACGTCGTCCTGGTCAGTCACCAGCTGCCGATCTGGATGGTGCACCGGCGTCTCGCGGGGGAGCCCCTGTGGCACGACCCGCGCAAGCGTCGCTGCGACCTCTCGAGCATCACCACCCTCGAGCGTGTCCCCGGCACGCCGAGCGGTCGGTTCACCGAGGTCGGGTACGCCGACCCGGCCGAGGAACTCCGCGGGACGGCGATCGACGAAGGAGCAGTGTGACCGAGCGCAGCACGAAGGGGCGGCTCCTCGCCGTCGGAGCGACCATGCTGGTCGCCGCGATCGCCCTCACCGGCTGCTCCTCCGGCAGCAGCGACAAGCTCTCGCAGCAGTACGGCAGCGGGACGACGCAGAACTACATCTCCGGCGACGGAGCGGTGACCGAGGTCGCCCAGGACAAGCGCACGGATGCGGTCGACTTCGACGCGACGACCACCGACGGCGACGAGCTGACGGCGAAGGCGCTCCGCGGCAAGGTCGTCGTCCTGAACTTCTGGTACGCCGGCTGCCCGCCGTGCCGTGCCGAGGCGAAGTACCTGAACGAGGTGCACGAGAAGTACACCGACGACCAGGTCCAGTTCATCGGCGTGAACGTGCGCGACCAGAAGGCCACCGCCGCCGCGTTCGAGCGCACCTTCAAGGTCGACTACCCGACCGTGCTCGACGCCGACAAGGGCGAGATGCAGCTCGCGCTCTCCGGGCAGATCGCCCCGAACGCGGTCCCGGCGACGATCGTCCTCGACAAGCAGGGCCGGGTCGCGGCCCGCGTGCTCGGTGCCGTGGACAGTACGAGCATCCTCGACACCCTGGTGTCGGACGAGCTCAGCGGCAAGGCCTCCTGAGCTGTGGGCAGCAATCCCTTCGCCGACGCGATCCTCAGCGGGCAGATGCTCGTCGCCCTCCCGGTGGCGCTGCTCGCCGGGCTCGTCTCGTTCCTGTCGCCGTGCGTGCTGCCCCTCGTCCCCGGGTACCTCGGGTACGTCGGCGGTGTCGCCGAGGGTGGACGGGGACGCGGCCGCGTCGTGCTCGGGGTGCTGCTCTTCGTCCTTGGCTTCACGGCGGTGTTCGTCGCCTACACGACGGTGTTCGGTGCGCTCGGGTTCTGGCTCGTCCGCTGGCGCGACCTCATCACGCAGGTCCTCGGTGTCGTGGTGATCGTGATGGGCCTGGTGTTCGTCGGCCGCTTCACGTTCCTCCAGCGCACCCTGAAGCCGTCGTGGACCCCGGCGACCGGGCTCGTCGGCGCGCCGCTGCTCGGCATCGTGTTCGGTCTCGGCTGGACCCCGTGTCTCGGCCCGACGCTCGCCGCGATCAACCTGCTCAGCGTGCAGTCCGGCAGTGCCTGGCAAGGGATGTGGCTCGGCGTCGCGTACTGCCTGGGCCTCGGCATCCCGTTCCTGCTCGTCGCGCTCGGCGCCGGCTGGGCCTCCGGAGCGATCCGCGTCGTCAAGCGCCACATGCGCATCGTCAACATCATCGGAGGAGCGATCCTGATCGTCATCGGTCTGCTCATGGTCACCGGTATCTGGTCGGCCGTCATGTCGAGTGTGGGGGCGGTGATCCAGAGCTATGTCCCGGCAGTCTGAGTCCGAGAACGACCTCACCGGCACCGACCAGGCGACGAACGAGGGCGCCGACACCGCATCCGACCCGCAGCGGCCGTCCGACCACGTCGACGGCACCGCGGCGGCGACGACCGACGCCGGCGTGAACCAGCCGAAGCTCGGCTTCGTCGGGTACGTGCGGTTCTTCTGGCGCCAGCTGACCAGCATGCGGACCGCGCTGTTCCTGCTGATGATGCTCGCCCTCGCGGCGATCCCTGGGTCCCTCGTGCCGCAGCGCACGGCGGACCCGAACGGTGTCGTGCAGTACAAGGCCGACCACGCGACGCTCTACCCGATCCTCGACAAGCTCCAGGTCTTCGACACCTACACCTCGGTGTGGTTCTCCGCGATCTACCTGCTGCTCTTCGTGTCGCTCATCGGCTGCATCGTGCCCCGCACCCGGCACCACTGGCAGGCGCTCCGCACCCGCCCGCCGAAGACGCCGGTCCGCCTGACGCGACTCGCGGGGTTCCGCACCGTGGCGGTCGAACCGGACACGATGGCGGACGGCGCGACCGGGACGGACGCGGCCACGGGCCTCCCGTCCGTCGACCGCGCGGTCACGCGCGCCATGGCGCTCCTGAAGCGCTCCGGGTACCGCGTCGAGCGCTTCGGCGACTCGGTGAGCGCGGAGCGCGGCTACCTGCGCGAGACGGGCAACCTCGTCTTCCACGCGGCGCTCGTCGGCGTGCTGATCGCCGTCGGCATCGGCGGCGGCTTCGGGTACACCGGCCAGCGGCTCCTCGTGGAAGGTCAGACGTTCTCGAACGTGCTCGGCTCGTACGACTCGTTCAACCCTGGTCGCTGGTTCAACCAGGAGCAGCTCAAGGGCTACAACCTGACCCTCGACAAGTTCGTCACGAAGTACGAGGAGCGGAACCTCAACGCCCTCGGCCAGGCGACGGACTACTCCGCGACGGTGACGAGCAAGGAGAAGGGCGGTGAGTCGAAGACCAGCCGCCTCGGCGTCAACGAACCGCTCTCCATCGGCGGCACGAACGTCTACCTGCTCGGCAACGGGTACGCGATGAACGTGACCGTGCGCGACGGCGACGGGAACGTGGCGTTCCAGGACGTCGTGCCGTTCCTCCCCGCTGACGCGAACTACACCTCCACCGGCGTCATCAAGGTCCCGGACGCGTCGCCGGACCAGCTCGGCATGGTCGGGTTCTTCTACCCGACAGCGGTGAAGCAGGCGACCGGCGCGTACGCCTCGACGTACCCGGACATCGAGAACCCGCTGCTCTCGCTGCAGGTCTACACGGGCGACCTCGGGCTCGACGACGGTGTGCCGCGGAGCGTCTACCAGCTCGACACCAAGGGGCTGACGCAGATCGCCGGCACCAAGGCGGACACCGCGAGCATCCAGCTGAAGCCCGGGCAGACGAAGAAGCTGCCGGGGGACGCCGGGTCGATCACGTTCGACGGCGTCAAGCGGTACGTGTCGCTCGACGTGCACCACGACCCGTCGCAGCTCTTCGTCGGTGGCTTCGCGGTGCTCGCCGTGCTCGGCCTCCTCACCTCGCTCTTCGTCCCGCGTCGTCGCGTCTGGGTGAAGGTCGTGCCCAGGACGGGCGCGGCGAACGGCGAGTACGACCTCGAGTACGCGGGCCTCGCCCGCGGCGAGGACCCCAATCTCGAGCGTGCCGTCGGCGAGATCGCCACGCGGCACACGTCGGACCTCGGAGTTAGGATGCCCCAGTGAACATGACGGAGAACCTCGCGACCTACTCGGTCGTGCTCACGTACTCGGCGATGGCCGTCTACGTGATCGCGTTCATCTCGTTCGCGCTGGACATGGCCAAGCGTGCGGGCGAGGTGTCCGTCGCGACCGACACGCAGTCCGTGACGGCGCAGCAGCAGGGCGCCGCGAAGACGGTCGCCACCGTCCAGGGCGGTACCGTCGTGCTCGAGCGGGTGGAGGCACCGGCGAAGACCGGCTCCGGCCGTCGTGGCACCCGGTTCGAACGGGTCGGCATGGCGATGACGATCCTCGCGCTCATCCTGCACGTCGGGTCGATCGTGCTCCGTGGCATCGCGGCCGACCGTGTGCCGTGGGGCAACATGTTCGAGTTCTCCCTGACCGGCACCGGGCTGATCGTGCTGATCTTCCTGCTGGTGCAGCTCTGGCAGAACCTGAAGTTCCTCGGCGTCTTCATCACGGGCCTCACACTCATCCTGCTCGGCATCGCGACGGTCAACTACTACGTGCCCGTCGTGCCGCTCCAGCCGGCGCTGCAGTCGTACTGGCTCGTCATCCACGTGTTCGTGGCGATCGCCGGCACCGGGTTCTTCGCGCTCGGCGCCGGGCTCGCGGTGGCGCAGCTCGTGCAGACCTACCGGCTCGGGCACCCGGCGGTGTCCAAGAAGATCCGTTTCATGGAGACGCTGCCGGACGCCGACCGGCTCGAGGTCCTGACCTACCGCGTGCTCCTCGTCGGCTTCGTCCTCTGGACCTTCACACTCATCGCCGGTGCGATCTGGGCCGAGCGTGCCTGGGGACGCTACTGGGGCTGGGACACGAAGGAAGTCTGGACGTTCATCATCTGGGTCGTCTACGCCGGGTACATCCACGCTCGTGCGACCCGTGGGTGGCGCGGCGCTCGGTCGTCGTGGCTGGCGCTCATCGGGTTCGCGGCCGTCATGTTCAACTTCTCCGTCGTGAACGTGTTCTTCAAGGGCCTGCACAGCTACTCCGGTCTGTGAGCGTCGTCCGCCGCTGACGCGGCACGCCGGCCTGGAGGCTCGGTGCAGGTCCGCCTCCGGGCCCGGCTCGGGCCTGCCCGAGTGGTCGTTCGGGCCTGCCCGAGTGGTCGCAACACCCCGTCGGTTTGTCGCCGAGTGGTCGCAACACCCCGTCGGTTCGTCGCCGAGTGGTCGCAACACCCCGTCGGTTCGTCGCCGAGTGGTCAGGGCCCGTCGTTCTGCGGACCAGCGACCGACAGATGGTGACCGCCCAGGGGATGTGAGCGGGGTGTCGGGACGTCAGGGGCGGGACGTCAGGAGCGGGACGGAGCGGCAGCGAGCAGGGCGTGCACCCGCTCGAGCCGGGACCGCCACCACGCGGTGCGCGCGGGCGACGCGGCGAACCGGGCCACCAGGGAAGGTGCGGCGTCCACGCGACGCACCCCGATCCTCCCGTCCGCCGGCAGGAGCGGATCGGGCGTGACGTCCCCCTCGAACATCGCCGCGGTCCCGAGCCCCGCGGCGTAGCCGGGTGACATCGCGGCCGCGGCGAGGAACGCCCCCATCCCGAGCCCGACCGACGTGTCGAGTGCGCTGGACACGACGCAGGGGAGCCCGGCCGACTCGATCACCGACAGCGCCGCGGTGATCCCGCCGAGCGGCTGCGCCTTCACGACGAGCACGTCTGCGGCCCCTGCCCGCGCGACGGCCAGCGGGTCAGAGGCCTTGCGGACGCTCTCGTCCGCAGCGATCGGCACGCCGAGGCCGGCGATCCGCGATCGCAGCGCTGCGAGTTCCGGGACCGTGCGGCAGGGCTGCTCGGCGTACTGCAGGTCGTACGGGGCGAGCCGCTCGAGCGCCTCCGCTGCCTGGTCCACGGTCCACAGGCCGTTCGCGTCGACCCGCACGGACGCGGCCCGGCCCATCACCCGACGGACCTCGGCGACCCGCGCCACGTCGTCGTCGATCGTCGTCCCGGGCTCGGCCACCTTGACCTTCGCGGTCGTGCACCCGGGGTAGCGCGCCAGGAGCCCGGCGACGGCACCCGGCTCGATCGCGGGAACGGTGGCGTTGACGGGGACGGACGCCGCGGCGGGGACGTGCTCCGTCCAGCCGAAGTCGATCGCTCCGCGCAGCCAGGCGGCCGCTTCGGCGTCGTCGTACTCCACGAACGGGGAGAACTCGGTCCACCCGGCCGGACCGCGGAGGACCATCGCCTCGCGCGTGGTGATCCCGCGGAAGCGGACCCGCATCGGGAGGGCGACGACGTGGGCGTCGGCGAGGAGTTCGGAAAGGGCGGGGAGCACACGGACATCTTCGTCCAGCGGACCTCACAGTTCCTCGGAGGGGACCGCCAGGGCAGAGCATTAGCATGCATCGGTCGGCCTCGGTCGGCTCCGATCCGCCGCGACCAGAGGGAGGCTCCGTGACGTCCAACCCGCACCAGCGGTCGTCACGCAGCACGCCCGGCGGGGGCAGCGACGAGTTCGCCCGCCTCATGCGCAGCAACACCGTCGACGTCCGGGCGAAGACCGCCACCCGGCGCCGCAAGAACCCCCTCGTCGGTAAGATCGCCTTCGGCCTCGCCATCGTCTCGGCGGCCGTCGACGCCAGCGCCTTCGCGGTGTTCATGGGCGGTGACACGACCTTCGCGTTCGGCATCTGCTTCGTCGTCGTGTTCCTGACGCTCGTCGCCGCCGTCCTCGGGTTCATCGCCGCGGTCGGCGGGTTCGGCCGGTGGTACGGCTCCATCGGCGTCGTCGTCGCGTTCTTCGCGAACCCGGTGATCCTCATCGTGCTCGTCGTCATGGTCGCCCCTGAGCTCCTCACCGACATGGGAGCGTGAGCGCCTCGGCGACGGGGCGAGGCGGAGGGCTCCGGCGATAGGTTGGGTGCATGCCCGACACCGTGTCCGACCTGTTCGACCCCGACGTCTGGACGACCGCCCCCGCAGCGGCGTCGTTCACCGACATCACGTACCACAAGCACGTCTCGCACGGGATCGTCCGCATCGCGTTCGACCGTCCAGAGGTCCGGAACGCCTTCCGCCCCCGCACGGTGGACGAGCTCTACCGCGCCCTCGACGACGCCCGCCAGGACCCCCGCGTCGGCGTCGTCCTGCTCACCGGCAACGGCCCGAGCCCGAAGGACGGCGGCTGGGCGTTCTGCTCCGGCGGTGACCAGCGCATCCGCGGTCGCAGCGGCTACCAGTACGTCGGTGACGAGGGCGCCCCGCCGGAGGGCGTGGACCCGGCAGCAGCCCAGGCGTCGATGGGTCGGCTGCACATCCTCGAGGTCCAGCGACTGATCCGCATGATGCCGAAGGTCGTCATCGCCGTGGTCCCCGGGTGGGCGGCCGGCGGCGGTCACTCGTTGCACGCCATCTGCGACCTCACGATCGCGAGCGCCGAGCACGGGAAGTTCAAGCAGACCGATGCCGACGTCGGGTCGTTCGACGGCGGGTACGGCAGCGCCTACTACGCCAAGCAGATCGGCCAGAAGTTCGCGCGCGAGGTGTTCTTCCTGGCGCAGGAGTACTCGGCGCAGCGCGCGTACGAGATGGGCGCCGTGAACGCCGTCGTGCCGCACGAGGACCTCGAACGCGAGGCGATCCGCTGGGGCGAGATCATCCTCGGCAAGTCCCCGACGGCGATCCGGATGCTCAAGTACGCCTTCAACGCGGTCGACGACGGCATGGTCGGCCAGCAGGTCTTCGCCGGCGAGGCCACCCGCCTCGCCTACGGCACCGACGAGGCCGTCGAGGGCCGCGACTCGTTCCTCGAGAAGCGCGCGCCCGAGTGGACGTCCTTCCCCTGGCACTACTGATGCGGCGTCCCTGATGCCCCGCCCCCTGGTCCGGCTCGGCGCGTCGGACCCGCTGACCGTGCTGCGCGGCCTGGAGGCTGCCCTCGCCGGCGGTCCCGCACTGCTCCCCGTCGCCGAGGGCGTTCCCGCCCTGCCGACCCCGGCTCCGGCTGACGTCGAGCAGCGGGTCGCCCTCGTCGTCGAGACGAGCGGTTCCACCGGCACCGGCAAACGTGTGGCGCTGTCCTCCGAGGCGCTCCTCGCCGGCGCGGCCGCAGCCGACGCCGCCCTCGGCGGACCCGGCGGGTGGGTGCTCGCGCTGCCGACCCACTACATCGCCGGCCTCAACGTGCTCACGCGGTCGATCGCGGCGGGCACGACCCCGTCGGTCGTCGCTCCCGGGCACTTCGAGGCCGGAGCGTTCGCGGACGCCGCCGATCGGCTCGCGACCGGTCCGGCTGCACCGCGTCGGTACACGTCGCTCGTCCCGGTCCAGCTCGCCCGCGTGCTCGACGACCCTCGTGCGACGGCAGCGCTGGCGGGGTTCGACGCGGTCCTCGTCGGCGGTCAGTCGACCCCGGGACCGCTGCGGGAACGCGCGGTGGCGGCCGGTGTGCACGTCGTCACGACGTACGGCGCGAGCGAGACGAGTGGCGGCTGCGTCTACGACGGACGGCCGTTCGGCACCGTCCGCACGGAACTCGTCGACGGTGAGCTCCTGCTGCACGGCCCCATGCTCGCGGAGGGCTACCTCGGCGACGCGGACCGGACCGCGGCGACGTTCGTCCAGCGTGACGGGCTCCGGTGGTACCGCACGGGCGACGCGGCGACGCTCGACGACGGCCGGGTCCGGGTGCTCGGCCGGCTCGACGACGTGATCATCTCGGGCGGCGAGAAGGTCCCGCTCGGACTGGTCGAGCGTCACGTCCGGGAGCTCCCCGGGCAGGACGCCGCGGTGGTCACCCGTCGGGACTCGGGGGAGTGGGGCGAGGTCCCCGTCGTCGTGACGGCGACACCGCTCGACCTCGACACGGTCCGTGCCCACGTCGGTGCGGCACTCGGACGCGCGGCGAGGCCCGCCGAGGTCGTGGTCGTCGACCGCGTGCCGATGCTCGCGTCCGGCAAGCCCGACCGGCGGGCGATCAGAGCACTCGTCGCCGATCGATAGCTCCCACGAATAGGATTGACGGTCGTGGCACGAGCGAAGAACGAGACGCACAAGCAGGGCAGGTCGGGCAACCCGGCCAAGGCGGCATCCCCGGCGCGGACCCGCGGTCGCGCGACCGCACGTGACTGGATCGGCGGGGCACGGCTCCGCACCCTGACGCTCGGTGTCGTCCCGGTCGTGCTCGGCACCACGGTGGGCTTCGTCGACAGCGGCATCGCCGGTGACTTCGGCGCCTTCCTCGCGAAGGACGGCCACCTCACCATCGCCGTGCTCGCGCTCCTCGTCGCCCTGTTCCTGCAGATCGGCGTGAACTACAGCAACGACTACTCGGACGGCGTCCGCGGGACCGACGAGTTCCGCGTGGGCCCCGCCCGGCTCACGGGCGCCGGCCTCGCCAAGCCCCGCACGGTGCTCACGGTCGCCCTGACGTTCTTCGGGCTCGCCGCCGTCGCCGGCATCGTCATCGTGATCCTCACCCAGCTCTGGTGGCTGCTGATCGTCGGCGCCGCAGCGATCGTCGCCGCGTGGTTCTACACCGGCGGCAAGAAGCCGTACGGGTACAACGCGCTCGGCGAGGTCTTCGTCTTCGTCTTCTTCGGTCTCGTCGCCGTGCTCGGGACCGAGTACGTGCTCATCGGCCGGGTCACCGCGAGTGGCTGGGCAGCGGCCGTCGCCGCCGGGTTCTTCGCCTGCGCCGTCCTGATGGTCAACAACATCCGTGACATCGACGAGGACCGGCTCGCCGGCAAGCGGACCCTGGCGGTCACCGTCGGACTGCCGATCGCCCGCGTGCTCTACGGCCTGTTCCTGCTGCTGCCGTACGTGCTGCTCATCTGGTTCGTGCTGCTGTACTTCCGGACCGGCTTCACGTACTTCTCGCTGCTGCTGGTGCTGCCGGCACTCGCGATCGGGGTGTCGTCCCGCAAGCCGCGCGAGCTCATCACCGCGCTGCAGCTGTCGTCGTTCGGATCGTTGGCCTACGGCGTCGTGCTCGGCGTCACGCTCGCGCTGCAGCCGTAGCCGCAGGCCGGGGCGGAACGGGTCAGTCGGTGGGGTGCGCGCGGCGCTCCGCGTGACGGTCGGCGTCCGACACCGGGGCGTCCACGTCGGTGTCGGACGCCGAGACGAAGTCGTCCTCGAAGTCCGAGTCGGCGTCCCGCTCCGGACGGCCGCGTCGGTTCGCCATGCTGGTGGTGACCTCCGAGCGGAGCTTCGGCAGCGCGATGTACGAGACGAGCAGGCCGATGAGCGCCGCACCGATCGTCGCCCAGTACCACGGGAGACCGATCACGAACAGGACGACGAGCGCCGCCGCGAAGATCCCGAGACGGGCGAGGGTGTAGACGAGCCACGCTTTCACCCGGCAAGTCTACGGACTCGCGAACCGTGAGGTCGGTCACAGCCTGGGCACCTACACTCCTCGGCATGGTCCGCTTGTGGCTCGTCGTCGTCGTCGCCGCCGTGGCGTTCACGGTCTACACGCTCATCGACTGCGCCACGATGCCGAAGCACCGCATCCGGTCCCTCGGGCGCGGACTCTGGATCCTGCTGATCGTCATCCTGCCGGTCCTCGGCGGCGTCCTCTGGTTCCTGCTCGGCAGGGCCCCGGCGGCTCCGGAGCGTGTCGCCCGGTACCGTGGTCCCGAAGACGACCCGGACTTCCTCGGTGAGCAGACTCCCGAGCGGCCCCGCACGGACAAGGACCAGGACGACGCGACCCTCCGCAACCTCGAAGAGCAGTTCCACGACACCGACGACGACGGCCGCACCGATCGCTGACGGCGTGCCGCAGGGCTCCGGCAGTCCGGCGTCCGACTTCGCCCTCGCCCTCCTGCAGGAGTTCGCCCGCGCCGGCGTCACCGACGTCGTCGTGAGCCCCGGATCCCGATCCCAGGCGCTCGCCCTCGCGGCGGTCGCCCTCGAACGTGCCGGTGGCATCACCGTGCACGTGCGACTCGACGAGCGGACTGCCGGATTCGTCGCGCTGGGGCTCGCCGTCGAGACCGGGCGTCCCGCGCTCGTGGTCACCACGTCCGGCACCGCCGTCGCCAACCTGCACCCCGCCGTGCTCGAAGCGCACCACTCCGGCGTGCCGATGATCGTCGTGTCCGCCGACCGCCCGGCCGAACTCCGGGGGATCGGCAGCAACCAGACCACCGTCCAGCCCGGCATCTTCGCGCAGGCGGTCTCGTTCGTCCGCGAGGTCGAGGCCCCGACGCAGCACGGCGTCGACGACAGCACCCGCGACACCATCCGGAGCACCGTCCGCGAGACCGTCGCCGCGGCGTCGGGACACACCGGACAGCCGGGGCCCGTGCAGCTGGACGTCGCCTTCCGCGAACCGCTCTCCGCGACGCTCACCGACGTCGAGGGCGTCCCGGAGGACGAGATCGACCTCGGGTTCGCCACCCGCCGCGTCCACACCGGGCTCGGCGCCGTGGAGCTCACGCCGGACGACGAGCCCGCGACCGTCGTGATCGCCGGGCACGACGCCGGCGAGGATGCCGAACGCGTGGCATGGGAGCTCGGAGCGCCGTTGCTGGCCGAGGTGTCGAGCGGAGCGCGCTTCGGGCGGAACCTCGCCGTGACCTACCGCGAGCTGCTGCGCGACCCGCAGTTCGGCGGCCGGGTCCGCCGTGCCGTCGTGCTCGGCCACCCGACGCTCAGCCGCGAGGTCCCGGTGCTCCTGCAGCGCGACGACGTCGAGGTGGTGACCGTCCGCGGGGCCGGAGCCGACGCGTACGACCCGAGCCGAGCCTCCCGGCTGGTCTCCGACGTCACCGTCACGGGCCGGACCCGTCCGGAACACCGCGCGTGGGTGGGCCGCTGGGTGGCCGCGAGCCGTGCAGCGCTCGGCGACGGCGATGCCGGGCCGGACCTGGACGCGAAGCGGTCGGAGGACCGTGCAGAACGCAACCGGTTCCTCCGCGACGAGGTCGCGCTGCGCCGCCGCCCGGTCGACCGGGCGATGCTCGCCGACGCCGTGTGGGGCGTGACCTGGCCGCACGACCGACTGGTCCTCGGCGCGTCCCAGATCATCCGCGTGGCCGACGGTCGTGTCCCCGGCAAGAAGATCCGCGTGCACGCCAACCGCGGGCTCGCCGGCATCGACGGCACGGTGTCCACCGCGCTCGGGATCGCCGCTGCGCTCGAGCAGACGCAGGCAGCCGGCGGGACGACTCGCGTGCTCCTCGGGGACCTGACGTTCCTGCACGACCTCGGGGCGTTCGTCACCGGGACCGAGGAACGCACCAGCCGCGTGCAGGTCGTCGTCGGCAACGACTCCGGCGGGGCGATCTTCCGCGGGCTCGAGGTCGCCGAGACCACCCCGGCGGCGGACATGCGCCGGATGATGACGACCCCGCAGCACGTCGACGTCGAGCAGGTCGTCAGGGGGCTCGGGTGGGAGTACCGCCGTGCCGCGACGTGGGGGGACCTCGAGCAGGTGCTCACGGACCCCGCCGAGCGGGTGGTCATCGAGGTGCCCCTGGCCGACTGAGCCTCGAATCGCTCCCCGCCGGCGGGCGCGTCCCGACCACCGGACTGGAGGCTCGGCGCGCGTCCGGCACCGAGCCTCCAGTCCGGCGCTGGTCGCGACCAGGGCCGGCGGCCGCACCGCGCGTTCGTTGCGTCCACAACGAGCGACGAAGTCGCTGTCGTACGACAGCAACGCTGTCGCAACCAAGCGCGCGCAACTGTTGCGTGCGCGGAGGAGCGACAACGCCGTAGTCGTACGACAGCGATCCTGTCGTTCCGAGTCGGGAGAGCGAGGCCTACGCCAGCGCGTCGCGGATCGGGCGGAACTTCAGCGCGGTCTCGGCGACCTCGCGCGCCGGGTCCGACTCACCGACGATGCCCGCGCCGGCCCATGCCCGCACGGCGCCGTCGTGGTCGATCTCCGCGCTCCGGAGCGCCAGCATCCACTCGCCGTCGCCCGACGCGCCGAGCCAGCCGACGGGCCCGGCGTAGCGGCCCCGGTCGACCCCTTCGAGCTCGGCCACGAGCCGGACGGCCACATCGGTCGGGGTCCCGGCGACAGCGGCGGTCGGGTGCAGTGCGTCGGCGATGTCGAGCGACGTCGTCCCGACGGGCAGCGTCGCCTGGACGTCGCTCGCGAGGTGCCACAGGTTCGGCAGCTGCAGACGGAACGGCTCCGGGTCGACCCGCAGGTCCGTGGCGAGCGGGCGGAGCGCGTCGACGAGGCTCCTGATCGCGAACGCGTGCTCGGAGACGTCCTTCGCGCTCGATGCCAGGGCCTCGGCGGCGGCGCGGTCCGACACGGCGTCGGTGCCGCGTGCCGCGCTGCCGGCGAGCACCCGGGCGGTGAGCCGCGTGCCGTCGGTGCGGGCGAGGGTCTCCGGCGTGGCCCCCACGAGTCCGTCCACGGCGAACGTGACGCACTGCGGGTAGGTGTCGGCGAGGTCGAGGAGGAGGGCACGGCGGTCGGCACCGGGGGGCAGCGAGCCGACGAGGTCCCGAGCGAGGACGACCTTCTGCGCATCGCCGGCGGTGATCCGACGGACGGCCTCGGCGACCGATGCGGCGTAGGCGTCCTCGTCGATGCGTCCGGGGGAGAAGGTGACGGACAGGTGCGGTCCCACGTGCGGGACGGGCACCGAGGTCCGGGTGAACGCCAGCGGAGCGGGGTCTGCCGTGGTGTCGATCGCGGTCAGCCAGGCCTTGCCCCGGCGGCGTCCGACGACGACGCGCGGCACGATCAGCACGCTGGTCGCGGCCGAGTCGTCGGCGAACGCGAACGCGCCGAACGCGACGAGACCGGACCCGCGGAGCTGCACCGGGTCGTCGACCACCGCGCGCTCGGCGATGGTCTTCCATACCTCCGCCGCGTCCCGCATCCTGGACGGCCCGGTGAACTCGAACCGGAGCGCCTCGCCGATGCCGACGATGCCGTCACCGTTGCGCACGAAGGCGAGCGGGGTGTCGGGGAGCGTGTGGCGGAGCACGGCGCCCGGGTCGTCGAGGATCCGGGTCGAGACCGTGAGCGGCAGGGCCGCCGTGGCGGTTCGGGTCACGGGACGATCGTACGCGCGCCGCATCAAGGAGAACGCCGCGCCGCGTGTCCCGGGAACGCACGGGACGGACCTCTAGGATTGGTCGGGTGAGTAGAGCGGACATGCACAAGCGGCCGGACGAGGTGGCGGCCATGTTCGACGACGTCGCGGAGAAGTACGACCTCACCAACGACATCCTCTCCGCCGGCAACGCCCCGCTCTGGCGGGTGGCGACCGTGCGCGCCGTCGACCCCCAGCCAGGTGAGCGCGTGCTCGACATCGCCGCGGGAACGGGCACGAGCGCTGCGGCGTTCGCCAAGAAGGGTGCAGACGTCACGGCGCTCGACCTCTCCGCCGGCATGATCGCCGTCGGTCGTGAGCGCCACCCCGAGATCACCTTCGTCGAGGGCGACGCGGAGCACCTGCCCTTCGAGGACGACACGTTCGACGCCGTCACGATCTCGTTCGGCCTGCGCAACGTCAACGACCCGATGCAGGCGCTCACCGAGATGCTCCGGGTCCTGAAGCCCGGTGGCCGTGTCGTCATCTGCGAGTTCTCCACGCCGCCGCTCGCCGCGCTGCGCTTCGGGTACGGCACCTACCTCAAGCGTGTCCTGCCCGGTATCGCGAAGCTCTCGAGCAGCAACCCGGCGGCGTACAAGTACCTCGCCGAGTCGATCGAGGCGTGGCCGGACCAGCAGGTCCTCAGCCAGTGGCTCCGTGGTGTCGGCTTCACGATGGTGGCCTACCGCAACCTCACGGCCGGTATCGTCGCACTGCACCGCGGACGCAAGCCCGTCGCGGGGACGGTCCGAGAATCCGTCGCGCGGCGCGCGAAGGCCCGTCGTGAGCACCAGGCGACCGGCGAGCAGCCGAGCGTCGAGCCGACCGACAGCTGACCGGCCCCCACCCAGACGGACTTCCCCGAAACACGGAGCAGCACTTGAACCCGAGCGTCCCGGTCGCACGCCGAGCACCGAGTCTCCGAGCGTCGCTCGGCATCGGCGAGCGGATGTTCGCCAGTCCGGCGGAGCGTCGGTTCATCACCGCGGTCGACGACGGGCTCGAGCTCGTCGAGCAGGGGCTCGAGGACGCGATGCGCTCCGCCGACACCCTGGCGGACACGACCAGCCGCTACCTGCTCTCGGCCGGGGGCAAGCGGATCCGGCCGACGCTGACGCTGCTCATCGCGCAGCTCGGCAACGGGGTGACCGACCACGTCGTGAAGGCGGCGGTGAGCGTCGAGACGACCCACCTCGCCTCGCTGTACCACGACGACGTCATGGACGAGGCCCCGGTGCGCCGGGGGGTCCCGGCAGCCCACGTCACCTACGGCAACAACGTCGCGATCCTCACCGGTGACCTGCTCTTCGCCCGGGCCAGCCTCATCACGGCGGACCTCGGGCCGGAGGGCATCCGGATGCAGGCGGAGACGTTCCAGCGCCTGTGCATGGGCCAGCTCCACGAGACCACCGGCCCCGAGCCGGACGACGACCCGCTCGAGCACTACATCCAGGTCCTCAGCGACAAGACCGGCTCCCTCATCGCGACCGCCGCCCGCGCCGGCGTGCTGTTCTCCGGCGCGGACCGCGCCTACCTCGACGCCGTCGGGACGTTCGGCGAGAAGGTCGGCGTCGCGTTCCAGCTCGTGGACGACGTCATCGACCTCGCCCCGGCGAAGGACAAGACCGGCAAGATCGCCGGCAACGACCTCCGCGCGGGCGTCGACACCCTGCCGTTGCTGCAGCTCCGCCGCCGTGCCGCGACCGATCGGGGCGCTGCCGAGCTGGTCGAGCGGATCGAGCGCGACGTCACCGGTGCTCCGGACGACGCGGTCACCACCGACGCGTACCTGTCGGCCGTCGCGGCACTCCGCGACCACGAGGCGACCGCGGCGACCCGCGCGCTCGCCGGCCAGTGGGCGGACGAAGCCGTGGTGGCCCTCGCACCGCTGCCGGACGGCGTCGTGAAGCGCGCCCTCACCCGGTTCGCCGAGTCGGTCGTGGACCGCACGCACTAGCCGAGCCGACCACACGCCCACGGGAGCACCCCACCCGAACGAAACTGGAGACGATCAGTGCCAACCCTCCGCCTCGCCATCGTCGGCGCCGGCCCCGCCGGCATCTACGCCGCGGACATCCTCCTGCGGGAAGCGCACGCGTACGACGTGTCGATCGACCTCTTCGAGCAGCTGCCGGCGCCGTACGGCCTGGTCCGCTACGGCGTCGCACCGGACCACCCTCGCATCAAGGGGATCGTGAACGCACTGCGCGACGTGCTCGACCGCGGTGACATCCGCATCTTCGGCAACGTCCGCTTCGGCGAGGACTTCACCCTCGACGACCTCAAGAAGCACTACAACGCGGTCGTGTTCTCGACCGGTGCCATCAAGGACGCCGACCTCGACATCCCCGGCGTCGACCTCGAGGGCTCGTACGGTGCCGCCGACTTCGTCAGCTGGTTCGACGGGCACCCCGACGTGCCGCGCACCTGGCCGCTCACCGCGGAGAGCGTCGCGGTCATCGGCAACGGCAACGTCGCCCTCGACGTGTCGCGCATCCTCGCCAAGCACGCCGACGACCTGCTGCCGACCGAGATCCCGGACAACGTCTACGAGGGACTCAAGGCATCGCCGGTCACCGACGTGCACGTCTTCGGCCGCCGCGGCCCCGCGCAGGTGAAGTTCACCCCGCTCGAACTCCGCGAGCTCGGCGAGGTCCCGGACGTCGACATGGTCGTCTACGACGAGGACTTCGACCACGACGAGGCATCGCTCACGGCGATCCAGACGAACAAGCAGGTCATGGTCATCAACCGTGTCCTCGAGCAGTGGCGGAAGCGCGAGCCCGGCACCGCCAGCCGTCGGCTGCACCTGCACTTCTACGCGAAGCCGCTCGAGTTCGTCGGCGAGGACGGCAAGCTGACCGCGATCCGGTACGAGCGCACCCGGCCGAACGGGCAGGGCGGCGTCGAGGGCACCGGCGAGATCCGGGAGATCCCGATCCAGGCGGCCTACCGCGCGGTCGGGTACTTCGGTTCCGAGCTCCCCGGTGTGCCGTTCGACGAGCGGCACGGCGTCATCCCGAACCACGAGGGCAAGGTCCTCGACGACGACAACCGCCAGATCCCCGGCGTCTACGCGACCGGATGGATCAAGCGTGGACCCGTCGGGCTCATCGGCCACACCAAGTCGGACGCGATGGAGACCGTGCAGCACATCGTGGGGGACCAGGCGAGCTGGTGGACCCCGGAGGACCCGTCCCCGGAGGCGATCCCGGCGCTGCTGCGCGAGCGTGGCGTGGAGTTCACGGACCTCGAGGGGTGGCACCGGCTGGACGCGCACGAGATCGCGCTCGGCGAGCCGCACGGCCGCGCGCGCGTCAAGGTCGTCCCGCGTGACGAGATGATCGACGCGTCGCTCGGTCGCACGGCAGCCGGGCAGACCGCCGACCGGAGCTGATCCGATGACCGCCGTGCGCCCCGCCCTCGTCACCGAGGCGCGGGGCGCACGCCTGTACGGCGTGGACGTCGCCCGTGCCGTCGCACTCCTCGGCATGGTGGCGGCGCACGTCGGGGGTGTCGCCGAGCAGCTCGACTGGTCGGACCCCTCCACCTGGTCCGCCGTGGTGAACGGGCGGTCGTCGACGCTGTTCGCCGTGCTCGCCGGCGTCTCGGTGGGCCTGGTGAGCGGCCGGACCGACCCGCCGGGCCCTCCCGAGATCGGGCGGGTGCGTGCACGGCTGGCGATCCGGGCCGTCGTCATCGTCGTGATCGGCCTGTTGCTGATGGCGCTGAACACGCCCGTCTACGTCATCCTGCCGACCTACGGGGCGCTGTTCCTGCTGGTGCTCCCGGCACTGCGCTGGCCCCGGTGGGCGCTCCTCACCGCCGCCGGCGTCTGTGCGCTGCTGTCTGCGCCCGCCGCGATCGCGATCGTCCCGGCCTACGCGGGCGCGAGTGCCTTCACTCTGCAGCTCGGCCTCGTCTACCCCGTGGTCACGTTCCTGACGTACGTGCTGGTCGGGCTCGCGGTCGCCAGATCCGATCTGGAGGCTCGGAGCACGCAGGTCGCGCTCCTCGCGTCCGGCGCAGTGGTCGCCACCACCGCCTCCATCACCGGGGCAGTGACGGCGCCGGTGCCGTGGGACGCGGGTGACGCGTTCCCCGGGGTCCCGTTCGTGCCGCAGGGCGCGTCCGCGGGGCAGGCGTTCGCGCAGGTGTTCCTGTCGCCGCGGGACCACTCGTCGTCGATCGTCGACGTCGTCGGGACGGCCGGCGTCGCCGTCGCCGTGATCGGGCTCTGCACGCTGCTGTTCGACGGGCGCGGCGTCGTCGCGCGCCGGATCGCCTTCCCGCTCGCCGCGATCGGGTCGATGCCGCTGACGATCTACGCGCTGCACCTCGTCGTCATCGCGGTGCTGCCGCCGCTCCCGCAGGAGCCGGCCACATGGTGGTGGTTCGCCGTCGGCGCCGCCCTGTTCGCCGCGCTGTGGAGCCGGTTCCTGGGACGTGGGCCGGCCGAGCGTCTGGTGGCGCGGATCGCGTCGGTGGTCCCGCGCTGACCGAGCCCGCGCTGTCCGGGCCGGCGCGCCGGACGCGCACCGGGCCTCCCGGCCGCTACTGCAGGGCTGCCGTGAGCCGCGCGATGTTGTCGAGCACCTGCGAAGGACGCGTGCGGCCGAGCCACGCATCGAGCTCGAGCGGGATGCTGTCCTGCCGGTAGGCGTCCTGCACGCCGCGGAGCGCGTCGACGAACCGTTCCCCGCGGACCATCACCGAGATCTCGAGGTTCAGGCTGAACGACCGCATGTCCATGTTGCTCGACCCGATCACGGCGACGTCGTCGTCGATCGTGAAGTGCTTCGCGTGCAGGATCGTCGGCGAGCGGTACAGCCAGATCTTCACGCCGGCACGGAGGAGCCCCTCGTAGTAGGAGCGCTGCGCGTGCCAGGTCATCGCGTGGTCGCCGATCTCCCCGACGAACAGCTCGACCTCGACCCCGCGCTGCGCCGTCGTCGTGATGGCGTAGAGCATCGAGTCGTCGGGGACGAAGTACGGCGAGGTGATCGACACCTTCTTCTGCGCCGAGTACAGCAGCGCGTTGAAGAGGCGCAGGTTGTTCTCGCCGTCGAACCCGGGGCCGGACGGCACGACCTGGCAGTCGAGCGCGTCACCGCGGTCGGCTCGCTGCACCGGGTCGCTCTCGCGGAGCAGGAGTTCGTCGGTCTCGCTGTACCAGTCCGTCACGAACAGGGCGTTGATGCCGGCGACGACCGGACCCTCGAAGCGGGCGAACAGGTCCTTGTACGCGAGCCCCTTCTCGACGTGCGCCTTGAGGTCGTAGGACTTGTCGATGAGGTTCTGCGACCCCGTGAACGCCACCGACCCGTCGATGACCATGATCTTCCGGTGGTTCCTGAGGTCAGGGCGCTGGAACTTCCCCTTGAACGGCTGCAGGGGGAGCATCAGGTGCCACTCGATGCCCGCGCGGTCCAGGAAGGCCAGCGTGTCCTTGTACCCGGGGTAGCCGCGGCTCGCCCAGTGGTCCATGAGGAAGCGGACGGTCACGCCGCGCGCCTGCGCCCGGGCGAGTGCCTCGAAGAAGCCGCGCGTGGTGTCGTCGAGCGTCGCGATGTAGAACTCGACGTGCACGAACCGCCGTGCGTCGTCGATGGCGCGGGCCATCTCGGCGATCGACTCGTCGTAGTCCGGGTAGAGCTCCGCCGAGTTGCCGCCAACCAGTGGCATCGCGCCGAGCTTGCGGTTCAGCTCGGTGATGCTCTCGAACCACGGCGGCCACGGGTGGTCCCGACGGACGCGTTCGATGCCCTCGGTCTGCTCGAGGATGTAGGCGTTGATCTCGGTCTGCTTCTCACGCCTGGCCTTCGGCAGCTTCGTCGACCCGATGACCAGGAAGACGATGAAGCCGATGTAGGGGATGAGGAAGATCGCGAGCAACCACCCGGTCGCCGTCTGCGGCTTCCGGTTGATCGGGACGTAGATGAGCGAGAACGCACGGATCGCCAGGTCCAGCAGGACCAGGAGAACGGTCAGGGTGACGGAGAGCCAGTGCTCCACGGGGGCGTCGAGTCGTCTTTCGCGGGCGCGCGGGGCGTCAGCGGAAGTTGATGAACTGCAGCGGCACGTCGAACTCTTCACCCTTGAGGAGCTGGATCGTGTTCTGCAGGTCGTCGCGGCTCTTCGAGGAGACCCGGAGCTCGTCGCCCTGGATCTGGCTCTTCACGCTCTTCGGGGCGTTCGCCCGGAGGAACGCGCCGATCTTCTTCGCGACGTCCTGCTCGATGCCGTTCTTGAACTTCACCTCGATGCGGAACTCCTTGCCCGACGGGTACGGCTCGCCGGCGTCGAGGCTCTTGAGGCTGATGCCGCGCTTGATCGCCTTGGACTCGAACACGTCGAGGACCGCGGTCGCCCGCTCGGAGGTGTTCGCCTTGATGAGGACGTCCTCACCGCTGAACGCGATCGATGCGCCGACGCCCTTGAAGTCGTAGCGCTGTTCGATCTCCTTGGCGGCCTGGTTGAGGGCGTTGTCCGCCTCCATCTTGTCGACCTTGCTGACCACGTCGAAGGAGCTGTCTGCCATGCCCGACAGCCTAACGGGGAGCGCCGACCTCGGTCCGCGCCACGGTGGTCACGACCATCGTC
This sequence comes from Curtobacterium sp. Curtsp57, assembly GCF_047324335.1. Lineage (NCBI taxonomy): Bacteria > Bacillati > Actinomycetota > Actinomycetes > Micrococcales > Microbacteriaceae > Curtobacterium > Curtobacterium sp. Curtsp57. The sequence goes on from NZ_CP168511.1 coordinate 3,766,444, forward strand.
GGCCATCCGGTATGCTGTTCTGGCGCCTCCGGTTGGTGACTACACGGGCTGGGTGCGCACATGGCGAGTTACCCAAGCGGCCAAAGGGATCTGACTGTAAATCAGCCGGCGTAGCCTTCGGGGGTTCGAATCCCTCACTCGCCACACGACCAAGAGCCCCGTCCACAGGACGGGGCTTTCGTCGTCTCGGCGACCGTGTTGCTGCAAGGATCGAGTGCATGAGCGCAGACCCGACCCCGACCGAGCTCGCCGACCTGGCCGAGTCCATCGCGACCGAAGCCGCCGAGCTCGCCGCTCGCCGTCGTGCAGAAGGAGTCGAGGTCGCCGACCGGAAGTCGAGCATCGTCGACGTCGTCACGGCCGCCGACCGAGAGGTCGAGGCCCTGGTGCACGACCGCATCCGTGCCGCCCGCCCGGACGACGGGTTCTTCGGCGAGGAGACCGGCGGGGCCGACGGCACCTCCGGCATCACGTGGGTGGTGGATCCGATCGACGGCACCGTCAACTACCTCTACGGCAGCCCGCAGTACGCCGTCAGCATCGGTGTCGTCCGCGGCGACCCGGACCCCGCGGTCTGGGAACCGATCGCCGGCGTGGTCATCGCCCCGGCCACGGGTGACGTGTTCCGTGCGGTCGCCGGCGAGCCCGCCACCCGCAACGGCACCGTGCTCACCGTGGGGGAGCCCGCCTCCCTCGGCGAGACGCTCGTCGCGACCGGCTTCGGGTACACCGCCGACCGCCGTCGGGAGCAGGTCGCCGTGCTCACCGGACTGCTCGGCGAGGTCCGCGACATCCGTCGTGGCGGGTCGGCCGCCCTCGACTGCTGCTCGGTCGCCGCCGGGGTCGTCGACGCGTACTACGAGCGCGGGATCAACCCGTGGGACATGGCCGGCGGATCGATCGTCGCCGCCTCCGCCGGCGCCGTCGTCACGTCGTGGGAAGCCGGTGGAACGCGCTCGTTCCTCTTCGCCGCACCGTCGATCGCCGCCGAGCTCGAGACCCTCGTGCGTCGGGTCGAAGCCGGGGTCCTCGGGTCATGACCCCCACCTCTGGGGCCCCTGTGTGGTCATGACCACGACTGGCGGCACGCTACGACCCCTGGTACCGTCGCTGCAGTCCCGTTATCTGCTCGTTATCAACGAGCGCCGACAGCCCTGATCAGGATCCCCACCGAAACGCATGCTCGAAGCCACGCTGCAGCCCGCCGTCTCCGGACGAACCACCCCCGACGGAAGGACCACTGACGGCGCCTCGCCCGTGGTCCACATGACCCGCCGGGCCCGCATCGAAGCGGAGCGCGCAGCAGCGAAGCACGGGGTCCAGCACTCCCAGGACATCGCATTGGCCGGGCCGGTCGACGCCGCGTCGATCGACGACGCCGCCCCGGTGTCGCCGTCCGACCAGGCCGAGCCCGTCACGCCGCCGGCACCCTCCTCGCCCGTCCTGCCGGCGTCCGTGATCGAGCCGGCGACCCCGCCCGCGCCGTCGTCACCGGTCGTCGCACCCGCAGCGACCCGCCGGGTGAGTGGCCAGGTGCCTCCCGCTCGTCGCCGGACCACCGCTCCGGCTCCCCGCGTCGACCGGGCCACGCGCCACCTCGGTGCCGGGCGCCCGTCCGTGGCTGCCGCGTCGGCGCCGACGAAGCGCACGGGTGCGTCGTTCCGCAAGAACGCCTCGCGCGCGACCGCAGTCGGCGCGCTGCTGTTCGTCGCCGGGCTGGTCGTGTCGACCTCGCTGCCCGCGCAGGCCCTCTACACGCCGGAGCCCGGCTCGACGACCGTGCGGGCCGCCGCCGACGGCGACACGCAGTCGCTCCGCGTCGGTGACGCGACCGAGGGCTCGACGAACCGCGATGCCTACACCGTGTCCGACGCCACGCAGTACAAGAACGTCGACTCGTCGAGCTTCACGAACGACCCGAACGGCACGATCCAGTGGCCGTTCCTGACCGGCGTGCCGATCACCTCCGGATTCGGCGGGCGCCAGGTCGAGGGCTGCTCGTTCTGCTCGACCAACCACCAGGGCGTCGACTTCGCCCCCGGGGCGGGAACCCCCATCCGGGTCATCGCTGCCGGGACCGTCATCAAGGTGCAGCCGAACGACGGCGGCTTCGGCAACGACGTGTGGGTCGAGCACGACGTCGACGGCAAGCAGTTCACGAGTGTCTACGGCCACATGATGGACAACTCGTTCAAGGTCGTGAAGGGCCAGCAGGTCGCGGTCGGGGACGAGCTCGGGCTCGTGGGCTCGACGGGCAACTCGACCGGCCCGCACCTGCACCTCGAGGTGCACGTCGACGGCGTCCCGGTGGACCCGCTGGCGTGGCTCCAGGCCAACGCGAACTAGCTCCACGAGGCGGCGCGCCCGGGCGTCACGGCCGGTTCCAGACCACCGTCCGGGTTCTGCTATCCTCGTGTGGTGCCGCTCGCGGTACACGCCCCGATAGCTCAGTGGTAGAGCACTTCCATGGTAAGGAAGGGGTCGTCAGTTCAATCCTGACTCGGGGCTCCGACCCGGCGAGAAACCAGCGCCGGATCTGTGGCGGGGTAGCTCAGTTGGTTAGAGCACACGACTCATAATCGTGGGGTCGCGGGTTCAAGTCCCGCCCTCGCTACCGCAAGCCCGGCGTCCGCGCCGGGCTTTCGTCGTTCCCGGGCCCGTGCCGGGCCCGGGACGGTGCCGATCGCCTTCGCACAACCAAATGCCATCCGAACCACGGCGATGCGCGGCGCGCTTCGCTTTCGCTTGTGCGAACGACGCCCGAACGGCTCGGCGGGCGCGACAGCGGAGCGTCGCTACCGGCCGGCGCGATCGTGGTCGGCGACGAGCAGTCCGGCGGACCGGAGCGTCCGCTCGAGGACCCGGACGACGTCGTGCCAGCGCTCCCGGCGTCGAGCGGCCCCGATCGACCCGCCAGCGACGGCCGGCCCGTGTCCGGCGTGCCGGAGCGTCAGCAGCGACCTGCCTCCCGCCGTGGACACGATGACCTCGTACCGGCGGTACTGCTTCGCCGGATGCACGAGCGCCCCGAGCAGCACCGTCAGGAACCGGTTGCCGGACGTCGCGGTGATCGACCCGGGTGCGGCCACGACGTCGTGGCCCTCGGATCGCAGCGCCGCGGCCGCGAGCTCCATCGCCGTGCGCCGATCGCCGGTGTGCACGGCGAACTCGATCGTCGACTCCACGTGCATCCCCTCGAACGAACCGACGCCCCCCGGCGCCGCGAGGACCAGCATAGCCGATGCATACTCATGAATCGCAAGCCCCGACCGGCCTCGGTAGACTCCCCGTCGTGTCAGTGAACCCCGAGCTCGTCGGCAGGACGTTCCCGCCAGCCCCGAAGTACCTGGTCGGTCGAGAGAAGGTGCGCGAGTTCGCCCGTGCCACGTTCGCGACGAACCCGATCCACCACGACCCGGACGCCGCACGTGCAGCCGGCTACGACGACGTCGTCGCCCCGGCGACCTTCGCGGTCGTCGTGCAGGAAGCCACACTCGCGCAGCTCCTTGCCGAGCCCGACGCCGGCATCGACTTCTCGCGCGTGGTGCACGGCGAGCAGAAGTTCACCCACGACCGACCGATCGTCGCCGGCGACGAACTCACCGCGACCCTGACGGTCACGAGCGTGAAGACGCTCGGCGGCAACGCGATGGTCACGGCCGAGAGCACGATGAACGACGCCGCGGGGAAGCACGTCGTCACGGCGACCTCCACCCTCGTGGTCCGGGGAGACGACGCATGACCGACGCAGCAACCGAGACCGCCGTGGGCACCGTCGTCGCCGAACGACAGGTGCACATCACGCGTGACTCCCTCGTCCGGTACGCCGGCGCCTCCGGTGACTTCAACCCGATCCACTACCGCGACGACGTCGCCGCGTCCGTCGGGCTCCCCGGCGTGCTCGCGCACGGCATGCTCACGATGGGCATCGCCGTCCAGCCCGTCTCCGAGTGGCTCGGCGACCGCGGCTGGGTCGTGTCGTACGGGGTCCGCTTCACCCGGCCCGTCGTGGTCGACCCGGAGACCGGTGCGGACATCGGCATCGTCGCCAAGGTCGGCACCGTCGACGACGAGGGCCGTCCGCAGCGCATCGACCTCACCGTGACCGCCGCCGAGCAGACCGTGCTCGGCAAGGCGCAGGTCACGGTGGCGTTCCGCTGACCGTGTCGCAGCAGGCGTTCGCGGAGCTGACCACCCTCCGTGTCGGTGGCCCCGCCGGGCGGCTCCTGGTCGCGGAGACGACCGACGAGCTGGTCGCGCACACCCGGGACGCCTGGGCGGACGAGGAGTGGCTCGTGGTCGGCGGGGGCAGCAACCTGCTCGTCGCCGACACCGGGTTCGACGGCACCGTCGTGCTCGTCCGCACGCGCGGCGTCGAGCACGAGGCCACCGCGGACGGCGTCACCGTCCGCGTCGCGGCCGGTGAGCCGTGGGACGCGTTCGTCGCGTCGACCGTCGACAACGGCTGGACCGGACTGGAGGCCCTGAGCGGCATCCCGGGCACCGTCGGTGCGTCCCCCGTGCAGAACATCGGGGCGTACGGGGTCGAGCTCTCCGACGTGCTCACCCGGGTCGAGTTCCTCGATGCGGCAACGGGGGAGCGCACGTGGGTGCCTGCCGCCGAGCTGGCGCTCGGGTACCGCACCTCCACGCTGAAGCACGGTCGTCCCGGTGTCGTCCTCACCGTGGAGTTCGCCCTCGGCACCGACACCGAGGGTGGCGTGCCCGTCCGGTACGCGCAGCTCGCCGGGTCGCTCGGGGTGACCCTCGGCGACCGGGTCGACCCCGCCGTGGTGCGCTCGACCGTCCTCGATCTGCGTGCCGCGAAGGGCATGGTCCTGGATGCCGAGGACCCGGACACCTGGAGCGCCGGCTCGTTCTTCACGAACCCGATCGTCTCGGCCGGGTTCGCGGAGTCGCTGCCCGCCGACGCACCGCGCTGGCCGGCCGGCGACGACGTCAAGCTCAGCGCCGCCTGGCTCATCGAGCATGCCGGGGTGCACCGCGGGTACGCGCTCGCCGGTTCGCACGCGGCGATCTCGTCGAAGCACACCCTCGCGCTGACGAACCGCGGCGACGCGACGGCCGCGCAGGTCGCGGAGCTGGCGCGCTACGTCCAGCTGACGGTGCTCAACCGGTTCGGTGTGTCGCTCGTACCGGAACCCGTCGTGGTCGGCGACCTGCTCGCCTGACGCACCACGAGCCTCCCGTCTCTGCACCAACCCGCACCGCGAAAGCGACAGTGTCCGCCCGGAATCCGGGCGGACACTGTCGCTTTGGCGAGAGGACGGTCAGCCGAAGAGCTCGGCCAGGCGGGCGACGCCCTCGGCGATGTCGTCGTCGCCGAGGGCGTACGACAGCCGGAGGTAGCCGGAGGGACCGAACGCCTCGCCGGGGACGACCGCGACCTCGGCGTGCTCGAGGATCAGGTCGGCGAGCTCGAGCGACGTCGTCGGGGTGCTGCCTGCCCACTCGCGACCGAGGAGTGCCGTGACGTCGGGGTAGACGTAGAAGGCGCCCTTCGGGGTCGGCGTGACGAACCCGGGGATCGCGTTGAGCCCGGCGACGATGGCCTTGCGGCGGCGGTCGAACGCCTCGCGCATCTCGGCGACGGGCTCCTGCGGGCCGCTCAGGGCGGCGATCGCGGCGCGCTGCGACACGTTCGACACGTTGGACGACAGGTGCGACTGCAGGTTCGAGGCGGCCTTCACCGCGTCGGCCGGGCCGATGAACCACCCGACGCGCCAGCCGGTCATCGCGTAGGTCTTCGCGACGCCGTTCACCAGGATCGTGGTGTCGGCGAGGGCGGGGACCTGCTGCAGGATGCCGGCGAACTCGGTGCCGTCGTAGACGAGGTCCTGGTAGATCTCGTCGCTGATCACCCAGATGCCGTGCTCGAGCGCCCACTCGCCGATCGCGCGGGTCTGCCCGGCCGAGTACACGGCGCCCGTGGGGTTCGAGGGGGAGCAGAACAGCAGCGCCTTCGTCTTCGGGGTGCGCGCTGCCTCGAGCTGCTCGACCGTGACGAGGTAATCCTGGTCGCTGCCGGCGAAGACCTCGACGGGCGCACCGCCGGCGAGACGGATCGCCTCGGGGTAGGTGGTCCAGTACGGAGCGGGGAGCAGGACCTCGTCACCGTCGTCGACGATCGTGGCGAACGCCTCGTAGACCGCCTGCTTGCCACCGTTCGTGACGATGACCTGCGAGGCGTCGACGGCCGCGCCGGAGACGCGGGCGGTCTTCTCGGCGATGGCCTGCTTGAGCTCCGGGAGGCCCGTCGCTGGCGTGTAGCGGTGGTTCTTCGGGTCCTGCGCTGCGGCGACCGCGGCGTCGACGACGTGCGCCGGCGTCGCGAAGTCGGGCTCGCCGGCCGCGAAGGAGATCACCGGGCGACCGGCGGCCTTCAGCGCCTTGGCCTTGGCATCGACCTTCAGCGTGGCGGACTCGGCGATCGCGGCGATGCGGGACGCGATGCGCGGGCGCTGGTTGGCGGTGGACTCGGGGCCGTTGGCTGCGGTGCTCACCGGTCCAGCCTATCGGCGCGGCACGCCGGAGCGGCCCTCAAGTGGACACCGTGTGACGCACTCCCGTACACTCATCTGCGGTGGTCACGGCCTGCCTGATGGCGGACGTGTTCACCCAGGAGCCGGATCGGCCCCTGAAGGGCGGTGGCTCAATTGGTAGAGCAGCGGTCTCCAAAACCGCAGGTTGCAGGTTCGAGTCCTGTCCGCCCTGCAACTCTGGAAGGGTAGAAGTTGGCGAGCAAAGACGTGGAAGCGACGGCGGACGACGTCGTCGCCAAGGCGAAGCAGGACCGGGCCGGGCGCCGCGGGCCGTTCGCCGCGATCGCCCTGTTCATCCGCCAGGTCATCGGCGAACTCCGCAAGGTCGTCACGCCGACCCGCAAGGAGCTCTTCAGCTACACCGGTGTCGTCCTGGTCTTCGTCGTCGTGATGATGATCCTCGTGTCGGTCCTCGACTTCGTGTTCGGACTCGGTGTCGGCTACGTCTTCGGCAACGGTCCGACCGCCTGATCAGGCCGTCCACGTAGGCTCGTCCACACGGGCCGACGCCCGGGTCACCCGGTTCCCCGCCCGCGCAGATCAACACGGTGCTGATCGAACATCGCGCGGGCGGAGCCGAAACCAGGCACACCCAGAGACCGAACGCCAACCCGATCCGCACCACCGAACGGAAAGAACCGACAGTGTCTGACAACTCCCGCGACGACATCGACCTCGCGACCGCTGCAGAGCAGTCCTCCGAGGTGGAGGAGAACCAGGAAGGCGACGTCGAGACCGGTGAGGAGCGCTCGGCGGAGTCCGCCGAGGAGCGCGCGATCTCGGTCGAGGACGAGGACGACGAGTCGCTCGGCATCGACGAGAGCCTGACCGCCCTCGCGGAGTCGCAGGACCCCGAGGCCGACGCGATCGTCGACGACGCGCTCGAGATCGACACCGCCGACGAGGCGGAAGCCGCCGTCGAGGCCGTCGAGGACGAGGAAGAGTCCGAGATCGAGGAAGAGTCCGCCGCCGAGGCGAACGCCACGATCGCCGCGGACGAAGCCGCCGACGCGCTCGAGGACGAGGAGCCCGCCGAGGTCGACCCGTACGAGGCGTTCAAGGCCGAGCTGCGGATGAAGCCGGGCAAGTGGTACGTCATCCACTCCTACGCGGGCTTCGAGCGCCGCGTGAAGTCGAACATCGAGAACCGCATGGTCTCGATGTCAATGGAGGACTACATCTACCAGGTCGAGGTCCCGATGGAGGACGTCGTCGAGATCAAGAACGGTCAGCGCAAGCTCGTCACGCGCGTCCGGATCCCCGGCTACGTGCTCGTGCGTCTCGACCTCAACGAGGACTCGTGGTCCGTCGTCCGGCACACCCCCGGTGTCACCGGCTTTGTCGGCAACGCGCACAACCCCACGCCGCTCCGCTTCGACGAGGCGTTCGGCATGCTGAAGTCCCTGGTCCAGGTCGCCGAGCCGGCACCGACCAAGGGCGGCAAGGGCAGCGGCCAGACGCAGGCCTCCCCGGCCGCAGAGGTCGACTTCGAGGTCGGCGAGACGATCACGATCAAGGAAGGTTCGTTCGCGGGGCTCCCCGGATCGATCTCCGAGATCAAGCCGGAGAGCGGCAAGCTGACCGTCCTCGTTTCGCTGTTCGAGCGCGAGACCCCGGTCGAGCTCAGCTTCGACCAGGTCACCAAGCTCTAGTCGAGTACACTTATCGAGTTTGGGCCCGGACGCCTCGTGCGTCGGGCTCGTGACCGCGAGCCGGAACCGCCGGCCACGCGGGAGAGTGCACGGATCCCCGTGCGTTCGATTCCAGGAGGAAGCACAACATGGCACCGAAGAAGAAGGTCACGGGCCTGATCAAGCTGCAGATCAACGCGGGGGCCGCCAACCCGGCCCCGCCGATCGGTCCGGCGCTCGGTCAGCACGGCGTGAACATCATGGAGTTCTGCAAGGCGTACAACGCCGCGACCGAGTCGCAGCGTGGCAACGTCGTGCCGGTCGAGATCACCGTCTACGAGGACCGTTCGTTCACGTTCATCCTCAAGACCCCGCCGGCCGCTGAGCTCATCAAGAAGGCTGCGGGTGTGCAGAAGGGGTCCGCGACCCCGCACACGGTCAAGGTCGCGAAGATCTCGATGGACCAGGTCCGTCAGATCGCCGAGACCAAGCAGGCCGACCTGAACGCCAACGACATCGACCAGGCCGCGAAGATCATCGCCGGCACTGCTCGTTCGATGGGCATCACGGTCGAGGCGTAGGCCTCACCCCACTCAGGTCCACACCCCCAAACCCTTCCGTGGGAGAGCCTCGCCGGCTCGTCAACCACGTATCTCGCAAGGAGACCACCATGGCGAAGAAGTCCAAGGCCTACCAGGCCGCGGCCGCGAAGATCGAGGCCGACAAGTTCTACACCCCGACCGAGGCCGTCGCCCTGGCCAAGGAGACCGGCTCTGCGAAGACCGACTCCACGGTCGAGGTCGCGCTGAAGCTCGGCGTCGACCCCCGCAAGGCGGACCAGATGGTGCGTGGCACCGTCATCCTGCCGCACGGCACCGGCAAGACCTCCCGCGTCATCGTCTTCGCGACGGGTGCCGCTGCTGAGGCCGCCATCGCCGCCGGCGCCGACGAGGTCGGTGGCGACGAGCTCATCGCGAAGGTCGCCGAGGGCTACACCGCCTTCGACTCGGCCGTCTCGACCCCGGAGCTCATGGGCAAGGTCGGTCGTCTCGGTAAGGTGCTCGGCCCGCGTGGCCTCATGCCGAACCCGAAGACCGGCACCGTGACCCCGAACGTCGCGCAGGCCGTCAACGACATCAAGGGCGGCAAGATCGAGTTCCGCGTCGACAAGCACGCCAACGTGCACTTCGTCGTCGGCAAGGCCTCGTTCACCGCCGAGCAGCTCGACGAGAACATCTCGACCGCGCTCGAGGAGATCAACCGCCTCAAGCCGAGCGCCTCGAAGGGCCGCTACGTCATGAAGGGCGCCGTCTCGACGACCTTCGGCCCCGGCATCCCGCTGGACGTCAACAGCATCTGATCGAACTGATCTGACGCCAGAAGGCCCCGCACCGGATCGGTGCGGGGCCTTCTGCATGCGAGCCGATAGCGTGGCCCTGTGCGCACGCTCGTCAACTCCCTCCGGCTCATCGCCGTGATCGCGGTGGTCGCCGCGATCGTCGCCCAGTTCATCCGGACGTCCCAGGGTCCCGGTGTCGTGTTCTGGAACTTCTTCGGCTACTTCACGATCCAGTCGAACATCATCATCGCCGTCGCGTTCGCCGTCGCCCTGGTCGCCGCGGCCCGCCGGCAGCGCGAGGGGGTCGGTGCGTCGGTGTTCCGCGGCGCCGCGACCGTCTACATCGCCACGACCGGCATCGTCTACAACACGCTGCTCGTCGAGGCGGCGCTCGGCAACTCGTTCACCGTGCCGTGGTCGAACGACCTGCTGCACAAGGTCATCCCCGTGTACGCCGTGCTCGACTGGCTGCTGTTCTCCGACCGTGCCCGACTGCGCACCCGCCACGTGTGGTGGTTCCTGCTCTACCCGGCGGTCTGGCTCGTCGTGGTGCTGGTCCGCGGGGCGACCGACGGCTGGGTGCCGTACCCGTTCCTGAACCCGAGCCTCGGGTACGGGGTCGTGGCGCTGTACTGCCTCGGGGTGGCGGTGTTCATCGCCCTGATGGGGTTGCTCGTGATCGGCATGAGCCGACTGCGCCTGATCCGGGTGTAGCCGGGACGTCAGCGGGCGTCGCGCAGCCGATCGAGCACCATGTCCGCCAGCTGTACGAGTCCGCGGATCTGGTCGTCGTCGCGATCGATCCACCGGCACTCGGGCTCGTCCGCGATCGGCACGAACCCGTCGTGCTTCTCCCACACGAACAACGTGCGCTCGGCGCCGAGCACGTACTGCTGCCACCAGACCTGCCGCAGGTAGTGCCGCGGGACACGCTTCCAGCCGGACGACGTCGTCTTGATCTCGGCGAGGAGCAGCCGGCCGTCCCGGTCCTGCCCGACGCCGTCCGGGGTCGCGAGGTGGGCACGGTTGGCGCTCGCGTGGAACAGGTGCGCCGACGGCTGGATGCCGTGCGTGGCGGCCACCCACGCGGCGATCACGGGCTCCCGTTCCTTGCCGTGCTCGGTGTAGGCGTTGCCGGAGAACCGGGAACCGTAGCGCTTGTCCGCGACGACGGCCTCGACCGCGCGCAGCGAGGCGAGCCGCGCGACGTCCGTGGCGGTGATGCCCGCGGCGCGGGCGCGGAGCCACGCGACGCGGTCCGAGGAGTGCGCGACGATCCGCTCGGTGTGGCCCCGGAGGCTCGTGAACGCGTCGTGCGCACGGGTGATGGACGCACCGGTGACGGACGCGCCGGGGCCGGGCTCAGCCTCCAGGCTGTCCCACAGGGTGGGCTGCACGATCGTCACCCGACGATTCTCTCCCCGAGCACCGACGGACGGAAACCGGCGCACCGCGCCGACCGGAACGCGCGGTCAGGAGACCAGCTCGCGCCCCTCTGCGTACGCGACCAACTCGTCGACGCCTGCGGGGGAGAGGGCGTAGCCGATCGCGAGCGCGGCTGCTCCCTGGAGCGCCGCGATGCCCCCGGCACGGGAGGGCGCGATGACGAGGTGCTCGGTGGCGAGCGGCATCGAGCGGGAGTACACGACCTCCCGGACGCCGGCCAGGAGGTGCTCGCCCGCCTGCGTGATCGATCCGCCGAGCACGATGACCGAGGGGTTCATGAGGGACACGCACGTCGCCAGGACCTCGCCGATGTCCCGACCGGCCTGCCGGACCGCTCCGATGGCGTCCAGGTCCGAGCGGGTGACGAGGTCGATCACGTCCGCGCTGGTGTGCACGTCGTGGCCCTTCGCCCGGAGCGACCGGGCGATCGCGGGCCCGGAGGCGACGGCCTCGAGACAGCCGGTGTTCCCGCAGTGGCACGGCACGTCGCCGGCGCGGGAGACGCGCACGTGCCCGATGTCACCGGCGGTGCCCTGCGCGCCTCGCTGGAGCCGCCCCTCGGACACGATGCCGGAACCGATACCGGTGGCGACCTTGACGAACAGCAGGTGGTCCACGTTCGGCCAGCCGTGCTCCCGCTCGCCGAGCGCCGCGATGTTGACGTCGTTGTCGAGCAGCACGTGCGCGGAGACGTGCTGCCGGAGCCAGCCGGGGACGTCGAAGCCGTCCCACCCCGGCATGATCGGCGGGTTCGCCGGCCGACCGGTGGAGAACTCGACGGGCCCGGGGACGCCGATGCCGATGGCGATGACGTCGTCGCGGGCGCGACCGATCTCGGACAGGAGTTCGTCGATCGCCTCGACCAACCAGGTCAGCGTCGGGACCGGGCCGGCGGCGATGTCGATGCGGGCCTCGCGTGTGGCGAGGGGTGCTGCGACGAGATCGGTGACGGCGACGCGGCCGTGCGACGCCCCGAGGTCGGCGGCGACCACGAGGCGCGACGTGGAGCGGAGCGCGATCTGCGCCGGCGGGCGGCCACCGGTGGATGCCGCGGTCTCGACGGGCCCGATGAGCCCGATGTCCGCGAGCGCGTCCAGGCGCACGCCGATGGTGGAGCGTGCTGCCCCCGTCAGTGCGGCGAGCTCGGCCCGGGTCCGCGGCACACCGTCGCGGAGGATCTGGAAGAGCTCGCTCGTCCCGACCGGAGGCGACGATGCCGTCCGTGTCAAGTCGACCATGGGGGGAGTGAACCACACATCGAACAGGGCACGCAATGAAGTCCGCCGAAGATTTGCGGACTTCTGCTTGACCGCCGACAGAAGTGCTCGTAGTGTGACGCTCGGTCAGTGACGACCACCGTCTCGATGAGGAGAACACTGGTGACACAACCGCTTTCGGTTCAGCTCTACACGGTCCGCGACGCACTCGGAGCCGATCTTCCCGGCACCCTGCAGCGCATCGCCGGCATCGGCTTCACGAAGGTCGAGCTCTTCGGCTACGTGGACCGCGCCGACGAGTACGCGGCCGCGTTGAAGGAAGCAGGACTCGAGGCCCCGAGCGGCCACGCACGTCTGCTGGACGCGGGTGAGCAGGACCTCGAGCGCATCTTCCACGCCACGGCGACGATCGGCACCGAGACGCTGATCGACCCGCACATCGACGAGGCCCGCTGGACCACCCGCGAGGACGTCGAGGCCATCGCCCGCGAACTCAGCGCACTGGCCCCGCGTGCCGCTGACCACGGCCTGACCCTCGGGTACCACAACCACGCGTTCGAGTTCTCGAACCGCATCGACGGCGTCAGCGCCTACGAGGTCTTCGCCGGTGCCCTCTCCGACGACGTCGTGCTCGAGCTCGACACCTACTGGGCGAAGGTCGGTGGCGACGACCCGGTGGCCGTCATCGAGAAGCTCGGCGACAAGGTGCAGTTCCTGCACGTCAAGGACGGCGACGGGTCGCACGACGACAAGCAGCAGGTCGCGGTCGGCAACGGCGTCATGCCCATCCGCGAGATCGTCGCGGCTGCGCCGAACGCCCTGCACGTCATCGAGCTCGACGACCACGACGGCGACGTCTTCCAGGCCGTCGCCGACTCGTACACGTTCCTGCAGGGAGTGGACGCATGACCGACACCGCGACGGGCGAACAGACCCAGACCACCACGAAGACCGGCCCGGTCGGCGTCGGCGTCATCGGCGCCGGGGTCATCTCGGACCAGTACCTCTCGAACCTCACCGTCTTCCCCGACGTGAAGGTCCACTTCATCGCCGACATCGACCTGCCCCGCGCGGCTGCGCAGGCGGAGAAGTGGGGCGTCGCGGGCTCCGGCACCGTCGAGGAGCTCCTGGCGATCGAGGACATCGAGATCGTCGTCAACCTGACGATCCCCGCCGCCCACGTCGAGGTCGCACTGCAGGTCCTCGCCGCTGGCAAGCACGTGTGGGGCGAGAAGCCCTACGCGCTCGACCGATCGAGTGCCGCACAGCTGCGCGACGCCGCGGCTGCTGCGGGCAAGACGGTCAGCGTCGCGCCGGACACCTTCCTCGGTGCCGGCCTGCAGACCGCGCTCCGCACCATCCGCGACGGTCGGATCGGGACGCCGCTGAACGGCCTGACGCTGTTCCAGAGCCCCGGCCCGGAGTCGTGGCACCCGAGCCCCGAGTTCCTCTTCGCCTACGGCGCGGGTCCGCTGTTCGACATCGGCCCGTACTACATCACGACGCTCGTGCAGGCGTTCGGCCCGGTCGCGAAGGTGACGGCGACGTCGTCGAAGTCCCGCGCGACGCGCACGATCGGCTCCGGTCCGAAGGCCGGCACCGAGTTCCCGGTCGAGGTGCCGACGAACCACTCGGCGCTCATCGAGTTCGAGAACGGCGGGAGCGCGCAGAGCGTGTTCTCGTTCGAGTCGGACCGCGGCCGCACCGGCTTCGTGGAGATCGCGGGGGAGACCGGGACGGTCGTCTTCCCGGACCCGAACAACTTCGACGGCGACACCGAGCTGTACGCGCTCGGTTCCGAGGAGCCGGAGACCATCCCGGCCGTCGGCTCCACCTACTCGCGCGGCACCGGCGTGGTCGACCTGGCCCGCTCCCTCCGTGCAGGCGAGGAGAACCGGGTCCCCGGCGCCCTCGCGTTCCACGTCCTCGACGTGATGGTCTCCATCGCCGAGAGTGCCGAACGTGGTGAGGCGGTACTCGTGGAGAGCACCGTCGCACCCTCCCCGACCCTCCCCGAGGGCTGGGACCCCGCGGAGCAGACCCTGGCCTGACGGCCGGGGTCCGCCCCGCACCACGTCGTCGGACGACGCAGCCCGCCGACACCACACAGCAGCACCCGAAACCGCTCCACCCGGAGCACCCCGCAGATCCCACTGCACCATCTCAACGACGAGAAAGTAGAGAGTCATGCGCACTGCCATCCGCGCACTGGCCATCACCGCGGCCGCGGCACTCACCGTGACCGGCCTCGCAGCCTGCTCCTCCGGAGGCTCCGGTTCGTCCGGCGACTCCAAGACGCTCACCTACTGGGCGTCGAACCAGGGCACGTCCCTGCAGAACGACAAGGAGGTGCTGACCCCCGTCCTCGAGAAGTTCACGAAGGAGACCGGGATCAAGGTCAACCTCCAGGTCATCGGCTGGAACGACCTGCAGACGAAGATCCAGACCGCCGTCACCTCTGGGCAGGGCCCTGACGTGGTCAACATCGGCAACACCTGGGCGACGTCGCTCCAGGCCACCGGTGCGTTCCAGGAGTTCGGTTCCTCCGAGATGAAGGCGATCGGCGGTGCCGACAAGTTCGGCAAGGTCGCGCTCTCGACCGGTGGCGCCCCCGGCAAGACCGTCACGAGCGTCCCGCTCTACGGCCTCGCCTACGGCCTGTACTACAACAAGCAGATGTTCAAGGACGCCGGCATCGAAGCCCCCACCACCTGGGAGGACCTGACCGCCGACGCCAAGAAGCTCACCACCGACGGCAAGTACGGCTTCACCATCGCGGGTGGTTCGTACACCGAGAACGCGCACTTCGCGTTCATCAACTCGGCGCAGAACGGCGGCGAGTGGTTCGACAAGAGCGGCAAGCCGACCTTCACGTCGAGCGCCAACGTCGACGGCATCAAGCGCTACCTCGACCTGATGCAGAGCGACAAGGTGGTCAACACCTCGAACGCGCAGTACGACAACGGCACCCAGGCGGTCTCGGACTTCGCGAACAAGAAGGCCGCGATGATGCTGACGCAGAACAACGCGAACGCGACGATCACGTCGAACGGCATGTCCGCCGACGACTTCGGCGTGGTCCCCTTCCCGGCCCCCGAGGGCGGCAAGGACATCGCGAGCTTCCCGGCCGGCATCAACCTGTCGATCTTCAAGAACACGAAGAACAAGGACGGCGCGCTCAAGTTCGTCAAGTACATGACGAGCGAGGCCACGCAGACCACGCTCGACAAGCCGTACTCGGCCCTGCCGGTGCTCGCCTCCGCTGCCGACTCGGTCACCGACGAGCAGACGAAGACGTTCCTCGACATCTACAACAACAAGGCGAAGCCGCTCCCGCTGGTGCCCGCCGAGGACCAGTTCGAGTCCACGGTCGGCAAGGCGATGAACGACATGTTCGCCAAGATCGCGACCGGCGGCACGGTGTCCGACAGTGACATCAAGTCCGCGCTGCAGACCGCCCAGGACCAGGTGTCCCAGGCGAACGGCTGATCCACCCTGGAGGCTCGGGGCGCGTCCGCAAGGCCGCCCCGGGCCTCCACCCCTCACCTCCACCGGCCGCTGCCACGGCCGGCGCAGCACCCGAACCCTCCTCAGCCGAAAGGCCCTGCCCATGTCCACGACGGTCCTGCCCGACTCCGAGGCCATCGACCTGACGCACACGAAGGCGCCGACCCTGTCGCGTCCTCCGCACAAGGGGAAGAAGAGCCGCCTCCAGTGGCTGCCCTACGCACTCGTCGGTCCCGCGATCCTCTTCGAGCTCCTGATCCACATCGTGCCGATGCTCACCGGCATCTGGATCAGCTTCGTCCAGCTCACCAAGTACTTCATCGCGAACTGGGGCGCCGCGCCGTGGGCCGGCCTGCACAACTACCAGGTGGCCGTCGACTTCAACCAGGCGATCGGCAAGGGACTGCTCAACTCGTTCCTGATCACCGTGGCGTTCACGATCCTCGTCGTCGGCCTCTCGTGGGGCTTCGGCATGATGGCGGCGGTCGCGCTGCAGAAGCCGTTCAAGGGTCGCGGGCTGTTCCGCACCCTGTTCCTCGTGCCGTACGCGCTGCCGATGTACGCCGGCGTGATCACGTGGAAGTTCATGTTCCAGCGCGACTCGGGTGCGATCAACCACATCCTGGTCGACCAGCTGCACCTGGTCAGCGGAAGCGGGCCGTTCTGGCTCATCGGCAACAACGCCTTCGTGGCCGTCGTGGTCGTGGCGATCTGGAAGACCTGGCCGTTCGCGTTCCTGATGCTGATGGCCGGTCTGCAGTCCGTCCCCGCCGACGTGTACGAAGCAGCCTCGGTCGACGGTGCGAAGCCCTTCCGGCAGTGGCGCTCGATCACGCTCCCGATGGTCCGCCCGGTCAACGTGACGCTCGTGCTCGTGATGTTCCTCTGGACCTTCAACGACTTCAACACGCCGTACGTGCTCTTCGGCTCGACGGCACAGCCGCCGGCGGCCGACCTGCTCAGCTTCCACATCTACAACGCCTCGTTCATCACCTGGAACTTCGGTTCCGGTGCTGCGATGAGCGTCCTGCTCCTCCTCTTCCTGCTCGTCGTCACCGGCATCTACCTCGCCGTGACCAACCGGAGGTCCGTCCGTGCGTGAAACAGTGGGCGCAAAGTCCTTCAAGATCATCGTCCTGGCACTCCTGACCGTCTTCACGGTCGTGCCGCTCTACGTGATGATCACCACGGCCATCAAGCCGCTCGGTGACGTGCAGAACGACTTCACGTGGATCCCGACCAACATCACCTTCCAGCCGTTCATCGACATGTGGTCGACGGTGCCGCTGGGGCAGTACTTCATCAACTCGCTCGTGGTCTGCACGGTCGCGACGGTGTTCTCGCTCATCATCGCCACGTTCGCCGCCTACGCGGTGTCGCGGTGGAACTTCAAGGGCAAGAGCACCTTCACGACCGCGGTGCTCTCCACCCAGATGTTCCCCGGTGTGCTGTTCCTGCTGCCGCTGTTCCTCATCTTCACGAACCTCGGGAACTCGCTCGGGATCCAGCTCGTCGGCAGCTGGACCGGTCTGATCATCACCTACCTGACGTTCACGCTCCCGTTCTCGATCTGGATGCTCGCCGGGTACTTCGAGACCATCCCGCGTGAACTCGACGAGGCCGCGATGGTCGACGGTTCCGGCCCGATGGGTGCGCTGTTCCGGATCATCCTGCCGTCGGCCCGCCCGGGTCTCGTCGCGGTCGGCATCTACTCGTTCATGACGGCATGGGGCGAGGTCCTCTTCGCCTCCGTCATGACGAACGGCAACGGGCAGACGCTCGCGGTCGGTCTGCAGCAGTACTCGACGCAGACCAACGTGTACTGGAACCAGATCATGGCGGCGAGCCTCGTCGTGAGCATCCCGGTCGTCATCGCGTTCCTCATCGTCCAGCGCCAGTTCGTCGCCGGCCTGACCGCGGGTGCGGTGAAGTAGGCGGACCAGCACGCTCCCTTCCGCGAAAGCGACAGATCCCGGGCAGGAGTTGCCCGGGATCTGTCGCTTTCGCGTGAGGCACGGCACGGGACGGCTCGGGACGAGCGGCGCGCAGCGCGGCAGGATGGACGCATGACAGACGCACGCGGGCGGCAGCTGCTGCCCGGACAGACCAGCCGGGTGCACGTGTACGACGTCGACCGGCGCGAACCGAGACTCGTGTTCGAGAGCTCCACCGTCCTCGTCGAGGCACCGAACGTCCTCGACGACCGGACCCTGGTGCTGAACGGCGACGGGGACCTCTGGCTGCTGCGGATCCCGGACGCCGACACCGTCCTCGACGAGAGCGCCCTCGAACGGGTCCCGATGCCCGGCGTCCCCGAGATCAACAACGACCACGTCCTCGACCCCTCGGGGAAGTCCGTCGTGGTGAGCAGTCGCGACGGGGACCTCTACCGCATCCCGCTGCCGGCCGGGGGAGCCTCGGCGCCGCTCACCCACGCGGCCGACGCCCTGCCCGTCGTCCGGAAGTACTACCTGCACGGCATCGCACCCGATGGTGGGGCGCTCGCGGCGATCGTGGGGGAGCGCAGCGAGGACGGCGTCTGGACGACCGATGTCGCGCTCGTGGACGTCGCGTCGGGAGAGCCGACGTTCCTGACCCGGGACGAGCACCCGGACGACGGCGTCTCCTACGCGGGGGAGATGCTCGTCTGGAACTCGGAGCGCTTCAGCCCGGGGACGGCCCAGCTCGTCGCCCTGTGGCCCGGCGCGACCGAGCCCGTGCGGATCACGAACGACGACCGGGTGAACTGGTTCCCGCACGTGTCACCGGACGGCGCGCACCTGCTGTACCTGTCGTACGAACCCGGCGTGCAGGGACACCCGGCCGACCACCGCGTGGAGCTCCGGCTCCTGCCAGGTGCCCTCGTGCGTGGGGCCCGCATGATGCCGGTACCCGAGACCCTGGTGACGCTCGACGGCGGGCAGGGAACGGTCAACGTGCCGCCGTGGTCGCCGGACTCGACCTGGTTCGCGTACTGCGACTACCCCGTGGACCACCCCGGCAGCGAGTAGCCGGACGCGCCGCGCACGACCGAGAGCACGCAGCACCACGGGATCCCGCGGTGCTGCGTGCTCTCGGTCGTGCGGCGAGCCGTCAGCGCCCGGGCGCTACGCCTCGCGGACCTGACCCTGCTTGATGTGCAGGCGGCGCTCCGCTCGCTTGGCGACCCACGAGTCGTGCGTGACGATCACGACCGTCAGGCCGCGGTCCTTCCACTGCCGCTCGATGAGCCCCATGATCTCGTCCCGCGTGCCCTCGTCGAGCGCGCCCGTCGGTTCGTCGGCGAGCAGGACGCTCGGGTTCTTCACCAGCGCGCGGGCGATCGCCACGCGCTGCTGCTGCCCGCCGGACAGCTCGGCCGGAAGATGGTCGAGGCGCTCACCGAGACCGACCTCCCGGAGCGCGGCCGTCGCACGCGTCCGGATCTCCGATCGTGCCCGGTTCGCGAGCGACCCCGCGAACGCGGTCTCCACGTTCTCGAGCGCCGTCAGCGTCGGGATGAGGTTGAAGCTCTGGAACACGAACCCGATCTCCGTCGCACGGACGTTCGTCAGTGCGCCGTCCCCGAGCTTCGCGACGTCGCGCTCGCCGAGGAGCACCGATCCGGCACTCGGCCGGTCGAGCGCGCCGAGCATCTGCAGCAGCGTCGACTTGCCGCCGCCCGTCGGCCCCTGGATCGCGACGAGCTGCCCCTGCGGGATGGTCAGGTTTACGTTCGTCAGGGCGGTGACGGTGCGGTTCTTCTGCTTGTACGTCTTGCTCACGTTGGTGAGCCGGTACATCGGACTGGAGGCACGGGTCGCGTCCGCCGTGGGCGCTGCGGTCTCGGTGGTGGTCACGGTTGCTCCTGTCGTCGTGTCGGTCGTGTCGGTCGTGTCGGTCTCGGTCGCGGCGGTGTCGTCGGTCATCAGGCCACGCTCCGCAGGGCCTCGGCCGGACGGAGCCGGCTCGCACGCCAGCCACCGAGGGCACCGGCGATGAGGCCACCGAGGATCGCCAGGCCGATCGCGAGCAGGATCACCTCGACCGTCACGGGGGCGTGCAGGACGACGTCGGTCGTCGAGGCGGTGCTCGCTCCACCGCCGCCGAACCCGCCGGCAGGGGCTCCGCCGGTGGTGCCGCTGCCCGCTGCCGCGGTCGCCGCGCCGCCGGGCATCCCGCCGCCTCCGCCTGCACCGCGGGTGCTCGTCGAGGCGCTCGCCGAGATCGTCGGCGCGATGACGTTGACCACGAGGATCCCGATCAGACCGGCCGCCGCACCGATGACGCCGCCGATGAGGCCCTGCACGAGGGACTCGCCGGCGACCTGCCGGGTGATGCGTCCGTTCGACCAGCCGATGGCCTTCAGGGTGCCGAACTCACGGGTGCGTCGGGTGACGCCGGAGATCGTGAAGAGGATGGCGATGAGGAACGCCGCCGCGAGCACCAGGATCGACAGCCACGTGCCGAGGTTCGAGACGAGGCTCGACGCGGTGGCGAGCGAACCGGAGACACTCGACGCGAGGTCGGACTCCGTGGACACCGTGGCGCTCGTGAGCTGCTTCTGCAGCGCCGCCTTGATGGTGCTGACGTCGGAGGACGACTCCGCGGAGACGTAGATCGAGGTGACCTTGCCGTCGAGGTCGGCGAGGGCCTGCGCGGTGTCGAGCGGGATGTAGGTGTTCGACCCGGTCGTGCTCGAGGAGCCCGTGGAGGAGACGATGCCGATCACGGTGAAGTCGGTCCCGCCGATGGAGACGGTGTCGCCCACCGCCTTCGACTCGCTCTTCGCGTAGCTCGCGTCGAGCACCACGACGTCCTTGCCGGCGTCCTTCGCGGCGAAGGTGCGACCCTTCGTGATCTCGGTGCTGGTGAGCGGGCCGACCGCGTCGCCGGACACGGGGATGCCGGTCACGCTGAAGGAGTCGACGTCGAACGAGCCGCCGCCGAAGCCACCACCACCGCCACCGCTCGGGGGTCCCTGCTGGGTGCTGGTCCCACTGCTGCTGCTGTCGCTGCTGTCGCTGCTCGAGTCCTGCTGCTGGACGGTTCCGGAGAAGGTGCTGTTCTGCAGCGTGAGGACACCGGTCGCCGCCTTGACGCCGTCGGTCGCGGTCACGGTCTTCAGGTTCGCCGCGGACAGCGTGCTCGTGCCGGGGGAGACGGCGAGCCGCGACTGCGAGAGGTTCGTGCTGCCGCTGGAGTCGGACGAGTCCTGTCCGCCGAAGTCGAAGCTCGGCCGTCCGCCGCTCGACGACGGCGTCGCGGTCTTCGACACGGTGATGTCGGTGCCGACGCCGTACACCGACTGCAGGACGCTCGACTGCGCGGTCTTCACGCCGCTCGAGATCGAGGAGACGATGACCACGAGTGCGATGGCGAGCGCCATGCCGATCGCGATGATGACGGTCTGTTTCTTGCGGTTCGTGAGCTCGCGCCTGAGGTAGGTCAGGAACATGGTTCTCCTCGGGGGTGTGACCGGTGGGGCCGGTGCGGGAATGAGGAGAACGTACGAACGCTGGTTGTGGCCGGGCCATCGCGTCCCTAAGAGGTGTCTAAGTACTGCTCAGGACGCGTCGCCGTAGGTCTGGCGGAGGTGCTCGGCGTACCCGCCAGGCGTCCGACCGGCGAACCGTCCACTCGTCACGACCGGCGCCTCGATCGTCGCGTCGACACGGAGTCCGAGGGCGCGGGCACGCTCGACCAGGCGGACGTCCTCGTGCTCGGGGACCGGGTCGAAGCCGCCGAGCACGCGGTACGCGGCGGCGAGCACCCCGAGGTTGGCGCCGTGCACGTGACCGAGCGCGGCACCGGGCGGGTGTGCCGATGTCCAGCGGTCGAGGACGACGGGGTCCAGGTCGTCCGGGTCCGGGACGACGGCACCGACGAGCACGTGCGACCCGCGGGCGAGCGCGTCGGCCTGCTGGACGAGCCACGTGGGGTCGACCCGGGAGTCGGCATCGGTGTGGGCGAGCCAGTGCGTGACGGCGTCCGGGTCCCCGGCAGCCCGCACGGCGTGCGCGACGCCGAGGGACCTGGCTCGCCCGACACCGACGTGCGGCGTCTCGATGACCGCGACGCCGTACGATCGTGCGATCGCCGCGCTGCCGTCCGTGCACCCGTCCAGCACGACGGTCACACCGACCGAGACGTCCGGGCGCTCCGCTGCGAGCCGGCTCGTCGCGGTGCGGAGCGCGTCGAGACAGGCGGCGAGCCGGTCCTCCTCGTCGTGGGCGGGCACGACGACGTCGATGCGGCCGGTCACCGGACGAGTCCTTCGTCGCGCGCGACCGAGCGGACGT
Source organism: Curtobacterium sp. Curtsp57 (assembly GCF_047324335.1). Lineage (NCBI taxonomy): Bacteria > Bacillati > Actinomycetota > Actinomycetes > Micrococcales > Microbacteriaceae > Curtobacterium > Curtobacterium sp. Curtsp57. The sequence goes on from NZ_CP168511.1 coordinate 3,788,428, forward strand.
CGGCACCCGGCATGACCGTCAGCACGAAGTCGTCCTCGACGTGCCGGACGAGCGCGGGACGTGGCCAGCGTGCGCGGAGTCGTTCGTCCACGAGGTCGCCGCTCGAGACCGCTTCGTCGTCCGGGTGTCGCCAGTGGCAGGCGACGAGGACACCGTCGTCGGCGAGGGAGTCCAGCACGAGGTCGATCGTCCGGTCGAGGTCAGCCGGGGAGAGGTAGTAGCCGACCTCGGACATGACCACGAGGTCCCACGTCCCCGCCGGCCACTCGTCCGGCAGCGCCGCCTGCAAGAACCGTGCGCGAGGGGCCCGTGCTCGTGCTCGTTCGAGGGGTGCTGCGGCGATGTCGGTGCCGAGGACGTCGTCGGCCCGCTCGGTCAGCGCCGCGGTGAGCACACCGGTCGCGCAGCCGATCTCGAGCGCGGACCGGTAGCGCTCCCGGGGCAACGCCGCCAGGGTCACGGCGCGCTTGCGTCGCTCGTACCAGGAGCCGTCGAAGTCCCAGCCCTCCGGCTTCCGTTCGTAGTGGGCGTCGAACGACTCGCGCGACCGCGACCGCGCCACCCCGAAGGACCACTCCGTCGGGGTCAGGTGGTGCTCCGCGTGCCGGTCGTCCACGATCGCCTCGTCGCCGGGCGCCGGCGAGAGCGGCTCCACCTGCGACCGGTACGCGGCGAGGGCACGGCGCTTCCGGTCGAGCACGGCCGCGGACAACGCCAGGGCCCGGGCCTCGCCCCACGGCGCCGCCGACGCGGTCGGGTCGTCCCAGTGCCACGCCCAGATCGGGTAGGACAGCAGGTCGACGTCGTCCCGATCGTGCACGACGGCTTCGGCGACCTCGCCGGCGACCCGGTGGTCACGATGCCCGTCCCCGCGCCACGGTGCGACGAGGAGCGTCCGTGCCGGTGCGGCGTCGAGTCGGGCGACGAGTGCGTCGCGCAGCGTGTCGGGCTGCTCGCGGAGGCCGACGTCCGGCACCCCGAGGAACTCCGACGTGACGGACGGGTGGAGGGTCCCGAGCGCCGCCCGGAACTCCGACGCACGGGTGTCGGCGAGTTCGGCGGCCGTCGTGGTGGGGGAGTCCGGGTGCGACCCCTCGCCGAGCGACACCAGGACGACGTGCACGGGGACACCGGCGTCCGCTGCGGTCGCGATGAGCCCGCCGGCGCCGAGCGTCTCGTCGTCGGGGTGCGGCGCGACGACCACGACGGACGCGTACGCTGCGACGTCGACCGCACCGGCGGGGACGGAGGCGAGGAACGCCGACCAGGCTGCTGGGTCGGTGCCGGGCTGCCGGTGGTCGAAGCTCACCATGCGACACCGCCACGCTCGACGACCATCCGGCCGATGCGCGCGAGGTCCCGGTCGCCGTGGTCCTGCAGGACGTAGAGTTCGAGGTCGGCCACGCGGGCGGCGATCGCCGGGTCGGACGTCAGCGGCGCGGGACCGAGCGCCCCGACGACCCGTGTGCGCACGTCGTCCACGGCACGACGGACACGCGACCGGACGGTCTGCGCCACGAGCGCCCAGTCCTCGTCCCGCTCGGCGTCGATCGCTGCGGCGGCACCGGCGATGGCGTCCTCCGCGTCGGCGAGGTCCGCCACGACGGCGCCGAGCGCGACCCGCAGCAGCTCGGCGTCCGGGCGCGATGCGACGTGTGCGCGGAGCACCCGGGCGAGCCCCACGGCACCACCCCACCAGCAGGCCGCGACGCCGATCCCACCCCAGGCGAACCCCGGCCGGTCGAGGTACCAGCCGGGGTCACCGACCGCCTCGGCCGGAACCCCGTCGAAGTCGACGGGCCCGCTCGGCACGTCGGGCAGCCCGCGGGCGACCCAGGCCTCGTCGTGCGTGGTGACGCCCTCGTGTCGCAGGTCGACGGCGAACAACTGCCGCTCGTCGCCGCGGTGTGCCGTGACCAGCGCGTGCGAGAGCACCGAGGCCAGCGAGCACCATGGTTTCGTCCCGGTCAGGACACCGGCGTCGTCGACCTCGAGCCGCAGCCCCGGTGCCTCGGCGGCGAACACGCCCCACGTGGACCCCTCGGGGACGTCGACCCCGGCCTGCGCGAGGATCCCGAGCGCATCGAGGTGCGGCTCGACCGTGCGGGCGAGTGCGACGTCGACGGCCGCGACGGCGGCGAGCGTGGCGAACACCGGACCGGCCGTGCCCGCGGTCAGGGGTGCGGTGGTGGTGGCGACCCACCTGGTGAACGTGAGCCGGTCCGCCGGGGACGAGCCGAGCCTCCCGGCCGCCTCCTCGAGACGCGCGGTGTCGACGCCGGACGCGATGGGCCATGCCGTGGAACGGATCATGCCTCGACGTTACGGGCGGCACCCGTGGAACCCTGCCGGATCATCCACAGACGGCACTTCGGTCCGTCTCAGACGGTTCATAGGAAACTCTCGATACTCGAAGACGTGACCATCTCCCAGACCTCCGCAGCCCCGCGCCTCACGCGTGCCGACGGTTCGCCGTTGCGCATCCTCGTCGTCGACGACGAGGCCAGCCTCACCGACCTCCTGTCGATGGCCCTCCGCTACGAGGGCTGGGACGTCACGAGCGCGAACGGCGGCCAGGACGCCCTCGCCAAGGCGCGCGAGTTCAAGCCCGACGCGATGGTGCTCGACGTGATGATGCCGGACCTCGACGGGCTGCAGGTGCTGAGCCGACTCCGGCAGAACAACGACGACACCCCGGTGCTGTTCCTCACCGCGAAGGACTCCGTCGAGGACCGGGTCACCGGCCTGACCGCGGGCGGCGACGACTACGTCACGAAGCCGTTCTCGCTGGAGGAGGTCGTCGCCAGGCTCCGGGGGCTCATCCGCCGCTCCCAGATCTCCGTCTCCGAGGCCGGCGACTCGCGGATCGTCGTCGGTGACCTGGTCCTCGACGAGGAGTCGTACGAGGTCTCCCGCGCCGGCCGTTCGATCGAGCTGACCGCCACCGAGTTCGAGCTCCTCCGCTTCCTCATGCGCAACCCGCGTCGTGTGCTCTCGAAGGCGCAGATCCTCGACCGCGTGTGGTCGTACGACTTCGGCGGCAAGTCCTCCGTCGTCGAGATCTACATCTCGTACCTGCGCAAGAAGATCGACGCCGGCGAGCAGCCGATGATCCACACGGTGCGCGGCGTGGGCTACGTCATCAAGCCCGTCTCCTGAGACTCCCGTGACCCTCCGCCGTCGACTCGTCCTGAGCATCGTCGCCCTGGTCGTCGCGGTCAGCGCGGTGATCGGCGCCGGGAGCATCATCGCGCTCGCCTCGATCCAGACCGGCGCCATCGACCAGCAGCTGCAGACCGCGACGAAGCGTGCCACGAACAAGTTCGGGCAGGGCCAGACCGACCAGCCGCCCGGGGACGACGTCCTGCGCCCGGCCGGCCAGGCGGCGGGGACCCTGACCGCCTACTACTTCACCAGTGGTCGTGCCGGCGGCATCGTCATCCAGGACGACGGGTCGCCCACGTCCCTGTCGACGGACCAGTTGCAGCGACTCGGTCAGGTGAAGGTCGGTGTGGCACCCGCGACGATCGGCCTCGGGAGTACCGGCAGCTACCGGGTCGCCGCCGTCCGCGTCGACAACGGCTACCTCGACGACGCCGTGCTCGTGGTCGGTCTGCCGATGTCGCCCGTCTACCAGAGCGTGTGGTCACTGCTCTGGGTCGTGATCGTCGTCGTCGGTGGCGCGCTGATCGCCGCGTCGATCGTGGCTGCGGTGGTCGTCCGGCGATCGCTGCGTCCGCTCGAACGGGTCGCCGAGACCGCCTCGGCCGTCGCCAGGATGCCCCTGGAGCGGAGCGACGCCCTCGACGGCGTCCGCGTACCGGACACCGATCCCCGCACCGAGGTCGGCCGCGTCGGCAGTGCGTTCAACCGCATGCTCGGGCACATCGGCGGCGCCATGCAGGCCCGCGAGCGCTCGGAGCAGAAGGTGCGGCAGTTCGTCGCGGACGCCTCGCACGAGCTGCGCACCCCGCTGGCGTCGGTCCGGGGGTACGCCGAACTCACCCGTCGGATGGGTGGGGACCTGCCGCCGGACGTCGTCTACGCGATGAGCCGGATCGAGTCCGAGTCGGTGCGGATGACCTCGATGGTCGAGGACCTGCTGCTCCTCGCCCGGCTGGACGAAGGGCGCGAGATCCAGTTCGACGACGTCGACCTGACCGGGCTGGTCCTCGACGCCGTGAACGACGCCCACGCCGCGTCCCCTGAGCACCCGATCGACGTGGACGTGCCGTCGTCGCCCGTCGTGGTGCTCGGCGACGCCGCGAGGCTCCACCAGGTCATCGTGAACCTCGTCACGAACGCCAGGACCCACACGCCGGACGGCACCCGCATCACCGTGGGGATCGCTCCGGTCCAGGGCGGCGTCGACCTGACCGTGCGGGACACCGGCCAGGGGATCGACCCCGAGTTCCTGCCGAAGCTGTTCGAGCGCTTCGCCCGTGCGGACAGTTCACGGTCCCGCACCGCCGGGTCGACGGGCCTCGGCCTCGCGATCGTGGACGCGGTCGTGCAGGCCCACGGTGGATCCGTGGACGTGGCCAGTGAGCCGGGGAACACCGTGTTCACAGTGCACCTGCCCGCGGAGCCGGTGCCCGACGCGGCTGGTGCTGCTGGCGCCTGGTCCGACGTGCCGAATCGCGCGTAGGTGGTCGAATCGCGCCAGCTGGCGGACGGGAGGACCGGTGCCAGGCCGCACCGAGCCTCCCGTCCGGTGTTTGGTGGCGACCACTGCATCTGGTACAGTTCTCGAAGCCAAAGACCGCCGGTTCTTGCTGCGCTCGCGCAGCAAGCGAAGGTCCTCATCCATGAGGCAACCCGCGCAGGTGTTCAGAACCTCTCCATCCGTTCGCGGGGGAGCAGCTCCGAGCCTCTGCGCCGGAGCTTTTTTCATGTGGTGGCTGTGTTCGTCACAGTTGCTGTGTTCGTCACAGTTCGGGACCCGGGGCTACCGGCAAGAACCCCAAGGAGAACCATGGCGAACAAGGAAGCTGCGGTCGCCGAGCTCACGGAGTCCTTCCGTAGCTCGAACGCCGTTCTGCTCACCGAGTACCGCGGTCTCACGGTCGCGCAGCTCAAGGAGCTCCGCAACTCGATCCGTGAGCACGCCACGTACGCCGTGGTGAAGAACACGCTGACCAAGATCGCGGCGAACAACGCCGGCATCTCGTCGTTCGACGACGAGCTCGCCGGTCCGTCCGCTCTCGCCTTCGTCCACGGTGACACCGTCGCCGTCGCGAAGTCGCTGCGTGCATTCGCCAAGGCGAACCCCGAGCTCGTGGTGAAGGGCGGTTACTTCGACGGTAACCCGCTCACCGCGACCGAGGTGGACAAGCTCGCCGACCTCGAGTCCCGTGAAGTTCTGCTCGGCAAGCTCGCCGGCGCCTTCAAGGCCTCGCTGTTCGGTGCTGCGTACCTGTTCAACGCACCCCTCTCGCAGGCCGTCCGCACGGTGGACGCCCTCCGCGAGAAGCAGGAGTCCGCGGCCTGATCAGGCTCGCGTTCCACAACCACACCACGCATCAGTAAGTAGTAGGAGAAAATCATGGCGAAGCTTTCGCAGGACGAGCTCATCGAGGCCTTCAAGGAGCTCACGCTCATCGAGCTCTCGGACTTCGTGAAGAAGTTCGAAGAGGTCTTCGAGGTCACCGCGGCCGCCCCGGTCGCCGCTGCCGCTCCGGCCGGCGCTGCCGCTCCGGCCGAGGCCGCTGAGGAGAAGACCGAGTTCGACGTCATCCTCAAGTCCGCCGGTGACAAGAAGATCCAGGTCATCAAGGAGGTCCGTGGCCTCACGTCGCTCGGCCTGGGCGAGGCCAAGGCGCTCGTCGAGACCGCCGACGCGAAGATCCTCGAGGGTGCGAACAAGGAGACGGCCGACAAGGCGAAGGAGGCCCTCGAGGCCGCCGGCGCCACGGTCGAGCTCGCGTAAGTTCGACCATCCGGTCACGAAGGCCGCTGCCCCTCGGGGTGGCGGCCTTCGTCGTGTGCGGGCGCGGCGGCTCGGGCGGCTCGGCGGGCGGGCGGCCGGGCGCGGGCGGCTGCCGGCGGCGTCCTTCCGCGAAAGCGACAGTCTGCCGCCGAAGTCTTGCGGGTGGAAGTCGCTTCGGCGGCAGTGACAATGGGACCACGAGGCACAGCGTCGGGTTGACGTCAGACTCCACATCGACCGGAGCGGACGATCAGTCCACAGATCGCTGGACAGCGCGCCAACTCGGTCCGCCAGGGCGACAGCGTGCGGGTATGTGCACAGCTCGTGACATCGACCTCTTCCGAACCACCTCGCTCGACCGTGCCGCAGCGCGACATCTCCAGCGGCGACGTGCGGCCGACGAACTCGTCCGGATACGGCACGGTGTGTACGTCGAGCGCAACCCGTGGGAGGCGCTCGACGGTCGTTCTCGGCACCTCGTCCGGATGCGGGCGGTGATCCCGCTCCTGAGGCCAGGCGCCCTGTTCGCGCTCGACTCGGCGGCTGCGATCCTCGGCTTCCCCAGACTCGATCCGTGGCCGGACCGGGTCCGTGCGGCCGTGCCGTCACTCGACCACGACGTCCACCGTGTCGGTCTGACGCTGCACGCCGGACACGTCGGGGCGGACGGGCGCCTGTTCTGGGGCGTGCCGTTCTCGTCACGCGCATGGACGGTGGTGGAACTCGCTCGTCGGAGTTCGTTGTCGGCGGCCGTCGTGGTCATCGACGACGCACTCCGACGGGGCGTGTCGGCCGCGGAACTCGAGCAGATCGCCGCGGAGACGGGTCCGTGGGGATCGGTGCGGCTCGAGCATGCCCTCGAGATCGCGGACGCTCGACACGAGTCCGTCGGTGAGTCCTACCTCGCGGCCCGCGCAGCGGAACTCGGCTGCCCCGACCTCGAGCCCCAGCACGAGTTCGTCGCGCCTGACGGAACGGTCGATCGCGTCGACTTCTGGTTGCCACGACTGGGCATCGTCGTCGAGTTCGACGGCCGTCAGAAGTACGACGATCCCGCAATGCTCGCGGGGAGAGCCCCGCGTGATGTCCTCTGGGACGAGAAGCGTCGCGAGGACCGCCTCCGTGCGAGGGCCGAGGTGCGTCGGTTCGTTCGGGTCACTTGGTCGCACCTCGTCGCGCCGGAGCGGCTCCGGGCGCTGTTCCGGCAGCAGGGGGTGCCATGTCGGTGACGTCTCCGTGTGGCGCCGAAGCGACACATTATGACATCGTGGAATTGTCCGGTGCGCACGAGCGACAGGGTGCCGCCGAATGCGGGCGGGAACCTGTCGCTTTCGCGGAAGGGCCGAGCGGCCAGGGCCGAGCGGCCAGGGCCCCGCGGCAAGGGCCGCGCGCGGCCAGCGCCGTGGTCAGGACAGGGTGCTGTGGCGGCGGCCGTAGAGCAGGTAGAGCGCGGCGCCGGCGACCATCCAGATGCCGAATGCGATCCACGTGCCGATGCCGAGGAACACGGCGAGCAGGACGCAGCACAGCGCACCGAGGATCGGGACGACCGGGAACAGGGGGACCCGGTAGGACCGCTCGAGCTCCGGCTGCGACCGGCGCAGGATGATCACCGAGACGTTCACGAGCGCGAACGCCACGAGCGTGCCGATGCTCGTCGCGTCGGCGAGTTCGCCGAGCGGTACCAGGGCGGCGACGATCGTCACGACGACACCGATGATCAGGGTGTTCGCGATCGGGGTGCCCGTGCGCCGCGAGACCCGCCCGAACACCCGCGGGACCAGTCCGTCGCGCGCCATGGTCAGCAGGATGCGGGTCTGTCCGTAGAGCACCGTCAGCACGACGCTCGCGATCGCGATGACGGCACCGATCGAGAAGACGAGGGCGACGAGCGGCTGGCCGGTCACGTCGACGACGATGCGGACGAGGGACGCCTCGGTGGACGAGAACGACGTCCAGGGCCGGGCACCGATCGCGGCGATGGCCACGAGGATGTAGAGCGCGGTGATGAGCGCGATGGACCCGATGATGGCGCGGGGGAGGTCACGGCGGGGGTTCTTCGCCTCGTCGCCCGCGGTGGACGCGGCGTCGAACCCGATGTAGGAGAAGAACAGCCGTGACGCCGCAGCGGTCACACCCGCGGCTCCCATCGGGGCGAGCGGCTCGAAGTTCTGGGTCCGGAACGCCGTGAAGGCCACGGCGACGAAGAACACCAGCAGCGCGATCTTCACGACGACCATCAGCGTGTTCACCCAGGCGCTCTCGCGGGCACCGGGGATCAGGATCGCGGTCGCGATGAGCACGAGCGCCGCCGCCGGGAGGTTGACCAGTCCGCCCTCGCCGGGAGGCGCGGCCAGCGCGGTCGGCAGGTGCAGCCCGAACACCTTGAGGGTCTCGTCGACGTACTCGCTCGCACCGACCGCGACGGCCGCGACCGAGACGGCGTACTCGAGCACCAGACACCAGCCGCAGACCCAGGCGATCCCCTCGCCCATGGTGGCGTAGGTGTACGAGTAGCTCGAGCCGGAGGTCGGGACGGCGCCGGCCATCTCCGCGTAGGACAGCGCCGACAGCAGCGCTGCGACGCCGGCGAGTACGAAGGAGATCCACACCGCGGGGCCGGCGAGCGGCACCGCGGTGCCGAGGACGACGAGGATGCCGGTGCCGAGCGTCGCCCCGACGCTGATCATCGTCAGGTGCCAGACCCCGAGCGTCCGGCGCAGCGGCTCACCGTTCACGCCCGTCGCGGACTCGGACTGCAGTTGGTCGATCGGCTTCCGTCGCGCGAGCTGGTGACGCAGGGACGTTGCGGGGCGGGGCGGCGCGGACGACATGGGACCTCGTGGTGCGGGGAACGGGACGGATCATGCTCGCACGGCCCCGGATGGGGGTCAATTCCACAGATCCGTGCAGGTGGCGTCCCGACGTCGGGGCCCGGGGATACATTTGCTCGAGTGAGCGCACCGTCCGGTGGGCACCGGGCGGAAGGACCCTCGCGATGAGCATGCCGGGGATGCGCGGTGGTGGTGGCGGCGGTCGCGGCGGCCGGATCTCGAGCGGCGACTACGACGCACAGAAGGCCGCCAACGCCGAGGCGCCACGGATCCCGCACCTGCTGCGACGCATCGCCGGCCTCTTCGTCCCGCACCGTCGGTCGATCGTCTTCACGGTCGTGCTCGTGCTCATCGGGGCGGCCCTCTCGGTGATCCCGCCGCTCCTGACGCAGAAGGCGTTCGACCTCGGGCTGTTCCCGAAGTCGGGGACACCCGACCTGCCGGTGCTGTTCTGGCTGGTGACCGCGATGGTCGTCCTGTGGATCGCCAGCGCCGGCGTCGGGGTATGGCAGACGTACCTCACGGCGACGGTGGGCAACAAGGTGATGGGCGCGATGCGCATGCGTCTGTTCGCCCACCTGCAGCGGATGGAGCTCGCCTTCTTCACCCGCACGAAGACCGGGGTCATCCAGTCGCGCCTGCAGAACGACGTCGGCGGCGTCGCGAGCGTGCTGAACAACACGATCTCGTCGGTGCTCGGCAACACGGTCACGGTGATCGCGGCGGTGGTCGCGATGCTCCTGCTGAGCTGGCAGATGACCCTGGTGGCGGTCGTCCTGCTGCCCTTCCTGGTCATCGCCCAGCGCAAGGTCGGTCAGGTCCGGGCGAAGATCGCCGGGCAGACGCAGGAGTCGCTCTCCGACATGACCGCCATCACGCAGGAAGCCCTGAGCGTCTCGGGCATCCTGCTCGCCAAGAGCTTCAACCAGCAGCGCAGCGAGACCCACCGCTACGGCGACGAGAACCGCAACCAGATCGCGTTGCAGGTCCGGCAGCAGATGTCCGGCCAGTGGTTCTTCGCGATCGTGCAGATCTTCCTGTCGATCATCCCGGCGATCATCTACCTCGTCGCCGCCTACCTGGTCCTCGGCGGCGTCCCGATCACGGCCGGCACGATCGTCGCGTTCACGACGGTGCAGTCTCGGCTGCTGTTCCCGACCGTGGGGCTGCTGCGCGTCGTCCTCGACCTGCAGACCTCCGGCGCGCTGTTCGCCCGCATCTTCGAGTACCTCGACCTGAAGCCGGCGATCACGGACTCGCCGACGGCCGGCAAGGTCGACGAGACCCGCGTGGGCCACGTCGCCTTCGACGACGTGACGTTCACCTACCCGGACGGCGAACCCGACAAGCCGACGCTCCGCGGGGTCTCGTTCGAGCTCGAACCCGGGCAGTTCGCCGCGTTCGTCGGGCCGTCCGGCGCCGGCAAGACCACCGTCTCGTACCTCGTCCCGCGGCTCTACGAGGCGACGAAGGGCTCGGTGCGGTTCGCCGGCGCCGACGTCCGTGACCTCGAGCACGAGGACCTGATGCGGCACGTCGGGATCGTCAGCCAGGAGACCTACCTGTTCCACGCCACGATCGGCGACAACCTCCGCTACGCCAAACCCGGCGCCACGGACGACGAACTCGAGCGTGCTGCTCGCGCGGCGAACATCCACGAGACGATCGCCTCGTTCCCCGACGGGTACGACACCGTGGTCGGGGAGCGCGGCTACCGACTGTCCGGCGGCGAGAAGCAGCGCATCGCGATCGCGCGGGTCATGCTCAAGGACCCGCCGGTCCTGGTGCTCGACGAAGCGACGAGTGCGCTCGACTCCATCTCCGAACGCGTCGTGCAGACGGCCCTCGACGCCGCTGCACAGGGGCGCACCACGATCTCGATCGCGCACCGGCTCTCCACCGTGCGTGACGCCGACGTGATCTTCGTGCTCGATCACGGTCGGATCGTGGAGCAGGGCACGCACGACGAACTGCTGGCGCTCGACGGCATCTACGCGATGCTGCACCTCCAGCAGAACACCCCGATCGAGGCAGCAACCGGCGCCATCGACTCGTGACGCGCGAGCAACCCAGAGCAACTGCTGACACGCGTGTTGCACACGTGGTACTTGTGATTGAACGCCGATCTCGCGGCGCTGCACCACCGGTTCCCTGTGCACGCGATCGCCGTGCCTCCTGATCGGAGTTCCCGTGACAGCAGTCCCTCCAGCAGCCCCCGACGCGGACCCGATCCCGCCGGCAGAGCCCGGGACCGGAACCGGGTCGATCCGGGTGATCGACCAGCCGGCACGCCGCAAGGGGCGCTGGCGTCGGTTCGTCACCACCGGCTCGCTCGACATCCAGTCGAAGCTGCTCGTGATGCTCCTCGGTGTGAGCGTGCTGGCGGCCCTGGTGATCGGGGCCGTCGGGTACGTGAACGGCCGGAACGCCCTCCAGACCGCGGCGCTCAACCAGGTGACGTCGCTGCGGGAGTCGCGCATCACGGAACTGAAGCGATCGTTCAACCAGTTCACCCAGACGGTGGTGTCGCAGAGCCGCAACGCGAGCGTCATCGGCGCCACGAAGGCGTTCACGTCGGGATGGGACGACCTGCAGGACACCCCGGTGTCGGCGAGCGACCGGAGCAAGGTCGACGGCTGGTACCAGGACACCTTCGTCCCGCAGCTCGATGCCCGCAGCGGCGGCACGGCGAACCCGGAGCAGTTCGCACCGACCCAGGACCCGCAGGCGTACCTGCAGGCGAGGTACACGGCGCCGTTCGACGACTACGACAAGGCCATCAGGCAGGACGACGCAGGCGATGGCAGCTCCTGGTCCGCCGCGCACGCCGAGTACCAGCCGTACTTCCGGCAGATCGTCGAGGCACAGGGCTACGAGGACCTCGCCCTGATGGACACGGACGGCAACGTGGTCTACTCCGCCTACGCGGGTGCCGACCTCGGCACGAACGTCGAGGACGGGCCCTACCGAGACTCGAACCTGGCGACCGGGTACAAGGAGGCGCTGCAGCTCACGAGTTCGGACGACATCGTGGTGACGGACTTCGCGCGGTACGTCCCGAGCCTGAACGTCCCGACCCTCTGGGTGATGTCGCCGGTCGGCGAGGACGGCAAGATCATCGGCGTCATGGCCGTCCAGGTGCCCGTCGACCTGATCAACCAGGTCATGACGGGCGACCAGCACTGGGCGAAGGACGGCCTCGGGGACACCGGTGAGTCGTACCTCGTCGGCGACGACGACCTGATGCGGTCGTACCCGCGTCAGCTGCTCGAGCACCCGAAGCAGTACGAGCGGGACGTGGTCTCGGCCGGCACCGCTCCGGCGACGGCGAAGCGCGAGCTGCAGGTCAAGGGGTCGGTCCTGCTCCAGCAGGTGAACACCACGCCGGTGACCCGTGCCCTGCAGGGCAAGACCGGCACGGTGGTCGCGGACGACTACCGCGGCAAGGAGACCCTCGCGGCCTACGCCCCGCTCGAGGTGGACGGCCTGCGCTGGGTGGTGGTCGCGCAGATGGACACGTCAGAGGCGTTCGCGCCGATCAACGAGCTCACCAGGAACATCGGGCTCGCCCTGGTCGGGATCATCGTGCTGGTGTCCCTGCTGTCGCTGCTGCTCGCGCAGGTGTTCGTCCGGCCGATCCGACGGCTGCAGACCGCGGTCAACCGCGTGAGCGCGGGCGAGATCGGCGTCGAGGTCCGCGCGAAGCAGGGCGACGAGATCGGCGACCTCGGGCTCGCGTTCAACGACATGAGCCGGAGCCTCAAGGTCAAGCAGGACCTGCTCGACGACCAGCGACGGCAGAACGACGCGCTGCTGCGGACGATGATGCCGGACGAGGTCGCCAAGCGGTACAAGCAGGGCGACCAGACGATCGCAGCTGACCACCAGGACGTCGCGGTGGTCTACGCCGACATCATCGGGTTCGACGACTTCGCGAGGGACCTGTCGGCGGAGGAGTCCCTCGCGCTCGTGAACGACGTCTGGCGGTCCTTCGACGACGCCGCACAGCGCCACGGCGTCGAACGCGTGCGGTCGACGAGGAGCGGGTACCTGGCGAGCTGCGGCCTGTCGGTGCCCCGGGTGGACAACGTCCGCAGGGTCGTCGACTTCACCGCGGACGCGCAGGCCGTCATCGACCGGTTCAACGCGCAGAACGGCGCATCGATCGGCCTCAGGGCCGGCATCGACACCGGTGAGGTGACGAGCGGCCTGGTCGGCAAGTCGAGCCTGATCTACGACATGTGGGGCGACGCCGTCAGCCTGGCCTTCCGGGTGCAGGGCATCGCGCCGACACCAGGGGTCTTCGCGACGCAGCGGGTGGTCGACAAGCTCGGCGACCGGAACGACCTGGAAGAGGCCGGCCTCGTCGAGACGCAGGGCGGCCCGCAGCGGGTGTGGAAGTTCGTCAGGAGTGCGCGATGACCCCGTTCTGGCAGCAGGACTGGTTCTGGCCGGCGATCGTCGTGATCATCGGGCTGCCGGTCGTGCTGCTCGTCCTCACCGAGTGGCAGTCGAACCTGCAGCGGCGCGGCAACGACCTGCACAAGATCATCGGCCTGCTCCGGAACGCGGTCGTCCCGCTCATCGCGATCTTCATCCTGTCGACACAGGTCACCGAGGCGGTCGACCCGAAGGAGGTGACGGCGAACCGGATCATCGGGACCGTCCTCGGGTTCCTCGTGATCATCTTCGTGCTCAACGGCCTGAACATCATGCTGTTCACGAACGCCAGGAAGGGCACCTGGCGCGAGAAGATCCCGTCGATCTTCGTGGACATCGCCAGGATCGTGCTCATCGCCCTCGGGCTTGCGCTGGTCTTCAAGCTCGTCTGGAACGCGGACGTCGGCGGCATCTTCACGGCGCTCGGCGTCGGGTCGCTCGTCATCGGCCTCGCGCTGCAGTCAGCGGTCGGCCCGGTCATCGCCGGCCTGTTCCTGCTGTTCGAGCAGCCGTTCCGCCTCGGTGACTGGCTCGACACCGGCGGCGCGCGGGGCCGGGTCGTCGAGGTGAACTGGCGGTCGGTGCACATCGACACCGGCAACGGCATCCTGATCATGCCGAACTCGTCGCTCGCTGGGGCGTCGTTCACGAACCTGTCCAGGACGGGCGGCACGTTCCCGGTGTCGACCGAGGTCACCTTCACGACCGACGACCCGCCGGCGGCCGTCGTGGCGTTGCTCCAGCGCATCGCGGCGGAACTCCCGCAGAAGTACCCGGGTACGACGCCGTCAGCGGTGCCGATCGGCGGAGCGGCCTACTCGGTGTCGTTCGAGGTGCGCGGGCCGTCGCAGGAGGGCGACGCGCTCGCCGTGTTCCGGCTGTGGCTCTGGTACGCCGCACGTCGTGCCGGGCTCGGGCTCGACGGTGACACCACGGACGACTTCGTCACCGACGAGCGCCGTGACGCCGCCGTGGACACGATCGCGCCGACGCTCTACCTGGGCGCAGACGACGCGATCGCGCTGCGCCCCGTCGTCCGGCTCGAGCGGTACGCGGCGGGGGAGACGATCATGCGCCCCGGAGTCGTTCCGCGGGCACTGCGGTTCGTCCTGTCCGGCAGCGTCGAGCTCCGCGTCCCGTTCGAGGACGAGCAGCTCCCGGCGTCCAGGGTCGAAGCAGGCGACTACGTCGGGCAGACCGCGCTGACGCGGGAGGTCGTGCAGACCAACCAGGTCGCCCTGACCGAGGTGACGGTGCTCGTGGTCCCGGTCGAGGCGATCGACACCATCGTGCGGTCGTCGCCGCAGCTCGCGAAGGACATCGGTGCGGTCATCGACCGACGGCACCAGGACGTCGCCGACGCGCTCGAGGCGCGGATCGCGCAGCTCCGCGCCGTGGCGAGCTGACCCGGCGAGCTGCGGCAGCGGCTCGGTCGCGTTCCGTTCCGGACTGGAGGCTCGGTGCCAGCTGGCACCGTGCCTCCCCCCACCGGCACGGCCGGCACGCCGCTGGCGCGTCGCGCCGGCACCGGCGGCGTGGGCCCAGTCCGACACATGCTGACTCGCACAGGGAGGCAGTCCGTAGACTCGATGCGTGCGTTATGCGAACTCCGTCGTCGACCTCGTCGGCGACACCCCCCTGGTCCGGCTGAACCGCGTCACCGAGGGCATCCGCGCCACGGTGCTGGTGAAGGTGGAGTACCTGAACCCCGGCGGGTCGTCGAAGGACCGCATCGCCACGCGGATCCTCGACGCCGCCGAAGCCTCAGGTGACCTGCAGCCGGGCGGCACCATCGTCGAGCCCACGTCGGGCAACACCGGCGTCGGGCTGGCCCTCGTCGCCCAGCAGCGCGGGTACCGGTGTGTGTTCGTGCTGCCGGACAAGGTCGGCGAGGACAAGCGCAACGTGCTCACCGCCTACGGCGCCGAGATCGTCGTCACGCCGACGGCCGTCCCGCCTGAACACCCGGAGTCGTACTACTCGGTGTCCGACCGGCTGGTGCAGGAGATCCCCGGTGCCTACAAGCCGAACCAGTACGCGAACCCGAACGGGCCGCGCAGCCACTACGAGACCACCGGTCCGGAGATCTGGCGCGACACCGACCAGCGCATCACCCACTTCGTCGCCGGCGTCGGCACCGGCGGCACCATCACGGGCACCGGACGCTTCCTGAAGGAGGCGTCGGACGGCCGCGTGCGGATCGTCGGCGCCGATCCCGAGGGCTCCGTGTACTCCGGCGGCACCGGCCGTCCGTACCTGGTCGAGGGCGTCGGCGAGGACTTCTGGCCGTCGGCGTACGACCCCGAGGTCCCCGACGAGATCATCGCGGTGTCGGACGCCGAGTCGTTCGCGATGACCCGTCGCCTGGCGCGTGAAGAGGGCCTGCTCGTCGGCGGCTCGAGCGGCATGGCCGTCGTCGCGGCGCTCCGTGCGGCGCAGGACCTGACCGAGGACGACGTCGTCGTGGTGCTCCTGCCGGACGGCGGGCGGGGCTACCTCGGCAAGATCTTCAACGACCGCTGGATGCGCTCCTACGGGTTCGCGGAGACCGACGACGCCCGGACCGTCGGGTCGCTCATCGCTGGCAAGGACGGCCGTCTGCCCGACCTCGTCCACGCACACCCGTCGGACACCGTCCGCGAGGTCGTCGACATCATGACCAAGTACGGCGTCTCGCAGATGCCCGTGCTGAGCGCCGAGCCGCCCGTCGTCATCGGCGAGGTCGTCGGCGCGGTGGAGGAGAAGGCACTCCTCGCGCAGGTCTTCACCGGTGCCGCGAAGATGGCCGACGCGCTCACCGCTTTCGTCGGGGACCCGCTGCCGCTCATCGGCGTCGGCGAGTCCGTGTCGGCGGCCCGGCGGGCGCTGGAGTCCGTCGACGCGCTCCTCGTCGTCGAGGACGGCAAGCCCGTCACCGTGCTCACCCGGCACGACCTGCTCACCTACCTGTCCGAGTGAGCGCGGCAGCGCACCCACCGTGCGCTGCGCGACCGACGCGATCCGAGCCTCCCGTTGCGACCTGGAGAAAGCACATGACCGAGTTCAGCACCCGCGCCATCCACGCCGGCCAGGAGCCCGACGGCCCCACCGGCGCCGTCATCCCGCCGCTCCACCTGACGTCGACCTACGTGCAGGACGGCATCGGGCAGATGCGGAACGGCTACGAGTACTCCCGATCGGGCAACCCGACGCGTGACTCCCTGCAGACCCTGCTCGCCGACCTCGACGGTGGCGTCGCCGCCTACTCGTTCTCGTCCGGCCTGGCCGCCGAGGACGCCCTGCTCCGCGCCACGCTGACGCCGGGTTCGCGCGTCGTCATGGGCAACGACGTCTACGGCGGCACGCACCGGCTCGTGAACCGGCTGCACGTGCCGTGGGGCGTCGAACTCGTCGTCGTCGACATGAGCGATCTCGACCGGGTCCGTGCCGCACTACAGGACGCGCCGGCATCGACCGTGCTGTGGGTCGAGACCCCGACCAACCCGCTCATGAAGATCGCCGACATCGAGGCACTCGCCGCCGTCGGACACGACGCCGGGGCGCTCGTGGTCGTCGACAACACCTTCGCGTCGCCGTACCTCCAGCAGCCGCTCGCCCTCGGCGCGGACGTCGTCGCGTACTCCACCACGAAGTACCTCGGCGGGCACTCCGACGTCGTCGGCGGGGCGATCGTGCTGCGGGACCAGGAGCTCGCCGACAAGGTCCAGTTCCTGCAGTTCGGCGCGGGTGCGATCTCGTCGCCGTTCGACGCATGGCTGACGATCCGCGGCATCAAGACCCTCGCGGTCCGGATGGAGCGGCACTCGCAGAACGCGCAGGCGGTCGCCGAGGCACTCGTCGGCGACCCCGCGGTGGAGCACGTCTACTACCCGGGGCTCACCGACCACCCCGGGCACGACGTCGCCGCCCGGCAGATGCGCGGGTTCGGCGGGATGCTCTCGGTCGCGCTCGCGGGTGGTCCGGAGGCGGCGAAGCGGTTCGCCGAGTCGACGGAGGTGTTCGCGCTCGCCGAGTCGCTCGGCGGGGTGGAGTCGCTCATCGGGTACCCGAGCGAGATGACCCACGCGTCCGTGAAGGGCACCGAGCTCGAGGTCCCGGAGAACATCGTGCGCCTGTCGGTCGGCATCGAGGACGCCGGTGACCTGGTCGCGGACGTCCAGCAGGCGCTCCGCCGCTGACCCGGCGCTGACCCGCCGCGGACCCGCGGTCCGTCCGGTCGCCGCTAGCCTGGGCGGGTGACCGCCACGACGCCGACGAGGACGACCCTGTTCAGCAGGGGGTACGCCCTCCCGACGATCGGGATGGTCGCGATCGTGGCCGTCGCCGCGTTCCAGAACCTGGCGATGACGACGATCATGCCGGAGATCAGCCGGGACCTGCACGGGGAGACGCTGTACTCGCTGAGCTTCGCGGCACCGCTCGCCGCCGGCGTCCCGGGGATGGTGCTCGCCGGCAACTGGACGGACCGGGCGGGCGGCCGCGTGGTGGCGTGGGTGTCCGCGGCGCTCTTCGCCGTCGGGACCGCGATCGTCATGCTCGCGCCGACGATGCCGGTGTTCCTCGCCGGTCGCCTGGTCGAGGGCTTCGGCGCCGGCGCCATCGACGTGGTGCTCTACGTCCTGGTCGCCCGGATCTTCCCCGCGGAGCTGCACGGTCCCGTGTTCGCCGGGTTCGCCGCGGCGTGGGTGGTCCCGGCACTCGTCGGACCAGCGCTCGCCGGGTTCGTCACGGAGCTCTCCAGCTGGCACTGGGTGTTCGCCGGGGCGCTCGTGATCGCCGTCGTCGCGTTCAGCCTCCTCGTGCCGACCCTCGGACGGCTCCACCCGCCGGCGGCTGCACTCCGCCCACCGTGGCAGCGCGGACGGATCGCGTGGTCCGTCGCGGCCGCCGTCGCCGTCCTCCTGCTCAACGTCGCTCCGGACCTGCCGGTCGTGCCACGCATCGCCGCGGTGGTCGTCGGGCTCGTCGGCGCCTGGGTCGCCCTGCGTCCGCTGCTGCCGCGCCGCACCCTGACCGCCGCTCCCGGTCTGCCGTCGGTGGTGCTGCTCCGCGGCGTCCTCGCTGCAGGGTTCTTCGGCGCCGAGGCGTACGTGCCGTTCCTCCTGCAGGCGCAGCACGGGCTCTCGCCGTCCGCGGCCGGGCTGGCGTTGACCGTCGCGGCGCTCAGCTGGGCCGGCGCGAGCTGGGTGCACGGGCGGTTGGGGGAGCGTCGGTTCACCGCGACGTGGGCGTTCGGCGTCGGGCTCGGCCTCGTCGTCGTCAGTCTGGTCGCGGCGTTCGCGGTGGCGGCGGGGAACCTGCCGGTCTGGGTGCTCGTGGCCGGTTGGTTCGTCGGTGGTGCCGGGATGGGCGTCGCGTACCCGCGCACCTCGATGCTGACGCTCCGGTTCTCGAGCGAGGGGGACGACGGGTTCGCGAGCTCCGCCCTGACGATCGCGGACGCTGCCGGCAGCGTGGTGGGGCTCGCCGTCGCCGGGTTGCTGTTCACCGCCTCGGGCGGACGGCACGACGCCGCGGCGTTCTCCCTCGTGTTCGCCGCGATGACCGTCATCGCGCTCGTCGGGTGGTTCGCCGTCCGCCGACTCGGTCCGGTGCCGCCTCCGTCGTCCGCCGGGACCGGGTAGCGTGGCAGACCCACGTCGAGGAGGAACCGTGCGTCGCATCCTGGCCGCCGCCGCCCTGGCGAGCGCGGTGTTCGTCCTCGCCGGGTGCAGCGGGACGACGTCGGTCGCGCCGACGCCGGTCACGAGCACGGACCTCACCAGCTCGGACGGCGGGTTCGACCAGCACGCCGTCGTCGGGGTCGTGCTGCTCCCGGAAGGAGCCACCCCGGCCGGTGGCGGTGCATCGCTGCCCGACCGGTTCCGCACCTCGCTGACCGAGGCGGGCTTCCGGCCCGACGTGCGGGTCGCCGACGCGGACGACCCGGCGGGATCGCAGCGGACCGCGGTGCGGGACCTCGTGCGCACGGGAGCCAAGGCGCTGCTCGTGCAGGCCGACGACCCCTCGGCGTTGACCGGCGTCCTGCAGACCGCGCACGACGCCGGGGTCGTCGTGGTCGGTCTCGACGGCGCGGTCCCCGCCAGCGGCACCGGTGGCGACGGGGTGTCGTCCGACTACCGCATCACCGGGACGGAGTCCGACGCCGACCTCGTCGAGCAGTCGGTCGCCGCCGTGACGTCGCTCCAGCGGGGCGAGAAACCGGCCACCGACTGACGCAGGTCGGCCGCTCTGGTCGCGACCGCGGGCCGGACGGGAGGCTCGTGGCGGCCCCGCCACGGGCCTCCCGTCCGGGCGCGTGCACGTTCCGACCCATCACGCGCGGGATGGGATGTGGGATCGAGCGTCGGCGGTCGGAACAACGGGCCTCCTCCGCGCGAATCAACCCGCTACGCGCGAAGGGGCCACCGACGCGACACCGCGCGGAACGGCTGCGGTCAGCTCCACCACGTCGGGAAGGACGCGGTGATGGTGTCGACGAGGGCCTTGCGGGCGCGTCGGGGTCCGGCGAGCCAGGCCTCGATCGCGCCGACGAACCCCTGGGCGACGAAGCCCGCCGCGACGTCGTCGAGGAGTTCCGGGCGCGCGGCCTGGTCGAGCTCCCGGATGTGCAGCGCACTCGACACCGTGAAGTGCTCGACGAGCAGCCGGTGCAGCGAGCCGTCGTTCGGGTCGGGGAGTGCCTTGCCGTAGATGTCCCGGTGCGTGACGACGTGCTCGACGACGGCGTTGATGCCCTTGCGGGTGATCGCGGCCAGTTCCTCGCGGCTCGCACCCCGGTCGGAGGCGACCCGGCGCGCCTCGGCGTCGTCGTCGCGGATGCGGTCGAGCTCCGGGGTGAGCACGTCGGCGAGCAGCGAGCCGGGGGAGACGGCGTGCGAGTAGAACGTGGCACGGTTGATCCCGGCGGCGCGCGTGACGTCGGCCACCGTGATCTCGGAGACGGGGCGGTCGGCGGCGAGCCGGAGGATCGCCTCGCGCAGCGCGGCCGTGGTGTGCAGGATCCGAGCGTCCACCATGACGCCCACCCCCTCTTCCGGTACGAGTCCGCCCGGAGGCTCCCGAGCCCTCCGACGGTACCGCAGGTCCGGGGAGGGGCACCGCGTCGATCACGACGACACGCGGCAACGAACGGCGACGGATGCGGCGCGTGCGGACCCGCCCCTAGGATGGTTCCGCGGACGAATCGATTCGATCGATCCCGCGATCACCTCTCCCCACCGCCCCTCATCGTCGAAGGACTCTGCCGTGACCGCGCCCGCGACCACTGGTTCGCTCACCGTCATCCTCCACCCGGGGGACTCGCTCTCCCGCGCACAGCGCCTCGTGTACGTGTTCGTGCTCGGTGCGCTGACCGCGCTCGGGCCGTTCACGATCGACCTGTACCTGCCGGCGTTCCCGTCCCTGAAGGACCAGTTCGGGGTCACCGACGGCGCCGTGCAGCTCACCTTGACCGCGACGACGATCGGCTTCGCGTTCGGCCAACTGCTCGTCGGCCCGTGGAGCGACAAGGTCGGTCGCCGACTGCCGCTCATCATCGCCACGACCGTGCACATCGCGGCGTCGATCTGCGCGGCGATGGCGCCGAACATCGAGGTGCTCGCCGTCTTCCGAGTGCTGCAGGGCATGGGTGCCGCTGCCGGTGGTGTCGTCGCGATGGCCACCGTCCGGGACCTGTTCGGCGGCAAGCCCCTGGTCCGGATGCTGTCCAGGCTGGCGATGGTGAACGGCCTCGCGCCGATCCTCGCGCCGCTCATCGGTTCCCAGATGCTGCGGTTCGTCAGCTGGCGTGGGATCTTCGTGTTCCTCGCCTGCTACGGCCTGGCCGTCGTGATCGCGTCGATCCTGCTCATCGTGGAGACCCTGCCGCCCGCTCGACGGCACGAGGCCGGCCACTCGACGATGGGGCAGCGCTACCGCGCCCTGTTCTCCGACCGGATCTTCGTCGGGGTCGCACTCATCGGGGCGATGGTCTTCAGCGGGCTGTTCTCCTACCTCAGTGCGTCGCCGTTCCTGTTCCAGGACGTCTTCGGGTTGGACGCCCAGCAGTACGGGCTGCTCTTCGCGGTGAACTCCGTCGGCGTCGTGGTCGGGGTGCAGATCTCGTCGCGGATCGCGCAGCGCGTCGGACCGCAGTGGATCCTGGCGTGCTCGACCGCGACGCTCTTCCTGGCGGCGGTCGCGATCATCGTGCTCGACCTGCTCGGCGCCGGGCTCGTCGGTGTGCTCGTCCCGCTGTGGTTCTTCATCGCGGCCTGCGGGTTCTCGTTCCCGCTCGTGCAGGTGATCGGCCTGGCCGCCCACGGCAAGGAGGCGGGGACCGCTGCCTCCGTGCTCGGCGCCCTGAACTTCGGGGTCGCCGGGCTCATCTCGCCGATCGTCGGGTGGCTCGGCATCTCGCAGGCCGCGCCGATGGCGGCCGTGATGGCGTGCACCTCGGCGGTCGCGATCGTGCTGCTGTGGGCGGTCGTGCGGCCGCGGACGGTGCCGGCGCTCACCCACTGAGCGTCCGCGGTCGACCCGGGACCGTACCGCGGCGGCGCACGCGTCCATAGGCTGTGTCCATGAGCGACGTGGTGGAGCAGGCACGGGCCGCGGCAGCGGCAGCGCGGGCGGCAGCGGACGAGGCACGACGCCTCGCGGACGAAGCAGCGGCGCGTGCCGAGGAACTCGCGAAGGCGCTCGAGCAGCCGGAGCGAACGCCCGATCCGGAGCCGACGGTGGCGGCCGACCCGGCTCAGGAGCCGGCTGCCGCGACACCGCAGGCCGCCCCGGCGACCGGCACCGAGCCTCCCGTCGGAGCGACCGCCGGGACGACCCTCGGGGCGGCCGCCGAGGCGGAACCGGGTGGCGGCCCGAGCGGGCCACTCGGCGAAGCGTCCGTCGCGGCGATCCGCGACGGCTACACCGTCGACGGCAGCGCCCTCGAGCTCGGCGCCCTGGTCAACGGCGACCCCCTGCCGGACGTGCAGGTGCGCATCCCGCTCGGCATGCTCAACCGCCACGGCCTGGTGGCCGGCGCGACCGGGACGGGCAAGACCAGGACCCTGCAGGTGCTCGCCGAGCAGATCGCCGCGAACGGCGTCCCGGTGTTCGCCGCCGACATCAAGGGCGACCTGTCCGGGCTCGCGGTGGTCGGGTCCGGCAACGAGAAGCTGCTGGCACGGACCGCTGGCATCGGCCAGGAGTGGACCCCGGCGGCGAGCCAGGCGGAGTTCTACTCGCTCGGCGGGCAGGGCACCGGCGTGCCGATCCGGGCGACCGTCTCGGGCTTCGGGCCGCTGCTGTTGTCGAAGGTCCTCGGGCTGAACGACACGCAGGAATCGTCGCTCGGGCTGGTCTTCCACTACGCCGAGCGGGCCGGGCTGCCGCTGGTCGACCTGTCCGACCTCCGGGCCGTCCTGACCTTCCTGGTGAGTGACGAGGGCAAACCGGAGCTCGCCGAACTCGGTGGGCTGTCGAAGCAGACGGCAGGCGTGATCCTCCGCGAGCTCATCACCTTCGCGGACCAGGGGGCCGACCAGTTCTTCGGTGAGCCCGAGATCGACACGCAGGTCTTCCTCCGGACCGCCGCGGACGGCCGGGGGATCGTGAGCCTGCTCGAGGTGCCGGGGGTGCAGGACCAGCCGGAGGTCTTCTCGACGTTCCTGATGTGGCTCCTCGCCGACCTGTTCAACGAGCTGCCGGAGGTCGGCGACCAGGACAAGCCGAAACTGGTGTTCTTCTTCGACGAGGCACACCTGCTGTTCAGCGGCGCCTCGAAGGACTTCACCGAACAGATCGTCCGCACGGTCCGGTTGATCCGGTCGAAGGGCGTCGGCATCTTCTTCGTCACGCAGACCCCGAAGGACGTCCCGAACGACGTGCTCGCCCAGCTCGGCTCCCGCATCCAGCACCAGCTCCGGGCGCACACCCCCGACGACGCCAAGGCGCTGCGGGCCACCGTGTCGACGTACCCGACGAGCGAGTACGACCTGGGGGAGGTCCTGACGTCGCTGGCCACCGGCGAGGCGATCGTCACCGTGATGAACGAGAAGGGCGCACCGACCCCGGTGGCGTGGACGCGCCTCCGCGCGCCGCAGGGGTCGATGGACCCGATGCCGTCGGCCGAGATGGAGGCTCGGGTCGCCTCGTCCCCGCTCCTCGCCACCTACGGCACCCGCGTCGACCCCGACTCGGCACACGAGATGCTGGCCCGTCGGATGGAGGCTGCTGCTGCGCAGGCTGCTGCCGCGGACGCGCAGGAAGCCGCCGCTGCCGCTGCCGCTGAGGCGGAGAAGGAGGCCGCTCGTGCCGCGGCCGCCGCCGCGAAGGAGGCCGCGGCGCAGGCGAAGCAGGAAGCGCGCGATCGGGCGGCGGCACAGAAGGAGTACGAGCGGACGCAGCGCGAGTTCGAGAAGGCGGAGCGGGCAGCGCAGACCCGACGGTCACGGAGCACGGCGTCGCGGACGTCGACCTCGCGGAAGACGGACGACCCGCTGTCCGAGCTGCTCGGTGGCGGGCTCGGCGGCTCGATCGCGAAAGAGGTGGTGCAGGGGATCTTCTCGACCCTGCGTCGTCGGCGGTAGGGTGTTCGGCTCGTCAGCGACGGCGGGTTCGGACGGCGGGGTGGCGTCGGCTGAACTCGCGCGTGGACAGCGGCCGACCGAGCTCGGTCACCTGCACGCCGAGACCGTCGACGATCTGCTCGAGACCGGCGTCGCCCCACACGTCGGCCCGCATCCGGAACAGGCGCGTGCCCTCCGCGTCGAGCGCGACGAGCTCCCGCGAGGTGCGATCGACGGAGCTGCCGAACGTCGTCGCGAGCACCACGCCCGCAACGGTGTCACGGGCGACGGTCCAACTCGGCGTCAGCACGCCGCGCACGGTGACGCCGTCGGGACCGAGGCCGACGAACGCCGACCGCAGCCGGATGAACAGGAGACCGACCAGGCCACCGAGGACGACGACCACGCTGGCCACGACGGCCCAGATCTGCAACGGGAACGACACCCACACCAGAGCGACGGCCAGGGGCACCGCCGAGAAGACGATGCTCAGCGCGGTGGAGCGGACGAGTGCAGCCCGCGGCCGGACCACGACGTCGTACGTCACCCGGTCCGTCATCGCCGTCGCCGGCGCCGTCGGTTCCCCCACCACTGCTCTCCTCGTCCCCGCGGCCCGTCCGTCCCGGGCGTGCCGCGGGGTCAGCCTAGAGGACTCGCGGGTATCGGCGACAGGTCTGTCCACCCCTTCGGTGGCAGTCCTTGGCGAACGGGGTGCAACGGGGTCCCCAACGTGGAGGACCGGTGACGTGTCAACCCGGCGGATCCCCTCAGGAACGCCGAAGGCGCACGGTCCGTGGGACACGTGCGCCTTCGATCTGGTGCTGGCGGAGAATGGGGGATTCGAACCCCCGAGGGCTTGCACCCAACACGCTTTCCAAGCGTGCGCCATAGGCCACTAGGCGAATTCTCCTGGCGCCATCTCGCGATGACGACACCCCATGGTACAGGTCTTGCGGGGTGTGGATGACCACCCCGCTCCACAGGTCCTTCGCTCCCAGATGTCGCGACATGTCCGACGGCTACCCTGGGAAGCGTGTCGACCCGCATCTACATCACGTCAGCAGAAGGACACACGGGCAAGAGCACGGTGGCGCTCGGTGTCCTCGAGACCCTCGCCCGCACGGTCGGACGCGTCGGCGTGTTCCGGCCGGTCGCCCGCTCCGTGGACGAACCCGACTACGTGCTCGAGCTCCTGCTCCAGCACAGCGGGGCGAACCAGTCCTACGAAGACGCCGTCGGGGTGACGTACGACGACGTGCACGCGGACCCGGACGCCGCGCTCGGCACGATCGTCAGCCGGTTCGCCCAGGTCGAGCGCCAGTGCGACGCGGTCGTGGTCCTCGGCTCGGACTACACGGACGTGGGGAGCCCGACCGAACTCTCGTTCAACGCGAAGGTCGCCACGAACCTCGGCGCCCCCGTGCTCCTGGTGCTCGGCGGCCGGGACTCCGCCGAACGCGGGACCCGCACCCCGGCGGACATGGCACAGGTCGCGGACGTGACCACGAGCGAACTCCGCGCGGCGCACGCGCAGCTGCTCGGCGTCGTCGTGAACCGTGCGGACCCCGATGCCCTCGCCGCGATCTGCGACAGCGTCGCCGGTGCGGTGCACGACGACCACCCGGACGTCCCGGTGTGGGCCATCCCCGAGGACGCCGTGCTCGTCGCACCGACCGTGCGGGCGCTGCTCGCCGCCACCGGGGCGACGCTCGTCCGCGGGGACGACGCGCTCCTCGACCGTGAAGCACTCGGCACCGTCGTCGCGGGCATGAGCATGGAGAACGTGCTCCCGCGGCTCATCGAGGGCGGCATCGTCGTCGTCCCGGGGGACCGCAGCGACGTCCTCATCGCCACGCTCCTGGCGAACCAGTCCGACACCTTCCCGAGCCTCGCCGGCGTGATCCTCAACGGCGGGTTCGAGACCGCGCCGCAGATCACGCGGCTGCTCGAAGGGCTGTCGAGCTCGCTGCCGATCGCCACGAACGACCTCGGCACGTACGACACCGCGCTCCGCATCACCCAGACGCGCGGTCGGCTCGCCGCGGACTCCCCGCGGAAGGCGGACCTCGCGCTGTCGCTCTTCGAACGGCACGTGCAGGCCGACGAACTGCTCGCCCGGCTGCAGGTCACCCCGTCGGGGGTGGTCACACCGCTGATGTTCGAGCACGGGCTGCTCGACCGCGCCCGGGAGCACCGCAAGCGCATCGTCCTGCCGGAAGGCGACGACGACCGGATCCTCCGTGCCGCCTCGACCCTCCTGCAGCGGCAGGTGTGCGAGCTGACGATCCTCGGCGACCCCACGGCGATCCGGGCACGCGCGACGGAACTCGGCCTGGACCTCGACTCCGCGCAGCTCGTGTCGCCGTTCGACCCGGAGCTCCGGGAACGCTTCGCCGAGGAGTACGCGAAGCTCCGTGCGCACAAGGGCATGAGCGTCGAACTCGCCCGCGACACCGTGACCGACGTCTCCTACTTCGGCACGATGATGGTGCAGCTCGGCCTCGCCGACGGCATGGTCTCCGGTGCGAAGCACACGACCGCGCACACCATCCGACCGTCGTTCGAGATCATCAAGACCCGTCCGGACACATCGATCGTGTCGAGCGTGTTCCTGATGGCGCTCGCGGACCGGGTGCTCGTCTACGGCGACTGCGCGGTGATCCCCGACCCGTCGAGCGAGCAGCTCGCGGACATCGCGATCTCGTCCGCCGAGACCGCGACGCAGTTCGGCATCGACCCGCGCGTGGCGATGCTCAGCTACTCCACGGGCGACAGCGGCTCGGGCGCGGACGTCGACAAGGTCCGCGCCGGCACGGCCTTCGTGCGTGAGCGCCGACCCGATCTGCTGGTCGAGGGGCCGATCCAGTACGACGCCGCCGCTGACCCGACCGTCGCGAGCACGAAGATGCCGGACTCGCCGGTCGCCGGCCGCGCGACGGTGTTCATCTTCCCGGACCTCAACACCGGCAACAACACCTACAAGGCCGTGCAGCGCTCGGCCGGCGCCGTCGCGATCGGACCGGTCCTGCAGGGGCTGCGGAAGCCGATCAACGACCTCTCCCGCGGTGCGCTCGTCAGCGACATCGTGAACACGGTCGCGATCACCGCGATCCAGGCCGGCACCGCGGCGCAGGCCGACTCGGCGCCGACCGCCGCCTGACCACCAGACCCAGCCACAGCCTCCCGTCCGGCCGCACCCGGCCACCCATGAAAGTGAGCCACCAGTGACCGCTGCCCTCGTCGTGAACTCCGGATCGAGTTCGTTCAAGTACCAGCTCATCGAGCTCGACGGCGAGCGCACGCTCGCGTCCGGGCTCGTCGAGCGCATCGGCGAGTCCACCGGTGCGTGGAAGCACACCAACGCGCTGACGGGGGAGTCCTCCTCGAACGACGCCGCTCACGTGCCGGACCACGCCGCGGGGTTCCAGGCGATGATCGACGCGTTCGCGAAGGTCGGACCGTCGTTCGACGAGCACCCGCCGTCGGTCGTCGGACACCGAGTCGTGCACGGCGGGACGACGTTCGACAGTGCGACGGTCGTCACGGACGACGTCGAGCGCCAGATCGAGGAGCTCTCGAGCCTGGCACCGTTGCACAACCCGGCGAACCTCGAGGGGATCCGCGCGGCGAAGCAGGTCTTCTCGGACGTGCCGAACGTGGCCGTCTTCGACACCGCGTTTCACCAGACGATGCCGCCGCACGCGTACACCTACGCGATCCCGGCCGACCTCGCGGCCGAGTACGGGATCCGCCGGTACGGCATGCACGGCACCAGCCACAAGTACGTCTCCGAGCAGGCGGCGGTGTTCCTCGACCGGCCGTTGTCCGAGCTCAAGACGATCGTGCTGCACCTCGGCAACGGGGCCTCTGCCGCCGCGATCGACGGGGGCCGGTCGATCGAGACGTCGATGGGACTGACCCCGCTCGAGGGCCTCGTGATGGGCACCCGCTCCGGCGACCTCGACCCCGCGGTCCTCATCCAGCTGCACCGCCAGGCCGGTCTGTCCTTCGACGAGCTCGACGACATGCTCAACAAGCGCTCCGGGTTGCTCGGCCTCACCGGCAACGGCGACATGCGTGACGTGCAGGCCGCTGCGATCGACGGCGACGAGACCGCAGAGGCGGCGCTCGCCGTCTACCGGCACCGGATCCGTCGGTACGTCGGCGCCTACACCGCCCAGCTCGGCGGGCTCGACGCCGTCGTGTTCACCGCGGGCGTCGGCGAGAACAACGCGCTGCTCCGCCGACGTGTGCTCGCGGGGCTGGAGCACCTCGGGATCGAGGTCGACAACGACCGCAACGAACTGCACTCGAAGGAGGCGCGACTGATCTCGACCGACTCCTCCCGCGTCGCGGTGCTCGTGATCCCCACGAACGAGGAGCTCGAGATCGCCCGGCAGTCCGCCGCCGTCGCGCTGTAGGGGGAGTGCTGCGTCACGCGGGTGGGGCCGGCGCGTGTGGTCCGCGAAAGCGACAGGGTGCCGGGGAACTTCCGCGGCACCCTGTCGCTTCGGCGGGAGAGACGGCGGGTCCTCAGCTGATCGCTGCCAGCGCCGCCGGGATCGGGGTGTTGCCGCTCGTGACCTCGAACTGCACGCCGACCGCGGTGTCGTCGAGGAGCGCGTGCAGGACGACAGCGGCGACGTCGGCACGGGGGATCGACCCCCTGGGGACCGTGCTGCCCACGGCGATCGTGCCCTGCGGCGGGGTGTCGAGCAGGCCACCTGGTCGGACGATCGTCCACCGCATGTTCCGCGCCCGCAGGTCGGCGTCCGCCTCGGCCTTCGCTCGGAGGTACACCTGGAACACCGCGGCGTCGTCCTTCGCCGGGACGATCGCGAGTTCCGGGTCGTAGGTGTCCGCGGCCATCGCCGACACCATGACGTACCGGTCGATCCCCGCCCGTTCGGCGGCGTCGGCGAGCAGGGCGGCGGCGTCGCGGTCGACGGAGAGCTTCCGTTCCGCACCGCTGCCCGGGCCGGCACCGGCGGCGAAGACGACCGCGTCGACACCGCGGAGTCGGAGTGCGAGCTGGTCGTCGTCGAGCTGCTCGAGGTCGGCGACGATCGCGGCTGCTCCCGTCTGCTCGACGTCCGACACGTGGGCGGGGTTGCGGACGATGCCGATGGCCTCGTGTCCGGCTTCGGTGATCAGGCGGGCGAGGAGCAGGGCGATCTGGCCGTGTCCTCCGGCGATGGCGATCTTCATGGTTCGATCGTGCTCCTCGTGTCCGGTAGACTGCTTGGCGGCTCCTCACGTGACGCCATCCAGGCCAACTCCCCCAGGGCGGAAACGCAGCAAGGGTAACCGGGCTCTGGCGGGTGCGTGAGGAGTCTTTTTCGTCCGCCTGGGGTGCGTGAAGAGTCTTTTTCGTCCCGGGACGCACATCCAGCCTGAACGTGTGTCAAGATCGCCCTCAGGAACTCCCAACCAGGGTTCCTGCCCTCACCGGCTCACCACCGGCGGGGATCCGAGGATCAGGTGGCGGGCATGCCCGCCAGGATGAGGAACACACATGCGCAAGCACGTGTCGCTCCGTGGTATCCGCGTACCCACCGGAGCCGGCGATGGCACACGACAGACCACTCCAGGCCGACGGGAACACCGACGACGAGCACCAGGCGGTGATCGGCTGCTGCTCCGCGGCGGCGTCGTCGCCACCGTGACCGCGCTCATCGCCGCGACGGTCGCGATCCAGCCGGCCGCCGCCGCGCCGAGCGACGTCGCGGAGAGCGAAGGCGTGCTGCTCGGCGGGTCCGGGCTGGTCGACGCCGACGCCGTCGTGCAGTTGGCCGGTGCCTACTCCGCCCGTGGCGCGACCTCCGGTAGCGGGACCACCAGTCAGCCGGTGGACGTCACGGCGCTGAACGCGGTGAACCTGGACCTCGGCAACGACATCGACCTCCTCGGGACGAACGGCATCCTGACCCTCGGGGCGGCCGGGCAGTACGCGACGTCCTCGGCGTCGGGCGCGACCGCGTCGTCCGGGCTCATCACCGGCAACGGCGGCATCGGTGTCGGCAACGGCGCGAACGGGTCGGGTGCTTCGGTGAACCTCGACCCGCTGCTGTCCCGAGTCGGCGCGAGCTCCAGCGTCCTCGCCGACGGCCGGCTCGAGGTCGGTGCGCTCGCCTCGACGATCTCCGCGACGCGCGGTACCTCGGTCGGGACGACGAGCGACTACCGGATCGCCGCTGCGAAGCTGAACCTGCAGAGCCCTGCGGTGTCGGGGCTGACCACGTCGCTCCGGAGCGACCTCAGGACGTTCTCGTCGGGGGTGAACTCCACCATCGGCGCGAGCGGCGCACTCTCGGGCATCACCGGGCAGCTGACCACCGGGCTCACGGGTGCGCTGTCGTCACTCGGTCTGATCTCGCTGAGCGGGACGACGGCGCAGGCGACCGTGAACCTGAACCTGGACGACACGCTCACCCAGGTGCTCGCCCAACCGCTCACCTCCGGGGCCGTCACGATCACGCCGGCCACCGGCGCGGTGTCGGTCGACCTCGACCAGCTCACCGCCCTGAACGGCCAGCCGGCGAACACCCCGGTGCTGACGCAGCAGGCGGTCACGTCGATCAACACGGCGATCGCGGACATCCTCGAACGCCAGCTGCCCTCGGCACTGCAGACCGCCGTCGTGAACACGATCAACTCGACCGCGATCTCGATCCGCGTCACCGCGAACGCCACGCTCGCCGGACTGCCGATCACCGGGTTGACGCTCAACGTCGCCACCACCCTCGGGCAGGTACTCGGCACCGCGACGGGCACCACGACCGTGACCGCGTCCGGGCTCACCGGCGCCGCGCTCGTGCCGCTCCTGACACCCGTCGTGAACACCACCCTCATCCCGCTCGTCCGCGGGGTCGTCGGCCCGCTCCTCACGGGCGCCGCGCTCACGACGCTCGGACAGACCCTCACCACGACCACCACCGCGGTGGCGAACCTGCTGTCACCGGCGGTCCTGCTGCTGCGCCAGGTCATCGACCTGACCGTGAACGCGCAGGACACCACGACCGGGTTCCGTGACCCGCGCGGTTCCGACGCCGGAGCCAGGAGCGTGCACGCCCTGCGGCTGTCGATCCTGCCCGGTGCGAACGTCGCCACCGTCGACCTCGCGACGTCGACGGTGCGTGCCAGCGCGGTCGCTCCGGTGACGATCGCCACGCCGACCGCGAACCAGCAGTTCAGCGTCCCGTCCGCGTCGTCGACCAGGTCCATCACCGTCAGCGGTACCGGCGAACCCGGGGCGACCATCGCGGTCGACCTCGGTACCGGCCGGACGGGAACCGCCACGGTGGCCGCGAACGGCACGTGGACGACCTCGATCGCGGACGTGCCGACCGGTGACCACACCGCGACGGCGACGCAGACCGTCGGCGGTGCGACGGCGGGGACGGCCACGCAGCCGTTCTCGGTCGTCGCGCAGCAGGCGCTGACGATCACGACACCCACCGCCGGGCAGACCTTCACCATCGCGGGTGCCTCGACCCCGGTGACCCTCACCGGCACCGCGACCCCGAACTCCACGGTGGCCGTCGACCTCGGCGGCGGTCGTACCGGCACCGGCACCACGAACGGCTCGGGCGCATGGAGCGTCACCGTCCCCGGTGTCCCGGCTGGGAGCTACACCGCGAGCGTCACGCAGACCGTCGGCGGCTCGACGTCGAACGCGGTCACCCGGGGGTTCCGGGTCGTGCAGGCCGCCGGTCTGACGGTCGCGACCCCGACCGACGGGCAGGACTTCGCGGTGGCCGACGACGGGACGCGCGACGTCCCGTTCTCCGGCACCGCCCAGCCCGGCGCGACGGTCGACGTCGACGCCGGTGACGGCCACACCGCCAGCACCACGGCCGGTGCCGACGGCACCTGGTCGACCACGGTCACGGGCATCCCGGCCGGCGAGCACACCGCGTCGGTCACCCAGACGATCGGCGGATCGACGAGCGACCCGGTCGAGCGTGCGTTCTCGGTGACCGCGGCAGCGGCACTCACGATCACCGCTCCGACCGACGGCAGCGTCATCACGGTGGCCGACGCATCGTCCACCACGCCCGTGACGGTCAGCGGTTCAGCGGCGCCGGACGCCCGCGTCTCGGTCGGGATCGGCGGTGCGTTCACGGCGATCGTCGCGGCGGACGACGACGGCGACTGGACGACGACGTTCCAGGGCGTCCCGGTCGGCAGCCGAACCGTGACCGCGACCCAGACCGTCGGTGGCACCACCTCGGCCGCGGTGACCTCGACCTTCTCCGTCAGCGCCGGCGACCCGCTCGTGATCACCGCTCCGGCGGACGGCGCCGTGGTCACGGTGCTCGCGGGCACCACGGCGGACCTCCCGGTCTCCGGGACCGCCCAGGCCGGCGCCGACGTCGCGGTCGACCTCGGCGGCGGCCGGACCGCGTCCACGACCGCTGACGACGACGGCGACTGGTCGGTCACCGTCGACGACGTCCCGGCCGGCCGGTACACGATCGCGGCCACGCAGACCGTGAACGGCACCACCTCGCCGGTGCTCCGGCAGGTGGTGACGGTGCGGGCCGCGGCGGCGCTCGCCGTGACCGGGCCGGCGCAGGGTTCGACGACCACGGTCGCGCAGGACTCCTCGACGATCGACGTCCCGGTGGCCGGGACCGCCGAGCCCCGCGCCGACGTCAGCGTCGTGTTCGACGGCGGGACACCGGTCTCCACGACCGCGGACGACGACGGCGCATGGAGCGTCACGCTGCCCGACGTCGGGACCGGCGACCACACCGTGTCCGTCACGCAGACCGTCGGCGGGCGGACCTCGGCCGCCGTGGACCGGGACTTCTCGGTCGAGGCTGGTGACGCCCTGACCACCGACACGCCGACCGACGCGCAGGAGGTCCCAGCAGGTGGCGGGGGCACCGCCGGCGTCATCGCGAGCGGCACCGCAGAGGCCGGGGCGACCGTCACGGTCGTCTTCGACGGCGGTGACCCGATCACGGTGACGGCCGGGGCCGACGGGCGCTGGACGGCGCCGGCGACGGGCAGCACCACGCTCGGCACCGGCAGCCACACCGTCAGCGCGACGCAGACCGTGAACGGCACCGACGGTCCCACCGTGGAGCGTGACTTCACCGTGGTGCCCGGCCGTGCCGTCACCATCGACACCCCGCCGACCGGCTCCCGGTTCGTCGTGGTGGACGCGGACGCGAGGACAGACGTGACGATCACGGGCACCGCGGAGCCGGGGGCCGACGTCTCCGTGTCCGTCGGCGGCCGGACGCCGCTGACGACGACCGCCGACGCGACGAGCGGGACGTGGACGGTCACGGCCGAGGGTCTCGCGCCCACCGGCACGTACACCGTGAACGCGACGCAGTCGATCGAGGACGTCGAGACGAGTGCGCTCCCGACCACCTTCCAGGTCGTGACCGCGTCGCCGGTCCGGATCACCGCACCGGGCGCCGACGCCACGACCGTCGTCGCGGGTCCTGACGTCTCCACCGACGTCACGGTCTCCGGGACGGCGCAGCCGGGCGCGACCATCACGGCGGGAACCGACGGAGCAGACGACCAGACCACCACGGTCCGGGCTGACGGCACCTGGTCGGTCACCTTCCCCGGCCTCGGCGTGGGAGCGCACCCCGTCTCGGTCACGCAGACCATCGGGGACGCCACGTCGAGCCCGGTCGACCGCACGGTGCGCATCGAGGCGGCCGACCCCGTCACGGTCACCGACCCGGCGGCGGGTGACGTCCTGTACGTCATCGGCGACGACGGCACGCGTGACGTGACGGTCCGCGGCACCGCCGCGGCGAACGCACCCGTCACGGTGCGGCTCGGCGACGACGAGGCCACCACGACGGCGAGCGGCGACGGCGCCTGGACGGTCACGTTCCCCGACATCGGGGTCGGTGTGGTCCCCGTGACCGCCACCCAGAGCGTCAACGGCACCACTGCCTCCAGTCCGGACCGCACGGTCGACGTCCGCGCCGCGGACGGCGTGGTCATCGACGCGCCGTCGGACGGCGAGCAGCTCACCGTGGCGGATCCGAGCGGGACGGCGGACGTCCGTGTGGCCGGAACCGCGCAGGCGGGCGCCGACGTCACCGTCACGCTCTCCGACGGTTCCACCCACACGGTCACCGCCGGCGACGGGGGCGACTGGGAGTGGACCTTCGCGGACAAGCCGGTCGGCGACTACCGGGTGACGGCGACCGAACGCTTCGACGGCCAGACGTCGCCGGCTGCGACCGTCGGCGTGTCCGTCGTCGCCGGAGCGGCGCTGACCGTCACCGACCCGGCCGGCGCCACCCGTGTCACCGTGGCCGACGGTGACGCGACGACCGACGTCGACTTCTCCGGGACCGGGGCACCCGGTGCGACGGTCACCGTCGACCTCGGTGCCGGCGGATCGGCGACGGCGACCGTCGATGAGAACGGTGACTGGGCGACGACCGTCGAGGGGATCCCGACCGGGTCCTGGACGGCATCGGTGACCCAGGCGCTGAACGGCACGACGAGCGCCGCGGTCGAACGACCGGTGTCCGTCGTCCCCGCCGCCGACCTGACGATCCGCCAGCCGGAAGCCGACGAGCCGATCACGGTCGCGGACGCCGACCAGACGACGACCGTGACGGTCGCCGGTGACGCCCAGCCGGGTGCAACGGTGTCCGTGACGATCGACGACCGCGACCCGGTCGACGTCACCGCCGGACCGGACGGCACGTGGGCGCTCGACGTCGACGGCCTGGGTGTCGGGGACCACGACGTCAGCGTCACGCAGACGGTCGCCGGATCGACCTCGACGACCCCCGTCGAGTCGACGTTCGCCGTCGAGGCCGGTGCACCGGTCGAGGTGACCACGCCGGAGACCGACCAGGAGTACACCGTGGCCGACGACGACGCCACGACCACCATCACGGTCAGCGGCACCGCCGAACCGGGCGCGACCGTGGTCGTCGACCTCGGCGGCGGACGGAGCGAGTCGACCACGGCCAGGACCGGCGGCGCGTGGAGCGTCGACGTGGCGGACGTCGGCGCCGGCGACCCGGTCGTCAGCGTCACGCAGCGCATCGGCGACACGGAGTCCGCTCCGGTCACCGTGCCGGTCCACGTCGTCGTCGCCGACCCGATCACGATCGCGACCCCGGTCGCCGACTCGACGATCCGGGTGGCGGAGGACGACCAGACCACGACGGTCACCGCGACCGGCGCCGCCCAGCCGGGCGCCACCGTCCGGGTCACGCTCGACGACGGCGACCAGCAGACGGTCACCGCGACGGACGCCGGGACGTGGTCGGTCGAGTTCGACGGCGTCGGGACCGGCCAGCACACCGTGCGGGCCACCCAGACGACCGGTGGCTCGACCTCGGCACCGGTGGCCTCCCGCTTCACCGTCGCCGGCGCGACGACGCTCGCGATCGACGCTCCGGCAGCGGGGTCGACCATCACCGTGCCGGCGGGCGCCACGGGAGCGGACGTCGTCGTGAACGGCAGCGGCCAACCGGGCGCCACGGTCCGCGTCGTCGCCGACGGGCGTGACCCGGTCGAGACGGTCGTCGGTCAGGACGGCCGCTGGACGACCACCGTCGACGGACTCGGCGAGGGAGACCACACCCTGTCCGTGACGCAGGTCGTGAACGGCACGACGTCCGATCCGGTCGGCCGCGGGTTCTCGGTCGCGATCGCCGACGCCGACGCGATCGTCGTCACGTCGCCGGCAGCCGGTACGGCGTACCGGGTGCTCGGCGGGTCGACGGACGTCACCGTCACCGGCGCGGCCGCTCCGGACGCACCGGTGTCGGTCACGATCGACGGCGGCACGCCGGTCACGACCACGGCGAACGGCGACGGGGCGTGGACGGTGACCGTGCCGGGCATCGGGCAGGGGCAGCACACGATCCGCGCGACGCAGACCGTCGGCGGGACGGACGTCGCCGCTCCGGAGGTCGGCTTCTCGGTCGTCGCCGCCACGCCGGTCTCGGTGACGAGCCCGTCCGACGGTCAGGTCGTCCCGATCACCGGCGGCAGCGCGTCGATCCCGGTGAGCGGCACCGCCGAGGCCGGGGCCACCGTGACCGTCGACATCGACGGCACCACGGTGAGCACGACCGCGGGGACCGACGGATCCTGGACCGTCACGGTGGGCGACGTCCCGCCGGGCGACCACACGGTGTCCGTCACCGAGACCGTCGGCGGCCGGACCTCCGACCCGGTCACCAGCGGAGTGACGGTCGTCGTCGCCGAACCGGAGGACGTGGTGATCACTTCGCCGGTCCCCGGCCAGCTGATCCCCGGCACCGGGGCGGGCGACACCGGGTCCTTCACGGTCACGGGCCACGCCACACCGGGTGCCACGATCACGGTCACGCTGTCGACCGGGCAGGTGCGCACGACGACGGCCGACGCGAACGGCAACTGGAGCGTCAGCTTCGACCGCGTCCCGGAGGGACGCTGGACGATCCGCGCCGTGCAGACGGTGAACGGGACGAACAGCACCGCTCCCGAGGTCCCGATCGTCGTCAGAGCGGTCGACCCGCTCGCGGTCACGTCGCCACCGTCCGGGTCGCACCGGACCGCCGGCAGCGACGGCTACGTCGACTGGCCCGTGACGGGCACCGCCGAACCGGGCGCGACGGTGACGGTCACGGCGGACGGAGGCGACCCCGTGACGGTGACGGCAGGGACGGACGGGACCTGGCGGGTCGTGCTGCGCCTCGCGGTCGGCACGCACCGGATCACGGCGACCCAGACGGTCGACGGCGCGACGTCCGAGCCACAGGTGTGGACGATGATCGTCGACGCAGCGGTCGACCCGGGCGGCCCCGGCACGCCGGGCGATCCCGGTACGCCTGGGACGCCGGGCGACCCCGGTGCGCCGGGCACGCCGGGCACGCCGGGCACGCCGGGCACGCCGGGCACACCTGGTCTGCCGGGGACCGGCGCGGGCAACGGCGGCTCCGGGAACGGCGTCGGCAGCACCGCAGGTGGTCTCGCCTTCACCGGTGCCGACGTCGCCCCGCTCGCCGGGGCAGCTGGTGGCCTGGTGGTCCTCGGGTTCCTGCTGCTCGGCCTCTCCCGGCTGGCGCGCGGCATCCGCCGCCGCAACCAGGGGTAGGTCAGCACCTCCCGCAGCGCGCCTCCCGGTCGTCGTCCTGACGGCCGGGAGGCGCGGTGCCGTCCACGCACGCACCCGGCGTCACGACGTGGCCGGGTCCACCCCGCGCGGCGGCTCTCCACACCGGCCCCGGCTGTCGGTCGTCCCGGCTACCCTTGTCGCGTGGTCACCGCCCTGTATCGCCGTTACCGGCCTGAGAACTTCGCCGAGCTCATCGGGCAGTCGCAGGTCACCGACCCGCTGCGCACCGCGCTCCGGACCAACCGGGTCAACCACGCGTACCTGTTCAGCGGCCCGCGCGGCTGCGGCAAGACGACGTCGGCCCGCATCCTGGCGCGCTGCCTCAACTGCGCGGAAGGCCCCACCGACACCCCGTGCGGCGTCTGCCCGAGCTGCGTCGAGCTGGCGCGCGGCGGCAGCGGATCGCTCGACGTCATCGAGATCGACGCCGCCAGCCACAACGGTGTCGACGACGCCCGTGACCTCCGCGACCGGGCCGTGTTCGCGCCGGCTCGCGACCGCTACAAGATCTTCATCCTGGACGAAGCGCACATGGTCACGCCGCAGGGCTTCAACGCGCTGCTGAAGCTCGTCGAGGAACCGCCGGAGCACGTCAAGTTCATCTTCGCGACGACCGAACCGGAGAAGGTGATCGGGACGATCCGGTCCCGCACGCACCACTACCCGTTCCGCCTGGTCCCACCGGCGGCGATGCTCGAGTACGTCGAGCAGCTCTGCACGCAGGAGTCCGTGTCGGTGGCGCCCGGTGTGCTGCCGCTGGTCGTCAGGGCCGGCGGCGGCTCCGTCCGCGACACGCTCTCGCTGCTCGACCAGCTCATCGCCGGCAGCGAAGACGGCGCGATCGCGTACGAACGTGCGGTCGCCCTGCTCGGGTACACCGACAGCGCGCTGCTCGACGACGTGGTCGACGCGCTCTCGGTCGCCGACCCTGGTTCCGCCTTCGCGGCGATCGACCGGGTGATCCAGACCGGGCAGGACCCCCGACGGTTCGTCGAGGACCTCCTCGAGCGGCTCCGCGACCTCATCGTCGTCGCCGCCACCAACGAGAGCGCCGGGGCGGTGCTCCGCGGCGTCTCGCCGGAAGAACTCGACACGATGACCCGTCAAGCGGGCGTGTTCGGCGCGAACGGACTGTCCCGTGGTGCCGACATCGCGAACCGCGCCCTCACCGAGATGACCGGGGCGACCTCGCCGCGCCTGCACCTCGAGTTGATGATCGCGCGGATGCTCGTCCCCGAAGCCGACGACACGCAGCGTGGTGCGCTCGCACGGGTCGAGCGGCTCGAGCGCCGGGTCGGTGTCGGCGACGCCGGTGGACACCAGGGTGGCCCGGAAGCCGTGCCGTCGGGGTCAGCCGTGGCGGCTCCCCGCCCGGCCCAGGCCGCTCCGACCACCCAGGCCGCACCGTCCGCCCAGGCAGCTCCGGCGGCACAGGCCGCTCCGGAGCAGCGCCGTCCCGAACCCTCGACCACGCCGGCTGCTGCACCGCGCCCTGCCGAACCCGCGCCGGTCGAGGCCACCCCTCCGACCAACGCCGCGCAGGACGCGGCTGCGTCCTGGGCGGCCGTCGCACCGGGGACACCCGAGGCCGCGCCTGCACCCGCACCGAGCGCTCCGCAACCGGATGGGCACGCATCGGCGTCGTCGACGGGCATGGGCTCCGTCATCGGCACCGAGCCCGCGATCCAGCCGATCGCCGCGGTCGGGCTGCAGCAGATGCGGGACGCCTGGTCGCAGGTGCTCGAGCACGTCCAGCGCGCGAAGCGGTCGGCGTGGACCGTCGTCCAGCCGGCGCAGGTCACCGCCCTGCGGGACGACGTCCTCACGCTGACGTTCCCGAGTCAGCAGGACGTCGCCTCGTTCAAGGAGATGTCCGACCCGGCGACCAGCGTCAGCGAACTCGTCCGAGCCGCGATCATCGACGTGCTCGGGTTCCGCGTGAAGTTCGTCGCGCGTGGTCCCGGAGGTGCCGGTGGCCCCGGGGGAGCCCCACAGCGTCCGGCCCCGCGCCAGGACACGCCCGCAGCGTCCGCTCCTGCGCCGCCGGCCCCCGCCGCGGCGGCCCCGGCTCCCGCGTCGGCGGCGCCGTCCCCGGCACCGCAGCCGCCCGTGCAGCCGACGAACGCCGACACCCCGGCCCCCGCCCCGAGTCCTGCACCGGCTGCGGCACCCGTCGCGGAGACCGCCGCAGCGCCGACCCCCGAGACACCGACCCCCGAGACACCGGCGCCGTCGGGTCCGGTCACCGAGTGGGCCGTCGCGACCATCCCGGCGACGGACCCGACCGTCGGTGCCGTCCCGGACGACGTCGAACCGACCTGGGCCGCACCGATGGGCTCGATCGGTCCGGACGACACCGTCGCCCCCGCGTCGACGCCCACGTCGGGACCGGTCGCCGAGACCCAGGCGGCCCTCGACGCCCTGAAGGCCGGCGGCCGTGGGCCCGTCGCGCAGCCGGCACCGGCGGCGGCACCGGCCCCGGCGGCACCGGACGTCCCCGTCGACGACTACCCGCTGGACGACGAACCGTTCGACGACGGCGCGCCGTTCCCCGACCCGGGGCCCGGCGGAGCACCGGCGCGGAGCGCCCAGACCCGGACCGCGCCCGCGTCGGCACCCACACAGGCACAGGCACCCGCACCGGCCCAGGCACCCGCGGCACCGGCACCCGCCGCGCCCGCACAGCAGGCGGCTCCGCAGGTCCGTCGCCCGCCCGTCCCCGGTCGGTACGGCGAGGCCGTCGTGCGTGAGATCCTCGGCGCGCAGTTCATCGAGGAGACCTCTCTGAGCGAGGGCATCTGATGTACGACGGCATCGTGCAGGACCTCATCGACGAGTTCGGTCGTCTGCCCGGCATCGGACCGAAGTCGGCGCAGCGGATCGCCTTCCACATCCTCCAGAGCGAGTCGTTCGACCCATCACGGCTGTCCGAGCTCCTCGCCGACGTCAAGGAGCGGGTCCGCTTCTGCGAGATCTGCGGCAACGTGACCGAGTCAGAACGCTGCAGCATCTGCCGCGATCCGCGACGCCAGCCCGCCGTGATCTGCGTCGTGGAAGAAGCGAAGGACGTCGCCGCGATCGAACGCACCCGCGAGTTCCGCGGGCTGTACCACGTCCTCGGCGGCGCGATCAGCCCTATCGACGGCGTCGGCCCCGACGACCTCAGGATCCAGCAGCTCATGACCCGGCTCGCGGACGGCACCGTGGAAGAGGTGATCATCGCGACCGACCCGAACCTCGAGGGCGAAGCGACCGCCACCTACCTCAGCCGCCTGCTCGTGCCGATGGGCATCCGCACGACCAGGCTCGCGTCCGGCCTCCCCGTCGGCGGCGACCTCGAGTACGCCGACGAGGTCACCCTCGGGCGTGCCTTCGAGGGGCGCCGGCTCGTCGGGGGCTGACCCGCGTCACCGCTGTGCCGCGCGGGCATCGTCACGCACGATCGTTGCGTGGACACCCGCTCACACGCAACATCCCCTACCATTGTGGAAGCCGCGCATCGTCGCGGAACCGTCGTCCCCAGGAGTACCGACCCGTGGCCTTGATCGTGCAGAAGTTCGGTGGATCGTCCGTCGCGAACGCCGAGAGCATCAAGCGCGTGGCCAAGCGGATCGTCGAGACGAAGAAGGCGGGGAACGACGTCGTCGTGGCTGTCTCCGCCATGGGTGACACCACCGACGAACTGGTGGACCTCGCGCACCAGGTCACCCCGATCCCGGCTGGCCGTGAGCTCGACATGCTCCTCACCGCGGGGGAGCGCATCTCGATGGCGCTCCTGGCGATGGCGATCAAGAGCCTCGGCGTCGAAGCCTCGTCGTACACGGGCAGCCAGGCCGGCATGCTCACCGACGCCCAGCACGGCAAGGCCCGCATCGTCGACGTCACGCCGAAGCGCGTGCGTGAGGCGCTCGACGCCGGCCACGTCGCCATCGTCGCGGGCTTCCAGGGCTTCAACCGCACCACGGGTGAGATCACCACCCTCGGTCGCGGCGGCTCCGACACGACGGCCGTCGCCCTCGCAGCCGCC
Organism: Curtobacterium sp. Curtsp57; assembly: GCF_047324335.1. Taxonomy (NCBI): domain Bacteria; kingdom Bacillati; phylum Actinomycetota; class Actinomycetes; order Micrococcales; family Microbacteriaceae; genus Curtobacterium; species Curtobacterium sp. Curtsp57. The sequence continues at coordinate 3,829,316 of NZ_CP168511.1, forward strand.
CTCGACGCGGACATCTGCGAGATCTACACCGATGTCGACGGCATCTTCTCCGCCGACCCCCGTGTCGTGCCGAAGGCCCGCAAGATCGACCGCATCACCAGCGAGGAGATGCTCGAACTCGCAGCCTCCGGTGCCAAGGTCCTGTACATCCGTGCCGTCGAGTACGCCCGTCGGCACGGCGTCACCCTCCATGTCCGCTCGTCGTTCAGCAACGTCGAGGGAACCATCGTCTACAACCCTGCAGAGGGGGAAACCGTGGAAGAACCGATCATCACCGGCATCGCCGGAGACCTCTCCGAGGGCAAGATCACCGTGGTCGGCGTGCCCGACCAGCCGGGCAAGGCGGCCGAGATCTTCACGATCGTGGCCCGCGCCGGTGCGAACATCGACATGATCGTGCAGAACGTGTCGGCCTCCAACGGGCGTACCGACATCTCGTTCACCCTCCCGAAGGACCAGGGTCAGAGCGTCCTGACCGCACTCGGTGTCGCGAAGTCGGAGATCGGCTTCGAGGGGATCCAGTACGACGACCAGATCGGCAAGCTCGCCCTGGTCGGCGCCGGGATGCGCACGAACGCGGGCGTCTCCGCCGAGCTCTTCCGCGCGCTGCACCAGGCGTCGATCAACATCGAGATGATCTCCACGTCCGAGATCCGCATCTCGGTCGTCACCCGCGCCGACACCCTGAACGACGCCATGCGCGTCGTCCACCAGGCGTTCGGTCTCGATGCCGACAACGAAGCCGTCGTGTACGCCGGCACCGGCCGCTGAGAGGAGCAGTCATGTCCCAGGAGCTCACCGTCGCCGTCGTCGGCGCCACCGGCCAGGTCGGCGCCGTGATGCGCCGCCTGCTCGAGGAACGCGACTTCCCCGCCACCTCGGTCCGCTTCTTCGCGAGCGCCCGCTCCGCCGGCACGACGCTGTCGTTCCGCGGGCAGGACGTCGTCGTCGAGGACTCCGAGACCGCCGACCCGTCGGGCATCGACATCGCGCTCTTCTCGGCGGGTGCCACGGCGTCCCGCGCCCTCGCGCCGAAGTTCGCCGCAGCGGGCGCGCTCGTGATCGACAACTCGAGCGCCTGGCGGATGGATCCCGAGGTGCCGCTCGTCGTGAGCGAGGTCAACCCGCACGCGATCGAGACGGCGCAGAAGGGCATCGTCGCGAACCCGAACTGCACCACCATGGCGATCATGCCGGTGCTCAAGGTCCTCGACGCCGAGGCGGGGCTCCGTCGTCTCGTGGCGACGACCTACCAGGCGGTGTCGGGCAGCGGGCTCGCCGGCGTCGACGAACTCCTCGGGCAGGCAAAGGCCGCGCTCGAGCAGGACACCGCTCGTCTCACCCACGACGGCGGCGCCGTCACCTTCCCCGACCCGGTGAAGTACGTCCGTCCGATCGCCTTCGACGTGGTCCCGCTCGCCGGGAGCATCGTCGACGACGGCATGGGGGAGACCGACGAGGAGAAGAAGCTCCGCAACGAGAGCCGCAAGATCCTCGAGCTGCCCGACCTGCTCGTCGCCGGGACCTGCGTGCGCGTGCCCGTGTTCACGGGGCACTCGATCTCGGTGAACGCGGAGTTCGAGCGGACCCTCACGCCGGAGCGCGCGACGGAGATCCTCGCGAGCGCTCCTGGTGTGGAGTTCTCCGACGTCCCGACGCCGCTGCAGGCCGCCGGGCAGGACCCGACGTTCGTCGGCCGCATCCGCGCCGACCAGTCCGCGCCAGCGGGTCACGGCCTCGTGCTCTTCGTGAGCAACGACAACCTGCGGAAGGGCGCAGCCCTGAACGCGGTGCAGATCGCGGAGGTCGTGGTCGCGCGTCGCGCGGTCGCCGCGTAACCACACTGCGGTTGGGAGGCTCGTGGCGAATCCGCCACGAGCCTCCCGTCCGTTTCCTTGGTCGCCTTGTCAGCGCACGCCGGTAGGATCGTCGGGTGGCAGTGAAGCAGGTGGAACCGATCGACGTCGTCCTCATCGGGGGTGGCATCATGAGCGCCACGCTCGGCGCGCTGATCCACCGGCTGGAGCCGAGCTGGAAGATCCGCGTGTACGAGCGCCTCGGCAACGTCGCGCAAGAATCGTCGAACCCGTGGAACAACGCCGGGACCGGTCATTCCGCCCTCTGTGAGCTGAACTACACGCCGGAGCTGCCGGACGGCCGGGTCGACATCGCCAAGGCCGTCGTCGTGAACGAGCAGTTCCAGGTCTCGCGCCAGTTCTGGTCGTTCCTCGTCGAGACCGGCGCCCTGCCGGACCCGAAGAACTTCATCAACCCGACGCCGCACATCTCCTTCGTCTGGGGTGCCGACAACGTCGAGTACATGCGGGCCCGCTACGAGGCCATGAAGGACCACCCGCTCTTCGCCGGGCTCGAGTTCAGCGACGACGCCGAGCAGATCCGGAAGTGGGCACCGGCGCTCATCCCCGGTCGCAAGAAGGACCAGCCGATCGCGGCGACGTACTCCGCGGCAGGTTCCGACGTCGACTTCGGGTCGCTGACCCGCCAGCTGTTCGACCAGCTCGAGGTGGACGGCGTCGAGTTCGAGCCGAACCACCAGGTCACGAACATCAGCCGCGGCAAGGTGTTCGACGGCTGGGCGCTCGACGTCCTGAACGAGGTCGGTCGTTCGAAGCAGTCGATCGCCGCGAAGTTCGTCTTCGTCGGCGCCGGCGGCGGTGCGCTGCACCTGCTGCAGAAGTCCGGCATCCCGGAGATCCGCGGCTACGGCGGCTTCCCGGTGTCGGGGGAGTTCCTGCGCACCGACGACCCCGAGGTCGTCCAGAAGCACTCGGCGAAGGTGTACGGCAAGGCGAGCGTCGGCGCGCCCCCGATGTCCGTGCCGCACCTCGACACCCGCATCGTCGACGGCAGTGCATCGCTGATGTTCGGCCCGTACGCCGGCTTCAGCCCGAAGTTCCTGAAGCAGGGGTCGCTGTTCGACCTGGTCCGGTCGATCCGGCCGCACAACCTCCGCCCGATGCTCAGCGTCGCGTTCTCGAACTTCGACCTGGTGCGCTACCTGATCGGGCAGCTGCTGGCGTCGAAGTCGACGAAGTTCGACGCCCTGCGTGACTTCATGCCGGCGGCGCAGCCGGAGCACTGGCACAAGATCATCGCCGGGCAGCGCGTGCAGGTCATCAAGCCCGACAAGGACAAGGGCGGGGTGCTGCAGTTCGGGACAGAGGTCATCACGGCCGCCGACGGCTCGATCGCCGGGCTGCTCGGTGCGTCACCGGGTGCGTCCACCGCCGTGCCGATCATGCTCGGACTGCTCCGCAAGTGCTTCCCGGACCGCTGGGACCGCTGGGAGGACGCGGTCCGCGTGATGGTCCCGACCTACGGCAAGGACCTCGGCGACGACGCGCAGCTCGCCGACGAGACGCTCGAGCGCACGGCGAAGGTGCTCGGCCTGCACCACTGACCTTGCCATCCGTTCGAACGTGTGTTCGAATGGCTGTATGCGGTGGAACGGACAGGCGATCGACGCGTCGGGCAGCGACATGCTCCCCGGGCTCGAGTCGAACAGCGGGTTCGTGCGCAGTGTCACCACGCCCGAGTTCGCCGGCGTGACCTTCCACGAAGTCCTCGCGAAGTCCGCCCTGAACCGTGTCGGCGCGATCGACGGCGGCACGTGGGGGATGACCATCAACCCGTACCGCGGGTGCTCGCACGCGTGCGTCTACTGTTTCGCGCGTCCGACGCACACGTACCTGGAGTTCGACGGCGGCTCGGACTTCGACCAGCAGATCGTCGTGAAGACCAACGTCGCCGACGTCCTGCGGCGTGAGCTCGCGAAGCCCACCTGGGACCGCCACCCCGTCGCGCTCGGCACCAACACCGACCCGTACCAGCGGGCAGAGGGCAAGTACCGGCTCATGCCCGGCATCATCGACGCCCTCGCTGACTCGGGGACGCCGTTCAGCATCCTGACGAAGGGCACGCTCCTGCGGCGGGACATCCCGGCGCTCGTCGCGGCGTCGGAGCGGGTCCCGGTCGACCTCGCCATGTCCATCGCGGTCTACGACGACGAGCTGCAGCAGTCCGTCGAACCGGGCACCCCGACGACGACGGCGCGGCTCGCCACGGTGCGGGCGGTCCGGGACGCCGGGCTCTCGTGCTCGGTGTTCCTGATGCCCGTCCTGCCGTTCATCACTGACACGAAGGCGCACCTCGACGACGCGATCGGCCGCGCGGCGGCTGCCGGTGCCACCAGTGTCATGTACTCCGCGCTCCACCTGAAGCCCGGCGTCAAGCCCTGGTACATGGACTGGCTCGCTCGTACGCACCCGGACCTCGTCGGCAGGTACCGGTCGATGTACCTCGACAACACCTACCCGCCGAAGGACTACCGACGGTGGCTCGGCGAGCGGATCCGCCCCATCATGCGGGCGCACGGAGTCGGTCTCGGGCGGGTGGACCCGGCGACGGGCTCGATGGGGTTCTCGGTGGACGGCCCGGGGAGCGACCGGGCGGCGGGGGTCTCGCCGCTCAAGCGCGCTGATCCGGGCTGGGAACGTGGGCTCAGGCAGCAGGCGCTCGCACCCACCAGGTCACGGGTGCAGGGCATCACGAACGGGGTGCCGACGCTCTTCTGACGATCGCTCGGTGCGCGTTCGGGGGACAGCAGGGGTGCAGCCACGCCCGGTATCATCGACCCAGTCGTCACCCGGTGCCCGATCCGGGGTACACGGCCGGACCATCGGTGGTTGGATCGTGGGCGGCGCTCCCTGGCTCCCGGAAGGACGATGCACCGTGCTCGGCATCCCCACGCACCTCGCTCCGCGCGTGAACGCGTGGTCGACGGTGCGGGCGTTCCACGCGGCGGCCATCGGCTCCCTCGTCGCGGCAGCGATCACCCTGCTGCTGTTCCGTGCCAGCGACCCCGATGTCCGCGTCCTCGGCGCCGTGCTCGCGCTGGTGCCGATGCTCGGCATGATCGGCGTGCACGTGCAGTTCAGCACGTGGCGGTCGGCGATCGCCTTCCTGGTCGTCGGCGGGGCGTGCGCCTGGTGGTTCACGCACGTCGTCCAGAGCGAGATCGCCGTGCCGTGGGTGACCTCGTACCTGTTGTCGCTCGTCGTGATCCCGCTCGTGCTCGTCGGCGGCGCCGGCGCGGTGCCGGGCAGGGTCGTCCTCTGGTCCATCGCCGGCCTCGTCGTCGGCCGCATCGCCACCACCATCGCGATCGTCCAGGTCGGCGGTGCCGGCCATCCGCTCGTCCTGGCGTGGGTGACGCTCGTGTTCGTCGTGGCGATCGTGCTGGTCGCCGGCCGCAGCACGGCACGGTCGCAGCGCGTCCAGCCGGAGCTCCTCCGCTCGGCGCGAGAGGAGCACGTGTCGGCGTACCGCTCCGGCGTCGAGGCAGAGGCCTCCGCGATCCTGCACGACACCGTCCTCAACCACCTCGGCGCGATCGCGCTGGCACCGGACGGCCCGATGGACCAACACCTCGCACGCACCGTCGAGTCCGACGTGGCGATGCTCACCGGCCGCGAGTGGCTCGATCCGGAGCCGCGCGCCGACGGGGGAGCGGCGGTCGAGGCATTCGAGCACGTCGTCGAGGAGCACCGCGCCCACGGACTCGAGGTCGTCGTCACCGGGGATCCCTCGGTCATCGCGCGACTCGAGCCGGCCGCGGTGACGGCCCTCGTCCGTGCGGTCGGGCAGTGCCTGGCGAACGTGCGGAAGCACGCAGGCACCGACACCGCCGAGGTGAGCGTGTTCGACGACGGCGTCGCGTGCACGGTCATGGTGGTCGACGACGGCCGCGGCTTCGACGAACAGCAGACCGGCGCCGACCGGATGGGGCTGCGGAACTCGGTCCGGGAGCGCGTCGGCCGTGTCGGTGGCGACGTGCAGGTGTGGTCGTCACCCGGGACCGGCACGAGCGTGATGATGACGGTGCCGTACGGCGCGCTGACCGGGTCCGTCCGGTCGATCGGTCGCACCGACGGCGACGACCACCTGGAGTCCGCGTCGTGAGCGGCGGCCGGAGCGGGTCGGCGCCGGACGTGACGACACGGAGGACGATCCGTCGCGCAGTCCTGGGCAGGACCGCGCAGCAGTACGACCCGCTCGGGGCGATGGGTTCGAGGCCGCTCGCCGTGGTGCTCGGTGCGGTCGGCGTGGTGTGGGCGATCATCGTCTCGGTGTTCGACCGTGACGTCGTCGGCAGCCCGACGCTCAGCGCCCTGACCGTCCTGCTCCTCGCGGCGTCCGCAGCGGTGGTGATCACGGCGTCGAGCCCGTTCCGCGCACCCTTCCCGCGCTGGGCGTTCGTCCTCCACGTCGGGCTGCTCGCGCTGGCCGCGGTCACGAGCGTCGCCGCGCAATGGGGGCCGGACGAGAGTGCACTGAACGACTTCATGTCGCTGCTCACGGCGACGGGCATCGTGATGGTGGCCCCGTACCGCCCGTGGCGTGACCTCGTGGTCGGCGGCGTGGTCCTCGCGGTGGTCGACGGTGTCGCCTGGGGCGTCGCGGCGGAGCAGTTCCCGAACGGCGTGCCGGTGGCCGTCGCGGCCTTCCTCGCGGCTGCTCCGACCCTGGTCCTCACCGCGGCCGCCGGGGTCTTCGCCTGGACGTTCGGCGGTCTCGCGGAGCGTGTCCAGATCCGCGCGGGCTCGTACTCGGTGGCGCGGGCCGAGCGCGACGGCATCGCCGCGAGCGTGCAGCAGGACCGCTCGATCATCCTCGCGCGGGACGTCGCACCGTTCTTCGCCGAACTCCGCACCCGCGAGACGATCACGGACGCGGACCGGGCCCGTGCCAGGTCGATCGCCGACGGGATCCGCCGCGCGATGGTCGCCGACGCCGACCGGACGTGGTTCGAGCAGGCCGTCCGTGCCGAGGGCGGCGCGGCAGCGGCGATCGACGATCCCGACGGACTCATCAGCACGCTCGACGCCGACCAACGCACGGTCGTCCGCACGTTCGTCCGGGCCGCGCTCCGCGCCTCCACCGTCGATCCCGGGGGCTTCCGCGCCTCCGTGCAGCGCGTCGCGGACGACCGCGTCGAGATCGCCCTCGACGTCGCGGTCGCCGACTCGGACGTCGGCATCCACCGCACGTTCGACCCCTACTTCGCCGTCCTCCGCGTCACCTTCCCCGACCTCGACGTCGCGGTCCGTCCCTCGTCCCTCGCACTAAGGTTCTCGTATGACCAGCACTGACCCGAACAGGCTGACGGAAGGGATGCCAGCCCTGCCGAACCCCGGATCCCGCCGGGTACGACTGGCCATCCTCGACGACCACGAAGTCCTCCTCGACAGCCTGTCGAGCTGGATCGCCGTGAACGCCTTCGACTTCGACCTGGCCCTCACCGCGCACACGTGGCTGGAGATGGTGCACAGCGACAGCTTCCCGACGGACCTGGTGTTCCTGGACTTCCAACTCAAGGAACCCGTCTCGATCGAGGCCCGCGTCCGCACCTGCCGCGCCGCGGGCGCGAAGGTCATCGTCCTGTCGAGCGTCGACACCCGGGAGTCCCGCGACCGTGCGCTCGCCGCCGGTGCCGCTGCCTTCCTGTCGAAGTCGCTCCCGATGCGCGAGGTGATGGACGTCGCCCGCGACGTGATGGGCGTGGAGCGGGAGACCCCGACCCAGCGGGAATGGCGTCCGCTCCCGACCGGCGCGACGGCCCACCAGCGCCCGAAGCTCAGCCACGGCGAGGAAGAGGCGCTCCGGCTGTACGTGTCCGGCTACTCCACGAACGAGGTCGCGTCGCAGATGAACGTGCAGTACGAGACCGCGAAGACCTACCTGCGCCGCGTCCGCGAGAAGTACGCCAAGGTCGGCCGTCCCGCGTCGAAGAAGTCCGACCTGATCCGTCGCGCGGCGGAGGACGGCTTCCTCTCCTAGTGGCGAAGTTGTACTTCCGCTACGGGGCGATGAACAGCGGCAAGAGCACGGGGCTCCTGCAAGCCGCGTACAACTACGAGGAGCGCGGCCACCGCGTGCTCCTCGCGAAGCCGTCCGTCGACACGAAGGGGGACCGCGAGATCGTCTCCCGCCTCGGCGTGACGCGGGAGGTCGACATCGTGCTGCCGGCCGACGTCGACGTGCGTGGTGCGGTCACCGACGCCGGTGCCACCGACCCCGAGTCCGACCGGCTCGACGGCATGGTCCGTCCGGTCAGCTGCGTGCTCGTCGACGAGGCGCAGTTCCTCACCCCGATCCAGGTCGACGACCTGCTGCGCATCGCGGTCCTCGACGAGATCCCGGTGATCGCGTACGGCATCCGCACCGACTTCCGCACAGAGGCCTTCCCCGGCAGCCGGCGCCTGCTCGAGGTCGCGCACTCGCTCGAGGAGCTCAAGACGATCTGCCGCTGCGGCCGCAAGGCGGTGTTCAACGCCCGCAAGGTCGACGGCCGCTTCGTGTTCGACGGGTCGCAGGTGGCGATCGACGGGGTCGACGTCGAGTACGAGTCCCTCTGCGCGAACTGCTACCTGACGGAGTCGGGCGGCCGTCTCGACGGCGAACCGGCCTGACCGCTCGCACCCAGGCACGCGCCGGGGCGATGCCTGCACCGGGGCGACGCGACCGTCCGTGGTCTGCCGTCGTCACCGGTCACGACACACCGCTCGCGTCCGGCGAGCGGCCGCAGATCGTCGTCGTCGGCGACGCCGCGCGACGAATCGTGACCACCCGGCGGACGGGCGGCGGTGTGTCGTGACCGCTCGGCCCTCCGGCAGCGCTGCACCTGCGCATCGCGGAATGCACGCGCGGCGGCAGGCGTTGCCGCCCACATGAGCGACGCATCCGTGCACCTGTCCGTCCTCGACCTGGCGACCCGCGAGTACGGCCAGTCCAACACCGAGGCGCTGCAGGGCTCCATCGACATGGCCGTGCACGCCGAGAAGCTCGGCTACGAGCGGTTCTGGGTCGCCGAGCACCACGGCATGCCCGGGATCACCTCGTCGGCTCCTGCCGTGCTCCTCAGCGCCGTCGGGGCCGCGACCAGCACCATCCGCATCGGCTCCGGCGGGGTGATGCTGCCGAACCACGCGCCGCTCGTCGTCGCTGAGCAGTTCGGGACCCTCCGGGCGCTCTACGGCGACCGCGTCGACCTCGGTCTCGGGCGTGCCCCCGGGACCGACGGGGCCACCGCGATGGCGCTCCGCAGGACCGACCGGCTCGACGTCGACGACTTCCCCGAGCGGCTCGCCGACCTGATCGGGTTCTTCACCGGCATGGACGAGTCGAACCCGCTCGCGCGCATCCGCGCCGTCCCCGGGTACGGCGACGTGCCCGAGTTCTGGCTGCTCGGGTCCTCCGGCTACAGCGCGCAGGTCGCCGGCGCGCTCGGCATCTCGTTCGCGTTCGCGCACCACTTCGCGTCCGACAACACCGAGGCCGCGCTCGCGCTCTACCGGGACTCGTTCCGTCCGTCGCGCTTCCGGTCGGAGCCGAACGCGCTCATCGGCGTGCAGGTCGTCACGGACGAGGACCCCGCCGTCATCGAGGAGCAGAGCGCCCCCGGCATGATCTCGTTCATCCGGATGCGGCAGGGGGCGAAGCCCGAGCCGGTCTCGATGGAGGAGGCCCGTGCCTACGAGTTCAGTGACCTCGAGCGCCGGTTCATCGCGGCGCGCACGGAGCGCCAGGCGTACGGGTCCGCGGACCAGGTCGCGTCGAAGATCAACTCGTTGCTCGAGTCCACCGGGGCGAACGGCGTGATCGTCGCGCCTGGTGCGGCACAGGCGCGGTACCGGCACCAGGCGCTCGACGTCGTGGCGTCGCTGCACGAGGCCGGCCGCCTGGTGCGGCCGTCCGTCGCGGTCGGCTGAGGGGTGCTGCTCGTCCGTCCGCGCTGATCCGGGAGGCTCTGGCTAGGTGAGCAGGCCGAGTCGCGTGGCCGTCGCCACGGCTCCCACCCGGCTGGTCACCTCGAGCTTCCGGAACACGTTGTAGACGTGGCGCTTCACCGTCCCGACCGCGAGGCCGAGGTCGGCGGCGATCTCTGCGTTGGAGCGCGCCGAGGCGATCAGCCGGAGCACCTCGACCTCGCGGTCGCTGAGCGGCGACCCCGCCTGGGCGTCGCTGACGACGTCCACGGGGAACGTCACCGGGGCGGCCGTTCCGGTGCTCGCACGCACGATGCGTTCGACGAGCTCGCGGCTCGGGGTGTCCTTCGTCACGAAGTCGACGGCACCCGCGTCCAGGAGCGCCCGGCGCAACACGGCGTCCCGGTGCATGGTCAGCACGACGACGGCGATGCCCGGGTGGTTCCGGCGAACGGTGGCGATGGTCGTGCGGGCGGGGGGAGCGTCGAGCTCGACATCGAGGAGGAGCACGTCGATCGCCGCCGCCTCTGCGCCGTCCAGGACCTCGGCCGGGCGCTCTCCATGGGCGACGACGCGGATCGTCGGGACCGACGACAGGATCGTCGCGAGCCCCTCACGGAACAGGCGGTGGTCGTCGACGATCGCGACGTGTGTGACGGTCGGGTTCACAGCGTTCCCTTCGGCACGACGAGCGTGACGGTCGTCCCGGTGCCCGGCGCGCTCGTGACGTCGATCCGTGCGCCGATCAGCGCAGCGCGCTCCCGCATCGTGGACTGACCCAGTCGGCCGTCGGCGCTCCCGTCGGTGTCGAACCCGGGACCATGGTCCCGCACGGTCATGGTGAGGGCATCGGCACCCCAGTCGAACCGGACGTGGACGGCGGCGTCCCGCGCGTGCTTCCACCAGTTGGTGAGTGCTTCGAGGAGGATCGTCAGCGACTCCTCGGCCCGCCAGTTCACGAGCGGCACCGGTGTGCCGTGCGACTCGATCGTCACCCGCTCGGTGTCCGGGAACAGGTCCTTGACGTGCCGGGCGAGCGCGGCGTCCAGGACGTCATCCCCGACGCGGGCGTGCAGAGCGACGGCGAGGTTCTGGACGTCGCCGAGCGCGCGGCGCAGCTGCGTCGCGGCGGCCTCGAGCTGAGCGGTGCGCTCCGGGGCCGGGGGATCGGTGAGCAGCGCCAGGTCGATGCGCTGCAGCCCGGCGAGGATCCCGTGCGCGACCCGATCGTGCAGGTCGCGGGCGATGTGCGCACGCGAGTCGAGGTTCGCCGTCGTGACGCGCTGCCGGAGCGCTTCGGTGTAGGCGACCGCTCCGGCGGGGAATCGGCTCCAGATGCCCGCGTGGAGAGCCCTGGAGGCACGCAGGAGCTCAGCAGGGGTGCTGGCGCCGACCTCGTCGACGAAGACCGGCAGGTACTCGTCGAAGAGCACCTCGGCCGCGAGCATCGCTCCTGCCGGGTGCTGCATGTGTTCGGCGTGCAGTGCGCCGGTGGCGAGGTGCTCGTCGGCGAGGAGGAGGTCGCTCGTGATCGATCGTTCCTCGCCCTCGGTGTAGCGACGATGTGCGTCCTCGAGCATGGACGTCACGTTCTCGAACAGGCTGGCGGCCATCACGGGGTCGTCTCGGAGTTCGGGAAACATCACGCCGATGCGTTCGACGACGGGGGCGAGGCGGTCGGGGGTCTCCATGTCGCAGATCAGGCTAGCGTCGGCCGGCGGGGCCAAGCCGTGGCGCACCGGCCGGTGTGTCCCTGGGTACACGGAGAAGGCCCGGATCCGTACAGATCCGGGCCTTCATCTGTCGGGGTGACAGGATTTGAACCTGCGACCTCCTCGTCCCGAACGAGGCGCGCTACCAAGCTGCGCCACACCCCGAGGTGTGCTGGTCACTCCGTGAAGCGACCTGCAGAAGTCTAGCGGATGATCCGGGGTGCTCACGACCACGACGGCAAATCCTGTCGCATCTGCTTGCATGTCACATTCCACATCGGCCAGGATGAGCCCGTGACCCTGAACCGACGCACACGGCTCTTCCTCGTCGTCGTGGTGACCGCCATCGCCACCGCGGCACCCCTCATCGCCGCCCCGCCCTCGGCCTCCGCGGCACCGGCCGGGTGCGTGTCGAAGGTCCTGCGTGCGGGGATCGCCGACGAGTTCTGCGTCGCCCGGCTGCAGTCGCTCCTCAACTACGACCGCTTCCGCTACGGGCAAGCGCCGATCGTCGTCGACCGACGGTTCGGGCCGCTCACCGACGGTCGGGTCCGTGTCGTGCAGAGCCGGTCGTGGATCACGATCGACGGGATCGTCGGCCCGGGGACCTGGCGCGTGCTCTGCGTGCCGGACGCCGCCGGGTTCACCGCGATGCAGGTCTCGGTGGGATGCGCGACGCTCTGATCGGGCTGGAGCGGCTGGTCAGACGCGGGCGGTCAGGGTGACGACGACTGCCTCCGGGCGGCACGCGAAGCGCACCGGCGCGTAGATCGACGTCCCGAGGCCGGCCGACACCTGCAGCCAGGCCCAGTGCGTCCGGTTCTGCCAGCGGTGGAGGCCACTCGCGTACTTGCGGGGGAGGTCGCAGTTCGTGACGAGGGCACCCACACCGGGGACGGCGACCTGCCCGCCGTGCGTGTGCCCGGCGAAGATCGCGTCGGCACCCTGTCGGACGAACGCGTCGAGCACGCGGCGGTACGGGGCGTGCGTGACGCCGATCGACACCGGTGCCGGACCGTCCTCGTCCTCGGACCAGGGGACGTCGCCGCGCATCTCGTCCACGTTCGTCGGGAGCAGGTCGAGGCGGTCCCAGTCGCGGTGTGCGTCGGACGTGCCGAAGAGCTCGAAGCGTGCGCCACGGACCTCGATGGCGTGTGCCTTGTCGTTGAGGTCGAGCCAGCCGAGCGACTCGAAGAACGCTGTCTGGCGTTCGATGTCGAGGTCGACCGGCTTCGCGGACGCGTGCAGCTTGCTCGGGCCGCCGAAGTACTTCAGCGGGTTCCGGGGGGAGGGGCCGTAGAAGTCGTTCGAGCCGTACACGAACGCCCCGGGGACACCACGGAACGGCTCGAGCGCGTACTCGACCGCTGCGTTCGCCGTCGGGTGCCCGAGGTTGTCACCGGTGTTCACGATGAAGTCGGGTTCGACCAGGCTCAGGTCGCGCAGCCACTGCTGCTTGTCCGCCTGCCACGGCGCCATGTGGATGTCCGACAGGTGCAGGACGACGACGTCACGCGAACCAGGCGGCAGGATCGGCATCGTCTCCCAGCGGATCTCGAACCGCCGCCGTTCGACGAGCGTGCCCCACGCGGCAGCGCCGGCGCCGGCCGCAGCTCCTGCTGCGAGGACGCCGAGCGCTGCCCGGCCGCGGGTCACTTGCAGTCCTTGGGGGCCTTGCCGTCCTTGTTGCCGAACAGGGTGAGGTTGATCGTGGTGTCCTTCGACGCAGCGGTTCCTGCACCCGGATCGACCGCGGCCACCTTGCACTGGTTCTTGCCGTCCCCGGGCTGGTACTGATCGGAGACGCTCACGTTCCCGTAGCCGGCACCGTTCAGCGCCGAGCGGGCGTCACCGACGGACTTGCCCGCCACCTCCGGCACCGTCGACTGGGAACCGTCCGTCGTGTAGACCGTGACGCTCGAGCCCTTCGACAGCGCGGAACCACTGGCTGGGGAAGTCGACAGGACGGTCCCGGCAGTCCCTGCCCCTGGCTGCGTGCCGCCGTCGACGTAGGTGAAGCCGGCACCGCTGAGCGTGGCGCGGGCTTCGTCAGTGGTCTTGCCCGCCACGTCCGGGACGGTGATGCTGTTCCCGCGGATCGACGACGAACTCGGCGCCTGGAACGGGGCCCCTGCGTACTGGGTGTTCACGATGCTCTGCGCCTGACGCCACAGCGACGTTCGCGACAGCGAGTAGAGGCCGTGCGGGCCGGCGACCTTGCGCAGACTCTGCTTGCCCTCGATGTTGCCGAGCCACGTGGCGGTCGCGATCTTCGAGGTGGAGCCGACGAGCCAGATCTGGTCTGCTTCGTCGGTGGTGCCCGTCTTGCCGAACTCGTCGTAGCCGTCCGGCGTCCGGCCGCCACCGGCGGTACCGACCGTCAGGACCTTCTTCATCGCGTAGATGGCGGTCTGAGCGACCGAGGGGTCGATCGCCTGCGTGCACTCCTTCTGCTGCCCGCCGAGCGCCTTGCCCTCGGCGTTCGTGACGTTGTCGATCACGATCGGGCGGCAGAACGTGCCGTTGTTGGCGATGCCGGCGTAGGCGGCGGCCATCGTGAGCGGCGCGATGTAGTTCGTGCCGAGGACGGCCGACGGGTTGAGCATGATGTCCGTGGTCGTCTTCTTCGACATGTCGTCGCCGTAGCCCTGCTCGCTGGGCCGCGGGTTGGCGAGGTGGATGCCGAGGCTGTCTGCGGTCTTCCGGATGTCGCAGTAGTCGAGCTTCTGCGCCATGTTCACGAAGGCGACGTTGACCGAGCGGTAGGTCGCACTCTCGACGGACATGTTGCCGCCCTCACCGGCGGAGTCGTTCTTCGGCGTGTACACCGGGCTGATCCCACTCCGGCTCCCGCACACCTCGTAGCTCGTGAAGGCACGAGTCGTCCCACTCACGGTCTCGTTGAGCCCGTGCCCGTTCTGCAGCCAGTTCAGGAGTGTGAAGACCTTGAACGTCGAACCCGTCTGGAAGCCCTCACCCCCGCCGTACTTCGAGTCGACGTTGAAGTTGATGCCGGAGTCCGTCGAGGGCGCACACGCGTTCGGATCGGCCCCCTGCACGTCGCACCCGACCAGCTGGTTGTAGTTCTTGTTCTGCACCATGGTGATGACCCGGCCGGTGTCGGCCTCGACCGAGTCGATGGTGCCGCCGAGCTTGAAGCGAGCCTCGGTGTTCGGCGCGTAGCTGTCGATGAGGTCCTTCTGCTGGTTGTTCAGACCGACGTCGAGCGTCGTCTGCACGGTGTAGCCGCCGTTGCGCCAAGCAGCCTTGCGCTCCTTGTCCGTCGAACCGAGCTGCGGCAGTTCCTTGACGACCTGCACCGCGTAGTCGCAGAAGAACTGCGACCCGAAACCAGCCGAGGCCTTGCAGCCCTGCGTCGGCGCGGTGAGGTGCACGTAGTCCGCCGGCTTCGACGCGATGGCCGTGTCGAACTGCTCCTTCGTCAGGTGCTTCTGTGCGTACATCGACTTGAGGATGACGTCGCGACGCGCGACGTTGGCGTCGTAGTACTTCGGGTCGGACAGGTTCCTGGTGTTCGGCGACTGCACGATGGCCAGGATCGACGCGGCTTCCTGCGGGGTGAGGTCGGTCGCGTTCTTGTTGAAGTAGTGCTGTGCGGCGGCCTGCACGCCGTAGGTCTGGTCGCCGAAGTACGCGATGTTGAGGTACCCGGTGAGGATCTCCTTCTTCGAGTACTTCTTCGCGAGCCCGATCGCGAGCTTCATCTCCTCGAGCTTGCGGGGGATGGTCTGCTCGACGGCGTCCTTGTACGCCTTCTGCTGCTCCTCCAGCGTCGGGAGCTCCAGCGCCTGCTGCATCTTGATGTTGCGGACGAGCTGCATCGTCAGGGTGGAGCCACCACCGGACTCGCCGAGCCCACCGGCGAGCGAGCCGACACCCGCGCGGACGAGCGAGGTCATGTCGACGCCGCCGTGGTCGTAGAAGCGCTTGTCCTCGCCGTCGATGGCCGCGTTCTTCAGCTGGTCGCTGATCTGGTCGAACTTCAGCTCCTGACGGTTCTGGTCGTAGACCGTCGCCAGGTGGACCGGCTGACCGTTCTGGTACGCGAGGACCTCGTTGCGCTGCGGGAGTTCGCCGATCTCGATGTACTCCGGCAGCGACTCGAACACGCCGATCGTCGAGGTCGTGGTGACCCCGGCGACGGCGATGGCCGGGGTGACACCGATGGTGACCAGGAGTCCGGCGAGCACACTGAAGCCGACGAATCCGATGAAGGCGCCGACTGCAGAGACGGGCTTGGTCCGCGAGGCAGACGTCTTCTGGGCAGACATAGGATGCAGCCTAAACGACACCCACGACCGGAAGGCTGGCAAGGAACCGCATGACTCGCTGGGAATACCTCACGACGCCGTTGATCATCCACAACACCACCGCCATCCTCAACAACTTCGGTGACGAGGGGTGGGAGCTGGTCCAGGTCGTCACCGGCCCCGAGGGCGGGCTCGTCGCGTACCTGAAGCGCCCGAAGGCCGACGCATGACCGTCGCGGCACGTCTCGCCGAACTCGGGCTCGAGATCCCGACCGTCGCGGCCCCCGTCGCCGCGTACGTCCCGGCGGTCGTGACCGGGCAGTACGTCTACACGGCAGGGCAGCTGCCCTTCGTCGACGGCGCGCTGCCGGTGACCGGCAAGGTCGGCTCCGAGGTCGACGCGGACACCGCGACGGCACAGGCGCGACAGGCGGCGCTGAACGCGCTGGCGGCCGTGCAGTCCGTCGCCGGGTCGCTCGAGCGCGTCGCCCGTGTCGTGAAGGTCACGGTGTTCGTCGCGTCCGACCCGTCGTTCACGGGACAGCCGGGCGTCGCCAACGGCGCGTCGACGCTCGTCGGCGAGGTCTTCGGTGACGCTGGCGTCCACGCGCGGAGCGCGGTGGGCGTCGCGGTGCTCCCGCTGGACGCGCCGGTCGAGGTCGAGCTGGTGGTGGAGCTGACCGCCTGACGGCAGCAACCGGGACAGCGAACGTGAGCAGGGCCTCCAGTCAGTACGGACTGGAGGCCCTGCTCGCGTGAACGGGACTACATGAGTTCCGCGATGGTCGCCATGATCGTCGGGTCGGCCAGCGTCGTCGTGTCGCCGATGCGGCGGCCCTCCGCCGCGTCGCGGAGCAGCCGGCGCATGATCTTGCCCGACCGCGTCTTCGGCAGCTCCGGGACGATCGTGATCTGCCGCGGCTTCGCGATCGCTCCGATGCGCGTGCCGACCCAGGCGCGGAGCTCGGCGGCGACGGCGTCGCGGTCGACCCCCTCAGCCGCCTCGGACGTCAGGATCACGAACGCGACGATCGCCTGACCCGTTGTCTCGTCGGCCGCGCCGACGACGGCCGCCTCTGCCACTCCCTCGTGTCCGACGAGTGCCGACTCGATCTCCGCGGTGGAGAGCCGGTGTCCGGAGACGTTCATGACGTCGTCGACCCTGCCCTGCACCCAGATGTCGCCCTGCCCGTCGAGCCGTGCCCCGTCTCCGGCGAAGTACCGGCCGGGGAAGCGGTCCCAGTACGTCTCGACGAACCGGTCCGGGTCGCCCCAGATGCCGCGCGCCATCGACGGCCACGGCTCGGTGATGGTGAGGTAGCCGCTCTCGCCGGGGTCGGCACGGTGGCCCTCGTCGTCGACGATCTCGGCGACGATGCCGGGCAGCGGGGTCTGCGCCGCGCCCGGCTTGAGCTTCGTGACACCTGGTAGCGCGGAGATCATGATCGCGCCGGTCTCGGTCTGCCACCACGTGTCCACGATGGGCGTGCGGTCGTGGCCGATCACCTGGCGGAACCAGTGCCACGCCTCGGGGTTGATCGGTTCGCCGACGCTGCCGAGGAGTCGCAGGGTCTCCAGGCTCCGCGCGTCCGGCACCTGGCGCCCGCCCTTCATGGCGGCGCGGACCGCGGTCGGCGCCGTGTAGAGGACCGTCACGCCGTACGCGTCGACGATGTCCCACCAGCGGCCGGGCTTCGGCTCGTCGGGGGTGCCCTCGTAGAGGACCTGCGTCACGCCGTTCGCGAGCGGGCCGTAGACGACGTAGGTGTGCCCGGTGATCCAGCCGATGTCGGCGGTGCACCAGTAGACGTCCTTGCCCGGGTGCATGTCGAACACGTTCTTGTGCGTGTACGCGGCCTGCGTGAGGTAGCCGCCCGAGGTGTGCACGATGCCCTTCGGCTTCCCGGTCGTGCCCGACGTGTAGAGGATGAAGAGCGGGTTCTCCGCGGGGAAGGCCTGCGGCTCGTGGGTCGGGTCCGCCTTGGCGAACTCGTCGTGCCACCAGCGGTCGCGGTCGTTCCACGCGATGTCGTTGCCGCCGCGCTTGACGACGACGACGTGCTCCACGCTGTCGGTGCCCTCGCCCTGCAGCGCCTCGTCGACCGCGGGCTTCAGCGGGGCGACGGCCCCGCGGCGCCAGCCGCCGTCAGCGGTGACGACGAGCTTCGCGCCGGCGTCCTCGATGCGGGCGCGGAGGCTCTCGGCGCTGAACCCGCCGAACACCACGGAGTGCACGGCGCCGATGCGGGCGACCGCGAGCATCGTGACGACGGCCTCGGGGATGAGCGGCATGTAGACGACGACCCGGTCGCCCTGCTCGACGCCGAGGTCGGTCAGCATGTTCGCGGCGCGCTGCACGTCGGCGGTCAGCTCGGAGTAGGTGATGCGCCGCGTGTCGCCGGGAGCGCCCTCGAAGTGGATCGCCACCCGGTCGCCGTTGCCAGCGCGGACGTGCCGGTCGAGGCAGTTCTCGGCGACGTTCAACGTGCCGTCGTCGAACCACTTCGCGAACGGCGCCCCCGACCAGTCGAGGGTCCGCGTGAACGGCGTGCGCCAGTCCAGCAGGCTCTTCGACTGCTCGGCCCAGAACGCCTCGCGGTCGGCGGCGGCCGCGTCGTGCAGAGCCTGGTCCGCGACGGCGTCCGCGACGAACTCCGGCGGCGGCGGGAAGGTGCCGCTGTCGTCGTGGTGGCCGTCGTCGTGTCGTTCGTCGACGTTGGTCGGAGTGGACATCGATGTCCTTTCGCGTCGTTGCGTCCGTGGGTGCAAACGGAGACTACCCCTCGGTGTGGACCCGTCGTGCGTGGGGCAACCAGGGCGTTCCGGGTGGTGGAAGCCGTGTGTCGTCGACGGGTCTTCGTTCCGGTCGGAGGGATTCGGTGAGGACTCGGCGCGTCGGGGTTGCCCGCAGGGCCTCGTCGTGGGGTACAGTAGATCCCGCCGGACTCGTTTCCGGCGGCATCGGATCGGATTCCCCCCAATCCTCCGTTGTCCTGGCGGCACCTGTTCCCCCCAACCGGTGCCGCCTCTTCTTTTCCCCGGACCGGTCCGCCGTGCAACGTCGCACGACGGACCGGTTCCGTTCGGGACGATCCGCGTCCGTCCGCGGAACGGTGGACAGACCGGTCCATGCTGCCGCATGGACCTCCGTCGGCGACGGGCCGACTCCGCGGCGCCGCGGACGGCGCGTGTCGGCGCTGCACGGGTCGCACCGCGGCGCCGGCTGGCGACCGAGTGCTCCGGGGTACGTGCATGGTGATCGGGGGACAAAACTGTCCACTGGTGTGGACGACGAGCGTGTCCTCCCCGATTCGTGGCGAGCGGCGAGCAGAGCGATGCGCAGACCTAGCGTTCCGGAGATGCATCGCCACCGCGCCGTCCCCTCGCCGTTCCTCCCGGGTGCGGCCGTGCCCCGACGCGCCCGACGGGGGATCGACCCGGTCGAGTTCGAGGAACTCGCCCCGCTCGTGACGGACGACAGCGTCACCGACGTGCTGGTCTCCGGCGGTCTGGGCGTGTGGATTGACCGGGGCGACGGGCTGGTCGACTCCGGGATCGTGCTGGACGAGGAACGGACACGCGAACTCGCGACACGACTGGTCGCGCTCGGCGGCCGGCACGTCGACGAGAGCGCCCCGGTCGCGGACGTCCGGCACGGTGACGGGGTCCGGGTGCACGTCGTCCTGGCGCCGGTCTCCGTGCGGGGGACGACGCTGTCCCTCCGCCTGCCTCGTGGTGCACCGCCGACGCTCGATGCGCTCGAGCGGAGCGGGACCTTCGAGCGGGTGCCTCGCGGTCTCGTGGAGGACGCCGTCCGGCGCCGGCGCAACGTGCTCGTGTCCGGGGCGACGGGCAGCGGGAAGACGACGCTCCTCGCCGCGATGCTGGCCACCGTGCCGCGCGACGAGCGCATCGTGACGGTGGAGGACGTCGCAGAGCTCCGGATCGACCACCCGCACGTCGTGTCGCTCGAATCGCGGCAGGCCAACGCCGAGGGCGCCGGAGCAATCGGTCTCGACCGGCTCGTCCGCGAATCCCTCCGGATGCGCCCGGACCGGATCGTGGTGGGGGAGTGCCGTGGGGCAGAGGTCCGCGAGCTCATGTCCGCGCTCAACACCGGACACGACGGTGGAGCCGGCACGGTCCACGCGAACGGACTCGACGACGTCCCCGCACGCCTCGAGGCGCTCGGCGCGCTCGCTGGGCTCGGGCCGACCGTGCTGTCCCGGCAGGCGGTCAGTGCGTTCGACCTGGTCCTCCACGTGGAGCGTCGGCGGGGCGTGCGTCGGCTCGCAGCGGCCGGGAGGCTCGGGGTCGACCCGGCAGGGCGGCTCACCGTCGAACCCGTGGGCCCGGGCACCGGCCGGTCGGGTCGGCGCGGGTGACGCGTCCTGGTCGTCCGAGGGTGCTGCGTCCTTCCCGGGGCGCGGCGGACGCTGTCGGTGCGGCTCGGCTGCTCGACCGTGTCGCGACGCTCGTCGCCGCCGGGGTACTGCCGTCCCGAGCGTGGGCGCTCGCGGCGGCGGCCGGCCCGCCCGTGGTCGCCGGCCCCGCATGGGAGGACGTGCGTGCCGTCACGACGGTCGCCACCAGGACCGGTGCGCCGATCGCGCCGACGCTCCGCGCCCTGGCCGCGGCGCTCCGGCGGGCAGCGGCAGGGGACCGAGCCGTCCGGGTGGCGCTCGCCGGGCCGCGGACGAGCGCGAACGTGGTCCTCATGCTGCCGGTGCTCGGACTGGTGCTGGGATCGCTGTGGGGGATCGACACGGTCGGCGTGCTCACCGGGACGCCGATCGGCTGGGCGTGCTGCACCGGTGCCGCCCTGCTCGTCGGGGTCGGCCGCGTCTGGTCGACCCGACTCGTCCGCGCAGCGACGCCCACCGGACGGATCCCCGGTGTCCTGCTCGACGCCTGGGCCGTGGCGCTGTCCGGCGGCGGGTCCTGGTCCGGCGCCGGCGACGCCGTTCGCACGGCCCTGCCGGACCGCGCCGAGGACGCTGCGGAACGGCGACGGCTCGCCGAGGTGCTCGATCTCGCACGGCGCGCGGGGGTGCCGGCGGCAGCACTCCTGCGCAGTGCGGCCGAGGACCTGCGGGACGACGTCGCGTCGGAGTCGCTCGCGGCGGCGGAGCGGCTCGCGGTGCGCCTCGTGCTGCCGCTCGGGACCTGCGTCCTGCCGGCGTTCGTCCTCGTCGGGGTGGTGCCCGTCGTCGTCGGGATCCTCTCCTCCACCGTGGACGGAACGGGGTGATCGCTCCACGGGTTCGCCGCTGGTGGCCCGGCCCCGACGGGTGATCGCGAGGCTGGATGCACCAGATCAGAAGGGACCCCATCATGACCGAACGACCGAACCCACCATCCGCACCGGCTCGCCGACCCCCGGGACTCGCTGCCCGACTCCGCGACGACCGTGGTTCCGCGACCGCCGAGTACGCCGTCGTCATCCTGGCCGCCGTGGCGTTCGCGGGGGTCCTCGTCGCGGTGATGCGCTCCGGCGAGGTCCAGGCGATCCTGACCGAACTCGTCCGCGGTGCCCTGTCGCTGTGAGCGCGGGTCCGACGAGCGCGGGGCGGTCACCGTCGAGTTCGCGGTCGCGCTCCCCGTGTTCGCGGTCGTCGTGTCGCTGGCCATCGGGGGCGTCGTGCTCGTCGACGGGCAGGGACGGCTCCAGTCCGCTGCAGCGACTGCCGCCAGGGCGTACGGCCGTGACGACGACGCTGCTGCACGCGCGGCGCTGGCCGGGATCGCCCCGGGAGCGACGAGCTCCGTGACGCGGTCAGACGAACTCGTGTGCGTCGTCCTCGAGCGTCGGTCAGGGCCGGGGCCGCTCGCGGCGATCACCCTCCGTGGTGCGTCGTGCGCGGCGACGGGCGGCCGGTGAACGAGCACGGGTCGGCGACGGTCCTGCTCGTCGCGGTCGTCGCCGCGGTCACGATCGTCGTCGGCTCCGTGCTCACCGCCGCCGGCGCTCGGGTCGGGTCCGTCCGTGCGCAGTCGACGGCGGACGCCGCCGCGCTCGCCGGTGCCGCGGCCGCCGTCCGGTTGGTGTCCGGTGCACCGTGCGACGCAGCGTCGCGGGTGGCCAGGCGCGGCGGGGCGGACCTCACCGGTTGCTCGACGAGCGGCGCGTTCGTCCGCGTCGTCGTCGAGCTCCGGTCCGGTCCGCTCCGTCTCGGGGCGACCGCGGTCGCCGGTCCCCGACGGACCCCTGCCGATCGACCGGACCGACATCGTCCGGCGGGCATCCCCGCCACTGTGTGTATGGTGTGCCTGTCGGCCCGCCGGTCATCGATGTCCCGGTCGACCCGGACGCTTCCGTGTCCCAGGGCCGACAGCACCATCGATCAAGGAGTCACGTGCCAGGCACGAAGAAGCTCGTGATCGTCGAGAGCCCCGCGAAGGCGAAGACGATCGCGCAATACCTCGGTGACGGATACGAAGTCCAGGCGTCAGTCGGACACATCCGTGACCTCGTCGAGCCCAAGAACCTCCCGGCAGAGCTGAAGAAGGGCTCGCTCGGCAAGTTCTCGGTCGACGTCGACAACGGGTTCGAGCCGTACTACGTCGTCTCCGACGCGAAGAAGAAGACCGTCGCGGAACTCAAGCGTGCCCTCAAGGACGCCGACGAGCTCTACCTCGCAACAGATGAAGACCGCGAAGGCGAAGCCATCGCGTGGCACCTGCTGCAGGTCCTGAAGCCGAAGGTCCCCGTCAAGCGGATGGTGTTCCACGAGATCACCAAGGAAGCGATCAAGCGCGCCCAGGAAGCGACGCGCGAACTCGACACGGCCCTCGTCGACGCGCAGGAGACCCGCCGCATCCTCGACCGCCTCTACGGGTTCGAGGTCTCTCCGGTGCTGTGGCGCAAGGTCGGTCCGGGGCTCTCGGCCGGTCGTGTGCAGTCCGCTGCCACCCGCCTCGTCGTGGATCGTGAGCGCGAGCGTCTCGCGTTCGTCTCGGCGAACTACTGGGACCTCACCGCACGGTTCGAGAAGGCCGGGGACAGTGCGTTCACCGCCAGGATCGCGCGGATCCACGGCACCCGTGTCGCATCCGGCCGTGACTTCGACGACCGGGGCACGACGACCTCGGACGCCGTCGTCCTCGACGAGGCCTCGGCCACCGCCCTGAGCTCCGTGCTCGAACGCGCCGGCGACGCCGTCGTCCGCAGCGTCGACTCCAAGCCCTACACGCGACGTCCCGCCGCGCCCTTCACGACCTCGACACTGCAGCAGGAAGCCGCTCGCAAGCTCCGCTTCTCGGCCCGCCAGACGATGAGCGTCGCGCAGTCGTTGTACGAGAACGGCCACATCACCTACATGCGAACCGACTCCGCGTCGCTCTCGCAGCAGGCGATCGCCGCCGCCCGGAAGCAGGCAGCCGACCTGTACGGCGCCGAGACGGTGCCGGACAAGCCCCGCAGCTACGCTGGCAAGAGCAAGAACGCCCAGGAAGCGCACGAGGCGATCCGT
This sequence comes from Curtobacterium sp. Curtsp57, assembly GCF_047324335.1. Classification (NCBI taxonomy): domain Bacteria; kingdom Bacillati; phylum Actinomycetota; class Actinomycetes; order Micrococcales; family Microbacteriaceae; genus Curtobacterium; species Curtobacterium sp. Curtsp57. Next base: position 3,852,559 of record NZ_CP168511.1, read on the forward strand.
CCGGCCGGAGACGTGTTCCGCACGCCGGCGCAGATGGAGAAGGTGCTCCGCGGCAACGACTGGAAGCTCTACGACCTCATCTGGAAGCGCACGGTCGCCTCGCAGATGGCGGACGCGAAGGGATCGACCGCGTCGGTCGTCCTCGGGATCACCTCGACGGAGTCCGTCGAGGGCATCGCCTCCACCGCGAACGGCACGGACGTCGAGTTCACCGCGTCCGGCACCGTGATCACGTTCCGCGGCTTCCTCAACGCGTACGAAGAAGGCAAGGACGAGGAACGCCACGAGGCATCGTCGAACGGCGCGGACGCCAAGCTGCCGTCGATGACCGAAGGCGACCACCTCGGCGTGGACGAGGTCGAGGCGAAGGGGCACGACACGTCCGCCCCGCCGCGCTACACCGAGGCGAGCCTGGTCAAGACCCTGGAAGAGCTCGGCATCGGCCGACCCTCGACCTACGCGGCGATCATCTCGACGATCGTGGACCGTGGGTACGTCACGCCCCGTGGCAGCTCGCTCGTGCCGAACTGGATCGCGTTCAGCGTGGTGCGACTGCTCGAGGACTACTTCGGCGACCTGGTGCAGTACGACTTCACCGCCGAGATGGAGAACGACCTCGACCGCATCGCCAGCGGCGAGGAAGACCGCGTCGACTGGCTCAACGGGTTCTACTTCGGCGGCGGCGACCAGCGCGGTCTCCGGACGGTCATCGACAACCTCGGCGAGATCGACGCGCGAGAGATCAACTCCGTCGAGCTCTCGCCCGGCCTCACGCTCCGCATCGGCCGCTACGGCCCGTACATCGAGACGCCGAGCGACGACCCGGAGAAGCCGCGTCGGGTGAACGTCCCCGAGGACCTCGCCCCCGACGAGCTCACCGCCGAGAAGGCCCGTGAGCTGGTCGAGGCGCCCGTCGTCGGTGACCGCGTCGTCGGCATCAACCCGGAGAGCGGGAAAGAGGTCCTCGCCAAGGACGGCCGGTTCGGCCCCTACGTGACCGAGCGCACGCCGGAGCCGGAACCCGACGTCGACCCGTCCACGGGAGAGGTCCTGAGCAGCAGCGCGTCGACCGCGACCGCGACCGCCACGAAGGCCGAGCCCGCCACGAAGGCGAAGAAGGCGACCAAGAAGGCCGCAGCGCCGAAGGAGCGCACGGCGTCCCTGTTCAAGTCGATGGACCCGCAGTCGGTCGACCTCGAGACGGCGCTGAAGCTCCTCGACCTGCCCCGCACGGTCGGCACCGACCCCGAGTCCGGCGACGAGATCACCGCGCAGAACGGTCGCTACGGCCCGTACCTGAAGAAGGGGACGGACACCCGCACGCTGCCGAGCGAGGACGCGATCTTCGACGTCGACCTCGCCGGTGCGCTCGAGCTGTTCGCGCAGCCGAAGTACGGCGCGAAGCGTGCGGCCAGCGCCGCGCTCAAGGAGTTCGACGCCGACCCGGTGTCCGGCAAGCCGATCAAGATGAAGGACGGCCGGTTCGGTCCCTACGTCACCGACGGTGAGACGAACGCGACCATCCCGCGCGGCGAGGACGTGGAAGCGGTCGACTTCGAACGTGCCGTCCAGCTCATCGCGGACAAGCGTGCAAAGGGCCCGGTCAAGAAGAAGACGACGACCCGGCGCGCTCCCGCCAAGAAGAAGTGACCGGCCGCTTCATCACCCTCGAGGGCGGCGACGGCGCGGGGAAGACCACCCAGGCCGAGTTGCTCACCGAGTGGCTCGAAGCGAACGGACGCACCGTCGTGCGGACGCGCGAGCCAGGGGGGACCGACCTCGGGCTCCGCATCCGCGAGATCGTGCTGCACGAACGCGGCCACGTGTCCGCCAGGGCCGAGGCGCTGCTCTACGCGGCGGACCGTGCCCACCACGTCGAGACGGTCGTGCGTCCGGCGATCGCCCGTGGCGACGTCGTGCTGCAGGACCGCTACATCGACTCATCGGTGGCGTACCAGGGTGTCGCACGCGGCCTCGGTGCCGAGCACATCCGCTCGGTGTCGGACTGGGCGGCCGCCGGCCTCGTGCCGGACCGGACGGTGCTCCTCGACCTCGACGTGACCGAGGGACGTGCCCGTGTGGCGGCCGCCCGCGGCGACACCTTCGATCGCCTCGAGTCCGAAGCCGCTGCCTTCCACGAATCCGTCCGCTCGGCGTTCCTCGACATGGCCGCTGTCGAGCCCGAGCGGTTCCTGGTCGTCGACGCTGCCGAGCCCGCCGACGTCGTCCAGCAGCGGATCCGTCGCGCACTCGCCCCGCTCGTCGGGATCGACGCGTGACCGGGCTCGTGGCTCGATCCGCGGCGTCGGTGGTCGCTGCGAGGATCCCCCTGTGAGCGTATGGGACGGCCTGACCGGTCAGGAAGAAGCGGTCGCCGCCCTCCGCAGCGCCGCCGAGGCGCCGGACGGCACCGGTGGCATGACCCACTCGTGGCTGATCACCGGCCCTCCAGGGTCAGGACGGTCGAACGTCGCGACCGCGTTCGCTGCGGCCCTCGTCGGTTCCGGCCCGGACGACGACCACACCCTGCGGCAGATCACCGCCCACACGCACCCCGACGTCTCCGTGCTCACGACGCAACGGGTCATCATCACCATCGACGAGATCCGCCAGCTCGTCACGTCCTCGTACTACTCGCCGTCGGTCGGTCGCTGGCGCGTGGTCATCATCGAGGATGCCGACCGGATGACGGAGCGCACGTCGAACCTGCTGCTCAAGGCGCTCGAGGAACCGCCGGAGCGCACGGTCTGGATCCTCTGCGCCCCGAGCGAAGCCGACCTGCTGCCGACGATCCGCTCTCGCGTCCGGTCGGTCCGGCTGCGGGTCCCCGGCATCGAGTCCGTCGCCGACCTCATCGTCGCGCGCACCGGTGTCGACCGTTCGCTCGCCATGGACGCCGCCCGGCAGGCGCAGAGCCACATCGGCATGGCGCAGCGCCTGGCCACGAGCGAAGACGCCAGGGACCGCCGACGACGGACCCTGCAGACCGTGCTCCGGATCCGCAGTGTCGGTGACGCCGTGACGGCCGCGGCGGAACTCCTCGCGGTCGCCGACGAAGACGCGAAGGCGATCACCCAGCAGCGGGATGCCGAAGAGCGGGACGCAGCACTCCGGTCGCTCGGGGTGGAGCCGGGCGGGACGGTGCCGCCGGCGCTCCGGTCGCAGCTCCGTGCGATGGAAGAAGACCAGAAGCGTCGTGCCACCCGGAGTCTCCGTGACGGCCTCGACCGGATCCTGGTCGACGTCTCCTCGCTGTACCGTGACCTGTTGCTCATCGGACTCGGTGCACCGGGGGAGCCGGTGAACCTCGCCATGCAGGACGACCTCGACCGGGTCAAGCAGTCGGTGCCGCCGGCCGCCGCCCTCGAGATCCTCGACGCGATCGCATTGGCGAGGCAGCGCATCGCCGCGAACGTGGCGGCACTGTTGGCACTCGAAGCGCTCCTCGTCACGGTGGTCCGGGCGCTGCGCTGACCCAGGCGCGAGGAGCGGACCCAGGCGGGGGCATGGCCGAGGCGTGGGGACGTGACCCAGGCGTGGGAGAATCAGCCCATGCCCGATGCAGAACCCGGCCTGCGTGAACGGAAGCGACGCGCCACCCGACTCGCGATCCAGCAGGCTGCCCTCCGCATCGCGGTCGAGGACGGCCTCGCCGCGGTCACCGTGGACGAGGTCTCACGCCGCGCCGACATCTCGCCGCGGACGTTCTTCAACTACTTCCCGAGCAAGGAGCAGGCGATCCTCGGGGACGACCCGACGCTGCCGGCGGACGAGGTGCTCGACGCCTTCGTCGCCGGCGGGCCGGCCGGGGACCTGCTCGCGGACGTCGGCGCCCTGCTCGTGCACTCGACGCAGGAGCTGATCGAGGAGCGCGGCCTGATCGAGGAACGGCAGCAGGTGCTCCGCGCCAATCCGGAACTCTTCAGCCAGCGCATGGCGTCCATGAAGGAGTTCCAGTCGACCCTCGAGTCCGTGATCGCACGGCGGCTCGCGAACGACGACCCGACCTTCGCCGAGGACGAGGTCGCGCTCCGTCGCCGCGCCCGGCTCGCCTCGCTGGTGTCACTCGCCACACTGCGGCACGCATGGTGGGAGTGGTCGGAGTCCCCGGCCGAGTCTCACCTGGTGGACGATCTGCGGCGGTCCTTCGACGAGCTCGGGGCGCTCGTTTCGCGCTCGCTCGTCTGAACCTGTATAGTTGTGACCCGTGCCGCTCCGGGAACGGAGCGTCCGCCGCCTTAGCTCAGTCGGTAGAGCGATTCACTCGTAATGAATAGGTCGTCGGTTCGATTCCGACAGGCGGCTCCGCCAAGAACCCCTCGTTTCCGCGGAAACGAGGGGTTCTTCCGTTCGCCGACCGCCCCTCCGCCGCAGGGTGGAGGAAAGGTATGCCGCATCTCGTACGCAGGGATGACGCGCCCCGAACGGGGGTCCCGTAGCGTTGCCGCGTGATCGAAGTCGACCATCTCACCAAACGCTACGGTCCGAAGCTCGCCGTCGACGACGTCTCGTTCGTCGTGCGGCCGGGCAGCGTGACCGGCTTCCTGGGCCCGAACGGCGCCGGGAAGTCCACGACGATGCGCATGATCATGGGGCTGGACCGGCCGACAGCCGGCCATGCCATCGTGAACGGGCGGCCGTACCAGGCCTTCCGTGACCCCCTCCGCCAGGTCGGGGCGCTGCTCGAGGCGAAGGCGGTGCACTCCGGCCGGAGCGCGTACAACCACCTGCTCTCCCTCGCGGCGACCCACGGCATCCCGAAGTCACGGGTGCACGAGGTCATCGACATGACAGGGCTCGACTCCGTCGCGCGCAAGCGTGTCGGCGGGTTCTCGCTCGGCATGGGGCAGCGTCTGGGAATCGCTGCCGCGCTGTTGGGCGACCCGAAGACCCTGATCCTCGACGAGCCGGTGAACGGCCTCGACCCGGACGGAGTCCTGTGGGTCCGGCAGCTCGCCCGGCGCATGGCCGCCGACGGTCGCACGGTCTTCCTGTCGAGCCACCTGATGAGCGAGATGGCGCAGACCGCCGACCGCGTCGTCGTCCTCGGTCGTGGCAAGGTCCTCGCCGACGCTCCGATCGCGGAGTTCGTCGCCGGTGCCGGGAACGCCGGTGGTGCTGCCGGCGGCGGCTCGCGGGTCGTCGTCCGGACGCCGTCCCCTGACCAGCTGTTCGCGGCGATCGGCCCGAACGCCGGCGTCACCGCACGGGACGACGGCTCCTTCCTCGTCGTGGGCCCCGATGCGCCGACCGTCGGTGCGATCGCCGCCGGTGCCGGGGTCGTGCTCCACGAGCTCACCCCGCAGGGCGCGAGCCTGGAAGAGGCGTACATGGCCCTCACCCGCGACGACGTCGAGTACCGATCGGAGGGCACCCGATGACCGCCCAGCACGCGATGGCCACACCGGACACGATGTCCGGCGTGCGTCTGTCCTTCCCTCGTCTCGTCCGCAGCGAGTGGATCAAGCTCCGGAGCATCCGATCCACCGTCTGGTGCTTCGCGATCCTCGTCGCCCTCACCGTCGCGATGGCGGTGCTCCTCGGCACACTCGTGAACCAGGGTGGGCAGGCGATGCCGACCGACGCCGCGAACGGCACGCTGGTGAGCGTCAACACGGCGAGCGTCTCGTTCACCGCGCTCGTCGTCGGGGTGCTCGGCGTGCTCATCATCACCGGCGAGTACGGCACCGGGCAGGTGCGCTCCACCTTCACGGCCGACCCCGGCCGCACCGGCGTACTGCTGGCGAAGGCCGTCGTGCTCGCCGTGAGCACCTTCGTGGTCAGCGCCGTCTCGACGTGGATCGGTGTCCTGATCTCGACACCGCTGCAGGCGGGCAACGGCGTGGAGGCCGACCTCGGGGATCCCTCGGTGTTCATGCCGATCCTCGGCAGCAGCGTCTCCGTGACGCTCCTCGCGCTGCTCGCCTTCGGCATCGGGCTGCTCGTCCGGTCGAGCGCCGGCGGCATCGCGATCACGCTCGGCATCCTGCTGGTGCTGCCGATCATCCTGTCGCTCCTCGGCAGCCTGATCGACGCGCAGTGGATCCTCGACGTCGCTCGGTTCCTGCCGTCGGACGCGGGGGCGCAGCTCTACGCCTACTCGTCGTCCGGGCCGGTCCCTGACCAGCCGGGCGTCGTGTTGAACGGCTGGGGTGGGCTCGGCGTCCTCCTCGCAGAGGTCGTCGTGGTCGGTGGCGCCGCCATCGCCGCGGCGCGCACACGCGACGTGTGAGCGGACCGACGACGCGTCGCTGACGCGACTGACGACGGACTGGAGGCTCGGTGCCGGACCGGCACCGAGCCTCCAGTCCATCCGTGGTCACCCGAACTCGTGGACCCGCGCCTCCCACGGGCGCAGCGCGCCCGTCTCCGGCACACCGAGGTTGCCGAGGACCAGGTCGCCGAGGCGGGACCCCACGTCCTCCGGGAGTTCCAGGGCGGAGGACGACAGGTTCGCGACCACCGCGAGGGACGGCTCGGACTCGTCCGGCAGGGACCGCGTGAACGCCCACAGCGACGGGTGATCGGCTTCGAGCAGCTCGAACGCACCGATCCGGACCGTCCGCGACGTGTGCCGGAGATCGATGAGTCGGCGCGTGTGCGCGAACACGGAGCGGTCGCCTGCTGCACGGTCCGCGGCCACCGTCACGGCAGGCCATCCCTGCCCCATGCCGATCCACGGCGTGGTCGAGGAGAACCCGCCGGCTGGCTCGCTGTCGTCCCAGGGGATCGGCGTCCTGGCGTTGTCCCGGCTGCGGAACGCCAACGCGTCGAGCGCCTCGGCCATGGGCATGCCGCGCCCGACCGCTCCGCGGTACCAGTTGAGCGACTCGATGTCGCGGTACTCGTCGATCGTGCGGAATCCGGCGTTCACCATGCCGATCTCGTCGCCCTGGTAGACGTACGGCGTCCCGCGGTGCAGGTGCAGCACGGTCGCCAGGAGCGTCGCGGACTCGTAGCGGAACGCGAACGGGTCGGCCCCGGATCCCGGCGGAGCAGCCCCGGCCGCTGCGGCCACGGCTGCGGCGCCGAACCGCGACACCGGCCGCGGCTGGTCGTGGTTGGCGAGGTAGAGCGAGTTCCAACCGGTCTCGGCGAGCGCGGTCTGCCACCGGGCGAGCGAGGCCTTGAGCGTCGGCAGGTCGAACGGACGGTTGTCGAACTTGGTCGTGGGCCCGTGGTCGAGTCCGACGTGCTCGAACTGGAAGACCATGTCGAGCTCGTGGCGGTCCGGATCCGTGAAGAGCGCGGCGTCCTGGACGGTGACACCGGGCATCTCGCCGACGGTGAGCATGGCATCGCGTCCGGCGAACACCCGCTCGTGCATCTCCTGCAGGTGGTCGTGGACACGCGGCTGCATCACGTACGCGGCGCTGCCGTCCGACAGCGCTGCCGGGTCCTTCGCGATGTGGTTGATCACGTCCATGCGGAACCCGTCGACCCCGCGGTCCAGCCAGCCGTTCATCATGGCGTGGACGGCCGCCCGCATGTCCGGGTTGTCCCAGTTCAGGTCGGGCTGCTGCGGCGTGAACATGTGCAGGTAGTACTGGCCCGTGCCCGGGTCCCACGTCCACGCGGGTCCGCCGAACGCCGACCGCCACTCGTTCGGCTCGTGGCCGTCCACCGGGTCGCGCCAGATGTACCAGTCGTGCTTCGGGCAGGCCCGGGACAGCTTCGCGGCCTGGAACCACGGGTGCTGGTCGCTCGAGTGGTTCACGACGAGGTCCATGACGAGCTTCATGCCGCGTCGGTGCACCTCGACGAGCAGCGCGTCGAACTCGTCGATCGTGCCGAACAGCGGGTCGATGTCCTCGTAGTCGCTGATGTCGTACCCGTTGTCGGCCTGCGGCGACCGGTACACGGGGGAGAGCCAGACGACGTCGACCCCGAGGTCCGCGATGTGGTCGAGGTGCTGGCGGATCCCCGCCAGGTCGCCGACGCCGTCGCCGTTGCCGTCCGCGAAGCTCCGCGGGTAGACCTGGTAGACCACCGCGTCCGTCCACCACGGCTCCGGTCCGGTCACGGCAAACGCCTCCTCGCGCTCACTTCCCCCTGCGACGGACGGTACTTCTGATCAGGGCAGGTAGTACGTCGGATTCGGCAACTTCACGGCTCGGTCGGCCGAGCCGCCCGTGAGATCGCTGTACTGGTCGCCCACGTTCGCGACGATGTCGTACCGTCCGCCGGCCGTCGACTCGATGTGTGCGCGGGTCTGCGACTTGTACTCGATCGTCGTGCACTTCGCCGTCGCGCACTGGACGTACGACGGCTGCTGCGACGAGCCGACACCGGTCCACTTCGTGTAGTAGGTCTGCGTGCCGCGCTGCTCGGCGCGGAACTGCGGGTACCCGACCTTCTGCAGGTTCGCGATGGTCGCCGTCTTCTGGTCGTCGTTCCGACCGGTCAGCCCGATCACGGTGCAGCCGGAACGCTGGGCGATCGACACCAGGGACGTCATCGACGGGGTGGCGGGGAAGCGCTGGTCCTGGACCCAGACGTCCTGCTCGGTGGGGTCGAAGACGAAGTGCATGTCCGCGACCTCCATGTCGTAGGTCCACAGCGTGGTGTCGTCGGCGTCGAGCACGATCGCCGGGTTGCTGTGCTTCGCCCGGCCGACGGCGCACTGTGCAGCGATCACCGGGGCCTGGCGCGCCACGATCGACCGCATCTCGCGGATGTAGGGCGAGTCGGTGCGGTTCGCGATCCCGGTGCCGGGGTCGCCGTAGTACGTCGCGATCGTCTTCTTGACGGAGTCGATGTTCGGGATGCCCTCACCGCCCTGCGTCGCACCGGACGACCCGTCCGCGGCCATCGTGAAGTGCGTGCGAGGCGCCAGCGACGGCTCGGAGACCCCGGGGAGGTCGGCCGAGGGGAGGTAGTACGTGGGGTTCGGCAGCTTGAGGTTCCGGTCGGCGTACCCGCCCTGCAGGTCGCTCCACTGGTCGCCGATGTTCAGCGCGATGTCGTACCCGAGGTCCTGCTCGATGTGCTTGCGGGTCTGCGCCTTGTACTCGACCGTGGTGCACGACGCCGTCGCGCACGTGATGTACGACGGCTGCTGGCTGGTGCCGACGCCGGTCCACTTCGTGAAGAAGTGGTCCGAGGAGAACCCCTGGTAGCCGACCTTCGTCAGGTTGGCCACCGTCGCTGCCTTCTGGTCGTCGTTCCGGCCCGTCAGCCCGAAGACCGTGAACCCCATCGCCGATGCGGTGTTGACGAGGCCGACCATCGACGGGGTGGCGGGGAAGCGCTGGTCCTGGACCCAGACGTCCTGCTCGGCGGGGTCGAAGACGAAGTGCATGTCCGCGACCTCCATGTCGTAGGTCCACAGCGTGGTGTCGTCCGCGTCGAGCACGATCGCGGGCTTCTCGCCCTTCCGGACCGCCCGGTCGTGGATCTGCCGCAGCTGCGCGGTCTGCCGCGCGACGATCGACCGCATCTCGCGGATGTAGGGCGAGTCGGTGCGGTTCGCGATCCCGGTGCCGGGGTCGCCGTAGTACGTCGCGATCGTCTTCTTCACGGAGTCGATGTTCGGGATGCCCTCACCGCCCTGCGTCGCACCGGAGGACCCGTCCGCCGCCATCGTGAACGAGGTCCGCGGCGTCAACCCGGCGTCCGGATCGTGTCCGTGCCCCGGGGATCCCCAGCCGTGCGCCGATGCGGGCGCGCCGCCGACGACGGTCGCCGCGACGACGATGGCCGCGCCGACGGCGGTGGCGGAGAGGAGCCGGGAAGGAGACACGGGTCGACGCATGGCGTTCCTGATCGTCGGGGAGTGGCCCCCGGTCGGGGGACGTTCCAGCACGCTAGCTGGCAATCGGCAGTGGAGTCCATACCCGGGCGCTGGATGTGGACAACTCGTCGACGCTGGTAGACAGGGCACATGACGGTTCGCTGGGGAGTCATCGGCACGGGCGGCATCGCCCGGTCATTCGTGGGCGACTGCACCGCTGCGGGGGTGGAGTTCGTCGCGGTCGGCAGCCGCACCCGGGCGAGCGCCGACGCGTTCGCGGCGGAGTTCGACATCCCGCGGGCCCACGGCAGCTACGCGGACCTGGTGGACGATCCCGACGTCGACGCCGTGTACGTCGCGACACCGCACTCCCGCCACGCGGAGGACGCCCTGCTCGCGATCGAGGCGGGCAAGCACGTCCTCGTCGAGAAGGCCTTCACGATCACCGCCGAGCAGGCGCGTCGCGTGGTCGATGCCGCTCGCCGGGAGGACGTCGCGGTCATGGAGGCCATGTGGACGCGCTTCCTGCCGCAGATGACCATGATCCGAGAGCTCATCGCGGAAGGACGGATCGGTCGCCCGCGGTTCGTGGAGGCCACGCACCACCAGGCCCTCCCGACGGATCCGCACCACCGTCTGCGTGACCCGGACCTCGGGGGTGGCGCGATCCTCGACCTCGGCGTGTACCCGATCTCGTTCGTCGTGGACGTCCTCGGCGTCCCGACCGACGTCGTTGCGGCCGGCACGCTCAGCGCCCAGGGAGTGGACACACAGATGGGGATCGTGACGACCCACGACGGGGGAGCGCAGTCGATGGTGCACTTCTCGCTGGACGTCAGGAGCCCGAACACCGCGTCGATCATCGGCGACGACGGACGGATCGACATCGACGCCACCTGGTACACGCCGACGACCTGGCGGGTGCGCGACCGCGACGGAGCGGTCGTGGAGGAGTACGACTCGCGTGAGGAACTCACCGGCTACGCGCACGAGGTCCGCGCGTTCGAGGCGATGATCGCCTCCGGCGACCACGAGGGTGGCGCGATGGACCCGGAGCAGACGGTCGCGATCATGGCGGTGATGGACGAGGCACGCAGGCAGGTCGGGGTCCGGTACGCGGCGGACGGCGGGTCGGCAGATGGCGAGTCGGCAGACGCCGAGTCGGCAGCAGGCCTGGAGGCTCCACCCGCAGTTCCGTAGGATCGGTCCCGATGTCCGAGCACGAGTCCGTCCCCGACCGCCTCCGCGGCGTGTTCACCGCGATCCGCGGGTCGATCGCGCAGAAGCCCCTGCCGTGGGCGATCGGTGGCCTCGCCGCCGTCCTGGTGCTCGGCTCCGGCGGTGCCGTCGCGGTCGCCGCGGCGACCGCCCCGACCGGATCGGCGTCCAGGGCGCCGTCCGCAGCGGGGACGACGAGCAGCTCCGCGACGCCGACGGCGAGCACGACGCCGACCCCGACGGTGGCGCCCCGCACGGTGCCGTCCGACGCCCCCGGGCCGTCAGCGCTCCGGACCTGCTCCATCGCCGGCCCGGCGTCCGCGGCCGGTCTCGGGAACTTCGAGGGCTACGTGATGAACGCCTCCACCGGGGAGATGCTCTTCTCGAAGAACGGCGACACCGCCGCGCAGACCGGCAGCGTCATGAAGACGCTCACGACCGCGACCGCGCTGGCGGTGCTCGGCGGCGACCACACGATCCCGACGACGGTCACCGACGAGGGCAGCGGCACGATCGCACTCGTCGGACACGGCGACGCGACGCTCTCGGCGGGCGGCGCGACGGTGTACCCGGGCGCCCCGACCCTGGCCCAGCTCGCGCAGCAGGTGAAGACGAAGCTCGGCGACACCGCGGTCTCGACGATCGTCACCGACGACACCTACTGGAACGACGCCGACGCCTGGGACCCGACGTGGCCCGTCAGCGAGCGGACGATCGGGTACCAGCCGGAGGTCACCGCGCTGATGGTCGACGGCGACCGCGCGAACCCCGCCGCCGCGACCTCGCCCCGCTCCGAGGACCCGGTCGGGCGTGCAGGTGCGGCGTTCCGGACGGCCCTGGCGAACGCCGGCGTCGTCGGTGCCGCGAACGCCCAGATCGTGAAGCGCGCGACCACCAGCCAGAGCACCATCGCGCAGGTGTCGTCGCAACCGGTGTCGACCCTCATCGGCCAGATGATCCCGAACTCGGACAACACCCTCGCCGAGATGCTCGCGCGGATCTCGTCGAAGGAGTCCGGTTCAGACGGGTCTGCGGCGTCACTGACCGGCGTCTACCAGAAGGCCCTCGCGTCGTACGGTGTCGACCCGGCCGGCATCGTCATCAAGGACGGCTCCGGCGAGAGCGCCTCGAACGCCGTCTCGCCGAACTTCGTGGCGCACCTGATGGTCCAGGTCGCGGCCGGGGCGAAGGGCCTCGGGACGCTCGCCCAGGCGCTGCCGGTGTCCGGGCAGTCGGGCACGTTGTCCAGCCGCTTCACGGGGGCGAACGCCGTCGCGCGCGGCAAGGTGCACGCCAAGACCGGGTGGATCGACAGCGCGAACACGCTCGGCGGGTACATCGACGCGGCCGACGGCACGAAGCTGACGTTCGCGTTCTACGCCATCGGGTCCTCCCGCGCGGCCGCGCTGCCCGCCCTCGACGCGGTCACCGCTGCCGCCTACTCCTGCGGGAACAAGCTCACCAACTCCTGATCGACGTGGTGTTGGATGGGCCCATGACCAGGGCTCTCCTCGTGGTGGACGTGCAGAACGACTTCACCGAGGGCGGCGCGCTCGGCGTCGTCGGCGGTGCGGAGGTCGCCACACGCATCACGGCGTTCCTCGGCCGGCACGCCGACGAGTACGACCTCATCGTCGGGTCGCGCGACTGGCACCACGGCGACGACGACAACGGCGGCCACTTCGCGGTGGGCGGCGAGCCCGACTTCGAGACGACCTGGCCGGTGCACTGCGTCGCCGGGACCCCCGGTGCCGACTACCACTCGGGACTCGACACCGCACCCATCGACGTCCACGTCGTGAAGGGGCAGGGGGCGCCCGCGTACTCGGCGTTCGAGGGCACGACCGAGTCCGGCGAGGACCTCGCCGACCTGCTCTTCGACCGCAAGGTGCACGCCATCGACATCGTCGGCATCGCGACCGACCACTGCGTCCGGGCCACCGCGCTCGACGGTGTCCACGCGGGCCTCGACGTCGGCGTCTACACCGACCTCGTCGTCGGCGTGGACCCGGCGCGCAGCGAGGCGGCGCTGGCCGAGATCGCTGCCGCCGGCGGCCATGTCGAACGCAGCGACATGGACGAGGGGCTCGCGAACCCCGGCGGCGCGCAGCTCTGAGCCGAGCGGGTCAGACCAGGAGCTGGTGCTTCGCCAGGTCGCGGTACAGCGGCGTGGACTCGACCAGCTCCGAGTGCGTCCCGACGCCGACGACCCGTCCGTGCTCGAGCACGACGATGACGTCCGAGTCGACCACGGTGGACAGTCGGTGCGCGATGACGAGCAGCGTGCGGTCCTCGGCGACGGCGTCGATCGCCAGGCGCATCTTCTGCTCGTTCACGCCGTCGAGCGACGACGTGGACTCGTCGAGCAACAGGATCGGGGGAGCGGCGAGCAGCGCACGGGCGATCGCCAGACGCTGGCGCTCACCACCGGAGAGCATCACGCCGTCCTCGCCGACCTGCGCGTCGAGCCCGCGGGGGTCGCGGTGCAGCACGTCGCCGAGGTTGACGGCCTCGAGGACACGGACGCAGTCGTCCTCGCTGGCGTTCGGCGACCCGAGCAGCAGGTTCGCCCGGATGGTGCCGGCGAGCACGGGAGCGTCCTGTTCGACGTACCCGATCTGTGCGCGGAGTTCGTCGCGGTCGAGCCCGCGGACGTCGATCCCGCCGAGACGGATGACGCCGTCGGTCGGGTCGTAGAAGCGCTCGATCAGCGCCAGGGTCGTCGACTTCCCGGCGCCGGACGGGCCCACGAGGGCGACACGTGCGCCTCGTGGCACACGGAACGACACGTCGTGCAGCACCGCCTGCTCGTCGTCGGCGACGTCGCGGCGGCGATCCGGGCCTCCCGGCTGGCTGCTGGCGGCTTCTGCGCCGTCGGGACCGGACGCGTCCGCGGAGCGGGCGTACCGGAACGACACGTGCTCGAACGTGATGGCGTCGTCGGTCGCGATGGCGGCGGCGGGGTGCACGGCGGCGTCGTCCTGGTCCTCCGTCGGCAGGTGCAGGATCTCCTCGATCCGGCCGAGCGCGCCGAGTGCCTGCGCGACGGCGACCGCCGCACCCATCGCCTGGCCGAGCGGCATGATCATCATGAAGAGCAGCAGGATGAACGTGATCAGCGTGGCGATCGTGATCGTCCCCGCGGCGACCTGTGCGCCACCGACGCCGAGCACGGCGATGAACGCGACCTGCATCACGATGCTCGCGACGGGCACGACGAACGCGGACATCTTCGCGATGTCGAGGCCGCGCTTGTACGCCTCGGTCGCGTGGCCGTCGACCTCGCGGACCTCGCGCTCGGTGGCGCCGGCGGCGCGGATGGTCCGGACGGCGCCGATGCCGCGTTCGACCGCGGCGGTGAGGTCGCCGACCTTCTCCTGCGCGCGCTTCGACGCGATGCGGATGCGGCGGCTGAGCCCACCGACCACGACGATCGCGACGATGACGATCGCGACGGTGATGCCGAGCAGCAGCGGGTCGATGATCGCCATCGCGATGATCGCCCCGATGAAGGTCAGCATGCCGCCGATGGACTCGATGAGGCCCTGTGTGAGGACGGCTCGGAGCAGGGTCGTGTCGCTGCCGACGCGGGACACGAGGTCGCCGGTGCGCCGGGTGTCGAACTCGGAGATCGGCAGGTTGAGGATGCGGGCGATCAGCTTGCGACGCGTGGAGAGGACGACGCCTTCACCCGCGCGCTGCAGCAGGAAGTGCTGGACGCCGTTGAGCACACCAGCGACGATCACGAGCACGACGAGCGCCCACACGAGCATGCTCAGCGTGTTGCCGTGCTGGACCGCGGTGACGACCTGGTTCACGAGCAACGGCTGGGCGAGTGACGCTCCGGCGCCGAGGATGCTCAGCACGATGATCACGACCATCGCGGGCTTGTTCTCGAACAGGTAGGACAGCAGGCGGCCGAAGGTGGCGCGGGGTCCGTCGGTCTGCTTCGGGCGGGCGAAGGGGGAGCTCATCGATTCCTAGTTTCTGCCGTACTTCTTGTGCACTGCCTGACGGCTCACGCCGAGGAGCGTCGCGATCTCCTGCCACGAGGCTCCGGCGTTCCGCGCACGGCGAGCAGCGAGTTCCTCGGTGCGGTCGAGCTCTCGGCGGAGCTCGCGCACGCTGGCGAGGGCGGAGAACGGATCGTCTCCCGCTGCCCCCGCCGCGAGGTTCGTGATCGTCGGCCGGTCCATGCGTGTCAACCTACATTGACGCCCCGACATTTGTCAACCTGAGTTGACGCGCAGGGGGTGGGGTGGGGGGTGGGGTGGGTGCGCTGGGTGCGCTGTTGGCTTCGGCGGACTGACGGGATCGACTCGGAACGACACGATCGCTGTCGTACGACATCGATCTTGTCGCTGCGACGCGTCTGCAACATCCCGCGCGCGCAAGGAACGACAGCACCGCTGTCGTACGACAGCGATGCTGTCGTTCGGGAGCGGGCCGGGTCGCGTCGGGGCGGAGCGGGGCGAGCGGTGCGGCGGAGCGGGGCGAGTGGAGCGCGGCGGGGCGGTCGAATCGCGCGGAACAGGTGGAATCGCGCTTAGGTGGCCCGTTGTTCCGCGCACCGACGCGCGATTCGGCCTCCCATCGCGCGCGTTGTGGATGGGAACGTGCGCGCAGACGGACGGGAGGCCCGGTGCCAGCTGGTACCGGGCCTCCCGTCTCGGACGATGGTCGCGTCTACGGCGCGAGGCTGCCGGACGTGTGCACGTGCCCGTCCGAGGCGGTCGGGTCGGCGTGGACGCGCGGTGCGTCCCCGTCGCCGAAGTCCCCGCCCTTCGTCTCGCGGATGAAGAGCAGCGCGACGAGGGTGACGACCGCGGCGATGGTCAGGTACAGCCCGACGAGGAAGATGTTGCCGTCGGGCTTCCACAGCGCGAGCGCGATCGTCGGTGCGAGCGACGCCCCGAGGATCGACGCGACGTTGTACGCGATCGCCGAACCCGTGTAGCGGACGTTCGTCGGGAACAGCTCGGGGAGCAGTGCGCCCATCGGGCCGAACGTCAGCCCCATCAGCGACAGGCCGACGATGAGGAAGGTGACGACGGTGATCGGGCCGGTCGAGGCGGCGAACCAGAACTGGAACGTCAGGCCGAAGAGCGCGATGCCGATGGTGGTCGGGATGAGGGTCTTCCGACGGCCGAACCTGTCGGCGAGGAGCCCGGCGATCGGCGTGAAGATGCCGAAGAACACCACGCCGATCATCAGCAGGGTCAGGAACTCGCCGCGCGAGTAGCCGAGGCCGACCTTCGGGACGAGTGCCGAGGCGGTCGATCCGGTGGTGCCGTAGGACAGCGTGAAGGTCGTCATGAAGTAGAAGAGCACGTAGGTGGCGACCATGCCGAGCGTGCCGACGATGAGTGCGCGCCACGAGGTGCGGAACACCCGGCCCAGCGGGACCTTCGCGACCGTGCCGGACTCCTGCACGCCGCGGAACACCGTCGACTCGACCAGCCGGAAGCGGACGTACAGCCCGACGAGCACGAGCACGGCCGACAGCAGGAACGGCAGCCGCCAGCCCCATGCCTGGAAGT
This sequence comes from Curtobacterium sp. Curtsp57, assembly GCF_047324335.1. Lineage (NCBI taxonomy): Bacteria > Bacillati > Actinomycetota > Actinomycetes > Micrococcales > Microbacteriaceae > Curtobacterium > Curtobacterium sp. Curtsp57. Next base: position 3,869,050 of record NZ_CP168511.1, read on the forward strand.
CGGCGTTCGGGGTGCCGTCGGCGCCGGCGGGCATCGCGGCGTTGATCGCGATGAACAGGCCGTTCGCGAGCAGGAAGCCGATCGGGGCGCCGAGCTGCGGCATCGAGCCGAAGACGCCGCGCTTGCCCTTCGGGGCGTTCTCGGTCGCGAGCAGGGCCGCACCGGACCACTCGCCACCGAGGCCGACGCCCTGTGCGAAGCGCATCACGGCGAGGAGGACCGGGGCCCAGATGCCGATCGAGTCGAACGTCGGCAGGCAGCCGATCAGGAACGTCGCCGTGCCCATCACGAGCAGCGATGCGACGAGGGTGGTCTTCCGGCCGATGCGGTCACCGAAGTGGCCGAAGATGATCGAGCCGACGGGACGCGCGAAGAACGCGAGCGCGAACGTCACGAACGACGACAGCTGCGACGCGGTGGGGTCCTCGTTCGGGAAGAACAGGGTCGGGAAGACGAGGACCGCGGCGGTCGCGTAGACGTAGAAGTCGTAGAACTCGATGGACGTGCCGATGAGGCTCGCGACGACGACGCGGGAGCGCGGGTTCGTGGCGGGTGCGGGTGCTGGTGCGGCCGATGTGGCGGACATGGGGCGGTGTGGACTCCGAGCAGAGCGTCGTGCAGGCGACGCAGCGGTACCGGACTGCGGACACCGATCGGATCGCGCAGATGGCGCTGGTGTTCGACCGGGTGCGTTCGGTTGGTGGTGTACCGCTTGTGACGGGAGACCTCAGTGTACGACGGATGTCGGCAACCTGCGAATCCGCCGAGGAGCTGGTATCCCAGCGTCAGTTGTGCGCGCCGACCTGCAGGTGTCCGGGGAGTTCGTGGCCCATGCGGTCGCGCTTGGTGTCCAGGTACCCGGCGTTCTGCGCCGAGACACCGACGACCAGGGGGACCAGCGTGTCGACCGTGATGCCGTGCTCTTCGAGCTGACGACGCTTCTCCGGGTTGTTCGAGAGCAGCCGCACCCGGCCGATGCCGAGGTCGGTGAGGATGCCTGCGGCACCGCCGTACTCGCGGGAGTCCGCGGGGAGACCGAGCGCCAGGTTGGCGTCGAGCGTGTCGAGGCCGTCTTCCTGCAGCCGGTAGGCCTTCAGCTTGTTGACGAGTCCGATCCCGCGCCCTTCGTGGCCGCGCAGGTAGACCACGACGCCGCCTTCCGCGGCGATCGTGTCGAGGGCGGCGTCGAGCTGCGGACCGCACTCGCACTTCAGCGAACCGAATGCCTCTCCGGTCAGGCACTCCGAGTGCACCCGCACGAGCGCGCCGTCGGTCGGTGCGGAGCCGTCGGGCAGCGCACCGATGATCGCCACGTGCTCGGCACCGGTCACCAGGTCGCGGTACGCGCGCATCTCGAAGGTGCCGTGGCTGGTCGGGACGTTCGTGGACACCTCGAACTGGACCGGACTCCCGGGGGTGGGGGAGGTCAGCGCGTCGGTCATGGGGTACTCCGGTCGTTACGGGCCCCGTCGTTCGTGTGGTCGTCGTGGCGGCGTCGCTCAGGGTCGCGACCGGACGGACGTGCACGCACCAGCAGGTCAGGGCCGAGGCTGGTTGTCGATAGTACGTCCAACCGCAGACGTTCGTTCATGCTTCCCACACCGACGTCACCGAGCGCGACACGGGGGCCGCCGAGCAGGACCGGCGCGACGTAGACGAGGTACTCGTCGACGAGTCCGGCGGCGATGAACGCCGACGCGACGGTCGGGCCGCCCTCGACGAAGACCGTGCGGACACCACGGTCGCCGAGCGCACGGAGCGCCGCGTCGAGGTCGTGTCCCGGCAACTGCACGAAGCCGCGGGGGTGGCGTCGGACGGCGGCGTCGGCGGGGACGGGGCGGTCGCCGAGGACGACCGCGAGGGGTTGGTCGGCGAGGAGTTCGCCGGCGTCGCCGCGTGCCGTCAGCGACGCGTCGTCGGCGAGCACGGTGCCCGTCCCGACGACGATCGCGTCGTGCGAGGCGCGCTGCTCGTGCACGTGCTGGCGGGCGGCCGCTCCCGTGATCCACTTGCTCGTGCCGTCGGCGGCTGCTGCCCGGCCGTCCAGACTCGACGCCCACTTCACGGTCACCCACGGGCGTCCCCGGCGGACCGATGCGAGCCAGCGTTCGAGGAACGCGGAGGCCTCGTCCGCCAGGACGCCCGACACGACGTCGACACCGGCGGCTCGCAGTCGGTCGGCACCGCCGTGCACGTCCGCACCTGGATCGTCGATCGCGTACACGACACGCCCCACGCCGGCCTCGATCAGCGCCACGGAGCACGGGCCGGTCCGTCCGGTGTGGTCGCACGGCTCGAGCGTCACGACGACGGTCGCCCCGCGGAGCTGCTCGGGTCGGAGCTTCGCCATCGCGTCGACCTCGGCGTGCGGCGTCCCGGCACCCTTGTGCCAGCCCTCCGCGAGCACCTCGCCGGTGGGGGAGAGCACGACGGCGCCCACCCGGGCGTGGTCGCCGAGCACGGGGCCGAGCGCTGCCAGTTCGAGCCCGCGGCGCATCGCCCGGACCTCGGACGGCGATGCCGACGGGGCCGGGTCGGGAGTCGTCGGTGCGCTGCCGTCCACGGTCCGAGACTACCGGGCGGCCGCGAACGACTCGGCGGGCCAGGCGAGGTCGGACGCGGGCGTGCCGTCCGCGCGACGGAGCCCCTTCCAGGCCGAGGCGGGCGTGCCGTCCCGGTTCGGGATCACGGCGTCGCCGGTACCCGTGTACGAGAACCCGGCACGTCGTGCGACGCTCGCCGATGCCACGTTGCCCTCGTAGCACTCCCAGTACACGTCGGGGGCGCCTCGGTCGAACGCCCAGTCCACGACGAGTGTGACCGCTTCGTGCACGAGTCCGTGGCCGCGCGCGGACGGCGCGAGCCAGAACCCGAGGTCGCGGCGCTGGGTGCGGTACGAGATGACGCCGACGAGCCAGGTGGAGCCAGGCTGCCGGATCGCCCACGTGTACTCACGGTCGGACGCCCACCCCGGCCCCACGAGCGCGTCGACGAACGCGTTCGCGTCCTGCGGCCGGTACGGCGTGGGGATCGTCGTCCAGCGGATGACGTCCGGGTCCTGGCACGCCTCGGTGATCGCGACGGTGTCCGCCCGGGTGGGGAGGTCGAGCCGGACCCGCTCGGACGCCAGCGTGACGGGGAGCACGGTCAGCGCCGGACGCGCGGGACGAACCCGATGCGGTCGTACACGCGCGCCAGGGTCGCATCGGCGATGGACTCGGCACGCTCGGCGCCGACGGCGAGCAGGCGGTCGAGCTCCGCCGGGTCGTCGAGGAGCTCGAGCGTGCGGGCGCGCACCGGCTCGAGCTCGGCGACCACCGCATCCGCGACCTCGCCCTTCAGGTCGCCGTAGCCCCGTCCGGCGAACGACGACTCGAGTTCGGCGACCGGGGTGCGCGTGAACGCCGACAGGATCGCGAGCAGGTTCGTGACACCGGGCTTGGCGGCACGGTCGGCCCGGATCTCGCGCTCGGTGTCGGTCACCGCGGACTTGATCTTCTTCGCCGTGCGCTTCGGGTCGTCGAGCAGGCGGATGAGCCCGTTGTCCGACGCGGCCGACTTGCTCATCTTGCTCGTCGGGTCCTGCAGGTCGTAGATGCGGGCGGACTCGGTGCCGATCTGCGCCTTCGGGACGACGAAGGTGTCGCCGAACCGCGAGTTGAACCGGTTCGCCAGGTCGCGGGTCAGTTCGACGTGCTGCCGCTGGTCGTCGCCGACCGGCACCACGGCGGTGTCGTAGAGCAGGATGTCCGCGGCCATCAGGACGGGGTAGGTGAAGAGCCCCACCGACGCTGCCTCGGTCCCCTGGCGCGCCGACTTGTCCTTGAACTGGGTCATGCGGCTCGCCTCACCGAAGCCCGTCAGGGTGTTCAGCACCCACGCGAGCTCGGCGTGCGCGGGCACGTGGGACTGCACGAAGAGGGTCGACTTCGACGGGTCGATGCCCGACGCGATGTACTGCGCAGCGGTGGCACGGGTGCTCGCGCGGAGCTCGGCGGGGTCCTGCGGGCTCGTGATGGCGTGCATGTCGACGACGCAGTAGATCGCGTCGTGGTCGTCCTGCAGGTCCCTCCACTGCATGAGGGCGCCGATGTAGTTGCCGAGGTGGAGCGAGCCGGCTGACGGCTGGATGCCCGAGAAGATGCGGGTCGTGGTCATGGTGGTGTTCCTGTACTGCTGGGAGAGGGTGGGGAGTCAGAGCTCGTAGTCGACGACCACGGGGGCGTGGTCGGACCATCGCTGGTCGTACGCCGCGGCGCGGTCGACCGTGTAGGAGCTCACCTTCGCGGCGAGGTCGGGCGTGGCCATCTGGTAGTCGATGCGCCACCCGGTGTCGTTGTCGAAGGCCTGACCGCGCCAGGACCACCACGTGTACGGCCCGTCGACGTCGCCGGCCTGGTCACGACCCACGTCGACCCAGCCGAGGCCGGTGCCCGTCGACCCGTCGGCGCCCTCGACCTGCTCGCCGTCGGCGCCGAAGAAGCGGCTGAAGTACGCGCGCTCCCTGGGCAGGAAGCCGGCTCGCTTGACGTTGCCCTTCCAGTTCTTGATGTCGCGCTCGTCGTGACCGACGTTGAGGTCACCGACGACGACCGCGAGCGGGTTGTGCTCGCGGAGTTCCGGCAGCCGCTCCGTCATCGCGTCGAGGAACTTCCACTTCTCGTCCTGCTTCTCGGTGCCGACCTCACCCGAGTGCACGTACGTCGACACGACGGTCACGAGGGTGCCGTCGATCTCGTAGTCGGCTTCGAGCCAGCGACCGGCGGAGTCGAACTCCGACGGTCCGAGCTCGACGCGGTGGATGTGCGCTCGGTGCCGTGACGCGATCGCGACGCCCGCGCGGCCCTTCGCCGAGGCGGGGTCGTGCACGATGTCCCACCCGTCGCCGAGGAGCCCGGTGAGGTCGTCGGTCGATGCGCGGACTTCCTGCAGGGCGAGGACGTCGACGCCCCGCCCGTCGAGCCAGTCGCCCATGCCCTTGCGGAACGCGGCGCGGACGCCGTTCACGTTGACGGATGCGAGGCGCAGGCGTGTCATGCAGAACACCTTATCGGCGGCCGCCGACAGCCCTGGACGCGACCAGGAACGACGGGAGGCACGGTGCCAGCCGGCACCGTGCCTCCCGTCAGGACGTGGTCGCGACGCGCGCGATCAGGCCGCGTCGTGGTCCGTCTTCAGGAACTCGACCAGGCTGTCTGCAGTCGTCTCGGCGTCGTCGCCGGACACGGTGAGCGTGACCTCGTCGCCGTTCTCGACGCCGAGCCCGAGGAGCCCGAGGATGCTGCCGGCGTTCGCGGACTTGTCACCCTTGGCGATCGTGACCTGGTGACCCGACGCGGTGACGGTCTGGACGAAGAGCGACGCGGGACGGGCGTGCAGACCGGATCCGCTGGCGACGGTGACGGTGCGGGTGGCTTCGGACATCGATGAACTCCTAGTCGATGGGTGGTGCGCTCATGGTAGCGAGCAGGGGGTGGACGGAACCGGGCGGGCGGTCAGGGACGGCCGGGCCAGAAGACCTCGGTGCCTGCTGCCTCGACCTCGCGGACGAGGTCCAGGTTGACGGCGGGGTCGGTGATGATCGTGTCGATCGCTGCCAGTGGGGCGACGCGACCGAACTCCTCCCGGCCGAACTTCGTGTGGTCGGCGAGCAGGATGCTCCGGCGGGCCGACTTGATCATGGCGCTCTTCACGGCGGCCTCCGCCATGTTGTGCGTCGTGAGGCCACGCTCCGGGGTGATGCCGTTGATGCTGATGAAGGCGACGTCGACGCTCACCATGCCGATGAGCTGGTGTGTCCAGGTGCCGACCCCGGCCAGGGAGTCGCTGCGGATGTTGCCGCCGAGCAGGTGCAGGTCGATCCCAGGACGGTTGGCGACGGCCATCGCGACGGGGAGCGAGTGTGTGACGACGGTCAGGCCGCGGTCGGTGGGGAGCATCTCGGCGAGGCAGATCGTGGACGTGCCGGCGTCGATCATGATCGAGCCGTTCTCCGGCAGTTCCTCGAGCGCGGCCTCGGCGATGACCATCTTCTCCGCCTGGTTGATGCCGCCGCGATCGCCGACACCGGGGTGCAGCGTGATCCGCTCGACGGGGATCGCACCACCGTGGGCGCGGCGGACGAGGCCGCGACGCTCGAGCGACGTCAGGTCACGCCGGATCGTCTCCGGGGTGACCTCGAGCAGCTCGGCGAGGTCCTTGACGTCGACCCGGCCGTTGGCACGCGCCTGCTCGACGATGCGCTGGTGGCGCTCTGGTGCGTACATCGGACCTCGGTGTCTCGGGAGGGTGTCGGGTGGAACGGCCCGGCCCCGAACGGATCGGAACGGGCACGGACGGCGGTGTTCGTCGGGATCGACGCCCGAACTGGGGGCGGCTCAGACCGAAACGGGCATCTGTTTGTGCATTTTTATCCCCGGATGTGTTTGTTTGTCAACGCGGATCGATGTAGTGTGCTGCCAAGCCGCACGGGCGTGGTCCGTTCGTGCCGCTGCGCACCGAACCACCAGAACGACCTGAACCACCGGCCCCCACCGCAAGCGCGCGTGAGATGAAGGAGTCTCGAATGTCCGAACTGCTCGGAACCGGCGTCGGCCGCGGCGTTGCCCACGGCCCCGTGCTCCGGATGGCGGACCCGCTCGGCGAACCGTCGACCACCGCGCTCGAGGGCTCGGCGGACGACGCGAAGCAGGCGGTGCACGAAGCGCTCGCCGCGGTGGCGGAGGACCTCACGAAGCGCGGGCAGCTCGCCGGTGGCGACGCCCAGGCCGTGCTCGAGGCGCAGGCGCTCATGGCGCAGGACCCGACGCTCCTCGACGACGTGCACACCCGCATCGACGGCGGCACCAACGCCGAGCGTGCGGTGTTCGAGGCGTTCGGCCAGTTCCGCGACCTGCTCGTCTCGATGGGCGGCTACATGGGGGAGCGCGCGACGGACCTCGACGACGTCGCCCAACGCATCATCGCCAAGCTCCGCGGCGTGCACGCACCCGGCGTCCCCGAGTCGGACACCCCCTTCGTGCTCGTCGCCCGCGACCTCGCCCCCGCCGACACCGCACTCCTCGACCTCGACAAGGTCCTCGCCCTCGTCACGCGTGACGGCGGCCCGACCTCGCACACCGCGATCCTCGCCCGCGCCAAGGGCATCACCGCGATCGTCGGCGTGACCGGCGCCGACGACCTCGCCGACGGCCAGACGGTCGTCGTCGACGCCGCTGCCGGCACCGTCGTCACCGAGCCGTCCGCCGAACTCGTCGCCGACGTCGAGCAGCGCATCGCCGACCGCCTCGCCGCCGCCGCAGCACCGCTCACCGCTGGTGCTCTCGCCGACGGCCACGTCGTGCCGCTCCTGGCCAACCTCGGGAGCCCTGCAGACGCCGCCGGCGCCGTCGCTCTCGGTGCGGAGGGCGTGGGGCTCTTCCGCACCGAGTTCCTCTTCCTCGACTCCCCGAAGGCCCCGACGGTCGACGAGCAGAAGGAGTCGTACAAGCAGCTCCTCGCCGCGTTCCCCGGCAAGAAGGTCGTCGTCCGCGCGCTCGACGCCGGCGCCGACAAGCCGCTGCCGTTCCTCACCGACAAGGACGAGGAGAACCCGGCGCTCGGACGCCGCGGGCTCCGTGCGCTCCGGAACCACCCCGAGGTGCTCCGCGACCAGCTCACCGCGCTCGCGCAGGCCGACGCCGAGACCGAGGCCGACCTCTGGGTGATGGCCCCGATGGTCGCCGACGCCGAGGAGACCGAGTACTTCGTCGACCTGGCCCGTGAACTCGGGATCAGGACCGCCGGCGTGATGGCCGAGGTGCCCTCGCTCGCGCTGATGGCCGAGCAGGTGTTCCAGTCGGCCGACTTCGTGTCGATCGGCACGAACGACCTGACCCAGTACACGATGGCGGCCGACCGCATGCTCGGCACCGTCGCGAGCTACCAGGACCCCTGGCACCCCGCCGTCCTCCGTCTCGTCGCGCAGCTCGGCACCGCCGGTGTCGGCGCGTCGAAGCCCGTCGGCATCTGCGGCGAGGCCGCCGCCGACCCGCTCCTCGCCGTCGTCCTCGTCGGACTCGGCGCCACCACCCTCTCCATGACCCCCGCGGCCCTCGCCGACGTGCGTGCCGAACTCGGCAAGCACACCCTCGACGAGGCCCGCGAGATGGCCCAGGCGGCACTCGCCGCGTCCACGGCGGCAGCAGCCAAGTCCGCCGCCGCGGCCGCGCACGCCGTCTGAGCCCACCCAGCACCACCCCCTTCCCTGACACAGCAGCAGCACCACCACACAGAAAGTCACCGCACATGACAACGTCGTCCGTTGCAGCGCCCGACGCCCCCGCGAAGTCGCGGGGCGGCGCACGCGTCGCCGTTCAGAAGTTCGGCACGTTCCTCTCCGGCATGGTCATGCCCAACATCGCGATCTTCATCGCGTGGGGCATCATCACGGCCTTCTTCATCGAGACCGGCTGGACCCCCGTGGGCATCCTCGGCGGGTTCGGCGAGACGAACGGCGTGGCCAACATCGGCCTCGTCGGTCCGATCCTGACCTACCTCATCCCGCTCGCGATCGCGATCCAGGGTGGCCGGATGGTCTACGAGACCCGCGGCGCCGTCGTCGGCTCGATCATGACGATGGGTGTCATCATCGGTGCCTCCGGCACGACGATGATCCTCGGCGCGATGATCTGCGGGCCGCTCGGCGCGTACCTCATCAAGCAGATCGACCGCATCTGGGACGGCAAGATCAAGCCGGGCTTCGAGATGCTGGTGAACAACTACGCCGCCGGCATCCTCGGCTTCGTGCTCGCGATGATCGGGTTCTTCTGGCTCGCGCCGCTGTTCAAGCTCATCGCCGAGGGCCTCGGGGACGTGGTGAACTTCCTCGTCCAGCACTCGCTGCTGCCGCTCGCCAGCGTCATCATCGAGCCGGCGAAGGTGTTCTTCCTCAACAACGCGATCAACCACGGTGTGCTCGACCAGCTCGGTGCGCAGCAGGTCCAGGAGTCGGGCAAGTCGATCCTGTTCCTCCTCGAGGCGAACCCCGGCCCCGGTCTCGGCATCCTGCTCGCCTTCACGTTCTTCGGTGTCGGCATCGCCCGCTCGACCGCTCCCGGCGCGATCATCATCCAGTTCCTCGGTGGCATCCACGAGATCTACTTCCCGTACGTGCTGCAGAAGCCGGTCCTCTTCATCGCCGTGATCCTCGGCGGTGCGACCGGTGTCGCGACGAACGTGGCGTTCCACTCCGGCCTCGTCGCCCCGGCATCGCCCGGATCGATCTTCGCCGTGCTCGGTGCGACCGCGAAGGACAGCTTCGTCGGCGTCATCCTGTCCGTGCTCTTCTCCGCAGCGGTGTCCTTCGCCGTGGCGTCGTTCTTCCTCATCGCCACCCGCAAGCGCGACCTCGCGTCCGGCGGCGGCGACATGGCGGCGGCGTTCGACAAGATGCAGGCCACCAAGGGCCGTGACGCCAACGCGGCGACCGCCGGTCTCTTCGGCGGCAACGCCCCGGCGAACGCCGACGAGGCAGCTGCCGTCGGCGGCACCGCGACCGCGACCCGGGTCGAGAACGTGGTGTTCGCCTGCGACGCCGGCATGGGCTCGAGTGCCATGGGTGCGAGCGTCCTCCGCAACAAGATCAAGAAGGCCGGTATCGAGGGCGTCACCGTCGTCAACAAGGCCATCGCGAACCTGTCCGGCGACGAGGACCTCGTCATCACGCAGGAAGAGCTGACGGACCGCGCCAAGCAGAAGACGCCGAACGCACAGCACGTGTCGGTCGGCAACTTCATGAACGCGCCGCAGTACGACCAGGTCGTCGAACAGCTCAAGAACCAGTAACGCAGTGCAGTATCGGAGGGGGTGGGCCACGGCCTGCCCCCTCCACCACGTCCACGAAGCAAGGAGAACACCCATGCCCGTCCTGCAGGAGAGCCAGATCCGCATCCACGCCGAGGACACCGCTCCGACCAAGTCGGAAGCGATGAAGGAGGCGGCCGAGATCCTCGAGGCTGCAGGCGCGGTCACCGGTGAGTACTACCCGGCGATGCTCGAGCGCGAGAAGAGCGTCTCGACGTACATGGGCAACTTCCTCGCCATCCCGCACGGCACCAACGACGCGAAGGACGCCATCAAGTCGTCCGCGCTGTCGTTCATCCGCTACGCGGCCCCGATCGACTGGGACGGCAACGAGGTCCGCTTCGTCGTCGGCATCGCCGGGGTGAACAACGAGCACCTCGACATCCTGTCCAAGATCGCGATCGTGTTCTCCGACGAGGACCAGGTCCAGGCGCTCACGGACGCCCCCGACGTCGCCGCGATCCTGGCCATCCTCGGCGAGGTCAACGAGTGACCGACCAGCGCACCGCCGTCCACTTCGGCGCGGGGAACATCGGTCGCGGCTTCGTCGGGCTGCTCCTGCACGAGGCGGGCTACGAGGTCGTCTTCGCCGACGTCGCCGCGCCGCTGATCGACGCCCTGGCCGCCGCCGACTCGTACACCGTGCACGAGGTCGGTGCCGGTGCCCGTGACCACGAGGTCACGGACTTCCGTGCACTCAACAGCGCCCAGGACGAAGCCGCCGTGGTCGCCGAGATCGCGGCGGCCGACATCGTCACCTGCGCCGTCGGTCCGAACGTCCTGAAGTTCATCGCCCCCGTGATCGCCGCGGCCCTGCAGGCACGACCGGCCGACGCCGCACCGATCGCCGTGATGGCGTGCGAGAACGCCATCAACGCGACCGACCGGCTCCGCGAGTTCATCGTCGACGCGCTGCCGTCGGACGCCCGCGACCAGGCGCTCGCGAAGGCCGTCTTCGCGAACACCGCGGTCGACCGCATCGTCCCGGCCCAGCCGGAGGGCGCCGGCCTCGACGTCACCGTCGAGACGTACTTCGAGTGGGCCATCGACCGCACGCCGTTCGGGGGCTCCGAGCCGGAGATCCCCGGCGTGCACTACGTCGACGGCCTCGCGGCGTCGATCGAGCGCAAGCTCTTCACGGTGAACACCGGGCACGCCACGGTCGCTTACCACGGGTTCCTCGCGGGAGCGGACAAGATCTCCGACGCCATCGCGATCCCCGCGGTCCGGTCCGAGCTCGAGTCGGTGCTCGCCGAGACGAGCGACCTCCTCGTCCGTCGCCACGAGCTCGACCCGGAGGTGCACCGCGCCTACGTCCAGGCGATCATCGGCCGGTTCGAGAACCCGCACCTGCCGGACACGGTCACCCGCGTCGGTCGGCAGCCGCTCCGCAAGCTCTCCCGCGACGAGCGATTCGTCTCGCCGGCAGCGGCACTCGCGGAGGACGGCACCGAGCCGGTCGCGCTCCTCGACGCGATGGGCGCTGCGCTCCGCTTCGACGTCCCCGACGACGAGCAGAGCGTCGAGCTGCAGGCGCTGCTCGGATCCGACAAGTCGGATGCCGACGTCGTGACCGAGATCACGGGTCTGGGTGCGGAACACCCGCTGCACGCGGCGTTCGCGGACCGCGTGCGCCTCGCGCGCTCCTAGCCACGCGCGGACGGGATGCCCGGTGCCAGCTGGCACCGGGCCTCCTGTCTGTCTCGGACTCCTGTTCAGGGCGGCGGGTACCGTCCGGGACATGACGACACAGTGGGTGGCGCCGCGTCCCGGCGGCAGCGAGGTCCTGGAAGCGATCGACGTGGAGGTCCCGGCGCCGGGACCCGGCGAGGTCACGATCGAGGTGCGCGCCGCTGGCATGAACCCCGCCGACACGAAGCACACCCGCGGAGGCGAACCCTCCGCGTACCCGATGCCGATCGGCTACGAGGTCGCCGGGGTCGTCTCCGCCGTGGGACCCGACGTGTCGTTCGTGGTCGGCGACGAGGTCCTGGCCTTCCGCATCGCCGGCGGGTGGACGGCATCGCTCACGGTGCCAGCGGTCGACGTCTTCCGGAAGCCGGCATCGCTCGGGTTCCCGGAGGCTGCGAACCTGCTGCTCGCCGGGGCCACGGCGGCCGACGTGATCCGGGTCACCAGGGCCTCCGGCAACGACATGGTGCTCGTGCACGGCGCCTCGGGTGCCGTCGGGCTCAGTGTCCTGCAGCTGCTCCGTCCGCTCGGAGCCCGGGTGCTCGGCACCGCGTCGGAGCGTGGAGCAGCAACCGTGCGGCGGTACGGCGGCGAGTGGGTGCCCTACGGTGACGGGCTCGAGGACCGGGTGCGCGAGGCCGCCCCGAACGGGGTCGACGTCGCGATCGACTGTGTCGGGACCGACGAGGCCGTCGACGTCTCACTGACCCTCGTCGCCGACCGGAGCCGCATCGTCACGATCGCCGCGCAGGCCAGGGCGGCGGCGGACGGGTTCCCGGCGGTCGGCGGTGCCCAGCCGGAGAGCAAGGCGTTCCGGGACTCCGTCCGGCAGCGGCTGGTCGACCTCGCCGGAGCCGGGCAGCTCGACGTGCTGGTCGCGCGGACGTTCCCGTTGGCGTCGGCGCCCGAAGCCGCCGAACTGCTGGAGTCCGGGCACCCGGGCGGGAAGCTCGCACTCGTTCCCTGAGGATGTGCCAAGATCACGGTGTGAGCGATCAGTATCCACCGTACGGCCAGCCGAACCACAACCCGTACGGGCAGAACCCCTCCGGTCAGCAGCCGACCTCGGGCCAGCCGCCGCTCTGGGCGCCCTGGTACGGGATCCCGTTCCCGCAGGCCTTCCTGCGGTTCTGGAAGAAGTACGTCCGTTTCGACGGACGCGCCAGCCGCAGCGAGTTCTGGTTCTGGGCGCTCTGGTACGTCCTCGGCAACGTGGCGACCGGGATCGTCGGGGGCATCTTCAATGCGCTGCCGTTCATCGACAACGCAGACGACGGGCTGAGCAGCCTGTGGGCACTGGCATGCGCGCTCGGGTTCATCGCGTTGACCGTCCGTCGCCTGCACGACGTGAACCTCAGCGGCCTGTTCGCGCTGCTCTTCATCATCCCGCCGATCGGTGTCCTGTTCTCCCTGATCGTCGGGTGCCTGGGGACGAACCCGCAGGGACAGCAGTACGACCGGCCGGACCGCGGCTGACATCGAGCATCGGCGGGAGTCGAGACTTCTTCGGACGGACGGGTGCCGTTCTGATTGACTCTGACAGGAGTATCAGCCGACACCCAGGGGGTCCACCATGACCGATCAGTACTCGTCCGACAATCCGTACGGGCAGCAGCCCGCCGGCCACACGCCGCAGTACGGTGCGCCCGCACCGACGGGGCCTGATGGCGAGCCGCCACTGTGGGCACCGTGGTACGGGATCTCCTTCGGGGGAGCCGTCCGCCGGTTCTTCAAGAAGTACGCCCGGTTCGACGGTCGTGCGAGCCGCAGCGAGTTCTGGTGGTGGTACCTCGCGAACACCATCATCGGCATCGTGCTCGGCATCCTCTACGGCATCGGCGTCGCCACCTCCGGGCGATCGACGATGACGTCCACGACGTCGACGTCGGCCAGCTACCAGACCATGATCACCGATCCCTCGGCGCTCTTCATCATCATGGCGATCGTCATCGGCATCTGGTCGCTCGCGATCATCGTCCCGTCGATCGCCCTGTTCTGGCGCCGCCTGCACGACGCGAACCTCGCCGGGCCGTTCTGGTTCCTCGGGTTCATCCCGTTCGTCGGCGGGATCATCCTCATCATCCTGGCGATCCTGCCGTCGAAGCCCGAGGGGCAGCGGTTCGACCAGCCCGGTCGCGGCTGACCGATCAGACCACGAAGCAGGGCCCCCGCACACGCCGGGGCCCTGCTTCGTCGTGGGGAGGAGTCAGACCGCCCGGACGCGGACCAGGGACCCGTCGACGACGAGGTCGCGGATGGTCGTGGTCGGGTCGGCGATCTGGAAGCGGAGCGCGCCACCCGGCTGCTCGAACCACGGCTGCACGAACCGGACCGACACCAGGAACGGACGGTCGACGACGTAGCGGTGCACCTCGGGTGCCGCGGCGACGTGCGGGGGGAGTGACCGCGACGGCATCGGGGTGTCGAGCGGGTGCAGCAGGTACCCGTCCGGACCGCCGATGCGGTCGACCGGGACACCGGCCGGGATCTGGATGGTGAGGCCGTCGGGGCCCGCCTGTGACACCTGCTGCGCGAGCTGCGGGTACGTCGACGCTGCGCGGTCGCGGAGCCCGTCGAGCTCGTGCCGCTGGATGTCGCGCGGCGCGGGGAAGGGACGGTTCAGGAACCGGCGGAGCATCTCGACCGCGTCCGACTCGCCACGAGCTGTCGCCAGACGACGCGCGGTGCCGTAGTCGACGACCTCGAGCGAGAAGGTGTCCGCGCCGTCGGCCGGCACGAGGCGCAGCGCACCCTCGACGGGAGGCTCGTGCAGTGTCTCTCCGGGGAGCTGCACGTAGCGGATCGTGTAGCCGAGCTGGTCGAGGATGGGGCGGGTGTCCGCGAACGTCATGAGCGGGAGCCTAGTGGTCTGACCTCTGCCGATCCTGGTGCCGCGACGGACCTACGCCCGACCACGCATGACCGCCTGCTTGACCTCCGAGATCGCCTTGGTGACCTGGATGCCGCGGGGGCAGGCGTCGGTGCAGTTGAAGGTCGTGCGGCAGCGCCACACGCCTTCCTTGTCGTTGAGGATGTCGAGGCGCACGTCGGCCGCGTCGTCGCGCGAGTCGAAGATGAAGCGGTGCGCGTTGACGATCGCGGCGGGACCGAAGTACTGGCCGTCGGTCCAGAACACCGGGCAGGACGACGTGCACGCTGCGCAGAGGATGCACTTCGTGGTGTCGTCGAAGCGGGCGCGGTCGGCGACGGACTGCACGCGCTCCTTGCCCTTCTCCGGCGTGGAGTTCGCCTGCAGGAACGGCTGGACCTCTCGGAAGGACTTGAAGAACGGCTCCATGTCGACGACGAGGTCCTTCTCGAGCGGCAGGCCCTTGATCGCCTCGACGTAGATCGGCTTCGACACGTCGAGGTCCTTGATGAGGGTCTTGCACGCCAGACGGTTGCGCCCGTTGATGCGCATCGCGTCGGAGCCGCACACGCCGTGCGCGCAGGAGCGGCGGAAGGTCAGCGACCCGTCCTGCTCCCACTTGATCTGGTGCAGCGCGTCGAGGATGCGGTCGGTCGGCAGCATCATGACGTCGAAGTCCTGCCACCGCGGCTCGTCGTCGACGTCCGGGTCGAAGCGCCGGACGATGATCGTGACGGGGAACGACCCGGGAGGTGCTGTCGCCGCGTCGGTGCGGGGGGCGTCGGAGACCAGGGTGTCGGTCATCAGTACTTCCTCTCCATCGGCTCGTACCGCGTCACGACGACGGGCTTCCAGTCGAGCGTGATGTGGTCGTCGGCGAGTGACGAGTGCGGGTCGCCCGTCAGGTACGCCATGGTGTGCTTCATGTAGTTCTCGTCGTCGCGCTTCGGGTAGTCGTCGCGCATGTGGCCGCCGCGGGACTCCTTGCGGTTGCGTGCCGAGTAGACGACGACCTCGGCGAGGTCGAGCAGGAACCCGAGTTCGACGGCCTCGAGCAGGTCCGTGTTGAACCGCTTGCCCTTGTCCTGCACGGCGACGTTCATGTACCGGTTGCGCAGCGTGTGGATGGTCTCGGTGACGCGTGCGAGCGACTCGTCGGTGCGGAACACCTGCGCGTTCTTGTCCATCTCCTCCTGCAGCTCCTTGCGGAGCGCGGCGACGCGTTCGGTGCCGGTGGAGGCGCGGAGCTGTTCGAGCATGCCGCGGACGTTCGCGGCCGGGTCCTCGGGCAGGGGCAGGAACTCCGCCGTCTTGACCCACTCGGCGGCGTTGTTGCCGGACCGCTTGCCGAAGACGTTGATGTCGAGGAGCGAGTTGGTGCCGAGACGGTTCGACCCGTGCACGGAGACGCAGGCGCACTCGCCGGCGGCGTACATGCCCGGCACGACGTGGTCGTTGTCGGACAGGACCTCGGCGTTGGTGTTCGTCGGGATGCCGCCCATCGCGTAGTGCGCGGTCGGCATCACGGGCACCGGCTCGGTCACGGGGTCGACGCCGAGGTAGGTGCGGGCGAACTCGGTGATGTCCGGGAGCTTGGTCTCGAGGACCTCGGCACCGAGGTGCGTGCAGTCGAGCAACACGTAGTCCTTGTTCGGGCCGGCGCCCCGGCCCTCCGCCACTTCCTGCACCATGCACCTGGCCACGATGTCGCGTGGGGCGAGGTCCTTGATGGTGGGGGCGTAGCGCTCCATGAAGCGCTCACCAGAGGCGTTGCGGAGGATCGCGCCCTCGCCGCGAGCGCCCTCGGTCAGCAGGATGCCGAGTCCGGCGAGCCCGGTCGGGTGGAACTGGAAGAACTCCATGTCCTCGAGCGGCAGGCCCGTCCGCCACACGATGCCGACGCCGTCACCGGTGAGGGTGTGCGCGTTGGAGGTCGTCTTGTACATCTTGCCGAAGCCGCCGGTGGCGAAGATCATCGCCTTGGCATGGAAGACGTGCAGCTCGCCGGTCGCGAGCTCGAACGCCACGACGCCGGCGGGCTGCTTGCGGGTGACGCCGTCCTCGCCGACGACGTCCACCATGATGAGGTCGAGCGCGTAGAACTCGTTGAAGAAGTTCACGCCGAGCTTCACGCAGTTCTGGAACAGCGTCTGCAGGATCATGTGGCCGGTGCGGTCCGCGGCGTAGCAGGCCCGTCGGACGGGGGACTTGCCGTGGTCGCGGGTGTGGCCGCCGAATCGACGCTGGTCGATCTTGCCCTCTGGCGTGCGGTTGAACGGCAGGCCCATGTTCTCGAGGTCGATGACCGCGTCGATGGCTTCCTTCGCCAGGATCTCGGCGGCGTCCTGGTCGACCAGGTAGTCGCCGCCCTTGATCGTGTCGAACGTGTGCCACTCCCACGAGTCCTCTTCGACGTTCGCGAGCGCGGCCGCCATGCCGCCCTGCGCCGCACCGGTGTGCGAGCGAGTCGGGTACAGCTTCGAGATGACCGCGGTGTTCGCCTTCGGGCCGGCCTCGATCGCGGCACGCATGCCCGCGCCGCCCGCGCCGATGATGACGATGTCGAACTGGTGGTGATGGACGGTGATGTCGGTCACGTAAATCTCTCGAGTCAGGGGTGCAGAAGGAAGAAGTGGTGTGCCGCGGCTACCGGACCGTCTACTGCGCCGGGCAGAACGACGGCAGGTCGGCGGCGGCAGCGCCGGCGGGGCACGGGTCGAAGGTCCAGCAGACCAGCGTGCCGAGGACGATGAGCAGGACGCACGCGACCAGGATGGCGACGAGCAGCGTCTTGCGGATGCCGGGCTTCGACACGTAGTCGTTGACGATCGTGCGCATGCCGTTCGAGCCGTGGATCAGCGCGAGCCAGAGCATGAGGGTGTCCCACACCTGCCAGAACGGGTTGGCCCACTTGCCGGCGACGAAGGCGAAGTCGATCTGCTTGACCCCTTCGCCCGCGACCATGTTCACGAACAGGTGGCCGAAGATCAGGACGACGAGCAGGACGCCGGATCCGCGCATGTAGATCCAGCCCCACTTCTCCCAGTTGGTGGAGCGGCGGGCGGCCTCGGAGCTGCGAGGGGGTGCGATGGTGTCGGTGGTCATGTGGTGCCCCCTGGTCAGTGGAAGTCGGCGACGAGGTTCATGAGCTGGCGCGGCAGGAAGCCCGCGATCGCGATCGCCCACAGGACGATGACGATCCAGAACATGGCCCGCTGGTACTTCGGCCCCTTGGACCAGAAGTCGACCAGGATGATGCGCAGCCCGTTGAACGCGTGGAAGACGATCGCCATCACGAGGGCGATCTCGCCGAGGTTCATGATCGGGGTCTTGTACGTGCCGATGACCGCGTTGTATGCCTCTGGCGACAGGCGCACGAGCGCGGTGTCGAGGATGTGCACGAGCAGGAAGAAGTAGATCGCGACGCCGGTGATGCGGTGCAGGACCCACGACCACATCCCGGTGCTACCGCGGTACAGCGTCCCCTTGGGGGTCCGAGACGCGCGGGGCGCCTCGATGGTCACCTGTGGCACGGCTGTCGCCGTACTCCCTGCGGTCTGCTCGGCCATGAGCTCGCCCTCCGTTGAGACCGGGGCGCCGATCGGCGCACCGTTGCCGTCGTGTTCGTGTGGAACACGACCATCCTATGACCGGGAGCTGACCTTCTCGTTCCACTCGGCACGGACACCCCGTGCGGCGGCGGGCGGCGCGCCGATGTTCCTCGCCGTGTCGTGGTGCGCCAGCAGCTGGTCGCCGACCGCCTCCCACGTGGTGCCCTCCACCCGCAGCCGCCCGGCCGACCCCATGCGCGCGGCGCGGTCCCGGTCGAGGTGCAACCCGACGACCGCCTGCCGGAGCGCCTGCGGCACCTCCGGGTCGTAGAGCTCGCCGTCGAGCCCCGGCGCGACGAGGTCGAGCGGCCCACCGGATGCCGGCGCCACCACCGGCAGGCCGGTGGCGTGCGCCTCCTGCAGTGTCTGTCCGAAGGTCTCCGCCGGTCCGGTGTGCACGAACACGTCGAGTGCCGCGTAGGCATCCGCGAGGGCGTCGCCGCGCAGCGGACCGGTGAAGGTCACGTCCAGGTGGCGGAGCCGTCGCTCGAGTACCTGCCTGGAGGGCCCCCCTCCCGCGACCACGATCCTGATGCCCGGGATACCGCCGAGTTCGGCGAGTCGTTCGACCTCCTTCTCCGGTGCGAGCCGACCCACGTACCCCACGACGGTCTCGCCGCGCGGAGCGAGTCGCCTCCGGAACGCGCGGACGTGCGCGGACTGCCGTCGCGACGGGTGGAACAGGTCGGTGTCCACGCCGCGACCCCATCGCGTGACGCGCGGGACGCCGTCCGCGGCCAGCATGGCCGCGGTCGCGGACGACGGCGCGAGCGTCAGCGACGCGCCCTGGTGGATCCTGGCGAGCACCCGTCTCGCCAACGGGGCGGCCGCTGCCAGGCCGTTGCGGCGGGCGAACCCGGCCACGTCGGTCTGGAACACGGCGACGGACGGGATGCCGAGCCTCCCGGCCGCCGTGATCGCGCGCCCACCCAGCAGGAGCGGACTGGCTGCGTGCAGTACGTCGGCGCCGGAGGCGGCGAGGATCGTGTCGAGGACCGGGTGGGGGAGGGCGACCGGGAACTGGCGGTAGGCGACCGCCGGTACACGGTGCACGTCGAACCCGCGGTACCGCTCGAGCTCGGTGCGGGATCGCCAGGCTGCGAGACCAGGGGCGTCCGGCGCGATGACGACCGCGCGGTGGCCACGGCGCTCCAGGTGGTCGAGGACCGCCAGGACGCTGGTGGTCACGCCGTTGAGGGTGGGCAGGAAGCTCTCGGTCACGACGGCGACGGTCCGCTGGACCTGGCCGCGCTCCACGCTGCGTGCGTTCATGGCACTCGCCATGCTCCGCGGCGCACGTGACGCGGACGGGGGCCGCACGGTGAACGGCGCGTTCGGCCGGGGTGAACAGGTCGTGCGGCTTCCCGCACATCCGAGCGGTCGGTACCCAGGAACGGCGGCGACCGGACGGTACGGTGAGCGGGTGGCTGACCCTCTCGACGACTTCTACGCGATCATCCCCGCCGGTGGGATCGGTTCGCGCCTCTGGCCGCTGTCGCGCGCCGACGCCCCGAAGTTCCTCCACGACCTGACCGGCTCGGGCACCTCGCTCCTCCGGCAGACGTGGGACCGCCTCGCGCCGCTGTCCGGGGACCAGCGGATCATGGTCGTGACCGGACGTGCCCACCGGGTCGCGGTCGAGTCGCAGCTGCCGGGCATCCACGACCACAACGTCGTGCTCGAGAGCGAGCCGAAGGACTCGACGGCCGCCATCGGTCTGGCCGCAGCGATCCTCCGCCGGCGCGAGCCCGACGTGGTCATCGGGTCGTTCGCCGCCGACCACGTCATCGGCGACGCCCGCGGGTTCCGACGGTCGGTGCGCGAAGCGGTGCTCGCGGCCCGCGCCGGCTACGTGACGACCATCGGCATCACGCCGTCCGAGCCGGCGATCGGGTTCGGGTACATCCACGCGGGCGACTCGCTCGGCATCGACACCGCACCGCGTGCGCACGCCGTGCTGGATTTCGTCGAGAAGCCCGACCTCGACACCGCGACGGGGTACCTCGCCGACGGCAGCTACCTCTGGAACGCCGGCATGTTCATCGCCCGCGCCGACGTGCTCCTGGCCGAGATCGGTCGGAACGAGCCCGACCTGCTCGCCGGCATCGAGGAACTCGCCGCCGCGTGGGACACCTCGTCCCGAGGCGCCGTCGTCGACGCGATCTGGCCGGGCCTGAAGAAGATCGCGATCGACTACTCCGTCGCCGAGCCGGCCGCCGCCGCCGGTCGGCTCGCCGTGGTCCCCGGCGACTTCGACTGGGACGACGTCGGCGACTTCGCGTCCCTCGCGAAGCTGCAGTCCGGTGGACGGACGAACAACCTCGCGGTGCTCGGCGACAACGCCCGCATCCTGGCCGACTCGTCGAGCGGGATCGTCGTCGCGCACAGCCAGCGGCTGATCTCGCTCATCGGCGTCGAGGACATCGTCGTCGTGGACACCCCCGATGCGCTCCTCGTCACGACGAGCGCGAACGCCCAGCGGGTCAAGGGTGTGGTGGATGCACTGAAGATCAGCGGCCGGGACGACGTCCTGTAGCGCTCCACCACGAAATCCCCCGAACTGGGGGCGCCGGCGTTGCGCCGCGTTACGGGCCTGTTACGGCGCGGTCGCGATCCCGTAACCGATCATCCGGGCAGCCGGAAGGGGCTCTGTACCGGCCAGGCGGTCGTGTACTGTCGCCACGATCGCCCGGTGCGCAGTGACCCGGGCCCTTGCTCCCGGAGGAACATCCCGTGTCATCTCGTACCCGTCAGATCGCACTCAGCGGCCTCGCGCTCCTCGGCACCGTCGCCGTCCTGGCCGGCTGCTCCGCCGCTCCGTCCGACTCCTCGTCGGCGAAGTCCACCGACTTCCGCCCGTGCATGGTCTCGGACTCCGGCGGCTTCGACGACAAGTCCTTCAACCAGCTCGGCTACGAGGGCCTGCAGGACGCCGCGAAGGAACTCGGTGCGAAGTACAACAAGGCCGAGTCGAAGGACTCCACGGTCTACGACTCCAACATCGAGCAGCTCATCAACCAGAACTGCAAGCTCATCGTGACGGTCGGCTTCAACCTCGCCGACGCCACGAAGAAGCAGGCGGCGGCGAACCCCGACACGGACTTCGCGATCATCGACGACAACTCGATCGACGCCAAGAACGTCAAGCCGATCACGTTCGACACCTCCCAGGCGGCGTTCCTCGCCGGCTACGCGGCCGCGTCGTACTCGAAGAGCGGCGTCGTCGGCACCTTCGGCGGCATGCAGATCCCGACCGTCACGATCTTCATGGACGGCTTCGCGGACGGCGTGAAGTACTACAACGAGCAGAAGAAGAAGGACGTCAAGGTCGTCGGCTGGGACGTCGACAGCCAGAAGGGCTCCTTCACCGGTGGCTTCGAGGCCGGCACGCAGGCCAAGTCGGTCGCGCAGACGCTGCTCGACCAGAACGCCGACGTGATCCTGCCCGTCGGTGGCCCGATCTACCAGTCGGCGGCAGAGGCGATCAAGGACGCGGACAACGGTTCCGTGCTGATCGGTGCGGACAGCGACCTCTACGAGGCCGACCCCCGCTACAAGGACATCGCGCTGACCTCGGTCGAGAAGGGCATGCGCCCGGCGACCAAGGACGTCGTCGAGCAGGCCGCCAAGGGCGACTTCTCGAAGACCCCGTACGTCGGCACGCTGAAGAACGACGGCGTGGGCATCGCGCCGTTCCACGACTACGAGTCGAAGGTCGACTCGGGTCTGCAGAAGGAGCTGGACACCATCAAGTCCGGCATCATCGACGGCTCGATCAAGGTCGAGACGAAGGCGACCGTCAAGTAGCACGATGTGATGCGGGCGGGGGAGCAGTCCTCCGCCCGCATTCCCGTGCGCTCCGCAGCGACAGAAACGTACATCCGACATGAAGCTCGAGCTCCGCGGCATCACCAAGCGGTTCGGCCCCCTGGTCGCGAACGACCACATCTCCCTCACCGTCGAACCGGGCGAGGTGCACTGCCTCCTCGGCGAGAACGGTGCCGGCAAGTCCACCCTGATGAACGTGCTCTACGGCATGTACCAGGCCGAAGAAGGCGAGATCCTCCTGGACGACGTCGTCCAGGACTTCGACGGCCCCGGCGACGCCATGCGTGCCGGCATCGGCATGGTCCACCAGCACTTCATGCTCGTCCCGGTCTTCACCGTGGCCGAGAACGTCATGCTCGGACAAGAGGAGACGTCCTTCGGTGGCCGTCTCGACCTCGCCGGCGCCCGGAAGCGCGTCCGCGAGATCTCCGAGCGGTTCGGCTTCGACGTCGACCCGGACGCGAAGGTCGAGGACCTGCCCGTCGGCGTGCAACAGCGCGTCGAGATCATCAAGGCGCTCTCCCGCGACGCGTCCGTGCTGGTGTTCGACGAGCCGACGGCCGTCCTCACGCCGCAGGAGACCGACGAGCTGATGGGCATCATGCGCCAGCTCCGTGAAGCCGGCACCGCGATCGTCTTCATCACCCACAAGCTCCGTGAGGTGCGGGAGGTGGCGGACCGCATCACCGTGATCCGGCTCGGCAAGGTCGTGGGCGAGGCATCGCCCACCGCGACGAACAACGAGCTCGCAGCGCTCATGGTCGGCCGAGCAGTGTCGCTCGTCGTCGAGAAGGAGCCCGCGACCGGCGGCGAGGACGCCCTCGTCGTCGAGCACGTCACCGTCACCGACCCGTCCGGCATCGTGCTCGTCGACGACGTCTCGTTCACCGTGCGTCGCGGCGAGGTCCTCGCGATCGCCGGCGTGCAGGGCAACGGCCAGACCGAGCTCACCGAGGCGATCATCGGCCTCGAGCACATGCGCTCCGGCCGGATCACCCTCGACGGCCGCGAGATCAGCGGCCGCAGCGTCAAGCAGATCCTCGACGCCGGCGTCGGGTTCGTCCCCGAGGACCGGAAGGAGGACGGGCTCGTCGGCGAGTTCACGATCGCCGAGAACCTGATGCTCGACCGCGCCGACCACGCCGAGTTCGTCCGCGCCGGCACCATCCGGTCGGCCGAGCGCGACGCGTTCGCCGACGAGAAGATCGCCGAGTTCGACATCCGCACGCCCTCGCGCACCACCGCCGCCGGTCGGCTGTCCGGCGGCAACCAGCAGAAGATCGTGCTGGCACGCGAACTCAGCCGCGAACTGCGGCTCTTCGTGGCCGCGCAGCCCACGCGCGGCATCGACGTCGGGTCGATCGAGTTCGTGCACAAGCGCATCGTCGCCACCCGCGACACCGGTGTCCCGGTCATCGTCGTCTCCACGGAGCTCGACGAGGTCGTGGCGCTCGCCGACCGCATCGCCGTCATGTACCGCGGCGCGATCATCGGCATCGTCCCCGCGGACACCCCGCGTGACGTCCTCGGCCTCATGATGGCCGGGGAGCTCCCCGAAGGAACGGAGCTGGCAGCGTGAGCACCCCCACGCCAGACGAGACCCCGCAGACCGACGACCGCATCCAGGACGTCGAGGGCACGCCGCACCTGATGACCGACTCCGCCGACGACACCGAGCGTCGCGCCGGTGACTCGGGCGGCGACCGCTGGAACACCGCGCTGCAGAGCATCCTGAACGGCTCCGTCCTCGTCACGGTCCTCGCGATCGTGCTCGCGCTCGTGGCGTGCGGCATCCTCATCGCGGTCACCGACCCCGCCGTGCAGCAGGCCGCCGGGTACTTCTTCGCCCGTCCCGCCGACACCTTCCGGGCGATCTGGACCGCCGTCGGCGGCTCGTACGCCTCGCTGTTCCAGGGCTCGGTCGTCAACTTCGGCGCGAGCTCGTTCGCGCAGGCGATCGCCCCGATCACCCGCTCGATCGACTACGCCGTCCCGCTCATCGCCGCGGGTCTCGGCATCGCGCTGTCGTTCCGTGCCGGCCTCTTCAACATCGGTGGCCAGGGGCAGATCCTGATGGGCGCTGCGGCCGCCGGGTGGGTCGGATTTGCGTTCGACATGCCCGCGATCATCCACATCCCCCTGACGATCGTCGCCGGCATCGTCGGCGGCGCGGTGTGGGGCGGCATCGTCGGTGTGCTGAAGGCGCGGACCGGTGCGAACGAGGTCGTCCTGACGATCATGCTCAACTACGTCGCGCTGTACCTGGTCAGCTACCTGCTCCGCACACCAGGGCTGCTGCAGGCACCGGGGAGCCCGAACCCGATCTCGCCCCCGATGAAGGACTCCGCGGTGCTGCCGGCGCTGTTCGGCCCGCGCTACGGCGTCGACCTCGGGTTCATCGTCGCGATCATCGCCGTCGTCGTCGTGTGGTGGCTCGTCAACAAGTCGTCGCTCGGCTTCCGGTTCCGCACGATCGGTGAGAACCCGCGTGCGGCGCGCGTCGCCGGCATGAGCGTCCCGTCGCTGACCATCTGGGTGCTCGTCATCTCCGGAGCCCTCGTCGGCATCGCCGGGGCGTACCAGGTGCAGGGCGCCGTGACGAGTGGCTTCACGTCGAACATCGACGCGGGCATCGGCTTCGACGCCATCACCGTGGCGCTCCTCGGCCGCTCGAAGCCGTGGGGCACGTTCTGGGCGGCGATCCTGTTCGGTGTCCTGAAGAACGGTGGCTACGCGATGCAGGCCGCCAACGGCATCCCGATCGACATCGTCGGCGTCATCCAGGCCCTCATCGTCCTGTTCATCGCGGCACCGCCGCTCGTCCGCGCGATCTTCCGGATCCCGCAGCCGGGCGCCCGCCGCAAGGTCTCCAAGAAGTCCCAGCGGAAGGCAGTCGCCGCGTGAGCACCATCAGCCCCTCCATGCCCTCCGGAGCGGAGACGCTGGCCGACCGCGCCGTCGAGTCCACCCGCAGCTGGAAGGCGCCGGTCGCCTTCGCCGTCTTCACGGTCGTCGCGTTGGTGTTCTTCGTCCTGCTCGGCCGTGACGGTTCTGCGACGTTCCGCCTCGCGAACGCCGGCGACTTCGTCCAGCTGCCGGACGTGCAGCTCCCCGCCACGGGGACCGGCATCACCGTCACCGTCCTGCTCGCCCTGGCGACCGTGTACGCGTTCGTCCAGGCGAACGGGTACCGGAGGATCCCGCTCTGGGTCACCTCGGTCTTCGCCGTCCTGTTCGTCGTCGGGTTCCTCACCTGGGCGGCGGCCGGTGCGACGATCCCGCTGCCCGGGCTGCTCGTCGGGGCGCTCGGCCTGAGCGTCCCGCTGGTCTTCGGTGCCCTCGGCGGTGTGATCTCGGAGCGCGTGGGCGTCGTGAACATCGCGATCGAGGGCCAGTTCCTCGCCGGGGCGTTCGTCTCCGCGATGATCGGCTCGCTCACCGGTTCCGCGTGGGTCGGTCTCGTCGGTGCGCTCGTCGCCGGTGTCCTGGTGTCGTTCGTCCTCGCGACGTTCAGCATCAAGTACCTCGTCGACCAGGTCATCGTCGGTGTCGTCATCAACGCGTTCATCTCCGGACTGACCGGCTTCCTCTACTCGCAGGTGCTCTCCCCGGCCGAGCAGACGCTCAACGTCGGCATCCGGTTCCCGGTCCTGCCGATCCCGGTCCTGCACCAGATCCCGGTCATCGGCCCGGTGTTCTTCGAGCAGAACGTCATCGTGTACCTGGCCTACATCGCGGTCGCGGTCGTCACGTTCGCCCTGTTCAAGACGCGATGGGGCCTCCGGCTCCGCGCGGTCGGCGAGCACCCGCAGGCAGCGGACACCGTCGGCATCAACGTGCTCAGCACGCGGTTCTGGAACGTCTCGCTCGCCGGTGCCATCGCGGGGCTCGGTGGCGCGTACTTCACGCTCGGCTCCGTCGGGCCGTTCGCCAAGGACATGACCGCGGGGGCCGGCTACATCGCCCTCGCCGCGGTCATCTT
Organism: Curtobacterium sp. Curtsp57; assembly: GCF_047324335.1. Lineage (NCBI taxonomy): Bacteria > Bacillati > Actinomycetota > Actinomycetes > Micrococcales > Microbacteriaceae > Curtobacterium > Curtobacterium sp. Curtsp57. The sequence continues at coordinate 3,894,875 of NZ_CP168511.1, forward strand.
CGGCCGCTGGGACCCGATCCGCGCGACGCTCGCGGCGCTGCTGTTCGGCTTCGCGTCGAACCTGCAGAACGTCCTCGGGTCGATCAACTCGCCCGTCCCGAGCGAGTTCCTGCTCATGCTGCCCTACGTGGTGACGATCTTCGCGGTGGCCGGCCTGGTCGGGCAGTCGCGCGGTCCCGCCGCGTCCGGCAAGCCGTACATCAAGAGCTAGCCGGGAGGCTCGGCACATGACCGACACGAACGCATCAGGTGACCGGGCGGTCACCGACACCGCCGCTGCGGACCCGGCCAGGAGCCTCCCGTCCGATCTGGACTGGGCGTCACTGCGTGACGCGGCCACGGCCGCGATGCGGCACGCCTACGCGCCGTACTCGTCGTTCCCGGTGGGTGCCGCTGCGCTCACCGACGACGGCCGGATCGTGTCCGGCTGCAACGTCGAGAACGCCTCGTACGGGGTGACCCTCTGTGCGGAGTGCTCGCTCGTCTCGCAGCTGCACATGACCGGCGGCGGCAAGCTCGTCGCGTTCACCTGCGTGGACGGCGACGGCGCGACGCTCATGCCGTGCGGTCGGTGCCGGCAGCTGTTGTTCGAGCACTCGGCCGAGGGCATGCTGCTCGAGACCGTCTCCGGGATCCGCACCATCGACGAGGTGCTCCCGGACGCCTTCGGGCCGCGCACCCTCGTCACGTACCAACAGGAGCACTGACATGGCCGTCGAGCCCTTCGACACCGTCGACCTCATCCGCACGAAGCGTTCGGGTTCCGCATTGAGCACCCCCGAGATCGACTGGCTCGTCGACGCCTACACGCGCGGCTACGTCGAGGACCCGCAGATGGCGGCGCTCGCGATGGCGATCTTCCTGAACGGCATGGAGCGTCGGGAGATCAAGGACCTGACGCTCGCGATGATCGCGTCGGGGGAGCGGATGTCGTTCTCCTCGCTCGGCAAGACGACCGTGGACAAGCACTCCACCGGTGGTGTCGGCGACAAGATCACGCTGCCGCTCGCACCGCTCGTGGCGTCGTTCGGGGTGGCGGTGCCGCAGCTGTCCGGCCGTGGGCTCGGGCACACCGGGGGCACGCTCGACAAGCTCGAGTCGATCCCGGGGTGGCAGGCGTCGCTGTCGAACGACCGCATGATGTCGATCCTCTCCGACGTCGGAGCGGTCATCTGCGCGGCGGGGTCGGGCCTCGCCCCCGCCGACAAGAAGCTCTACGCGCTCCGGGACATCACCGGCACCGTCGAGTGCATCCCGCTCATCGCGTCGAGCATCATGTCGAAGAAGATCGCCGAGGGTACCGGTGCGCTCGTGCTGGACGTGAAGTTCGGATCCGGGGCGTTCATGCCGACGTACGAGGCGTCCAGGGAACTCGCGCAGACGATGGTCGACCTCGGGAAGGACGCAGGGGTCGCCACCTCGGCGCTCCTGACCGACATGGAGGTCCCGCTCGGCCTGACGATCGGCAACGCGCTCGAGGTGCGGGAGTCGATCGAGGTGCTGGCGGGCGGTGGACCGGCGGACGTCGTGTCGCTGACGCTCTCGCTGGCTTCCGAGATGCTCCGGCTCGCTGGTCTGCCGGACGCGGACCCGGCCGCGGCGCTCGCCGACGGCCGCGCGATGGACACGTGGCGGCGGATGATCTCGGCGCAGGGCGGCGACCCGTCCGCCGCGCTCCCGGTGGCCCGCGAGCAGCACGTCGTCACCGCGCCGTCCTCCGGCGTGCTCGTGACGCAGGAGGCCCTGCCGTTCGGCGTCTCCGCCTGGCGTCTCGGCGCTGGCCGAGCCCGTGCGCAGGACCCGGTCCAGGCGGGTGCCGGCATCGAGCTGCACGTGAAGCCCGGCGACGCGGTCGTCGAGGGGCAGCCGCTCTGGACGCTGCACACGGACGAGGAGTCCCGGATCCCGCGCGCGCTCGAGGTGCTCGAGGGGGCATGGTCGATCGGGACGTCCGCTCCGGAGCGTGGACCGATCGTCCGTGAGCGTCTGACCTGACCTGCTCGGTTCCGCGGCGTGAGCCGGTCGGCTCACATGTAGCGAGCCTCCAGTCAGTTCTCCACAAACCTGTGGGACGTCACGGGCGGGGCGGACGCGACCACCGATAGCCTGGTCGTCATGAGCGCCCACGACGCCCCCACGTACCGACTGCCCGACGCGGGTGCCGTGATCAACGACCTGCCGAAGGTCTCGCTGCACGACCACCTCGACGGCGGACTCCGCCCCGAGACGATCGTCGAGCTCGCCTCGGACGGCGGCATCGAGCTGCCGACCACCGACCCGGCAGAACTCGGCCAGTGGTTCGCCGACCAGTCGAACTCCGGTTCGCTCGTCGAGTACCTCAAGACCTTCGACGTCACCACCAGCGTGATGCAGACCGCGCACGGCCTGACCCGCGTCGCCCGCGAGTTCGTGGAGGACCTCGTCGCCGACGGCGTCGTCTACGGCGAGATCCGTTGGGCGCCCGAGCAGCACCTGCAGGGCGGCCTGACGCTCGACCAGACGGTGGAAGCCGTGCAGGCCGGCATCGAGGAAGCGGTCGTCACAGCGGACGGCGCGATCCGCGTCGGGCAGCTCGTGACGGCCATGCGCCACGCGGACCGTGCGCTCGAGATCGCCGAGCTCGCCGTCCGCCACCGTGACCACGGCGTGGTCGGGTTCGACATCGCCGGGGCCGAAGCCGGGTTCCCCCCGTCGAACCACCGCGCGGCGTTCGACCACCTCGCTTCCGAGCTCTTCCCGGTCACCGTGCACGCCGGAGAGGCGGACGGCATCGCCTCGATCCGTTCGGCGCTCGTCGACGGCCGGGCCCTGCGGCTCGGGCACGGCGTCCGCCTGTTCGAGGACATCCAGCTCTCGGACGCCGGTGACGGTTCGACGCTCGCCTCCCTCGGCGAGGTCGCCTCGTGGGTCCGCGACCGGGAGATCCCGCTCGAGCTCTCGCCGCAGTCGAACCTCCAGACCGGTGCGATCGCGGCGTGGGGCGACGACCTCGCCGACCACCCGTTCGACGTGCTGTACCAGCTCGGCTTCCGGGTCACGGTGAACACCGACAACCGCCTGATGAGCAACACCTCGCTCAGCAAGGAGCTCGCGCTCCTGGCCGGCACCTTCGGCTACGACCTCGACGACCTGGCCGCGTTCCAGATCAACGCGGCGCTCGGTTCGTTCCTGCCGCTCGAAGACCGCGAGGAGATCATCTCGATCATCACGACCGGGTACGCGGAGGCCTGATCGCATGGGTCTCCCGCCGCTCTCCGACGACGCCGTCGTGCTCGGCGCGTCCGCGCCGTCGTGGCGTGACGCGCTCCGGCTCGCCGGTGGTGCGCTCGTGTCGTCGGGTGCGGCGACGGACGCCTACACGGACGCCATGATCGCCATGGTGGACGAGCACGGGCCGTACATCGTGATCTCACCAGGGCTGGCGTTCGCGCACGCCCGGCCGGGGTCCGCGGTGCTGCGGGACGGACTGTCCGTGGTGACCCTGGCATCGCCGGTCGCGTTCGGCCACCCGCACAACGACCCCGTGTCGGTCGTGCTCGGGCTCGCCGTCGCCGAGGTCGGCACGCACCTGGAGTCGATCGGCGAGATCGCGAACCTGTTCAACGACGCGTCGGTGACGTCGCGGCTCGCGGCGGCGTCCTCCGCTGCCGAGGTCAGGACGATCATGGGGGTGTCCGCGTGAAGATCGTGACCATCTGCGGCGCAGGCATCGGGTCGAGCGGCATCCTCAAGGTGAACGCCGAGAAGGCCCTCGCGGCGCTCGGGCTCTCCGCCGAGGTGGTGGCGGCCGACGTGGCATCCGTGCGAGAAGTCTCCGAGGACGCGAACGTGATCCTCACCTCGCAGGAGTTCGTCGAGGCGATCGGCAGCACCTACGCCGAGGTCATCGTCATCCGGAACCACTTCGACCAGACCGAGATCACCGCGGCGGTCGAGAAGTCCCTGGGGGATCCGACCGCCCCGTAGGAGTCGGCGGGCGGTCTCTGGGTTGGGGTCGGCGGGCGGTCCCTGGGTCGGGTGCCCGCCCCGTAGCATTGCCACATGGCAAGTACGAACCCGCTCAACGACCCCTCCGTCGACCCGTTCGACGTCGCACGCGACGCCGCAGCCGTCATCGCGGAGCGGTCGGGCATCGAGCGTCACGACATCGCCCTGACCCTCGGGTCCGGATGGGGCAAGGCCGCCGACCTCATCGGCGAGACGGTGTCGTCGATCGACGCCGCCGACGTCCCCGGCTTCAGCGCGTCCGCGGTCCCCGGACACTCCGGCACCGTCCGGTCCATCCGGCTGGCTGACGGACGGCACGCGCTCGTCATCGGTGCGCGGACGCACTACTACGAGGGGCACGGGGTCCGTCGTGTCGTGCACAGCGTCCGGACCGCGGCGGCGACCGGTGCGGCCACCATGGTGCTCACGAACGGTGCCGGTGGCATCAAGGAGCACTGGACGCCCGGCACCCCGGTGCTCATCAGCGACCACATCAACCTGACCGCCGACAGCCCGCTCGAGGGCGCGACGTTCGTCGACCTGACCGACCTGTACTCGGCGCGGCTGCGTGCCGTCGCCCGGTCGATCGACCCGTCGCTCGACGAGGGCGTGTACACGCAGTTCCGCGGGCCGCACTACGAGACGCCGGCCGAGGTCCAGATGGCCAAGACGATCGGCGGGCACATCGTCGGCATGTCCACGGCGCTCGAGGCGATCGCGGCGCGACAGGCGGGGATGGAGATCCTCGGGTTCTCGCTCATCACGAACCTGGCTGCCGGCATCCAGAAGACGCCGCTCTCGCACGCCGAGGTGCTCGAGGCCGGCAAGTCGGCGGAGCCGGTGATCGCCGACCTGCTCGCGCGGGTGGTGGCGGCGCTGTGAGCCCGTACACGGGGGCGTCCGACGGGGCGATCGGGGACGGGGACCTCGGCGAGGACGTGTCGGTCCTCGACGTCGCGCGGGCCTGGCTCGCGCAGGACCCGGACGACACGACGCGGGACGAGCTGTCCGAGGTGCTGACCTCGGCGACCTCCGGCGATCCGACCGCGCTCGCGACGCTCGACGAGCGGTTCGCCGGGCGCCTGCAGTTCGGCACCGCTGGTCTCCGAGCCGAGCTCGGTTGGGGGCCGTTGCGGATGAACCGCGTGGTGGTCTCCCGAGCGGCCGCCGGGCTCGCCCGCTTCCTCATCGACACCGGGCGCGACCGCAGTGTGGTGATCGGCTACGACGGACGCGTCAACTCGGACGTGTTCGCCCGTGATTCGGCAGAGGTCATGCGGGGCCTCGGCCTCGACGTCACGCTGCTGCCGTCGGCGCTCCCGACTCCCGTGCTGGCGTTCGCCGTCCGGCACCTCGGCGTCGGCGCGGGGGTGATGGTGACCGCGAGCCACAACCCGCCACGGGACAACGGCTACAAGGTGTACCTCGGCGGGGACGACGACGGCTCCCAGATCGTCCCGCCCGTCGACGGGGCGATCGCTGACGCCATCGCGTCGGTCGGCCCCGTCAGCGGGCTCGACCGGTCGACGGACTACACCGTCGCCGGTTCGGAGCTCGTCGACGCCTACGTGGCCGCCACGGCCGCGATCGTGCCCGCCCCGGCGCTGCCGGTCGATGCGCAGCCCTCGGTCGTCTACACGGCCATGCACGGCGTCGGGTGGGAGACCGCGCGGGCCGTGTTCGCCGCGGCCGGGTTCGCCGAGCCTGCGGTCGTCCCGGAGCAGATCGAGCCGGACGGTGCGTTCCCGACGGTGTCGTTCCCGAACCCGGAGGAACCCGGCGCGATGGACCTCGCCACGGCCAGGGGCACGGAGGTCGGCGCCGACCTGGTCATCGCGAACGACCCGGACGCCGACCGACTCGCGCTGGCGATCCCGGACGGTTCCGGTTCGTTCCGCCGACTGTCCGGCAACGAGGTCGGGTGGCTGCTCGGCTGGCGTGCGGCGTCCCGCGCCGTCGACGCCGGTGCGTCGGGCGTGCTCGCCGCCTCGATCGTGTCGTCCCCGGCGCTGTCCCGCGTCGCCGCACGGTACGGGCTCGGGTACCGCGACACCCTCACCGGCTTCAAGTGGGTCTCCCGCGTGCCCGATCTGCTCTTCGGGTACGAGGAGGCGCTCGGCTACCTGGTCGACCCCGAGGTCGTCCGTGACAAGGACGGCATCTCCGCAGCCCTCGTCCTGCTGGACCTCGCGACGTCGCTCGCTGCGGCCGGCTCGTCCATCGCCGGGCAGCTGGAGGCGTTCGCCGCGGAGTTCGGCGCGTTCGCGTCCGGGCAGGTCGCGACCCGCGTGGACGACCTCGCCCGCATCGGCCACATCATGGCGGCGCTGCGGACCTCCCCGCCTGCCACGCTCGGTCCGCTGACGGTCCTGTCGACGACGGACTACGCGTCGGGCGTGGACGGCTTCCCGCCGTCGGACATCCTGCGCTACGACCTCGAGGGCGACGCGCGTGTCATCGTCCGCCCGAGCGGCACCGAGCCCAAGGTGAAGGTCTACATCGACACGGTGGCGTCGACCCCCGCCGAGGCCCAGTCGCTCGTCGACGCCCTCGCCGACGCGATCCGCCCCCGGGTCTCGTAGCGGCGGGCCAGCCGCGCCGTCCGCCGCTGGCCCGCCGCGAGGTTGCGCCCTCTCACGAACATTGCGCCCCGTCCCGACGGGGCGCAATGTCCGTGAGAGGGTGCAATCCAGCACGGGATGCCTCAACGGACGGCGGACGATGGAGTTTCTCCACCGAGCGCCGCCCCGTGCCCGCACGCCACCCGGATCATGCGACCGTCGGATGATGGGAATCGAACTGGTGTCGACCGCGGCGGGAGTCGATGCAGCCGACGGTGTCGCGATACGTCGGGCTGCTGAACGCGGCGAACTCGTGCGTGTCCGTCGCGGCGCCTACGCGGACGCGAGCGAATGGAAGGCTGCCTCGGCGCACGAGCGACACGTGTCGCTCATCCGGGCCGTCGTGGCCTCGGGTCGCGCAGCGCTGATCGTGTCGCACGTGTCGGCCGTTGCGCAGCACCGCCTTCCCTGGATCGGCTCATTCGGCGACCGGGTGGTCGTGACCGATCCAGCTCGCGACCGTGGGCAGACGAAGCACCGCATCCAGCGTGTCGGCTCCGCGGGCCGAATTCCACCGGTCGAGGTGGTCGACGGCGTCGTCGTGACGTCGCTCGCCGTCACCGCTGTGGACGTCGCCCTGCGAGAGCATCCGTGGCGCGCCATCGTCGTGTTGGATGCGGTCCTCCGTCGCGGGGTGTCCAAGTCGGTGATCCGCGACGAACTCGCCCATCGCACCGCAGCACGATCGCGGGTCCGGGCACTCCGGTTGATCGATGCGGCAGATGCCGCTGCCGACTCACCCGGCGAGAGCATCACGCGATGGGGGTCGATCGTTCTCGGCGCTCCACCTGCAGAAATCCAACACGCGTTCCCGAACGAGTGGGGCGGTGCCGAGCGGGTCGACTTGTGGTTCCCCGCGAGCGGCACGATCGTCGAGTTCGACGGCGCAACCAAGTACACGAGGCCCGAGATGCGGAACGGGCGGACTGCAGAAGAAGTAGTCGTCGCAGAGAAACGCCGTGAAGACCGACTCCGAGCGCGACACGAGGTGAACGGTTTCGCGCGGGTGACCTGGGCGGATGCGATGCCCGCCGGTCAGCTACCCAGGCGCCTGATCGAAGCACGGGTCCCGCTGGCACCGAACTGGGGCGCTGCGTGGCGAGCAGCTGCGAATCGCACTCTCTGACGAACATCGCGCCCGGGCGTGACCGGGCGCGATGTTCGCACAGGGGTGCGAACGCGAAGCGCTACGCGAGCTCGAGCAGCACGTGGCCGGACGAGATCGTCTGGCCGACGGGGGCGTTCAAGCCGGTGACGACGCCGTCCTTGTGGGCCTGCACGGGCTGTTCCATCTTCATGGCCTCGAGCACGACGAGCAGGTCGCCCTTGACGACGGTGTCGCCCTCGGCCACGGCCAGCTTCACCACGGTGGCCTGCATCGGCGACGCGACCGTGGAACCCGATGCGGCACGGCCACCCTTCACCGCCGACGAACGACGACGCGGGGGAGCGGACGGACCAGCAGGGCGACGGGCGGCGCCACCGGCACCACCACCGACGATCGACGGCATGGTGACCTCGATGCGCTTGCCCTGCACCTCGACGACGACCGAGTCGCGTGCGGCCGGTGCCGGGAGCTCCTCGGGGGAACCGCTCCATGCCGGGATCTCGTTCACGAAGTCGGTCTCGATCCACTGCGTGTAGACGCTGAACGGGGTGGAGTCGTCCGTCGCGAACGCCGGGTCCGACACGACCGCACGGTGGAACGGGATCACGGTGGGGAGCCCGGCGACCTCGAACTCGGCAAGCGCACGACGCGCCCGCTCCAGCGCCTCGGCACGCGTGGCACCGGTGACGACGAGCTTCGCGAGCATCGAGTCGAACGCGCCGGAGACGACGTCACCGGACACGACGCCCGAGTCGACGCGGACGCCGGGGCCGGACGGCGCGTGGAACACGTGCACCGGGCCTGGTGCCGGGAAGAAGTTGCGACCGGGGTCCTCGCCGTTGATGCGGAACTCGAAGGAGTGGCCGCGGGGCGCGGGGTCCTCGTAGTCGAGCACACCGCCCTCGGCGATGCGGAACTGCTCGCGGACCAGGTCGATGCCGGTGACCTCCTCGGACACGCAGTGTTCGACCTGCAGACGGGTGTTCACCTCGAGGAAGGACACGGTGCCGTCGGCCCCGATGAGGAACTCGCACGTGCCGGCACCGACGTAGCCGACCTCGCGGAGGATCGCCTTGGACGACTCGTACAGCCGGTCGTGCTGCTCGGGCGTGATGTACGGCGCCGGTGCCTCTTCGACGAGCTTCTGGTGGCGGCGCTGCAGCGAGCAGTCGCGGGTGGAGACGATGACGACGTTGCCGTGCTCGTCGGCCAGGCACTGGGTCTCGACGTGGCGCGGCTTGTCCAGGTACTTCTCGACGAAGCACTCGCCACGACCGAACGCGGCGATGGCCTCGCGGGTTGCTGATTCGAAGAGCTCCTCGACCGACTCGCGCGAGCGAACGACCTTCAGCCCTCGGCCACCGCCGCCGAACGCCGCCTTGATCGCGACGGGCAGCCCGACCTGGTCGACGAAGTCGAAGACCTCGGACACGTCCTGCACGGGCTCGATGGTGCCCGGGGCGAGCGGCGCGCCGACCTTCTCGGCGACGTGCCGCGCGGAGACCTTGTCGCCGAGCTGCTCGATGGACTCGGGCGACGGGCCGATCCAGATCAGCCCGGCGTCGATGACGGCGCGGGCGAAGTCGGCGTTCTCGGCGAGGAAGCCGTAGCCGGGGTGCACGGCATCGGCGCCGGAACGGCGGGCGACGGACATGATCTTGTCGATGACCAGGTACGTGTCCGCGCTGGTGGTGCCGTTCAGCGCGTAGGCCTCGTCGGCGAGGCGTGCGTGCAGAGCGTCACGGTCCTGGTCGGCGTAGACCGCGACCGAGGCCTTTCCAGCATCGCGGGCCGCGCGGATGATGCGGACGGCGATCTCGCCGCGGTTCGCGATGAGGACCTTGCTGATACGGGGCATGGTAAGTCAGCGTATTCGTGCTGCGGGAGTGCGAATTGACCGGCATCCACAAAGAACGACCGGGTTGGAGTGTGGATGTCTACAGTGCCCAGAGGTCGTGCCACGCCACGCCGAAGCCCCGCAGCAGCATCGACCGGAGCACGGGCAGCGACAGCCCGACCACGGCGGACGGCGCGCCGTCGATCCGGGTGATGTACGCAGCGGCTCGGCCGTCGATCGTGAACGCCCCGGCGACCTCGAGCGGTTCACCGGTCGCCACGTACGCGTCGATCTCGTCCGCGGACACGTCGTCCGCGAAGGTCAGGACCGCGCTGTCGACCGCGACGACGCGGTCGCCGTCGGCGACGAGTGCGGAGCCGCCGGGCGCGACCTCGCTGAGCGGACCGGCCCACGGCCCGAGACCGGAACCGGGGCGGACGGGAGGCTCGGTGCGGGCCGCACCCGGTCCTCCCGTCCGGTGGGCGGTGGCGTCCAGGTCCCGGCGCCGGTCGACCACGCAGTGGCCGCTCCACAGCGTGCCGCCGCCGGCGGCCAGCATCTGCCGCCAGCGTTCCTTCGCGACGGCCGGGTCGTGCGGCTTGCCGTACAGGTGCCCGTCGACCTCGAACGCGGAGTCGCCACCGAAGACGAACCCGTCGACCGGGGAGCCCGCCACCTCGGCGTCCGCGACCGCCGACGCCTTGGCGACGGCGAGGAGCGCGACGAGCTCCGGGCCGGTGAGGTCGCGCCCGAGCGAGGCCGAGGCGGCTGCTGCCGCGGCGTCCTCGTCGACCCCGGGGGCGACGAGCACCGGCTCGATGCCGGACTGGGCGAGGAGTGCTCGACGGGCGGGGGAGGTACTCGCGAGGTACAGACGCATGGGAACATCGAACCATGGGTGAATCCGTCGGAACGCTGCTCGAACTCGACGTCACCGGGATCGCCCACGGCGGCATCTCGGTGGCACGGCACGAGGGGCGCGTGGTGTTCGTCTCGGACGCGATCCCGGGCGAGCGTGTCGTCGCGCGGGTGACCGAGGACCGGAAGAAGTCGTTCTGGCGTGCGGACACCGTCAGCGTCGTCACCCCGAGCGAGCACCGCGTCGACCACGTCTGGCCCGAAGCCGGCCTCGACCGCGACCCCGCCGTCCGCCCGGGCGGCGCGGAGTTCGGGCACATCGCCCTCGCCCACCAGCGCACCCTGAAGCACGACGTGCTCGTCGACTCCTTCTCCCGCTTCGCACACATGGACCTGGCCGAGGTGCTCGGACACGACGTGGTCGTCGAGCCGGCTCCCGGTGACGACGAGGCGAACGGTCTCGGGTGGCGCACCCGCGTCCGGTTGCACGTCGACGAGGAGGGCACGGCCGGGCCGTTCGCCGCGCGTTCGCACGACGTCGTGCAGGTGTCCTCGCTGCCCCTGGCCACCGCTGCCGTGCAGGAGAGCGCGCCGATCGGCCGGGCGGCGATGCCCGGGGCATCGGTCGTCGACGTCCTCGCACCGAGCAGCTCCGACGGTGCGCGCCTCGTCATCGACGAGCAGAAGCCGACGATCGTGACCGAGGTCGTGGGGGAGCGGACGTTCCAGGTCGACGACAACGGCTTCTGGCAGGTGCACCACCGAGCCGCCGAGGTGCTGACGGCTGCCGTGCAGGACCTCGTCGACCGTGACCGGCTCGACCCGGAGGGCACCCACCTCGACCTCTACGGCGGTGTCGGCCTGCTCGCCGCGGCACTCGGCGACCTCGTCGGACCCAAGGCGCGCATCACGAGCGTCGAGAGCGCACCGCGCGCGACCGAGCACGCGCAGGAGAACCTCGCCGAGTGGATCGGGGCCCGCGCGGAGACCGGTCGGGTCGACCGCTGGCTGTCGCGCACCACGTCGACGGCGTCAGCGGCCGAGAAGCAGCGCTTCCGGGCCGGGACCGTCGTGCTCGACCCGCCGCGTGCCGGTGCCGGGCGCGAGGTCGTCGTGCAGATCGCCGCGCTGCAGCCCGCGCAGGTCGTCTACGTCGCCTGCGACCCGGTCGCGCTCGCGCGGGACGTCGCCACGTTCGCCGACCTCGGGTACCGCCTCGAGGCGCTGCGTGCGTTCGACCTGTTCCCCCACACGCACCACATGGAGGCCGTCGCACGCCTGGTGCCGACCGCATAGCGCACACTGTGTGTGGCGAGACCTGAACCTGAGACGGACCTGGGTATCCTTGGTTGCTGATGGCAACCCGGTTTCAGGGGCCGGGCCCGTCGGAACGAGAGGTCACCGTGCCAGCAGAATCGACCACCACCACAGGGACGACCGGACTCACCACGAGGCCGGTCCGCGTCGCGATCGTCGACGACCACGAATCCGTCCGGCTCGGCATCCAGGCCGCATGCCAGAACGAGGGGTTCGAGGTCGTCCTCACCGCAGCGAGCGTGCCCGAGTACATCGCGAACCTCGAGGGGCGAGAGGTGGACGTCGTCGTCCTCGACCTGTCGCTCGGCGACGGTTCGACGGTGACGGAGAACGTCAAGGGCGTGCAGGGGACCGGTTCGGCCGTCCTCGTGCACAGCATCGCCGACCGCGTCGCGAACGTCCGTGAGGCACTGGCGGCAGGGGCCGCCGGGGTCATCCCGAAGTCGTCGGCGACGAAGACCGTGATGGCGGCCGTCGCCACGGTCGCGCGCGGCGACGTCCTCAACAACCTCGAGTGGGCGAGCGCGATCGACGCCGACCGCGACTTCGCGAAGGCGCAGCTCGGCCGTCGTGAGCGCGAGATCCTCCACCTCTACGCATCCGGCCTGCCCCTCAAGCTCGCGGCGCAGCAGCTCGGCATCGGGTACTCGACCGCGCGCGAGTACCTCGACCGGATCCGTGTGAAGTACGTGGAGGTCGGCCGTCCGGCCCCGACGAAGGTGGACCTGCTCCGCCGTGCGGTCGAGGACGGCATCCTGCCGGGGCTCGACTCCGGGATCGATCCGGACAGCGACGGACGCTGATCCGACCATGACGACGGAGGCCGCGCCCTTCGGCGTGGACCCGGCGCGGAGCGTCCGGGCGACCATCACGCAGGCGTCCACCGAGCGGGCGTTCGCGATCCTCCTCGCCGTGGCCGCGATCGGCTTCGGCGCGGCCTTCGCCCCGTCGGTGGTCACGCAGCTGCCGTACCTCGACCCGGTGTGGGGGCCCGCCTCGGCGCTCGCGGTGGGGGCGTCCTTCGTGCTGGTCGGGGTGTCGGCGTTCGTGCAGCGCCTCGCCCAGCCGGCGCAGATCATCTGCGCGCTGCTGTTCCTCGTCGCGCTCGTCACCTGGCCGATCACGGTCAGGGACGTGCTGCCGTCGACACAGCTGCCGTGGCCGTGGTGGCTCTGCAACGTCGCCACGATCGCCGCAGCGATGGGGTTCGCAACGTGGCGTGCGAGCGTGTACAACGCCCTCGTGCCGGCGGTGTACGTGCTGATCCGGTTGACCCCGGCCGGCGGTGGGGTGGGGATCTCGCGTGCCCTCCTCGACGGCGTCTACACGGCCATCCTCGGCGGTGCGGCGCTCGTGCTCATCGTCGTGCTCCGGCGAGCGGCAGCGGACGTCGATGCCGCGCAGGCGACCGCCGTCCGCCGGTACTCGCGGGCGATCCGGGAGCACGCCACCGAGGTCGAACGCGTGCAGGTGGACGCGATCGTGCACGACAGCGTCCTGACGACGCTGCTCTCCGCTGCCCGTGCCGACACCATCGAGGCGAAGACGCTCTCGGCACGGATGGCCAGGAACGCGATCGACCACCTCGATGCGGCGGCGTCCGACGGACCGGGGAGCACGGTCCCGCCGGTGCCGCTCGTGGAGCTCCGGCAGCGCATCACCGCCGCGGTGTCCGCACTCGCGGCGCCCGTCGACGTCCACGGCGGCCCGCTCGGGTCGCGGACCGTGCCGGCGGCGGTGGCGGACGCCATGGCCTCCGCCGCGTTGCAGGCCGCCGTCAACAGCGTCCAGCACGCGGGCGCCGACGTCTCCAGGTGGGTGGTCGTTCGGCAGGAGCGCGACGTCGTGACCGTCGAGATCGGAGACGACGGAACCGGATTCGACATGTCGTCGATCCCCGCGGAGCGCCTCGGGGTCCGCCGTTCCATCGTCGAGCGCGTCGCAGCGGCCGGTGGTGTCGCGGATGTCCGGACCGCACCGGGCGCAGGCACCACGGTCGTCCTGACCTGGTCGGCTGCGAAGGAGACCAGCGAGTGAGGGTCTCGATCCCGGCCGGCATCGCGACGAGCCTCGCCGCGCTGTTCTCGGTCTACCACCTGGTGCTCGCCGCCACGACCCTCCCGAGGGTGTCCGACGTCGGGCCGGTCGTGGCCTGCATGGTCCTCTACGCAGCCGCGACCGGGGTGGCCCTGTTCGTCAAGGGCACTGCGCTGCCGGTGTGGGCCACCTGTTTCGCCCTCGCCACCGCGGTCATGATGCCCGTCGTCGCGGCGCCGGTCGTCGAGCCGGGGGTGGCACCCGGGTACACGACGTGGTGGATCGCCGCCGTCGGCACGCTCATGGTGATCCTGGTCGTGCGGCAACGGGGCCCGTTCGCGTGGGCCGGAGTGCTGTTCCTCGCCGTGCACACCGTGCTCTGGGCCGGCCTCGGAGCGCTCGGCTCCCTCGGGGTGCTCGGCAGCGTGACGTGGGTGGCGGTCGCGACGGCCTTCGCCGCTGCGACGAACCGCGCGACCCGCATCACCAGGGACTTCGTCCGAGCCGAGCGGGAGACCGCCGACTGGCAGGCGGCGCAGGACGCCCACGTGTTCGAGCGGCAGTTCCGACTCAGCCAGACGACGCGGATGGCGCTGCCGATGCTGCAGCGCATCATCGACTCGTGCGGGGACCTCACCGACGCCGAGCGCACCGAGTGCCTGCACCTCGAACAGGCCATCCGCGACGAGATCCGCGGCAGGTCCCTGCTCTCCGACGACGTCCGCGCGGAGGTCATGCGCCTCCGTCGCCGTGGTGCGGTGGTCCAGCTGCACGACGACGGTGGTCTCGACGAGCTCGAGGCCGACGACGTCCGGCGCATCCACGCACAGCTCGCAGACGCGCTCCGGCAGGCGTGGGACGCGGACAACGTGATCGTCCGGACGGTGCCGGAGGGGTCGGGCGCCGCGGTGACGGTGGTCGGCCTGCGGCTCGACGTCGCCGCGAGCGAGTCGGCGGCGCTGGGCACCGCCCACGATGACGACGATGACGGCGACGAGGACGACTCGGTCGCGCTCTGGCTCGAGATCCCGCGGCACGAGCGCGCGTAGCCGGCGCGGCCCTGGACGCGCTCCGCGCCGGACGGGAGGCCCGTGCCGGCGCCGCCACGGCCCTCCCGTCCGACGGGTGGTCGCGACCACCGCACGTGGTGCGGTGTCAGCGCTCGTTGCGTCCGCAACGAGCGACAGCGTCGTTGTCGTACGACAGCGGTCCTGTCGCTGGTGCGCGCGTGCAACAGTTGCGCGCGCGTGCTGACGACAGCGTCGTCGTCGTACGACAGCGAGTCTGTCGTTCCGAGTCGGCAGTGCCCGAGACGCGGCGGCGCACGAGACGCGGCGGCGCACGAGACACAGCTCGCCGGAAACGGGGAACGGGCCGGTCAGGAAACCCGACCGGCCCGTTCACGACCCGAGGCAGAGCGACAACCCGAATATCGCCCTGGCTCGCAGCGGACAGTGGCGTCGTACCCTAGTCGGCCACCGTCCGGCGATGTACTTCGTACACCGAACACCAGTAACTATGCCCGGAAGTACGCATCGTGTCAGTCATCATTATGGGGGACAAACACGCCCTTTCCGGTCCCCCTCGAGCGACACGTGTCCCCCGCACGAGGGGAGACCGACCGGGAAGTGCACCCTGCAACGCGCATACCGCCTGGTATCCCAGGGGTACATCCCAGCCCGGTCGTCAGCGCAGCGAACGGACCCAGGCACCAGGACCATGGGGCAGTGGGCGGCGGAGCCCCCGAGCGGAGGTCTCCCAGCCCACGCGCGGAGACACCTCGATCTGCGCACGGCCAGCGGCCGCCGCTTCGTCGGCCTGGTGCTGCAGGACGGCGATGACCGCCGCGAGCTCCTCGGGCGTCGGCTCGCCGGAGACGACGTGGACGTCCGCGACCGGGGTCGGTTCGTCCGCGGGGACGGCTGCTGCGTGGCGCGGCGTCACAGCGGGATGTTCCCGTGCTTCTTCGGCGGCAGTGTCGCCCGCTTGCCGCGCAGCGCCCGCAGCGCCTTGATGACCGAGACGCGCGTGGCGTGCGGCTGGATGATGCCGTCGAGCTCCCCGCGCTCGGCGGCGAGGTACGGCGACGCCACGTTGTAGGTGTACTCGTTCGCCAGGCGGGAGCGGACGGCTGCGACGTCCTCGCCCGCCTCCTCCGCGCGCTTGATCTCGCTCCGGTAGAGGATGTTCACGGCGCCCTGGCCGCCCATCACGGCGATCTCGGCGGTCGGCCACGCCAGGTTGATGTCGGCGCCGAGCTGCTTCGACCCCATCACGATGTACGCGCCGCCGTAGGCCTTGCGCGTGATGACGGTGACGAGCGGGACGGTGGCCTCGGCGTACGCGTAGAGCAGCTTCGCGCCGCGTCGGATGACGCCGGTCCACTCCTGGTCGGTGCCTGGCAGGTACCCGGGGACGTCGACGAGCGTCAGGATCGGGATCCCGAACGCGTCGCAGAACCGCACGAAGCGCGCCGCCTTCTCGCCGGCGTCGATGTTCAGCGTGCCGGCCATGGCCTGCGGCTGGTTCGCGATGATGCCGACGGTACGTCCCTCGACCCGGCCGAAGCCGATGAGGATGTTCGGTGCGAAGAGCGGCTGCACCTCGAGGAAGTCGGCGTCGTCGACGATGTGCTCGATGATCTGCGTGACGTCGTACGGCTGGTTCGCGGAGTCCGGGATGACGACGTCGAGTTCGCGGTCGGCGTCGGTCGTCTCGAGCTCGGGCGCCAGGTCGTAGGCGGGTGCGTCGGAGAGGTTGTTGTCCGGCAGGAACCCGATGAGCGAGCGCGCGTAGTCGAGCGCGTCGTTCTCGTCGTCGGCGAGGTAGTGCGCGACACCGGAGACCGCGTTGTGGGTCTGTGCGCCGCCGAGCTCCTCGAAGCCGACGTCCTCACCGGTGACGGTCTTGATGACGTCGGGGCCGGTGACGAACATGTGGCTGGTCTTGTCGACCATGATCACGAAGTCGGTGAGTGCGGGGGAGTACACCGCGCCGCCGGCCGCAGGGCCCATGACGATCGAGATCTGGGGGATGACGCCGGACGCCTGCGTGTTGAGGCGGAAGATCTCGCCGTACTTGCCGAGCGCGACGACGCCTTCCTGGATGCGGGCGCCGCCGGAGTCGAGGATGCCGATGATCGGCACGCCGGTCTTCAGCGCGTGCTCCATGACCTTGACGATCTTCTCGCCGGCGACCTCGCCGAGGGAGCCGCCGAAGACGGTGAAGTCCTGCGCGTAGACCGCGACCTGTCGGCCGTGGATCGTGCCGAGCCCGGTGACGACCGCGTCGCCGTACGGCCGCTTCGACTCCATGCCGAAGGCGTGCGTGCGGTGCCGGACGAACTCGTCGAGCTCGACGAACGAGTTCTCGTCGAGGAGCAGCTCGATGCGCTCGCGCGCCGTCATCTTGCCCTTGGCGTGCTGCTTCGCGATGGCTGCCTCGCC
Source organism: Curtobacterium sp. Curtsp57 (assembly GCF_047324335.1). Lineage (NCBI taxonomy): Bacteria > Bacillati > Actinomycetota > Actinomycetes > Micrococcales > Microbacteriaceae > Curtobacterium > Curtobacterium sp. Curtsp57. The sequence goes on from NZ_CP168511.1 coordinate 3,912,086, forward strand.
CGCAGCGGTCACGGCCTCGTGGTACCGCTCGCGGAGGTCGGCCAGCCGGCCTGCCGTCGTCGAGAGATCGGGGGTGTCTCCTGAAGTCACCCGCTCACCCTACCGGCGGCGGGGCGGGCGTCGGTTGGAGGACCTCCACGGTTCCTGCCCGTAGATTTGCGTGCATGTCCACACCGGTCCTCCCGCTCTCGCGCGCCGCACTCGACCGGGCGGGTGCCGTCCTCGACGTCCGCGACACGACCGGTTCGACCAACGCGGACCTGCTCGCTGCCGCGTCCGATCTGCCGGACGGCAGCGCGATCGTGACGCTGGACCAGACCGCCGGCCGCGGACGCCTCGACCGTTCGTGGTCGGCACCGGCCGGGGAGACCCTCGCGGCGAGCGTGCTCGTCCGTGCCGCGCTGTCCGATCGCGACCGCGGCTGGCTGCCCCTGGTGGCGGGCGCTGCGATGCGCGACGCGGTGAGCGGAGCGCTCGAGCCGAGCCGACCCTCCCCGTCGGAACGGGTGCTGGTGAAGTGGCCGAACGACGTGCTGGTGGACGGCAGGAAGCTCTGCGGGATCCTCTGCCAGGTCGCCGCCGACGGCTCCGTCGTCGTCGGCGCCGGCGTCAACCTGACCATCCCGGCCGACCGGCTCCCGACCCCGACGTCCACCTCGCTCGCCGTGGCTGGCGCGACCGGCGAGGCGGTCGACCTGGCGGACGCGGTCCTGTCCGCCTTTTGGTCGGGCGTCCGGGAGGCCGTGGTCGCCCTGGTCGCCGGTGGCGCGGCGGCCGAGACGGTGCGGTCGCACGTCCGCGCGGGCTGTGGCACGATCGGCGCGCGGGTGCGCCTCGAGCTGCCGGACGGCAGCACCGAGGAAGCCGACGCGACCGGCATCGACGACGACGGCCGGATCACGATCCGGGATCGAGACGGCGCGGAGAGGGGCGTCGCCGTGGGTGACGTCACCCACCTGCGGTATGCATGACGGCATGACCGCCGAGCCACCGCCCGAACGCGTCGTGGCCCGGCTCCGGCCCCACGCGCGTCGTCTGGTGCGTCCGGCGGTGTTCGTCGTCCTGGTCGCGGTCGCCGGTGGGTTCGGGTTCGGGGTCTTCCAGGCGCAGCTCGCGTGGATCAACGCCGTGGTCGCCGGACTCGTGCTCGTGCTGGTGCTGTTCGGCGGCGTCGTGCCGCTGGTGCGCTGGATGACCGAGCGGTACGTGGTCACCACGAGGCGACTCGTCGTCGTGCACGGCTTCGGCACCAGGACCCGGCAGGAGCTCCTGCACTCGCGCGGGTACGACGTGACCGTCCGGCGGCGTGGGCTGCAGGGGCTGTTCCGGTCCGGAGACGTCATCGTGTTCCCCGGCGACGACCCCGCCGTGGTGCTCGCCGACGTGCCGCACGCCGACCTCGTCGTCGCGGTGCTGCACGACATGGTCGAGGCGTACGAGGCCCGCCGTCGGCACCGCGAGCCGGACTGGGACGAGATCGTGCGGGGCCCTGACCGCTCCTGAGACGTCGTCATCGCTCTCGGCGGAAGTTCGCGCGGGGTCCGGTACCGTCGTCCCGTGCGTATCTCTGTCATCGGCTGCGGGTACCTCGGTGCCGTGCACGCCGCATCCATGGCCAAACTCGGACACGAGGTCGTCGCGGTCGACGTCGACCCGGTGAAGATCGAGCGGCTCGCCGCTGGCGACGCCCCCTTCTTCGAACCAGGACTCCCCGAGATCCTCGCCGAGGCGATCGCCTCCGGCCGCATCCGCTTCACCACGGACTACGCCGAGGTCGCCGGGTCCCGCGTGCACTTCCTCGCCGTGGGGACTCCCCAGGGGCCGACCGGCGCTGCGGACATGACCTACATCGACTCCGCGATCGCGTCGCTGACGCCGCACGTCGCCGCCGGGGAGTTCGTCGTCGGCAAGTCGACCGTGCCCGTCGGGACCGCGGCGCGGCTCGCCGCCGGCCTGCAGGACGCGGTGCCCGGCGCGACGCTCGTGTGGAACCCGGAGTTCCTCCGCGAGGGCTTCGCCGTGCAGGACACCATCTCGCCCGACCGGCTGGTCTACGGCGTGCCGTCCGGTCCAGCGGGATCGTCGGCGGTCGAGGCCCTCGACGAGGTGTACGCGACGACGCTGGCCGAGGGGACCCCGCGTCTCGTCGTGAACCTGCCGACGGCCGAGCTCGTCAAGGTCAGCGCGAACGCGTTCCTGGCGACGAAGATCTCCTTCATCAACGCGATGGCCGAGATCGCCGAGGTCGCCGGGGCGGACGTGACGGCGCTCGCCGACGCGATCGGGCACGACGACCGGATCGGCCGCAAGTTCCTGAACGCCGGACTCGGGTTCGGCGGCGGCTGCCTGCCGAAGGACATCCGCGCGTTCCAGGCCCGTGCCACCGAGCTCGGGGTGGGGGAGTCGCTCGACTTCCTGGCCGACGTCGACGCGATCAACCTGCGTCGCCGCGCCCACGTCGTGACGCTCGCTTCGGAGCTGCTGGGCGGCGCGGTCGCCGGCAAGCGGGTCGCGGTGCTCGGGCTCGCGTTCAAACCGAACTCCGACGACGTCCGCGACTCCCCGGCGCTCGACATCGCCGCGCGCCTGCTCGAGCTCGGCGCCACCGTGTCCGCGTACGACCCGGAGGCGAACCACACCGCGGCACGCATCCACCCGTCGCTGTCCTACGTCGACAGTGCGTCCGCCGCGCTGCAGGACGCGGACCTCGTTCTCGTGCTCACCGAGTGGAACGAGTTCCGCACGCTCGACCCGGCAGCGGTGGTCGCGCAGGTGGCGAGCCCCGTCGTGATCGACGGACGGAACTGCCTGGATCGGGACGCCTGGACCGCGGCGGGCTTCACCTACCGCGGGATGGGGCGCTAGTCAGCGCTGCGCGCTGCGCGCTGCTCGCTGCGCGCTGCTCGCTGCTCGCTGACCGCGCTTCGCGTCAGCGTGCGACCGGTTCGTCCGTGACGGCGTCGGTACCGATGGTGCCGGCGCCGTTCGTGGCGGTGCCGGTCGTGCCGGCGCCGCCCGCGACCGGGCGGACGGCGGCCTGGCGGTCGGGGTGGTACACCCAGACGCGGTAGAGCCAGAAGCGGAACGCGGTCCCGAGCAGGAGCCCGATGACGTTGCCGGAGATGTTGTCGGCGAGCGCGGACGTGAACCCGAACACGTAGTGCGAGAGACCCAGGCAGCCGAGCGAGATCACCATGCCGCCGAGCGAGACGACCACGAACTCGAAGCCCTCTCGTGCAGCCACGGCGCGGCGCTGGTCGCGGAACGTCCAGTAGCGGTTGCCCATCCAGTTCACGAAGATCGCGACGACCGTCGAGATGACCTTCGCGATGAACGGGCCGGCGTGGACGTCCTCCGGCGCGAGCACCGTCGCGCGCAGCACGTTGAAGATGACCGTGTCGACGACGAAGCCCACGGCCCCGACGACGCCGAACCGGGCCAGCTGCGCAATGAGTCGCCGCACGTGTTCTCCAGTGTCCGTAGAGTTGTCGCTGACCGCTCCGGCGGCCCCGGCCGGTGAACACCCGGCCGAACAGCGATTGTAGACAGCGCGCACTCACCGTGCGGTGAGAGCGGCGGAAGGAACACACAGCATGGCGTTGCGGGTCGGTGTGATCGGCGGAGGACAGCTCGCCAGGATGATGGTCCCGGCGGCCGTCGAACTCGGCATCGACATCCGCGTGCTCGCGGAGGGGCCCGGGATGTCGGCTGCCATCGCCGCGACCGCCGAGGGCGACTACCACGACGCCGAGACGGTGCTCGCCTTCGCCCGCGACGTCGACGTGGTCACCTTCGACCACGAGCACGTGCCGCAGAGCGTCCTCCGGGCACTCGTCGATGCCGGTGTGGCCGTCCGACCAGGGCCGGAGCCCCTCGCGGTCGCGCAGGACAAGATCACGATGCGGACCCGCCTGACCGAGCTCGGGCTCCCGGTGCCCGACTGGGCAGCGGTGCACGACCCCGACGAGCTCCGTGCCTTCATCGACGAGCACGGCGGTCGTGCGGTCGTGAAGACCCCGCGCGGCGGCTACGACGGCAAGGGCGTCCGGGTCGTGTCCGACCCCGCCGAGGTCGAGGACTGGTTCATCGCCGTCGCCGAGGCCGGTGGCGGGCAGGCGCTCCTCGTCGAGGAACTCATCTCGTTCACCCGGGAGCTCGCGCAGTCGGTGGCACGTCGCCCGTCCGGCGAGATCGTCGCGTGGCCCCTCGTCGAGACGGTGCAGCGCGACGGCGTGTGCGCCGAGGTGCTCGCGCCGGCCCCGGACAGCGCCGGCCGGATCGCGGACCTGACGGAGTCGATCGCCGTGCGGGTCGCGGAGGAACTCGGGGTGACGGGAGTCCTCGCCGTCGAGCTGTTCCAGACCGACGACGAGCGGATCCTGATCAACGAGCTCGCGATGCGGCCGCACAACACCGGGCACTGGACCATCGACGGCGCGACCACGAGCCAGTTCGAACAACACCTGCGTGCCGTCCTCGACCTGCCGCTGGGCGCCACCGGGATGAACGCCCCCGTCGCGGTCATGATCAACGTCCTCGGTGGTCCGTCGGACGGCGACCTCGCCGGACGCTACCCCGCCGCGCTCGGGGCGTTCCCCGAGGCGAAGTACCACTTCTACGGCAAGGCACCCCGGCCCGGCCGGAAGATCGGGCACGTCACGGTCACCGGAGCGGACCCGGACGACGTCGTGTACCGGGCACGGTCGGCAGCGTCGCACTTCGACGACTGACGAGCGCCCGGTGCGGGTGCCACCCGTCGTGGTGGCACCCGTTCTGGCGGCTGGTTGCACGAGGCAACGCGTGGTGCCATGGATCGGTCAGGGGACGACCGACCAGCCAGGGGATCGCGCATGCGCACCAGTACCGCCCTCACCGTCTGCATCGCGCTCGCCGGGGTGCTCGGTGGTGTGATCGCGCCCGTCGCGCCGATCGGGGCCGACCGCGCGACCGCCGCGACGACGGCGACGGACCTGCGCTCGCGGACGGCGGCGCAGCTGTTCGGCAACGGGCAGTACAACTCGCCGACGAGCGAGGCCGCGAAGAACGCCGCGGCCCTCGCCTCGAGCGACCCGGCGGGCGCTGCGGCCGCATCGACGATCGCGAAGTACCCGGTCGCCACGTGGCTCGGCGAGTGGTCGACCGGCACCGGCCTGACGAAGACGCTCCAGAGCGCGACTGCGGGGGCCGAGGCGAACGGCACCACGGCGGTCTTCGTCACCTACGCGATCCCGGAGCGTGACTGCGGCGGCTACTCGGCAGGCGGGTTCGACGAAGCCGGGTACGACGCCTGGGTGGACCAGATCGTCGCCGGGCTCGCCGGGAAGCGTGCTGCGGTCATCGTGGAGCCGGACTCCCTCGCCATGCTGAGCGACAGCAGGTGCACGCCGGCGCTCGACCAGCAGCGGTACCGGATCCTCTCGAGGGAGGTCGCCGCCCTCACCGCGGCCGGCATCCCCGCGTACCTCGACGCCGGCAACTCGAACTGGGTGCAGCCCGCGACGATCGCCGCCCGGCTCGACGCCGCCGGCGTGCGGCAGGCCCGCGGGTTCTTCACCAACGTCGCGAACTACTACCCGACCGCACAGGAGCAGTCGTACGCGCAGAAGGTCTCCGCGCTCACCGGCGGCTCGCACTACGTGATCGACACCTCCCGGAACGGTCGTGGGTGGCGGGGGACGTGGTGCAACGGCCCCGGCGCCGGACTCGGGACCTCGCCGCGGGTGGCGACGGACGGGACGGCCCTCGACGCGCTGCTCTGGGTGAAGACCCCCGGTGCGAGCGACGGGACCTGCAACGGGGGCCCGGCCGCAGGCAAGTGGTACTCGGCGTACGCGCAGCAGTTGGTCGCCAACGCCTCGCTCGGCGTCCCGGCCACGGTGACGTCGCCGCAGGGCACGGTGGACGCAGCAGCGGGTGGGGCGGGCACCGTCCGGGTCCGCGGGTGGACGTTCGACGCGGACGACCCGGAGTCCCCGGTCACGGTACGGGTGTCCGTGGACGGCACGGTCGTCGGCACCGCACTCGCCGACACGACCCGTCCCGACGTCGACCGGGCGGCAGGGGTCGGGGCGGACCACGGCTTCGACACGACCGTCGCCGCCGGCCCCGGCACGAGGAACGTCTGCGTGACGGCGGTCAACGTCGGCGCAGGGGCCGATCGACAGCTCGGCTGCGTCGCGGTGACCGTGTACGGACACGACCCCGTGGTGCAGCTCGAACGGGTCGGTGTCGCTCGTGCGGGCATCGTGGTGACCGGGTGGGCCGTCGACCCCGACGAGGCGGCGTCCCCGGTCAGGATCGCGGTGACCGTCGACGGGCGGGGTGTCGCGGCCGCGACGGCGAACCTGCAGCGCGCGGACCTCGGTGCCGTGCCGGACGGGGCCGGGACGGGGCACGGCTGGGACCTCACCGTGCCAGGGGGTTCCGGCAAGCACAGCGTGTGCGTCGTCGCGCGGAACCGCGGTGTCGGCTCCGACACGACATCGGCGTGCCGAACGGTCACCGTCGCGGCGAGTGCACCGTTCGGGACGTTCGGATCCGCCTCGTCACCGTCCACGCGGCGCGTCGACGTGTCCGGCTGGGTGTTCGACCGCGATGCCGTCAACACCGCTGTGCGCGTCGTGGTCACCGTCGACGGCAACACCACCGGACGCCTCACGGCGAACCAGGCACGCGCCGACGTCGGCACGACCTACGGTGCCGGGCCGGCGCACGGCTACGGCGGACGGGTGGTGAGCCCGTCAGGGACGCACCGGATCTGCGTCCGGGCGATCGGCCTCGGCAGCGGCGGCGACGCTGACCTCGGGTGCCGGACCGTCGCCGTCCGCTGACGGGCCGCCGTCGCGGTGACCGGCCGCCGGTAGGCTCGACGTGTGACCGACACCGCCCAGCCCGCACCGCTCGTCTCGATCATCATGGGGTCCGACTCGGACTGGCCCACGATGCGTGCGGCAGCCGACATCCTGACCGAGCTGGGCATCCCGTTCGAAGCGGACGTCGTCTCGGCGCACCGCACCCCGGACAAGATGATGCGCTTCGGCCGCTCGGCGGCAGGACGTGGCATCCGGGCGGTGATCGCCGGGGCCGGTGGCGCAGCACACCTCCCCGGGATGGTCGCATCGGTGACGACGCTGCCGGTCATCGGCGTCCCCGTGCAGCTCGCGCGGCTCGACGGCATCGACTCCCTGCTCTCGATCGTCCAGATGCCGGCGGGCATCCCGGTCGCCACGATGGCGATCAACGGAGCCGCCAACGCCGGACTCTTCGCCGCCCGGATCATCGGGGCATCCGACCCGGACGTCGCGGCCAGGCTCGCCGAGTACGCGGCCGGGCTCGAGGACGTCGTCGAGCGGAAGGCGCAGGCCCTCCGCGACGCACTCTGAGCCCGGCCGCCGGTCGAGCCGTCGTCAGTCGGTGCGGCTGGCGAACACGCGGAGCGACGCGACGGAGTGCACGGTCACGTCCTGGTCACCCGGGAACGTACCGGTCGACGCCCACTGCCAGAAGGTCCACCGTCCCCAGCTCGCGCCGACGGTGCCTGGCGTGGTGAAGTCGTTGACCGGGTAGAGCGCGACGAACAGCGGGTTGCCCGGGAACTTCGCGGAGTTGCCGGTGCAGCGCTTCCACCAGTCGGTCGTCGTGTAGATCGCCGGCCAGCGGTGGACCTTGTCGTACACGGCCGTCGAGTACTCCAGGATCCAGTTGACCATCGCCGTCTGGCTCAGCCCGTAGCAGGTGCCCTGCGCGGCGCTGCCGTACTCGATGTCGAGGAGCGGCGGCAGGGTCTTGCCGTCGTTGCTCCACCCGCCGCCGTGCGAGAAGAAGTACGCGGCCGTCGCGGTGCCGCTCGCCTGGGACGGTTGCGCGTACGCGTACCCCCCGCGGATCACGCCAGCGTTCTTCGAGGCGTTGTACTGCCGTGGGTAGTACGGACTCGTGTAGCTGACGCCCTCGGACACCTTGATGTACGCGAAGCGGGCACCCTTCGCGTACGCGCTGCGGAAGTCGACGTCGTGCTGCCACGCGCTGACGTCCATGCCCTGCACCCGTCCAGGCGGCGGACCACCGGTCGCGGCCTGCGTGGTCGCCTGGGCCCTGGCGCCGGCAGCCGACCCCGCCGAGGCGGCGTGCGCCGCGATGCTCGCACCCATGGCGTGGTTGCCGGTCTGGTCCATCGTGGCGATCGACGGGTCCTCGGCCGTCGACGTGCTGCTGGTCGCGGTCGGTGTGGGATCCACACCGGTCACGGCGGCGGCCGGCCCGCTCGCCACGGCGGTCACCGCCCCCACCCCGAGGATCGTCCCCACGGCGATCGTGCGCCATCTCGTCGTTCGCATCCGGTCTCGTCCTCCCTGTCGACGGTGACCGTGGCGGACCCACCTCGGTCACGTTCGGGAGAGCATACGCGCCGTGCGCAGACGGCGCGTGCCGTCGCTCAGGAGGCCGTGGTCGCCCCCGTCGTGCCGTCGACCGTCACCGTCGTGGTCGCGCCGGACACGGTCAGCGTCGCCGTCCACACCGGTGCGGCCCCGGTCCCGCCGAGCACGAGCGACGAGAGCTTCGCCCCAGCGGTGGACTTCTCGGCGTCGGCGGCGGCCGCGGCGGCGTCGACCTTCAGCGCCGCCGCGCGCGCGACGTCGTCGGCCATCGTCTGGCTGTCCGATTCCTTCGGGAACGGTCCGGAGGTCACCCGTGCGAGCGTCGCGGACACGACCGACTGCGTCCGGGCACCGCTGGCGTCGGCGACGACCACGGTCCAGTTGTCGCCGGCTCCGGTGAGCGAGACGACCGTGCCACCACCGGCTGCCGCGAGCCCCTGCTTCGTCACGGTCGCCCAGTCGACCGAGGTCGGGTTGTCGACGCCGCTGCCGTTGCCCGTGCCGGGACCGGTGCCGTCGTCGGCGGAACCGGTCTGGTCGTCGGTCGGGGTCGCGCTCGGGGAGGTCGACGCGCTCCGCGACGCCGACGGCGACGCCGATCCGCTGGGCGCCGCGTCGTCCCCGGTCGAGCAGGCCGCGAGCACGGCGGTCATGCCGATGCCGATGACGAGGGAAGCGGTGAGGACCGTGATGCGGTTGCGGCGTGCCATGAGCCGATGATGGCAGGTGCCCGCGCCGACGGAGCTGGACGACACGGTGGCCGGAGGCGATCGATGCGGAGCCGTGATTCAGCGCCGGATGCCCGTCGCGTCAGAGGTCGGCGTGCAGCTGCCAGGTCTCGAGCGCCGAGTCGCGCCAGTCGAACATCCGGGCACGGTCCGGCCCCGCGATCGCGAGCTGCGACCGGAGGAGCGGGTCGTTCACGACCTGGAACACGGCCTGCGCCAGACGCTCCGGGTAGCGATCGCTCGGGGAGCGCTCGACGCACACGCCGGCGTCCGAGGCGACTTCGCGGACGGCCGGGTCGTCGGAGTGCACGACGGGCGTCCCCAGGCTCATGGCCTCGATGACGGGGAGGCCGAACCCCTCGGCGAGGCTCGGGAACACGAACACCGTCGCGCGGTCGTAGGCCACGGCGAGGTCGGCGTCGTCCACACGGCCGAGCACCTTCACCCGGTCGGGCGCGAGTCCGGCACGCTCGGCGGTGCCGACGACGTCCACGTCGCCCCAGCCGTCGGGGCCGGAGATGACGAGCGGGACGTCCTGCGGGGCATCCGGGTGGGCCATCGCCTCGATCAGGGCGGTGAGGCCCTTCCGCGGTTCGAGGGTGCCGACCGCGAGCACGTAGCGCTCCGGGAGGCCGAGGCGTTCGGCGCGGAGGTCCGCGTCCACGGGCACCCTGAGGCGACCGCTCGGAGCGCCGCCGATGACCCGGAGCCGTTCGTCGAAGCGGTGGATCTCGTTGAGCGCCGAGGCGACCGCGTGCGTGGGGACCACCACGGCGTCGGCGTACTTGTACGCGCGCTTCACCATGGCCTTGTGGAAGTGCACGCCGCGCGGCGTGAGGGTCTCCGGGTGCGTCCACGGCACGGTGTCGTGCACCGTGACGACCGTCTGACGACCGGGCTCCTGCGTGCGATCGTGCTTCACGAGGGGCGCGAGGACACTCGGTGCGTGCACCATGCCCTGCGAGGCCCCGCGCGCCATCCCGCCCTGCCAGGCGAGCGCGAGCTCGCGACGGGGGAGTGCCAGCCGGTCCATCCCGGACAGCCCGGGGAGGAGCGTGGTGAGGTGCTCGATCTCCGCCGGCGATGCCGCGGAGACCACGGCCTCGACGTCGCATCCGCTCGGGGCGGTGGCGATCAGCTGCCGGGTGAGTTCCTCCGCGTAGCGACCGATGCCGCCGGGGACCGGTGCGATCACCTGGTCCACGATCACGCGGAGTGTGGTCATCTGGTGCGCCTCCTGCTGGCCGTCGGTCGGAACGGCTCGGCCGTCGATCGGAGCGGTCCGGCCGCTCCGATGGCAGACACTATCAGTGGCCGCCGGGAGGAACCGGGCCGCCCACCCGGGCACCGGGAACGGCTGTCCGCCGACGGTGGCGCACCGCCAGCGCGGCACCGAAGCCGGCGAGCACGACGTCCCCGACGGTCATGAACGCACGGCTGATCACCGCGAGCGCGAGTGCGGCGGACGGGCTGGCGATCGAGCCGAGGAGCAGGACGAGCACCGCTTCCCGAGGACCGACACCGGCTGGTGCGATGACGACCAGGAACCCGACCAGCCACGCGACGGCGTAGGCACCGGTCGCCACCGGGAACAGCGTCGGGTCGTCGGCTCCGAACACGCGGAGCACGAAGGAGGCCTGGACGCCGTACGCGATCCACATCACGACGGACCACACCATCGACATCGTGGTGCCCGACCACGTGAGCGAGATCTCCTGCGGCGGGCGCCGGAGCAGCCGGAACGCGAGCGCGATGAGTCGTCCGAGCACCGGCGGGGTGAGCGCCACGAGCCCGATCACGACGACGATGGCGAGCCACCAGAAGTGTGCGAGGCCGTCCGTGGCGGAGAGGAGGAGGGCGACGATGCCGACGAGCGCCGCGGTGACCATGCTGACGAGCATCGACGCGAGCGACGCGACGGCGCTGCCGGTCCTCGCGAGTCCGTGGGCGCGACCGAGCTCGGCCTGCGCGGCGATCGACCACACGCCACCTGGGATGTACTTGCCGAGCTGCCCGACGAAGAAGATCGACGAGGACGGGGCGAGGCGCACCCGGTGCCCGGTCGACGCCATCATCGACCGCCACGACAGCATGTTCGCGACGAGTGCAGCGAAGGTGAGGAGGAGCCCGAGGGTGATCGTGGTGGCGTCGAGACGGGCGAAGTCGCGGGCGATGTCGTCCCACTGCTCGACGACGCCCCGCACGAGCAGCCCGACGGCGACGACGGCCGCCACCCACTTCACGACGGTCAGGACGCGCTCTCGACGGCCCCGCCTGGCGGGTGGGTCCGGAACGGGCCCCGCCGTCGTGTCGAGGGGTTCCGGGGAGGTCGGGGTCGACCCCGTAGGCTGTCGTGCGTCCATCGACCGACAACTCTAAGCGAGTGCGCTGCATGCAACCCGACCCCGCTGTCCGACCGACACTGCTCGTCGCCGCGTCGACGTTCCCGGCCGAACCGGGCGACGGGACGCCTGGGTTCGTCCTCGACCTCGCGACGGCGCTGTCCGACGAGTACCGGATCGTGGTCGTCGCACCGATGACGAAGGGCGCACGGAAGCACCAGCGGATCGGCGACGTCGAGGTCCGGCGGTACACCTACTTCCCGAGCCGCTGGCAGGACCTCGCCGACGGCGCGATCGTCGACAACCTGCGTGCGAAGCGCTCCCGCTGGGTGCAGGTGCCGTTCTTCTTCGGTGCGATGGCGACCGCGCTCGGTCGTGAGCGCCGGCGGTCGCGACCCGACGTCGCCCTCCTGCACTGGATCATCCCCCAGGGGGCCGTCGGCCGGCTCGTGCTCGGCGACCTGCCGCGCGTGGTGACCACGCTGGGCGGCGACCTCTACGCCCTGCGCAACCCGGTCCTCCAGGCGGTCAAGCGTGCCGTCATCCGGACCGCCGCCTCCGTGACCTGCATGAGCACGGACATGGCGAGCGAACTCGGCAAGCTCGGCGCACGACCCGACCAGGTCCACGTCGTCCCGATGGGCGTCGACCTGGCGCCGATCACCGCGGCGGTCGCCCGCGAGTCCCGCGTGCCCGGTCGGGTGCTGTTCGTCGGCCGACTCGTCGAGAAGAAGGGTGCCGTGGTCCTGCTCGACGCGCTCGATCGCATGGCGGAGCGACCGGCCGAGGTCGTCGTCGTCGGGGACGGACCGCTCCGCGGGGTGCTCGAGCGTCGTGCGGGCGACGGCGTCACGTTCCTCGGCGCCAGGGGCAAGGACGACCTGGCCTCGGAGTACGCGCGGGCGTCGATCGCGCTCTACCCGTCGGTCCCCGCGGCGAACGGCGACCGCGACGGTCTGCCCGTCGCGCTGCTCGAGGCCATGTCCGCCGGCTGCGCGATCGTCGCCTCGGCGGTGCCCGGCATCGTCGACGTGATCCGGGACGGCGAGAACGGGCTCCTGGTCCCACCAGGGGACGCCGCCGCACTCGCCGCCGCTGTGGATCGACTGCTCGCCGATCCGGCCCTCGCAGAGCGCCTCGGACGCGCGGCAGCGGTGACCGCGGCCGCGCACACCGTCGACGCCGTCGCGGACCGGTACCGCGGCCTGCTCGCCTCGGCGCTGCGCGGCTGACCACTCGGCGCTCCGGACCGGGAGCGCCGCGCGGGTCAGCGTTCGACGTCGACCGGTTCTTCGGTCTCGCGGGGCTCCGACACGGCGGCAGGTCCGGCGCGCCGAGCGTCGAGGAAGGCACCGACCGCGCACCCGACCGCGGCGACCACCGAGATCGCGAACATGAGCTGGACGACGCGCGCGGCGTGGGGCACGATGCCGGCGACGTGGAGGTCGACCAGCGACAGGTACGGCACGAACGACACGGCGATCCACACGGTGACGAGGATCCCGGAGGCGCGACGCCACCCCGTCAGTCCAGCCGCCATCGCGATCGTGATGACCGGCAGGATCGTCAGGGCGTACCGCGTGTTCGGCGCGCCGCCGCCGTGCACGTAGTCGATCTCGGTCACGCTGAGCAGTGCCGACACGGCCACGAACATCAGGACGATGAGCAGCGTCGACAGGCGGTCGCGGCGCTGTGCGGTGACGGCGGCGCGGGCGTCGAGGCCGGCGGGTGTGCTCCGGCGGCGTCGGACCAGGAGGGTGACGCCGACCACGACCGCGAGGGCCATCGGCAGGATCATCAGCACCCACTGGATCGGGTCGGACTGGGGCAGCACGCCTCGGTAGATCCCGTACAGGTCGGTCCAGAACTTGCCGTCGAACGCGACCTCCGGGATGGGGCGCTCGACACGGCCCATGTTCTGGATGCCCCAGTCGGCGTGCCGGCCGCTGAAGTTGCCGGCCGTGCGCTTGTTGTGCAGGTAGAACCACCCGGAGGCTGCGACCGCGGCGACGACCGGTGCGGCACCGGCGACGATCCGCGCCCAGATCCCGGACAGGCCCCAGAACTGCACGCGGCGGGCGAGGACGACGGCGACGACGATCGCGACGAGCCAGAGCGCGAACGACAACCGGGTGGTCATCCCGGCCGCGCCGACCAGGGCGGCGCCGACGAACAGGCCAGGACCGACGCCGGAGCGCAGCGCGGCACCGGCGATGCCGCACGCGAGCACGCAGAACAGCACGAACAGGACGTCGTTGTAGATCGAGCCGCCCTGCTGGATGAGCATGCCCGCGAGGGCGGTGACGATCGCGACGCCGCCGGGGAGCCGACGCGCGGTGGGGAAGCACCGCCACGCAGCCCACGCCGAGGCCACGACCACGGCACCGGCCATCAGCGCGCTGATCAGCCGTCCGGCGATGAGGGCCATCAGGGGGTGTCCGCCGTCGAACAGCGGTCCGACGACCGGCGCGAGCACGAGGTAGTACAGCGGCGGGTGCTGCGACACCCACTGCACCGGCGTCGTGGCGCCGAACGGGGCGTGGTAGGTGATCCCGTTCTCGAACACCGGCAGGTGCAGGTGCCAGACGGTGATGACGTAGTCGAGGTGCGCTGGCTCGTCGCCGCCGTTCAGCGGCGGGTACGTGAAGGCGCGGGCCGTGGACGCGGCGAGGACGAAGACCAGGGCACAGAGCACGGTGAACCCGGCCCATGGGTGCGCCGCGGTCCACGCGACGAGCCGTTCGCGGCGGGTTCCGGTGCGGGTCATCCTCGTCGTTCTCCTCGTTCGTCCTGCGGGTGTGTCGTCGAGCTCGCCGCGGATCGGATCGCGTCGACGGTGCGCGCCACCCCGTCCGCGAAGGGCACGAGCTGCCGGTCGTCGACGCTCGGGAGCACCGTCGAGCGGAAGCGGAGGTCGGTGCCCTGGAAGGACGCCGACGGGTCCTGCCCGGCGATCACGTCGAGCGACGAGCCGAGTGCCTGCTCGACGGCCGTGATCACCTCGGCGATGGACCGGCCCTCCTGCGAGGCGAAGATCTTGGTCCGCGCCGATCCGACCGGGTCGGCGGCGACCGCGTCCAGCGCGTCCACGATCATCGCGGCGGCGTCGTCGATGTACAGGTAGTCCCGCGTGGTCTCGAACGGCACGTAGATCGACGACGGGCGACCCTCGACGTGCGCGAGCGCGAGCTGCGACACCAGACCCTGCGGCTTCGTCAGGTTGGCACCCGGGCCGTAGAGGTTCGCGATCCGGCCGACGAGCGCGCGGGTGCCGGTCGCCGCCGCCCAGTTGCGGAACTGCGCTTCGGCCGCCAGTCGGCTCGAGCCGTACGGTGCGAGCGGGCGGGGATCGGTGGACTCGTCGAACGGGACCCCGGTCGACCCGGCGTACGTGGCACCCGCGGACGACGCGAAGAACACGACGCCGGGGGTGCCCGCCGCTCCTGCGACGGCCGGGGTGTTCGCCACGGCGGCCCCGTCGGGGGCGGTCGCAGCGGGGTCGAGCACGCGGGCCAGCAGCGCGGCCTCGGTGGCGAAGGCGTCCGCCCCGGTCGCCACGAAGCCCGTCCCGGCGCACCAGACCAGCCGCCAGGGGCCGTCGCCTGCACGGAGCGCACGGACGGCGTCGACCAGGACCGCCGCTGCTGCGTCCTGGTCGCCCCACGGCACGCGGGGCACGAGCACCCGGTCGCCGGCGTCCTCGAGCGCGGCGACGACCGCACGGCCGAGGAACCCGCCGCCCCCGACGACGAGCGAAGTGGTGACCGTCACGCGGCGAGGACCCCGTCCACGGCCGCGGCGTGGAGCGCCTCGCGCCAGTCGCGCATCGGCGGGATGCCGGCGCGCGACCATGCGCCGTGCCCGAGCACGGAGTACGCGGGGCGTGGGGCCGGGCGGACGAACGCGGCGCTGTCCGTCGGGAGGACCCGTGCAGGGTCGAGGCCGGCCTCGGTGAAGATCGCCTTGGTGAAGTCGAACCAGGACCCCTGGCCGCCGTTGGTGCCGTGGTAGATCCCGGCCGGCGCGTCGGCGTCGAGCATCGCCACGATCTGCCGGGCGAGGTCGCCGGTCCAGGTGGGCTGCCCGATCTGGTCGGTGACGACGCTCACGGTGTCGTGGGACGCGGACAGCCGGATCATCGTCTTCGCGAAGTTCGGACCGTGCGCACCGTAGAGCCACGCGGCCCGGACGATGTACGACGAGTCCGGCGCGATCGCGAGCACGGCTGCCTCACCAGCGGCCTTCGTCCGGCCGTACGCACCGATCGGGTCGGTGGGCTCGTCCTCGGCGTAGGGGGACGTGCCGTTGCCGTCGAAGACGTAGTCCGTCGAGACCTGCACGAGCTTCGCGCCGGCCGCGACCGCGGCCGTGGCGAGGACGGCCGGGCCCTGCGCGTTCACGGCGTGGGCGTCGTCCTCGTGCGACTCGGCGTCGTCGACCTTCGTGTACGCGGCCGCGTTGATGACCACGTCGTGCCCGGCCACCGCTGCGGTGACGGCAGCCTGGTCGGTGATGTCGAGGTCGGCTCGGGACAGTGCGGTCACGTCACGCCCGGCCAGGGCCTGCTGGAGGTCCTGACCGAGCATGCCGGCGGCGCCGGTGATGAGGTAGCGGGTCATGCGTGCGTCCGTCGTTCCTGGCCGTGCTCAGGCGAGCGCGGCGCGCTCCTTGAGGGGCTCCCACCACGAACGGTTGTCGCGGTACCACTGGACGACGTCGGCGAGGCCCTGGGCGAAGGGGACCTGCGGCTCGTAGCCGAGCTCCGCCTGGATCTTCGAGATGTCGACCGAGTAGCGGAGGTCGTGGCCGAGCCGGTCGGCGACACGGTCGACGTACGACCAGTCCTTGCCGGTGGCCTCGAGGAGGAGCTCGGTGAGCTCCTTGTTCGTGAGTTCCGTGCCACCACCGATGTTGTAGATCTCGCCGGCGCGACCGCGGGTCAGGACCATCGCGATGCCGCGGGTGTGGTCGTCGACGTGCAGCCAGTCGCGGATGTTGTTGCCCTCGCCGTAGAGGGGGACGTGCACGTCGTCGATGAGGTTCGTGACGAAGAGCGGGATGACCTTCTCGGGGAAGTGGTACGGCCCGTAGTTGTTCGAGCAGCGCGTGATCGAGAGGTTGAGTCCGTGGGTGCGGTGGTAGCTGCGGGCGAGGAGGTCGCTGCCGGCCTTCGACGCCGAGTACGGCGAGTTCGGCTCGAGCGGGCGCTCCTCGTCCCACGAGCCCTCGCTGATCGACCCGTACACCTCGTCGGTGGAGACGTGCACGAAGCGCTCGGTGCCGTGGCGGAGCGCGGCGTCGAGCAGACGCTGGGTGCCGACGACGTTGGTCTCCACGAAGATGCCCGAGTCGCGGACCGAGCGGTCGACGTGGGACTCGGCGGCGAAGTGCACGATCGCGTCCACGGTCGGCACGACCTCGTCGAGCTTCGCGGCGTCGCGGATGTCGCCCTGCACGAAGCTGTACCGGGGGGAGTCGGCGACGGGAGCGAGGTTCGCCAGGTTCCCCGAGTAGGTCAGTGCGTCGTAGACGACGACCTCGGCGCCCTCGAGGCCCGGGTAGGCGTCCTGGAGGGTCCGGCGGACGAAGTTCGAGCCGATGAAGCCGGCTCCTCCGGTGACGAGGATCTTCACGGATTGTTCCTTTGTGTCGGTTCGACGGTCGGCGGAGAGTCTAGCGGGAGCGGCGGCGGCGTACTCCTGGCGGCCACGACCACCACGAGCGCGACCACGGCTGCGACCGACGCCGCGCCGAGGAGCGCGGCCACTGCGGCCAGGACCTGCCACCCGAGCGGGGTCGACCCGGCGAGGGCGGCGATCCCGGCGCCGGTCAGGCCGACACGGCCGGCCTGGTACGCGCCGGAGAAGCCGATGAGGAGCCCGTACGCCGCGATGAGGAGCGCTCCGACCCCGCCGACGAGCGCCGTGGTGCGACGGGCTCGGGTGCTCGGGAGGAGCGACGCGGCGGCGGCGACGAACCCCGCGACCAGGGCGGGGACGGCGACGAGCAGGAAGCGGCCGCTCGACGTGGCGATCTGGTTGTCGGCGAGGGCGTTGCGCCACTCGTAGCCGAGCACGGTCGCGACGACGAGCGCCGGCCACAGCAGCACACCCCACGTCGGACGCAGGGCACGGTCGGCGCGGACGGCCGCCCAGAAGAGCACGCCGAGGCCGACCACGGTGAGTCCGGCGACGAGCGGTGGCGTGAATCCGAACGCGTCGTCGCCGAGTCCGCCCCAGAACGTGGCCGTGCCGCCGTTCCACTGCCCGTTGAGGAAGTCGCCGGGGTTCATCCCGGTCGGGGATGCCGGGGGGATCGGGTCCGGCTGTGGGGCGGCGTCCGGGACCCATCCGGTCCGGAGGCTCCGCCAGAACACGGCTCCGACGATCGCCGCCGGGACGATGACGACCACGACGTCGATCGCGCGGCGGACGAGGGTCTCGGACCACCGCAGGTCGTGGCGGGCGACGAGCACGATCGTGAGCGCGAAGACCACGAGCAGCAGCCCCATCGCGTTGATCGTCGCGCCGCACGCCGCCGCCACGGCGAGTCCGACGGACGTCCACCACGACCGGTCGCCGGTGAGGACGCGTGCCGCGAGCCAGGTCACGATCGCTGCGATGAGGACGAGCGGTGCCCAGAGCGTGACCGATGCGCCGAACTGCGCGGCCTTCGGGACGGCGAAGAGCAGCAGGGGTGCGACGACGGCGACACGCGGCGATCCGACGAGTCGACGGGCGGTCCCGGCGACGAGCAGCGGGAGCGGTGCGAGCAGGACGACGTCGACCAGGCGGATCAGCAGGATGGCGTGGTCCCAGCGGAGCGACTCCCAGTGCGCGATCCGCAGGACGGCGCCCGCGGCGAGGAAGAAGGTCTGGGGATGCTGCGACAACGGGTTGACGATCGTCGTCTCGCCCGGGTGCGCCGCGAGCACGGCGGCGACCGTGGACCGATCGGCGGGGTTCTCGAACAGCCATCGTGTCGAGGCCAGCGCGTGCATCTGCCCCGGGGCGGGCCAGCCGGCCTCGAGTGCGGTCCGGAAGACCGCGTCGACGCCGTCGACCTCGCCGTGCGTGCCGAACGCCGGGGTGACGAGGGCCCAGAGCGTCAGCAACGCGATCCACGCGATGGTCGTGAGCGCGAGGAGCAGGACGGTCGGACGGGTGAAGCGCCTCACGCTGTGCCTTCCGTCGACGGGACCACGGACCGGGTCGCGCGCACCACGAGCACCACGGCGACGACGGCACCCACCAGGAGCGCCACCACGACGACCGCCAGTGCGGCGAGCGGCACCGGGCCGTTCGCGGCGTAGTCGTCGATGCCGCCGGTGGTCACGAGGAACGACCGTCCCTCCCAACCCGCACGCCACTGCAGCCAGACACCGTAGACGGCGATCGCGATCGCGACGATGCCGATGCCGGCGGCGAGTCGGCGACGACCGGCCTCGGTGCGGGGGAGCCGTCGCCAGGCGAGCGCGCTGAGGGCGATGAGTGCGACCAGGGCGGGGAAGTAGTACCGGCCCTGGGTTCCGGCGATCTCGGTCGACCGGAGGTACGCCGACCAGGTGGTCTGCGTCTGCAGCAGCAGGATCACGACGGGCAGGACCGCGAGGGTGATGGCCGGCACGAGCGTGCGTCCCCGACGGAACGCGAACACCGCGATGACGACGATCCCGAGCACGGTGCCGACGACCGACAGGTACGGGGTCACCGCGTTCGAGGCACCGACCCCCGAGCTGCCCCAGAACGTCCGGACGATCGTGTCCCAGGTGACCTGGACGAACTGTGCGAGATCAGGTCCCTGTCCGTCCGGGAACGACTGTGCCTTGCGTGCGACGAACCCGTCCGGCTGCACGGTGCCGTAGGCGAGCAGGTTGTGCAGCCACCACCACGAGCCGACGGCCGCGGTGACCGCGCCGACGACGACGGTCCGCAGGAGGGCGCGTGGCCAGCCCCACCAGCGCACCGCCGGCAACAGGACGGCGACGAGGACGAAGGGCACCGCCGGCAGGCCGGTGCCCTTGAACCAGACCAGGGCGCCGGTGAGCAGCGCGAGGAGGATCGCGACCAGGAGCCGTCGGTCACCCGTGAGCGCCCGGACCGCCACGAGCGTGACCAGTCCGGAGAACAGGAGGACGGGGGCGTCGTTCGTCACGGCCGATCCGACCACCGCGACCTGCGGGACCGCCAGCACGGCTGCAGCACCGACGACCCCGGCGCGCCCGGACCGGGTGAGCCGTCGGACGGTGGCCCAGGCGATCACCGGGAGCGGGGCGACGAACGCGACGTCGAGCAGGCGCAGCGCCAGCACGCCGTCGGACCAGTGCAGGTCCTCGAAGCCGATGAGGTGGAGGAACCCGGCACCGATCAGGTAGTAGGTCGGCGGGTGCTGCGTCATCTGGTCGGTGATGCGCTCGTAGTACCCGGGGTGCCCGGCGAGCAGCTCACCCCACGTGGCCGTCGCGGCCGACGCCGACGACACCGAGGCGTGCACGGCGTCGAGGACGTGCATCGTCCCCGGGGCCGCCCAGGCGTGCCCGGTCGCGAGCTGCAGCACCGCGTCGACGTGTGCCATCTCGTCGGCGGCGTCGTACGGGTGGGTGATGACGGCGAACGCGCAGAGCACGAGCACGAAGAGGGCGGTGACGACCGTGACGGTGATGCCCTCGGACCGGGTCGGACGGGGCGCGCCGAGCCCGCGTTCGTCCGCCACGGTGCCGCGGTCAGTCACCGTACCGTGCGAGCTTCTGCAGGTCGAGCTGCTCTTCCGCGAGGGTCCGGTTCAGCCTGGTGAGGTCGGCGACGACACCGATCACGATCGCGAGGACCGCGGTGATGAGCAGCACCACACCGAGGATGATCGACTGGAGGTGGTTCCCGCCGGTGTGCATCGCCAGCAGCACCAGGTAGCGAACCAGCGGCCACGCGCCGAGTCCGCCGAGGACGAGCGCGACCCAGAGGAACAGCGCCATCGGCCGGTACATCAGGTAGACACGGGCGATCGCCGAGCCCGATTGGAACATGTGCTGCCAGATGTTCTTGAAGAGGCGCGATTCCCGGGTCTTGGCGTTCGTCGTGATCGGGATGCTCGCGATCGCCAGGCGCTTGTACCCGGCCTGGACGATCGTCTCCATGCAGTAGCTGAAGCGCGTGACGATGTTCAGCCGGATGAGCGAGTACTTCGAGTACGCGCGGAACCCGCTCGCGGCGTCGGGGAGGTCGAGCCCGGCTGCGCGGCTCGCGACCCACGAACCGAATCGCTGCATGAGCTTCTTGAAGCCGGAGAAGTGCTCGATCGTGCGCGTCTGCCGGTCGCCGATCACGATCTCCGCCTCGCGTCGGAGGATCGGCTGCACGAGGTCGGCGATCTGGGACTGCGGGTACTGGTTGTCCCCGTCGGTGTTCACGACGATGTCCGCACCGTGCAGCAGGGCGTAGTCGACCCCGTCGCGGAACGACCGGGCGAGCCCCATGTTCGTCGTGTGCCGCACGAAGTGCCGAACGCCGTGCGCCTTCGCGACCTCGACGGTGCGGTCGGTCGAGCCGTCGTCGATGACGAGGATCTCGATCTCGTCGACCCCGGGGATCGACGTGGGGATGGTCTCGAGCACCGAGGGGAGCGTCTGCTCCTCGTTGAGGCAGGGGATCTGCACGAACAGTTTCACGGGGGAGTGGGTCCTGTGGGGTCGTCGGCCGGCGGGTTCCGGCCCGGAAGTCGCCGGACATTCTATGCGGATGCACTGATCGCGTGGGCGCACAGACGACTCAGTCTATGCAGACCGGAGCCGGGCCGTGGGCGCGCGCCTGGCTGGGCGCCGCCGTGCCACGATGGTCGGATGGCACCCTTCCGGTCGTCCGTCGCCCGACTCCTCCGCCGTCCAGGCTCCGCACCGGCACCCGATGCCACCGTGTCCACACCGCCGCCGCTGGTCGGGTTCGTCGTGCACGGTGCAGGCGGCGTGCACCCCGCATCCGCGCACATCCGCGTCACCGGTCGGATGTCGGCCCTGGCCGCGACGGGTGCCGCGATCGTCGCGCAGGTCGACCCGGTGCGGTGGGCGGACGGCTCCGACACGGCGCACATCGACGTGCTGCTGGTCCAGCGCGACGCCTTCCCCCTGGCCTCCGTGGACGCCGCGCTCGAGCGGGCAGCCCGGGAGGGCACCCGGATCGTGGCCGAGATCGACGACGACTTCTTCAGCGACGACGCCCGGGCGCGGCTCGCCCGTGCCGAGTACGCGCCCGATCGGCTCGAGTCCGTCCAGCGGATCGTCCGAGCGGCGGACGTCGTGGTCACCTCGACCGAGCCCCTCGGCGCGGTGCTCCGTGCCGAGGGGCTCGACGTGGTGGTCGTCCCGAACGCGGTGCAGCCGGGCATGTGGGGCGACGGGCCGGTGCGTCCCGACCCGGACGGTCCCCGGCGGGTCCTGTACATGGGATCCGCGACGCACGGGGGCGACCTCGACCTGCTCCGGCCGGTGTTCGACGGGTTCGTCGACGCCACGGGCCGGCCGGTGCGCCTCGAGGTGATCGGTGTGACCGACGCCGACGACCAGTGGTTCGACCGCCTGCCACTGCCGGAGGGCGGGACCCACTACCCGGAGTTCGTGTCGTTCCTGCGCGCGAACGCCTCGCGGTGGTCGGCCGGTGTCGCGCCGCTCACCGCCGATCCGTTCAACGACGCAAAGAGCGACCTGAAGTTCCTGGAGTACGCGATGCTGGGCCTGCCGTTCGTCGGGTCGGATCGTCCCTCCTACGCCGGGGTGGACGCCCACGGCGGTCTCCTCGCCGGGGACGGCGTCGACCCGTGGCGCCGCGCCCTGCTCACGGCGTTCGCCGAGTCGGACGAACGGGTCGCGCTGGCACAGGAGTACGTCAGGGCCGAGCGGTCGATCGGAGCCGAGACGGCGTGGCGAGCGGCCCTCGGCGTCTGACGGGCCCTGGGCGGTCAGCGCCGCGCGTCAGTAGAGGGTCACGTGCCACTGCAGCACGGACGCGACCAGCGGCACGACCGCGAGCGTCGTGAACAACGCCGCGCCGCCGCGGTCGCTCACCCGTGCGCGGATCGGGACGAGTCCGGCGATGCCGACCCCGAGCAGCGCCACGAGCGGAGCGAAGTACCGACCCTGCACGCCGACGACGTCGGGGGACCCCACCACGTTGAAGGTCAGGTAGAGCGCGACGATCACGGCGAGCGCCGTCACGGCTCCGACGACGGCCATCCCGAGCGCGACGAGCCGCGGCAGCCGGTCCGCGACGACCGCCGCGAGGACGACGCCGATGACGGCGATCGTGCTGAACGGCTGCATGAGGTCGACGGCGTTGTACCCGAACGCCCCGACGAGGCCGTGCACCCACCACTCGCCGAACGATGCGACCGACCGGCCGAGGATGCCGGCCAGCGCCGTCGGGTGCTCGAGCAGGAAGTGCACCTGCCGGCCGGAGTCGATGCCCTGCCAGACGCCCACCCGCTGGAGTCGGATGGCCTTCGCGATCGGGCTGGTCACTGACAGCAGCACGAGCGTCGGCACCGCGGCGACGACCAGGAACGCTGCGGCCGCACCGAACTCGCGGAGCGTCCTGGGTCGCCCGGCGGCGTCCGACCGACGAGCGGTGGTCCACCTGGCGAGCGGGACGAGGAGCGCGAGCGCGAGGAGCAGCACGTACGTGGGCTTCGCGGCCACGACGCCGAGGCCGGCTGCGGCCGTCCCGATGACGATCGCGAGCCGGGGGTGCTGGTCCGTGCAGAGCCGCACGATGCCGGCGACGAAGAGCATGCAGATCGCGGTCGTGAAGGAGTCGGCGGTCGTGTACGAGTCCAGGAACAGCACGCTCGGCAGGAGCCCCACCGCCATGAACAACCAGCGGGACCGGCTGCGTCGGAGCAGACCGATGGCGAGTGTCGTCAACCCGATCGCGACGAGGGCGTTCACGACCCGGCCGAGCACCATCACCGTCGCGACGTCCTGGTGCAGTGCGAGGCCGATCCGCATCCCCACGGCACTCGGCAGGTACGGCACGAAGCTCGACGCGCCCGCGTTGGTGAAGTCGACGGACTCGGTGGGGGAATCCGGGCCCAGGACGACGGAGCCCAGCGTGTCGTACTGGGCGCGGTCGCGGAAGTCGTGGCGCTGGAAGTACGGCGCCCGGTAGTCGACGTGGTTCGCCCAGTCCCACCCGAGCATGTCGAAGCGCTGCAGGTCGGTCGGGATCTCCCCGCCGAAGGTCCGGCCGTCGTCCCGGAGCTGGGGGAGCAGCTGTCCCTGCTGCACCTGGTACGCCCGGTTGACGTGCGACTGCTCGTCGAGCCCCCAACCGGCCGGCACCGCCGCGATGAAGTACCCCACCGTGACGGCCGCGACGATCGCGTAGAGCACCGGTGCGGCACCGAGTCGGCGGAGCAATCGGCCGATCGGTGCGAGCACCGTATCGAGGACACGCCGCGGTCGAGGTGGCAGCTCCCGCACCGTGGTGCCGGACGGTTCATCGACGTTCGCGAGCATGTTCTCTGGTTCCCCCAAGGATGTGACATCCGGAAAAGTAGCGGACCAACGACTGGCAATCGGGCAACGGCGCGTCTCGGTTTGGTGAAGGTGCTCGCAGGGCGGCGATCGGGGTCCTTGCTAGGCTGCTCCGGTGCAGATCCGCGAACTGAAGATCCCCGGCGCGTGGGAGTTCACCCCCGTCCAGCACGGCGACGCACGAGGAGCATTCCTCGAGGCCTACCGCGCCGACGTCCTCGAGGAGACCGTCGGGCACCCGCTCGACCTCCGCCAGGTGAACATGTCGATCTCGTCGCGCGGTGTCGCGCGCGGGATCCACTACGCCCTCGTCGCGCCGAGCCAGGCCAAGTACGTGACGGCCGTCCGTGGCGCGTTCATCGACTACATCGTCGACATCCGCGTCGGGTCGCCGACGTTCGGGCAGTGGGACTCGGTCCGCATCGACGACGTCGACCGCAAGGCCGTCTACCTCTCCGAGGGGCTCGGCCACGCGATCGTGGCGCTCGAGGACTCCTCCACCGTGAACTACCTCGTCAGCGCGCACTACAACCCGGAGCGCGAGAAGGGCATCACGATCCTCGACCCGACCGTCGGGCTCGAGCTGCCGGACGGCATCGGCGAGCCGGTGCTCTCCGAGAAGGACACCAGCGCACCGACGCTCGAGCAGGCCGCAGAGCTCGGTCTGCTGCCGACGTACGACGAGTGCGTCGCCTACACCGAGTCCCTCCGGACCACGAACTAAGGAGACCCGTGAAGGGCATCATCCTCGCCGGCGGTTCCGGCACGCGCCTCTGGCCGATCACCAAGGGCATCAGCAAGCAGCTCATGCCGATCTACGACAAGCCGATGGTCTACTACCCGCTGTCGACGCTCATGATGGCCGGCATCCGCGAGGTCCTCGTGATCACGACGCCGGAGTACAACGAGCAGTTCAAGGCGCTCCTCGGCGACGGCTCAGCCCTCGGCATGGAGATCCAGTACGCCGTGCAGCCGTCCCCCGACGGCCTCGCGCAGGCCTTCGTCATCGGCGAGGACTTCATCGGCGACGACAGCGTCGCGCTCGTCCTCGGCGACAACATCTTCCACGGCACCGGTCTCGGCACCAGCCTGAAGAAGAACACCGAGGTCCAGGGCGCGACGATCTTCGCGTACCACGTGGCCGACCCGAAGGCGTACGGCGTCGTGGAGTTCGACGACGACTTCACCGCGGTCTCCATCGAGGAGAAGCCGGCGGAACCGAAGTCCAACTACGCCGTTCCCGGCCTGTACTTCTACGACAACAAGGTCATCGAGATCGCGAAGACCATCGAGCCGAGCGCCCGTGGGGAGCTCGAGATCTCGACCGTCAACGAGCGCTACCTCGAGGCGGGCGAGCTCGGCGTGCAGGTCCTCGACCGCGGCACCGCCTGGCTCGACACCGGCACGTTCGAGTCGATGATGCAGGCCTCCGAGTACGTGAAGGTCATCGAGGACCGTCAGGGATTCAAGGTCGGCTGCATCGAGGAGATCGCCTGGCGCAACGGCTGGATCGACGACGCACAGCTCGCCGACCTCGCCGCACCGCTCGTCAAGGGCGGCTACGGCGTCTACCTGCAGAACCTGCTGCGCGGCTGACGATGGCCCGAGCGGGGCTGCGCCGGTTGCTCGGACGGCCCGGCACGTCCGAGCCGGCCACGCCGGAACCGGACCCGGCCGACGGGGCCGAGCCGGGCCTCCCGGTCGACACGTCCCTCGTGACGGACGCGCCGCGACCCGGTGACGACGGCTTCGACGTCGTCGTCACCGTCGCGGAGTCCGCGTACCGCGACGGCGCACACCTGGCGGCGGTCGTGGCCGCGCGCGCGGCCGGCGCGGCGTCGGTCGTCGTGAGCGCGTACGACGTGCACGCCGGCCCGACGAGCGTCTACCCGGCCGTCGTCGACGGCGACGGCCACGTCGCCGCCCGCGCGACCGTGGCGGCCACCTGGGGCGGCGCGGTCGCCGCGGCACGCCCGCTCCTCACGAGCGCATCGGTCGTCGTCCAGGACGCGTCCGTCGCGGTGCCGCTCGACGGGTACGGCCGCCTGCTCCGCGCGCTCGGCCAGGAGGCACGGGTCGCCCTGGCCGTCGTCCGCACCGGGGACGACGTGGTCGCGAGCGCCGGTGCGGTGCTGCCGCGTGCGACGGCTCCCGTCGCGTCGCTGCTCCGAGGTCACCCTGCCGAGGACGCCGAGGCCCTCGACGGCGTCGCCGTCTTCGCCGCCGACGAGCCGTGCTTCGCCACGCGCACGGCGGACCTGGCGGTACCCGTCCGCACCGTCGACACCCGCACGGCGGTCGCCCGGCTCACCCGGGACACCGCGGACGGTGCTGACGGCGACTGCGTCGTCGTGCCGCTCGGCCGGGTCTACCGGACGACCGCGCTGCGTGAGCGTCGCTACGACACCGATGCCGCGGACGC
This sequence comes from Curtobacterium sp. Curtsp57, assembly GCF_047324335.1. Classification (NCBI taxonomy): domain Bacteria; kingdom Bacillati; phylum Actinomycetota; class Actinomycetes; order Micrococcales; family Microbacteriaceae; genus Curtobacterium; species Curtobacterium sp. Curtsp57. The sequence continues at coordinate 3,938,476 of NZ_CP168511.1, forward strand.
CCTGCTCGCCTGGGGTGGGCGGACGGACGACACCGCCACCGCCGCGCTCGGCCGACTCGGCTTCGTGCCGGGCGTGCCGTCGGCCGACCAGGTGGGCGCGCCGGTCGCGCTGCGGGAGCCGATCGTCCGGGCCGAACGCGGTCCGGGGCGGCTGAGGCTCCTCGACCGCGGCGAGCGGCTCCGCTGGTCGATCCGGATCGCCGCACACCCGGGACCCCGCGGGGACGACTGGGGCGACACGTTCTTCGCGCGCGACCTCGCCGCCGCACTCCGCTCCCTCGGGCAAGAGGTCGTGGTCGACCACCGCGAGTCCCACGTCCGGCCGTTCTCCGAGCACCTGGACGACGTCGCGCTGACGCTGCGCGGGCTCGACGACACCCCGGTGCACCCCTCGGCGACGAACGTGCTCTGGGTGATCTCGCACCCCGACCTGCTGACACCGGCCGAACTCGCCCGCTACGACCTGCGGTTCGCTGCCGGACCGGCGTGGGCGTCCCGCACGGCGTCGTCGACCGGGTTGCCCGTCGCCCCACTCCTGCAGGCCACCGACCCGGCGCGGTTCCACCCGGGCAGCCAGGACCCGGCGTACACGGGGCTCGACACGGCGTTCGTCGGCAAGACCCGGGCGGTGTTCCGGCCGGTGGTCCGCGACGCCGTGGCGGCCGGTGCCGACCTGGCGGTGTGGGGCGAGGGCTGGGAAGGGCTCCTGCCGGAGGGCGTGCACCGCGGTGTCTTCGTGCCGAACGACGAGCTGCCGGCGCTCTACCGCAGCGCTCGCGTCGTGCTGAACGACCACTGGGACGACATGGCGCGGGACGGGTTCCTGTCGAACCGGCTCTTCGACGCCGCGGCATCAGGCGCGCTCGTCGTCACGGACCCGGTACCCGGCGTCGACGAGCTGTTCCACGGCGCGGTCCGGACGTACGACTCGGTGGAGGCGCTGCGCGCGCTCGTCGGTGTCGGGTTCGTCGGGGACGGGGAAGCGGCGACGGCCGAGCAGCGCCGCGTCCGCGGGGAACGGATCGGCGCGGAGCACTCGTTCGCGCGCCGGGCATCGGTGCTGCTCGACGCCGTCAGGAGCGCGCGCGCCGCGTCGGCTCGCTAGCGGCGGCGGACCCGGCGTGCGAGGTCCCCGGCCTTGTCGGCGAGCCGGACGACCCGCCTGGCGTGCATCGCGGCGAGCTCGGCGTCGCGGGCGGCGGTCTCGCGGATCGCGGCCTCGGCACGCTCCCGTTCGAACTGCACGGCCGAGCGGAGCGTGTTCGCCGTCTCCTCGCCGGCGCGGACCCGGTCCTCGAGTTCCTCGATCCGCAGGTCCCGCTCGGTGATCGCGCGCCCGAGGGTCTGCAGGCGGAGGAACTCTGCCGCGGGGACGAGCGGGTCGCTTCCGGCGTCCACGGCGGGGGAGCCGGCGCGCCGCAGCACGTCGGCCACGCCGTCGTCGCGGGTGAACGGGCCGTCGACGGCGTCCTCGTCGGTGACGAACCGGAGCGCGAAGGTCGACTGCAGCACGCCCTCGTGCAGCCGCCGGTAGTCGCGCATACCGTGGTGGCGCGGGCTCGGGGTGAGGTCCGGGTTCGCCTCGTAGGCCTTGCCGCTCACGTCGACGCGGTGCTCGTACTGCTTCCAGGAGCGCCACGGCAGGTGCAGGACCTCGAGCCGGAGCGCATCGGGCACCGGGGCCCCGTTGGCGACGCTCACCTGGTGGTTGCCCTGCACGACGGTGACGTCGGGGGAGCCCACGTGGATCGCGTTGGTGGTCGGCGGCGCGACGAGACCGGCTGCACGGAGCTCGTCGACGGAGCGCTCGTCACGCCAGTGCAGTCGTTCGATGCCCCCGCCGGACTTCGCGAGACGACCGGTCAGGTTCACGACCGGCACGGTGAACGCGCCGATGGCGGGGTCGAGCCGTTCGAAGACCTGTCGCACCGTCAGGGACCGGTCCACCGGGACGATGAACTCGTCGGCGTCGGCGTTGACGACCCAGTCGGCGTGGTGGAGGGTCGCCGCGTCACGTGCCATACCCGTGACGACGGTGCCCTGCTGCTTCCGGTGCACGGGGTCGTGTCGCAGGTCCACGGTCACGTCGTCGCGTTCGGCGAAGGCCGTCAGGAGCTCGGTCGTGCCGTCGACTGATCCGTTGTCGGTGATGACGAAGACGTCGAACCCCTGCGCGACGTGGTAGTCGAGCCAGGCGGGGATGACGTCCGCTTCGTCGCGGACCATCAGGGTGACGGCGAGGATCATCGGGGAGAACTCCGGTTCGGGAACGGGTCGGGCTGCGGTACGACGCTAGTGGGTCAGCGGGTGTGGGTGGCGCGGGCACGCACGGACAGTGCGACCTTCAGCGCGACGCGGAGTGGCCAGAGCCACCACGCGGAGTACTTCTGTGCGAGGAACCGGTAGGCGCTCTCGTGGTGGGCCTTCCGCATGCGCTCCGACGACCCCTTGGTGGCGGTCCCGCCGACGTGGACGGCGGTGGCCGACGGGTCGAACACGTTGCGGAAGCCGGCCTTGCCGATCCGCCAGCCGAGGTCCACGTCCTCGAAGTACATGAAGTAGCCCTCGTCGAAGCCGCCGAGCCGGTCGAAGACGTCCCGGCGGACGAGCACGCACGCGCCGGACAGCCACCCGGCGTCGCGCCGGGCGGAGTGGTCGCCGTCCTGGCGGTAGCGCTTGGTCCACGGGTTCCCCGGCCAGACGTTCGCGAACGCGGCGTGCCCGAGTCCGGTCCGGAGCGACGGCACCAGCCGCGCTGAGGGGTAGACCTCGCCGGTGGGTTCGAGGAGCCGGGGCCCGACGGCGCCGATGGTGGTGTCGGCGGACGCCGTGGCGATCATCCGGTCGAGTGCGAGCGGTTCGAGCACGACGTCGGGGTTCGAGACGAGGACCCATCGGACGTCCTGGTCGAGCGTGGCGACCGCGCTGTTCGCCGCAGCCCCGTACCCGCGGTTCTCGCCGAGCTCGAGGAAACGTGCGCCGGCCGCCTCGGTGATGCGGCGGAGCTCGTCGGCGTCGGTGGAGTCGTTGTCCGCGACGACGACCTCGACGTCGTCGGCGCTGGCGTCCGCCGTGGACGCGAGGAACGGCGGCAGCACGTCGAGGGAGTTGTAGGACACCGTGACGATCGCGGCCCGCCCGCTCATGCGAACACCCCGAGGTGGGCGCGGGCACACGCGGCCCAGGTGAAGCCGTCGGCACGAGCACCGGCGCGCTCCACGCGGTCCGCCCTGACCGCGGGGTCCTGCGCGAGCAGCTGCTCGAGTGCGTCCGCGATGGGGTCGGCGTCCGGCTCGGTGTAGGTGACGGTGTCGCCGCCGACCTCCGGGATCGCCAGACGGTCGGTGGTCAGGACGTCGGCACGCGACGCCATCGCCTCGAGCACGGGGAGGCCGAAGCCCTCGGCGATGCTCGGGTAGGCGACCACGCGGGAGCCTCCGAGGAAGGCGCGTAGTTCATCGATCGGCAGGTACCCGAGGTAGCGCAGTGGTGCCCCCGGTCGGTCACCGGCCGCTTCGAGCTGTCCGCGGGCGGTCTCGTCCCAGCCGAGGCCACCGGCGACGAGCAGCGTCGGGACGTCGGTGCCGGTGCGGTCGGCGAGGGTGCGGTGCGCTGCGATGAGCTCCGGCACGCGCTTCCGCGGTTCGACGGTGCCGAGGAACGCGATCCACTCCGTGCCGTCGTCGATGCGGTGGGTGCTGCGGAAGGCCGCGACCTCGTCGGCGCTCGGTGCGTGGAACAGGGCGGCGTCCACCCCGAGGTGGGCGACCACCGTCGCCGTCCGCGCGGGACCGGCGAACCGGTCGAGCTCGCTGACCGTTGCGGCACTCGGTGCCACCGTGGCACGGGCGAACCGGCGCGCCAGGCGCGTCCAGGTGCGGAAGAACAGCACCTTCAGGCGCGAGTGCGCGGCCGGGTCGCTGAAGAAGGTCGCGTCGTGCAGGGTGACGACCGTCCTGGAGGCACGGGTCACCGGGAACGTGTAGTGCGGGCTGTGCAGGATGGTCGCCCCGACACGGCGCACCGCCCGGGGCAGGCCCACCTGCTCCCAGACGAACCGCGCCGGCCGCGAGGCGGTCCAGTTCGGCGCCGCGTGGTAGCGGTGCACCGGCGCGAGCCCGCGGAGCCAGTCGAGGTCACCGGGCTTCGCGATCACGTCGACGCGGACGTCGAGGTCGGCCAGGCCGGTGAGGAGCCCGGAGATGTACCGAGCCACCCCGCCACGGTTCGGCGGGACCGACGTGGCGTCGATCAGCACCGGCCGTTCCTGCACGTCAGCCCTTGACCTGGCGCTCGGTGGTCTTCGTCCAGGCGATGCCGGACTGCGTGTCCTCGTCGACGACCACGAACCGCGCGGCCTCGCGCTCGATGACGATGTGTTCGCCGTTCGGCTTCGCGAGGAAGACGTGCACGAAGTACTGGCCGCCACCGAGCCGCAGGTCGGTGAGGTGCCACTCGACGGTGGCCGTGCCGCGCAGCGGATCGTGCCGCACCTGCGTCTGGCGGCTGTCGATGCCGAACGCGGGGTGGCCGAGGTGCGTCTCGATCTTGATGCCGGCACGCCACTCGGGCAGGACGTCCTTGTGCGAGAAGGTCGCACGGATCACCAGGTCGTCGCCGTGGCGGTGTTCGGCCCCGGGGGCGCGGCCGGGGATCTCGAGCTCGACGTGCTCGACCTTGCCGGGGTTCGCGTCCGCCTCGGGGTTCGCGGCCTCGGCCTCGGCGACACGACGGCCCTCGAGGATCTCGCGGAAGTTCTTCACCGCGAGACGCGCCGAGCCCTGGAACTTGACTTCGCCGTGGTGCAGGACGACGGCGGAGTCGCAGAGTTCCTGGACCTGTCCGAGGGAGTGCGACACGAGGATGATCGTGCGGCCCTGCTCCTGGAACTCGCGGATCTTGTCGAGGCACTTCTTCTGGAACTGCTCGTCACCGACCGCCAGGACCTCGTCGACGAGCAGGACGTCCGGGTCGGTGTTGATCGCGACCGCGAAGGCGAGCCGGACGTACATGCCGGACGAGTAGAACTTCACCTGGGTGTCGATGAAGTCGCCGATGCCGGAGAACTGCAGGATGTCCTCGAAGCGGGCCTCGGTCTCCTCCTGCGTCTGGCCGAGGATCGCGGCGTTGAGGTAGACGTTCTCGCGGCCGGTCAGGTCGGGGTGGAACCCGGCGCCGAGCTCGATGAGTGCGGCGAGACGACCACGGCGCTCGACCGAACCCGTCGTCGGTTCGAGGATGCCGCCGATGGTCTTCAGCAGCGTCGACTTGCCGGAGCCGTTCGGGCCGAGCAGCCCGATCGTGGTGCCGGCGGGGATGTCCAGGCTGATGTCCTTGAGCGCCCAGAAGTCCTCGCTGTGCCGACGTCCGGCGCGGCCGAGGGTGACGATGCGCTCCTTGAGGGAGTTGTCCTTGCGGATCGTGAAGCGCTTCGAGACGTTCTTGACCGTGACGACGGCCGGTGCGTCGGTGAACGGGGACCGGGTCTCCTGGGCGATGTCGTTGTCGATGCTCATCGGGTCAGATCTCCTGGGCGAAGTTGCCCTGCAGCTTGGCGAACACCCGCTGGCAGACCAGCAGCGCGACGAGGCCGACGACGCCGGCGACGACCAGGCGGAGCAGCAGGTGCGACGGGTACTCGGAGTCGGCACCGGCGGTCCAGAACGCACGGTGGATGCCGAGGACGGCGAGGGTGATCGGGTTGGACGTGTAGATGCTCAGCAGCCACTCTGGTGCACGGGTCGCGACCATCTGCCAGCTGTAGACGATGGGGGAGCCCCACATGAGCAGGAGCACGAGGACCTCGACGAGGTACTGCATGTCACGGAGGTAGACGTTCGCCGCGGCGAGCAGCAGCGCGAACGCGGTGGCCCAGATCAGGATCACCAGGGTCGCCGGGAAGAAGTACAGCAGGTCGGGACGGATCCAGGCGAAGCCGCTCTGCAGGATCGCGGCCGCGAGCAGGACGACGAGCTGGACGCCGAAGTTGAACAGCGCGGCGCCGACGCTCGCCAGCGGGTAGATCTCACGGGGCAGGTAGATCTTCTTGATCAGGCCGGCGTTCCCGACGATCGACGCGGTACCAGCCGCGACGATCTCGCTGAAGAGCCCGTACAGGGTCAGCCCGGAGAACACGTAGATCGCGAACTCGGGGATGTTCCGGGACGCGCCGAGGATCTCGCCGAGCACGAAGTAGTAGATCGCCAGCTGGACGAGCGGACGGATCAGGGTCCAGGCGAACCCGAGGGCACTGTCCTTGTACCGCGACTTCAGGTCGCGGCGGATCAGCAGGTCGAGCAGCTGCCGGTGCGCGAAGATCTCGCGCAGCGACCCGATGACGGCCGTGGCCGGTCGACCGGCGGGAACCATGTGTTCCTGCCGGAGGCGATCGAACCGCTCGGTGACGATGTTGCTCAAAAGGGGTCCTTACATTCGACGCGGGCGACGGACAACTGTACATCGGCGGCCGTTGGGGGCCGCCTGAGGTCAGCGGCCGTTCTTGCTCTCCCGCATGATGCGCACCCGGTTCTGCACCTTGTCGCGGAGCCCGGACACGCCGTTCTCGCGGAGGTACCAGGTCGCCAGACGGACGTCACGGGAGATGCCGTGGCGGCTGTTCGCGATCTGGTGGAACTGCAGCTCGCGCTGGCGAGCCGGGCTGAGGGCGACGCGCGGACGTCCGCCGGCCGCGACGGATCCCGCGGGCACCGCGGCTTCGTGGGCGCGGTCCGCGGCCACGTGCGGGTCCTTGCAGAACTCGACGAGCGGCGCGAGGGCGCGGTCCCACGTGAAGTCCGAGCGGACGCGGCTGACGGCGTCACGAGCGGCCTGCGCCGCCTGCTCGTCGTAGAGCATCGACTCGAGTGCGGCGGCGAGGCCGTCGACGTCGCGCTCCTTGACCGCGACGCCCATGCCCTCCGCTGCGACGAGGTCGCCGAAGCTGTCGCCGTCCGTCGTGACGATGGGCAGGTTCGCCCACATGTAGTCGAGGATGCGCGTGCGGAACGAGAACGTCGTCTCGATGTGCGCGAAGTGCGTCGACACGCCGGCGTCGGCCTCGAGCAGGTAGTTCTGTCGGTCGTCGAGTGCGACCCACTGCTCGTTGAAGAACACGTGCTTGTTCGTCAGGCCGAGCTGGTCGCTGATGCGGCGGGTCTCGGAGACGATCGCCATCTCGGGCACGTCCGGGTTCGGGTGCGCGACGCCGAGGAAGAACAGCCGGATGTCGTCGTGCGTCTCGGCGACCTTCGCGACGGCGCGGACCAGCGACGGGGTGTCGAACCAGTTGTAGATGCCGCCGCCCCAGATGACGACCTTGTCGTCCTCGCCGATGCCGGGCGTCACGCCGCGGATCGCCTTGCGCTCGTGCTTCGGCGGGGTGGAGTCCATTCCGAACGGCGCGATGGCGATGAGCTTGTTGAGGTTGTCGTCCGCCAGGTAGTTGTCCGGGTTGACACGACCGACGCCGGCGAGCTGGCCGAGCCAGAACAGGCGCTGGCGCTCCGAGGCGCACAGGAAGAAGTCGCCGCGCTCGAGCTGGGCGTTGATGACCTCGGTCGTCGAGGTCACCTGGTTGCGCCAGCCGACGTCGCCGTTGTCGCGAGCCTGCTCGAGCTGCTCGAGGTGCATCGGGTCGTACAGGTCGACGACCATGATCTTGTTCGAGCGCTGCAGCGTCTGGAAGTGGTGGAGCGCGTAACCCTGGAAGAAGATGACGTCGGCCCACTCTTCGTGGTCCTTCATGGTGCGCTCGTGCTGGAGCGGCACCCGGGAGACCTCGAACGTGTCGGACTTGCGGTTCGCGACGTTCCAGGTCACGAGCCGGACGTCGTTGTGCTCGCTGAGGGCCTCCGCGATCTTCCACGCGCGCATCCCGGGGCCGGCCATCTTCTCGCCGAGGGCGTCGCCGGTGATGACGAGCACGCGGTTGCGGTGCATCGGCTGCTCGACGTCGAAGGCCTCGATGATGGCCTGGTAGCCCTCGAGGAAGTAGCCGTCCTCGAACAGCGGCTTGAACGCGTCGCCGAAGAGCCGGAAGACCTCCTTGTCGGTCTTCACCCGCTGGCCCTGGATGCGGCGGCGGTCCTCGGACAGACGCGGCAGGTCGGCGACGAACTGGTCGAGCGCGTAGAGGCCGGCGACGGCTTCCTTGGACATCGGCGTCGTCGGGTCGAACTCGTCCGGTGCGCCGGTGAAGCGGCGGATGTCGAACTCGCCGGAGTCGCGGCCGCTCTTCGCCACCGCACGGCGGGCCAGGAGCGCCAGCGCTGCCGGCAGGAAGGTGCCGAGGTTCTCGTCGGAGAGGTTCTTGTAGAGCAGGTGCAGGGCGTTCCGCTCGAGCAGGTACATCTCGCGGTGGTCGCCGAACGACTTCATCGAGCCGTGGTGCTTGTGGTAGACCACCGAGCGCGGCGCGAACCGGACGCGGTAGCCGAGCAGGTTGAGGCGCCAGCCGAGGTCCACGTCGTCGTAGAACATGAACAGGCCCTCATCGAAGCCGCCGACCTCGAGGAAGACGTCGCGGCGGACGAAGAGTGCCGAGCCGGTGCCGAAGAGCAGGTCCCGCGGCTCGTCGAAGCGGCCGTCGTCGAGCTCGGCGATGTGGTTCTTGTAGCCCATGCCGAACCAGCTGAGCCCCGATTCGACGAAGTCGATCGTCTTGCCCTCCCAGTCGAGGACCTTGCTGGCCACGGCGGCGACGCGGGGGCTCGGTGCGAACCCGGCGATGCCCTCCTTGACCCAGTTGACGTCGGGCTTGGCGTCGTTGTTGAGGAACGCGACGACGTCGCCGCTCGCCTCACGGGCACCGAGGTTGCTGCCGCCGGTGAACCCGAGGTTCTCCTCGGAGACGATGATCCTGACGTTCTTCTGCTCGCCGAGCGCGGCACGCAGGCGCGCTTCGCTGTCGTCACCCGACCCGTTCTCGACGACGACGATCTCGAGACGGTCCGCCGGCCAGTCGACCTCGCTGAGGCGGGCGATGCACTCGAGCGTGTCGTCGGTTCCGCGGAAGTTGATGACGACGACGGACACGCGAGGCGCGAAAGTGGACACGGACGAACTCCATACGTCGGCTGGCGGTGGTGCCCCGGAAGGCGGCACCACTATACCGACGCCGTATCCACGGTGCGGGTGGCCCGGGGCTCTGACCGCCCGGGAGCCTGGGAGACTGGCGGCGTGGACGTCTCCGTGGTCATCGTCGATTGGCACCAGCCCGAACTCACCCGTCGGGCGATCGACTCCGTGCGCTCGCAGCGCGTCGACGCGACGATCGAGCTCGTGGTCGTGGTGAACGAGGCCGACGACGCGACCGTCGCCGCCTACCGCGCCGACCACCCGGAGGCGGTCGTCGTCGCCGAGCCGACCAACTCCGGGTTCGCCGGCGGGGTCACCCGCGGGATCCGCGCGTCCTCCGGTGACGTCGTCGTGCTCCTCAACAACGACGCGGTCGCGGACCACGGGTTCCTCGACCGCGGGCTCGCGGTGCTGGCCGCCGGCGGTGACGTCGTCGCCGCTGTGGCCGCCACCGCGGTGCTGGAGGGCGCGTTCACCCGGGTCACCGGCGCCGACCGCGGCGACGACGACCTGGTCGCCGGGGACGGGACGCGCTGGCGTCGGTCCGGCACCGGTCAGACGCTCGTCAACGGCACCGGCGTCGTCGTCGACCGCGCCGGCAACGGTCGTGACCGGGACTGGCTGCGCCCGATCGACGACGCGCCGGAGTCGGCGCCGTTGTTCGGGTTCTCCGGGGGAGCGGTGTTCCTGCGTCGCGGACCGCTCGAGCAGGTCGGCGGCTTCGACGAGTCCCTCTTCATGTACTACGAGGACCTCGACGTCGCGTGGCGGCTCCGGCTCGCCGGGTTCGACGTCCGCTACGCCCCCGATGCGGTCGTCGTCCACCGGCACGCCGCCAGCTCCGGCAGCGACTCGCCGCTCGTCCGGTACCAGAGCATGCGGAACCGCCTCGCGGTCGTGGTGCGCAACGGCTCACCGGCCTTCGCGCTCCGGGTCGGTGCGCGCACCGTCGTGCGCATGCTGCGCGACCTGGCGCGTCCGTCCGGCGCGCAGCTCACGCCGTCCGCGTGGCGCCGGCTCGTCCTGGAGGCCCCTGCCGTGCTCCGCCACGCGCGTCGCGCCCGCCGGGCGGACGGTTTCGACCGCGCCGCGCGGGTGCGCGTCGAGACGCTCGTCGACACCGCAGACTGAACACGCGCTCAGGTGGCGACCATCTCGGGAACGCACTGACGGCGCGGAGCCGCGCCGCGCCTCCCGTTCGGGGGAGGGTTTGGGGGCTGTGTGATCACTGTGATCGGGGTAGCCTGCTGTGGCACGTGTGACTTGGCCGGTTCCAGGGATCCGGCCTCGGCCGCCACCGCGAAGCGCGTGCCAACCACCCCCGTCGCCGCCCCAGGGAGGCCCCCGACGTGAAAAAGCTCATCGCCGTCGCCGCGAGCGTGCTCGCCGTCGCGAGCGTCCTGGTCGGCTTCCAGATCACCGGACCGACCGCGTCGCAGGACTCCGCATCCGCACTGAGCGGCTCGCAGTTCGACCCGGGCAACATCATCCCGGACTCCGAGTTCTACAACGGGGGAGGGATGTCCGAGACGGCCATCCAGACCTTCCTCAACGCCCAGATCGGCACCTGCGCGTCGAGCTCGTGCCTCAACGTCGGGCGCTACTCGCTCAACAGCCACGGTGCCGACGCGATGTGCAACGCCGTCGCCGGCGGGACCTCGCTCTCCGCGGCGCAGATCATCGCCCGCGTCGGTGCCGCGTGCGGCATCAACCCCAAGGTCATCCTCGTCACGCTCCAGAAGGAGCAGGCGCTGATCAACGGCGGCACGGCCCGCAACCCCTCGGCTGCGGTGCTCTCGCGAGCGATGGGGTACGCATGCCCGGACAGCGCCAACGGCGGCTGTGACCCGGCGTACTCGGGTGTCGGCAACCAGGTCTTCTGGGCGTCGTGGCAGTGGAAGCGCTACGGCAACCCCGCCGGGACGAGCAACTACTTCACCTGGTTCGGTCCCGGCGCGAACCGCAACGTGCAGTACAACCCGAACGCGGCGTGCGGCACGAAGAGCGTCTACATCCAGAACAAGGCGACGGCGGCGCTGTACTACTACACGCCGTACACGCCGAACCAGGCGGCGCTGAACAACCTGTACGGCACGGGCGACGGCTGCTCGGCCTACGGCAACCGCAACTTCTGGCGGCTCTACAACGACTGGTTCGGCGTCTCCACCGCCGACAACCCCTTCGGCGGCATCGACGCCAAGCAGTACGGCCCCGGCTACGTGCAGGTCGGCGGCTGGGCGATCGACCCGAACGACAAGGCAGCCACCGTGCAGGTGCAGTGGTACTCCGACGGCAAGCTCCTCGGCACCCTGCCCGCCAACGCATCCCGACCGGACGTCGGCCGCGCCTACCCGGGTGCCGGGAACAACCACGGCATCCTGAACACCCTGACGGTCGGCGGCGGCACGCACTCGATCTGCGCCGTCGGCGTGAACATCGGCTCCGGGTCCAACGCCCAGATCGGCCAGTGCGTCACCGTCGCGGTGTCCACAGGGTCCCCGATCGGTGGCATGGACGTGTCGTCCCCGTCGGCCGGCACGATCGCCGTCGGCGGCTGGACGATCGACCCGGACACCGCCGCGTCGATCTCCGTGGACGTCTACGTCGACGGGCGCAACCGCGGCCGCTCGGTCGCGAACGCGTCACGACCCGACGTGGGGCGTGTCTACGCCAACTACGGCAACGCACACGGCATCGCCACGACCGTCTCGGCGTCGGCCGGCACGCACCAGGTCTGCGTCTACGGGCTGAACGCGACCGGGCCCGGCGGCAGCACGAACCTCGGCTGCCGCAGCGTGACCGTCGCCGACGCGTCGCCCTTCGGTGGCATGGACGTCACGACGAGCGGGTCGACCGCGACCGTGAACGGTTGGACGATCGACCCGGACACCACGGCACCGGTGCAGATCGCCCTGACCGTCGACGGTGTCGCCATGGGCACCTCCACCGCGAACGCCACGCGCGGCGACATCGGTCGGGTGTACCCGAAGTACGGAGCGAAGCACGGGATCAACGTGTCCTACGACCTCCGGCAGGGTGCACACACGATCTGCGTGACCGCGAAGAACGTCGGTGGCGGCAGTGACACCGCGCTCGGCTGCGACACGGCCACGATCGCTGCGAACTCCTCGCCGTTCGGCGGCATGGACGCCGCGTCGCCCGCAGCCGGCCGCGTGCAGGTGAACGGGTGGACGATCGACCCCGACCAGCAGAAGACGGCCATCCGCGTCGACACGTACCTCGACGGGGTCGGCGTCGCGTCCGGGCCGGCGAACGCGGCGCGCGCCGACGTGGGTCGGATCTACCCGGCGGCGGGCTCCGCGCACGGCATCAACCAGTCCTTCGCCGCGCGAGCCGGTTCGCACACCGTCTGCTCGTATGCGATAAATGTCGGGGCCGGGAAGAACGTCCTCCTCGGCTGCCAGGCCGTCACCGTCGGGTGAGGCGAACCAACCCGAAAGATCACCGCGTGAGCGCACCCACCACCGACCGAGCCCGCACACGGAACCCGCTCCTGACGGCGTGGGTCCGCCTCGAGGCCGGCTGGCAACGGGTCGTCGAGCCCCAGGCGTCCGGACTCCCGAACCTCGTCGTGCTGCTCGGCTTCCCGGTCGTCGCGGCGCTCATCGTGGTCGTGCTCGTGGCGCTCGGCATCTCCGGGAGCTCCACCGGCGTGTACTGGCAGAGCTTCGGCACGGGAACCGACCCGAACCTCCTCGCCGGCCACCCCCAGGGCATCAGGAGCGACGAGTGGCTCGTGCAGTCGAGCTGGATCGTGTCGCAGGTGCGCGAGGGATTCCCGGTCGTCAACCAGTCGTTCCCCGGCGGCATGGACGCGACCATCCAGAACGACCTGCCGTCATGGGACTGGTCGAGCGTCTTCCGCCCGCACGTCGTGGGCTTCCTCTTCCTGCCGCTCGACCAGGGCATGGCCGTGCGGTGGTGGATCCCGGTCCTCGGCGCCCTGGTCGCCGCGTACGTGTTCGCGGTCACCGTGATGCCGCGCCGCCCGGCGACCGCGGCGTTCCTGGCCGTCGCGCTCTGCCTGTCGCCGATGATCCAGTGGTGGTTCCTGCCGACGACGATCTGGCCGGTGGCATGGGCCTTCGCCGGCCTCACCGCCGTGCTGTGGGCGTTCCGCTCCACCCGGCGCTGGCCGTCGATCGTGGCCGCCGTGATCACCGGGTACCTCACCGTCACGATGGTGATGAGCATCTACGTGCCGTACATGGTCCCGGCCGGCGTGGTGCTCGTGGCGCTCGCGGTCGGGTTCCTGGTCGAACGGCTCCGCACCCCCGGCGTCCCGTGGCGCGGCACGCTCCTGCGGCTCGTCCCGCTCGCGTCGGCCGCGGTGGGGGCCGTCGTGGTGATCGGCGTGTGGGCGCTCACCCGCATCGACACCATCAAGGCCGTCCTCGGCACCGTGTACCCGGGCCAGCGCCTCGAGGCGGCCGGTGCATCGAACTACAACGCGCTGATGTCGCTGTTCAGCGGCCCGTTCCAGCGGTCGTTCCAGAGCGGACACATCGGCGGACTCGCGGTGAACCAGTCGGAGGGCGCCGCGCCGATCATGGTCGTCGTCTTCGTGCTGCCGGTCCTGCTCTGGCTGCTCGTCACCTCGCTCCGACGCCGGCGGATGGACTGGCCGGTGCTCGCGACCGTCGTCGTGCTGCTCGTCCTGCTCGCGTTCGTCTTCGTCCCGCACTGGGACGCCGTGGCACACCTGCTCCTGCTCGACCGCAGCACGGACGCGCGGCTCCGGCTCGCGTTCGACCTGCTCGGGTTGGCCTCCGTCGCCCTCATCGCGGCACGGCTCGACCGCCGGCGCGTCGAAGCCGGGACCGGCGCGGCGCGCACCCCGTGGCTCGTCGCCGGGTACTCGGTCGTCCTCGTGGCCGGATCGATCGCCGTCGTGTACACCCACCTGCACGCGAACCAGTCGATCGTGCTCGCCTCCCACGCCTGGCGGTACGCCGCCGTCCTGCTCGTCGTCGCGGTCGTCTGCATCGCGCGTCGGTGGATCGCCGTCGGCGCGCTCCTCGTGCTCGCCGTCTCGGTCGCGGTCGGCGGACAGGTCAACCCGCTGTACCGCGGCGTGTACGACCTCGGCACCGAGACGACGGCAGGCCGTGCGGTCTCGGCCATCGTCCGGGACGACCCGGACGCGCGCTGGGTCGGCATCGGCGGGTACGTCCCGACGGCGATGCTCCTCGAGAGCGGCGCGCACTCCTACAACGGTGTGCAGACCTACCCGCCCGAGGAGATGTGGGACGAGATCGACCCGTCCGGGAAGTCCTCGGACGTCTGGAACCGTCTCGCGAACGTCAACTGGCTCGACGGTGTCGGGGCGCCGCAGCTCTTCCTGCCGGTCCGTGACCAGATCCAGGTGAGCTTCGACGGGTGCAGCCGCTTCGCGCAGGAGAACGTGCAGTACGTGCTGTCCGACCAGCCCGTCACCGACGACTGCATCTCGCCGGTGCGGAAGATCACCGAGGGTGCCGAGACGCTCTGGATCTACGAGGTCGACAAGCGCTGAGCGTGGCTCAGACCGCCTGGCGGACCGCTTCCTCGGCGCCGTCCTTGCGGTCCGGGAACACCCACTTGCCGTACGCGAAGTAGCGGAAGACGGTCGCGACGGCCTGCCCGACGAGCGTGCCGGACACGTTGTCGGCGAGCGGGGAGTCGAGGTGCAGCACGTAGCGCGAGAACCCCAGGCACCCGAGCTGCAGCAGGATCGCGATGACGTTGAGCAGCGCGAAGACGCCGAAGCTCTTGAGCGTCTGCTCGCCGCTCCGGTCCCGGTAGGTCCACAGCCGGCTGCCGAAGTAGGTGGCGACGCTGGCGACGGCGATCGCGATGACCTTGCCGAGCAGGGGGAGCGCGAAGAGGGGGCCGTGGCCGCCCCAGAAGACCAGCACGTTGTAGACGACTGCGTCGACGACGAAGCCGATGCCCCCGACGACGAGGAACGAGCCCCCTCGGCGCAGGTGCCCGACGAACCACTCGGATGCTCTCGACACGGTGTCCTTCCTGTTCCGCGGGGCGCGTCCGCCGTCGAGCACGGGAACTGTTAGCCTCTCGCAGGGGTTTCGTGACCACGACCCCGCCGCTCGACGGATCCGTGACACTGAAGGACCCTACCCGTGACTCTCGACGACCTCGTCATCGCCGCGATCGTCCCCTGCTACAACGAGGCACCCGCGATCCACAAGGTGGTGACCGACCTGAAGCAGGCGGTCCCGGGCATCCACGTGTACGTCTACGACAACAACAGCACCGACGGCACCGACGACGAAGCCCGTCGTGCCGGTGCCGAGGTCCGGTACGAACACACCAAGGGCAAGGGCAACGTCATCCGTCGCGCGTTCGGCGACATCGACGCCGACGTCTACCTGATGATCGACGGCGACGACACCTACGACGCCGCAGCCGCCCCCGAGATGATCAGGACCCTGCTCGAGGGACCGTACGACCACATCCTCGGCGTCCGGCAGGACGACCCGACGTCGACCGCCTACCGTCCCGGTCACGAAGCCGGCAACCGGATGTTCAACCGCGTGGTCGGCCGGCTCTTCGGCACGCCCGTCTCGGACATGCTGAGCGGGTACCGCGTCATGTCGCGTCGCTTCGTGAAGTCGTTTCCCGCGCTCTCCCGCGAGTTCGAGACGGAGACCGAGCTCACCGTGCACGTGATGAACCTCCGCGTCCCGCACACCGAGGTCCCGGTCGGGTTCCGCGACCGCGCCGCCGGCACCGAGTCGAAGCTCAACACCTACAGCGACGGCTTCAAGATCCTCTCCCTCATCGCGCACCTGATCCGGTTCGAGCGCCCGGTGCTCTTCCACGGGATCATCGGCGCCCTGTTCGCGGTCGTCGGCATCGTCCTCGCGATCCCGCTCTTCATCGAGTTCGGACGCACCGGACTCGTCCCGCGGTTCCCGACCGCGTTCCTCGCCGCATCGCTCATGGTGATCGCGTTCCTGACGTGGATACTGGGCTTCGTGCTGGAGGGCGTGACGCGGCTCCGACGCGAGACGAGCCGGCTCAACTACCTGACCTACTCGGCGCCGGGTGCCGCGCAGCGCCGGCTGCCGACCGAGCACTCCGCCCCGGAGTCCGCGACGCCGTCCGAGATCGCCAGCAGGACGATGGGCCGTGACGAGCCGGGGAGCACCCCCGCCCGATGACCACCAGTCCGGTTCCCCTCGTCATCGTCCCGACGTACGACGAGGCCGAGAACGTCGGTGACATCCTGTCGCTCGTCCTCGGTGCCGTGCCGACCGCGCACGTGCTCGTCGTCGACGACGGCAGCCCGGACGGCACCGGCGACGTCGTCGCGGGGATCGCGGCCCACGACGATCGCGTCCACCTGATGCGGCGGGCCGGCAAGCTCGGTCTCGGGAGCGCGTACGTCGCCGGGTTCCGGTGGGGGCTCGAGCGGGGCTACGACCTGCTCGTCGAGATGGACGCGGACGGGTCGCACCCGGCAGACCGGCTGCCCGCCCTCATCGAGGCCGTCGTCGGCGACGAGGGGGTCTCACTGGCGATCGGGTCTCGGTGGGTCCCCGGCGGCTCCGTGGTCGACTGGCCGAAGTACCGCGAGGCACTGAGCCGCGGCGGGAACGCCTACGCCCGGTGGATGCTGCGCATCGACGTCCGGGACATCACCGCGGGGTTCCGCGTCTACCGCGCCGACGTGATCGCCCGGATGGACCTCGATTCGATCGATTCCAAGGGCTACTGCTTCCAGGTCGACATGACGCTCCGCGTGCACGACCTCGGCGGCACCATCGTCGAGGTGCCGATCCGGTTCCGTGACCGGCTCCGTGGTGTCTCCAAGATGAGTCAGGCCATCGTGCTCGAGGCCATGCTCCGCGTCACACAGTGGGGACTGCAGCGCCGGTTCGCCCGGCGCTGAGTCCCAGCCCTACACGCAGGTGGCGTTCCGGTCGAACCCGTCGGCGACGTACTGGACCATCTCGATGCGCCCGCCTGCGGTGAACGGGGTGGCCGCACACGACTGCTGCGCCGTAGCGAGCGTGGCGGTGCCGACCGCGCGCCAGCTCGGCAGGCGGTACAGCGTGCTCGACGACGGGACCGAGCCGAACAGCGTGCTCCACTCCGACGGCGAGGAGTACAGCCCGACGGACGCCCCGATCGACGTGAAGTACGCGGTCATCCCCTCGAGGGTCGCGCGGTTCTGACCGACCCCGCTCTGCCACGTGCCGTTCGTCTCGGCGTCGAGCCACCACCGGTAGCTGCCCGGGTTCGAGACGCTGCGGTCGTTCGCGTCCTCGACCGCGCGGTTCCAGCCGTACATCCACGAGCACGCGGTCGACGTGAGCCCCGCGGTGTCGTTCGTGCACGTGCCGTACGGGTTCGTCGGACGCGTCGAGTCGCTCCCCGCGTTGCTCGTCGGCCAGGAGGCCCGGCTCGCGCCGGGGTTGTTCTTGAAGTACTCACCCGGGTTCGCGGTGTTCACGTAGAGCTGGACCTTCGGCTGTGTCGTCCCACCGGCCGATCCCAGCGCCCAGACGAGCTGCTGGCCGAAGCACGGGTTGTCGTTGTTCGCGAGGCCGTTGTTGACGCCGATCAGGCCGAACGCCATGTCGTCTGGCCACGTCGACGCCGAGCCGCACTGCGGCCACGAGATGTCCGCACCGATGCCCGATCCGGACGACCCGTCCATGAAGTACCCGGCGACGTCGAGGTCGAGCGTGGCCGACCCGGCCGACACCTTCGCCTGGACGCCGCGGTTCACGGTGCTGCCGGTCACCTTCGCCATCACGAGGTTCGACACCGCGCGGTTCGCCCCGAAGACCTGGGTCGCGACCTGGGCGTCCTTGCCGGCCGGGGTGACCCGGAGGTACCCGGCCGCCGTGGTCTTCTCGGTCTCGGCGTTCGCGACGACGGCGGTGGCGGTCCCCGGGACACCGGCCGTGCCGGAGAGTCGGACGACGCGTGCGGTGGTCGTGACCGGGCCCGCGTAGGCGCGCGTGGTGTCGAGGGGCACGAACACCGAACCGCTGTCCGAGTTCTCGTAGTACCCGGAGACGTCCATGAACACCGTCGCGGTGCCGCTCGACACCTTCACCTGGGCCGCGCCCCCGACGAGCTTCACGATGACGAGGTTGGAGATCGCGGTCCCGCGGGTGAACACCTGCGCTGCCACCTGGGGGTCCTGGCCGGACGGGGTGACGCGCACGTACCCGTTCGCGGTCGTGTCCTGCACCTGCGTGTTGACGGCGACCGCGGTGGCCGTCGACGGGACCCCGCCGACTCCGGTCAGCGGGACCCGGACGGGCGTCGTGCCGACCGTGCCCTGGAAGACGCGCGTCGCGTCGAGGGGGGTGTACGTCGCACCGGAGCCGTCCACGTAGTACCCGGAGACGTCCATGAACACGGTGCCGGTCCCTGCCGACAGCTTGACCTGCACACCGCCTCGGGCGAGCTTCACGGTCGAGAGGTTCGAGATCGTCTGCCCGGCGGAGAACTCCTGGGTCGCCACCTGCGGGTCCGACCCGCGCGGCGTGACGCGGACGTACCCGTTCGCGGTCGGGGTGCCCACCTCGACGTTGACGACGACGGCGGTGGCGTTCGACGGGACGCCGACCTTGCCGGCGATCGTCACCACGGTGGGGGAGGTGCCGACGGTTCCGGACCAGACGCGGGCGGTGTCCACCGGCACGTACCGCCCGGTGGTGGGCGCGGCTGCCGCTGCCGGTGACGGTGTGACCGCGACGACGCCGGCGCTGACCAGGCCGATCGCGACGAGTGCGGTGGTGACGACGAGGGCGAACCGGTGGAGCGGGCGCGTCATGGCGTTCCTTCGATCAGGACCGTCCCCCTGACGGTCACCGGAAGTGTACGGGCACGAGGTGTCCGGCCGTCGTCACCGCGCGGGTGCTGCGTCCACGGACACATCGGCGCGACGCCTCCCGGTGGTCGTCCGGTCGGCGAGCGGCCGGCTGACCACCGGCGTCCGGAGGAACACCACCACGAAGACGACGAGCAGCGCGGCACGCACCCATATCCCCGCGGTCATCATCTGCGATGCCCAGGTGTCCCCGGTCTGGCCGATCGCCGCGTAGTACCCGTTCCGGAAGAAGCCCGTCGTGAGCGCGACGTCCGTCACCAGGTACGCGGCGATCCACCACCCCCCGAGGCGGAGCACCACGAAGAACGGCAGCAGCCAGAGCACGTACTGCGGCGAGTCGACCTTGTTGCAGACCATGTACACGCAGAGCATCGCGGCCGAGGACTGGATCCAGGGGGTGCGTCCCGTGCGGACGCCGATCACGACGGTGACGCCGAGGACGACCAGGATGCCGAGGCCGGTCGACACGGTCGCGAGCATCGACATCGTGTCCTGGAACGGGCCGTCGAGGTCCGCCGACCACGGGAGCAGTCCGTAGTACCAGACCGACAGCGTCGAGGCGCCGATCGGTCGCCCCGCCTGGAACTGGAAGACGGAGAGCCAGCCCTCGAAGTTCACGACCATGAACGGCACGTTCGCGACGAGCACCGCACCGACACCCGTGCCGAGCGCGACGAGGGACCTGCGGAGGCGGCCGGGCAGGTCGAGGTCACGGTCGAGGAACGCGGCGAGCACGAGTGCGGCGAGGAACATCAGCGGGTAGAGCTTGAACGCCCCGCCGACACCGAAGGCGAAGCCGGTGACGGCCCAGCGGACGAGCGGCGGCCAGGACCGGGGCGCCGCGGTCATCACGAGCAGACCGGCGACGGTGCAGGCGACCGGCAGGAGGTCCCAGTTGTAGGCCGCGTACAGCGCGAGCGGGGGCGTCGCGGCGAACACCCACGCCCGCCGCCCGGCGATGCGGGCGAGCGCGAGGGTGACGACGACGGCGAGGAGCGCAGCGACCACACCCGTGACGACGAGGAACGACGCCGCCGAGTGCGCGAACAGCGCGGTGAACCACACCCAGACGCCGGTGAGGGTCGGGTACTCGACCGTGCCGCCGCCGAGGACGGGCGGATCGCCGCGGTAGGTCCCGAACACGTACGGGAACACATGCGCGCCGAGGTCGCGCTGGTTCCACAGCGACACCACGTCCGACCAGCAGCCGTAGCGGTTGACGTACTCGCCGCGGGACACGTCGGCGGGCTGGGGAACCGTGCAGAGGAGCTTGTTGAGCAGGTTCAGCACGGAGAACGCGGCGGCGACGACGCACATCGCGATGCGTTCGGGGAGGCGGAGCGGCACGTGATCACGGTAGCCGGTCGCGGCACGCGACCACGGCCGCCCGGCCAGCCACGGCCGTCCTGGAGGCACGGGGCGGTCCCGCACCGTGCCTCCCGTCCGGTGCTTCCAGCGTCCGGAGCCGTGGTTCAGCGGCAGGACACGACGCGGCTGCCGCCGCCGCCGGAGTACACCACCTGTTCGAGCGGGCCGCCGAGCAGCGGCGCCCCGGTGACGCACATCCGGTGCGCGTCGGTGAGGTCCCCGGCGACGACCGCCGCGGACGGCAGGTCGGCGATGACGCTGGTCGCCGGCACCGGTCCGAGGTGCTGCCACAGCTCGTCGGCCGTCCCCCTGATGCCCACGCGGGCACCGCGGGACTCCAGGTAGGTCGTCGCGCCCTCCAGGTACGCCTGGCCGAACGCCGGGTCGTCCTGCACCGCCCACCTGGCGTTGTGGACGTCGAGCCACCACATCTGGTCGGCCGGATCGGGGACACCGGCGACGGAGGTCGCGTCCCACGCCGCCCAGACACCGAGCACGTAGGAGCACGCCTCGTCGAGCGCGCCGGCACACGAGCCGTACCGGTTGCCCGTGACGACCGGGCCGCCGGTGGGAGCGGTGTCACTGGTCGGCCAGGGGAGGACGTCGGGGAACCGTGCCGCGTACCGGTCGCCGTGGTTGCCGGCGTGCATCAGGTACTGCACGCGGTCCTCGCCGGTGATGCCCACCGCCGTCTGCGCGGCCGTGAGGAGCGGGGGCACGCAGCCCGACCGGTAGGCGGCGCTCGTGCGGCTCCCGACGTCGACGACGCCGAATGCGGCGTCGGACGGTGCGCGCCTGGTGTCGACCGTGTTCGCGGGGCTCGAGCACGCGCCCTGCCCGTAGTCGACGCCGACGGCCGATCCGGTGGACCCGTCGACGAAGTACCCGGCGACGTCGAAGAACACCGTCGCCGACCCCGCCGAGACCTTCACCTGGAGGTTCCTCGTCCGGTCCGTCCCGCTCACCGGCGTCATGACGAGGTTGGAGACCGCCTCACCAGCGCGGAACGACTGGACCGCGACCTGCGCGTCCTGACCGGGAGCGGTGACCCGGACGTACCCGGCCGCGCTGGGTCCGCTGACCCCGACCGTGGCGACGACCGCCGACGCGGTCGCCGGGACCGGGCCCGTCCCGGTGACGGGGACCAGGCTCGCTGTCGTGGTGGGGTGCACGGTCGCGGTCCTCGTGGGGGCGACGGACACGAACGCGGAGCCGCGGTCGTCCGCGGTGTAGTACCCGGCGACGTCCATGACGACCTGGGCGCGTCCTGCCGACACCTTCACCTGGGCGGCGCCGTCGACCAGGCGCACGATCGCCAGGTTCGACACCGGACGGCCCGCCGTGAACTCCTGGGTGGCGACCTGCGCGTCGCGGCCGGCCGGTGTGACACGGACGTAGCCGGACGTCGTGGGGGAGCCGATGCCGGTGTTCACGGCGACGGCGGTGGCGTCCGTCGGGATCCCGGCCCGGCCGGCCAGCGGGACGCGCACCGGAGCGGTGCCGACCGTGCCGGTGAACGTCCGGACCGCGCTCACCGGGGTGAACGTCGAGCCGACGGTGTCCGCGTAGTACCCCGACAGGTCGAGGGAGACCGTCGCCGTGCCGGTCTTGATCGACACCAGGACGGCGCCGTCGACCACGCCGACGGTGGTCAGCGCGGAGATCGTCTGGTCTCGGGCGAACACCTGGTCCGCGACGGCTGCGGTCGCGCCGTCCGGGGTGATCCGCACCCATCCGGCAGCGGTCGGGTGCTCCACCTCGACGTTCAGCACCGCTGCGTTCCCGAGGCCGGGGAGACCGACGAGCTGCGGGACCTCGACGCGCACGGGCTTCGTGCCGACCGTGCCACGCCAGATCCTCGTCGTGTCCACCGGTGTGAACCGGCCGCCCGCCGGCAGGGTCCTGGCGGTCTGGCCGGCCGGGGCCACCGCGGCGGACGCGGTCGGATCGGCCTGTGCCGCCGCGGCTGCTCCGGCCTGTGCGGTGCCGATGCCCGCGACGGCGAGGGCGGACGCCAGGAGGACGATCGCGAGACGGCGGAGTGTGGTCACGGGCGGGGAGTTCCTCTCGCGGGTCCGGTGTGCGCGGGTCATCGGCAGCTCACCAGCGCCGAGCGGTCGTACCCCTGGAAGCTGAGCATCTCGACCGGGCCGCCGAGGATCGGGGGGACCGTCGTGCACGCTCGCCGGGCCGCGGCCAGGTCGAGTGCGTTCTGCCAGATCGTCGAGGTGGGCAGCTGGGCCAGGTCGCTCTCGGGGGGAACGGTCCCGATCAGCTGCGCGACGGTCCCCGGGGTGTGACCGATCACGCCGACGGACGCGCCGATCGACTCCAGGTACGCGGTCTCGCCCTCGAGGTACGCCCGGTTCCTGCCGAGCTCGCGCGTGGACCCGAGCCACGGGACGACCCACCCGCCGTCGGTGTCGACCTTCAGCCACCAGCGGTGCGCGCCGGGGTCGGTGATCCCGGGCTGCCGCGCGGCGATGACGGCGTGCCAGTACCCGAGCACGTACGAGCACGCCTGGTCGACGATCGCGTGACACGATCCGTACGGACTCCCGGTCACCGTCGGACCGCCCGGGATCGTGTCGCTGGTCGGCCAGGGGTGCGCGGGGTCCGGCGCCGAGCTCGTGAACCAGTGTCCGGCCTGCAGGGAGAACTGCACGGCCGGCTGTCCGAGGGCGCCGACCGCGGTGGAGGCGACGTCGAGGGCGGCGCCGAGGCAGGGGTTCGGCTCGCCGGGGCCGTGGTCGGCGGACACGACGACGAACGCGGCGTGCCGGGTCGCGGCGCTCGCGGGCAGCGTCGATCCGACGCACCCGAGGCTCGAGACGGACTCGCCGAAGCCGATGCCCACGGAACCGTCGAGGAAGTACCCGACGACGTCGACGTCGACCCGTGCGGTGCCCGCGGAGACGCGGACGTCGATCGACCTGGCCGTGTCCGTGCCCGTGACGGCGGGCATGACGGTGTTGGACTGCGCCCCGCCGGCGGAGAACACCTGGGTCGCGACCTGCGCGTCGGTCCCGGGCGTCGTGACCCGCACGTACCCGGCCGCCGTGGTGCGCTCGACCTCGACGGTCGCCGCCACCGCGCTCGCAGCCCCCGGGATGTCACCGATGCCGGTCACCTGGACCGGGGTCGCCGTGGGTCCGACCGTGGTCGTCCCGACGCGGACGGGATCCTCCGGCACGAACACCGAGCCGTCGTCGCCCGGTCGGTACGCTCCGACGACGTCGACGTACACCGTCGCGCGTCCCGCGGAGAGCTTCACCTGCGCGGCGCCGTCCCGGAGCCGGACGATGACCAGGTTCGAGATGGTCCGCCCCCGTTCGAACTCCTGCGACGCGACGGCCGCGTCACGGCCGGCCGGCGTCACCCGGACGTAGCCGGCGGCGGTCGGGGAGCCGACCTCGACGTTCAGCGCGACGGCGGTCGCGTCCGTCGGGACGCCGCCCCGACCCGCGACGGGCACGCGCACGGGAGCGGTGCCGACGCTCGGCGCCGCGATGCGGGCGGGCGGGAGCGGGTCGTAGGTCGACCCGGTCGGCCCGTACGAACCGGCGACGTCGAGGTACACCGTCGCCGACCCGCCGGAGAGGGTGACGTCGACCATGCCACCGACGTTCACCCGGAGTGCCACCGTCGTGAGTCCGGAGACGGTCTGGCCCGCGCGGAACACCTGCGTCGCCCCCTGGGCCGGGGACTCGTACGGAGCGACCCGGATCCACCCGTCCTGGGTCGGGTGTTCGACCTCGACGTTGACCACGACCGCCGTCGCGTCCGCCGGCAGGTGCGCGAGCGTCTGGAGTTCGACGGAGGTCCCAGGGGCCCTGACCGTCCCGTGCCATGCGCGGGTGGTGTCCAGCGGCGTGTAGCGGCCGCCGTCGGGGAGGGAGCGCGCCGGGGGCTGCGCACCGGAGGCGGACGACGCGGCGGCCGACGCGGTCGTAGCGGCCGGCGCGGTCGCGGCTGCGGACGGCGCGGCTGCGTCCGTCGAGGGCGCTGCGAACGCCGGACCGGCGATGGCCGTCGTCACGATGGCCGCGAGGACGACGGCGACGACGGCGAGTCGACGAGACGACAGCATGGTTCCCCCTCGGAACACGTCGCTCCCGCGACGGTGGCCCGCACGGGCACCTTGGGATCGTACGGGCGCGCGGGGGCCAGGCGGCTGTCGATCCGTACAGGCCGACGACCCCTCTTCTGGTGTCAGCCCGCGTGGTCGTTCCGCGGCAGCAACCGCCGCCACGACCGCCGCCTGGCCGCGACCACGAGCACCGTCGTGAAGACCATCAAGCCCGCGCCGTGCAGCAGGTAGCTCTCCGCGGTGCTCGTCACCCCGAGGAGCACCAGGATCGCCGCCGGCCAGACGTAGGCGACACCGGGGAACGTGGTGGCGGTGACCCAGGCTCGGGCGAACGCGAGCAGCGCCGTGAGCAGCAGGATCAGCATGCCGGCGAGCCCGATCTGCAGCCACGCGTCCACGAAGGCGTTGAGCCCTGACGTGAACCGGGCGCCGGACGGGTCGACGAAGAC
This sequence comes from Curtobacterium sp. Curtsp57, assembly GCF_047324335.1. Lineage (NCBI taxonomy): Bacteria > Bacillati > Actinomycetota > Actinomycetes > Micrococcales > Microbacteriaceae > Curtobacterium > Curtobacterium sp. Curtsp57. The sequence continues at coordinate 3,963,335 of NZ_CP168511.1, forward strand.
GGCGAACGGCACGACCGGCTCGCTCGGCCACGTGCCGACCCACCCCCAGCCCTGGATCGGGAACTGCCCGATGAAGACGCGGATCTGCGACCAGAGGTCGATCCGGATGGCGCTGCCGCCCGCCGCACCGATCTCGGCCAGGATGCGGTGCCGCGCGAGCACCCCGACGATCCCGACCCCCACCACGAAGGCGGCGAGCACCCCGTTCACGACCGGCCGGGTCCGTGCCTGCGCGTGCCGCAGCGACCAGAGCGCGAGGGCGGTCACCGCGAGCGCGATCATCGCGAGGCCGGTGATGGGGGACTGCACGAGCATGAGCGCGATCACGGCGAGCGCGGTGGACCCGACGGCGCGCCACATCGTCACGGAGCGGGTGAGGAACTCGACGACGAAGGTGACGAGTGCCGTGGCCGCGACGAACCCCATGAAGTTGCGGGTCCCGCCGATGCCCTGGATCGGTCCGCCGTACGCGATGTCGCCGTGGATCCCGAACGCCGGGATCGGCACGTCCAGCACCAGCCCGGACAGGACCTCGAGGCCGAGACCCACGACGAGCAGGATGCGGAAGGCGTCACCCGACGCGCGGATCACCTGCACGAGGTCGCGGCCGAGCGCCAGGTAGAGCCCCAGCCCGACGAAGCACACGGTGCCGACGAACCCACGGAGCGCCACCCAGGAGTACTCGCTCCACAGGACGCTGAGCGCGCAGTAGCCGACGAAGGCGAGGAGCGACAGCGGCAGCACACCGTGCCACTCGATCCGGTAGCGCTGGCCGAGCAGACTGAGCCCGGCGAGGACCACGAGCGTCACGAGGACCGCCCACGTCCCCGCGGTGCCGACGAGTGCGTGCACGGTGGGCTGCCCGAACGCGAAGAGCAGCATCACGGTCGCGAGGGCCTGGCTGAAGCGGCCACCGGCCGAGAACCCGATCCACGCCGACAGGTACCGGCGTGCGAGCGCTCGCCTGGTCACCCTGCCGTCCGTCACCGCACCATCCTCTCGCACCGCCCCGTGTCCCGGCTCCCGGTCCGCCCGGTGCGTCGACATCGCACTGGGTTGATATCGCTGTGCGCGATGAACCGGTAGCGTCAGCCGTCGATGGAACGCACGAGGAGGACCCTGCTGACGGCGCTCGCCGCGGTGGTGATCGGCATCGGGGCGGCAGCGCTCGCGTGGTACCGACTCGGCCCGGTCACCCGCGGGACGGCGTGGGCCGAGGACGGCGGGCTGTTCCTCCGCGAACGTCTGGCGCTCGGCGTCGACGGGTCGCTGCTGCACCCGTACGCCGGGTACCTGCACCTCCTGCCCCGGCTGGTCGTCGACCTCGGCGTCGCCCGCCCGATCGAGCAGTACGCACTGACCGTCTCGGCGGCGTCGTGCGCGATCGCCGGAGCGGTCTGCGCCGCCGTGTTCCTGCTGTCCCGAGACGTCGTCAGGGCGTGGCCGCTCCGCCTGGTGCTCGCCGCCGTGCCCGTCGTGTTGCCGCTGGCGCCGTACGAGATCAGCGGCACGGCGGCGAACCTGCACTGGTACATGCTCGTCGCGGTCCCGTGGCTGTTCTCGTACCGCGCCAGGACGTGGTGGGGCGCCTCGGTCGTCGCCGTGCTCGCGCTGGTGGCGGTCCTCACCGAGTTGCAGACGGTGCTGTTCCTGCCGCTGCTGCTCCTGGCGTGGTTCCCGAGGTCGGCGCCGCGGCTGCGGGCGCTGCCCGTCACCGTCGTCGCACTCGGTGCCGGTGCGGCGCAGGCCGTCGTCGCGCTGACGACGCACCGGTCGTCCGTCCGCGGCGACCCGTCGGTCGTCGACGTCGTCGCCGGGTACCTGGTGCAGCCGGTCGCAGCGACGTGGGACCGGGACGTGGCCGCGGTCGGCCGGGCGGTCGCCGCGCACGGCTGGTGGGTCGTGGCCGTCCCCGTCGTCGTCCTGGTGCTGCTCGTCCTCGCCGCGATGGTCGTCGGCACCTGGCGTGCGAGGTTCCTGCTCGTCGGCCTCGCGGGCGGGTCGGTCGCCGTCTGGGTGGCGGCACTCGTCGCGAACAGCTCGGCGGACGGACGCTGGGGATCGCTCGACGACGCGCACCTCGCGACGCTCGGTGCGACCCGCTACGCGGCCGCCGCCGGCATGCTGCTGCTCTCCGCGGTCGTGCTCACTGCGGCCGTCCTGGTCGAGCAGCAGCGGACGGGAGGCACGGGGCGCGTGATCGGGGCGGCCGTCGGTTGGTGCGTGGTCGCGCTGGTCGTCGCGGTGTCGGTCCTGAACGTCGCACCTGGTCCGGCGCAGCGCAGCGCCGGCCCCGTGTGGGCGCCGCAGGTGACGGAGTCGATCGCTGCCTGCCGCGCCGACCCCGGACGCATCCTGGTGATCAGGACGGCGCCGTGGGCGGCCGAGGTTCCGTGCTCGTTGGTGCTGCGGGACCGCTGAGACGAGGCGGGTGGCCTCGGCGGCCGGTCAGGACCGTGCTGCCCAGCGGAACTCGCGCTTGCCGTGCGGGGTGCGCGGGCCGTCGCCGATCGACACCGGTTCCTCGCCGACGAGCACGATGCGCGTCTTGATCGCGATGAGGGCGAAGAGGACCCAGTTGCCCTGGTAGAGCAGCCGCGACTCGGCGAGGGACTGCACGAGGAGCGCCACGACGACGAGCAACGGGAAGAGCGACACCGGGTCGAAGGGGCGGGCGAGCTGGTCGGCGCCGTACCCGATCCGCGTCGCGCAGGACCACGAGCGGTTCAGCGTCGTGAGGACGTAGATGCCGAACAGGATCAGCCCGATCAGACCGGTCTGCATCCACACGTCGAGGAACGCGTCGTGCGCCTGCAAGTAGGTCACGCCCTTGCGCGGTGCCAGGTCGGCGAGCTGGTGGATGCTCGGCCACCAGTACCCGATCCAGCCCCAGCCGACGACGGGGTGCTGGTCGATCATGCCGAGCACGGCCGACCAGATGTCGCTCCGGCCGGTGAAGTCCGAGCTCTTGCCGAGCAGGCCCGCGATCGCGCCCCTGGCCAGGACACCGACGACGACCACGACGACGGCGACGGCGGCGATGAGCAGGTACCGCGGTGTCCGGCGCTCGGTCGGGACCCGTCGGACGAGGACGGCGAGCGCGAACGCCACCGCCACGACCGCGGCTGCGACGATCACGGTCGACGATCGCGTGAGGACGAACACCGCTGCGGCGACCACGAGCCACCCGATCGCGCGGTTCCTGCCCATCCGACCCTCGGCGAACTGCACGGCGACGGCGATCGCCGCGAAGAGGGCGACCATCGCGAGCAGGTTGGCGTTGCCGGGGAAGCCCTGGATGCGTCCGCCCGTGAAGAGCTCGGCGCGGGAGAAGTAGAACGCGTCGGGGATCTTGCGGTCGCCGTAGTGGGTCCAGATCGGCGCGATGGGGTGCCGCACGATGACGGCGACCACGGCCTCGAAGAGGAGCGACAGGCCGAGGACCCAGCGCAGCGCGGCGCTGACGGCGTCGAGGATGCGCCGCCACGTCAGCGTGGAGGCGATCGCGAAGGCGACGAGCACGCAGAGGAGCTGAGCGGCCATGCTCGCGAGCGTCGCGGCACGCCAGTGCGACCAGGCGACCGAGACCAGGCACCAGGCGAGGAACAGCCACAGCGCCCTCGGGGTCCGCGCGACGGTGGGCTTCGCCCGGACGACGACCGTGATGCCCCACGCTGCCTCGAGCGCCCAGACGACGGCTGCGCCGTACCAGGTCAGCATGTTCGGCACGGCGTCGCCGGCGAACATCGTGAACAGGATCGTGGTGGCGAAGGCGAAGGCCTCACGCTCGGGCACGGTGCCGCGTGCCAGGGGCCAGGTGTTCGTCACCGGGACAGGCTAGCGCCGGTCACGCCCCGAACGATCCGAGTGCCTTCGCGATGTCGGCGCCGAGGTACGGCGCGAGGGTCGTCGCGAACGTCGCGGTCAGGTGCGTGGGATCGCGGTGCACGACGACGCCGCCGATCACCGCGGGACAGGTGGTCGCGGTGCAGTACGAGTCGGTGAGGTCGATGGTGCGTGCGCGGTCACCGAGCGTCGCGGCGGCCTCTGCGGATCCGTCGAACGACGACAGCGCGTCGGCCCTGGGGGAGTCGCACGCGTCGGTGGTCGGTCCGGACATCTTCCCGAGGCAGGTCAGCACGTCGTCCCGCGCGACCGGGTTGTCCCGGATGGCGATGACCGGCACACCGGCCTCGGTGGCGGCGCTCCACGCCCCGACGAGTCCCCGGACGACGGTGTCCTCGTTCGTGGAGCCCTCCGGGACGATCACGGGCGACTTCGTCGTCGCGTGGGTGACCACGAGGGCGTCGAGCCCGGGGTGCTGCCGGATCCAGGTGAGTGCCGACCGCTTCCAGCCGTCACACGAGTCCGTGTACGCCTGGGACGGCGCCTGCTGCTCCGCGGTGGTGAGGTAGCAGCCCACGTGCCCGGCGACGTCGATCCGCCAGTTCCGCTGCTTCGCGATCGCGGCGTAGGCGCTGAGCAGGGCGTTGTTGTGCGAGTCGCCGATCGCCGCGATGTGCTTCGTGTACCCGGTCTTCGGCCCGAGCGAGCAGACGTTGAAGTCCGCTGTGGTGTTCGACCAGCACGCGTAGCTGTTGACGTCGTCCTTGCCGGCAGCGGCGGGAGTCGGCACCCGCACGTCCGCGAGCTTCGGGTTCACGCAGGGGTGGGCGCTCCCGATCCGGGCAGCGGCGCCGAAGCAGTCCACGTCGCCGGTCTCGAGCGACTTCTGGAACGCCGCCGCCTGCACCTGCTGGACCTGGAGCGCGCCGAGGGTCGAGGCGCCGAGCGCGACGACGAGCACGGTGCTCAGCGCTCCGTACAGCGCGACACGACGCGGGCGGAGCGCACGGACCCAGGTCGAGAACCGGAGCGGTTCCTCGACGAAGAGCGTCGTCACGGCGGCGATGACGAGCGAGGCCACGAGGATCGCGACCTTGCTCCGCGTGCCGAGCGGGTGCCCGGTGGCGATCGGCAGCAGGACGACGGCCGGCCAGTGCCAGAGGTACACGGCGTAGGAGATCCGGCCGAGGAACGCGACGGGCGCGAAGCGGCCGAGGACGTCGAGTCCCGAGCGGGCGCCGAGCAGGACGACCAGCGTGGCCCCCGCGACCGGGAGGAGCGCGGCGATGCCGGGGAACGCCGTCGCCGGGGTGATCACGACGAGCGACGTGAGCAGCAGTGCGACACCCAGCCACGAGCCTCCTGTCCGGACCAGCCTGGCCACCTGCGTGCGGGGAGCCGCGAGCGTGACGGTGGACGCGAGCCCGCCGAGCGCGAACTCCCACGCACGCGTCGCCGTGGAGAAGTACGCGATGCCGGGGGCCGTGCGGGTCTCGACGACGCACCAGACGAGCGACACGACGACCACCGCGCCGAGCAGCACCCGTGCGGTGCGGACCGGGGCGTGCCACCTCGTGCGCCGCAGCGCCAGAGCGAGCAGCACGAGCAGGATCGGCAGCGCGATGTAGAACTGCTCCTCGACCGACAGGGACCAGAAGTGCTGGAACGGCGACGGCTGGTTGTCCGACGCCAGGTAGTCCACCGAGTCGGACGCGAGCTGCCAGTTCTGGACGTAGATCGTCGACGCGATGAGCTCGCGACCGTACTGCCCCCAGAGTGTGCTCGGGACCAGCACGAGGACGGCAGCACCCGTCGCGAGCAAGGTCAGGAACGCCCCGGGGAGCAGGCGCTTCGCCCGCCGCGACCAGAACCGGCCGAGTGCGATCCGCCCGGTCGCGGTCTGCTCGCGGAGCAGGTGCCCGGTGATGAGGAAGCCGGAGATGACGAAGAACACGTCGACGCCGACGAACCCGCCGGGGAGCCGGTTCGGCCAGAGGTGGTAGAGCACCACGGCGAGCACGGCGAAGGCGCGGAGCCCCTGGATGTCCCACCGAGTGGTGTCGGGCCGCGTGGCGTCGGGCCGCGTGGCGTCGGGACGGCGGCGAGTGGCGGCTGGCTGGTCGGACATCGCGGAAAGTCTATGTATCGCGGATCGTGCCAGTGCGCAGGAGGCGGCCTGACGGTCGTGCCCGATACGCTTCTGGGCATGTTCCTCGGCATCACCAACACGGCGCGCGACTACGCGTGGGGGTCGGTCACCGCGATCCCAGAACTCCTCGGCCGGACCGTCACCGGCGCCCCGCAGGCCGAACTCTGGCTGGGCGCGCACCCCGGCAGCCCGAGCGTCGTCGTGAACCCGGCGATGGTCGGTGGGGCGGACACCGTGCTCGACTGGATCGCCGCGGAACCGGAGACCGCGCTCGGCGCCGGGCGCACCGGGCTGCCGTTCCTGCTGAAGCTCCTCGCCGCCGCCGCCCCGCTGTCCCTGCAGGCGCACCCCACCCCGGAGCAGGCACGAGCGGGGTACGAGCGCGAGAACGCGGCTGGCGTCCCGCTCGACGACCCCGCCAGGAACTACAAGGACCCGTTCCCGAAGCCGGAGCTCGTGGTCGCGCTGAGCGAGCGGTTCGAGGCCCTGAGCGGGTTCCGGCCGATCGAGTCGACGCTCGCCGACGTCGAGGTGCTCGACGCGGACAGCGGACGCCTCGGCCCGCTCGTCGCACACCTGCAGCAGGGGCTCGAGGACACCGTGCGCTGGCTCGAGACCGCCGACCCGTCCGCCCTGGCGATCGTCGACGCCGTGGGCCACCTCGCCACCGACGCGGTCGCAGCGGGGGACGTCAGCCCGAACCTGGCCACCGCCGCGGCGCTCGCCGAGCGCTACCCGGGCGACCCCGGTGTCGTGGTCTCGCTGCTCATGCACCGCGTGACGCTCGCGCACGGCGAAGCGATGTACCTGCCGGCCGGCAACATCCACGCGTACCTCGACGGCCTCGGGATCGAGCTCATGGCGCCGTCCGACAACGTCCTGCGCGGGGGACTCACGCCGAAGCACGTCGACGTGCAGGAGCTGCTGCACGTGCTCGACTTCACCGCCTACCCGGCGCCGGTGCTCGTGCCGGAGCCGCTCGCCTCTGGCGTCGACCGGTTCGCGCCGGACGGCGTCGGCTTCGCGCTCGTCCGGGTGACCGGCGACGGCAAGCCCGTGGGGCTCGGCACCGGTGGCGTCGCGCCGCTGTCCGGCCCGTCGATCGCGATCTGCACCGAGGGCGTCGTGACACTCGTGGGCGCCCGGTCCGCGACCCTGCTGCGGCAGGGGGAGTCGTGCTTCATCACGCCCGACGAAGGCGACGTGACCGTCGAGGCCGACTCGACCACCGGGCTCACGTCCACCGTCTTCATCGCGACGGGAACCAGCGAGTGACGGACACCAGCGAGTAGCGACGAGCGGGTTCGCGCACCGGGTGCGCGGGAGTCCGCGTCGCGCGGTCCGCTAGCGTGGCTGGCATGAGTTGGCTGGTCACCGGCGGTGCCGGGTACATCGGATCCCACGTCGTCCGCGCGCTGCGCGCAGACGGCATCGACACCGTCGCGCTGGACGACCTCTCGAGCGGCTTCCGCGCGTTCGTGCCGTCGGACGTGCCGTTCGTCGAGGGCACGATCCTCGACGCCGACCTGCTCGCGCGGACGATCCGGGAGCACGACGTCACGGGCGTCGTGCACGTCGCCGGGTTCAAGTACGCGGGCGTGTCGGTCGAGCGTCCGCTGCACACCTACGAGCAGAACGTCACCGGGATGGCGACCCTCCTGCGGGCGATGGCCGACGCGGACGTCGACAAGGTCGTGTTCTCCTCGAGCGCCGCGGTGTACGGCACGCCGGACGTCGAGACGGTCGTGGAGTCCACCGCGAAGAACCCGGAGTCGCCCTACGGTGAGTCGAAGCTCATCGGCGAGTGGCTGCTCCGGGACATGGAGGTCGCCCGCGGGTTCACCACCACGTCGCTCCGCTACTTCAACGTCGTCGGGTCTGGGGAGCCGGACCTCTACGACGCGAGCCCCCACAACCTCTTCCCGCTGGTGTTCGACGCGCTCCTCGCCGGCAGGACCCCCCGGATCAACGGCGACGACTACGCCACCCCCGACGGCACCTGTGTGCGGGACTACGTGCACGTCGCCGACCTGGCGCACTCGCACGCCGTGGCGGCACGGAAGCTCGAGGCGGGGGAGCCGCTCGACCGTGCGTACAACCTCGGCAGCGGCGACGGCGTCAGCGTCCGGCAGATCATGGACGCCATGGCCAGGGGAACCGGCATCGCCTTCGAGCCGGAGGTCGCCCCGCGCCGCCCCGGCGACCCGGCACGCATCGTCGCGACCGGCGATGCCGCATCCCGCGACCTCGAGTGGGCGATGCGCCACACCCTCGACGAGATGGTCACGAGCGCCTGGGAGGCCCGCCGCCGCGTGGCGTAGGGCTCCCGCCGCTCGCACAACCGAAAGCAGCTCGCGCCGCGTCCTTGCGTGGTGCGAGCTGCTTTTGGTTGTGCGCCGTGCCGGCAGCTACCGCACCCCGCTGTCCCCCGAGACGCCGACAGAACCGGCGCGACACGCCCGAATGGGGGACATGACACGCCGGAACGGTCAGTGCCTTCTATGATCCGCGACTTGACTCCGACGAATCACACCGCTGTAATTACAGGCAACGACACGCTGCGACAGGCGGCGACAGCGAGACGAACCAAGGGGTGATCAGGGTGAGCGGTTCCGACTTCCACGCCGGAGTTCCAGAGGACTGGCACGTCGACCCCGTGGCGCTCGGCGTCCCGGGTGTCCGCCGAGCCACTGGCGACGACGAGGAGAACCCGCTCGCCTGGCAGGTCGACTCCCTCTGCGCGCAGACCGACCCGGAGGCGTTCTTCCCCGAGAAGGGCGGCTCGACGCGTGAGGCGAAGAAGATCTGCACCTCGTGCGAGGTCCGGGCCCAGTGCCTCGAGTACGCGCTCGAGAACGACGAGCGCTTCGGCATCTGGGGCGGCCTCTCCGAGCGCGAGCGTCGCAAGCTGCGCAAGCGCGCGTAGCCCGATCCCGTCCTGGAGGCGCGGCGTGCGCCAGGCGCACACCGCGCCTTGATCCTGTCCACAGGTTCACGGCACGCCGTCCCGTCGGGCTGTGGCCGGGCCTCCAGACCGTAGAGTGACGCCCGTCATGCAGCCCAGTTCCGCTCAGCCCCGTGTCACCGCGATCCTCGTCTGCGCGAACGGTGCCGACCACCTCGACCGGACGCTGGCCGCCCTCGCGAACCAGACCCGCCACCCCGAGAACCTGGTCGTCGTCGACGTCGGTTCCACCGACGGGTCGACCGCCGAGCTCGAGTTCGGCGGATCCGCCCAGCTCACCAGGATCCCCGCAGGACGCTCGTTCGGTGACGCGGTCGCCGCGGGCGAGCAGGCTGCTCCGCGCCCCGAGTCCGACGAAGCGGTCGACGAGTGGCTCTGGCTGGTCGGTCACGACAACGCGCCGGCGCCGACGGCACTGGCCGAGATGCTCGCGGCCGTCGAGATCGCCCCATCCGTGGCGGTCGCCGGCCCGAAGCTCGTGGACGACGAGGACCCCTCCCGCATCCGCGCGTTCGGTGAGAGCATGACCCGGTTCGGCCGCTCGCTGGTGCTCGTGCAGGACGAGCTCGACCAGGGGCAGCACGACCGGAACACCGACGTCCTGGCGGTCGCCGCCGGCGGCATGCTCGTGCGCCGCTCCGTGTGGGTCGCGCTCGGCGGCTTCGACCAGGCGCTGCCCGACGTCGACGCCGCACTCGACTTCTGTGTGCGCGTGCGCCTCGCGGGCCACCGCGTCGCGGTCGTCCCCGATGCGCGGATGACGAGCGCCGGCCCGATCGAGGAGTTCGGACGCAAGCGCGTCTCCGAAGGTCGTCGCGTGCGCCTGCACCGGCAGGCGCAGCTGCACCGCCGCATGACGTACGCATCGGCCGGGGTGCTCTGGATCCACTGGCTCACGCTCGTGCCGTTCGCACTCGGCCGTGCGATCGGGCACCTCGTCGCGAAGCACCCGGCAGCGGTGTCCGGTGAACTGGCCGCAGCGTTCGCCGTGGCCTTCGGCGGCGCCGGTCGGTCCAGGACGGCACTCGCACGCACGAAGAAGCTCGGATGGGCGGCGGTCGAGCCGCTGCGCGTCAGTTGGCGCCGCGTGCACGAACGGCGCACGACCTCGCGCGACGTCGAGCTCGCGCGGGTGGAGGACGCACCGATCGCCCGGGCGTCGTTCCTCGGCGACGGCGGCATCTGGGTCGTCCTCGCCGCTGCCGTCCTCAGCGTCGTCACGCTCTTCCCGCTGCTCGGCTCCCCGGCGCTGACCGGTGGTGGCCTGCTGCCGCTCTCGACGACGGTCGGACAGCTCTGGCAGAACGTCGGCTACGGCTGGCACACCCTCGGCACCGGGTTCACCGGGCCGAGCGACCCCTTCGCCGCGGTGCTCGCCGTGCTCGGGTCGATCGTCTTCTGGTCGCCGTCCACCGCGGTCGTCGTCGTGATGCTGCTCGCCTTCCCGGTGTCGGCGCTCGGTGCGTGGTTCGTGGTCCGCAAGGTCACGACCCGGACGTGGGTGCCCGTCATCGGCGCGGCGCTGTACACGATCGCGCCGTCGCTCGTCGGGGCCGTCACGACCGGCCACCTCGGTGCCGTGATCGCCCACGTGCTCCTGCCGTGGCTCTTCCCCACCGTGCTCGAGGCCCACCGCTCGTGGGCGTCGGCGTCCGGTGCGGCCCTGCTCTTCGCCGGCGTCGCCGCGTCCGCGCCGTCGCTCCTGCCCGTGCTGCTCGTCGGGTGGCTCGTGGCGCTCGGCATCGGCTGGCGCCACGCGCACCGCCGGGTGTTCATCGCGGTCCCCGCCGCGGTGCTCTTCCTGCCGCTCGTGCTGACCCAGCTCGCCCGCGGCAACGTGCTCGGGATCTTCGCCGACCCCGGCGTGCCATCCGCGACCAGGGCCCCCTCCGCGCTGCAGCTCGCGATCGGGCAGCCGCTGCCGGACTGGAACGGGTGGCTGCCGGTCAGCGAGCCGCTGTCCCTCGTCCTCGCGGCGCTGCCGATCGCGTTGGCGATCCTGGCGCTGCCGATCGCGGTGACCGCGCTCGGCTCGATGCTCGGCCACCGCTGGTCCGTGGCGGGTGCCGCGCTCATCGCCGCGCTCCTCGGCTTCGCCACCGCGTTCGCCGCCACCCACGTCACCGTGACCGGCGTCGGCTCGACCACCACCATCGTGTGGCCGGGCAGCGGGCTGACCGTGTACTGGCTGGCGATCGTCCTCGCGGCCTGCATCGGCATCGACACCGTGCCGCGGCAGGCTCCGGTCATCGGGCTCGTCGCGACGGTCTTCGCCGGGGTCGCCGTCGCGCCGGCGTTCGCGGCGTTCTACCTCGGCAACGCGGTGATCCAGCCGACCACCGGCCGGGTGTTGAGTGCCTACGTGAACGCCGAGGCGCAGGCGAACCCCGACGTCGGCACCCTCGTCGTCGACCCGCAGACCGACGGCTCGCTCGCGGTCTCGCTCGAGCGCGGACAGGGCTCCACGCTCGACGACCAGTCCACGCTCGACGCCACGGCGCTGTCGCTGTCGCCGGCCGGCTCACGCCTGGCCACCCTCGCGGGGAACCTCGCCAGCCGGAGCGGCTACGACCCGCGTCCCGCGCTCAAGGAGCTCGGCGTGAGCTTCGTGCTGCTCGACGACGCCCCGGCGGACGACCAGGCGAAGGCCGTACACGACCGCGCTGCCGGTGCGATCGGGCAGAACGCGCTCTTCACCAGCATCGGTGAGACCACGAGCGGTCAGCTGTTCCACTACGAGGGCGACGTCGACCGCACCGGGACCGGGTCGGCCGCTGCGAAGACCACCCACGTGCTGTACCTCGTGGTCCTCGGGGTGGTGTTCGGCGCGGCAGCACTCCTCGCCGTCCCGACCGCTCCGCGCCGGCGCCGTGCCACCTCGAACGTCATCGAGGCCGAGGAACCCGCCACCACCTTCGACGAGGAGCGCGACGAATGAGCACCACCCCCGCGCGCCGCTGGATCGTCCGCGGCACGGCGACCGCCATCGCGGTGGTCGTCGCGGTCGGCACGATCGGAGCCGCCCACGCGTTCGGGACCACCGAGGCCCCCGGCAGACCGGCCGGACGCACGGTGACCCCGGTGCCGGCCGACGCCGAGCGCGTGTGCGCCGGCAGCGCCCTCCGGCTCTCCGACGACGCCGGGAACGACGCGACGAAGGCGACCACGGTCGGGACGGCCACGGTGGCGACGGCCACGACGGGGGAGTCCGTCGAGCGATCCGACCTGGCGTCGAGCACGAACGGCAGCAGCGACCCGACCCTGCTCACCGCGCCGGCGGGCGACACCACCCCGCAGGTCGCCGGCTCGAGCTACCAGAACGTGTCGAACGGCGACCTCGTCGGCGTGGCAGCCGCGTCGTGCGACGACCCGTCGCAGTCGACGTGGCTCGTCGGCGGCTCGACCGAGACCGGCCGCACCAGCCTCATCACCCTGTCGAACCCGACCGACGTGAACGCCACCGTCGACCTGTCGATCTACGACGGCACGGGCACCGTCAGTGCTCCCGGCACCACGGGCATCGTCGTCGCGCCGAACTCGCAGAAGGTCGTGCCGCTGTCCGGGTTCGTCTCGGACCAGGGCTCGACCGTCGTGCACGTCACCTCCTCCGGCGGGCAGATCGTCGCGCACATGCAGGAGACCGTCGTCCGCACACTGACCCCCGGTGGGTTCGACATCGTCTCCGGCGGTGCGGCCCCGTCGCGCAGCCAGGTCATCCCCGCCGTCGTCCTCCGCGGAGCCCAGGAAGCCCAGCGTGGCGACGACACCGCTGATGCGGCCCCGATCGTCCGGCTGTTCGTCCCAGGGGACAAGGCCGCTCGCGTCACGCTCGGGATCACCACCGCGGACGGCGGCGGCACGACGGTGAACACCACCGCGGAACCCGGCGTGGTCACGGACGTCTCGCTCGACGACTTCCCGGACGGCCGGTACTCGTTCTCGGTGAGCTCGACGGAGCCCGTCGTGGCGGGTGCCAGGACGACGACCCCGACCGACCACGACTGGACGGACCTCGGTTGGTTCGCCTCGGCCGAGCCGCTCGGCGCGAAGGCGATCACGTCGGTCGCCCCTGGCGACGGCGCCCGGCTGAACGTCGTCAACCCGACCACGGAGGACGCGACCGTCGTCATCCGGTCCGGCGACGACCGGAAGTCCGTCCGCGTGCCGTCCGGTTCCACCGAGACGGTCGGCGTGGACACCGCCAAGCAACTGACGATCACCGGTGCGAAGGGCCTCGTCGCCGGGGTCACGTACCAGGGCGACGACGGTGTGGCCGGCTTCCCGATCCGCCCCGAGACCGAGGTCTCGACCCCGGTGCGCGTCTACCCCTGACGCGCGGCTCGCGTCTCGCGCGGGCGCGACCTCACCAGTGGCGGTAGCGGTCGGGAGCCAGGTCCCACGGGTCCTTGTCGATGAGTTCGGCGACCGCACGGAAGACCGCGGTCTCCACGATGATCCGTCGGTCGACGTCGTCCTTCTCGGGGGAGCGGGTCACCCGTTCGACGGGGATCCGGAAGACGGTCACCCGGCGCTCGGCGTGGTCCACCCGCCACCGCGGCATGCTGTCGGGGAGCGTCGGGTCGGTCGGCATGTCCGCCACCTGGAAGACGACGCCGTGCAGCTCGTCCGGCCACAGCCCGAGCAGGTAGTGCGCGGTGTCGCCGACGATGCGGTCGAACGCCTCTGCCCTCGTGATGATCGGAGCGAGGTCAGGACCGGTGACGCTCGACCGGTACCCACGACCGTGGCGTGAGCGCCCTCGGCCACGGTCGACCGGGGTGACGAGACGGGGCTTGCGGCGCATCCCCACATCGTACGCGGCGGGCCGTCCACCGCCTGGTTCGGTAGGGTCGTCGACGGTATGGACGTACGGATCTGCAGCAAGGTCGCCTGTGGCGCGAGCGCATCGTCGACCCTGACGTACGACTACGGCGACTCGATGGTCGTCGTCGGCCCGCTGTCCACCCGCGTCGAGCCGCACGGCTACGACCTCTGCGCGCGGCACGCCGCGCGCCTGCGGGTGCCGCAGGGCTGGCACGTCATCCGGCGCGAGCCGCTCCGCGAGGAGCGCGCCGCGGACTGACCCGGCCACCACCGGACAGGAGGCTCGGTGCGGCCCCGCCACGAGCCTCCAGGCCGTGCGTGGGAGACTGGACCACATGCCCACCGAAACCCAGGCCGCAGCTCCGTTCCGCGTCGCCGACCTCGGCCTCGCCGAGGCCGGTCGTCACCAGATCCGCCTCGCCGAGAACGAGATGCCGGGGCTCATGGCGCTCCGCGAGGAGTTCGGCGCGTCGCAGCCGCTCGCCGGCGCGCGCATCGCCGGGTCGCTGCACATGACCGTGCAGACCGCCGTGCTCATCGAGACCCTGACCGCGCTCGGCGCCCAGGTCCGCTGGGCGAGCTGCAACATCTTCTCCACCCAGGACGAAGCCGCCGCCGCGATCGCCGTCGGCCCGACCGGCACACCGGACGCACCAGCCGGCGTCCCGGTGTTCGCGTGGAAGGGCGAGACGCTCGAGGAGTACTGGTGGTGCACCAACCGGATCTTCGACTGGAGCGCCGAAGCCGCTGCCGCCGGAGCCGACTGGGCTGGCCCGAACCTGATCCTCGACGACGGTGGCGACGCGACGATGCTCGTGCACACCGGTGCCGACGCCGAGGCCGCCGGTGCCGTTCCCGCAGCGGGCGACGACGCCAGCGCCGAGTACCGCATCGTGCTCGACACGGTCGCTGCCTCGCTCGCCGAGTCCTCGGACCGCTGGACCCGCATCGCCGCGGACATCCAGGGCGTGACCGAGGAGACCACCACCGGCGTCCACCGGCTGTACGAGCTGGCACGCACCGGTGAGCTGAAGTTCCCGGCGATCAACGTCAACGACTCGGTCACCAAGTCGAAGTTCGACAACAAGTACGGCATCCGGCACTCGCTGCCCGACGGTCTGAACCGCGCGACCGACGTGCTGATCGGCGGCAAGGTCGTGTTCGTCGTGGGCTACGGCGACGTCGGCAAGGGGGCGGCGGAAGCGCTCCGCGGCCAGGGCGCGCGCGTCATCGTGTCCGAGGTCGACCCGATCTGTGCGCTGCAGGCCTCGATGGACGGCTACCAGGTGGCTCGCCTGTCGGACGTCATCGACCAGGTGGACATCGTCGTGACGTGCACGGGCAACCTCGGCGTCGTGGGCGTCGACGACATGCTCGGCCTCAAGCACCTGGCGATCGTCGCGAACGTCGGACACTTCGACAACGAGATCGACATGGCCGGCCTCGAGGCACTGCCCGGCGCCGAGAAGATCGAGATCAAGCCGCAGGTGCACGAGTGGCGCCTGCCGACCGGACGATCGATCCTGGTGCTCAGCGAGGGCCGTCTGATGAACCTCGGCAACGCCACCGGACACCCGTCGTTCGTGATGAGCAACTCGTTCACGAACCAGGTGCTCGCCCAGATCGAGCTCCACACGCGGCGCTCGGAGTACCCGACCGGCGTGTACGTCCTGCCGAAGCACCTCGACGAGAAGGTGGCACGCCTGCACCTCGACGCGCTCGGCGTGCAGCTGACGACGCTCCGCCCGGAGCAGGCGTCGTACATCGGCGTCCCGGTCGAGGGTCCCTACAAGCCGGACCACTACCGCTACTGACGCGGTCGGCGTCGCCCGGCCGCAGTGATGGCCGGCCGCAGTGATGGCCGGCCGCAGTGATGGCCGGCCGCACAACCAAAAGCCGTCCGCACCACGGAATGTCGTGGCGCGGACGGCTTTTCGTTGTGCGAACGGCGGGCAGACGCCGAGCAACCGCGCCGCGTCAGCGCGGGAATCCCGGCGGGCGCGCACCAGCGGTCGCGGCTGCCGCGTCGAGCGTCGCCGCGCGGGACCCGAACGCCCGCCGGTCCCGCGCACGACGGAGCGCGACGACCCCGGCGAGGAACTCCTCGGCCGGCACGGGCGGCACGGGGTGCGCGTACTCGGCGACCTCGGCCGCCAACGCCGTCGCCGTCGCGAGCCGCAGGGAGGGCTGCACCGAGGCCGCACCCCGGAAGAACGCGCCGAGCCGGTTCTCGAGCCGCTGGGGGAGCGCCCGGACGTCGGCGACCGCGGCCCAAGCCTGCAGCGACGGGGGCAGCAGCACGACCGGGTCGGTGGACCGTGCGAGGCGCTCGTGCTGCACGACCGTGCCGGCGAGCAGGTCACCGAGACGCCGGGGCCGCGAGCCGAAGAGCGCGACGAGCAGCGCCAGGGACCCGAGCGTCGACCAGAGTTCGAGCAGCCCGACGAGCGCCCTGGCGAACGCGTGCCGGAACGTCACGGCGCCGCCGTCGAGGCGCACCACACGGGTTCCGAGGGCGTAGCGGCCGACGCTCTTCCCGCGCGTGACCGTCTCGACCGCGGCGGGCACGAGCACGAGCACGACGACCAGCACGGCGATCTGCGCGGCGGCCAGCCACGCCTCGTCGACTCCAGACGGCCACACCCTGGCGATCCCGACCAGCAGCATCACGTACAGCGCGACGAGGCAGAGCCCGTCGAGGAGCGCTGCCGCGAGCCGCGCGACGATGCCGGCCGGCGCGACGTCGAGCGCGACGGCCTCGCCCACGACCAGCTCGTCGGTGGTCTCGTCGAGCGCCCGCACGAAGCGGCGGTCGGCGAGGTCCCTGGGTGTGGCGCGCGTCGGCATGGGAACATTCTGTCGGACACACCGCAAGCGGCACGAGGGGGACACCGCATGGACCTGGACGCGTACGCCGACGTCCACCGGCAGCAGTGGCAGGAGCTCGACCGGCTGGCGCGCCGTCGGCCGTCGAGCGGCGAGGACGTCGACCGCCTGGTGACCGGCTACCAGTCCGCTGCGACGGACCTCGCCCGGATCCGTGGTGTCGCTCCGCGCTCCGCCACCGGCGACCGGCTCTCCCTGACGCTCTTCCGCGCACGGCTCCGCTTCACCGGCGCGCCGACCGACCCGCTGACGATGCTCACGTCGTTCTTCGTCCTGCAGCTCCCGGCGGCGCTGTACCGGATCCGATGGGTGACGATCTGGGTGGCCGTCGCGACGGCGGTGATCGCGCTCGTCTCCGGCGTGTGGACCACGACGACGCCGGGCGCGGTCGCCACGTTCGGCACCCAGGAGTCCCTGCGGCAGTACGCCACGCAGGACTTCGTGGACTACTACTCCGACCACGGCCTCGGCGCGTTCACGGCGCAGGTGTGGACGAACAACGCGTACATCGCCGCGAGCATGGTGGCGTTCGGCATCACCGGGCTCTTCGTGCCGTACTCGATCGGCCAGAACGCGTTGAACCTCGGTGTCTCGGGCGCGATCATGCACTCGCAGGGGCGTCTCGGCGACTTCTTCCTCTACATCGCCCCGCACGGGCAGCTCGAGCTCTACTCGATCTTCCTCGCGGGCGGTGCCGGCCTGATGATCTTCTGGTCATGGGTGGCACCGGGACAGCGCACGCGTGCGCAGGCCCTGGCCGAGGACGGACGCGCCCTCATCGCCGTCGCGATCGGACTCGTGCTGACCCTGCTGCTGTCCGGGATCGTCGAGGGGACGGTGACGCGCCAGGACTGGCCGTGGCCCGTGAAGATCGGGATCGGGACCGTGGCACTGGCGGTCGTCCTCTCCTACCAGTGGGTGATCGGTCGGCGCGCGGCTCTGGCGGGCGAACGGGGCGACGTCGAGGAGTTCGACCGAGGCGCCTCCGCCATCGTCGCCGGCTGACCGGTCCGCACCGAGACCCGGCCACGACCCGGACCAGCCGCCCCTGGCCGGGACCCGGACGGCGGGGGTGCTCAGAGCCTCCCGGCCGCCTTGGCGCGCAGGTAGGCGTCCGCGACCAGCGGCGGCACCTGTTCCGGCGTGCCACGGACGACCTCGACGCCCGCCCGGCGCGCGACGTCCGCCACGCCCTCGGCATCGAGCAGCGAGCGTTCCGCCGCAGCACGGCGGTAGACGTCCCGACCGGCGGACGGGAGGCCCGGTGCACGTCCGTCCCGTTCGTCGCCTCCTGGACCGCGAGCCATCATGGCCACCGCCGGGTCGTCGACGGCCGTCACGACCACCGCGTGCCGCCGTGCCAGCGCCGGCAGCACCGTGAGCAGGTCCCCTGATGCACCGACGGAGTCGAGGCTGGTCGCGAGGACCACCAGCGACCGCTGCGTCGTGACGGAGGCCACCAGCGCCGGCACCGCTGCCCAGTCGGTCGCGGCCAGGCCCGGCTCCGCGAGCGCGAGCGTCTCCCCGAAGCGCTGCACCACGTCCGCTCGCGTCGCGCCGTGCACGCGCCCTCGGACACCGTCGTCGACGACGGCGAGGTCCACCCGGTCGCCGGCCGCAGCAGCGAGGGCGCCGACGAGGAGCGCGGCCTCGATGAAGGTGTCCAGGCGCGGTTCGTCGCCGACCCGACCGGCTCCTGCCCGCCCGGCGTCGACGACGACGATCACCCGCCGGTCCCGCTCGGGGCGCCAGGTCCGCACGACGAGGTCCTGCCGCCTGGCCGTCGCCCGCCAGTCGATCGACCGGACGTCGTCGCCGCGGACGTAGTCACGGAGCGAGTCGAACTCGGTGCCGTGCCCGCGGAGCTGCAGGGTGGTCTCGCCGTCGAGCTCCCGGAGCCGGGCGAGGCGCGACGGCAGGTGTCGGCGGGAGCGGAACGGCGGCGTGACGACGAGCTCGGCCGGTGCCGTGAGCACACGCTGCCTGGCGGCGAGCCCGAGGGGTCCGAACGCCCGCACCGCCACGCCGGAACTCCTCCGACGGCCACGACGGAACGGCGCGAACCGCATCCGCGCGGTCCGACGCTCACCGCCGGGCACCGTCATGGTGATGCGCCGGGGTGCCTGCCCGGCAGACGGCTCCCACATGTCGCGCACGAGTGCTCGGAGCGTCCTCGCGCCGTCGTTCGCGAGCACGAGGGTGCCGTCCGCGGTGGTGTCCCGTCTGGCGAGCCGCGGCATCCGCCGATCGACGCGCACGGCGCGCAGGTCGGCGGCGAGCAGCAGGTCGAGCCCGGCCGCGAGCACGACGACGAGCACCCACGCCAGACCGCCCCATCCGCTGCCGAACAGCACGGTGGGGACGATCGCGACGGCGAGGAGCGCGACGAACCGGCCGGAGATTGCCACTAGATCGGCACCCGCACCTGTTCGAGCACCTGCTGCAGGACCCCGTCGGCGCCCACGCCCTCGAGCTCGGCGTCGGCGGCCACCCGGAGCCGGTGCCGCCACACCGGCAGCAGCATCGCCTGCACGTGGTCGGGGGTGATCGCGTCGTAGCCGGTGATCCACGCCCAGGCCTTCGCGGCGGCGAGCAGTGCCGTGGCTCCACGTGGGCTCACGCCGACCCGGACGGACGGCGCCTGCCGGGTCGCACGGGCGAGGTCGACGATGTACGCCAGGACGTCGTCCCGGGCGCCGACGCCGCGGACGGCACGCTGTGCGGCGGTGACCTCGGCAGCGCCCACCACGGGGACGATGCCGGCGGACCGGACGTCGCGCGGCACGAACCCGTCGGCGTGCCGGCGGAGCACCTGCCACTCGACGTCACGGGGTGGCACGTCGAGCGTGAGCTTCATCAGGAAGCGGTCGAGCTGCGCCTCCGGCAGCGTGTAGGTGCCCTCGAACTCGATCGGGTTCATCGTCGCGGCGACGAAGAACGGGTCCGGGAGGGGCTTGGCCGTGCCGTCGACGCTGACCTGGCGTTCCTCCATGGCCTCGAGGAGCGCCGACTGCGTCTTCGGCGGGGTGCGGTTGACCTCGTCGGCGAGCAGCACGTTCGTGAACACCGGACCCTCGCGGAACGGGAAGGTCCCCGTCGAGGCGTCGTAGACGAGCGAGCCGGTGACGTCACCGGGCATCAGGTCCGGGGTGAACTGGATCCGCTTCGTGTCGAGCGACATCGCCGCGGCGAGGCTCCGCACGAGCAGGGTCTTCGCGACGCCGGGGACGCCCTCGAGCAGGACGTGCCCCTGGGCGAGCAGGCCGACGATCATGCCGGAGACCGCGCCCTCCTGTCCGACGACGGCCTTGCCGACCTCGGCGCGGACCCGGCCGAAGGCGTCGCGGAGCGGATCCGCCGTCACGGTGGGTGCGCCGGGTGCGCTGGTGGGGTGGTCGGTCACGGTCGTCCTCCTGGTCGGGGATCGGTGGCAGGTGCGGGTGCTGACGGGGCCGGGGCAGCCGGACGGGAGGCCGGTGGTGCGTCCCCGGAGACGGCTCGGCTCACGGCGCGCTCGAGCTGGTCGAGCGCATCGGCTCCGTCGACCAGCGCGCGGTCGTCGGTCTTCGGTCCACCGACGAGCACCGCGCCGACGTGCCGCGCGGGCAGGCCCGTTGCGGTCGCCGCGCGGTGGACGACGTCGTCGACGTGCGCCGATCGGGGGAGCCCGAGCGTCCGGCCGATGCGGCGGATCGCGGCGAGCCGGAGCGTGTCCAGGGTGTGCGTGCGGTCACGGGTCCTGGCGTACAGGCGTGCGCGGCCCTCGGTGGTCTCGGAGGCGCGGACGACGACGGGGAGCTGCTCCACGACGAGCGGGCCGAGTCGGCGACCGCGCCAGACACCGGCCGCCACCGCGACGAGCGCCAGGATCGCGATCGCACTCGGTACCCACGGCGGCGCGAGTTCGCCGAGGGTGGGTGCTGCGTCGGCGGTCCCGGCGGTCGGCACGTACCAGGCGAGGTGGTCGTCGCTGCCGAGCAGCCCGAGCGCGAGCGCCGCGTTGCCGGCCGTGGTGATCGTGTCGTTCCGGAACGCGGCGGTCGTGCCGACGAGGGTGACGCTCCCGGCGGCGGTCCGGGATTCGACGAGGCCCCACGTGCGGTCGGCGCCCGTCCCGGTCGGGGCGCAGCGGATCCCAGCGGACGCGGACACCGAGTAGCCGATGCCCGTCGTGGTCACCCGCCCGGCGGAGCGGGCGGCGGCGATGTCGCACGACGTGGTCGACACCGTGTCGGTCGTGTCGATCGACGCGGCGGGTTCGGCGTCGACCCCGAAGGCCTCGAGCACGGCCGGGTCGCTCGTCACGAGGACCACGTCGGGAACGGTGCGGGCGATGCGCCGAGCGACCGACGGGGCGAGGACCCCGGCGGAGTCGTCGACGAACACCGTCTCGCTGCCGAGCCGGTCGGCGTCGTGCACCACGTCCACGTCCGTGCCCTGCTGCTCGAGCACCCGCACGAGCGCCTTCGAGCCGCTCGCGGTCGCCGAGGACGGGTCGAGCGGGGCGTTCGACGGGCCGTCGTCGGTGCCGATCATCGCGGTCAGTGCCGCGAGCAGCACCCCGACGAGCACGACCACGATCCAGAACAGGAACCGTGGACCGCGGCGATCAGGGGTGGCTGCTGCGGGCGCCGTGTCGACCGGGGGCGCGTTTGTCGTCGCGCTCACGCGGGCACCGCCGGTGTCGCCGTGCGTGCCGGTCGGGCGCCCCTGATGGTGCGCTCCGTCTCGACGACCTGCCGGGCCGCGCGTTCGTCGGCCTCTGCCCCGAGGTACCGGACGGCGTCGAAGGTGCTCGCGGCGTCGTGCAGGGCTGCCTCGGACGCGGGGAACACGACCGCGGCTCGCACCGCGATCGCCCGCGCGGTCGCACCGGGGACGTCGGGGACGAGGTCGCGCTCGCCGAGTCCGCGGGCCAGGGCACGGTAGCCCTCGAGGACCGCGGTCGACCAGTCACCCGCCCGCAGTGCGGCGCGAGCGGCTTCGGCGATCGAGGCCGCCGAGCGCAGGTCGTCGTCGTCGAGCACCCCACCGAGGCGCTCGGCGCGCAGACGGGCCCGTCGCCGGGGGAGACCGCGGGCGACCACCACGAGGACGACCACCGCGACGATGACCACGATCGCGATGACGAGCAGGGTCCGGCCGAACGCGGGTGAGCCGATGCCGTCGGGACGGAGGGTGCCGAGCCACTCGAAGAACCCCCGCGAGAGCCGGTCCCACCACGTGACGTGCGCGCCGTCGTACTCGGCACGACCGAGTTCGCGTTCGAGGAGTCGACGGGCCTCGTCGGGGTCGACCGCCGCCATCACTGCCCGCCGGGTCGTGGCGGACCCCACTGCTGCGGCGCCTGCGGCCAGCCGTACTGCTGCGGCTGTCGCGGGTCCTGTTGCCCTGGCGAGCCCTGCTGCCACGGGCCGGCCCCTGGCCACGGCGGCCGGGAAACGGGCGGTGCCGGCGCGAATGGGTCGACGGGCTGCCCGGTCTCCAGGTGCGACGCGATCCGCTGGTCGAGCGCCTCGGTCCGGATCCGTCGGTCGATCGCGAGGAACGTCGTGACCGATGCGCTCAGCACGTCGGTGATGCACTGCACGGCGATCACCAGGAGGCTGCCGACCACGAGCGCGACGACGGCACCCGCCGAGACGCCGGAGCCCCTGTCGGTCTGCCCGAGCGGGTCGAACACGCCCGAGAACAGCGCGGCTCCGATCGTCAGCGGCGTGCTCGCGATCCCGGCCGCGAACGAGAACACCACCGTCACGAGCAGCCGGATCCCGAACGTGCGCCAGAACGCCCCGCGGGTGAGCCGCCACGACTGCGCCGCCGCGGCGAACACCCCGCGGCCCTCCAGTGCGATCGTCGCGACGGTGAACGCGAACCGCGTGTCGAGGAACGCGATGAGCACGATGAAGCCGAGGACCATCCCGATGATCCCGAGCACGAAACCGCCGACGCCGCTGTTGCTCGCGGTCAGGGCACCGACGAACCCGACGACCACCACGCCGAAGAGTACCCCGACGACGAGCCCGGCGGCGAGCTGCAGGAGCATCCACCAGACGACCGACAGCCGACGCCCGGCGAGCAGCGACCAGAGCCCGCGGAAGGTGCCTCGCCGTCCGAGCACGCGCTGCCCGGTGTCGACGGCGACCGGTGCGACGAGGAACCCGCGGGCGAGCCACGCGAGGAACGGCACCGCGACGGAGAGCACGAGGTACAGCAGCACGGACCCGGCGAAGATCGTGTCGGCGTCACGGGATCCGGAGCCGTCCACCGCGGAGAACATCCTGGACTGCAACGACTGTCGGCCGAGCGTCGACACGAGCGTGGACACCAGCCCGAGCACGCCGGAGAGCAGCAGGCTCCAGAGCAGGAGCACGCGGGCGTTGCGCCGGAACACCGTGAACGCACCGGCCAGGACGTCGCCGAGGCCGAGCGGCCGCAGCGGGATCACCGGACGCGACGCGGCCGGACGTGGCGGTGGGGGCAGTGGAGCCGACCCACCCGGGAACGGGGGTGGCGTCGGGACCGGACCGGGGCCTCCCGGCTGTGCACCCGTCCCCGGAACGCGCCATTCGTCGCCGGCCATCGAACCGCCCCCTCACGTCGGCCGCGCGAGGCAACACGCGGTCCCTCCCATCCTGTCGGAAAACGCAGCCTGATGGGGGCTCGGCTATCGTGAACGGGAGGTGCCTGCCCGGGCACCCCCGCACCGCACCCGGAGTCCACATCACATGACACCGCGCATCCTCGTCGTCGACGACGACCAGGCCCTCGCCGAGATGATCGGCATCGTCCTCCGCTCGGAGGGCTACGAGCCAGAGTTCAGCGCCGACGGCAACGACGCCGTCGACGCCTTCCACTCGACGAAGCCCGACCTGGTCCTCCTCGACGTCATGCTCCCCGGTATCGACGGCATCGAGGTCTGCCGTCGCATCCGCGCCGAGAGCGGCACGCCGATCATCATGCTCACCGCGAAGGGCGACACCTCCGACGTCGTCGCCGGGCTCGAGAACGGTGCGGACGACTACGTCGTGAAGCCGTTCAACCCGAAGGAACTCGTCGCCCGCATCCGCACCCGTCTGCGCCCGACGGCGTCCGACGCCGCCGTGCTGCACGTGGGGGACCTCACCGTCGACGTCCCGGGGCACGAGGTCCGTCGCGGCGACGCCGTCATCGCGCTCACACCGCTCGAGTTCGACCTGCTCCGCGCGCTCGCCGAGAAGCCGAACCAGGTCTTCACCCGCGAGATGCTGCTCGAGCAGGTCTGGGGCTACCACTACAAGGCGGACACCCGCCTGGTGAACGTGCACGTCCAGCGCCTCCGCGCGAAGATCGAGCACGACCCGGACAACCCGCGCATCGTGTCCACCGTCCGTGGCGTCGGCTACCGCGCCGGGGGAGCCTGACCACCGTGCCGCCGTCCTCCGCCGGCCTGACGTCCCTCGGGCGCGCGCGCCGACGGATGCGGTCGTGGGCGAGGCGACTCTGGCGCGGCGTCGCGTTCCTGTGGCGCCGCTCCCTGATGGTCCGGTCCGTCGCGATCACGGTGACCACCACCGGTCTCGCGGTCGCGATCATCGGCACCGCCGTGATGGTGAGCATCTCGACGAACGTCTACTCGCAGCGCCGGGACCAGATCGAGGCGGAGTCCGCCCGTGCGACGAACGTCGCGCAGGGCATCTTCGACGCGGCCACCGCGGCCGAGGACAACAACCAGTCCGAGCTGGAGACCCTGCAGAACGAGGCGCAGCAGGCGATCCTGTCGAACACGACGAGCCCCGGCGGCACCAGGATCGCGATCGAGCGCTCGCCGAAGCAGTCCACGTCACAGACGCTGCAGAACCTCGCCAGCCCCGACTTCCCGGACGCCGTCATCACCGACGCCCTGCGGAAGGAAGTGGGGAAGAACACCGGCAACCTCAGCCTGCAGCCGGTCCGGCTCGACGACGCCGGCCGGAGCGAACCCGGGCTGGCGGTCGGGTCGACGCTGCAGATCCCGAGTGCCGGGCAGTACGAGCTCTACCTGGTCTACGACCTCTCCGACGCGCAGCAGACCCTCGACTTCGTGTCGCAGACGCTGTCCATCGGCGGTGTCGCGCTCATCGTGCTCATCGCCCTGGTGACGTCGCTCGTCGTCCGGCTCGTCGTCGTGCCGATCCGGGGCGCGGCCGAGACCAGCCGGAAGATCGCCGCCGGCCGTCTCGACGAACGCATCCCGGTGAAGGGCGAGGACGACGTCGCGGTCCTGGCGCGGAGCTTCAACGGCATGGCCGATGCCGTGAGCCGCCAGATCACCCAGCTGGCCGAACTCTCCCGCGTGCAGCAGCGCTTCGTGTCCGACGTCTCACACGAGCTCCGCACCCCGCTCACGACGATCCGGCTCGCCGGCGACGTGCTCTACGACGCCCGGCACGCGTTCGAACCGGCGGTCGGACGGTCGGCCGAGCTCCTCCACGACCAGATCGAGCGGTTCGAGCTCCTGCTCGCCGACCTCCTCGAGATCTCCCGGTACGACGCGCAGGCCGTCGAGCTCGAGACGGAGCCCGTCGTGCCGGCATCGCTCACGACCGACATCGTCGACGAGTTCCGTCCGCTCGCCGAGCGCGTCGGGGTGGACCTCCGGCTCGCGACCCCGGGCGGGCACACCACGATGCAGCTCGACGCCCGGCGGATCCGGCGCATCCTCCGCAACCTCGTCGGCAACGCCATCGAGCACGGGGACGGCAAGCCGGTGCACGTCGTCGTCGACAGTGACGCGAAGACCGTCGCGATCGCCGTCCGCGACCACGGGGTCGGCATGCCGGCAGAGGACACCGCTCGTGTGTTCGACCGCTTCTGGCGAGCGGATCCGAGCCGCAAGCGCACCATCGGCGGGACCGGGCTCGGACTCGCGATCAGCCTCGGCGACGCGAACCTGCACGGTGGCCGCATCGACGTGTGGAGCCGGCCGGGCGAGGGGTCCGCGTTCGTGCTCACGGTCCCGCGCAAGGGGCAGGAGGTCACGGCGACGTCGGCGATCCCGCTGCCGGAGCTCGACGAGTCCTACGACGGTCCCCGAGAAGGAGGCTCCAGATGATGCCGCGCCGCACCGTCACGCGTACCGGCGCGGGCGCGCGCACGCGTGTCCGCCGCACCGTCGGCGTCGCGCTCGCCGCGGTCGCGCTCGTCGCCCTCACCGCGTGCGCCGCGATCCCCACCGGTGGCCCGGTCCGCGACGGCCAGAGCCTCAAGGGCGACTCCGTCTCCGGGGTGGACTTCCGGCCGAGCGGTCCGCAGGACGGGCAGGACCAGGACACCGTCCTCGAGAAGTTCATCGACGCCGCGACCGGCGCGCAGGACAACTACGCGATCGCGAGGGAGTTCCTCAGCGACTCGTTCTCGCAGAAGTGGAACCCGCGGCAGAGCGTCACGGTCCGCCAGGGCGACGGCGACATCGAACGGGTCGGCACCCGCGAGCTCACCTACACGCTCACCGCCAGTGCGACCGTCGACGGCGACGGCGAGTACACGCCCGCGGTCCGTCCCACCTCGTCGACGCTCACCTTCCAGTTCGTGAAGGAAGGGGGCGAGTGGCGGATCAGCTACGCGCCCGACGGCATCATCCTGTCGCCGGTGAGCTTCGAGCAGGTGTTCCAGGCGCACGCGCTGTACTTCTACGACCCGACGTACCGGTACCTGATCCCCGACGAGCGCTGGTTCCTCGCCCGGTCGTCGACGAGCACCCGGATCGTGAGCGCGTTGCTCGCCGGCCCGGCCGGGTGGATGAAGGGCGCCGTCGTGACGTCGTTCCCCGAGGGCACGCAGCTCTCGCTGAACGCGGTCACGGTCGACAACGGCAACGCCCAGGTCGACCTGTCGCGTGACGCCCTGCGGGCGACGACGGTGGACAAGGTCCGGATGCGCGAGCAGCTCGCTCGGTCGCTGTCGTCCGTGGCGACCATCTCGTCCGTCGACCTGACGGCCGAGGGCGCGAGCTTCTCGGTCCCGGACTCCAGCGGCACCTCGGCGGTGCTGAACCCCGACGTCGACCCCCGACCGCTCGTCGACGACGGCGACACGGTCGGGTACGCGGCGCCGGGCACCGGGGACGTCACGGCGCTCGGGGGCGGCATGGGGAGCACGATCGCGAAGCTCCGGCCGACCTCCATCTCGCTCAGCGCCGCCGGTTCGGAGGCCGCCGTGGGCAACGCCGACGGGATCTTCGTGGTGCGCAGCGGGAAGCCGGAGCTCCGGATCGACACCAGGAGCTCCACGATCGCGCCGTCCATCGACGACGCCGGGTTCGTCTGGGTCGGTGAACGGTCCGACACCAGGAGCATCACCGCGTACGGTCTCGGCGGCGACCCGCACCAGGTGTCGTCGACGCTGCCGGACGGGAAGCTGGTGTCGTTCCAGGTGTCCCGCGACTCGGCCAGGGCCCTCGCGCTCATCGACACCGACGACGGGCCGGGACTGTACGTGATGGCGATCATCCGCGACTCGGACCGGACGCCGACGGCGCTCGGTGCCCCGGTGCGGCTGCAGGCGGCGTCGGGGACCGCGATCGGTGCCACGTGGGCCAGCGACCTGGACGTCGCGTCGCTCGGGCAGACCTCGACCGGGCAGACCGTGGTCCGCTCGACGATCGGCGGGCAGTCCATGACGCTCCAGCGTCCGGACGGCACGGCCACCGCGATCACCGGGGGCAGCGGGGGATCCCTGCTGCTGCGGACGATGGGCGGGCAGGTGCTGCAGTCCACCGGCGGCGGGTGGGACCGCACCGGGGTCACCGCGGACGTCCTGGGGACGCAGCGCTAGCCCGCCTCCTCCACAGGCGGTCGTCCTCCACAGGCGGTCGTCCTGGAGGCTCGTCCACCGTCCGGCGGACCACGTCCCGTCCGGCGGCGGGGGCGGTGAGGATCGTGGCATGCCCGCCACAACTTGTCCCGCCATCTGGCGCGATGCGGCCCTCGCCGTCGTCGGGCTGTTCCTGCCCGTGTCGTGCCTGGGGTGCGGCGCCCCGGATCGTGCCGTGTGCCCGGCCTGTCGAGCCGACCTCGCACGTCGGCCCCGGCGGGTCCGGCTGGTCGCAGGCGTCCGTCTCGACGCCGCGTTCGAGTACGAGGGACTCGTCCGCACGCTCCTCCTCGAACTGAAGCTCCGCGGCCGGGTCGACGTCGCAGGCCTGCTCGGACGCCCGACCGCTGAGCTCGTGCGCCGGGCACTGGCCGCGTCCCCGCCGGGGACCGTCGTGGTCCGGATCCCGCCGTCCCCACGGGGCAGACGTCGGCGCGGGTTCGACACCGTCGTGCTCCTGCTGGCGCGCGGTGGTGTCCGCGGGACACGGCCGCTCCGACGTGGGCGTGGCGATGCGG
Source organism: Curtobacterium sp. Curtsp57 (assembly GCF_047324335.1). Taxonomy (NCBI): domain Bacteria; kingdom Bacillati; phylum Actinomycetota; class Actinomycetes; order Micrococcales; family Microbacteriaceae; genus Curtobacterium; species Curtobacterium sp. Curtsp57. The sequence continues at coordinate 3,991,356 of NZ_CP168511.1, forward strand.
ACGGGCAGAAGGAACGCACCGCCGTCGAACGCGTCGCCGTCACCGTCGGCACCCTGTCCGCAGCGCGGTTCGCCGGACGCGACGTCGTGGTGGTCGACGACGTCGTGACCACCGGCGTCACCATGGCAGAGGCCATCCGCGCCGTCCGGGCTGCCGGTGGACGGGTCGCGCGATGCGTCGCGACCGCCAGCGTGGACAGCTGACGCGCGTCGGCGGGATCGGTGAACACCCGGTGTCCACCGAGCATCCGGTCGGTGTCTGGGCATCCGGTGGGTGTCCGGCACGACTCGCCAGCAACGGGTGACGCGGGGGTCCCGGCGGGTCTAGCCTCCGGGACAAGGCGTTCGGGTTCGCCGGATGGAGGCGACGCGCCGAAGTACGGATGGGAGCCGCGCATGGACGTGACGATCACGGGCCGGAACGTCGGGATCACCGACCGATTCCGCACCTACGTCGAACAGAAGTCCGACAAGATCGACGTGCTCGCCGACCGCGCCCTCGCCTTCGAGGTGCGCATCAGTCGTCACCACGAGAAGAGTGGTGGCAGCCAGGGCGAGGACCGTGTCGAGCTGACGTTGATCGGCCCCGGTCCGCTCGTCCGGGCGGAGTCGGCGGCATCGGACAAGTACGCGGCGTTCGATCTGGCATTCGCGCGGATCATGGAGCGGTTGCGCCGAGCGCGTGACCGCAGGAAGGTGCACCGTGGGCGTCACCGCCCGACATCCGTCGCCGAGGCCTCCGGGGCGGCCTTCGACGGGATGGGCGTCACGCCGGCGGACGGCAAGCTCATCGACGACGTCGCGACCGGAGCGATCACGGTGGTCGACGAGGACCACCACGAGGAAGAAGACGACGTCTACTGCCCCGTGGTCATCCGCGAGAAGGTCTTCCAGGCCGCGCCGATGAGCGTCGACGACGCGCTCTACTACATGGAGCTCGTCGGGCACGACTTCTACCTCTTCGTGGACGCGGAGAGCGGCCGCCCGAGCGTGGTCTACCGCCGCAAGGGATGGGACTACGGCGTGATCGGCATCGACGGCGACGGCGCAGACGCCCCCGCCGAACGGACGCCGGCAGCGGCGATCGCCTGATCCCCACCGCCGGTTCGACGTGTGCGCGGTCCGTTCGCGGGCCGCGCACACGTGTGCGGCTCCCAGCGGAGGGATCGAGCGGGTTGCTAGCATGACTGGCTGAATCGGACGCGCCGACCGGGTGCGTCCACTCGTAAGGAGTTCACGTGGCAAACGTGCTGGAGAAGGTCCTCCGCGTCGGTGAAGGGCGCACCCTCCGCCGGCTGAAGGCGTACGCCTCGGCCATCAACGACCTCGAGGACGACTTCGCGAGCCTCACCGACGAGGAACTCCAGGACGAGACGAAGGAGCTCCGCGAGCGCTACGCGAACGGGGAGACCCTCGACGACCTCCTGCCGGAGGCGTTCGCCGCCGTGCGGGAAGCGTCGAAGCGGACCCTCGGCATGCGGCACTTCGACGTCCAGCTCATGGGCGGTGCGGCGCTCCACCTCGGCAACATCGCCGAGATGAAGACCGGTGAGGGCAAGACCCTCGTCGCCACGACGGCCGCGTACCTCAACGCGATCCCGTCCCGCGGCGTGCACGTCATCACCGTCAACGACTTCCTCGCGTCGTACCAGTCCGAGCTCATGGGCCGCGTGTTCCGCGCCCTCGGCATGTCCACGGGCTGCATCGTCGCGAACCAGTCCCCGGCCGAGCGTCGCGAGCAGTACGCCGCCGACATCACCTACGGCACGAACAACGAGTTCGGCTTCGACTACCTCCGCGACAACATGGCGTGGCAGGCATCGGACATGGTCCAGCGCGGCCACTTCTTCGCGATCGTCGACGAGGTCGACTCGATCCTCATCGACGAAGCGCGCACGCCGCTCATCATCTCCGGCCCGTCCTCCGGCGAGGCGAACCGCTGGTTCACCGAGTTCGCGTCGATCGCCACGCGCCTCGTCCCCGGCGAGGACTACGAGGTCGACGAGAAGAAGCGCACGGTCGGTGTCCTCGAGCCCGGCATCGAGAAGGTCGAGGACTACCTCGGCATCGACAACCTCTACGAGTCGGCGAACACCCCGCTGATCTCGTTCCTGAACAACGCCATCAAGGCGGACGCGCTGTTCAAGCGCGACAAGGACTACGTCGTGATGAACGGCGAGGTGCTCATCGTCGACGAGCACACCGGCCGCATCCTGATGGGCCGTCGCTACAACGAGGGCATCCACCAGGCCATCGAGGCGAAGGAGGGCGTCGAGGTCAAGGCCGAGAACCAGACGCTCGCCACGGTGACGCTGCAGAACTACTTCCGTCTGTACCAGAAGCTCTCGGGCATGACCGGTACCGCGGAGACCGAAGCGGCCGAGTTCATGTCGACCTACAAGCTCGGCGTGGTCCCGATCCCGACGAACCGCCCGATGCAGCGCATCGACCAGACCGACCTCGTCTACAAGAACGAGAAGTCGAAGTTCGAGCAGGTCGCGGAGGACATCGCGGAGCGCCACGAGAAGGGCCAGCCCGTCCTCGTCGGCACCACCAGCGTCGAGAAGTCGGAGTACCTCTCGAAGCTCCTCGCGAAGAAGGGCGTCAAGCACGAGGTCCTCAACGCGAAGAACCACGCGCGTGAAGCCGCGATCGTCGCCCAGGCCGGTCGCCTCGGCGCCGTGACCGTCGCGACGAACATGGCCGGTCGTGGGACCGACATCATGCTCGGCGGCAACGCGGAGTTCCTCGCCGTGCAGGAGATGCACGCCAAGGGCCTCTCGCCGACGGAGACCCCGGACGAGTACGAGGCCGCATGGGACGAGGTCTTCGACCGTGTCAAGGCCGAGATCAAGGAAGAGGCCGACAAGGTCCGCGAAGCCGGCGGCCTGTACGTCCTCGGTACCGAGCGTCACGAGTCCCGCCGCATCGACAACCAGCTGCGTGGTCGTTCCGGCCGTCAGGGCGATCCCGGTGAGAGCCGGTTCTACCTGTCGCTGACCGACGATCTGATGCGCCTGTTCAACTCCGGCGCTGCCGAGAGCCTGATGGGCCGCTCGAACGTCCCCGACGACCTCGCGATCGAGAACAAGCTCGTCGGCCGTGCGATCCGTTCGGCGCAGTCGCAGGTCGAGGGCCGCAACGCCGAGATCCGCAAGAACGTCCTGAAGTACGACGACGTCCTGAACCGCCAGCGCGAGGCGATCTACGGCGACCGTCGGCAGATCCTCGAGGGCGACGACCTCCACGAGCGCACGCAGACGTTCCTCAAGGACGTCATCGACGACGTGATCGACACCCACACCGGGGAAGGCAGCCCGGACGACTGGGACCTCGACGCGATGTGGACCGAGCTCGGCACGCTGTACCCGATCTCGATCACCATCGACGAGGTCATCACCGAGGCCGGCTCGAAGGGCAAGGCGACGCGGGAGTTCCTCGGTCGCGAGATCCTCTCCGACGCCAAGCTCGCCTACGCCAAGCGCGAGGAGACCCTCGGCGAGGAAGCGATGCGCGAACTCGAGCGTCGCGTCGTGCTCTCGGTCGTCGACCGCCGCTGGCGTGACCACCTCTACGAGATGGACTACCTCAAGGACGGCATCGGCCTCCGTGCGATGGCCCAGCGCGACCCGCTGGTCGAGTACCAGCGCGAGGGCTACGCGCTCTTCCAGAGCATGATGGGCCAGATCCGCGAGGAGTCGGTCGGCTTCCTGTTCAACCTCGAGGTGCAGGTCCAGTCGGACGGCGAGAACGCGGTGATCGAGGCGAAGGGCCTCAGTGAGGACGAGGTCTCCGGCCTCGAGTACTCCGCTCCGTCGATCGACGGCGAGGTCGAGGTCCGTGACGAGCGTGGTCGCCTCGAGCAGGCCGCAACGGCCCTCGCGCAGCGTGCGCAGGCGGAGGAAGAGGCCGCAGCCGGCCCGGAGAAGGGTTCCGCGTTCGGGTCCGCGGCGACGGCCTCCGGCCAGGCGTCGACCAACCGAGCCGAGCGTCGTCAGGCTGCCAAGAAGGGCTGACGCGACACACTGACGAAACGGGAGGCCCGGTGCCAGCTGGCACCGGGCCTCCCGTCCGTCTGCGGGCTGGTTCAGAGCATGCCGACGGCGGTCGCCCGCCATCTCCCGGCCCGCTCCTCGAGCCGGATCGCGACGGCGCGCGCGTGGCTCCGGGTGTGGACCACGACGCTCGCCTCGGCGACCCCGTCCCGAGGCCGGCTCACGACGACGCTGCCGGCCCGGATCGTCGCGCGTGCGTGTGTCCGCCTGGTCGCTGACCGTGCGCGTGCGGCGTACGCGGCCCGCTGCTGCAGGTGCCGGTGCACGTCGTCGGTGATCCACCGCGCGATGCTGTCGACCTCCCGCGCTCCGGTCAGGATCTCCGCGACGCACAGAGCCAGCGCTCGAGCCGTGTCGGCCGGGTCGGCGAGTGCGGTGTCGTCGGCCCCCGGATCCGGCGGCGCGACCGGGACGACCGCCTGTGCCTCGACCTTCCGCGCATCGTCGTCGATCCGCTGTGCTTCCCGCGCCACCCCGGCCCCTTTCGTTGGTGGGGCGAGCGTATTGTGCATGTGCGATGAGAAATTCACGCATGTTTCACCTGTGGACGGCGGCAAACTGTCCACAGGCCGCCGCACCTAGACTGGGCCGGTGTCGACCCTCAGTGATCTCGTCCTCGCACAAGGCCGATCCTCCGAAGCGGACGTGGAGTGGCTCCACCTGCTCGTCGGGGACTGGCAGCTCCTCTCCGACCTGTCCTTCGCGGACATGGTGCTGTGGGTCCCGACTGCCGAGGACGGCTCCTTCGTGGCCGTCGCGCACGCCCGTCCGTCGTCAGCCGCGACGCTCTTCTACCGCGACATCGTCGGCCAGGAGATCCGCGAGGAGTGGCGCGAGCAGGTCACCGAGAGCTTCGTGAGCGCGAGGGTCGTCGACTCCGCCGAGCCGGACTGGTACGAGGACACCCCGACCCGCGTGCGTGCCATCCCGGTGCTGCGGCGCCTGAGCCCGAAGAGCAAGCAGACCACCGAGCGTCCCATCGCGGTCGTCACGCGCCACTCGAACCAGGACGAGATGCGCACGCCGAGCCGGCAGGAGCTCAACTTCACCGCCAGCGCGAACGACCTGTTCGGCATGATCGCCACCGGCGACTTCCCGGACCTCGGCGCCCCTGCCGGACCCCGTCGTGGTGCTCCTCGCGCCAGCGACGGGCTGCTCCGCCTCGACACCAACGGGATCGTGACGTTCGCGAGCCCGAACGGCCTCAGCGCGTTCAACCGCATGGGCTTCGAGGGGGAGCTCGAGCGGAAGTCCCTCGCCGAGGTCACCACGGAGCTCCTCGGCCAGCAGCTCGACGTCGACGAGTCCCTGCCGCTCGTCGTCACCGGCAGGGCCCCGTGGCGTGCGGACATCGAGTCGAAGGGCGTCACCGTGTCGCTCCGCTCGATCCCGCTCCGCGACCACGGTGAGCGGATCGGCGCGGTCGTCCTCTGCCGCGACGTCACCGAGATGCGGCACCAGGAGCGGGAGCTCATCACCAAGGACGCCACCATCCGGGAGATCCACCACCGGGTGAAGAACAACCTGCAGACCGTGGCGTCGCTGCTGCGGATCCAGGCGCGCCGCACCCACTCGGACGAGGCCAGGACGTCGCTGCAGAACGCGATGCGCCGGGTCGCGGCGATCGCCGTCGTGCACGACACCCTGTCGACCGGCCTCAGCCAGAACGTCGACTTCGACGAGGTCTTCGACTCCGTGCTGAAGCTCGTCACCGAGGTCGCGGCGTCCCACAACACGACGGTCCACCCGAAGAAGACGGGGGAGTTCGGGGTCCTGCCGTCCGAGGCCGCCACCCCGCTGGCGCTCGGCCTCACCGAGCTCGTGACGAACGCCGTGGAGCACGGGCTGGACGGCCGCGACGGCGAGGTCGAGATCGTGGCGAACCGCAGCGACGACCACCTGTCGATCCAGGTGCGCGACAACGGCGTCGGCCTGCCGGAGGGCAAGGTCGGCTCGGGCCTCGGCACGCAGATCGTCCGCACGCTCATCCAGGGCGAGCTCGGCGGCACGATCGACTGGCACACGCTGACCGGCAGCGGCACCGAGGTCACCATCTCGATCCCGTTCCGCTGGGAGACCGCGGCCGCGTAGCGCGGCGGCGGGAGGCTCGGGTCGGGCCGCCTGACCGGCACCGGTCTTCCGGGCGGTCGGGCGACCGTCTGCACAACGCGAAGCAGTCCGCGCCACGTCATCGCGTGGTGCGGACTGCTTTCGCTTGTGCGGTCGCGCCCGGCTGGGAACGTCGCGCCCCGTCGTGCGGGGGCGCGGTGTCCGCAGCGGGGCGCGACGCGATAGCCGGGAGGCTCGGGGCGAGTCCGTCGGACCGGCACCGGTCCTCCGGGCGGTCGGGCGACCGTCTGCACAACGCAAAGCAGTCCGCGCCACGTCATCGCGTGGTGCGGACTGCTTTCGGTTGTGCGGTCGCGCCCGGCCGCGAACGTCGCGCCCCGTCGTGACGGGGCGCGGTGTACGCAGCGGGGTGCGAAGCGATAGCCGGGAGGCTCGGGCCGTGTCTGTCGAACCGGCACCGGTCTTCCGGGCGGTCGGGCGACCGTCTGCACAACGCGAAGCAGTCCGCGCCACGTCATCGCGTGGTGCGGACTGCTTTCGCTTGTGCGGTCGCGCCCGGCTGTGAACGTCGCGCCCCGTCGTGCGGGGCGCGGTGTCCGCACCGGGGCGCGACGCGATAGTCGGGAGGCCCGGGCCGTGTCCGTCGGACCGGCACCGGTCCTCCCGCGGAACGGACGCGGCGCCCGCAACGCACCAGCGGGCACGACGACGCCCGCCGCACCCCGAGGGGTGCGGCGGGCGTCAGGTCAGCGCGTCAGGAAGCGCGACGGGCGCGGGCGGCGCGGCGCTTGAGCGCGCGACGCTCGTCCTCGCTGAGCCCGCCCCAGACGCCCGAGTCCTGGTTGTTCTCGAGTGCGTACTGCAGGCACATCTCGGTCACGGTGCAACGGGCGCACACCGACTTGGCCTTCTCGATCTGGTCCACGGCCGGCCCGGTGTTCCCGACGGGGAAGAAGAGCTCGGGGTCCGCAGTGAGGCAGGCAGCCTTGTCACGCCAATCCATGTGGTGGTGCTCCTTGAAAATCGATGCTCGAACGGCAGGCCGGGGCCGTGGTTCGGGGCTGGAGAACTCTGCACATGGTCATGTGACGTGCGGGGGGAACCTGTGGGGAGGTGATTCCGCGCGGGGAGAGTCTGACGCCCGCAGAACGCTCGGAAGAAGAGCGTCGAACCACGGGAGACGCACACCACATCGTGCCGTCCAAACGACCTCGAACATCGTTCCATACTGGTATGGCCAAATCAAGGGTTGCATTGCTGGAGGAACACTGTGTCTGACACCACCCCGACCACCCCGGACGTCCACGAGCCGAGGTCCAGGGCGATGATCGTGCTCCTCGTCGTGCTCGCGCTCGAGTTCGCCGCACTCGTCGTCGTCACTGTCGTGCTGCTCGTCGAGGTGCTCGTCTCGCCGGCCACGAGCCTCGCCTCCGGCATCGCGCTGACCGTCCTCACCGCGATCGCCGCGCTCTGGCTCGGGTCGATGCTCGTCGGCCTCTGGCACCGGCGCGCCTGGGTCCGCAGCGGGATCATCGTCTGGCAGGTCATGCAGGGCGCGCTCGCGATCGGCGCGTTCCAGGGCGTCTTCCGGGTGCCGGCCGTCGGGTGGGCGTTGCTCATCCCGGCGCTGCTCGCGATCACGCTGGTGCTGTCGAAGTCGGTGACGTCCGCACTCGCGCGTCGCGTCGAGTAGACGGCCACTGCAGGACGGACGGGAGGCGCGGTGCCAGCTGGCATCCCTCCCTCGCAGGCTCCGTCGGCGCGCCCCGCGTGCCGCTGGCGCGTCACCGCTGAGCGGGGCGCGCCCGTCCGTCCTGGTGTCAGACCAGGCCGAGCTTCTTCCGGAGGCTCGCCACGTGCCCGGTCGCCTTCACGTTGTAGAGCGGGAGCTGCACGGTGCCGTCCTCGTCGACGATGATCGTCGAGCGGATCGTGCCGGTGACGACCTTGCCGTAGTTGTTCTTCTCGCCCCATGCGCCGTACGCCTTGTGCACGGCGAGGTCGGGGTCGCTGAGGAGCGGGAAGGTGAGCGCCTGCTCGTGCTGGAACTTCTTGAGCGCAGGGAGTTCGTCCTTCGACACGCCGAGGACCTCGTACCCGGCCGCCTGGAGCGACGACATGTTGTCGCGGAAGTCGCAGGCCTCGGTCGTGCACCCGGGGGTCGACGCAGCGGGGTAGAAGTACACGATGACCTTGCGTCCACGCAGGGATCCGAGGGTGTGCTCGGTGCCGTCCTGGTCCTGCAGGGTGAAGTCGGGGGCGGTGTCGCCGGCGGCGAGACGGTCGGTCATGGTGCTCCTGTTCGGTCGGCACCCGGAGGTGGTCACGGGCGCGCAAAACCCATGCTATTGTTGATTCCCGTTGCGGCACACAAGCTGCGACGGAGTCCAGAGTGATCTGGACATGCACCTCTAGCTCAATTGGCAGAGCAACTGACTCTTAATCAGTGGGTTCTCGGTTCAAGTCCGAGGGGGTGCACACGACTGGGACCCTCGCTTCGGCGGGGGTTTCCGTGTATCCGAGGGGGTCGGGACCGATGATCACCAGGGAGCCGAAGGGCGGGGCCCTCGACGCCGCCGAGCTTGCTCGCCGTCTCAACCTCCTGCTCGACTTCGAGGAGTCGCAGCGCGGTGCTCCGGTGCCGTTCTCCGCGATCGAGGACTACGTCGACGCCCGCGGCGGATCGCTCTCCCGTGCGAAGTGGACCTACATGATCTCGGGCGACGGCCGTCGCAACCGGGACACCGAGCTGCTGCAGCTCCTCGCCGGCTTCTTCGAGGTGGACGAACGCTTCCTGCTCGAGGACAGCGAGGTCCCCGAGCGGATCGGTGCCCAGCTCGCCCTCGTCCGGTCGCTCCGTTCGGCGCGCGTCAGCGGCTTCGCGGCACGGACGTTCCCCGGCGAGCTCTCGCCGGAAGCGCTCCGACGGATCGCTGCGGTGATCGAAGAGGAGTCGCAACGCGGGATCGAGCCGTGACCGCGTCCCGCATCGACGCGTTCTGGGCGCGCGGGCGCGACGAGGGCTGGTCCGGCGTGGACCAGGCCGTCGCCGCCGCGTCGGAGCTCGTCGGCAAGCCGGTCGTCGTGCGCGAAGAGGCGTTCCTCGCGGCCGAGCCGGTCTGCGGGTTCGTCGCGACGCTCGAGCACGAGCACCTCATCATGATCTCGCCGACGCCGTCGCAGACCTTCCGTTCGTTCGTGATCGGACACGAGCTCGGGCACGTCCTGCACGCGCACCACGAGGTCTCCGCGCAGTCGGCGTACATCCGCGACGTCATCCCGGACCTGCCCGAGTACAAGGTCGAGCGTGCCATGGCCCGCGGCCTGTTCGAGAACGAGTTCGAGCGAGAGGCCGAGCTCTTCGCGGACCGGCTCGCACAGCTGATCCGGGACCACCGGAGCCGCCCGAGCGCCTTCCGCGGGGTCTTCGGGTGATCCTGTCGGTCGTCCAGGCCGTCCTGCTCGTCGCCGGGGCCGTGGCGCTCTTCGTGCTGCAGCGCGGCCAGGACCGCACGCTCGCGGTGACGTTCCTGCTCTTCTGCGCGACCATCGTCACGAACGTCGACCCGCTCTACCTCTGGCTCGACCCGCTGTTCGGCGGGGTCAACGTCGTCACGGTCGTCAGTGACTGCCTGATGATCGCCGGTACCAGCACGCTGCTCTGGGGTGTTGCGAAGGCCGTCGGCGCCGCGGGGCCGTGGCTCCGGAACGCGATCGTCGTGTCGTGCATCGTCGTCGGCGTCGTCATCGTGACCGCGTTCGTCGTGCTCGACAAACCGGCGACCACGACGACGTTCATGCTCGTCGCGGGGACGCACCCCGCAGCGGCCGTGTACTCGATCGCCCAGACGCTCTACCTCGGGGTCGCGCTCGGGGCGACCGGCATCATCTGCGTGCTGCACGTGCGCGAGGCCAGGACCCGCACCGACCTCGTCGGGCTGTGGGTGCTCGTCGTCGGCGGTGTGTTCGGCGTGGTCCGGATGGTCGTCGTCGTGGTGATGGACCTGGCGCACGTCTTCGGTGACGTCGCCCTGACCCGCACGCTCTCGCCGCCGTACGACGTCACCACGCCCGGCGCGGTGATCTGCGTCGCGTCCGGCATGCTGCTCCTGGTGATCGGACACCGTGTCGCACAGGCGCGTCGGTCCCGTGCGGTGACGACGGCGATCCGTGCGCTGGAGTCACTGCACGCCCGGGTGGGCACGGACAACGAGTACCCGGTGTCGGCCGACCCCGCCACGCGACTCAGTCGGCTGATCGTCGAGATCAACGACGGTGTCCGGAGCTCCCGGGCAGCCCTGACCGACCGGGAGCGCGCGGTGCTCGCGCGTGCGGAGGCCGCGCTCGATGTGGCCTAGGGCGGTCACGCGCGGGGCGGTCGCGGTCACGGCGCTCGATGGCCTCGGCGTCGCGGCAGCGTCCTTCGTGGGCAGGCGCGCGGCCGCGCTGTACGACACCTCCGAGATCCTCCCGGACCCGACACTGACGAGCGTGTCGATCGACGACCTGCCCGGGTGGGTCGCGCCCGGACCCGACGACGGCGGCCGGTGGGCGCTGTTCCTGCCCGGGCTCGGGTCGCACCCGCTCCGACACCAGGAGGTGGCCCCGGCGTTCCGGGAGCTCGGCTACGCCTGCCTGTTCGCGTCGCACTCCGCTCGGCGACCGGCACGGCGGCACGCGTTCGGTGCCCGAGAGGCAGCAGAGGCCCTCGCGTGGATCCGTTTCGCAGCGGATCGTGGCGCCGAGGAGGTCACCCTCCTCGGCTGGTCGTTCGGTGCGTCCCTGTGGCTCAGGGCGCTGGCTGAGCCGCTCCCGGTGGCGATCCGTGCCGTCGTGCTCACCGGCCCGCTCGTCGACTGGTCCGAGACGATCGCACACGGTGCCGGTGGGGGCGTGTTCGGCAGGATCCTCGCGACCGCGGCGCGGGCCGTCCTCGCCACGCCCGTCCTCTGCCGGTTCGCGGGGCAGCCAGCGCCCGTGTCGCTCCGACCGGCGCGACGCCCGCTGGTCACCCCACCGCTCGTCGTCGTCCACGGCGACGCCGACACCACCGTGCCGCTCGGGACGAGCGAACGACTCGTCGCCGCGTGGCCGGCGCCGGCGCGCCTGCACGTCGTCCCTGGTGCCCGGCACGGAGCGGAGCGGGACGTCGATCCCACGGGATGGCTCGACGTGGTCACCCCCACCGTGTAAGGTCTGTAGCAATTGCTACACAGCGTGTGGCGATCAGCCGGTGGGACTCGGCCGCGTTGGGGGCGGCCGAGCACCACCGAACTCCGACACCTGCTGCGTAGACTCGTCGGGTGCTCGTCTTCGCCGCAGTCGTCCTGTTCGTCGGTGCCCTGTTCAACCTGATCGCTTGGCCGCGCTTCTTCCAGCGCGTGGCGAAGGACACCAGGGCGCGCGACGCATCGGGGCGCCCGACCACGTTCTACACGGTCCACCTCGTGCTCCTGCTGGTCGCGCTGGCGATCACCGCAGCGTCGATCGTCGCGGGCATCCTGCTGCTGGTCTGACGGCTCACGGGCCGCCGTGTCCGGACCGTCGGTCGGACGGGAGGCGCGCGGCGGGCCCGCACCTGGGCCCACGCCGCCGGTTCCGGACCGACGCGTCAGCGGCGGGTCGGCCGTGCCGGTGGGGAGCCTCCCGTCCGGCTCTGGTCGGGACCACCGCTTCAGGCGCGCTTCAGCGCCGGCCGCCAGAATGCACGACATGCGTGTGCTGGTGGTCGACGACGAGGTACGGCTCGCCGACGGCGTCCGCCGCGGGCTCGAGGCCGAGGGGTGGGCGGTCGACGTCGCCCACGACGGTGTCGACGGACTGTGGCACGCGCGGGAGTTCGGCTACGACGCGATCGTGCTCGACCTGATGATGCCCGGGATGAGCGGGTGGGCGGTCTGCGGCCAGCTCCGCGCCGAGGAGAACTGGACCCCGGTGCTCATGCTCACCGCGAAGGACGGCGAGTGGGACCAGGTCGAGGCCCTCGATGCCGGCGCGGACGACTACGTCACGAAGCCGTTCTCGCACCCCGTCCTCGTCGCGCGGATCCGCGCCCTCGTCCGCCGGGGCGCGCGTGAGCGACCGAGCGTGCTCACGGTGGGGGACCTGGTGGTCGATCCGGCGGCCAGGACCGTCGCGCGGGGCGCGCAGCGACTCGACCTGACGAGCCGCGAGTTCGCGGTGCTCGAGTTCCTCGCCCGCCGTGCCGGCCAGGTCTGTTCGAAGCGCGAGGTCATCGAGAACGTCTGGGACGTCGACTTCGACGGCGACCCGAACATCGTCGAGGTCTACGTCGGACACCTGCGGCGGAAGGTCGACCGGCCCTTCGGGCGGAACTCGATCGAGACGGTGCGTGGTGCTGGCTACCGACTGGCGGCCGACGGTGCCTGAACGACGCCGGCGGCTCCGCAGTCTCCGTGCGCGGACGACGTTCGCGGCGGTCGCGCTGGTCCTCGCGGCGCTCGTGGTCGGATCGGCCGCGTTCGTGGTGGTCCTCCGGCTGGTGCTCGTCGAGGGGGTCAGGTCGAGTGCGGAGAGCGGGCTCGAACAGGCGTCCGCCAGGGTCGAGGCGGACGGTGCCGGCGCGGTGGACGGTTACGACGACGTCCTCGTGCAGGTCGTCAGCGACGACGGAGAAGTCCTCGCCCACGGTGACGACGCCGACCCGCCCGCGCTCCCGACCGGCGACGAGAGCCGCTGGACGCACGACGGTGAGCGGTGGCTGCTCGTGTCCGACGACGTGGACCTGCCGGACGGCACCGAGGCGACGATCGTGTTCGGCTCGTCGCTGCGGTCCGCCGACACGGCGACGACGGCCGTCACCACCCTGCTCGCGATCGGCGTCCCCGTCCTCGTCGCGCTGATGGGCGTCGGGACCTGGATCGTCGTCGGGCGTTCGCTCCGCCCCGTCGACCGGATCCGGCGCGAGGTCGACGCGGTCCGCGGCGACGCGCGCGGCGCCCGGATCGCCGTACCGGACACCGGTGACGAGGTCGCCCGGCTCGCGGACACCATGAACGCGATGCTCGAGCGGCTCGACCGGTCGGCATCGGCGCAACGGCAGTTCGTCGCGGATGCGTCGCACGAGCTGCGGTCGCCGATCGCATCCGTCCGGCAGCACGCGTCGGTGGCGGCTGCGCACCCGGACCGGATCGGGGTCGGCGAGCTCGCCGAGGTCGTCACGGCCGAGAACGACCGCCTCGCGCGGTTGGTCGACGGACTCCTCGTGCTCTCGAAGCTCGACGAACGCGGGGTCACCGACGGCCGCGCGGTCGACCTGGACGACCTGGTGCTGGCCGAGGCCTCCCGGGTGCGTTCCGCCGGGCTCGTGACGGTCGACGGATCCGGGGTCGGGCCGGCCAGGGTGCTCGGTGATGCCGGCGTGCTGTCGCGCGTCGTGCGGAACCTCGTCGACAACGCCGTCCGGCACACGTCGGGACGGATCGCGCTGGGCGTGCGCGCGGAGGGCGCGTGGGCGGTCCTCATCGTGGACGACGACGGCGTCGGGGTGCCGGGACCGGAACGCGACCGCGTGTTCGAGCGGTTCGTGCGCCTCGACGAGGCCCGCAGCCGCGACGACGGGGGATCGGGGCTCGGACTCGCGATCGTGCGGGACGCGGTGCGCGCGCACGGTGGATCCGTGGTGATCGAGGACGCGCCGCTCGGCGGTGCCCGCTTCGTCGTGCGCATCGCACTCGGTGGATGACCAGCGGGCTTCAGGACTGCTTCAGCACCCTCCCGTCAGGCTCGCCGCATGAACCTCACCGACATGCCCCGCACCCGCCGACTCGCCCTGTCCGCCACCGTCCTGGTCGCCGGCGCCCTCGCCGTGACCGGGTGCGCGAGCGGCTCGGGCGACCCGTCCGGATCCGGTTCGTCCGGGTCGGGATCGTCCAGCGCGGCGGCGTCCGGACCGGCCACCACGGCCGCCGCGTCGAACGACGCCCTGCTCGCCGCGGTCGCGACCGCTCGCGACGCCGTCGGCTCCGGGACCGTCATCTCGGTCGAACAGGAGCAGAACGGCTCCGCGTGGGAGGTCCTCGTCGTGACCTCCGACCAGGCCGAGCACGAGGTCCACACGAACGCCGACGGCACCGCGACCACGGGCGACCCGGTGATCGACGACTCCGACGCCGACGACCGTGCCGAGAACCAGCGCTTCGTCGACGCCGCGAAGATCGACGTCCGGGATGCTGCAGCGCGTCTGACGGACGAGGTGGCAGGGGCGGTCACGGAACTCGGCCTCGACGACCACGCCGGCACGGTCGTCTGGGAAGGTGACGTCCGCGACGACTCCGGGACGAAGCACAGCATCCGCGTCGACGCGGGCTCCGGCGACGTCGTCACGAACGTCGTCGACACGGACGACTGACCCGGCAGCGCCCGACGTGCAGCGGCCGCAGGCGCGTGGGGACGCCTACCGGTCGTGCCGGCGGAGTCCGTCCACCACGATTTCGAGCAGCCGGCCGGTCTGCGCCGGATCGATGGTGTCCCGTGTGGACAGCAGCACGCCGATCAGGGCCGCGGTGACGTCATCTGCGACGACGTCGGTGCGGAGGGTCCGGTCGGCCACCCCCGCGTCCAGGAACCGCTGCACGGCGGCGTTCACGCGCTCACGGGTGTGCACGGTCTCGGCCGCGCCGCGGATCGCCCCCACCCGCACGGTCTCCGCCATGCCCCGCTTGGTCTGGACGAACCCGGCGTACCGGTCGGCGAAGGCGCGGAGTGCCCGGTCGGCGGGGAGCTCGGCGAGGAATCCGTCGACGGTGCCGAGGACGGCATCGAGCTCGACGGCGTAGACGGCGGCGACGAGGTCCTCGCGCGTCGGGAAGTTCCGGTAGAGCGTCCCGATCCCGACGCCGGCGGAGCGGGCGACGGCTTCGAGGGAGGCGTCCTCGCCGGCGGTCGTGAACGCCGATCGTGCCGCATCGACGAGCTTCTCGCGGTTGCGCGCGGCGTCGGCGCGGGGGCGACGGGACACGTGCGCGTCGGGACTGGACAAAGTGGAGGTGCCTCCGTTTACTATGGGATCACAAACGGAGGAACCTCCGCTTGCTGACCAGACTACCGGAGGCTCCCCATGACAGCACCCCTGGACACCGGCTCGCTCGGCGGCCGCACCGTCGCACGCATCGGCTACGGCGCGATGGCGCTCGAGCGGTTCGAGGACGACCGCGCGGCCGGCGTCGCGCTGCTCCACCGCGCCGCGGAGCTCGGGGTCGACCACGTCGACACGGCCGACTTCTACGGCGACGGCGTCGCGAACGACGTCATCCGCCGGGCGTTCGGTGACTCCGACGCGATCACGGTCGTCAGCAAGGTCGGGGCCGTGCGAGTCGACGCGCCGGTGCCGCTCGCCCTCGCCCAGCGCCCGGCGGAGCTGCGCGCGCAGGTCGAGGCGAACCTCCGCACGCTCGGACGCGAACGCATCGACGTCGTCAACCTGCGTCGGGCGGACGCGGGCCCTGGGCTCCGAGCCGAGGGGGAGCAGCTCGTCGACCTCGACGATCAGCTCGCGGAGATGGTGGCGATGCGGGACGAGGGGCTCATCGGCGGCATCGGGCTCAGCGCGGTGACGACCGACGTCGTCCGCCGCGCGGTGCCTGCTGGCATCGTCTGCGTGCAGAACGCCTACTCGCTCGTCGCCCGCGAGTTCGAGGACCTGCTGGACCTCTGCGTCGCCGAGGGCATCGCGTGGGTGCCGTTCTTCCCGCTCGGTGGCGCCTTCCCAGGACTGCCCAAGGTGGGGGAGGAGCCCGCCGTGGTGCGGGTCGCGGCCGAGGTGGGGGCGACACCGTCGCAGGTGGGGCTGTCCTGGCTGCTCGGGCACGCGTCGAACGTGCTGCTCATCCCCGGGACGTCGAGCGTCCAGCACCTCGAGGAGAACGTCGCCGTCGGCGGTGTGGTGCTCGACGCGGGTCAGGCAGCCGCACTCGACGCCGTCTGGGGCGACCGGGTCGCCGCGGGCACCGACGCGCCGAGCTGGCCGTGACGCGGCTGGGTCACCGGGTCAGTTCGCCGCCGGTGCCGGCGTGCCGAGGGTCCGGCGGAGTGCCAGGGCAGCGACCCCCTCGTCCGAGGTGTCGAGCAGCACGCGGTAGGTGTCGTCGGGCGTGAGGAACTCGACGCACACCGCGTCGAAGTCGCACGGCTCGATGCGCCATCCGTACACGGCGTCCATGGGGACCGTCGTCAGCGCGTCGCGTTCGTAGCTCGTCTCGGCGTGCACCCGGTCGCGGAACACTCGGACGCGTCCGAAGGCGCCCCGCCACGTGAGCTGCAGGTCGAGTTCGGGAGAAGGAGAGGTCCGCCACCCGCTGATCGTACCGACGGGTGCCGGACCTCTCGACATCACCGAGACGCCGCGTTGCGCGATGCGGACACGATCAGGCCCGATCGTCCCCGTCGCGGTCGTCACCGCGACGCACCTGGTTCGCGGGGTCGCGGCCGGTGATCGGGTACGGGCCGGTGACGCCCTCGCGGAGGGACGCGATGCGCAGGATCCGGTCGCGCTGCAGGAACCACCCGACGATGAGCAGCGGGATCACGATCACGAGCGACGCGATCGTGTACGTGCCGACGGGGTAGTCGATCGCCATCAGCACGATGACGGACGCCAGGAACGCGAGTGTCAACCACGAGGTCACCGGAGCGCCGGGGAGCTTGAACGACGGTTCCTTCGCCAGGCCCTGCTTCGCCCAGGACCGCAGGCGCATCTGGCAGAGGATGATCGTGCCCCACGCGGTGATGATGCCGAGGCTCGCGATGTTCAGGGCGATCTCGAACGCCTGGCTCGGGATGAAGTAGTTGAGGACGACACCGGCGACGGTGAACGCCGCGGTGAGCAGGATGCCGGCGTACGGCACACCGCCGCGGGTCATCTTCGTGGTCCACTTCGGCGCCGAGCCGTTCATGCCCATCGAGTGCAGCGCACGGCCTGTCGAGTAGAGGCCGGCGTTCAGCGAGGACAGCGCTGCGGTGAGCACGACGAAGTTCATGATCGACCCGACGACCGCACCGACCTGCGGGTTGCCGATCGACGAGAAGAACGTGACGAACGGGCTCTCGCCCTCCTTGTACGCCGTGTACGGCAAGAGGAGCGACAGCAGCACGACCGAGCCGACGTAGAAGACCGCGATGCGGAAGACCACGGAGTTGATCGCGCGGGGGATGACCTTCTCGGTGTTCTGCGTCTCGCCGGACGCGGTGCCGACGAGTTCGATGGCCGCGTACGCGAAGACGACGCCCTGCACGACGAGCACGGTCGGGAGCAGGCCGTTCGGCAGGAGCCCCCCGTTGTCCGCCCAGATCGAGAAGCCGGTCTGCACCTGCTGGCCACCGGCCTCGACCGGGAACGCCCAGATGAGCCAGATGAGCGCGATCACGAGGAAGGCGACGAGCGCGGCGACCTTGATGATCGCAAACCAGAACTCGAGCTCGCCGAAGACCTTGACCGCGACCATGTTCGCGGCGAGGACGACGATGAGCGCGATGAGCGCGAGGAGCCACTGCGGAGCGGCGGTGAACGCCGACCAGTACTTCAGGTAGACGGCGACGGCGGTCGTGTCGACGATCGACGTCATCGCCCAGTTGAGGAAGTACATCCAGCCGGCGGCGTACGCGAACTTCTCGCCGTAGAACTCGCGGGCGTACGAGATGAAGGAACCGGAGGACGGGCGGTGGAGCACGAGCTCGCCGAGCGCACGCAGGATGAAGAACCCGAACACCCCCGCGATCAGGTACACGACCGCCAGTGCCGGTCCCGCCGTGTGGAGTCGCCCGCCGGCACCGAGGAAGAGGCCGGTCCCGATCGCACCGCCGATCGCGATCATCTGCAGCTGGCGGGGCTTCAGACCGTGCTGGTAGCCCTCCTGCTCGTGCGAGAAGTCGTTCGCGGGCGCGCGGTCCACCCCGGTGTCGTTCTGCGCTGTCATGCGCGCCACGCTACATGCGCGGTGCAACAGGGGCGGCACACAAATCTCCGAGCAGCCTGAAATATAACGAGACGGTTACGATCGCGACCCGCATGGGTGCCCGCGACACGCCGTGTCCGGGGTACACGGGTGCCGGTCCTCCGGCGGACGTCGATTCGCGATGGGGGACAACGGTCGATAGCGTTGAACGTCCCCTCAGGGGACACCGACGATCAGGACGCGTCCTCCGGGCAACACAGCGGGGGCCGTACGGTCGGCCGGACCGGGGTCGTCCCGAGTACGACCCCCGCGTGCGTGATCGCTCGCCCTGCGCCCGTCGCGCACGGCTTGCAGCGGTCGCGACGAACAGGGTGCCGGACGACCCGTTCGCAACCACAACACGTCCGTCGTGCGCCACGCGCCACGGTCGTGCGAGGAGCACCGTTGACCATCGCCCCATCCGAGAGCCGGCACGCATCCGCGCCGGACACCCCTGCGACGGCACCCGCTGTCCGGGTCCGTGACATCACCAAGGTCTTCGGGCGACGCCCCACCGAGGCCGTTCGCCGTCTCGCTGCAGGCGCCTCCCGCGACGACGTCCGCGAGTTCGGCTCCGCGGCCGTCATCGACGCGTCGTTCGACGTCCAGCCGGGCGAGATCTTCGTCGTCATGGGCCTGTCCGGCTCCGGCAAGTCGACCCTCATCCGGATGCTGAACGGGCTGCTCGAGCCGACCGCCGGCACCGTGGAGATCGGCGGCCGCACCGTCACCAAGGCCGCGCCGAAGGAGATCCGTGACATCCGCCGGTCGAGCGTGTCGATGGTCTTCCAGCACTTCGCCCTGCTGCCGCACCGCACGGTGATCGAGAACGTCGCGTACGGCCTCGAGGTCAACGGCGTCGAGAAGTCCGAGCGACTCCGCAAGGCCCGCGAGGTCATCGACCTCGTCGGGCTCGACGTCTGGGCCGACGCCAAGCCGGACGAGCTCTCCGGCGGCATGCAGCAGCGCGTCGGCATCGCCCGTGCACTCGCCGCCGAGACCGACGTGCTGCTGATGGACGAGGCGTTCAGCGCCCTCGACCCCCTCATCCGTCGTGAGATGCAGGAACAGCTCGTCGACCTGCAGCAGCGTCTCGGCAAGACGATCGTGTTCATCACGCACGACCTCAACGAGGCGATGTTCCTCGGCGACCGGATCGCCGTGATGCGCGACGGACGCATCGTGCAGATCGGGTCCCCGGAGGACATCCTCACGGACCCGGCGAACGACTACGTCGCGCAGTTCGTGCAGGACGTCGACCGCGCCCGCGTGCTCACCGCCTCGAGCGTCATGGAGCCCGCGCGCGCCGTCGTCCCGCTCACCGCGGGTCCGCGTGGCGCGCTCCGCGTCATGCGCGACCTGCAGACCGCTGCCGTCTTCGTCACCGGCCGCGGGCGGAAGCTCGAGGGCTGGGTCCGCGACCGGCACGTGATGCGCCAGGTCAAGGCCGGCGACACGAACCTCGACGCGATCGTGAACACCGAGTTCGCCCAGGTCGCACCGGACACGGCCCTCACCGACCTGTTCGAGCTCGCCGTCGAGTCGCCGCTGCCCATCGCGGTCATCGACGACGAGCAGCGGCTGCTCGGCGTCGTGCCGCGCGTGACGCTCCTCGCCGCCCTCGGCAACGTCCCGACGACGACGAGCCCGATCCAGACGCTCGAGCCCGTCACCCGGATCTCGAACGACGACCTCGACGAGACCCTCGCCGCGACCACGGAAGGAGATCACGCGTGATCACCCCCGGTACGAACTCCTTCGGAGACTTCCACCTGCCCCTCGGCAGCTGGGTGTCCGCCGTCGTCACCTGGATCACGACGTACCTCTCCGGGTTCTTCGACGTGGTCCGCTACGTCTTCACCTGGATGGACGCGTGGATGGAGTACTTCCTCTCCACCCCGCCGTTCTGGGTCGTCACCCTGGTCCTGGTCGCGCTCGCCTTCGCCCTGAAGGGCTG
The DNA here is from genome assembly GCF_047324335.1 of Curtobacterium sp. Curtsp57. Lineage (NCBI taxonomy): Bacteria > Bacillati > Actinomycetota > Actinomycetes > Micrococcales > Microbacteriaceae > Curtobacterium > Curtobacterium sp. Curtsp57. Next base: position 4,011,388 of record NZ_CP168511.1, read on the forward strand.
GAAGCTCGCCCTCGGTTCCGCGATCGGCCTGCTGTTCATCGTCAGTGTCGGACAGTGGACGAACGCCATGGACACCCTGGCGCTCGTCATCGTCGCCGCCGGGCTCGCGGTCGTCTTCAGCATCCCGCTCGGGGTCTGGGCCGCGCGCTCCGACGCCGCCAGCCGGGTGATCCGCCCCGTGCTCGACTTCATGCAGACGACCCCGGCGTTCGTCTACCTGATCCCGGCGCTGCTGCTCTTCCGCGTCGGTGTCGTCCCGGGCATCGTCGCGACGATCGTCTTCGCGATGGCTCCGGGGGTCCGGCTCACCGAGCTCGGCATCCGTGGCGTCCCGAGCGAGATCGTCGAGGCCGGCGCCGCGTTCGGCTCCAGCCCGTGGCGCATCCTCCGCCAGATCCAGCTGCCCCTCGCCAAGGCCAGCATCATGGCCGGCGTCAACCAGGTCATCATGCTGTCGCTCTCGATGGTCGTCATCGCCGGCATGGTCGGCGCCGGCGGCCTCGGGGAGCAGATCGTCGCGTCGCTGAACCGCATCGACGTGGGGCTCGGAGCGGAGGCCGGTCTGTCGGTCGTGGTCCTGGCGATCCTGTTGGACCGCCTGACCGCAGCGCTCGGCGGCGGGGCGAGTGGAGCCTCCCGGCTGTGGCGGCGCGACCGCAGGACGGCCGCGACCGCGACGCCGGACGCGGCGGCCGCGCCGACCACCGCCACCTCGGAGGCGACCGCCTCCGATCGTCAGACCGTCGACGTGTGAGGAAGGACCCCACCATGAAGCGCACCAAGCGAATCGTCGCGACGCTGGCCCTGGCCGCCGCGACCGCCGTCGGCCTGAGCGCCTGCATGCCCCCCGGGTACTACGGCGCGACCGGCAACGTCGCGAACGGCGACCAGAAGTCCATGTCGATCGTCGTCTTCAACGGCTGGGACGAGGACACCGCCGCCAGCCAGCTCTGGAAGTACGTCCTCGACCAGAAGGGCTACGACGTCCAGCTCACGAACGCCGACGTCGCACCCGCCTACCAGGGGCTGTCGTCCGGTGACTACGACGTCGTGCTCGACACCTGGCTGCCGAACACGCACAAGCAGTACATGGACAAGTACGGCGACCAGCTCACCGACCTCGGTGCCTGGAACGAGCAGGCGTCCCTCGAGCTCGCCGTGCCGGAGTACTCGAAGATCGACTCCATCGAGGACCTCAAGGCGAACGCCTCGGACTTCGGGAACAAGATCATCGGCATCGAGCCGGCCGCCGGTGAGACCGCCGTCGTGCAGGACGAGGTCATCCCGCAGTACGGCCTCGGCTCGATGGACTTCATCACGAGCTCGACGCCGGCGATGCTCGCCGACCTCAAGGCCTCGATCGCCAAGAAGGAGGACGTCGTCGTGACGCTGTGGCGTCCGCACTGGGCGTACGATGCGTTCCCGATCAAGGACCTGGAGGACCCGAAGGGCGCGCTCGGCAAGAACGAGGAGATCCACACCATCGCCAAGAAGGACTTCGCCAGCGACTTCCCGCAGGCGGCGAAGTGGATGCAGGACTTCACGATGGACTCCGACACGCTCTACTCGCTCGAGAACGCGCTGGTCAACAGCGGTGCGAAGGCGAGCGAGTACCCGGCGATCACGAAGAAGTGGGCGTCGGAGCACCAGGACTACGTGGACTCGCTCACGTCGTCGAAGTAACGGCTCGACACTGACGGGAGGCACGGTGCCGGTCGGCACGGTGCCTCCCGTCGTCTTGTGGCCGGCTGGGCGACGGGCGTCGTCCAGTTGGTTGCATGGAGGGATGGACATCCTCCTCCGACTCCTCGTCTCGATCGGGTTCGCCCTGCTCCTGACCGCGGTCGCCGCCCTGGTCCTGCGTGTCGTCTTCCGCTCGCTCGGCCGGCGGGAACGCTGGGCCGCCTCGCTGTCCAGACGGACGAAGCACCCGACGAGGACACTGCTGCTCGTCACGCTGCTGTGGGCCGCCTTCACGTCGTCGATCCCCGCGACGGCCTCGTCCGGTTGGCGGGACACCGTGTCCCACGTGTTCCTGGTCGCCACGATCGGCGTCGGCACGTGGTTCGCCTGCGGCCTCGCGATCTTCCTCGAGAGCCTCGGGCTCCACAAGTACCGCGTCGACGTGCCGGACAACCGCGTCGCCAGGCGGATCCGCACGCAGGTCCTCATCCTCCGCCGCCTCACCGTCGCCGTCCTCGTGATCATCGGCGTCGGCGCGATCCTCCTGACGTTCCCCGGGGTCGAGGCCGCCGGAGCCAGCGTCCTCGCCTCCGCCGGGCTCATCTCGGTGATCGCCGGACTCGCGGCGCAGTCGACGCTCGGCAACGTGTTCGCCGGCATGCAGCTGGCGTTCTCCGGCTCGATCCGGGTCGACGACGTCGTCGTGGTCGAGCAGCAGTGGGGGCGCATCGAGGAGATCACCCTGACGTACGTCGTCGTGCACCTGTGGGACGACCGCCGGTTCGTGCTGCCCTCGACCTACTTCACGTCGACGCCGTTCGAGAACTGGACCAGGACGAACAGCGAACTGCTCGGCGCCGTGGAGTTCGACCTGGACTGGCGGGTGCGACCGGGGGAGATGCGCGTCGAGCTCGACCGGATCCTGTCCCGCACCGAGCTCTGGGACCAGCGCGTGAAGGTGCTGCAGGTCACCGACGCGGTGCAGGGGTACGTGCGGGTCCGGGTGCTCGCGACGTCGCACGACGCCCCGTCCCTGTTCGACCTGCGCTGCTACATCCGCGAGGAACTCGTCGACTGGATCCAGCGCACCCACCCGGACGCGCTCCCCATCCAGCGCGTGCAGATGGTCGACGAGGTCGCGCCGCGCCGGCGGACCGCGTCGACGGCGTCCGACTCCGCGCTCTTCACACCCGACCAGGACGACCGCGCAGCGCTCTTCACCGGTCCGATCCAGACCGCGCACATCCCGCGGTCGGAGCAGTAGACGCGTTCCGCGCAGACGGGAGGCCCGGTGCCAGCTGGCACCGGGCCTCCCGTCCGTCAGACGGCCCGGTCGGGCCGTCCGGCTGATGGTGCGTTCAGCTCACGGCTGACGCGCCCGGACGGCGCGGTCGTCCTCGACGACCGTGCCGATCGCCACGATCGTGGTGGCCAACCAGGCAACCCACGTCAGGGCGAGACGCCAATCACGCGGCCCCTGCCTGGTGGTCTGCAGCACGCTGTAGCCGCTGATGATCGAACTCCACACCGCACCGTTGAACAAGAACTTGCGCACGGATTCCTCCTGTCGTCGTCGGCGTCCACGCTACTGGTCTGTACATTGGAGCGCCGCCGATCGCGGCCGCTCATGGAGGAGTCATCGTGCGTCAAGCCGTCATCGGGGCAGGTCTGTTGGTCGTCGGCGCCGTGTGCGTCGCACTCGGGCTGCTCCCGTTGCCCGAACTCGCCGAGCTCGCCGACCGGGTCGTGCCCGTGCTCGGGTTCGTGCTCGGGCTCACGATCGTGTCCGAGCTCGCCGCCGACGCCGGCGTGTTCGACCGCCTCGCCGACGTCGCCGCACGCATCGGCGGCGGGCGGACCATCGGGCTGTGGGGAGCGGTCGTCGTCCTCGCCGTCCTGTGCACGGTGTTCCTGTCGATCGACACCACCGCGGTGCTGCTCACCCCGATCGTGATCGCCCTGGCCCGTCGGGTCGGGCTCCCGCCGATGCCCTTCGCGCTGACCACCGTGTGGCTCGCGAACACCGCGTCACTGCTGCTGCCCGTCTCGAACCTGACGAACCTGCTCGCCGTCGACCGCATCGGGCTCGACGGGCCGATCCCGTTCGCCGGGCTCATGGTGTGGGCGGCGCTCGCCGGGGTCGTCGTGCCGTGTGCCGTGCTGCTGGTCGTCTTCCGCGGGCGGCTGTTCGGTCGGTACACGCCCGTCGACGTCCGTCGTCCGGCCGACCCGGTCTTCTTCACCGCCGCGTCGGTGGTGCTCGTCGCGCTCGTCGTCGCGCTCACCGCCGGGGTGACGGTCTGGATCGCGGCACTCGCGGCCGCTGTGGTGCTCGTGGTCGTGGCCGCGTTCCGCGCACCGGGCGAGCTGCGGCCGTCGCGGGTGCCGTGGTCGACGCTGGTGTTCGCCGCCGGGCTGTTCGTCGTGGTCGAGACACTGCACGCCACCGGGGTGACCGACCCGATCGTGCGCGCGCTCTCCGGCGGCACCGACACCGGGTCGCTGCTGCTCCTCGCCGGTGCCGGCGGGGTCGCCGCGAACGTGATGGACAACCTGCCCGCGTACCTGGTGCTCGAGCCGGCCGCCGGCCACGAGGCCCTCCGCTACGCGGCGCTGCTCATCGGCGTGAACGCCGGGTGCCTCATCACGCCGTGGGCATCCCTCGCCACGCTCCTCTGGCACGCCCGGCTGTCCGCCGAGGGCATCCGGTTGTCGTGGGGCAAGTACATGGCGCTCGGCTGCGTCGTCGCGCCACTGACGGTGGTCGCCGGCGTGCTCGCCTTGGGGGTGTAGCGCGCCGCTCGGCGTCCGCGTCCGGCGCTACAGCCAGTCGCGGTGCTTGAACACGCGGTAGAGCACCAGGCTCGACACGACGATGAGCGCCACGGAGACGAACAGGCCGCCCCACTGCCCCTCGCCGGGGAACGTCACGTTCTGCCCGAAGAACCCCGTGATGGCGGTCGGGATCGCGATGATCGCCGCCCAGCTCGTCACCTTCTTCATCACGGTGTTCTGCCGGTTCGACGCCAGGTTGAGGTTCGTGTCCAGCACGCTCGACACCGCGTCCCGCAGCTGGTCGGCTGAGTCGGCGATCGACACCAGGTGGTCCTCGACGTCGCGGAAGTACGGACGGATGCCGTCGGCGATCGTCTCGGCGTCCCCGTGGAGCAGGGACGCGACGCTGTCCTTCGTCGGGACGACCAGCCGACGGATCACCCCGAGTCCCTTCCGGAGCGCGAACGACCGGCGCTGGATCTGCTGCTCGCGGGGGTTGCCGCGTTCGAACAGGTCGTCCTCGAGCTCGTCGATGTCCTGCTCGATGTCCTCGACCACCGCGGACGCGTGGTCCACCACCGCGTCGAGCAGCCCCCACACCAGCCACGGCACCCCGTGGTCCGCCTGGTCGGCGTTCGCGTCGAGGCGACTCGAGACCTCGCCGATGTCGAAGTCGGCACCGTGGATCGTGACGAGTGCGCGGGGGGTGACGAACGCCTTGACCTCGTGCACGACGACCGAGCCGTCCGCGTTCCGCCCGGCGATGTCGTAGACGACCAGGAACAGGCTGTCGCGGTACCGGTCGAGCTTCGGGCGCTGCCCGCGTTCGACCGCGTCCTCGACGGCGAGCGCGTGGATGCCGAGTTCGACCTCGACGTGTTCGAGGTCCGCCGCGGTCGGGTCCGTGTAGTCGATCCAGACGAACGTGTCGTCCTCGGCGACCAGGTCCGAGACGCGTTCGACGGGGAAGTCCCGCTCGGCTGCCGATCCGTTCCGCCACGAGCGAGTGCTGACCATGCGCGCCAGCCTAGTGACGGGACGACTGCGCGCCCGGCGGGGAAGCCCCGCAGAGCGCGCAGTCCGTACAGGTCCGGCTCAGTACGCCGAGACCAGCTTGCCGTCCTCGACCTTCAGGAACTCGTAGACGTCGAAGGTGTCCTCCTGGTGCCCGCTGTCCCCGAAGTACGACGTGTAGTCGTACCCGATCACACCGTCCGAGGTGCTCGTCACCTGGATGCTGCCAGAACCCGAGGTCTCCACCTTGAGCTCCGGCATCGTCTTCACCTCGTACTTGACCGCACCGTCCGCGTCGTACGGGCCGTACCAGGGGCAGCCGCTCAGTGCGTCGACGTCGGTCTTCGCGGCGCACGCCGTGATCTCGTCCGTGACGAACTTCTCCGCGTCGGTCGTGAGCTGCTTCGTCGGCTTCGGGGTGAAGTCGACGTACGGGCTCGACGAGCCGCCGATCGACAGCGTCTTCGTGCCCCCGGTGAAGTACTTCGTCCCGCCGACCTGGACCCGGTAGGTGCCCGGGTAGGCGAGCGACCGGAAGGTCCCGTCCGAGATCGTCCCGACCCGCTTCCCGCCGACCGTGACCGGGGCGCCCTCGAGCGCGGACGCGGCGGTGATCGACACGGACTCCGCCAGAGGAGCGGTGACACGCCACTCGTCCTTCACGAGCCAGCTCGTGCCGGTCCGACGGAGCTCCACCTGACCGGAGCGGTTCTTGCCGCCCTGCGTGTAGCTCACGGTGGCCACGGCACGGTCGCCGCTCGTCGCGACCCGCCCCACACGGACGTCGCTCGGGCGGTTCTCCGCGCTCTTCAGCACGGCGGCGTCGAGCATCGCGGCGTCCTCGGGGACCTCGCTCATCCGTTCGGCGGTCGCGGCGTCCCCCCGGGCGATCGCGTCGACGTAGCTCCGCACCGTCGGCGCAGGGCCCCACACGTTCGAGCGGAGGATCCCGGCGGTCACCGCGCCGGCGACGACCACCACCACGACGGCGCCACCGGCGACGAGCGACCGGACCAGGACCTTCTTGGCACGCGGCGACATGGGCGCAGCGGCGCTCGCCGCATCCGGCCCGACGAACGGCTGCGAGGCATCGGCGGTCGGCTGGTCCCCGGCGGCCGGGACACCCGACCACCCAGCGGCCTGGGCGGAAGCGGGACCCGCCGCGCCCGTCCGCGCCGCGCCCGTCGGCGCCGCGCCCGTCGGCGCCGCGCCGGCCGCCGGCGCTGCCCAGGCGGGTGTCACCTGGCGCGGGTCGGCACCGACCAGGCGCGACGTGAACAGGACGATGCGCGATCCCAGGCGGGGGACGAGCAGCGGCGCCAGGTACCGCGCGACGACCTCGATCGCCGCACCCCACGCGGCGAACACGACCGGGGTCCACGGCGCGACGCCCATCGACCCGGAGCCGCCGACGACGCTGGACCCGGTCGCCGAGTACGAGAACACCCCGGTACCGAGCACGAACACGACCACGCCGACGACGAGCCAGACCACTGGTGACACGACCCAGTCGAGGGTGGTCCTGATGCGGTCGTTCCGTCGGACGGCGAGTGCGAGGCCGGCGGCGACGGCGGTGAGGGCGACGAACAGCACGAGCAGCCAGAGCCAGCCGGACGCGCCGCCGAACGCGGAGGCGGTCTGTGCGCCGCTGCCGAAGCCGGACACCCCGACGCCCCCGAGGAACCCGAGCGACACGATCGCCGACGCCAGGTTCCCGACGACGAGCGGCAGTGCCGACCCCCACGACGGCTGGACGACGAGCGCGACGACCACCAGGACGACCGTGACGAGCACCACCAGGAACCCGACCTGCCCGACGGCGACGCGAGCGGTGCCGAGCGTCCGGACGGCGAGCACCCGGCCTCGTGCGAGCACGGACGGGCGGGCCAGGAGCGCGGACGCCGCGCCGACGACGAACGCGCCGAGGACGCTGCCGATGCCGATCGCGTGCACGGCGCTGATCGACACCCCGGACGACGCCGGGAACCGGATGGCGAGCACGAGCCCGGCCAGCGTCGTGAACGCGGTGAGCACCAGCCCGGTCACCGCCGAGGTGACGAGGAGCTGCGGCACGCCCAGCGAGCGGCTGCGGATCCGGCGGGTGAGCACGACGGCGATGACGACCTGCGCCGCGAGCACGAGCGCCGGCGCGACGCCGAGCGACGCGGAGCCCGCGAGGCCGAACAGCGGCACGGACCCCGACACGTGCAGTCGTCCGAAGTCGGCGAGGGCGACGAGCTGCGCAGGAGCCCCGAGCAGCACGCTGATGCCGGACAGCAGGCTCTGCAGGTCGGGAGCAGAGGTCGCCGCGCCCGAGTCGGGCACGAACCCGCCGTCGATCGACGCGCCTCCGGACGACCCGGACCCGACGGCGACGATCGCCACGGTCAGCAGCAGCGAGATCCCCGCGACGACGTAGGCCGCGACCCAGGCGCCGGCGCCGGCGATCGCTGCGGCCAGCCAATCCCGACCGCCGATCGAGCGGAGGAGTCGGCCGAGCGCATCGGGCTCTCGAGGTGCGTCGGGCTCTCGAGGGGGGACGGGTGGGGTGTCGCTCACGGCGGGAGTCCTCTCCGGCCGGGCGGCCGCGCACCAGCCCCTCCGGCACGCCGTGTCCCCCCGACACGGATGCAGCATATCGGAAGCCGCGGATCCTCCGGGAATCAGCTGTCGGCACGCTGGTAACTTCGAACCCGTGTCAGCACCCCGCAGCTCTTCCGCCAAGTACTCCTTCGTCGTCGCCTCCAACCGCCTGCCCGTCGACCGCGTCGTGGACGACGAGGGCAACGAGGGCTGGCGGCACTCGCCCGGCGGGCTCGTGACGGCGCTCGAACCGGTGATGCGCGCGAACGACGGCGCATGGGTCGGCTGGGTGGGGCAGCCGGACGTCGAAGTGGACCCCTTCGACAACGAGGGCATCCACATCGTCCCGGTCCCGCTCAGCACGAGCGAGGTCGAGGAGTACTACGAGGGCTTCAGCAACGACACGCTCTGGCCGCTCTACCACGACGTCATCGAGCACCCGAGCTACCACCGCGACTGGTGGAACTCCTACAAGGGCGTCAACAAGCGCTTCGCCGAGCAGATCGCCGAGATCGTCGAGCAGGACGGCATCGTCTGGGTGCAGGACTACCAACTGCAGCTCGTCCCGGCGCTCCTCCGCGAGCTCCGCCCGGACCTGACGATCGGCTTCTTCAACCACATCCCGTTCCCGCCGGTCGGCATCTACGCGCAGCTGCCGTGGCGTGCGCAGATCCTCGACGGCCTGCTCGGGGCGGACGTGATCGGATTCCAGCGGCACGACGACGCCAGCGACTTCCTCCGCGCGGTGCGGCACATCAAGGGCTTCACGACGAAGGGCTCGACGATCGACGTCCCCGTCGACGACCCGAACGCCCCGCGGAGCCGCAAGGGCGTCACGGTCCGCCACGTCGAGGCACGACACTTCCCGATCTCGATCGACGCCGAGAGCTTCGAGGAGATCGCCAGGCGCCCCGAGGTGCAGGAGCGCGCCCGCGAGATCCGACAGGGGCTGGGCAACCCGAAGACCGTGCTGCTCGGCGTCGACCGGCTCGACTACACCAAGGGCATCCGGCACCGCATCAAGGCCTTCGGCGAGCTCATCCAGGACGGCAGGGTCAAGGTCGAGGACGCCACGCTCGTGCAGGTCGCGAGCCCGAGCCGGGAGCGTGTCGACACGTACCGGATGCTCCGCGACGAGATCGAACTGAGCGTCGGGCGGCTGAACGGCGACCTCGGCACGATCACGCACCAGCCCATTTCGTACCTCCACCACGGCTACCCGCGGGAGGAGATGGTGGCGCTCTACCTGGCCGCCGACATCATGCTCGTGACCGCGCTCCGCGACGGCATGAACCTCGTCGCGAAGGAGTACGTCGCCACCCGCTTCGACAACGACGGCGTGCTGATCCTCTCCGAGTTCGCCGGCGCCGCCGACGAGCTGAAGCAGGCGGTGATCATCAACCCGCACGACATCGGCGCTCTGAAGGACTCGATCCAGCGTGCGATCGAGATGCCGAAGCGCGAGCGCTCGACGCGGATGCGCGCCCTCCGGAAGCGGGTCCGCGACAACGACGTCGCCCGCTGGTCGCGGTCGTTCCTCGAGGCCCTCGACCGGCACGCTCCGCGCAACGCGCGGATCGACCCGACCGGTGCGGAACAGCACCGCGAGGCCCAGACCGACAACATGTCGATCTTCGACCAGGACGCGCAGACCGCGCGTGCAGCGGAGGACACCCGGGAGGCCCGTGATGCGTGACCAGTCCACGAACGTCGACGAGACGGCGGCTCCGGAGCTCGACACGGCCCTCGCGGACCTGGCGGCGTCCGACACGCTGCTGGTCGCGCTGGACTTCGACGGCACGTTGGCGCCATTCGCCGACGACCCCGGTCAGGTCGGTGCCCTGCCGGGGAGCTGGGCGGCGGTCCTGACGCTGCAGCGCGCGAAGGGCACCGAGGTGGTGCTCGTCTCCGGCCGCCCGCTCGACTCGCTCGCCCGGGTCACCGGGGCCCCGTCGGACATGTCGCTCGTCGGCTCGCACGGCGTGGAGTGGCGCGTCGACGGCCATGACCAAGAGGCCCTGACCGCCGAGGAGCACGACCGCGTCGCGCGGATCGGTGCTGCGCTCGACGCCGTCGGGGAGCGCTTCCCCGGGGTCGTCATCGAGCACAAGCCGGCAGGGCACGGCGTGCACACGCGCCGGGTGAGCGCCGAGGTCGCGGCCGAGGCGAACGCCGCAGCGAGTGCGGCGGCGCACGAGGCCGACGCCGACGTCCTCGAACGCGGCGGCAAGGACATCCTCGAGTTCGCGGTGCGACACGTCACGAAGGGCGACGCCATCGACCGGCTCCGCGAGCTCCGCGGCGCCGACGCGGTGTTCTTCGCCGGGGACGACGTCACCGACGAGGACGCCTTCCGTGTGCTCCGCGACGGCGACGTCGGTGTGAAGGTGGGGGAGGGCGACACGCTCGCCGGCCACCGGGTCGCCGATCCGGCGGCCCTGACCGACGTCCTGAAGCAGCTCGCGAGGCTGCGTGCGGTGCGCTGACGAGGTGATCCGAGCCTCCCGTCCGGCCGTTGCAACCATGCGAACGCATCGAAGTGCGCCACTGGTATCCCAATCGGTCCTAGACTCACTCCATGCCTGATATCGACGTCAAGCCGCGGAGCCGGGTCGTCACCGACGGGATCGAAGCAACCACCTCGCGTGGGATGCTGCGTGCCGTCGGGATGGGGGACGAGGACTGGGAGAAGCCGCAGATCGGCATCGCCTCGTCCTGGAACGAGATCACCCCGTGCAACCTGAGCCTCGACCGGCTCGCCCAGGGCGCCAAGGAAGGCGTCCACGGCGGCGGCGGGTACCCCCTGCAGTTCGGCACCATCTCCGTCTCGGACGGCATCTCGATGGGCCACGAGGGGATGCACTTCTCCCTCGTCTCCCGTGAGGTCATCGCCGACAGCGTCGAGACCGTCGTGAACGCCGAGCGCCTGGACGGCACGGTCCTGCTCGCCGGCTGCGACAAGTCGCTCCCGGGGATGCTCATGGCCGCCGCGCGGCTCGACCTCGCGAGCGTCTTCCTCTACGCGGGGTCGGTCATGCCCGGCTACGTGAAGCAGGCCGACGGCTCGATGAAGGAAGTCACGATCATCGACTCCTTCGAGGGTGTCGGCGCCTGCAAGGCCGGCACCATGAGCGAAGAAGAGCTCAAGAAGATCGAGTGCGCGATCGTCCCCGGTGAAGGTGCCTGTGGCGGCATGTACACGGCGAACACGATGGCGTCGGTCGCGGAAGCACTCGGGATGTCGCTCCCGGGCTCCGCCGCGCCGCCCAGCGCCGACCGCCGCCGCGACTACTACGCGCACCGCTCCGGCGAGGCCGTCGTGAACATGCTCAAGCACGGCATCACCGCTCGTCAGATCCTGACGCGCGAGGCGTTCGAGAACGCGATCGCCGTCGCCATGGCACTCGGAGGCTCGACCAACGTCGTGCTGCACCTGCTGGCGATCGCCCACGAGGCCGAGGTCGAACTCAGCCTCGACGACTTCAACCGCATCGGCTCCAAGGTCCCGCACCTGGCGGACATGAAGCCCTTCGGCAAGTACGTCATGGTCGACGTCGACCGCAACGGCGGTATCCCCGTGATCATGAAGGCACTGCTCGACGCCGGCCTGCTGCACGGTGACTGCATGACCGTGACGGGCAAGACCGTCGCCGAGAACCTCGCCGAGATCGACCCGCCGGAGCTCGACGGCGAGGTGTTCCGCAAGCTGGACAACCCGATCCACGAGACCGGTGGCCTGACGATCCTGCAGGGCTCCTTCGCGCCGGAGGGCGCCGTGGTGAAGACCGCGGGCTTCGACGCATCGGTGTTCGAGGGCCCTGCGCGCGTGTTCGACCGCGAGCGCTCCGCGATGGACGCCCTCACCGAGGGCAGGATCCAGAAGGGCGACGTCGTCGTCATCCGGTACGAGGGCCCCAAGGGCGGTCCCGGCATGCGTGAGATGCTCGCCATCACCGCTGCCATCAAGGGCGCTGGCCTCGGCAAGGATGTACTACTCTTGACCGACGGACGATTCTCAGGCGGCACAACCGGCCTGTGCATCGGCCACATCGCACCGGAAGCAGTGGACGCAGGTCCAGTTGCATTCGTGCGCGATGGCGACCGCATCCGTGTCGACATCGCGGCTCGCTCGCTCGACCTACTGGTCGAGCCTGCCGAGCTGGAAGCCCGCCGTGACGGCTGGGCTCCGCTGCCCCCGCGCTACACCCGCGGAGTCCTCGCGAAGTACGCCAAGCTCGTGCAGTCCGCCGCCAAGGGCGCGGTCACGGGCTAGCGTTCGACACCCGCACCACCGCCATCTCTCCAGGCAAGGAACCCTTCATGCCCACGGAAGCCACACCGCTGTCCGCGGCCACCGGAGCGCGTCGCACTCCCGAGGTCCTGACCGGCTCGGGAGCCGTCCTCCGGACCCTCGAGCACCTCGGGATCACCGACGTCTTCGGGCTGCCCGGCGGCGCGATCATCCCGTTCTACGACGAACTCATGGCGTCGAAGACGATCCGCCACATCCTGGTCCGCCACGAGCAGGGCGCCGGTCACGCGGCCGAGGGCTACGCGTCCGCGTCCGGCAAGGTCGGCGTCGCCATCGCGACGTCCGGCCCCGGCGCGACGAACCTCGTCACCGCGATCGCCGACGCCTACATGGACTCGGTGCCGTTCATCGCGATCACCGGCCAGGTGTTCTCGACGCTGATGGGCACCGACGCCTTCCAGGAAGCGGACATCGTCGGCATCACCATGCCCATCACGAAGCACTCGTTCCTCGTGACCGACCCGGCCGACGTGCCGGCGACCTTGGCCGCCGCGTACCAGATCGCGACGACCGGCCGCCCGGGTCCCGTGCTGGTGGACATCACGAAGGACGCCCAGCAGAAGTCGGCGCCGTACGTCTGGCCGCCCAAGATCGACCTGCCCGGCTACCGGCCGGTCACCAAGGCGCACGGCAAGCAGATCACCGCGGCCGCGCAGCTCCTCGCCGGTGCCGAGCGTCCGGTGCTCTACGTCGGCGGCGGTGTCGTCCGCTCCCGCGCGACGGCCGAACTGCTCGCGTTCGCCGAGGCCACTGGTGCGCCCGTCGTCACGACGCTGATGGCTCGCGGGGCCTTCCCGGACTCGCACCCGCAGCACCTCGGCATGCCCGGCATGCACGGCACCGTCCCCGCGGTGCTCGGCCTGCAGGACAGCGACCTGATCGTCGCGCTCGGCGCCCGGTTCGACGACCGGGTGACCGGAAAGGCCGACGAGTTCGCGCCGGACGCCAAGGTCGTGCACGTCGACATCGACCCCGCCGAGATCTCGAAGATCCGCTTCGCCGACGTCCCGATCGTGGGCGACGCGCGCGAGGTGCTCATCGACCTGCTCGACGCGTGGGGCGGCATCCCCGTCGAGGACCGCGCGTCGACGGCCGACTGGTGGACGAAGCTCCGCCAGCTCAAGGTCGACTTCCCGCTCGGGTACGCGGAGCCCACCGACGGACTGCTCGCCCCGCAGGCGATCATCCGGCGCATCGGCGAGCTCACCGGACCAGAGGGCATCTACGCCTCCGGGGTCGGCCAGCACCAGATGTGGTCGGCGCAGTTCATCCAGTACGAGCGCCCGAACGCGTGGCTGAACTCCGGCGGCGCCGGGACTATGGGCTACTCGGTCCCCGCCGCCATGGGGGCGAAGGTCGCCGAGCCCGACCGGGTGGTCTGGGCGATCGACGGCGACGGCTGCTTCCAGATGACGAACCAGGAACTCGCGACCTGTGTCATCAACGACATCCCGATCAAGGTCGCGATCATCAACAACTCGTCGCTCGGCATGGTCCGGCAGTGGCAGACGCTGTTCTACGACGGCCGCCACTCCTTCACGGACCTGGAGACCGGCCACTCGACGCGTCGTGTCCCGGACTTCGTCAAGCTCGCCGACGCCTACGGTGCGCTCGGCATCCGGGTCGAGAAGGCCGACGAGGTCGACGCGGCGATCAAGCTCGCCCTCGAGACGAACGACCGGCCCGTGGTGATCGACTTCGTCGTGAGCCGTGACTCGATGGTCTGGCCGATGGTCCCGCAGGGGGTCAGCAACTCGTCCATCGAGTACGCCCAGGCCCTCGCTCCCACCTGGGACGAGGAAGACGCCGACATGACGGGGGAGACCGCATGAGCCACGTCCTGTCCCTCCTGGTCGAGGACAAGCCGGGTCTGCTGACCCGCGTCGCCGGGCTCTTCGCCCGCCGCGGCTTCAACATCGAGTCCCTCGCCGTGGGCAACACCGAGGTCGCTGGCCTGTCCCGCATCACGGTCGTCGTCGACGTCGAGGACCTGCCGCTCGAACAGGTGACCAAGCAGCTCAACAAGCTCGTCAACGTCATCAAGATCGTCGAACTCGACTTCTCGCAGTCGGTCCAGCGCGAGCACATGCTCGTGAAGGTCCGTGTCGACAACCAGACGCGCTCGGCCGTGCTCGAAGCAGTGAACCTGTTCCGCGCCCAGGTCGTCGACGTCGCGAACGACTCGCTCATCGTCGAGGTGACCGGTGACCCCGGCAAGATCCAGGCGATCCTCCGCGTGCTCGAGCCCTACGGCATCAAGGAGCTCGCCCGAGCGGGCCTCCTCGGCATGGGCCGCGGACCGAAGAGCATCACCGACCGGGTGCGCTGAGCGCCATCCGGCCCCGAACGAACCACAACCAAGGAGATCACGCACCGTGACTGACATCGTGTACGACGCCGACGCCGACCTGACCCTCATCCAGGGCAAGAAGGTCGCGGTCATCGGCTACGGATCGCAGGGCCACGCCCACGCCCTCAACCTCCGCGACTCCGGCGTCGAGGTGAAGATCGGTCTGCAGGAGGGCTCGAAGAGCCGCCAGAAGGCCGAAGAGGCGGGCTTCGAGGTCCTCACTCCTGCCGAGGCCACCAAGTGGGCCGACGTCGTCGTGATCCTCGCGCCGGACCAGGTCCAGCGCATCGTCTACAAGGACGACATCGAGCCGAACCTCAAGCAGGGCGCGACCCTCGTCTTCGGCCACGGCTTCAACATCCGCTACGGCTACATCGAGGCACCGGAGGGCGTTGACGTGTCGCTCGTCGCGCCGAAGGGCCCCGGCCACACCGTGCGCCGCGAGTACGAGGCCGGCCGAGGCGTCCCCGTGATCGTCGCCGTCGAGGTCGACGCCTCCGGCTCCGCCTGGGACCTCGCGTGGTCGTACTCCAAGGCGATCGGCGGCCTCCGCTCCGGCGGCATCAAGACCACCTTCACCGAGGAGACCGAGACCGACCTGTTCGGTGAGCAGGCCGTCCTCTGCGGTGGCACGTCGCAGCTCATCCAGTACGGCTTCGAGACCCTCGTCGAGGCGGGCTACCAGCCGCAGATCGCCTACTTCGAGGTGCTCCACGAGCTCAAGCTCATCGTCGACCTCATCTGGGAGGGCGGCCTCACCAAGCAGCGCTGGTCGATCTCCGACACCGCCGAGTTCGGTGACTACGTCTCCGGCCCCCGCGTGATCTCGCCCGAGGTCAAGGAGAACATGAAGGCGGTGCTCGCCGACATCCAGGACGGCACCTTCGCCAAGCGCTTCATCGACGACCAGGACGCCGGCGCCCCGGAGTTCAAGGCGCTCCGCGAGAAGGGCGAGGGCCACCCGATCGAGGCGACCGGTCGCGAGCTGCGCAAGCTGTTCGCGTGGAAGCAGTCGGACTCCGACTACGTCGACGGTTCCGCAGCGCGGTAGTCTTCCCCAGACCACTCGACGACGAGGCGGCGGTGTGCACCCGTGCACCGCCGCCTCTCGATGTGACCCGAACGTTATGCAGCAGCACTCCAACACCTCCGACGCCGTCGACCGGCGTCCCTCAGGCGACGCGCAGCGCGTTGCGCGACATGCGTCGTCCATGGCGCCCGCACGGTGGCAGAACCGTACCGATCGGCATGGGATGATCGACGGATGGCGGTGACGAAGCGAGCGGTCCACATCGGCGCCGGCAAGATCGGGCGCGGATTCGTGGGCCAGTTCCTCGTGGCCAGCGGTTACGAGTTGACCTTCGTCGACGTCGACGAGCGGGTCGTCCAGGCCCTCAACGAAGCCGGTCGCTTCGTGGTGCACGAGGTCGGCGAGATGCCGGTCGAGCACCTCGTCTACGGGTTCCGCGCGCTCAGCAGCAAGACCGACCGCGACGCCGTCGTCCGGGCGATCGCCGAGGCGGACGTCGTCACCACGGCCGTCGGTGCCCGCACGCTGCCGCTCGTCGCGCCGGTCATCGCCGAAGGGCTCGCGGCGCGGCCGCTCGAGCGCGGTGACGTCACGATCGTCGCGTGCGAGAACGCCTTCAACGCGACGGACTCCCTGCACGCCAGCATCCGTCGTGCCCCGATCCTCGAAGACCGCGACATCGCCGCCGTCTTCGCGAACTGCGCGATCGACCGCATCGTCCCCGACCAGTCCGGCGTGCTCGGGCAGTCCGGCGGACTCGACGTCGTGCTCGAGCCGTTCTACGAGTGGGTCATCGAGCGCACCCCCTTCGCGAGCTCGGACGCCGAGCCCCCGGAGATCGAGGGCGTGACCTGGGTCGACGACCTCCAGCCGTTCGTCGAGCGCAAGCTCTACACGGTGAACACGGCCCACGCGACGGCTGCCTACCACGGCTACGTCCGCGGGATCCGGCTCATCCGCGAAGCGCTCGAGGACACCGCAGTGAAGGCCGAGGTCGACGGCGTCCTCGCGGAGACCACGGCGCTCCTCATCGCGAAGCACGGCTTCGACCCCGAGGAACACGCGCGCTACGTGGCCGCGAACCTCTCCCGGATCGCGAACCCGCACCTGCCGGACACCACCGTCCGCGTCGGTCGGAACCCGCTCCGCAAGCTCGGGCGCCGCGAACGCTTCGTCGGGCCGGCAGCGCAACTCGCCGAGCGCGGCCTCCCCGTGGAGCACCTGCTCGGCGCCGTCCGCGTCGCGCTCGAGTTCGACGACGAGAACGACCCCGAGTCGATCGAGCTGCACGCGTTGCTCCGGTCGGGGGCCACGGCACACGCGCTCACCGAGATCCTCACCGGTCTCATGGAGAGCCACCCGCTGTTCCCGTCCGTCCGGGACGTCGTCGCCGAGGTGCTCGAGTCCCAGGCTGCCGACGCCTGACCGGCGTCGTCGGCCGGGCGTCCGGTCCCGAGGTCGCCACGTCTCTCGTAGAATCGTGGGCATGACCCCGGCACCTCCCGCACACGACGACGCCGCGGCGTCCCCGCCGGACGGCGCGCTCGACCACGACGACGACGCAGCCCTGCAGTGGGGCGACGCGGACGACGCCACCCACGTCGACGCCGCGCACAACCCGGTCCGCGTCAAGGCACGCCGCGAGCACGACCCCGAGGAACCGCTCGGTTCGAGCGCACTCGTCGGCATGGGCGTGTTCGGTGGCATCTACCTGCTCTACACGGTGGCGTGGCTCGTCAGCGCGAGCCTCCTCACCGTCACGGGCTCCGGTGTCGCTGGCATCGTGTCCGAGGTGATGCGCGTCCTCGCGATCATGGCTCCTGCCTTCTGGTTCGCGGCCACGCTCTGGCTCGGGCAGGGGAGCAGGAACCGCACCAAGTTCGTCTGGCTCCTCATCGGGGCGGTCGTGCTGATCCCGTGGCCGTTCATCATGACCAGGAGCTTCGGGTGAGCGCCGCCGTCTCCGAGCGGCCGCGCACGGTCACCGTCGGCAAGGCGGTCGTCTGGGGTGTCGCGGCCGTGTGCCTGGCGTACGTGACCTGGCAGGCCGTCGGCAACCTCGTCGGCGTCTCGAAGTCCGTGTCGGACTTCAACGAGTTCGTCCGGAAGAACGGCGGCACCGGCCTCGAGACGTCGACGCCGTGGGTGGCGCTCGTCCTCGACGTGCTGATCGCGCCGGCCGCCTTCGTCGCCGCCTGGCTGGTGTCGCGCCGGATGGACCTGGTCCGCACGGTCGTCGTCTTCGTCGCCGCGCTCTGCGCGGTCTCCGCGCTCTGGTTCACGCTCCTGCAGTACGTGTCCTCGACGCTCCGCATCGGTTCCTGACACCGGACTGGAGGCCCGTGGCGACGCCGCCACGAGCCTCCAGTCCGTCTTTCGGTTCTCCACAGGGCTCCTGCCGCGGTCGTAACGGCCTGCTCGCGTCGATACGATGGTGGGATACCGCCCGTCTCGTGTGAGGAAACAGCAGCTGTGCCGAAGCCGGTCGTCCTGATCGCCGAAGAACTCTCGCCCGCCACAGTCGACGCCCTCGGGCCCGACTTCGAGATCCGGAACGTGGACGGCACCGACCGATCCGCACTCCTGGCCTCCCTCGCCGACGCGCACGCCATCCTGGTGCGCTCCGCCACCAAGGTCGACGCCGAAGCGATCGCCGCAGCCCCGAACCTCAAGGTCGTCGCCCGTGCGGGTGTCGGCCTCGACAACGTCGACATCAAGGCGGCCACCACGGCCGGCGTGATGGTCGTCAACGCCCCGACGTCGAACATCATCTCGGCGGCCGAGCTGACGGTCGGGCACATCCTGTCGCTCGCGCGTCACATCCCGGCGGCGCACGCATCGCTCGCGGCCGGCGCGTGGAAGCGTTCCGCGTACACCGGCGTCGAGCTCTACGAGAAGACCGTCGGCATCATCGGCCTCGGCCGCATCGGCGCGCTGATCACCCAGCGCCTGCAGGCCTTCGGCGTCTCGGTCATCGCGTACGACCCCTACGTCACCACCGCCCGTGCGCAGCAGCTCGGGGTGGAGCTCGTCTCCCTCGACGACCTGCTGCGGCGCGCCGACTTCGTCACGATCCACATGCCGAAGACGCCGGAGACGCTCGGCATGATCTCGGACGACCAGTTCGCGATCATGAAGCCGACGGCCTTCGTCGTGAACGTCGCCCGCGGTGGCCTCATCGACGAAGACGCGCTGCACCGTGCGCTCACGTCGAACCAGATCGCCGGTGCCGGCCTCGACGTCTTCGTGTCGGAGCCCCCGACGGACTCGCCGCTCGTCTCGCTGCCGAACGTCGTCGTCACGCCGCACCTCGGAGCGTCCACTGACGAAGCACAGGAGAAAGCGGGCGTCTCGGTCGCCAAGTCGGTGCGGCTCGCCCTCGGCGGGGAGCTCGTGCCCGACGCGGTGAACGTCGCCGGCGGCGTCATCGACCCGTACGTGCGCCCCGGCATCCCGCTCGTCGAGAAGCTCGGCCAGGTCTTCACGGCCCTCGCCACCTCGCCGGTGACCAGCATCGACGTCGAGGTCCACGGCGAGCTCGCGGAGTTCGACGTCAGCGTCCTCAAGCTGGCGGCGCTCAAGGGCGTCTTCACCGACGTCGTGAGCGACCAGGTGTCCTACGTCAACGCCCCGCTCATCGCGGAGCAGCGCGGGGTCAGCGTGCGGCTCATCACCGACTCGGACAGCCCGGAGTACCGCAACGTGCTGACGATCCGTGGCGCCCAGTCCGAAGGCCCGGCGATCAGCGTCTCCGGCACGCTCACCGGCCCGAAGCAGGTCGAGAAGCTCGTGGAGATCAACGGCTACGACGTCGAGGTGGCACTCGACAAGCACCACGTGGTCATGGACTACACCGACCGGCCCGGCATCGTCGCGGTCTACGGCAAGGAGTTCGGCGAGGCGGGCATCAACATCGCCGCCATGCAGATCGCGCGGCACTCGGCCGGTGGTCAGGCGCTCAGCGTCCTGACCGTCGACTCGCCGGTGCCGGCGGACATCCTCGAGCACGTCCGTTCGACGATCGACGCCTCCTCGCTCCGCGAGATCGACATCACGCTCTAGGGGAGCACTCATGACGCAGACGCTCAAGCTCGCCGTCATCCGTGGTGACGGCATCGGACCAGAGGTCGTGGACGAGGCCCTCAAGGTCCTGCACGCCGTCACCCCGGACGACCTCGTCATCGAGGAGACCCCGTTCTCGCTCGGAGCCACCCGGTTCCTCGAGACCGGCGACATCCTGACGGACGAGGACATGGCTGCTGTCGCGACGCACGATGCGATCCTGCTCGGCGCGGTCGGCGGGGATCCCCGTGATCCCCGCCTGGCCGGCGGCATCATCGAGCGTGGGCTGCTGCTGAAGCTGCGGTTCGCCTTCGACCACTACGTCAACCTGCGTCCGACGAAGGTCTACGACTCCGTCGTCACACCGCTGGCCTCCCCGGGGGACGTGGACTTCGTCGTCGTGCGGGAAGGCACCGAGGGGCCCTACGTCGGCAACGGGGGAGCGATCCGCGTCGGCACGCCGCACGAGATCGCGACCGAGGTCTCGGTGAACACGGCGTACGGCGTCGAGCGCACCGTGCGGTACGCGTTCGACCTGGCGGACCGTCGTCCCCGCAAGCACCTGACGCTCGTGCACAAGAGCAACGTGCTCGTGAACGCCGGGGCGCTCTGGCAGCGCACGGTGGCCGCGGTCGGGGCGGAGTACCCGGACGTCACCGTGGACTACCAGCACGTCGACGCCGTCACCATCCACATGGTGCGGGAGCCTGCTAGGTTCGACGTCATCGTCACCGACAACCTCTTCGGCGACATCATCACCGACCTGGCCGGCGCGATCAGCGGCGGCATCGGTCTGGCGGCCTCGGGCAACATCAACCCGGACGGCACCTTCCCCAGCATGTTCGAGCCGGTGCACGGATCCGCGCCGGACATCGCGGGTCAGCAGAAGGCCGATCCCACGGCCGCCATCCTCTCCGTCGCACTCCTCCTCGACCACATCGGTCGGGGTGACCTGGCGACGGCGGTGACACGGGCGGTGGAAGCGGACCTGGCTGACCGGGGCACCACGCAGCGTCGCACGTCCGAGATCGGCGACGCCATCGCCGCCGCGGCCACAGCGCGCACCACCACCGCCTGAAAGGGAGCCACACCGATGAGCACCGAGACAGTCTTCGGACTCGAGTTCTCCACCACCCCGTCCGCCGAACGCCGTGCCGAGGCGGAGCGCGAGACGATCCTGGCGGACCCGGGGTTCGGCAAGCACTTCACCGACCACATGGCCACCGTCGAGTGGACGCTCGACGCCGGCTGGCACGACGCCTCGATCCACCCGTACGGGCCGCTCTCGCTCGACCCCAGCGCCAGCGTGCTGCACTACGCGCAGGAGATCTTCGAGGGCTTGAAGGCGTACCGCCACGCCGACGGCTCGGTGTGGACGTTCCGTCCGGAAGCGAACGCGAAGCGGTTCCAGCGCTCCGCCCGCCGGCTCGCGCTGCCGGAGCTGCCGGTCGAGGTGTTCGTCGAGTCCATCCGGCAGCTGGTCCGGACCGACGTCGACTGGGTACCGGGTGCCCCGGAGACGAGCCTGTACCTGCGGCCGTTCATGATCGCCACCGAGTCGTTCCTCGGGGTCCGTGCGGCGCAGGCGGTGTCCTACCACTGCATCGCGAGTCCGGCCGGCGCGTACTTCACGTCCGGGCCGAAGCCGGTGTCCATCTGGCTGTCGTCGAACTACGCCCGTGCGGGTCGGGGCGGCACCGGTGCTGCCAAGACCGGCGGCAACTACGCCGCCTCGCTGCTGCCCCAGCAAGAGGCGTACGAGCACGGCTGCCAGCAGGTGATGTTCCTCGACTCCGAAGAGGGCAAGTACCTCGAAGAGCTCGGCGGCATGAACGTCGTGCTCGTGAAGGCGGACGGCACGCTCGTGACGCCCGACTCGGACTCCATCCTCGAAGGGATCACGCGCGACTCGATCCTGCAGCTCGCGGAAGACCGCGGCCTGCGGGTCGAGCGGCGTCGGGTGACCCTCGACGAGTGGCGTGACGGCGTCGCGGACGGTTCCATCACCGAGGCCTTCGCGTGCGGCACCGCCGCCGTGGTGACCCCGATCGCCGAACTCCGTGGCGACGGCTTCACGATCGGCTCGCCCACCGTCGGTGCCGGCGAACTGACGATGTCCCTCCGAGAAGAGCTCACCGACATCCAGTCCGGCCGTCGTCCCGACCCGCACGGGTGGATGACCAAGCTGACCGACGCGTCCTGATCCCGGCTCGGCGTCGGTAGGGTCGAACGGTGAAGATCGCACGGTTCAGCAGCAAGGGTGAAGACCCCCGGTACGGCATCCTCGACGAGCGCGCTCTGGTGGTGCTCGCGGGAGACCCGATGTACCAGGGCTTCGAGACCACGGGGGAGCGGGTGCCCCTGTCGGAAGCGAAGCTCCTCGCACCGGTGATCCCGCGCTCCAAGGTCATCGGCGTCGGACTCAACTACGCCGAGCACGCCGACGAGATGGACGACGTGTCGGGTGACGACCCCGTGGTGTTCCTCAAGCCGAACACCTCGGTCATCGGCCCGGACGACCCCATCCGTCTGCCGGAGGGTGTCGGCCGCGTCGACCACGAGGGCGAACTCGCCATCGTGATCGGTTCGCTCGCGAAGAACGTCACGCGCGAGGACTTCGCGAGTGTCATCCTCGGGTACACGATCGCGAACGACGTGACCGCCCGTGACCTCCAGGCCCGCGACGGCCAGTGGACCCGGGCGAAGGGGTTCGACACGTTCTGCCCGCTCGGCCCGGTGATCGAGACCGAGATCGACCCGTCGGACATCCGTCTCGAGACCCGCGTCGACGGCGACCTGCGCCAGGTGGCGTCCACGAGCGAGATGGTGCACGACATCCCGTCGCTCATCGAGTTCGTGTCGTCGATCTGGACGCTCCTGCCCGGGGACGTCATCCTCACCGGGACCCCCGCCGGCGTGGGGGAGATCCGCGACGGCGAGGTCGTCGAGGTGACGATCTCCGGCATCGGCACGTTGAAGAACCCGGTCATCGCCCGCAAGTGACGACCAGACCGAGGGCCCCGCATCCACCCGGATGTGGGGCCCTTCGTCGTTCGACGACACCTGTTCCCCGTCGTTCCGGGCGACACGCCGTCGTGCAGCCCCGGTTTGCCCGATCCGCGGATCGTGCGTAG